>NZ_CP137142.1:0-2986362 GCF_045287255.1 Hyphomonas sp. FCG-A18
CCGACCAAGGCCCCGCGTGTTTCAGCTCAGAAATCCGAAAGACCAGCTACGCCAAGGCCGCAGGTCAAGCGCAACCGCCGTAACAAGCCGGGCAAGCTGCCCCCGATCAACCTGTTGCAAACCGCACCGGAACGCACAGGGGATATCGACGAGGATGCCCTGCTGGCCAAGGCCAACCGCTTGGCCGAGGTGCTGCGCGAGTTTGGCGTTCGTGGTCGTATCCGCGAGGTCCGCCCAGGCCCGGTTGTCACCCTGTTTGAGCTTGAGCCAGCCGCTGGTGTGAAATCGGCTCGTGTCATTTCGCTCGCTGATGATGTTGCCCGGTCAATGAGTGCAGTATCCGCCCGTATTGCAGTGGTCCCGGGCAAGAATGCAATTGGTATCGAGTTGCCGAATGAAGAGCGCCAGACCGTCTATCTGCGCTCTCTGCTCGACCATGACGCCTACACAAAGAGCAAGGCGGCCCTGCCAATGGCGCTGGGCGAGGACATTGGCGGCACACCGACCGTGGTTGAGCTGGCCAAGATGCCTCACCTGCTGATCGCGGGGACGACCGGATCGGGGAAATCGGTCGGGGTCAATGCGATGATCCTGTCACTGATTTACAAACTGCCCCCGGAAGAGTGCCGCTTCATCTTTATCGATCCGAAGATGCTGGAACTCAGCATTTATGAGGGTATCCCCCATCTGCTCAGCCCGGTTGTGACTGACCCGAAGAAAGCGGTTCTGGCGCTGCAATGGGCCGTCCGCGAAATGGAAATGCGCTATGAGCTGATGTCCAAGGCCGGGGTCCGGAACCTTGCTGGCTTCAACAAGAAAGCGGCTGAATTCCGCAAGTCGGGTCAGCATCTGACGCGCAAGGTTCAGACGGGCTTTGATGATCGTGGCAAGCCGATCCACGAAACCGAGATCCTGCCGCTGGACCATATTCCAAACCTTGTCATCGTCATCGATGAGATGGCCGATCTGATGATGGTCGCGGGCAAGGAGATTGAAGGCTGTGTCCAGCGTCTTGCGCAAATGGCGCGGGCCGCGGGTATCCACCTGATTACGGCGACGCAGCGCCCATCAGTGGATGTCATTACCGGGACAATTAAAGCCAACTTTCCGACCCGTATCTCCTACATGGTCACCACGAAAATCGACTCCCGCACCATTCTGGGTGAGCAAGGTGCTGAACAACTACTCGGTATGGGTGACCTTCTGTATCAAGCGGCTGGGGTGAAAACCAAACGCTGCCACGGTCCATTTGTTTCGGATGAAGAAGTTCAGGCCGTCGTTGATTGGCTGAAAGAAAATGGTGGTGAACCGGATTATAACCCGGATGTTCTCGAAGAGCCGGAAGAGGGCACAGGCAGCGCCATCATGGATGCGATGCTTGGTACGTCTACGGGTGATAAGGATGAGGACCTCTATGCGCAGGCCATGGCGATCGTTATCGGTGACAAGCGCGCTTCAACATCCTACCTGCAGCGCCGTTTGAAGATCGGCTATAACAAGGCTGCAACCCTGATTGAGCGGCTGGAAGAGGATGGCATCATCTCTGGCCCAAACCATGCCGGTAAGCGCACAATCCTGAAAAAGGATTTTGACGATGATGACGGGGATCGCCCGTAGCGGTTTCTAACTCTGTTTCGGGGTGTTGAGGCGTCGACGATTGGTGTGGGTCACCTCGGCATCCTTTCCACTCGGACGTTTGCCCTTCATGTAGAATTTTTGCCACGCCTCACGGATCGCTTCGGGGTCCTTGGCCTCAATGCGCGTATTGAAGCTCGCGCGGGCATCGCGCCATTCTTCATACTCGGCCTTGAGCTTCTCATTGTCATCAATCGACATCATTTTCGGCTCAATCCGCTCCAGAACTGAAGGCCGAACCAGGGTGATGAAACAGAACGGCTCGCCTTTCTTGAAGCTCACCGTACCGGGGCGGGTGAACTTCCAGTTCATGGTGAACGGATAAGGCAGCCAGTCCGTCTCAATCAGGCCGGACAGCGCATCAATGCCGTCTTTTAGCGTATTGGGTGAGGCCATCGCCCAGGTTGCCCAGCCCTGCGGGGTGCGGAACAGAAATCCAGTGTGAAATGTCAAAATCCCAAAGGCGAAGTGTGATGAGGCGACATACTCCATCGGCGCATCGGCCTCGTGTGGGGTAATCGTAATATCGCTGGCTTTATTGCCACCATTCCAATGCGCGTCGAAGCCGTGGCTCAGCCGCATGTCCCAGCCCGTCACATTCGCCATGTTGAGCGGCAGACAGCGATAGGCGTGGCGATCATGAATCTCATCCATCCATTCGCGGCGGACCGACCCCGGCACCAGGTCCGGCAGGATATGTTGCACCTTGTACACGTCGAGCCGCATTGGCGAACCTCCCAAAACTCTTGACCTTGCGCCGATTTCCTGCACCAAGCCCGCCATGCCTGCAAGCCCATCTGATCTGTTTGAGTATCTCGACCGCCTCGGCATCGCCCATAAGACGGTTGAGCATGAAGCGACCTTTACCGTTGAGGAGGGCCGCGACCTCAAGGCGACCATGCCCGGCGGCCACTCAAAAAATCTGTTCATGAAAGACAAGGATGGCACGATTGTCCTGATCAGCGCCTGGGCCGATAGCCCGCTTAAGCTCAACCAGCTACACAAACTGATCGGCACGCGCCGCTTATCCTTTGCCAGTGGTGAGCTGATGGAAGAGGTCCTGGGCGTCACGCCGGGCTCGGTGACCGCCTTTGCCCTGATGAATGATACAGCCGGGCACGTGCGGTTCATCGCCGATGCGGCTCTGATGGCGTTTGAGACGGTGAACTTTCACCCGCTGGTAAACACGGCCACAACCGCGATTTCAAGCGATGGCCTGCGTGGATTTGTTGAAGCAACAGGGCATACGCTCACCGAAATTGATTTTACAACCCTGACATAGAAAAGGGCGGCCTGTTAAAGCCGCCCTTGCCGTTGGAGTTTACCGTGTCTGGCTTAGTTGCCTGTGCCCAGGCCGCCAAAGCGCTTGGTCACGCTGAGCTTGACCGTCCGCCCAAATGGGTTGTGCGTATATGGGTCATAGCTCAGATCAAAGGCCGCAAATGGTGGGTCTTCGTCTGTGACATTGACAACAGAGAGCCCTAAATCGAGATCCCAGTCAGACTGCCATGTATAGAACAGGTCGAACGTGGTCTGGCTGTCAATGGTTTCACCAACGCCGCCACGCAGGGCTGCTGGACGCTCATCGTCATAATCACCAATATGACGCATCACACCGCGGAAGTTGTGATTACCCAACTCATAGTTCGCGAAGAGATTGGCCTGGAACTGTGGCAGAGAACGGGAGAAGTTAGAGCGGTTGAACTGACCAGCGCGGTCACCACCCTCAATCACAACGTCCTCGATCAGGAAGTCGCCGACCTCATAATCAATGATGTAGGTCGCATCTAGACCAAGTGAGAATTCTGCATTGTTTTGCAGCTCCCATGCGTACTCACCGCGGACATCAACGCCAGAGGTTTCAATATCAGGGCCATTGACCACATTGGTGACAATACGGGCAATCTCTGAGGCTTCATTGATGCCGTTGCTATTGTTGTCCGTGAAGGTGATGCGGTTGAGAATGGCGTCATCATCGGTTGTCGCTGTGCCAAGAGCGGCAATTGCTGCACCTACGATACTGGCCTGATCTTCAACAATGATCGGATCAGAGAAATCGAAACTGTAATAGTCGATTGAGCCTGTGAAGCCCCCGCTCTCGAAGATGGCACCCAGATTCCAGCTAAAGGCACTTTCTGGGTTCAGGGCTGGGTTTCCAACCTGGTCCACCGCCTTAAATGCGGAAGTCGGCGCCACAAATTGCAGCGTTGTGACCTGACCAGACAGCTGGTTCAGTGTCGGCCCCTTGAACGAGGTTTGGGCTGAACCACGCAGGGCGAAATTATCATTCACCTGCCACTTCGCTGCGACTTTCGGGTCAAAGGTTGAGCCAACATCGCCACCATAATCCTCGTAACGCATCGCCACCTGGATATCGAGATCCTCATAAAGCGGGATCTGTAGCTCACCGAACAGTGAGTAGATGGTCTGCTCTTCATCGGCTGGTGTGAAACCAGCGAGGAAGCTGAATGGGCCAGTACCGCCTGGTCCCGGTGTGATATTCAGATTGTTCAGATCATTCGGGGTCAGTGTGTAGCCTTCCTGACGAACCTGGAAGCCTGCGGCCCAGCCAACATTGCCCCCAGGCGCGGTTAGGGCGCTTTGACCAGAGAAGACTGTGTCAAAGGTGATCAGCTCTGTTTCAGCCGATGTAAACTGCCCGTCGGTGAGCCAGTCCGCCAACTCGACCGAGTTCTCAAGGCCTGGTACAAAGTTCGGGTTGGCTTGGCCGGTGATTGCGTTCTGCTGAATGGCGTTAGAGAACGGATTGTACCACTGACAGTTGCCAGCACCAGCAACAAGGCTGCCAGTATATCCGGCTGCGAAAGGCTGCGTGCCTGTGGCAGGATCATTACCTGTGATTGGATCAGTACACAGGCCAAATCCATTCAGGGCCGCCGTGAAGCCAAGAATGTAAGTGTCATTGGTATTGCGATCTGCCTCGGCTTTAGAATAGGTCAGGGCAGCATCATAGGTCACACCGTTCTGGAACTCACCATCAATCGAACCGGCAAGGCGGTAAGTGGTATGCTCACGGAAGCCTTCCTGTGCACCACCAGTACCCGGGAAGCCACCCCAACCGAAGGAGCGGCCGATAAACAGGGCTGCCAATGTTCCGGTTGGGAAATCGCCTGGATTATCGGCGATATATTGCTGGAAACCTGGATTGGTGACCGGAACAACCTGTGTCGCCAACTCTTGCGGTGGATAGGATGGGGAGGTTTTCCAGCTTGGCACATCGGTAAAGCCATAAAGGGCTTCAAGGTGAAGGTTCATGCCATTGTCGAATTCGCGGTTATACTCGGAGAAGACCTGATAGCGCTCTTCTTCTTCAACCAGATTGTCGAATTGCGTGAACTGGAAAGCGCATTGGTCTGTCGTTGGATTAATGATGCCGCCAACATCCGTACAACCAGATTCACGGTTCAAGGCACCAATAGGCCCAACCACCCCTGGGCCAAGGTCAGGTCGCAGACCTAGAGCAACATACCGTCCAGGATTAGAGAGTGAGGAAAAACCGCCAACCGGGTTTTCTGCAAAGGGTAGAATGGCCCAGTCTTTTTCAAGCAGTGGCACTTCCTCACGCTTTTGATACCCAACAGAGGTGATCCAGTTCCAGCCATTGCCTTGCAGACCATAGGCGGCGCTGATGTCAAACTCACCATCGGTGCCTTCAAAAGTGGTATAATTGCCGCCAATCTCGAGGCCATCGAGATCAGTACGCGTAATGAAGTTCACAACCCCGGCAATCGCATCCGAACCATAAAGCGCTGCCGCACCGTCTTTCAGGACCTCAATCCGACCGATCGCGGCGCTCGGGATCATGTTTGTGTCAACAAAGAGTTGGGCCTGTTCGCCTACAGAATAGGGAGAAAAGGTCTGGCGCTTGCCGTTGAGGAGAACGAGTGTCCGGCCTGGCCCGAGGCCACGCAGGTTGACGTTGGACGTCCCTTCCAGACCGTTCGAGGCAAACTGGTTGGTTTGTCCATCCACACCGGACGACACACCAAGGTTGCGGATCAGTTCGGTGATGCTGGGATTGCCCTCAAGCTTGAGGTCAGCAGCGGTTAGAACATCAACCGGCAGCGCGGCATCTTCAGGGGTTCCGGCAATGAAAGAACCGGTAACAGTCACTGTGGACTGGCGCAGCTCTTCGCCGGTCTCATTGTCCTGTGCCAGCGCGGGGCTGGTCAAAAGGGCAGCCACAGAGACGCAGCCCCAGAATTGGGTTGTCAGTTTCATATGTTTTCCTCCCTGAGCACCTCTTGCCGATCGTTTATCGATCAGTCCGGGTTGTCAGTTTCTTTGTTTAGGATTCTGACGATAGGCGGCATTTTTTACCCTGCAAAGCAAAAAAACGGATGCTGCAGCGCACAACCATGCCTGTCAGCGCTGTCAGTGTTGCAAATATGTCAAATTTGAATGTGCGCCGCATTTACGAGTCAGTGACCTCTTTATTCCAAACGAACCTGTATTAATTGCAGCAGAACACAAAAAGAGTGCGGGTTCGCCGCGCCTTCCTCCTATCCAACCCCAAAAACCTCAAGGGAGCGAAACTTGACGCTTAAATCCTTTATTATGTCCGGTGTTTCCGTGGCGATGATCGCAACGGCGGGCCTCGCAAATGCACAAGAGACGCAGAGTGACAGCAATGCTGTTGATCGCGTGCTTGGAACTGTGACCGTTACCGCGACAAAGAAGACTGATGTTGAAGACGTGCAGTCTGTGCCGGTTTCTGTCACGGCGTTTAATGACGAGACGTTGGACGCGCTGAAAGTCCGTGACTTGCAGAGCCTGTCTTTCTCAACCCCGAACGTCTCACTGGATGATATTGGCACCTCACGTGGCACAGCGAATTTCCAGATTCGTGGCCTGGGCGTAAACTCTTCCATCCCATCCATTGATCCAACCGTTGGTGTGTTCATTGATGGTGTTTATCTGGGCGTAAACAATGGTGTTGTCTTTGATCTGTTCGATCTCGACAGCGTTGAAATCCTGCGCGGCCCACAGGGCTTGCTGTTCGGACGCAACACAACCGGGGGCGCGATTGTCGTGAACACGGGCAACCCGACAGATACGTTTGAGTATAAGTTGCGTGCGGCTGTTGAGGGGCCATGGGCCGATGATGACCGCGGTGGCAACAATTCTTACGTTCAGGGCGTGGTTTCCGGGCCGCTTGTTGAAGGTAAGCTGAACGGTAAGATTGGCGCCTACTTCAACAATGATGATGGTTATTTTAAAAACCTCTTCAATGACAGCAATCATGGCGAAGCGGAAACAACGATCATTCGCGGTGCCTTGGAATGGTTTGCGTCTGAAGACCTGACCTTCCTGGCCAAGCTTGAGCGCTCTGAAACTGATGCGGATGGTCCAAGTGCCCAGAACCGTGGGTTCTATGATCGCGACAGTTTCGATCTGGCGATCGACAATGAAGGCTTCATCGAAAACGAAGTTTGGTTCGGCTCCTTGCGCACCGATCTCGATGTCGACTTTGGCAATGGTACGATCACTAACATTTTTGGCTATCGTTCGTATGAAGCCGAAACCGATGGTGACATCGATTCAACCCCGCTCTTCCTTTTCCACTCGCAAACCGAGTTTGAGCAAGAGCAGATTTCCAACGAGCTGCGCTACAATGGCCAGTTCGGCGCAGCCAATGTGACAACCGGGGTCTACTATTTCCAGCAGGACCTTTTGTATACGGAGAACCGCGCAATCCCATCTGATCCACGCGGTCTTTACTATGGTGGCGGGAACCAGGACCACACCGTTTGGGGCGTCTTTGGTCAGGTTGATTATGACGTGACCGACAATTTCACACTGATCGCAGGCCTGCGGTATTCCAGCGAAGAGAAAGACGTTGAGATTACCTATGTTCAGCCACGTGCTGAATGTTCTGTTCTGTCCGGCACTTGCCCTACAGATGGGATCAACCCGATCACAGGTGACAATAATGGCTTCACCGATAGTCAGGACTGGTCGAACTGGACCCCGAAACTGGGTTTCCAATACTTCGTCAATGACGTCACCCAGGCCTATGGTAACTATACCAAAGGCTTCCGCTCTGGCGGTTACAATTTCCGGATTACGACACCTGGGCCTTTCGAGGCGATCTTCCCGCCCGGCGGTTCACGGGCCTTTGACGAGGAAGAGGTCGATAGCTTTGAGATCGGTGTGAAGACCGAAACCGAAGATGGTCGAGGCCAGTTGAACGCGGCTGTCTTCTTTACCGACATCAAAGACATGCAACGCGAGGTCAACCTGTCTGACCCAACCGCTGGTGTGGTTCAGACCATTGTGAACACAGCGGATGCTGAGATCACAGGTCTTGAGCTCGAAGGCCGTTATGCGATCACCGATAACTTCCTGCTGACTGGTAATGTCGGTCTCATTGATGCTGAATACCAAGATGTGAAGTTCGACATTAGCGGCGACGGCGTTATTGATGGGGAAGATCTCGCACTGGCCTTACCGCGTGTACCGGAAGTGACATTCGGTATTGGCGCGCTGTATGATCTGAACCTTGGAAACAGAGGTTCTCTGGTTACACGCGTGAACTATCAGAACCGTGATGAAGTTGCCTATACCGACAATAATTTTGGCTGGATCAATGAGGCTGAAATGGTCGATGCCGACTTGACGTGGAACACACCCGTCGAAGGCCTGTCTGTATCGCTCTATGGGCGCAACTTGCTGGATGAAGTGCAGGCTGGTGGTGACACGCAGGTGCCATTTGGTGGACCGGCGCTTGCTGCTGCGGCTCCAGGCGGTGTGAACCGTTCAAACGGTGTTGGTGCGCCGTTCGATCCAAACCCGGCTGGCGGAACCTTCTCACCGCTGAAAAAGGGTCGAGTGATCGGTCTGGAGTTGACGCTTCAGCGCTAGCGCAAGTTTCAACTTGAAGTCTTTGGAAAGGCGGCTCGACTGGGTCGCCTTTTCTGTTTGCGCAATCTCTGCACAACAAAAACGGCCCTCCGCTTCTGCAGAGGGCCGTTCTTAGATGTGTCCCTTTCGGCCTGAGACGGCCAGACCTCTGGAAAGGGGATGAAAACAGAGGCTGGCCTTGTGCCTCCTCAGACCTGTCTTAAGGGGACACAGTTAAACGGCACGACAGGTCTCTTCCTTAGGTGTCGGTACCGGTTTGGCTTGGGGCATCCTCGAGCGGTTGTCCTTTCAGCGTTTTGGTCTTTGACCAGTCTGTCGCTCTGCGACGTGGCACAATGCCATCCTCTGTATCCGTTTCGATCTTGCTGGCTTTGCGACGCTCAACTTTGCTGGCGGTTTCTTCAAGACGATCAAGGGTTTGCTCGATCTCAATTGTGTCTTTGACGGGCTCAGTCCGCACGGCTTCCACGACGCGTTCAACTTTCGGCGCTGGCGCCTCAACCTCTGCTGCTACAGCGGTTTTAGCTTTTTCAGCAGACTTGCGCAGGCTCGCATTGAAGAAGAGGTCCCAGTATTTGGAGAAGACTTTCTGGCGGCCCTGCAAAGTGCGCAGTTGCTTGACTTCGCTGTTTGACGTGAGTTTTGCACCTTCGATTTTCACGCGTGCCTGATTTTTTACGTACTGGACATAGCCATTATAACGACGGGCCGCAGCCTTGTTCATTTCAAACTGTAGCTCACCGACCCCTTCGCGCTTGCCATCAGCGCCATCAGACAGAGAGTTGCGATACTTGTACGTCATGAACGGCCATTCGAGCTTGGAGAACTCGATCAGCGTGTTGCTCTCAATCTCAAGGTCCTCATTGAGAGAGTAACCAGAGAAGATGAAGCCCTTGCCCTGTGGTTGAATGTCGATCACAGACAGGCGTGAGTGCTCTTCACCCTTTTCAGATTGTAGCCATGTGCCCTCGAAATAATACTTGCCCAAAATCATGCGGCGCACAGAGTTAAACCGGAACAGGGCCGGGAAGATCGCCTCGGTCATGGCGAGCCAGAAGACGACCATAACCGTGACCATGGTGGCCAAAGTGCCGATTGCTGCTGCGCCGCTACCCGCTGCTGCACTTGAAGCGGCCTCAATGATGGTGGATCCAAAGACGGCAAGGCCTGTGAGAATAAGAGCGGCAGAAACAGTGTTCGATACCAGCCCGAAGCGCGAATATGGGTTCATAGCCCATCTCCTTTCAGTTCATTCAATGTGTGGGGACATCGGGGGCTTCTGCGCCCGTCTGTGAGCGTTTTGCTATGGTAAACGAGTTCTTAATGCCAGCACTAAAACGTTAACAAATATACTGTTTTTGTTAACTTTTTTATCGATACTGTAATAAATGCTGCGGCTCTGATGATGCCTGAAATCGGACTATTTTCCGTTGATTAACCAGTTGATCATGTTCCGTTCTTGGGGTTCCCCAGCGTCCGCGACGCTGCACCGCAGCATTTTGCCGTGACACTCACGCATGCCTGCCATACATTCCCGCATGAATGAGACTGTTTGAGGAGGCATGGCCATGGATGGTATGGTGGCAGTAGACGATAATCCTGTGCTTGAGGGCCTGATCGCAACACTGACTGAGGCTGTGAGCGCGCTAGATGCCTATAAAGCTGCTGCCCACGCGCGTTTAGGGGAGACTTTGGCGCCCGGCGGCAAGGTTGATCGGGCGGCCTTTGCGGCGAACCAGCATGCCGCGCATGGCTTTGCGTGGATCGTCACCTATGTCGAAACCCTGCGGGAGACGGCCAATTGGGCCACGCGCCTGGAAGCTGAAGGCCAGCTTGGCGAGATCGACGCCCTGCTGGCACAGATCCTGTTCTCTGAATATTGCGCCCAATTGCTTGGCGGCGTGCCCATGAATCAGGGGGAAACCGTCCGCCCCTTTGATCTTGGCCTCACTTCAGAAGACACTGCGGCCCTGCAGATACCGGCGGTTCAGCGCCTGATCGCTGAAGGCAAAACGCCAGCCGTGATGGCGGCTGCGGCGAAGCACCTGCCTGATGCGCTTGGCCGGGCCACGGTCGAGAATACCGGCGAAGACGAGACCATGGCGATGATCCGCGATCAGTTCCGCCGCTATGCCGATGACAAGATCGTGCCCTATGCCCACGAATGGCATCTGAAGAATGAATATATCCCGATGGAGGTCGTCAATGAGATGGCCGAGCTTGGTGTCTTCGGTCTGACCATCCCGGAAGAGCATGGCGGGCTTGGCATGGGCAAGACGGCGATGTGTGTCGTTTCAGAGGAATTATCACGTGGCTACATTGGTACCGGATCACTCGGCACACGCTCTGAAATCGCCGCGGAATTAATCATAATTGGCGGCACAGAGGCGCAGAAGGCAAAATACCTGCCCGCCATATCCAGTGGGGAAATCCTGCCGACGGCGGTGTTTACAGAGCCGAATACGGGGTCTGATTTAGGCTCGTTGCGCACCCGCGCGGTTAACCATGGCGATACCTATAAAATCACAGGGAATAAGACGTGGATCACCCATCCGGTCCGCGCTGACCTGATGACGCTGCTCGCGCGCACTGACCCAGACACGAATAATTTCTCCGGCCTCTCCATGTTTCTGGCTGAAAAGCCGCGGGGCAGCGACGAGAATCCGTTCCCAGCAGAGGGTATGACGGGCGGTGAGATTGAAGTGCTCGGCTATCGCGGCATGAAAGAGTATGAAATCGGCTTTGATGAGTTTGAAGTGCCTGCTGCCAACCTGCTCGGCGAGACTGAAGGCATGGGCTTCAAGCATTTGATGGCGACGTTTGAAAGCGCGCGGATCCAGACGGCGGCCCGCGCTGTGGGGGTCGCGCAATGCGCATTTGAACTTGGCCTGCGTTATGCGCTCGACCGCAGCCAGTTTGGTCAGCCCATCTTCAATTTCCCGCGCGTGTCCAACAAGCTCGTGATGATGGCGGCAGAGCTGGTCGGTATCCGCCAGCTGACCTATTTCTCGGCGCGTCAGAAGGATCAGGACAAACGCTGTGATCTCGAAGCGGGCATGGCCAAGCTGCTGGCCGCTCGTGCGGCGTGGGCCGCAGCCGATAATGCGCTGCAAATCCATGGCGGTAACGGTTTCGCGCTCGAATACCCGATCTCTCGCGTCCTGCAAGATGCCCGTATCCTCAACATTTTCGAAGGCGCTGGCGAGGTACAGGCCATGGTCATCGCCCGCCGTGTTGTCGCCGGAGGCAATTAGGGCTGCTTTGGGTTAGAAGCGGCCATTAGCATATTCAGAATGGTCGCTTCGAATGTATGAATTATTGAATGAAATCAACGCGAAGCCAGAAGTCTTCTCGCGATATACAGCAGATTCCTTATGGACAGATGGCTATCGCTCAAAGCAGATGCTCGCGCTGCATCTGAATGAAAAAGTTGATGTATCTTCCAGAAATATCGACTTCATAAATCGCTCTTCGCAATGGATCGCAGAGCATTTTGAACTCGGTCCCGATAAATCAGTTTGTGATTTTGGGTGTGGTCCTGGCCTCTATACGTCTCGCTTCGCAAAATCCAGTGCCCGCGTGACAGGCTTGGACTTTTCTAAAAATTCCCTTCGCTACGCCCGCGAGCAAGCAAAGCAGCATCGGCACACAATTGATTACATTCATACGAACTATCTTGAGTTTGAGCCTCAGGAGCCGTTCGATCTGCTCACCATGATCATGTGCGATTTCTGTGCGTTAAGCCCGGCACAACGCAAAACTCTGCTGAAGCAGTTTCATGCATGCCTCAAGGATGAGGGGGGGCTCCTCATGGATGTCTATTCCATGGCGGCCTATGCCCAGCGTGAAGAAGTCACGATATATGAGAAAAACCAGCTCAACCAATTCTGGTTTGAGGGAGACTATTACTGCTTCCTCAACACATTCAAGTATGATGACGAGTCTGTTGTGCTCGATAAGTACAGCCTCTTCCCCGAAAATGGCGTGCCGGAGACAGTGTATAACTGGCTACAGTACTTTAGTCCTGAAAGTTTAGAGCAGGAATTTTCGGATGCTGGATTTACTGTAAGTCGACTGTATGGAGATGTCGCGGGTTCCCCATACAATGAGCGAAACTCTGAATTTGCGATTGTCGCGACTAAAGCGCCTTCAGGATCACCATGACACTGAGTGCGAGGCCCCCGAGATAGGTGATCAGGGCACCGATGGCTTTGAGCACGTGAGGCTTTTCCAGTGTGGCGCACATCAGGAAGCCAAGCGCGTGCAAAAAGCGCGAGGCGGTGATGGCGATAACCAGACTTGTTACGGCGAGGCCAAGATCGCGCCCGGCATAGGCAAACCCGGTCATAATAAACAAGCCAACCAAAAGCGCGGCATATTCGGCGGCGTTGCCATGCGCGCGTTGGGCTTTGGCCATGCCGGATGTTGGTTCCAATGGGGCGTTATAGGCAATCGTCTTGCTCGACCCGCGTTGCAGGCTGGTCCAGAAGGCGAGCAACAATGTCAGGATAATCAAAGAAGCGCTACACAGAATAAGCGTTGAATGCATGGTGGGCCTCCCGTTTGTTTTCTGAAACAATAGAGCGCGACGGAAGAAGGGAAAGTCAGCATGCCAAGTTCAAGACGCCTTATCTCAACTGGGTCGCCTTTTGAAAAGACGATGGGGTATTCCCGCGCGGTCGTGCAGGGCGACTGGTGCTTTGTCTCCGGGGTCACCGGGTATGACTATACATCCATGATGATGCCGGGCGCGGTTGCAGAGCAGGCGCAGAACTGTTTCGCGACGATTGAGGCCGTCCTGAAAGAGGCTGAATTCGCGATGCAGGATATTGCCCGCGTTCAATACACGGTAACGGACAGGGATTTTGTGCCGGACTTGCGCCCTGTGCTTGAGCGCTGGCTTGGGGATATCCGACCAGCAGCGACCATGGTGATCGCAGACTTGATCGAACCGGCGATGAAGGTCGAGATCGAGGTGACGGCTTTTAAGGGCTAGGGACCTCTTTGCTGATCCAATGCCGCAAGGTGAGGGCTTGCCGTGCGCGTCAGGCTCCATACCATAAAATGTGGAAGATAAGATATTGGAGGAAGCCATGATTGGCGTTGTTGCGAAGCTGAAAATCGCCCCGGGTAAGGAAGCCGAGTTCGAAGAGGTTGCGAAAGACCTGATGGCCAAGGTGAAGGCGAATGAGGCCGGAACCACCACGTATCAGCTCTACAAGTCCAAGAAGGAGGCGGACACCTACATCTTTATGGAAGAGTATGCCTCTGAAGACGCGCTGAAAGCCCACGGTAAGACCGACTATTTCGCTGCGGCGGGGGCAAAGCTTGGGCCTTGCCTCGCTGGTGCGCCAGAGATCGATTATTACGACATTGTGGAATAGGAGCCGATAAGATGGACCTGTCATTTACCCCTGAAGATCGCGCCTTCCAGAAAGAGGTCCGCGATTGGATCGCTGAAGCCTACACCCCAGAGCTGCGCGCTAAAAATGCCCTGTCAAAGAATGGCTATCTCGATAAGGAAGGCATGATTGAGTGGCAGCGCAAGCTCGACGATAAGGGCTGGTTTGTTGCCAACTGGCCAACGGAGTTTGGTGGGCCGGGCCTGTCTGCCGGACAGCGTTATATCCTCAATATGGAAATGTCCGCAGCAGGGACTCCAAATACTTCGCCCATGGGGAAATCCATGGTGGCGCCTGTGATCATGGCCTTCGGTAATGATGAGCAGAAGGCCGAGCACCTGCCAAAGATCAAGAATTCCACAGTCTGGTGGTGTCAGGGCTATTCAGAGCCGGGTGCCGGGTCTGATCTCGCGTCACTTCAGATGAGCGCGGTTCGCGATGGCGATGAGTATGTCCTGAATGGCTCGAAAATCTGGACCACTCAGGCCCAGTTTGCCGATTGGATTTTCTGTCTCGTGCGAACCTCGAAAGAGGGCAAACCGCAGGAAGGGATCAGCTTCCTGATCTTCCCGATGGATCTGCCGGGTATTTCGATTGGATCTTTGCCAACCCTTGATGGACCAGTTGATGGCCAGCAGGAGATCAATCAGGTCTTCTTCGAGGATGTCCGCGTGCCTATCAAGGAATCACTGGTTGGTGAAGAGAATAAGGGCTGGACCTATGCGAAATACCTGCTGCAGTTCGAGCGAGGGAATGCTTATGCGCCGGGTCTGAAGAATGCGCTGGCTAAGACCAAGAAGCTTGCAAGTGTTGAGCAGTCTGGTGGCGAGCCGCTGCTGAATGATCCAGATTTCCAACGCAAGATTGCGGCGATGGAGATGAAAATTGAGGCGTTGAACGCCACAGAGCTGCGTATCTTCTCTGCCCTCTCGGCAGGCCAAGCGGTTGGGCCGGAAAGCTCGATGCTGAAATGTGCAGGCTCGGAAGCGCAACAGGCCATCACAGAACTCTCGCTTGAGGCGGTTGGTGGTTATGCGGCCCCATTCGTTCAGGACACATTTGCGCTCGCACGCGCTGGCGCGAATGCGGATATTCCAACCCCGGATTATGCGGCTCCGATCGCGCCAAGCTATTTCAACTATCGCAAGACATCGATTTATGCGGGCTCAAATGAGATCCAGCGCAACATCATGTCGAAGATGGTTCTGGGGCTTTAGCCTCAACATGATTTCGTGAGCGGGCCCATCAGAGAGGCCCGCCACAACATATGGAGGAGACATGAGCGAGGCACAGGCGCGCGCGCCAGGTATGCTAACCCGTATCGCCTATGGCATTGGGGGTGCAGCAGGTGGGGTCAAGAATAATGGCTTCGACTATGTCTTGCTGCTTTTCTACAGTCAGGTTCTGGGATTGCCCGGACTTTGGGTTGGCGCTGCGATCTGGATTGCGCTGCTGGTCGATGCGGTGTCCGATCCCATCGTGGGTTATTGGTCGGATAATTTGCGCTCCAAGATGGGGCGGAGGCATCCGTTTCTTTATGCTGCAATGGTGCCTGTAGCGATTGCTTATTTCTTTGTCTGGAACCCACCATCGGGGCTGGAGGGAACAAATCTGTTCTTCTGGCTCCTGACCGTCACGATTATCGTTCGGGTTGGATATACGCTGTTTGAGGTGCCGAGCCTCAGCCTCGCCGCGGAACTCTCGCAAGACTATGATGCGCGGACGAGCTTGATGTCTTTCCGTTACTTCTTTGCCTGGGTTGGCGGCTTGAGCGTTCAGATCATCCTGTTCCTGTTTCTGCTGCAGCCAACAGAGAATGATGTTCAGGGTTTCTTTTACCTCCCCGGTTGGCATGCCTATGGTTTGCTCGGCGCGAGTATCATTTTCATCTGTATCGGTATTACAGCGGCGGGTACCCATCACCGCATTCCACATTTGCAAAGCCCGCCCCCACAACGGTCTTTAACGCTTGGCAAGATTTTCAGCGAGATCTGGGAAACGCTATCGAATAAGTCTTTCCGCGCCTTGTTCTTGGCCAGTCTGTTTGGATTTCTGGCGACTGGGATTTCGGCAACCCTGAACCAGTATATCAATGGCTTCTTCTGGAATTTCACGAGCGACCAGATCGGCCTTCTGACTTTTGCAATTTACATTTCTGCGATCATGGCTCTCATCCTCGCGCCCTTAGCCGGGCGTATCTGGGGTAAGAAGAAAGCTGCAATCATCATCGGATTGATGGCGTTTACGCTGGCCCCCGCGCCTGTTTTCGCAAGACAGTTCGGTCTCCTCCCGCCGAACGGAACACCAGAACTGTTTTACATCATTCTCTTCGTGACGGTTTTCGATGTCGCTCTGATCATCGCCTATCAGATGCTGGCTGCTGCAATGATCACGGATATTGTTGAGGAGAGCGAGCTTTCCACCGGGCGTAGATCAGAGGGCACGTTCTTTGCCGGGATCACATTCGTGCGCAAACTGGCGCAGGGGATTGGCGTTGTTACAGCGTCTTTGATCCTTGCTGTCGCGACTTTGCAGCCCGGTATCCGCCCTGCCGATGCTAGTGAAGAAGCGGTCCGCTCGCTTGGCTGGGGCTATGCCGGCACCCTGCTCACTGTGTGGATGCTGATGCTATTGTGTATCAGCTTTTATCGCATCTCACGGGCGGATCATGAGCGGAACCTGCAAGCGCTAAACGCCCGGAATGGATCATAAGGGCTTGCTTTGCTGATCTGTCTCTGACTGAAATGTCATCAACCGCCCGATTGCGTCCGTTTCACTGCCGGAATAGAGCCACAATCATGTCCTATACAAATCCCATGACAAAACATGTCTCGAAACTGCTGGCTGGGGTTCTTATCCTGCTTGTGGCCCTGATCCTCTTGCTGGTGAGTCCGCTTTATCAGGCCAAGGCGCAAGGGCTTTGGGGCGATGTGATCAAGGAAGTCCCCCAGACGCGCGAAGAAGTCCAGATGAGCTATGCGCCACTGGTCCGCGATGTCGCGCCTGCTGTGGTCAATGTCTACACCAAGAAAACGGTGCAACGCAGCCAGGTCATGCGCGACTTTTTCGGACGGCGTTTTCGGACCGGTCCGGGCACGCAAGAGCGGGTGCAGAATTCACTTGGCTCCGGGGTGATCCTGTCCGGTGATGGTGTAATCGTGACCAATAATCACGTGATTGATGGGGCCGATGAGTTTCTCGTCGTCCTCTCGGATCGCCGTGAGTATGAAGCCGAATTGATCCTTGCTGATGAGCGCACGGATTTAGCGGTGCTTAAGATTGATGTTGGCGAAGAAACACTGCCTGCGCTCGACTATGCTGACACACGCGGCGTTGAGGTTGGCGACCTTGTGCTGGCTTTGGGCAACCCGTTTGGTGTGGGTCAGACCGTCACAAGCGGGATTATCTCGGCGACGGCCAGAACCGATGTTGGCGTATCCGATTATGCCTTCTTTTTGCAGACGGATGCGGCGGTGAACCCGGGGAATTCCGGCGGCGCGCTGGTCAATACGCGTGGTGAACTGGTTGGTGTGAATACCGCGATCTTCTCGCGCTCTGGCGGCTCAAATGGCATTGGCTTTGCGATCCCGTCTGAAATGGTCAAGCGCGTTGTCGATGCGGCGGTCAATGAGGGCATGATTGTGCGCCCATGGCTCGGGATTAAAGGCCAATCAGTCACCTTCGATATTGCCAAGGCTCAGGGACTGGATCGCCCCGTCGGTGTCATCATCAGTGAGGTCTATGAAGAAGGGCCCGGTGATGATGCGGGGCTGCGCCGTGGCGACCTCGTGCTGGCGATTGATGGCCGGGAAGTCTTTGATGAACGGGGCTTGAAGTTCCTCGCGGCCACGCGCTCGCCTGGTGAGGTCAGTGAGCTGACGGTTTTGCGCAGTGGGCGCGAGCGGGCGATTGATGTGACACTGGCGCCGCCTCCGGGCGCAACAGAGGCTGACCTGACATTGCTTGAGGGGCGACATCCATTCACAGGCGCTGAAGTGGCTGAGCTTAGCCCGCGACTGGCTGAAGAGTTGGGGCGGGATCCATTTGAGACCGGGGTTTTGGTTACGCGTGTTCTACGCCGCGCTTATGCGCGCCGGATTGTGCAACCCGGTGACATTATCCGTTCAATTGATGGGCAAACGGTCCGTACGCTTGAAGAGCTTGAGATTGCCCTAGATCGGGATCAGGGGCGCTGGGCGATTGAAATTGATCGTAATGGTCGGCGGATTTCTGGAACGGTAGTGCTCTAGTAGATATTTTCACAAGAGACAAAGTTCTTCTTTTGTTCTTTACTTGTTGACGTACAGATGCCATTCTCATGCTTATCAAATGAGCATGCGGTGATTATGGCTGATGGCATGAGTGATCTGTTTTCTGCATCCGACCTGTCGGAGTCTGCGCCGCGTCCATTGGCGGATCGTTTGCGCCCCCAGACCTTGGGTGAGGTGGTGGGGCAGGACCATTTACTTGGGGCCGACGGAGCAATTGGCCGGATGCTTGAGCATGGCCAGCTTTCATCGATTATTCTGTGGGGGCCTCCCGGTGTCGGTAAGACGACAATTGCGCGCTTGCTCGCCGCCGAAACCGATCTTCATTTTGAAGCGATTTCAGCCATTTTTTCAGGCGTGAAAGACTTGCGTGCTGTCTTTGAGGCAGCGCAGCAAAGGCGCGCTCTGGGGCAGGGGACCCTCCTTTTTGTCGATGAGATTCATCGATTTAATCGTGCGCAGCAGGATGGTTTCTTACCACACGTTGAGGCTGGAACGGTCACGCTGGTTGGCGCGACAACCGAAAATCCGAGCTTTGAACTAAATGGAGCGCTTCTTTCACGGTGCGCCGTTCTGGTTCTAAACCGAATTGAAACGGATGCTGCGGCGACATTGCTTGAACGGGCTGAGGCTTTGGTCGGACGCGCCTTACCGGTAGACGAGCGCGCCCGATCGGCTCTGATTGATATGGCGGATGGGGATGGGCGTTATTTGCTCAATCTCGCCGAGCAGGTTTTTACAATCGCCAAGTCAGATGAGGTCTTGTCGGTTGAGCGCCTGACGGAACTTCTGCAAAAGCGCGCCCCCGCTTATGACAAGGATCGCGAAGAGCATTACAATCTGATTTCTGCCTTGCATAAATCGGTTCGTGGTTCAGATCCGGATGCTGCGCTTTACTGGTTTGCGCGCATGCTTGAGGGCGGTGAAGATCCGCTTTTTATCGCGCGGCGTCTGATCGTTATGGCGAGTGAAGATATTGGACTTGCGGACCCAACCGCAATGATGGTCGCAGGCGAGGCGGCGCGTGCGTTTGAGCGTCTTGGTGAGCCTGAAGGGCTGATCCCGATGGCGCATGCGGTCGTGCATCTTGCAACAGCGCCAAAGTCAAATGCGTCTTATGTGGGGCTTAAGCGCGCTCGCTCGGCGGCGCGAAAGACGGGCTCATTGATGCCGCCAAAACATATCCTGAATGCGCCGACAGCGATGATGAAGGATCAGGGCTATGGCGCTGGCTATGCCTATGATCACGACACCGAGCAGGGGTTTTCAGGGCAGAACTATTTTCCTGATCAGATGCAGCGAGAAACCTTCTACACGCCTAAAGGAGAAGGACGTGAAGGTCCCATCCGTGAGCGTTTGAAACATTGGGCGAAACTTCGCGAGGAAGGTTGATCAGCGCCTGTGCAGTGTTTTGGATCAGGCCGCAAACGTGTTGCCTTGCAGGCTTCGCAAGTGCGCCCCAAAGGTTTCCATTGGATCCTCCAGATCCAAAGTGGCCGCATCGTCGGCAATTCTGACAGGTGCGCTGCTTTCATAAACCGCCAGAATTAGCTCGCGGGCACGGCTGACGCGACTTTTGACGGTACCGACCGTCGTTTCACAGATTTCAGCCGTTTGCTCATAAGTGAAGCCAGCTACGACGACGAGAATGAAGGCGTCCCGCTGCTTGGCTTTGAGCGAATAAATCGCTTTGGTCATCCGGGCGAGATCGGAACGCTCCTCAAGGCGACATTGCTCGACCAGGGCGCTTTCAAAAAACTCGTTTTCCATATCAACGCGACGCGCCATGCGTCGGCTGCGCTCATAAAAGGCGTTTCTCAGAATACGGAAGACCCACGGACGAAAGGGACGGGACGTGTCAAATTGGTCCCGGGCATTCCAGGCGCGTAGGCAGGTTTCCTGAACCAGGTCGTCAGCATGAACTGTATCTCTCGCCAAACTGCGCGCAAAGGCCCGCAAGTCCGGAAGGATTTTCTTGAGTTCATCCGCGAAGATCATGCATACCTATGTAAAATGGTTATCGCCCGAAAGATAGCCATATAACACCTCTATTAACGGTCAGTTTCTTTCTTTCGCAACACATCAAGTAATCGGTCGAGGTCTTCAGGAATAGGTTCGTTGGCAACATCGCTATAGGCTTTGCGAAGCGCAGCACCGATTGCGCTGTTCGAGGTCCACGTCTTGGGGCCTTTCACAACTTTTTCAGTGTTTTTGTCTGGCTTCGGTTTGGACAAATCCTGTTCCTTCAAACTCTATTGATTTAGCGTATCTATCTATTCTAATCGTTAAGGTCTCCGTGGAAAACTAGCATACATATTGCGGGCTTTCAGGATATACGAATTTCATGTCACTTGCCTTACTTGTTGAACAGAACCTACCTTTCATGCGCCGATATGCGCGTGCTGTCACAGGGTCGACTGTTTTAGGCGATAAAGCGGTCGCCGCAGCCTTGATGCGTTTAACAGAAATTGAGGACGAGCGGTCGGTCGATCAGGCTGATCTCTATCGCGCGGTTGATCTGGAGCTGAGAGACAATGCGACCGGTACGGTCGCGCGTAGAGCGCTCATTCTATATGCCGTTGAAGAGTTGTTTGATGAGCAGATCGCCAAAGTGCTTGATATTCCTATGGGGCAGGTTGGCGACTTGCTGGCCGATGCAGAATATCAAATCATGTCATCACTCGCGACAGATATTCTGATCATAGAAGATGAGCCTTTGATCGCGCATGAGATCTCAACACTATGCCGAGAGTTGGGGCACAATGTCCTTGGCATCGCGGCGACGAAGGATACCGCTTTGCGGGTCTATGAAAGGGGGCAGCCCGGGCTTGTCCTTGCGGATGTGCGCCTCGCGGATGGTTCAACCGGTCCTGACGCTGTAACGGCCATGAGCTTGCCGGAAGAGACCCCGGTTATTTTTATCACAGCATATCCCAAGGACCTTCTCAGAGGGCTGGAAGGGGAGCCGACATATCTCGTTCCAAAGCCTTTTTCACGCGAGCATGTGAAGGCGGTGATCAGCCTCGCTCTAATGAATCGCCAATAAGAAAAAGGCCAGCACAAAGCGTGCTGGCCAGGTATTGGGAAGAATTGAAACCAAGGTTCCAATTTGTTGATCGCCTGCAAGGCGAAGGTATCCTGAGAAAGTGCCGATGAGGGGAACCCTCATCGGCATAAGTATGTGAAGCGGGCGGGCTTCATAATATCTATGTGGCAAGCCCAAAAAGGTTCCAAAAATAATCCAGAGCAGTGTTTTTCGCGCTCACGACTTGTTGCCGTCAGGGTTTACGCTATCAAACTGTGAAGACTTGGAGATTGATATGATGCTGAGAGCTGGACTTGCCTGTCTGCCCCTATTTCTTGCCTCCTGCGCCCCGGCTCTGGATGGTTCAGGGAGCGATATCCTGAGCCCTGAACAGGCAACAGTGATGTCTGAAGCGGACGATTTTCACGAGTCTATCATGGTGTTTGATAGCCATCTCGACACGCCGGCACTGTTTCACACGCCGGAGTATCGCTTTCTTGAGCGTCAGACATGGGAAGAGCATGGCACGCATGTGGATTATCCTCGCATGAATGAGGGCGGCCTGGATGGCGGGTTCTGGGTGATCTACACCCGTCAGGGACCACTGGATGAAGCGAGTTACCGGGCAGCCCGCACGCATGGTATTATGCGTCAGGCCGCCATTCGTGAGTTCGCCGCAAAATACCATGACAAGGTCGCTTTGGCTTTCACCGCAGATGACGCTGAGCGCATTCTGGCTGAAGGGAAAAAGGTTGTTTTCCAGAGCATGGAGAATTCCTATCCGCTGGCCACAGATGTCAGCCTTCTGGAGACATTCTATATCGGCGGCTTGCGGATGATCGCGCCGGTCCACTTTGCCAATAACCAGTTTGCTGACAGTGCTACAGATATTGAGACCCTGTATGAAGGCCTCAGTCCGCTGGGCGAAGAATTGGTTCGTGAGGCGAACCGTTTGGGCCTGATCCTCGATGGCAGTCATGCCAGTGACGATACGGTGCGGGACATGATCGCGCTCTCGACGACGCCCATAATTCTGTCCCATACGGGAGCAACGGCGATCTTTGATCATCCACGAAACATCGGTGATGACTTGCTGTTAGAACTCGCGACCAGTGGTGGTGTCATCCAGATGAATATCTTTGGGGGATATCTGGAGGCGTTGCAGCCATCGCCAGAGCGCGTTGAAGCGCTTGCTGCGCTTGAAGCTCAGTATGGGGCCAATCCTGCGGAAATGGATGAGGCGACCCTCGCGGCATGGCGCGCTGCCCGAATGGAACTTGAGCGTGAGTATCCACGCCCTCGCTCGACCTATGAGAAGTTCATGGAGCACACATTCCATGTTCTGGAGCTGATTGGGCCAGACTATGTTGGCATCAGTGGCGACTGGGATGGCGGCGGAGGTGTTGACGGCATGTCGGACGTTTCGATGCTGCAGAAGATTACCAGAGATCTGCTGGCAGCCGGATACACAAAAGAAGATGTCGAGAAGATCTGGGGTGGTAACATGATGCGCCTGATGCGAGCGGCTGAAGCGGCTCGAACGTCTGAACTCGTTTCGCCTGATGTGCTGAACTAAAACATGGAATGGCTGACCATACTGCCGCCCGTCGCCGCGCTTGCTGTGGCCGTATGGACGCGCAATGTTTACTGGGCTTTGGGTCTGGCCATCATTCTCTCAGAGACCCTGATTGCATCGTATAATCCGGGGCTTGGTGTTCTGGCCGGGATTGATCGGGCGGTCGGTGTTTTTGGTAGCACGGGTAACACGCGCATCCTGCTATTCTGTCTGATTATCGGGGCGCTGATAGCCTATATGCAGCGTTCTGGTGGGATTAGCGCGATGGTAGAGAAGCTGCATTCCAGTGGTCTTGCCTCAACACCGCGCCGGGCGGGGCTTGTCAGTGCCATTTCTGGCGTTCTGATCTTTGTCGAAACCAATGTCAGCTTGCTGGCGAGCGGTGTTCTTGGGCGGCCCTTGTTTGATCGGCTTAAGGTTAGCCGGGCGCGCCTTGCTTACATTATCGACTCCACGTGTTCGCCGATCAGCGTGTTGATCCTGCTGAATGGTTGGGGCGCGTATATTGCAACTTTGATGGCCAATAATGGGGTAGAGAACGAGTTTGGCGTCCTGTTTCAGACCATCATGCTCAATTTCTATCCCTTGCTGACCATTGCCGGGGTGTTTGCGACTGTCCTCATCGGGCGCACGTTCGGACCGATGGCGCGGGTTGAAGCCAATTGGAGCCCGCCCAGTGAGGCCGCCGATGGTGTCCCTGCCGATGATCAAGTTGAGGCACCGAGTAAAGCGATTTACATGGGTATACCGCTTCTCATTCTGATTGGCGGGGCGCTTGGTTTCATGGTCTGGACAGGGGAGGGTGATATTCGCCGGGGCTCAGGCTCTACCTCGATCCTCTATGCGGTTATCCTGGCAACTGCGGTCGCGTTTATCTTCCTGCTGCTGTCACGCCGGGCCAAAGGCGAAGCCGTCAATATTGGCTTTAAAGGTATGGGCGACTTGTTACCGGCGGTAACCGTTATCTTTCTGGCTCTGGTGCTTGGCGATAGTTTGAAGGCGCTTGGGACAGGCGAGTTCATTGCGGCCATGGCGGCGGATATTCCGGTGCCGTTTGCAATTCCGGCTATCCTGTTTGTTGCTGCCGGGATTACCAGTTTCACCACTGGCACCAGCTGGGGCACCTATGGCATCCTGGTGCCAATTGCGATCCCGCTGGCGGTTGGCGCGGGTATTCCCTTGCCGCTCGCGGTCGCAGCTGTGATGGGCGGGGGTGTCTTTGGCGATCACTGCTCCCCGATCTCGGATACGACGATTATTGCCTCGCTCGCATCAGGTTGTGATCACATGGAGCACGTGCGCACGCAATTGCCCTATGCGTTGGTCGCAGGATTGGGCGCAATCGCGCTTTATCTGGCGGCTGGGCTATTCTCATAAGCTGCAAGCACCGCGTCCATCAGCGCTTCGGTAAACGTGTTTAGAGCTGGATGCTTAACGCTACGTGCGGGCGGGGTTTCGGGGGTGCCTGTGACAGCATAGGCAAAGCTCAGATCGAGATCCGGCGCGTACCAGGCCCCGGAATAGAGACCATAAGCCTCGCCATGATGGCCCCACAGGGTTTGCCCGGGCCACAGGGACTCTGCTGCGGGATGAATGTGCACCCCGGTGCCGAACTGAGTGAAATAGCGCTGATCATGGAGACCATTGCTGGCATCTTCATTCAGCGTCCAGACAGGCCTTGTAAGCTCTGGCGAATATTTCAGGCGCCCGGCTATGGTCGCAAGGTCCAGCAGGCTGGCCCGCAAGCCCCCTTGTGGGGAGAACAGGGTTCCGTTCAGGCCCGGCGTGTACGTTGAAAGACTGGCGCCAGTTTCAAGCAAGATGGCGGGATCTGAGCGCCTCAGGATGTCCGGGCCATCGGTCTGGGTCTGCCAGCCCGCGGCGTTTTCTCGATAGAGTGCAGCCCCTGTCGCGCGTTTTTCTGGGCTAACGCCAGACCAGTTAAAGCCAGCATCCAGACCGTCTCGCGCCAGGACGAGATTGCGGGCGAGGTGATCAAAGCGCCGCCCGGTAGCGTCTTCCATCACGGTTGCTGCAATCCCATAGCCAAGATTGCAGTATTCAAAGCTCGCATCTGTCTTACGGGTCAACAGAGTGCGCGTGACTAAGGGTTCAATCGACTTGGGATGGGCGAGCCAATAGACGTCCGGATCGCTTATACCTGACGTGTGGGACAGAAGACTGCGTAGGGTAAGGGCAGGCGCAATGATCTCATCAGAGAGGGCTAGTGGCGCATCAAGATCAAGGACCCCATCATTATGCAGCTTCTGCGCGACCATGGTGGTGACCAGCTTTGAGACTGACGCGGCACGGAACGGGCTGCGTATCGTGAAGGCGCGCTGCCCGATAATCGCCTCACCGACCGCCTCGGATGCGATAACCTTGCCACCTTGCATGAGCACATAGCCTGCGGCTGGCGCGCGCTCTAGAGGCGGCCCCTCTACAAGGCCCGCTATTGATAAGCGAACTCGCGCAAAGCCGCCGCAGGCACCTGCCAGGACCCCTGAGGGGATTAAGGCGAGCGCGGTGCGGCGCGATAGAGACACGGTCTATCCCAGAACTTCGTTGAGGAAGTCCGCAGCCGCGGCAAAGCTGCGGCGATCCGCTTCGGCATTGTAAACAGTGCCGAAGTCCGGATTATTTGCGGCCGGGTTTGTGAAGGCATGCATCGTGGCGCCATAGGCGTGAAGCTGCCAATCGGCTTTCGCGGCGCTCATTTCCTTACTGAAGGCCATGACATCATCCGGGGTCGCCATTGGGTCGTCCCAACCATGCAGGGCGAGGACTTTTGGTGTAATCGTATCGGCTGTGTTGCCCGGTGCACCGAACAGGCCATGGAAGGAGACAACGCCTTCAACGCCCATATTCGTGCGTGCCATGTCGAGAACGGACAGACCACCAAAGCAGAAACCGATTGCGGCGGCTTTGCTGACGCCTGAGGCTTCTTTCGCAACAGATAGTGCATGCGCCAGGCGCGATTGCAGTTCCGGGCGATTGCTGGCGAGTGGCGTCATCAGCGCCTCGCACTCTTCATTGGTCTCGCCGCGCTTGCCCTTGCCGTAAACGTCAGCAGCAAATCCGGCATAGCCAAGGCTAGCAAGCCATTTCGCCTTATCGCGTTCAAAGTCAGATTGACCGCCCCAGGCATGGGCAACCAGAACAACGCCTTTTGGTGTTGATTTTGGCATGGCGAGGAAGCCTTCATAGGTTTCACCGCCTTGTTGATAATCGTGAAAGTCTGCAACGGACATGTCTTGCTCCTGATAGAAGTGGGTCTGGGTTGATTTAGCTTGCGCAAGGTGATGCGGCTAGGCCTTGCCAAGGGGAAATTGGCGGCGCAGGAAATGGTATGACCAGAATTTTGATTGATTGTGACCCGGGCCTTGATGACGCGGTGGCGTTACTCGCGGCCTGCCATTCACCTTTGCTGGATGTGGTGGCGATCACGACCGTGGCCGGAAATGTCGGTGGCGCTCAGACGGCGCAGAATGGACGGATTATCCGTACACTTGCCGATAGCGAGGATATTCCGGTTCATGCCGGGGCACCGCGCCCCATATTGCGTGACCCGGTCACGGCAGAAGACTTTCATGGCACAACGGGTCTTGGTGGTCTTGATGTCCCAGAGCCTTCTGCGCCCTTGTCACCGACACACGCAGTAAATGCCCTAATCGAGCATTGCCGCGCCGCGAAATCGGATCTTCTGACGCTGGTGATGACTGGTCCAATGACCAATATGGCTTTGGCCCTGACAATGGCTCCGGATATTATGGAAGGGATCAGCGAGATTGTCTTAATGGGTGGCGCAGATCGTGAAGGTGGTAATATCACGCCATTTGCCGAGTTTAATATCTATGCTGACCCGCATGCGGCAGCGGCCGTGTTTGGTTGCGGTCTACCCATCCGGTGTTTGAGTCTGGATGTCACTCATACCCTGCGCACAACCAAGGATAGGCTCTCGCAGGTGCGAGCGGTTGACACATCACAGGCTGACTATGCCGCTGCTTTTCTGGAGGCGTCCTGCAAGCTGGAATTCTCCGCCAAAGGCCGCCGAGATGCGCCCTTGCATGATCCGAGTACCGTGATTGCGCTGGCCTATCCGCATTTGTTTGAGGGGCGGCGGGCGCATGTGTCTGTGGTCACGCAAGAGGGTGAGCAGTTTGGGCGTACGATCCCGCATTTCGCTGATGATGGGCCTGTTTTGTGGTATGATAAGGCTGACGTTGAGGGCGTCTTCAAGGCGCTTTGCGCGATGTTGGAGGGGGCGGCATGAGTGTACGCATAGGTGTTGTTGGGTCGGTTAATCTGGACCTCGTCGCCAGTGGCGCGCCTTTGCCGCGTCCAGGGGAGACGGTGACCGGGGCTCAATTTGCCCAACACCCCGGCGGCAAAGGGGCAAACCAGGCCCTTGCGGCGCAGCGTCTTGGCGCAGATGTCTTCATGGCTGGCCGGGTTGGATCGGACGCACTGGCTGAATCTGCGCTTGAATTGCTGCGCAAGGATGGCGTTGATGTTTCTGCCGTCATGTCTGAAATCGGACAGAGCACAGGCGTGGCCTTGATCGCTGTCTCGCCGGATGGGGAAAACCAGATCACGGTCGCGAGTGGAGCAAATGCCCGCGTTGAGACCCACGATGCCGCTCTTCTGCCGGGTTGCGATATCATTCTGTGCCAGTTGGAAGTGCCGATTGAAGCGATTACCGGTGCCAGTACTCGCGCGCAGGAAACCGGAGCCATGTTTGCGGTTAATCTCGCGCCAGCGATTGCGGTGCCTCAACCCCTTCTGGAAACCATGGACTTGATCATCGTCAACGAGATTGAAGCGGCATACTATGGCGAGGCCATACATCAGGGCGAAGGTCTGGTTGCTCTGACCTTGGGCGGGGATGGCGCGGCTCTTTTCAAGGCGGGTCAGGAAATCGCGCGCGCCCCTGCCTTTAATGTGCCTGTGGTTGATACAACCGGGGCTGGGGACACATTTTGCGGCGCGCTTTGTGTGGCATTGGCAGAGAAGCAAGCCCCTGAAGCGGCTTTACGCTTTGCCTCAGCTGCTGCGGCACTTGCCGTGACCAGACCGGGAGCCCAGCCAAGCTTGCCGTGGCGGGCGGATGTTGAAGACTTTCTGGCAGAGCATGCATGAGTAGCATCCCGATCACCCGACACGCTTTGCCAGCAAATAAAGTGCAGGCTATTCGCGATCGTGTGAGGCAGGCGACGGCGCTGGCCAGCAGCAGTGAGGATACCAGTCGTCTCGCCGAGCCACAGGATGCAGAGAAGCTTTGCCAGCTTCTGTCTGATCCAGCGGTTCATGCGCCAATCTACTCCTTGCCACGGCCCCTGACTGTGCAAACTGTGGAAGCTTTCATTGTGCGCCACTTGGAAGAACGCGCCCGGGGTGAGGGTTTGCTATTTCTGCGGGTCAGCCCGGACGGAGATGTGGTTGGCTATTCCGATATCCAGATCTGGCCGGAATGGGGGGCAGGTGATCTTGCCGGAGCCCTGCGGTCAGACCGACAAGGACGGCGTGAGGGAACGCGCGGTATCATTACGAGCTTTGACTGGATGTTTGAGGCGCTTAGCCTTGAATTGATTTGCGCTACGGCGGCGCTCGATAATGTCCGTACCGCCAAAATGCTCGACCATTTAGGGTTTGAACGCAAAGGCGAGATTGTCAGTGTGCGCGAGGACGGGACAACCCGTCCTTCGCTGGTTTGGGAAATAACGCGGGAAGACTGGTTAAGCCGCGAGGCCAATCTCGCGTAAACGCTCCATCAGATAGTCCTGCGCAGTAATCGGTGGCTCGGCTGTGCCGCCTTCCGCAACACATTGTGGCAGAGCCTCAATCATCACATCCTGATTGAAGTGCAGGAAGAATGGCGTTGAGTAGCGTGGGAACTTCGCGCGCTCGGGCGCCGGGTTCAGGACGCGGTGCGTTGTCGAGGGCAGGACACCTGCGGTCAGGCGTTGCAGCATATCTCCGCAATTGATCACGAGTGAGCCTGCGGGCGGGCTGACGCTGAGCCACTCCCCGGAGCGGTGAAGCGCCTGCAGACCAGCTTCCTCGGCCCCGAGCAGGAGCGTGATGACATTGATGTCTTCATGGGCGCCAGCACGAACGGTGCCTTCCGGTGGCGGGTTATCCTGCGGCGGATAATGCAGAAGACGCAGAATTGAATTGCCGAAATTCACCTTGTCGTCGAACCAGTTTTCTTCAAGGCCAAGGTGAAGCGCAACACCTCTGAGCAAGTCAGCGCCAAATGCGTCCATGGCCTCAAAAAAGGCCCGCGTGGCCTCATCAAATCCCTCGACCTCGCCAACGCTCGGCGTGTCTTTCATGGTTTTTTTGTACGGGCTATCTTCTGGCAAAGCGCGGCCCGTGTGCCAGAACTCTTTCTGGTCCGCGTTTGGATTGCCTTTGGCGCTTTCAACGCCGAAAGGTGTGTAGCCGCGTTGGCGACCCCCTTTGGCATCATGGTATGTCTCTTTTGTCGTTTCCGGCAGCGCGAAGAAATCCTTCGAGGCTACCATCATGCGGTCAATCGTTTCCTGATTGACGGGGTGATCTGAAATCACGGCAAAGCCTGTTTCACGGAAAGAGCGGCCCAGCGCGTCAGCGAAAGCCTGCTTGTCTTCCTGCCAGAGCGGGAATGGGATCGGGGTAAAGTATTCGGTCATGGCGCTCTCATACGCTTTCCATGGATGAAGGGGAAGTCAGGGAACGTCCTTAGGCGCTGTGGCTATCCGCGTTCACCGGGGTAAATCTCTTTTCCGTCCACTTCGAGACGGAAAAGATCGGGCCGTGAATAGTGCCCGGCTGGATCACTGGCGACTTTGCAGGCCCGGGCTAGCGAAAGATCGGCATCGGCCACCAGAAGACCCTCTTCATCCCGTAGCAGGCCAGCGACGACCTCTCCACGTGGATCGATGATGGCTGCCCCGCCATTATGGTCGAACTCGTAGAGTGGCTGAAAGCGCTCTGGAACATGGGCTTTCATGCGCAATCCGGCCGAACAGATGACCCAGGCCCCGGCCTGACTGGCAAACGCGCGGCTGAGCAGGAGCTGCCGCGCCCAGACCGGCTGTGTTGGAGCGGTTTCAGGTTCACGCCCCGGCCATGCGGCAACGTGAACATCAACGCCTTGCGCCATCAGGGCATAAGCAGGCAGGACGGCATTATGTTCCCAGCAATTTAGCGATGAGAGCCGCCCCCAATCGCGTTGAACGGGTTTTAAGCCCTTTGCATCCCCGTCGCCCCAGACTGAACGTTCATGATGGGTGGGTTTGAGCTTGCGGTGACGGTTCAGGACCGTGCCGTCACGGCCAATGGTCAGCATAGTGCAATAGAGCGTTGCGCGGGTTTGCGGGTCGAGTTCATTCACGCCGATGACCAGATCGGCCTTGGCACGCTTGGCCGCTTTACGGAGCGCGGTGACTTCCGGGCCGTCCATCAGAATGCCATTGGCAAGCAGCTCGCTCGCTGCGTCCCACCAGACATCTGACAATGGACTGTCGATAAAGAATGGGTATCCCGGCAACCAGGCTTCGCCGAACGCGATGACATCCGGGTTTTCTTTCGCAGCACGGTCAATCCAGTCGAGAGCCGTTTCAAGGCTGGCGGCTTTATCAAAATAGGCTGGGGCAGCCTGAACGGTGCAGAGGCGAACGATATCAGTCATGCCAAACTGCTTGGGTCAGGTATGGCAAAGATGCAAGGCGACTGACAAAGATGTGAGGGGCCTTTTAGGTCTTATTGCCCTTGATCTTGTTACAGGTGGCATGGGCGAGTTGCAGGTTTTCTATCTCATCGCGCCCACCTTTTGAGCGCGGCTGAATATGATCAATTGTCGCCCGGTGTTTTGCCCACAAGGTTGCATGTGCCGCTTCAAACCGGGAGCGCAGCATGGGTTGATCGCAAAGAGCACATAGCCCGTCCTGCTTTGCCCAGAGGGTTTGAAAGAGGTCTGTGTCCGGCGTTTTATAAGGTTGGCTCACAATAAGCACCCCTTGAGTAATCTGATGAAATGTCGCGAATAGAGTGAATTTGTAATATTTATTTTCTCTTTCAGGTGTTTTCTCTGTTTTTGATTGCGGGTACTATTTTCTGAGTAATTCGGGGATATGAAATGAGTATTTTTGCCGTTGCTAGTCTCATCTTTATGCAGGAAACATCTGTGACCATCATGCCAGTGCCCATTGGGCCCTTGCAAGACCCGGTGACCTGTGAGGAAACCGTTGAGGCGTTATCCGAGGATCGTGATAGTCGCGTGCTGCGGGATATGCCCGAAACGGCACCTATGCCAAATGTGGCGGTGCCTGAATGTGGTCCGACGGACACCCTTTACGAAAGCCGGCTCGTGCATAGGCTACCTGGTACAGCGCGCCAGTATGAGGTTGAGGCAACCGTCCTGCCGGACGCTGTGGCAGAGTCTGAAAGCGAGTAATCAATCCGGGCGCGCAGCTTTCTCAGCAAGGCCTGACATGCCCTGACGCTTCATCAGGGCTGCAGCGACATCATCCAGAGTAACCCCTTTGCTGCGTAGGCCAACCAGCATGTGATAAATTAGGTCAGCAGCCTCAGCAGCGCTTTCGGCTTCACCCTGTGCGGCGAGCGCCAAGGCAAGCTCTGCACCCTCTTCCGCGATTTTCTTGCCGCAATGGAGTGAGCCTTTTGAGAGGAGTTTGGCCGTGTAGGATGTTTCAGAGTTCCCCTCTGCGCGTTCATCCACGGTTTCGGCAAGATAAGCGAGCGCCTGAGCGAGGTCTGTGGCGGGGCCGAGCGGGGTCGTCATGGTTTTTCCCTTCAGAATGGGCGGACAGGCGCGCCAGCGTGCGTCAGTGCTGTCCGCGCTTCCTCTAGCGTGACTTCGCCAAAATGGAAAATCGATGCGGCCAGAACCGCGCTTGCGCCACCTTCCAGAATGGCCGGTGCGAGGTCATCAGCCTTGCCGGCACCGCCACTGGCAATCACGGGGATATTCACTGCTGAGGTAATTGCCTTGGTCAGGGGCAGGTCATAACCAGCCTTGGTGCCATCACGGTCCATGCTGGTCAGCAGGATTTCACCAGCGCCCTTGCTCTGCGCGAGTTTGGCAAACGCAACGGCATCAATCCCGGTCCCTTTACGCCCGCCATGGGTGAAGATTTCCCAATGATCGCCTGTGCGGCGCGCATCAATCGCGACCACCACGCACTGGCGCCCGGCGCGTGCGGCGCAGTCTGAGATGACATCTGGATTGGCCACCGCAGCCGAGTTGATCGCGACTTTATCGGCCCCAGCGCGCAAGAGGCGGACCATGTTGTCGGCGCTGCGCACCCCGCCACCCACGGTAAGCGGCATGAAGCACTGCTCAGCCGTGGCGCTGACAATATCGAGCAATGTCCCGCGATCTTCATGGCTGGCGGTGATGTCGAGGAAGCAAAGCTCGTCAGCGCCCTGCGCGTCATAGGCTTTGGCCAAGGCAACAGGGTCACCCGCATCGCGCAGGTCAACGAAATTGACGCCTTTGACGGTGCGGCCATCTTTGACATCGAGGCAGGGGATGATGCGCGTTTTCAGGGTCATGGTTGCCACAAGACAAAGTTGGAAAGGATTTTAAGCCCGGTTTTCTGGCTCTTCTCGGGGTGGAACTGCGTTGCAAACAGATTGTCCCGCGCCACGGCGGCAACGAGTGGCGTTCCGTAATGAGTGCGGGCAGCGATGTGAGCCTCATCAATCTGCGTATAAGCATAGGAATGGGTGAAATAGACGTGCGGCTCAGCGCCGAGACCTGCCAGAACAGGGTGATCCTGTGTCAGGGTTAGCTCATTCCACCCCATATGGGGGACACGATAATCAGCGCCTGGCTTGATCAGGTCGACCGTTCCGGGGATCCAGTTCAGACCTGGTGTTTCGCCATCCTCCAGACCCCGTGTTGCGAGCAATTGTTGGCCAACGCAAATCCCGAAGAAAGGGACGCCGCGCTTCAGGATCGCCTCCTCCAGCGCTTCGATCAGGCCATCATGCTTGCGCAGATTAGCGGCGCAATCGGCAAAGTGACCAACACCGGGCAGGACAATCCGATCGGCATACGCAATCGTATCCGGATCGCGTGTGATCTGAATTTCACGTGTTTTCTTCGCCTCATTAGCTGCAACACGAAGCGCGCGGGCGGCACTGTGCAAATTGCCTGAGTCATAGTCGATGAGGGCGATGGTCTTCATGCTGGGCTGCTTAGCGGAGGCAGGGGGAGAGGGGAAGCGTCATAAGTGGCTATGAGCTGAACGGTCTGAAGTTTTTTAAAAAGTTTTGCTGATTTGGGCTTGGCTTTCCGCGACGTGGCCCTCCCAAGTAGAGATTAATGATTTTTCCCAAACCAATGAGGTCCGATATGTCTCTTCCATCCAAATATTTACAAATGCTCTCGACTGTGACCTCCGATGGCGAGTTGTGCATGGAGCTTGTCGAAAAGGATATGCCAGAGCCTAAGCCGGGACAGATCATTGTTCGGGTCGAAGCGACCCCGATCAACCCCTCGGATCATGGCGTGATGTTCGGCTGGTCGAATATGGCCGCAGCGTCCAGTTCCGGTTCCGGCGCGGATACTGTCCTGACTGCCCCTGTTCCAGAACAGGGTATGCGGGTCATGAAGGCGCGGATCGATCAGGCTCTGCCGGTCGGGAATGAGGGCGCTGGGACCGTGGTTGCAGCGGGTGAGGGTGATTACGCTCAAAGCCTGCTGGGTAAGGTCGTCGCGGTGATGGGGGGCGGCATGTACGGTCAGTATCGCGCTGTCGATGCGATGATGGCTCTGCCCCTGCACGAGGGGCATACAGCCAAAGACGGAGCGTCTTGTTTTGTGAATCCGCTGACCGCGCTCTGTTTCCTTGAGACGATGCGCGGCGAGGGTCACACCGCAATTGTCCATACGGCTGCGGCCTCAAACCTTGGCCAGATGCTGGTGCGGATTTGTCAGGCAGACGGTGTTGATCTGGTTAACATCGTTCGCAAGCAGGAGCAGGAAGACTTGCTGCGCGGTATGGGCGCGAAATATGTCGTGAATAGCAGCAAGGACAGCTTTATGGCTGACTTGACTGATGCCATTCATGAGACGGGTGCAACACTTGGCTTTGACGCAACAGGGGGCGGAAAGCTCGCTTCAGATATCCTGAGCGCTATGGAAGCAGCTGCGGCGCGGACCCCGGGGGCTTACAGCATCTATGGCTCAGTCGCACACAAGCAGGTCTATCTCTATGGCGGCCTCGATACCTCCCCGACAACCCTCACGCGTGGCTATGGTATGGCTTGGGGTGTGGGTGGTTGGCTGTTGCCAAACTTCCTCGCCAAAGCGGGGCAGGATGTTGCGGTTCGCCTGCGCACCCGCGTTGCCAATGAGCTGAAAACCACATTTGCCAGCCATTACACAGACGAGATTTCGCTCAGCGAAGCACTGCAGGCAGATGTGGTTGCGAAGTACAATGCCAAGACGACAGGCCAGAAGTTCCTGATCTGCCCGCAGAAAGATCTCTAGGACCTAGAGGCTGCCTTTTGTGCTCGCCGGGGCTCCGCCAAGACGGGGTTCCGGCGTCACCGCCATTTTCAGCGCGCGGGCCGTGGCTTTGAAACAGGCCTCAGCGATGTGGTGACAATTCTCACCATACAGCTTTTCAACATGCAGGCACATGCCGCCATTGCCCGCGAGTGCAAAAAAGAACTCACGGAAAAGCTCGGTATCCATTTCGCCAATCTTGTCGCGGCTGAAATCGACATTGAAAATACAATAGGGGCGCTTGCACAGATCGACTGCGGCGCGTGCCAGGGTTTCGTCCATTGGCAAATAGGCGTGCCCATAGCGGGTGATGCCTGCGAAATCGCCCAGGGCTTCTTTGATTGCTTGACCGATGACAATCCCGGTATCCTCGACCGTATGGTGACCATCAATGTGCAAATCACCCTTGGTGCGGACAGTCAGATCGATAAAACTGTGGCGCCCCAGAGCGTCCAGCATATGGTCGAAAAACCCGATGCCGGTCTCGATGTCGGTCTGGCCAGTTCCATCCAGATTCACGGTTACCGTGATATCTGTTTCCTTGGTTTTGCGGGAAATTGTGGCAATGCGGTCGGTCATGGTGGCTCAATCAACTGTTATTCCTGACAGGTAGGGCGTCTGTGTTCAGAAATCACTAAAGATTTTATTTTAGTCCAGAAATGGGTGGGTGTGTGCTGATTTATAAAGGCTGAGTTTGAGTATTCTGAGTACCATACAAAGGCGGTTATCCCGTGCGAGCTTCGTAGACGTTCTACCCGTCTCGGCCTTTGTGCTTAGCTTCATTCTGGCCTCGATCTTTACCGTCTTCTATCAGGTTGAATGGCGCCGTGATTATAATCGGCAGGCCAATGTGCATGCCAATCACGTCATTGAGCTTGTCACCCCGGCCTTGCTGCGTGGGGATTATGAAGAAGTTCAACTTGAGCTCGATATTCTTGCGCCGCGTGGCGGCACGATTACGACGCGTAGCGGTCAGACTATTACCGCAGCGAATACTGCCGAGCTGCAAGAGTTCGGGCGTCGATATAAAATCAGAGATGAGAAAGTCCCCGTCGCGGATATGGTTCTTGTGCCGATCGCGCCGTTTCGGCCGCCTTTGCCCTACGGTTTGGCTTTCGCCTTGATCCTTGGGTGTGCAACGATTGCCACGCTGATGATCCGTATCTTGACGAAAGTAGCGGCCAAGCACCTGCAAATCGTCCAGAGATACGTGGATAGTTATGATGAAGAGCGGCTGCAGCTTGTCGATATTCCGCCGGTTTCCTTCAAGGAGTTTCGAGGTTTGAACGCTGTTGCGCTGATGACAACGCGGCGGCTGAAGAATGAAATTAAGCGCTATCGCAATCTTGCCCGGCGCGATGAACGTACGGGTCTGCCAAATCGTTATGACTTTGATCAGCACTTGCAGGCGGCTTTGGATCTGGCCACTGAAGAGACCCCCTATGCTGTTCTGATGCTGCGGATCGATAATTGGCCATCACAGCGTAATCGGTTCAATTATGGCGATGCCGAAACGGCTATTCGGATCATTGGCGAAAAGGTTAAGGCGGCTGTTTCCGATCCGGACGTCATGGCCAACGGGCTGCATATGGAGGCCTTTGCCCGAACCGGGGAGCAGACCTTCACCATCCTTGTTTCAGGTTTAACCTCGCGCGATGATCTGTCGGTTCTTGTCCGTGCTTTGCGTGCTGATCTGTCAAAGGTATTAGAGATTGGCGATGTTTCCCTGACGCCTGAGATCGCAGGTTCAATTGCGTTGATCCCGCACGATGGCGATACGGTGCAACGTGTCTTCCATGCTTTGCAGATCACATTGCAGAGCCTGACCACGGACGGCAAGTCCGGCTATATGTTCTATTCGCCCAAGCTTGATCGGCAGAATGATGCCAGGCGCAAGCTGGAGATTGAACTGCGTGAGGCGCTTGAAGCAAATGCCTTTATTCCCGTCTATCAACCCAAGATCAATCTGCGCACTGGACGGATTCACGGGGTTGAGGCGCTCGCCCGATGGAAGCTTGCCTCTGGCCGCTTGGCTTCCCCGAATGTCTTCATTGGTCTGGCGGAAGATTTGGGTCTGATTGATGAGATTGGCGAACAAATCATGCGCAAGGCCACCAAGGATGCTGCCGATTGGATGAATCAGGGGCAGTCGGTCAATCTGGCCGTTAATGTTTCTCCGATCCAGTTCAATGACGAAAGGCTGACGCAGATGATCCTGTCAGCCATTGCTGATAGTGGGTTACCACCGCGCCTTCTGGAACTGGAAATTACAGAAAGCGTTGCGGTGACCCAGCCGGAAAAAGTACGGTCTATTCTGGCCCCGCTCCGCAAGCTTGGGGTCAAGCTTGCTGTTGACGATTTTGGGACCGGTCATTCTAACCTGGCAATCCTGACCCAGTTTCAGTTCGATACGTTCAAGATTGACCGCCAATTTGTCGGCGGTACCCCGCATGACCCACAAGCCAATGCGATTGTGGAGATGATGCTGGGCATGGCCAAGACACTGAAGATGGAGATTGTCGGCGAGGGTGTCGAAACCGCCCAGCAGGCGCAATATCTGGCAAAGCGTGGCTGTCATATCGGGCAGGGTTACTATTTCAGTAAGCCTGTCCCCGTTGAGGAACTGGCGTCTATGTTGGGCTTGGGGAAGGTGCGAAAAGCAGGCTAGCACAAGATTGCCCTTGCAATTTCAGCCTATATCCTTCATATCGATAATCGATGAGAAACGATATTGATAACGCTCCCGGCTGGCATGGCACAACCATTCTGGCCGTTCGCACAGATACTCAGATTGCAATGCTGTCGGATGGTCAGGTTTCAATGGGCCAGACGGTTATGAAGGGCAATGCGCGCAAGGTTCGCCGGATTGGTGGCGGCGATATTCTTGCCGGCTTTGCTGGAGCGACGGCTGATGCCTTTACGCTGTTTGAGCGCTTGGAACAAAAACTGGAGCGATTCCCAAATCAGCTTCAGCGCGCGGCCATTGAGCTGGCCAAGGAATGGCGCACAGAGAAGTATCTGCAGAAACTTGAAGCTTTGCTGATCGTTGCGGACAAGGAAACAACCCTGGTGATCACGGGCTCAGGCGATGTGCTGGAGCCGGAATATCCGGTTGTGGCGGTCGGTTCAGGCGGAAACTACGCGCTGTCGGCGGCGCGGGCGCTGATTGATTATGAAAAAGACGCCGAAACACTCGGCCGCAAGGCGATGCAAATCGCAGCCGATATTTGTGTCTATACCAATGCCCATTTCACTGTGGAGGTGATGGATGTTTGATCGCGCTGACCTTCGAGCCGCTGTCGGGGCAAACGTCTTGAGCGCAGACCAGGCCTCACGCTTGGAGGCTTTCCTGATTTCCCGCCATGATGACGCCGAAGGTCAGGCCATCGGCCAGGAAAACTTGCGTTTTCTGGCCAATTTCAACGACATTTTCATTACGATTGGCCTGGTCATCCTGTTCATTGGGATCACCACTATGGTCGGTATGATTGCCGCACCAAGTCTGGCCGCAGGCAGTCTGATGGCAGGGGTCATGAGTGCGTTGGTTATAGGCAGCGTGGCTTGGGGGCTTCTGGAATACTTCTGTGGCCGCAGACGTCTGCTTTTACCGAGTATGGCGCTGACACTGGCCTTTGCCGGCTTTATTTCTCTCGGCCTGACGGCATTCTATGCCACAACAAAGAATATTGAATTCTCCGACAGTTTTAATCCGGCCAGTCTGCCGTCTCTTGGTGGAGAGTTGGGGATTGTTGCCTGCCTTTCTGCCTTTGCCGCGGCGGGACTTGTTTTCTTCCGGTTTCGGTTGCCGTTTTCGCTCGCAGTCATGGCAGTTTCTATCGCTGGCGCGGTCTATACATTCCTCGGCTTTTTTGGGGATACGGGTTTAATCCTTGGCGGTACGGCTTTCTTCTCTATGGGCTTGCTGACGCTCGCGGCCGCGATCTGGTTTGACATGCAGGACCCAGAGCGGATTCGAAAGCCATCCGACAATGCGTTCTGGTTGCACCTGGCAGCGGCCCCGCAGGTTATCTGGGGGATTAGTACGATCGTGACGGGATCAAACATTCTGTCCGGGTCAACGACATCAGGTACAGATAATGCAACGCAAGGGATTACGCTCCTGATCGTGCTCTTATTGATCGGGATCGTTTCTCTTGCGCTAAACCGCCGAGCTTTGATTGCGGCCAGCTTGATAACGTTTATTGCGATGCTCAGCTTTGTGCTGGATCGCGCCGGGCTTGAGACCTCAAATATCTTCATCACCGTGACGATTTTGATTGGAACAGGCGTTGTCCTGCTTGGAGCCGGATGGAAGACGGCGCGCAGAGCAGTGCTTGTATTCTTCCCGAAAGGCGGCACATGGAACAAATTGTTCCCGGCTGAGCCCGCCTGACTTCGACGAAGGTTTTTTGCATGACGACCCTGACCCCTGCCGAGATCGTCTCGGAACTTGATCGCCATATTGTCGGCCAAAAGGATGCCAAGCGCGCGGTTGCGCTGGCTCTGCGCAATCGCTGGCGCCGCAAACAGGCTCCGGAAGGTCTACGTGAGGAGATCACGCCGAAAAATATCCTGATGATTGGACCAACCGGGGTTGGTAAAACCGAAGTCTCCCGGCGCCTGGCAAAACTGGCGAGCGCGCCCTTCCTGAAAGTTGAAGCCACCAAGTTCACTGAGGTCGGCTATGTCGGCCGGGATGTTGAGCAGATTGTTCGGGATCTGGTGGAAGCGGCAATCGGGATGATCCGCGACACCAAGCGCAAGACCGTTGAAGATCAGGCTCAGGACGCGGCCGAGAAGCGCCTGCTTGATGCGTTAGTAGGTGAAGATGCCCAATCCTCCACTCGCGAAGTGTTCCGGCGCAAACTGCGCGAAGGCGACCTCGACGATAAGGAAGTTGATATTGACCTTGCCGATACAGGCAATGCCATGCCGATGATGGATCTTCCCGGTGGTGGCGGCTCGATGGGCATGATCAACCTGTCGGATATGCTGGGCAAGGCGATGGGTGGGCGGACCAAGCGGGTGCGCACAACCGTTCGCGATGCCTACCAGCCGCTAATCGATGAAGAGGCTGACAAGCTGATCGATGACGATGCCATTGCCCGTGAAGCCATCCGCGCTGTCGAAGAGGACGGTATCGTCTTTCTGGATGAGATTGATAAGGTCGCTGGAAGTGCAGGCCGCTCAGGTGCCGATGTCAGCCGCGAAGGCGTGCAGCGTGATCTTCTGCCGCTGATCGAGGGGACAACCGTTTCCACCAAGCGTGGCCCGGTGAAAACTGACCATATCCTGTTCATTGCCTCAGGCGCGTTTCACGTGGCCAAGCCGTCTGACCTTTTGCCTGAGTTGCAGGGGCGCTTGCCGATCCGGGTCGAGCTATCGGCGCTCAGCCGGGATGATATGCGTCGCATTCTGGTCGAGCCGGAGGCCAGCCTGATCCGCCAGCATGAGGCGCTGATGGAAGCCGAAGGTGTCACGCTCACCTTTGAGGAAGAGGCGATTGATGCGCTGGCTGACCTTGCCGTGAAAGTGAATGATACGGTTGAGAATATTGGCGCACGGCGCTTGCAGACCGTTCTGGAACGCCTGCTGGATGAGATCAGTTTTACCGCCCCGGATCGTAAAGGCGAGACCGTGACGATCACGGCCGACTATGTGCGCGCGCAATTGTCCGATCTGGTCGGCAATGCGGACCTGTCAAAATTCATCCTGTAAGCATAACTGGAGCGGGTGAAGAGAATCGAACTCTCGTCGTCAGCTTGGGAAGCTGCTGCTCTACCATTGAGCTACACCCGCGATTGATCAGGGGATAGCGGCTCCTGAGAGAGCCGCCAAGTGGGATTATTCTGCAGCTTCTGCTGTCGGTGTGTCATCCTCGAAGATATCCTCAATTGCGCATCCAAACAGGCGCGCCAGCGCGAAAGCGAGAGGTAGAGAGGGGTCATACTTCCCGGTCTCAATCGCATTAACCGATTGACGAGAGACGCCCAGATGGTCGGCCAGTGTTGCCTGACTCCAGCCATGCTCGGCACGGAGAACTTTGAGACGATTCTTCATAGACAATCCTGTCCGCCTAGGACGCGGTAGATCAGCCCGTAGGCCAGAAAGAATACCGGGACAAACCAGAAGACTTCAATGGGACCGATGGCTTTGAACATCTGCAAAGCTCCGAACAGGGCGACTGCGCCAACGGTTAAAACCGTTGCATAGGCAAAGCTGCGGAAGTGAAGCAGGCGGGTGTATTCATCCGCTTCTTCAAAAAACCGCACCATGACAAACAGCACACCGACCATGGGAAGACCCATGCCAATGCCAAGCGCTGCTTTAAGCCAGAGCGTGTCGTTTCCGGAAAACCCCATATAGGCGCTGCCGCTTATAACTACGGTCATGTACAGCCCCATTAGGGGCCAGAAGACGGTGTGATAACGCCGCTTCGCATCTTTATAGGTACGTTGAGTCATAGCCTTCTCCATGTCAATGTTACTCGTCATTTAGACAAGTGAGGTTGACATGTCAAGCAAGCTTTACAGATTGTTTTCTAGGGAGCGGCGAAATGCTTGCTCAGCTTTAGGCCCTGGCCCTGATAGTTACTCATCTTGCCCCCATAGAGCGCTTTGGGTTTTGAACTCATCGGCTCGTAAACGAGTTTGGCGACGGGCTGCCCATGTTCGAGGATGAAGGGCACATCACGTGAGCGAACCTCAAGAACCGCGCGGCTGCCGCCTTTATTGGTCCCGAACCCGGGATCGAAGAACCCGGCATAATGCGCGCGGAACTCGCCAAGCTCTGGGGCAATTGGGGCCATTTCTGCGGCTTTGGTGGAGGCAACCTTTACCGCCTCCCGACTGGCGAGAATATAAAACTCTTCCGGGTCAAGGACGAGCCGCCCGGCGCGGGCATAGAGTGGCTCCCAGAAGGCCGTAACATCATGTTTGCCGATCCCGCGCAGATCAATCAGGCCGCCATGGCGCTTGGCGCGCCATCCCACGGGTTGGCCTTCAGGCTGCTCCAGATCAATCGAAACGGTCTTCTCGCTGGTCTCTTCTGACTTCCCTCGGCGCAGACGCAATTGAGCGAGGCGATCGCCGGGCCGGACAAGGATCGGGAAGGTCCGTGGGCTGATTTCCAGCCAAAGCGGACCAGAATAGCCCGTAGGCACCTCATCAAAGGCTTTGGATTTATTGGTCACCACGCGTGTGAACACATCAATCCGCCCAGTTGAGCTTTTCGGGTTGGTGCGCCCGGAAATGCCTGCAGGCAAGCGCAGGCTTTCCTGTAGCGGTACGAGATAGACGCATCCGGTTTCAAGCACCGCGCCTTGCGGGGTCAGTTCGATCCGATGGAGCTCAATCCCAGGCTCCTGCAAGACATCGGCAACACTGCGCCCTTGTCCGGGCAGGAAGCTGGCGCGGATGCGATAGGCATCAAAGGCGAGGCGCAAATCCAGGCTGGCGGGTTGAATTTGATCGCTGTCGAGCGGGTTATCGCTGCGGATCGCACCCGTTTCAAAAAGCCCTGTCAGTTCTGTATCGGACAGAACGCCTTTATTTCCATCAACCATCACTTGATTCCTGTTTGTAGAGAGGCTTATGACCATGCGCTGGAATTGCAAGGATAAGCCGATGACAAAGCGCACTGAAAATGACTGGACCCTGCCCACCAAGCTGGTGCGTGGCGGGACCATGCGCTCTGAGCATGGTGAAACGTCCGAAGCGATCTTTCTGACCTCTGGCTATGCCTATGACAGCGCTGAGCAGGCGGCTGCGCGGATGAGCGGTGATGAAGAGGGTTATGTCTATTCACGCTATGCCAACCCGACGGTTCGGATGCTGGAAGAGCGCCTGGCGCTTCTGGAAGGGGCCGAGACCTGCCGGATTGCAGCGAGTGGGATGGGGGCGATTTCAACGGCCTTGATCGCGCCGTGTAGCGCCGGCGACCGCGTCGTGGCGGCGAAAGCCCTGTTCGGCTCATGCCGGCATATCTGCTCAACCATCCTGCCGCGCTATGGTGTAGAAACAGAATTTGTCGATGGCAATGATATGGCCGCCTGGGAGAAGGCTTTGTCGCGCCCGGCTCGTCTGGTCCTCATTGAAAGTCCGTCTAATCCTCTGCTTGAGGCGGTCGACATCGCTGCCGTGGCTGAGCTGGCGCATAAGGCTGGCGCGCTTTTGGTGGTCGACAATGTGTTCGCGACGCCTGTTCTGCAGAAGCCGCTGGAGCTTGGCGCTGATATTGCCGTCTATTCTGCAACTAAGCACATGGACGGACAGGGCCGGGTTCTCGCCGGCGCGATTTTGGGGCGGAGCGAATTTATTGAAGAATTCATCGACCCATGGCTGCGCCATACTGGCCCTGCGGCTTCGCCATTTAATGCCTGGGTCGTTCTGAAAGGGCTCGAAACGCTGGACTTGCGGGTTCGCGCCGCGAGTGCGACCGCGGCAAGTCTGGCCGATGCTTTGGTTGAGCACCCAAGTGTTGCCAGAGTGCACTATCCTGGGCGCAGCGATCACCCCCACCATGCGATCCACCAGAAGCAGATGGAGGGTGGGGGCACCTTGATTGCCTTCTCGATCAAAGGTGCGCGCGCGGAAGCTTTTCGTGTTCTCAATGCGCTGAAGCTGGTCGATATCTCCAACAATCTCGGTGATACCAAGTCTCTGGCCTGCCACCCCTGTTCGACAACGCATCGGGCACTGTCCGAGGAAGAGCAGGCGGAAATGGGGCTGGATGAAAGCTGGATCCGTTTGTCGGTTGGCTTGGAAGGCGTTGATGACCTCAAACGAGACCTGATGCAGGCGCTGGACGCGATCTGAGATTAAGGGATAGCTCCCTGTCGGGAGCATCCAAATCTTGTTTTATAACTAGATTTGAATGGTGCGGATGGAGGGACTTGAACCCCCACGCCTCGCGGCGCCAGAACCTAAATCTGGTGCGTCTACCAATTTCGCCACATCCGCAGTGGGTCGCTATCTAGAGCTTTTTCTTTCCGATGGCGAGAGGATTCATCAGCAATTCTGAGAGAATTTTGCTGTTGCCTCAGGGCTTTGATTTGTTGAGTTGATCAATAATCTGCGTGAGCCCTCTGGCGAGGGTATCCATGTCTTTGTTTGGAAAGGCTTGATCCAGTTCGGCATTGATAGCCTGGAAGGGCTCCCGGATGGCTTCCAGCGCATCATGGCCAGTCTCTGTCATGGCCAAGAGCCATGCGCGCCCATCGGTGGGGGAGCGCGCCCGCGTGACATAGCCCGCTTTCAACAAGCGATCGGCCATTGTGGTGATGGCGCTCTCTCGTTGCTGCAACTTGTCGGCAAGGAAACGCTGGGTGGAGGGGCCTTCGCTGCGTAGGATTGCGAGCACAGCCGCCTGTGATGTGGTCATGCCGCCAGCCTCCGATAGCGCAGCATCAGCCTCTTTCTTCAGGACATGCGCGGCCCGCTGAAGCAGGAAATAAAGGCGATGTTTTGAGGCTGACATGAAAACTCCGGTCGATTGACACTCCTGCTCGAAGCATATACTACACATATGTAGTTATTGCTCAAGGAGCTGTTATGGGTGCGATAGACGTCTGGTCCCAGATCACAACTGAAAGAATGGCGAATGCGCCATGGCTTGCGACTTTGCTGCGGTGGACAAACCGGACAGACAAGCCCCTTATTCCCAGTGTTGAGATGACTCTGGAGGCGATGGATGCCGCGGATGTCGACATCAGCCTTCTGGCGGCATGGCATGGGCCGCAGGGCTCCTATATCAGTAATGCAGAGGTCGACGCGCAGATTGATGCCGCTCCGGATCGCTTTCGCGGACTGGCGACCGTGGACCTGACCAATCCGATGCAAGCGGTGCGCGATATTCGCAAATGGGTCGATGGGGAGAAGTTTGTTGGTGTACGGATTGTCCCCTGGCTTTGGGACCTGCCACCGAATGATCGGCGTTACTATCCGGTCTACGCGGCTTGCATTGAGGCGGGCGTCCCGTTCTGTACACAGATCGGCCATACAGGGCCGCTGTTACGGTCAGAGACAGGGCGGCTGATCCCTTATCTGGAAGACGTCCTGCTAGACTTCCCTGAACTGGTCGTTGTTGGTGGCCATGTTGGCTTTCCATGGATTGATGAACTGATCTCGCTGACCATCAAATTCCCCAACTTTTATGTCGATACCTCAGCCTATGCGGTCCACCGACTGCCTGCGAGCTTTGTAGAGTATATGAAAGGGGTTGGAGCTGGTCGTGTCATGTTTGGCACCAACTGGCCCATGCTCTCGCCGCAGCGATGCCTGGAGCAGCTTGATAAGCTCGGCTTAAGCGATGCCCAAAAGGATGCCTTCCTGTTCGGCAATGCGCGCCGGGTCTTCAATCTGTAGAACGGGCCCACCCTATACTTTTGGTCAGGGTCCTGCCCCTTATGGTCAGCTAGCGCTTCAGGTGTGACTATGGCACATCGGAAAAAAAGGAGTTGTCCGTGAAAGGTGCTGTATTCAAAGCGTTTGAGGCCTTTGTTGAAGAACGCTGGTCCGAAGACCTGATCGACAGCACACTCAATCTTGAGGGGCTATCGACAGGTGGGGCTTATACGTCTGTCGGAGATTATCCACATTCAGACATGCTGACCATGGCCGTCCACGTTGCAAAAGAAACAGGGACGCCCGTGAACATTCTCGTACGTGAGTTCGGCGAATACCTGTTCCACGTTTTGGCCTCAGCACATGCGGAAATGGTCGCCAGTTTTTCATCCTGTATCGATATGCTGTCAGGGATTGAGTCGGTTATCCACCGCGATGTCAGGAAGCTTTATTCCAATACCGAGCTTCCCCAGTTTGATGTTGAGGACCGCGATGGCGATCGGTCGGTGAAGCTGATCTATCGATCATCCCGTCCGTTTGCTGATCTTGCTGAAGGGTTAATTCTCGGCGCATTTGACCATTATGGTGTTAAGGCAAATTCAGCCCTTCACCGCTATGATCATGCCTCGGATGGCACACATGCCGCGTTTATGGTCACGGTCAATCATGGCGACAAGCAAGCCTCAGCATAGTGATGAGCTCGCTCGGCTAGAGCGAAAACTCAATCGTGAACGGCGGGCACGAGAAGAAGCCGAGCGCCTTCTGGAAGAGAAATCATCCCAGCTCTTTGATGCAAATCAGCGGCTCGAAGCTGAAGCCAAGCGCGCGCGATCACTCGTTACGGCAATTCAAAGTGCATCGGACGGCATTGCGCTAACCGATGCAGACGGCCTGTTCGTCTTCATGAACAAGGCGCATGCCGCGATGTTTGGCTATGAGGTTGACGAGCTGATCGGGCAATCCTGGTCAATTCTTTACAGCGCCAAAGAGCTGAAGCGCTTTGACAAACAGATCATGCCGGACTTTGGCCGCTATGGTTTCTGGAGTGGTGAGACAACAGGACAGGCAAAAACCGGGGATTATGTGCTTCAGGATATCGCCCTGACGGCGTTGCCCGATGGTGGATTAATCTGTGCCACACGTGATATTACCAAGCGACGCGCCAATCTGATCCGGGCCAGGGAGCTTGAGCAGAGATTACAGAAAGCGGAACAGGAAGCGGCCTTGTTCACGGTCGGCAATGCTGTTGCACATGACTTTAACAATCTGATTGGCGCGATTTCCGGCTATGCTGTATTGATCCAGCGCAATCTTGATGAAGCCTCTGAACCCTTCAAATATGCCGAGCGGATCAGTCAGGCGGCGGATCAGGCCGCAGGGGTTATCCGATCACTTGAACTCGAGCGCATCAATGACACCAATACGCTCGATGAAGTTGACCTGGCGAGCCTTGTGCGAACCGGCGTCTCAATAGCACAAGCCATCCGCCCGCCCGGAATTACAATGGATGTTGACATCCCTACGTCGGCGAGGGTGCAGGCCAATGAGGTCACCCTGTCTCGATGCTTGCTGAACATCAGCAAGAATGCATTTGAAGCTATGGGGGAGGAGGGTGAACTCCTAATCCGGGTCACGGACTCGCCAACGGACCCATTCGATGAGCAGACCGCTTATGTCAGTCTTGGTGAGCCGAGTGCAAACTATGAGTGGATTATCGAAATCTGCGACACGGGAACAGGTATTCGACAAGAGAAACTGGATAAGATTTTCGAGCCTTTCTTTACAACGAAATCAACCCTTAAGGGGTCGGGCCTTGGGCTGCTCTCTCTAACGGCTTTGGTTGAGTCGGGTACGGCCTTCATCGAGGTCATGAGCCGCCTGGACTATGGCACGCAATTCCGGTTGAGCTTCAAAGCCGAAGGTGTTGAGAAGAATGCAACGCCCAACTCAGAGCCAGACATGATGCCCGCTTCAAGCCATGATGGTCAGAACCCGCATGTTCTCGTAGTTGAAGATGAGGCGATGATGGGTGAGGTGATTGCCTCGACCTTGAAGAATCTCGGATACTCATGTGAATTGCGGCATGATCCACGCAAGGCGCTGGCCTTGCTCGAGGATGACGCCTATCGCGTGGACCTTGTGCTCACGGACTTGACCATGCCGCATATCCGCGGGGATGATTTCTCCGATAGGGTTAAGACATTGCGCGCGGATTTACCTGTCATAATCTATTCGGGCCAAGCCGGTTATATAAAGCCCGACCCAAAATATGCCGCCATTCTTAGAAAACCCATTGCCGCGCATGATCTCGATGATGCGATCCAATCGGCCTTGCGTGGTTAACGGCTAGGCCTTTTAGGCCGCCTTTCTCTCCAAAAGATACTGAACCTGACCTTTCGATAGGTGAAAATACCTAAACGATAGGCGCAGCACACCGTTTGGTCAGCAGATAAGCGTGCCGGACGCTGGCATTCTCCAATGCATCGGAACGACAATCCCGTCGCAGCCGAATGCAAAATGGAGAGTTCTTATGAACCGCATGAAATATATCGCCATGGCTGCTGCGGCAGTTGCCCTTTCAACCCCAGCTTTTGCGGCTGAAGTCGATGCAGACGCTGGTGCAAAGATCATCGCACCCCTGCAAATCAGCAACTCTACAGCCCTGTACTTCGGTACGATTGCTCCAAGCCTGACAGCAGGTGACCAGGTTGTTGTTTCCCCAGCTGGAGCCAAAGCTTGTGGTGCTGAGTTGACCTGTCTCACAGACGATCACACAGCCGCTGAATTCAACGTTTCTGGTGAAGCTGATCATTCCTACACAATTCAGCTGCCGGACTCGATCCAGATCAGCAATGGTGCAGGCGCTGCGATGACAGTCGATTCTTTCACAGGATCCAAGTCAGGCGGAACATTGGTCGCGGGAACCGATACGTTCACCGTAGGCGGTACCCTGAGTGTCGCGGCCAATCAGGCATCGGGCGAGTACACAGGTACGTTCGTTGTCGAAGTTGAGTACCAGTAAGGCTCAACTTTTCCCGAAGGAACAGCACTGGAGGCTCTTTTGAGGTGCTGTTCCTTCCCCCCCTTTTTTCTTCAACCTGGAGGCGAAGCAATGACCTTACGTGTATGTTTTATTTCATCAGTCCTCGCTGCCGCTTTCAGCCAGGTTTCACCCATAGCATTTGCTCAAGATGGCGGCTCGGCCGACCCTGAGTTTGAAGGCAATGCCGGCGCGATTGTGATCAATGGATTGCGGGTTATCAAGCGCCAGGACCTCTACTTCGGAACCATTGCCCCAAGCCTGACAGAGTTTGGCACCGTCAAGACCAATCGCGGCAAGAATAATGATTCTGAATGCGGCCCTACCCTGACATGCTTTGAACCGGGGACCCGCGCGCGCTTCACCGTGATTGGCGAACCTAATCGGATCGTGTCCATCTCCGACCCCGGCTCTGTTCAGATTTCTGATAGCGCAGGCAACCAGATGACCGTTGATACCTTCTTCGGTGCAGGTAGCGGCAACAACAGCACCTGGCGCGGTTGGCAACGGCTGCGGACGAACGGGATTTCCCGCTTCAACGTTGGCGCCATCCTGCACGTCAAACCCAATCAGCCCCGTGGCGACTATGTCGGCACATTCACCCTGACATTTGAATATCAATAAGGAGATGGGCTCTGCCCAGAGACACCATGACAGAGATCATTAAGTTCATCACCATCACCGTTCTCGCCCTGTACGTGTTGCCTTTCGGCTCACTGGCGGAAGTTATGATCGCGCCAACACGGGTCGTCCTTGAAAAGGGTGAACGCTCGGCGGAACTGGTGATCGTCAACAAGGGGGTCGAAGAAGCGGCATACCGCATCAGCGTTGAGAACCGCCGTATGCTGGAAACAGGTGCGATGGAGTTGGCCGAAGAAACCCGTGAGAATGAGCAATTCGCCAAGGATTTTGTTCGCTATTCGCCACGCCGTATCATGCTTGATCCGGGAGCCCGCCAGACCATTCGTGTCTCTGCAAACACGTCTGGCCTAGAGGTCGGTGAGTATCGCTCACACTTGCGCGTCATGTCTGCGCCAACCAGTGCAGGCCGCACCTTGAGCAGCGCTGCAAACGCAGGCGGTGAGGACATTTCAATCGAGCTGATCGCGATACGCTCTCTGACCATTCCGATTATCGTACGCGTCGGCGAGCTTGATGCGACTGTGGAAATGGACAGCGCGACGATCAAGCCTAGTGATAACGAGGCCGAGAGCATTCTGGTCGCGCGTCTGAACCGCCAAGGCACAAAGTCGATATTTGGCGATATTCAGATCTTCGTCGAGGGACAGCGTGAGCCAGTTTACTTCGCTAGAGGCATCGCAGTTTACACGCCCAATACCCATCGCGATGTGATGTTGCCTCTGCCGGATGTTGTACGAGCAGAGCTCACCGGGAAGCCGATCCGGATAGCGTATGTTTCGTCTGATCCGAGCGCCCCGGAAACCTTCGCTGAGATGCGCACTGTCCTGAACTAAGCCGTCTCACACCCGTCCACCCACCCCAGAAGGAAGGATGACCGCCATGCTGCGTACCCTGCTTGCATCCTTTTTTCTGGTGCTGAGCACAGCCGGACTTGCTCAGTCACAAAGCCCTGACCCTTTCGCGATCCTGTTTGGAGAGGATGAGGAAACAATCGATAGCGGCACCGATAAAGCTCCTGGGCGCGACGATATTGAGCTGGTTGAGGTTCGTTTAGCGGATTTTGAGCTTATCAAGACCCAGACAGCCTTCAAAACCGAGACAGGTCTGTGTTTACCTGTCTCCGCTCTGTTTGAAGCTTTGGAGGTGCCCGGTGAACTATCGGGAGACACTTTCCAAGGCTGGTTTATTCGCCCAGACCGCGCCTTGTTCGTGGATTTCAACCAAAGAGTAGCGCAGTTCGGGACCCATACCGCCAATATTCAGCCGACTCTGACAGATGATGGTTGGTGCTTGTCACTCGCTGATCTTTCCAATCTCCTGCCGATCGACTTTGAATATCGTTTAGGTGTCCTTTCCGTGGTTCTCACACCTCGAGAAGTCTTGCCGATTGAAGCGCGACTGGAGCGTGATGCTTTGAGAAAGCAAATTTCTACCACGCAGACGACGCAGCCAGATTATCCTGTAATTGATATGCCTTATGAGTGGTTGAGCTTTCCAACCGCGGACATCGGGCTGGACCTGCAATTGGCCCCTGAGGGCGGTGTTGAAACCACTGGGTCCATAGAGCTTGCAGGTGATGTCCTGAAAATGACGGGCCGCTTGCAATATAGCGGTGATGGGCGTCCACGCCTGACCCTTGGGCGGATGTTTTCAAAAGCGGATCAGCTTGGTCCTCTAAAAGCGCGCAGCTTTGAGATTGGGGATGTTGTGGCGGCGAGGCTGCCCTTGCTTAGTGAATCGGGTCTTGCCCAGGGCATAACTGTTTCAAACCAGCCAACAGTTTCCGCCAGTGTTTTCGATGTCACAGACATTCGTGGCCCACTGCCAAACGGCTGGGAAGCTGAGCTTTATGATGGCGAACAGTTGATGAGTTTTGTGACTGAAGCTGACGAGAATGGCGACTATGTCTTTTCCGATGTTATCCTTCGCCCAGGATACAACCGTCTGACAGTAAAGCTGTTTGGCCCATATGGTGAGCGCGAAGATCGGGTTGTCAAAATCATGGTCGGTTCAGAGCTCTGCCCAGAAAATGAGCTTCAATACAGTTTCGGTTTTGTGTCTGCGGAAGGTGTTGTCGAAGATGGAGCGTCTGCCTCGGCGGTTCCTTCCGCCTATGCTTCAGTGCGGTATGGTTTGTCTAATCAGGCGAGCGTACAAATTGATGGCATCATATCGGCCGAGGACGGGGTAACAGGTGTGGGTGCTAGTCTGTCAGGGTCAGTGCTCGATACATATGGTGTGTTGCGCGTTGCCAGTGATGGTGCAGGACGCCCAGCGCTTAGCGCGGCGCTTCAGAAGCGTCTGAATGACCGGGGTGGGCAGCTCAAGTTCAATCTTAGCGATTTTGGCGGCATGGAAACGCCAGTTACCGGATTTGGGGACCAGCGAATGGTCCGCTCGGCCTTGCTAACATATGACACATCGCTTGACCTTGGTATCGGACGTGGCTTGAGCGCTCTGCGGACCCGCATAGAGTGGGCGCAATTTCAGGATCAACGGAAAGAGTTTCATGCGAGTGCGCGTTTGGCGGGGGCCTATGGTGCAACACGCTGGAGCCATGCGCTGCGGTATAGTCGTCGCGCTTCTGGCGCAGGTGGTGCTGATACAGACATATTGGGCGATGTACTACTTAGTCGATCTTTTAAGGGCCTGCGGGTTCGCGGGGCGATGACATACTCCTTGCAGGATGGTCTGGATGTTAAGACACTTGCACTGGCTGCGCAGAAACGGTTCGGCCGCAAGGGTTTCGGACAAGTTGCCGTCAGTCGTGACATGGAATCCTCGGCCTATAGTTTGAATGCCAGCTATTCAAAAGCGTTTGATCGCTTTGTCCTATCGGCAAACGCCGGAACGGATCAGGATGGCGCGGTGACAGCAGGTTTGCGCTTATCCTTCTCTTTGTTCAATGATCCATCGCGTGGTCGTTACGCTATGGCCGCTCCCGGCCTAAGCCGGAGCGGGGCAGTGAGAGCTTTTGTCTATGATGATCTGGATGATGATGGTCGTTTTGACGAAGGCGATATTGCCATGCCGGGTGCTGGCTTCATTGTTGATCAGTCCTTGCGGGCAGAGCAGACAGATGAAAATGGTGGAGCAGTTCTGGGTGATTTGCAGCCAGGCTACCAAGTCAATATTGAGCTCAAACAGTCCACTTTGGATGATCCTTATCTGAAGCCTACGCAAGCTGGTTTTAGCGTCACTCCGCGTCCAGGACGTATCGTCGATGTTGCTTTCCCACTCACTGCGACTGGTGATGTTGATGGCACCGTTAAGCTTCAGAATGGTGCCCATGAAACCCCTGTTTCTGGTGTCCTGATCGAGGCTGTTGATGAGGCAGGTCAGGTTCTTGCAACAGCGACCTCAGAATATGATGGGTATTTCTATATTGATGATATCCCGGCGCGACCTGTTACGCTGAGGGTTGCCGAAATGGAGCTGGAGGCCATCGAAGCACAGGCAAACCCTGTTCAGGTCAGCCTCTCGCGCGATGCCCCATCAGTCATGGGGGTGGCTCTGCTCATCACTGACAAATGATCAAGCGTTCCAAAATTCAACTTTACCGTTCAAGAAAGGCTTCACCATCTTCTGATAGACACAATCAGCTAATACCGGAATATGACCGAATGAAAGTACTCCTTGCCGATGACCATGATCTGGTTCGGGATGCCATTGGCGCTTTGTTGCGCATGGACGAGCCTGATCTCGAGCTGACAGCCGTCAAGGATTTGCCAGAGGCGCTTGCTGCTGCCCGTGGGGTCAGCGATTTCGATGCTGTTATCCTCGACCTGCGGATGCCGGGTATGAATGGGTTGGTCGGTGTCCAGAAGATGCTACAGGCCGTTGGGGATAGCCCGATCATGATTATGTCCGGCAATGCCAGCAAGGCTGATGTGCAGGCGGCATTGAAGATTGGCGTCAAAGGTTTTGTGCCCAAAACGCTCACGGGGAAGTCCCTGATCAATGCGCTTCGTTTGGTGGCTTGCGGTGAAACCTATGTTCCTGCGGCCTATCTTGGCAGCGCGCCTGTTGGCCCGTCAGATGCTAATCATGTTGCTTTGACAGATCGCGAAACAGAAGTGCTTGGACAATTGCGGCAGGGCAATTCGAACAAGGAAATTGCTCTGGCGCTCGATATTGCCGAGACGACAGTGAAGCTTCACTTGCGCTCGATCAGTGACAAGCTGAATGCTCGAAATCGAACGGATATCGTCGTCCGTGCGATTGAGGTTGGTTTGGCTTAAGCTGCAAACTGATTCCCCTTTTACAACCTGTGTGTTGGCTGGCTTAGAGTTTCTATGCTTGAAGTGCGTTTAGCAAGCATAGGTAGCTTGTGATCAAGTTAGAAAAGATACTGTATAACATAACAATTTTTGTCGACATTTTGGCCTTCTGAGGGCAAAGCAATGGAACCTTACGAATAAGTGGATTTCCGAGCGTGACCTTGAAAACAAACCCGACAAACCAAGAAGCTCTGCCAAGGCCAGAAAGTACTTTGCCGCTTCAGTATATCGCGCAGTTGGACCAGCTCGAAGCGCTCTTTGATCCTTTGACCGAAGCTGTCGTCTGGAGCCGAAAACTGCCGCACGGCATTCAAAACTGGCTTGCTGCTTTCCACACGTCTGCGTTTCCCGAAGGATCATTTGTGCTGAAGTCGGTAGATGCGGCCGCTTTTATCATGGACACATTTGAGGCGACCGGCGTCAGTAGATCGCCCATGCTGTCATGGTTTAGCCAGGATGTCGCGCACCTGACCCACTGTGTTACCGACATTATGGAAACACCGTATGTGCGTCTTCGCCTGGAAGCTGTCTCTGACGATGCGTGTCGTCGCTTTCATATCGATAATGTTAAAGCGCGTTTGATCTGCACATATCGGGGACCGGGAACGCAGATCATCACAACCAGCGACAAGCCTGAGGATATTGAAACGATCCCCACAGGTATGCCCGTTCTTTTAAAAGGCAAACTCTGGCCAGAGGCATGTGATTTGTCGCTGAAACATCGTTCGCCGCCCATTGCCGGTACAGGTGTTTGTCGGCTCGTGCTTGTGCTGGAAGGGGTTCACCACGAGGATATTCATCCTATCTATGATCAACTCTACTCAAGTCAGCGAGGGGTTCGCCATGGCTGATACACATGTGTCAGAACGCATTCCGATTACCCTTCTGACAGGGTTTCTCGGAACCGGTAAAACCACTCTGTTGAAGCGTTACCTGACCAGCCAGCCGCCCGGCAGTATTGCGGTCGTCGTCAATGAATATGGATCGACCCAGGTTGATGGTGAGCTGGTCTCTTTTGCTGGGGATATTGCGGCGCTAGAAACAACCAATGGGTGCCTGTGTTGCACAATCAGTGGTGATGTACGTGATGTTCTTTTGGAATTTGCCGGGGATATCGCCGCTGGCAAACTCAAGCGCTTCCATCAGCTGATCATCGAAACAACGGGTCTGGCGGACCCAATGTCACTGGTTCATGCCCTGACAACCAATGCTGACCTGAATGCATTTTACCGATTTGACCAAACCGTCACGCTGGTCGATGCGATCAAGGGCGAACACTGGTTCGAAAGGTTTCCGGAATGCCGTAAGCAAATTCTGCTTGCGGATAGGGTTCTGATTTCAAAAACAGATCTGATTGAAGACCCAATCTCCAAACGTGAACTTGAGCAATTCACAATGCAGCTGACAGCCTTCAATCCGGTGGCTACGCTTGCAATCTCTGATCAAGCAACAGCGATAACGGTATTGAAGCCCACACAAGAAGCCCTTCAGGCCGAGCCGGGGGCGCAAAATAGCTTAGGGTCCAACCATACCGAAGATCACGTACACCACCATCATGGTCATGGGGTAAACAGCTTCTGCTTGAGCTATGACAGACCGCTGGATAGAGCGTCACTTCAAGCGGCGCTTGTCGCGCTGGGAGAGCGTTACGGAGCCGAGCTTTTACGTGTGAAAGGCCTTGTCCGGGTTGATCGTGAAGGTGACATAGACACCCTTCTGGTTCAGGGCGTAGGCGGCATTTTCCAATTTACTGAGATCGACGCACAAAGCTCAATTGCGGCTTCACAACTCGTCTTCATTACGAATGCGCTGTCTGAACCCGAAGCCTATGCACATTTGGAGTCTGCCATGGGAGAGACCATTGCTTTTGTCTAAGATAAATGCGCTGACGGCGACGGTCCTGACTGCATCCATCTTGGCCTTTGCAGCTTGCGCCCCGACCGAAGTGAACCAACCCGCCTCTGAGGCGCAGGATCAGACACCACCCCCGATCCCGGAAGGCAAAGAAACTGTTGCGTTTGAGCGCGCGCCTCCAGCAGAGACTCCATCTGAAGAACCCGTCGTAGAGCCTGATACAGAGGACACTCCCTCACCGACCCCTCCGGCCTCACCATACTGGGGCATCGAGCCCGGCGAACCGCTCCCGATTATGTGGGATGACTTGATGCCAGAAGGTTCCGAAGAAGAAATGTTGCGCCAGCAGGAAGAATTCTATCGAATGCTGGAACAACGCTATATGGCCAATAGCTCCCGTCTGGCGGATGCCGCGCCACTTGAAGGTATCGAGGAAGGTTCCGAACTCGACTATATGCCGCAATTTGGTACGTTCGACACGGTTGAAGAACTTGATGGCCAACTTGTTCGAATTCCTGGCTATGTTGTCCCTTTCGACTTCAATTTGAAACGCCGTCATGAATCCTTTTTGTTCGTGCCCTATATGGGTGCCTGTATTCACACCCCGCCACCTCCACCCAATCAAATCATCTATGTTCGCGCCGATCCGACGGTTCGGGTCAACGATATTTGGGTGCCATACTGGATTGAAGGAGACTTACGCAGTGAGGAGGTTCTCAACGATACAGGCGATGCGGCTTACTCGCTTGCCTTGTCAAAGATAGAGCCCTACCCAATGCCATAAAACTGTAGCCAGAATAGCATAGGCTACAGGTAAAGCTCTCAGGAATGAAATTATGGATCAGTCCGAAAACACCACCACCAATCCATGCATCCAACGCGGCGCGAAAACAATTACGGAAATCGTTGACGCACGGCTCAGCCGTCGCGGCTTCTTAGGGGGGCTCGCAGCCACGACAGGTGTTGCTTTGTCAGGGTGTGCAACCAGTGCCTCTCTTGTCGAAGCGAAAATGAGTACGTCGGCATTTGCGTTCGAAGAGATCACACGCGGGATGGATGAAACACATCATATTCCGAAAGACTATACAGCAGACCTCCTGATCCGCTGGGGCGACCCACTGTTTAATGACAGCCCGGCCTTTGATCCGCTTGCCCAGAGTGAAGACAAGCAGCTTAAGCAGTTTGGTTATAATAATGACTATATCGGTTTTGTCGCTTTGGGGGATGATGCGAATGGACAAGCCCGGGGCTTGCTCTGCGTCAATCATGAATATGTGACATCAAAACTGATGCTCCCGGGGGTTGCAGCAGATTACCCTGCTTCGATGACACGCGAGCATTGTCTGACCGAGATGGCTGCCCATGGCGGTACCGTTGTTGAGATCGTCGAAACAAGTGATGGCTGGAAGCCCGTGGTCGGAAGTCGCTATAACCGTCGCATCACAGCGCATCGCACACCAATGGAGGTTACAGGTCCAGCCGCAGGGTCTGCCCGCCTGATAACCCGCGCTGATCCAAGTGGTCGGCGTGTTGCGGGCACAATGAATAACTGCGCTGGCGGGATTACGCCTTGGGGCACATGGTTGATGGCCGAAGAGAACTTCAACGGCAATTTCCTTGGCGAGCTGCCTGAAGACCACCCTGAAGCGGTCAACCATGAACGTTATGGCGTACCGGGTGGCTGGTATCAGTGGGGGCGCCATTTTGACCGCTATAATGTCGCTCAGGAACCGAATGAACCAAACCGCTTCGGTTGGGTTGTTGAGGTTGACCCTATGGACCCCAAATCGACACCGAAGAAGCGCACAGCGCTTGGGCGCTTCAAACATGAAGGTGCTGAAAGCGTTGTCGCCCCTGATGGTCGTGTCGTGTTCTATATGGGCGATGATCAGCGCTTTGATTATGTCTATAAGTTCGTCACGGCTGATCGGTTCGAGCCAGATAATCCAGCATCAAATGCAGACCTGTTGGATCGCGGCACGCTGTATGTCGCGCGCTTCGATGAAGATGGAACTGTCGCCTGGATGCTGTTGCAGCACGGTGAAGGCCCACTGACAGCGGAAAACGGCTTTGCCTCACAGGCCGATGTTCTGATCGAGACGCGCCGCGCGGCTGACCTGCTTGGTGCAACGCCAATGGACCGCCCGGAAGATGTGGAGCCCGATCCAGCGACAGGAAAAGTTTGGGTCATGCTGACCAATAATCACCGCAGGCGCGAAGATCAGATCGATGCTGCGAACCCGCGGGCTGAGAACCTGTTTGGCCATATCATCGAGATTTCTGAGCCAGAAGGGGACTTCACCGCAACCTCTTCCCGCTGGGAAATCCTCGTGCGTTGCGGTGATCCGAGCGTCGCCGAAGTCGGCGCGGTGTGGAACCCGTTGACCAGTGACCAGGGTTGGTTTGGTAGCCCGGATAATTGCGCGGTCGATCCAAGTGGTCGGCTCTGGGTTGCAACGGACGGCAATGAGAGAACCGGAGCCTCTGATGGCATCTGGGCCATTGAGACCGGCGGTGATCGGCGCGGCACCAGCAAGGCCTTCTTCCGGGCTCCAGTTGGTGCAGAGGTTTGTGGGCCGAAGTTTACAGACGATGGCCGCACCCTGTTTGTTGCGGTTCAGCATCCCGGCGATGGGGATGGAGCCACCTTCGAAGCACCAACAACACGTTGGCCAGACTTCAAAGACGGCACACCACCTCGCCCCACCGTGCTGGCAATACGACGCAAGGATGGTGCCGCAATTGGGTCTTAAAGGCAAAAGAGCGTTCTTCGCGCTTTGATCCTAAGCTGGCTACAGAATCTCACTTTCCAGCATGATCACGCTGCCATTGCGGCCATAATCATCCTCGCCGCGAAGATTGCGGCGGCGGTTTGAGAAATAGGCTTCTTCTAACGTACACGTGTCGAGACCGAGATTGTCCACGGCGCTTATGCCTTCGCGTTGGAGGATGGTTTGCACATAGCCGGTCAGATCAAAGTGCAACCGGTCGCCGCGCCCCGGTTTGAACAAGCGGTCGGTCCACTCTTTCTCGCCAACGAATGTATCACGAAATTCCGGGCCGACTTCATAGCTTGCTTGCTGAATGGCTGGACCAATGGCTGCCGTTATGGCCTCCCGGTTTGCGCCGAGGGCCTCCATGGCATTGATCGTTGCCTCGCAGACCCCGGCGAGCGCGCCTTTCCAGCCTGCATGAGCGGCGCCGATTATGCCAGTTGCTTCATCCGCCAGCAGCACTGGAACGCAATCAGCGGTCAGGATGCAGAGGGCGATGCCGGGCTGCTTCGTCACCATTGCATCGCCTTTGGGGCGGGTATTCCAAGGCTCGGTCACGGTAATGACATCAGCGCTATGGATTTGAAAACAGGAGATCAGGTGGTCCGCGCCCATCGCCTCGGTCACCCGGTCTCGATTATCACGGATCGCTTGCGCGTCATCGCCGGACCCTTTGCCAAGATTGAGGCTGTCATAGAGCCCGGTAGACACCCCGCCCTGTCGCCCAAAAAAGCCATGCCGGATGCCCTTGAGCCTTGAAAGTCTGGGTCCGTATTCATGGGGTGGGTGCATATTGGGGCCGCCTGTTCTCAACTGTCGCTAGGATAGAAGTGAATGCTGGGCTTGCCAATTGATAATAAAAAAGCCCGGCTTGGGGAGCCGGGCTAAAGTCAGTTTAGGAATGGGGTTCCATGCTTGTATCAGAAGAGTAGCAATACCCGTGCCAACTCTCGATTTGGGGCCATTTCGATCAGAGACAGCCATAGAGCGCTTGAACCAAGCGGGTTGCCCGTGGATCGCCCTGCAAACTATTGGATTGGCGGTTCATGACGTAAGCCGCAGACAATTTGCGATCAGGATCACCAAGGGCCAGAGAGCCACCCCACCCCGAGTGACAGAGCGTCTCCGGATTTGGACCATAGATTTTGAGATTGTTGCGCATCACGCCTGCTGCAAACTCGGTAATGAAGGGCAGGACCAGATCCTGTCCTTTGACGCGGCTTTGCGTCAGGCTCTCAAAGGCCCGTTCGGAAATGACGCGTCTATCGTTTAGCAGGCCGCCATGAGCATAAATGCCATAGAGCTGTGCAACAGCCTTGCTGGTGCCGATACCATTGGCTGAAGGGATTTCGATCTCACGCCAGATCGCGCCGCCACGGTCGGGTGCCGCCCACTTGGTCAGAAAGGCGGCTTTGGTGGCCTCATTGATCTCGCCAAGGTCAGGAAGTGCGCGCGGGCGCATGATTTCAGCGACACGATGATGGTCTGGCTCAGGTGTGCCGATCTGGAAATCGACACTGGCGGGGCCAGCAATATCATTGCGCAGGATGGTGCCGAGGCTGCGCCCCTTAAGACGCTGGACCAGCTCGCCAATCAGGTAGCCCCAGCTTAGTGGGTGATAGCCATGTGCGCTGCCGAGATCCCACATGGGTGGCAGGGGCGCGAGCGCAGCCGCGCAGGCGGGTGGATCGAGCCAGATGGCCGGGTCCACGGGTTCAATAAAGCCGGGCAGGCCAGCCTGGTGGCTCACCATTTCCGCAATGGTCACGGCATCTTTGCCATTTGCCCCAAACTCAGGCCAGATATCGGCAACAGGTGTTTCATATCCGGCAGGTAGCGCATCTATAACGCTGGCAAGGACGAGCGCAGCAATCGGTTTGGTCGTTGAATAGACAGGGACAATCGTGTGACTGTCCCAGAGACGTTCCTTTTTACGGTCAGCCCAGCCGCCCTGCAGGTCCACGACCAGTTCGCCATCAATATAGGCGGAGAAACCTGCGCCGAGCTCTTTATCCTCGCTGAAATTGGCTTCGAACGCTTCTTTTACAGGTTCAAAGTCGGGGCTGACATGGCCGGAAATGGGATAATCGCTCAAAACAGGCTCCTTAGATGATCTTGGTCATACGGGCGCGATTGAGTGTCTGGTCACCGATCTCAACCGTTTCATGATAATCTACCTCAAAGCCCATTGCCGTGAAGGCAGGTTGTGCCATCAGACTGGCATGAACCCATAACGCGCTTTCACCCCAGTCTTTGGCCGTTGTTTCAACGATACTGTAAAGTCGGCGGAACAGGCCGCTGCCCTGCGCTTCGCGGCGAATATAGGCGAAGTCAATATAGCCACCCGGTTCAATGGTCATGAAACCAAGAGGGATGTCATTCTGCTCGGCAATGAAAATTGTCTTGGAAGACAAGCGCTCATCCCATTCCGGGCCTGAGCGTGGCTCTGGCATCCAGGCTTGGCGTTGATCCTCGCTATAGTGACTGGGCGCGAGATGAACGGCGTCATACATAAGCTGTCCCAGCGCCTTATAATCGGACGCATCGCCGCGACGGATTGTAACCGATTCAGGCATAGTAAACTTTCGACGCAGTTGATCTGAGGGCGATTTGCGGGCACTCGTGGCGCGTTTGATTTTGTCCGTCAAGGAGACCCCTCTAATGCCTGCTGCTGTATCCCGTCCGCGTCGATCCTGTTTGTATATGCCCGGTGCCAATGCGCGCGCTTTGGAAAAGGCCAAAGGACTGGCAGCAGATAGTTTGATTTTCGATCTTGAAGATGCGGTTGCTCCGGAAGCCAAGGTCGAGGCGCGCGATACAGTCTGTGAGGCCGTCAAAGCAGGGGGTTATGGCAAACGCGAGGTTGTGATCCGGATTAATGGGCTGGATACCGAATGGGGGCTTGATGATCTAAAAGCGGCTGTCGAGGCTGGTCCGGACGCGATCCTCGCTCCGAAAGTGATTGATGGCGGGGATATTGATCGGTTGAACGATGCGATGAGCCGGGCAGGGGCCCCTGAAGATATGGGCCTTTGGGTGATGATCGAAATGCCCAAAGCGATCCTGAACATTCAGGATATTGCCGAGGCTGTGGGCCGAACCCGCCTGACCGCCTTTGTCATGGGGACCAATGACCTCGCCAAGGAATTGCGCGCAGTCAATGATCCGCCAGCTCGTACGGCCTTTCAAACTTCTCTCGGTATGACCGTCGCGGCAGCGCGGGCTTATGACATTCTGGCGATTGATGGCGTGTTTAATGGCATTGGTGATGAGGAGGGCCTCAACGCCGAATGTGTTCAGGGGCGGACTCTCGGCTTTGATGGCAAGACCCTGATCCACCCGTCACAACTTGCGGCGGCGAACACTGTTTTTGCCCCGGCTGACGCGGATGTTGAGCAGGCGCGCGCCGTTATTGAAGCCTTTGCAGATCCGGCCAATGCTGGAAAAGGCGTCCTCAAGGTCAATGGCAAGATGACCGAGCTGCTGCACCTCGAAGAGGCGCAGCGCACGGTTTCCGTGGCGGAGATGATTGCCGCGATGGAGGCGGTCTAACCCACCGGATCAAGCAGCTTGGTAATGCTATACGTGGTTTTCTCCGCAAAGCTCTGCATCATTGCCGAGCCATCGATCTCAAAGTTGAAATCCTGGGCATAGGTCCGGCCATCCGGCGCGCGGGCGCAGGTTGCGTCCATTTTGAATGTGTTAATCTTGGCCACGATAGCGGGCTTGTATGGCTTGGGTAGGACCATATTGAAGTCCATGACAGCGCCATCTTCCTTGGCAAGCGTGATCTCGGCATTGATTTTCTTCATAAGCTTTTTTTCCGTACCATCGGAATCGGCGTCCGGCTTGGGCGTGAAGGCATAGGTCGCGGTGGTGTCGGTTTCCGATACCTGCTGGGCATTCTCCGGCACCATGTCGATGAAATCCTTGCACCAGATGTCACCATCAATGTCTGCATCAACCTCCTCAAGCCCTTCCTCAAATCCTTCCGGCCAATTGTCTTTTTTCGGGGTGTAAACCGTGAGGCGCTCACCTTTGGGAGCGGAGGGATCAGCTTTGCCTGTCGCTGTCAGATCACCGATTGAGTAGGACATCTCATAAGCATAAATTGGCCCTTCGGTAGAAGCGGCTTCAGCCTTTTCGATCAGAGGATCAGCAGCAGCAGACAGGGCGATAGCGAGGCTTGAGGCGAGAAACAGGGAGGGCTTATACATGAGACGATCCTTATTGTTTTGCGATAAAACCCGTTTCTGAGATGAATGTCAGATGAAAATTCGGAAATTCTCAGCAGATTGCGCTAGTTTAATCTGTGATGGTGCCTGATTTTAGCCTTCCGACCCGCTTTACAGACTGGTTCGCAGGACGCGGCTGGTCCCCGCGTGCGCACCAATTGGGCTTAACGGAAGTGGCCCTACGGGGCGAAAGCGCGCTGCTAATCGCGCCGACTGGGGGCGGAAAAACACTGGCCGGGTTTCTGGCGAGCCTGATTGAACTGTCCGAGCGTCCCAAGAGCAATTCCGGACGTCCGGCTCTGCACACGCTGTACATTTCCCCGCTGAAAGCACTGGCCGTCGATGTCGCGCGCAATCTGATGACGCCTGTTGAAGAGATGGGGTTGGATATTCGGATCGAGACCCGGACGGGTGACACGCCACAAAGCAAACGCCAGAGGCAGCGCGCTAATCCACCAGACATCCTGCTGACGACGCCGGAGCAGCTCGCTCTGTTCATTGCGTCCGATCATGCAAGCGAGTTCTTCTCAGACCTGAAATGCGTCATCATTGATGAGATTCATGCGATTGCGCCGGGCAAGCGCGGTGACCTGCTCAGTTTGGGGCTTGCGACCTTGGCGAACTGGGCACCTGCCTGCCGCTTTGTTGGCTTGTCCGCCACGGTGCATGATCCCGCTATCCTGCAAGACTGGCTGGCCGTATGCGGGGACGAACCGCGATTGATTACCGCCGCTGGCGGGGTCAGCGCCGATGTTGAGATCATGGTCTCTGAAGAGCGTATTCCGTGGGCCGGGCACTCGGGGCGGTTCGCGGTGCCTGAAGTCTATGACAAGATCAAAGCGGCAAAGATGGCGCTGGTTTTCGTTAATACGCGGGCCCAGGCCGAACTGATGTTTCAGGAGCTATGGAATGCCAACGAAGACGGTTTGCCGATCGCCTTGCACCATGGCTCACTCGCCAAGGAACAGAGGCGCAAAGTTGAGGCGGCGATGGCGGCAGGCGCGCTTAAAGCTGTTGTCTGTACCTCAACCCTCGATCTTGGGATTGACTGGGGCGAGGTTGACCTCGTCATCCAGATGGGTGCGCCAAAGGGCGCAGCGCGTCTGGTGCAGCGGATTGGCCGGGCCAATCACCGTATGGATGAGGCCAGTCAGGCGGTTCTGGTACCGACCAATCGGTTTGAAATCCTCGAATGCCGGGCCGCGGAAGCGGCTGTTGAAGCGGGCGAGATTGATGGGCAGGGCGCGCGACGAGGCGCCCTCGATGTGTTGGCTCAGCATGTCATGGGCCGGGCCTGTGGTGAGGGGTTCAAGCTGGACGAACTTTACGATGAGGTGCGCCGATCTGCGCCGTATGCGGATCTGAATTGGGAAACCTGGGAACGCGTCGTCGATCTGGTCGCGACCGGGGGCTATGCGCTGAAAACCTATGACCGTTTCAAACGGGTCGTGCGGCGCCGGGATGGGTTATGGTCTGCGCGAACGCGCCGCGATGCCCAAATGCATCGAATGAATGTCGGCGCGATTGTGGAGGCGCGAAACCTCAGTGTCCGTCTCGCAAGCCGGGTTGGCGGCGCAAAAGCAGGGCAGAAAACCGGCCAGCCCGCTCTTCGCGCAGGGCGAAAACTCGGCGAAATCGAGGAGTGGTTCATCTCCACGATGACGCCCGGCGACACGTTTCTCTTTGCAGGCGAAATTCTTCGCTTTTTAGGTGTGCAGGAAACCGATTGTCTCGTGATGCGGGCACCGGGTGACAAGAAACCTGCGATTCCGAGCTATAATGGGGGGAAATTCCCGCTGACCGAGTTCCTGGCCGAGCGCGTGCGCAAGATGATCCACGATCCGGCGCAATGGTCGGCCTTGCCCGATACGGTGCGCGAATGGTTTGAGATTCAGAAACTGCGATCCACAATCCCTGCTGAAGACGAGCTATTGGTTGAAACCTTCCCGCGGGCGGAGCGGCATTATCTGGTCTGTTATCCGTTTGAAGGGCGTTTGGCGCATCAGACGCTGGGCATGTTGTTGACGCGCCGGCTGGAGCGTATGGGGGCGAAGCCCCTGGGCTTTGTTGCGTCGGAATATGCCATGGCCGTCTGGGCGATGGATCCGATGGGGGCGGTCGATCTTGAGGCCTTATTTGCACCTGACCTGCTTGGGGATGATCTTGAAGAATGGCTGGATGAAAGTGTTCTCATGAAGCGTCATTTTGCACACTGCGCCGTGATTTCCGGCCTGATCGCCCGGCGGATGCCCGGGGATGAGAAGACCGGCAAACAAGTCACGTTTTCAACCGATCTGATCTATGACGTGCTGCGAAGCCATGAACCGGACCATATTCTGCTACAGGCCGCGCGCCATGATGCGGCGACCGGGTTTCTCGATATTCGCCGCCTGTCCGACATGTTGATGCGTGTGCGGGGCAAGATCGTCCATAAGGACTTGCCCAAAATTTCGCCATTTGCGGTGCCAGTCATGTTGGAAGTCGGCAAGGAGCCTGTGCATGGGGCCAGTATTGAAGAAGCGATCCTGCGCGAGGCCGAGGATGAGTTGATCCGTGATGCGATGGGAATGATTTAGAGGTCCATACTGGCGGCGAGTTGCTTTGCAACAGCATCAGCCAGCAGGCGGCCCTGAGCGGTCAGGGCAATGGATGAGCCAGCCTGGGTGATGATCCCGTTTTCTTCTAAGTCGGTCAGAAGGCTCTGATCGGGCTGCTCGTACCCCAGCCGGGACAGGCGCGTGAGATCAAGCCCTGTCGCCGGGCGCAGGCCCATAGCGAGCAGTTCGCGGGCAGCGTCGAGCGTTGGAAGTGCTGTGTTTGTTGGAGATGTAGCTGCAATATAGTCTGTCGGACGCCGGGCCGCTTCTGTCGCGTAGCGGGTCTCGTCTATGGTCAGTCGGCCATGCGCGCCGGGGCCAACGCCGATCCAGTCACCATTTGCCCAGTAGATATGGTTGTGGCGGCTCTCATATTCAGGCGCGCGGGCGTGGTTGGAGACTTCATAAGCGGGAAGCTCCGCCGCCTCGCAGAGGGTCTGCGTTAACTCGTAAAGGTCAGCCTGATCATCATCCTGCATCGGGATCAGCTCGCCACGTGCCGCGCGTTTGCCAAAGGCGGTGCGTTCTTCAATCGTCAATTCATAAAGCGAGAGATGTGGGGCGCCGAGCGCCAGAACTTGCGAAAGTTCGCTCTGCCAGTCCGAAATAGCCTGTCCCGGACGGGCATAGATAAGATCGAGTGAGTGATTATCGAATACAGCTTGAACCGCCTCAACAGCGCGCAAGGCATTGGTCACATCATGATCACGGCCAAGGAAAGTCAGAGCGGCATCATCAAGGGATTGCAGACCAAGAGAGACGCGATTGATGCCAGCCTTTTGCCAATCGCCCGGATTGGATCGCAGGACATCATTCGGATTGGCCTCCAGCGTGATTTCGCCATTCGGTTCCAATCCGAACTGGTCGGTAGCGGTCTGGATAATCGCTTCAAGGTCTTGCACGGTTAGCAGAGACGGTGTGCCGCCGCCCAAGAAGATCGATGTCAGGGGCGGGTGGTCGTGGAGGCGGGCTTTATGCGCCTGAATATCTTGAAGGATGGCCTCGACCAGTGGTCCGGTCTCCCGGTCCTTCGCGGCGTAGACATTAAAGTCGCAATAAGGGCAAATGCGCGCGCAATAGGGCCAGTGAACATAGAGGCCAAAGCCATAATGCGGGCCGAATGGGGGCATCAGAGCAGCGCAGCCTTAAGCTTGTGAAAGGCGTCGGCGCGGTGGCTCATCGCGTGTTTTTCCTCCGGTTGCAGCTCCGCAAACGTCTCCGTTCGCCCAGCTGGAACAAAGACCGGGTCAAAGCCGAACCCCATTTCGCCGCGTGGAGGCCAGGTCAGTGTGCCGTGTGATTCGCCTTCAAAAACCTCTTCATGACCATCTGGCCAGACCACGGCGAGGCAGCAAACAAATTTGGCGCTGCGGTCTTCAGCATCGATGGCGTTGAGTTCGTTCTCGACCTTTTCCATCGCCTTATAGAAATCGCGCGGGTGCCCGGCCCAATCCGCTGTATTGACCCCGGGCATGCCGCCCAGCGCCTTTACGGCGATGCCGCTATCATCGGATAATGCAGGTGCCCCTGTTGCCATTGCTGCAGCGCGCGCCTTGATCAAGGCATTGCCGGAAAAGGTGAATTCTGTTTCTTCCGGTTCAGGCAGATCAAGTTCTGCAGCAGAGACAACTTCAAACCCCAGAGGCTCAAAAAGATCCTTAAGCTCTTTCACCTTACCCTTGTTATGAGTCGCCGCAATTAAACGGCCAGGGGTAAGGGTTCGGGTCATTTGTGGCTCCATTCTTGCTTTATGAGCGAATATACTTATCGTTTAACGGTAAGTGTTATAGTAGTGAGGCATAAGCTCACGCTTTAACGAAGGAAAGAGTACGCATGACAGAAACCCGTACCAATTCAATGGCGGCGATTTTATCGCACGTTGTTCTGGCTGTTTACTGGCTTGCCATCATTGTTGGAACCTTGGGCGCAATTGTCATCGGTATCGGTGTTCTTGGAAGTCTCAATGGTGGTGCGGTGACCTTGCCTTTTGGTGAAGCGCTGGCTGAAGGTGTCCCACCCGGACAGTTGCTGACCGCTTTGATTGGTCTTGTCGTTTTTGCTGTTGGTATTGCGTTTGTGTGCAGCCAGTTGCGTCGTATCCTGACGACCCTTGCCGAAGGCGACCCCTTCGTTCCGGATAATGGGCCACGTTTGATGCGGATCGCGATCGCTTTGGGGCTGATCGAAATTATCCGAAATTGTGTCGTTTTGATTTTCAATGCTGCAGGGGCGCTTGGTGAAAACTATACAGGCGCGCTGCGAATTGATCTGGCCGTTTGGGGCGCAGTTGTCGTGCTGCTGATCCTCGCCCAAGTCTTCAAGGAGGGTACCCGCCTCCGTGAAGAAGAGAAAATGACGATTTAGGAGGGCTGAAAGATGACCATTCGTGTAACCCTCGACCGTGTTTTGCTTGATAAGCGTATGTCTCTGACAGAGCTGTCTGAGCGTGTTGGCGTGACGCTTGCCAACCTGTCCATTCTCAAGACCGGCAAAGCCAAGGCTGTACGTTTCTCAACGCTTGAAGCGTTATGCCGTGAACTGGACTGCCAGCCCGGCGACATCCTCGTCTTTGAAGGACGAGAGAGCGATAAAAAGAGCGAAGCAGCTTAGCGGGCGCTGCTTATGACGAAGCGCGTAATCCTGCCAAAGCAGCCAGATGACTTACCGTGGCCAACCGAGCACTGGCCGGAAAATTTTGAAAGTTCAGGATTTGATCGGGAGCGGCTGGAGGGTCTCCTCGCCGATGTGTTCGATGAGGTCGATTCTGAAACCTATGGCGAAACCCACGCCTTTCTGGCGGTGCATAAGGGTCAGGTAGTTTGTGAGCGCTATGCCGGGGATCGCGATAAGGCCACGACATTCCCATCCTGGTCAAAGGCCAAGAGTATTACTCAGGCCTTGATTGGGATTCTGGTTCGTCAGGGCCTGATCGACATTCATGCCCCTGCTGATGTGCCGGAATGGCAGGGCGCGGATGATCCCCGCAAAGAGATTACGCTGGACCAGCTATTGCGCATGTCGAGTGGCCTGCAATTTGCCGAGGATTATGTCGATGCAGGTGTGTCCGACGTGATTGAGATGCTGTTTGGGAAAGGCAGAGAGGATGTTGCCGGGTTTGCTGCGTCTTTCCTGCTTGCACATGAGCGTGACACGGTTTGGAATTATGCCAGTGGCACCAGCAATATAGTCGCGCGCTGTGCTTCGCGGGCTCTGGGCAAATCTGGTGAAGCGTTTGAGGCCTTCATGTTCGACGCGCTGTTTGGTCCAATTGGTATGACCTCTGCGGCGCCAAAGTTTGACAAGGCCGGGACATTTATCGGGTCGTCTTTCTGCTATGCCACAGCCCGCGACTTTGCGCGGTTTGGTCTGCTCTATATGCGCGATGGGGTCTGGGATGGGCGACGCATCTTGCCCGAAGGCTGGGTCGATTATGCGCGGACCCCGACCAAAACACCGCCAGAAGAGCCGATGGGCTATGGTGCGCATTGGTGGCTGGGGATTGCCGGACCCGATAGCTTTTCAGCCAATGGCTATCAGGGCCAGTTTACCGTCTGTGTGCCGTCACTGGACCTGATTATGGTCCGTCATGGCAATTCCGAGGCTGGCCCGAAAGGCGATGCCGTGCGCGGTTGGCTGGCACGGGTTGCTGACTGCTTTCGGGGTTAGTTCAGAGCCTCAATCAGGTGCTCAAGCGCTTCTGCGGCGAAGCGGATCATGTTTTCACGCCGATCATTCAGGCCGGTTTCGAGCGTGCGGGCTGAGCTGTGCGTAGCGCTGACAATTGCTGTGCAGGTGTGGCCTGCCGCGTCGCCATAGGGGTTCCCTGTCGGGCCTGCGGCGCCCGTTTCACTTAGGCCCCATGTCGTGCGCAACTTTTTGCGGATATGCCCCGCCATGAAGGCAGCATAGGGTTCGGTGGAGGAGCGCGTGCCCTCAATATCTTCACGCTTGAGCCCCATCAGGCCGTAAAATCCATTCGGCGTATAGATGACCCCGGCTCCGCGATAAAACCGTGAGGCCCCGGGAACAGCAAGCAAGGCTGCGGAGATCAAACCCCCGGAGGAGCTTTCGGAAATCCCCAGCGTTTCCTTGCGATCCAAGAGGCGGGCGCCGACTTTTTCGGCAAGCGGAATAAGTGTGTCCATGTGTTGTATTGGAGGCGCTTGTCAGGTGAGGTCAAGAGAGGGCTTGGTCGCCGTAAGGGAAAGCGCTTTAGCTCAGACAAGAGACAAATCTGGAGGCAGGACATGGAATACACAGACGTGGTGATGGGGCGGCGAAGCATCCGGGGCTATCTGGATAAGCCCGTGCCCAAGGCTTTGATCCGTGAGATTCTGGAAGTTGCCATGCGCGCGCCGACCTCACTCAACAGCCAGCCCTGGAATTTCTATGTCTGTACCGGGAAAGTGCTCGACGCCATTCGCAAAGGCAATGTTGAACGCAATCTTGCGGGCGTCCCTGACAGCCGTGAGTTTCGTATGGGTCCGCCCTATGAAGGGGTGCATCGCGAGCGCCAGATTGGTATTGCCGTGCAGCTGTTTGAGGCCATGGGCATTGAGCGCCATGACAAGGAAAAGCGCATGGACTGGGTTCTGCGCGGCTTTCGTCAGTTCGACGCGCCTGTTTCAATTGTTGTGACCTATGACAAAGCCTTGGCAGGTGGGGACATTCCGCCATTTGATTGCGGCGGTGTCGTCAATTGCCTCGTCAATACGGCCTGGTCGAAGGGCCTCGGCTGCGTGATTAACAGCCAGGGCATTATGCAAAGCCCAGTTGTGCGCGAGCAGGCCGGTATCCCGGACGATCAGGTGATCCAGACCTGCGTCGCGATGGGCTGGCCAGATGATAGCTTTCCGGCCAATGCTGTGGTTTCGACACGCAAGTCTGTTGATGAAGCCGCAACGTTCTTGGGGTTTGAAGACTAGGTTTCTTTATGTGACCTGGTCCACCCGCTCCCCCTTCCCAACCGCCCGCAGAGGCTACCCTTGGGGTGGTTGGGAAGGGGGGGCGGGTGGTCCTGGAATGCTAAACAACTCTTACCAGCCGAGTGCGGTCTTTTGAGCGGCAAACAGCTCTGTGCAGCCTTTTTCAGCGAGACGCATCATTTCATCAAGCTCAGTGCGGGTCATTGGGCGTTCCTCGCCTGTGCCTTGAACTTCGATAAAGCCACCATCAGAGCTCATGACGACATTCATGTCGGCTTCGCCCTCAGAGTCTTCCGGGTAATCAACGTCCAGAACAGGTAGGTCCTTGTAAACGCCGACAGAGATCGCAGCAGCCTGCTTCTGGATGGGGTCAGTTGTAATGATGCCCTCATCTTTCAGGTAACGCATGGCGAGGGCCATCGCGACGAAGCCGCCTGTGATTGAGGCTGTGCGTGTGCCACCATCAGCCTGCAGGACATCGCAATCGATGGTGATCTGATTCTCGCCAAGGGCAGACAGGTCCACGACAGAGCGCAGCGAGCGCCCGATCAGGCGCTGGATTTCCTGCGTGCGGCCTGATTGCTTCCCGGCGGTGGCTTCGCGGCGATTACGCGAATGCGTGGCGCGCGGCAGCATGCCATACTCACCTGTTACCCAGCCTGTCCCGGTTCCCCGCATCCAGCCGGGAACCTTATCGGTCCAGCTGGCTGTGCACAGGACGTGCGTATTGCCGAACTTGGCAAGGCAGGAGCCTTCGGCATAGCGGGTTACATTGGTTTCCAGAATGATGTCACGAAGCTGGTCAGCAGCGCGTCCAGAGGGGCGGGTTACGGTCATGGGGGAGTCTCTCGTATGACTTGAATAAACAGTAAGGCAAATTGCGGGTTTCGATACTTGTGTCTAGGGTTGGAAGGACTCGGAACAAGGATAACGCTTTTGGATATCCCGGCGATGAAAGCCAAAGCGAAGGCATCCAAGCGACCAAGGCGCGGTCTGGTCTATGAGCTGGCGCGTGTCTTGTTCTATGGGTTTTACCGTTTGAAAGGCTGGCAAGTCCTCGGAGAAGCCCCGCGTGACAAGAAGCTGGTCATCATAGCGGCTCCGCATGAAACCAACTGGGATTTGACGCAAATGCTGGGCATCGCCTTCTATTACCGCATCCCTGTGCGCTGGATGGGTAAGAGTAGTCTGGGTACAGGGCCGTTTGGCTGGCTGATGCGCTGGTGGGGTCTGCTGCCAGTTGACCGGGACAGTTCGACAAATCTGGTCGTGCAGGTTGCTGAAGCCTTTGATGCGGCTGAAGAAATGGCTGTTGTCATTGCCCCGGAAGGAACGCGCTCGGATGTTAAAGCCTGGAAGACCGGGTTTTATAATATCGCAATGGTGGCGAATGTGCCGATTGCCCTCGGCTTCATTGATTATCAGCGCAAGCTTGGCGGTGTTGACGGCGCCTTGATCCCGACGGGCAGCTATCATGCCGATATGGAGAAAGTCGCTGCGCATTATGCCGCGCGGGTCAGCCGGGTGAACCATCCGATTACGGGTGAGCCATTGGGGAATTGAAACCGGGCGTATCCGGTCCTATTCAAACGATATGAGTAATCCCGCCTCTCTGATGCAATCCATGGATGCCCGCTCACGGGATATTTTCCGTCAGATTGTTGAGACTTATCTGGAGACTGGGGAGCCTGTGGGCTCACGCACCCTGTCGAAAGGCGGAATACAGCTCTCGGCGGCCTCTATTCGCAATGTTATGGCGGATTTGACCGAGCTCGGTTTGTTGGATGCACCGCATGTTTCTGCGGGCCGGATGCCAACCCATGCAGGTTTGCGCTTGTTCGTGGATGGCTTTCTGGAGGTCAGCGAAGCGGGCGGTAAAGACCGGAGCGAGATTGACGCGCGCCTGCGCTCCGCCGGGCGAGACCTAGGCGGGGTATTGAAGGAGGCGTCATCTATTCTCTCCGGCCTCGCAGGCGGGGCAGGTTTGGTCTCCTCACCAAAAACCGATGCGCCGGTGCGCCATGTCGAGTTTGTTCCGCTTTCGACCGGGGAAGCGCTGTGTGTTCTGGTGACAGAGAATGGCGATGTTGAGAACCGTCTGATCCGGGTGCCTGCAGGCTTGCCGCAGACAGCTCTGATTGAAGCGGGGAATTATCTCGCGACCCGTATGAAGGGGAAAACGCTACAGGATGCTTCCCGGGTCGTGCGCGAAGAGATTTCCAATCATAAGGCGCAGCTTGATACTGCCGCAGCCGATCTCGTCGAACGCGGCCTTGCCGAATGGGCGGGTGCTTTGCCAGGTCAACAGCGTAGCCTGATCATTCATGGCCGCGCGAACCTGCTGGAAGATGCTGCCGCCGCAGAAGACATGGAACGGGTTCGACAGCTGTTTGATGCATTGGAGCGCCAAAAGGGCTTGCTAGATATCCTTGATCAGACCAGAGAGGCCGAAGGTGTGCGCCTGTTCATTGGCTCGGAAAACAGTCTTTTCCCGTTATCGGGTTCAAGCGTGATTGTTGCTCCCTATATGAACGCGCAGAGAGAGGTTATCGGAGCACTTGGTGTGATAGGTCCAACACGGCTGAATTACGCACGGGTTATACCGATGGTGGATTATACAGCGCGCATGGTGGGGCGGGTTCTCGACCAGCGCGGGCAGGAGTAAAGACGGATATGAGTGACGAGACAACGAAGCCAGATCTGGGACCAAATGCCAGCAAGGCCGACCTGAAAGCGGCAGCTGATGATCTGCTGAAGCAAGCCAAGGCTGCAGATAAAGCGGCCATGGAAGCTGAGACAGAAATGCTCGATGAAGAGTTTGGTGAGCCGGTTCCAGAGCTTGAGCCAGAGGTTCAGCACACGCCCGAGCAGCAGATCATGATCCTTGAGGCGGAAAAGGAAGAGATGCGCGACCAGCTTCTGCGCACCCTTGCCGAGATGGAGAATATCCGGAAGCGTTCTGAGCGCGAAAAAGTCGATGCCCGGACCTTTGCGATTGAGAAGTTCGCTCGCGACCTGCTCAGCGTCTCCGACAATATGGCGCGCGCGCTTGAGGCTCTGCCAGAGTCCGAGCGCGAGGGGCTGACCGAGGGCGGCAAAGGCCTGCTCAGCGGTATCGAGATGACCCAGAAAGAGCTGCACACGGTTCTGACCCGTCATGGCGTCACTGAGATTGAGGCCGAGCCCGGCGCGGCGTTTGATCCAAACCTGCATCAGGCCGTCGCAAATATCCCGAGCGAGCACCCGAATGGCACAATTGCCAGCCTGTTCCAGGGCGGATGGCGGATCGGCGATCGCGTCCTACGCGCCGCTATGGTTGCCGTCAGTGCGGGGCAGGCGAATTAGTCTGCCACAACCCGCCACGCGGTTACGGTTCCGGGTTGCCAGTTTGGCACAATGATCAGGCCGCCAATACGGGTGAGATCATTTTGATAGATTGTCTGATCAACAGTGTTCACAAGTTCGGTTGTCTCGCCTGCGGATGAGACATGCCAGATTTGGCCTGGCCAACTGGAGACCAGATAGCTGCCATCATCCAAAACAGCGATACCATCAGCATTTTCCATACCTGTCGCGATTTCGGTAAGCTCGCCATCGCCTTTGGTTTCAAACAGGCTGCCAGAACTCATTGTTGAGATCAGGAGTCTCTCACCATCAGCGGTCAGGCCATTCACGCCGCCAAGGCGCTCATCGGACAGCCATTCCTTGTAACCATTCTCATCAAGCTGGAATATGCGGGCCGTGGCAGAATCCGATGCATATACGCCGCCCTGCCAGACTGTGACATCATTCATGAAGCCTGCGCCTTCGATGGGGTAGGTATTCTCGATTTCTGCGCTTGGAATATCGATCACATGGTAAGCATCAATATCTGAAACGAAGAGCTTGTCGCCGCGAATGGCCATACCTTTTGGGCCATTGAGGCCTTCAACCCAGCGCGCTTCCAACACTTCCCCGGCTAGCGAGACGCGGGAAATCCAACCCTCACCGTCTTTCGCGTTTCCTTCGCCAGCAACATTGGAGATGAAAAGCGTCTCGCCTTGAACCGCAACTCCTTCAGGATCGGAAAATCCTTCCGTAAGCCAGACCCGTTCCAGACTTGGCATGCTTGCCTCAATAATGTCCGGTGCAGGCAGCTCAATCGCGGGTGGTTCTGGCGCTGTAATGGTCGGTGGCTCGGACTCCGAGCAGGCGAAAAGTGCCAAAACCGAGACGAAAGCAATCTTGCGCATAATGAGTTCTCCCTCTTGGGTTACATTTGTAACGCACCAAAATGCAGTTTGGCGAGTGAAATTGTGTAAACTCAATCCCACACAAACCCCTTGAACCATAAAAACCGCGTCCCACATGCGCTGGCAGAGGGGTGAACGGATTTAAACACCGATCTCATCCTTGTTTTTAAATCACCCACAGAGCCGCGCGGAGCGGGTGCTGCCTTGCAGGCCGTTTAAAAGGTCCGGGCGGCGGCTTAAGAAAGAGAGAAAAACTCATGGGAAAAATCATCGGGATTGACCTCGGGACCACCAATTCATGTGTGGCCGTAATGGATGGCGGTGACGCCAAAGTCATTGAGAACAGCGAAGGCGCGCGCACGACGCCATCCGTTGTCGCCTTTACCGAAGGCGGAGAGCGCCTGATCGGGATGCCAGCGCGCCGTCAGGCTGTGACCAACCCGGACTTTACCTTCTATGCCATTAAGCGCCTGATCGGCCGCACCTTTGATGACCCGACCGTCAAAAAGGATATGGAAATCTCCCCGTATGAGATCGTGAAAGGTCCAAACGGCGATGCCTGGGTAAAAGGCCGCGATAAGGAATACGCGCCACAGGAAATCTCTGCCTTCGTTCTGACGAAGATGAAGGAAACCGCTGAAGCCTATCTCGGCAGCGAAGTGACCCAGGCCGTGATCACGGTTCCGGCCTACTTTAACGATGCCCAGCGTCAGGCGACCAAGGATGCCGGTAAGATTGCGGGCCTTGAAGTCCTGCGCATCATCAATGAGCCAACGGCTGCCGCGCTCGCCTATGGCCTCGACAAGGGTGAGAATAAAGTCATCGCGGTTTATGACCTTGGTGGCGGGACATTCGACGTTTCCATCCTTGAGATCGGCGATGGTGTATTTGAAGTTCTGTCGACCAATGGTGACACGTTCCTCGGCGGTGAAGACTTCGATATTCGCCTGTACGAGCACATCCTGTCCGAGTTTAAGAAAGAGACGAGCATCGATCTTTCAAATGACAAGATGGCCGTCCCGCGTATCCGTGAAGAAGCTGAGAAAGCCAAGAAAGAGCTGTCTTCTGCCTCATCTTATGAGGTCAACCTGCCGTTTATTACTGCGGATGCGACCGGGCCGAAGCACCTCAACATGAAGATCACCCGTGCGAAGCTGGAAAGCCTCGTTTCTGACCTGATCAAGCGCACGATTGAGCCTTGTAAGAAAGCTCTTTCTGATGCTGGCAAGTCTGTTGGTGATCTGGATGAGGTTGTTCTGGTCGGCGGTATGACCCGTATGCCTGCGGTGCAGGAAGCGGTGACAAAATTCTTCGGTAAAGACCCGCACAAGGGTGTGAACCCGGACGAAGTTGTCGCGCTCGGCGCGGCGATTCAGGGCGGTGTTCTGCAAGGTGACGTGAAAGACGTTGTCCTGCTCGATGTGACGCCTCTGTCGTTGGGTATTGAAACACTTGGCGGTGTGTTCACGCGTCTGATTGACCGCAACACGACTATCCCGACCAAGAAAAGCCAGACCTTCTCAACCGCTGAAGACAACCAGCCGGCTGTGACCATTCGCGTGTTCCAGGGTGAGCGCGAGATGGCGAATGATAACAAACTGCTGGGGCAGTTTAACCTTGAAGGTATCCCGCCAGCCCCGCGTGGCCTGCCACAGATTGAAGTGACCTTCGACATTGATGCGAACGGTATCGTTTCTGTCTCGGCCAAGGACAAGGCGACCAATAAAGAGCAGCAGATCACCATTCAGGCCGATGGTGGCCTGTCTGAGGACGATATTCAGAACATGATGAAGGATGCCGAGGCGAATGCCGAAGCAGACAAGCAGCGTCGTGAGCTGGTTGAAGCCAAGAACAATGCTGAATCTCTGGCCCACCAGACCGAAAAGCAGCTCGAAGAGCATGGCGATAAGGTCGGTGATGATGTCAAAGAAGAGATCAAGAAAGCGTCTGAAGAGCTGAAAGCAGCGGCAGAAGGTGAAGACCTTGCTGACATTCAAGCCAAACATCAGGCCCTGATGACAGCCGCCATGAAACTCGGTGAAGCGATTTATGGTGCCCAGCAGGCTGAAGAAGCGGGCGCTGATGCCGCAGCAGACGCCGCGGCTGATGGTGAAGATGTTGTTGATGCCGACTTTGAAGAAGTCAGCGAAGATGATGACGGTCGTCAGTCTGCCTAACCTGACTTAAGTTGACTGGAATAAAGCCCGTACCGAAAGGTGCGGGCTTTTTCTTTTGAAGGGATAGTGCCAAGGAGCGGGTGTACTTGGCTTCCGTGCTTGTGGCGTCGTCTCCAGTCTCGGCCTGTCGCTTTCAACAAACTGTGTAAACAGGCCGTATTCACAGATAAGGCTAGGCCCTTCCATAATCGGCATTGGGATACCGTTTAGGAGTTTGCCCTGTCTGGCGTTTCGCGGTCTCTGGCAGGTTGCCACTCCGGTGTCCCGAATAGTCGCATCCACACCTCGCGGGCTGACTTGGCCTCGCCCAATTCGCGGAACAGATTTGGCCACTCAGAGAACCATACTGAAAGCGGGTTCACGCTGTCATAGTCCCGCTTCAGGCCATAGTTCGGCGTCTCCTCTTCTCTTTGGTAGGTGCCGAAGAGGCGATCCCAGATGATCAGGATGCCGCCATAATTCTTGTCGATATATTTGTCGTCACAGCCATGGTGAACCCGGTGATTGGCCGGGGTGTTGATGATCCCTTCCAGCATGCCAAGTTTGCCGATCACCTCAGTATGGATCCATGTCTGATAGGCCAGCACAACCAGAATGCCAAAGAACACGACTTGCGGCGGGAAGCCGATCAGGATCAGCGGGAAATGCAATAGCGCGGAGATAAAGCCCTCAAACGGCCCGAAGCGAATGCCGACCAGAATATTCATATGTCGCGAAGAGTGGTGGACGGCATGTTGCGTCCACAGGATACGCACCCGATGCGCCAGCCTGTGCTCCCAGTAATAGATGAAATCGGCCGCCAGAACAGCGAGGACCACGGTCCATGCCGTCAGCGGCATCGTCCAACTCACAAAGGCTTCGGAAACATAGACAAAGCCGAGATAGGCAAAGGACAGCAGGAAGATCTCGACAATCAGATAAGGGATCTGCGTCGACGCACTCGCCACCATATCCAGCGCAGATCGTCCCGTCATCGAACCGGAGAACAAGCCCTTCAACACCTCAATCGCCAGAATAGCGATGCCGATCAGGAAAAACGCGTCCTCAAAGTCCTGCCCGAAAGCGGTTAAAGCCTCCATCGTCATGTCTATTGTCTCCCAAGTCCGCAGGTCAGCGTCTGCCAGGCTAAATCCGCCGCCTGAGCCTGCGTGACATCACCGGCGCGTACACTCTCCCACGCCGCCATCAGCAAATAATCAAATGCCTGCACGATCCATGCGGTCGGTACGGCTCGGTCAAACAGTTCCTCGCATTTGGCACCTTCGACCATCTCTTCGGTTTCGCGTTGCTGGCGGGCATATTCCTTTTGCAGGGCAGGGGCATACTCAATCGCATCTGAGGCGAGAAAGCCATAGCGATTCCCCAGAGGAATCAGGACTTCCAGCGATACACGCAGGGCCTCCCCATACGATTTCACATCCGCACTGGCTGCTTCCACCACTTCATCCATTTCCGTAATGGCGATCTCTGCCAGCGCATGAATCAGGGCCTCCCGGCTCGAAAAATGGCGGTGCAGGGTGGCCCGACCAACGCCAGCCAGCTCTGCAACCTGCGCCAAAGATGCGCTCGGATCGCGATTGAACACGGTAAAGCCCGCTTCAATGATGGCTTCTCTGGCCGAGGGACGGATCAGATTTGTCATGAGACAATTATGTCTCATTTGGTCAAGATGTGTCAACACATGCGACCACATATGGCTCTCGACGCCCAAGCCAGGCTTCTTTTCGACTATGGCATGGAAAACGCAGGCAAGTATCGCAGCTTATGCTTGTTGGCGATTTGGGTTAAAGCAGAATAGTAGATCAAAATATTTCAGCATCTGTGCGTATACTATTCTACATGCGCGATTGACAATCCAATGAAAAATTTCTGTTATCAAAAAAACAGAAACGGGGACGTCAATGGATACAGTATTTGAGGAAAAGTTACGCTCTCTTAGCGCGCTAGCAACAGAGAAGCGATCACATTTGCAAACCGAAGAGGCTGTAAAAACAGCGGTCATCCTCAATCTTATCCAATGCTTGGGCTTTAACCCATTCGATCCAAGAGAAGTCATTCCAGAATATACTGCTGACGTTGGCGTTAAACGCGGGGAGAAAGTCGATTATGCCATCTCGATTGGTGGCAAGATCGCGATCCTCGTTGAATGCAAATCGCCTCAGTCAAAACTATCGCGTCCGCATGCCTCTCAACTGTATCGATACTTCTCTGTGACGGAGGCCCGGTTTGCCGTTCTGACCAACGGCTATGATTGGGAAGTTTACACCGATCTAGACGCCCCGAACCGGATGGATGAACGGCCATTCCTGTCATTTGACCTTTCAGAGATTGATCAAACCGCTATTTCCGAACTTGCCAAGTTTCGCAAGTCAGAATTCGACATTGAGAATATCCTCTTAACCGCATCTAATTTGAAATATGTCTCCGCCTTGAAGGCTGAAATACGACAAGAACTCTCAGAGCCATCTGATGAGTTCGTACAAATGCTCGTCAGGCGCGTCTATGATGGGCGGGTCACAGCATCGGTCAGAGAAGACTTTGAGAAATTGATCGCCAGAAGCGTCAAGGAAGTTCTACGCGATAAAGTGAATGCACGACTCTCCAGTGCCTTGCACCACAGTGTCATGGCATCTGAGCCGGAAGAAGACCCGGATGAAATTGAAACCACTCAAGATGAATGGGACGGCTATCGTATTGCAACGGCGATTGCCTCAAAAGTCATCGATCCCGAGCGTGTTTGTATACGAGATACGAAGTCATATTGCGGGATACTGATCGACGACAACAATCGCAGGCCGCTTGTCAGACTGTACTTTAACAGCAAGACCACTCGATACCTTGGTCTCTTCGACAATGAAGACGAAGAAAAGGTTCGTGTCGATAAGGTGACCGATCTCTACAAATTCTCTGAACGCATAAGAGGCGCGGCTGCCAAGTACGCTTGAATACTTGCCAACTGCAGTTCTCACTCACGCTCCCCACGGCTTGACCGTGGGGTCCATCTCCATGCCCGGTTAAGAAGGTAAGCGGCTATTGCTGTCCTTATCCCGGACGAAGCCGCAGGTAATGGATTGCACGGTCAAGCCGTGCAAAGCGTGTTGAGAGGGATTTCCAGGAAACAATCCCACCCCTTATCCACGGCGCTATAATCCTTGCCATCTCCTCTCTATGACAGGGCCTTTCCGGAGCGGCTGGGAATGAGGGGCTTCGAAGGCAGTCGCGTCAGCGATGATTTGATCCAGGGGATCAAATCAAGCCGGAGAAGGCCACGGCAGTGGCAGAGCGGTGGTCTGTGTCTGCTGGTTTGGGTCCGTACCCGGTCTTGCGGAACAGTCGGGTGGTCAAGGCGCGTGGGGGTGAGCGATCTCAACCCCGGCAAGCGCTAAAGCCCGGACCTGTGGCGGCGAAAGCGCCATGGGAAACAACCGAAAACGCACCACCGCGGGCGCGCTCAGCTTGGGCGCTATAGGCTTGCCACAAGGCGAGCAGTCATGTCGCGTGCAACCTGAGCGCGCCCAGGCTCTGTTATAACGCCAAGGGGAGACCCTGTGGCGGGTTTGGGTGTGTCTTGAGTTTTGTGCTGCCCTGAGGCCCTGCGGGCCAGCAGCACGAAGCAGGTCTCGTATCGGCGCTGCGCGCCTCACATAGACCATGTTCAAGACTGTTTATGTTCGCAGGAGTCGGTGCTTGTAGAGAGAGAGTTTTTTGATGCGGTCCTGACGCCCTGCGGGCGAACCGCGAAAGCGGGTTCCGGTCTGGCTTCCCGCCACTGCCGTGGCCTTCTTCGCTGAAATCGATCCACTGGATCGATTTCCGGGCGCTCCGAAGCATGAACGGGCTCAAGGCTGTTTTATATTCGGGGAGAACGTGCGTGTGGAGAGAGAACAGCCTTGAGCTTGGTCTATGTGAGGCGCGCAGCGCCGATACGAGACCTGCTTCACGCCTGTGCGGCAAAGCCGCTCAGCAGGCGTTCAGATCAGAGACTCGACCGCAGCATCCAGGCCGTCTTGTCTGCGATCGTGGCCCGCTGGGTCATCAGGTCGGCAGTGACGTCATCGCCGGCTTTTGTGGCCGTTTCGATGCCATCGCGCGCGGCACGGGCGACGGCTTCGTGGCCGCGGGCAAGGTTGGCGATCATCGCCTCAGCATCGGGAATGCCATTGTCGGCTGGAATGGTGGCTGGTTCCATCATCTCTGCAGAGGAGCCGGGGGCAAAATGACCCAAAGCGCGAATGCGCTCTGCGATTTCATCCAGCGCGGTCCATAGCTCCGTGTACTGGATCATGAACATATCGTGCAGCGACTGGAAGCGTGGACCGGTGACATTCCAGTGATAGCCATGGGTTTTGGTGTAAAGCGCATAGGTCTCACCCAGCAGGCGACGCAGCGCCGTGGCAGAGGCCTCGCGGCCTTGTTCGGTAATGCCAATTTCAATGGTCATAGGTCTCAATCCTCATCCTGTTACAGGCATAAGATGAGGATGAGGACAGACCTCTTCAAATTGAAAATAGGGCGCTTTAGTATTGGGTTTCTCTATATCAAGTCAGGCTTGCGCAGAACTTCTGAATACGTGCCATCGCCTTCTCCAGGGCCTCATTTGAGGTTGCATAGGAAATCCTGAAGGCTGGGGACAGACCAAAGGCTTCGCCCATGACAACCGCGACTTTTTCCTGTTCAAGCAGTTCAGAGGCAAAGTCTGCATCGGTCTTGATCACCTTGCCCGATGGGGCGGTCTTGCCGATCACTCCGGCGCAGGATGGATAGACGTAAAACGCGCCCTCCGGCGTGCCGCAGGTCAGGCCTTCCGCCTTGTTGAGCTCGGCCACCACAAAGTCGCGGCGCTGTTTGAACACAGCATTACGCTCCGGAAGGAAGTCATGGCTGCCATTCAGAGCCTCTATGGCGGCGTATTGAGAGACTGAGCAAGGGTTGGAGGTGGTCTGGCTGATCACTTTGCGCATGGTCTTGATCAGGTCAGCTGGACCCGCCGCATAACCAATCCGCCAGCCCGTCATCGCATAGGCTTTGGACACGCCATTCATGGTCAGGGTGCGGTCATACAAGCCCGGTTCTACTTGTGCGATGGTCGAGTATTCGAACCCATCATAGACAAGGTGCTCATACATATCGTCGGTCAGTATCCAGACCTGTGGATGGCGCAGCAGAACCTGCCCGAGCGCCTTAAGTTCGTCTTTGGTATAGGCTGCGCCCGTCGGGTTGGAGGGGGAGTTCAGGATCAGCCATTTCGTGTTCGGCGTAATGGCGCCTTCAAGTGCCTCAGGCGTCAGTTTATACTGAGCATTCGGCCCGCAAGAGACCACCACGGGCGTTCCGCCGCAAAGCTTGACCATTTCCGGATAAGAGACCCAGTAGGGAGCCGGAATAACGACTTCATCGCCTTCGTTCAGTGTTGATACAAGGGCGTTGAAAATAACTGGCTTGCCGCCCGGTGCGACGTGTACCTGGTCAGGTGTATAGGTCAGGTCATTGTCGCGCTTGAACTTGGCGCAGATGGCTTCTTTGAGCTCCGGTAGACCATCGGCCGGTGTATATTTGGTTTTGCCTGCATTGATGGCGTCAATTGCCGCCTGTTTGATGTGATCGGGTGTGTCAAAGTCCGGTTCACCGGCCCCAAGCCCGATGACATCCTCGCCTGCACGGCGCAGCTCTGCCGCCTTGGTCGTGACCGCAATTGTTGCCGATGGAGCAACCCGGTTTACAGCATCACTGGTTTTCAAGGCGGACATAGGCATTTTCCTTCTGAGTATCGGTTTGTGCTTAGCCCTATGCTGCACGAGTCGCAACGGGTTCGACTTGAGAGATTTGTTTCAATTTTACAGGTTTCTGGAAATAGGTTTTTACGGAATTGTGCTAGCTTCCTGCCCTGGAATCCATGTGACAGGGCGCGAAGTGATGGTAAACGTCGCAACAGAGAACGACCCGTATCAGGCGGCTTGGACCCAGTTTGTGCTGGAGTTCCGCAATTGGACTGCGGATACAGAGCGCTGGCTTGATACACTATCAACCTCCGAGAAAATTCTTGGAGTTTGCCTTGTTGCGCTCGCCATGCTGACCCTGATCTTTCTTAAGTCCAAGGAGAAGCCTGAACCTGGCACAGGCGGGCGCAGCTTCACGACGATACTCGCCCTGGTGATCATGGCCGGGTTCGGCCTTGGTTGGTTCGTTGATAATGGCGCTGGCAGCTTGTCTTACATCGCTGGACGCTAGGCGTGCGCCTCGAACGCGCCTAAATAGGCGTCATGCCTGACTCGCCCAATTCTTCTGTCCGCAAGCGCGGCGTTGATGTCATCAAGGACAATCTATCCCGTCTGCCCGGAAAGCCGGGCGTTTACCGCATGTTCGGCGAAGACGATACGGTCCTCTATGTCGGCAAGGCCAAGAACCTGAAAAACCGCGTTTCAAACTATACGCGGATTGGAGGGCAGACCCAGCGCATCGCCGCAATGATCATGGCGACCGCCCGGATGGAATTTGTCATCACCGAGAGTGAGACCGAAGCCCTGTTGCTGGAAGCCAGCCTGATCAAGTCACTCAAGCCGCGTTTCAACATCCTGCTGCGTGATGACAAGTCCTTTCCCTATATCCTGATCCGGCGTGATCATGAGGCGCCACAAGTGCTGAAGTATCGCGGAAGCAAGCAGGACCGCGGGGACTATTTCGGGCCATTCGCAAGTGCGAATGCTGTCACGCGGACGATCGACACATTGCAGAAAGCGTTCCTGTTGCGGACCTGCGAAGACAGTGTTTATTCCACGCGCCAGCGTCCCTGTATGCTGCACCAAATCAAAAGGTGCGCCGCGCCTTGTGTTGGGTTGGTTGAGCCTGAGGAATATACAAAACTCGCCGATGAAGCGGCAGACTTTTTGCGCGGCAAAGCAACGGACTTGCAGGACCGCCTGGCGAAAGAGATGGATGCAGCTTCACAGGCGATGGATTTTGAGCGGGCGGCAACTTTGCGGGATCGTATCCGTGCGCTGGCTGTCGTACGGGCTCAGCAAGACATCAATCCGGATGGGATTGAAGAGGCGGACATTTTTGCCATCGCCATGGACGGCGGCTTGTCCGCGGTTCAGGTCTTCTTCATTCGTGCCGGGCAGAATTGGGGCGCCACAGTTCACTTCCCACGCCATGAGAAGGGTGAAACTGAGGCTGATATTCTCGCGGCTTTTCTGGTGCAGTTTTACGATAAACGGCCACCGCCCAAACTGGTGCTGACCAATACGTCTCCTGCGGGTAGCGAACTGATCGGAGAAGCCCTGTCCCTCAAGGCAGACCGAAAAGTTGAAATCCTCACACCGCAGCGTGGGGATAAGCGGTCTTTGGTGCAACAGGCGACCTGCAACGCGGCTGAAGCGCTATCCCGTAAGCTTTCGGAAAGCGCCACGCAGACCCGTCTCCTTAAAGAGGTTGCCAAAGCGTTTGACCTGCCAGAACCACCACAACGGATTGAAGTCTACGACAATTCCCACATTCAGGGGGCGAATGCGGTCGGCGGCATGGTCGTTGCCGGGCCAGACGGTTTCATAAAAGGCCAGTACCGCAAGTTTAACATCAAGGATAAAGCGCTCGAGCCGGGGGACGATTATGGCATGATGCGCGAGGTTATGCGCCGTCGTTTCACGCGGGCCCTGAAAGAACGCGAAGAGGGTAATCTGGAGACGTGGCCTGATCTGGTGCTGATTGATGGTGGTCTCGGCCAGCTCAGCGCTGTCACCGAAGCGCTTGATGAGATTGGCCTGAGCCCTAAGGACGTAAACCTCGTCTCTATTGCCAAAGGGGTTGAGCGCAACGCTGGGCGCGAGCAATTCTTCCAACCCGGACGCGCGCCATTTCGACTGCCCGAGAATGCACCTGTGCTCTACTATTTGCAGCGTTTGCGCGATGAGGCTCACCGCTGGGCCATTGGCGCGCATCGCGCCAAGCGGAGTGCGGATATCAAGAAGAATCCACTTGATGAGATTGAAGGCATTGGCCCGGCCCGTAAGAAGGCGTTGCTTCATCACTTCGGTTCAGCCAAAGAAGTCTCGCGCGCCAAGCTTGTCGATCTTAAAGCGGTTGAGGGCGTGAGCGCTGCCTTGGCGGAGCGCATTTATGGTCACTTTCACAGCGGGTAAGCCGACCCGCTACTCCACCACGCCGACAATCGGGCCGAGGTCTGCGCCGATCTCATTGCGATCTATACCCGGCGCATAAATCCGGCTGACCTGACCATCAAGGAACAGAGCGTTTGGTGTTTCCAAATGGTCGCGGAACAGGCTGGCAAAGTCATGAAAGGTGATGGCCGTGTCGGAAATGGCAAAATAGACTTGTGTCCCGTCAGCGGAAACGCCAACGCCGTTGCGTCGTTTATGAGAGACCCCTGTTGGATTGATCTGCGGGTGGATGTCCCCATCAATCACCAGCATTGGCCCCGATTGCGTGGCGTAATCAGGCTCAATTTCAGCATCAATATAGGCCGCGCTTTCCATAACCCCGGCTTGGTCGCCTTTGAGCCAGAACACACCATTTGGCTTCATGTGGAAATTACCTGGCCCGTCATTGAGATTGACGCTCGCCTGATCGCCCAGACCATCGCGATAATACCCAACGGGCCTGCGGTCCTCATGATACATGCCGCCATTCATCGCGAAGGTCAGGGTCTCATTCTGCTCTGACAGCTCGCGCACAAGGATATCAAACTGGCGATAAGGCTCGCCGGCAGTGTCGGAGTGAAATAGCCGAATGTCAGCAGTGCTGGGAAAGACGCAAACAGTGTAAGGCGCTCCTCGATAGGAAAGCTCGGTGCAGGATTCGTTTGTGTTGTTCTGAGAGTCAAAGCGTACGCCATCTGAGCAACTTCCCAGCATCAGAACGAAACAAAGGCTCAGAGCATACTTCATAAGGCCAACATGAGAGGCTTCGTAGCCTCAATCAACGCGTGATTATCATAATATAACACGCACCACAGATTGCGCCGAATGTGGTGTGAAAAATGCGCAAGATTACAGCTTTGTGCTAGCCGTTCGCGGCCGTTTTAGCCTGATCAATCCAGTCGGAGACTTCCTGTTCAACCAACGTGTTCTCTGCGCCCCAGAGGACACGGGCACCGTTTGGCGTATTGAGGAAGTTGCTTGCGGCGCGGAATACCGTAGCGGCTGACGCTTTGGAGAGCGCTTCGGCACTGCGAACCCCGGCACCGACCAGGATCTGTGAATCGAGGACACGCAAGCCGGGGACTTCGATCATCAGGCGGGTCTGATCCTGCCACTCATAGAAAGTCCGCAGCGTGATATAGCGCACATCCAGCGTTTTGACCGTTTCGGCTGGGTCTGCCGAGAGCAAGTCGCCAATCGTTTCAATGCCAAGTGGTTTCAGGCGTTTGGCAGTTTTGGGGCCAATGGAAGGGGCGTCGACGACAGGGGAGGCCAGCGTCAGGCGGCTGCCCCCGGCCTCTTTGGCGGGCTCCGGCGTGGTGGTTTCCACGATTTCAGCTACCGCTTCGGCGATTGGTGCCTCAATGACGGGTTCAATCTCTGGTTCTGGCGGGGCTTCAGGGACGGTCTCCGCAACAACCTCAACCGTTTCCTCGACTTCGATCACTTCTGGTGTTTCAGTGGCGGCTTCTGGTGTCTCAACGATTTGAGTCATCTCTGTCACTTCAGCCACAGGCTCTACCGTCTCCGGGACGGCCTCAACTTCCGGTTCTACTGGAGCTGGGGCCGCGGCAATCGGTTCTGCGACAGGTACGGGCACGACTTTAAGGACATAATCAACCGGCCTTGGGCGGGTTTCCATCGGTACGTGTTTGGTGCCGAGCGGCTTGAGCGGTTGGGCGTCGAGCTCTGCAAGCGGGATACGCAAGACCTGCCGCGCATGTTCTTTACGAATGGCCTTGTCATCATCCGGCAGGGTTTTGATGACTTTCCCGGTCTCTTTGAACTCAGCATACATCGCCTCAACCGTCTTGCGGTCCTTGGCGTCATCCATACGCTTGAGCAGGCGGCGGATCGGGATATCCAGCGCGGCGATATAGCCGGGCAGGTCAAGATCAACAGCGGGTGGCGAAACCGCGGCTTCCTCAAACGCACGTTCGAAGAGCAGGGCGACACCAGCGGTCGCATAGCTGATCAGGTCGGCAAGAATATTGAGCAAGGTCTCATCAAGCCCATCCTCTGGAACCTTGACGCCAGCTTCGAGGTTATAGTGGTCGATAAAGGTCTGATAATGCGGGTTTGAGTATTGCGCGCCAGCAAGAACCATATCGGCGACAAAGCCGGATTCCTTACCCGCTTCGAGGACAGGGTAACCCCGCGCATCGATCAGCGCTTTGATTGTATTGCGGGATTTCGCAATCGACCATTCCAGCGCGCGGTGCATAGCGCCTTCTTCCTCGGTTTGGCCCGTGTGGAAGGGCTGGACCGGATCAGCGTAGTAGTGGGTCAGGACACCGAGGGCATAAGCGGCTTTTTTCCAGTTCTTGCTGCGCAGGGCCTCAACGGCCTTGCCATACCATTCCATAGCGGCATCACGGGCGCCGCCCCATTCACCTTCCTGAACATGCAGGACATGGTTCTGGAAATCCTTGAACTCTGCATCAGGTGCTTTAGCCCCTTTCAGGAGGTCCGTATGATGCTTGAGCAGCAGGTCTTTCCATTTCGGGCCATCCTTGCCGCCGAGAAGTTGCAGGGCATCAAACGCAATATAGTGATGGGTTGAGCGGCAACGGTGCGCGGTAATTACAATCTCTAACAGTGTCATGCTCAGCCCCTAAGCAAACCTGATGGTTCAGCCCGAAGAGGATTTGCGGTGTACACAAAGGCGATTAAAAAACGTCGCCGCCAACAGGCCGATATGGTTAATATTTACCTAGGGTCTGACGTGAAATGTTTAACAGCGCATTAACTATTAAGCGCGTGGCTTGATCGGGCGCATCAGGCCTTCCTGCGCGACACTGGCGACTAGCTGGCCATCGCGGGTGAAGACGGAGCCACGATTGAAGCTACGTGCGCCGCCTGCATAGGGGCTGTCCATCGTGTAAAGGTGCCAGTCGTCAAACTTGATCGGTGCATGGAACCACATGGCGTGATCAAGGCTGGCGCTCATCAGTTCGCCGCTCATCCATGAGACGCCGTGGCGGCGATTGCCCGTGCCAAGCAGGGCCATGTCACTGGCATAGGCCATCAGGCAGTGATGCAGCCATGGCTGCTCATCAATTGGACGGGCAACACGGAACCAGAGGTGTTGAACATCATTGGTTTTTTCGGGCGTAACCGGGTCGAGCGGATCAACCTCGCGGATTTCAACAGCGCGGGCACGGAGCCAATCCTTACGATAGCGCTCTGGAATACGGTCGACGATACGCTGGCGATGTTCAATCCGGTTTTCCAGCTCTTCAGGCTTTGGCACGTCAGGCATATCATGTTGGTGGTGCCAGCCTTCTTCCTGTTTGTGGAATGAGGCCGCGAGATTGAAGATCTGTTTGCCGTGCTGGATGGCGACAACGCGCCGGGTGGTGAAGCTGCCACCATCGCGAGAGCGGTCCACTTCATAGATAATTGGAATGGATGGATCACCCGGGCGGATGAAATAGGCGTGCATGGAGTGCAGGGTGCGCGTCTCAGTGTCGACTGTCCGATACGCTGCGACGAGGCTTTGTGCGATCACTTGTCCGCCGAACACGCGTTGATTGGTTTCGTTCTCCGGGCTTTGCCCCCGAAACAGGTCCACTTCAAGCCGCTCAAGGTCCATAAGACGTAACAGGTTGCTTACAGGATCAGACATCTTATCACCGCTTTCAAATCGATTCTTAATAGCCTTCTCGTATAACGGTTAAGATAGAACTGGAAACGGCTATACCTGCAACCTAGGTTTGCATGTGAGAATTGAGGGGCCGGAAACGAAAGGTGCAACAGCATGGGACTGTTCCAAACAATTGGGCGCGAGTTTACGACGCTTCGTACCCTGAGCGGGTTGAAGAAGTGGACGAAGGATATCGCGCCGGAGAGTGCGCAACTTGTCCCGGATGACTTTGAAGATGTCGTCGACAAATATCCAAATAATGTCGCCTGGCGCTTTGAAGGAGCCGTCACCACTTATGCCGAGATGGATGAGTTGGCGAACCGGGTGGCCCATTGGGGCCTTGGTCAGGGTTTAAAAGCGGGCGATACGGTTGCGCTGTTCATGGAGAACCGACCGGAATATGTGTCGATCTGGTATGGCCTATCCAAGATTGGCGTCGTTGTCGGTCTGATCAATCATAACCTGACAGACAAGGCGTTGGCCCATTGTGTAAACATCGCTGAGGCAAAAGCGATCATTACCGGCGCAGATGTTGATGATCATGTGCGTAGCGCTGATGGCCTGTTTGAGGGTGAGCCAGTGATCTGGACGCTTGGCGGCACTGTTGGCGAAGACCTTGGGAAAGCGCTTGCAAGCGCCTCAACCGATCGCCCCTCACGATCTCATCGCGAGCACTTGCTGGGCAAGGATCTGGCGCTTTACGTCTATACATCTGGCACAACGGGTCTACCGAAGGCGGCACGCCTGACCCATGCCCGTACACAGGGTATGATGCGTAGCTTCATTGCGCCCTGCCGGATCACAGCGCGCGACCGGGTTTACATCACCCTGCCACTGTATCACGGCACAGGTGGTCTTTGTGGTGTTGGCCAGGCCCTCATGACAGGTGCCAGCATTGTGTTGCGGAAGAAGTTCTCTGCTAGTCAGTTCTGGGACGATGCGACGGATCAGGGCGTTACGGCCATTGTCTATATTGGGGAACTGTGTCGCTACTTGATGAACTCACCAGAACACCCGAAGGAGCGTGCCCACAAGATCCGTACGGGCTTTGGCAATGGCCTGCGCCCGGATATCTGGCAGGACTTTATGGACCGTTTCAGCATTCCGCATCTGGCCGAGTTCTATGGTTCCACGGAAGGCAATGTCAGCTTCATCAATGTTGATGGCAAAGTTGGCACGGTTGGACGCATCCCGAGCTATCTGGAAAAGTCGATTTACGGTCATATCGCCTTTGTGAAGTTTGACGTGGTCGAGGAAGAGCCGGTGCGCGGGGAAGATGGGTTCTGCATTCGTACAGACCCGGATGAGCCAGGCGAAGCCATCGGCAAGGTTGGTGACGACACACGCACGCGGTTTGAAGGCTATAATGACGAAGCCGCAACCAAGAAGAAAATCCTCCGCGACGTCTTCGAAAAGGGCGATATGTGGTTCCGTACGGGCGATCTGATGAAAAAGGATGAGCTCGGCTATATCTACTTCGTTGACCGGATTGGCGATACGTTCCGCTGGAAGGGCGAGAATGTTTCGACCAATGAGGTTGCCGAGACCGTAGCCAAAGCCCCCGGTATCGCGACGGCGAATGTTTACGGGGTCTCTGTTCCCGGAACCGATGGTCGCGCCGGCATGGCGGCCATCACGACGGATGGCGAGGTTGATTTCGATACCCTGCATACTTGGCTTGACGAGCGTTTGCCGAAATATGCCATTCCGCTATTCATTCGAGTCCAGCAAGAAGCTGAAACCACAGGGACGTTCAAATATCGCAAGGTTGAACTGGTCAAGGAAGGTTTCGACCCTGAACAGGTTGCCGGGGAACCCCTATGGTACTTTAATCCAGAGTCTGCGAAGTATGAGGCCTTAACCGGCGATACTTATGAAACGCTGAAATCTGGAGCGATAAAGTTCTAATGAAACCAATGATATTCGGGCTTGGCGCGTCGCTGTTTGCAGCGGCGGCCTGCCAACATGTAGCAGAGACCCAGCCATCTGCAGGTAAGCTCTGGTTCGAGGCTTTAGCCGACCTGTGCGGGCAAGGCGCGTTTGCCGGGCAGCTTGTCTCCGATGATGAGGTCGATGCTGAGTTTAAAACCTCTGCTTTGATCGCTGGGCCAGCAACCTGTACTGAGGGCGAGGTCCGTATTCCTTTTGCGGTGGATGATGATCGCTCGCGGACATGGGTGATTACAGAGACTGAAGCCGGTTTGCGGTTCAAACATGACCATCGTCACAAGGATGGTACGAAAGATGTGCTGACCTGGTATGGCGGCGATGTTTTGGGAGAAGGGACAGTTAACCGACAGGAGTTTCCGGTTGATGCCGAAACGCGCGCGCTGTTTACTCGCGAAGGGATTGAGGTGTCGAACCAGAATACCTGGGCGATGGATATCGTGCCCGGTGAGACGCTGACCTATCAGATGTGGCGTCCCAATCGTAATTTTCAGGTTGAGTTTGATCTGACGACTGAAATCCCTGCTCCGCCTTTACCGTGGGGCGTGGAGCCGATTGAATGACAAAAGAGACCGATGCTCCTAAGGGGCGCGTGCTGATTGTTGCTGGCTCGGATAGTGGCGGGGGCGCCGGGATTCAGGCTGACATTAAAGCCGTCACGATGCTCGGTGGTTATGCCATGACGGCAATCACCGCGATCACCGCACAGGATACGACCGGCGTGCATGGGGTCTGGCCTGTCGCGCTTGATGCGGTTCAGGGACAGATGCGCGCCTGCCTGAGCGATATTGGCGCTGATGCGGTGAAGACAGGCATGCTGGGTTCTGCAGAACTGGTGGAGCTGGTTGCAGAGACCCTTGATGAGCAAGCCAAAGCGGTGCCGACCGTGATTGACCCGGTTATGGTGGCAACGTCGGGTGATCGTCTGGTTGATCAGAAAGCCGTCAGCGCGATTGCATCACTTCTGATACCAGGAGCGGGTCTGGTTACGCCCAATGCTCCAGAGGCTGAAGTTCTTACCGGCAAGGCTGTCGATGGGATCAATGGCCAGCGCCGTGCAGCTGAAGCTCTGCTCGAACAGGGCGCGAAAGCGGCCCTCGTCAAAGGGGGGCATATTCCCGGAAGCCCGATCATTGATGTTTTGCAGAGCCAGAAGGGCGAATGGATTTTTGAAGGTGAGCGGATTGAAACGCGCTCAACGCATGGCACGGGCTGTACGCTTGCGAGCGCCACTGCGGCTCTTATCGCGCAAGACCTTCCTCTGCCAGAGGCGGTCGAGAAAGCCCGCGAATACCTCTTTGGAGCGATCAAAAATGCTCCGGACCTCGGCAAAGGTCATGGGCCTGTTGCCCATAACTGGCTGTTATCAAAAGAGTCCTGACCACGATGCCCCGTTGACGCAAATCGAGCTTTGCGGCATTGGAGGCCATGTCAAAACTCAATAAACCTCATGAAATTGTCGATGCCCTGCAAGAGCTCTATGCAGAGGCTGTCGAGGCGCTGAATGCGGCGCTGACTCTTTATCTGAAAGAAGGGACACCGCCGGACGCCGAAACGCGTATGGCCGGGGCGTTCTGTTACCCCGAACTGGTCATCCACTATAACCCGGATGGCCCGCCACCGCCGATTTCGCGGGCATTCGGAAAGATCAGCGAGCCTGGAACCTATGTCACCACGGTGACACAGCCGAATTTCTTCCGGCGCTACCTGGTCGAGCAGTTAAAACCGCTTCTCGCCGACTATAATGTCGAGATCGAGGTGCGCCGCTCGCATGCCGAAATCCCTTATGCCTATGTCTGGGACAGTGAGCAGGCCGATGGTCTGGACGAGATCAACCCGGCAGAGCTGGCCAAGTGGTTTCCATCCCCGAAACTGCAGGATATTGGTGATGAAATCGCCGATGGGGAGCTGTACGATCCGTTTGATGAGCGCCCATTGGCCCTATTTGACGGGCCTCGCACCGATTTTTCCCTGAAAAGACTCGCCCACTATACCGGGACACCTGCGGCACATTTCCAGCGGTACTTATTGTTCACCAATTACCACCGCTACGTTGATGCCTTTGCCGATTGGGCGGTGGAGCAGATTCAATCTGGCGACAGTCGTTATGAAACATTGTCTGTTCCTGGTGGTCTTGTTGTCGATAAAGACACCCAGAATGCGCGTGAAGCGATCGATGCGGCTCCGTGGCGCCGATTCCAGATGCCAGCCTATCACCTGACAGCCCCTGATGGCTCCGGGATCACGCTGGTCAATATCGGGGTCGGGCCGTCGAATGCGAAGACGATCACGGATCATTTGGCAGTACTGCGTCCGGAGTGCTGGATCATGGTTGGGCATTGCGGCGGTCTACGCCACTCGCAAGCGATCGGGGATTATGTTCTTGCGCACGCCTACTTGCGTGATGATCACGTGCTTGATGCGGTTCTACCGCCGGATATTCCGGTCCCACCGATCGCAGAAGTGCAGGTCGCGCTGCAGGAAGCTTCAGCCGAAGTGACGGGGGAAAGGGGCGATGCCCTGAAGAAGCGCCTGCGGACAGGCACAGTTGTCACCACTGATGATCGCAATTGGGAGTTGCGCTTCAGTGAGACAGCCCGGCGGTTTAACAAGTCCCGCGCGATTGCCATTGATATGGAAAGTGCGACGATTGCGGCGAACGGTTTCCGTTTACGGGTGCCATATGGCGTTCTGCTTTGCGTTTCGGACAAGCCATTGCATGGGGAGATCAAACTCCCCGGCGCGGCCAATCGTTTCTATGAGCGCGCAATTGGCGAGCATATTCGCATTGGGATTGCGACACTGGAGAAGTTGGCTCATGAGGGGGCCGCCCTACATAGTCGGAAACTTCGCGCCTTTGACGAGCCGCCATTTAGATAAGGGCATTTGCCATGCAGGACCGTATCAAATCGTTTCAGGGTATTCGCAATTTCCGCGACTTTGGCGCTTATGAAGGCGCAGGTGGCAGGAAAATTCGCTCCGGCTCCTTGTTCCGCTCGGCCCAGTTTGGTGAGGCAACGCCAGAAGACCTTGAGGCGCTTAAAAGCTTCTCGATTGCGGTGCAGGCTGATCTGCGCCGGCCCGATGAGCGTGAGCGGCATGGTCACCGCTGGCCGGTTGAGGGTGTGACCGTCATCAAGTCTGACAAAGGCTATGCCAAGGATGCCCCGCATGTGCGCTTCCTCAATCGTGTCTCTGTTGATGCGGATGAAGCGCGCGACTGGATGACTGATTATTACCGTGAAGCGCCCTATAAGGAGCAGCATGTTGAGACGTTCCGGGCCTGGTTTCGTGCTTTGGCCGCGCTTGAGGATGATCAGGCCGCGGTGGTCAATTGCGCCGCCGGGAAAGATCGAACCGGCATTCTCTGCGCGTTGACCCATCATGTGCTGGGTGTCGACCGTGAAGCCATCTTTGCCGACTATGACCTGACCAATCATGCCGCCAATGTTGCGACGCGCCTCCCGGAAATGGCGCGGATGTTCAATGAGTATATCGGCAAGGATTATCCGGACGAGGTTTATCATCCCTTCGTTGGAGTGGAGGCGGTCTTTCTTGAAGCGGCGCTGGATACGATGAGCGAGAAGTCGGGCAGTCTTGATGAATATCTGTCTGAAACACTCGGCGTAGACCTTGAGATGCGTGAAGCCTTGCGTGGCCGGATGCTGGCCTGATATGGCGCGGTTCTGGGAAGATAAAGCCCTGACAGAACTTAATCCGCAGGAATGGGAAAGCCTGTGCGATGGCTGCGGGAAGTGTTGCCTGCTTAAACTGGAAGACGAGGATACAGGCGATATTGCCTATACGCGCCTGCATTGCACATTGCTGGATGCCGGGACCTGCCGTTGTACCGATTATGAGAACCGCAAGGCGAAAGTACCCGATTGCGTGATCCTGACCCCCAAAAGCGTCAGTGAGCTAAAGTGGATGCCGCGCACCTGTTCCTATCGCTTGATCCATGAGGGCAAGCCGCTGCCTGACTGGCACCATCTGATCAGCGATGATCGCGAGGCTGTTCACAAGACCGGGAATTCCATTCGCGGCAAAACGGTCAGCGAGGACACTGTCTTCGATGAAGAAGAACAGATGGACTGGATTGTCGACTGGGAAGGTAATGAGCCCTAATCTGAAGAGGTCTGGAGCAGTTCATCGAGGGCGATCCGCTGCAGTTTGATGGCAAACTCTCTGGCGGCGCCGCCAAATGCATTTGCGTGCTCGGCAACAATCAGACGCAGATAAGCATCATCGCGCCGATAGCCATCGGCTTGCAGAGCTTTTTTGAACAAGCTTATCGCCATGCGATTACCGTCTTCGAGGCGGCCCTTGACCATGCGCGCCATAACCCGGTCACCGCCAGGCTGTTCAAGCTTTGCAATCTGCTCTTTCAGGCGTGCGAGTTCCTGTGTGAGGGCCGTAATTTGAGATACAATAGCCTCTAGGGCTCTGCCCTTGGAGGCATTGCACGCTTGCCGAATAAGGTCAGCTCTCTGTTCTTCAGACAGGCGTGGCAAAGCCTGCCGGGTCAATGAGGTGGACATGGGGGAAACTCCTTGGAGCGGCGACATAGCAGACTCGCCTGATAGGAGTGTCACGCTTGTAAGGGACAAAAACAGGGCGAACTGCTTTTTGGTTAAGGCAGGATCAAACCTGATCCAATGCCGCGTAAAACCGCGCTAATTCGGTTGTTTACACCCAGTTTTGCAAAGATCCGGCGGATCATTGTGTCGACCGTATTCTCGGAGATGTTCATGCGCTCTGCGATGAAATTGTTGGACATGCCTGTTGCAACCAGCTTGAGCACCTCGCTCTCACGGGGTGAGAGTTTCTTCATAGGGGCTTCATTATGGGCGTTGGACAGCTCCAGATAGCGATTATGGGTTTGCAGGCAGGCAAACTGCAGTTCCAGCTCATCGGCTTCGCTAATATCCAACTCGCCACCACAGACCCCTAAACCGAAATAGGCCATTGTCCCTTTCGGCCCGAACACCGGAACAGCCAGCCCATCGGTCAGGCCAGACTCCTTGAGTTCTTCCAGAAAGTGCTTCTGTTTGGCAGTGAGAGCCAGGCGCTTGGAGACATCAAACCAGTGAAAGGGGCGGGCTTCCCGTCGCGCCTGCTCGATTACCGGGTCAATCTGAGCATAATGTTCCTCAATATACTGGCTGACCCAGTCTTTAGGGAAGTTTTCGCGTACCAGACCAACTTCAATCGGAATGGCGCGCAAGTTTTCAGCGACAATGTGATAGGAGCTGACATCCACGCCATAGCTGCCGACAAAGATATCGAAGTATCGGAAGAGGGCATCGACCGACGTACACGCTTGCGTGTGCTCAATATACTCTTCCAGTGATGCCATGAACCCTCACTTTTGAGGAGTATAGCAGACTAGCTCACTTGTGCGCGGATTTTCTTTGCGATCTGCTCTAGTTTATCGAGGTCCGCCATGCCGCCCTGGGCGTGGCCTTTCAAAATCTCACCCTCACGACGTGGGATAATATGGAAGTGAAGATGGAAAACGGTCTGGCCCGCCGGTGCCCCATTAAACTGGGTCAGGACGATCCCGTCCGGCGACAAGGCGGCTTCAACCGCTTGCGCCACGCGTTGGACGCGATCCATGAACGGGCCAAGCTTTGCGGTGGGCATATCGAGGAAATTACGCGCCTCAACGTCTTTCGGAATGACCAGTGTATGGCCCTCGGTCTGAGGAAAGACATCCATAAAGGCCAGCGCCACATCATCCTCATAGACCTTTACCGATGGCATATCCCCGCGCAGGATTTTGGCGAAGATATTATCCGGGTCATAGGGGGCGTGGAGGGTCATGGCGGAGTATCCTTTATCTATTCGGCTTTCTTAAACGGCGTCCGTTTGCGTAGATAGCCCTGTTCTCGCTCGACGGCCTCGCGCTCGCGTTCAAGATAGTTGTGGATCGCGTCGCGAAGGCCCGGATGGGCAATCCAGTGGGCCGAATAGGTTGTCACTGGGCCATAGCCTCGCGCCAGTTTGTGGCCGCCCTGAGCGCCCGCCTCAACCGTCTTGAGGCCGTTCGCAATGGCATAATCGATGGCCTGATAGTAGCAGGTCTCGAAATGCAGCATCGGGCGCTGTTCAATACAGCCCCAATAGCGCCCATAAAGCGCCTCGCCGCCAATCATGTTGAGCGCTCCGGCAATCGGGCGATCCCTATCCATCGCGAAGATGAGCAGGATGTGTTCAGCCATCCGCTCCCCCAGAACGGAGAAGGTCTCGCGGTTCAGGTAAGGTGAGCCCCATTTACGCTGGCCTGTATCAACGTAGAAGTCATAGAAAGCGTCCCAGTGGGCCTCGGTAATGGCGTCCCTTGTGACGTGTTCAAAGCGTAAGCCGTTCTGCGCCTTGGCGCGCTCTTTGCGCAAATTCTTGCGCTTGGCCGAGGATAGGACCGCGAGAAAGTCATCAAACGAGCTGTACCCGTCATTTTGCCAGTGGAATTGCTGGTCTGTGCGGATGAGCAGGCCATCCTGTTGTAGGGCGGCGGCCATGTCGGGCTGCAGGAAGTTCACATGTAGGGAGGAAAACCCGTTCTGTTCGGCCAGTTGAACTGCCCCGGCGAGCAAGGCGCGTTGCAGCCTGATCTCGTCTGGTCCGGGCGGTGTCAGGAGTCGTCGTCCTGTCACGGGCGTAAAAGGCACAGCGCAGAGGAGTTTGGGATAATACTCACCCCCGGCGCGGTAATAAGCATCAGCCCAGCTGTGATCGAAGACAAATTCGCCCTGGCTATGCGTTTTGGCATAGAGGGGCATGGCGGCTTTTAGTGTGCCTGCAGCCCCTTCGACCAGAAGGTGGGCAGGCGTCCAGCCGGTTTCGGGTTGAGCGGCCTCTGTAGCTTCAAGCGCTTCCAGGAAATCCCAGCTAAGGAATGGATCGAAAACGCGCCCCGATGGATTGGCGACACTGTCCCATGCCGCCCGGTCGACCTCGGTCAGGCCGTCCACCATACGCAATTTGAAACTTGTCTCATCCATACAGGACTAAGTAGCGGTTCAAAGCGCGTATGGAAGGGCGCTATTTAACCTCAAAGCTTAAAACGGTCGTGTAACTGCGTACATCTGTTTCAGCCCCTTCCGGGGCCGAGGCGATCCGGCGGACCATCAGGAGGTGGGCACCTGCAGTTAGCGGTGTGACACTGATCCTTCCATTCGGATCGGTTTGTAACTGCGTTTCGGGGTCTGCTTCCTCGCGGCTGCCGCTCGGTGTGAACCAGGTCACGCGTTGATCGGTGATGGCTTGATCCTCGAACACAATTTGAATCTCAAAGGGTTCACCAGTCACCAAATTGGTTGGGTTTTGGAGGGGCACGATATGAAGTCGACCAATCCGTGTGTCGAGCACTGTATCAGAGGCTTCACCGCGGGTGATGTAGAAGTCAGACACCGTGGCAGTCTGCGATGTCAAAACCGGTGTGCCTTCTGGCAGGGTCTCTACGCTTAAGCCGTCCCGGCCCAAAAGGCGATAAGTGCCATCAATCAAGGCCGCCTGTCCGGTGCGACCGAGGCGTTCACCACTGGACAGGCGATAGGTGCCCTTAGCGGTCAGGGCGGTTTCAACAAAGGTGCGGCTATTGCTGCTGGCAATCGTCTCGAAGGGGCGCTTTGTTCCCTCCGGATCCACGATCGTCCAGTGGTCAGACTTCAATGCGATATCGGCATGGGGGAAGTCATCGCTGAAGCTTGCCATCATGCGAACTGTGCCGTCTTCCTCTGCCCTGTCGATAACAGGCCAGAGGAAGCCCGCATGGGCCGCGGCTGGCATAGCCGGCAGAAACGCCAGAGCCATGCCAGATATGAAAGAGCGAAGCCGCATTAGTAGACGCTCGCAACTTTTGTGGTTGGGCGCAGACGTTCTGTCACGTCACCAACATCCGGGGTTACGAAGCTGCGGATTACTGCGCGGGCTTCTGTTAGCGCGGGTTCCAATGTGGTTTCACCGGCCTGAATTTGGTCGGCTAGTTCCAGCAGCGGCATATAGAGCGGCTCGGTTTCGCCTTTGATCGTGATGGCGAAGGCCTCATGTTCAGCCTCAATCGCAGTCCATTCTGCGCGGACTCCAGCCCAGAAATCACCAGTTGCTGCCCAGTAATTATCAGCCGCTTCAACCGGGTAATCATCATATTTGCGATAGGTGTTCACACCGATTTCGCGGACGAGGGCTTGAGGTTCATCGCTTAGGATCAGCTTGGCATTGTCTTGCTCATGCACCCAGCCCCAAGGGGTGATGACATGGCGATTAACCGCATCAATCGTGTGATAATCGTCTCGTGTTGTCATATCGCGGCGGGGGAGAGGACGCCATTCCATTGGCGGGGTCCAAGCGGCCAGCCCGTCATCATAGGTCCAGCGCGCGACGGCTCCATAGCGGGGGGCGTCATCGACCTGATACACCGTTTGCGACCATGCACCCGTTCGTTCGCTGACTGGTACGTCTCGCCATTCCCAGGCATTGCCACCGATAAAGACGAGAACGCGCTCAGGCTGATACTGCCAGTCCTGCCGCCAGTGCTTGACGACAATAGGGGCGCTGTCAGGGCCAACCACCAGCGTGTGTTGCAGGCTGATAAAGTCACCGCGATCTTCCACGACGCGCACCACTTCATGACCACCGGACAGCTTGGGTTCCTTCAACTCATAACCTTCAACAAAGGAAACGGTTTCTGTGAAGTCGAAAGAGACTTTGTAATTCCCGGTCATTGCCAGAATTGACTCCCTGTCGCGTTCGAACTGGGCCTTGTCGGTCTGGGTTGTTCCCGCCTGCGCTGTTGCAGCTGGGGTGGCAGCGAGCGGTGCGGTGGCGCAGGCGGCGAGCAGGCCAGCCGCCATCAGAGCGAGAGATAGGTGAGCACGTTTCATAATTGTCTGTCTCCAAAGGGTCGAGTTTGAAAAAGTTCATATTGTATATGAGAATCACTTGCAATCGCAAAAACAGGCTTTAAAGCACATTTTTGAGAATGATTATCAGAAACAAAAGGTGGCTCTATGTCCTTTCCCCATGAACAGAAGGTTTCAGCGCTTCGGGCTGCGCTCCTCGCTTCCGCAGCAATGCTCTCGACCGGCGTGAGCTTCGCCGAGGTCCCTGCCGATGAAGAAGAATTGCGCGAAGATACGATCACGGTTTACGGCACATCCAATCCAATCGCGGTGTTTGATTATCCCGGACAGGTGACGGTGATTGATCGCGAAGCCATCGATACGCTATCGCCGAGCGCGCCTTCCGATCTGTTGCGCGATGTGCCCGGTGTTGACTTTGCTGGCGGACCACGTCGGACGGGTGAAGCGCCGAGCATTCGCGGTTTGTCCGGTGAGAATGTTCTGATCCTGCTTGATGGTGCCCGCCAATCCTTCATCTCTGCCCATGACGGCCGTTTCTTCCTCGACCCGGAAATTCTCGGGACGGCGGAAGTTGTCCGGGGCCCCGCCTCAGCCTTGTATGGGTCTGGTGCTGTCGGTGGGGTCCTGGCTTTCGAAACGGTCGATGCTGAAGACTTGCTGCGGGAAGATGAAACCTGGGGCGCGCGTGTGCGTGCAGGCTATCAAAGCGTCAATGAAGAAGCCTTCGGGACGGTGACCGCCTTCACAAAGCAAGGTGAGTTGGATGCGCTGGCAAGTTTTGGATTGCGTCAGTCAGGTGATATTGAGCTTGGCTCAGGGGCTGACTTGCCCTCCGATGATGAGATTGAAACCGGCCTGATCAAGTTTGGCTATGCGTTCAGCGATGCCTTGTCGGCAGACCTCTCTTGGCAGATCTTCAACAATACTGCGATTGAGCCAAATAATGGTCAGGGCACGCTCGGGACGGGGGATGATGTCCTCGATCGCGATGTTGAGAAAGATGTTGAGACAGAGACCTGGCGGGCAGGTTTGAACTTTGACCCGGTTTCCGATCTGATCGACACGCAGTTCACGATTTACCAGTCCACGTCTTTTGTTGATGAGTTTGATCCCACGACACAGCGCACCACTGTGCGAGAGATCGAAACGCAGGGGCTTTCGCTGCGCAATGCCTCACGCTTTGATCTGGGTGGGGTTGCGACCACGCTGACATTTGGTGGTGACTGGTATGAGGATGAGCAGACGGGCTTTGATACTGATGCAGCAAGCGGTGTTCGCGCCGGTGTGCCAAATGGCAGTTCAGAATTTACGGGTCTGTTTGCGCAGATTGAGGCCGAGATTGACCAGCCTCTTGGCCTTCCGGGCAGCCTGATCGTTATTCCGGCTGTGCGTTATGACACTTTCGAAAGTGACGCAGACGGACAGACTGAAACCGGCAGTGATGAAGAGGTTTCGCCGCGCTTTGCCCTGAGTTATGGCCCGACCGAGTGGTTCCGGGTGTTTGGCTCTTATTCCGAAGGCTTCCGGGCCCCGTCAATCAATGAACTCTATCTGGATGGTGTGCACTTCCCGGTACCGCATCCAACACTGTTCAACCCGCAAATGGGTCAGTTTGTTTTCGTCAATAACAACTTCATTCCCAATCCCAACCTGAAGCCAGAAACCAGTGAGACGCTGGAGTTCGGCTTCGGTGTCGATTTCCGCGATGCCTTCACAAGCGGTGACCGCTTGCAGGGTAAGATTTCCTACTTTGACAGTGATGTAAAAGACCTGATCAATTTGAGTGTGGATGTCGCTTTTGATCCAACCTGCTTTGTCGGGCCGAGCTTCTTTCCGTGCACAGCGGGCACGACCAATTCAGCCAATGTCGACAATGCGACGCTGGACGGGTTTGAAGCCGAATTTGCCTATGAAACCGAGCGCCTCTATGCGCGCCTGACGGCTTCTACGATTGATGGCACGGATGGCGAAACGGGCGCGGATGTTGGCGCGCTGACGCCTGACCGTCTTGCTCTTGATCTGGGCTGGCGCTTGCCCGACTGGAAAGCGCGTATCGGAAGCCGCATTCAGTTTGCCGGTGATTTTGAGCGTCAGGATTTAAACCGGGATGGGGACTTGGTAGTTGTTGAAGAGCGCGATGGCTATACCGCGTTTGATGTTTACGCGACCTGGCGCCCGGACTTTGCTGAAGGCCTGCGCTTCGATGTCAGCGTCGATAATGTCTTCGATGAGGATTATGAGCGCGTGTTTGCAGGCGTGTCTGAGCCAGGTCGCAACGCCAAGTTCACCGTCACATATCAGTTCGGGGGATAGGGCTCTGACCTATCGGGCGGCGTCATCTTCACAGATGATGCCGTCCACATGAGGGCTAGCAGCGTCTGCCTGCAGCTTGGTCTTGATGGTCCATGTGTAAAGCTTCGGGCCGTTGGTGCCGAGAATATCCCGCGCAGCCTCAACGTCCTCGCGCCAAACGGCGGCAAAGCCTGCCTGTTGATCACGGCAGTCTTGCACCGGCTGTATATCTTGCGGGGCAGCGAGATATCCAACCTGCACTTTCGGGGCGCGGGTTAGGAAAATACGGGTCACCTTTTGCGAGAAGCTCATCAGCCGGATATTGGAGCTAAAGTTAGCCGCCTGACAGGTTTTCAGGACCGCTTCTGCGGTTTCCTGTTCTTGCCATGGGCTGTGCTTATGCGGCGGCTTTGTCTCGATGAAGACAGGCAGGTCTGATGGAAACGCTGCGAGGACTTGCGCCAGAGTTGGAATGGTCTCCGAGGTGGTGCCGAGCGTGATCTGCGCTAGCGCGTCTGAAGACAAGTCAAAGACATGCGAATCCTGCCCGGTCATTCGCTCCAGTGTCGCATCGTGGAAGACGACAGGAATGCCATCAGCGGCAAGATGGACATCAAGCTCAATGCCATAGCCAGCTGCCGCAGCAGCCTTAAAGGCTGCCATAGAGTTTTCTGGAATGCCTTCGCTCCAGAGACCGCGATGAGCGATGATCTGAAGGGTCACGAGACCTCGAACACCCCATCAATTTCAACCGCAACACCAAGTGGCAGAACCGGGCAGGAGACCGCGGAACGGGCATGACGGCCCGCGTCTCCGAACACGTCAACCATCAGGTCAGAGCAGCCATTGATGACTTGCGGGATGGACGTGAAGTTTGGATTGCAGCTGACAAACCCGCCTAATTTTACAACGCGCTTGACCCGTGAAAGCTCGCCCAATGCGGCTTTGCACTGGGCAATCAGATTAATGCCGCAAAGGCGCGCAGCAGCTTGTCCTGCAGCAAGGTCCATATTGTCGCCTAGGCGGCCTAGCGTCAGCCCATCTGGACCAGCGCTGACCTGTCCAGAAACAAACAGGTGGTTTCCAGACAATACGAAAGGCACATAGTTGGCCACAGCTTTCATGGGAGCGGGCAGAGTAATGCCAAGCGCAGCGAGGCGGTCTTCAGGGGAACTCATGGGGTCTCTCCAGGTGACTGAACGGCTTACGACTTAGCCCGAATTTCCCGCCCCGTCATCACACTCATGCGTCCAAATTTTTCGCGTGCAAGATCAGAGGCCCGCTCGGCTTTTGCACGCTTTTCGACACGTGGATCAATCAGGTCACGCTCATCCCCGCGGGCTTCTTGCAAGTGGGAGAGGCCAACACCGATCAAACGATATTCCTGCCCGTTCCGGGTTTCACGTTCCAAGAGCGGGCGTACGGATCGAAACAGCGTTTGGGCGAGCTGTGTCCCTGTTGGCAGCGTAACGCTGCGGGTCAGGCTGCGAAATTGTTTCGTCTTGAGTTTCAGGGTGATCGTGGTGCCTTCAATCCCGTGTTTCTTGGCCCGTGTTGCGGTCTCTTCACAGACCAGCCAGAGCTTGTCCTCAAGGATGGCCGGGTCAGAAATATCGGTTTCAAAAGTGCGCTCGGCCGAAACGGATTTACGCTCGCTTGTCGTATGGACCGGACGGTTATCGATGCCATTGGCGCGCTGGTGAAGCCACAGTCCTGTCTCGCCATAGCGTCCAATCAGGTCACGGACTTCGAGTCTTTGAACATCGCCAACAGTCTTGAAGCCTGCACGCTCCAGCTTGCGGGCAAAGGCCGGGCCAACCCCATGCAAAAAACCAATTGGTCTTGGAGCAAGAAGGGCTTTGGCCTCGCCGGATGAAATTGCGGCAAAGCCACGGGGTTTATCAAGTTCACTGGCGGTTTTGGCGAGGAACTTGTTTTCGGACAGACCGATAGAGATGGTGATCCCGATCTCTTCCTCAATTTCACGCGCCACGCGTGACAGGGCAGCGGCTGGTATCGCGCCGTTGATCTTCTCTGTCCCGGTTAAATCCAGATACCCCTCATCAATACTGATCATCTGAACCAAGGGGGTGAGCGCTTCCAGTTTGGAGCGAATTTGTCGGGAAGCGGTTGAGTAAGCGTCCCGGCTTGGCCGAACAACAACCGCATCTGGGCAGGCTTTAAGCGCTTTGAACATTGGCATGGCAGAGCGAACACCGTGCAAGCGCGCAATATAGCAGCATGTCGCCACCACACCGCGTTTGCCGCCGCCAACGATGACGGGTTTATCGCGTAAGTCAGGATTGTCGCGCTTTTCAATCGCGGCAAAAAACGCATCGCAATCAATGTGGGCAATCGCCAGGCGATCAAGCTCTTTATGCAAGAATAGCCGCTCGGAGCCACAGGTAGTGCAGCTTGTCAGGGCGGCCTCAACGACCGTATCGCAGTCGCGGCAAAGACTCCACATAAAATGTTCTTGCCATGTTCCATCGCATTTTACAAGCGGCGCAGGTTTTGCAAATCAAAAGTTAACGAAGAATCGATTAGACACGCTATGCGGAGTAAAAGGGTACCCTTCTGAAATGACGGATACGCCGGACAAAACGGTTCTGATTGTTGAGGATAACCCCCTCAATATGCGCCTCTTCAGCGACCTGCTCGAAGTGTCAGGTTACCGTGTCCTGAAATGTGTCGATGGGCGCGAGGTGAACCGCCTGGCCCTGACTGAACAACCGAATTTGATCGTCATGGATATACAGCTTCCGGAAGTGTCAGGACTCGATATTACCCGTTGGCTCAAAGATGATGAGCGTACTCGCGATATTCCGGTATTGGCTGTTACGGCCTTTGCCATGCGTACCGATGAAATGCTGGTTCGTGAGGCTGGATGTGAGGCTTATTTATCCAAGCCTATTCAGATCAAGTCCTTCATCCAAACGGTCGATAGTCTGGTTGAAGGAAAGGCCGCGGCGTGAGTGCCCGCGTCCTTGTCGTCGATGATATCGAGGCGAACCGGCGGCTGATGAAAGCCAAGCTGGAAAATCGCTATCATACGGTTTCTCTAGCGGCGAATGGGCATGAAGCTCTAGACCTCGCTGTGCGTGAAGAGCCCCAGATCATCCTGCTGGATGTGATGATGCCTGGCATGGACGGGTATGAAGTTTGCCGTCGTTTAAAGACGATGCCGGAGACTCGGCACATTCCTGTTGCCATGCTTACAGCCCTCACCGATGCTGAAGATCGTGTGCGGGGTCTCGAAGCAGGCGCCGATGATTTCTTGTCCAAACCGATTGATGATGAATCGCTATTTGCTCGTATCGAAGCGCTTGGCCGATACGGATCGGTCACGGCGCAATTGCGGGAACAGAACGCCCGCACCGCTTCAGCAGACCTGTTAAGCGCGGAAGAGCAGGCGCGCATCGATGCGTCTGCCTGCATCATGGTGCTGGATGAGAATATCGACCGGGCCCGCCAGATGGCACAGAAGATTTGTGGGATCGGCCATAAAGTTGTGCTCTGGCAGGATGCGGAAGGGCAGGCGAGCCTTGCTTCAGAACATCTCGACCTGATCATTCTCTCGCTCTCCGGACAATCGCATGACCCATTAAGGCTATGTGCGAATTTCAAGGCGGCAGGAATGACAGACAAGCTCAGCATTCTGGTGACTTATAGCCAACCTGATCACATGCGCGCGACCACAGCGATGGGGCTTGGCGCTAGCGACATGGTGCGCATTCCCGTCAACCAACAAGAATTGATCGCGCGGATCCGCACGCAGCTCCGTCGCCAGCGCTATGTCGATATTCTGCGCAAGCGGATTGATCGCGGTCTGGAGCTTTCCATCCTTGATCAGCTGACTGGGCTTTATAATCGCCGTTATATGCTCAACCAGCTGGAACAGTGGCGAAAACGCTCAGAGAGTGGTGGTGGTCCAGTGTCTGTTGTCTCGCTGGATATTGACCATTTCAAAGCTATCAATGACCGATATGGGCATCAGGCAGGTGATCAGGTCTTAGAATCATTTGCTAAGCGCTTGCGCCAGAATATCCGGCCCAAGGATATTGCCTGTCGCCCCGGCGGCGAGGAATTTCTCGTCATCATGCCAGAAACCAATGTTGAAAATGCGCAGATGGGCGCTGAACGCATTCGTCATGCCATCGCCGCCGAACCCTTCATGGTCGATGGGCAGAAGACCCAGCTGAAAGTGACCGTGAGTGCGGGGGTCGCCACATTCCTGGATAAAGACGAAACGGTTGCAGAGCTGCTTCATCGCGCGGATCAGGCGCTCTATACCGCTAAACAAGGTGGCCGTAATCAGGTGATCAGCCTCGCGGCTTAAACTCCACAAAAACAAAAGCCGGACACATGGCCCGGCTCTTACACTCATTGCGAAGAAAGCTGATCTTACTTGATCTTGCCTTCTTTGAACTCAACGTGCTTTTTCACGACTGGGTCATACTTACGCTTGACCATTTTTTCAGTCATGTTGCGTGGGTTCTTCTTGGTTACGTAGAAGAAGCCAGTGCCTGCAGTAGAGTTCAGGCGAATTTTGATCGTTGCCGGTTTGGCCATAGCGGTGCGCCTTCTAAATCAGGGCTGAAACTGGAAAACGCGTCTAATGATGGAGAGGCGGCTCTGAGTCAACCGGGAAGTCACAGGATCACGGCTTAAATTCGATCTGTTGTATGCCCGGACCGGGTCCAGCGCAGGAAGGGTGGTCCCTGATCTTCGCCTTTTTCCAGTCGCTCCTCAATTTCACCCAGCATGAACCGCGTGACATTGGGCAGGTCCAGATCCAGCGCATCCTTAAGCGTGACCCATTGCAGGTCTGATAGTTCTGCCCCGTCCATGGGCGGGCGATCATCAATCAGAGCTTCTTCAGCCTCGGCCATGAAGAAGCGCGCATCAAAGCGTTTTGGGCGATAGGGCGGGGTGATGGCCCGGCCGATGAATTTCAGGTCTTTCAGGCAAGGTGCGATGTCCATGTCGTAAAGGCGCTGCCAGCCTTCAGGGGCCCGCCTTGGCATTTCAGCATTGCGCCCGATCAGCAGGCCGGTTTCCTCAAACGTTTCGCGAATGGCGGTCATCGCAAAGGCACGGGGCAGCCGCCGGGTCTGGTGGCGCAAGCGGTCTTCAACGCGCTTGTTCAGCTCTGAATAGGCGACGACCCGGCTATCCTGTGGGTCGACGCGTCCACCGGGGAATACATACTTGTCTGGCATAAATGTATGCCGTCCGGAGCGCTTCCCCATCAGAACGCGCGGGTGCTCGGCATCGCGACGGACAAGGATCAGCGTCGCGGCATCGCTTGGGCGTGGCGTACGTTTGCCCTCCAGCAGGACATCGCCGTCACCTTCGCGGTCATAGGCGCTACCGAGTTTTATCTTGGTTTTTGTGTCGCTCACCGTTTCTTTTTCCCGCGCTTCCCTGCCTTGCCTTTACCGCGGACAGGACGGCGTTCAAACCGCTGCCCCCGCGTCCGGGTCGGCAGTTTTTCGCCAGGGCGGCGGGGTTTCGGGTCTGAAATCACTTCCAGAAGCAGGCCGCCTTCAAGCGGCGCGACCTCGGTAAGGCGTACCGTGACCTCCATCCCCATTTCATAACGTTTGCCGGATTTCTCGGCGACCAGGGCCTGAGAGCCCTCGCTATAGCGCCAGTATTCATGGCTGATCTGAGAAGCCGGGGCAAAGCCGTCTGCACCTGTTTCTTCCAGTCGAATGAACAGGCCCGCTTTGGTGACGCCGCTAATCCGGCCCTGAAACTCTGCGCCAATCCGATCCGCCAGGAACAGCGCGAGATAACGATCTGTGGCTTCGCGCTCAGCCGCCATCGAGCGGCGCTCTGTATTGACCAAATGTTCGGCAATTTCTTCGAGCTGCGCACCTTGCTTCTGGGTTAGCCCATCCGGGCCAGCCTTCAAGACATTGATCAAAGCGCGGTGAACAATCAGGTCACTATAGCGCCGGATCGGACTGGTGAAGTGAGCATACTTTGTCAGGTTCAGCCCGAAATGCCCGATATTCTCCGCACTATAAACCGCCTGACTTTGGCTGCGCAGGACGATTTCGGAAATGACAGGGGCATCATCTGTATCCTCGAAATCAGAGAGTAGGCGGTTGAAACGCGCGGTACGGGTTTTCTCGCCCACGGGCCACTTGATGTCGAACGTCTTCAGGAATTCAGCCAGCGCCGCGATCTTGGCATCAGAGGGCGTATCATGAATGCGGTAGAGCAGGGGGGAGCCTGCTTTCTCTAATGTCTCAGCGGCTGCGACATTGGCCTGAATCATCATCTCTTCGATCAGCTTGTGGGCATCGAAGCGCGCCTTTTCGCGAATGCCGGCGACGGTGCCATCCTCGGCTATTTCGACCTTGCGCTCAGGCAGTTCCAGTTCCAGCGGAGACCGTCTCTCTCGGGCCGCTTTAAGGGCTGCATAAGCGCCCCAGAGCGGCTCCAGAACGCTCTTTAGCAGCTTTTCAGCGCGGGGTGTCGGATTGCCGTCAATCGCCTGCTGGGCCTCTTCATAAGACAGTGCGCCAGCCGATTGCATGATCCCGCGCATGAACTTGTGGCTGCGTTTGGTCCCGGCCTGATCGAACTCCATTGAGACCGCCAGACACATGCGCTCCTGCCCCTCTTTCAGCGAACAGGCATCGGCGCTCAGCTCAAACGGCAGCATAGGAACAACGCGGTCAGGAAAATAGGTAGAGTTGCCACGTTTCAGGGCTTCCTGATCGAGGGGGCTGTCCGTTGTGACATAGGCGGCGACATCAGCAATCGCGACGACCACACGCCAGCCATCCTCAAGCTTTTCGGCATAGACCGCATCATCATGATCGCGGGCATCTTCGGGATCGATGGTGATCAGAAGCATGTCCCGCAAATCCTCACGCGGGGCATCGGCGGGGACAGCTTCTCTTGCCTGTTTCAGGACGGGTTCCGGAAACTCAGTTGGAATGTCATGGGTGGCGATGGCGAGCAGAGAGGCCGCGCGTGGGTCTTCCTGCCGCCCGATAATTTCCGTGACGCGCCCGCGCATTGGACCATAGGCTTTGCGCGCAATTGGGCTGGCGACAACCAGATCGCCATCAACGGCCCCGCCCGTATCGGCTTCACTGATCAATAGCTCGCGCTTGTCCTTGCGGCTCGCGGGTTGGACTCGGCCACCGCGCACTGTGCGAGAGAAGACACCGGTGACGGGCTTTTCCTCATCCCGCTTTTCAAACAGCTTCATCAGCCGTGCGGTCCAGTGTCCACCTTCATGCTCTTTCAGACGCGCCAGTCCGCGATCGCCAATGCCTGGCGCGGGGCCGCGCATTTTACCATTATAACCATCATAAATCAGCTCTGGTCCAAACGGGCCTTCCTTGCCAACCGCGCGCGCCAGCAACTCGCCATCATCATTCCGGCCTTCAAAGGCGATGACGCAGGTGGGCGGTGGCGTATCAGCTTTCGTCCAAGCGCGTTTCCCAGTTTTCTTGAGGGTACCTTCGGCCTCCAGCTCTTTCAGGATGGCGCGCAGGGTCTGACGCTCCCGCCCTTTTACGGCGAGCCCTTTGGCGATTTCTTGCTTGGTCGTTGCGCCCGGATTTTCACGCAGGAAATCCAGAACCGTTTGCTTGTCAGGGAAACTCATGGGCGCGCTGTAGCAGGCTTTATGGGGCTTGGCTTGCGATTTTCGCGGTATTGGCGCTCGCTTATTCGTCGAGGTTCAAGCGCATTTCCGTTATATATGGCTGGAACCCGCGGAATTGTCAGCGGAACTTGACCTTAACTGCCTAGCCCTACGCTTGGTGTATGGCGAAGTCCCCATTTCGCTATTTCAAAACGTCACCTGAGATCATCCAACTTGCGGTGATGATGTGCGTCCGATTTCCACTCTCACCTCGAAATGTGGAAGACTTGCTGCACGAGCGCGGGATCGATATCTGCCATGAGAGCGTGAGGCTCTGGGGTGGTTGCTTTGGCCAACCTTCGCCGGAAAGATCAGAACGAAGCGCACCCCATACATGCGAGAGCATAATCAGTGGCAGTGGCACCTGAAAAGGCTGCTAGAAATAGGTTGTGTTAGACCTATAGCGTCTCGCTTATGGGCGCGCTTGGAGGCTAGCCGCATCTACACCTTCAGCAATCAGGCCGCTATCAATGCCGCATTTGACGATCATCTCAAAGTATTGATCCATATCGCGGCCAGTACCGTCTAGCTGCACCAGATAATCCCCCAGCAAAACCGTTCTTCCCGGATAGTCCGCAGGCGTCTTCTGAATGGGATAATTGTAAGGTCCGGGCATGAGCATCACATCGCGCAGGCTCGGCTCAGTGTACATTTGCCGAATGCCGTCGACGTTTGGTGTCCCTGAGGAAATGTAGATTGAGATGTTGTGCTTGGAGGCCCCATACTCCGCTGAATTCGGATCCAGCGTTTCATCTGAATAAGCATAGGTTATGCGGGCATTCTCCGGCGTGATCGGCCATTCGCCAGTCGATATATCGCTAAATGTCCCCCATCCTTCCAGAGGTGGCGGGATTAGAGAGGCTGCATCTGTGCAGGGACCGTAGGGCCAGGACAGAGCGGTCTTGTCAGCACCAATCTGCTGACCTGTTTCATAGGCATACATTCGCCGCTTCTCATCGCGGGCTGCAAGCTTTTCAAGCGCTTCTTTTGCGTTCGCCGCCGTGATCGGACCGGTTTCCAGTGTTTGGCCAGGCGCAGCTTGCTCAACCGATGCTGAAAGAGTTTCCGGCTCCGGCGTCGTTTGCTCGGTTTGTGCGCTGTTCTCAGGAGTTTCCGCGTCCGTTTGCGTTTCCCCGCCACATGCGGACAGGAGCGCCAGAGCACTCACGGCAGCGACCAAACGGGTGGTTATCATAAACATAGATTTGTCTCCTGATCTTGCCCGCGGGCACAGTGTTGGTGCTCACCAAGTCTCTCAATCTGCCAGCCGGGATAGTCAGCCTCAGCCGCCCAGCGATAAATTGTGCGAATGGTGATGGCGCTTATGGCGTCGTCCTCGACGCGATGATGATAGTCGACAATCATTTGCGTCAGACCGATCTCGCAATAGGCTTTGGTTAAAGGTGCCTGGATCTCATTTTGAACGAGCCGAGCTGTCAGTTGCCGCTCAACCGGGCTGGTCGCGCGTACAAGATCAGCATCTGGCATATCCAGAAAAGCGCCAGCATCTTGTTCGACAAAACCATACAGGGGGTTGATCTGATCGAGTGAGCATAGTTCCGCAGCGATTACCGTCGGCTGCTCCACGGAGGTATTCTGTGCTTCCTCTGCATGGGCGAACGAAACGCCTAGCAAACAGGCTGCCACTCCATAGGCATGTCGGTGAAGTTTCATTCTCAATATCTCCTAAGGCCCACATTCACGCCAGCGTTTGCCGCAAGTGAGTTTGCAGGAACTTTCGCGCGGCGTGAGGGTTGAACTGGTCGTTTTGCTCTCGAAGCAGGCTTTGGCTTCGCAAGAACAATCACAGCTGCCAGACGCGCTAATCACTGAGCACATGTTCGGAAGGGGCCCCACACCACCAGCATCATTTGTACGGTTTGGTGTAGCGGGGCCAGGCCTGTTGATTGTACCAGGGTCTGACTGAGGCGTTGCCTGCGGGTTAAACGCGAATGTCTGATTGATTTTGGCCTGGCGAAGCTCCCGCAAGCCACGATAAACCTCTGTCTCAACGGGTTCTAATTTGGTGTCTGACCTGCGCAGCGGTGGAAACGCGAGTGCACCCTTGCCCTTCGCTGTCACGCGCTCGCCAAATTCGCACAAATCTGGATTAGTTTCCTGCATCAGGCGCGGCCATTCTGACATCGGGACCATGCAGAAGCTCTCTTCTGCGGTGAAGTGTAATGTGTCCTCAGTATTCTCGATGATTTCGATCTTTCCCTGAAACTCGGGGTCGGGCATCGAGATATACCCATCCTTTCCGGCAAATGGGACAATGGCCGTTGTTGAGCCGGTAAAGCCCGGCTTCAGGACACTTGGGTCAGTGACCATGAAGCCGAAACCATCCCCAGCATCGTCAACGAACTGGATAACATTATCGAAACTGGCGAGTGCGCCCTCCAATATGCCCCCATCGATCGACGTGGCAGTCCCTTCAAAGATGCTGCGCCAAGAGGTGTCGACGCCACCTGGCAGCTTAGTTCCAATAGGCATGAGACCGACTTTGGCCCCATGATCGATAGAGGCCGTAGACATATCCATAAGCTCAAACTCGCCCGAGCTTGAGCTGCCCATATCAGCAAGATCACCCGGATCACCAATCACCGCATCCAGTGAGAATGTAAGCTCCACATCGAGAGCCGGACGCCGCGCGGCTGTGCGAAGCCGATCGTTCTTGGGCACATAGGATACAAGAATAACCGCCCAAGGTTTCTCTCCCGGTTTGCGCTCGTCGACGGGGAAATAATGCAGACGCTGTAAGTTATCATCTTCATCCTCCCCCTGGGATGATGGCTCATAGATACAGTGTTTGATGCCAGAGCTGTTCTCAACATTCACAAAGCAAGCCGTCTCAGATTGATCCAGTGAGCCCTTTCCTCGGCCAGCCGCAGAGAGGATGACATCATCAATGCGGTCATCTCCAGGGCGTCCATCTTTTTGCTTAAGGCGGATTTGCAGATCGCCATGCCAAGACGCGTGTTTGGCTTCTATGCGCAAGACGAAACAGCTCGCTGCGTAAGGCAGGATTTTAAAAACCTCTTTTGTCGTGATGACGGTTTCATCAATGGTAACGTCCCGGCATCCACCAAAAGAGTCATCGAGCCAACGCTGGGCACTTACGGCTTCATTGTAAGGGGCATCAAAACCAAGGCTCGCCTGATAAGCGGCAAAGCTTGGAAAAGCATGTTCCAGCCCTCTTAACAAATCACCATCATTGGCGTTGACGAAATCATGTACAGCAGCGACCGGGAATTCGTCTTCGCCAGCCGCAGCCAGCATAGGTTGGAGCTTTTTCCAGTCATCACTCATCTGGTGTTCAATTAAGTATCGAACAAAAGCCCCTCGGCTTTGATCCTCGCCCTCTTCGTCCCTGAAATTTGTCAGCCGCTCGGAATAGTCACCCGCCAGGAATGGCAAGCGATTGCGAATGTCATCATAATCCTCATGGTAGAGGCGACCAGCAGCGTCGGTAGAAGCAACGGCCAACGCATCAACCGCGCCCACCAGAAGCCATGGTGGCGCAGCTTCCACATCAGCCTGTAACCGCGATCCAAATTCCCACAACCGGCCTAAAGCCCATCCTGTCCCCAGGAAAATGCGCCGCCTGTCCGAAAGCGTCTCTTCAGAGGCTTGCACAGTGGCCATGAACACCGCCTTGGTGTCATTGGCGTTGAGGTCATAATCGTAAAACAGTGGACGCAAGCCATCCTTGCGCTCTGGGGTTGTGTTTGGGGAAAGCGTGCAGAAGATCGGATAATCCCGCGGGGCACGCGGATCATCGATCTCCAGACCAATATTGCCAAAGGGGTAAAGCCCCTGCGCTTTAAACCAACCAAGATTCTCTCCGAAACCCGCAACAGAAATCTGGCTGTAAACCTCTGAAAGGTTCAGGGTGTTTACACGATCAGGTCCTTCATCCGTTGCGCGCTTGCAAAACCCATATGAGTTCACAAATCGCTCCGCGGCGACCCAGAACGCCTTGTCGTCTATTAGTGGGTTTGAACCTGCCACATGATCATCGCTCAGCGTAGGGTCAGTGCGGACCGAATAGAATTGGTCCTGCGCCTCTGCTGCAGGCATTGGCGCCAGCGTCGCTGCGACAGCCCAGCCTATGGCAAACCATAATGTCTGGCGGATCATTGCGGGGTCATCCCAGGCATCATCGGCATGGCTGGAATACCACCCATACACTGCATAAGCGAGGCACCCATGGCCATTGTGCCACCGATAATCGCGGGATTATTCTGCAAGGCTGTCTCTGCCTCACTCGCCGATAGGCCCCGCTCTTCTGCGACGGTCGCAAGCGGGTCTTCTGCGCCATTATATTCAGCCTCGCGGATATCTACGATCAGCTCAAAGTCATCCTCTGAGAATTGAGCCTGCATCTTACCGATCATGCAGTCGCAAAGCGCTTCATCTTCATTCTCAGCGACACAAATCTGCATCATGCGCTCACGCGGTGTGCCTTTCAGGCGTTCAGCTTCAGCGGGTGCGCCTTGTGAGCAATTCTCGCCCATGTCCATGGTTTCTATAAACATCATGCCAGCCGTCTGGTGGTCAGACTGTGGGATACTCTGCGTCAGGTTCATCCGCTCATTGCTGCTCAAAGACGAGCCACTGGTCCCCATAAGAGCCCATGCCAGTGCAACGTTTGGCGAGGCGGCCTTTTGCAGCACGCGCGCTTCAAATTCAGCACTGTAGCAAGCGCAATATTGCGGGCTATTCCCATCAGCGGCGCAAGAGTCAGCGACGATTACGCGAGCTTTGTCCTCAGGTGTTGCAGGTTCTGGCTTAGACACTTGTGCTTGGGGTGCCAGTGTTGCGACCAAGCCGGGCTCAAAGCCGGCATCAAGGCGCGTCTTTGCATCGACGCCTGGCTCATTGTCGGCCCATAGAACTGCAGAGCAGTATAACTCATCCGTCTCCGCATGCGGGGCGAGTTTATTACGAGCCCGCGCTTGTAACGCATCAAAGCCTTCCGCGCCAAGCCCCATGGCTTCCCCTCGCGAACGGCTCAGTTCATCCTGACTAAGGGCGTCGCCACCGTAATCAGAGAATGAGCGATAATAGGCTTCAAATTCACGGTCGGTCAGGTGCGATGTCTTGCGGCCAGCATCGCACTGGCAAAAACGCTCATCCCCTGTCGAAGCGACACAGGAGGCAATATATTGGGTTACCGCTGGGGTTGACGGTGGCAGAGAGAAAGACGGCTTCGGCGCGCCAGCAATGACACATCCCTTTTCATAATCGGTGATATTGCTCGGGCGCCCGCCGACTGGGTCATAACCCTCCTCAATCATCATCGCGTTCATTGGATTGCTCATCAGGCTCTCAAATGCCTCGCCATAGCGATTATCCAGCCCGAGAGCGCTGTAATATCCCTGCAGCAGCACATCTTTCGCGGCAGGCGTCGCAGATACGCGCTCATACACGGCAAGCCGGGTCGCCACGCAGGCGCAGTCAATATTGCTCCGCTCCAGTGAAGAACAGGCCGATTCGACCGACTGCGGTTGAGCTGTGACTGAAGGCACAAACGCCAGTGCCCAAAAGGCAAGCAAAGCTGAACTGATCAATGAGCGCATAAATATCCCTCCGAATGATGGCGTTAACCTTAGGAGAGCGTCTCGAGCGCCGCATACGTCAAATGACGCATGCCCTGAAAAAATGCGAGTTTAGGGTCGTGATGAGGATGGAAACGGGAAGAGATATGATCAAGACATCTTTATGCGCTAGCGGTTTGGCACTGGCTTTAGTGGCCGCATGTGGAGGTCCTTCTGGCGGAAGCACAAGCAAAGCGGCAGGCGCCGATTGCCCACCCTTGCAGAAAGGGAATGGGATCATGGTAAGCTCTCGCTACGATTACGAAGACCTGATTGAAGCAAACAAATGGCGCACGGACATGTTTCCAGCGAGCTGCGCTGGCCAGATGGCCCCTCTGATCCCTGATCTGCCAGACGGGTTTGGTGTTGTCCCGACAAATAAACCCTACATCATGACAGACGACCATGTGTATCTGGCCTATGCGGAACTGCCCCATCCACTCTATCTTGATGAAGACATTCCGAATATTCCCGTCGATCTCAATCGGATTGAATTCGAGATTGTCCGCTTCACAGAAGAAGAAATGACAACCCTGCGGGATTGGATGGCCGCCAACTCTGATAACTATCTGACCAGTGAACTCGACGGTCAGCCTGTGTATCTCATTGGAGGCTTTGCCACGATGCGAATGGGCAAGAATGATCGGCTCGCAACTTCACTGCATACTTTTCTGGAAGATGGCACCGTTATCCGTGTCAGCCATAAGAGCCTGTTTACCCAGGGAAGCGGATTTGAACTGTCGCCATTGGTGCAAACGCTGCTTGGGGATATACTCCGCCGTGCGGAGGCCGCTGGCCTTTAGGGAACAGGAGGGCTCTGAGAGGGATGACAGACAAGGATGCGCGCGCGCGGGTCGCAGCCGCTGATGTCTTGAGCGGCCTGTATGAAGCCGTTGCTGATCATACCCGCTTGGATGGCTTATTGCAGGGTATGGATGACTTCCTCGAAGCCAATGCCGATGGCCTGGAAAGTGGGAATGCCGACTGGAAACGCATGTTCCGCGAGCACTTTGGGCGTGTCGGACAGTTTCTTGACTCTGATCTTGGCGATCATCGTGAGGCTCCAATTGTCTTTTTGGAGCGGCAGGTCGTTCCTGCTGCAACCCTCAATCGCAATGTTGATATTGTAGCGGCTAATCAACTGTTCGTTGGCATGGTGGATGAAGACATCCAAAGTCTGGCTGGAACCTTCACAACGCCTGCAGATGAGAAACGCTTCTTCGACCTCTGCCGCACCAATGGAAGCGCTGTTCCAGCCCTGATTTCCTTCACATTGCCAGAGGCGCACACACCGATTTTTGTCGTTGCCTCGAAAAGCCCGCATCTGGATTTGCCGGCGCAAATGGGACCCCTGATCACGATTAAAGCGGCCAAGGCTACCTGGAACCCGGACATCGTTCCCTTGCTGGAAAGCGCATATGGCCTCACGCACGCTGAGATCGAGGTTCTGGAAGGGCTGGTTGAGTCCGGTTCTGTTGCAGCGGTTGCAGATCAGAGAGAGCGCTCTGTGCGAACCGTGCGGACACAACTGACCCATATCTTCAGCAAGCTGGGCCTTGCCAGCCAGACAGAGCTGGCTCTGTTTCTTGCAACGCTCACACAGCTAATGACGAAAGAACGCCGCCCTTCCGAGATCGGCGACGATTGGATCAAAGCCAGCGGTGACGAGATGACATCGCACATGGCCGAAAGTGGCGGCCAGCGTCTGGCTTATGTGAAATATGGTGATCCTGAGGGGCAGCCTGTCTTGATGCTGCACTCGACAACACCGCCACAAATGACTCCGGATTTCAGAGCAGCCTGCCGGGCTGCCGGTTTGTTGATGATTGGCTGCCACAAACCGGGCGCAGCAGGCGGGACAGAATGCCCAGCCAAAGCTGGCCCGTACGATCTGGCAGATAGTTATCGCGCTGTTCTGGATGCCGAGGGGGTCGAGACCACGATCATAGCCGGGCATTGTTCTGGCGGATTGTATGCGCTGGCTGTCGCCAAGGCTTTCCGCGATCGGGTAGACGGCGTCATTCTGGTCGATACAGGTGTACCGTTGAAAAAGCGATCAGATCTGCTGAGCTTGCCGAGATCAACACGACGCACCTTCATTCCAGCCCGCTATATGCCTGAAATCTTATTGGTCCCGCATCGCATTTTTGCCGCCAACTTCAAGCGATCAGCGGCGGGTGAAGCACGTGTGGTCGACTATTTCTTTCAGGACAGCCCGGCAGATCAGGCCCTCACACGCGTGGATCGCAAGTATTATGAGATTACGCGGCAAACGATCGAGTATTCCTTTGCCGATATTGAGCGGCTTGTGGCTGATGTTTGCCGCTGGGCCAGTGATTGGTCAGAGCTACTTGAGTTGCCTGCAGACATGCCCTGCGCCTTTGTCCATGGCGAAGCTAACACGATGTTTTCCGGAGATCGCATAAGGCATTTTGTTCAGGCCAATTCTCATTTCTCGCTATACTCAGCCGAAGACAAAGGGCAACTCCAAATCTATCAGGATCCGAGTATGTTTCTTCAAGCGATAAACGAATTGTTCTGGCGCGAATAAAGTATTCAAGTTTCCTTTGACGGCTCCCCCGCTCACGGTCGCGATGAGATGCTTTTAGGCTTATCAACACTGCAAAACCTGGTGCTAGGCATAAATGGAGTTTTCCACTCAATGAACTGAAGGTTGTCCAGCTTAAATCTCGCCTGCGCATCTTTGGAATGCACGTCAAACAGCACTCGGATCGAGCGTGTCCTTGTTCTGGGGCTGTCAAAGTCCAAGTCGAGTTGTATCGATTCTTCAGCTTCGAGCGTTACCGAACCGACTAGGACCTTACGACCATTTTGAAGCGCATCCTGGAGTCCTTGTCTGGTCGCTCTAATCTGCAAGTAGACATCGACCTGAACCTCAGCTGTAGATGACACATCTGCACGAACGGACATTGGTGTACCTGGCGTGAAGATACGCTGAAACTTACGCATGCCTGTTGTTATGCTCTGCTGCTCTGGTAGGTCGATGTATAACTTATTGTTCCATGGTTGCTCTTGTGAGGCGCGAATACCGATCCGCTCATCAGAGTCCAACCAAGACCGGTCAGGCGCTTCAAAGAGTGTATGCGTGTCAAAGTCGCCGCGAACCAACAGATCCTGGCCTGTCCGCGCCATGCCGGCATGACAGTCTATTGCGGCACTAAAGTTGGGCTGGGGTTGAGGGGGCGAGACAGACTTTGACAAAATCATATGCCCCCCTGATCGCGTGATGCGTGTTTCCCGTTTAGCGGATAGGTCAAATAAGCGTTGATTGATGGCCTCGCGCATCGCTCCCACAGCCGGCGTAGGATGATAGCCCTTTATGTAGACTGGCACTGCCTCAGCATGGTGAAACTCATTACCATCCATCCAAACATAGAGCAGCGCCGCGGATTGGGCGGCATAGAAATACTGATCGAACAAGAAGTTACCAAGTGACCAAGCGATGAGTTTCCCCTGATATAACTCAAGGCCCTGAACCACATGCGGGTGATGCCCAATTACGAGTGCAGCTCCATTATCAACCGCCTGTTTGAGCTTGGTTTCAATAGAAAGAGTTGGCTCTTCCACATATTCGAGACCACCATGGAATTGCAGTATGGGAGTCCCTTCATTTGCTACGCTTGCCCGAACTGATGAAAGGATGTTGTCGATCGACCCAAGCGCTGCCCCGCCTTTGTCAACTTCAGCGGATTGACTTGTCGGTCCAGCTGACCAGCCAACATAGCTAAGGAAGTCAAAGGCAAATGAACCTGCCTGATGCCGATGAGCCTTAAGAGCCTCTGCTTCATTCTTTCCTGCACCAGAATAATCGAGCTGACTTTCTCTCAAATGAGCCAGAGTCACATCAAGTCCGGGCTCAAGAAAGTCATAAGTATGGTTGTTCCCCAAAGCGACGTAATCAATGCCTGCCCATTCCAGAGCCTTCAGTGTTTCCGGCGCAGAATAGAATGTAACGAACTTCGGAGCTGGCTCGCTTGGAGGTGTTTCAAAAATAGGTGTCTCAAGATTGACTGAAGCATAGTCAGCGCGCTCGAGATAGGGCTTCATTTCGGCAAGCAATAGCTTTGAGTCTTCCAACCTTGTTCCAGGGTGCACAAGCACAGGTTCCCCTTCAAACGGATCATAGAAACGCCGACCAATCATCGTATCACCGCCAAACACGAAGAGCGTTCGGCCTGACTTGCGAGCGACTAGAACGATATCGCCAATCTTGGTCCCTTGCATAAGCTCTGCATGACTGAACGTATGGCGCATCGAGTAAAAGCCATCGGCCTCAACCTCTATTTTGTATACAAGCGCGGCGAATGGCCTAACCGCAAAGCTCCCATCGCTATCCACAGCAAACCGTTCATCCCCAATGCTGAGCACTGCGCTGATAGGATTCCCATTCACATCGACGACGCGTCCGGACACCCAGCCCGGTTCTTGCGTTTCTTGTACCGACTGACACGCCGCAATGGCCGATGTAAAGGCAAGCGCTAGCGCGCTAAAGATCAGGCGCAGCATTGTAAGTCTCCGTATCGAGTTCACTTTCTGATTTGGCGACTACGGTCGCGACTGCCAGGTCGCCTGTGACATTGACTACGGTCCGCATCATGTCCAGAACCCGATCAAACGGGAGAATGAAACCGACAATAATCGCAGTCTGCTCTGCCGAAATCCCAATTGACGTGAGCACCGCCGCAAGTAGGAAGAGCGAGGCCGAAGGCACAGATGCTGTACCAATCGAAACGAGCGTTGTCGTCAAACCAATGATGAGATAATCGCTTATATCCAGAGGTACGCCAAAGGCTTGAGCTGAGAACAGTGCCACAATCCCAACATAGAGAGCGGTACCGTCCATGTTTACGGTGGCCCCAAGCGGCAGCACAGAAGACCGTACGGGCACACCAATCCCCAAATTCTCTTCAGCGGCAGCCATAGTTGCAGGCAAGGTCGCGGCGCTGGAAGAAGTTGAGTAAGCTAAGAGCTGGGGATCAACCGCGCCGCGCGCGAAAGGTAAAACCCGCATTCGCGCCAGAAACTTGACCATACCAAACTGCACGAAGACAATGTGAGCTATACAAGCAAGATAAACCGCGAGCGCGAGGGTCACTACTTTTAGTAAGGTCGTTGCCCCTTGTGTCCCTGCAACCCATGCAATCAGCGCGAACACACCGAATGGTGCCAGTTCCATGACGATAAAAGTGAGCTTCAGCATCACCTCAGCGCCAGCATTGAACACGTCTCTGAGGACCTTTGCCTCGTCCCCAACCATTATGATGCCAACCCCGATCAGGATCGCAAAAATGATCACAGCGAGAATGTTACCCTCTGCCAAAGCGGCAATCGGATTAATGGGAATCATGTTCATTAAACGCTCAGCGAGCGTGGTCGCGCTTGAGAGTGTTTGCGCTTCAGCACCTGAAAGATCGACTCCGACGCCTGGCTGCATGATTGTGCCGAAGATCAAACCGATTGTTATCGCTGCAGCCGTAGTGCCAAGATAAAGCACGAAAGCTTTCAGACCAATGGAGCCGAGTCTTCTAGCATCCCCCATAGCGACAACACCGGCCACCAAAGTTGTAAAAATCAACGGTACGACCAGCATGCGAATGGAGCGCACAAAGATGTCGCCTATCCAACGGATTGAACTCGCCCCTTCCCCCCAGACCAAGCCGGCAATCAGTCCGAGGATCAATGCGCCGAGTATTCGTTTCCATAATGTAATTCTAAACCACGCTTTGATCATCCCATGATCTCCTATTCTTACGAGCAGTCTGCTCGGCGCAAAGGTCGCCCGTGCAACCCAGAATCGATCTGCCCTTGCGCGATGGCATGCGCGCCATTCACAAATAGGTGGACGACACCCTCAGACAGCTCGGCTGGGTTGGAAAAGTTCGCAAGCGGACCAAACGTTTCGGGATCGAAGATCACCACGTCAGCGAAATAGCCTGGTTGCAACCGACCGCGATTGCAAAGGTTCAAAGTGGTTGCCGTTAAAGATGTGCTGCGATTGATAAATTCTGCTAAAGACAAAACAGACTTGTCGAGAACATAAGACTGATACTTGCGTGGGAAGCTCGCATACTTACGTGGATGCCCATTCGTTCCATCTGAGCTTGTCATGACCCAGGGCTGGACCATAAAGCGCTCAATATCCTGATCCTGCATGTTAAATGAAGCAATACGCGAGTCGCCCTCTAAAACGATGTCGATTGCTGCCTGAATAGGATCGGTGCCTCGCGCCTCAGCTTCATCGGCAAGTGTCCGGCTTGGCGCGCCATTCGCCCGCGCAACCAGCAAAATAGCAGCCGCGCCGCCCCGACGGCGAAGATTTTCTGTAATCTCGGTCTGCAAACGGCTCTGGTTTTCCGGGGCGCGTAACCGATTAAACATCGCCTCATCGGAATCTGCTTTCGCCCAGTTCGGGATAAGCGCATTGGAAATACGCGTCCCAGAAGCAGACCATGGATATTGATCGGCTGTGACACGAAGGCCCTCAGATTGCGCCGCTTCAATCGCCGAGATAAAAGCTTCGCTTTGCCCCCAAACATCGACCCCCAACGCCTTGATGTGCGCGATGTGGACGGAAGCGCCGCTCTGACGACCAACTTCAAGAGCCTCTTCGACCGCACCAAGCAAACCTATTGAGTAGCTACTTTCATCGCGTATGTGTGTCTCATACAGCGCATCAAACTCGGCAGCCACTTTTGCAAGCTCGATGATTTCATCGGTGGACGCATACGAAGCCGGGGCATAGTAAAGCCCAGTTGAAAGCCCGAGTGCGCCGGCCTCCAAGGCTTCCCGTACGGTTTGTTTCATCTGATCAAGTTCAGCTACAGTCGGCGGGCGATTGTCGCGCCCCATTGTCTGGCTCCGAATTGAGCCGTGTCCGGTAAACAGAGCAAAATTTGGTCCCACGCCACGTGCACTCACCGCCCGCAAAGATCCGGCTATATCTATCGGGCCGCCGCCATCATTGCCGGAAACGACTGTGGTCACGCCTTGAGTGAGATACCCATGCAAAGCTTTGCTGTTAGTGCCGAACAGCACGTCAGATGTCGTGTGCGTATGCGGATCAATAAAGCCCGGAGCAACGATCAGACCGGTTGCATCAATTGCAGTCTCACCAGCAAGGTTCGCAGCCTCTGCGTCGCCAATAAAGACGATTTTGTCGCCATCAATGAGAACATCCACAGCCTGTCCATCTTCAGACACGCCATCGAATACAAGACCTCCTCTGATCTGAATATCGTAGAGTGTAGAAGGATCGTCAGCGCCCTGACACGCGCTCAGCATGGTCCATGCAAAGACGAAGAAGAGGAGCCGCTGCATCAGTGCTACTCTTGTTCAAGCAATATCTGCATCATCTCTTGCGCAAATATGCGAGCTGTCTCAGCGACTTCTGTACGATCGGTTTCATCACCCAGTTCATACGTTATGGCTGGAATACCAAAGCGCTCATAGATGTACGTCTTCGATGTCGGGAGGTCGACATTGTGCGAGCCTTGTCGGTCAAAGACGTAATCAGGAAGTTTCTTACGCGCACGGGCCAGCCACTCAGCAGTAAAGCCATACTCTGTACCATCAGCACCAATGGGCTGGGTGTAGAAGACATTCCTGCGTGTCGAGTGGAAATCCAGGAAAAGCGCAAGGCTATTGGACTCAATCTCATCAATAACAGACTTCGCAGACTGGGTTTCAGGTTGTGTAAACGGACCCCAATCGCGATTGAGGTCGATGCCAGCCATATTGTGGCGCCAATGGCCATGTTCGACGCCATCTGGGTTCAAATTAGGAATAATAATGACATCATATTTGTCGCGGAACTGTTGAGCGAGCTCTGAATCGCCAAGGACTTCGTCCGTAAAGCTGACCATAGCGAGAGCACCTGTCACTTCCGGTGGATGTTGACGTCCAACCAACATCACAGTCTTCGGCGTATCGACCCTGGCATCAGTCCTGATCATCGTGATGGGACGCCCCTCAATAGAGGCGCCTATCTGCGCCATGCTGACAAATGGCTTTGCTCCATGTCCTTTGGTCCAGGTTTCATGCGCCTCATTGGTGAACAGCTCCTGCCCGGATACGAAAAGGGGGCGATCATCGAGATCAATATCCAGCGTCACGCGGTAGCCTGATGCTTTCGCATCAACTCTATCGCCAGGCAGCGCCGACCATGTAACGCCATCAAAGCTGAGTTTCGGTTTGTACCGGTGTGGATGCTCTTCATAGATGAGGACAAGGCGTACAGGGCCAGCCTGCATAGGCGTCAGCCGAACTGCATACCAGGGGCTTGGATTAATCGGGATATCTTCGGGCTTGAGAAGAACTTCAATGGTTCTTGGGTCAGTCACTGCGCAAGACGCCATATTTGCTGCGGAGAAGTTCGCGTCGACTTTGAAGACTTCAGTCTGACAAACATTTTCTTCGGCGATCCCGATTGATGTTTCTTGTATTGGCGCTTGCGTGCAGGCCGCGCTCAGCGTGAGCACCATGAATAAGAGTGTGCGTAGCATTTTAAGTCCTCCTTATGCTGCGCGTGAAGCGCGAGTGGCTGGGCCGATAAGGTCGGCAAGGTTTTGTGCGGCGCCGGCGGATAAAGTCCAACCGAACATGCCATGTCCCATGTTCAGATAGATGCCCGGCACCTTTGATTGGCCAACAATGGGTAAGCTACTGGGCGTCGCTGGACGAGCGCCAATCCAGGTTGATTCAATTCGGGAATAATCAGCCACATCAGGGATAAGCTGCCGGACTGTTCGGATAAGGTCCTGAACGCGCTGGCGGCGACGCTCTTCACTCGCGATGCCAAAGTCGGCAAACCCGGCAATTCGTATCTGATCGCCAATCCGCGAAAAGACGATTTTGTATCCAGCATCTGTCACGGCCACTTGTGGTGGGTTTGAGCCAAGCGGCGCGGTTAAGGAATAGCCCATAACGGGATAAATCGGCAGGCGAATATCCAGAGCTTGCAGCAGTTTAGTGCCAGCCACCCCGGTACAGACAACCACGGAATCAAAAGTCAGTATCTCTCCTGTTGAGAGTGATAGTTCCTGCGGGCCTTGTTCCTTTGCCGAAACGCCGACAATATTCGTATTAAAGCTGAACTGAACGTCGAACGCTTTCTCGCAAAAGGCGACCATCTGCTCTGAAAAGCGGGCAGCGTCACCCACTTCATCGCCTTCGATCCATACACCACCAGCAACCTCGCCATTATAGTTTCGCAAGGCAGGTTCGCGCTGCAAACAGTCTTTCCAGGGTAAAACTTCACGGTATACGCGTTCGATTGACTTAGGCGTCGGTGCTGCGGCCTTCTCAAGGTCTTTGGCGCTTTTCAAAAGGACAAGCTTGTTCGCTTTGCGGTGCCCAAAATCAAAGCTTGTTTCAGATAGAATCTGCCTAAAGACAGTCCCCGATTGTTGAGCGAGAGCTGCCAATTGCTCGGCATCTATTTGCGATTGACCCGGCTGGCAATGCCGAAGGAATTGCAAAGACCACTTCATAAAATCAAATGATAGCGTCGAGGGCAGTCGGAATGCAGGATCAGCCCCGAACAGAATGCTTGGAACTTTGCCAAGTAAACCCGGCGTCCCCATGGGTGAAGCAAATCCGTAAGAAAGCTGGCCACCATTTGCGAAGCTGCTTTCCATTGCAGCGCGTGGTTCACGGTCAAAGACCGTTACTTCATGGCCGATCTTGGCCAGCATGTAGGCTGTGGTTACCCCAACCACACCCGCACCGATGATCGCGATCTTCATAATATGCCCCTGGGCATGCAGGTGAGCCCGGAAAGGAAGAGACTCACCTGCGTTGGTAAGAGACTAGAATTCTTTGCGGATATCCACGTACCAATAACGCCCACGGTTCGAGTGAAGACTTGGGAAGTAACCACTGGCGAATTCGTCTGCGAGCGGCGGCTCCTCATCTGTGATGTTGCGAGCGCCCACGCGAATACGCGTATCGCCACCCAACCATTCCTCTATTGTATACTGACCATAGAGGCTGATGGTCTCAAACGGATCGACTTCGAAAATCTCACCGCCTGGTCCCGTCACGGACGTATCGATCACGTCACCGACATAGTTGTAGAACAGGCCAGCACCCCAGGCGCCGTTACGCCAGATGACACTCGCATTACCGCGCCATTCCGGACGCCCATCCTGTTGAATACGGTCTTGCGAGCCAGGCACATCGACCGCGTCATTCGCGGTACCCGCTTCGACCGCAGCAAGGATCGCGTTGGCCTCGGCAGACGGCGCCTGGAAAGCTTCCTTGAGATAGGCCGCGTTCACTTTGAAATCGAAGTTGCCGAGCTGATCTGTATCAATGCCCCAGTTTACGCCAAAATCGATGCCCTCGAACTCACGAGGGTTCAGGTTGACGTACTGGTCCGCGACTTCGACGATTTCGCCTGCAGGTGTCAGGCCTGCTGCCGTGTAGAGCGCGATTTCATCAGCGGTTGGAGCTGCGCGGACAACGTTCGGGTTAGAGCTGCCTTGCAAGCGCAAGACGTAATCCAGTGAAATTTGGTTCTGATCCCCAAAGATACCGACCACATCTTCTTGTTCAATCCGCCACCAGTCCAGAGTGAAGGTCAGGTCATCTACGAATGACGGCTGATACACGAAACCGATTGAGATATTATCGTTTTCTTCCGGTTGCAGATCCGGGCCACCCGAGCGAACACTTTCTACGGAATTTCCGTCACAATCACCGGTATTGAAGTCGGTCCCGTTTGCACGCGCAGTTGCCTCGCACAAAATCCAGTCTTCCCGGCCACCGTTTACACGGCGAATTCCTGTCGCATTGATCTGCTCCAGATTTGGCGCACGGAAGCCTTGTGAGTATGCAGCGCGGACCTGGAAGTCAGCATGCGGATACCAAGACAAGGCAACTTTCGGTTTTGCGATGCTGCCGACATCTGAATAGTCTTCCGCACGGATAGCAAGCTGTGCATCCAGGCTATGGACGAGCGGGATATTCATATCCTCGCTGACCAGCGGCACCGCCAGTTCTGCGAAGGCTGAAAATACGTCCCGGTCCCCATCTGTATCTGGTGTTGGACTAGACCCCATAATGTCACTTGGGATGACGTTCCCGGTCACCGCGTCAGTAAACACGATTGTACCATCCAACCGCGCGTCACGATCATCCTTAAACTCCTCGCGGCGGAACTCCACGCCAAGAGCGATGCCGAGGCTCCCGGCTGGTAGTTCATAAACTGACCCACTGGAAAGCTTAAAGTCCGCCAAGGTCAGCGAGGTTTCCCCAACCCGCGAAACAGGTACGAGGAAACTATCGATGGTAGCCTGGCTATTGAATGTCCCCGGCGCATCTGTATCAGTCGTATTGCCCCCTGCGAAGATATTATAAGCGTCCGCGGTAGTTCCATTAATCGCTTGTTGGAAAAGCGTGTTGCTGACGCGATTGGTGACATCGGTTGTCTCAGCTTCCGAATGAAGCAGCGCAGTCTCCCAATTCCATTGCTCCCAATCACCTCGCAGGCCGCCAAGCAATCTGAAGCTATCATTTTCTACGTCAACACGGCGAGGACCTGCATCCAGCGGACGATAATCCCGAATCTCAAGATCGACATCGAATGGGTTATAGAAAGCCTCCGCAGACACAGCCAAGCGCCCGCTTGAAAGGATTTGTGCGGCTTCACGCTCCCGGTTGTAATCGGCGTGATAATACGTTACCTCACCAAAGAACTCGGTACCGTTCAAGAACTCATGGTTCACAAAAGCCATGATGTTTTGACGTTCAGTGTTGCCAACCAGCTCGCGATAACGCGCACGGTCAAGGCGCAATGCGGTGTCGATGGAGCCGCCATTGTCGGCACAGACACCATTTCCAAGATCAACGAGACATCCGGCAAACGTATCCGGTTGAATATGGAAATCATCATCACCGATCGCTGCGATCGGGCCCTCCAGGGATCTAAACTCAGCCCATTGGGTCTGCGTTGAGAGATTTCGGAGCTGTGTATCCCCTTCAAATGGGGTTCCCTCAAAGAACGTTCTCAGGTCCTCTGTGCTCGAATTACGCAGCTGCAACGCAGAGAAACCCTCACGATCAAGAAAGTTTGCGAATACCGAAACATTGGTCCGGCCATCATTGAAATTCTTGCCCCACTTTACCGTGCCCGTGAGCTCTCTCAGGTCAGTGTTCTCAGAGCCGCCATAGCGAAGACTAACATCAAAGCCTTCGAAATCATCCTGAGTGATCGTATTGATAACGCCTGCCACAGCATCAGTGCCGTAGATCGCAGCAGCCCCATCTCGCAGCACTTCCAAGCGCTGAATACCGGTTACAGGGAGCGATTGTGAATTGACGGTGTTGACCGGAACAAAGTCCTCAACTTGTGTTCCCGGATGGAGCACAAGCCGGCGTCCGTTCAATAAGACGAGCGTATTGCCTGTCCCGATGCCGCGGAGGTTGATGGAACCGATATCACCCCGGGCGCCGTTAACGCCTGTAAATTCAGCTTCACTGAAAATGATGTCTCCAACTTGTGGAATGGCGCGTAACAACTCGTCACCACTGCTGGCACCCGTGACATCAATATCATCGACACTCAAAACCGTAACAGGCAGAGCACCCGCAATGTCAGAGCCAATAATTTGCGAGCCGACAACGACGACTGTGTCGAGTTCACGGGCCTCATCGCTATCTGCTGTTGAGTCTTGTGCTTGTGCGATCATACCTGTTGCAAGCACAGCGCTTCCCAACAAAGCCGCCTTAAGCGAAGTCTTCACCATCATATCCATTTCCTCCCGATGTGCTTCATCAATGCTCAGATTGCTGAGCTTTTTTGGGTGAGCAACGTCTTTGCGGCGACCGGGGTATAACCTCAGGTTATGTGACGTTACCCGGAAACCACCCGTAACTCCGCTGTGAGATCATCAAGAAAGGCCCGTTCGGAAACCGATACTTTATAGTTTTCGCGCACAATAGCTCCCACCGAAAGCCCAATATTCTCAGTGAATCCGTAGATATCGACCCCGTCACTGGACGGCCCGCGCGCAGCATATTCATCGACGATGGCAATACCGGCTCCGCTAGCGACAAGCATCTTGGCAATATAATAAGTGTTCACCACAATTCGTCGCGACTGTTGTATATCTGACACATTTTCAAGGTGCGAACTCAAGAGGTGCCCCAGAGGCGCGTCTACATCGAGGTAAATCACCGACTCGCTATTCAAGTCACGTGTTGTGATCGTGGCACCCTTCCCTGTCCAATGACCCTTCGGAGTCACGCATACAAACTTTGCTGTGGTAATTGGAATAATGCGAAGCCCTTCACGCGGATAAGGCTGATAAGCAATGGCGATGTCGGTTTGCTCTGTGCGTAAGGCGTTCACGGCTTCGTCGAAGTGAAAGGTTTCGATTTCTATACTTGTTTCGGGATAGCGCTTTGCGAATGCCGCAATTGCGCGTGGCCCTGCGGAGAGACCAATACTCGGCGCGAGCGCGATCCGAAGGGGCTTATCACTCCCCAATTTCGCACTGGTCGCCCTGGCGCGAAATCGGTTTACTTCATTGAAGACCTTGGCTGCCCCCTCAAACAGGTCAGCAGCCTCTTTTGTAGGCACAAGGCCTGTCGTGGTTCTCTCGAACAGCTCGTAACCGAGCGTATCCTCAGTATGTCGAAGAACCTTGGAAATAGCCGGTTGAGATACCCCTAGTAGCTCACCAGCTTTACTGATCGACCCTGCCGAATAGACGGCATAAAAGACTTCGATTTGCCTCAACCTCATAACACAAGGTTATCAGGCAACACCCTCCAGTAAAGCTTGTTTAAGCTCAAACACTCCAACGCAAGTTTGATAGCTCATAGGCGCACAGAAATCATAAGAACGCCACCGTCCTTGATTGTGCCAGTAATCAGAAAAAACTCATACCGCATCAAGTGGGGCAAGCGTTGTATTTCTTTATAGGTCAAATCTGCAGCACACATTAGAAAAACCCAATCTCATCGGCTCGCGAGATGCCAAATAACACCTCTATGACAGTTGCTGCTTGGCTTTTGGAATCATCGAACGGTTTTCTCTTGGACGGCAAGCTGCATTGCAGGATAGGGCTTATCAATGAAGCCAAGCCCAATACCTTTGGCAATATAAACAGACATGTCCTGCGCCCTCGCTGATTACTTCTTGGCCGTTGCTTTCTTCTTCGCGGCGGGCTTTTTCTTGGTTGCGCGCTTCTTAGTCGGCTTCTTGGCTTTTGCTTCGATCAGCTCAATGGCTTGTTCAAGCGTGACCGCATCTGGAGCAATATCTTTAGGCAGGGTCGCATTGGTTTTGCCGTGCTTCACATATGGCCCATAGCGGCCTTCAAAGACCTTGATTGGCTCGCCATCGGTGTGATTACCAAGCTCGCGCAGGGCTTTGGCGGCGGTGCGGCCCCGCCCGCCGGGATTAGCGCGTTTGTCTGCGATCAGGGTCACGGCGCGGTTAAGGCCGATTTCCAGCATTTCCTCGACGGTGGGTACGTTCGCATAGGTCTTCAGGTGCTGCACATAAGGACCATAGCGCCCAAGATTGGCGAGGATGGGTTCGCCGTCTTCGGGATGTTTGCCGACTTCACGTGGGAGGTTGATCAGCATCAGGGCCTTCTCAGCCGTTAGATCCTGTGGCGACCAACCTTTTGGCAGGGAAGAACGCTTTGGTTTGTCTTCGCCTGGAAGGGTCATTTCCAGGTACGGGCCAAACCGCCCTGACTTTAGAAGGACAGGTTGGCCATTCTCATGCACAGCCACCTCTTCGCCATCCGGATTGATAGCGTTTTCGGCTTCTTCCGCGGTTGAAAAAGGTCGTGTGAATTTGCATTCCGGGTAGTTGGAGCAGCCAACAAAGGCCCCGTGGCGGCCTAGCTTGAGTGATAGCTCACCTTCATTACACAGTGGGCAAAGGCGCGGGTTTTCCTTAGTGTTGCCATCGGCATCTATGGCCGGGAACACGTGCGGGCCGAGCACCTCGTTGAGAACGTCCAGCACTTCTGAAACGCGCAGGTCTTTGGTTTCGGCAATGGCAGCTGTGAACCGATCCCAGAACTCTTTCAGGAAGGCTTTCCAGTCGAGCTTGCCATCGGAGATGATGTCGAGTTTTTCTTCCAGATTGGCCGTGTAATCATACTCAACATAACGACGGAAGAAGTTTTCCAGGAAGGCGGTGACCAGACGGCCTTTGTCTTCCGGGATGAGTTGTTTCTTCTCAATCCGCACATAGTCGCGATCAACCAGCGTGGAGAGGGTTGAAGCATAGGTTGATGGGCGGCCAATGCCGAGCTCTTCGAGTTTTTTGACCAGAGACGCTTCAGTGTAGCGCGGTGGTGGATTGGTGAAGTGCTGCTCGGACTTGGCTTCGAGCAAGTCCGCATGATCGCCTTGCGCCATTTTGGGTAGGCGGGCTTCGGCATCCTCGTCCTTGTCGGTATCGTCACGCCCTTCTGTGTAGAGCTTGATGAAGCCATCAAACACCAGAACCTGACCGGAAGCCCGCAGCATGGCAGACTGGTCCTTATTGGTCAGGTCGATGGTTGTGCGCTCAAACTGGGCGGCGGTCATCTGCGAGGCAACGGCGCGGCGCCAGATCAGCGCGTAGAGCTTCCAGAGATCCTGATCGGGGTTTTTGTAATCATCAGGACGGATAGAGAAAACGGTTGGGCGGATCGCCTCGTGGGCTTCCTGAGCGTTCTTCTGCTTGGAGGAGTAGCGGCGTGGCTTCTCCGGCAGATATTGCGCGCCATAATCGCCCTGAATGTGCTCACGGGCATGGTGATAGGCCTCTTCAGCCATGTTCACACCATCGGTTCGCATATAGGTGATGCGGCCTTCTTCGTAGAGCTTTTGTGCCGCCTGCATAGTGCGCTTAGCGGAGAAGCCGAGCTTGCGCGAGGCGTCCTGTTGCAGGGTAGAGGTGATGAAAGGCGGTGGCGGGTTACGCTTGACCGGCTTGGCCTCAACGCTGGTGACGGAGTAACCGCCCTTTTTGACCTGCTCGAGCGCATCGGCGGCCATGTCAGCATTCGGCAGGCTGAACTTTTTGAGCGCCTTGCCATGCAAAGCGTGCAGCCGCGTGTCGAAATCGGTGCCATCTGGCGCACGCAGTTTGGCGCCAATCGTCCAGTATTCTTCTGGCTTGAACGTCTCGATCTCAATCTCGCGCTCACAGACAATGCGCAGTGCAACGGACTGCACGCGGCCTGCAGAGCGGCTGCCCGGTAGCTTGCGCCAGAGCACGGGCGAGAGATTGAAGCCCACCAGATAATCCAGCGCGCGTCGGGCGAGATAAGCATCGACCAGTTCCTGATCGACCTGACGTGGGTTTTCCATCGCACTTGTCACAGCGCTCTTGGTGATCGCATTGAAGACAACGCGCTCAATCGGATAGTCTTTCTTCAGAGCGCGGCGTTTACGCAGAGCCTCGATAATGTGCCAGCTGATCGCCTCGCCTTCGCGATCCGGGTCGGTTGCGAGGATCAGCTTATCGCCAGCTTTCACCGCATCTGCGATCGCCTTGATCCGCGGTTGGGATTTGCTGTCAGCCTGCCAGACCATGTCGAAATCATTGTCAGGATCGACCGAGCCATCCTTGGACGGCAAGTCCCGGATATGCCCGTAAGAGGCGAGGACTTTATAATCCTTGCCGAGATATTTGTTGATCGTCTTGGCTTTGGCCGGGGACTCGACAACAACGACTTTCATGAAGGCTGGCTCCGTAAGAGGGCTTTGAGGCGGCGGAAAGTGGTTGGCCTTCCCGCCGCTGTCAACCGTTCGAAGCGAGTTGTAAGATCTTTGACAGGGGTCTGCCGATACAAATCAGGTGTTTCTGGTCAAGACCAGCTGCTGCTTCTAGCCATCTTCCTGATAGGACAAGATGGTCAAGGAGATAAATAGTGCACAGAGCGCCGGGGACCATGCTGCAATGATGGCGGGCACTGCGCCCGAAGCGCCGAGACTACTCGCAATTTCATTGATGAAGAACAGCCCGACCGCCGCAATCGACCCCGTGGCGATGAGGCGCGATGTGCCACCAAGGCGCGACAGACGCAGACAAACCAGCGCGCCAATCAGGGCCATCGCGACATAGAGGACGGGTAAGGCGGTTAAGCCAAACCAGCGCATAATAAAGCTGGAGGCGTCCAATCCGGCTTTTGAGGTCTGGTTGATGAAGCCGGGAAGGTTCCAGAAGCCAATCGTGTTGGGAGATGTGAACCTGGAGAGCAGTTTGTTGGGGTCAATATCGGTCTCGATGGCCAGGCGATCCATGCGCTGGGTCTGGCCATCCGGAGTGTTCTCCACAATGTCGGTCAGTTGCCAGAAGCCATCAATGATGACAGCCTCTCGGGCATCAATGCGGCGGACAAAGCTGAAATCCTCAGTCGGCCGTGCGCCATCATAGACGCGCCCTTCTTCCAGCAGTTTGATATTGGAGAAGACAAGGCCGCTTTCGTCCACACTTTGTGCGTAGATAACGATCTGGCTGTCATCGCTGCCCTGTCGTAGCCAGACGTCTTCGCGTGTGTCTTCAACGCGTTGGCCGCCCTCTTGCAGAAGCGCGGCGCGTGTATTCTCAAACCGTTCTGATAGCGTGGCCCCAAGCGGGTTGAGCACCATCATTGAGAACAGGCCAAGCCCGGCGGCCAGAACGATGAGGGGGGCGAGGAACTGCCAGGCGGATTGGCCGGTAGCGCGGATGACAGACAGTTCTGATGTCTTGGACAATTGATTATAGGCGATCATTGCCGCGACCAGAATGGCAAAAGGCAAGGTCTGTTCGATCAAGCCGGGCAGCTTCATGGCTGAGAGCTGGAGCGCTGTTAACGGCGAGAGATCAACGTCCCCCCCGACCGTTCGCAATTGCTCTACGGTATCGACAAGCATGATTGTGAGAACGAAAATACCAACGACTAGACCAAGAGCAGTCAGGCATTTCATAAAAATATAGCGCTGGATCCGATTCCCGATCATGCGAGACTCCGTTTCCGGCTGACGCCCTTGATGCGTCGCCCGCGCCAGAACAAGGCATATGCGAGAAGCACGATCGCAGTCACGGGCACCAACCATTGCGCAGCATTCATGGCGCGGTCACTGGTGCTGGCAGACTGAACCGAGAGTTGGACAATGATCAGGCCCAGCGCGGCTGCTGAGGCAAACACGATGCGACGGGAATAGCCCCTGCGGCTGAAATTGCCGCCGAGCACAGCCAGGATTGCGAGCATAGCCATCGCAATTGATAGAATAGGTGTGGTGATACGGGCGTGTGCCTCGGCGAGGAATTTGTCGATGTCCTGCGCTTCCTGCGCATTGCTGGGATCAAGATAAATCAGCTCATGCAGATAGCGATCTGAAGCCTTGAGAATGATCTTGTCGTCTTCACGGATGAAGGGTGAGAGGTCGATGGTAGACTGGTCAAACCTCAGAATCGTGAGCTCATTGTTGGAGTTGAGTTGGTATACTTCACCATCAAACATGACGATGCTGGGCACCCCATCAACTTCAATGAAGCGGCCTCGCTTGGCCAGAACATCACGGGCATCCGGTTGGCCGGGACGTTCGGCAATCTGAACGCCTATCAAGTCACTGCCTTCCTGGGCCCGGGCAAAGACAGTGAGGTTTTCATCCGGCGAGGTAAACTGGCCGGGCCTGAACAGGGTTGAAACCAATTCGGTGCGAGCATCCTGTACCTGCGCCCGCATCTCGCGCTGTGCGGCCGGTTGGACGAACAGGTTCACGCTAAGATGAAGAATGGCCGCCAGAGTCGCGAGCCGTAAAACGGGCGAGGCGATCTGCCAGCGCGTCATACCGGCGGCTTCGGCAACAACAATCTCACTATCGCGATGCAAGCGATTGAGGGCCCAGATACTGGCTACGAACATCGCCATGGGCAGAAGCAGGGCCATGATCTGTGGCGCACCCAACATGACAATGGTGAAGAATGTGAAGGCGTTCTGGCGGTTCTCGACAATAATATCGGTTCGGGAGAGCCCTTGTGCAAGGATGGCCAGCAGGGCTAGTCCGCCGACAATGATCAGGACGGACCGCATCACCCGGAAGAAAATATACTTCTGGATGTTGTTCATGCTGCCCGAGTACCTGTTTTTTCTGTCGTCGACTCTCAATAACGAGTTGCACCGCTCGCGTCGATGCCTAGTTGTAGGGCAAACGGAGTTTAATCATGAATATACAGTTCGCCGAAAGCGCCAGCGCAGACATTGTCGCCTTTATGATCGATGAAGGAGGGGATTTGCCCGCTGCGGCCAAAACCCTTGATGACGCCGCAGGAGGGCTTTTGTCTGAAGCGCTCGCCGCAGACAACTTCACCGGCAAAGCTGGCCAGCAAGCTTTCATTGTTCTGCCCAAAGGAGCTGAAGCGCGCCGCGCTGTCCTGATCGGGGCAGGGAAGAAAGACAAGCGTGACGCTCGCGCTTTCGAGAAGCTGGGTGGTCAGCTCTATAAGGCTCATGCCAATAGCGGCTTCGCCTCGCTCGCCCTGCATGCCGGAAAAGCCGAAGATGCCGCGCGGATCGCGGTTGGGGTTCGCCTTGCGGCCTATCGCTTCGATGATTACCGCACCAAGCTGAAAGATGAAGACAAGCCGACCCTGAGCGAGGTCACGCTGATTCTGAAAGGCGACAAGACGGCTCAAGACCTGTTTGCAGCGCTCAGCGCTGGGGTCGATGGCACCTATATGGCACGCGATCTCGTCAACATGCCGCCAAATGATCTGAACCCGGAAACCTATGCCGCCAAGATTGAAACGCTGGCAGAACTGGGCCTTGAGATCGAGATTCTTGGCGAGGCTGAACTTGAGAAGCTTGGCATGCGGTCCATGCTCGGCGTTGGTCAGGGCAGTGTGAAAGAATCCAAGCTTGGCATTATGCGCTGGATGGGCGGTCAGAAAGACGAAGCCCCTGTCGCGCTTGTCGGTAAGGGTGTCTGCTTCGACACAGGCGGTATTTCCCTGAAACCCGGTGCAGGTATGGAAGACATGCGCGGCGATATGGGCGGCTCTGCCGCTGTGGTCGGCGCAATGGTTGCGCTGGCAACCCGGAAAGCCAAGGCGAATGTTGTGGGTCTGGTGGGCCTGGTTGAGAACATGCCCGACGGCAATGCGATCCGTCCGGGTGACATTATCAAGGCCGCCGATGGCCAGACGATTGAAATTCAGAACACGGACGCTGAAGGCCGTCTGGTTCTCTGTGATGTGCTTTGGTACGCGCAGGAGCATTACAAGCCAAAAGCGATTGTTGATCTTGCAACCCTGACCGGGGCCATCGTGATCGGTCTTGGGCATCACCATGCGGGTCTCTTCACCAATGATGATGGTCTGGCCTCAGCCCTGACAGATGCCGGGATGACAGAGGGTGAGCGGGTCTGGCGTTTGCCGCTTGGCCCGGAATATGATCGCCAGCTCAAATCCAAATTTGCCGATATGCGCAATATTGGCGGTCGTCAGGCCGGATCGATTACGGCAGCGCAATTCCTGCAGCGCTTTATCCGCGAAGGGCAGACCTGGGCCCACCTTGATATTGCGGGGGTCGCATGGGTTGAAGGCGAGAAAGCCCCGACCGACCCAAGCTGGGCCAGCGGCTTTGGTCCTCGCTTGCTCGACCGCTGGATTGCCGAGAATTATGAAGGCTAGGATTTGAGCGAAACGGCTTCATCCCCCGAATGGTGGTTTTACCACCTGTCCCGCACCACGCTGGAGCGAGCGGTGGGGCCGTTGCTCGAAAAATGTCTGGAACGGGGCTGGCGTGTTCTTGCGGTCAGCCCCGATGCCACCCGTCGCGGCGCGCTGGATGAAGCGCTCTGGACGTATACGGATGAGAGCTTCCTGCCGCATGGCCAAGCCGAGGCGGAGGGCCTTGATGCAGCGGCCCAACCGATCCTGATCACATCCTCAACGGACAATCAGAATGCGGCCAGTGTCGCGCTTCTGATGGATGGCACGGATCTGCCCGTGGATGCGCCCTTCACACGCTGTATGGTCATGTTCGACGATGGCGACACAGCGACGCGTCAGAAGGCGCGTGAGCAGTTCAAGGCCGCGAAGGATGCGGGATTGAGTGCACGCTATTTCCAGCAAGGGCCGCGTGGCTGGCAGGAGGCTTAGGAGACGGTCGCTTTGCGAACATTTGATCCGGTGGATCAAATGAAGCCGGATAAGGCCACGGCAGTGGTGTAAGCGCGACTAGCCGCGATCGTCTGGTTTGCCGCTCTGGTCAGCCCAGACATCGAAGGTCGCAATCGTCACGGTGCCCTGATCCACATTGAGATCAGGAACATCTGCCAGCGTAAACGGGATCAGAACAGGTTTGCCGCCGCCCGAAGGTGTGACTTCCAATAGGTCACTCGCGCCATGGTTCAGCACAGCTTTAACCTTGCCGAGCGGTGCGCCGTCCTCGGCGATGGCGGAGAGACCAATCAGGTCATCGACATAGACTTCATCTTCGTCCGGCTGCGGCAAGACATCTCGCGGAACACAGAGCGGCGTGCCTTTCAGGCTGTCCCAGTCTTCTTTCTGACGGCGTTCTTCAGGCTCTACAATGAAGTGGTTTTTGGCTGGCCGGGCAGCGACAGGCGTGATCAGCACCTGCCCGTCTTTTCCGAGCAGTGGCCCATAGGCGAACAGGTCTTCCGGCTGTGCGGTGAAGCTTTTCACCCGCACGTCACCACGCACACCATGAGCGCCCATAATGCTGCCAATCACCACAAGATTGTCGTTTGTTTTTGCCATTCTCAGCGCTTTAGGCCGCGATCAGGCTTGTGGGAAGCCTTGGCATCAGGTCGAGGGCGCACTAGGAGAGCAGGCTGAATTCTTCTGGAGCGCCCGCATGGCAAACGATCTACCCATATCCATCGACGATGTTCGCGAAGCCGCAAAGATTCTTGAGGGGCAGATTGAAAACACCCCAATGACCCATTCGCGGACCCTGTCGGAGATTACCGGGGCCGAGGTCTGGCTGAAGTTCGAGAACATTCAGTTTACCGGAGCGTTCAAGGAGCGCGGGGCCCTCAACAAGCTGTCCCGCCTCTCAGATGAGGAAAAGAAACGCGGCGTGATCGCGGCGTCTGCGGGCAATCATGCCCAAGGCGTGGCCTATCATGGGCGGCGTCTGGGTATCCCTGTCACCATCGTTATGCCGATCACCACGCCTTTTAATAAGGTTGAGCACACCCGGGCCTTTGGCGCGCGTGTTGTGCTGGAAGGTAATACGTTTGATGAAGCCAATGAACATGCCCAAATCTTGCGCCAGCGTGATGGTCTGGTCTGGATTCACCCCTTTGATGACCCGGAAGTGATGGCCGGGCAGGGCACTGCTGCCTTGGAGATGCTGGAGGTTAATCCTGATCTCGATATGCTGGTGGTGCCAATTGGTGGGGGTGGCCTGATTTCAGGCATGGCGACGGTGGCCAAGGCGCATAATCCGAACATGAAAGTGATCGGCGTTCAGGCCGCCATGTATGCCGGGATGCAAGCCGCTTTGGCTAAGGGGCCAGAGCCTGTTGGCGGCGCGTCGATTGCCGAGGGTATTGCAGTCAAAAACCCTGGTGTGCTGACCCGTAAAGTGGTGGAAGCGCTGGTTGATGAAATTGTTCTGGTTGAAGAAGAGCACATTGAGCGAGCGATCACGCTTTATGTCGATGTGGAGAAGACAACCGCTGAAGGCGCAGGCGCGGCTGGGCTTGCGGCTTTGCTCGCCCATCCGTCAAAATTTGTCGGGCGCAAAGTTGGGTTGGTGATTTGTGGCGGCAATATTGATGTGCGTCTGTTGGCTTCTGTTCTGACGCGCTCGTTGGTGCGAGACAATCGCTTGGTCAATATCCGCATCATCGGTGATGATCGTCCGGGTCTGCTCGCGCTGGTCTCCAAGGTGATTGGCGATGCCGGGGCCAATATCATGGAAGTGGCGCACAATCGGATCGCGCTCGATGTGCCAGCCAAGGGCGCAGAGTTCGACATCCTGATGGAAACCCGCGATGCCCAGCATACGCACGAAGTGATCGATGCGCTGGCCCAGGCGGGCTATCCGCCGCGCACAAATTAAGCGACATTTTACCCCTGTTACAAAATAACTCTGGCGGTCAAAAAATAGCGGCATATAAGAGACCCCGAGAAGAGAGAATGGGGTAGAAATATGCGGATTATTCTGGCGACACTCGGCATGGCTTTCATGCTGGGCGGGGCAAGTGCGCAAGGCATCCAACAGACCAAGGGTGATTTTGAAGACAAGTTTCGTCAGCTTGATGAGGTTTTGCCAAGCCCGAACGTCTATCGTAATGCCGCCGGTGAGCCGGGACATCAATATTGGCAACAGCAAGCCGACTACGACATTGATGTTACGTTGGATGAAGACGGGCGCCGTATCGAAGGTCGACAGACCATTACCTATACCAATAATTCGCCTGATACGTTGCGCTATATCTGGCTGCAGCTTGATCAGAACCGCTACGCCAAGGACTCTATTGCGGAGATGACGCGCACCTTCTCTGCCAAACCGCAGGGGTCAGTTAATCAGCGCGCGGCCAAAACCCCGCGTCTGAGCCTGTCAACGCTGCGTCGCGAACAGTCCATGGCGGATCATGAGTATGGCTTTGACGTCACGCGTGTGGCCGACGCGCGCGGCAATGGCCTGCCAACCACGACAGTTGGCACCCTGATGCGCATTGATCTGGCGCGCCCGCTGGCGCCCGGCAAGTCCTTCAGCTTTCAGATGGATTGGGAGTACCAGATCGTTGAAGAGAATGCGGTCCGCGCCCGAGCGGGTTACGAGCACTTCCCCGATGATGAGCGCGAAGGCGGCAATGACCTGTTCCTGATCGCGCAATGGTATCCGCGTCTGGTCGCTTATTCTGACTATGAAGGCTGGCACAATAAGGAATTCCTCGGCAGCGGCGAGTTCACGCTGGAGTTCGGTGATTATGACGTCGAAATCACTGTGCCGGACGATCACATCGTATCGTCTACCGGCGTCTTGGCGAATCCACGTGAGGTTCTGACGGCGACGCAGCGTGCCCGTCTGGAGCGCGCTGCCGATGCTGATCGTCCTGTTTTTGTCGTGACTCCGGAAGAAGCGCTGGCGAATGAAAGTTCCAATCCGTCAGGCACAAAAACCTGGAAGTTCGAGGCTGAAAATGTCCGCGATTTTGCCTGGGCGTCCTCACGGAAATTCATCTGGGATGCGCAGGGCCATAAACAGCCGGGCGCGGAATATGAAACCGTCATGGCCATGTCCTTCTGGCCCAAGGAAGGCGGTGACCTCTGGAAGAAATATTCGACCCCATCTGTGATCCATACGATGGATGTCTATTCGCGTATGTCGTTTGATTATCCCTATCCAACTTCACAGTCTGTGAATGGGCCGGTTGGCGGCATGGAATACCCGATGATCACTTTTAACGGGCCGCGCACCACCCTGCAGGATGATGGCCGCCGGACCTATACGATGGCGGAAAAAGTCTTCCTGGTCGGTGTGATCATTCACGAGGTCGGACACATCTATTTCCCGATGGTTGTCAATTCTGATGAGCGTCAGTGGACCTGGATGGACGAAGGCTTAAACAGCTTCATGGACAGTGTTGCTGGCTATGAATGGGATCCAGATATGCCGTGGACACGGTCGATACCGCGCGATCTGGTGCCGTATATGACCTCATCCAATCAGGTGCCGATCATGACACAATCCGATAGCGTTTTGCAGCTTGGCCCGAACGCTTATGGTAAGCCGTCTGCGGCGCTGCACATCCTGCGCGAGACCATTCTGGGCCGCGAGAAGTTTGACTTTGCGTTCAAGGAGTATGCCCGTCGCTGGAAGTTTAAACGGCCAACACCGTCTGATTTTTTCCGGACCATGGAAGAAGCCTCTGGTGTTGACCTCGACTGGTTCTGGCGCGGCTGGTTCTACACCACAGACCATGTCGATATTTCACTCGACCGGGTGTTTCATCTGGAGCTGAACACAGAAGATCCCGACATTGATTATCAGCGCCTGCGCGATGATCTGGCCAGTGAGCCAGAACCGATTGGCGCGCGTTTGAACCGTGAAGAGGGGATGCAGACCTGGGTCGAGCGCTTCCCTGACATTCGTGATTATTATGACGAGAATGATGTCTACACGGTCACCAATGTTGAGCGGAACAAGTATCAGGATTTCCTGACAGGGCTTGATGACATTGAGCGTCGCGTTTTCGAACGGGCGGTCGCCGAGGATGCCGAGTACTATGCTCTGGAGTTTTCAAACATTGGCGGTCTCGTCATGCCGATTATTCTGGGACTTGAATTCACGGATGGCACGACCGAGCGGATGTATATCCCCGCTGAGATATGGCGAAAAAATCCGCATACGGTGTCCAAACTCCTGACCTTCCCGAAAGGCAAAGAGTTGCAGCAGATCATCGTCGATCCGGATTGGGAAACGGCTGATGCGGACCTGGAGAATAATTACTATCCTCGCCGGATCACCCCGTCGCGGATCGAGACTTTCAAGTCCAAACGGGCTTTCTCCTTCTCTGGCCGCGATATTATGCAGGACTCAACCGTTGAGTTGGACACAGATGACGAAGAAACGGTTGCAGAAGAGTGATCTTTCTCGGGCGTCTCATCATGCTCATGGCTCTGGCGGCGCTCATAGCGAGTGCCGCTTTTGCGCATAAACAAAAGGCTGCGATCACAGAGGTCAGCTTCAATCTACGTACCGGGATGATTGAAGTTGCCCATCGCTTTATCATTCATGATGCCGAGCATGCGATCAGTGATGTCGCCGGTGAACGCCGTGATCTGATCCATGATGAGGACACACAGGCTTTCTTTGCTGACTATGTTGCCAGTCATTTCGATCTGACAGTCAATGACAGGGCCGCCAAGCTCACATTGCTTGGCGGTGAGATTGAGGGCGGGCATATCTGGATTTATCAGGAAGCGCCCGCCCCATTCTTTGTGACACGACTGGCCTTGAGCCAATCGGCGCTTACAGAAGTCTGGCAGGGACAGGTGAATACGGTGAATGTTCGCACGGGTGGTGCCACTCAAACACTGACCTTTAGCGGCGATGATGGTCTTAAGCCTGTGACGCTTTCTCCAGCACTGGTCTGGGCTGGTTAGCCCTACGTGACAGAGGGTCAAAACGGTCTTAAACCAGCCCTGTAAATCAGACAGGAGCCATCGCCCGATGTTTCGTACTTTTGCCTTTGCTGCGGCAGGCCTTCTACTGGCTGCCTGTGGCGCGCAGGACCCAGCCCCTGAAGTGAATGGAGAGGATCCGCTATCCACGCTTATCCCATGGGATGCCAGCGCGGACAATGTTCAGACAACGGCGAGTGGTCTGCAATATGTCATCGTTAAAGAGGGGCCAGAGGATGGTGCGACGCCGACCGCGCGGGACACGGTTAGCGTGCATTACGATGGCCGTCTGACGGATGGCACGGTCTTCGACAGTTCCTATGAGCGTGGGCAGACATCCAGCTTTGGCGTGAGCCAGGTGATTTCGGGTTGGACCGAAGGTTTGCAGCTGATGTCTGAAGGTGATGAGTTCGTCTTCTATATCCCAACCGAGCTTGGCTATGGGCAAAACCCACGTCCTGGCGGTGTGATCAAGCCGGGTGATGATCTGATTTTCCGGGTCGAGCTGAAACAGGTTGTTGCGGCACCGGAACCACGCGCCGTCGATACTGAAGCCTGGGCGACCTATACGCCTTGGGACAGTTCCCGTGAGGGGATCATCAAGACCGAAAGTGGTCTTGAATATGTGATCCTGGCCAGCGGTGATGAGGGGGGTATTTCACCTAAGCCCAATGATATGGCTGTCGTCTATTATGAGGGGCGGTTCGATGAGACGGGTGAGGTCTTTGACAGCGCGTTTGCACGCGGTGAGGCGGCCATCTTTCCGGCTGGGGCGTTGATCCCTGGTTGGGTCGAGGCGCTGGCCATGATGAGGCCAGGTGACCGCTGGCTTCTGCACATTCCATCAGACCTTGGCTATGGACCTCAAGGGAAGGGGCCAATTCCGCCAAACAGTAAGTTGAATTTTGAGGTTGAATTGATGGATGTTGTGCCCGTCCAATAAACAGGTGCAACATCAGGGGCGATAGAAAAGAGAGGGAGGGCTATGACCCAATTGAGAACACTATCTGGATTTTTCTTTGGGGCGATGCTGCTTGCCGCCTGTGAAACCTTTCCAATCTCGACAGGCGGTATCGTTCCCGCCGCACCTGTGCCCTGCCCGGCCTACGCACCGGGGCAGGGCCCGCTTGAGGCGCCTTTCCCAACGGCGTGTATGGACATGCAGTCTTCACCCTCCGGACTGCGCTGGATTGAGCTGAGCGCAGGGGAAGATCAGTCACGTGGCGCGCCGGGGCCAGACGCCACTGTGGTTGTGACCTATGAGGGCTTCCTCGCCAGTGACGGCACCTTGATCGATAGCTCCTATGAGCGCGGTGAGCCGGGTGTGTTTGATGTGCCCCAGCTCTTGCCCGGTTGGGGCGAAGCCATTCAGATGATGACCCCCGGGGATGAGTGGATGGTTTATCTGCCGTGGCCAATCGCTTACGGCGCTGAGGCGGTTGATGATGTCATTCCGGCCCAGTCCGATATTATCTATCGTATGAAGCTTGAGTGGTTCCTGACAGCTGAGGAAATGGCAGCTGAAGTGCAGGCATCTGAAGATGCTGCATTGCTTGATGGACCAGACATGGCCGCATGGGAGGCTGTCTTCCCATGGGATCCAGATGCGGAGGGTGTGAACAAGCTGGCGAGCGGTGTCTCCTATGTACGGCTCGAAACCAGTAATTCCAGCATGCGTAATGCCCTGATCACTGATGATGTCCTGATCCATTATGAGGGGCGTCTGGCTGAGACGAGTGATTTCTTTGACAGCTCATGGTCTCGTGGTGAAGCTAACCGTTTTCCAGTGGGTGGGTTGATCCCCGGCTTCACCGAAGCCCTGACCTATATGAAGCCCGGCGACCGTATCATTGTGCATATCCCGGCTGATCAGGCCTATGGCGCAGAAGGATCGGGTGAGGTCATCCCGCCAAACGCTGACCTGATGTTCCAGATCAATATGCTTGAAATCTATCCGGCTGACCCAGCCTTTTAGGCCAGAAGACAAGTTGTAACAGATGGTCTCGGTGCCCGTCTCATAGTCTTGAGGCGGGCATTTTGCCTTGACGCCATGAACAAAGCAGGAAAACTGAAACGGTATTTTAACCAAGCGCCGTGAAACCCAAGGCATGACTCAAACGACCAGAATCCTTGGTATCGACCCGGGCCTTCGCCATACCGGATGGGGGATTGTCGAAAAAGACGGCTCCCGGCTTAGCCATGTGGCCCATGGTGTGATCAATATTGATCCTGACCTTGCCATGGCTGATCGGCTCGCGGGTATCTTTCACGCCGTCTCTGGCCTCGTGAACGAGTATGCCCCGGACTATAGCGGCTGTGAGGAAACCATTGTGAACCCCAGCAATCCGCGCTCTGCCCTGAAATTGGGTCAGGCCCGCGGCGCAGCAATGACGGCGCTTTCCTATTGCGGGCTTGAGGTGGCCGAGTTTGCCCCGCGCGCGATTAAACTGGCTGTGGTTGGGACCGGAAAGGCTGACAAGGAACAGGTTGGTTTCATGGTCGCGCGCCTGTTACCGCGCGCCGGAAAGATGCGTGAGGATGCGGCGGATGCGCTAGCTTGCGCGATTTGTACGGCGCATCACCTGCCTGTGCGTGGCCTGAAGGGGGCAGCATGATTATCGGTCGGCTGAAAGGGGAAGTCGCAGCGGTTGGCGCGGATAATATCATGATCGACGTTAATGGCGTCGGCTATGTCGCCCTCGCAGGGGCTCGGCTCTTGTCCAAGCTGACGGTCGGTGCGCAGGCCGAAGTCTTCATCGAAACACGTGTGACGGAAAACTCGATCACCCTGTTTGCGTTTGCCACCGATGAGGAGCGAGCTTGGTTTGTTCGCTTGCAGGATGTGCCCGGTGTGGCTGGAAAATCCGCCATGGCGCTGTGTGATGCGCTCTCGCCTGCAGAGTTGATGGATGCGCTCGCTTTGGGTGATGCGGCTTCGATCACACGCGCCAAAGGGGTTGGTAAGAAACTGGCTGAGCGGATCGTCGGTGAACTGTCAGGCAAGCCACCCCCCATGGGACGGTTCGGCAAGTTCGTGGCGGACCCAACCGCGAGTGTGCAGGCAGCGTCTGTCACGACGGGCGCACGCGGTGAAGCGGTTTCTGCCCTGGTCAATCTTGGCTATTCCCAAAGCGAGGCGGCCCGCGCCGTGGCCACTGCAGCGAAAGAGAGCGGTAGTGAAGACGTAAGCGCCCTAATCAAGGCAGCGCTGAAAGAGCTTAGCCCGTCATGAGCCGGGAAGGGTCCCTCACCGATCCTGAGCAGCAGGCTGGCGAAGCGCTCGACCGGGCGCTGCGTCCACAGACGTTTGACGATTATGTCGGACAGGATGCGATCAAGGAAAACCTGAAAGTCTATGTCGGTGCGGCGCGCCGCCGGGGCGAGGCGCTGGACCATACTTTGCTGTTTGGCCCGCCGGGGCTCGGAAAGACCACGCTGGCGCAGATTCTGGCGCGTGAACTCGGTGTTGGTTTTCGTGCGACCTCCGGCCCCGTACTGGCAAAGGCGGGCGATCTGGTCGCGATCCTGACCAATCTGGAAGAGAATGATGTCCTCTTCATCGATGAGATTCACCGCATGCCCGCCGTGGTCGAGGAAGTGCTCTACCCGGCGATGGAGGATTATGCCGTCGACATCGTAATCGGGGAGGGGCCAGCGGCGCGATCTGTCCGGCTCGACCTTGCGCCATTTACGCTCGTTGGCGCGACAACGCGTGCAGGCTTGCTGGCGACACCTCTTCGGGACCGTTTCGGGATTCCGCTTCGTCTTGAATTCTATACCCCGGAAACGCTCGCAACCATTGTGATGGCGGCTGGGCGGAAACTGCAAGTGCCAATGAGTGAAGATGGCGCGATTGAGATTGCCAAGCGTGCGCGCGGAACACCGCGAATTGCGCTGCGCCTGTTGCGCCGGGTGCGGGACTTTGCCGAGGCCGAAGGTGGCGCAATTGATCGCGCCGCGGCTGAACGCGCGCTCAAACGTCTGGCGATTGATGAAGATGGCCTCGATATGCTGGACCGGAAATATCTCGACGCCCTGGTGCGGACTTATGCCGGTGGACCGGTTGGAGCCGACACGCTAGCAGCGGCCTTGTCAGAATCGCGCGATGCGGTTGAGGATGTGATCGAGCCTTACCTGATGCAAAAGGGGTATGTCGCGCGCACACCGCGTGGACGGGTGGCGGCACCCCTTGCTTATGACCGCATGGGGCTACCTGCACCGCAAGCAGGGTCACAAGGCGGGTTGTTTGGGGAAGACTAGGCTGGAGACCTAAAGCCTGCGACCACAGCGGCGTTCATACTCGGCAACAGCATCCGGCATCCATTCACGGAAATTCGCGGCGCGGGTTTCACTGGCCGGGTGGGTGCTCATCCATTGTGGGGGTCTTTGCCCGCCGCCGAGCTTGCCCATACGCTCCCACAGCTCCGGGGCTTCGCGTGGGTCGTAGCAGGCGCGGAGCAGCAATTGCAGGCCGATCCAGTCGGCCTGGGTTTCATGATCGCGGGAGAAAGCCATCAGGCCGCCCTGCGCGGCCATACCGAAAGCTTGCCGGACCATCATCTGCTGATTGGCATTCATATCGCCGAGGCCCAGCGCCACGGCGGCTCCGCCAAGTTGAGCGAGCTGGCTATTGCTCATCCGCTTGGCCCCATGGTGGGCAAGGGCGTGGCCAATCTCATGCCCCATCACGACAGCGAGCTTATCAACATCATCAAGATCAGACAGGTCTACGCGCCCATCAGCATTGCCTGTCACGTCGAGAATACCCGTATACACGGCAACATAGCCGCCAGGCAGACAGAAGGCGTTCGGCTGCTCTGAGGCGATGACGTTAAATTCCCAGTCAAACTCGCGGGCAACGGGTTGAAAATCATAACCCGCATCAATCAGTTCACGCTCATACTCAATGGCGGCAACACGCAGGCGGTCGCCAATCTCACGCACTTTCTCAACGACTTCGCGGCCAGCGGCATCACAGGACCGGGCGTTCTGGGAGCAAATGACGTTGCCGCCTTCTTGCTGGAGCATCTGGACATAGGACTGGCGGCCAAGCTGGCTCGCTTTCTCAATGGAGATCGTGTTGAACTCTTTTTTGCCGGTGTACGGATTGGTCTGCTGGTTCGCGAAATAGTAGATGGCGAGCCCGATTAGACCGATAATAATAATTCCAAAACGCCCGCGCATGGCCATCTTCCTCCATATCCCTTTGCGGTTTCGACCATACTCTCTCACCTCTCGGCAGGAAAGCCATTGACCACCGTGATCGCTGCTTGCAATGCTGATCCTATGGACACGCCATCAGAGACATCTGATCAAGCAGGTTATCGAACGCCAATCCTCGATGTGGTCGCGGAAATGCTGCTCTATGTTTCGGCGGCTTTGATTGTCGTTGGCCTGATCCTGCCCTCAATCTGGAAGCCAAACACGTTCGGGTTTGGTGGAGCGGAGTACAATCTGTACGGGATTGTACAGACCCTATTTGAAAGTGGGTTACCGTTTCTGGGGCTGATCGTGGTGCTGTTTTCGGCTGTATTCCCTATCGCCAAGACAATCACCGCGGCGATCATTTTCCGTCAGGGCGCGAGCCCTAGCCCGAAGCTTGCCAATCTGCTGAATATTCTCGGCAAGTGGTCGATGCTGGATGTGTTCTTGGCCGCACTTCTGATCGGGATCAGCCAGATCAGCATCTATATCGGGTTCGAAACGCGGGCTGGGCTCTACTATTTTGCTGCTGGGGTGCTGCTGAATAATTTTGCGACCATGCGTCTGACCTTCACGCGGCTCTAATCCTGCCCTACATGAAGCGTCATGACTGATCAGACCCAAGCCGCTCAACCCAAACTTGCCATTCAGGTGATCCCTGTCACGCCATTTCAGCAGAATACATCGCTGCTATGGCATACAGAGACGATGGAGGGGGTGTTTATCGATCCGGGTGGGGAGGTCGACAAGCTGATGGGCGCGGCGGAGCATTTTGGCGTTAAAGTTGTTGAGGTCTGGCTCACGCATGGCCATCTCGATCATGCTGGCGGGGCGACCGAAGTGGCCGAGCGCGCTGGCTGCCAGATCATTGGCCCGCATGAGGATGATCAGTGGCTCCTTGATGATATTGAGGCGCAGTGGGCGAAGTATGGTGTTTCCGGTAGCCGCAACTGCAAGCCGGACCGCTACCTCAAAGACGGTGACACGCTGACCCTGAGTGGTGAGACGTTTCATGTTGTCCATACACCTGGTCACACACCCGGTCATGTCGTGATCTATCATGAGGCGGGGCGTTTGGCTTTTGTCGGCGATGTCCTGTTCCGGGGCTCAATTGGCCGGACTGATTTTCCAAAAGGCAATCACCAGCAACTGATCGACAGCATTACCCAAAAGCTCTGGCCGCTGGGCAATGATATGCGCTTTGTACCGGGTCATAATGAGATGAGCACGTTTGGTCAGGAGCGCGCCAGCAATGCCTTTGTTGCGGACTCTGTTTTAGGGAAAGTTTAGCGAGATTAAGCCCTCTGCTCCTGCCCAACCACCCCAATGGTAGCCTCTGCGGGCGGTCCAAGCAGGGGTAGAGGGCCTTGCTTCAGTCAGCGCCTCACCCAGCGTGACCCTTGGAGCCTGCCTGTGAGCGCGCTACTATAGGGGTTGAGATACGCGGAGTGCGCCTATGTTCCTGAACTTCTTCAATGAATTGCGTGAGGCCAAAGTGCCGGTCACGCTGAAGGAATACCTGTCCCTGATGGAGGCGATGGATAAGCAGGTCATCGGCCGCGATGTTGAGGAATTTTACTATCTCGCGCGTACGGCTCTGGTGAAGGATGAGCGCAATATCGACAAGTTCGACAAGGTATTCGGTCATGTCTTCAAGGGGCTTGATAGCTTTGCCGACGCCGTGGATGTGCAGGAAATCCCAGAGGATTGGCTGCGCAAGATGACCGAGAAGTTCCTTACTGAAGAGGAACGCGCCGAGATTGAGGCGCTGGGCGGCTTTGAAAAGCTGATGGAAACGCTCAAGCAGCGCCTTGAGGAGCAGAAAAAGCGCCATGAGGGCGGCAATAAATGGATCGGGACGGGCGGCACGTCCCCGTTCGGAGCGAATGGCTATAACCCGGAAGGCGTGCGCATCGGCCAGGACAAGTCCCGTCACCGTCGCGCCACCAAGGTCTGGGATAAGCGCGAGTTCAAGAATTACGATGACAGTGTCGAGCTGGGTACGCGCAACATCAAGGTTGCGATGAAGCGCCTGCGCAAATGGGCGCGCACTGGAGCTGCAGATGAGCTCGATCTGGACCAAACGATCAAGAATACCGCGCGCCAGGGCTACTTGGATATTGAGATGCGCCCCGAACGTCGCAATACGGTTTCTGTACTCCTGCTGATGGATGTTGGCGGTTCAATGGACCCGCATGTACGCGTCATGGAAGAATTGTTCTCAGCGGCGCGGGCCGAGATCAAGAATCTGGAATATTTCTACTTCCACAATTGCCCTTATGAGGGTCTGTGGAAGGATAATCGCCGCCGCCGTTCAGACGTGATCCCGACCTGGGATGTGCTGCATAAATATCCGAGTGAGTACAAGGTGATCGTGGTCGGAGACGCAACGATGAGCCCCTATGAGATCACCTATTCCGGTGGCTCAGTCGAGCACTGGAATGAGGAAGCTGGTGGTATCTGGATTCAGCGATTTGTTGAGCAATACCCGAACTTTGCCTGGCTCAATCCGGTGAAGTCCGGGGCATGGGACTATACGGGGTCTATTCAGCTGATCCGCGAGATTATCGGACCTGACCGGATGTTTGAGATGACCCTTGAGGGCCTCGATGGCGCGATGCGGGAACTCAGCCGTTAGAGCTTTAAGCCACTAGGCGACGGCGCAGGCGTGTTACCCCGCTTGTCTCATGTGCAGATCGGCGCAGGACAAGATCAGCCAGCATGGCGACGAGGGCAGGGCCCTCAATCGGTTTGCGCAGAGCTTGATCGGCACCAGAAGCCAGGCTTTGCCTGGACCGTTCATGACCGATTTCCGCTGTCAGGCTGATGATTGGCACCAGGCTGTTCGGGCCATCCATAGTGCGCACGTGTTCAATCAGGCTCAGCCCATTACCATCGCCAAGGTGCAAATCGGTGACAATTGCCTGAACGGTCATATCGGTCGCGGTACGGGTGGCGTCAGTAAGGGTGTGGCAATGAATAACCGTCCAGCCAGCGGTTTCCAGCGCTGTAATCGTCATTAAGGCGCTGGCCTCATGGTCTTCGACAAGTAGGACTGTGCCCAGCTCAAACCGGCCTGACTTGAGCGGTGTATCAGGCAAAGTTGGAGGCGTTATCGTCTCGGTTTGGGTGACCGGAACACTGAACGTCAGAACGCCGCCACCAGCTGGATTATCAGCATAACTGAGTTTGCCATTCAGGCTGCCTGCGAGCTTATGGGAGACGACAAGGCCGAGTGCCCATCCGGGAATATCCTCGGTCATCTTGCCAGTATGCAGAGCCTTGTTTATTGCCTGCTTCTGAGCGGCATTCAGGCGACGCCCTGAATGGGTGACAGAGACAGTTAGAAGGGATTGATCATTCAAAGGTTGCGTCGAAAGGACGACGCTTATGTTTCCGGATCTGGTAAATCGCATCGCGTTGCTGATCAGGTTGTCGATAACCTCACGGATGCGAGGCAGATTACAGGTGATGCGCGGGGGACCATCAGGCGCAAGCTCTATCGAGAAGCTGGTATCATTCCGCGCGGCAAGGAGTGCCCAATCACCACGAATGTCATCGACAACCGTATGAAGGTTTATGGCGATCGTTTTTTCTGGACCCGTGCCTGATATGGCTTCGTTGCGAACCATATGATTGGCATTGCGTAAGGTTCGGTCCAGCGCTTGCCCGCTTTCCAGAATCATCTGGGCGATGTCGCGGGATTCTGTGTCGTTCAGGCGGCCATTCAAAACTTCCGCCAGCCCCATCATGCCCGAGAGAGGCGTGCGGATTTCATGCGTTAATAGGCTAAGCAGGGGCGCAAGCTGACCCTTTGACGACTCTGTTGTTTCTGAAGGTTGCGTTGATCCCATTGCGAGCAGGGGGAACAGCGCGGCTTTCGGAACAAAGCCAATCGCGCGCCCCTTTTCAATGGCGATTAGCTGACCGTTTGATTTCGCATTGGACAGGCGTTGTGCAGCTTGTTGTGCGGTGCTGTCTACACCAATCGGAACAATTTTGTCTTGAGGCAGGTCGAGCAGGCACAGATTGGCAATATCCTGCTGGCGCTCAAGTAGCATTTCGGCGAGGCCTGCGCGTGTAATGACGCCAGTCGCGCGATCATCGGCGAAGATAATAACCGCCTCAAGGTCTGGTGTTTGCCGAAACGCCCGGATCAGATCAGTGGCTGGACGCGTGGCTTGTACACGCGGTGCAGACTTCACCAGATTACGAATCGTTCGGGACATATCGGCTCACACGATTGAAATGATCGTGTGAGTTTGCACCGAAATTCTTTACAGGACGGAAACCCTACTGGCGTTTCCTTTTCCTGGCTTATTTGATCTCGCTGTGATGGCGAACAATCTTGCTGACAAGGCCGTACTCGACAGCTTCTTCTGCGCTCATCCAGTGATCACGATCCGTATCCGCCTTGATTTTTTCAAGCGGCTGTCCGGTCGCCTCAGCGAAGATATTGTTCAGGCGCTCGCGCATACGCACGATTTCACGGACCTGAATTTCAACATCTGAGGCCTGACCACCGACCCCGCCGCGTGGTTCGTGAAGCAGGAAGCGTGTATTTGGCAGCGCGTAACGGTTTTCTTTTTGGGCCGCTGAATAGATCAGGGCTCCCGCAGAAGCGACCCAGCCAGAGCCAAGGACTTTTACTGGTGCGCCGACAAATTTGATCATGTCATGGATCATATCGCCAGACTCAACGTGTCCGCCCGGCGATGAAATCACCAGCAAGATCGGATCTGAGCTATCCGAGGCCAAGGCCAGAAGACGCTCACACACCCGGCGGGCAAGTTTATCGTCAACACCGCCGGTTAGCATGATCGTGCGGGCATTAAACAGGGCTTCCTCAAGGAAAGCATTTGGTTCGCTCAGCGGCTTGGATTCGGGCTCGTCGTCGAGGCGTGTCATGAAAACTCCAGTATCATCTGTCGCCAGATGTGAGGCGCGCGGGCGGGATGGTCAAGCGGTCATCTGATGCCCGCGCCTTGAATCGTGTGTTTCGCTCTATTCTGATGGGGTATGCGTCAGGTTAATGCCAAACCGGGTAATGACCTCGCCGGGTTCAGGATCAGTCTCATCAAAGGTCTCGATGGTTTCGAATGTGATCGGAGTTTCCGGCGCGACTTTGAGCTCCAACGTGCCTCCTTCTTCAAGCCACAGTGCCGCAGCATCCACCCATGGGCGAACCTCTGGGACGTCTTTAGCCAGCTCAGGTCCGAACCCTCGTACAGCATTAACGGCAAACCCGCGCAGAGCTGTTGCGTCATTATAGGCCAGCATGGCCATTTGCGGCTCATCTGGGAAGGCTTTGCCAATTTCGTGCGCAGCGGTCAGGGTGGCTTCCAGGCCACCATTATCGGTCACGCGGATGACAGCATTGCGAAACTCGAATGCCTCTTTGATCTGGGTTTCAAACGCCTCTTCCCCAACCGCGTCGGTCAGCGCTGCGGCTGTCTGGGCAGGCGTTGTCAATGTGAGGTCAACATTGGCGAAGGATGAGAACAAATCCGCGAAGTTACCGTTCTCTGTATAGGTGATGGCCCCCGTGGTTTCATCCCAGGTGCCTTTAAGATCATAATCCCCGCAGAGGCAGTCGAGATTATTGTCCGCCAACACAGTCATAACTGTTTGCATCTGGGCCAATTCTTCTGCTGGGATCTCCTCCTCAGGCATCATCTCGAAAACACTCTTGAGGAGCGTTCCGATCTCATAAGCGAACCCATCGAGATCAAGCGAGACCTCTGTTGGCAATAGCCAGTGGAACTTTGTCAGGTTGAGATCGATCAGATCTGCATTGAAGACGGTCTCATCACTCATCTCGAAGCGATAATTCTCCAGACGCCAATGGCCGAGGCTCATGAAATCAGCTTCGGTGTGCTCGGGCATCTTCCACTCGGAAACCGCCCGATAAACATTGGCCAAGCGCAAGTCAGAGATCTCATAAGACTGTATGCCGCCTTTCAGGGCCATGGGAATGCCGTGCTCATCAAAGTTCGGATCGTCAACGGGCAGGACGCCATCCATATCGAACCGCGTATCGAAATAGGCGGCATAGCCCATATCTCCACGGCGATAGTCAGACATGATTGTGGTCGGTACGCTCATGTCCATTTTCAGACCCTGATCGCCAACGCCCATATCCATGACAAATTCGGCCTCTTGCATGGCGAACCCGTTCAAGCTGAACGCACGTGAAGCCGCCGCAATGGCCTGCAGCATATGGATGCCCTCAAGCTCATCTTCCTGGAGGTCATCGCTATCGGTATAGCTGACTTCAAATGGCTCCAGCGTCAGGCCATCCAGAACCAGTTTTTCAGCACGTACGTCATACTCGCGAATGACCATCATACTGGCTGGGTCCAGAAGCTCCCCGCTGGGATCAATCGTCAGGGCGAGTTTGTCATTGTACTCCTCAGCAATACGGGCGCCCAGTTCATCAAAGCCAACAGAGCTGATATTGGAAAACTCGATCCGGTCGGCAAGTTTGATGGAGTCTGCAGTATTGGTCCCGGCCAAGCGATCATTCAAAGCGGTCGTGTTGAAATTCCAGAACTCTGCCGTTTCTGCCTTCAGCCCCAGGTCAATGCCATCGACGGCGACGACAAAGGTGAAGTCTTCAACGACAGTTGCGCCATTATCGGCGGTCGTCACATTTCCGAATGTGAAGCGGGCATCGCCTGGAATGGTGTCTGCCAGCGCGGTAAAAGCCTCAACCCCGAAGCTTTCATTCGCTTCGGCTTTGAACCCGCCGGACAACAATTTCTGCGCAAGGTCACGACCCGAGATATCCTCTGAGCCTGTCGTAATATCCGTACTCGCTCCGTTTCCGGTTTCCACAGGGTCTGACGCAGGCTGGCAAGCGCTCAGAGCGAGAAACCCGAGGGCGGCTACGGTTGAGTTGAGCAGAGGTTTCATCAGGATGTCCTGTTTAACTAAGGGTAGAATTCTTTAAGGCCTGCGCATGATAACAGTCCGCCACGGCAAATGCCATATTCGTAAGTTTACGCAGCTTCTGAGGTTTCTGGCTCCACCTCGTCCTTTTGCTTCCGTGTCCAGAAGGGGGCATGAGGGTCGGCTTTTCGGTCATATCGCTTGGCGTAATACTCGCTTGCGGTACAGGTTAGGGGCTTTGGGGTCAGGGTCATGCCATCGCGCCGTAGCCGCTCGATGACGGCGTCTCGCAGATGCAGATAAGGCAGGCCGCGCATCTCGAAATCATGCGCTTTCATCCAATCCCGTACTGTCCAGCTTCGGGTGGAGGGGGCGTCACAGGGTGGTTTGCCCTTGTGTGTTTCCCAAAGATACAGGGTCGATAATCCGGTCAGGATGGCGTCGACCGCAGATTTAACTGGGCCTGCTGTATCAGCGCCTTGGGCCAATGCGGCGTGTATGGACAGTTTATGAGCGGACAGGTCATCATACAGCATACGAATGACGCTCAAGGTCTGGCGATCTGTTCGACCCGGCTTGCTCAGAAAAGCATCCAGTTGCGGATGGCTCACCCGGCGCAAGGCGCCTGTTTGTTCAAGCGTGCCGCGCGCAACCGCATCCACATCATTAATCATGCGCTGCAGGTTTAAGCGGAGCTCATAACCAATACCTGCGAGGCTCTGTTGCTCCTGATCTTTCTGTAAGTCGAGCCATCGCCAAGCCTGAAAGGCCATAAAAACAATTGCGCCGATCAGGCATAGCAGACCGACGACGATAAAGCTCTGAAAGGCTGCATCACTCATCTCTCTCCCCTTCATCTCTTGTTTACCATTGCTACCAGGAAAGGGCCACTTGCAATTTGTTCCTATTATGTTCTAATGGGTTCATGCGCCTGCCGACCGAAATTGAAAGCTTGTATCTCGACTTTGATGGCTTCTTTGCCAATGCAGAGAAGACGCTGCGCCCTGAATTCGCTGAGCGTCCCGTCGGGGTGATCCCGCTCAATTCCAAGCATACCAGCCTGATCGCGCGATGTTACAAGGCTAAGGCTTATGGCATACAGCGCGGCACGAGTGTTGCCGAAGCAAGGCGGCTGTGCCCGGATATTGCCCTTCTGATCGCCCGTCATGACGACTATGTCCGCTTGCATCATGATATTCTGGGGGTTCTGGACCAGTTCGTGCCGGTTAAGAAAGTCTGGTCTGTTGATGAAATGGAATGTGCCCTGATTGGCCGTGAGCGTCGGACATGTGTCGAACTGGCGCATAAGATCAAGACGGCCTTGCGAGAGACATTTGGGCCTTATCTGACCTGCTCGATTGGGTTAGCCCCAAACCAGTTTTTAGCCAAAGTTGCTGCGGAAATGAACAAGCCGGATGGCTTGGTTGTCATGCGTCCGCAGGATTTACCAGGGCGGTTATTTGAACTCTCGCTGACCGCCCTACCGGGTATTTCACGAAACATGCAGAAGCGCCTGAATAGTTCCGGTGTGTATAGCGTTGAAGATTTATGGGACCTGTCACCAAAGCATGCCCGCAAGATCTGGCACAGTGTTGAGGGGGAGCGGATGTGGGCGAGCCTGCGTGGTTATGCGATTGATCGCCCTGAAACCGCGCGGCGGATGTTTGGACATGGCCGAATCCTGTCCAGCGACTGGCGAGCACCGGACAAGGCCCGGGACTGCTTGCGTTTGTTAACCGTCAAGGCTGCCCGGCGATTACGCCGGGAAGGCTATACGGCGAGTGCGCTGAGTATTTCACTGGGGCTGACAAATGGGCAACGCTGGAGCCACGAAACGCGTTTCTTTCCGGCGCGCGATGATCATACCTTTCTGACAGAGATGAACCGCCTGTTTCAGGTCGGCTTGCAGATGAGCGGAGCCACGCGTTTCAAGAAGGTTTCGGTGATGCTGCATGGCATTGCCAGTCTGGGTGAGACGTCGGACGATCTCTTCGAACAGGCCGAGCAACGCTCAGATCGAACGCGCTGGGAAACCCTGACGGATGTGATGGACACATTAAATGCCCGGAATGGGAATTGTGTCGTTTCGCTTGGGGTCACGAAAGAGCCACCGGGTGGATATGCCGGGGCTAAAATCGCGTTTGGCCGTGTCCCTGATCTGAATGACTTCGCGCTAACGCCGGATGCTGCGCGTGGGCATGCCCAAATGTTGGAACGCAATCAGGAAGACGCGATTGGTTGAGTGTTCATTTTGCGGCGTATGGCTTCAATCACGGATAGGGCAACAGCCACCATGCCGAGCCAGAACGTGATGATGAAGACAGTATAGTAGCCTTCAGCTTCAATCATTTCACCAAGCCAGGCACGACCCAGAGTGCCCAGCAGCATGGTGAGAGACCCAAGCAGGGCATATTGCACGGCGGCGAAGCGCGGGTTCACCACAGACGTAAGGTAAGCAACAATGGCAACGCTGGCAAAGCCGCCAGCGAGGTTTTCCCCAGCAATAGCCATCATCAGGCGCGCCATGCGTTGTCCTTGATCCGGAGCAACCGGGTCAGGGGAAATGGTTGCGGCCCATTCTGCAAATGCGATGAGGGGCGTATCGAGGTGGGTAAACGCGAGGAAGGTATCCATGCCTGCGCCCCCCGCGGACAGATCTGCGAAGAGAAGATTGGTCGCAGCGGCCAACACGGCCCCGGCAATCAAGACGGGCATCCGGCCAATGAAAGCAATAATCACAGCGCCAAGACCCGCCCCGGCAATCGTCATCAGGACGCCAAAGAATTTTGAGGCAATCGCGACATCATCCATTGTATGATGGAGTGCGCCGAAGCGGTCATCCAGATAAAAGGGATAGGCAAAGGCACCCCAAACCGCATCTGTGAAGCGATAGGTTAAGGCAAGTAGCAGGACCAGAATAACGCCCCAGTGCATACGCTGAATGAGCTCCATAAGGGGATCAAAGATCGCCCGGAACAGAGCCCTGAAAAGGCTGCCCTTGCTGTCAGCTGGAGTCAGCGTTGCCTTCACTTTAAATGTGTAAAGCAACCATGCAGCCAGCAAGGCAGGAAGCAACACAGTCAGCCCAACAATGACCGGCCCTTGATTGCGGACGAAATTACGGGCGCTAGGCTCTGTATTTAAGATCAAGGCCTCTGTCATGAACCATAAGATCATGCCGCCCGCGATCAGCCATCCTGTGCTAATCGTCAGGGTTGCGCGCTGCCGGATACTTTTCGACAGGCTGGTAAAGAAAGACGGACGTTCCTCATCACGATTGATCCCTGCATCGGGCTCTGGTGCGATCAGGGTGCCAATTGCCGCCAGCGCCATCATAGCGCCGATCATGATGTAAACAGCACTCCAGCCGATCCGCGCGGCCAACATGAGTGCCAAAAATCCAGTAATGAAACCTGATAAGCGATAGCCGAACTGATAGAGGGCAGCCATCAAATCCTTATCGACTTCGGAGCGTGCGACCTCAATGCGCCAAGCATCCAGGACAATATCATGGGTGGCGGACATCAGAGCGATGCTGAGGGCAAGGATCGCGACAAAGCCGATATTGTTGACGGGGTCAGCCAGCGGTAGAAGTGCCAGCAAGATGGCCATCGGAATTTGAAACAGGATGAGCCATGAGCGCCGCGCGCCCAAACGCTGAAACGGAATAAATTTCGGGGTTTGGAAGGCTGGGGCCCAAAGATACTTAAACGAGTAGCCAAGCGTAATAATGGACAAAATACCGATGGTTGACGGGGTAACGCCCTCTGTTGTGAGCCAGGCATTCAACGTGCCGAGCACCGCGCCATAGGGTAGACCCGCCGCGAAGGCGAGCAGTAGCATGGCCAACATGCGCCGATCTTTAAGAGCTGCAAAGGCCTGCAGAAAACGTGGCTTTTGGGACTCTATTGAATCGGCGCTGATTTCACTCATGCAACACTCGCTGTTTCATCCGGGGTGATCCACTCAAAGGCCAGACGGCGCAGGGTTGAGGCATCAAGTGGCTTTGCAGCAACCCCTGATGCTCCGGCCAGCCGCGCACGTTTTTCAATGTCAGGATTAATCTCGGCTGAAATAGCGATAATCGGGACGGTATTTCCGTCACTCCGCAAATGGCGCATCGCCTCAAATCCGTCCATGATTGGCATTCGTAGATCCATGAAGACCAGATGTGGCGTGATTTGGGCAATCACGTCGAGGGCTTCACTGCCGGTTGAGGCTGTGGTGACAGAAAAACCCGCCGATTCCAGGGCGCGTTGCGCGATCAGGGCATTGATTGGGTTATCATCGGCAATCACAACGCGGGCATTATCAGCGGTCATGTTTTCAGGATCGATGGCTTCACTTCCGGCGATGGCCAGTTCAGTCCGCCTGATGAGGGAAGCATGCCGAAGCGGTCGGACCAACCAACCTGACACGCCGAGTTCCCGAAACTTTGGCAGCTGTCCACGATCTTCCGGTCGCAGGAGGACGAGGACACGACTTCTTTTGCAGAGCTTGCGAATCAGCGGGGCTGGGGTGGTCGCGTCAACAAGGATCAGATCGGCTGCTGCTGAGAGCGCAGCTTCTGGTGGTTCGACATAGATAACTTTATGCTCCTGCGCGAGCAGGCAACTCGCGGCGCTCATGGTTGTTGCAGGCGGCAGACCCGCAAAAACCAGTGTATGTCGCACTGTGTTGCCGGGGGTTGATGTGTTTACGGGGGTCGTGGCTTCGGCCGGGAGCTTGACCGTAAAGGTCGCTCCAAGGCCGGGTTGGCTCTCGAGCGAGACATGCCCACCCAAAACAGTTGTCAGCCGCGCAACAATCGCAAGCCCCAGGCCAACCCCGCCGTCCTTTTCTGCGTCGCTGGCATTGGCCTGACGAAAAGCGGTAAACAGGGTGTCTTGAGCCTTGGTTGAAATGCCCGGGCCGCTATCGCGGATATGGCAGATCAGTTGATCATGATCGTAGTTGAGATCGACCAGAATGGCGCCGGTTTCGGTAAACTTTAGCGCGTTGCCGATCAGGTTGAAGAGGATTTGGCGTAGCTTGCCACCATCACAAAGTATGCTGTCCGGGAGGTTGGGACTGGCCCGAACAGCGAGGTCCAGGCCTTTGGCATGGGCGCGCGGGCTGAGCAGTTCAGTGACTTCCTGAGCCAGATCCAGAGGTGAGCACTCTGATCGATCAATCGACACTTCTCCAGAATCCAGACGCGCATAGTCCAGCATATTGTTGAGCATCTGAAGCAGGCGTGTACCAGAGGTGCGGATCGCCTCGGCATATTCGCGCTGAGCCGGGGTCATATCTGTTTCCAACAGGAGAGACACGGTTCCCAGAATGCCATTCAGAGGCGTGCGGATCTCATGACTGGCTGTTGCGAGAAAGGCCTGTTCAGGCGAAAGGGGCGTATCACTTTGTGTCATGGCACTGTGTATGTCACAAAGCCCTGAGTTTATACTTAACGCGATCAGTTATTGTGCCAGTGCCGTTTGCGACAGAGCGGTCGTTTCACCGGGTGGGCGCCGTCGATAGGATAAGGCTTCGGCAATATGCAGGCGGCGAACCCCGGTCGCGCCATCAAGGTCGGCGATTGTGCGCGCAACTTTCAAGACACGATGATAGGCCCGCGCGGACAGGTTCAGCTTCATGGCGGCATCTGCAATAAGGGCCTGCCCTTTCTCATCAGGAGTGGCTGATTGTTCGAGGATCGAGCCCGTCGCATCGGCGTTTACAAGGCGCGTGAAAGCGGGCTCTGCATCTTGATAGCGATCTGCCTGCATGGCTCGCGCTTGCGCCACACGCGCCGCTGCCTCTGCAGAGCCGTCTTGTGGTGCTGGCAGGGTGAGGTCCATCGCGGTGACGGGGGGCGTATCGAAGAACAGATCAATCCGATCCATAAAGGGGCCTGACAGGCGCGCCTGATACTGCTCCGCGCACTTGGGCCCGCGCCGACAGGCGCCATCGCCAGGGCCGCCACCACACCGGCAAGGGTTCATCGCCGCAACAAGCTGGAAACGAGCCGGGTATTTGACATGGCGATTGGCGCGCGAGATCACAACTTCGCCATCCTCAAGAGGCTGTCGTAGACTGTCGAGGACCTGGGCGCTGAACTCAGGCAGTTCATCCAGAAACAGGATGCCATGGTGGGCGAGGCTGATCTCTCCAGGTCTCGCTTTCATGCCCCCGCCCACAAGCGCGGCCATACTGGCACTATGATGCGGGCTGCGGAACGGGCGCGTGCGTGAGAGCTGGCCACGCTCAAGTAAACCAGCCACCGATTGAATCTGGGACACTTCAAGCAGTTCGCGCGCAGAGAGGGGCGGCAATAGTCCGGGCAAGCGCTTGGCCAGCATAGATTTGCCGGATCCGGGTGGGCCACAATAGAGCAGATTATGTCCACCGGCGGCCGCGATTTCGAGGACACGTTTGGCCCCTTCTTGGCCCTTAACATCGCGGAGGTCGGGCAGAGGCGGGCTATCGGCCAACTCTCCGGGTGGTGGACATGACAAAGGCGCGCGCCCGGCAAAATGATTGATCAGACTGATAAGGTTTGGCGCAGCAAGATTGCCTTCGCCAGCCCAGGCGGCTTCCGGGCCGCATATTTCTGGACAGATTAAACGCAAGTCCAGTTCGAGCGCCTGCATGGCCGCGGGTAAAACACCCAGCGTTTGAACCAATCGACCATCAAGGGACAGCTCGCCAAGCGCGGCGTGTCCATCCAGTGCATCTGCCGGGATGACGCCCATACTGGCCATGATTGCCAGTGCGATCGCGAGATCATAATGGCTGCCTTCCTTGGGCAGATCAGCCGGGGCGAGATTCACAATGATCCGCTTTGGGGGCAGGGCGAGACCAATGGATGAAAAGGCTGCTCGTACCCGTTCCCGGCTTTCACCAACGGCCTTATCCGGCAGACCAACAATATGGAAAGAGGGTTGTGAGGCCCCAACCATCTGGACCTGTACGTCCACCGGCTTGGCCTCTATCCCCTCAAATGCGAATGTCGAAATCCTGCAAACCAAAACGTCCTCCCAGCACCTGAGAGGACGGTATCAGAAGATTTGGAACAAAGAAAGAACTTTTTAGTTCGGGAGACGAAGAATCTCGTCATCCTCTTCTGGTAAATCCGGAATTACGGGTGCCGTATCGTCTTCTGGCAAGACCGGGGCGCTAATCTCCGGAATGTCGCTGAGAAGAGACTCTGTGCGGGCTTCATCGCCAAAATCGAAATCGCCAAGACCGCTGCCTGAGCTATCCTCAAAGCCAATATTGAAGCCGTCATTCCCACTATCGTCGCTGAAAAGATCGAGGTTGAAGCCGCTATCTTCTGCAGGCGCGCTTGCAGGTGTTTGTGAAACATCTGCGGGAGGTGTTTCAACCGCCGCTTCTGTAGCTGGCGGCGATTCTGAACAGGCGACCCCCGCAAGAGCGAGGGTCACAATGCTGGCAAAGGAAAAAGCTTTCATATTCATGCCTTCAATGTGTCTGCCACGTTAGGTACTGGCAAGTTTTTCTTGCACCGTTTCCCAGAACATCGCTGCTGGATCGCGGCCTGTAAAGTCCCGGACTTGCTGAACCCCGGTCGGAGACGTGTTGTTCACTTCGGTGAGATAACCCCCGATGACATCAATACCAACTAAGACCTGACCCTTGGCTTTGAGATCCGGTCCGATCGCTGCGCAGATGGCAAGATCAGCTTCTGACAGCTCGCTCGCTTCAGCCGTTCCGCCAACTGCGAGGTTGGAGCGTGCATGCCCTTTTTGCGGAACACGATTGAAGCCGCCAACGGCTTCGCCATTGATCAGAATGATACGCTTATCCCCTGCAGCCACCGCAGGCAGAAAGGCTTGAACGATCAGGGGTTCACGGGTGCGTCCGAGAAACAGATCAATGAGCGGCCCAAAATTATTGTCGCCCGGTTTGACATGGAAAACATCGCCGCCACCAAAGCCATAAAGCGGTTTGACGATCACATCCTTATGCTCTTCCCGAAATGCACCAATGCTCGCCCTGTCACGGGAGATAAGCGTCGGCGGCATGAAATCCTGAAAGGCCATGGGGTAGAGCTTTTCCGGGCCGGAGCGTACATGCTCAGGATCATTCAGGACGAGCGTCTGCCCCTTTAATAGCTCCAGAATGTGGCAGGCCGTGATGTATGACATGTCAAATGGCGGGTCCTGTCGCATCAGCACAACATCAATATCATCTTGCAGGCTGACATTACGGCGATCTGAGAAAATTGCGGGCGTGCCCGGTACGCGCTGAACCTTTAGGGGTCTTGCCCATGCGGTGATACGACCGGCATTATAGGACAGGTCTTCGGGCTGGTACTCGAATAATTCTGCGCCGATCTTCTGCGCGGCTTCTGCTAAAGCAAAGGTGGTATTGCTTTCAACATTAGCGGTTTCGAGGGGATCAGTCTGGATCGCGACGCGCAGGGTCATGGACGCTCCTTGGAAAGGTTAGGCGCCCTATATGTGTCGTCCAGCAGGCGATTGAAAGCACTGATTTTAATAACGTTTAGCTGCCCGGCCCGCCAAGCAGTTCGCCAGTATCGCGCGGGCCATCAGAATCGGCAGGGCGATATGGGACAATCTGGCCACGCGCATCGCGGAGGCGAACATAGGACACAACTTTGGTCACGCCGCCAGCGAGGCTGGCCTCGCGCGCCGCAGCTTCAAGCTCCTTGGCATTACGGGCGACGCCCATGAGGTAGACAACCCCGCCATAGGTTTCGACATTAAAGTTGCGGGCTTTCACGCTTTTCGAGCCGAGCAGGCGAGAGCGGACGCGCGTACTGATCACCTCATCAGAGGCATTCGCGAAGAACCCGCCCGGTGGTTCAATCTTGATCTCGTTCGCAACCTCGCGGACACGGGGCGATGCCCAGGCGAGGCTTTCCGCTCTGACTTTTTGTTCCGGGGTCATCACCCGTCCAGAAAGCAGGACAAGGCCACCGGCGACCTCAACGTCAACTTCGGAGAGACCATATTCTGCTGTAATCAGTCTGGTTTTGACCTCGTTGGAGACGGTTGCGTCATCAAGGGCCTCTCCAGCTGTGCGCTCTTGCGATGCGGTGACACCCACAGCGGCTGCGCCGCCCAGAACCGCGGTCGCACATGCTCCGGTCAGCGGTAGGATAGCAATCAGGCCAAGCGTGGCGGCAATGCGGGTCATCGGACTCTCCCTGTCTTGGCTCGCAATATTGCGGGCAAGGGTTAAGTCCGGGTTGCGGCAAGACTATGGCCGCCAATAATCTTTGAAATGATGAGGAAGGCTGAACGGTGTGACCGCAATCAGATCATAGCGCCAATCCAGATCCTGCGTGAACCCGCGTTTTCCCGCCCAGCTTTCCGCTGTGCGAGCAATACGCTGCCAGCTCTGTGGCGGGACGGCTTGTTGGCAGAGCGCGCGAGTTGGGCGCTGCTTAACTTCGACAAAAGCCAGGATTGAACCGCGCTTGGCAATCAGGTCGACTTCGCCCATTGGAAGGCGAACCCGGCGGTCGAGAATTGTATAAAGCTTGGCCTGCAGAAACAGGGCCGCAAAGGTCTCTGCCTGTCGGCCTCGCGCCTCGGCTTTTCTGCGTGATTTCCGTGTGGGTCTAGCCATCTTTGAGAGTCAGAGCGCGCTGATAGGCATCGCGTTTTGGGATATTGAACTGCGCAGCGACCTGATTGGCTGCCTGCTTCATGGGTAGGGTTTCAAGGGCAGTTTTCAGGGCATTATCAATCTGATCCTGATCCAGTGCCTGTTCGACAGGTGGGCCGATCAGCAGGACAATCTCGCCCTTTGGCGGCGAGCTTTCAGCATAGTGCTGTGCCAGTTCCTCGAGCGTGCCGCGGCGGGTTTCCTCAAATAGCTTGGTGAGCTCGCGTGCGACCGCTGCAGTCCGATCTTTTCCAAGCACTTCAGACAGGTCCGCAAGACTGCTGGCCAGCCGCGGGCCTGTTTCATAAAAAACCAGAGTTGCCGGAATTTCTGCCAGGCGTGCGGCTTCGCTTTGCCGACCCTTTGATTTTGCGGGCAAGAAACCGCAAAACATAAACCTGTCACTAGGCAGGCCGCTGGTGACCAGACCTGCCAACAAAGCTGAGGCACCGGGGACCGGGATGATTTTATGTCCGGACTCTGAAGCCTCATGGACCAGTTTATAGCCCGGATCAGAGACGAGCGGGGTTCCGGCATCGCTTATCAGGGCGAGCGAAGCTCCAGAGGCGAGTTTTTCCAGAATGTCCGGGCGGCGGATTGCCCCATTATGGTCATGATAGGGGCTGACTTTGGCGCGGATATCATGGGCATCTAGCAATCGGCGAGCAATGCGTGTGTCTTCAGCCAGGATTTCGTCGGCCTGTCTTAAGACATCGAGGGCGCGAAGCGTAATATCGCGCAGATTGCCGATGGGTGTGGAAACAACATAAAGGCCGGGGTCTAGCGGTTGCGCCGCCCCGCGCGTGGATTTAGGTTCGCCAGATAGGCGACTCGAAGAGGATATATCAGATGACATCTCGGCCAGCATCGCGCTTTGCAGCCCTCGCGCCAAGCCTGTTTTTTTCTGCTTTCCTCATTCTTGCGGGATGCGCGACACAACCTGCTGGTCCTGTGGGGCCAATCTCAAGCGGGCAACCCCGGGTAGACCCTGTGCCGGGCGAGGGTATCGACGGTGAGGAGACCGGAGAGCTTGGCATGGGGGAGCTTGAGGGTGAGGGTGGTGAAGAGGCGATAGTCGCTTACACACCGCCATTCATGCAGGATCGTGAGCTGGTGCGCGCTGGTGTGGCTTTGCCGTTCAGTCACCCCAATGCCAATGTCCGCAAGCAGGCTGAAGGCATGCTGGCCGCAATTGAACTCGCGCTGTTTGACCATGCGGGGCCAGATTATGTCCTGATCCCGGAAGATACACGCGGGGCAACGGATCAGGCTGCTGAAGTGGCTGAAGCTTTCCGGCGCAATGAAGTTGATATGGTCTTTGGCCCTCTATTTGGCGCGAATGTGCCGATTGTTCGTGAAGGTTTGAGCGGTACAGGTGCACCGATCATCGCTTTTTCAAATGATAGCACCGTTGCAGGCGGCGGAGCATGGCTTGCCTCTGTTGCGCCTGAGGAAGAGGTTCGCGCGATTGTCCAGTATGCGGCTTTGCGGGGCTATAGCAGCTTCGCCTATTTCGGGCCGAATTCCGCGCTTGGTCAGAAAGTACAACGCGCGCTTGAATTTGAAGCGGTCCAGAGTGGTGGGCAGGTCATCACCTCGGCTTTCTATCTCTCGAGCACAATAAACCCCGATACTGAAGCGAAAACCTTTGCGCGTACCATTATGGCTGCGGTCAACCGTGGTGAGCGGGTGGCCGTTCTGGTGCCCGAGCGGGGCAACCGTTTGCGCCGTATTGCGCCGCTTTTGGCTTATGAGGGGGTCGACACCCGCGAGGTGAAAATGCTGGGCATTGGGTCCTGGAACGATCCTGATGTCTGGCGTGAACCTAGCTTGCGCGGTGCGTGGTTCCCGGCTGCGCCAAAGATCGAAATGGATGACTTTGTCACCCGTTATACCCGTCAATATGGCCAGTCCCCAACATCCCTTGGTGCTGTTGCCTATGATGCTGCAGCCCTATCGATGGCGCTGTCACAGGATGGCGACCTGACGGTCTCCGAACTGACCAATCCAGATGGTTTTGCCGGGGTAAATGGCCTGTTCCGCTTCCGCTATGATGGTGCGGCGCAGCGGGGGCTTTCAATCCTGGAGATTGATCCACAAAGCGAAACGGGCGTGAGCGAAGTCCAGCCCGTTCCACAAGCGTTTACGCCAGTTATAAACTAGCGGGCTTATTGCGCCGGAAGTGGCCCAACCTCGAGAACATCCTCAACAGTGCGCAGCCCCGGCTTCGGGCTGCTAACCAGAACGGCCATATTACCCGGGGCATGCTTGTTATCGAGCATCTTCTCATGTGCAGCCGGAATATCAGCCCAGCTGAAAACCTCTGACATACATGGGTCAATCCGGCGGTCGATAACCAACTGGTTTGCTGCGCTGGCCTGTTTCAGGTGGGCAAAGTGGCTACCTTGAACGCGTTTCTGGCGCATCCACAGGAAGCGCGCATCCATGGTCAGGTTAAAGCCCGTCGTACCGGCGCAGATTACAACCATGCCACCACGCTTCACGACGAAGACAGAGACGGGGAAAGTGCTTTCACCGGGATGTTCAAAGACGATATCGACATCTTTGCGACCCGTGATTTCCCAGATCGCTTTGCCGAACTTTCGGCTCTCGCGCATATAGTCGGAAAACTCCGGACCGTTCACAGTCGGGAGCTGCCCCCAGCAATTATAGTCTTTGCGGTTCAGGACGCCCTTTGCGCCCATGGAATAGACAAAGTCCTTCTTGTCATCTGACCCAACCACGCCGATCGCGTGTGCCCCCGTCACCGCACAAAGCTGTACTCCAAAACTGCCAAGGCCGCCGGAAGCGCCCCAGACCAGAACATTCTGGCCTGGTTTCACGATATGTGGGCGATGACCAAACAGCATGCGGTAGGCGGTCGCCAGTGTCAGCGTGTAACAGGCGCTTTCTTCCCATGTCAGGTGCTTCGGGCGGGGCATACACTGGCGCGCCTGTACCCGGCAGAACTGCGCGAAGGAACCATCCGGCGTTTCATAGCCCCAGATTCGCTGGCTGGGTGAGAACATGGGATCGCCGCCATTGCATTCCTCGTCGTCGCCATCATCCTGATTACAGTGAATCACGACTTCATCACCGGGTTTTACACGGGTGACTTTACGGCCTACCGCCCAGACGATACCTGACGCATCAGACCCGGCAATGTGATACTCTTCCTTATGCCCATCGAAGGGTGAAATCGGCTCCCCAAGAGCCGCCCAGATTCCATTATAATTGACACCTGCCGCCATAACGAGGACCAGAACCTCATCACTATCAATCTCCGGGACCGGGACTTGCTCAACCTGCATCGCGGTGGCTGGGCGACCATGGCGTTCGCGGCGAATGGCCCAGGCGTGCATGAACTTCGGAACGTGAAACTCCGGCGGGATTTCCCCGATGGCATAAATATCTTTTTTCTCGCGGCTGACGGTTTGCATGGTGTCAGGCATCCTTTCCTCCTGTTTGCACTCCGGCGTGGCTTACATACCATCTTCACGAAATGCGTGTTCTGGGTCAGAGTGACTTCACAATTGTTGCATTGCAAGAGCAAATTGTGCATCGCAGCAATTATTCATTGGTCTTAAGTGCGAGTGTTGCAAACATGTCAAACACGTCTTGGGTGTATGTGAACGGGGACTTTGTTCCTGCCGAAAACGCCAGAATTTCTCCCTTTGATCGAGGGTTCCTGTTTGGCCAGGCCGCTTATGAAGTAACCGCCGTTTACAATGGCAAACTGATTGATTTTGAGGGGCATTTGGCGCGGTTAAGCCGGACACTGGCCGGTATTGAAATCGCAGAACCAGACGTAGACCTTGCCTCATTACATCAGGAAATTATGACGCGGAATAATCTGACTGAAGGTTTGATTTATCTGCAGGTGACAGGCGGGGTGCATGGTCCGCGTGATTTTTACGGGCCGGAGGAGCTGACACCGGGCCTTTTCATGTTTGCCACACACAAGACTCTCATCGGAGACCTCGCGCAAGATGGGATTACAGCGATTTCGATTGAAGATACGCGATGGAAACGCCGCGATATGAAGACCACACAGTTGCTTTCGCAAACGCTGGCCTATCGCGAAGCGCGGCGGGCTGGGGCGCACACAGCGATTATGCATGAAGATGGATTTGTTACCGAAGCAGCGTCGGCTAATACTTGGATAGTCGGTGCAGATGAAACGCTGGTTACGCGGGACCTCTCGCGCGCTTTGCTGCCGGGCATAACCCGTAGAACGTTAGCAGATTTGCTGCGCCAAAATGGTCTGCGGGTTGAGGAGCGTGCCTACACACTGGAGGAAATGTTCGCTGCTAATGAAGCGTTCATAAGCTCTACAGGCGTCGTGATTGCGCCCATCCTATCGATTGATCAACGACCTATTGGGACAGGTCAGCCGGGGCCAGTGACCCGGCAAGTGCAGCAGATTTACTATGACTATCTTGGCGCCGACACTGGGGTGATTGACTGGCTATGATTTCTTATCCGGGTCAATGACTTCACCTTCAACGGTGAACGCGTCATCGTCATTTGCGGCTTGCCCAGCGCCTTGCTGGGCCTGCATTTCACTAAACATGCTCTGCATCTGTCCCATCATTTCCGCCATCTGATTGGCACCGGAGCGCGCTGAGAGCCAGGCGAATATGCCTGCTATGATTGCTGGAACCAGCAGGAGCCAGAGATCAGTTGTGGCTAACGCCTGCTGAAACTCTGTTTCCTGAAACAAAGCTGCGATGAGCGCAGCCAGGCCAAAAGCCAGCAAATATCCAACAAGGCCAATACCAAAGCGGCGACCCATGCCAGCATATGCATTCTGCACCTGCCCACTGGCATTCGGGTTTAGCATGGTTTGCAGGTTCATCACTGGCGATGGGCTCAGCTTGCGAATGAGTATGGTTGTCGCGGTGGCTGTCAGGGCTAGCAGTGGAATAATCAGGAACGAGCGGTTCATTGCTCCTGCCGTAAGGGCGGCCATAACAAAGGCAACGGGGCCAGCAACACGCAACAAGAGCGGAAACAATAAAGCAGTGGGCATCAGAACCTCCGTTTATGCTGTGGCTGATATAGGCTCTGGCACGGGAATGGAACCGGGATTTCCCAAGGATCGTGCGATTTCGTCTCAGTCATAGGGGCTTGCCGAAAGCTTTCGTCTCCGCCATGTTGCGCCGCAACAAAATAAAATTTCGGAGGACAATCATGGCAGATACGGCATTCCAGCATGCAGCAGATCGGCCATGGATTTTCCGAACCTATGCTGGGCACTCAACGGCACAAAAGTCGAATGCGCTTTACCGGAAGAACCTGTCCAAAGGACAAACGGGCCTGTCGATCGCATTCGATCTACCAACTCAGACCGCTTACGATAGTGATCATATCCTTGCCCGTGGTGAGGTTGGGAAGGTTGGCGTTCCGGTTGGCCATCTCGGTGACATGCGTACCCTGTTTGCAGAGCTGCCGCTTGAGGAAATGAACACCTCAATGACTATCAATGCGCCAGCAGCGTGGTTGCTCTCGCTCTATGTCGCTCTGGCGGATGAGCGAGGTGATGATCGGGCGAAGCTGCGTGGGACGACGCAGAATGATATTATCAAGGAATATCTCTCCCGCGGCACCTATGTCTTCCCGCCCCAGCCGAGCATGCGCCTGATCAGCGATATGGTGAGCTGGTGCTACACTGAGGTGCCGAAGTGGAATCCGCTCAATGTCTGTTCCTATCACTTGCAGGAAGCCGGCGCGACCCCGGAGCAGGAGTTGGCCTATGCGCTGGCCACAGCCTGTGCCGTTCTAGATGCGGTAAAAGCTGGCGGGCAGGTGCCCGAAGAGGATTTCAGCATTGTCTTTGGCCGTATCTCTTTCTTCGTGAATGCGGGTGTGCGCTTTGTCACCGAGCTGTGTAAAATGCGGGCTTTTGTCGACCTCTGGGAAGAGATTGGCAAAGAGCGTTATGGTGTCACCGACACTAAGGCGCTGCGCTTCCGTTATGGCGTACAGGTAAACTCGCTCGGCCTGACCGAGCCACAGCCAGAGAACAATGTGTACCGCATCCTGATTGAGGCACTGGCGGTCACCCTGTCAAAGCGGGCGCGCTGCCGGGCTTTGCAATTGCCGGCGTGGAATGAAGCGCTTGGTCTGCCGCGGCCATGGGACCAGCAATGGTCGCTGCGGATGCAGCAAATCCTCGCTTATGAGACGGACCTTCTGGAGTATGAGGACCTGTTTGATGGTTCTCATGTTGTGGATGGTAAGACCACACAGCTCAAGGACATGGCCCGGGAAGAATTGTCCAAGATTGATCAGATGGGCGGCGCGGTCGAGGCGGTTGGTTATATGAAAGAAAGCCTCGTTGGGGCGCATATCGATCGCATCAAGGGAATTGAAAGCGGCGATCTGAAAGTCGTCGGCGTCAATGCCTACACCCAGACCGAGGAAAGCCCGCTGGGCGCAGGTAATGATGCGATCCAGACTGTCGATCCCATGGTGGAACGCCAGCAGGTTGAAGCGCTGAAAAGCTGGCGCGCAAAGCGCGATAATGGGGCGGTAGAAACTGCCCTTGCTGCCCTGAAAGAAGCGGCCGTGTCTGGCACAAATATCATGGAACCTTCCATCGCTGCAGCAAAGGCTGGGGTAACCAGCGGTGAATGGGGGACAGCACTGCGCGAGGTCTTCGGCGAGTATCGTGGCCCGACGGGCGTTGCGGTCTCGATCGAAACGGGCGGTGATGAAGCGATTGAGAAAACAAAGGCTCGCGTTGACGCTCTATCAGAGCGGATGGGCCGTCGCCTGACTTATGTTCTGGGCAAGCCTGGCTTGGATGGGCACTCCAATGGCGCCGAACAGATTGCGGCTCGCGCACGCGCCTGCGGGATGGACGTCGTCTATGATGGCATTCGCTTCACGCCAGCTGAAATCGTTGCGCAGGCCAAAGCCGCTAATGCGCATGTGATCGGGCTTTCAATCCTGTCTGGAAGCCATCTTGATCTGGTTCGGGAGACACTCGCCCAGATGCAGCAAGCCGGAATGGAGTCTGTTCCGCTCGTCGTCGGGGGGATCATTCCATATGAGGATGAGCAGGCCTTGCGGCAGATGGGGGTGCGCCGCGTTTACACGCCAAAAGACTTCATGATCACGGATATCATGGATGATGTCGTCGATGTTGTTGAAGCCCGCTGGCTACAGGATGCCTGATGGGTTAGGGCGTGCCCCATGACTCGTATCATTCTGTTCAACAAGCCATTTAACGTCCTGTCTCAGTTCACCGATAAGGGGACTGAGAGCACGAAGCGTCAAACCCTGTCGGACTTTATCGATGTTCCGGGCGTTTATGCTGCCGGGCGCTTGGATAAGGATAGCGAAGGCCTGCTGGTCCTGACCGATAATGGTAAGCTGCAAAACCGGATCAGTGACCCAAAGCACAAGACGACAAAGTCTTACTGGGTTCAGGTTGAGGGTATTCCCAGTGAAGAGGCTCTGACGGCTCTACGGGAGGGCGTGGATTTGAAGGATGGTCGCACGGCACCAGCGAAGATCCGCCGGGTTGAGGAGCCTCAAGGCCTGTGGCCCCGGACCCCGCCCATCCGGTTTCGCAAAAGCGTACCGGATAGCTGGATTGAGGTCACGATTGCTGAGGGGCGCAACCGGCAGGTGCGACGGATGACAGCCGCGGTCAGGCATCCAACATTGCGTCTGATCCGTCATCGCATTGGGGAATGGCGGCTGGCAGATCTTGCCCCCGGCACGTGGCGGGATGCCTAGCGGGAGCTGAACAGTTTTCCGCGTTCGGTCCATGTGATGATACTCAGCGACAGGATGCCAAGGCCGACAAAGCCGATCATGACAGGGATTACGCTGCCATTGAACTGGCTGGCGACAAGATAGCCAAAGCCGCTAGCCACGGTACTGGTGGCAAATCCGTAGGCCGCACTGGCCGTTCCTGCGATTTTTCCAAGCGGCTCCAGAGCGAGCGCTGAGAAGTTGGCACCCATCATGCCGAAACAGGCAAAAGTCAGACAGAAAAGCGGATAGAAAATCCAAAGCTGTTCGCCAAAGATCTGCATCAGGATGACATTGAGGCTTGCCAGAACAAGGAAGGCGAACATCACGCTATGGCTGATCCGGCGCATCCCGATGCGCTCGACAATTCTCGCATTGGTGAAGTTAGCGACGCCGAGACAAGCGGCAACGCCTGCAAACCAGAGGGCAAATGTCTCTTCCATACCGAATACGTCGCTGAAAATCTGCTCAGAGGCCGCAACAAAGGCGAAGAGGGCACCAAAGATGACCCCGCTGGCGGCCATATAACCAAAGGTCACACGTGTGGTCAGAGTCTGGCGATAGGCGCGGGTGGTCTGCGTCATGTTCAGGGGCTGGCGCGCGGTCTCCGGCAAGGTTTCCGGCAGACGGACCTGAACCCAGGCCAGCATGATCAAACCGGCAAGACCCAGAACCCCGAATGTCCACTCCCATGGGGCAAACAGCATGATCCCCGCGCCAATGGTTGGGGCGAGAATAGGCACGATCATAAAGACGGTCATGACCAGAGACATGACCCGGGCCATCGCTCGGCCGGCCATCAGATCTCGAACGATTGAAACTGCGATAACCCTGACGCCAGCAGCAAACACGCCTTGAATGAAGCGGACAACAAGCAGCATCCAGAATGCATTGGTTGCCATACACAGGAAGCCAGCGATCGCATAGCCAATCAGGCAAAGCTGCAAGAGCCCCTTGCGTCCGAAGCGATCTGAGACGGGGCCAAAGAACAGCTGCGGGACCCCAAATCCCATCACATAAATGAACACCACGAGTTGCTGATCATTGGGGTTTGTGAGGTCATAATACTCAGAAATATCGCCGAGCGCTGGCAGCATGATATCGATGGCCAGCGCGTTCAGCGCCATGAGCGCAGCCACAAGAGGTACCAACTCCCACAAAGGAAGTGGGAGTTTGCGATCTGTTTCAATTGGCGCTTGTTCAGCCACGGTCGGCTCCGGTTCGCATCTAGGCGTGCCGTATTGGACCTGTCGCTCAGGGTCGGCAAGTGAAAATTCGTGACAGAGCAAATTTCCAACCGCTAACGCCCCATTGGCTTTCTGGGAGGAGTGATCCATATGTGTCGGGGCGTTCAGAGGGCCTTTTTGATAATGATGATTGCTATTCTAATCCTTGCCGGATTTGTTCTGTTATTTGTCGGTGGGGAGGCTTTGGTCAGAGGCTCCGTTGGGGTAGCCCGAAAAGTGGGCATGTCAGAGCTGATCATCGGTCTGACGCTTGTAGGCTTTGGCACAAGCCTACCGGAAATGGTCACCAGCTTGCAGGCCCTTTCGACCGGGGCGGTTGGCCTGTCTGTTGGTAATGTTATCGGTTCAAATGTTGCCAATGTGCTTCTCGTCATTGGCGCTGCCGCTTTGGTCGCGCCGATCCTGACCCAGCCGCGCGCGCTTGCCCGAGACGGCATCTTCATGGTCGCAGTGACAATCCTGTTTGCGGTACTCGTTTATTTCGACCTATTTACGCGCGAAGCCGGGATCGCGCTTGTCGCGCTTTTACTCTTCTACCTCGTTGGCTCGATCATTCTGGATCGCCGTGAGAACAGCGCGGCAGCGGCCATGCACGCTGAAGAGGCTGAAGAGTTTGAGACCGATGATCCGGTCTGGATTTCACTTTTGCTGACCCTTGGTGGGATCGCTGCGGTGATCTTCGGGGCTCGTTTCCTTGTGGATGGCGGTTCACAAGCGGCGCGCTTGTTTGGTGTGTCCGAAACGGTAATCGGAATTTCCATTGTGGCTATCGGGACCAGTTTACCAGAACTGGTGACCGCGATTATGGCCGCGCGTAAGGGTAAGGCCGATGTGGCCTTGGGCAATGTCCTTGGTTCGAACGTCTTCAACATTCTCGGCATTCTGGGCGTTTCGGCCATCGTTTACCCGTTCAGCCTGCTCAATGGCGGCGTTGTTTATGGGCTGGAGCAGCTCCGGTCAGTTGAGGCCGCTTTGTACTCAGTGTCTCTGGTCACCTGGACCGACATGGGAGCCTTGGTCCTGTCTGTCTTCTTGCTTGGCCTGTTTGCCTTTACCGGCAGACGGATTGCGCGACTGGAGGGCTTGATCCTTCTGGCCGGATACTTCCTCTATATGGCCCTTCGGTTTGAACTCATTCCAACCTTTAGCTTGGGGGTTTAGGTATGTCAGATAAAGATATTTACTCAGGGTTGGATCAACTCGGAAAACAAACTGGGGCACCCAGTTCACCCGATGAGGCAATCCTGGAGCGTGTGCCCAATCCGCATCCTGATACGCTTTATCTCGCGCGGTTTGTCTGCCCGGAGTTTACTTCGCTTTGCCCGGTGACGAACCAGCCGGATTTTGCGCATCTGGTGATCGATTATGCGCCCGGCGACTGGCTGGTAGAAAGCAAATCTCTGAAACTCTTCCTGACCGGTTTCCGCAATCATGGCGGTTTCCATGAGGATTGTACGCTGCGCGTGGGCAAGGATATTGCTGACCTGCTCGACCCGCGCTGGCTGCGTATCAGTGGTTATTGGTATCCGCGTGGCGGCATTCCCATCGATGTGTTCTGGCAGACGGGGAACGTACCTGAAGGCCTTTATGTCCCCGATACAGGGGTCGCGCCTTATCGCGGGCGCGGCTAGCTGCCCTCGCTTAGAATAGAGGCCTTGAACAGCTGATTATCGATCAGGTTCGATTGCCGTATCCGGATCCCTGTTCTCGCGGTGTATTGCCGGAAGATTGATTTTACGGTTTCATACAGCGGCGCAGGCAGCCAGGGGTTGATGATAACTGTGCTGATACAGCTCAGTTCTATCGGGATGATCTTTGACGCACTGCGGCTTTCATCGCGCGATTTGTAGATCGTTCGAAATTCTTGCTCCGCCTTGAAGGCGTGTCGTTTTGTGAAGGGGATGCTGTCGATCGGGATATTGTTCTTTTTGACATCCTGGATCTTCAGGTAGTCGACTGTGCGGGATTCCAGATTCGGGTCTCCTTCAAGCATGTCCAGATACACATCTTTCTTGAATGTGATGCAGATCCCGTCACTGGAATGGGTGAACACGCGCCAATGGTGATAAGTTTCAGAGGCCTCGGCAAAACAGATCGCGTGTAAGTTCTTAAGCCCCTTCTTCTCCTTGTACTGATCCATTAGGAACGCATCATTGCGATCATCCCACGTCTTGGGGCTGAGCAGGGTGATCCGCTTGTTCTGGATGATGTCCAGAGCCGATGCCATGGACGTATAGCGGCGTATATGGGTGCGTTTTGGAGCTGACATACCTGTGGCTAATCAGGTGTGCGTGTAACGATCAATCGAAAAATCAAAAATCGTTTCGTTTCAGGCGTGCCAAGTCATCAGGCTCACCAATCACCGCAACAAGATCACCTGGTTGGAGGACCTCTTTCGGTGCCGCGATGATAATGTTGCCATCTCGCTCAATGATCGCGATCAAACAGCTTTCAGGCAGGTCAAAATCGGCCAGAGGCTTGCCGACATGCTCTTCCAGATAAGGGAAATCGCTGATTGGGGCATGCAGGAAGTGGTCATCGCGCATCAGGATCTCGTTCATATCCTTGTCACTGGTGGCGGCGAGCCAGCGTCGGTCAAAATCAAAAGACTGAACCACTTCAGCGAGGTGACCGGCCAGACGCAGATCCAGACCCGCAGGTTTACGTGGGCAAAGCAAGACCATCACTGTGTGCACATCGCTGAGGCCGTCTATCGCAATACGTGTTTGCTGGCTAAACCGGAAAACGACCAGTTCAGGCCGCGTGATCATCTCATTACTGCGATAAGCAAGAACCACATGCTCGCTCAAGGGGTGCATGGTGGCGCGCCCGGTTGCGAAGACTTCATTGAGCGTTTCACGCTCAATATCGAAGGCTGAATGCGCAATATTCTTCACTTCCTCGACCAGCATATCGCGTGAATAGCTGCCGACGCTGTAATTGTGCACGACACAGCGTGCGATCAGATTTTCATAAGAGAGGTTCTGGTCCTGTGTGCGATCGTGGATGATGGTCATCAGCTCGCGCTCAAGCCCTTCATACCGCATTTGTCCCAAACGCTCGTGTACGTGGAAAATTGCGCCGCGGCGCTGCATATTGCCGGAGGCGTAGAACTGGTACCAGAAGGCACAGGCAATGGTCAGCATGCCCGTAAAGCCAATTGACAGGATGCCCATTTCAACGATCAGCCAGAAGCTGATCAGAATACCGACCACTTGTGTCCATGGGTAGAAGGGGGAGCGGAAGCCGGGCTTGTAGCTGGCAATCCGGCTTTCGCGCATCACGATCACCGCCAGACAGACGAGGCCAAATAGCAGCAACTGGAAGGCTGAGGCCAGTTTCGCAACCGCCTCAACATCAAACAGCAAGATTACTCCAATCATGACAGCAACGGTGACCATGATTGAAAAGGTTGGAGTGCCAAAGCTGCCCAATTGGCTGAACTGCTTAGGCATTAGTTTGTCCTTTGCCATCGCAAATGGATAGCGCGAAGCGGACAGGATGCCCGCATTCCCGGTTGAGGCAAAAGCGGCGATGGCGGCGACTACGATGAGAATAATGCCAAAATCGTACGGTACCCAGCCAAGGAATTTTTCGCCCGCATCAGCAACCGGGGTCAGGCTGTTATGTAGCTCTGCGGGTGGCAGCAAGTTGATAATGACGAGCGTCCCGAGGGTGTAAACCGCTGTCGCGGTAATCAGGGACAGGACCATGCCGAGCGGAATATTGCGGTCTGGATTCTGGATTTCTTCGGCGACTGAGGCGACCTTTGTCAGGCCGGCATAAGACACGAAGACTAGGCCGATTGTTGAGATGAAACCAACAAATCCAGCGCTAAAAAATGCCTCGTCCCCGCCATTGGGTTGCCAACTGTCTGTGATGCCCGTTTCAGAAAGGCCCAGAATGGTGAAAGCGGCGAGAATGATCACAAGCGTTCCAACCAGAACGCGTTGCAAAACGGTGGTTTCCTTGGCACCAAAGGCGTTGATCAGCCCGAAGACGATGGTCAAAATGACCGCCAACGCAATAATCGGCACATCGATGTAGAGGCTAAGGTAGGCGCCCATCCCAACCAGGGCGAAAGCGCTTTTAAAGATAACGGCGACCCATGAGCCAAGCCCGCCAATTGTTCCGAAAAGTGGCCCCAGAGCGCGGTCCAGGAAGTAATATGTCCCCCCTGCCTTGGGCATCGCGGTTGACAGCTCACCCATGCAGAACATGGCGGGCAAAATCAGCACGCCCGCAATCAGATAGGCAAGATAGACACTGTCACCGGTATATCCGGCGGCAATACCGGGTAGCAGGAAGAAGCCTGAACTGAACATCGCGCCTGTCGAGACCGCATAGACATCGAACAGGGTCAGATTCTTCTTTAGCTTTTGATCATTTGCCATGATGTGTAAGCCCCTCATTTGGGGTCCTCGCCCCTTACCAGGTGGAGTATTTAGGTGTGTTGCCCTGTCCTCCAAGCATTTTGTTGCACTGCAGCGGGTGCAAACCGTTTGATGTGTGACTCTTGGGCACTTTTACTGCTCAGCTTCCATTCACACCCGCCATGGCAAAGAAGGCCATGATCAGATTGTTTGTAATCCTTCTAGCGATGATGGGATGTAACTGGTTTGCCGCTGCTCAAGCGTCGGAACGGACCCCCATGCCGGAAAAAGCCCAGATGGTTGAGGCACTTTACCGTGCCGCCATCGCTTTGCCGCAAGACAAAAGAAAGCGGGCAGAACGCGCGATCGCTGATTTTGATGATGGCTCGCATGAGACAGGAGCGGATTATGGGTGGTCGAAGGCTGAACCGCTTCTCATGAATGGTGGAGTCGATGCTTTGATCCAGGCGGCTCGACAAAGCGGCGGACCTTTGCGCTATGCTCGTACCGATGCGCTACTTTCAGCCGGGGTACGTCTTCGTCTAACCGACCCTGAAGCGGCAACTCGGATCAATGCGGCGCTGTTGGAGCTTGCCGGGCGGGCTGATACGTTTGAGTTGATGATCTATGCGCATGCTGCGGCTGAACTGGCGGCCATTCGTTGTGATTCCGCCATGTTTAGATCAGCCACCCTGAAAACAGGGCTCTCGGACAGTCTTCGTTATGCCTTTTGGCGCGGGCGTTTCGAGGGCGATCTTACAACGCAAATCAAACGCGTTTGGGAAGAGTCGAGCAGCGAGGATACCCGGCATATCCGGCAAGCGATCGACGGGTATCGCCTGATCGATCAATATGGCTACTGTGCGACAAGCACTCTGGCAGTGGTCGATTAAGACTCCCATGGTATAGGGCAGGCATGACAGAACCTGATGCTGATCCGATCGAGCCGATTTGCGGCAGCGCTGAGGCTGGCGCACTCGCGCACCTATATCGCGCCGAAGTCTATCGTTCCACGATTTGGCGCCAACGGCTCGACATGACGACGAACTGGGCGGTGGTTTCAACCGGTATTGCCCTTTCGGTCAGTTTCGCGACAGCCAATGCATCGCCATTGCCAATTGTGCTGGTAGGCTTGCTTTCAGTGATGTTCCTGATCCTTGAAGCGCGTCGGTATCGGTATTTCACGGTGTGGAAGTTCCGGGCACGCCTGCTGGAGCTCGCGGTCTACGTGCCGATCCTGCAGGGCAAGGGGATCACCATTCCGCAGGATAAAGGCTCGCCTCTGTCCGATGACTATATTCACCCGCAGTATCGGATCAGCGGTCTGCGCGCCGTGGGTCGTCGTTTGCGCCGCAATTATGGCTGGATTTTCGGGATCCAGGGGCTGGCTTACTTTGCCAAGATTGCCATCCATCCCGTCGATGCCACCAGCCTTGAAGAGTTTATTTATCGGGCACATATCGGACAGGTGCCAGGCTGGCTCGCCATTCTGGCTGGGGTCGTGTTTCACATCACTTGGATATCAATCGCGATCTATACCTGGCGTCAGGAGAAATCAGACACGCGCATAATGGCCGATTATCTCGATCCGGATATGAACTAGGGGTGTTGTGGCTGCTTGACTCAAGTGGCTTAATCCTGTTTTAGACGCGGCTTCAGAACGGGTCGGTGTGGTGCTGCCGTTGCAATCGTCGTTTTCATCTGGAATTCGACCAGCCCACGTCAAAAATGGATAGATGCCATGTCACGTCGTCACTCGACGAAGTATAAGATTGATCGCCGCGTTGGCGAGAACATCTGGGGCCGCCCGAAGAGCCCTGTAAACAAACGCCCAAACAAGCCAGGACAGCACGGCCCCAACCGCCGCGGCAAAGTCTCTGACTATGGTATGCAGCTGATGGCCAAGCAGAAGCTGAAATTCTACTATGGCGACATCACAGAGAAGCAGTTCCGCAAGACCTATGACGAAGCTAACCGTCGCAAGGGGAACACTGCTGAGAACCTGATCGGCCTGCTCGAGTCTCGTCTCGACGCTTTCGTTTATCGCTCAAAGTTTGTGCCAACAATTTTTGCGGCGCGTCAGTTCGTCAATCACGGCCACGTCACTGTTAACGGCGTAAAGACCAATATCGGTTCTTACCGCCTGAAGCCGGGTGACGTTGTACAGATCCGTGAAAAGTCCCGCAATATGGCGCTGGTGCTTGAAGCGCTGGGTTCACCAGAGCGTGACCTGCCAGAGTATATCGAGGTTGATCCTAAAGCGATGACCGCGACTTATATCCGTATGCCAGAGCTGTCTGATGTGCCTTACCCGGTACAGATGGAGCCATCACAGGTCGTCGAATATTATTCTTCATAAGCAGTCATCTGCTTGCACAAATTCAAAAGCCGCGCTGTCATGGTGCGGCTTTTTTGTATGTGATTTCAGGAGGATATTATGGCCCATCCCACTATGGTCGAGGTTCGCGACGCTTTGATCGCCAAACCGGGCAAGCCATTTGATCTCCGTGCACGCGATAGCGGTGATCGCTCTTTATTCCCCGGAAAGCGAGAAGCCCGCATCAGCCTTAAGAAAGATGCGGCTGTCATCAATGAGCTGCAGGACAAGCTCTATGCCAATCGCGACCGGGCCTTGCTCGTTGTTCTGCAAGGGATGGATACGGCTGGCAAAAGCGGCGTAATCCGGAATGTCTTTGCCGACACCAGCCCTTTGGGTATGCAGGTTGAAGCCTTCAAAGCCCCGAGCAAAACTGAACTGGCGCATGACTATCTATGGCGTATTCATGATGCGGTCCCCCGAAAGGGGCGTATCGGTGTCTTTGACCGCTCGCATTATGAGGATGTTCTGGTCGTAAAGGTCCGCGAGTTTGCTCCAGCCGATGTCGTTGAACAGCGCTATGAGCAGATTAACAGCTTTGAGAAGCACCTCACTGAGAACGGCGTCACCATTCTGAAATTCATGCTGAATGTTGGGTATGAAGAGCAGGGCATTCGCCTTCAGGAGCGTATCACCGAAGAGCATAAGCGTTGGAAGTTTAATCCGGGTGATCTTGAGGACCGAAAGCTTTGGCCAGAGTTCATGGGGGCTTATGAGGCCGCGGTTCAGCGTTGCTCCACTGAGCACGCCCCTTGGTACATCGTTCCTGCAGACAGCCGCACACGCCGAAACGCGATGATTGCCCGGATCGTGCGCGGTGCACTCGAGGATATGGACCTCAGCTGGCCTGATCCGGGCTATAAGATGGAAGATTTCGACTTTAGCTAAAGCCGTATGGCCTAGCCGCGTAGGCGGACAGAGCCCGAAACAGATTTATCAATATCGGTTTCGGATGGGTTCCCGCGAACCGTAATATTAGCTCCGCTTGATGCCCCGGCTTCTATCGAGCGGCTCGTATGGATGGTGATGTCGGCGCCGCTAGACGCATCTGCTTCGCCTGTTTCACAGATCAGGTTGCCAGCATTGATGTCTGATCCTGAGGAAGCATCCGCCTCGATCGACACACACGTACCGCTGGCATCCAGGTCTGAACCACTGGAGGAATCAAGCTCGACATTGGTGGCCTGAATGCCGGTAATCGAGGCATCGGCCCCTGAAGAAGTGCGAATAGAGACTTTGTCGCCTGACAGGCCGCCGCCTTTAATGTCTGATCCGGAGGAGGCGCTAATTCTATCAAGCTGTGGGGCAGACACATTGACCTGATAGTCTGGCTTTTTACCCCAGCCCCAATTCTTCTTTTTGCGTCCGATGACCAGCGTGTCATTTTTCACGGTGATTTCGAGATCGCTGAAATCACCTTTGCGGTTCTCGGCGGTGATGGCGTAATCATCCCCGGTGCGGAAAGAGACATTAATACCCGCTGAAACGCTGATGCCAGTAAAACCGGTTTCTGTGTAGGTTCTGCTTTCTGCGGAAGCGGGTGATGAGAGCGCCAATGCGGCTGCACCGGCAACAAGGGATAAACGGATCATTCGGATGCTCCTGAGGCAAACGGTTAAACTTTGATCCTGAACGCCTGGGTGTAATACTTATTGAAAAACGATAAGTCAACAAGTTTTGACAACATATGTAGTCAGTCTTGCTTCTGCGAGGCTATGGGGGCGATCTTGCTGCGCCTGTAAATGAGTAACCCAACGAAGAACAGGCACGCCAAACCGACCGCGGCAGGGAATAAGACTGTCGTCCATGAATAGTTTTCCAGCGCCGCGATAACGAAGCCATTGCGCAAGGCACCGAGAGCGAAGAACAGAGCGTTTTCATCATAAGGTGCGTGATACGCCTTACGGACCGATGGCCCAAAGCCCAGCAGATCGACAAAGGTCAGGATCAAAACCGCTGACAATGCCGTCTCCGTCAGGAGCCATAAAGGCAGTGCGCTCATGGCGAGGAGGAGGAAGACCCAATCCATGCGCACGATGGTTGTGTCGCCTTTCTTTAGATAAGCGAGGATAGCGACACAGAGAGTAATCAGACCTGAAACCCCAATCGGCCAGGCACCGATCCCGGCGCCATCGCTGAGTTGCGCAACGAAGACAGTCACTGTTCCGAATGCCCATATCAACCATGAGAAGACGTGTGGGCGCACTGCGCCGCCCAGAACTCCCCTGAAATAGGGATAGAAGGCGACAAAGGTGAGGATCAGAGCGATCGCACCAAACCAGGTCTTTATGCTGCCGGGGTCAATCATGTGACCACTCTATACGTCTCTAAACAGGATACGACAGTAAGGGGGATACAAAAAAGCCCCGGACATGTCCGGGGCTTTTTGAAACTGTATTGGACGTCAAGCTTACATGAAGCCTTTGAACTTGTCCTTAAAGCGAGAAACACGACCACCACGGTCGAGGTTGGCGTTACGGTCGCCTGTCCAAGCCGGGTGAGAGCTGGAGTCAATGTCGAGGACCAGACGGTCGCCTTCCTTGCCCCAGGTTGAACGGGTTTGGTATTCGGTTCCATCAGTCATCACAACAGTGATGAAGTGGTAGTCGGGATGGCCTTCGGCTTTCATCGCGGGATCTCTTTTCAAGCTAAGGGCTCCGATTTCTGACCGGTACCCGATTTCTGCAAACCGCGCTCATACAGGACGGATGCGGGAAGAGCAAGACTTGAGAATCAGGCTGCTCTCGGTGCCTGTCAGACAAAGTCTGAAATCACCCAATATGAGATGGTGATTGCGAGGAAAGCGATGAGTGACCAGCGCACATATCGCGGCAGACGTTCCCATACGCCAACGATCTGCTCCCCGAACAGATAGAGCAAACCGCCGAGCAAAAGAAAACGTAGAAACCGGCTGCTGGTGAACAGGGCAAGAAACTCATGAAAGGGGTAGCCGCTGGCCCCCGCAATCATGTTTATGAGGTATGATGGGATCGGGGTTAGCCCGCTCAGGAAGATATACTTTCCGCCTTCTTGCGCGAATGTCTCACGATAGTTGGCTGTTATGCCTTCAATTCCTAGAAAAGCCGAAATTGGGTCCAGGAAGTTCGCCCCAAGTGTGTACATGATTGTACCAGCGGTCGCGCTGCCAAGGGCTGTGATCAGAACAAAAAGCCAGATCCGGTCGCGGGCGGCAAGACAAAGCGCAATGAAGGCGACTTCATAAGGCCAGGGCACAAAGGTCGTTTCCGCCACCTGTGCAGCGAACAGGACAGGCAACAACCACTTCGAATGGGTAAGAGCGACCAATCGCTCAGACCACGTTTGTGCGTCAGGTATCCCGCTTGAACCCATCAGGGCAATTTAGCACGAAACCCTATTCCGGGGCATCCATGGCCAGAATGATCTGCGCATAGCCGCGCGCCATGCGCCCCATATTCTCGACACTGATCCGCTCATTCGTGCCATGGAAACCGGAAAGCTCTTCCAGAGACATCAGGGCGGGCATGAAGCGGTAGACATTTTCGGTAATTGCATTGGCATAGCGGCTGTCAGTGGCTCCAAGCACGAGGCCGGGTGCGACGGAAGCGCCGTCAGTCGCATCCTTTGCCACGGCATGTAGGATAGCATAAGCGCGATTATCAATCGGGCTGACCGGGGAAGCGCCCGCACCGCGAATACCGCTTGTCCCTGCTTTCACCGTTAAGCCTTCGATGTTTCGGGTGACATGCTCAATATGGGCGATCACGTCTTCTTCGGTATCATTCGGGTGGATGCGGAAGTTTACGATGGCGGTGGCGCGTTGGGCCAGCACATTCTCTTTTGCTGAACCGACCAGCATGGTGGGTGCTGTTGTGGTGCGGATCATTGCATTAAAAGGAGCGCTTTTTTCGGCCGCATCTTCAATAGCGAAACCGAGTAACCATGGATTGGCGAAGGCCATTCGCTGTATAAATGGCATATCGGAGGCGGCAGATTCCAGCAAGGTCGACACTGGTTCGTTGGATAAATCAGCTTGCATCTGATTTTCTTCTAGCGCGATTAAGGTGCGGGCCAACTGTATCGTCGCGCTATCACGCGGGGGTGTAGAGCTATGCCCGCCTTCGGCGCTCGCCGTGATTTCGACGGTCAGATAGCCCTTTTCCGCCACCCCAATGAAGGCAAGCGTTTCGCCCGTAAGAGGATTATTCTCAATCGCCATGAAGCCTTCATCGAGCACCATGTCGGGGACGATATTCCGGGACCGGAGCAGCTCAATGCCCGTACCCGCGCCAGAGCCGGAGACTTCCTCGTCATGACCCAGCATTAACAGGATGGTCCGGCGGGGCTGGAAGCCGTCCTCGGCCAGCGCATTCAACGCCTCGAAAAGGGCTACCATCGAGCCTTTATCATCAATCGCGCCGCGACCGTAGATATAGCCATTCTGGATCGCGCCGGAGAAAGGTGGGGCCTCCCAATCGCCTTCGGTGCCAATATTAACGGGGACAACATCCTGATGCGCCATGAGAAGGATGGGGGATAAAGAGGGATCGCTACCGGCCCATGTGTAAAGCAGACTATAGCCGCCCGGGATGGTTTCCTTGCTCGCGCTTGCATGAAACTCTGGATAGGTTGCCTCCATCCAGGCTTGCATGTCCAGCCATGGGCCTTCGAGGCCGGGGCGCGGATCTCCGGCGATGACAGTAATCGTTTCAAATCGAATGGCTTCTCCTAGCCGCTGCGCGATTATGTTTGCATCAAAGGCCGGAACCTCAGGCAAGCTGACCTGTTCGACCGAAGCCGCTGTGCCGCCATAGTTCAGCGTACGAACCACAACCACACCGATCAGAAGTAGTGCAGCTCCTAGCAGCGCCAGTACCGTATTGCGGATCATCTCAGCCTCCCAAAGCCTTTTCTGGAACTTTTGATCGCGGAAGTTTCAAAAGCAAGGAGAAACAGCCTTGAGCCTGGTTCATGGGTTGGCGAAGCCAAACCGGAACCCGCTTCCACTGCGTCGCCCGGAGGGCGTCAGCGCAGTGGCAAAACTCAATCCGCTTCAAACCCGATTCATTCATCTTCTATTTTTGATCCACTGGATCAAAAATTTCGCTGGCGAACCGAAGATAAAAACCAGACGGCCTGTAAGCCGGGTTCTGTCCACCTCTGCCCGTAAAAGGCGCGGGATGGGCAGTCATTCCTCTGCGACATGCGTTACCGCATGCCTGACGCGACACACCCGGGGCACGGGCCAGAGACAGCCCAAGCGCGCCCCCTATTCGGTCTTGCTCCAGGCGGGGTTTACCATGCGGGCCGCATCACTGAGGCCCCGGTGCGCTCTTACCGCACCCTTTCACCCTTACCCCGGATCAGGTCCGGGGCGGTATACTCTCTGTGGCACTTTCCCTCGGCTTGCGCCGGGTGGACGTTATCCACCGCCTTGTCTCCATGGAGCCCGGACTTTCCTCCAGTGGCCAGTTACCCGAACCACCAGCGACTGCCCAGCCGTCTGGTCTACCAGATATAGCTCAATAAGTAGTGTTCTTCGAGTCCTTGTGTGCGACCTTAAACAAATACACTTATCGGTACCTCGTCTGAAGACATTGCCCGTACCTGCCATGCCCACCCGACCCTGTCCGAAGCCGTCCGTCAGGCCGCCATGGGCGTCGAAGGCTGGACCATGCAGATGTGAGAAGCGGATGACCCGCTTACCGGGTCATCTCAATCAAAACCTCACAAACAGATAAAGCGAAAGGGCTGGTTGTCAGCTCTTAAACGAGCTGTGTTTGGGTGAGGCACAGTATTTTACAACCTGTCTGGCTTTCTTAAGTACTGCTTAAGCGTGCGCCAGCTCCAAAGCGGTGACCGTTATTGGCTTGAGATCGTTCAGGGGGAGGCCGCTACGCACCATGATGCGCAGCCCGGTATAGATGCTGAGCAGTGTGCGTGCCTTGCTCTTCACCGCTTCCGCATCAAGGTCGGGGTTCAGCTCTGCTATAGGCTGGCAAAGGGCGCGGGTGAGACGATCAAACCCGTCGGTGACCTGCTTTTGGGTATCTGTATTCAGGTCTGCTTGATCTGCGGAGGCGTTACACAGGAAGCACCCGGACCGATCTCCTGTAGCTGCGCCATCAAGGGGAGCTGAAAGAAACGCTTGGATCCGTGTTTCCGGGCGAGCAGATGGGGTCTCCAAAGCCGTCGCCGCCGCTGTTACAACATCTGTATGATACTGCGACAAGGCCTTGAGGTAGAGGGCCCGTTTATCACCGAATGCAGCATATAGGCTGGCCTTTTGCAGGCCAGTCTCTTTCATGATCCTCGACAGCGATATGCCTTCATATCCGCCCTGCCAGAACAGCGTCATGATCTTTCGAAGCATTTCTGTATCGTCAAATTCGCGGGGGCGACCGGGTGTATTGCGATCACGCATATGTTACCACTCCAATTATTGACCAATCGGTCTTTATTTCATATTTCCAGTGCTCAGCGGCGTTCTCAGGACGGTGCATCTAATTTGTGACCAATTGGTCTATATTTGAAAGGAAGTATGAAATGTCAACCACGCACGCCACTATTGAAGAGGCCGCCCCACAGGAGCTGAACGCGATTGCCGATAAAGTCACGGCGACTGGCCGTACAGGTCTGCGTTTATCGATCGCGCTTATCCTTGGTTGGATCGGGGCAATGAAATTCACTGCATATGAGGCCAATGCGATTCAAGGCCTAGTACAATCCAGTCCGTTCACGAGCTGGCTATACAGCGTAACAAGCGTGCAAGGGGCGGCCAGTTTGATTGGGTCGGTTGAGATCCTGACGGCGCTTGCCCTCATTGTTGGGATTAAGTTCGCGCGCATTGGCTTTGTTGCATCGCTCGCTGCGGCCTTCACATTCTTGCTGACCTTGAGCTTCATGCTGACAGCACCAGCTTGGGAGCCAAGCCTTGGTGGCTTTCCGGCTCTTTCGGTCATTCCGGGACAATTCCTGCTGAAAGACGCTGTGCTGCTGGCAGGTGCAATCTTCCTTGCAGGGATTGAACTCAAGCGTATTGCCGCGACCCGCTAAATCACTTCCGCAGGCTAACCCTGTTGGCCTGCGGATGACCGACTGGGAGCAGTTCTATCTGACCAGAACTCGCTTCCTGAATAGGTTCACGAAAGGATATGATCAAATGCCACACATTCTCCTCTATACGATGGGGCATTGCCCATACTGCAAGCGAGCCAAGGCTTTGCTGCGTGAAAAAGGTGTTTCCGATTGGGAAGAGTACGATCTGGAAGTCACACCTCGCAAGCGCGCAGAAATGAAAGCGAAGTCTGGGGGCCGCAATACAGTGCCACAAATCTTTATTGGCGGAATCCATGTTGGCGGCGCGGATGACCTGTTTAAGCTCGATGCAGCAGGTGGACTTGATCCATTGCTCAAGCAGTAAGTCCGGTTGGAACCGGCCCTGAGCAGTCTGCTCCTGTAGAGTATATGGGCGGGTAGCCGTCCATATCCCCTATGTCTCCCTGCGTGTGCCGTACATATCCTCTCGACGCCCCTTGGATCACCCCTTAAGGCCCTCTGATTATGGCTAAGACACTGTATTTTCCGACCGCGCTGTGGCGGATTGAAGGGGCACTATCCAACGCTCTATCCGACCTGGAAGAGGCATGCTGGATGATTGAGGATGGTGACCGCGCCGGGCATGACTGGTGTGAGGCTGAGGGGTATCCGGGTTATACGTCCTATGCCTCGCTCGATGATCTGCCTGATCGCCACCCGGCCTTTGCGGACCTGCTAAAAGTGCTGGATGCTCAAGCCCTTGCCTTTGCGCGGGCCCTGCACTGGGACACGGGGACCGCGCGCCTGCACTGCGACAGCCTGTGGATCAACATCCTTGGCGAAGGGGGTATGCATAGCGGGCATATTCACCCCAATAGCGTAATCTCTGGCACCGCCTATGTCGCGATGCCAGAGGGGGCCGGGCGGCTCAAGCTGGAAGACCCGCGCCTACCAATGATGATGGCTGCGCCGCCACTCAAAGACGATGCCCCGCATAAGCGGTTTGAATATATTCAGCCAAAACAAGGTGATATCATCATGTGGGAAAGCTGGCTGCGCCATGAAGTGATGGCCAGCCGCAGTGAAGACGCGCGGATTTCTGTCAGCTTCAACTATTCGCTAATGGACGAGCGCACGATTCCCCTTGACGATCACGCCTAGCTCGTTCATCGCGCGCCAAAACCTGAATAAAAGAGAGGTCTCCTCCCATGGACATGATGAAAATTGCCGCTGGCAAGAATCCGCCTGACGATATCAATGTGATCATCGAAGTGCCGCTCGGCGGGGACGCGATCAAGTATGAGTTCGATAAAGAGTCCGGCGCGATGATGGTGGACCGTTTCCTCTATACCGAGATGCGCTATCCGGCGAATTATGGCTTTGTCCCGCACACGCTGTCGCTGGATGGTGATCCGATCGACGTGATGGTCGTGGGCAATCGCCCACTGGTCCCCGGCTCTGTCCTGCGCGTTCGCCCGGTCGGCGTCCTGATGATGAGCGACGACAAAGGCCCGGACGAAAAAATCCTAGCCGTCCCCCACCCAGACCTTACCAGCTATTACGACAAGATCGCGACCTATCACGATCTACCCAATATTCTGGTTGAGAAAATCACCCACTTCTTCACTCACTATAAGGACCTTGAAAAAGGCAAGTGGAGTAATGTTGAAGGTTGGGCGGGCGTTGAAAAAGCCCGTGAACTGATCGCCCAGGCTGTGGAGCGGGGCCAACAGTAAGCGATAGGTGACCTGATGGATTACTCTGTCTGGTTTGCGCTGATTGTTCTGTTTTTCGCTGGCGGCCTGACCCCGGGTCCGGCCGTCATGCTGACTGTATCCTCCAGCCTGCGCTATGGATTTCGCGCGGCCTTGTTGCCAGCCATGGGTGTTTCTCTGGCCAATCTGGTCTGGATCAGTCTTGCCGCTGGCGGAGTTGTGGCGATTGCTGCGACCGTGCCGCTTCTGCTGGATCTCCTGAAAGTGATCGGGGTCGGGTTTATCCTGTGGCTCGCCTGGCTCATGGTGCATAGTGGGACGCGCGACCTGCGCGGTGAAGGGGTTGCTACGCCGAGCCGCGCGCGCCTCTTTGCCAGCGGCATCGGGCTGCAGCTCGCCAATCCGAATGCATTGGTCTTCTTTGGCCTGATCCTGCCGAGCTATTTCGATGCAAGCACCCCGCTCTTGCCACAGGTGGCGGTTATCATGCTCTCGATCACCGTGACGGAAATGTTCGGCCTATCCCTCTATGCCGCACTTGCCGACGCGTTGGCCAGGCGGTTCCAGAACCCAAGTTTTGCCCTCTGGTTCAATCGTATTGCTGCCAGCCTGATGGTCGCCTCAGTCCTGTATGCCCTTTGGTCAACGACGCAGCTTTGAACCTAGTCCGCAGAGCGCCGGAGCGAGATCAGCGCCTGATCCATAACGCCCTGATGCGATGCGCAAACCAATTGTCCGCCCGGTTTGGCGGGATTGCCACGCCAGTCACAGGCCAGCCCGCCTGCCCCGCGCACAACGGGGATCAGCGCTGCGGCATCATAAGGCGCCAGCCCGCTCTCAGCGACCAGATCAATCGTTCCCGCCGCGAGCCGCGCATAGGCATAGGCATCAAGGCCATAGCGTACGATCCGTGCGGTATGGCGCAGATGCGTCCAGGCCCCTTGCTCTGGCGGTGTCATGATAAAGGGATCAGTCGTCGAGATCACCGCCTGACGTAAATCATCGGTTTCTGAAACATGGATTGGCTGACTGGCTCCTGCGGTATCAAGCCGCGCGCCATCCGGCCAACCGATATAGCGCTCATCCAGCATCGGTTGATCGATGATACCGACAATCGCATCGCCCTGCACATCAACCAAACCAATCAGCGTCGTCCAGGTCGGCAAGCCAGCCACAAAGGCGCGCGTCCCATCAATTGGATCAAGCACCCAGGTCCAGCCAGTCGTGCCATCCTTGCGCCCATACTCCTCGCCATGGATCGCATCATCGGGGCGCAATTCGGCAAGGACAGCGCGCATCGCCCGCTCCGCCGCACGGTCACCTTCCGTGACAGGATCATAATCTTGACCATCCAATTTATTATCAATCGCGCTGAGTGCCCGGAAATGAGACAGGGTTTCAGCGCGCGCTGCATCAGCGAGTGCGCAAGCAATAGAAACTGCATCAAAGTCAGGATTTTGAGTCATACCCGGCGCTTAGGCCGGATTGAACGAAAGCTCAAGCAGCGCCGCTCTCTGTCGCTTCAGCTTCCAGCGCCTTGGCAAGCTCCAGCAGGCGCCGGCGTGGGCGCTCGCCGAGGCGATAATAGGCGCGAACCAGTTCGAGCGTTTCTTTCTGGCTCAGAATATCCCCATCCAGACGCTCCGCGTCATTGGCTGCAAGCCCCTGTAAATCATAGCTTTCCAGCCCGTCAAAGAAGTACTGAACTGATACGTTCAGGGCTTTTGAAAGATCATACAGACGAGAAGATGTAACCCTGTTGGCCCCACACTCATATTTTTGAATCTGCTGGAACCGCACCCCGACAAGGCTTGCAAGATCCTGTTGTGTCATGCCCAAAAGGCGGCGGCGGCGGCGCAGGCGTTTGCCAACGTGAAGGTCAGTGGCGTCCGTCATATACTGTCTCCCAAGTGGGCCGAAACGCCCAAGCGGGCCGTTTCAATCTGAATAGCTGTCTGACAGATCAGCAAGTCTTGTGCCGGAATGTGTTATCGCTACGCTGTTTCAGCATCCGTCCCGGAATTGCATACAGCTTATGCGGCACTGCGGCAAAATTGCCCTTGCTTTTTGTGCGCCGCACAATAAATGTGTCTCTAGCACTCTGGTGCTGACGCCTTCTGGCGTTTCCTCCCTTACCTAATACGCCGCGCTTTAACCAGCGCGGCATTTTTTTATCCGGCGCAGAAGCGGGCGGAAAAATCTACCAGGTTTTCAATGAAGCTTGTCATAGCCTGCCGTGTCGCCTCAAATCCGGCATTCAGCTCAATGTCCTGCTCATTCATATAGAGGTCGCGATTGATCTCGATCTGTAACACGTGGCAACCCCGCCGCGGACGGCCATAAAGGCGTGTCGTGTAGCCTCCAGCATAAGGCGCATTACGAGCCACGGTCAGTCCCGCCTTACGGAAATGGCGTTCAGCCAGGCTGGTCAGCCGCCCCGAACAACTCGACCCGAACCGATCACCCAGGACAATATCCGGCAGGCGCAAACGCCCCGGCTGTTTTGATGGCATGGAATGGCAGTCAATCAGAATGGTTTCCGCCCAGTCCTGTTGCACCTCCTTCAGCAGACTGCGAAGCGTCGCATGATAGGCATCGTGTACGCATTCTAGGCGCTTGGCGCCTTCAGCGCGCGTCAGAAGGCGATTATAGAAGACCTGCCCCGTCGCTCCGACCTTGGGCAGGCAACCGAGTCCGGCTTTGACTTGCGGCCCGGCCATACCCGCCGTACGCGGCAATCCGTCACTGAACATGGAAGGATCCAGCTCACGGGCATTGCGATTGAGGTCGACATAGCTGCGGGCATAGGTCGCCCCGACCAGAATGGCGCCAGCTTCCGGCGCGGCGCCAAATAACCGATCGACGAAAGCGTCCTCAGTCCGCCGCAAGTCTATTAAAGGCACAGCCAGGCGGTCGGTCAGGTCCTGCGGATACACGCTGCCACTATGGGGCGACGCGAAAACGACTGGCGCTTTCAATACGCGCGGTCGCACGATCCTGCATGCTGGCAGAGTGAGGTCTTCACACGCGGGGGTCAGATCAGCATACGGGCTCATTATCAGGCAAGATCGCTCAATTCTTTACGCCGTCAAGCCTATCTTGGCGCATGAATTGCAAGTTGATCTGCATTAAGCCAATAAAGCAAATCGGAAAATTCACTCTGGGTTTACCGGTTCAGCCGATGTATATAGTCGATTGAGATGCGAGGACGATCTTTTGATGAGTAAAATCCTTCTGGCCGAGGACGATGATGCGATGCGCACTTTCCTGGCGGCCTCCCTGCGCCGTGCAGGCCATGATGTACAGGACTATGAAGATGGCGAAGGGGCACTCGAAGCGCTGGAGCGCGAAGTTTTTGACCTGCTGCTGACCGATATTGTGATGCCCGGCATTGACGGGATTGAGCTCGCCCGGCGTGGGGCTGAGCTGGATCCGGCCATGAAGATCGTTTTCATTACTGGTTTTGCCGCGGTTGCTCTGGCTGGCGGTGCACCGACACCAGCAGGCGCTAAAGTCTTATCCAAGCCCTTCCATCTGCGCGAACTCGTCACCGAGGTTGAGCGCGTCATGGCGGCCTGACATTGATTGCAGTTCCTGCTTGACTTTAGCAGGCTAAATATGGCTTACAGCCCCTTCAAATGGATGGTCGATTAGCTCAGTGGTAGAGCACTGCATTGACATTGCAGGGGTCACTAGTTCGAACCTAGTATCGACCACCATTTTCTCAAAACATTCAATATATTACAGTGCATGGAGTTATTGCAGAATTTCATTACTGGAAAATCTAGCAACGCATCGCGTTTCCCTTGGCGCGTCTATAGTTCGTTGATCCGCTGGGGATGTAGTATAGATGATTGATCAAACCCTTACGCGCCAAGGATGTCGCCGGTTTGATAAAATACCCAGTCTTTGAGTTTATCAATATCGGAGACTTTGATGCTTGCGTACTGCAGACTTATCATCTCCTCATCCGAGAGCTGACGCAGCGCTTTGCCAGTAGCGACACGGGACGACCCGAGAAGGAGTGCGAGGTCTGACTGGCTCCAGTCAATGGTGGTTGCATCAGAGCTGGCGTGCATCGAAACCAGAAGTTTTGCAACGCGCACAACGAGCGGAAGCCGATCATTGTCATCAAGCTGCTCCAATACCGAATTAAACCGATGCAGCATAATCGTCAGAAGCGCTTTCGTGAAATCCGGATATTCATCCTGCAGCTGCGAAAATGAATTTCGCGAAATTGACCATAGTTCTGTTGCGCCGTCCGCAAAAATATCGACTGTTCTGGGTTTCTCAAGCAAGAGCTGTAATACGCCAATCGCTTGGCCAGGGCCGAACACTGCGATGAGTTTTTCTCGTCCATTCTGATCGATGCGGCACATACGACACGCTCCGGACCTGACGATGTAGAGCTTATCCACAGGCTCGCCGCGAAGGTTTATCATCTCGCCATCGGAGAAGACCAACCGCCGAGCTTTTTTGATCACTGCCTCGCGGGTACGCGCCTCAAGGGTCTCCATCAATGAAGGGCTTTGGCGCTCAAATAATTTCGTCATTTCTTCAAATTGAAATCTAGTTTGCAGATGGGCTCTTCGCGACGCGTTATGAGAAGAGATGATGCATCAATCTCTTCCAAATCCGCCCAGGTGTCCAGCCTTGCCATATTCGCCCCTCGCAGGTGTTTCCATATCCACACAACCAAGGAGACGCGGTCTTGGCGTGACCGTAATCGCGGTTTTCACTTTTGGGTGTCTGATGGTCAGCGCCTGCAAACAACAGGGCCGTGTGACCGATCAGGCAGAGGCCCTGACTGTTTCGGAAATGCATAGCCAGGCGCGCGCAGCCGATGGTGCGTACATATCCTGGAGAGAGCACCTTATTGACAGTGAAGGGATAAATGGCGGCGTGCTAATTCGCGGCGGCGACGGCATAAGCATGGTCGACCTTGACCTAGACGGCTATCTCGACATCGTCACCGCTCAGGAAGACTCCAACCACATTCGAATTGCTTATGGCAGCTCAAGCCCCAACCATTGGGAACTGGTAACACTGGCTGAAGGCCCGATCGTCGGGGCCGTTGAAGATGTCGCTACCGGAGACATGAACGATGATGGCTGGCCTGACATTGTCGCAGCCTGCGAAGAAGGGCACCTGATCTACTTTGAAAACCCTGCATCCGCTCCCCGGAAGACAGAATGGGAATTCGTAATTCCGGAAGTCACCAAGGGTCGCGGCTCATGGATACGCGTATTTGCAGCGGATATTAACGGCGATGGGCACCTGGACCTCAGCGCTGCAAACAAAGGAGCTGCGGATATCGTCCAACTTGATGGCGGAGATCCAGACAATGGTACGACATCACTGTTTACATTTACCGGACCGCCCCTTGAGTCCTCCTCCTGGCGCGAACAGGTTCTTTACCAGTCAGGTGTGCCTAATACGGCTTTACCTTTCGACGTTGACGGAGACGGCGACCTGGACATTTTGGCGGCCAAGCGCGTGCGGCAGAAACTCATACTGATTGAGAATAAAGGCACGAACAGCGAAGGGGGGATTGCGCATCGCGGCCTGCCCATCGCGATCTCGCCTGGCTTCTCGGTTGCGAGGAACTGGCAGGCATTGGCCAATGCTTTTCAGGCTGAAACAGCTGATCTCAATGCCGATGGTCGCACAGATATTGTTCTGAACGTTGTGGAGCGCAGTAGCTCGTTTACGCGATTGGTTGCGGGGTTGGGCTGGCTGGAACAACCATCCGATCTCGGCAAGCCATGGGTATTCCATCGAATTGGAAACACGCTCCCCGACTGGGTGATCGGCATTCACCTCGCAGATATCGATAGTGACGGTGATCTTGATGTGGTGACGGGCGGTTATTCCGGGTTGAACATACTCGCCGGAACCTATTCCGGAGCCTCTCGCGAGTTTGATGAACCAGGTGTTGACGCAACAAGCTCTGTGGGGCGTCTGGCATGGTTTGAAAACCCAGGGGACCCGACGCTGAGCTGGTCCCGCCATGATATTTCTCGCCGCACGCGCGGCATGTACGATATGTTCGAAAGCATCGATCTGGATGGGGATGGCGATCTGGATCTCATTGCGCCCAGGGGGAATAGCGGAACCTATGACGGCGTGTTCTGGCTTGAACAAGTACGCAGCGACGAAAGCCGCCAAAACTTCACACCCGCGCGACAATCGGAAAGCAAGCATCTCGGTTTGCCTCCAGAAAACTGGCAAGACCTGTATGCTGCCGACACCACTTATATTGCCCCAAACAAGAAATAGTTGAGTGTGTCGCCATAGCGACGGTTCATCTCGAAACCTTGTCGGCAGAGCCTAGGTGGCACGCAATGTCTGCCGCTCGATTCAGTGTTATCTACGACACGCTCAAGGTTATTGGCGCTGCCCTGATTGCCACACTTCGACAGTAAGAGATTGGCGATACCTGCAAGAATGATAAGCGGATTGCAATGTTTGGCGGGGCCATCTGCTAACCCACTCAAAACGGCGATGAAGCACAGCCGTAAGAGGGAGCAAACGAATGAGACTCAAAACCATAATCGTGGCTACGGCATGTTCAGCATTGGTATTTCCTGCCTTTGGTCAAGATGAAAATGCTACGGAAGACGAAGCCACTAAACGCCTAACCCCCGTCACTGTTACGGCTCAGAAACGCGCGCAGAGCATTCAAGATGTGCCAATTTCAATCTCGGCTTATGATGCCGCTTTTATAGAGGACTCGGGCATTGCGAACCTCACCGATGTCGCATTGTATTCACCAAACTTTACGATCACGAGCTCGTCTCAGCAAACGAATTCACGCATTACCATCAGAGGTGTTGGGTCGGTCGGAAATGCCGGCATTGAACCCTCCGTCGGCGTCTTTATCGATGGCGTATACTATCCGCGACCTGGCTCAGTGATCGGGAACTTGATTGATCTCGAAGCTGTCGAGGTTTTAAGGGGTCCGCAAGGCACACTTTTTGGGCGAAATACACCGATGGGGGCCTTGAACGTGCGCACCAAGGATCCTTCAAGAGATAGTTTGGAAGCCTATGGTGAGTTTGGACTTGGATCATTCGATTCAATCGAAGCAGGCGGCAGCTTATCAGGCCCGCTATCCGATGATGTGTCCATGAGGATCAGCGCCAAATATACGGAGAGAGGAGGTTTTGGCGATAATCTTCTGACAGGAGATGAAGTTGGAGCGCAAGACGAGTTCCATGTCCGGGGCAAGCTCCTGTTCGATATGAATGAGCAATTCGATCTCAAGATTACCGCTGACTATGGCGAAATAGAATCAGGCGGTGCGACTGTTGAATTGCTTAATGGAACCGAAAGCGCGGCTTTTCTTGCCACCCTTCAAGCGCTTGGCGGGCCTGAGGCTAGTCAACTGCTGACCGCCGATGCCTTTGATCACGATATTTATCAAGATCACCGCGATAGCTTGAATGACGAACAATGGGGCTTGGCTGCGGACGCCAGTTTCGAATTCGCAACGGGACATACGTTACGCTCAATCACTAGCTATCGTGAGTGGGAGGCAAAAAACTTTGAAAGTGCGATTCGACTTCCAATCCAGCTACTGCCTCGATTGTCTGATTATAAGACCGAAACGATCAGCCAAGAATTCCAACTCGTTTCACCAACGGATGATACGTTTGAATATGTGATCGGTGCATTTTTGTACGATGAATCCTACACCATCAGTCAGGATTTCAACCTTGGATCTGACTTCTGCATTCCCGTTGTAGCGGGGCTCGCCGGCGCAGCGGCTGGTCAAGGGTGTGCGGCTGGTCAGTAAATACGCGCGTCGGACGGTGAGTTTTCCCAAGATCTCCAGAGCACAGCCTTTTTTGGACAGGCAACATGGTACGCAAACGATAAGCTCTCACTGACGCTTGGAGGTCGCTGGACTTCTGACGAGAAGGATGCTGAGTTTACCAATACTGTAAACAATCCTTTCGTAACCGCCCTTCGCGTTCGCGATGATGAAAACCAACCTGGCCTTACGGTAGACGATTCCAAGTTCACCTATTTCGCCAATGCGAGCTATTTTCCAGTCGAAGGCACGATGTTCTTCGCAACTATATCCACCGGCTACAAGTCAGGAGGATTTAATACAGATGGAACATTCCCGGCGCTCACGACAGAGCAACGCACCTTTAGCGAAGAAGACACGACGAATTATGAGATTGGTGTAAAATCGACGCTGTTCGACAATACGCTGCAAGTGAATGCGACCTTGTTCTCCATGGATATTGAAGGATTTCAGGATCGCGCATTTGACGGGATCTCGTTTGTGACTCGAAATGTCGGAGAACTACGCCAACAAGGTTTTGAGACCGATTTTGTGTGGGCGCCACTTGACCAACTCAGCTTCATCGGCGGCCTTTCATATCTGGATAGTGAATTTCAGGACTATCGTAATGCATCCCCCCTTCCTGGCGGTCCCGTACAAGACCTGACGGGTGAGCGGGCACACCTGTCACCAGATTGGCAAGGGTCACTCGTTGCGAACTGGGAAGATAGATTTCCGGCTATCTCTGGCGCCCGGTACTTCCTGCGAGGTGAAACGCAATATGTCGGCGAAGCAAATGTCGGGGCAAACACGAACCAAAATCCGCAATCTGTCCAAGAGGCCTATCAATTGTTCAACGCGCGCATCGGGCTACGGGCAGATGATGATCGGTGGGAGGTGAATCTATGGGGCAAGAACCTGTCAGATGAAGGGTATTGCACGACCATATTCGATCAACCGTTCGGATCCCAACTCGGCGGATTGGATGCGGTTGCCAATACAATCCCTCAACGATGTGTTGTCGGCAGACCGCAGACCTATGGTATTCAGCTCAAAGTGCGGCGATAGCCCGCCGGCTTCGTGGAGAATAATCGATGGTGCTGTCAGTTCAATGCGAACCAGTCTTCAGCATCCAATTTCGTGTCTGTGACTTAGGCCGTGAGAAGCCCACGCCATTCCAGCAGGGTAGCGTGTCGGAGATCTTTGAATCTGGTTTTGCGTTCGATGTTTCTCTGATGATTGAAGTGGTTGTGGACAGACGAATGAACCGAGACGAATATCTGTAAACTTCGCATCTGCCTAAAACGTAGCATCGCCCTTTCTCGCCTTCGAAACGGAAGGTGAGAATTCTCAATCGGTTGTTTGTCCAGCTCGCGGTTTCCTGGCGATTCTCATTTCCAATGACCTTCATGGCGGTTCGATATGAAGCGAGACGGTCGGTTACCACCACTTCGGGATTGCCATAGACCTCATCAAGATGCCGCTTCCATTGGAGACTTTGTCGCAGCGATTTAGATCGCTTCTTGCGGAGCTCTGATGCGAACATCGGCCCAAATCTGTTCCACCAATGACGCATGCTTTCATGGCAGACATCGATCCCCGGATCATGGAGCAGATCTTCGACGTTCCTCAATGAAAGCGGAAGCCGAACGTACATCATCACCGCCTATCGAATGATCTCGGGGGACGTATTGAATAGTGGAACGGGTTCTTGGACATCACGCCGAAGCTAAAGTCAGGGCAGGGGGCGTCTCAACCGGGTTTAGTCTGACAGTGCCCGTACGTCTTGAGGCGCCCTAGATAAAATACTGGAGCCGCGACCATGCTTGGCAGGATATTTAGTCTTTCTCAGATAGCCGCTTCACAGCACCCAAAGCATAAATCATTGAGCGCGCCCGCAGCATTGGATCTTCGGAGGGAGCAAACCCTTCGCTCAAAACCATAGGGTCAAAGTTCAAGCGATCGCACTGACCATCACTTTCCGGCATAGCGTTTTGTGCTGTAAAGCGTCCGGCCGTTATTGTGACGTGATCTCCGGACCATTGCTTTGAGGGATCTAGAATCGCATCATCAGGATTGGCGAGAGTCACTATCATATCCCATGACACAGAGCCTTCATTGATATTCTTTTGCATGTTTTCCAAGAAAAAGTCGGCGTGTGTATCCACCACAATTTCCTGTTCGCCCGAGGGCTGAAACGAGAATCGCATCGCCGACTTTTTTCCTTCTGCATCGACGAGGTAGAACGTGTTCAAGCTGTTAAACGTCGTCCCTTCGTAAGGTCGCAGCGTTTTGTCCAACGCTTCGTGATAGTTTTTGTAGGCCCTAAATTCTGGGTGCTGAGCAGCAAATGCCTTTGTGGCATCTGGCCCAGCGGCTTTAGCTTGTAACAGCTCTATAAAGTCGCGGCTGGTTGCGACCGGGAAGAAATGCTCTGTATTCATGCCGATCACATGGAGATCACCGTTAGCGGTGGTGATTTCGAGGCCCATGCCGAGTAGACCATATTGATCATCTCGGGGGTTGGCCTTGCCGCCTTTATGAGAGACCCGTGCAACAACTGTGGATGTGCCAGAAAATATGGGGCTGCTGGAGTAAGTCCTAACTCTCGGATCTACAGGCGCGAATATCCCTTCAACACAAAACCCCTTGGTGTGATTACGGCGTTTTCCTTTGGTTACCCCAAATAGCTTTTCAAAAGCGTCAAATCCCTCTTCGGCATCGAAGACTGCAGATGAGGCTAAGGTGGCATCTTTCACATCGCTGCTCACAGCAGACGGCTCGATTTCAGTTTGAGGCTCTTGATTTGAATGAGAGTCGGCTTTCGTGCACGCGCTTATGATCAATAGCGCGAAGCAGCTAACTGTAAGTGAGCTTCGCAACATCTTGGGTCTCCTAATAAACAAACAGCTATAAGTTAGTGCACTAATAGTTAGCGCTCGAATTATTTGCAAGGAGAATTTTTGGTGCTATCAAACGTCAGGCTCAAACCCAGGCTAGGAAGGCATCAGCTTTGTCAGACGCAAACTCAATCAAAGCCCCGGTCGTAACGCTGGACAACCAACTCTGTTTTGCGCTTTATGCGGCTTCAAATACCGTTGGGCATCACTATCAAACCCTGTTGAAGTCATATGGTTTGACTTACTCCCAGTATCTGGTGCTGATGGCGCTGGCGGAAGAGGATGGGATCTCAATCTCAGCGCTCGCGAAACGACTGGAACTCTCCAAGGCAACGATGACACCATTGCTGCGACGGCTGGAGGAAAGGGGGGTGCTATTGCGTCAAGTTCGAAAGGGGAATGAACGTCAAAAGTTGATATCGCTGACCAATGCCGGACGGCAGCTCTGGGAAAAAAGCCGTGATGTTTCAGCTGAGGTCTTCACCCTAACTAAGCTGAGCAAAGTGGAAGCGAATGAAGTCATCAGAATCTGCAAGAAAATCGTGCATACACAAGGAACAGTTTCTGCAAGCGGCTAAGTGTTTCTGAGACCATTTCTGTGGGACAATTCGGTACCGACCCGCGTTGAGAAATGAACCTTGCCGCAGCAGGTGATGTAAGCATGATCAACGCACCGCGCGCTCGGGTGCTAAGCTGTTCAATCCCTTCGCGGTTTCAGTAATATCAGCCCACCTAAGCCTCCGAACGTTCCGATCACATGGTTCATCTCAGCTGTAACTGACGGTGCATGATACCCCCAGATAGGCCAGGCAACCCACCATCCCGCATAATAGAAAACGGCCATAAACGTCACAATGGCCCAAGATTCTAATCGAATGCTTTTAGCCTTGATCGCAACCCACATCAGCAGGAGGTTCACGGCAAATGCAAGCATTGCCCCCCGAAAGGCGTGATAGTTCGAATGCGTTGGACCATCAGGCAGGTTCACCGCACCAAACTCTGGCATCCATGTGAAAGCTAAGGTGTACCAGACACTTACAAAACCACCCAAAAGCCCCAGAGCGATCATAATACGCCCGATGATTATTTTCAGATTTCTCATATTGATTCCTGTCACAACCCTACCGCGGCTGTCTTCTTTTGGTGTGGGTTCGATACCGTTACTGAAAGTTGAAGCTCACTTTGTTTGAAATTGGTTGGGGCATTCTCTTCAGTCCATTTCTGATAATTAAGGACAGATACACTTAACTCTGATCGCATATAGCCTCGACTTTTGACCCGCTCCGGTTCCATTTGCCTCTCAATTGGAGGTCACTCGCACCGTCAAACACGTTTGCTCACTACAGTAAGTCGCATAAGGCCACCACCTTATCGCCAGCACTATCGAGATCAAGTCGCGCAGCCAAGGCGAACTTCCTGCTTTCAAAGACGCACATTATGGCCAAGAAGTCTACCTAATTGTCCGCCCGAGCGAAACAAATACGTTCCGAAGCCCCCATAACTACTTATCCCGTGGTTTAATTGGGCGCATTGACGCTCTGCGGTCAGAGGTGTCGACGGTTGACAATATTCGAGTGACAAACATCCTTCCAGGATCTGTCGCCACCGATGCATCGCGCAATGCTATGACCTCAGATGGGTCACGCGTGGGAAATCTGACGCAAACACTGAAGGTGGCAGTGATCCAAGAAAATGTGCACACGCTATCGTGGCGGCTGTTGAGGATGACTTGCCGGAGCTGATCTTCGCAGAAGGTTTTGAAATGGAGATTGCGCAAATGGGCACACAAATCTCGGAAAACGGGTTACCGGAGTGATCAAGGTTTGCGCTTTGATGACCCTCATTTTCTGAACTTGACGGCAAACTTGCAGAAAGTTAATAGACTATAAGTCCAAAAGGTGGGGTGATCATGGTGCCGGTGATTAAGATTCTTGATATTGCTCATGTTCGGTTCTCCGCGCCTAATTTAGTTAGGATGCAGGAATTCCTGACGGATTTTGGCTTTCGCTGCGACGCGGTTCAAGAGCGCCTGTACGCGACCGGCAGCGATGGTCGGCCTTTCTTGCATGTGACTGAGAAGGGTGAGCCAGGATTTCGGGCGCTTGGTTTGAGGGCGGCTTCGATTGAGGACCTTGAAAAACTGGCTGTATATGATGGCGCTAAAGTTGAGTTGTCTGATGAGCCCGGCGGCGGGTCTATTGTTCGTCTCACCGATCCGGATGGCTTTTTGGTAGAAGTGATGGCAGGCCAACAAAATGGTAAAAGAACTGACGAACCGGTTGGTACGCAAAGAAACGATGCGCTGAACAAACCGCGCCTCGGCGCAACGGTCCGGCTTGAGCAAGGGCCGTCACGTATCCAACGCATCGGACACTGTGTGCTAAACGTGTCTGACTTCCGGCGCTCTGAAAAATGGTACAAGGACCGGTTTGGGTTTTTAACATCCGATGAAATCGAGGCGGCTCCGGGAACGTCTATCGGGGCCTTTCTGAGGTGTGATCGTGGTAGCACACCATCCGACCATCACACCTTATTCCTAGCTCAGACGCCGCAGCCGGTGGGCTTTATGCATGCTGCTTTTGAGGTCTCAGACTTCGATGATCTGATGCTCGGACACACACATCTGCGATCCAAAGGCCGAGATCAGGCCTGGGGTATTGGTCGACATATTATGGGCAGTCAGATTTTTGATTACTGGCGTGATCCGTGGGGGCATGAGTTGGAGCACTGGACCGACGGTGATCTGCTCACTGCAGATGAGCCGCCCAACAAAATGTCGTTTGAGAGTTTGATTGCGGTTCAATGGGGGCAACCTTTCCCCATGAAGCAGGGCTCGAATTGAAACAACACAGCAGCGGTCGGTGAGCAACACGGATCGGGCCTAATGCCGGAGGTAGTTAAATGAAACTTGCAACATATTCAGTGGAGGGGATGACCACCGCGCGGGTGGGTGTCGTTCAGGAGGACGCTATTATCGATGCAGGGTTTAACGGCACTATGATTGAACTTATCGAGGATTGGGACGCACAGCGCGATCGGCTGGAACAACTCTCAGATGGATCTAACGCTAGACCGCTTTCTTCAGTCAAGCTGCATGCTCCGATTGAGAAACCGGCAAAAACCTGGGCGATTGGGTTGAATTATGCAGACCATATCGAAGAATCGAAAATGGAAACGCCGGATAAGCAAATCTGGTTCACCAAAGCACAAACCTCGATCAATCCTCCCTACGCATCCATCCTGATCGCCAAAGGGGGAGCATTTGTCGATTATGAAGCCGAGCTCGTTGCCATCATTGGCAAGCGCGGTAAGCACATCCCAGCTAGTGAAGCCGCCAGTTACGTTTTTGGCTACTGTGTCGGAAATGATGTGACCGAGCGCATGTGGCAGCATTCCGGCCCGCAATGGTCGCTGGGCAAGAGCTTTGATACCCATGCGCCGATTGGCCCTTGGATCACGACGCGAGACGAGATTCCAGACCCGCATGCGTTGGACTTAACCTGCACCGTCAATGGCGAATTGCGGCAATCCTCAAATACGAAACACCTCGTCTTCGATATCTGGCAGCAAATTGAACACCTGTCTGGCGCGCTGACACTTGAGCCGGGCGATGTGATCTTCACAGGTACACCGGGCGGTGTCGGAGCGGCGATGGACCCTCGCCAATTTCTGAAGGAGGGCGACGTGGTGCGCTGCGATGTCGAGAAGCTTGGATACATTGAAGGATCTATGGTTCTGGAGGGGCAGTAATGGCAGGTTTTGATTGTGATATTCTGGTGGTTGGCGGTGGTCCGACGGGGATTAGCCTAGCCTTGATCGCCGCTCAAAGCGGTGCACGCGTTCTGATCTGCGAAAAAGAAGCAGACATATACCCTCTACCTCGTGCAGCCCATGTCGACCATGAAGTGATGCGGGTGTTTCAGTCATTTGGCGCTGCGGAGGCCATTGCTGCCACAAGTCGTACAACGTCCAGCTATGATTTCATAACCGCGGATGGCCGGTCGCTTATGAAGTTCGATAATATCGACCAGATCGCTGGCGGCGGCTGGCCCGCTTCGAACATGATACACCAGCCATCGCTGGAACAATGCCTTCGAGATCGGCTCAGCGCCCACGATGGTACGGAGCTGCGTACACTCTGGTCCTTCACATCCTATGCTGAGATCGACGGCGGCGTAGAAGCGGTTTTCGAGACGCCTGAAGGGCTTCGAACGGTTAAAGCCCGATATCTGGTCGGGGCTGACGGCACGCGTAGCCCGGTTCGGGCAGCCGCGCAGATACAGCTTGATGATCTGGACTTTGATGAGCCCTGGCTCGTTGTCGACGTCATCGTTCATGATTTTGACCGGCTGCCAAAGGCCAATCTGCAGAGCTGCGACCCGGAGCGTCCAACAACATGTGTGCTGATGGGGGAAGGGCGTCATCGTTGGGAGTTCATGATACGACCGGATGAAACACCTGAACAGGTTCTTGAGGACTCGTTTGTTGAGGACTTGCTGAAACCCTGGGATGTCGAAGGCGCTGTTTCGATTGAAAGAAAAGCGGTCTACCGATTCAATGCGCGCGTCGCAAAGAGTTGGCGAAAAGGCCGGGTCTTGCTGGCCGGCGACGCAGCGCATCAGACGCCTCCCTTTGCCGGTCAGGGCCTGTGCGCTGGTGTTCGAGACGCAGCGAATCTTGGCTGGAAGCTCGGAATGCTGGCACGCGGGCAATGTTCTGAGGCAATCCTCGACACATATCAATCCGAGCGGGAGCCGCATGCCCGCGCGACGATTGAACTAGCGATGATGATGGGGCGGACGGTTTGCATTTTGGATCCGGAAGCTGCAGCGCTCCGGGATGAACAAATGCTTGCCGCACCTTCAAATGTCTCGGGTCAGGACATGCAGTTTCCGGAGATCGCTTCCGGCTTGATTCTCGCTGGAAGTCCGGCGGCCGGGAGTTACTTCCGTCAGCCAGTGAGGGGCAATCTGAGACTGGATGATCAGTCTAGCCAGCGCTCGCTCCCGCTTCTGATTTCGCGTGAACCGCTTTCTCCCGACGATCTCGTGGAGAGTATCTCACTCTTATCTCCAGGCATTGAGTCGTTCGCCGCCGAGATTCGCGCCTGGCTCGATGAGGCGGACGCAGATGCCGTTCTCCTGCGACCGGATAAATATGTGTTTGGAACCGGTTCACCTGACGACCTGGTTCAGGCCTGGCATGACTGTATTCGCCAGGTTTAGAGGGTTTGGCCGAGATCTTGACTGGCAACTCCGCCAAGCGCTGCCTTTATGAAGGGAATCAGATGACTTCAGAATCAACAACTTGACGTACAGTGTCGCAGATGGGTTCAGGCCTGGCACTTGCTGGCTGTTTGGGCGAAGGCTTGTGATCGAAGCAACAAAACGCGCAATCTCCGAACATTATTTTCATCATGGCCGATGACCTGGGTTACGCGGATGTATCTTGTTATGGTCGGCGGGAATACCAAGCTCCCGCGATAGACGAGCTAGCGCGCACAGAGGTGAGATAGCTTCAAGATTATTCCGGCGATCTATTGGCGGATCATTTTGGCGTCGAGCCGCATTAGCCGCCAATCACGTCATCAACCTTGGTGTTTGACCTCTATGGAGGCGGGCCGGACTATGCGTTCAGACGCCTCAGAGGCGATCAACTCTGCTTCTAATGGTGGCAACCCAAAAGCACGTAACGTCAGCGTTACGATTCGTTGAGCATTCCCTGGAGCCAAGGTGGGCTCATCGTCTAGCAATATCCGGCCGACGAGAGCTTGTCCTGCTCCGACAATATAGCTGAGTCCAACCTCTAAGCTGAACAGTGCCAGTCTTCCTTGTTTCAGTCCCTCCTCAACATCGGCCAGAGTGTGGGCGTTTGTTTTCGAACCGATCAAAATATCGTCGATTGTCAAGCGCGCGACCATTCTGCTTTGTGACGGGTTGCGAAGCGCTTGTGCTGCATAGACACACAGACCATTTGCCACCCTACGCGCCGGATCCAGCTCGCCATTATTAAATTCCTCGACAAGTGCGTCGAGTTCTGCACGAGCAATACGCAAAATCTCCTGATTAAGCTCGTTCTTGTCCGAAAAGTGATTGTAGAAAGACTGCTTGGCTATGTTGGACGCGCGAATGATCTCGTCGATACTGACGCCATCTGGGTGGCACTCGCCGAAAAGACTCTGCCCGGCCTTAATGATGGCAGCCCTGGTGCGGCGTCGGCGGGGGTCGCCTTGATTATTTACGCCCAGAGTGGCTGCTGATTTTGATGTTTCACTCATCCGGGTTCCTTAGTGCAGCCGGATTCTACGTCGTGCAAAACTCACGGTCAATCATCACGAAACGGTCTATGGCTCAGAAATACTGCACCAGGTTCAATTCAGTGTTATGTGAATGTCGAAGCGGTACGCTCGGCCAGTGATATCGCAAACTGGTCGCTTCTACTTTCCAAACCAGCTTGGGCTGAGTGTGAGAATGTGAGTAAGAAGAATAGCTTACAGGCAATTTTAGAGGCGTATGATGGGCTTGGAGCAATACGAGCTGCAAGACGCTCAAGTGAAAGTTGATGTGCGCTGCCTGACTTGTTCTAAAGTTGTGCCGCGGACTCTCTGGGTCAGATGAAGCAGCGATGTGATCGCGCCCGCGAGCCCGCCTTCGGGAACTTCCTGTCGAAAATCGGGCTTCGCATGGAGTCGGTCGAACCAGGCGCCAACTGCAGGGTGCTTTGAGTGCAGGGGGTATCCCGCTGCAATCAACCGCCGAGCATAAATATACCAGGCGATGTCGACCAGACTGATCTCTGCGCCCAGCAGATAATCATGCCGTGAGAGCTGTGGTTCGAAATCATCAAGCGCCTCAGAGAAGCGATCATAAGCGCGTTTGGCTTGCTGGTCCATGATCTTGCCGTGCCGGTTCATCTCCCGCCAGAATTCGGCTTCGATATCGCGATGCGGGTCCACTTCGCCGCCGAGCGTGCCGCTGCCTGAGGACTCGTAAGCGGTGATGTCCTTCTCGGGGCGCTTGGTCAGGAAAGACGGAAAGACGAACCGCATGGTCAGCGCTCGAATGTCGAGATGCAGATTATCCTCGCGCTTCAACATCGCTTGCAGGTCGTCCGATTTGCTCGCAGGGATGAGCGCCGGTTCAGGGAACGCTTCTTCGAGATAGGTTAGGATGTCATTGCTCTCGATGATGACTTTGCCGTCATGGATGAGTGCGGGGACAAGCCCTCTCGGATTGATGCCCATATAATAGGGTTTCAGGTGCTCCTTCGCGGCGAGGTTCAAATGGTGTGACGTCCACTCAATTCCCTTCAGGCGAAGAAAGATCCGGGTCTTTTGAGAACAGGTCGATCCTGAGAAGTGGAAAAGGTGCAGCCCCGTCCAGCTCAATACCTCTTTGGTTTGAATGTCGCATTCCTTCAGCATCACCATGATAAGGCCTCCGCTCCGGGATGCGTCGACAATTGCGTGGCGCCATAAATGCGTTCACTCAATGAAGGGTCGACGGCGACGGCGCTGGACAGGTCGATTTTTGCTCGGGTAACGATCGGATGTGCGTGGTCGGAAATCGCCTGGGTCCAGGCGGGTCGCGCTTGGAGGCGTCGATAATAGTTCGTGACTTGCTTTATATGCGAAGTCTGCTCGAACCAGCTGAGCCACCCGGTCTCATCCAAGCGGAGGAGCAAGCAGGACAGAGTAATATCCGCCAAACTGAACTGATCGCCAAGGATCCAGTCTCCATCCGATTTCGCCAATGCGTCCTCCAGCGTTTGCAGATGAAAACGCATATGGTCACGGCTCTGATGCATCATTTTCTGAATTGGTTTGAGTGCCATCATTCGGTGAAGACCGAGGAGTTTGGACGCCGTGAACAAGGCCGGGCGTTTTTTGTCAAAGTGGAATAGAAACCCGACCAATATATTGCGCAAAGGGACATACTGGATCGTCGAAACGAACATCGGCAAGGTCAAGCCAGGGATGCAGGCGCCAGCTTTGGCTTCCATACCGACCATCGCATCAGCGCTCGAAATCGTGCAGAAGTCGAGCCATCCCTCCATGCGTGATTGAAGCTCGGGAGAATCCGGGATGAGGCTTGGCGCATCTGGCCCGGCAAGCTCTGCAGCATAGAACAGAATATCATCTGACTCGAAGACAGGGTGCCCATTGTGAACCAGGGTTGGGACGAGCCCTGAGGGGTTGATCTTTAAGTATGCCGGGCTGATCGTTTGATACCAGCCGGTCTCAATCAAATCGATGGAATGATGCTTGGCGGTAAGGCCGAGTTCCGCAAGCACCAGTCGACATTTCCGCGAGCAGTGCGAGAAGCTATTGCTATAGAGTTCGATTGGTTCGCAATGCGACAATGAAATCGAGCGATCGATGCCACCCTGCACGGAGTGAGTCCGGCGGCGTCGCTTTTCGATGATGAACCAGACAAGGCCAAGTCCGATGAGCCCGATCAGTATGTATACAAGCACAGGCATGACTAGGCTTTTTCGCTACGCCAGAACATCATCATGCGGAGCGTGAGATGGCGGTGCTTCGACGCTAAGTGATAAAGTGCGGCAACCACGTGAAGAATGATGAGCGCAATTATGGCTTTGGTCGCAAACTCATGAACCATCCGGATCAAATCATAAGTTGTGCCACCACCGGATCCATCGCCATAGGCAAAAAGTCCAAAGGGCGAGACCACGGAGTTGGCGTTCATCGCTGACCCGATACCGGACAGGATCAACAGACTAATCAATCCATACAAGGCCCAGTGCGCGAGATGCGCGATCCGGGTTTGCCAAACAGGTAGATCGCTCGGGAGAAGCGGTGCTCCATGTTTGAACCTGAGATAGAGCCGGATCGCAAATAGAACGGCGACGATGGTGCCGAGTGAAGCATGGTCACTGCGAGATTCAAACCGGTCCATGTTCTCCATGACGCCGCCAAATTTCTGCGCGATGAAGAGGTCCATGATGATTGCGATAGCGATCAGCCAATGAAGGATTTTCTGTCCGACTGTGAAATCGATGCGGGTAGAAGACGAAGCCATTTTATGACCGAGCCTCCGCTTTCATCACCAAGTTTCTCTGAGTGCCAAGATCGATCACCCCATCTGCGGAGCGGATATGCGCCGTCACGGTTTGCCCTGGCTGCAGGTATTGTGACCGTTTTGCTTGAGCTTTCATGAAAAGTTGCCACTTTTTTGCGACGGGAAGCAGAGCTGCCACTTTCTGTTTTCCTGGTGATGGGATCGATAGCGCGCAACCGGCGGGCGTGCCCGTTGCGATGAGATCACCTGCTGCAAAATCCTGGACCTGGCTGAGCTCATTCAGGGTTTCAACAGGGTCGTAGACAAGATTTTCTGTGCTGTCGTCCTGGCGAACTTCATCGTCTACGCGCAGGGTCAAAAGGAGCTTATCCAAATAGGAGTAGTCGTCTGGCTCCAGCAGGCAGAGCCAAGGGCCCACAGGACCAAAGGTGCGGAAGCTCTTGCCTTTATAAAATTGCATCTGCGGGATCTGAATATCGCGGGCCGAATAATCGTTCACAATGACCAGCCCTGCCACATATTCTGGCAGGTCCGACGCTGTAATTTCAATGGGGGTGTCTATGCTCTTACGAAGGATAAGGCCGAGTTCAATCTCATAATCAAGAAATCGAACATGAGATGGAATGACCACCGGACTGTCGGCGGCGACAATGCAGCTTCGCGCCTTGGTGAAGATCATATTGAAATGCTTGGAGTCCGGGTCCACGCCAGATTCAATCATGTGCTGGCGGTAATTGGCCCCCTGACAGACAAATTGCTGATTGCGCGTCACGGGGCTCAGCAGTTTGATTTCGCTAAGCGGAATTTCAGTCCCGGTGACTTGCTTCAGCGCGTCGATGCTTGTGCCCGAAATGAAGTCTCCAGTCGTTGCAAACGAGCCCGGGATAGGAAGCACCGCATCGCCTTTTACAATGCCCCAATGGAGCTCGGCGTTGTGCTCAAATCGGGCGATATTGATCGGCATGTGATGGGTCCTCCTTCGGCTTACTTCGACGCGCCCCGCTGTTCGTATTGACTATTGCGGGTTGGTGCGTTTCTTCCCGAATAGACGTTTGATCCGGGCGCTCATGGCGATGGCGAAACTCACGACGCGAGGACTCGGCGCTAGTCGCCCCGAAAACATCGGGTTCTGCATTCCCCATTGAACTGCCAGGAGATCATCGACGGTTGCAGTATTGGAGCCATCTGCCGCTGTGAACAGATCGCCGTCCGTCCAATGCTCCAACTCGTGTCCCCAAGGGTCTTTCCAATAGTCAAAAATCTGACTGCCAAGGATATGGCGACCAACACCCCAGGCGGCTTTCCGATTGTTTGATTTTAAGTGCGCATGTCCGAGCATGAGATCATCAAGCCCCGCAACCTCGAACGCGGCATGCATATAACCGGGCTTTTGCGGCAATTGTGCCAGAAATAGCGTGTGATGATCAGTTGGTTGATCCCCGCGATCACATCGCATGAACGCGCCGATCGCGAGGCCAGATGCCGCTTCGATTTCATCGGATGTGATGAATCCAAACCGCTCTTTATACCAACGCTCTGAGGTTCGAAAATCAGAGACATTGAGCACGCAGTGACCAAGACGAAGAACATGCGACGGCCCTGCATTTAACCGGACCGCCTGCCGGTGACGTGTCTTTACTGCGGCTGAGTTCCGGGGCGGTTCAGTCGGCACTGCCGATGGCTCGGTGAATTCTTGACCAGCAACCACTTCGACAAGGAACCCATCTGGATCTTTCAAGCATATGTATTTGCCGCCACCCGGGGTCGGTAGTTCTTGGATCTCAACTTCCTCCGATGCGGCAAGTTTCTGGAGATCCTCAACACTCTCAGCCCGCAGCCCAAGGCCTTGGAAACCAGCTTGGCCTTTTTCGGTGACGTGGTTGAAGGGAATACCGTCGCTTGCCCGAGCATAAAGTCGTCCATCACCAGCGCGCCATGTGTCCAACCCAAACTCAGTCAAAAATGTCTGCATTTTTCCAAGGTCGGGCGCACTGAATTTCACGTGCGCAATGTCTTCGATTTTGATGACGCTCATGACGGGCTCGCGGGTTCAAAACAGAGTTGACTATTTGGTCAAATACAGAACTTGACTAATTAGTCAACTCGGAACTAAAACCCTCGACGATGCAACACACCAAGTCAGAACGCGCCGCGCGCACCCGAGACGCTTTGTTGTCTGCAGGCTTCGATCTCATGTTGGATCGATCTGTAGATGCGATCCCGATTGATGATCTCGTCGCCGCTGCCGGCGTCGGGAAAGGCAGTTTCTTCAATCACTTTGGCGATAAAGAACGCTTCAAGTCAGCATTGGCGATTGAAGTACGCGGGGAGATTGAAACGAAAATCACAACCGCAAACCTGAGGGTAACCGAACCCCTCGAGCGCCTCGCTGGGGGGATGCGTGAAGTGTCCGACTATGCGCTGAAGAATCGCAAACGTACGATCTCGATGTTGCGCATGATGGTTGCCTCAACTGGAAAAGAATATCCATTGAATGAGGGCGTGCGCTCTGATATCGCTATGTGCGTAGACGCCAAGCTCATTCGTGCAAATTCAGAACAAGCCGCGATACTGTATTGGCTAGGGCTTTGCGTGGCGCTGATCACTCATATTGTTGAAGTCGATCTGTCTCGGGAGAAGGCTGCGGGTATGCTCTCCGAGTTCGTCAATTCGGGCCTCGTTGGTCTGGGTGCTGATGCGGCTGTGTCTTCAAAAATTGGCAAACAGTGTTCGGACGCTCTCAAAGCTATGCGGTAGCCCGCACTCTCTCGAATCCGTGAAGAGGCTGATTGGTTTCTGAAATGCGCAGCAACAAAGACATCGCAATTCAATCAAAGTCGTAGTTAAATCCGAATTCGGACGCTCTACTGGGCGGCAGGCCGAACAGGTTGCGGAACTCTCGGCTGAACTGGGATGGGCTGACATAACCAACATGGCGAGCTGCTTCTGCAACGCTCGCGCCCTCGAAGACGAGCAGGCTTTTGGCTCTGAATAGACGTTGTCGTTGAAAGTACTTCTTCGGGGACTGCCCGGTCACGGCTTTGAAATGTCGATAAAAGCTAGGTGGGCTCATGCCGGCCTGCTGAGCGAGATCCTCGACACTTTCTGTCCCGAACAAGTCTTTTCGGCGTAGCAAAGCCGCGATCCGGCTTTCCGGTCGCGTTGTCACAGTTTGAGCGAGCAAAACCCGACCATGAACATCCTGAAGTGTATGATAGAAAATCTCGCGCAGGGTTTGAGGTCCAAGCAGTCTAGCTTCAGTGGGGTTCGAAAAATAGCCGCACAAACGAAATACCGCGTCCTTGAGTTTTTGGTTCACCGGAACTGGATCCACAGTTGTAATGGGGAGGCTGACCTTTGTGGTAGGGTCGAGCAAGCCTGCGGCTACAGCGATCTCTGAAACCACCCCTGGATCAGCGCGCAGGAATAGCGCAACCAGGGGCGTCTCTGTTGATGCTTCTGTTTCACATTCAAATGAGACCGGTAGACCGACCGCAAGATACTGCGTTGCGTTGTAGATAAACCGTCGATCGTTGAGGAAGCCGACCTTTTGGCCTGATAAGACCACTGCGATACCCGGTTCATAGACGAGAGGGGAACGCGCGATGGAAACTTCGCCCCAGAATATGTCTACGTCTGGCAATGGTGTTTTGAAGAATCCGCGCTTTGGCTCGGCCTTTGTCTTGGTGAGATAGCTTGCGATTCTGTCAACGCATGCGTCAGAATAGTTCAACTGTGAAGGCATGTGTCGTTCTGGCTTTAATCTATGATCCTGCGCAACCGACTTGGACACGCTTGATAGGATTAGGCAAGTTTTTGAGAGGGGGCGATATTCAGAAACCGCCAAAAAATGCCAACTTCCAAGGTCTCATAACACATCTCTAACTTCCGGCAGGCACCCATGACCTCACTCAAAGACATCCCCGAAGACAAGCTCACCATCGTTAAAGGCCTCGCAGCTTTTGCGGTCAAACCCGCGTTTCGTACGCCGGTTCACAAAACGCCACGCGATCATGGCATTACCGAGTTTGAGGACATCTACTTTCAGTCAGACGATGGCACGCCATTAGAGGGCTGGTATGTGCCCGCCGCAGGCGGCGAATCTGACAAACTGATCATCATGAACCACCCTATGCCGATGAGCCGATCTGGCTTCACCGGGCATTGGGGCGAACCATGGAGCAATGTCGATGATCTTGAGATCGATTTCGTCGCGATCCTCGCGCACCTGGTTCGTGCCGGGTACAATGTCCTCTCTTATGATCTGAGAAATCACGGCAACTCTGGTACTGCGAATGGTGGGATTTGTGGCATCGGACGCTATGAATGGCGCGATTGCGTTGGGGTCAAAGCCTATGTCGATGCGCATCCACGCCTGTCAAATATGACCCTTGGCCTTTACAGTCAGTGCACTGGAGGGAATGCGCAATATGAGGCGATCTATCGCCGCCCGGACCTCTTCAAAGACGTGCGATGTCTGTTTAGCCCGCTTGTTGTCTCAATGGATGCTCTGATGGGTACCTTTGCCGGCCTGCAGGGGGTTCGTGAGTATATGGATGTTATGAATTTCGAGCAGACAAAACTCGGCGGGTTCACCAATCCGGAAATGACCCCGCACTTGTTTGCAGGCGCTGTTCAAATCCCGACCATGATCACACAGGTTCACGACGATGCATGGACGACGCAGGAAGATGGACAGCAAACCTTCGACTTGCTGGGTAGCAATGAAAAAGAGCTGTTTTGGATTGAAGGCACGTCTCGCCGTTTCGATGGCTACAACTATTTCGGCCAAAACCCTGAGCGCATGTTAGCCTGGTTTGGGAAGTATATGGGTTGAGCTGCAAAGCGAGCAAAGCAGACATCAGTAGGAATCAAAAAAGCTTCGTATTGGTCTCAAGCTTCATCGGATTGGCATCATTGCTCGCTGTTTCCAGAGCAGATAAATCTCGTTTTCTTCGATACCACCGTTTGACAAGTTGATCGGCCAAGATTTTCGAATCTATCAACTCGAAACCAAGCGGCTTGTTCAGTTCTCCAAAGAGGTGCCTGCCACCACCAAGTAAGATTGGGATCTGCGTAATTATGATCTCGTCTATCAGGTCTTCACGCAGGAAGCGCTGTACAGTGACGCCGCCATCAATGTACAGATTTTGATACCCAAGCGATTTGGCGTGGGCGACGATTTCTGATGGTGATCCGCTTGCGAACGAGACGTGCCCCTCAAAATCGGCCGGCGCTGAATTCATCGTTGAACTCAGAATCAAACCTGGTCTTGGATAATGCCATCCAACACCGAATCCTATCAGCGTTTCAAAGGTGTTGCGCCCCATAACAACGGCGTCAACTCGCGCCATGAAATCCGCAAAGCCAAGATCATCCCCTTCGGGAATGGGTACGAATTCTAGCCAGTCTAATCCGCCATCGGATGCGGATATGTAGCCATCCAAGCTTGTTCCGATGTACACAAAGTTCGTCATGAAAGAAAAGTATCAGGATGTGGTAACGCCGTCACGAGGTATGTTAGAAACGGCGCCGCCGATTGGCTGAAGCGCGAGCAAAAGCATGGGTAATCGGGCGGACTGTTAGCCAGTCGAGCTCCTGATAGGTTCGTAGCATTGGGCTGCGGACATGAAGGAGAATACGATGAACGTGTTTATTGGATTGGATGTCTCACTGCGGTCAGTGGCGATGTGCGTGCTCAGTGCCGAAGGTGATATGATCGAAGAGACCAACCTGGATTGCGAAATTGAGGCAATCTCAGATCATATCCGAACCAAAGGCTATTCGGTCGATCGAATTGGCTTTGAAGCTGGTACAATGAGCCAGGCGTTATTCCATGGTCTGACAGCCGAGGGCTTTGACGTGGTCTGCATGGAATCCCGCCAAGTCTCAGCAGCTATGTCTGCTATGCGGAACAAAACCGACAAGACGGATGCACGTGGCATCGCCCAGATTCTTCGGGCGGGCTGGTACAACCCGGTTCATATGAAGAGCCGCGAGAGCCATGAGGTCAAAGCCCTGCTGGCGGCTCGAAAAGCCATCCTCAACCGTTGTATCGATTTGGAGAATGAGATCCGAGGGCTGTTCAAGGCGTTCGGGATCAGACTGCCATCCCGTCTCAGCCGACTTCGGTTCGATGAGAAAGTCCGGCCAATCATAGAGGCCGACGATACGCTCGCCTTTGCACTCCTGCCCATGCTGGATGTCCGGGGTGACCTCTACGATGCTTATCGATTGATGGAGAAGCGCGTCATCGCTGTGTCACGGAAGGACCCGGTTTGCAAACTTCTGATGACGGCGCCTGGCGTCGGTCCGATCACAGCCCTCTCCTTCAAAGCGGCTGTCGATGACCCAGCACGCTTTAAGTCTTCCAGACTTGTTGGGGCACACTTCGGTCTCACGCCGAGACGCTTCCAATCGGGAGAGATGAATAATACGGGACGCATCTCCCGGGCCGGTGACAGAGACGTACGCGCGACGCTCTATATTGCAGCCAACTCGCTTCTGATCGTATCGGGTCGACCATCGTCATTGAAGACTTGGGGCCTGAAGTTGATCCGAACGAAGGGCGTCCGGCGTGCCCGCATCGCAGTCGCGCGCAAGCTTGCTGTGATCCTGCACCGGATGTGGATCACTGATACGCCATTCCAGACGGAGGGCGTCTCATGATCTAAACCACCCGAACACCCGGTTCGTCCTGGTCTGGACGAAGTGTGTGGATGACGCCGTTTATGTCTCCTGCGCTCGAAGACGAAGCGCGCGCAAAAGCAAGGCGCTCCACAACACAAGATCACACACATGCATGCAGCGGTGCCAACGCTATGCGCCAACCAGACTGCGAAGAGAAGCGTGACCCAGACTTGGCGAAGAGCCGGATCAAAGACGAAAATATGGAGCTTGACCCGAAAGCCCGATTAGAGAAGGAGACATTAGCTCAGAGGCTTAAGTCGCCCTAAAGCGGTCGCCCATCTTTGTGAGCTACTTTCCGCTTGCCAAAATCGCGTTTTCTGTTTTAGCCGAAAAAGCGTCCTGCTCACGCGAGGAAGTTCTTCCTCATGTTGTAGCGTCCGGAGAGCGGCCGGCGCATTCTAACAATGGAGAGTCCGCATGATGACTGTGCGGTGTTACCTCGCACCCTCGCAGATTGAGGGTCTGGGGGTATTTGCGACCGAACCCATTCGCAAGGGCGAGATCGTCTGGAAGTTTGATCCTGAGTTCGACCAGGTGTTCTCCGCCGACTATATCGGGCGCCAACCGGACCACATCAAAGAGTTCTTGGAACGCTATACATATGCCCATCCAAGCGACCCACGCATGATGGTTCTAGACTCCGACGAAGGTCGATTTATGAACCACTCAGATCTGCCAAATACCGATTTCAGCGATCCAGAACTTGGCGTCGCACTTTGCGACATTGAAACTGGTGTAGAGCTGACATGTGACTATCGTCATTTCACAATTGGCCCTGTTGTTCACCAACCCTCACGGCATCAAGTGGCGCCTATCATAATCGAAGAAAAGCGTGGGCGCCGCTTGTTTGCGCGAGGACACTAATGTCCAAAACGATCTAATCAGATACTCCAATAAATGGCCCGCACAAAAAGCTACCCCGAACCGCGGTTCGGGGTAGCACTTTTTAGCCCGTTACTTTTTGACGGTGCCAGGCTTCGACGGTTTTCCCGTCTTCGTCGCCGACGACTTCTTGTCGCCAACTTTGCCTACGGATTGAGGTTTTTGTTTTTCGGTGTTTGGTTTGAAGTCAACCATGGCATTATGCCTTTAATTGCGTCTCTTGACCGAAACGCGAGCGCCCTTTGACCATCTAGGGCAAACGTATTTTCTTCCCTAATTAGAGTCGCGGCAATCGAAATTAGATGGGTTACAAAAAATTTAGAGAGGGCGTTCACGTTCTTGGGTCGAGGTCGCCACCAGGGAGACCTGCAGGTAGGTTCGGTTGCCAATTAGATTGCTCGTCTTCCGGAACTTGCGCTCGTTCGACCCGACGAATGAGCATGACAACAAACAGGGTCCCAAGGCAGACGGTCGAAAACGCAAAGAGTCCTGATGCCCCGAGAGGGCTCCTCATAATCAGTCCTGCCAGAACCGGCCCAACTATTGAGCCAAACGCCCAGACCATTAACAGCATCGACATCATCGGGGTCATGTCCTCATCGGATACTCTATCGACCCCGTGCGCAATACAAACTCCATAAAATGAAAGTGATCCGGCTCCCCACACAAACAAAAGTGAATAGAAAAAGAGGATTGGGAGCGATCCAGAGAGCAAGAAAAGAACGAGCGTAGCTGAACCACTTATGAACGCCATGAATGCGATCACATTGCGTCTATCCATTCGATCCGAGATCAAGCCTGCGGGCCATTGGCTTAGTAGCCCGCCAATATTAGCAACGCTGTATGCAATCCCTGCAATGACCAGTGCGCTCTCATCGTCCGAAACTGATGCGGCAAACACGGGCAAAAGAGCTAGTGTGCCTGAGTTCACCAATCCAGCGATGAAAACTCCAGCGGACGCGGAGGGGGACACCTTCAAAAGGCGGGAAAGCGGTAATCTCTCAGACAGGACTTTCGGTGGCTCCTGCTGACGCGTCAAACACACCGGCACCAATGCAGCCGCGAGAAACAAGCCGCACCAGAGATATATTTCTGGGTCTAAAGGTGCCATGCCCAAAATGATGAGCGGTCCCGACAGAAGTGCTGCTTTCGCCGCCACGTTGTACACGCCGAGGACGTTCCCGCGGTGTTGTTGGGGAGTAACGCGGCCCAGCCACGCTTCAGCTGCCGCAAACATTCCGGCAAAGGTCGCGCCTTGCACCAATCTGACCACGGCCCAACCGATCTCTGATGTCCATAATCCCTGAGAGATTGCGCCGACAGCGGTTAACGCAGCCCCTGCTGCGAACACGCGAATATTCCCAATTTCTCCGATCAAACGTGGTGAGAAATACGCCCCGGCCAAAAAACCAGCCGCGTGCAGACCGGCAACGACTCCGACGCCGATCGTTGATGTGCCCATCTCGGATAGTCCCAAAGGCGTAACGACGCTCAGCACCCCTCCAGCAAGTTGTAGAAACCAGACGGCGAGGATAATCGAAAGGACAGGCCGAATATTCCGCATGATCCGCCTTAGCACGTGAATATCGAAATCGGATCACAGAAGGTTTGTTGCACTCTGCACAACACTTCAATCATCCCAATCGAAAAAAAATCGCTTCAAGCTATCACGCTTGCTTCTGCGGCCACTATTCGGGATCAGAGTGATTGTTTCAGACGATTGGCGTTGCCTTGCGCGTTTCGGGGCACGCCGCGCAGGACCCTTCTTTTTGAGACCGCTCATGCGCATGATCCTTATGAGGAATCGTTGGATTCGATGTTTCCTCGGTACATCCAATATTGAAGCTTGGCATCCTCTTTTTTGCCTGCCCGACAAAATCAGTAAGCTTTTTAGGAGCGGCTTAAACTCGCCCCACAACAGCCTCTGAGCCAAAGGCGGGCAGCGCCCAAAGTAAGACGCTTGTACGTGCACCGAAATCGCCATAGGGGGCTTCGATCATTATTCTAGCAAGCTCCAATCCTGTAAGAGGTGTATCATTTTCACGCGTATAAGAAGTCTATTGGCCTCCATGGTTTTTGTCTTGGTTGGGTCATCATGCGTATCAGCAACATCGTCCTCTGATCAGATCAGTAAGGTCGATTGTAACGATGCTCCGAATGAGATGCTGGCGGGGAGTGTATGTCACTCTATCACTGTTCCGCTTGATTATGCTGAAAAGGATGGCGCGCAAATCTCGTTGTTCGTTCGGGAGTTTCCGGCGCTTGAGAGTAAACGCGGCACTGTGTTGCTTCTAGCTGGCGGTCCGGGTGAATCAGGAGCGTCGTTTTACGCGGATGTCGAATTCTTTAGAGATACCTTCAGCAGCTATGACATCATTATTCCAGATCATCGTGGGACTGGATATTCAACAAAACTCTGCGAACCTGAAGAGACAGCTAAAAGCGAAGGGGGGTTGAGTCTCGTTGGCGATGAATGGGGGAGCTGCTTTGGACAATTTTACTCCGATACAGCGCGTGCGCATGCCTTCAATCTGAACAATGCGGCGCAAGATGTGGCCAGCATTATTGATACACTACAATTACGCGATGACATCTTCATCTACGGTGTTTCTTATGGGACCTCTCTTTCGCTTGCTGTCGCAGAACAAACAGACGCTAAGCTGACGGGTATTATCCTTGACTCACTGACGCCGCTTCCAAGCGATACATACCAAAGCCTTGGGTATAGATCGCAATTGACTGACCGTGTCGGGCGGCAGCTGCTAAACCGCTGTGCGAGCGACCCGTCCTGCCCACTTGGACAAAATGCAACGGATATTTTGCGAGACCTTCTGGTCAGAATTGACTCAGGTGAAAGCTTTCCAATACTTGAAGGCGTACCTAATGGAGATCTGCGGCAATTCTTGGGTATGCTTCTAGATGTACCGGCGGCTCGGGTACAGATCCCGTCTATCATCGCTGCCATGGCATCCAATGACGAGGCCGTCGTAGATAAAGTGCAAAATGTTACACAGACCTATGAAGCCTTCCTCGATCCTATCCTGTCCTTTGAGCAATCTGTTGGGTCCATCCCATTAACGAGCTTGATGAGTGGGTCGGAGTTTAATGCGCGGAAGGATCTGACAACTGAACAGGTTGCATCGGAAGCGGCATCACTTTTGTTCACGAGCCCGCTCCCAACTTATCTCGCGGCTAATCAGTTTCCTCTTTACGCGCCAAAAGCAATAGAACCGTCACGAACCAGTTTACCGCCCATCCTTGTTTTTCACGGCACAATGGACCCAAAAACAAGTTATGAAGGCGCGATGCGCCGGATAGAAGAGTTGCGCGCGTTCACGGAGGTTGAAGTTATCACGTTGATCGATGCGCCACACGCAGCATACCTGACCAGTAAAGACTGCCTGTCTGCACCACTTAGGAACTTTACAAAAGATACGACGTCAATCGTATCTAGGGAGTGTGTCGCAGAAGATGTTCGCCTACTTTGGCAATAGACTCATTTATTCTATTCAAATGACCTAAATTCGCCTCAAGTCGGGTGCTGTCAGTCTAATGCGAACTGGTCTCTAGCAGCCATTTTGTATCTGTGACTTAGGCAGCGAGAAGTTGGCGCCATTCGAGTAGGGCGGCGTGTCGAAGGGTTTTGAATCTGGTTCTGCGTTCGATGTTTCTCTGGTGATTGAAATGGTTGTGGACGGAGGAATGGATCGAGATGAATTTCTGTAGACTTCGCATCTGCCTAAAACGTAGCATCGCTCTTTCTCGCCTTCGGAACGGTAAGTGGGAGTTTTCTGCTCGGTTGTTTGCCCACCACGCGGTTTCCTGGCGATCCTCATTTCGAATGACCTTCATGGCGGCGCGATAAGAAGCTAGGCGGTCGGTCACTGCGACCTCCGGGTTGCCGTATCGCTTCATGGCTTTCTTCAGAAAGGTGAGCGCTGCCTTGCGATCCCGCCGTTTCGTGACGAAGCACTCGAGGATTTCGCCTTCATGATCCACGGCGCGCCAGAGATAATGCTGCTTCCCATTGATTTTGACGAAAACCTCATCCAAGTGCCACTGCCACTGGGTATGTTGGCGCATGTAGGAGGCGCGCTTCGTTCGGATCTTGCCGGCCAAGATCGGACCAAACCGATCCACCCAAGTCCTCACGCTTTCATGACAGATATCGATGCCACGTTCATGGAGTAGGTCTTCGACATTCCTCAATGAAAGCGGAAACCGAACGTGTATCATCACAGCAAGTTGGATGATCTCAGGCGATGTTTTGAAATAGCGAAACGGGGATTTGCTCATCCAAAGACGCTAACTCTGGCATCTTAAAGCTAAGTTCCGCTGACAATACCTGACAGTCCCATCAAGCTAATCTTCGCCGCTAACAAACTTAGGGATGTTATTCTAGTTTGGGGTCTTAACTATCTGAACCACATAATTGTCAGCCATGACGTTATCGGAATGCCCGACAATTATGATTGTGTCGCCAGCGTCTGAAAAGAAGGCTTTATCGATGACCGGATCAAGATTCCCGGGATCGATGAATAAAGGTTCAATGAGCACAGTTTGGGTCGGTTCGAATGTTGTATCCGTTAACAAAGACAACGTGTTGGACGACACAGTTAGCCATTGCTGTGCTTCGCTTGAGTGATCAGCCCATACTGGAAGAATGCTATTCCCCAAGGTATCGACATAAACCATGTCCAAATTCGGATCATCTGAGGCCCGGAAAACGTGCCCTCCCGCCACAATGAGTCGATTCCCTTGTTCGTTAATCCAAATGTTTCCAGACATTTGGTATTCGCCGTGGTAGCGGGAGTCGACACCTAAGATGTTATCAATGTCGCCAACCGTCCAGCGTTCGATATCACTGGGGCTAAGCCCGCGATCGGCTGCGTAAACACGTCCACCGGAAGGGTGCATACGAACTTGTGTACCGGCTCGCGCTCCGAAGCGCGATGTCACACGATCATTGGCAAAATCAAAGGCATAAAAGTCCACCCATTGATCACGGTTCGGGATCACGAAAGCGATCGCTCGATCATCGACGACGATATCCCCCCAATCCTGAGAATAGTCTTGCGTATCTGCCAACACCGCTTGTGGACTGCGCAAATCAATCAAGCTCGCTAATCCAGCATGAGAGACAGCTGCAAAATCTCCGTTGGGAGAAACATCTACACGCTCACCAATTCGGGGAAGAGTGATTACCTGCTCTGAGAAATCGTCGAGATCGACTATACGGAGCTCCTCCGAATCTGAAGATGTGTAGATAATCTGATTTCTGGCTTTGTTATACACGATGTCGGGAGGCGATCCGAGGAGTCTAAATTGCAACCCATCGCCGGGCTCAACCACGCGAACAGAGATTGTCACCGGCGCTGCAGCTCTCTCACCATCAGATACGATGAGTGAGAACACATAATCGCCTGGAACCAATGGCCTGAACTCGATCGAAGCGTTTTGCGTATCCGAAAGTATGATTGAACTCATGTTTGGTTCGCTGTCGAGGGTCCAAGAGAATTGAAGATCCGCGCCCTCAGGATCCGAACTCCCGCTTGCGTCGACTACGATCGTGCTACCCACCCGTCCAGCTACACTCGTCGGAACCGTGACATCTGGTGGAAAATCCAGTAGATCTCGATCAACGAAACCGCGCTTGAAAACGGCGAAGTTTTGTGGGTTCGTTGGATGATCAATTGCAAATATTTTTATCGTTTTTGTGGTCGGGTCAGACACGACATGCGTTGGCACCGTCGTAGCGCCAGAACCGGAAATTAGTTCCGGCAGCTGAACAGAGGACAAAAACCGCCCGCTACTGCCATCATAAACATTCAACACGCTGTTGCTGGCGGAGCGCTCGACCAAGTACCATTGATCACTTGTGGAACTATAAGAAGCATGAAGAATTTCACCTTGTAGGTCCAGTTGCATAATAAATGTCATGTCGGTGGATTGAGTATCAGTCGATCGAACAACAACGCCACTCGCAGCCAGGATCATCTCGCCATTCTCAGCGATCCATAGATTGCCGCTGAATGGATATTCGCCGTGATATGGCGAGTCATAAGACACATCCAAGGAACCATTTGTGAGATCATAGCGTTCGATATCGCTGGGAGACAAATCGGTATTCGCGCCATAGGCTTTAGTTCCGTCAGGATGTAACTTCGCAATCGTCTGGTGCCGGATAGATCCACCTGAACTCGATGTTTCTAAGCCGCTTTGCGGATTGACACTTAGCGCCTGAACCCATTGACCCGTTTGTGGGAAGGTATGAACGACGCCATCATTTCCCGTTATGATGTCCCCTGGTTGAATCGAAACATCCCACGGGCCAAAGATCACACCATCACTTACTCTTATGGCGGATATGGCGTCTAAGTGCGCCGCGCCGATCCAAGAACCGTTCGGCGAAACAGCGAGACTCGTGACTGTTTTCGAAAGATTGAACGTATCTAAAGTCGCGCCGTTTGCATCAATTGTACGAACGATTTGCTCCTCCGCAATCGCGACGAGGTCGCCTTGCGCATCTGTCTCAAGATAGGTGAAACCTGGCGCAATGCTGCTCTGCACAAATTCTGTCACTTCGAAAGTAAGCGTTTCTGAAGTCGTTGCGTATCCGTCCGTAACGTCTACCAAAACGTCAAAGCGCCCAATTGCGTCAAACGCGACCTCTGGAACAGGACCATTAAAGGATGCCACAAGGTTCGATGAAGGGGGCGCAGAAGACACTGTCCAGGAATAAGTGAGTGCATGGCCATTTGGGTCACTCGAACCAGTTGGATTGAGGGTCACAGATTCTCCGATCGCAAGATTGGTTTCAACTGTGTCTATCGAAACGATCGGCGCATCATTTTGGAGACTGAGCAGAAGAGTGTCAGAGGACGATCCGCCTCGCCCATCTGTTACGGTAAGTTCAACGGCATAATCCCCAGGCACCAAAGTTTGCAGCGTTGGCGTTGCCGAATTTGCATTGTCGATTGTCGCAGACGATCCGTTTGGTTGGGATACCACCGTCCAGGCAAAACTGAGTGTATCGCCGTCCTGGTCACTGCTGGTCGAGCCATCAAGAGATATACCATTAGAAGACAGGCTTGCGTTTATATCAGCGCCAGCCTCTGCAGTCGGTGTAGTATTTGCTGTCGGAGGTGGTGTTGGGGCAGTGCTGCCACCGCCGCCCCCGCCACACGCAGCTAGCACTATCGATGCAAACGCAATCATATGAGGTTTCATTTAGAGGATACCCGGTCTTTATATACACCAATAATTTTCTTAGAACACTTCTGGTTTTAACATCAATGTTTTTTTACTATATACAAAAATATATTATATTGTATTATAAATTCTGCGCATACAATAATCTTTATTTAGTAATTATATTTATAATATGTTTTTTATTTCTATTTATATATTATTATATAAGTAAATTCGGGTAATTGATATCTTTTTTAATGATGATCGTATAATTTTTTCGCATTTAATTTGTGCAAGTTTTGCTTGGTTGGAGCTGCCGAAAATCGACGCCACAAGTATCAATTTCGGTTCCATTGAGAGTTCCCGCGTAACAATATCCAGGAAGCTTTTTTGGACGAAATTTCCTGTGAACTGAGCTTTAACAGGGGTACTGCAAAGACTTGCCTGAACCTGTCCTAAATCTTTGGAGCAAAGAGACTTTCTCCGGATTGTGGATGTTTGAGGCACGTAAATCTGACAAATGGAGACGAAAACCACGGCCGTAACCGTACAAGTCTCGGAAATGTCGAGACTATTTCACTGAGTGGAAAATTCCCTGAAAAACCTCAGACTGAGTGGCGGTGCTGTTGGTCTGCCCCAGAAAAACTGGCCCATAGTTTGAGAGAGGATCGGCTCCAAACTGGAGTTGAATCATGGGCAAGAGAGCCAAGCCTGAAGAGATCATTGCAAAACTGCGCGAAGTTGAAGTGCGCCTGAGTCAGGGCGAAACGATTGCGCAAGCTGTGCGCGCGATCGGTGTGACCGAGCAGACATTCTACCGCTGGCGCAAAGAGTATGGCGGCCTGCGTGTAGGCCAGGCCAAGCGGATGAAGGAGATCGAGAAGGAGAACGCTCGATTGCGACGGGCCGTCTCCGATCTCACACTGGATAATCAAATCCTTCAGGAGGTTGTCCGGGGAAAGTACTAAGCCCTTCACGTAAACGCGTTGCGGTCGATCACGTGGTGGACAAGCTCGGCGTCTCAGTGCGCCGGGCCTGCCGCGTGGTTGGCCAGCATCGCTCGACACAAAGACGCGAGAAGACACCTCGGCATGATGAAGGCGCACTGACAGCGGCCATTATATCCCTCGCGGAGCGGTTTGGCCGATATGGCTATCGCCGGATCACAGCCTTGCTTCGAGAAGCAGGCTGGTCTGTTAGCACGGGCCGTGTCTATCGCATCTGGCGACGTGAAGGGCTGAAAGTCCCGCAGAAGCAGCCCAAGCGCGGGCGGCTCTGGTTGAACGATGGATCATGCGTCCGTCTGAGACCCGCTCACAAAGGCCACGTCTGGTCCTATGATTTCGTCCAGGACAGGACGCATGACGGCAAAGTCTTTCGCATGCTCTGCGTCATCGATGAGTTTACAAGAGAGTGCCTGGCGATCCGTGTCGAACGCCGACTGAACTCTCGGGATGTTCTAGACACACTCGGCGAGCTGTTCCTTGAACACGGCCCGCCGGAGCATATCCGATCCGACAATGGACCAGAATTTATCGCCACCGCTTTACGCGAATGGCTGGAGGCACTGGATGTCAGGACGCTCTACATAGAGCCAGGATCACCTTGGGAAAATGGCTACTGCGAGAGCTTCAACTCAAAACTTCGGGACGAGTTGCTGGCGCGTGAAATCTTCTATGACCTACGCGAGGCGCAGGTGCTGATCGAAAACTGGAGACTGTTCTACAACACCGCCAGACCACACTCATCGCTGGGCTATAAACCACCCGCACCAAGAACCATCTTGCCCGCGACCTTCATGCCGCCTTATAGGTTGGAGGCGGCATGAACGCCGCTATGAACCAGCCGTCGATCCTAACATTACGGTTGGGCCAGTCAGATCAGGCAGGCCAGGGTAACTACAGTGTTTTCCCTGGACGCGGGATGCCTAATGTTGGAGGTGCACAGAAATCAGGTGATTGGGGAGAGGGCCATGTCAACCTTGTGACAGTCACAATGGTATATGGGGACGATTCTTTCGGTAATGATGATGAGTTTGAGGTAATGGTAGTTAATGGTATAAATCAAGGTCAGGATCTTTCTAATATTAGCGGCGCGCCTGTTGTGCTTGTTGTGACTGACAACTATAGATACACATCAAGAGGTAGATCATTCTTTATTGCTCCGGATAAGTGATTGTTATGTTTAGATACTCTATAATTGCGGTCTTACTTTTTTCTTCTTCGTGTGCTAAATATATAGGGCATGATGTTGACTGTTATGATGTGGTGCAAAACCCTAAAAGGTACTCAAAGAACGGATCTTGTTCTTCTCAAGGTATTGTAATTATTGATGGTGTTAGTTACTATATAGAGAGCGTAGATAACAGTAATTTATCATTCAGAATATCTGATATTAAATTCAGAATGGAAAATGATTTAACAGAATTTGAGGGATATACTGTGTCAGTAAGTGGCGATTACAGCTTGATGTCAGGTGGTGTGGTGATATTATATAAAATAAATGATTACAGTATTAACGGATCATCGCGGTAATTATTTGGATAATTTTTGTTTTGGCTGTCCGGCCTCTATTAGTGGGGGGGATACGGCGAGCCTGACTTATGATCCCAATGGCCGTTTGTTTGAGACAGTGGTGAATGGGGTTACGACACGTTTTGTCTATGATGGCGATGCTCTGGTTATGGAACTGGATGGCAGCAATAATGTGCTGCGCCGCTATGTGCATGGCTCACGGGTCGACTCGCCTCTGGTCTGGTTGGAGGGAATTGTCAGCGTAAACCGCCCTGCCCGGTTGATTTGAATCGATCTAATCGATTTCCATGAGCCAAAATCCGTTCCGCTATTTCAAGACATCGCGCGAGATCACCCAACTCGCGGTGATGATGTATGTCCGGTTTCCGCTGTCGCTCCGAAATGTCGAAGACCTGCTGCATGAGCGTGGCATCGATATCTGCCATGAAAGCGTGAGGACTTGGGTGGATCGGTTTGGTCCGATCTTCGCTGGAAAGATCCGAACGAAGCGCGCCTCCTACATGCGCCAACACACTCAATGGCAATGGCACCTCGACGAGGTCTTTGTGAAGATTAATGGTGCCCAGCACTACTTCTGGCGCGCTGTCGACCACGAAGGTGAGGTGTTGGAAAGCTACGTGACGAAGACCCGGGATAAGCAGGCTGCACTTACATTTTTGAGGAAAGCGATGAAACGATACGGCGCTCCTAAGGTCATCATCACCGACCGATTATGCTCCTACTGGGCCGCAATGAAAGAGATCGGCAACAAAGGCCGCCAGGAGGTCGGTCGTCATCTCAATAATAGAGCAGAGAACAGCCACCTGCTCTTCCGACGACGAGAGCGGGCCATGTCGAGATTCAGGCGAATGTCCAACCTCCAGAAATTCGCGTCGACCCACGCCTCGTTCCATAATCACTTCAACTTAGATCGTCACATCAACCACCGTTCAACGTTCAAATCGATGAGAAACGCCGCCCTCTCCGAATGGCGCCAGCTTCTGGCTGGATAAGAGCCCCTACTCCGCGCGATGCTGGAGACCGGTTCGCATTAGACTGACAGCACCTGCTTGCGTATGCATATACTAGAGTAAGGTGGGGTTAAAAGTGGGGTTCGTGCTGAACGTAAGGGCGCAACCCTTTGAGATTAAAAGCTATTCTGAAGATAAGTGGCGGTGCTGTCAGTCTAATGCGAACTGGTCTCTAGCAGCCATTTTGTATCTGTGACTTAGGCAGCGAGAAGTTGGCGCCATTCGAGTAGGGCGGCGTGTCGAAGGGTTTTGAATCTGGTTCTGCGTTCGATGTTTCTCTGGTGATTGAAATGGTTGTGGACGGAGGAGTGGACTGAGACGAATTTCTGTAGACTTCGCATCTGCCTAAAACGTAGCATCGCTCTTTCTCGCCTTCGGAACGGTAAGTGGGAGTTTTCAGCGCGGTTATTCCTGTGCCGGCCAACTTCTTGACGGTCCTCGTTTCCAATCACCTCCATAGCCGCTCGATACGACGCTAGGCGATCCGTAACAATGATCTCCGGATTGCCGTATCGTTTCATCGCCTTCTTCAGGAATCTCAATGCCGCCTTACGATCTCTGCGTTTCGTGACGTAGCTTTCCAGCACCTCACCTTCGTGATCGACCGCGCGCCAAAGATAATGTTGCTTGCCATTGATCTTCACGAAGACCTCATCCAAGTGCCAGCGCCATTGCGGACTTTGGCGCATGGTTTGCGAGCGCTTCTTCCTGATTTCAGACGCAAACATTGGCCCAAATCGGTTCCACCAATGACGCACACTTTCATGACAAACTTCGATGCCCCGCTCGTGGAGAAGGTCTTCAACATTCCGAAGCGAGAGGGGAATCTAACATACATCATTACCGCCAAGCGAATGATCTCGGGGGATGTATTGAAGTAGCGGAATGGATTTTTCGACATACTGTCAAATCTAAATCCGGGGCAGGGCAACCTCAAGCGGATTTAGTCTGACAATACCATTTGGTCATTCAGCGATGCTAGATCGCGGTCATTAAGAGCAAGTTCCGCTGACAACTCCTTCGGATTTAATTGACCAAAAGAATTGCCCCAATTGAGAGAGCGGTTTGGTTAAGCCTAAACTAGGCGACTTCGTTTTGAGGAATGCTCATTTCGAAACGCCCAAAAATAATAATAAGATTTGCTCGGCGCCGCTGGCTTTTGTTTTTCGTGCGATCCGAGCGTAGGGAGAACAGTTTTGTCCATTCAGAAGAGCGATACAAGCAGCCCGCGTCGCATTGGGGCGATGACCGCGTTAGCTGTTGTCTTGGCGATTACAGCACCAATTACCAGCGCACAGACAGAGGGGGATAATGACGCAGAAGCTGAAGAGAGTTCAGAGGCATCGATTCTGCTTGATACCGTTACAGTTACCGCGCGCAAACGCGATGAGCGGCTTCAGGATGTGCCACTCTCAGTCAGTGCTCTTGGCGCGGCCCAGTTAGAGGCGAAGAAGGTGCGTAGTCTGACCGATTTAACGGTGGGCGTACCAAATGTTTCGTTTGACGATGTCGGCACGGTACCAGGTACTGCAAACTTCTCTATTCGTGGATTGGGAATTAACAGCTCTATCCCATCGATTGATCCAACCGTCGGGACTTTTGTGAATGGTGTATTCATCGGTACAAATGCTGGTGTCGTCTTCGATGTTTTTGACTTGGAGAGTGTGCAAGTGCTGCGCGGTCCACAGGGCACGCTGTTTGGACGAAATGTAACGGGTGGTGCGGTTCTACTGAATACGAAGAAGCCTGGGTCAGAGTGGGAAACGGTTGGGCAATTGGCCATCGATGGCGGTGAGAATGGCAGTTTGAACTCATACCTCAAAGCGTCTACCGGCGGTCCGGTTTCCGAGGACTTAGGGTTTAAGATTACCGCTTACTACAACGATGATCAGGGCTGGTTTACCAACAGTTTTGACGATTCAGACTTTGGAGCGAGAGAGCAGTTCTTTCTCAGGCCGACGGTTGTCTGGACACCAAGCGACCGCTCGGAGGTGATCTTGCGGTATGAGTATTCGAGCATTGATGGCGATGGGCCGGCAGCTCAGTCTCATACCAACGGGTCAGGTGTGCCTGGTTCGCCTGTCAACTTTGACCGTGACAGTTTTGACTTCAGTATCGATAATAAGGGTTTCGTCGAAGTCGAGACCCATTTCGCGACAGCCGAGTTTAACCTCTCTGTTGGCGAGAATGGTAAAATAACAAATATTCTCGGCTATCGGGATCTGGAACAAGACACACTATCTGATCTTGATGCCCAACCGGCTACGCTATTTGATGGGACATTCCAGATTCGGTCCGAGCAAATCAGTAACGAGCTTCGATATGCAGGCACTTTTGGTGACGCTTTAGATATTGTTGCGGGTATTTATTATTACCAAAATGATCTCAAATACTATGAAGGGCGGAGCATCTTTGGCGGCGCGCTGACCCAAGATGGCGGGGGTGACTATTCCGTTGAGTCCGTCGGAGCGTTCATGTCGGCCGATTATGCCTTGACTGATAAGCTCGAGCTCACGGCTGGATTGCGCTACACGGCTGAAGAGAAGTCAGTTCAGGTGGCGACACTTTCCTTGAATGTGAACTCACCTTGTAATGTTGTGGAAGGCACATGCGCCTTTGACTTTAGTGACTCCGAAGAATGGGACAGCTTTTCTCCCAAAATCGGTTTGAACTATATCCTAAATGATAATGTCCGCCTCTATGGTCATTGGACCCGAGGGTTCAGATCCGGTGGCTATAACCTCAGAAATTCAGCCGTCGATACGGTGAATTTTGGTCCGGGTCCATTTGACCAGGAGCAGGTAGACAGTTTCGAAGTGGGCCTAAAGTCTGAATGGGACCGTGGTCGGTTTAATGTCGCCTTGTTCCAGAACAGCATTCAGGATTTGCAGCGGGAAATTCAGCTGACCGATCCGGTTGTCGGTATTGTCCAGCTGATCCGAAACACAGCAGACGCAGATCTGACCGGGGCTGAATTCGAAGCGTTATTCCAGGTGACTGACTCTCTTGTCTTCGATCTTTCGCTGGGTTTGCTTGATGCACAATACTCTAATGTTCAGTTCGATCTCAATGGTGACGGCGTTGTGAACGCTGCAGACGAAGCGCTGGATCTTCCACGAGCGCCCGAGCTGACCTATTCGGTTGGGTTGGTTCATGACATGGAGCTTGGGAGTTGGGGCGAGGTGTCATCACGGATGAACTATGCTTATCGTGATGAATCTGCCTTCACAGATAACAATCTTGGTTTCATCCTCGACCAGGAAATACTCGATATCGGAATTGACATCCGGCCACATGGTGCGCCCTGGGAGCTGGGTTTCTACGGGCGCAACCTCCTCGATTCAGTATTGCACGGCACCGACGGCCAATTGCCGGCGACGCTTGGGCCTGCCCCACTGGGGGGCACTTTCTCGCCGTTGACCAAAGGCCGTGTCTTTGGCGCGCAGCTGACAGTTCGTTTCTAAGCCAGGGTGGGGCGCACGACCTATTCTTCTATAGGTCGTGCGCAATCAACACCTCCGCTGATCTGCGGATCGGGTCAAGACGAAGCTGATCTGGAAAAGCGCCATTTTGACTAGTTCGTTGGCCTGATCTGACAGGGGGTGATGACCGCTTGTGAGATATGAATCTGGATCTTGTTTTACATCATTTACTGCCGAGCAATTGGGTGAACCAGGCTCTGCGAAAACTTTAGAGAGAAAAAAGTGCTTGCAGCAGAATCTTCAAATCTGATCGTCGAAAAAGATGGCCGAACAGCCATTATTACGTTGGACCGTCCGAAGGCTATTAATAGCCTCAATCTCGCAATGCTGCTGGATCTAGAGCGAGCCTTGCATGACATTGAGGCAAACGACGAAATCGATGTGGTTATTCTGACCGCGGCGGGAACAAAGGGTTTCTGTGCGGGGATGGATCTTAAGGAGTTCGAGCAAGGCAAAATTGATCTCGCACTGACCAAGCGCGTGATGGATAAAATCGAAGACCTCAGCAAACCGACGATTGGCGCGATCACAGATGGTTATTGTGTCACAGGTGGTTTAGAGCTGGCCCTGTGTTGTGACGTCCTGATCGCTTCAGACCAAGCAAAATTTGGCGATACGCACGCTCGTGTGAATGTCAGCGGTGGCGGCGCCACAGTGCGAATGCCGCGTCTGATTGGTCTGATGCAGGCCAAGTACATGATTTTCACGAGCCAGTTCTATGATGCGTACCAAGCCAAGGAACTGGGTTTGGTCATTGATGTGTTTCCATCTGACACCCTCCAATCTGAAGCGCGCCGTATCGCGGCTGAAATCCAAAAGCAAAACCAGACAATCCTCAGAAAGATGAAGCAGATCATGAACCGTGGTTGGCGCACGGATTTGTATGCTGCCTGGTGTTTGGAGGAGGCCGAGTGCCTGAGAAGCATGTCGGAGATACTCTCTGGGGGGTTCAAAATGGCGGATGCCGTTTCACAAACCAAGAAAGATATTGGATCGGAAAAGTGAGTGCGCAGATCAATCGGCTGATGTGTCGCCCTCAAGATAGAAGCTCTCTCAATCTGACTGGACAGGTAAGATGATTAAACCTCTCGACGGTAAAGTGGCGATTGTAACAGGTGCGGGTCGTGGTATCGGTCGCGCTCACGCGATCAGCCTGGCAGCGCAAGGGGCCAAGGTTGTCGTAAATGATCTCGGATCAAGCTTGGATGGATCAGATGAAGAGTCCGCTCCTGCTGACGATGTCGTTGACACGATTATAGCATCGGGCGGAGAGGCGATCGCCAACTATGGCTCTGTGGCGACACAAGAAGGCGCTGAAGGTACTGTAACGAGCGCTCTGGACGCATTCGGGCAGTTGGACATTCTTGTGAATAATGCGGGAAACTACCGCCCGCGCATGATCTTCAATATGTCATTTCAGGATTGGGATTCCGTTGTCAGGGTTCATCTGTACGGTCACTTCAATTGCATTGCGGCCGCGTCCAAAGTGTTTCGCGTACAAAGAAGTGGTCGGATCATAAACACCGCCTCTGAGGCTTGGTTGGGTGAGGCCGCGGTGTCTAATTATGGTGCCGCAAAAGCTGGAATTGTTGGGCTGACCAGAATTGTGGCACGTGATCTTGGGAAGTATGGTGTAACCTGTAACTGTATTTGTCCGCGCGCTTCAACACGGATGACGGATTCACTCTCTTTCGGTGAAAGTGCCGAGCGAGCTGAGCTTGATAATGAACTGAGTAGTTTGGACCCTAGTGATATCACGCCCTTAATGGTCTACCTCGCCAGCGATCAGGCATCCAATGTGAACGGTCGGGTATTCTTGGCCTATGGCGGGACGATCTCCTTGTTTTCTGAGCCTCAGCCAGAGCGAACACTCTACAAGACAGACGCGTGGAGTGTCGCCGAGGCTTTTGACGCCATTCCCAAATCTCTGACCGGTGATTTGATCAACCCGGTTCCTGCTCAACCCCTCAAAACCAATGCGTAGCCACCACTGCTCCTGGGGCATCAGGTCCTGAGTTAAAATGAGAGGAGAGTCCCAAAGATGAGCCAATTCAGGAATAGCTGCGCAATCGTTGGTATTGGTGAGACAGATTATCTCGTTAACTCTGGTCGAGACCCTCAAACACTTGCGCTTGAGGCTATTGGCAAGGCAATTGATGATGCCGGGCTCAGGCCTGACCAAATAGATGGTATTGTCAAATCCTCAATTGATGCGTCGACCTCTGATCAAATGCTGGCCGCTAATCTCGGTTTGACAAATGTGGGGTACACATCCGAGGTGAGCAGTTTGGGCGGCGGGGCCTGTGCGACGATTGCGCATGCTGCAATGGCAGTCGCGAGCGGTCTGGCCAATTATGTCGTATGCTTCCGCGCTTTTACACCTTACGATTTTGTCGAGGGCGCAAAACACAATCAATCAACACTATGGGCCAAGCAGTCCGGCGCGGGAGAGTTCCTGCGGCCGTTTGGATGGTCCGCCATGATTGATGGATTTGCGATGCATTGCCAGCGGCACATGCACGAATACGGCACAAAAAGTGAACAGTTAGGGGCGATCACAGTCGCCGCCCGCAAGCATGCCTCCGCCAACCCTAAGGCGATCAGGAATACGCCCATTACCCTTGAAGATCACCAAAATTCAAAACTCATAACCGCCCCCTTAAGAGAGCTAGATTGTTTGATTTTGAACAATGATGGTGCGTGCGCCATGGTTGTGACCACGGCAGATCGCGCAAGGGATTTGAAGCAACCTCCCGCCAAAATCATGGCTGCGGCACAGTCACTTGGTGCTCATCCTATGGCCACTTGGGAAATGGCTTCATTTAAGCCGAACATGACTGAGTCAGAAGCAAAAGAGATTGCGCCTCGATTGTTTAAGATGGCCGATTTGAAGCCTTCGGATATTGATGTCGCGCAAATCTATGACTGCTTCACGTATACGCAGCTCACTTTGATAGAAGACTATGGGTTCTGCGAGAAAGGTGAGGGCGGTGCTTTCGTGCAGGATGGTCGTATCGAAATCGGCGGAGAACTGCCGATCAATACCCATGGTGGGCATTTAGGCGAGGCGTACATCCATGGCTTTACGCACATCATTGAGGGAGTGAAGCAAATGCGCGGAACGTCCACGTGTCAGGTGATGGATGCTGAAACCACCCTGATTGCGAGTGCCGTTCCTGGTCCCACAAGTGGTCTTATTCTTGGGAGATAGCGATGAGTGAAGCCAAGCCAAAACCATTACCGCGTCGCACCAAGGCTTCAAAAGAGTTTTGGGACGGCTGCAAACAGCACGAAATTCGCATCCAGAAGTGCAGCGATTGTGGCACCTATCGTTTTCCACCTCAGGTGATGTGTCGCGCCTGTCAGTCGACCTCAGCGGAATGGGGGCGGGTAAGTGGTCGAGGCACGATATACAGTTACATCATTCCTACGCATCAATCCCCGGGAGAGTTACCAGCGCGAGGGTTCACATATCCTTATGCCGTCGCATTGATTGAGCTTGACGGTACAGGTGGTGTGCGAATTCCAAGCAACATCATCGACTGCGATCTGGATCAAGTTTCCATCGGAATGGCGGTTGAGCCCGTATTCGTCACGGCTTCTGAGGACATTGAATTGCCCTTGTACAAACCGCGCATCGCATAGCCCCACGATTTTTCCGGATACAAATACTGCTGATGAGAGAGAAATGAGACGTTCAAGAGTCATTGATGAAGAAGCCGCTTTGGATTTTATACGAGATGGGATGACCATTTCCATTGGTGGTCACTTAAACTCTGCCCATCCAATGCTCTTAATCAGGGGAATAATTCGGCGCGGTCTCAAAGACCTGACGATCATAACCTCAGCCCAGGGCGGCCCTGAGATCGGGTTCTTAATCGCTGCGGGATGCGTAAAAAAACTTATCACGTCTGGCGTGCATGCGGAGGGCATGGCTGGCATTGATCCGTGCTTCCGATTCGCGCTGCAGCGAGGCGACATTGAAATCTGGGAAGCCGATGAAGGCATTGTGTATGCGATGCTTCGTGCGGCAGCTCAGGGGCTCCCGTTTTTGCCTTGGCATGGTGGGGTGGGGACCTCAATTCCTGAAGTGAATCCGTTTTTAAAAGAGTTTGACGATCCGATCAGTGGGAAGCCACTTCTGGCGGTTCCCGCAATTGCGCCGGATTTGGCCATCTTACACGCCGCAACCTCAGATATGTATGGCAACGTGCAACATGTTCACGGTTGGGGCGACAGGGCCCATTACCGCGCTGCAAAGGAAACGATCGTTCAGGTGGAAAAAGTTATTTCCAATGAAGATGTCCGGCGCGATCCATCGAAGACATCAATAATCGGTGCTGATGCCATTGTCCGTGCTCCATTCGGAGCGCACCCAATGGCAAGCCCGGAGTATTATCTGGAGGACCAGCCTTTTATCAAAACCTATGTGTCTTGCGCCAATGCTGCATACAAAAAAGATGACATGTCGGAACTCACCGCATTTATCGATGAGTATTTTGTCCAACCGCAAGATCATTTCGAGTATCTCGAGAAAATAGGAGTTTCGAGACTGTTCTCATTGCACGAATTCTAATCGAAAATGTTGTCAGGGTTTCCTCCAGTAATTTCGCCCTGATGGCATCCGCCCTCTCAACACGTTTCCTGAGTTAAGCAGGTTGAGGGGCCACTCAGCTGCCATTGAATTGGCAGCCTTTTTTTGCAAGATTATGAGGAATTGTATTGGCAACACGCCGCTGCGAGTTCTGATTTAGGGGGCAATTTGGAGTTCAGGTTTGGCAACAGGGTGAGTGCCGATATTAGAACAAAAGAGGCCGGAGCTAAGGCGACTGAACATCAAATGAAGTACACAACGTATTCAGGACTACAAGTGATATTGAGAGCGTTGCAGCAATACGGCGTCACTCCTGAACACTTGGCCGACAAGCATGATATTCAAGTGCCACAAAACTCAGATATTGGTCAGCATATTTCTCCGAATCTAATTGAGCAAATCCTGGATGTTGCGATTGAAGAAACAGGCGACGCTGCCCTTCCATTGGCTATTGCCGAACACATCTCACCATCCACATTTGGGGAATTCTCAATCGGTCTCCTGACTAGCCACAGTCTCTTTCACTTCTTGGATCGGGTCACCAAGTATTATCCGTATATTTCTACCGCCCAAAGACTACGTAGCGTGCACTTGAATGACCGTGTTTTCTTGCTCAGTCACTTTGCGGAGAAATCTATCAAACCTGAGGTTCAACAGCTTTGGGTGGAGGTGGCATTCGCCTTCATCTTCCGGTTTATGCGATTGATGGGACGTCCCGATTTCAATGCTGCGACGCTTGACCTGCTGCGACCTGTCCCGTCTGAAACAAAGGAAAAATACGAAGCCTTCTTCGGTGTGGCCCCAACATTCGCATCAGAACGAAATGCGATATCGTTTTCCTATGCAGAATTGGAAGTGCCACTGGCAAATGGTGGTCTGGAGATTGCCGAAGAATACGAAAAACGGATGATCCAAAAAATTGCGGCAATAGATTCCACGAATCTACCGCTGCGCGTTCATGCCTATATTTCTTCAGAGTTGCCGCGCCGGCCTTTATCCAAGGAAGTTGTCGCAAGTTACTTCGCGATGAGCGTCAAAACCCTGCAAAACAAACTCGCAAAATCAGGAACCAGTTATCAAAAAATCCTGGATCAAACCCGCCGCGAGCTTAGTGAGATGTACCTGTCATTTCCTGAAGTAACGCTGGCCCAAATTGCAGACTTGCTTGGCTATAGCGATGCGAGCAATTTTTGCAGAGCTTATAAGCGCTGGACTGGCGAGTTACCCCGATCAAAAGCTCAGATTGAAGCGATTGAGCATCAGTAGGTTGCTGCAATCAGCATCTCCTGAGGCCTGCTAGTTTCCAAACGAGTCAATTAGTTGTTTCGATTCTTCGGTTAAAACGAGGGCAGCTTGAATTTGTGCTTCAAACTCTAAAGCGCCATGTAAGTCTGTATTTGCGGCAAGTTTAAGTTGTTGCTTGATTGCGGCGATTGCTGGCGGTGTCGAATTCACCAAAAGCTCTGCGCATAGGTTCTCTGCTGCCGTAAGGAGTTCCTCATTTGGGAAGACATCCATCACCAGGCCCCAGTCTTTTGCCGTATTCGCATCCAGCGGGCGACTTAGCATAGCCAGTTGCTTAGTTCGCTTCATGCCTATCGCGCGTGGGAGTGTCCAAGACGCGCCAAGGTCCATGCCGACACCGATCTTCGCAAAACCGATCACGAATTTTGCCGTATCGGCAGCAAGGATTAGGTCACACCCTAAAGCGAGACTCACACCGGCCCCCGCAGCAGGTCCATTTATCGCCGCGATGATCGGTAGCCGACTTGATTGAAGGCGTACGACAAGCGGATTGAGGTGATCCTTTATCCACCGTTCGAAGCTGCCGGTTCGCATGTCGACGATGCTTGATTTCAGATTGGCACCCGCACAAAAACCCCTTCCTGCGCCTGTTATGATCATCGCGTTGATTTCAGGATTATCCTCGCATTGGTTGAGGATATCGATGAGAGCGGCAAGCATTTCTTCGGTCAATGCGTTCAGGGTTTCAGCCTCATTGAGGGTGACGATCGCAATTGCGTTCTTGATCTCTAAAAAAACGGATTGAGTCATACTTGAGCTGCCCTTTCTTTTGCCCAAAATAAATCACGCAAGCAGTAAGAAAAACCGTTCTGCGGGGTCAATTTGGTAAGTAAAACCAGTCAATTTGGCCGCCCCGGCATAAGAAGCCCGCTGCGATCAAGGTACTTGCCGGGTTTGACCGATTTTAATGTCTGGAAAGACAATGCGCCCTCAGTGCGTCTCATATATTTCAAAGACTGCTGCAGTGATCAGCGCAATTCGCTGTCCACTGTGACTGAGCCGCAATTTGAGACTGGCGATCAGTAAATCGGATTCAGCATTTAATCACGCTGAACGTTTTGGCGCAGGAGGACGCTTCGAAAATCATGGCTGTTGAAACGGTAACATCCAAAACAAGCGTGCTTGATCAATTTCACTCATTTGTGGTGCAAAAACCCGATGAGCTGTTTCTTATCGATGCGGTCAATGGATCCTATACTTGGTCACAAGCGTTGGATCGTGTGCGGTCTATTGCGGCGTCCCTGCAGGCGATGCTGGGGAAGTCTGGAAAACGTGTTTCAATCCTGGCCGATAACTCGGCAGATTGGATCCTAACCGATCTTGGGATCATGATGAGTGGACACGTATCCGCGCCCCTATTTACGTCCATGTCGGCGGACAAGTTTGAATACGCGCTGACATTTCTGGATGTGCAAGTCTTATTTTTGGGCCCCGCTGCAAACTGGGAGGCCGTGAAGGACCGGGTTCCGTCTGGGGTGACAATTGTTGCCTTGCCAAGCCTTGAGGCGCCTCTGGGGGCGATTTCCTATGACGAATTCTTGGCGATGGGCAAACAGCATGCTTCACTAAATCAGCCGGACATTGGTGCCCTTTGCTGCCTCATTCTAACATCGGGAACAACCGGAAACCCCAAAGCCGTAATGCATTCGCTGCGAACCCTTGGGCATATTGCTGAGGCATTTTCAAAGATAAACCTTCAGGAAAGTCTGCCGGAAATTCGGTTGCTTTGCCATCTGCCGCTTGCCCATATTGGTGAGAAAGTGACGGTGCTGCAAGCTTTGTCCATGGGGGGCAATATAACGGTTAGCCGAGGTCCCGCCTATTTCTTCGAAGACCTTCAAGCAGTGCAGCCAACGCTGGCGCTTGGCGTGCCACGTATATGGGAACGGATGTTGCAGGTGGCGATAGAGAGATTTGCGGCCAACGCGGATGATTTCGTCGCAAAACTTGAACAGGATCAGGATCAAGCATTTCGCAAAGAGGTTGTGCAGTTTTTAGGACTTTCCGCTGCCACCTGCTGTATCAGCGGCGGTGCGCTGTCTGCGCCTTACATCAAAGACACGTTCAGTTTGCTCGGTGTTGAGGTTCTGGATTTTTATGGTCAAACGGAAATTGTCCCGCTTACCAGTCAACGGCCTGGTCAACGTGTCTCAGGTAGCGTTGGAACAGTCGCCCCCGGCTTCGAGCTGAAGATTGGGTCTGATGGGGAGGTGATCGGACGTGGTGCCGCGGTTGCGCTCGGTTACTTCAACGACGAAGCCAATACCCGGAAAACCTTCCGTGAGGGCTGGGTTTACACCGGGGATAAGGGCGTCCTCGATGATGATGGGAACCTGTTCATCATTGGGCGAATGCAGGACACATTCAAAACGGCGAAGGGTAAGTATGTGGCGCCCGGCCCAATCGAGTCTCTCTTCGCGGCTTTAGCCATTACTGAGCAACAGGTGCTCGTCGGTTTGGGGCTCACGCAACCTGTCCTCGTCTGCACGCTCAGCCAGGGAGCCGTAGGGCTTTCTGATTGTGACATCGAACAAGGTCTTCTTGAAGAGACCGCATCGATTAATGCGGCGTTGGAGCCTCATGAACGCATTGGTGCCATCCTGATCAGTCGCGACATTTGGACCATTGAAAGTGGGCTGATCACACACACACAAAAGACCGTTCGAAACAAAGTGATCGAGCTTTACGCTGAACAAATTGCGATGGCCGGCGACAAGCTCAGAAACGGATCCCGCGATTTCGTTGCATGGCTTTGACGCGCCTTCAGTCAGCCCCCTTCCCAGCAAGACCATAATTGAGAAGAAAACATGGTAGATGTCAGACGATACGGCCTCAATGAAGACTATCAGCAAATCTTTGATTTAGTTGATAAATATTCTCGAGACAACTTACACCCCCTCGCCGATGAGATGGACAATGAAGACCATTTCCCGCGGGAAGCCTATCGTAAGCTCGCCGATATCGGGATTCTCGGCATAACTGTCCCAACTCAGTTAGGGGGCGCGGGGCTTGATGACACTGCACAAGCGTTGGCGGCACATGCCATGGCGAAATGGAACCCGTCCATGTCGCTAAACTATATCGCAAGTGACAATTTGTTTGCGCATAATCTGAGCCGCAATGGCAGCAACCTTCTCAAGGAAAAGTACCTCCCCAAGATTTGCAATGGCGCGTTTCTTGGTGCGTTGGGATTGACGGAACCTGGTGCAGGATCCGATGCCCTGGGCAGCATGGCAACGAAGGCCCGAAAGGACGGGGATTCCTACATCCTCAATGGCCGCAAGCTGTACATAACGAATGGGCCAGAAGCCGATGTGATGCTGGTCTATGCAAAAACCGATCCTGAGAAAGGGGCGCACGGTATTTCAGCCTTTGTCATAGAAAAGGATTTTCCGGGTTTCAAAGTTGCTCAGAAGCTTGACAAAATGGGGTATCGCGGGAGTGCGACCGGCGAGCTCTTGTTCGATGATTGCATTGTGCCTGCTGAGAATCTCGTCGGAAAAGAGAATGAGGGTGTCAGGGTTCTGATGAGTGGATTGGACCTTGAGCGAGCAATCCTGTCCGCGCACTGCGTCGGCCTGTGCGAGCGTGCTTTGGAGATATCAATCGAGTACGCAAAGACTCGCAAACAATTTGATCGCCCCATTGGTGATCATCAACTCGTTCAGCGGATGCTGGCCCATATGTACACAGACACCGCGACAACACGGACCTTCTGTTATCAGGTCCTGAAAGAGTGTTGTGAGATGAAAGAAGGTGAGGGCGGGCGTGGGGAGATCCACATGCGCACGGCTGCCAGCGTGCTGTTGTCCGGAATGGCCGTCAATCGCGTCATGGATAACGGGATGCAGATTCATGGCGGCATGGGCTTTATGCGCGAGACTGAAATCAATCGTCTCTATCGGTGCGCCAAGATTTTGGAGATTGGTGCAGGTACCCGCGAGATTAGGGAGCTCATCGTCGCGGGCGAGCTGCTCAGATAACGGCTTAATCCAAGTCAACTTTTCAATGGTTTTACAAACATGCTCACTGAATACGAAAAAATCCAAAACCATTTGGCGAAGTATTGCTTCCTCGTTGATTCCGGCAGCGTTGGTGAAATCGTCGATTTGTTCTGGGATGATGCGACGCTTGAGTTTAATGGCCTTCATGTTGGTGAAGAGGCTATTCGGGCCTGCTACACAGATTGGGCTGAACGCTTGAAGGCACCGGTTGAGGGCCTGCGTCATCTCTTGCACATGCCGGTAATCGAAATTGAAAGCAGCCATGCACGCTCATACTCTTATGCAGATGCCGATGCGCACTCCAGACGGCAGGGAAAACCCATCCAGAACCGGGCCATGTTTGAAGACAAACTCGTAAAGCGCGATGGGCAATGGCGTTTCATCGAACGCAAGATCATCTGGATGCGTGGGATTAACGAGACCGCTTAACGCCGTTTCGAGAGGCATAAGACTTTGAAAATGAGTGGATGGAGAATTTGAATGAGTGGCACAACGGTCGATCACACCAGAAAAGAACTCATTGCGGCATTCATTGCCCGACAGATGAAAAATGAAGATGCGGTCTCCTTTCCTGCTGGCATTCCGGAAGTGCGCGTCGGTGTCTTTTTGGCTAATCAAACCCATGCTCCGGACATGCGTATTCAAACCACAATGTCGCAAATCAATGTTCACGAGGAACGTCAGATCGAAGATTGTGAGTCGGCTATGGACTGGCGGTTTTATCGATTCACCGAAGGGTTTTATCTTCATCATGAGTGCTTCGATTTTGCCGCAAAGCACTCGACGGCCTTCTTCGTCGGCGGCATTCAAATTGATAAGTTCGGCAACACAAATCTGATAGGATTGGGCAAAGACCACAAGAAACTGGACTTCCGGGGGCCAGGCTCGTTGGGCTCGACAACCATGGCGACGCAGGCGGGCCGCTATTACATCTATACAAACACGCATAATAAGCGGGTCTTTGTGGAGCAGTGCGATTTCGTTTCGGCTGTCGGCTGGCATAAAGGCGGTGCGAACGCCCGGAAGGAATTAGGGCTACCTGGCGGGGGACCTGTTTTCGTGATTACGCCGCTCTGTGTGATGGATTTTGATGAGACGTCAAAGGCGCTTCGCCTTAAATACCTTCACCCTGGTGTCTCCAAAGATGAGGTTATTGCGCAAACGGGCTTTGACCTCATCATTCCTGAGAATGTGGAAGAAACACCGCTTCCGAGTCCATCCGAGATCGAGATTATTCGTGAGCGGATCGATGTGAAAGGCATGTTGCGCCTCTAGGCTCAAGGCAGCTGCTGGATGTACAAGGCGCTCCAGCATCGTTGGTTTGAGACCTTCTAGGCAGCGAGAAGTTCGCGCCATTGGACAAGCGCGGCGTCACGTTGAGTTTTGAAGGTCTGTTTGCGGTTGAGATGGTGGTCTAGATTGAAGTGATTGTGGAGCGAAGCATGGGTCGATGCGGATTTCTGCAGGTTGCTCATTCTTCGAAATCGCGACATGGTCCGCTCTCGTCGTCGAAACGATAGGTGACTGTTTTCAGCCCGGTTGTTGAGATGGCGGTCGCTATTTTCGATGTGGTTCATGGCGGCGCCATAAGAGCGAACTCGGTCTGTGATGACCTTGGGAGCGCCGTATCGTTTCATCGCTTTCTTCAAAAACGTAAGGGCGGCTCGATTGTCGCGGGTCTTGGTGACGTAGCTTTCCAGCGCCTCGCCCTCGTGATCGACAGCCTGCCAGAGGTAGTGCTGAACGCCGTTTATTTTCACGAAGATCTCATCCAAGTGCCACTGCCATTGAGTATGCTGTCGCATATACGACGCTCTTCGACTTCGGATCTTGCCGGCCAAGATTGGGCCAAATCGATCGACCCAAGTCCTGACGCTTTCATGACAGATATCGATGCCACGTTCATGGAGTAGGTCTTCGACATTCCTCAATGAAAGCGGAAACCGAACGTGTATCATCACAGCAAGTTGGATGATCTCAGGCGATGTTTTGAAATAGCGAAACGGCGATTTAGTCATCCAAAGACGCTAGATCGCGGTCATTAAGAGCAAGTTCCGCTGACAACTCCTTCGCTACGACTGCTCGTATTTTGTGCCTTTGACTATCGCCGGGTCCAAACGTGTTGGGTCGATTGGAAGTCCAAACAGCTCCCTGGCGTGGTTATGAGCAAGTTGATGAGCGAGGAAGGCGCTATCTTGGATTGCCTTGCGTCCCATTGCATCCGCAGTTTGGTTCACGGCCTCTTTAGCCAACTTCAGAGCAAAGGACGCGTTTGCTGAGAAACGATTGGCGAGCGCGAGAGCAAACGCATCCAGTTCGGACTTTGGCACGACATGGTTGACCATGCCAAGTCTATGGCCATCCTGCGCGGAGATTGGATCGCCACTGAAAAGCAATTCCTTCGCCTTACGGCTACCAAGCTCAAATGGGTGGGCAAACCATTCAACGCCCGGAATACCCATGACGATGGTATTGTCGATGAATTGCGCCTCTTCGCTGGCCACGATGATATCGCAGGGCCAAACCAGCATCAGCCCGCCGGAGATACACTTCCCATGAACTGCGGCGATTGTAGGCTTTGGTATGGCCCTGATGCGTTCAGCCACTTCAATATAGATTTCCTTTTCCCGGCCCATCATGCCTTCTTGTCCAGGGGCTGAAAAATCACCCCATAGGCCAAGCGTGCGATGCTCAGCGAGATTCTGGGCCTGATCGGCTTCACTAAGGTCGTTGCCCGCAGAGAAATGTGGGCCATTGGCTTTTAGAACGATGACTTTGACGGCAGGATCGTGAGCTGCGCGTTCAAACGCATCATGGACGGCATAGAGCATCTGCGTGTCCTGCGCATTGCGTGATTTTACACGATTAAGCGTCAGGACAGCAACGGAGCCGTCCTTAAGGTCGTACAGCACATCGGTGTCTCGCATGGCGCAATCTCCTATTTAAGGCGGGCGGCGGCATCCAGACGAATAGTTTCGCCGTTCAGCATCGGATTCTGACAAATATGCTCAACCAGAAAGGCAAACTCATCCGGGTCACCCAACTGATCGTTCGGGAAAGGGACGGTTTCCAAAAGTGAACTGGGGTCGCCAGAAAAGGCGTCCATGAGCATGGGAGTCTCGAAACTACCCGGGGCGATACAGCACACTCTGACCCCGACTGGGGCAAGATCACGTGCCATGGCGAGAGTCATCCCTGAAACGCCCGCTTTTGCAGCCGTATAGGCAACCGTACCAAGCGGAGCATCAAATGCGTTGATTGAAGCAACATGAATGATCACGCCGCGCTCACCCCGCGGCGTGGTTTCGCGTTGGGCCATATGCTCGGCGACTAGGCGCGCGCAATTGAAACTGCCGACGAGATTGATCTCCAGAATTCGCTGAAAGACATCAAGCGAAAACGGCCCGTTACGGCCATAGGTCCGTTTAAAGGGCGCGGCTTTCCCGGCAGCATTGACCAGAATGGAGGGGTGCCCGTCTGTTTCGTAAATGCGATCAAGAGCTGAGGTGATTGTGTCGGAATTGCAAACGTCGACAACATGGGCGGTTCCCGGGTGCGTATCGTTGAACCCCTCATCGAATGCGAGATCGAAGGCATGCACACGCGCCCCTTGCTTCGCTAAACGCTCCACTGTCGCGCGACCGAGACCGGATGCGCCCCCAGTAACAATGGCGACAGCTCCATCAATGTCCATGCGTTTCTCCAGAAGCAGTCTGTGGTGTTCGCGACGCCAAGCGGGTCACGATGGCATCGTGTTTTTCTTTGGTGAGAGGGAAGCTTGCCAGCAACGCAACACCCGCAAGGTAGAACGGGGCGGCCAGCGCGATGAACAGCCATTTGGTGGCTTCCACATTCTCAACTGTCTCAGCCTTGGGATCAAAGCCAGCCAAGGCAAGCAGCGGCAGCGCGATGCCGACAGCCAGCGCCAGCATAAGCTTGCGCACAAAGCTCCAGGCCGCAAAGTGTGTGGCGAGCATCGGATCACCGCCCGTCTGATCGGCGTAATGATCGGCCGTATCGCCAACGATGGCATAGGGCAAAACCGCAAAGCCCCCAGCAGTCAACCCGACTGCACATTCAATCGCGAGAAAGATCAATCCGTCCTCACGGCCCAGTGGCACGATGGCGACCGAAAGCAGCAAGGCAGACAAGAATAGCGAGAGCGCAATCGCTTTGTGTTTGCCAACCCGGCGGCTGATCATCAGCCAGAAAGGCGTGGATGCAATTATCAGGACATAGGGGATCAATAGCACAAGGCCAATCAACTCGGCCTGACTAAAGTAATAGCTTAACAAGTATGGCATCACCGCAATGCTGGCCCCTTTGCCAAATTCGATAATTGCAAAGGCAATCACCAAACGGCGGAAAGGTGCATTAGTCTTCAGAACCTGGCCCAGAGCGGTCCAGTCTGCGGCTTGACCGGAATGGTCCTGAGGCTCACGAAAGCTGAACATGGACAGCCCAAGCGCGATCGGCAAAAGCAGTGTGACCAATCCAGCCAGCGCAAACATTGTCACCCGGTCAATCCCATGACCGTAGTTTGCCGCAATGATCGGTGCGAGTGATGCCAGCGCAATCCCGAAAATCATAGCGGACTCTCGAAAGGCGCTAACCGTTGTGCGTTCATCATAGGAGCGACCGATTTCGGCTCCCCATGACCAATAGGGGATTTGGATTAGCGTCCAGCCAAGGTAGGTCAGTGCGCTGGCACCAGCCAGAAAAGCCAGACCCGGCGATAGCGGCGGTGCGAAAAGCAACCAAACGCCAATAAGGAGAATGGGTGCGCCAGCGAGAAGCCAAGGCTTGCGCCGACCAATCGGAGTGCGCGTGCGATCCGACAAGTATCCAGCAACAGGGTCTGTCAGTGCATCAAACAAACGTACAGCAAGCAGCACCAATCCAACCAATGCCAGATCAAGACCGAATGTCCCCGTATAGAAGATCGGCACAAGCGCTGTGGCGGGAACAATCATGATGGAAAGCGGTATTGCTGGCAGGCTATACAGCGCCAGGCGACCCAAATGTCGCTTGTCCCCATCAATCAGATAAGCAGGGGTCATGCGCTCGCCCCTGACAAATGATCCAGGATGAGGCCCTGCACGCGCTCAGGCTGGTCTGTATTGGTGAAGTGGCCAGCATCAGTCACGTCGCTGACAGTGACATTATCGAGCGATTGCAGCGCTGAAAGAGTTCGCGGTAACTCTTTGTTAATGGCCGTGTCCCCATCGCCGCGCAAGATTGTTATCGGGCCAGCAAAGGACTTCGCGGTCTCAATATAATCGTACTTCCGCAATGTCTTTTGAACGGCATGCACCATGCCGATGTCGAGATCGGGATAGATTTCCAGAATCAGATCACGTGTGCGATCATGCTTGGTGACGGTCTTGGCGGTCACTTTGGCAAGGCGTTTTGAGCCCATGAGCCGTCCGGTGAGGGCCTGAATGAAAGGTACGATAGCCGGGAAGCTCAAGTCATAAGTGGTCCCGAAGGTCGCCAAAGAGAGCACGCTTTCCGGCGACTTCTTGATGATAGCCAGTGCGACAACCCCGCCCATGGAGTTCCCGATGAAGTGGGCGGCTGGCAGCTGCAGATCGGCCATTAAAGCCAGAATGTCTTCGGCCATGACAGAGACATGCATGGCCCCCGGTGTCATCGGCGTGGGCGCCTCAGACTGGCCATGAGCGCGCAGGTCCGGAACAATCACGCGGTAGCCTGCAGCAGCATAAACGGCCGCATCGTCCTCAAATTGACGACCGCCAGATCCCAAGCCATGGAGAATGATAAGGGTCGGCCCCGCCCCTTCCCAAAGCTTGTAGTTCAGGACCAAGCCATCATGCAGCAGCGTGCAGTCTTTAGGCATTGCTTGCCCCTTCCTTTGTCTGATCGCCAAGTTCAGCTTTGATGACCTTGCCCAAGGCGTTGCGGGGGAAATCATCCAGGATCGTCACATCTTGCAGCCGCTGGTGCTTGTTTAGCTGGCTGTTGGCCCAGGCTTTGAGTGCGTCCGCATCGGTTGACGCATTTGCCTTCAGAAGCACGTATGCGACAGGTGTCTCGCCCCACTTTTCATGAGACGCTCCTGTGACCGCTGCATCGGCGACATCCTCATGCTCACGCAAAAACTCTTCGATGTCTGCGGGATAAACATTGATGCCGCCCGAGACGATCATGTCCTTAAGACGCCCCTTGAGGCGCAGGAAGCCATCATCCCCGATGGCCCCCAAGTCACCGGATCGGACAAAGGGTTGCCCGCCATCGTCAGCCTTGACCCATAGCGCCTCAGTTAGTCTGGGGCGGTTGAAGTACCCCATCGACTGCAAGGCATTTCGTCCAAGGATTTCTCCTGACTCAGAAACCGCAATCTTGCCGGTTGTGATGGCTGTACCAACACTATCAAAGCCTACGTCCATCTGCTCTGGGCGAAGGATGGAGCACACACCTTCGGTGTTTCCGAAGAGCTCAAACAAGCGGACATCATCGGTGTCCAGAATTGCGCGCTTGGTCTTAAGGGGGAGAAAGGACCCGGCCGACACAATGGTCAGATTGGACTTGCCGAGCGCACGTGGACCATCAGCGAACAAGGCATCAAGCTGCGTTGGCACGAGAAAGGCATGTGTAACGCCGTGGGAAAGTAATAGATCGGGAATATCCGGCGTCTTCAACTTTGGGGCAACAACACAGCAGCCCCCCTGAAACAGGGTTGGCAGAGCCATCATCCATGTCCCGTTTGAGTATGGCGGTGTGGCCAGCAGCGTCACACTATCGCGCGTAATGCCATACTCCAGTGCGAAGATGATCCCATAGAAGTCGCGAGCTGTGCGGCTGTGTAAGATCCCTTTAGGCGTGCCCGTTGTGCCTGAGCTATAAATCAGGCTCATCGCAGAGTCGGCTGAGATTATAGCTGCTTCATGACGGACTGGCATTGGTGCAAGAGATGCTGTGATAGAGGCTACAGTCGGCACCGTCTTCAGATGATCGAACCCGCCACATGTTCCGTTGCTCGGGTCATCAACCAGAATGACCTTTGGCTCAGCATCTGCCAGCAAATTCGAAACCGTTCTTTGGTTCAGCATCAGTGACAGCGGTGTGCAGATGCCCCCAACCCGCGCGCAAGCCAGAATGGCGGCCAGATAGTCTGCGCTTGGTTTTGCCCACAGCACGATACGATCGCCTGGTTTCACCCCCTGATCGACCAACTCATCGGCTTTAGCGCAGATTTTCTGCCAGAAAGATGCCCAGGATACGGGGCCGCTCGCATCATGAACTGCGGGCGTGCTTGCCCGGGCCATAGCATGGGAGGCGACCGCCTCTAGCAGCAGCATGGAAGCCCTCATGCTTTACCCCCTGTTTGTGCAACGAGTTCTGACCTGCGCAAGAAATGGAGGATCGCATCCAGATCCTCATCACGATCGAGAAGCGGCGCGTGACCGACATTTGCGACCTCTATAATGGTCAGTTCGGGCTGTTCATGGCGCATGGCGTTGAGGCCTTCGCGGGTCAGCACAGTTGAGTCTGTGCCCCAAAACACTTGCATCGGAAGCTCCAGCTTCCGGAAAGCCTCAACCTGCTCATAGTCTGCCCGGGCATGCGTAAACTGGTCCGCCACCCGGGGGTCGAAATGGAGGGTCCAGCCACCATCCTCGGTTCGGCGCGCGCCATCCAGGGCCATATCCTGCCAACTGCGCCCATCTGATGGTTTCATACCAAAGGTTGCAAACATGCTTTCATACGCCGTGACGAGGTCTGAAAACTTGGCAACGCGTGTCGGTGTGGAAACAGCCGTCTGGATCGCCTGCGCCACACTATCCTCAAGGCTTGGCCCGATATCATTTAGCGTCAGGGATTTGATTCGCGCTCGAAGCCGCCCGCTCCCAAGATGGATACCAAGCGCACCGCCCATCGAAATCCCAATCCAATGAAAGGTGTCGATGCGCTTATGCGCCAGAACGTCCGTGATGATCTGGCTATATGTCGCGAAATTATAGTCTGCTTCTGGATTGTTCGCCCATATCGATTGCCCGCGCCCGATTAGGTCGAGGGCCACGATACGAAACTCTGAGGCAAGGTGGTCTGCAATTTTACGGAAGCTTTGGCCTTGCCCACCCAGACCATGCACGCACAACACGGCAGGCCCTGATGGGTTGCCCCATTCATAGACAGCGGTTTCAAAACCATTTGCTTCGACGAATTCAAGTTGCATCCAGGCAAACCTCCTTAAATCACTCTTCGGTGACTTTTGACACCACTATGCTATTTGTGCTCTGACGTAAAGCCTGAATATGTTTAGGACGCACGATTCACCGCTGAAGGACGACAAGCATTATGGTTGACGCCAAATCCCAGAAACCTGATCACGATGTCTTCGACAGGACACGCCAGTTTGACCGTAAGCGCGCCGCGCTGATCCAGGCCTCTGCTCACGCCTTTCATGAGAATGGCTATGCTGGCACGACGCTCGATATGATCGCGGCAAGCTTGGGCGTAACCAAGAAAGCGCTGTATCGATATATCTCTGGCAAAGGCGAGATTCTGTATGAGATTTTCTGTCTCTGGCTGGACCTGCAAAGCGCTGCTCTGGATGAGGCGGAAACTCTCAGTGGTTCTGCAGCAGACAAGCTTCGGACTTATGCGGGGGCTTACATTACCGGCATGTTTGAGAATCTGGTCCCAACAGATCGACTGGTTGGTGAAGTCCACATCCTACCAGATGATCAACGGGCAGAAATACAGGGCCGGCGCCGTGAGAACGATGAGCGGCTGGCCAAGATATTCGAACAGGGGCGCGGCTCAGGTTTGCAAAGCCATGACCCGAAGTTCGCTGTTCATACGCTGAATGGCGCCGTTGACTGGATCTTTAAGTGGTACAACATCGATGGAAAGTTGACCCCATCAGGGGCTTCAGATGCGGTCATGGATATCCTGATGGCTGGCATGGAAGCCTAGAAGCCATCAGGATACCCACGCCGGGGACGAACCTAGAATTTCGCTGATAGTGTGGCGCGCCAACGGGCTGGCAGGCCACCATGCGCGAAGTGCATCATAGGCAGCAGTTCAAACACCTGATCATTGAACTCCTCATCAAGAATGTTCTCGCCCGATAGTGCTAGCGTCCAGCGATCATTAGATACCGCAACCCGGGCTGATAGCAGTCCATACGGCGATTGCTCCAGCGTATTGGCCTGGTTCCAGGCTTGGGTGCCCTGATAATAGTATTGTGCTCTGGCCAGCATATCCCACTCAGCGTTCAGCGCAGTTGTGTACTGCCCGCCCAGTGTGGCCGTGTAATCGGTTGAGAATGGCGTGCGATTGCCAAGGTTCAGATCACCCGGGGCGGCTGTAATCTCAGCATCGATGGCATCAGCGGAGAAGAAAATCTCGAAATTGTCTGTCAGAATGGCCGAGAGATTCAGTTCAACACCGGAAAGCTCACTCTCACCCAGATTGGACGTGGTCGTGATCAGGTTTCCTGTATCAGGATCGGTGATCACTGAGGCGACTTGCTGATCGGAATACTCAATCTTGTAGATCGCAGCATCGGCGCGCAAGCGCCCATCAAGGAAGACACCTTTGGTGCCAATTTCAATCGATTTGAGAACTTCCGCATCAAATGGTATGGCGCTTGCGGCATCAAATCCACCACTGCGAAACCCTTCACCATAGGTGACATAGCCGGTCAGCGTATCGGAGAACCGATAGCTCAGAGAGGCCTTTGGCGACACGCGCTCTGTGTTTTGCTCGCGCTCCAGATTCCCACCTGAGATCAGGATTTGGGTCTGCTCATCATTATCATAACGCAGTGCCCCGGTGGCGGTCAGTCGATCGGTAAGATCGATGTCGACCTGCGCAAACACGCCCAGGCGATTACCTTCGGCTTCGGTGGCCCGGCCACCAAGGTTGCCTAGACCAACTTCGATTTCTTCATCGGAGAAAGAGAAGTCGCTTTCACTGGTTTCGGCAAACACGCCCGCAATCCAGCGCACAGGTTGATCGGCCCGTGAGGTGAGACGAAGTTCTTGCGAAAGCGCTGAATAGAGTGTGTCACTGGTTCGAACGATCTGTATCCCTGGTGACAGGGCAAAATCAGCGTCTTGAATAAGCGTGTTGTCGCTATCCACATACTGACTGATCGATGTCAGGGTTGCAAAGCCCAGATCCGCCTCAACTTTCAAGGCTGCATCAAAGACTTCGCGGTCATTGATATGGTCTTCAAAGTCGACAGCATTCAAAATGCCGCCAACATCGTCAATTCGACTGTCACCTGCCGTCGCATAATAGGCGGCGTTCGAGCCATTCTCGAAGCTGTTCAGAGAGACGCGCAAGTCTGCATTTACAGTATCGCTAAACGCCCAGTACAAACGACCACGCAGGAAGTGTTCTTCACGGAACTCCTGATCCGTTCCCGCCAGATTTTTAAAGAAACCGTCAGTCTCGAGATAAGAGCCGCTAAGGCGACCATAAAGTTTGCCTTCGACAAGCGGGACATTGACCGCGCCAGCGACAGAAACCTCATCCTTGCTGCCGATCGAGACCTGACCACTGCCTTCGAAGTTATCGCCTGGCGCTTTTGTGATAACATTGATCACCCCGCCAATTGTATCGCGTCCGTAAAGAGCGCCTTGAGGCCCCTTCACAACTTCAATCTGTTCAATGTCGAAAAGCTGGTTTCGCAATGGGTCCCCAGCAGGCAGATAAATTCCGTCTGACAAGAGAACGACAGATGGGGCATTCCCACCAATCTGACCAACCCCGCGGAAAACTATGATCGGACGGTCCCCGCCCTGGAATCCCTGTTGTGTCACGACGCCGGGTGTGAGTTGCGCAAAGTCAGCGACTTCGTTGATTTCTGCCGCCTCAATAACATCAGCCCTGAAGACCGAGATCGAATCTGGAACATCCAGAAGCGACTCTTCACGCTTACGGGTCGTTACAGTGATGGTTTCATAGCGCTTGGCTTCCGTCACATCGCTTTCAGATGTCTCAACTGTGGTCGTTGTCTCTTGCGATTGTGCTTCAGCGGCCATGCCTACGAGTGCCATGACAGACACTGAACCCAACATCGCCACCGCAAATGGTTTGCTCCACATTATTTCCTCCTATATGCACTCTTTGGTGCCTTAAGTCACTATTAGGTGATTTAAAGTAGTGTCGATTTGTAAAAAGAGCAAGCTGAAAGATGAGTGAGACAATGAACCTGGAATTTGAACAACGGTCTGGACATGCAGTAAGCCGCTACGGATCTGCTTTTGTTGTTGCGATTGAGCGGCCGGAGAAGGCCAATGCGCTGGACCTCGATACATGCTATGCAATGTCAGAAACCTTTGATGAATTTGCTCAGGACGATAGCTGTATTGTCGGTATCCTCCTCGGCCATGGTCGGCACTTTTGCGCCGGAATGGATTTGGGGTTGGTCAGCCCAGGTGAGCGTGTCGTTCTACCCGAAACAGGTTTCGGAGGGTTAACCGCTCGCTGGCTCGACAAGCCGATGATTGCCGCTGTTCATGGCGCGGTCTTTGGCGGTGGGTTGGAACTTGCCTTAGCCTGCGATCTTATAGTTGCTGACGCTACAGCGCGTTTCTGCTTGCCAGAGCCCAGGATAGGACAAGCCGCTTTGGCCGGCGGATTAGAGCGTCTTCCCCAACGCATCGGTCAGGCTCGTGCATTGGATATGATTCTGGCCAGCCGTGAGATTTCAGCTGAACTTGCCGAAGCTTGGGGGCTGGTTACGCGTCTCTGTTCAGACAACCAGGCCTTATCAATCGCGATAAGTCTCTCGGGTGAGATATCACATTCTGCTCCTCTATCGCTGAAGGCCTCGAAAACAGTTGTTCGTGCTCACGAGTACAATCTTCACTCAGGCATAAAGCAGCAGCAGATAGATGTAATGCTGGATAGTCAGGATGGACTTGAAGGTGCGCAGGCTTTCAAGGAAAAAAGACTGCCCGTCTGGTCAGGCCGTTAAAATCAAAGCAGTTCTTTTGATAGTTCCTAGCAAAAGGTTTTGCAGCGCTGATAAGCCTAAAAGTATGTCTTCGCGGGCGTGAGCTTCAGTCGTAGCTTCCACATTCTCTTAAATCTGAGCACCAGCACGTTAAAGGGAAAGCCGGGGCGTAGAGGGATCAAGCTTGCTTGCTGTACTTACTTCTTGCGGAGGCATCAATCAAACGCGACCGGGCCTCCAGCATCGTTTGGGGCAGGAATGTATTTAGTCAGAAGTTTGCGGTGGTGCGTAAGAGCTTGATATCTGGCGTACTTTTCTTTGAAGTGCAGATTTTCCAACGCGTAAATGTTTGGCCCAAGCGGAAACGCCCCCGGGTACTGATGCAATGACTGTTCGCAATTCATCTGTCGAAATGTCTTCAACACGCCGCACAACAGACGATTTCGCCATAAGCTCATAGAGGGAGGTTCTGGAGATACCAAGCTTGCGCGCGGCGTCCATGATAACCCAATCTGTCTCATTCAGGGCGGTTAAAAGGGAGGCTTCATCAACTTCGGTGATATGTTTGTAGGACCCTGTGCGTGTTTGCCGGGTTGGAGGGGGCGCCGGGTCTTTTATGGTTTTGTTATGAGTGGGCTCCACTGATGCCGCCTGTAACCGCACAGGCTGACCAAGGCTTAAGCTTCGCGCGATGTTGTGTAATTCGCGGACATTTCCGGGCCAGTTATACATCGCCAGTTCTTCAACCATCCCTGCGGATATAGCAGCATAGACCTGCGGGAAATCTTTTAGCATTAGCTGCAGAAGTAACCCAATATCTATACGCCGTTCCCTTAAAGGCGGAATGTCGATCGTAAGGCCCTGCAGTCTTTGCAATAATGGTTGATTGAAGGCTGGTTTTCCATCATGGGCGTCAAGATCGCGGTCGGTTGCCGCAATAATGCGCGTATGCACTTTGCGGGTCTTGGTGCCTCCAACCGGCCTGATCTCACCAAGCTCAAGTGCCCGTAACAGCATCGGTTGCACGCTTGGAGGTGTATCTCCGATTTCATCCAGAAAAAGAGTGCCCTCATCTGCTTGCTCAAACAGGCCGATCTTGTCGTGATCTGCGCCGGTAAACGCGCCTTTCTTGACACCAAAAAGTTCAGCAGGCGCAAGCTCAGATGAAAGCGTTGCCATATTGAATGTGACGAGCTCTTGCGAGCCGCTCGTACTGGCATCGTGGATGGCTCTTGCAATAAGCTCTTTTCCTGTGCCGGTTTCACCACGTATCAGAACAGGAATTTCCGTATTTGCTATTTGCTGGATGGAGCCGCGAATATCTGTCAGTGACCGACTGATGCCCAGAAACCCTAAGTCAGTGTCTTGGTTTTGGTTGAACAGGCTTGTTGATGCATAAAACAAGGACAACACAACTGTATCAGCTATGTTGATAACAATATCTGCGCCGAGTTCATCCATCTCAGCGGTAAAGGTTTCGGCAATGGAGCGTCCGTTTACAGTTACGCGAACAGACGGCTTGGAGTAGCTAAATCTGAAGCTCCGAGGTCCATGTCGAAAGATTGTGATTGGTGTTCTGGAAATATGCTTGTCTAATAGTGGGTGAGACGTGTCCTCATTAGGATGTCCAAAGATTGGCACTAGCCTGGATAGTTCAGCGTTACCGGCTTTATCAAAAACCAAACGCGCAACTTCGCCTATTCGGTCGCGACTCGGGTGCCAGATGATACCAAGACAAAGTACGGTGGCGTCGAGATCGGAAAGCTTAATCGCAGAAGAATTTTGCGGACCTAAAGTGCTAGCCGTAAGAGCGCTATTCTTATCGGTATTTGTCAATAACTTCGCCCCCTTTTTCTATATGCTTGAAATAGCTTTCTATAGTCACGTATACAGGTCAAGATGATCCAACAGAGAAGGTGAATGGAGCACTTATCATAGATTTCTGGCAAAGGGGCGCAGGGCTGGAATATATAGGAAAATACGAGGTTCAAGATACGCTTGGAGCAGGCGCTCATGGGGTTGTGCTAAAAGCGTACGACCCGATATTGGATCGGGTTGTGGCACTGAAATCATTGAAACCACAACGTGGAAGTGATGATCAGGTCAAAACGATCCTTCGGGAAGCGCGCCTGCTAGCTCGCCTGTCTCATCCGGGCATTGTTACGCTGTTTGAATGCCTTGAGCATAACGGTATGATTTTTCTGGTCATGGAATACGTTTCGGGACGGCCTCTTTCAGAGCGCCTGCTCCACGGTCCACTTCCAGTCGATGAAGCGATCAAGATCATGACGGAGCTAACAAGTGCGTTATTAGTAGCGCATGGGCAGGGCGTTTACCATGGCGATATCAAGCCTGCGAATATCATGCTGGGAGAGGATGGACGTTCCAGGTTAATTGACTTTGGCTTGGCTAAACTGTCTGGACACGACGACATTTTGGCAACCGCAACGTCTCAAACAGAAGTGTCCGACTATGTGACGGGAACGCTTCTTTACATGTCACCTGAGCGAATTTCAGGGCATTCTGTAGATGCTCAAACGGACGTGTTTGCTTTAGGCGCTGTTTTTTATGAGATGCTCACGGGACGCAGTCCTTTCGGGGCTGAAAATCTGAGTGACGCACTCCACAGTATCCTCAATGTTGCTCCGCCACGTTTGGTGAACTCCAACTCTGAAGTCTCAACCTGGATCGAAGATCTGATATTCTCAATGCTACATAAAGATCGGCGATTCCGGGTCGCCTCTATGGTCGCAGTTTCAGCAAAGCTGGAGGCCCGCGACCAACGGAACTGGCGTCAAGAAGCTCGACAGTACGCAAACATGTTTTTGCGATCCTTGGGTCGACAAAAGCAGACTTGGCTATGGCTCAAATCGATAATAGTAATAGCGAGTGTGTGCTTTGGCCTGTGGGCGACTTCCATCGTGAGGAGCAATGTTGCTCCCACTGTCAGTATGCGCATTGAGCGTGGGCTGGAGCTCGTACAAGGCTTTGCAGAAAAAGGGGCTGTTGAGGAAGCTCAGAAGACCTTTGAAGATATCCTGGCTGAAAGTAGCGATCATTCAGCAGCGCGCGCTGGCTTAGCCTTGGCCTTGATCCGGGAGTATACCAGTCAGGAGACTGATCCAGCCACATTGCGCCGGGCAGTGGCCACTGCTCAAAGTGCATATGATGCTGATCCACATTTGGCGCTCGCGCATATTGCTATGGCGTGGACCGCTGAATTCCAGCGTGACTTTGAAAAAGCGCATCAGTTCTATGACAGCGCAGATATCTTGCATTCGGATCATCCGCTCGTTTTTGAGGGGCGTTCACGCACACTAAAGAAGCAGGGTGATGTCGAAGCAGCTTTGCTGTTAATGCGGCGCGCTATTGAGGTGCATCCTGAAGATGTTGTTTTGCTGACAACTTTAGGTGAGCTCTTATCAAGGCGAGGACAGTTCTCGGAGGCCGAAGCAGTTTTAGAAAAGGCAATAAGACTGGCTGTGGACAATCCGATATCATATGCACAACTCGCTCATGCACAGCATATGCAAGACCGAACCAATGAGGCGGTGAAAACGATTCAGGCTGGCCTTCTCATTGAGGGGCGCTCTGAGCTTTACAATAATCTTGGAACCTACCTCTTTTTTCTTGGACTATACGATCAGGCAGCGCAGGCTTTCGAAAGAACGCTCGAGTTCGAGGGGAACGCGCATAAGTATCTGTATTGGGCAAACTTGGGCGATGCGTACCGATTTATGCCCGGAAAAAGTGCTGAGGCCAGATTTGCTCACAGGCGGGCAATTACCCTGTTAGAATCTGAATTGGCCAATCGTCGTGATCATCCAGCTTTGAACAGTCGTCTTGCCCTGTATCAGGCCAAAGCGGGCAATCATGATCTGGCCGTTACCGCATTGCAGTACGTGTTCACACAGGAAACGATCCCAGCGGTACAACTCTATAGAGCGACTATCACTTATGAGATTGTAGAGGACAGAGCAAAAGCGCTCGAAATGCTAGAGCGTGCAATCCGGTCGGGGTATCCCCTTAGCGAAATTCAGGGTGACCCAGAGCTGCGAGAATTACGGCAGGACCGTGGATACGCCAAACTGGTTTTGATGGAGAGTGAAAATGACTAATACAACCTATACCTTGAATCTGGCCTTTGATATCGATCAGGTCACCAGATCCCTGCAATATGAGTTCTCGTCACCTGAAGGCTCACCTTTGCACAGCGAAGGGCGTTTGGCGGGAACATGTCACTTTGATGTTGGTGATAGGCTCAAAATAGCGCTCACCGCTAAGGGCAATAAGAAAGACAAGATGGAGATCACGGTCACCGACATGACGCTTGTCTCCATTTGTACTCTCAGGCCAGGAAAGTATGACCTCTCACCCTTTGATCCATACAATGCCAGCGTCAGAGCTACAGACTGGGATGCACCAGTTTATACAACCAAGAAAAAACGAACCAAAGCTGTCACCAGAGCCCTGCAGCCGCTTTATGTGACGGCCCCTAACGGGCAATGGGAGATGTCCGGCTATTTGTCAGTCATGATCCGCAAGACTGACGACAAAGGACAGATCCATACAATTCCGCGACTTTTCTACTTTGATCCGGAAAGCTCTGCGGGTAATGGCGGTGATGTTCCTGATTAAGTCGCTCTTCTGGTTTGATCAGTAAGCGCTGACCTCAGCGGCCGAGCAAAGGCTCAATGCCAGCATAATTATATTTACAGTCAAAGTGGCTCGTTGAGGTGAAAGCCATTCTCTTTCAAACCTGTAAAAAGTTAATGGCCGTGTCCGGCGAACATGTCGGACACGTCCGACACGATATTCAAACTCTCTCAAAAAACTAAGTCCTTGATTCTATGAGTGTTTCATTTTGGCACACTTGTTGCAGTTCGTTAACCATCTCCGATCCGGGGATGAGCCGGAGTGCGGCTAGGCGCTCATGAAGATAGGGACTAACAATGTCGCAGGTAAAACTAACCGCCGTTGATCAAACAATGGCGTTTTCTGACCCAAAAATGCCTCAGGATTTGATTGATGCCTGGAGCTACACAACCACTTTCGCTCAAGCAGCAGCTCGGCACGTGAACCCGGACCCAAGCTCTGATGCTTATTTCAAAACGATGCGTGCTGAACTGTCGAACCTTGGCTGGATTGTGACTGATGCCGGGCGTTTGAATTACAACCAGAGTTCTAACAAGATCGAGCCTGCCACAATCGTCAAATCGATCTTGAATCCTTACTTGTCTGGTGAGCAGCAAAAGCAACTCGCCGGTATATTGGATGCGATCAAACAGCCAGATGTTAAGGCAACAGGCTTCCTGGATTTCTGGTGGAAAAAAGCCAGTACACATGCTGACAAGGCAAACATGGCCATGGGGCCGCTGACTGAAGTTAATAACTCCGCCAATATCTCCATGATCCATTACGGTTTCAATTTTGATGCTTCGAGCTGGCGGTCTCTTTTTGTCGAGTCCAGCACGGCCAAATTGGACGTTAGCGCGTTCAATATTGAGATGAATCTGAACCTCGATCTCTATAATCGAGAGAAGTCCGCTCTGATCTCAAAGATTAGTGGGAAAGTCGATCAGCACATCGACGATACAGTTCTGGATCTTTGATCATGCTTCTTGGCCAGGGGGGATTGTCTTCTCTGGCCGTTCATCCCCCAATTCAGGAGCGATACTATGCCGAATGTGATAATGGCGGTCGACCAGATTCTAGCGACTCTCGAAACAGATTCTGAGGCCAGTGCCTACTATGATTACGCCTTGTCTATGGTCTTTGCGAATGCTTCAGCGCGCGCTGCGAGCATGTCAAAGCCGACATCTGACCGCAGTGCCTTTCTTAATTCCTGGACGATGCAACTCGGCAAGCTCGGTTGGGCAATCGTAGAGGGTGGCACATCCAGTATGTCGTCATCAGGCACTAGTGAGAAATCCACGCTATCAGACCTTATCGTTGAACAATCCGGGATGGCTTCGCTGAACGTATTGTTTCGGCAAACTACTTCCCCGCAAATGCAAGAGGGCAGGGGACATGAACTGCTTTCCGATTGGTGGGAAAGCGCTGTTTCATCAGCAGGGTTCCTGCAAATGACCGTCGGACAGACGTCTGTGCGAAACGACACCCCTGAATTTGAGCTTGTTACTGTTCAACTGGATTTGAGTGACGTGAAAACGCGGGCCGCAGGGTTGTTCCATAAAGCTGAGGACCTGGACTATTCTTCAGTGGCCTGCCTGGTTGAGCATATCGACCCATCCAGCGCCCAGATCACTCTACATAATCTGAAGGCCCGGTTGAATATGGAAGCCTTCGCGCCTTTGAAGGCTGATATTATTCAGAAGCTGGGTGATAAGTTTTCAGAGCATTGTGCAACCTATCCAGACGTTGAGCTCGGTTAGGACGATGTCGTCTCTCACCACCAATCCCCAAATTTGCATGTCCCCAACAGGGGTCATGGCCATTGAGCTTACCTCGCCCAGCGATGCTGCTCGCAACGCTTACTTCAGTAGTTTTTCAAAGGCTCAGGCTGATGCGCGGCAGGTCAATCCAGATCCCAGCTCAAGCGAATACTTTGAGGAAATGGTTACCTCGCTAAAGCATTTGGGCTGGGTCTTCATAGAGGCTGATAGCTATCACGCGAACACCGTATCCAAGCCAGATACCCCGATTGCAATCGCTTTAGAGGCGTTCCTGCACTTCACAACCCAAGCTTTCCCATTTCTGCCGGTCACATATCAGCAGCTAAGCGAATATCTGCCGACGATTTATGACGCGCTAGATAACGCGCCCGCAGACACTATTAAAGCGCTGGATCAGTGGTGGAATGAAAACCAGGTCTCCGGGTCAGTTCGACTTTTCACTATGGGACCCTTGTTTAAAATCTTGCAGGCTCCAGTCACTGTTGCCGCTCACATCTCTTTGACATTCCAAGGAGATAGCTGGCGGTCCTTGATCCACAAAAGTGACAGTATTCAGCTGGAGGCAGCACCGCTCGCCGCGGTGCTGAACCTCGACGTCTACAACACTTTCAAAAGCCAACTCGAAGCAGACATGCGTGAGAGTGTGATCGATCACATCACAACCGCGACGCTGGACTTTGGCATCACGGATCCAAAATGACTCAAGCAAAACTCATTACAGCGCAAAGTGTTCTAGGTTTTGCCAAACCAGATATCCCGCAAAACCTGATCGATGCTTTTTCTTTAAGCATGGTATGGGCGCAGGCTGTTGCAACAAAAAGTGCCGAAAGCCCGGGATCAGAACTCTATTTCTCAGAGCTTACACAGGAGCTCAGCCGAATCTGGTGGATTGTTGAAGATGCGACGAACAGCACATTCACTTCAGACGGAGCAAATAATTCTGCTGCGGCAAGCATTGGTAGCATTGCCAAGCCGTATGTTGGTGCTGATCGATCGACAGAGCTAACCAAAATTCTGTCTGGGTTTGGGGACCCTTCGCCATCACCAACCATTGCTCAGATGCTAACCACTTGGTGGGCCAGTCAAAGCCAGGATGTCTCTTCTACCTCCTTCTCTGTTTGCCCACTAACGATTGATGCGAATGGGCAACTCAATGCTCGTTTATTTTTCCTCGATTTCGATGTTGCGCGATCTGGCTGGCAAAGCTTTTTCCTTGTCCATCATGACCAGAAAATAAGTGTAAATGTCTCGTCGGTCGATCTCGCGCTGCAAGCAAAACCCTGGGCTTCAATTCGCGACAAGATCGCCGCGAAACTTGGTGCCTCAGCCCGAAATTACATCCGCCAACTCGATATCAGTTTCTAGCAATGCGCGCCCTTTGCGGATGTCAGGGACGCTACCAATGGAGATAAAAATGCCAATTAAAACAGTCGAAAACCTAGATTTGGCAAAACCCGAACAGGCGCATGTTGGGCGCGATCTTCCGAAAAAACTTGCTGTCGCCCCGGAGGATATTTCAAAGCCCGCAGCATTTGTCGACAAAGGCAGTCTGGTTTGTTTCGTAGCCGGTGTATCACAACAAAATAAATCTGATGTCTTAAACTCTACGCTGCTGGCGCAGCTGGCGGCCGACAAGAAATACGATCGCGAAACCGACGTCATGGCTTGGTATAAGTACTATAGTGAGGTCTTGAGCAAAATCGGCTGGGTGCTTTCAGGCTACAATTGGGAAGAAAAGAAAGCGTCTCAAATGTCCTTCACAATGGACGAGGCCGTTCTCGAAATCGCTGCTGCGGCTCTGACTGGTCCAGAGGGGGCGGTTATTGCCGCGACTATGACCGCACTTAAAGGGCTGCCCAAGAAGGATAACCGCCTTCAGCTGTTTAACCACGCTTCGTCATCGGACAAGGCAGGTAACTTCCAGATCAGTGCTTGTACAGAAACTGATGGCGCTGTCGCGATGAAGACAATGGCTTTCTATTATAACGCCAAAACCAGCAATACCGATGTCCTGTTCTTTTCATACGATAGTGCGAGCACAACGCTGACCCAGTCAACACAGACGCAAGCTTTGGATAGCGATGTCTATGGTGCTGTCAGAGATGCAGTTCTGAAGAAGCTTGGCGCTAACGCCACGAATTTCGTCCTTGATCTCGATATCTAATCAAAGGAGCTATTATGCCCAACTCTCTTGTGGCTATCGGCGGGGTGCTGGTTAGCTTCCCGGACACCGAAAACGAACAATCAAAGCAGGATATTGAATACTCTATATTGCTCGCCTGGTTGGCTGCTGTGAAAGCAGCCCCACAAGGTGTTGTGCGCTTAGCAGACCTCATTTCAACTTTGCAAAAGGTGGGGTGGACAAGCTCGGCGAGCGCAACGGAGGACAACTCCTCCGTTGCACTTGCCGGACTTAGTGCGAGCCTGATGAGCAGAGCGATTACCGATGCCGATCAATGCCAATACTTCGAAGAAGCCTTCGGTAATAAAAATGGCAGGGATGCAGACACAATTGCGACATGGGCCGCGGCCCTTGGTAGCTCAGATGAGAGCCCTGCAATTCTGGCCTATGTGGCATCGGGTGAGGGGCCGACAGTTAACTTTGCCACCCTGTTTGCGAAAACCCCATCGCATCTGGATGTGATTGTCAGCACTCCCCCTGTCGTCGCAACCAAAATTCGCACTCAAACACTCGTTCTGAGCCCTGACGTTTACGCGGGGGTTCGTCAGGCGGTCGCAGATAAGGTCAAACCTCATCTCCACCAAATCGTTTCGAGTGAAGCCGCGTAAACCCTCAGAAATATGGAGCCAGGAAATGCCAACACACTTGCTTAGATGGTGGAATGCCCAAACAGCGGGGTTCAACAAGAGTATTGCAGCCCTCAGATGGTTAGATAACTGGAACGGAGCTCTCGCGGCTCCGCCCGGAGGATGGCCAGGCGGCGCACCAGGCCCAGTGCCAGCTGCAGCCAATCGCTGGAGTGCAGTTGGCGAGGTTTACGGGGCAAGGCCAGCATTTGGGAATCCGCTGCCAATTCCTGGCCTCCCTGGCGTTGGACCGGCATGGGCTTGTCCAGCGTCACCTGCTGACTGGCAAGCAGTGCGCAATCGCGCCGCGCCAGCGAACCAGCTGCACCAATACGGCTATCTTGGGCATCCTATCGGTGCTGTTATGCCAACACGCTTTGATAAAAGTCAGGCAGCAGCCTGGCCTGCAGGTATGCCTGCATGGGGAGGTTATCCAGCTGCAATCCCAAGTGCCGGTCCAAATCCACCATTTAACAGGCCTGTAGCTGCAAATGTGCGCGGTTATCTGGCCCGGCGTGAACTTGTGATGCAACAGAGCGCGCCATTACATAATTATTGGTATCATGCCCTTTCCGGTGGGCATGCGACAACAGCATATGACCTGTATGATGCTCTACAACTAATTGTGGCCCGCGCAAACGCTATGGGCGGACGAACTGTTTCTGTCTTAATGGGGGACCTGAACTTGCAACCCCTCGATATGGTGCAGGTGATTGGTGCATTGGGAGGCATTGTCGCTGGACCAGCAACACACGTTACTGTGCCCGCAAACCAGTTTGGCATTGTGGCCACAGGATTGACGACCCAAACCACAGCGGGTCGAGATCTGGACTATGCTATCGTCTATCACTCTAACCTAGGCGGCGGTGCCCCACCAAATGTCGATGCCTGGATCGAGAGAGGCTTGAACCCACCAGCACCGGCCCCTGCGGTTCCGTACAATGTCCCAATCCCACATATTGGTCCTGGGCCAGCTCCTGTCCCTCCTTATACATCTGATCATCACCCGGTTCGCGTGCAGGTGACTTACTAGAGGTGGTATGAGGGTAGTGTAGCGGTTCAGCGGCCGTGAGACACTTTGGTGGTTTTGCTTAAGGAGGATTTTTGGCTCATCGTAACTGACTCAAGGAGTGAAGATGGGTGCTGTCAGTCTAATGCGAACGGGTCTCCAGCATCGCTAGGGTGAGACCTGCTAGGCGGCGAGAAGTTCGCGCCACTCGATAAGTGCGATGTCGCGTTGAATTTTGAATGTGGTTCTGCGGTTGATGTGGCGGTCTAGATTGAAATGATTGTGGAGCGAAGCGTGGGTCGAAACGAATTTCTGCAGGTTCGACATTCGCCTGAACCGAGACATTGCGCGTTCCCGTCGTCGAAACGGCAAGTGGGAATTCTCAGCCCGATTGTTGAGGTGGCGACCGACCTCGTGGCAGTCCTGGTTACCGATGTCTTTCATCGCTGCTCCGTAAGAACGAAGTCTATCCGTGACGATGGTTTGTGGATTGCCGTACCGCTTCATCGCTTTCTTCAGAAACGTAAGGGCGGCCTGCTTATCACGGGTTTTGGTGACATAGCTTTCCAGCACCTCACCCTCGTGATCGACCGCGCGCCAGAGGTAATGCTGGACGCCATTTATTTTCACGAAGACCTCATCTAGATGCCATTGCCACTGAGTATGTTGACGCATGAATGAAGCACGCTTCGTTCGGATCTTGCCGGCGAAGATTGGCCCGAAACGATCAACCCAAGTCCGCACGCTCTCATGGCAGATATCAATCCCGCGCTCATGGAGTAAGTCTTCGACGTTCCGAAGAGACAGTGGGAATCTGACATACATCATCACAGCAAGTTGGATGACCTCAGGTGATGTCTTGAAGTAGCGAAACGGGTTTTTGATCATGAACCCAAGCTAGAGTAGGGCGGTTAAAGCGTGCTTTCCGCTGACAATTCCTTCGTGAGAGGTTCGCGATCAAGCATCTTGTTGTTGAGAGAGATGGTCTGGGTCGTCAGGTGCTTGAGGAACTTGCGTCCAGGATGGACTTTGAAGATCGCTATAAGCACCTTCACGGCATGTCGACCAAAGGTGAAAGCAAGATTTACCGGATGGAACAGGCAATGGTGACCGTTCGGCAGGGCAGGGTGTTTATTCGTGAGCGAGAATGGGCAGAGCCGCTAATCAACGAGCTACAAATGTTTCCGACCGGCCCGCACAATGATCAGGTCGATGCGCTGTCGCAAGCCATCAAGTTTGTCCGAAACTTCGGTCCTCCGAAACTTAATGCTAGGGTGACGATACTTTGAACGAATGAGGCTGACTTTGGTCAGCCTCATTTTTGCGACTTGGGTTTTCGATGATCGAAGAACAAAGCTGGATTCAACATACAGCGAGAAAACGCCAAACTAAAAATCGTAACTCTGGGACTTATAGGGGCTAGTATGTTGGATAAATACTCAAGCGAGCGCGGCCGAGATGAGCCTGCGCTAAACAGGCGACATGGCGTCTTAACCGCATTTCTGATTGGCGCGCATAAGGAGACATTAACTCAGTCTTACATATCTGAGGTAGGAAGATACGCGCATCGATATAAGCAATGACCGAAGTAAATAGGTCAGTTAGATAGATCGATTGGATACTTCCAAATTCGACCAACGCCGCTAGACGTTTGGCGATTGTATGTTTCGCTAAAAGGGAAAATCACACTTGTAGGAAGTCTGGAGCGTTCGCGTAAATAGTAAAGACCGAATCCGATAGTTTGAGCTTTGGTTGCGAGCGGGCTGAGGTACAAGTTGGTAATTCGCCTTCTCGCATTAAGCTTACGGATCTCGTCAGATATTACCGCCGCCGTTACGAACGGATCGTTCGCGCTGGCGAAAAACACTTGATCCTCTGCAATTCTAGGGAGCGTGCCGTCGATCCGGTTTAAACGGAGAAGACTCTCGTGATACATATCCGAACTAAGCGACGGAAATGCGTGTAGCTGCACCAACTTTGCACTCTCTTTAGAGGCTAAAATTTGACCTATTCGGTCATGATCGTATCCCACCCCAATCAGGAGTATATCATTTGATAAGTCGGTAGAATGCGAACCTTCGTATCCTGATACTTGTCTGATTTCGAATGCGGATGAACGAGCGAATTGGGTTTCGGACTTTCGAGAATATTGGCTCGGTTCTGAGTATAGCATATCGAACCTGGTAAGCCCTTGATCGGCTAGATACCGCATCAAGAAGAGCAACTGCGGTCTCATAAAACCGGTAGCATCTATGCAGAGGCTAGCCGGCGGCTTTTCAGCTAGATCGAGTTGCTGAACTAAATCTACAATCAGCTCATCCTCGCGAAAGGATGTAAACGGGATAACTTCAGCGCCTTCTGGAAACTCATCCACCTCATACCCGTATTGGGGCAACATACACCAAACTTTTCGTGCTGCTTGAGCGTTTTCAAATACACTTTGGACTCGTTCGCTGTCATTGAACGCCGAGACAAAGACATCCCAGCAAAACGGGGCCTGCTTCAGGTGGACCAGTGACTTAGACTGCCGGCAATAATCGTATGTAGACCGATGCATTAAAATAGGTCCGCCTGATCCGGCGAAACGAGTTTTCTTTTTGATATCGTCATTTTAGAAACTCTGTCTCTGAACAAGCTTGGGAGCTCTTTTCGCTGTTCTGGATCAAAGATCGCATTTGCAAGCTTGGTATTTATTTCAATTGTACCTCGCCTAGATGTAGACAGGTCCCATCTAGGAGCGAGCATTGCCGATAACTGGTACTTGGCATCAATTGATTCGTTGTTCCTATTCTTTTGGCCGGTGGGAACGCGAATCAAGTAGGACCAATTTTCAGCCGCTTTCAACACGTCTCTAGCGTTCTCAGTAAGATCGGCTAGTTTCACGCTAAAAGCGCATAGTGAGCACTCGGAGGGGCTGTCACTGTATCGGATCGTTCGGAATAATAATGCAATGGCTTCAACCGCCTTCCTCACGTCATCCCCATTTTTGCCCGGTTGCGCATCTTCCCAGAACCAATCTGCACCATCCCGAATACCGTCGGATTGCGACTGAATCGTGATACGACCTAAATCGAATGGCTTTTCCCCGACGAATGCCGATCTCCTGTAGATGTTCTTCATAATACTCAGAAAATTTCTGGGGATGCCCTGAGACATGTTTATTATGTTTTCCAAGCCAGCATAGGGGACTCGTCTTTGGCAGTCTCGATATAGCTGCGCTAGGATATCGTTGCCGTAATGATTCAATATTGTTTTGAATGGATGGTCGACGCGCTTACCGCCATTGGCCAAAGCGATGTTTGCCTCGCCGATTTCGTTCGCTAGAGGAAGGAGTGAATTCACATCTTTGGGCCACCGCTTGTACAGCATGAAAACCCCTGATTTCTCTAGGTAAGGATGCTCTTGGAGCGTGAGCGATTGAATGATCTCTTGAGCCAGCGGCACTCCTATGTTTTCAAACGAGGATAGGGTTGTACCGAGTGCTTTAAAGTACGGGCGTTGACTGCCTTGTAGATCTCGCCGTTGAACCAGTTCAACAGAGGTATTTTTCCAATGGTCTGACTGATCGATGACCTCAAAAAAGGCGTCGATATCCATTTTGGGATCGTGACCAAAACCCTGTAAACGCTTGGTCAAAATCTTGTGCGCTAGCTTGTGATACTCTCTTTGATTCGCCCGAAGCACTTGATCCAAGTAAATTGATTCAAACTCCGCCGAGTATTTAATGGGCTCCTCACCAGTAGTGTCGAAGGTCTTAATTCCATACAGTCGTGCGCCGACTTTAATCGATGCTTTTCCTTTCCTGTAACGGATTAGGGTGTTTATGAATTTCTGCTGCTCGGCAGAAAAATTTTCCGCTTCATCAATGAGATACGAAAATAACGTATGCTCCAATTCGGAAATGTGTTTTGCAAAAACTCTTGGAAAACCAAACACCAAATCACCAGCTGAGAACGGAATTACAACGTTTGATAAATCTCTCGAAATTGGAGCATTCTCAACTTCGTGATCCACACTCTTTCGAAATGTCTCAAGTTCACGAATCAACTCTGCAAGGCTGCTAGGTGCAGTTTCAAAATCAAGTCGGAATAAAGCTGAAAGTTCCTCGACCAGGATTCCTGAGATTTGTTCCGTTTCAGAGAAAGCATCGTTGATGAGATGAAGTAGGTTTATTGCCAACCAAAGTTCAAAATACATAGCGAATATTGCCGACCAAGCCTCCTCAGGCTGACCTTTGGCTTTAAAACGTTCCGGATTTATGCCCTCGGCGGCAATGTAAACTGATGCTGTTTTTCTATTCGCGATAGTTTCGCGCAGGCTCAAGTATTTCTTGGATTGCACACGCGTGGATGAAAACCGTAGGATGTGTGTTTTGCCGCTTCCTTTGCCCCCAAGAAGAAACACTGGCATCACTTCTCTCGGTTGTAATAAAGCCAAAAGGCTTTCACCTTTTACTTCAAGGTCGACCCAATAATCTAATATCTCTTGATCGGAGAAGTCCGTCGCTTTCACGGTGGCGAATGGATTGGGTCGCAGCTGATCGCTCATAGACCCAGTCCTTTTGGATATCTACGAAAGATAGGCGTCCAACGAATGCCTGAGCTGTGCTCTGGAGATGCCCAGATAATCGGAAGACTATTGTCAGGTGTATTGTGATGGAATCCAAACAACAGTTGCCCGTCTTCATAACCGAGAGGGTGATTTGGAAGCAAAGACGTTCCGTAGATCGATGCCATCTTGCGTACCAAGTCAGCAGATATTCCGGGGGGTAGGTTAGTCGGATCTAGGTAGCGCGATACGGCGCTCATACTCTTGTAGCTCTCGTCTAGTTCAAAAACGGCGCCGCTTCGCGAGCCAAATTTAGATTTGTTTCTAACCGTGCGAAGGCCGTCGGTTGTCGCAAACAATGAATAATAATGAAGTTCGATTTTTGGGTTTAACCTAAGCACCTCGGGAAGAATCGGGCCCTCTTTAGAATACCTTACGGCGGTTTCACCTGATCCGCATACGTCATCAATGAAGACGAGTCGTTGCAAATCGGGAAATCTAAGTAAAAAAGAGGCGCCACTTTTGTCACGCGGATCTACCTTTAATAGGTCTGCTTGATCCACAAAATGCTCCGCTGAGAGACCATTTTCCTGGCGAAAGAAATATAAGAGATGAACTCCACTCTCCGATGGCGTCCCTACACCGAGAAACCTTGTTTTGCTAAGCTCTGAGACGACAGCAGTTTCGAGAGAATACGAACTTGTTCCAGGATCGAACCCCGCGTTTATGCTATCAATTATCGGCAAAAGCACTAGGTCGCGAAATAAAGCCCGTAGCAACACGCGGATCTCCAAGTTTCCGAAATACAAAAATTGAGAGAGTAAGAACAGCGCGTGCAATCGCTCTTGCTTGATAGGCTCTCCAGTTTTTCCGGAGAAGTTGGAGAGCCATTCCTCAACTTTGATCCAATTAATTCGACTTTCCCAAGCGTGCTCGCTCAAGACCATAATTCGCGATCGCAACAGCTCCCAAGTTGAATCGTGAGGATCAGCGTGCACTCTGCTTTGTGGGAACTCGTCGCGTATACTTTCTAGGACTGACATATCAATTTGGCTTTTGCGGCTTTGAAAATAGCAAAATATGCTCATGCTCGATCACATCAGCCGTAGATGCACGCTTCGTGGTCAGTGCACGCGCTGGTATATCATCGATCAAATGCAAATCGAGTTTCATTCCGAGTTCTTCAAGCATTGTTGAAAGATAGTCGGACGAACGAAAATCATTCCCACAAACCTTATTGTTGCCGATAACCAATACAAGACTTCCACCGGGCTTCAGCACTCTATACATTTCGCTGAGGGCACATTTCATCTCGGATAAGTACTTACCTGCGATGTGCGCGCGAAGTGGATTTTCTCGGAAAACGCTTTCAAGCAGGTTATCGGCATCAACGATGCCTGTGGGGGACAAAGCTTGGTATTCCGCTATTTGAAAATGCTCTCTGCCAATGGTTTTAGATTCAAGCTCTCGAAGTTCTTTGGATCCGACCAAATCTAACCATCCGAGACTTAAACTTGCCGCACGAACATATTTTTGGGCGCCAGCGTATGGTGGAGAAGTGATGATAAGATCAATTGAAGCTTCTCTCATGCGCTGTTTGCCGCTCGCACTGCGAAGGTTTTGAGCTCTGAGTCCACCCGAAACGACCATAGGTTTTTTTGGTAGCATCTCGGCAAAATTACTCATTCGATTGGCGTTCGCTACAAGTTGCTTTTGGAATACCTCCCAAGGGTCTTGGGTGTTTTCGACTAAAATACGAGTTCCATTTGCCCCTACTTTTTCCTTACGTCGTACCGGTACGGCAAATCGAGGATCTGCATTGCTGACCTTTCGACAGACGCTAGAAAAAGTGGCCCAAAGAAAATCTCGATTTTCGTCAGCGGCGTTGCATTCAATCGCAGCCTTAATCCTGCAGAGTTTTTGGATGGCCGCGGGTCTGAACCAAAGATCGATGTTTACAACATCTGGTGGAGTGCTGGCTCTGGACTTTGAGTAAGAGCCTCTGAGGCGGCTCAGCAGTTCTTCAGTCTCACAATTTGAGACCAGCGTAGTTTTAGCTCTTGTAATCAAACGCGCTAACGGGTTCACATCTGCATACACAGCTTGGTATCCCGAAAGTGTGGCCTCCAAGACGACCGTACCGCTTCCGCAGAACGGATCTAAAACCCTGACATTTTTGCCAGAGACCAAGTTCGAGTTGACGAAAAAGTGGGCGATATGGGGCAGCAGCTTTGCCGGATAAGAGTGTAAATAATGTGTCGCGCGCTCACCAACTTTAAGACTCTCAACAAGTCGACGGAATGAAACCTTAAGCGGTTGCTTTGATTCCTCGTATAGCAGGAGCAGCTCATCAAGAGCCGTTGAGGTGTGATCACTACTCAAAGCATTCGAATGATTTAGTCTCTGAAGCATTGAGCGCCCTTCCAGATTCTGGTCTCCGAGATTTCGAGATCAAAGGCAATTAAAGAATGAAGTTTCAATGCGGCAACCTTAATCCGATTCTCTCATGAACAGGTTGGAGACTAGCGCGAACAGACTATCGATTTATCGGGCTTGATACTCAGGTGAATATGGGGATCTAGCGGCGATTTCCTTATGTCTGGTTTTAGGAATAAGCCGCCTTGCGGCTGTGACGCTTTGTGACTCAATCATCGTCACGGATGGTTTGCTTTAGGATGTTCTCGATCGCCTGTGCGTGTTGGATGAGGCTGTTAGAGAGCGAGCGGATCAGTTCAGAGCTCTCGCTAATATCCCTATGTGTGGAGCCAGGTGCTTGCGCAGACATTAGGGCTTCGATCGCATCTTCCAAACCAGCGATAACTTCCACAACAATTTCGCGAGCCGAGTCTAGCCTATCCATACCTTTGCTATGGCCTTCTCAGGCAAGGTCGTCATGCAGCTTTTTCCACGGCAGACTGGACTAGTACGCTGTGTCGAGCATTGCTGTTCGAGCGCCCGGTAACTCTCGGGCTTGTCTCAGTGGGGCAGGTAGATGTCCCAGAAAATGGAGACAAATATGACTGAGACGATTTCACCACCCAAGGACGGCACGAAGGAAGCGCAGTTGGTTTCTGCATTGAACGGCAAGGGCGCTACTATCGTTCAACTTTCAGGCCTGCTTCATTGGCAACCGCACACCGTACGCGCCGCTATGACGCGTCTTAGAGGACGTGGGTACATCATAGACCGTGTTGCCAAGACCAACCGCTCTGCTGCCAAGTTCAAGATCAGGAAGGTCGACTGATGACATTCGAGGAAGAACTAAGTGGACTTGATCGCAGGGGGCTAATGCAGAGATGGTGTGAGATCATAGGCTGCGAGCCTCCGCCGCGTCTGGGTCGCCCAACTATGGTTCGTATTTTGGTATGTGAGCTTCAATGGAAGAAGAGTCCCGAGAATCGAGCTGCAATCAAACGGTCTTTACAGAAGGTCTTGGAAAGGTCGCAAAGCAGTAACCCCAAAGCGCCCTCGGGATCTCGTCTCATCCGAGAATGGAACGGCAAACGCCACATCGTGGATGTTTCGGATGAAGGCTATGTCTGGCGCGGTAAGACCTGGCGTTCCTTAAGCGCGATTGCCAAAGAGATCACCGGCACAAAGTGGTCGGGCCCGCGCTTCTTTGGAGTATCGGGGTGAGTAAGGTCCGATGCGCGATCTATACGCGCAAGTCTTCTGATGAAGGTTTGGACCAGGCGTTCAACTCGCTTGATGCGCAGCGAGAGGCTTGTGAAGCCTATGTTAGGTCTCAGCAGCATGAGGGCTGGAGAGCCCTAAGAGGTGAGTATAGCGATGGTGGCATATCAGGAGGTACTCTTGAACGACCAGCGCTTCGAAGGCTCCTTGAAGACATTGATGCAGGCCGGGTGGATATGGTTGTCGTCTACAAGATAGATCGCTTGACACGCTCGCTTTCAGACTTCGCCAAACTCGTAGATCGACTAGATGCGGCAGGTGCGAGTTTTGTGTCCGTCACGCAGCAGTTCAACACATCTACGAGTATGGGTCGTCTGACATTGAACGTGCTTCTGTCCTTCGCCCAGTTTGAGCGAGAAGTCACAGCCGAGCGGATTCGAGACAAGATCGCGGCCTCAAAGAAGAAAGGCATGTGGATGGGGGGACCGCTCCCGCTTGGTTATGACAAGGGCGATGAAGGGTTGGTGGTCAACCAGGCTGAAGCGGACATCATTGTATCGCTATTTGAGAACTACCTCAGGCTCGGCTGCGTACGAGAACTCAAAGCTTTTGCGGATCGGCAAAACTACCGTACTAAACAGCATACCTTCAAATCGGGACGTATCCATGGCGGGGTCTCTTTTTCCCGGGGACGGCTCTATCACTTGCTCTCCAATCCAATTTACCTGGGCAAGGTTCGCCACAAGCAAGAGGCGTATGACGGCTTACACAAGGCGATTTTGAGTGAAGAGCTCTGGAGCGAAGTTCAGGCGAAACTCAATTCAAACAGGGTAGCTCGTGCATCTGGTGAGAATGCGGCTCATGCCTCGCGACTTGCGGGCAAAGTCTATGATGAAGAGGGTGTGCAGCTCACGCCAAGTCATACCAGTAAGAAGGGCAAGCGTTATCGCTATTATGTGTCTAAGCACTTTGTGACGGAAAGTGGTGAGAGGAGACATGGCTGGCGTTTACCAGCAGCTGAACTGGAAGCGGCTGTTTTGAATGCGATCTCATCTGACCGCAGAGCGCAGTTGCACTTCGAAGAAATTGGCCAACCAAAGTTCACGTCGCGGGACCTCTTCTCCCAGATTGAAAAGGTCGAAATCGGTCCGGCAAGTCTTCGAATATCAATTCGTCTGCAAAGTGGTGCTGCATTAGAATCACTTTTGGTCGAAGCGCCATTCACACGCCGCCGTCGAGGTGTTGAACAGAAACTTGTTCTCTCATCGGACACGAAGCGAAACCCAGATCTATTCTTCATCCGGCGCATCTTAAAAGCTATGGATCGGGTGGAGAAACTGAAATCAGGACAGTCTCTGAGAGATATCGCAGATGAGCAGAATACCACATCAGAGTATCTATCCAAGAATCTCGACTTGGCGTTCCTCTCTCCCAGAGTACTAAAAGCGATCACTTCGGGTCAGCAGGATCCAACAATCGCTGTTTCGCACTTTCATTCGAAACGACTGCCAATGGACTGGCTCGATCAAGAGCGTTTGTTTCTGCCAAAACGGATTTCCTGAAACGAGCGGAACGTTCCCTGTTAAGGCAACAACTTTTCCCTGTTATTTGAGTTAAATTCCCTGTTCCTTTGAGTAGGGAATTCGTCGCCTAAATCTCTGTATTTGCTGCTGATTGTCTGCCTCCGATACATGCGAGCGTGCCAGTTTTGACAAAATTCCCTGTAAATCGGGCCTTAACAGGGAATTTTCCAAACCCGCCCTAAATTTTTCGGGCTGGGAGACTTTCTACGAATTCAGGGTGTTTAGAGCATGTAAATCGGGCAAGGAGAGACGGATACCAAGGTAATTGCCTTACAAGTCCCGGTAATGCCGGGACTATTTTGTGAAGTAGAAAATTCCCTGAAAAACCTCAGACTGGGTGGCGGTGAGACAGGGATTCGAACCCTGGAGACGGGGATACCGCCTACACGCGTTCCAGGCGTGCGCCTTCGACCACTCGGCCACCTCACCGTAAGCGGGCGTCTATACCTGACTGGCAACAGACTGCAAGATGAACCGTTGCGCGCAACTGCTAAAGCCCCATATTGTGAGAGCTTCAAGAAAGGATTTGCCCTGCCATGCTGTTCACCCGCAAACCTGCTGCCCTGCCAACCTCTGACACGGCTCTGCCCGGCCGTGCCGAGGCGATCCCGACAGAAACGGCTCACTTTGTGAATGGCCGGGACATGAGCGGCCCTGTGCTGGAGGGCATGGAAGAGCTGGTCGTGGCGCTGGGGTGTTTCTGGGGCGCTGAGCGTGTGTTTTGGGAAATGGATGGCGTTTACGTGACCCAAGTTGGTTATGCGGGCGGGATAACGCCAAACCCGACCTATGAAGAGACCTGCAGTGGCCTGACGGGGCATACAGAGGTGGTGCGGGTTGTCTTTGATCCGGGTATCGTGTCTTTGGATGATGTCCTGAAACTGTTCTGGGAAAGCCATGATCCGACACAGGGCATGCGCCAAGGCAATGATGTCGGGACGCAGTACCGCTCTGCGATCTATACCACCAATGCGGCTCAGATGGCCTCGGTTCTGGCGAGCCGGGATGCCTATCAGAGCGCGCTGAGCGCGGCGGGGCGTGGTGAGATCACGACCGAGATCAAGCCGCTCGATACATTCTATCATGCTGAGGGCTATCACCAGCAATATCTGGCTAAGAATCCAGCAGGCTATTGCGGTATTGGGGGCACCGGGGTGTCTTGCCCAATGCCCGGCGCACATGCGATCTAGGCAGGATGACGACACTTCCCGAACCGTTCGATGCGCTTGGCCAGCATTGGCTGACCTTGCGGGTCTATTACGAAGACACTGATTTTACCGGCATGGTGTACCACGCCAATTATCTGCGCTTCTTTGAGCGGGGGCGGTCAGATTTCCTGCGCGATGCCGGGGTTAGCCATCAGGACCTGCTGGCGCGGCCAGATCCGGCGGCTTTTACCCTGACGCGGGTTGAGGTCGACTATAAGCGCGCCGCGAAGGTGGATGACCTGTTGACCATTCGCACCCGTAGCCGCGGTGTCAAAGGCGTACGCATGTTCTTTGAACAGAGCTGTCTGCGCGGCGAAGACATGATTGCCGAAGCCGACATTACAGCTGTGATGATCCATGCTGATGGGCGTCCGCGCCGTCCGATCCCGGAGGTCGTGGAACAGCTCAAGCCTTTTGAATATTCCGGCTAGGCTTCGGGCAGGGGCGCGAACGCCTTGTCCCCATTATCGGCGAGCTCATAAGACACGTATTGGCGCATCGCTTCAGTAACCTGCAGCGTGTCACCGGCCAGCATGTCTGAGGCGATCAGCGGCCCGAATGTCATTTCAAACAGGCTGCCTTTCTTATTGAGTAGCTCGTGGAACAGCGTGATGTCGCGCAGTTCGCCATTTATCTTTGAGAATAAATAGTAGAGCCACGAATTGCGGGCGGTGACGTTTAGCGGTTGGACCGGGGCTTTATACTTGCGAGCAAGCGAGGTGATGGACGACATCCATTCATGCTCGGTCAGGGTGCCGTCGACCATTTTGGCGAGTTTGCCCGATGGGAAGATCACGACGCATTTCTCTGCCTCAAAGGCTTCTTTAGCAAGGCGCAGGGTTTCGCGTGTCTTGGCTGGCGTGCGTTTTTCCATGACCCATTCGACCGGAATGATGACATCGGAAAATTCAGGGTTTACGCGCAAAGCGTCAGCATTGGCAAAAAACACAATGTCGCGTCGCACCTCGCGCAGGGCGTCCCACACCGCCACGCCATCGGCAAGACCTGTGGGATGATTGGCTGCGACAACCAGTCGCCCCTTGTCCGGCATGCGGTCGATCCGGTTCAGTGTCAGCTTGAAATCAAGTTCTTCGGCGAGGTGATCAAAGCCGTCCTGACCACGCATTGTGCGTAGGTAATCGGCGGTACGGCGGGCCTTATTATAGCCCAAAGTGCCATAGAGGGCCGGGCGAATAGCCGGCCATGACCAGTGCCCGACAAAGCTTGGGCAACGCTCCATAATCAGTTCATCAACAATATGGGCGTCAGTTTTTTTTATGTTTTCGAGAAACGCCGATTTCGGCGCTGAAACGTCCAGCGTCTTATCCGTCATTCCCTCGTCTCCATGGGCGATCTAGCCATGTTTTGGAGCCTATCACAGTTTTGTGTCGCTTGGCGATGATCGGCTTCAGCGAGGGAAAGCGTAACATTGTCAACACTTTGGTCACTTTGCCTTTACCATCCCGTAAGGCCCGTGTGGCAAAACTGTGTTCAGGAAGACAGACCTTGCGAGACACGCTGGAGCATTCGCGTAGAGTAATAAGGAATATCAGATGAAAGTTCTGTGGGTTGAAGATCATGAACCTGTACGCGATCTGTTGGCGGTCGCTGCTGATAAAGCAGCCCGTGCGCGTGTTCCGGTTGATCTTGTAATGGCTTCGACCCTGATGGAGGCGGAAAACCGTCTGCGTCTGGAGCGGTTCGATCTGGTAGTGCTTGATTTGACTTTACCGGACAGTTTTGACGCGGACATGACGATCGCGCGCGTTGCGAATATGGGCAAACATCGCATTTCAGTCTGCTCAGCCGGGCCAGAGCGTGACAAAGCTGTTGAGACGGCTGTGAAGTGCGGGGCGAATGTTGCGCCTGCCGCGGTCTTCAAGGCGCAATTGCCATTTAACCGCTTCATTCAGCGGGCTGAGACATTTTACGACTTCCTGTTGGAGCAAATGCCCAGCGCAGAGCCTAAGCAGCTCGCTGCAGCTTAGTCTTCTTCCTGTGCGCCCATTGCGCGCATCATGAAAAGCGGGATGGAGCCACGCTCTGTCATCACCCAATCAAGCGGAATGTCATGCTGTTCAGCCGGAATTGCATCGACTTCCTGCCCGTGAAACGCCAAACCGCAAATGAAAACGCGCCCTTGCTGGCGCAGGCGTGCAATGGCGCGATCATAGTGGCCTTTGCCATAGCCGAGCCGATTGCCCTGACGATCAAAGGCGAGCAGTGGCGTCAGGATCAGGGTCGGCTGAACTTCCGGAACCTCGTGAAAAGGTTCCAGCAGGCCAAAAGCGCGTTTTTCCAACGGGTCGCCGCGCGTATAATGGCGATAGATCATGGATCCATCATCGAGAACGCACGGTAGGGCGAGTTTCGCGCCCGCCTTGACCAATTTATCCATTAAAGGACGCGGGTCCATCTCACTGCCAATCGGCAGGTAGACCGCCACGGTCGGGCCATAGCGCTCCAGGAGCTTCAGCGGAAACTTGTCGGCAAGGATTTCACCAGCATCAGGATCACGCGCAGCCAGTTCCTCGCGCAGCGCCTTCATCTGATCCCGTAGAGCCTGTTTATCCTCGCTCATGCGGGTTCAAGCTCGCTGTCTTCGGTAATATCGGACAGGCCAACCAGCGCGCGGGCATAGGCGCGAGCGGAGAAAGGCTGCAGGTCTTCGGCTTTCTCACCCACGCCGACAAAGTGGATCGGCAGGGCATGCGCCTCAGCCACCGCGACCAGGACACCGCCTTTGGCGGTACCATCCAGCTTGGTCATCACGATGCCCGAGACATCGGCGGCTTCGCGGAAGGCTTCAACCTGCGACAGGGCATTCTGCCCAACCGTGGCATCAAGCACGAGGATAACATCGTGCGGCGCATTCGGGTCGAGCTTGCGGGTAACGCGCACAATTTTTTCCAGCTCCGCCATCAGCTCTTTCTTGTTCTGCAGGCGGCCAGCGGTATCGACGAGGACGAGATCAATATCCTCGGCGCGGGCTTTCTCAATCGCTTCATAGACAAGGCCAGCGGCATCTGCGCCGGGCTCTTTGGCCATGACGGGAATTCCAGCCCGCTCTCCCCAGACGGTGAGCTGTTCAATAGCCGCGGCGCGGAACGTATCCCCGGCAACCAGCAGTGCTTTGGCCCCTTGGGCTTGGAGTTTTGAGGCAATTTTACCAATTGTTGTGGTCTTGCCGGAACCGTTTACGCCCACGAACAGGACAACGCGCGGGCTGGTACTGTCTGACCAATCTACAATCTCTTCGCGCGGGGTCATGATGGCTTCTATCTCATCGGCAAGAGCCGCCTTGATCTCATCCCCGGTCACATCCTTGTCGAGGCGGGTCTTGGCGAGGTTTTGCACAATGCTGGCCGAGACCTTGCCGCCCATGTCTGAGGTCAGCAGCAGATCTTCGAGATCTTCCAGCGCGTCTTCATCAAGTTTGCGTTTGGTGAAGAGGCTCGAAATGCCTTCACCCATCTTGGAAGAGGATTTAGCGAGGCCTGAGGTTAGCTTGGTGAAAAAGCCGGGATCAGCGACTTCGGCATAGGGGTCAGGTTCCCCGCGCGCGATGGCGGCCTGACGCTCGGCCTCTTTGCGGGCGCGTTCTTCGGCAAGTTTCTGGCGCAGGGCCTCATCAGCGCGGCGCTGGTCGAGCAGGGCAAGCTCAGCCTTGGCCTTTTCTTCCTGTGCGCGGCGCTCTTCCTCGGCTTTACGGGCGGCCTCGGCCTCTGCGGCGAGGCGAGCTTTTTCCTCTTCAGCAGCGCGAGCAGCCGCAGCAGCGGCTTCATCGGCAAGGCGTTTGGCCTCGGCCTCCTGTCGCAGGCGTTCGGCTTCAGCGCGGGCTGCGGCGGCGTGTTCAGCTTCAGCAGCATCGGCGGCGGCTTTGGCTTCTGCTTCGGCGGCGAGGCGTTCAGCTTCGGCTTGTGCGGCAGCGGCTTCTGCGGCTTCCTTGGCGTCTGCTTCGGCTTTTATTCGTGCAGCTTCAGCCTCACGTTCGGCGGCGAGACGGGCTTCTTCAACGCGTTTGGCTTCTTCGGCGAGCTTGGCAGCGTCCTGCTCGGCTGCCTCGGCTTCACGTTTCTGACGCTCTTCCCAGGCGGCATTGGCTTCGGCGACTTTACGCTCAATTTCAGCCTGCTCTTCGGCCTTACGGGCCGCTTCTTCCTCCTCCTGAGCCTGTCGAAGGGCGGCGAGGCGCTGAGCTTCGGCCTCTTCAGCTTGCTTGGCGGCCAGCTCTTCAGCCGAAAGCTCCGGGGCCTCCATTTCGGCACCCGCTTGAAGCGCTTCCTGTTTTTTCTTTTTCTTGCCGAACCAGAGGATCATGGGTCTATAGCTTTCAATCGTTCGCCGTCATGCCCGATTATCCGCGCCCGGACAGGGCGTCCAGCCTCGGCAGTGTCAAAGCCGGTGAGGGTCACAGGGGTAAAGTCGGCCAATCGGCCCTGCTCGCCGCGTTCTATTAAGACTTCGGTAACCGTGTTTTTATGGGTATCAAGATGGTTAACAAGCGCTTCTTTCCCCTTGGCGCGAAGACGGGCGGCGCGTTCTTTAATCACCGCTTTTTCAAGTTGTGGCATCCGCGCAGCAGGGGTGCCGGGACGCGGGCTGTAGGGAAAGGCATGCAGGAAAGCGATGCCGCACTCGTCAATCAGGCGCAGGGAGTTTTCAAACGCTTCCTCTGTTTCGGTCGGGAAGCCGGCAATAATGTCTGCACCCAAAGCAATCTCAGGACGGATGGCGCGCAGGCGCTGTGCCAGCTCGATCGCATCCTCGCGGCTGTGACGGCGCTTCATCCGCTTGAGCATAAGATTGTCGCCGTGCTGTAGGCTCAGATGCATGAAAGGTGCAATCCGGGGATCTCCCATCGCTTCAAACAGCGCTTCATCCATCTCAATCGCATCGATCGAGGAAATGCGGAGTTGTTTCAGCTCCGGCACCAGTTTCAGGATGCGCTGAACGAGATTTCCGAGCTGTGGCTGGCCGGGCAGGTCACTGCCCCATGAGGTCAGGTCTACCCCGGTCAGGACGACTTCATAATGCCCGGTTTCAACCAGACGCCGGACCATGTTTACGACTTCACCAGCCGGGACAGAACGCGAGTTTCCGCGGCCATAGGGGATGATACAGAACGTACACCTGTGGTCACAGCCATTCTGGACCTGAATATAGGCGCGGGCGCGGCCATCCATGCCGTCAATCAGATGACCTGCGGTTTCTTCCACCGACATGATGTCATTGACGCGGATTTTCTCGGTTCCGCCGAGCAGGTCGACAGGTTCCCAGGTCTTGGCCTGCATCTTCTCATGGTTGCCGATGACGCGGGTCACTTCAGGCATTTCCGCAAACATTCCCGCATCAATCTGCGCTGCGCATCCTGTAACAATGACAGGGGCATCAGGATTATCGCGGGCGGCACGGCGAATGGTCTGGCGAGCGGTGCGCACAGCCTCAGAGGTGACCGCACATGTGTTGACGATAATCGCCCCGTCCAGCCCCGCCTTATCGGCATGGCCACGCATAACCTCGCTCTCATAGCTGTTCAGGCGACAGCCAAGCGTGATGACCTGCGAGGGCCGGGTGGGGGACTTTGTTTCAGTCATGATCTCAGCGCGCATATCGCCCTGCAAGTCCCATGACACAAGGGCAGGCTACACGTCCATTGTTTGCTCAAGCTCGACCGGCCCGGTCATGATGACGTGATCTGTGGTCTCATCCCAGTGAATGATCAGGTCGCCGCCATCAAGGATGAGGCGGGCTTTGCGGTCGGTTTTGCCCGCGCGCGCGGCGCAGACGAGCGCTGCGCAAGCCCCTGTACCGCAGGCTTTGGTCAGGCCTGCGCCGCGTTCCCAGACCCGCAAACGGATCGTTTGACGGTCAATCACCTGCGCAAAGCCAACATTGACGCCTTCCGGGAAGGTCGGATGCCATTCGACCAGCGGGCCAATGGCCGGAATGTCATAGGCATCGACATCATCAACAAAGAAGACGGCATGCGGGTTGCCCATACTGACCACGGCGGGCTTGTAGAGATAGGGGTCATCCATTGGCCCGATTTTTACGTCGACACCGCGCACATCCATCTTTTCCGAGAGCGGGATGTCTTCCCACCCCATCAGGGGGGAGCCCATATCAACGCTGACGAGGTTACCATCGGCGCGGGAGCCTTTCAGCATATCGGCTTCGGTCTGGATACGGACACTGTCCTTGCCGCTCTCTTCCAGCAGCAGGTGCGCGACCGCGCGGGTGCCATTACCGCAGGCTTTGACCTCACCGCCATCAGCGTTCCAGATACGCAGGAAGGCATCAGCGCGCAGGTCGCGCTCAATCGCCATAATCTGATCAGCCTGCATCGTGCGGGCAATATCCTGCAATTGCTCTTTGGAGGGCTTGAACGGGCCATTGCGGGCGTCAAACACCGCAAACGCGTTTCCCGCCCCATTCATTTTCCAGATCCGCATGGCCTATCCTTTAACATGACGATCCTGTAACGCGCTGACATAGAGCGGTTTTAGGCTCGCCGGAAGGTTTATTTTGGTAAACGGGTTGCCGACAGCCAGGCCCCGGCCTGGGAGACTGCAGCGATCAGGACCACCAATTGCCCGGTCCAGTGCGGGATAATCAGCGCCAGAACCGCCGCAATCATGCTGGCAATGTGGACGCGTGGATCGCTCATCAGATAGCCAATGAACTGTCGCTTGCTGGTGATCTGCAATAGGGTCACGTGTCGCCAAACCCGGTCCATGCCCGGTGGGCCAAACGCATCCTGCAGGTCGCGGGGATCGGTAATGCCGGACAGTTCAGCAAGTTCACGCACACCCGTCATCTGGTGCATCACGCGTTGGCGAAGCTGCCCGGACTGGATCAGCCGGACAAAGGCTGACAGCAGGGTCGCAAGCGCAACAGCATAAAGGGAGAGACCGGAAAGAACGGGTGACATGCGCGCTATATAGGAGGGCTTTGCTGAAAACCCTAGATATCCTCAGGGTTTAGCTTTTGCCACAAGTCGTGATCCCGCCAGACCCCTTCAATTTTGAGGTATTGCCGCGCCCGGCCGATTTCCTCAAAGCCCAGCCGCTCCAGCAAGGCACGGCTGCGCGTATTGTGGGGAAGGCAGGCGGCAGAGATTCGATTGAGACGCTGGTCCTGAAATATGTGCTGACAGCCTGCGCTGACAATTTCCTGCATCAGGCCTTGTCCCTCCGCCTGTTTGGCAATGGAATAGCCAAGGTCACAGCATTGGGCGACGCCGCGCTGAATATTGGTGAAATTACAGACCCCGATCAAGGCGCCTGTGATGTCGTGGCGCGCGACGAGGCGTAGGGATTGGCCATGCTGGGCGTCGAGCTGCGCCTTGCGGGCACGCAAACGCCAGCTGCGGGCGCCATGGAAGTCTTCCGGGCGGGCTGGTTCCCATGGGTCGAGGTGATCGGCATTGTCGCGATAATAGGTGGCCATCGACTCAGCATCGCGCTCATGCAGCACGGTGAGGTGGGTACGCTCTGTCTCTATGCGCAGATTACCTGCGCCGGGGGATAGCCGCCCAGTAATCGAAATCAAGGCATACTCCGCTTGCATATTTCCCATCTTCACCGCGCAGGGCAAAACCGCCAGGATCCTGATCTTTTACCGCGACGAGGCGCAGGCGTAGCGCCCCGACTGTATCGGACAATTCAGCCTTATCGAGCACTTCACTCCACGCATAAACCGTGTCCCCGGCAAAGAGTGGCCCGGTATGGGTGCCGCCATTAATCGCCAACATTTCTGCCGCATTGGCGAGGCCGTTAAAGGACAGCGCGCGCGCAATGGAGATCACAACGCCGCCATAGATCAGGCGTTTGCCAAAGCGGCTCTGCTTTTGATTGTGCCCATCAAAGTGAACCTTGGCGGTGTTCTGGTAGAGACGTGTGGCAATCTGATGCTCGGCCTCTTCGACCGTCATACCGTCAACATGGTTGATCTTCTCGCCAATCGCATAGTCTTCATAACGATACTCTGATCCCGCCAGCGTATCATCCCAGTCCGTATATGTCGGCAAATTCTCCAGCGTTTTCGGATCAACTGCCTTGGGCAGGTCTGGAATAACCGTTTCTGGGGCAGGCGAGGCCGCGTCGCGCTTATTCACCATCACCCAGCGCACATAGGATAGCACTTCCTGATCATTCTGGTTGAACCCGCGCGTACGGACATAAACCACACCAGTCTTGCCGTTCGAGTTTTCCCTAACGCCAATAACCTCGGACACTGCCCGCAATGTATCACCGGGATAAACCGCTTTCGGGAAACGCCCATCTGCATAGCCAAGATTGGCGACGGCATTGAGCGAGATGTCCGGGACGGTTTTGCCAAACACAACATGGAAGGCGAGCAGAGGGTCAATGGCCAGACGCTCAAACCCATTATCCGTGGCAAAGGTCTGCGCACTATAGAGGGCGTGGCGGCTGCCGGTCAGGGCGCGGTAGAGCGCAATATCGCCAGAACTCACGGTGAGCGGCGTGGCATGGTTCAGAACCATCCCGATATAGAAATCTTCAAAATAATTGCCTGCAAAGGACTTGGGAGTGTGCTGTGTCATGGCGCTCAGGTATGACGCGCCGCACAATCAGGTCAAGCTGGTGAGGCCTTAAACAAGACCAAAGGACAGACCTGTCAGCTCCATGGCAAACATCTGCATGGTTTGGCCACCTGTGACCACAGCGCTACCAAAGCTTGGCAGAATAGCTGCCAGAACCACAAGGCTGGCGAGGCAACCGCCGACAAATCGCACTTCGCGCTGACGGGTCAGGGCTGGAATGGCGCGTGGACCATAGGCGACGATCTGCGGCCCAAAGAGCAGCAGGAATGACAGAACGAGCAAGACAATAGCTGTGATTTGCAAGGCCAGCATGGGTCACCTTCAGGGTTGAATAGACCCTTTATGCTGCACCTGCGTTGAAAAGCCGTGTGGGAAATCTTTCAAATTTGACACGTCTATGCAGAAAACTTCCGCAGATCAGGCACTGGCGGTGCGATAATGTGGTGCTATAGAAGAGCCGATTAAACAGTGTTTTACCAATGGGAAATGACGCAATGAAGGCACCAGGATTCAAACTCGCCATGATTGCCGGGGCTTTTGCGCTCTCAGGGTGCACGATGTTTGGCGGTGGCGGCAACACGACCGAGCGGCGTGTGGTCGAAGACGTAACTGGCGGAGCCAATCCATATCTGTGGCGCGCGTCCCTCGACACGTTTGAGCAGATGCCCTTGGTCAGCGCGGACCCGTTCGGCGGGACAATCATCTATGATTGGCGCGAGTTTCCTGATGCTGCAGGTGAGCGGATCAAGGCGACTGTCTTCATTCTCGATTCCCGCTTGCGCGCGGATGGCGTGAAAGTCTCTGTCTTCCGTCAGACCAATGAGGATGGCACCTGGACAGACGCGCTGGTTGATCCAGAAACAGGCATTCAGCTTGAGAACGCGATCCTTGACCGAGCACGCAATCTTAAAGCTGCCGAACTCGGCTAATTCTTTTCGTGTAGATTTCACGACTTTCCCGGCTTGAGCCGCCCGCAGAGGCTACCTTTGGGGTGGTTGGGAAGGGGAAGTCGGGACGTTCAGAAGGATGGAGGGGCGCACGTGGCCTCAAAATATGACCCGCAAATCGCGGAACCCAAATGGCGTGAAGCTTGGGCCGCGGCTGACTTGTTTAAAGCCAAGACACCTGCTGAGGCGGGTGAGGCCCCCAAGGCCTATGTCCTGGAAATGTTTCCTTATCCATCCGGGCGCCTGCATATGGGCCATGTTCGCAATTATGCGATGGGTGACGTTGTCGCGCGCCACAGGAAAGCCAAGGGCTATAATGTTCTCCACCCAATGGGTTGGGATGCGTTCGGGATGCCAGCGGAAAATGCGGCCATGGAGCGCGGCGTCCATCCCGGTGAGTGGACCTATCAAAACATTGCGGCGATGAAGGCTCAGTTCATGAAGCTTGGCCTGTCGCTCGACTGGTCACGCGAGTTCGCAACCTGTGATGCCGACTATTATGGTGAGCAACAGCGCCTGTTCCTGAAATTCATGGAAAAAGGCCTTGTCTATCAGAAGAAAGCCAAGGTGAACTGGGACCCGGTCGACAATACGGTTCTGGCCAATGAGCAGGTCGTGGACGGTAAGGGCTGGCGCTCTGGCGCACCGGTGGAACAGCGCGAACTGGTCCAATGGTTCTTCCGGATCACCCATTATGCTGAGGACCTGCTCGAAGAGGTTCAGAAGCTTGAGCGCTGGCCGGAAAAGGTCCGTACCATGCAGGCGAACTGGATCGGGCGTTCTGAAGGGCTGCAAATGCGCTTCGAATGGGCTGGCGACAGTGATGAAATCCTACGTCAGCACGTGGCGGACATTGATCAGGTCATGGCCGAAGGGGTTGAGATTTTCACCACGCGGCCAGACACACTGTATGGGGCGAGCTTTATTGCGCTCTCACCTGATCACCCGCTGACCATCGAATTGGCGGGCGGCAATAGCGAGCTTGAAGCCTTCCGCGCCAAGTGTGCGCAGATTGGCACGTCTGAAGCCGACATCGAGAAAGCCCCGAAAATGGGTTTTGATACGGGCTTGACGGTCAAACACCCGTTCGCGGGTCAGACGCTTCCCGTCTATGTCGCGAATTTCGTCCTCATGGGCTATGGCACCGGGGCGATTTTCGCTTGTCCGGCGCATGACCAGCGCGACTTTGACTTTGCCCGCAAGTATGACTTGCCCATCCTTCCGGTTGTGAAGCCGAGTGACAAGGATGCCGCCGGGGCCAAATGGGTCGAAACTGGGCAGGGCGCAGACATGGATGCGGCCTATACCGGGCCGGGGTCTATCATGAATTCAGAAGACCTGAATGGCAAAGAGATCGACGCGGCGAAATCTGAAGCGATTGCGAAGATTGCTGAGCTTGGTCTTGGCGAAGGTACGATAAACTATCGCCTGCGTGATTGGGGCGTCAGCCGCCAGCGTTACTGGGGCTGTCCAATCCCTGTCATCCATTGCGCAGATTGCGGGATCGTGCCTGTGCCTGAGGCTGATCTGCCCGTGAAGTTGCCCGATGATGTCAGCTTTGATAAGCCGGGCAACCCGCTCTTCCACCATGCGACGTGGAAAGATGTCGACTGTCCGAAATGCGGTAAACATGCCCAGCGCGAGACTGATACGCTCGACACATTTAATGATTCCAGCTGGTATTTTGCCCGCTTTGCCAGCGTCAATGACAGGGAAGAACGCGCCTATTGGCTGCCGGTTGATCAGTATGTTGGCGGGGTTGAACATGCGGTTCTACACTTGCTGTATGCCCGCTTCTTTATCCGTGCGATGCGCGATGTTGGCGAGCTTGACCTGCCAAGCGGTGAGCCATTTGCAGGTCTTTTCACGCAGGGCATGGTGACACACGAAACATACAAGTCAGCCGACGGGGCGTGGCTGGAGCCCGCAGCGGTTGAGAAACGTGGTGACCAGACCATAGAGATCGCAACAGGCAACCCGGTCGAGGTTGGTGACATCATCAAGATGTCCAAGTCGAAGAAAAACACGGTCGATCCGGATAATATCATTGCCACATTTGGCGCCGATACTGCGCGCTGGTTTGTGCTGTCTGACAGCCCACCGGAGCGCGATGTTGAGTGGACACAGGCCGGGGCTGAAGGCTCTGCCCGTTTTGTGCAGCGGGTCTGGAGCGTTTTTGACGACCTGCCGTCTGCCAAGCCCGGTGAGCCGGAAGGCAAAACTGATCTGCGCAAGGCGTCCCACAAGGCCGTGGTGGCGATCGATAAAGCGATTGAAGAGTTTCGCTTCAATGCCGCGATTGCTGAGTTCCATAACTGGGTCAACGCGATCAAGAAAGCGACCTCTGAAAGCGATGCGAACCGCTATGAAGCTGCCTCTATGCTGGCGCGCTGTTTGCCCCCGTTCATGCCACATCTGGCTGAGGAATGCTGGGCGCAGATTGGCGGCGAGGGGCTGGTCTCCGCGGCGGCCTGGCCTGAAATCGATCAGGGGCTGACCGTTGATGATACGGTGACCTTGCCCATTCAGGTCAATGGCAAACGCCGGGCCGAAATCGCAGTCGCCAAGAGCGCGGACAAGGATACGGTCGAGGCGGAAGCTCTGGCTTTGCCGGAATTGCAGAACTTCATTGCCGGCAAGGACATCAAGAAAGTCATTGTGGTTCCGGGCCGGATCGTGAATATCGTAGTGGCGTAAGGACGGCGTAAAGGAGCCAGAGATGAAACAAGGTCTGCTAAGTGCATTCGCCCTGTTGCTGATGGTGCCTTTGAGCGCTTGTGGGTTCCAGCCGCTCTATGCGAATGGCGCAGCCGCCGGGAACATCACGGTTGAGCAGATTGATGGCCGTCCCGGTCATGCTCTGCGCAAGGCCTTGATTCAGGAACTGGCAGCTGGGCTGCCCGGTCTTGAAGAAGATGCCACGCTGACTGTCATCCTCGATAGCCGCTTAAGCCGTTTGGCTTTGCAGCCGGATGAAGCCGCTTCGCGCACCGATGTTCTAGGCAAAGCTGAATATGTTCTCGCGACTGGGGCTAATGCGATTAGCGGGACCATCAGGGCTGAGACATCCTACAATGTTCCAACCGAACCATTCGCGGATATTACCGCGCAGATCGATGCTAATGAGCGGGTTATGACGGTTTTGGCGCGGCGCATGGTCGATGATATGCGCCTGAAACTGGCCACAGAAGAATGAAGCTGTCGGGCAGCGGTGCGGCGCGGTTCGCAAAGAAGCCCGACCCTGCCGTCTCGTTCGTCCTGATTTTTGGCGAGGATGAAGGGGTTGTTGCTGATCTGTCGCGGGATTTGATCGCGGCTTGGGAAAAACAGGGCCCGGCCAACGTCATCACGCTGGATGAGGATACAGTCAAACGCGACCCGCCCGTTCTGTTTGATGCCTTGGAAGCGCAATCTCTCCTTGGTGAGGCGACCATCCTGCGCCTGCGGACGAGCGGGGAAAAGCTCTTCACGCTCCTGAAAGATGTCCTTGCGCTGTCGCCAGAGCGGGTGTCTGCGAAACTGATCGTCCAGAATGGCAGCCTCAATACGCGCTCGAAAATGCGCACAGCTTTTGAGGCCGGCGCCAATAGCGCGGCTCTGCAAGTCTTTGCCGACAGTGATGTCGATATGGCGGGTCTTGTGCGTGACACGCTGAAGGCGCGTGAGGTGATGATTGCAGATGACGCACTGGCGCTCTTTGTTGCAGGCCTGCCGGGCCATCGCAGCCTTGCCAATGCTGAGACTGAGAAGCTTGCCACCTATGCGCATAATCTGGGGCGGCCTGTTAGCGTCGAAGACATTCGCGCCCTGTGTGAAACCAATGCCGATGAGGACCTATATGAGGCGGTCCGTTTGGCGCTGTCTGGGCAGTCGATAAAAGCTCAGGCGGAACTTGATCGGGTTGTCGATGCAGGGCTTTCAGCCATCGGATTGCTGCGCGGTTTTGAACGTGAGGCCAAACAGATGCTTGCCGCGCGCGCCCTGCAGGGGGATCGTGGTGGCGGGAATGTTGGCAAACAAATGAAGCCGCCCATCTGGCCAAACCAGTGGCCCGCCTTTGAGGCGCGTCTGAAGCTTTGGCCTGTGCCGCATCTCGTGCGCCTGCTGGAGCGTATCCACGATATGGAAGAAACAGCAAAATCCCCCGGTGGTGGCGGTATGGCCGATGCTGCCGCACGCGAGTTCTTCACCACAGTCTATAAGACGGCTGAGCGGGCAGCCCGTCGGTAGATCATGAGCTTTCGTGATTTCCTCCTGCTTGCGGCCATCTGTTTTGTATGGGGCTTGAACCTGGTCGTTACGCGCTGGGTGATCGCCGATGCAGGCGTCCCGCCACTCTTTTTTGCGGCGATGCGCTTTGCCGGGATCGCGCTGGTCCTGTTCTGGTTCCTGCGCCCGCTACCGAAGAATTTGGGCGTGCTGTTCCTGATCGCCATGGGTATGGGCGCGGTACACTTCGCCTTCCTGTTTCTGGGGCTTGCCAATGCTGAGGCCAGCGCGGTCAGTGTTGTCGGGCAGCTTGGTGTCCCATTCTCGACGCTGATGAGCATGGCATTCCTCGGCGAAGTGGTCGGCTGGCGGCGGGGTCTTGGTATCATGTTGGCCTTTGCTGGGGCCGTGCTGATCGCGGTTGATCCGGCAACGTTCACGTTCAGCTATGGCTTGCTTTATGTGGTTGCCGCCGCCGCGGTGGCTTCCGGTGCCGGGATATTGATGAAGCGGATGCCCGCCATCAGTGCCCTGCAAATGCAGGCCTGGATTGGCCTCTTCAGCTTTGCGCCGCTCTTTGCAGTTTCAGGTCTGGTTGAAAGTGACGCGAATGGCTGGGGCGCCTTTGTGTCAGGCGGGATCTGGGTTTGGGCCGCGACCGCATTTGCTGTTTTGGGTGTTAGCGTTTTTGGGCATGGTGGCTTCTATAGCCTGATCAAGAAATACGACATCTCATTGCTGTCGCCTTTGACGCTGATGACGCCTGTCTGGGGGGTGATCTTGTCGGTGGTTCTGTTGAATGAGCAACTTACGCTACAATTAATCACGGGCGCGGTGATTTCCCTTGGCGGTGTCTTTGTTATTCTGGTCCGGCCAAATCGGGCGATGCCCGAGGCGGCCTTGGGCAATAAGTATAGCGGAACCCGCGAATGAAGATCGAAGCTTTACCATCCCCGAACTTCAATGATCGCAAGTTCGATGTGGATATGCTGGTCCTACACTATACCGGTATGGAAACGGGGCAGGCGGCTCTGGACCGGATGCGCGACCCGGAGGCCGAGGTCTCCGCGCATTATATGGTTTGGGAAGATGGCCGCATCGTCCAACTGGTGGGCGAGGATAAACGCGCCTGGCATGCTGGTGTATCGAGCTGGCAGGGCGATAGTGACCTTAACTCGCGTTCTATCGGGATTGAAATCGTCAATGGCGGGCATGATTGGCCGGTCGCGGGTGGGGGGCTACCGCCTTATCCAAATGTTCAAATCGAAGCGGTTATTGCCCTCTGTCAGGGCATTCTTTCACGCTGGAACATTCCACAGAGCCGGATTGTCGGGCATTCGGATATTGCGCCAGCGCGCAAGGATGATCCGGGGGAGCACTTTCCTTGGTCGCGCTTGGCTGGCGCTGGGGTCGGGCTTTGGCCTGAGGCGGTCGAAGCAGAGGCGCTGACTTTGATGGGCCGAGGGCTTGGCCAAGGGGATGATGGAGACCCTGTCGAGCGTCTACAGAATATGCTCAGCGAGATCGGGTACACCCTGGACCGGACAGGTCGTTACAATGCGCAGACCGAAGCCGTTATTCGTGCGTTCCAACGGCGCTGGGTGCAGGATCAAGTGACGGGTCAAGCTGATTTGCAAACCCTGCGCATGATTGGCTTGGTCCATGCGCTCTATAAGGGCAAAGCCTAGAGGTCTGGCAACACGTCTGGCTTGAGTTCCTTATTATCCCATGCCGTGGCAAGGGCGGCACCCAGCAGCAATGTGTTCACCGATAAGGCAAGCCAGATGAAACCGATAATCACCGAGGCCAGTGCGCCATAAAGCGTGTCTAGCGTTGAATATTTCAGATAGAGCTGAAACCCGAACGTGACGGTCAGCCAGACAACGGCGGCGGCCGCAGCCCCGCCCAGCATTGGCCAGCCTTTGCTGATCCGTCCATTTAGGGAGACTGCCAGGATCAGATAGAAGACCGCAAACCCGGCAATCCATTTGGTTGCCCAGATCGTTCCGGCAATCGTTGCAATCTCACTGGTGAAACGTAGCGCAAAACCATCATCCTGATTGCGTACAATGGTCAGGACCAATTGCGAAAAGCCAAGCAACCAGACGAGCAGGATCAGGACGGCCGTCAGGATAAAAGCGATCCCTTGAAATCGGATCAGACCAGAACGTCGATCAGAGCCTGCAATCATCCGAATGCCGGTAATCATTGCCTTTGCCCCGGCCATCGCCGCCCAGAGGACGAGGATCAGCGCCAAGGCGACTTTCAGCGTGATATTGGTGGGGCGCATCGCCACCACGGTCTCCATGTCGCCTTCGGTCAGGGGCACAACATTCGTGGTGATCACGCTGTTAATGGCGCTTGCAAGTTCAGCGCTAAGGTCTGCTGGCAAGAGTGCAAACAAGAGTGTCGAGGTCAGATAGATCAGTGGAAATACGGAGAACAAAGCATAGAAAGCGATGCCACCCGTCACGATGCGCACGTCCGGCTGGGATAGGCGCCAAATCGCATCCCACACAGGCAGGACAAGGGCACGACCGATCATCGATTGGGCAAAGAAAGCGCGCATAGAGCAGGCTTACGGTATGGCCTGCAAAGCGGCAATGGGTCTCGAGCGGGAGACCGATTTCCCTCGCGTCACAAAAGTGACGCCTCCGTCAACTTACGTATAGGTTTCTCCGTAATACTCCCTAAAGTGCGCGCAAAATGCCTCCCGGCATTGCCAGCGGGGGGCGCATATAACCGGGAGGAAAAACAATATGGCAGACCAAACCGCTCTGAAAAAACCCAATACCGATATCAAAACCGAGCATGTTGACGTCCTGATCGCCGGGGCAGGCATCTCGGGAATAGGGGCCGCGTATCACTTGCGGGATCAATGCGCGGGCAAGCGGTTTGTCGTGTTGGAGGCCCTGGAGGATTTTGGCGGCACCTGGCGCATGCACACTTATCCGGGCATTCGCTCAGACAGTGACCTCTACACATTTGGCTATCGCTTCAAGCCCTGGATCGGGCCGCCCATTGCTACGGCTGAAGAGATTTTGAGCTATATGGGTGATGTTATCGATGAGAATGAGCTGGATGATCACATCCGCTATCAGCATAAGATCACAGCGGCGCGCTGGTCATCCAAGGACAAGCTCTGGACGGTGGATGTGACACGCGGTGATACTGGCGAGGCGCTGCGGTTTACCACCAATTTCCTCTGGATGTGTCAGGGCTATTATAATCATGCGGAGGGTTACACGCCTGAGTGGGATGGCATGGACGACTTTGAGGGTGAGATTGTCCACCCGCAAACCTGGCCCGAAGATATCGACCTTTCCGGCAAGCGGGTGATTTGTATCGGATCTGGAGCGACGGCTGCGACTCTGGTGCCGGCGATTGCTGGCGAGTGCGCTCATGTCACACTGCTGCAGCGCTCACCAACCTATTTCTTCCCGGCTGAGAACCGCAATGAGCTGGCTGATGAGCTGCACAGGATCGGCGTGGATGCCAAACTCGTGCATGATATCGCGCGCAAGAAAGCCCTATTTGATCAGCAGGAAATGACCCAGCGCTGCATCGATGAGCCTGAGGTTGTCAAAGAAGAGCTATTGGCGGCGGCGCGGGAATATCTTGGTCCAGATTTCGATATCGATACCCATTTCACGCCGAAATACCGTCCATGGCAGCAGCGCCTGGCCTTCATTCCCGACGGTGACCTGTTTCAGGGGCTGGCAGCAGGGCAAGCCAGCGTCGTCACCGATCAGATTGAACGCTTCACCAAGAAAGGTATCCTGCTGAAATCAGGTAAGGAGTTGGAGGCCGATATCATTGTCACCGCGACCGGCTTTAATCTGTCGGTTCTGGGTGGCATTCCATTTGAAGTGGATGGCGCGCCGGTCGATTTCAGCAAGACCGTGACCTATCGCGGCATGATGTTTACCGGCGTGCCGAACATGGTCTGGGTGTTTGGCTATTTCCGCGCCAGTTGGACATTGCGCGTTGATCTGGTGGCCGATTTTGTCTGCCGTTTGATCAAGCATATGGATGCCAAAGGTGTTCGGGAGGTTCAGGCCGCGTTCCGGGCCGAGGATAAGGATATGGACATCCTGCCCTGGATGGATTCAGACAATTTCAATCCGGGCTATTTGATGCGCAGCCAGCATTTAATGCCCAAGCGCGGTTCAAACTATATCTGGCAGCACACACAGGATTACTGGCGCGAACGCGATGAGTTGCCAGAGCTTGATCTCAATGCTGAGGAGTTTGCCTACGAGGCCTGATGTTCCCGGCCCGCACGTTTGGTTATGGACAGCCAATCGCGCGGGCGAGGATGTTGCGGTGAACCTCACTGGTGCCGGAATAGATCGTCGCCGCGCGGGTCGCGAAATACTTGGCCTGAGAGAATGCCGTATTTGGGGTGGCGTCCATGCCAACTTCTGTGATGGCCTGATGCAGTTCAGTGGCAAGTAATTTCAGTATGGAGGCAGCGGGGGCTTCCGCAACTGCGACTTGTCCAGCCGCGGCGCGCGCTTCAAGGGCTTCAAAAGTATCAATTCGGGTGGTCATCTCCGCCAACCGCATCAGCAGGGCCGGGTCACCCTGTTCCCAACTTGCAATCCCACGTTTTGCAGCCCGTAAGGCGCGGCGCAGCAGGCCTGTCGTCGTATTATTCGAACGCGCGATGGCCATGAGCTGTTTAGCGGTTTTCCAACCTTCACCAATCTCGCCAACCCGATCAGCGACAGGCGTGCGCGCGCCATCGAAGAAGACTTCATTGGTTTCATGGTCACCATCAATGAAGCGGATCGGGCGCACTTCAATTCCGGGGCGATCCATTTCGACCAGCAGGAAGGTCAGGCCCGCGCCCTTGGCTGATTGCGGGGTACTGCGCGCCAATAGGAACATGTGCGTCGCCGATTGGGCAAAGCTCGTCCAGACTTTGCTGCCGGTCAGGATAAAATCATCGCCATCGCGCTCAGCGCGCAGGGACAGGGCCGTGAGGTCGGACCCGGCTTGTGGTTCAGAGAAACCCTGACACCACTCATGCTCCCCGCTCAAGATAGCGGGCAGGTATCGCGCTTTCTGTTCAGACGAACCATGCGCAATGATCAGGGGGCCAATGGTGCGAATGCCTGATGACATTAGGATAGGCGCATCACGTTCTGCGCAAGCATTCTCGAAATAGAGGCGCTGCGCCGCGCTCCAGCCTGCGCCGCCATATTCAATCGGCCATGATGGCGCGAGCCAGCCGCGTTGAAAGAGTTTTTCCTGCCAGATGCGGCGAGCCTCGGTACTGGATTTCAGGCCCGTAGTCGCGCGCCCGGCGGCTTGCAGCGCTTCCGTCAGAGCCTCATCCAGAAATGCCTTCACCTTGGCTTTGAAAGCCTCGGTCAGGGCCTGTTCTGGCGGCATGATCGCAAAGCTGCCGTCCACTTTGTTCTCCTGTGACAAGAGTTGCATGGTTAGCATTTGCGCCCTTGGGCAAGACAATCCGGGGAAATACGGGGTTAACGCGAGGACGTTTGAGCAAGACCTGCTTGACTTGAGGGCGCGCCGGGCGCACCTGCGCAGGCATGACACATGTGAAGATATGCGGATTGAGTGACCCCCATATGGTGCGCGTTGCAGCTGAGGCTGGCGCCGACTGGGTTGGCTTTGTCCTCTATCCCAAAAGTCCGCGGAATGTGCTCGGCGAATATGGCGATTTAGAGCTGTTCACGGAGCTGACTGACTTCGCACATGAGCTGGGCATTGGCTCGGTGGCTTTGCTGGTCGATCCGGATGAAGGCTTTGTCGACGAATTGCTGACAACGGCTGTTCCCACGGCGATCCAGCTGCATGGCAAAGAGACTCCGGAACAGGTGCGCCGTATCTGGCAAATGACCTACCAGACTTGCGAAATCTGGAAGGCCGCCGGGATTGCCAATGAGGATGATTTGGAGGCACTACAGGCATTTGAAGTCGATCGCTATCTGATCGATGCCAAACCGCCCGAGGGCGCTGACCTGCCGGGTGGCAATGGGGAAGTTGCAGACTGGACTTTGCTCGACGGGTTCGCGCCGGGTGTGCCCTGGTTGCTGGCCGGTGGTTTAACCCCGGATAATGTGGCTGAGGCGATTACTGCGACCGGCGCGCACGCTGTGGATGTCTCCTCTGGTGTTGAGGTCGCGCGCGGCGTAAAAGATGAAGATCTGATCCGCGCATTCATTGATGCAGCGAAAACGGCTTGAGGAGTCCCTGATGGACATTCGAAATACTTGGGAACAATGGCCGGATGAAAATGGTCGATTTGGCGATTTTGGCGGACGGTATGTTGCCGAAACGCTGATGCCATTGATCCTTGATCTGGATGCGGAATACCGCGCCGCCAAGAAAGACCCGGCCTTTGCGGCGCAGATGGATGACCTCTGGAAGCATTATGTTGGCCGGCCCAGCCCGCTCTACTTCGCCGAGCGGCTGACCGAGCATTTCGATGGTGCGAAAATCTATTTCAAGCGTGATGAGCTGAACCATACTGGCGCGCATAAGATCAATAATGTGCTGGGGCAGGTGCTGCTGGCCATGCGTATGGGCAAGACGCGGATCATTGCCGAGACCGGGGCAGGCCAGCATGGCGTGGCGACAGCGACCGTCTGCGCGCGCTTTGGCCTCAAATGCGTTGTGTTCATGGGTGAAACCGATGTGGAGCGCCAGAAACCAAACGTCTTCCGCATGCGCCTGCTGGGTGCTGAAATCGTACCTGTATCCAGCGGCACTGGAACGCTGAAAGACGCGATGAATGAGGCCCTGCGTGATTGGGTAACCAATGTCGATAACACATTCTATTGCATTGGTACGGCGGCGGGTCCTGCGCCCTATCCGGAAATGGTCCGTGATTTCCAAAGCGTGATTGGCCGTGAAGCGCGTGAGCAAATCCTGGAGCGCGAAGGCCGCCTACCTGATGCGATCATGGCCTGTATCGGCGGTGGTTCAAATGCGATTGGCCTGTTCCATCCCTTCATTGAGGATGAAAGCGTTCGCATGATCGGGGTTGAGGCGTCTGGCCATGGCGTTGAAACCGGACAACACGCCGCCGCTCTGAATGGCGGCGCGCCCGGCATTCTGCACGGCAACAAGACCTACCTCTTGCAGACCGATGACGGGCAAATCATCGATGCCCACTCGATCAGTGCCGGGCTCGATTATCCCGGTATCGGCCCAGAGCATGCTTTCCTGCGTGATACAGGCCGAGCGGAATACCTGACCTGTACCGATAGTGAAGCACTCGACGCCTTCCAGCTCTGCACGCGCCTTGAGGGTATCATTCCCGCTTTGGAGCCAAGCCATGCGCTCGCTCGCGTTGGTGAAGTGGCCAAGGAACTCGGCAAAGACGGTCTGCTTATTCTCAACATGTGCGGGCGTGGCGACAAAGATGTCTTCAGCGTTGCCGAAGCGCTTGGGGTGGCGATGTGAAGATAGCCAAGGGGGCATTTCCGGCGCTTTGCCTAGCTACCGCTTTGTTGGGGTTTGCCGCCTGCGGCTCTGAAGAGTCTGCGGATCATTTCACGTTGCCTAATGGCGTAACGCTGCCCGTGCACGAAGCAGCCAAGCTACAGGCGGGTTGTATCGTACTGGGTGCCAAACTGCCCGCTGATGCTGATCAAGTGTGTTTGGAGTTTCCCATGCAACCCATCTGGGAAGGATTGGACCCCCTTGCCTGGTACCAAAATCTCCTGATCCAGAAGGGTTTTGAGCTCGAATCGGGTAACGCTAATCAGTACCGCTTCAATTGGCCGATCGAGGGCGGATGTTACTTGCGACTGAATGCCAGCGCGCTGCCCAAGGAATACATTCAAGGCAATGACTGGTCTGATATGAAGGCGTATGTTGCTGTGTTTGAATTCGAAGACGATGAGAGATGCCGATAAACATGAGCGATCTTATGCTGATCCGCATAACCTGCCCCAGTCAGCGCGTGGCGAACAGCATTGCTGAGGCCGCGATTGAGCAGCGACTGGCTGCTTGTGCCAATGTTGATGGCCCGGTCATGGCCACCTATCGTTGGAAAGGCGTGATCGAACAGGCTTGGGAGTTCGTCTTATGGTTCAAAGCCCCGGCGGCGAATTACGCGAAGATTGAGGCTTTGACGCTGGAACTTCACCCCTATGAAGTGCCCGCAATTACAGGAATGCCTTGCACCCATGCCAGCGCCGACTATGAGGCATGGGTGAAAGAGAATACGGACGTTTAAATGCCTACTTCCCGCATTACCGCTCGCTTTGATCAGGTCAAAGCCGAAGGCCGCGCAGCGCTTGTCACCTATATGATGGCGGGCGACCCTGATCTGGAAGCGTCTTATCAGGCGATGTGTGCGCTGCGTGATAATGGCGCCGATGTGATCGAGCTCGGTGCCCCGTTTACCGACCCGATGGCTGATGGTCCGGCGATCCAGAAAGCGGGCCTGCGCGCGTTGGCCAATAAGACAACCCTGAGTGATGTTCTTGCGCTCGCCAAACGCTTCCGCGTGGAGGATCAGAACACTCCGCTTATCCTGATGGGGTATGCCAATCCGGTGCACAAAATGGGCTATGGCGCTTTTGCGGCGGCTGCGGCTAACGCTGGGATTGATGGTACTATTCTTGTCGACCTGCCGCCTGAAGAGGATCATGCCTTGCGCAGCGAGTATGCCAAGCATGACCTCTCGGTTATTCGCCTGGCCACCCCGACGACGAATGAGGCTCGCATGGCCAAAGTGGCCGAGGGTGCGAGCGGTTTTCTTTATTACGTCGCCGTGGCCGGGGTCACAGGCGCGGGATCAGCTGACCCGGAAGAGATTCGCGGCGGAATCGAAATGGCACAGAGCATTTCCGGCCTGCCCGTCTGCGTCGGATTCGGCATCAAAACCGGGGAACAGGCCGCCGCTATGGGTAAAATTGCGGATGGCGTTGTTGTCGGTTCTGCCTTTGTAGAGCATGCAAGGCTTGCAAGTGAGGGCGGAACGCCGCACATTGCGTCTGTAAAGATGGGCGAACTCGCCCGTGAGTTGAGTGGGGCGCTAAAATTATAGCGTCAGCCGATAAACCGTCCGGTGTAGGACGAAAGGGAGTCGCGAAGCGATGAACTGGCTAACAAATTTTCGAACACCTGGCCTGAAAGGCCTGCTCTCTGGCACGAAAAAAGATACGCCTGAGAATCTCTGGGTGAAATGTCCTGAATCCGGGGAACTGGTTTATCGATCCGACTTGGAAGAAAGCTGGTACGTGACGCCTGCGGGCGCGCATTTGCGTATCTCGCCGCGCCGCCGTTTCCGCCTGTTCTTTGATGATGAACGCTGGGAAGCAATCCCGTTGCCGCCCGTATCGGCCGATCCACTCAAGTTTAAAGATGACAAGCCCTATCCTGCGCGCATCAAGGCGGCCAAGGGCAAACTTGCCAAACGCGACAAGGAAGAAGTCGCGGGCGAAGCGTCAGAGATCAAACAAGACGATTGCATGGCCGCGGCGTTTGGCCGGATCGATGGTATTCCAACCGTCGTTCTGGTGCAGGATTTTGCCTTTATGGGCGGCTCGCTCGGCATGGCCGCGGGTGAGGCCTTTATTGCGGCGGCACAGATGGCTGTGGCACGTAAAGCCGCCTTCGTGATCTGTACAGCCTCTGGCGGTGCGCGGATGCAGGAAGGGACCCTGTCCCTGATGCAGATGCCGCGTACAACGCTTGCTATTCAGGAAGTCAAAGACGCTGGTCTGCCTTATATTGTGGTCCTCTGTGACCCGACCTCCGGTGGCGTTTCAGCCTCTTACGCAATGCTGGGGGATGTCCATATTGCCGAGCCGGGGGCGATGATCGCGTTCTCAGGCCCACGCGTGATTGAGCAGACCATTCGGGAGAAGCTACCGGAAGGCTTCCAGCGCTCTGAGTTTCTCCGTGAAAAGGGCGCCGTCGATATCGTTACGGATCGCCGCGAGATGAAAGAGACAATGGCGCGTGTTCTCGGACATTTGATGCCCAAGCGGATTGTGTCAGATAAGGATGTAACAGGCCTGCCTGTTGAAGCGCCGTCAGCCGACGTTCCTGCCCCCAAATCATAAGGGTCACTTATCGTGAGCCATAATGCGCCCGCCGTGGATGCTGCCTTAAAGCGGTTTGAAGGGCTGTACCCTGAAACGATTGAGCTCTCACTTGGCCGGATTGAAGCCGCACTGGAGGCTCTAGGCCGCCCGCAGGACCGCCTACCGCCTGTCATCCATGTGGCCGGAACCAATGGTAAAGGCTCAACCTGCGCTTATCTGCGCGCGATGGCCGAAGCGGCGGGGCTGAGTGTTCACGTTTTCAGTTCACCACACCTGGTACGCTTCAATGAGCGTATCCGTTTGGCTGGTAAGCTGGTTGAGGATGAAGCCCTGATTGGCTATCTGGATCGCACATTTGAAGCGGTTAAAGGCCATCCGATTACGCATTTTGAGGCGACGACAGCGGCGGCTCTGCTTGCGTTCAGTGAGGTTGAAGCCGATCTCCTAATACTGGAAGTTGGCCTCGGTGGACGCTTCGATGCGACCAATGTGATTGACCAGCCCTTACTCAGCGTCATCACGCCGGTCGATTATGATCATAAGCAATTCCTCGGGACCGACCTTGCAAAGATTGCAGGGGAGAAAGCCGGGATTATCAAAGCGGGCCGCCCGGTTGTTTCTGCTATTCAGGCGCGTGTTTGCGGCGATGTAATTGCGGCTGAGGCGGATCGCCATGGCGCGCCGCTATCCGTGCTTGCCTTCGATGATGTTGAACGGATGCCTGAGAAGATTGCCCTGCCGGGCACACATCAGCGGTATAATGCAGCGCTTGCAGGTCTGGCCATGCGCCATCTTGAAGGGTTCGATATCTCTGATGCCGCGATTGAAGCCGGGGCCAGTAATGCGATCTGGCCCGCGCGCTTGCAGAAGCTTGGGTCTGGTCCGGTTACGGCTCTTGCGGCTGGCGCAGAGGTCTGGCTCGATGGTGGCCATAACCCTCATGCAGGCAGCGCGATTGCGACCCTGCTAAAGGAATGGGGCGGGCGCACTGTCCTTGTCAGTGCAATGATGGCCAGCAAGGATCATACAGGTTTCTTTCATGCCTTTCAGGGCGCCGCAGAGGCGGTTTTCACCTGTCCGAATGCTCCCGGTCATGCGGGGGCCAAGCCAGAGGCGCTTGCCGAAGTGGCGCGTAGTCAATTACCTGAGGCACAGGCCTGTAAAAGCTTCAATGAAGCTATGCGGGCAGCTGCTGCAACGCAGCCTGCGCGCATTCTGATCTGCGGCTCGCTCTATCTCGCGGGTGATGTTCTGGCGTGGAATGAAGAAGTGCCGATTTAAGCGTTCTTGATACTCATCCCACCATCGACAGGGATAATCGCACCGTTCAGATAAGACGCTGCGGGCAGGCAACAAGAGAGCGTGATATTTGCCACCTCTTCCGGAATGCCATAGCGGCGCAGAGGCACCCGGCGTTTAGCATAAATCACTTTATGGTCATCGGGAATGGAGGCATTGATCGCGGTATCGATCGGACCAGGGCAGATCGCATTACAGGTGATGCCATCGCGGCCAAGGTCGACGGCCATCGCCCGCGTCAGGCCAATAACGCCATGTTTGACGGCCACATAAGGACCATTCAGAGGTGTTGCCCCAAGCCCTTCCGTCGACGCAATATTGACGATGCGGCCCCCTGTTTCTGTCTTCATCAGGTGCGGCAGCGCTGCGCGGATGAGCCTTTGATGCGCCGTTAGCATCACCGCGACGCTATCCTCCCAAATCTCCTCATAGGCCTCTTCTGAAGGGTGCGCGAGGCGCGCAAAACCAGCATTATTGATCAGGATATCCAGCCCACCAAACTGCTCCACAGTTGCCGCAACGCTTGCTTTAATGGCGTCATGATCGCTGACATCGAGGGCTATGCTGGCGACATTGGCAAAGCCTGCTTCCTTGATCTCAGCGGCAACCGCCGCGACCCCATCGCCGTTCATGTCAGTCGCCATGACATTGGCACCTTCACGGGCAAAGAGATGGGCGGTCGCTCTGCCCATGCCGCTGGCGGCCCCGGTGATCAGGACAGTTTTCCCGGCAACACTGCGATCAAGCGACTGATAAGGGGTCATGAGGCTCTCCATCTTTCAGGAGAGTGTATCGGCCCATCCACACAAAAAAAGCCCCGCCGCAGGGGCAGGGGGTTAGCTGGCCTGCCTGATCTGACTGGCCCAACCGTAATGTTAGGATCGACGGCTGGTTCATAGCGGCGTTCATGCCGCCTCCAACCTATAAGGCGGCATGAAGGTCGCGGGCAAGATGGTTCTTGGTGCGGGTGGTTTATAGCCCAGCGATGAGTGTGGTCTGGCGGTGTTGTAGAACAGTCTCCAGTTTTCGATCAGCACCTGCGCCTCGCGTAGGTCATAGAAGATTTCACGCGCCAGCAACTCGTCCCGAAGTTTTGAGTTGAAGCTCTCGCAGTAGCCATTTTCCCAAGGTGATCCTGGCTCTATGTAGAGCGTCCTGACATCCAGTGCCTCCAGCCATTCGCGTAAAGCGGTGGCGATAAATTCTGGTCCATTGTCGGATCGGATATGCTCCGGCGGGCCGTGTTCAAGGAACAGCTCGCCGAGTGTGTCTAGAACATCCCGAGAGTTCAGTCGGCGTTCGACACGGATCGCCAGGCACTCTCTTGTAAACTCATCGATGACGCAGAGCATGCGAAAGACTTTGCCGTCATGCGTCCTGTCCTGGACGAAATCATAGGACCAGACGTGGCCTTTGTGAGCGGGTCTCAGACGGACGCATGATCCATCGTTCAACCAGAGCCGCCCGCGCTTGGGCTGCTTCTGCGGGACTTTCAGCCCTTCACGTCGCCAGATGCGATAGACACGGCCCGTGCTAACAGACCAGCCTGCTTCTCGAAGCAAGGCTGTGATCCGGCGATAGCCATATCGGCCAAACCGCTCCGCGAGGGATATAATGGCCGCTGTCAGTGCGCCTTCATCATGCCGAGGTGTCTTCTCGCGTCTTTGTGTCGAGCGATGCTGGCCAACCACGCGGCAGGCCCGGCGCACTGAGACGCCGAGCTTGTCCACCACGTGATCGACCGCAACGCGTTTACGTGAAGGGCTTAGTACTTTCCCCGGACAACCTCCTGAAGGATTTGATTATCCAGTGTGAGATCGGAGACGGCCCGTCGCAATCGAGCGTTCTCCTTCTCGATCTCCTTCATCCGCTTGGCCTGGCCTACACGCAGGCCGCCATACTCTTTGCGCCAGCGGTAGAATGTCTGCTCGGTCACACCGATCGCGCGCACAGCTTGCGCAATCGTTTCGCCCTGACTCAGGCGCACTTCAACTTCGCGCAGTTTTGCAATGATCTCTTCAGGCTTGGCTCTCTTGCCCATGATTCAACTCCAGTTTGGAGCCGATCCTCTCTCAAACTATGGGCCAGTTTTTCTGGGGCAGACCACTCAAAGCCACATGACAAAACCAAAGACAACCTCACTATTGGGCTCAATCATGTCAGCTCGGATAGGCCGCTGTGGTATGCGTTGAGTGATGTCATTGGTTCGAAACTGCAGACGGGTCGAACACCTACAATTGAAAAGGCGATCACATTCACACCGGGCCCCATCCAGGAGGGTCTCAAGACATTCAATCTGTTCCAGAACCCGAAGTATCAGATCGATCCGACAGAGGATGATCTCTTCACCAAGCTCATCAATTTGCGTGATCTCACTCATAAGTCGAAACCTGAAAACAAGGCGCTGAAGATTCTTGCTAACTCAACTTGCTACGGCATTTTGGTTGAGGTCCTGCGTGACAATGCACCAAAGCCCGAACCAATAGTCGTTTATGGTGCGAGCGGGACCTGTATTAAAAGGCTTTCAGAAGCGATTGAAGAACCGGGGAAGTTCTTCCATCCACTATTGGCGACGCTCATCACATCTGCGGCGCGTTTGATGCTTTCGATCACGGAACGGCTAGGGTCTGATCGAGGTCTAAGCTGGGCGTTTTGCGATACCGATAGTCTAGCACTCGCAAGACCTGAAGGCATGTCCCGCGATGAATTTCGGAAGCGTGTCCACGAGATCGTCGATTGGTTTGCGGGTTTGAACCCATACGAGAAAAAAGGGTCGATTCTTCAAATCGAGGACGTGAATTGCGTCCCAAAAAAGAAGACCCTGGAACCGCTTTACTGCTATGCGATTTCAGCCAAGCGTTACACGCTATTCAACATGGGTGCAGATGGTCCGCTCATTAGAAAAGCGTCCGCGCACGGGCTTGGGCATTTGATGAGACCTTATGAAGGAGATACGCCCAATCCGGAGTTTGGAAACATCGGCGTTAAACTCTGGCAGCATGACATATGGCAATGTATTCTAAGCTCGGCTTTGGGCGGGAAACCAAATCAGGTTCAATATGACCATCACCCAGCAATGCAGCGAACGGCGTTTCAACGATATGGTGCAACCAGTCCAGCGCTTCTGCGGTGGATGAAACATCATAACGAGGGCAAGTCTTATCGCGAGCAGGTAAAACCGTTTGGCTTTATGATGGCTCCTATGCCGCGTTCGGGTGCATTCGCAAACGAAGCGCCACAGCGAATTGTAAGTGAAGTCAAACGGGGAGCTCCGAAGAAAAACAAAGCGCCGAAGCCGATTGCAACTTTCGAGCGGAACCTGGAGCTTGCAGCGGAACAGGTTTTTGATCGGGATACAGGTGATGAGGTTTCACCAGATCAGCTTCGGACTATGGAGGAAGCCCTCGCACTGTTTCATCTGAGCACAGAAGACAAGTTTGAAAATGGTGGGCCATGGGACATGGGACCGACACGACGACGACATATTCAGGTTTCAGTCATCTCACTTATCGGAAAAGAGGCAAATAAAGTGGGCGATTCTGGAGAGATTAATCCACTTTCGAAGGTGGTGTCAGAGTATTCTTAGGTAGATTGCAACGAGCCGAACTGGCTCAGGTCCGGAGACTAAGCTCAGCAAGGGGTAGCAACATGTTCAGCTTACTAACAACAACGCTCGCTATAATCGGCGGGTTCTCCCTTTTGGTACTTATCGCGTTCATAGGAGCTTGGTTTCGCAATCAGGGGCGCAAGAGCTTTAAGTCCGAAAACGGGCTTAACTCCTGCTCCTACGGCGGAGGAAAGCTTTTAGGGGTTAATGACAATGAGAACCTGATAGCGTTTCAGAGTGATTCCTGGCAGGATCTAAAAGTCCCGGCAGGCGAGGTCGAGCGTGTCGAACTCCGCATCAACGGTAAAGTGGTTCAGAGCTTGGAGCCTCAAAAAAGCTCCCAAATCGAAGTTGTCCGCAAGTTCGCGGTTGATCAACAGAATTTGGTTGTGGCAGGCATAGATGCAGAACATGAACCAGAACAATTGCGGAGTCTGACGCTCGCAATTTTTTCGAGTAATCTGCCGCTTGGTCATATCCACACATTTTGGGAACACAAAAATAAGGACTTAAAACCTCGCGGGTTTGCCGATGACTTTGAATACAGTCAGTGGTGGCTCAGGAGGATAAGATCATTGATCGTCGGAGAGAGAGACCAAGATGTTGAAGAGTTCTTTCAAGCTCATGGATGACAGTTGATAGCTCTAAAGCTGTCGGGTAGTTCCTTTCCTCGAGATGCACTACCGCATTATCAATTGGAACATCGAGCGACATGGCCCAGGCTCGTGGCAAGCCGCCTCTTTGACCGGAGATATCGCCGTGTTAAAGCCCGATCTTGTGTGTCTCACCGAGGCGTGGAAGCAAACACTAAGTCAACTAGACGGCTATTCCGTTTCTGCCCCTGGAGCAGCTTGGAGCGCACAAGATCCGGATGAGCGGAAAGTCTTACTCTGGTCGCGTAGGTCCTGGGAAAACGTCGAGGTAGCTCACGAGCTTGATTCCTTAGGTGGCTGTCTGACGGGGCTCACGACGATCGGTCCAGACAAAGTGCGGATTGTTGGACTTTGCATACCCTATCAGTTCGCAAGTCCGTTGGGCCAAGTATCCAAGGCTAAACAATGGGAAATGCACGAGCGCTTCTTGTGCAAACTGGAGCCCTTGCTGAGCAAATGGTCAACTGAACGACCAATGATTGTACTTGGAGATTTTAATCGACGCATGCCCCGGTCCTGGGGACCGAAAAAGTCGTATGAACTTCTTGAGCGTGTTTTCGAGAGATTGAACATCGTAACTACTGGCTCGTTAGATAACGTAGATGATCGGACCGTCGATCATGTTGCCGTTTCTAGTCAGTTTAATCCTTCGCAGGTAATGGGTATACCAGCTGAGTCGGCAGATGGACGTAAGCGTTCCGATCACTTTGGGGTTATGGTTGATTGTCTGTACACCGGTTTCCAAACGCGGCATTTCTGAAATTGAACCTAACTTTTTATAGTTTTTTGCAGTACGTAGCGGCATGGCGAGACTTCCGATTTTTACAGAGACAGCCGACGGGCAGTTGATGCCCATGCGACCGAGTGCACCTCCCGACGAAGATAGCCTTCAAGATCTGATCGGAAGGTTCCCGGAGGTGATTTCTGGCGATGGGGAACCTCTTTTGCTTGTTAGACGAGAACAAACAGTACCAGATACCATGGACGGAGCCTCGCGATGGTCGCTTGATCATTTGTTTATTAGCCGCAATGCCATTCCGGTACTTGTTGAAGTGAAGCGAGCAACCGACAGTCGGATCCGTCGTGAGGTGATCGGACAATTAATGGACTATGCCGCTAATGGAGTCGCATATTGGCAGCCAGGCTCATTGGCAGAAGCGTTTGAGAAACACTGCCAATCTGAAGGGCTTGATTGTGATATCGCGATTGCTCAATTCTTGGGTGATGAAGACCCTCAGGACTTCTGGAATCAGGTCGATGCAAACCTCGCTGCGGGTCGCATCCGCTTAATTATTGCCACGGACGCTATTCCGAAGGAGTTGGCGCGAATTGTGGAATTCCTGAACGAACAGATGCGCTGTACGGTGCTGGCTGTCGAACTAACCTATTTTGAGTCTGAAGATGGTCGCCGGACGCTGGCGCCGAAAATTATCGGGGAGACAGAGCGTACGGAACTCTCCAAAAGGAAAAATCGACCAATTCCCGACCCCATCTCTGTAGAAGACTGGCTAGAGAAGCACATTGCGGGGAAAGGAGACCCCACACTTCAAGGAACCCATCATCTGATCAACTTGGTGCGCGGAATGGACGGAAACGTCACCGTTTCGGAGCAACAGGGGTCCATACTCGCAAATTGGAACATAGGAAACGGAGCAGTCACATGGCCGTTCGTGCTCGGCAAGAACGGCCGGCTGGGTATTAGCTTCGGTTGGATCAAGTCTCGACCCGCGTTACGCGATGAAGCCACTCGCGGAGAGTTCCTGCAAAGAATGCATGAGGCAGTGGGCGGACTGAGCACTAGCAACGCAAATGGGCATCCAACATTTCCGATCGAACGATTGAGCGATCCGATTATGGCGAAAGCGTTCGACGAATGCGCAAGGGAGCTTGTGGGATTGGCTTTGGCAGCCAAAGAATGATGATGTATACTCGCTGTGACACGGGGTTGGTTTGCAGTAGGCTGGGGTGCGGTTGAGCCTGGGGTTAACGAAGCGGTCAGTGTTGATTGATTAGGGGGTGAAAGTAGATGGCTTCTGACTTACTTGATGACTACGTTCATAGGTTTCTAGGTTACGGTAATCCAGAGGCGTCATTATGGCATGTTGGAATGGAAGAAGCGGGTAATCCCGAAACTATGCCAAAGAGACTCAGCATTTGGCAGCAGCGCGGCAGTAAGATTTTTGAGGATAGCGCAGAGTTTAAGCTACTTATCGACCCTGAGAATATATATTTCAGAGCTGATAACCGCGTACAATTCACCCTAAACCGAATGATTAGATTAGAGTTTGGGTATACAGGTCTCGAAATTTTAACGGCACTCGATGTCAGGCGCTATCAGCAAGCAGCGTGGGGCAAGTTTGATGGGAAATCTGCAGCAATTGAGCTTTCAGCAGTACCTCGCAGGAGCTTAGGTCAAGATTATCCTTACAGTACAAAAAGAGCTTTCAATGAGTTTCTCAGGCAAGAAAGGACCGATTTCATTGCCGAAAACATAAAGAAGTACCGCCCACGCGATGTTGTCTTTTATGGGACAAGCAAAAAGTATACAGCCTTTTGGAAGGTCATTACTGAAAAGTGTATGGACCAGTCGACCAATTTCCACATTGTGGAGCACCCAAATTCGCGCAAGTGGAATTTGGATCGCTATCATGGATTTGGGAAATTGATTCCGTAATTCGCAAATGATCAGTTTGGTGAGCGTTGGAATGCAAAGGCATGAATATTTGATATTACATTGAAATATCTATCAATAAGCATATTGCCAATATGTATATCCTACGAAACTAGATTAACTTCTTTATGCTGCCAATAATGTATGATCCTGCGGTAGACTAAAGGCCCGTAAGTTTCTCCACAGGTCCTCGATTAATTATTTCCGGAGATAGCTATACCCCCCGCCGCAGGGGCAGAGCTTGTTTTGATTTCAGCTTTGAAAAAACTTAAGCGTTTTCCTTGATCCAGTCGGAAATACGTTGCTTTGACATTGCACCAAGGTGGGTGCTGGCAACCTTGCCATCCTTGAACAACATTAGCGTTGGCAGGCCACGAACGCCGAACTTGCTGGCCGCCATTGGGTTGTCGTCGACATTAAGCTTGGCAACTTTGATCTGGCCAGACAGCTCGTCTGCAACCGCGTCCAGATGCGGGGCCATTTGCTTACATGGCCCACACCATTCGGCCCAGAAGTCCACAACCACTGGCGTATCACCAGCGATGGCTTCGTCGAAATTATCGTCCGTAATTTGCTCAGCGGCCATATTCAGCCTCCTTTATTCACTATCCTGGCGAATAAGATAGGGACTCAACGCCCGGGTCAAACCCCTATGTTCAGACCCTTTAGAGATTCTGACAGAAGCACGTCCGGCAAGCCAACCAGATGCGGGCCATCTGTGTAAAGAAGGGCGCACTCAACCGCTTTATCTGGGTAGATTTGGCTGAGGATCGCCTGATAAGCGGCCATCTGCTTGAGGTAAGCAGAGCTAACATCACTTGCTTGTGTGGGCGCGGGCTGGTCAGTCTTGTAATCGATAATCAGGACTTTCGTGTCGCTCACCAGCAAGCGGTCAACGCGGCCATTGATGATTTGGTTTTCGCCAAGTTTGCCGACCACTGGAACCTCGCTCCGCCCAGCCGGGCTGAAGATGTCGGCGAATTGGGGGTCATTGAGAGTCTTCAAAGAAACTGAAATGATTTCAGAGACCTGCTCCTGCGAAAGTGTGTCTTCGGCGGCCAAAAACCGCTCGGCTGCGGCTTGTCGATCCGCTATGGAGAGCAAAGGTAGACGCTGGAGCAAGTCGTGGATCAGGCGGCCACGGCGCAGGCGCTCGCGGCGCTTTTCGCCAAACGGGCTGATCGTGATGGCCGGGCTGGCATCGAGTCTGGAGGGCGACAAAGGGGCCATGAGGGGCGCTTCAGTAGGCGCTGGCTGGCTGATCCATGACGGCGCAGCGGTCCCTTGCCTGTCACTCGCTATCTTGCGCGGCAGGCATATTGGATCGCCGCCAATCGCCAGCACGCTATCGAGCCGTTCGCCATCCTCCGGCGGCGCATTTGCGGTCAGGTCGCACATCGCCATCTGGCACCAGCGATACCAGGAGGATTTGGCATAACCGGTCTTCTTGTTCTGCCCGCTTTCAGCCCCGCATATAATCAGTCGGTCCTGCGCGCGGGTCAGCGCGACATAGAGCAGGCGACGGGATTCACGCTCAGCAGCGGCATCGCGTAAGGCGCGTAACTCGGCGAGCACAGCATTGTCGCTGCCTTTGCTGCCAGAGTGTAGCGGGACGCCATCCGCGGACAGGAAAATCGGGCTATCATTGGTCTTGGTGGCCGCAGTTGTATCCGGCAGGATCACAAACGGGGCCTGCAAGCCCTTGGCCCCATGCACGGTCATGACCCGGATTTCGCGCTCCGGTTCGCCGAGGTCGCGTTTCAGGTCACTCTCATCCGCCTCAATCTCTTCCAGAAAGCGCTGCAAGCTGGCCGGGGCGGCCATATCATGGCGCAAGGCCTTGGCGAGCAAGGCACGAACGGGGTCGCGAACGGGTTCACCAAGGCGCTGGACAAGGCGATCAAAACCCGTCGTACCCTCCGGATCAATCGCTTCATAGAGGGTGCGGGCCAGAAAGGCATGCACGCCTGAGCCAGCATGATCGAGCAGGCCCTGACAGAAGGCGCGGGCCTGCGCAAAGACCGGGTCTGTGCTGGCCGAGAGCCTTTCCCACAGGCTCGCATCGCCGCGATCATGAGCGAGTGGGAAAAGATGATGATCATCATTGATAAGGCCGCAGAATGGCCCGCGCAGAATTTCTGCGAGCGTCAGGTCATCACCCGGTTGTAGGGTAAAACGCAGCAGGTTCAGACAGTCCTGAACGCCAAGGACATCCAGCAACTTTAGCCGATCGGCCCCAGCCACAGGCAAGTTCAATTTCTTCAGGTTCTCAATGATCGCATTGAAGAGTGGCCCACGCTGGCGCACGAGGATAAGTATATCCTGCGGTTCCAGTGGGCTGCGCGACCATTCGCGGGTTGCCCGATCCTCGCGCCAGATGGTTTCGCCCTGATCAATCGCTTGGCGGACCGTTTTGGCGATCGCTTCGGCGAGGCGACGCGTTGGCGCATTTTCCGGCACATGATCGACAGGCAACCATGGATCGTCGGGTTCTGCATCGCCATTTTCGCGCGTGATCAGGGGCCACAGCTCAACCCGGCCCGGCTGATTGGCGCGCCGTGGTTCATGGCGGGAGAGGTTGGCATCAAAGGGTGGTGCCGCATCGGTTGTGGCATCCGGTAGAGGTGCCAGTTCCCGTACCTTATCGACAAAGGTCAGGACTTCCGGGCTGGAGCGGAAGGACATGACCATTTCCGGGAGCTGGGCGGCGCTATGCAGGGCTTCCTCGCGCTGAATAAAGCCGCGTCGCTCGCGCTCAAACTGTTCCTGATCCGCGCCTTGGAAGGAATAGATTGACTGTTTTGGGTCACCCACGACAAATTGCGTGCGTGGCTCGGCGCTGCGTTCGCGACCTTGCCCGGCCTGAAATTCCTCGACCAGCGCATTGATCAGATCCCATTGGCGCGGCGAGGTATCCTGAGCTTCATCGAGCAGGATATGGGTCAGGCCGCCATCAAGCTTGTAGAGCACCCATTGCGCCGCGTTCGAGACGGTCAACAGGCGGCGGGTCTGTTCGATCAGGTCATCAAAGTCGAGCGCCGCGCGTTTGCGCTTTTCGCTCTGATACGCCGCAACGATCGGCAAACCAAGCGTTAACAAGGCCTCGCTGCGCTCTGCCGCTTCAATCGATTTCAGGGCCGTATGTGCGGCTTTTATCCGGGTGATCTCTCGCCCTTCTGCGCCCTTGACCTGAAACAGGTCAGGGATAACCGCGTCATCCTTGTGGCAGGCGCCGTAGGGGTTGGATTTTGCCCAGTCGCCCGAAGCTGTTGTGAAGACACGCAGCCAGACCGCCCAGCGATCCAGAGCTGGAGCCTCAGAGCAGGCGAAACGAATGGCCTCGGCAAGCTTATGGTCCTTGCCAGTCGCCTTGGGGTGGCCCGAAATCACATCAGCCAGCGGGACAAGCTCTGCACGCGGGAACGCAGCGCCTATGGTCTCTTCGATCAGCGCTTCGCTGCTTCCCTCCAGCGCGCCCATGGCTTCCCGGATCAGGGCGCTCATCGGTGCGGCGCTATCGCGTAAGCGGCGACTGAAGGCCAGCAAAGGCTCGCGCTGGAACCGCAAAGTCTCAAGCGCGGCCTTGATCCCGCGCCCGCCTGTGGCGCGCGACAGGGTGATCACCGCCTCTTCATGCTCAGCCGCAGCGCGCTCAATCTCAAAATTGAGGACTGCCTGCCACAGCTCATCAGCCTCACGGTCTTCAATTTCCTTGAAACCGGGCGCGATGCCCGCCTCTAGCGGAAACCGTCGCAGGATCCGCGCACAGAAGGCGTGAATGGTCTCAATCCGCAGGCCGCCGGGGGTTTCCAGCGCGCGGGCAAACAGGGTCCGGGCATCGCGCAGGTCTTCGGCGCTATAGTCACTTGGCCTCCGCCCTTCGAGGCGGGAGAGGTTCTTACGCAGCGTCTCATCGCTGGCGATCGACCAGTCGCCCAGGGTCGCAAACAGGCGGCTCAGCATCTCATTGGCGGCGGCTTTGGTATAGGTGACGCAGAGGATGGAATCGGGCGGCGCGCCCTTGCGGCCATCGGGCCGGGTCAGCAGCAGGCGGGCAACGCGGTCGATCAGGACTTTGGTTTTGCCTGATCCGGCATTGGCTTCGACCCAGGCGGAGCGCTCCGGATTCGCAGCGATCGCTTGTGCGCCAATGGCGGCGGTGAAAGCCAGGCTATCGGGGGAAGCGACCGGGCCGATCTGGTCGATGGAATGGCTCATTGTTCGCCCTCCCACTCATCCCGCCGGGCAAGACGGGCATAATCGGAGGCATAATTCACCCGCTCAGGCTTGGGCTGGCTGCGATAGGGTTCATCCGGGTTGGCAAAGGCGGTGAGCAGCTTGATCAGGCCATCTTCGGCATCCTTGATGATGTCAGCAACAGAAGCGGGTTCCAGTTTAGAACTGCCTCTGCCGTTTTCCTCGCCAATCTCACGAACGTCGAATTGTGTACCAAAGCGAATATAGGTCAGGGCATCGACTTCACGCGCGCCAAGACGATCATAGCCGCCTTCGCGGGCGATCAAGCCCTGTAGCGGCATTTGTGGGCTGAGGCCCGCGCGCACTTGCGGTTCAGAGGGCGGCTTTCCGGTTTTGAAATCGAGAATGGCAATGGCTCCATCATGGCGTTTTTCGATCCGGTCAGCCGTGCCTTCCAACACATACTCGCGACCGCCAAGGGTGAACGTATAGCGCCCTTTCTCCTCAGTGATGACGTCGCCAGCAATCTTGTGCGCGGTCTCTGCACGCCAGCTCAGATAATCCTCAACCGTCTGACGGCGGCGCTCGCGCAGAGCGATAATGTCAGCGTCAGCCTCCCCGCCCATGCGCAATTGCTCTTCGATAAGCGTGGTCAGATAGTCAGCGGTTTTCGGCGTGCCGTCCTGTTCGAAGTCTTCCAGAGCCTTGTGAATGGCAGACCCGCGCAGGCGCGCATCGGCAGGCAGGTTCAGGCGATCGAGCGGATAGAGCCGCAGGATGTATTGGCAGTAAATCTTGTATGGATCACGGATCAGGTCCTCGATCCGGCTAACCGAGAAGCGAGTGGGGCGATGCTCGACGGCAGGCCGGGGCAGGGGCCGTGTATCGATTGCGGCGGTCTGTGGTGGTGTTTCCAGCGCTTGCAGCCAATCGCGCGGATCAGCATCAGCGGGCGGGGCAAGCGCGGTTTCGGCCTCATCGCCAATCGCGCCCGCGACCAGCGTTTTCAAGCGCCAGATCCAGCGGGAGGCGACAGCGGGTTTATCTTCGCGGCGCTTGGAGGTCAGCAGCGTAACCTGCGGCGCGCAGGCGAGTTGGGCATAATCATGCGCCGAGAGGCCAATCCGCGTATCAGGATCAGCGATCCCAATCTGTCGCCGGAAGATACGCGGCAGGAACATGTCTGGCGCAGGCTGTGCGGGCCACACCCCCTCGTTCAAGCCGCCTAGAATGATGTGGTCAGCCGCCTGCAAGCGCGCTTCAAGTGGGCCATAAATCGCAAGGCGTGGATGTGCGCTACCGGAAGATATCCGCGCCATCGCCGCTTCGTTGGCGAGTAGCTCTGCATGCGTGCTGAGTGGCAGGGGGCCGAGCGCTTCGGTCAGGTCCGACAAGGTTTCCAGCAGGGTTGAAAGCGCGCGTCCGCTCTCCCCCGCCCATGGCCCCGGCGTCTGGGTCAGGTGTTCCAGTACGCGGGTGAGATGTGGCAGGACATCATTACCCGAGACCGCCTCATCAGGCTCAAGACAAAATGCTTCCAGCGCATCGAACAGAGCGTTCACGGCAGGGCGCTGGTGCGGCGGCAAGGGGCGTTCTTCGGCGTCAAAGAGGCTATCAATATGCATGCGCAAACCGGGCCAATCGCTCCATGCCCGTGGCCCGCGCAGGATATGTTTATCAATCCAGAGGACCAGACCGCGGTCATAATGAACCAGCTCATGGCCAAGCATTGCCATTAGGCGTACCGGATGCGACGGTTCAACCAGCCAATCCATGGCGAGCACGGTCAGCGCGCCCATCGGTGATTGGCTGAGCGGCTGTCCGGCTGAGGGCGAGACGTCTACGCCCCAATGCTTCAGTCGTGCGCTCACCTGCTCGGCAAGGCCAGCATCCGGCGTGACGAGGGCAGCGGTTTCACCGGGGCGTTCCAGCGTTTCGCGCATCAGAAGTGCGGCAATGCCCGCCTCATCCATATCATCAGCCGCTTCGATCAGGCTCAGGCCGCTTAAGGCGCTGCTGACAAAGGCGGCGCTGTCGCCTTCCGGGGCGAGCGCGCGCAAACGCTGTGTCCAGTCAGCGGTCTGATCGGCTGGCGCGAGCGTTTCATGGATCAGTTTTTGCCGGGCAGACAGGTTCGCGCTTGAGGCATGGCCCGGCCATTCGGGCACATCTGCGGGTTTTAGGTCCAGACTGTCGAGCGCGCCGATCAGGGCATGTTGAGGATGGCTTGGCACCATGGCGAGGGTTTTCCGCGCGGCTTCGGGCAGGCCTTGATCCAGTCCGGGGAGGACGACCAGTCCCTTGGGCAGGTTCAACACCGCTTTCATGAGCAGGCGTGAGGCTGGCGTTGCCCCGGTTGAACCCGCAAGGATGACAGGCGTGTCTGGTGGGGTCTCATCCCAGGCCATGGCCACGGCTTCAGCGGCAGCATAGCGGCGGGCATAGGGGTCCATCGCCTTGGCATTTTCCAGCCGCGCCGGCCACTGCTGAGTAATGATTTTCAGGAATTCGAGCGAATGTTCCCAATGCCGTGACAGCTCATGATCAGTGACCAGTGTTTCCAGTGTGGCCCAGTCGACGCCGCTTTCATTTGTCGAAGACAAAGCGGCCTGATCCAGTAGTCGTGCCAACTCCCGCGCGGCGGTAAGGGCAGAGGTCGCTGGCTGATCCAAGTTATGAGCTTTAAAATACCGTATGACCAGTTTTGTCAGCTCGCCAATCCGGTGAGCCGAAGAGATGGCAGGCGGCAGATCAGCCAAGGCGGCTTCTGCACTGGCGGGCGGCTCATCCTGTTCAAGATTACCGAGCGCGCGAATGTCCGGCATCATCAGGGCGGGCAGGCCACTCGCATTGAGCAGCGCGGTGGCGAGTCCGCGGGCTGAGCGGGCATTAGGCACATAGATCAGTATATCGGCGAGGCGCTGGGGATTGCTCGCCGGATCAAGCGCGGTGATCAGCCCCTCGGCCAGTTTTGTGAGGAAATCGACGCCCGGTGGCATCGTATAGAGCCGCGGGCCATCAGGGGCGAAGAGCTTACTCATCCGCCATTGCACCTCACCCACATTTCGGCGTCTTTCAGCGCTTGCGGGTCGCCAACATGCAGCCAGAACCGATCCAGCGGCAGGCCATGAATACGCCCGCTGGGCAGCAACTCATTCCAGATCAGATTGGCAGAGAAGGGTTTTGCGGGCTGATCATCATAAAGCTGCGGCTTCAGGATACGCAGACCTGCATAGGCCCAAGGCGCAGAGGTGGCGTCCCCGCGCCGGGTCAGAACACCTGTTTCGCCGCGGAAGAAGTCCCCCGCGCCGGGAAAGCCAAGGCAGCGCTTAGTATCGGCAAGCAGCAGCAATTCATCCATTTTCGCGCCATCAAACGCGGCAGCGAGAACTTGGATAGGCTCAGGGCCGGCTGGCCCCCAAAACGCATCCGTATTGACGATCAGAACCGGATCATCACCCAAGAGGGGCCGTGCCTTGGCAAGGCCGCCACCCGTCTCAAGCACCTGATCACGCTCATCGGAGATGACGATCTCGAGATCAGTGCGGGCTTTGACATGACTCTCGACCTGATCAGCGCACCAATGCACATTGACGATGGCGCGTTTCACCCCAGCCGCGGCGACATTGTCGAGTATGCGGTTCAGCATGGATCGCCCGGCGATTTCCAGCAGGGGCTTGGCCGTCTCATTGGTCAGCGGGCGCATACGCGTGCCGAGACCGGCGGCGAGCACCATGGCGGTGTGGGGCACAGGGCTCATGAGTCAGCCTCCAGAATGAAAGGCGCCGTTTCAGCAATAAAGGCACGCATATCAGCGGCAGCGGGATGGCGTAGATTGCGCGCCAGCATCAGCTGCTGGCGCGGCATGAAATCATTATAGCGCGGCTTACCGTCTCGTTTGACGAGCCGCGCAAAAATTCCGGTAATGCGCAACGCATTCAGAGTGCCGATAACAGATATGCGTTCTAAAAAAGAACTCTCTGTTTTTCCAGATCGTTCCAAATAGGAACTAATTGCAGCTTCTGTGGCGACTTCGCTGACCGCGCGTCGGGCATCCTGGGTCAGCATCGCCATATCCCAGGCATCCCAGCCTAGGACGGCATCCTGAAAGTCGAGCAGGCCGATGCGGCCTTCCGGTAACCAGAGCAAGTTCTCGGCATGATAATCCCGCAGGGTGAACTCGCGCGGGAAGCTTTCGGCCTGTTCGATCAAGGCGTCACGAGCGCTTTCCCAGCGCGCGCGATCAGCATCACTCATCCGCGCGCGAGGATCATATTGATGCAACCAGTCGGCATAGAGGTCCGAGTTGGCCTTCAGGGCGACCGTATCGAAGGGCAGGATGTGCCAGTGCTCACCCGCGTGATGCAAGGTTTCCGGTACTGGTGTGGTGTGGAGGTGTGCGAGATCTGCTGCCGCTTTGGTGTAGAGATCAACCTCATCGGCTTCATTCCGCTCGATCAGGCGGGCAAATTCCCGTTCCAGTCCGAAATCCTCAAGCAGAGCGAGCCCGCTTGCACTATCATGCGCGAGAATATGCGGCGGACGCAGGCCCAAGGACCGCAAGTGTCCAGCAATCACGACAAACGCATCGACACGGCTTGCGGCAAGGCGGCTGAGGGCATTCCAGCCGGTTGCGGCGCGTTCGGCCTCGCTCATCCCCGGCAGGCAGATACCGCTCTCAACGGGTGGCGCATCCATCAGGATGGCGGTCTCATCGCCGCGTGTCAGGCGCGCATAATAGCGGGTCGAGGCATCCTGCCCGAGCCAGTTTTGATGCGCCTCACCCCAACCCGCTTTGGTGAGGAAGTCCCGGATCAGAAGTTTGCGCGAATCATCAGAAGCCATGCAGGCGTTTCTGCCAGTCTTCGCCGTGAGGTTCCAGTGTCGCGGTCCGGGTTTCTGTGCCGCCTTCGGTTTGCAGGTCGAGGGTGAGGTCCAGTCGCCAGCCCGGCAGGTGACGTCCAGCCCTATCCGGCCACTCAATCAAGGCGAGGCCATCCTGAGTCTCATCCCAGCCAAGCTCGAACACGTCATCCGGATCATCAAGGCGATAGAGATCGAAGTGAAAGATCGGGAAATCCGGGGCCTCATACGTTTGGACCAGCGTATAGGTCGGGCTGGGCACGTCTGTCTCTTGCGCGATCAGGGCAGAAATCAAAGCGCGGGAAAAGGTGGTTTTGCCCGCGCCAAGCCCGCCATGCAGGGCGATAACATCCCCAGCCTTAAGCAGGGGCGCAAGCTGCTGAGCAAGCGCTGCGGTGGTATCAAGTGAGGGAAGTGATCGTGTGATCATGACAGGCCCACTTTGATCGCCTCGACCAGCGCGGCCTCTGGTTCACAGCCGACAGATAGACGCACAAACCCCTCCGGGACATCATCGCCCCAGCGCGCACGTCGTTCAGCGCTGGTATGAATACCGCCAAAGCTGGTTGCGGGCAGGATAGCGGGGCAGTCCTCAATAAAGGCATCTGCCGTAGTCGTATCCTCGAATGTCAGGCCGATAATGAACCCAATACCGGGATAGCGGACGGTTTTGACTTTCGGGTGGGCCTCCAGAACTGGCAGCAGCGCCTGCGCATTCGACACCATACGAGCAAGCCGAAGCTCCAGCGTCATCAGGCCGCGATGGGTCAGGAAAGCCGCCAGCGGGCCCGGAATAGAACCGCTGAGCTTGCGCCAGCGTTTTACCTGCTCGAACAATAGATCGTCTCGTGTCGCGACATGACCAAACAGCGTATCGGAATGCCCGGCAATTGCTTTGGTGTCAGAGCTGACAACCATATCAGCGCCAAGGTCGAGCGGGCGCTGCAAAAGCGGGGTCAGGGTCGTATTATCGACGATACTGATCGCACCAGTCGCTCTTGCGCGAGCAGTGATGGCGGCGATATCACAAAGATCGAGACCCGGATTGGACGGGGTTTCAATCCACACGACATCATAAGGCGTCAGGTCAGCGCTTTGATAGTTGCGCGTAGCGATCGCCTCTGCCTGAACGCCAAGCGTGGCCAGAACCTCATTGAGCAAGGCACGGGTCACATAATACCCATCAGAAGGCACAAGGATGCGCTCCCCGGCTTTGAGTGTCGTCACTAAGGCTGCTGTGATCGCTGCCATACCAGATGGAAAACCGACCACAGGGGCGTCCTCAAGGGCGCTAAGGGCCGCCTCACAGGTCTCAACCGTCGGGTTGATGTCACGGCCATAAGTGTAGGGCACGTCCGGCTCACCAGGCAGCCAATACTTCGCTGTGGAGACAATGGGCGGAGCCACCGGATCACCTTTTTCAAGGTCGGTCATATGAGCGTGGAGCATGGCCATAATGCGGGTCTGGGCGTCAGAAGTCATGATTAGGCTTGTGGCATAGGCTGGGCCCTGCGAAAAGCACTCTTCGGTTGCCGTAAGGGCGGGGCTTGCAAAAAGTTGACGCCTGCGTCATGAAATTCCTCAGACAGGAGCTCAATCGTGGATCTTTCACAGAGTCAAAGTGTTGTGATCATCGGGGGCGGACAGGCCGCCGCGCAGGCGTGCGCTTCGTTGCGCCAGTTTGGCTATGCTGGAAAGATCACACTTATCGGGGAAGAGGCAGCCCTGCCTTATCAGCGCCCACCTTTGTCCAAGGCCTATATGAAGGGCGACATGGCCGAGGAGCGACTCTATTTCAAACCCGAAGCCTGGTATCAGGATCAGCAGATTGAGGTCATGCTCTCGACCCGTGTTGAGGCCATCGATCGCGCTACGCGACAGGTCAAGCTCAGCTCTGGCGAAGAGCTTGTCTATGACGTCCTGATCATTGCCACAGGTTCGCGCCCGCGGCCTCTGCCACTTGAGGGTGCAAACCTCGATGGCGTGTTTGACCTGCGTGATCTCGCCGATGTTGAGCATATCCGTCCGCGCATGGTGGCGGGGCAGCGTCTGGTGATTGTCGGGGCGGGCTATATCGGGCTGGAGGCAGCTGCGGTGGCGCGCCAACTTGGCCTTGAGGTCACCGTTCTGGAAATGGCTGATCGGGTGCTCGCCCGGGTGACCAGCCCGGTGATGAGCGCGTTTTATGAGACAGAGCATCGCGCCCAGGGTGTCGATATTCGCACGGGTGCTCAACTGGCCTCGCTGAAAGGCGATGATGCTGTCGAGGCTGCGGTTCTGGCGGATGGGACTGAGATTCCCGCCGATATTGTTCTGGTCGGCATTGGTATCTTGCCGAATGTGGAACTGGCGCAAGAGGCAGGCATTGCCTGTTCCAATGGTATCCTGACGGATCGAGATGCCCGCACCAATGATCCACGCATCTTTGCGGCAGGGGACTGCGCTGCCCGGCCACTTATCCATTATGGTCGTAAGGGGCGGCTGGAAAGCGTTCACAATGCGATTGAGCAGGGCAAGCTGGCGGCGGCTGCCATTATGGAGAAACCGCGCCCACCTGAGGATTGCCCATGGTTCTGGTCTGACCAGTACGACCTGAAACTGCAGATTGCGGGCCTGAGCACAGATTATGACGAGATTGTTGTGCGCGGCGACCCGGCGGACCGTAAGTTTGCGGCCTTTTACCTGCGCGGAGGTAAGCTGATCGCGGTTGATGCGGTTAACAGTCCGCCTGAATTCCTGGCATCAAAAAGACTTATAATGTCAGGCGCTTGCCTTGCACCTGAGCTGTTAAGCGATACATCCAAAACCATGAAAGAAATTGCGGCGAGCGCCGCCTGAGGAGGACCCCCTTATGCCAAAAATCATCTATGTCGATCACACGGGCGAAGAGCGCGCGATTGAAGCCACGAATGGCGAGACCGTTATGGAAACCGCGATCAAGAATTCTATTCCCGGGATCGATGCTGACTGTGGTGGTGCCTGCGCCTGCGCAACCTGCCATGTCTATATCGATGAGGGCTTCATGGAGAAGGTCGGCAAGCCGGAAGACATGGAGCAATCCATGCTTGATTTTGCTGAAAATGTTCAGAGCAATTCGCGCCTGTCCTGCCAGATCAGTGTCAGTGATGACCTCGATGGTATGCGCGTGACCACGCCGGAGAGCCAGCACTAACGGCTTTTATGTCCTGTTTGAGATGCCCCTATCCCGTGATAGGGGCATTTTTGTATGGTCATGACGTGGCGTGATCCATTGGTTCTTTTTCAGAACTAACTAAGTCGACAAAATATAAAACCTCCCGGAGCGATCCTTATGACCACTTATCCAGAGCTTCTAAGCAGTTTGAAGCGCGGCACAGCCGGCCGAATTGAGGCGACTGTACCAGAGACATGGATGCAGGGACGCACGACCTATGGCGGGCTGACCGCGGCTTTGTCTCTGGAGGCGGCGAACGCGCTGGTTGATGATTTGCCGGTCCGTACGGCGCAGGTAGCCTTTGTCGGCCCAGTTGGCGGGGATGTCGTGATTGCACCAAAGCTGCTGCGGCGCGGTAAGAATACCGCCTTTGTCAGCGTTGATATGGTCACCGAAGGCGGTGTCGCGGCACAGTCGATCTTTGCCTATGGCAAGGTGCGCGAGAGCCAGCTCAATGTCTCGCATGTGCCGATGCCGGATGTGCCGGAACCAGAAACGGCCAGCTCTTTCTTCCGCGCTGGGCCGCGCCCGGGTTTCACTCAGAATTTTGAGATGAAGGGTGTGCTTGGCGGTGCCCCGATATCTGGCTCTTCGGAGCGTGACATTGGCCTGTGGATGCGTCACAAGGATGGTATCTCCCCCGATGATGCAACAGCGGTTCTGGCGATTGCGGACTGTCCGCCGCCCGCTGCGCTGTCCATGCAGACCACACCGGCCCCGATCAGTTCGATGACCTGGATGGCAGAGTTTCTTACCGAGACGATTTCAACCGAGGAAGGCTGGTACTTTGCCCATTCCGAAGCCCAGACCGCTCGCAACGGTTATTCCAGCCAGGCCATGACCCTCTGGAACCGCTCAGGCGAACCCATCCTGATCGGCCGACAGACAATTGCGATGTTTGGGTAGTCGGAAGTGGGGGCAGATAGGCTTGCGATAAAAACCTACTTTGGCGTGCGTTGTTAATTGATATATCTTTTGATCGAGACTAGGATGTTCCATCAGCCAGTTCGATGAAAGAATTCCAAATCATGTCCACGCGCTTTGTATTCGCTGCTCTCCTTTCCGTTTCAGTGACCGCCTGCGCAGCAGTCCAGCCGCCTGAACCACAAGCTCAACTCACCTCGACGGACATCGAGTATCCGCATGTGAAGCGCCCGAACCTGGTTGTTTCCGACCTGTCTCGTTCGCTCAGCATCTATCGTGATATTCTAGAGCTGACGGCATCTGACATTTCAGATTATGGAGCGGATTCTTACTCCTATCCGGTGTTCAAAATCCCTGAAGATGTACCAATTCGTGGGGTTACTCTGCATGAGCCGGGCGAGCAACGTGTCCTGGCGCTTACGGAGCTTGCTAGCCTCGATTTACCTGAACCTGCGAACGCGCCGCATATGAGTGCCATTGTCATTGGAGTTGTGGATCTGGAGGATAAGTTTGAGCAACTTGCTGCGTTGGGGCTCACAGTGACTGCGCCGAAAGTTGCGAGTGGTGCGGATTTTGATTTTGTCGAACAAGCATTTGTCGACTTTGATGGACACCTGGTTGTCCTGTATGAAGTTCTACCGAGTGCAGCCGATTAAGTGGTAGACAGCAACGCGATCGTCGGCGCGCTTTTCAAAGCGGCTTAAGCCTCTGTGCGAGCTTGGGTAAGCTGTCAGGGCTTCACGATGACGTGGATCGTTGCGGCGGCGTCGCGGCCTTTTAGGGCGTAGACCATGGTGTCGAGGTAGAGGTGATCCCTGGACTTGTAGCGGGTCCAGGTGACGCCATCCTTTTCTGTGCCGCTACCAAACTCGGTTGTGGGCTGAAAAGCATCCTGCGTCTGCGCCAGAGCGCTATCATAGGCCGGGGCAAAGGCATTGGCAAAAGGGGTTACGGCGAGGATCTGGCAGCCACCAGCAGAACCCTTAATTGAACCAATCAGGATCGGGCCTTCCAGACTGTCGACAATCCAGTGTTTGCCGGGGCGAGGGCGGCTGGTCAGGCGATTGGCCATTTCGCCATTGGTACGCACACGGGCTTGTTTCGGCAGGCGCTTCTTCATGGCTGAGCGGTCTTTGAGACCCGGGAGGCACACTGTCTCAGTCAGGTAGGCAACCGCAGCGGGCATGGGCAGGGTATCAATCCCGGTCTTTTTCGAAACCTTGATTTCAACGCCTGTTGGGGCCTTGTAGGATATGCTTGCGCGTTCAGCAGTGGCTGACCCAATCACGAACAACATGACGACCAAGGCCGCGAGAAGAGAATAGCAAATACGCATAGGCTGAAGCCCTCCAAACCCGTGGGCATCATCTCATTGCGATTTTAAGGGAAGGTCTCAGGCCGCAATGCAATTGCACAGGGCCTGTTCACCATAAGTGTCTTAGTGGCTCAGCGCAGCTTTCAGGCTTTCGAGATAAGCATACTCTTCCTCAAGCGCGTCATGGTGGCCGCTATCCTTACCTTCTTCGAGGATTTTGATGCGCAGTGCGTCCATATCTTTCTGAACCTGCGCCGCGTCCATGCTTTCCAGATTGACCGCTTCTTCGGCCAGAATGGTCAGACCAGCGGGCGTCACATCGGCAAAGCCACCGCGAACAAACAGGCGCATAGAGGTGTTGCCACCGTCCAGAACACGCACGACGCCATTCTTCAGCGTGGTCATGAAAGGTGCATGATTGGCTAGCACGCCAAACTCACCCTCGGTGCCCGGAGCAATCACATGATCCACCTCACCGGAGAACAGTTCCCGAGCAGGTGATACGAGAGAGAAATGCAATTTATCAGCCATGATGAACGCTTTCGTGAGGGGTATTCAGCCCGCCGAAGCGGGCCAAAAGCATTTGTCTTGTCTTAGGCGTCAGCCAGCATCTTTTCAGCTCTGGCTTTGGCTTCTTCAATCGAGCCAACCATGTAGAAGGCCTGCTCAGGCAGGTGGTCATAGTCGCCATTGATGAGGCCTTTAAAGCCAGCAACCGTGTCTTCCAGTTTCACCTGAACACCCGGAGAGCCGGTGAAGACTTCGGCCACGTCAAAGGGCTGTGACAGGAAGCGCTCAACCTTACGGGCACGGGCCACGGCCAGCTTGTCGTCTTCTGACAGCTCGTCCATGCCGAGAATGGCGATAATGTCCTGAAGCTCCTTATAGCGCTGCAGGATTTCCTGTACGCCGCGGGCAACCTCATAGTGCTCCTGACCAATGATCAGCGGGTCCAGAATACGCGAAGTTGAATCAAGCGGGTCCACCGCCGGGTAGATACCCTTTTCAGCAATAGACCGGTTCAGAACGGTTGTCGCATCAAGGTGAGCAAACGAGGTCGCCGGCGCCGGGTCGGTCAAGTCATCCGCAGGGACGTAAACCGCTTGTACAGAGGTAATAGACCCTTTGTTTGTTGTCGTAATCCGCTCTTGCAGGCCACCCATATCGGTTGCCAGAGTTGGCTGATAACCCACCGCAGATGGGATACGGCCCAGCAGCGCAGACACCTCAGAACCGGCCTGAGTAAAGCGGAAGATGTTATCAACGAAGAACAGAACGTCCTTGCCTTCCTCGTCGCGGAAATACTCAGCTTGGGCCAGACCTGTCAGAGCAACACGCGCACGTGCGCCTGGAGGCTCGTTCATCTGACCATAGACGAGGGTCGCGCGGCTTTCGCCTTCAAGGTCGATCACGTTCGCGTCCTGCATCTCGTAATAGAGATCGTTCCCTTCACGGGTCCGCTCACCTACGCCAGCAAACACAGAGTAACCACCGAACAGTTTCGCGATGTTGTTGATCAGTTCCTGAATAAGAACGGTCTTACCAACACCGGCACCGCCGAACAGACCAATCTTACCACCCTTTGTGTATGGGCAGAGCAGGTCGATCACCTTGATCCCGGTTACGAGGACTTCGGCCTCAGTAGCCTGATCCACAAATTCAGGGGCAGGGGCGTGAATTGGCGCGCGCAATTCGGTTTCAACCGGGCCGCGCTCGTCAATCGGCTCGCCTACCACATTCATGATCCGGCCAAGAGTTGCCGGACCAACAGGCACCATAATCGGCGCGCCCATGTCCGCAACTTTCTGACCGCGAACCAGACCCTCAGTGGAGTCCATCGCGATGGTACGAACAGCGTTCTCACCCAGGTGCTGAGCGACCTCAAGCACAAGGCGGTTGCCATTATTGTCTGTTTCCAGAGCGTTCAGAATGTCTGGGAGTGCGCCGTCAAACTCAACGTCAACGACAGCGCCGATAACCTGGCTTACGCGGCCAGTCGCTTTTGAAAGGTCCATAGCGGGCGTCTCCTTAGGAGCGGATTTAGGGGCGGCCGTTTTTGCGGCTGCGGGTTTAGATTTAGGGGCCGCTTTTTTAGGAGCAGCTTTGGTTTTCTTCGGTGCAGGTTTCGCTGCAACGGGTTGGATCGCGACAGATTCAGCCGTGGCGGGCTTACAAACCCCGCAGGGGCGTGTGTCTGGTTGACCAAGGGCTTTGGCGGCTTTTTCAGCTTCATTGAAGGTCGCAAACGGACCATGCCATTTGTCATCATCATTCGTCTGGTCGCCGCCGACACCCTGACCGTCATTGCAATAACGGCAGGAGCCCGTGTGGATGCGGGCGCGTTTGTTACCGAAATTTTCGTAAATCCAGAATGACATGCCAGGCTCCTACAGCGCTTCCGCCCCGGAGATGATCTCGATCAGCTCCTTGGTGATTTGGGCTTGACGGGCGCGGTTATATTGCAGGGACAGGCTATCGATCATGTCACCGGCATTGCGGGTCGCATTATCCATCGCGGTCATCGAAGCGGCTTGCTCACCCGCAGCATTCTCAAGCATGGCAGACAGGATCTGTGTGTTGAGATAACGCGGCAGCAGGGCTTCCAGAATTTCCGGCTCTGACGGCTCATAAGTGTACATCGCGCCGTTCAGGTCGATGGTTTCAACATCCTCGGGCGCCTCAGCTGGGATCAACTGTTTGGCAACCGGGTTTTGTACCAGAACATTCTTGAACTCAGAGAAGATCAGCGTCGCAACATCAAACTCACCGTTTTCGAAGCGGCGGGTCAGGTCATGACCCAGACCGATCGCAAACGGCGTGAATTTGTCTTTAGCCTGGCTCAGATCAACATGGTCAACGAACAGGCTCTCGTAATCGCCTTTCAGCGCCTCACGACCCTTCTTGCCGACGGTGATGATCTTGACCTCTTTGCCTGCGGCTTTGAGTTCTTCGATCTTCAGACGGGCCGCTTTTGCGGTGTTCGCATTAAAGCCACCACACAGGCCGCGCTCTGCTGTCATCACAATCAGCATGTGGACTTTGTCACTGCCAGACCCTGCCAGCAGTTTTGGTCCACCAGCCCCTTCGCCCATAGAGGCTGTAAGGTTGGCCACGACATTCGCCATGCGAGAGGCATAAGGCTTGGAAGCTTCAGCAGCTTCCTGCGCACGGCGCAGTTTCGCCGCAGCCACCATCTGCTTCGCCTTGGTGATCTTCTGCGTGGATTTCACGCTTGAGATCCGGTTTTTCAGTTCCTTGAGGCCTGACATGGGTCAGCGTCTCCTGGTCGTGTTAAAGGGCTTAAGCGAAAGTCTTGCCGAAGGCGTCGAGGGCGGCCTTGATGCCATCTTCGATGTCGTCGCTCAGAGCTTTCTTGTCGCGGATTTTTGCCAGCAGGTCTTTCTGGTCGTTACGCAAGTAAGACAGAAGATCAGCTTCGTAGCGGGTCACGTCCTTGGTCTCGACTTCATCGAGATAGCCACGTGTACCGGCATAGATGACCACAACTTGCTCTTCCATCAGCAGCGGGCTGTACTGTGGCTGCTTGAGCAGTTCAGTCAGGCGTGCGCCACGGTTGAGAAGCTTTTGTGTTGCGGCATCAAGATCGGAACCGAATTTCGCAAACGCGGCCATCTCACGATACTGGGCAAGTTCACCCTTCATCGAACCAGCGACCTTTTTCATCGCTTTGGTCTGAGCCGCAGATCCCACACGAGACACGGACAGACCCACGTTCACCGCAGGGCGGATACCCTGGTAGAACAGGTCGGTTTCGAGGAAGATCTGACCATCGGTGATCGAAATCACGTTGGTTGGAATATAGGCCGAAACGTCGTTGGCCTGTGTTTCAATGATCGGCAGAGCGGTCAGAGAGCCAGAACCGAAATCTTCGTTCATCTTCGCCGCGCGCTCTAGCAAGCGGGAGTGAAGATAGAAAACGTCACCGGGGTAAGCTTCGCGGCCTGGTGGGCGACGTAGCAGCAGAGACATTTGACGGTAAGCCACAGCTTGCTTTGACAGATCATCATAAATGATCAGCGCGTGCATGCCATTGTCACGGAAGTACTCACCAATCGTACAGCCTGTGAATGGAGCAAGATACTGAAGCGGAGCCGGCTCAGACGCGGTCGCAGAAACAACCACGGTGTAGTCCAGCGCGCCACGCTCTTCGAGGGTCTTAACAACCTGCGCCACAGTTGAGCGCTTCTGACCAACCGCAACATAGACACAGAACAGCTTCTCGCTGTCGTCTTTAGCCGCAGCGTTGGTTTCTTTCTGGTTCAGGATGGTGTCGACACAAACAGCGGTCTTACCCGTCTGACGGTCACCAATCACAAGCTCACGCTGGCCACGGCCAACCGGGATCATGCCGTCAATGGCCTTGATGCCGGTCATCATTGGCTCATGCACAGACTTACGCGGGATAATGCCAGGGGCCTTAACGTCCACACGCTCACGTGCAGCGACATCTTTCAGTGGGCCTTTGCCATCGATTGGGTTGCCCAGCGCGTCAACAACGCGGCCCAGCAGACCCTTACCAACTGGCGCGGACACAATCTCGTCGAGGCGCTTAACTGTCGCGCCTTCTTTAATGCCGCGGTCATCGCCGAAGATAACGACACCGACATTGTCGGCTTCGAGGTTCAGGGCCATGCCCTTCACGCCGCCTTCAAACTCGACCATTTCACCGGCCTGGACATTATCAAGGCCGTAAACGCGGGCGATACCATCGCCAACGGACAGGACCTGACCGACGTCAGAGACTTCAGCCTCTACGCCGAAATTTTCGATCTGCGACTTAAGAATGCCGGAGATTTCTGCTGCGCTGATGGACATAGAGCTCACGCCCCCTTCATTGCGGTGTTCATACGATCAAGTTTGGCGGCAATGCTGGCATCGATCAGGGTCGATCCGATGCGCAACTGAATGCCACCGACGAGGGCAGGATCAACCTGCGTTTCTAATTCTACGTCGCTGCCAACAGCTTTGGTGAGAACACCTTCAAGCTTTTTGCGTTGATCAGCGGTCATATCTGTTGCTGTGCGGGCAATGGCGCGCTTCACGCCGCGCTCTTTGGCGTACAGCGCGTCAAAATGAGCCGCCGCGCCGAGCAGGTCAGCGGAGCGGCCATTCTCTGCCATCGTCCCGATAAAACCCGTGGTCAGCTTGGAAAGCTTGGCCTTCTCGGCGATGGCGACCAGCGCCTTGGTTTTGTCTTCAATGGTAAAGGCCGGGCTGTTCAGGAGACGGGTGAGGTCTTCACTGTCACTGGCAAGCCCTGCGAATGTGGTCAAATCACCAGCGACAGCCTCAAGCGCGCCTTTATCTTTGGCAAGCTCAAACAGGGCGCCGGCATAGCGGCGAGCGGCTTCACTGGCAGTGTTGGCAGAAGATGCGGCCAAAGGTCTGTCCGTTCGTTAGGGCGCATGGCCCGGTCTGAAAACACATGGGAAGCGGGCGCGGATGCACCTTTCCCGTAACTCGTTGGGGGCGCTTAGCACCTTGTTTCAGGGCTGACAACATACCCGATGGGCTCAATCTGCGACGGATGGGCGCGGGGGCTGCAAAACCATACGTCAACCATCCGTCATAGGAAGGAATAAGGATCGATATCCGCGCTGACGCGCGCCGCGCTGGGGAGCTTTAGTCCGCTGAGCCATTTGGCCATGTAGGCAGAGAGGTCGACATCACGCGGGCTGGTGATCAGGAATCGCAAACGGTGACGCCCACGCACCATGCTGATCGGAGCTGGCGCAGGGCCATAGACCGTGACCCCATCACCATGCGGCGCGGCCTTGCCAGCCAATTGCCCGATCTCTTTGGCCATGCTCGCGTCTGGCGCCGACAGAATGAGCGCCGCCATCCGTCCGAAAGGCGGCAGGCCCAGTTCAGCCCGAACATCGCGTTCAATTTGCAGGAAGCCATCGCGATCTCCGGTGGCGAGGGCCATCATGGCCGGATTTTCCGGCTGATAGGTCTGAACCAAAGCGCGTCCCGGTCGTTCGGCTCGCCCAGCGCGGCCTGCGACTTGTGAGAGCAACTGGTAAGTTCGTTCCCCGGCGCGCAAATCTCCGCCGGTCATCCCCGAATCAGCGTCGACCACCCCGACCAGCGTGAGATTCGGGAAGTTATGACCTTTGGCGACGATTTGTGTCCCGACCAGAACATCAATCTCGCCGCCCGCCATACGCTCGACGATGCTGCGCGTTGCCTCTCCGCCCTGTGCCGTATCGGACGAAAAAATCTCCACTCGTGCCTCGGGCAAAAGCTGGCGCACCTCTTCAGCGACGCGCTCCACCCCGGGCCCAACGCCCATCAACGAATCTTTTGCCCCGCAAAGCGGGCACTTGTCGGGCTTGGGCATCGACCATCCCGTGAGGTGACAGACCAGCCGATTGGTATAGCGATGCTCGGTCAGCCAGCTTTCACTGCCGGGGCTCTTCAGCCGCTCCCCGCAGGCTTTACAGATGACGAGTGGCGCATAACCGCGACGGTTCATGAAAAGCAGGCTCTGCTCCCCCGCCGCCAGCGTATCGACCAGCGACTTTGACAGAACCGGCGAGAGCCAGTTGCCTTTCTCGGGCGGGTTGGCGCGCATATCGACGAGATCAATATCGGGCAATCGCGCGGCCCCCGGACGGGCGGAGAGTTTCAGCCGCTCATAGCGCCCGCTTTCAGCGTTGACGACCGTTTCCAACGCCGGGGTCGCCGAAGCGAGGATAATCGCGGCTTCTTCAAGCTTGGCTCGCATCACCGCCATATCGCGTGCATGATAGCGCACGCCATCTTCCTGCTTAAAACTGCCATCATGTTCTTCATCAACGATGACCAGCTTCAGATTTCGGAAGGGCAGGAAGAGCGCTGAGCGCGCACCCGTGACAATGCGTGCCCGGCCATGGGCGACCTCCCGCCAGGTTCGTCGGCGCTGAATATCAGAAAGAGAAGAATGCCAGGGTGCCGGACCAGCGCCAAACCGGGATTCGAAACGTTCGAGGACAGCTTGCGTCAACGCGATTTCCGGCAACAGGACCAGCACCTGCGCACTAGGATCGCTCGCGAGCGCTTCTGCAATTGCCTCGAAATAAACTTCAGTTTTCCCCGATCCGGTAATCCCATCGAGCAGGAAGGGCTTGAAGCCACCTGCCTGAACCGCCTGTCGCAATCGCGCGCCCGCTGCGGCCTGCTCAGCCGTGAGGTCTGGCCCGGTACGCTGCGGATCAGGGGATGGGTACGGCAAATCGGTCGGCACCTGCTTGGCCTCAAAGCAACCCGTTTCGGCCAAACCCTTCACAACCGAGGCTGAAACGCCAGCGGCATGCGCGAGATTGGAAGCGGTGTCAGGGCCAATATCCTGCGTGGTAGCCAACACCTTCTCACGCGCTGGGGTCATGCGCTGAGGCTGGTCTCCGGTCAACGTATAGACCGTCTGAACAGGGGACGGTGATAATCCTCCACGCGCCCGCAAAGCCATGCCGAGAATCTGTCCGGGGCCCGCCACATTGTAGCGCGCGCAAAAGGTCACAAACCGCCGCATGGCCTCTGGCATGGGCGGGGCCGGAAACACTTCACTGATAGATTTCAGCTCGCGCTCTGAGTTGTCTTCGATGATATCCCAGACGACGCCTGTGCGCTCATGTTTGCCCAAAGGCGCGCGGACATAGGATCCGGTTTCAATCTCCATGCCCTCTGGAATGACGTAATCAAACGGCTCCGGCAGAGGCATGGGGAAGAGGATACGTGCGATTCTCATGCTCGACTTTCTATCAGTCATCGCGCGCCTCGAAACCACTCTTTAAACATCCACGCGCAAACTCTCTGCATTATGGAACTGATTTCGGGCTTCCTTGATTATCTTGAGCGTGAGAAACGGCTCGCCCGCAATACGCTTGATGCCTATCGCGCGGATTTGAGTGCTTTCTTCGGCTTCCTGAGCACGCATACGGGGCAATCGCCCAGTGTACGCGGGTTTGCTGGATTGCAGGCGCGGGACATTCGCGCCTTTCTGGCGCAGCGGCGACGGGAAGGGCTCACCGATACATCTATCGCTCGATTGCTATCGGCGATTAAGAGTTTTTATCGCTGGCTTGACCGGGTACATGGGGTCGAGAATGCCGAGATTGCTTATCTAAGTGGGCCCAAGCGCCCGCGACGTTTGCCCCGTCCAGTTTCAGAAGTGGCGGCAAGAGACATTCTGGATCAGGCCGAAATCCTGCAGGAAGAGCCTTGGCTCGCCGCGCGCGATGTCGCTGCGCTCAGCCTGATGTATGGGGCTGGCCTGCGTATCGGAGAAGTTCTGGACCTGCCAGGAACAGCGGCTCCGGCTCCTGAGCGTCTTCGTATTACGGGGAAGGGCAACAAGGTCCGGATCGTTCCACTCATCCCTGCTGTGCGCGAAGCTGTTGATGAGTATGCAGCGCTCTGCCCGTACCGTTTAGCGTCTGATACGCCCCTCTTCTATGGCAAACGAGGCAAACGCTTGCAGGCTCCGGTTCTTCGCGGACAAGTACAAATGTTGCGCGGGGCCTTGGGGCTTCCTGAAACGGCCACACCACATGCGTTACGGCATAGTTTTGCAACGCATTTATTAGCAAATGGTGCTGATTTAAGAGCGATCCAGACCCTTCTGGGCCATGCCAGCCTGTCAACGACGCAAGTTTATACTGGGATTGATTCAGAGCATTTGCGAAAGGTTCATGCTCAGGCCCACCCAAGAGGGTGACCTAATCGCTATAATGACCGCAAGTGTAGCCCTCGGCGAGATAACCGAACCGGGTTCCAGGCCATAGAGCGCATCAGGTTCCATGTTCCACGGCGGTCTGGCTTAACTTTGTAGAGGCCTTGCCGACGCAATCTGAAACCATCCTTGAGGCCATCGCGCATCCCATCTCGCATGGCTTCGACATGGCCCTCGGTGCGGTTGCGCAGATAGATATACACCATGAGGAGGATATGCACGGGCAAGGTCACGACCAGCATCGAGAGTGGCATATTTTTCAAGTACGCAAATGTCCGATTCCGGAAGCCATGGTACATTGTGAAATAGCTGGACCGCCCAGTCGTCGCGCTGCCTTTATGCTGAACAATTGCACGGGGCAGGAAAATACATTTCTGATTGCTAAGCTGCAGGCGCATACCGATATCAACATCTTCGCAATAGCAGAAGAAGCGCTCATCAAATCCCCCAATCGATAGAAACAGGTCGCGTTTATAAACTGCGCTTGCCCCACATGGGCTAAAGCAAAGGCTGTCTTCTGTCGGCAAGACTGAGGTGGGATGTTCGTAGCCACCGCGCCATGGAATGCCGAAAGCGAAATACGCATCCCCGGCACCATCAAGCAGGCCAGGCTCATCCATCTTGTGCTGATTGCTGGCAAACACCTGACAGGTTGGATGGCGCCCGATTGCAGCCTTGATTTCCTCTAGCCAGGTCTCGGCAGCGATGGCGTCAGGGTTCAGCAAAACAAGCCAATCCCCCTTTGCCGACTGCGCGGCAATATTGTTGCCTTTGGCAAAGCCATGATTGTCTTGCTCGGCAATAAGACGGGCATCCGGAAGCGCTTCCAAACCAAGGTTATCTAGAGAACTATCATCGCTATGATTATCCAGGATGATCAGCTCAAAGTCTCTAAGCGTTTGATTTTTTAGAGAATTTACGGCGTTTCGCAAGTGCTGCCCACTATTATAGTTCACGATCAGAACTGAAAATAACGGTGAGGTACGATACATAGCCAATCCCACTCTACGCAAACACGATTGATAAGTGCACATTTGATTCACAGCCTCAACCAGTTTGATCATTAACACCAAGACAGTGAGAACATGGAAATAAGGGATATACAGACCGGGGCGCTTTCGCTTAGTGCTCAGGTCTGATCGGCCAAAACGGACCAGAATGGTCTCTTGTATCGTAAGGGCGAATTGTGAACTCACCTCTTCTCATTCTTGGTATGCATCGGTCTGGTACAAGTTGTCTGGCAGGGTGTCTTGAGGCGGGTGGCTTGTCCCTTGGGGCGGTCAATACCGCTGCGCCGCATAATAAGAAGGGCAATAGAGAGCTTGAGGATGTCCGGGCGCTGCATGACCGTATCTTGAGCTTTCATGGCTATAGCTGGGATTGCCCTCCGCCATCCGGGCTGGAATGGCGGCCCATCGATATTCAGGCTCTAAAGGACAAAACAGAAGCCTTAGCCAAACAGAAATCCTGGGGATTTAAGGATCCACGGACGTTGTTTTGCATGCAGGGTTGGGAGACCGTTTTTAAACCTCGCTACGTTGCAACCTTCCGGCATCCCTTATCCGTCATGGCGAGCTTGATGGGGCGCGCTAAAGCCTGGAATGAAACTATGGCGGCTTCTCATGCTCGTGACTTGTGGATTGCCTATAATCGACAACTGCTCGACTTCACGGCGGGTAAGGAAACTAAATTTGTGAAGTATGGCGGGGATGAGGCCATCTATCTCGCACGTATTGCTGAGCTAGCGACACATTTCGGCCTGGATGCCGAGAAAGCCGTTGGCTTTTATTCCAGCCAACTAACCAATGAAACGCCAGATACCGAACGTGTTCCGGATGGCTGTGAGGCGATCTGGGACGAGTTAAACGCCAGAGTAAAATAGCTTTAAGGCGAAGTGCGTTTTGATGCGCATATCCAGTGGTTTGAGCCTAGCTGCTCGTGCTGCTGTCCAGCAAGCTTTCCAGGTACGGTTTATAGCCATTCTTGTAGTTATTCGCGAGGCGCAGCAGATCATCATCAGAGATGAAACCTTGCCGCCATGCGATTTCTTCGAGGCAAGCGACTTTGTAGCGCTGCTGGCGCTCAACCGCGCGAACGTAATTCGAGACTTGTAGCAAACTGTCAAAGGTGCCCGCATCCCACCATGTAGTTCCACGCGATAGCTGTACAACGTCCAGGTCTCCGCGGGCCAAATATTTCGCATTCACGCAAGTAATCTCAAGCTCGCCGCGGGCCGAAGGTTTTACCGTTTTGGCGATATCAACCACATCCTGATCGTAAAAATACAATCCGGTCACAGCCCAGTTGCTTTTGGGGTGAACTGGTTTCTCCTCGATCGAAATGGCGCGGCCATCTTCGCCAACTTCGACAATACCGAATTGATGGGGGTCTTGAACTTCATATGCAAAAACAGAAGCCCCTGCCTTCGCTTCGGCTGCAGATCGCACAACGCCTGAAAATCCAGCGCCGTGAAAGATGTTATCCCCAAGGGCCAGGGCGCTAGGGCCACCAGCAAGGAAGCTCTCGCCGATCAGGAAAGCTTCAGCAAGCCCATTTGGGGCCGACTGAGTGGCATAAGAGAAGGACATGCCCAGATGCGAGCCATCGCCGAGCAAGGCCTCAAACTGTTCACGCGATTGCGGCGTCGTAATGATCAGCAGCTCTCTAATTCCGGCGAGCATAAGCGTCGAAATCGGATAATGGATCATCGGCTTGTCATAGACCGGCAATAGCTGTTTCGAAATGCTGTTCGTCAGAGGGGCGAGACGCGATCCAGCGCCGCCAGCTAGGATAATGCCCTTCATTTCTCTGCCCCCTTACAGATAAAGCCGCATTCTTCAGTGCAGCCGGCATTAAAACTGTCGCAGAAAATAGGCGATTGAGCATGTTGGGCGCGCTTCTTGCAGGCTGGCTCAATCATTACAAATATAATCATGACAGGTAGACTTAACTCAAACTCGCTAGCGCCCTAGCACTCTCATAGATAAGGTGAAAGTCACTTTACTGTAACTTGTAAGTTGCTAAGGAAGCCCATTGCCGGGTTGGCGTGTTGAGTAATTGCCTGCATTGGTGTTGGCCGACAGCGAGGATGCTATCGGATAGAATTTGGAGATGGCCATGCCGGACGCTTCGCAACTTGATGTTTTGCTGATCTGCGGCTCTCACCGTTCTGGCACTTCGGCCTTAACGCGCACCTTTAATCTGCTTGGCTATGGTGCTCCTCGCACATTGATCAAAAGCAATAAGTCGAACCGAAGCGGACATTGGGAATCAGAACCGCTCGCGCGACTGAATGATAGCCTCCTTCAAAAGGGCGGTTTGACCTGGGATGCATGGGGTAAGGGGCATCTTGATCGTTTGCGGGTTCAGGACCGGCGGGATTTTATCGAAGACTTGCATAGTCTGCTCGCTAGTGAGTTCCCGCCTGGGCAACCTTGGGTGGTGAAATGCCCGCGGATTTGCCGACTTCTGCCTTACTATCTAGAGGCGTTCGAACAGAAAGAAGCATCGCTCAAGATTGTGATTCCGGTTCGTAATCCGCTTGAAGTCATGAAGTCCCTGGAGGTTCGCAATGGCATGAGTCAGGCAGCTGCGGGTCTCTTATGGTTGCGCTACATGCTTGAGACTGTTGAGGCGTCGGCGAATGTGCCGCGCACCTTCATGGCCTATGAGGACTTCCTTGACGATCCCGTTCTTTTGATGGGTAAAATTGTTGATCAACTTGATCTTGATCCACCTTTCCCGATTGATGGAGTGGCTGATCAGATTGCCGCTTTTGCCGACACGGGGCTGCGCCATCATCAGCGCACTCCAATCGAAGTCGCTCATGACCCTGTTACTGAGGTCTGGATTAGTGATGCCTATGCAGCGTTATTGCTGCTCTGTAAGGAGCCAACGACGAAAGAGGCTCTGGAGCGTTTGGCGCAAATAAAAGCTAAACTGGACGCCGCAGACCCTATTCTTGGAACCATTGCCGGTGCATTGGAGGCAGAAGCTGATGAGCACCGTGTAGAATTTGAGAGACGCCTCAAATTGGTTCAGGACAGTTTGACAGAGGCCCATTCACAGGTTGAGATCCAAACTAAACAGCTGAGCGATTATTCTACTAAGCTGGACCTTGCAGAGACCGAAGCTGCTGCCGCACGTTCAGAGACGCTTGATCTTAGCAAGCTGCGCGAAGCAGATGCCGAAGAGCTGAAAAAAATACGACAAGAGCTCGCTGAGCTTCGCAAGACGCCTAAGCTCTCCGCAGAAGCGACAAAGGCGATGAAAGAGGCAAAAGACTTACAGGACCGTCTGAAGGCGACTGAGAAAGAGTTGCGTCAGCAGAGCCGTCAATTCTGGCGCCTCAAAGACGAACTGTCATGGTCCAAGGGCATGATCCGACAGTATGAAGCTTCTACATCCTGGCGTGTGACGCGACCGCTGCGGACGATTATGCGATCCATTCGTGGGCTTCGTACTCCAAACACGCAGAGCGAACTTCCTCCACCTGCCAAAGACTTAAAGTCTGACCATGCTGTAGAGGCTACGAAAAAGACCGCGAAATCCGGGACTTATAATAAAAGCGATATTGCGACTCTCGTGGCCTCTAAGGCGTTTGATAAGACTTACTATCTGTCCCATTACCCAGAAAGCCAATTGCATCCGGAAGGACCGGAGGCGCATTACTTGGAATCAGGGTGGCGGAAAGGCTTTAAGCCTAACCCGACCTTTGACACCAAAGCCTATTTGGCAGCTCATCCCGATTTGAAAACGGTCGATACATGTCCTTTGCTGCACTTTATCAAGACCGAAGAGAGCGCAGTTAAAGCCAACGCCAAAAAAGCCCTGAATGGATCAGGACGAGCGCCAAGAATTGCTGTCTTTACAGCGATTGTTGACGGCTATGATGACCTTAAAGAACCTGAAATTATCTCCGAACACGCTGACTATTTTGTGTTCACCAATAGCAAGGTTTCAAAGAACAGCGTCTGGAAGCCGATGCCGTTGGAGTATGTTTCACATGATCCAACGCGAACCGCGCGCTTTGTAAAAACCCATCCGCATCTTTATTTCGCTGATTATGATTGGGCGATCTGGGTCGATGCAAATCTGTTGCTGGTTGAAAAACCTGAAGCATTGCTTCCTGACCCTGGTTCCAAGAGTAAAGTTCTGACCTGGCATCACCCCTTGCGAAACTGTGTTTATCAGGAAGGGGATGAGTGTATCAAACGCGGCAAGGATGATGCCGATATCATCTCTCAGCACATGGAACGCTTGCGCGCGCGCGATTACCCTGTTGAGGCTGGGATGTTTGAGACCAGCGTCATGGTTTCCAGAATGGGCGATCGCGACGTTGAAGGCATGTTCAAACAGTGGTGGGCCGATATTGCGCGTTGGAGTCGCCGGGACCAGCTTAGCCTTCCTGTTGTCCTGAACGGGCTTGATTTGGATGTGGGTTATCTCGCCCGGGCCGGGATATGTATGCGAACCGACCCGCGTTTCGTCTATTTTGGTCATAATAAGTAGGGGCCAGATCCCAATGAGTACTGAAACCGTCACACCTGACTGGCCACTGGTTGATGTGGTCGTTTGCGTCCATAATTCACTGGAAGATGTTCAGCGCTGCATAAGCTCAGTGATTGAAAGTGACTATCCTGCCGATCGCTTAAATCTGATCATTGTCGATGATGGGTCGGGCGAGAAAACCGCAAGCTATTTGCGCGACTGGGTCAAAGGCAAGGATAATGTGCAACTGATCCGGCGCGAGCAGGCTGGCGGATATACGATTGCAGCCAATACAGGCCTCAAGCAGGCCACGGGCGAAATCGCCGCCATGCTCAATTCTGATACGATTGTGCCCAAGCGCTGGTTGCAGAAAATAACCAGAATCTTTGCCGACAAGCCTGACGTTGGTCTTGTCGGGCCGCTCTCAAATGCGGCGAGCTGGCAATCTGTTCCTGAACTGTCAGCCAAAGGCGGTGGCTGGGCGATTAATCCTCTGAAGGAAGGCTTCTCCGTCACGGATATGGATGAGATGATTGCACCGCTTGCTGAGGATGTTGGTGTCCTACCAAGAGTGCCTTTGCTGAATGGCTTCTGTTTCGTGATCCGCCGCGCGATATGTGAAGATATCGGCTATTTCGATGAAGAAGGCTTCCCGCGCGGCTATGGTGAGGAAGATGATTTCTGCATCCGCGCCACCGATGCGGGCTATGGTTTGGTGCTCGCCATCAACACGTATGTCTTTCACGCAAAATCAAAAAGCTACGGCACTAAGACCCGAAATGAGTTAAGTCAGCAGGGACAGATCGTCCTGCGTCAGAAACACTCTAAAGAGCGTCTTGATCGCGCGGTAAAAACGATGCGGCTAAATCCATACCTGGCGCAAATCCGCGATGCCGTTGGCAAAGCGATGACCGCTTAGATTGCAGTTTTATCTATCTAATTCTTCCGGGGGTTTTGGTCCGCTGACCGTAAGCGTGGTTGTGACGCCATCGCGTTCCGCGCTTAAGTGATTCATGGATACTTCCAGAACTTGCCAGCCCCCTTCGAACTGATCGCCAACCGTGGCATTGACCAATTTGCCATCGGCGCGCCTGACCTGGGCTGTGTAAATACCATCAATACGAGCTACGGACAGAATTTGTGGGAAGGGCGGTCCTTCCGCTTCTGCAATTGCGGTTTCTTTCTCAATCAAGGCCTCGTCCACAAATGGGGTACGTGGCTCAGGGAACATGCTTGCCGTGATAAGCGCCTGTCGAAAGCGTGAGGCTGACTGGCTGTAGTCTATAGGTGTCTTAGGCGTATCCCAGCGATCTGATCGGCTTGCAGCTTCTCCAGCTGCATCTGGCGTGCTGGTCAGAAAGCCGAATGCAGCCCCCCCGACGAGACAGGCAATAATGGCAAAGAGAACAGGCTTGCTCATGAAGCACCATCCTCGTTCGAGATAATAGGAATGAAAGGCAAGTAGCCGCCAAATGTAATCCGGCTAACCTGACCGTCCCGCATCGGGATCGACATTTCGGTGATCATGTAAGCACGATCAGATGTCGATAAGGCAACCAGCGTTGCAATAAACGCATGGCTGTCGCCAACCGCGCGAACTTCAAAGCGTAGCAAGTCGCGGTTATCGATCCGGATCGGATCGCTCGACACCTGTAGGTTCACGCTTTGCAGACCCGACTCGTTCAGAATCGCATTGAGCGCAGCTTGTGCCTCAGCAGAGGCAATCCCTGGGGTCGGGCCGCTCCAGACGCGCTTATCCCAAGCGCCCCGAGCTGTTGAGGCTTGCTGTGCTCGGTCCTGCCATTTGTCCAGACCATCCGTTTCAGACACAACTGTCTTTTCATCGAGCAAACGATTATAGTTCGCCTCTGCCTCATTACGCAGATCACTGATTTCAAAATAAATAAATGCCGCAATGAGTGCGGCAACAGCGACCAAGCCCCAGGCCAGGCGCGGCGTCATCTGTTCTTCCAACAGAGCAGAAAACCGTTGCAAACTGCTCATGGGGCCACTCCCGCAGTTTCGCTCGTTGATAGATCGCTCTGGGTTTGAACCTGACCGATAATCTGGCGCGAGTTAGGGTCGTAGCGCACGCCATTCCAGCTTGCGCTTTGTTCCAGCGTTGAAACCAGAGACACAACATTTTGTCCGATGCCACCGCGCACTGTGGTCCTCAGCTCGCCATCAATGTACTCGACACGCTCCAGACTGGCCTGATCTTCTGCAAGGACATCTGACAAATCCATAAGAGCGAAGACGATTGAAGCTGGATCACCCAGTTCAGATAGATTCGCCGCATACTGCGCATCAGCCAAGGCGCGACGTCTTAGTTGAAGCCAGGGCTCTGAGGCGGCTCGCAGCTCGATGAGCTCTGTGTCCAATGCGTTTATCTTCGATTGCAGATTCAGATAACCTGCCCCCTGACAACTAACTGGTGCAGCCGCGACAAGTAGACAAGTCGCAGCCACTTGTAGAGGTGAAAGAGAGCTCAGGCGTGAGCGCCAATCCGGGGTGACCCAGAATAGGCCTTTGTCCCAAACAGGATCGCTGGTTTCTGGTCGCTCTATTGATAAAGGATAGCCATTCTCATCTACAGGCCATGTGCTTGAGCGCGCACCGGCAAGGAAACGTTCCCATTCCTGCGTGTCTGGTTCTAATGCCCACCATCGTGACGCGATACACTCATCATCTAGCCATATCTCGCCATCGAAGCCTTGCAGAGCCCTGACGATACGGGCCCCGTTTTTCATCGGCTTACGGGCAAGCGGCTCAGGAATAACCCGCGTTGAGGGGGAGCCGGTTAAAGCGCGTACAGTCTCTTTGTCCCAGCTCCAGATCGATGCTTCTTTCGGACCTGAAGTTTTTTCATTGATATCAACAATGAATGTTGGATCCTTATAGCGCGTCTCATACTTTGCCTGTGCCAGAGCGACAGCACGGCCTTTGCTGCCACTTAAAGGCACTCTTCGGCGTGAATAGGTAAAAGAGCCGTGCGGAAGAATATGCAGAGACCCACCAAAGCGAATACCGCTTAGGACAGGCTTGAAATGACCCTCATTCGTCGGGGCGAGTAGGCGCGGAAGGACGAAGTTGAAGATAGACATAGTTTTGCTCTGGGAACTCTGCGTCTGCGTTTACGGCGTACTCTGCAATTCGCCTACGGGAAAAGGCCCGATCAGCATTGCCTGACGTTCTCTCAATTTCAACCACTCTGCGCAACCCAAAAGGCACACCCTGCCGATAGGCTGTAAATGTAAACTGTGCTCGAACGCTTGGAAAACGACTATCCACAAGTTGCGTGCCAACAAGGTCATCAGCTGCCGTAGCTGATCCTGGGCGTACTAAACGACTGGCAAGGGCCTGTGGCATGCCTTTAGTGCGCGGGAAAACAGCTGTGGGAAATAGGGTTAGCGTTGTGAGTTCATCCGGATCTACGGTTAAAGCATCGAAGCCCATCACATTCTGTAATTCCTGATAGCTTCGCAAAGGCGAGTTCGTAGGCGGAGACCGGCGCGCAAGCCGATACTCAGCGCGCTCAGCCCCTTGGTATCGCCGATTTGTATTTGCATCCCGGTAATCCAAAAGCTTTGCAATCAAGGATTGTCTGTTTTGTGCGCCTTCGATCAGGGGCCCTAACCATTGTGTCAGAACACTGGCATCGGCTGCATTGAGTGAAAGCAAGCCATCCGCATCTTGGTATTTGATTGTGACATCGATTGAACCGCTCTTGATTGCGCGCATACCCCCGACTGCGTTCCAGATGTCATTCTCACTCAACCCATCTATTGGAACGGGCTCACCCATGAGAAGGCTGCCTTCGTCAATAGACTGTCCTGACAAATCCAGGCCTGGTTCGACCATCGGGCTTGTTAGGAAGACATGCGTTGCAACCGTTTCCGCTGTATTCAAAGCCGCTGCGAGTTCAGTACGCTGAGAGACTGTGCTGAGGTTATCCTGCGCGCGCTTTAGTGCATTTGCGCCAACCACACTGAGAATTGAGACAATTGCAATAACCGCCAAGACATAAGGTAATACAAAGCCAGATTGCTCGTTGAGCACGACGGGGGTTCTGGCTTGATAAGCTGGCTTCATATTTTTCATGCTGAAAGTGATCACTCTAATAGAGCGCTGATCGCCTTTTGCGAAAGCTTGGCCCATTCTCCGCGTTGCGCCCCATACAGCACGGGCCGACGACGAGGTGTTTTGAACCGCTCTCCACGGATCGCCTCATACTTTTCTTGATAACGTTCAAAAGTCGTACGGCCATCGGCTTCGACTTCTCTGACATTGCGAGATGTCGTTACACCGCCATGGAATTGATGGAATGTCCCCTCGCCAAGCAGGAGAACATAGGGAACGGTTTCAACATCGACAGCGCGTTTGAAGAAATCAAGGTTCACTAAGCCGCCACCCGGCGTGTCGAAGGCTTCCTCATATCCGCCAAGCTTTTCGTAAAAGCCGCGCGTCAGCAAAGGGGCATTAGATTCTGACATCTGGCCAAACCATGCTGCTTTTGCTGATCCACCCATCGCCGCGATTTCGAACAAGCGGTAACCCTGCTTGGGCCAGTTTATCGATGCCAGTAAGGCATCCTCTTTTTCCTGATTGTATCCGGACAGAACCGAAATCTGTTGTCTTTCCGAACCAAGATGGAAACCTGTAGTCGCCACAAAAGCGCCGTCATGGTTCTTCAAGGCCTTGCGCCCGTATCGCAACAGACCCGGGGAGGCCATGCGCGCGCCGTCAATGACAGGGCAAATGATCTGGCCCCGCGCCATTTTCGCCCCGAGGTTTAAGGCTCTGGCTGGCGAAGGGGGCGGATTGGGAACTTCGATATAACGCACATTTATTGGCCATGCATTGCGAATCTCAAGCGGAACAGGGTCTGTTGCACTGTTATTCATGACTAGGATTTCAATTTCATCCTGACGTATGCCTTGCTGATAAGGTGCATTGAAAGACTCGACAGTCCGCACAATTTCACGCGCCATTTTATAGCAAACGATGACCACGGATATGCTGGGATCACTGGCCATTTGGGTCTCCGGACGCTACTGGGGCAAGCCTGTATTCTGCTAGTAACTTACGGGTTAAAACAGGTAAAGACACAGGCTTCTCGTGCTACAGATCAAGCGCATCTGGCAAATTGCTTTCCTGCCAGCTTTCCTCTAACCATCCCGCTTCGGTAGATGAAACCGAGTGTTTATGGTTTCTGAAGGTGTCTGATCATGGCCAGCGTATTTGAAGACGTCTTGAGCCTGCAGGCTGTTTCAGAATAGGGGGCCGTAAGAAAAGATGTTTTCCGACATTATTGCCTCGATTAGGAACCATCAGTACTGGACCTATTCGGTCTGGCTGAAATTTGGTCTGACTTATCGCAAGACCTCGCTTGGGCCATTCTGGCTCGTGGTCAGCCCAGCGGTTTTTATCGGGTTCTTGGGGTATCTGTTTTCCTACGTGAACAAGAAGCCTATTGAGGTATTTATCCCGCATCTTTCGGTTGGGTATATAACCTGGGTTTTCATTTCTGGCATTTTGAATGCGGCGCCGACACTGTTCGTCAGGCGCAGGTCTGAACTGCTACAGGGGCAGATGCGGCTTACCGACATTGTGTTTTCAGATATCTTCCAGGGTTTGCTGACCTATCTGCATCAAATGCTCGTTGTGGTTGCCGTGTTTGTCTGGTTCAGCATTTCACTGACACCTGCGGCTATTTTGAGCCTAATCGGGCTAGGGCTGATTATCCTGAACGCAGTCTGGGTCTATCTGGTTTTGGGAACCTTAGGGGCGCGCTATCGTGATCTGGTTGAAATGCTGACAGCGATTGTGCGGTTAGGGTTCTTTATCACCCCGATCATCTGGATTCCTGAGAATGGGCAGGGCGGTGTGCTTGGTGCCTTCCTCATTCTAAATCCATTTTATCACTTCCTGGAACTTGTGCGCGCACCATTGCTCGGTCAGCCAATTGCCATGATCAACTGGATCGTTGTCATTTCCATCACGCTATTTGGTTTTCTGTTCGCGGAAATCCTGTACCGACGCGTCAGTCGTTTCGTTCCGCTTTGGGTCTAGTGAGGGCATCATGAGTGAGAACCTTATCGACGCCAAGAACCTCTCCCTGAGTGTCCCTTACTATCAACCCGAAGCACGCAAACTGATGACGATGCCGAGACGGCTGCTATCGGATGTTTATTTCCGGCGCGCCCGTCGTTCTGGGCGAACCATTCTGAAGAACCTGACCTTCAGTCTCGCGCCGGGTGAGCGGATTGGCATCATTGGCTCAAATGGGGCTGGAAAAAGCTCGCTGCTAAGGGTGCTGGGCGGGGTTTACCCTGTAACGGATGGCGAGTTGACTGTGCGCGGTGAAGCAAGAGGCCTGTTCAATATCCAGCTCGGTATGAATCTGGAAGGGACCGGAATCGAGAATATTTACCTGCGCGGTTTGCAAATGGGGCTTAATCTCACAGAGATTCGCGAGCGGGTTGAAAGTGTGGTGGAGTTTTCTGGTCTTGGCGATGATATCAATGCGCCGATCGGGATTTACTCAACTGGTATGATGCTGCGTTTGGCCTTCGCGGTTTCGACGATGATTGAGCCGGATATTCTTTTGCTGGATGAGTGGATTGGATCTGGTGACGTGTCCTTCCGTGACAAGACAGAAGAGCGTATGAATTCCCTCGTCGACAAAAGCCGCGGTCTGGTCCTTGCGACTCATAATGCCATGCTCATGAAACGCTTATGCTCGCGTGGCATTGTGCTGGATAATGGAAGCGCTGTTTTTGATGGAGAGATAGAAGCTGCGCTGGAATTCTATACGCGCATGATCAACTCTTAATGGCAGCTTCCTGCATATTAGTCATGTCTGTGGTTGTTTGCACCGATAGTAACTGGTTTCTAAGCGCGGAAAAGCTGGTGCGTTCGTGGATGGAGTTTTTGACGCAATGAATATCAAAACGGTTGTCATCGATGATGGGGATAGACGTATAACCGAAACCGGCTATGGCGCGCTCACCAGAGAGATTATTCTATCCTTGTGGCAATATAGTCCTTTCGACATCTATTTTACGCCACAAGAAACATACGAAACTTACCCCGACGATCTTCGGAATATCGATATTCTAAAAACCATCCCGGAAATGGAGGCAGAAGAAGCGGATCTAGTGTTTCGGGTCGGTGTCCCCGGCTCACCCTTTAAGTACACAAAGCCATGTTTATTCTATACCCAGAACGCACTTGGAGACATTCCGGAAAAGTGGCGCAGATTCATGCGACGCGCCGGTGGCATTATCGTACCGGGGGAGTTCGACAAGGTCGTATTTGATCGCTATTTTCCGCTTGTCTACACATGTCCTCAAGGCGTCGATATTGATGCTTTTAAGCCGAAGAATGAGTGGCGATCTGAGGGCTCAGAGGATTTCAGTTTTCTTTTCGTTGGATCATACTCATATCGAAAAGGCGCCGACTTATTGCCGAAAGTCTTCAAGCGAGCCTTTTCCGATGGCGCACCTGTTCATCTTCACCTGCAATGCTTCTCTGGTCTAGAGAAGACGCGAATAACGGATTTTTTCAATTCGTTTCGGTACTTGCCAAATAACATTGGAGTATCTGGGTTTTCTGGGCATAGATCCATTCAGTGGATGAATCGCATTTACAACCAACATGACGCAATACTGACTTTTTCCAGAGGCGAGGGGTGGTGTATGCCCCTGCATGAGGCGCTTTTGTGTGAAAAGCCGGTTATTGCGCCGAACTCAACAGCGATGGGGGAGTACTTACCAAACAGCGGTGTTGAGAAGATTGCCGTACATGAAAAACGGATCGAAGATATTACTGGCGAGTTCGCATCTTCAGTTACCAACACATACAGCACACCAGATAATATCCTTTGGGAAATCGATATCGATGATGCGGTGCGAAAGGTCCGCCGGGTTTATGACCATCAAGAAGAATATAAATCGGCGGCCAAGAAGGGTGCCAAATTCATTCGTGAGACGTATAATCGCAAGAATATGGCAAAGCGCCTAACTGAGATCATCCATGATTTTGAGAAACGCCAGCTCTCCAATGCCTAACGCGCCACAGACAGGTAGAAGCGCGGGTTTCTCATTACTGGAGGTAACAGTTGCGCTTTTCCTGCTTGGTTTGATGCTGACCCTTGTTGCTCAATCAGGTGTTCGCATGGTTGAGCGCTGGCAGATGAGTTCAACAGAACGCGATATCCGAAACCAGATTAACAGCCTGCCCTTGCAAGCCTATGCATCACGACAGAACCTGATTATCGGTGCCGATAATCAGGAATTGCTTGATCTCGAAACAGACTGGCAAGTGAGTGTTGGGGAGCCAATCTTATTTAGCCAAACCGGGATGTGCAGTTCTGGAGAATTGGTCATCGGCGCGCCGCGTGGTCGAACATGGACCTACACGATCAGCCCGCCTGATTGCCGATTAGAACCGATTTCCTGAAGTCAGAGAATAGCAAAGAGCTAGTCTGCCATTTCGACTTCTCGATTGCCAACGACACGAATGACTTCATCAAGTGATGTCAGGCCTCGGCGAGCTTTGAGCAGACCATCTTCTTGCAAGGTTAAGAAGCCTTGGCGTCTTGCGGCGGCTGAAATCTCAGACATTTTACCCGATGTTGCAATCACTTGCTGTAAATCAGGATCGATAAGCGCAGCTTCGTAAAGGCCAAGGCGCCCGACATAGCCAAGATGATTACAGTCCTCACAGCCTACAGCTTTTTTCCAGTTTGCAGGCTCTGTGCCTATTGTACCGAGATCAGCGCCATCATTGCGCACCTGTTGCAGCATGCGCTCACCAAGTTCCCCGTCTTCCGGGACAGAACATGATGGGCATAACCGTCTGACCAGACGCTGGGCTGCGAGTGCGCGGACCGAAGATGCAATCAAGAATGGCTCCAGACCGAGGTCGAGCAAACGTTCAATGGCACCAAGTGCAGAATTGGTGTGCAGGGTTGAAAGAACAAGGTGACCGGTCAAGGCGGCTCTTGCCGCAATCGATGCCGTTTCACCATCGCGAATCTCCCCGACCATGACAATGTCCGGGTCATGTCGAAGGATCGCGCGCAACCCGCGAGCAAACGTATAGCCAATATCCGCTCGAATCTGCACTTGCGTGATGGCGGGCATGTCATACTCGACAGGGTCTTCGACTGTGATGATCTTCTTTAGGCCATCATTCAGCTCTTCGAGCGTTCGATAAAGCGTTGTGGATTTACCCGACCCGGTTGGGCCGGTGACCAGAATGACGCCATTCTGGTAATTGCGTGCGGTCTCCATGACACGGGCGGGCTGCCCTTCCAGGCCCAAGCCCACAAGGCTCGGCAAAGTCTTTTCTTTACGCAGCAGTCGCAAGACGAGGCTTTCGCCCCATGTGCCCGGCAAGGATGAAACCCGCAGGTCCAGCATTTCACCACCAAGGCGAACCGACTGGCGACCATCTTGAGGTAGACGTTGTTCAGCAATGTCCATACCCGATAAGAGTTTGATCCGGCTGGAAATAGCATTGAACTTTGCTCGCGGATGGGTGGATTGGGTTTGCAAAATACCATCAACGCGCAGTCTGACCTCAAAGGCATGCTCATAGGGCTCAATGTGAATATCAGAGGCATTACGCTTCAGGGAAGCCTCAAATAGTCGGTTAACAAAGTCGATGACAGGCGCTTCCTGAGCCATTTCCTTGAGGCGCTGCATGCTGACATCATCAGTGCCGTCATCCAGGCTAAGCTCATTGCCGATCAAGGCATGAAGCTGTTCCAACTGGACGCGCGTGCAGATGCGAAAATCAAGTTTGCATGGTTGGTCTAGCTGTAGCAGCGCGGCTTCAACCCCTTCACGCAATTCAAGACTTAAAGGGTGCAGGCTAGCGACACTAACCCGAAGCTGTGCATGCTCATGCTTGTTATCCGCAAACCAGATAGCGGCATCCACGGCTTTGAGCCAACGGGATGACAGCCGCAATTGATCAAGAGCTGTCAGAACATCGTCTGTATCTTCTGGTAGATCTGAAGCTGTTAGCTTTTCAACCTGCATCTGCTCGGCAAGCACATCAACAAGATCATCTTCAGAAATCGCTCCGATCTTGATAAGCGTTTCGCCAATATAGCCACCGATTTCAGCCTGAGCTGAGACAGCCTGAGCAATATCTTTCGCTTCGACGAGGCCGCGGCTGACCAGCAGATCCCCAATACGCTGTTTTATCATTTCGATGGCGGTGTTTCTTATTGTTGTTTCGCTTGTTGTGGGTTGAGTATGTGCCTAAACTTGGTTGGTAACAATGCCAAAAGGATGTTCAGGCTCATGCCACAATTCTCATATACTGCCATTGATGCTGACGGGGAAGATGTACAAGGGCAATTAGAGGCCAGAGATTCGGCCACAGCATTCAGCACACTACAGTCGCGCGGCTTGCATCCGTTGACCGTTCAAAAGAAGCGTGAAGGTGGCCGCGTTGCGCGTTTCAGACCGGTCCGACGAAAAGACGAAGCGATTATGATCCGTCAGTTGGCTGTTCTGGTTTCGGCGGGTGTGAAGCTGGGCGATGCGATGAATAGCCTGGCCAAAAGTGCGGCCCATCCTGAACTTGCTGAACGCGCCTCACGCGTGCGGGCAAGGTTGCGGTCGGGTGAGCGCTTTTCTGAGTCATTGCAGGAAGAGTTTCCACAATTGCCAGCCTATGTGCCCCAGATGGCAGAGCTCGGCGAGACAACGGGGCAGCTTGGACCAGCTCTAATCGAGGCGGCTGACCAGTTTGATTACGAGCAGAAAATTGCCAGTGATGTCCGCTCTGCGCTCGCCTATCCATCCTTTCTGGTTTTTTCTGGAACGGCGATTGTTTCGCTCATGTTTTTATTCGTAGTTCCGAGGTTCGCTGAATTGCTATCGCAGTCTGAGGCGTCAATTCCACCTCTGTCGCGTGCGATTATCGGATTTTCGCTTTGGTTCTCGGAAAACTGGCTGCTTGCGATTGGGATTGTTATTGCCGTGATTGTCTTGTCGGTTCTGGCCGTGCGTCAAATGCAGGGTGGCATGGCCGCGATTGGTGAGCGGTTATGGATGATTAAAAAATATCAATCTGTTTCGATTCTGGCCCGCTGGTGCCGCACCTTGGGTGGGGCCCTAACGCATGGCGCTAACATTCTGCCGGCCATGGAATTAGCCGAGAAAGGTGTGAGTGCCCCACGGTTAAAGGCGGGCTTATCGAAGGCGCGACAGTCGGTTCGCGCCGGTGACAGTCTGGACCAGGCAATCGTTCGAAATGTTCAGGATTTTGATGCTGTTGCTCTTGATATGATCCGGACTGGGCGTGCTTCCGGCAAGCTTCCTGAAATGTTGCTATTTGCGGCTAGTATATATAGTAGAGAGACAGAAGAACGAACCAAGAAGCTTATGGCTCTCGTTGAGCCTCTGGCTATTGTAACAATATCGTTGATTGTCGGAACGATCGTGATCAGTATCGTTCTTGCTATGACGAGCCTTTATGAGATTTCGCCATGACCGTTGAGCATCGCCAAATTAGACAAGCAGCTGAAACAGAGGCAAGTGTCAGCTTGGAAAAGCGCATCATTGAAGAGTCCAAGCGGCGTAGTGCAGAGCACGGTTTCTCTCTTTTGGAGATATTGGTTGTGCTGGCCATTATGGGGCTGATTGCAGCATTCGTAGGGCCGCGATTGTTCAATCAGATTGATAAATCAAAACAGACTGTCGCTGAGACACAGGCGCGTGCTCTTACCACGGCTTTAGAGACCATGCGTCTCGATATTGGTCGCTATCCAACCTTGGATGAGGGGCTTGCTTTACTGGTTGAGCGCCCAGCTGATCCTCAAACGGCTAATCAGTGGTATGGTCCATATATGGATGATGGCGTACCGGAAGACCCATGGGGCAATGCCTATAGCTATCGCCCCCCTTTGCGTGATGCGTCCGGATTTGAACAAAAGCCTTTTGTTTATACGCTCGGCGCTGACCAACAGCCGGGGGGAGCAGGACTCGACCGTGATCTCGGACGCTTACCAGACAATTTGTAGGCGCATGTGCAGTGTTAACATAAACGTCCTTGCAATTACCCGAGTGGTGACAGAAGGTCAGATCAATCAGTTTAGTAAAGATTTCTAAGATGCGTTTATCTGCCTGCCTTCGTCGACAGCGTCTTTGGTTGTGTTTGGCTGCTGTAACTATTGTTACAAGCTGCGGTTCTACGGATTTGCGCCATTCCAATCCGCTGGGAAATGACAATGGTGTGGTTGAACTGGAAAGAAGTAAGGATAACGCTCAAGCTGGGCCGATTAGTCTTGGCGAAGGTGGCGCTGTCGCATCAAATCCGGACTCACCCGAAGAGACTTTCGATGTTCCTACTCTGGCGCAGATTCCTGACCTTGAGGGTGGGTTTGATCCACAAGCCGCGCCGAAATCACCTGTAAGCATAATTGATGCTTCCGTGCGTGAGCTGCCTTTGCCCGATTTTATCGATTCAGTTTTCGGGAACATGCTGCAGGTGCCTTATTTTACCGGACCTGGTGTCGCTCAACGCGCAGATGTTATCGTAAAGCTCCGAACATCTGGAGATCTTGCTGCAGATGATTTCCTGGAACTCGTCACAGATGCCTTGAAAGAGTATGGTGTCGCAGTCGTTCCTGAAGATGGCGTCTATAAGTTGGTTGAGGATGAGACACTACGGTCTCGCATGCCGCGCTTTATTCGCTCCCGAGCGGTTTCCGACACCCCGAGTGAGCTGCGCCCTCTGGTTATGTTCATTGAACTGGATGCCATGTCGGCAGCCGATATGGCCAGTATTCTGCGGCAGGCTTTCCCGGACGCGAAACGATTGAAGATTGAGCCTAATCAGCGGATCAATGTTCTCGTCCTGACAGGGTTGCCTCAGGATGTTGAGGCTGCCATCAGTATTATCGAGCAGATGGATGAGCTTGCCTATGCTGGGACAGACCTTGTTCGCTATTCACCTAAATACGTTATTGCGGGCGATTTGGCCTCGCAACTATCTTCCATGTTGGCGGTTGAAGGCTGGCAGGCTTCATCAAACCCGAGTGTTCAGCGAACAGTTGTGGCGATCCCTGTCGAGTTCACCAATGATCTGTTTGTTTTTTCCAAAAGCCCTGCTGCCCTTGCGCGTACACGGTTCTGGCTGAACCAGCTTGATCGCCCGGCTAAAACCGGTGATGTGCCGCAGCTTTTTGTCTATGCGGTTCAGAATGTTGATGCCACTCTGCTATCAGAAACAGTCAATCGTGTTCTATCTGGTGGCGGGGGGGATCCTTACGGCACCCCTGCTGGAGCAACACAGGCAGGTTTATCTGGTTCTGCTGGTATTCCTCCTCAGTCAGGTGGTTTCGGCAACTCGGCTGGCGGTGTTGTCGTTGATCCGATCTCTAATCGTCTGATTTTTTCTGGTACCGCGGCTGACTATGAGCGGCTTCTTCCGCTTTTACAGCAGCTTGACCGCCCGCCTGGCGAGGTTTTGATTTCTGTGATGATTGCAGAGGTCAGCCTGACAGATGAGACGCGCTATGGATTTGAGTTCTTTATTGATTCCATCGGTAATGATGATGTGACCATTTCTGGTGGCACCTCCAATCTGGCGGGTTCCGATGGCTTGGCTATTGGTATCCTATCCGGCAATGTCGAAATCGCGTTGAACGCCTTTGCGCGAAATAATCAGGTTAATGTCCTGTCGCGGCCAAAGCTTGTTGCGCGTTCGGGAAGCGCAGCTCAATTGCAGGTTGGTACAGATGTGCCGGTCATTACATCGCAGCGTGCGGCGGGTGCCCAAGATGGCGATGGTGTCACGGATGTCCTGCAGTCAGTTGAGTACCGTAAAACAGGTGTTCTGCTTTCAATTGAGCCCATCGTATTCAGCGATAACCGTGTGGACCTGACGATTTCGCAGGAAGTCTCAACGGTTATTCCTGATGCTGGCTCACAGATTGCCAGTCCGACGATTTCAAATCGTAACCTACAGACCCAGCTCTCTATTCAGGATGGGGAGACGGTCGTTCTTGGTGGTTTGATGCAAACCACGTCTACAGATGCAGAGCGCGGCGTGCCGCTTCTGAAGGATATCCCGATTGCGGGCAATCTCTTCCGGAATAATTCTATTTCTCAAGAGAAGACCGAGTTATTAGTTCTGATTACGGCCTATATTCTCAATGACGGAGAAGATAAGGCGATGCTCGTCAATCAACTGATGGAGGAGTTGCAGAACTCAACGCTTTCGTCGGAGAATATGCAGACCCTGTTGCGCCCTCGGCGTGACCAGGACCCGGCTGAATTGCCTGGCTATGGTCTGAACTATGACAATCTTGACTTTAGCGAGATTGATAGCTTGCTCGAACAGCCGCTCGCTTTGGCAGAGCCGACACCACCTGTTGAGGAAGATGTGGTCGAGAGTACAGAAGATGCGCAGGGTGGTATGCCAACAGATACGCCTGAAACCACCGAACTGGCTGAACTCGTTGATTCGGGCGAGTAAGCGGGCTGGTCATGTCGTTTGCAGGTGCAGCTGACGTCCATAGAACATCATCTCAATCTGGCTTCTCTGTATTGGAAGTCATCGCTGCAATGGCCGTTTTGTCCATGGCGCTTATCCCTCTGCTCAGTTTTCAGTCCCAGCTTGGCGCTGGAGCTGCGCGGTTGGAGCACCAGTCACAGGTCACCATTGCTCGCACAGTTGCGCAGGATTATGCCAGCCTTATTAATCCGGCCATTATTCCACAGGGGCGCCTGACCATTGGTGCGGGCTGGACTCTTGCGTGGGATTCGGTTCCTGCTGGCCCAGTACAGCGCGCCCGATGGGGGCTTGGCGTGTCTTCGCGACATACAAGTCAGCTGTTCACTTTGACGCTCAGACTGCAGAACTCGACTGGGCGACAGCACATAATTACACAGACAGTTCTGGGGGTCAGCGAGCTGTTTCCAGCTGATGGCTGAGCGAAGGACTCGGCTGTTCGTATTACACATGTCAACGGTCAAACCGCGGCGAAAATGTAACACTTTTTGCTCTCTTATGTGAATTTCTCATCCAGACCCCGAACTTTTCTGCGTGGCGCTTGACAGGGTGAAAAAAGGAAACTTTAAGTACGCTTGCTATGGAGATGATATCTCTAATGCACTTACTCGTAGGTCGATATCGTCTCTGCGAACCATAGTTAAACAGTAGAACCTCTGAAGGGGATTTTTCATGCTTAAGAAATTTATGGCAGCAGCTTCAGTCGCTGCCCTCGTGGCGGGAGCAGCAAGCGCGCAGCTGGCGCTTGAGCTTAGCCCATCCACACCAGCCGGTGCAGCTAACTCAACTGTCAACGGCCCATCCACCTACGAGCTGGCTGACGAGGTTGACTTTACAGCCCTTAACGCTGGTGCTGGTGGCGCAGGCGTTGTTGGTCTGGAAGTTCTGACAGAAGGCGTTATCCCTCCTGGTCAAAACATCTTCCTGTCAATTTCACTTACAGGTGCTACTATCGACGGGAACCTTGATGGTTCTGAATTTGACGCTGGTGTAACTGGTGCTGTTGTTAACGCTGGCGGTACAGATGGCGCGACTTCAGTGCGTTACCTGATCACAACTGACACAGCTGACTCTTCTACTGTTACAGGCAAAGATGCTGTTAAACTCGCTCTGCCGATCACAATGACTGGCTGTGGCAACGTGAACTTCAACGTCACTGAGTTTCAGACAGAAACTGCTTCTACACCAATCGAAGGTGGTACAGCGTCTCTTTCTGAGGTCGTAACTGGTCCTCCAATGGCTCGCGTTAACATCCCTGCGATTCAGTGTGCCGATGCGTTTGCCGCAAGCGTTGTTGACGACTCCGTCACAACAACGACACCAGCATTCGCTGGTACAACATCTCTGTTGAGCCTGGCATCTAACTTCAGCAACTTTGTTGCTGCCGGGCCTGACACTGCACCACGTGCACGTCTAGGTCAGTTCCGTCTGGCTGTTGATACAGGCGTAAACGTTGACCTTATCGGTACACCAGCTGCGCCGACTATGGTCACTGGATATGATGCAACGATCAACTTCGAAGATGACGCTAACTTTGATGGTGGCGGTGAAGGTGGTGAGATTGCAAACATTGCGGGTACTCTCTTCCCGAGTGTTGCAGCAACAGCGCCAACTGCAAACTCTCTAGTCCTGTCAGGTACAGCGGCAGCATCAGCCGCTGCTGAATCTGCAGACTTCTTCCTGAATGTAACGGCTGCGGGTCCAACAGTTCCTGCAATTCCGCCTCAAGTTGTTTCTGTAACAGGTGCAACCATTGATCTGACAGCTGCAACTCTGCAGGATACAGATGCGTTTGTGACTGCAGACGTGGAAGACCTGAAGCTTGAAGGTCAGGTCTTTGGTTCGTTCGACTGGGTCTCTGACTCAACCAAGGCTGTGAATACAATCTTCCGGGTCACAGGTCTGAGCGCTACTGAAGATGTGCCTGTTCAGATCATCGTTGAGAACTCTCGTAACGGAGCTGCATTCAACGGTACTTACCAGACAACCATCCTTGGTTCATCTGTTCAGGGTAGTGAAATTCGCTGGAACAGCGCAGCTCTCGAAGCTGTAGCTGGACAGTTCGGTACTGCTGACATCACTTTTGTCTTTGCAACAACAACAGACATTGATGTTGACAGACTGCTTGCTGGTCCATCTTCAGCAACTGTTGTACCGTTTGGTGACGGTGCTAACCTGGACGGTTCTGGTGCGCTTAACTCAACAACACGCACACCAAACAATGACGACCAAGGTCACTTCTAAACCTAAGTCAGTTATACTTTACGGAAGGGCGGCCTTTGGGCCGCCCTTTCTTTTTGGGGCCGGGCTTCTATACCGGATTGTGAACCGGAGGCATGCATGCTGGAGCGCCCAGAGACCCAATTAGATTTCGCGATTATTGGTGTGCAGAAAGCGGGGACCACCGCGCTTGGCCTTTACCTGACGCAGAACCCGTCTGTCTTCCTGCCGGATGGTAAGGAAACTCATTTCTTCCGTCGTCCCATAGCTCCAGACGGGCCAAAGCCACGTGATCCGTCTCATCTCGATCGACATTTTACCGATTGCCAGCCGGGACAACTCAAAGGTGATGCAACGCCTGTCTATCTCTACTGGCCTTTTGCTCTGGACCTACTCAAACAGCACAATCCTGACCTCAAGCTGATTATCAGTCTGCGCCACCCTGTCTTGCGGGCTTACTCTGCCTGGTCGATGGAATACCGCCGCAAGCGTGAAACCCTTCCTTTTGCCGAAGCGATTCGGGATGGACGCACTCGCGTTACACAGGCGCCATATGGCGTACACCCGATCTATTCCTATGTGGAGCGCGGTTTCTATGCCGATCAGCTGGAACGCCTGCTCGCTCAGTTTAGTAGGGATCAGGTCTTCATCATGCGGAATGATCAGATTTCAGCGAGCCATCCGCGTTTGCAAGAGCTTCAGATGTGGCTTGGGTGTAATCCTGTAAAGCTCACACCTGTCTCTGAAAATGTTCAACCCGGAACATTGAGCCCAATCGCCTCGCTGCAAGAAGATTTCGACTATTTGCAAACTTTGTATACCGAAGACATGCAAAGAACCGCAGAGCTGACTGGTCTGGATTTGCAGGACTGGCTAGATAAAACGCCAACAGTTTCGAGGTTTACAACAGCGTGACGCACCGCCCCTCAGCCGGTTTCAGCATCCTGGAAATGCTGGTTGCCCTTGCGATCCTATCGCTAACGTCACTGATTTTGTTTCAGACTGTGTTATCGCAGGCGGCTCTCACGTCGCGTATTGAGAATGCTTCTTTGCGCTCTGGCCAAGAGCTGATTCGCCGATCCAGTTTCAAGACTGTCGTTTCTGGCCTGGTGCCAACATGGCCTGAAGAGGAAGCAGATATTGAGTTCGCAGCGAGTCCTGAACTCTTGCGCGGTATGTCCACGAGCAATCTCACAGGCGGCGTGAGCGGCCTGCATCGCGTGACCTTCAGATTGGAGGGTAATCCATCCCGTCTGATCTATTCTGGTCCAGAAGGGGAGATTGAGTTACAGACCTTTTCCGAACTGGCCACCTTCTCATATCTTGGCCTGGATAATAATTGGTACGGGACATGGCCGCCTGACACAGCGCCTGATTTTGGTCCGTTTGATGATAGTGGCCATCCTCAATATGAGATTCCGCCTTTACCGGTGGCTGTCCGCATCCGCACGGTTACTGGGCAGGATATTGATTGGCTCGCACGTCTGGACTGGCAAGCCCCACGGCTTGCGCGTAGTCAGGAATTGAACGACTTTTAGGCGGGTATGCAGGCTGCTTAAGCGAGGTTAGAGGTTTCGCTTCATCCCGAATTTCTTCCAGAAGAAGCCATCAATCACCCGTTTAGGGAGCAGCATGGGCAGGGTGAAATTGGTGAGCTTGTCTGGGACGGGGGAATAGCGGGCTTTGGGTTTTCTGGCGGTCAGGGCCGTCTCGATGACCTTAGAAATAGCTTCCGGGTCCAGTCCATCGCGGCCACCGGCCAGCATGGTCTCGCTGAATTTTGCAATCGGTGCCGCCCAGGCCGTATTGGCGTAAGGCGTGTCGGCATTCTTATCCTCGGCCTTGTCCCAGATTGGGGTTTTGACCGAACCCGGGCCAATTGCGATGGCGTCAATACCGTAAATGACCAGCTCCCGACGCAAGCTGTCTGTCATGCTCTCGACCGCATGTTTGGTCGCGGTATAGGCGCCAAGGAAAGGCGAGGCGAGCCGACCACCGACGCTGGTAATATTGATGATACGTCCGGACGGACCGCTGCGGCTTTCATCCATGCCGAGCAGGGGGGCGAAAGCCTGCGTCGCGCGCAGGAGGCCAAACGTGTTGACCTGAAAGTGGGCTTCAAACTCATCCAGCGGTTGCAGCGCCAAAGGCCCCATCAGGGCGATGCCGGCATTGTTCACGAGGCCATCGAGCTTGCGACCGTCCAGAGCCGCTGAGACGGTTTCAACGGCGGCGTCCACCTGATCCTGCTTCGTGACATCAAGCAGGAGCGGAATGATGTTCGCGTGCGCGGCTTTAAGGGGGACGCCATCAGCTTCCTTGCGGACCCCGGCAAAAACGCACCAACCTTTTGCGGCGAGATATTCGGCAGCGGATCGGCCAATCCCGGTGGAGGCGCCTGTGATGACAACGGTTTTCATGAAAGTCCTGACTGAATGATTTTGTTTTATATACGTACAGGAATACGAAACGGTTTAATCTTCATCTGCACCACCCTTGATGACATGGAAGACGGGCCGTTCACGGGGCTTCGCAGGCGCACGTGGCGGCGTATCAGGTTTAGGGAGAAGCTCTGAGGCTTTGACCAGTTTGGGCTTGTCCGGCTTGCGGGGCGGTGGAGCAGGTGGCTCAATATCCTCATCAATTTGGCGGACATTGGGTTTGAAAGCCGGTTTCTTTTTCTGCCCTAGTGTCTTGCGGGTTTTGAAGCCGGATTTGCCTTTGCCGCGGGCTTTCTTGTCAATCTCGCGCAGTTTCAGGTTTTGCAGGGCTGAAAGCGGTTCGTCCGCGCCGCCTTTTTCAAGATCATGAAAAGCCGAGCCATATTTCTCAACGCGCGCTTCAACCTCTTCGAGGAATTCGCGTTCCCAATCGGAGAGCGGTGGCCCAAGGCCTTGTTCGGCAAGCGCCGCAGCCTTGCGAAGTTTGCGCAAGGCTTTGCGTTTTTTGCGCTCGTCAACTTCCCGGCCCATAGCGCTATATTAAGGCTGCGCCGGGCTTTAAAGCAACTGCAGGAGCGTCATCGCGTCTACGTCATAGAGCGCGAGCAGGGCAGCTTCCGGATCACCATCAAGCTCCAGCGCCTCTGCAAAGGCTTCTTCGGTGGAGAGGCCATCTTCCTTCAGCTCCCGAACCGCAGTGCGTAAATCATCGCCGCCAAAGCGCAGCAGGCGCTCCTCCACGATAAAGAAGCGATAGAATTCATGCTCTTCAATCGGATGATCCCGGCCCCAGACCTCAACGCTTTGTCCTGATAGATCAAAGCTTGCAAAGCAAGAGGGCTGGCCGCGATAGGGTTTGCGCTCCAGCTTGAAGTTTGGCTGTTTCCCGAACGCGTCTTTCAGCGCGGCGGCGAAGCCATCAAGATCGCCCTTGGCCGAGCAACAAATATCAATGTCGGAGTCTGGCAAATGCACATCGAGCGCGGCTGAACCAACCCATTTGCCATCAAACGGGGCAAGGCGCTCGAGCACCTGATGCGCGCTCAGGATGGTGTAAAGGGCGGCCTGAGAGGTCATCGCGCCCTAGATTTCGCCGAGCGCCATCAGGTAGACGTCGAGAATGGCTTCCTGCTCTTCGCGCTCCTGACGGTCCTGCTTGCGCAGGCGGACGCAGGTGCGCAGCGCCTTGGTGTCATAACCCATGGCTTTCGCTTCGGCATAGACATCCTTGATCTGGTCGGCGACTTCCTTTTTTTCCGCTTCCAGCCGCTCTATCCGCGCAATGGTCTGGCGCAGTTTCTCGCGTGCGGTTTCAGTCAGGTGAGTTGTGGAAGCGTCATCCATAGCGGCCTCGTCATGTCTTAAGGGATTTAAAGTTAACCGCCTTCCTTTAGGCGGGAATCGGGTGCGATGCGAGACCTGAACTGACGCGGATGTGATTGTTATGGCCGTGCCCGTGATTGGACCTGCTAAGGCCTTCGTTCTATTTGATTGGACATGACTGATACAAAACGCTTTTCCATGTCTCGCCGCGGCCTGCTCCTGGCTGCGCCAGCGGCCTTTCTTGCCGCTTGTACCCGTAATGGAGCATCCGGGCAGATTATCAGCGACACGGCCTCGGCGGCTTTCGCAGATAGCGAATGGCGAGATCTGACTGAGGCGCAGTGGAAAGAGCGTTTGTCACCGCTCGCCTACCGCGTGCTGCGCGAGGAGGCGACAGAGCGGGCTTTCACCTCACCGCTGAACGATGAAAAGCGCGAAGGCGTTTTCCATTGTGCGGGCTGTGATCTCGCCATTTTTGATAGCAATACGAAGTATGACAGCGGCACCGGTTGGCCGAGCTTCTGGGACTATCGCCCCGGCACGCTGGGCTTTAAGGAAGACAATAAGCTGTGGATGACCCGCACAGAATATCACTGCGCGCGCTGTGGTGGCCATCATGGTCATGTGTTTGAAGATGGGCCACGGCCAACAGGTCTTCGTTATTGCAATAATGGTGTCGCCCTGACCTTTAAGCCTGCTTAGCGCTTAGCTCTCTTTTTCTCCGAACATATCGAGCTGGTTCGGGTCAACATATTTGCGTTTCTTGGGCTTCTTGTTGCGGCCAGAGCGGAAATAGAGATCATCTGTGTGATCACTGTCCGGGTCTGGTTTTGGCGGCGGCTTGGGTTTTGCCTTCTTTGCCTTGGTGACCTTCCAATAGGTGATCGCCAGAACCGTATTGCCCTGCGCATCCTCATAATTTTGAACAAAGCCATGGGCCGGGCTGGCGGTGACTTGTTCGAGGATTTCAGAAAGATCATCTGTCGCCGGGGTGAGCCATTCGGTTTCCAGCGCTGCGATTGCCTGTCCCTCGGCCAGCGCTTCGGCCTCATAACGCGTGCGCGCAATCTTTGCCGTTTCGGACAAAGCGGCTTTCGCAGAGGTGGCAATAGGATAGATGTGGCTCATACTATGCCATGTAGGCGGTCAGGGGAGGTGCGTCGAGACGCCGACAGCCTTAAATGGCGCTGCCACCGGTTACAGAGAACTTGCGGCGTGAGGCGAGCATTTTCTCACCCTGACGCACAGCATCAGAAGTCGCCGTGGCAAGGCGAATGGCTGGATGTTCCCGCAACAGATCAACCGCCTGTTTGAGGTGATCCATCGCCTCGCGGATGCGGGTCGGGTCAAACTTGCGCTCAGACAGGCTGAGCAGGGCGCGGCCAAGATCAATGCGTGAGGTGACCTGTGTGCGGCGATCGAGGCTGTCATCTGACATCAGGCGCGCGCGGCGCAGCGCTACGACACGTTCCAGATCCTCGACATCGCCGACATGCAAGGCCATGGCGCAATAATCTTCTTCAAGGATTTGCGCTGTCTCAGCCGGAAATGTGTCGGCCTGGTCCAGAGCGGCCTGTAGCATCAGGGCGATCGGTTTGATTTTTTCAGGCCGGAACCCGGTGGCCTCGGCAAGGCCGGGCTGAATGATGCGGGCAAACAGGTAAGCCACCGCGCGCTGGCTAACTTCGTCCAGCGTATCGAGCCGCTCGGGCAGCTCGATCGCGATGGTTCGCCCATAGCCGGTTTCCGGATCAATATCGCGGGTCATCAGGTCGATCACGCTGTAATCTCTGCGCCGTGTACGGCCCCAGGAGATCAGATCACCAGAGACGGAATCGAGCCGACGACTGGCGAGATCACGCAGGCCCACGCGACCCTTGGCCGAGATGGGTTTCGTCGTGCTCACATCATATGGCGCGCCAAAGGTGAAGCCGCTCAGATGCGTATCCAGAATGGTGCGCATTGCCTTGGTTTCGCGGCCACCAGCAGGGCCAGAGAGCTGTGACAGGACAATCCCGAAGCCATGAGCATCCTGGCGCTTGCGACGCTTCAGGGCGCGGGCGGAGACGCGGGCTCCGCTCAGTAGCCATCCCAAACATTTCAACACCGCAACAAGCATCAAAATAGCCATGGCAATCAGGCCAAATACAGACAAAGCCGGATGCGCCTGAATAAAGGTCGCGCACCAATCGGCAATCTGGTTGAGCAGGGTCAGGTCAGGCATGGTTTCAAGCTTATCTTCTATGCTGCCATTCGATAAACCAGCGGCAGGGTTTGGCGCAATCAAAAATGGCGGTATGCGGGGACATTGAGCTGTATCTCGTAAGTGTGGAGTGTTTCCCTGAGCAAGTTTCGGACCCGTTTTGCCCCTTCACCGACCGGGCTGCTGCATCTTGGCCATGCTGCATCCGCGCGCGCCGTCTGGGAAGCGGCTGCGCGGGCAGGGGGCGAGGTTTTGCTACGCATTGAGGATATCGACACCACGCGGTGTCGCCCGGAGTTCACAGACGCAATTTACGAGGATCTGCGTTGGCTTGGCTTCGAGTGGCCTGAGCCTGTCCGGGTGCAATCAGAACACTTTGCCGATTATGCCAGCGTGGTTGAGGCTTTAGAAGCGCGCGGCTTGGCCTATCGCTGTTTCCGGACAAGGGCCGAGATCGCTGCGCAAACGCCGGCGGGGCAAGTGTTTACCAGCGCCCCTTTGTCGCTTGCCGAGGAGCAAGCACGACTGGACGCAGGAGAGGTTTTTGCCTGGCGCTTGTCGCTTGCGGCCTGTCAGGCGGCTTTGGGTGCGGCCTATCATGAGCTCTCTTTCCAGCTTGAGACAGAGGCAGGTCTTGAAACCCGGCGCGCCGATCCTGGCTTGCATGGTGATATTGTTATTGCCCGCAAGGATAGCCCGAGCGCCTATCACATCGCCGCAACCCATGATGATGCCCTGCAGGGTATGACGCATATCATCCGCGGTCAGGACTTGGCCGATGCCCCGCATATCCAGATCTTGTTGCAGGTTCTAATGGACTGGCCGCAGCCGATTTACCATCACCATGCCTTATTGATGGGGCCAGACGGCAAACGGCTATCAAAATCGCATGGCAGCATTTCGCTTGCAGAGCTGCGGCAGGACGGTAAGACACCGGACGATATCTGGGCCATGATTGGACTTCAATGACAGGCAATAAAACCAGTGCGCCCAGCAGCATGCCTGTCTGGTTCGGCCCGCTCATGGTGTTGGGCGGCGGCATCTGTATTGGCTTCGCCCCGATCGGCCTTCGCCTTGGGCTTGAGGAATTAGGGCCACAGGCGATTGCTTTTTGGCGCTACTTGTTTGCGCTGCCCATCCTGTTTGTGCTGGCGGTTGGGGTTAATCGCCGCCTCCCGGCTCGCCCAAATCCATATATCGTTATTGCTGGTGTTTGTTTCGCTTTGGATATCGGCCTTTGGCACTGGTCCCTGACATATACGACGGTTGCGAATGCGACGTTTATTGTGGGGCTTGGCAATGTTTGTGTCGGGCTGATGGCTTGGATTTTCCTGCGCGAACGGCCAACGCTGATTTGGGGGTGTGCGGTCTTGGTCGCGATCATTGGTGCTGCAGCTTTATCGCTTGGCGGGAATGCGGGTGGTCAGACCGATATTCGTGGAGACATGCTGGCACTGGCTGCTGCTGTTCTGGTTTCTGGATATATGGTCGCTTCCAAGGTCGCGCGGAATAGACTTGGTGGATTGGATGCCGTTTTCTGGCTGACTTTGGTTGAGGTCGGTGTCGCCGCTCTCATGGTTATTGGTTTTCGGGAAAGCTTTCTGCCCGCAACGCTAATGGGTTTTGCCGCGCCGCTTTTTCTGGCGATTGCAGTTCAGGTTGGTGGGCAGGGGCTGATCATTACCGGATTGGGCCACACACCAGCCGCGATTGCTGGCGTTTTACTCCTTGTGCAGCCAATTGTTGCGGCTTCGATCTCCTGGCAATTGTTTGGAGAAACCCTAACGGCTCTGCAGGCTGGTGGGGCTGCTCTTATTCTTTTAGGGATTTACCTGTCGCAACAAAAATTCCGGTCCCGCGAAGAAAAAATGCCAGACCAAGCCGCCAAGCCGCTTTCAGATTAATCTGAAAGCTGGCACTCACAGTGTTATCAGATGATAGAAACTGAGCTTAGTTGATCCCGTGTGTTTTCACGCGGTTTCGGCCTGTTTCTTTGGCTTCATACAATTTGGTGTCAGCGATTTCGATCAGTTCGGTCGCTGTCATGCCTTCCTGATAAGCGCAGATCCCGAAGGACGCGGTAATCTGGCCAATATCCTTATTGCTGTTAACCGTGACGAACTTCGTCTCACGTAATTCATGCAGGATTTTGACAATCAGGTTATGGGCTGCGACCAGCTTGGTATCGGGCAGGATCATCACAAACTCTTCACCGCCATAACGGGCCACCATATCAGCGCCTTTAAGGCGCATCATTAGCAAGGCGGCAAACCCGGTCAGGACATTATCCCCGGTCTGATGGCCATACACATCGTTAACGCGCTTGAAGTGATCAAGGTCAGCAATCACCAGACAGAATGGGTGTTCGCTATCGGTTGCAGCACTAATCTCTTTTTTCAGGCGGGCATCAAAGGCGCGGCGGTTCGAGACTCCGGTGAGCGGATCGCGCAGGCTGAGGTCCTGAAACTCTTCAAGTTCCTTGTTCAACCGCTCAATCATCGCCTGACTTTCGTTCAGACCACTACTCAGGTCTGACGTGACTTGCGACATGCGTTGATTTTCAGAGATCAGATCAGCAACAATTGATTTAAGCTCGGTTGGATCTGCCGCGCCTGGCAAGCTGTCGCCAACACTTTCAAGCGTCGCGTTAAACTCTTGATTTTGCTTCAGGCTTTCGCGCATCAGTTCCGAAGCCGCCGCAAGGCTGCTTTCGAACTCGGCACCGATATTCATATTCGCTTCGAAGACATCATTGTCTTCAAGGAAGGCTTTATAGATCTCATTGATCTCATAATCGCTGATCTCGTCGGACTTATGCAGCTCTTTTTCGAGCCGCTCGACCAGGTCGCCATTCTCGCCTTCAGCATAAGCATACCAAACAGCATAGGCGATGGGGTCCGGTGCGGTCGAGTGCTTGGCGATAAGCTCAAATGCCGTGTTCGCGAGTTGATATGTCGCTTTTCGTCGCTCAGCAGCGCTTGCGACTTCGTCTTCTTCGGGGGCCCCACCCTCGTCCAAGACATCTGCATAGCCCATTTAATTCGCCCTCATTAGCACCATTAGCCTCATCTGTTTGAGGCATTTGTTATGGTGTATCGCCATTCCCTTGCAATTTTATAAATGTGACAGGTTTTTTGCAGTGCAGCGGGCCACTGGGTGACGAATATTGTTGTCGGGATTGTTAAGCCGACGCTGGGAAAACAGGCCACATGTCAACAATCTCACCAGCGTCATAGATGGCGATGTCTCCAAATTGCAGGAAGACAGCTTCGCTTTGATGGGGGCGGAAAAAGACAAATTCATCCGGGTCTATGCTCAAGTCCGGGCCACCATTGAGCATTTCCTGATTGGAAGAGCGCCCGAACGTTGAGTTATAAGCCAGACCCGGCGGATCGACCGGGTCAGCCAGCCAATGCCCGCCATAAATGAAAACGGTCTTGCTATAATTTGGGTCCCAGCTTCGCTTTGCACCATCAGCAAATTCGAGACCCGGCATCCTTGTCGTTGGCAGCGATTTGATCACCGGGGTTGCGATAAAGCTCGCGGGCAAATGCGGCTCCAGCAGTTCGCTATCGAAATGGGTTGGCTTGACCAGACAGGATCCAGCCGAGATTTCATTCGCCAGGCTGGTATCCTCATAATAGCGGTAAGTCGGACTGCCTGCAGCGTTGCGGGTGAGTTGCGCAATCCTGTCGCCGCCAAACACTAAAGCGGCCTGCGCCAAAGCCTCTTGATAGATCGCCCACGCCCCTTTCAGAGCCTTGTCGCGCCAGCCAAGTGTGGTCGGCAAGGCTGGAATATGCGGCTCGTACCCCATGAAACCCGCCATTTCGAGGTTTGGATTGACGTTGATCGCCTTCAAGGTCTCACCAAGGGTACTGCCCGGCTCAAAGCCGCCGCGATGCAGGCCAACATCCAGTTCAAGATTGATCTTGAGTATGCGATCCTGATCGTTGGCGAGTTCTGCATATTGCGCCAGCCGCTCCGGCGTGTCGATCAGCCATTGAATATGATCGGCGGCTTCGGTTTTGTCAGCGGGCAAGTCTTCAAAATACTGGCGTGCAGCCTGTATCGGTAAAGGCTTCCCGAGAAGCTGGCTTGCCTCAGGCATGGCTTCACTCAGCGCCAGCAGCATGGGCAGGTTGAATGTCATCAGCCGGTCTGTACCCGACCGCTCGCGGATATGAGTGATCAGGTTCAGGGAGGGCAGGGACTTGGCGACAATGCGATACCCCATTCCATCTGGCAGGTGCCCCATCAGTGTATCAATGTTTGCATTCAAGCGCGCGCGATCAATCACCAGAGTCGGGGTTGCGATCCCGGCTTTCGTCAGGGCATCTTGCATCGCGATGAAGTAAGGATCACGCGGGCCACTTTCGTCTTTCGGTTTTGACATCAGAATGCTTGCTCCTGCTAATCCGGCGGTGCCAAGGATAAGGCTGCGTCTTGAGAGTTTAGGCATCGAAGCGCTCCCCGAACAGGGTTGCGAGATGCGGGTTCAGGAATTTCCCATCCGGGTCGAGGCCCCGCCGCAGCTCAAGGAAGCGCTCATAGTCTGGATAGAGGGCACTGAACTCTGCCCGGCCAAGGCTGTGCAGCTTGCCCCAATGGGGGCGCCCGCCATGGGCGCGGAAAATCGGTTCAAACTCAGAGAAGAAGTATTCATAGGGCTCATCGACCGCGGCATGGATGGCGATCGAGATACGCGGGCCATCATTAAAGGGGCTGAGCCAGGCGCTATCGGGCGCAATGAACCGAACCTCCATCGGGAAGAAGGCGTCCTTGCGCCGATCCATTTTGGCAATCACCTGACGCAGGGCAGCAATCCCCTGATCGCGCGGCAGATGGTATTCCATCTCGTTGAACTTGATTGGCCGTGTGGTTGCCAGCAATTCCAGAGAGGCGTCACTGACATCTTCAATCACACCGCTAGGCAGCGCCGATTGCGCGATCTTGCGGCGTAGCCATGGCCACCAGCCAAACTGGTCGCGTAAGGTTTTCAGGCCCTCCAGCGTCTCATCATCCTCTGAAGGACCGACTCCGGTTACGGGCCCCTCATGTAGGTCATGGGTCAGCGTTGCTGCTATACCGGTGCCGGGCAGATAGAAGAATTCGAAATTGCGATACTGCTCAGCCGTCGTTTCAGCATTCTCCAGAACATCCTCGATACGCTCAGCCTTCACCACGCGATGCAGATTAAAAGCGGGCACGGTGCGTAGCGTGTATTGCGTGATGATGCCCAGCGCGCCGAGGGAGACTTTACCTGCCGCGAACAGGTCCGGCTGCGTATCAGCGCTAACATCCAGCATGTCTCCGTTCGCTGTCACCAGTCGGAAGGCTTGGATATAGTCGTGCAGCGCCGTCAGGGTCAGGCCCGTGCCATGTGTTCCAGTTGAGAAGGAGCCGGCCAGGGTCTGGTCAACAATATCCGGCAGGTTCGGGAAAGCGCGGCCAAGCTCATCCAGCTTGCCGCCGGCTTGAAACAGGGTCGTCCCCGCGCCGAAGGTGGCAAGCCCTGTTGCCGGATCATAATTCAGGAGGCCGGATAGACGGCTGAGATCCACAATCATGCCCTCGCTCGGCACAAGGCCAGAAAAGGAGTGCCCGCTGCCCTTGGGCCGGATGCGTACAGGACTTGCGGCCACCAGTTCGGACAGTTCGGTCTCTGTTGTGGGCATCGGGATAGACGTTGGCGTGGCCTTGTGAATACCGGACCAGTTCATCCAGCTATCTTCGCCGATGGGTGGTTCAGGATAGTCCGGGGAATACCCCTCGCGCACAAAACTCTTTTGTCCCCAGGCAATATGCTGTCCGGCGGGTACAGCTGTGCCTGCTGCTGCAACACCCAATCCGCCAAATAAAACACCCCGTCTCGATAACCCCATTGCCTCACCTCCCTCAAAATGATAGCGATCACTATCGTTATGGATTTAAAGGCGTCTGTCAAATATCGCTGAGGATGGGCATGTCAGTTACGGTCAAACCGCCAATATCGAAACGCGCCGCACCAAATCAGTCGCGCAGCCAGAAGACCGTTGAGCAAATCCTCACTGCTGCGTCTGATCTGTTGGAAGAGGTGGGGTTTGAGCGGCTCTCAACCAATCTGATTTGCAAGCGCGCCGGGCTGACGCCGCCAGCGCTCTATCGTTACTTTCCGAACAAGTATGCGGTGCTGAAAGCCTTGGGGGAACGCCTGATGGAGCGCCAGAATGCCCTCCTTGTCGATTGGGGGCATGATGCGATTGATCCTGACAAACTCATTGATGAGATCGAGGTGTTCCTGAAGCAAACCATTGCTGTCACCCGGGACATGAAAGCCGGGGAGTGGATCATGCGGTCCATGCATGCCAGCCCGGTTCTGGCTGATGTGCGGCTCGATTCACATCGCCGCGTCACCCGTCAACTATCAGAGCGTCTCCTGCGGTTCTCTCCAGAGCTTGATCCCCAAACGGTTTATGAGCGTATGCGTCTCGGGGTGGAGCTGGGCTATGCACTGGTCGAGATGGTCTTTGATGAGGCGCAGATTGATGAAGCGATGGCGGTGCGCAATGCAGCCTCCATGCTGGCACATAATATGCTGGACATCCTGCAATAGACTTGGGGGTGAACGCACAAGACCGGAAACGCCGTCTCGGGTACTTGTATCCCGTCGACCTAGTAGCTAGGTGGGCGCCGGGTAGATAGGACCACGATCCAGTCCAGAGCCAGCTCCCTTAGACGGAATTAAGGTCGGCGGATAGCTGACCGTCCTCGAACGTCCCAGCCCTGTGCGATGGCCCTAGATAGTATGGGATGGGGCCTAATGTAAGGCCTGATGACGCGCCCAGCGCCAGATATGCGCAGATGCCAGACAAATCGCCCCGACAACAGTCAGACTGGTCTCATGATCATGGAGTGGCTCAACAAATGCGCCGGCGATCAACAGGCTGATCGCGATGACCATCAGAAGCAGTATCCCGATCTTGTCCCGCCCAGCCTTCAGCGTAATGGCGGCAATTGCAGCAACCGGCAGGGCCAGCAGAACAAAGGCTTTGTGCAACCATTCAGCCTCTGAAAACACCGCCAGAACAGGCAGCGCTGCAGCCAGGAAAGGCATAGCCAGACAATGGATCAAGCATAGCCCAGACAAGCTGATACCAGACATATCAAGAAAGCTCAGGCTTCTGGTTTTGGCGGTCATGGGGAGGAAACTCTTCAGGATGTATATGTTATGTTATAATGTAATTATAGGTCGCACTATTTTGAGGTCAAGCGCCTTTACCAATGGATTGTGTTATCAGGCCTATGCTTGGCGCTGTGCATGAAGGGTCCAGGCGGCGTCATGGCCGCTCAGCGACAAAGGTGCGGTGTCCACTTTAAAACCTTTGGTGCGCAAAAAGTCTGCACACGCAGAGACTGCTTCTTCATCAAGGGCGGCGTTTAGCATCGCAGTCATTCGGGCATGGTAGGCTTCAACCTCGGCTTGCATGCCATCCAGCCAGCCTGTGATATCAGAGAGAATATAGTTCGCCCGCTTGCTCCACAGCTCGGAGGCTCCCGCCATGAGGTGTGCGGCCAGGCTATGCTCATCGGGAATAATGATTGTGGTCAGCGTATCGCGCGCCTCTGTCATGGCCTTTGCGGCAATGTCTCCGGCTTCTGTATCATTGGCATAGGCGGCTTCGAAAAAAGCGCGGGCTGAAGGGATATAGGCGCTGTCGAGTATGGTCTGGCAATGGGCCGCGTGGTTTTTGACCTCGGCCTCGATGGCGCCATCTGTCATATGCATGACCGTGATGATCTTACCGTCCGGGGCGCATAGTCGCGCCGCTTCTGTGAAGGCGTCGTGCGTGCCAGCATATTCAAGGCCAAACTGGCTGACAATTGTCGCATATCCGCCAGCGTCGAGGCCCGTTTCAGAAGCGGAGGCGGTGACGGTTTTGACGCTGGGCATATCGCTTTTCAGAACAGCGATCGCCTCAGCAGAATAATCGAGACCGGTCAGGTCCTGATAGCCCAGCCCGGCCGCCTGCTTCAAAACAGTACCAGCCCCGCAGGCCAGATCGAGTAGTGGCCGTTCACGTGAGCCATCTTGTAAGGCACTCGCCCAGAAAGCCTGCAGCTCCTGATCGCTCTCAACTCCGGTTAAGGCTCCTGTCGAGCCGTTTTCGCGACCCTTCCAGTAATTGCTCCAGCTATTCTGGCTCATGCCGCGGCCACACCTTGTTCACCCAGCTCGCGCAGCCAGGCCCAGGTATAGAGGCCGCTGGAATGGCCATCACTGAAATAGATACGCACAGCATAGCGCCCGACCGGGTCGGCTTTGAGAACCGTCAGATCATCCGGGATGATCGGCGCAGGGGGCTTTGGCCCGGCGCCATGGCCTTGAACCTCTGCAGATGGGCTATTCAGGCGCAGCGTTGGGTAATCAATCTCAAATTCAGCGCCATCATCATAAGCGACAGCAAGACGGGCCTTGGACTTTGAGAAAGCAAGACGGGTTGGCCAACTATGGCTCATGAGCTTGCCTCCAAGTCGCGCGCTTCGCTTTCCAGCATAATCGGCATGCCATCGCGTATGGGGTAAGCGAGCTTGGCCTTTTCCGAGATCAGTTCACAGTTTTCACTATCGAGCCGTAGAGGCCCGCGTGAAACCGGACAAATCAGCAGTTCCAGCAAGCGCGGATCGACGCCACACGGGCCGATTTTGGAAGGGGTATCTTCAGTCGTCATTGCAAGGTTGAGGTGTCATTGCCCGGCGCGTCCATGTCAAGCAGCGCCATCAGTGTTTCGGCTCTGGCAATCACGGATGGCGCTTCCAGCAGGGCCTGTTTCTCCATCACGCCAAATGGGCAACCTGCACACAGCGCATTGATCAGGGTTTCCAGCTGCGCATTTTCAACCGCCTCCCAGTCGACTTCCATCTGATGGATATTGCTGTAGCGCTTGAGGGAATTGACGAGGTTTGACCGGGGTAGGATGAGATCACCCGGCTTTGGGGCCATTAAATCGCTCTCAAACGGGGCCCACTTGGCTCTGACCTGTCGATATGGCGTGTTGACGTCGAGTTCATCATCGCTGCCAAAACGGCAAATCCCGGTCAGCGAGATGAGATAGCGTCCATCCTCGGTTTCGGCATAAGAGGTGATGCGCCCCGCGCAGCCAACCTTGGCGAGGGCAGGGGCTGCTGGGTCCCCACCAAGGCTCTGAACCATACCGATGATTCGATCCCCAGCCATGGCATCATCAATCATGTTGAGATAACGCGGCTCAAAAATGTTCAGTGGTAGCGACCAGCGCGGAAACAGCATCGCGCCCGCTAGCGGAAACACGGGAATGATTTCCGGCAGGTCAGTGAGTTTGCGATAGGGGTCTGCGGCCACGGGTCTTATCCTTCTGTAAGTCTACAGATGGACCGATCAGATCAGATTGCGAGGTTCGAGTGTGTTACGCAAACATCAGCGAGCCGAGGCGCCGCCGTCCTTCAACCGTGATCGGGTCCTTTGGTCCGGCCGCTTCGAAAATCTCGAGCAGCTTGGCTTTGGCCTTACCCTCATCCCAGTTCAGATCGTCAGATAGGATGATTAGCAGATGATCCATGGCTTCCCTGGACTTGCCCTGTCCAATCAGGTTCTCAGCAAACGTGAAGCGTGCGGCGTGATCATCCGGATTGGCCTCGACGGCCGCGCGGGCAGACGCCAATTCATCATCCAGTGGCGCATCCGCCATCAGGTCGAGCGCCGTGCGGACAGACTTGATCGCCGGGTCAGACTGTTTATCCTCCGGGGCCATATCGAGCACTTGTGTTGCCCGTTCAGCATCGCCATTGGCCAGATAGCACCGGGCAAGGCCCGCAATCGCGCCAATATGGACCGGGTCCGCTTCAAGGATCGCACCGTAAATCTGTGCGGCCCCACCAATATCGCCAGCATGAACCGCGGCCTCGGCCTGTTCCAGCGCTTCGCTGAGCTGTTTGGCTGTATCCGTGCCGCCGAGAATTGAGGAAATAAACTGACGGACCTGGCTTTCCGGTAGTGCGCCCTGAAAGCCGTTGACCGGACGACCTTTGTCAAAGGCGAAAACAGCCGGGATCGAGCGCACGCCCATCTGTCCGGCAACACCCGGATTCTCATCAATATTGATCTTGACCAGTTTAACCTTGCCGCCCTCGCTATTGACGACCTTTTCCAGAACCGGAGTCAGTGATTTGCACGGGCCACACCATGGCGCCCAGAAGTCCACCAGAACCGGCTGGGTATTCGACGCTTCAACAACATCAGTCATAAAGGTCTGATCGGTTGCATCCTGAACGTGGGTGCCCGCGGTGATATCGGTCATGGCTTTGTCCTGTTGATCATTACTGCCTCTATGTGGAGGTCCCCTATCGTCCCTGCAAGCTCAATACAGTATGAAGACTGCATGAGCGATATCAATTCTCTTAAAGCGATAATGACAGAGGTCTGGGCAACCCTTGGCCGCGCGGCTGTCGACAAGCAATCCCCTTTGCGATGGTTCACCTTGGCGACTGTGTCCCCTGATGGTCAACCCGAAGCGCGTACGGTTGTGCTCCGCGGGGTAGATCGCGGGCTGCGCCGCCTGACATTTTATACAGACCGCCGCGCTGCTAAAGTCCCGGCCTTAACCGCTAACCCCACTGTTAGTTGCCACTTCTTTGATGCCAAACGGATGGTGCAATACAGACTGGACGGACAGGCTGAGATCCTGACCGAAGGGACGCGTTGGAATGAGCATTTCCAGCGTTTGTCAGAGGCCGCGATTGAAGATTATGCAGCCTTGCTTCCGCCGGGCAGTATTGGCTCCAGCAAGCGAGATACGGCGCTGGCGGCAAACCATTTTACCGTCATTGATGTTGCTGTAGACAGCCTCGACTGGCTGCGCCTGTCCCGCGATGGGCATTTGCGCGCCCGTTTCGACTGGCAAGAAAGTAAGACCTTTGCCGAGTTTATCGTGCCCTAACCTTCGTCAAGCCCCTCACCGGGCTGGTTCGCGGCAAAGCCGCCTGCACTTGGCTGACCCGTTGGCCCTGACTTTTCGGCGCGGTGAATTTCCACCTGATGCGGATAAGGGATCGTAATGCCATGCTGCTCATAGGCCTTCTTGATCGCCCGCAGACAATCTGACTTCATCTGGACATATTCTGGCATCGCAACCCAGGCCCGACAGCGCAATTGTACGCTGGAATCGCGAAACGCGTGCACCCCAACCCAGGTTTCCGACTTGGCCAGAACCCGCGACAGATCATTGATAGCCTCATGGGTTTTCTCAATCGCGAAATCGGTATCGTCCTCATAGGAGACATCGACATAGAGATCGAGCCGCCGCCTTGCATAGCGCGACGAGTTCGAGATTGCGTCAGTCCAGACCTTATCATTGGGAAGAGAGACAGCATTATTGGTAACGGGCTTAATCGTGGTGCGGAACGGGCTGATATCGGTCACCTCACCTTCCATCCCGGCGACGTTGACCCAGTCGCCAATGCGATAAGGCCTGAAGATGGCCAGCATGACCCCGCCTGCAACGGCCTTTAATGTGTCCTGTAAAGCGAGCGCGATGGCGAGGCCCGCGGCACCGACCAGAGCGATCAGGGACGCGGTTTGAACCCCAAACTGGGTCAGGGCGAATACAATGGCCAGACCCATAATCATATAGGTGACCAGCGAGGCCATGAACGCGAACAGCGTGCCATCTGCGCGATGACTGCGCCGGGCCTTATCGCCGAACTGGCGAATGGATGATCCAATCCAGCGCGACAACACCGCGGCAACAACGATAATTGTAATCGCCGTTAGAATGCCAGTGCCATAGGTTGCGAAATAGGGGGTAATTTCAAATCCGAAAACGGACAGTGCAAACGGCACACCGGCAAGGATGATCATGGCCTGTATCGCCGAGTCCGCCAGGTCCCAGCTCGACCCGTCATAGTCTTCGTGACGTTTGGCGAGGCGACGCTGCCCGACAAGGCGAATGGCCACCTTGACCAGTTGCGCCAGGATATAGGCGAGCACCATGATCCCGATCGCCAAAGCCGTGTGCCAGGCAAAAGGTAAGATCTGCCGAACCCATTCAGGCAGACCATCCAAACTCAGTAAATATTGCAGTGGCCAGTCAATCATCCATCTCGTCCATCAACACCCATCTTGAGGCGTTGAGCGATAATTAGCAGGCCAACAAGGCCCGCGGCAATGCCCAGAAGGTGCGTTTCTGTGCGCAGCCAATTGTTTGCGACAATACCGCTGATGCCCCAGCCTGCGGCTACAAAGAACCATAGGCTTTTGCTGACATAGCGGGCAAAAACCATCGTCAAAACCAGCGCTGATCCAAGCACGATCCACAGCGATTGCCATGGACGATCTGTCGCCCCGCGATCGAGCAGGTCTCTGACTGCTTCTGGTAGGCTGATCGAGACAGCAACACTGAGCCAACCAGCCAGCAAACCAATGGTCAAGCACAGCAATAATCGTTTCCCTGTGCCATCAAACCCGCCCATGCGATCGAGCCGATAAGCGCCCTCCCAGGCAAAGAACAGGATCGGAAAGAGCAGCAGACAATCGAGCCAGGCAAACCCAAGACTCTGCGCGCTGATCATCCAGATGACATTGCCCAACCCGGCAAGCGCCAGCGGTCCGGCGAGATGGTCAAAATGATACTTCGGGCGCAGGTTCGCCAGAACCGCAATGGTCAGATAGCCGGTAAAGATCACGCCCCAGATCGAAAAGAACAGGCCAAGCGGGAGTTCAGGGGGAATGCCTTGCGCGGTGGCCCGGTCACCAATGCTTTGCCCAAAGCCCATATTCGGCAGGAGCGGCGCCAGAAATTGCGCCACGGCAATTGGGATCAATGCGATACGAAAAACGCTCATTGTGAAGCCTCCTGCTCAAGCCATGGCAAAAGCTGCGATAAATGACCAGTCAGGCTTTTGTGAAGAGGTGTTGCTGAACGAACCGACGTCCCCTGCCCAACCACCCCAAGGGTAGCCTCTGCGGGCGGTTGGGCAGGGGGCGTCGGTTTCATCTGTAAGCTTAAGGGCTACAATCGCCCCAGACGATGAAATGCGGATTGTCATACCCGCGCTCGGTCTTGCCATATGTAAACGCAGAGCCGTCCAGATTGGTCACACGTGCACCAGCAGCCTGCGCAACAGCATGCCCTGCGGCAGTATCCCATTCCATGGTCCGGCCATGACGCGGATAGAGGTCAGCCTCGCCCGCTGCAATCAGGCAGAATTTCAGGGATGACCCAGCAGAGACAATTTCGGCGATATTCTGCGTTTCCAGAAACGCATTGGTTTCAGCGCTGCGATGAGAGGCTGAGGCAATCGCGGTCAGCCCCGACGCAGGTGCTTTGCGAATGGTCAGCGATTGTCTTTGGTCTGGGGCGGGAACAGCCTCTCCCGCTGCGACGCTGGCCTGCCAGCCTGTAAATGGGCTCTCGGCGACAAATAAGCGTTTCAGAGCGGGGGCAAAGACCACGCCCATCACAGGCTTACCATGCTCAATGATCGCAATGTTGACGGTAAACTCGCCGCGTTTGTTGATGAACTCACGGGTGCCATCAACCGGGTCGACCAATGCGAAACGCGTACTGTGCTCCGGGATATGGCCATCTGAAACCGATTCCTCGGCAATGACTTTCAGATCTGGTTCCACCTTGGCGAGTTCAGCCAGAATGATGGTCTCAGCTTTCTGGTCGGCTTCCGTCACCGGGGATTTGTCATCCTTGTGGCTGACATCGAAATCACTCTCATAAATCTCCATGATGACAACCCCCGCTTGCAGGGCGATACGAGCAAGATCATGCGGCGTGACGGTCATGGCTGGTCTTTCTTGAGGGGGCGAATATGCGCTTTGCGCTTACGGAATGTCAGCGGGTTCCAGCACATGGCGTTGGCAATGTCTGCTACAGAGGCTTTTCGGTTTTTCTGAATTCGGCGGCGATCAGACAGGACTGGGCCTAGCCCTTTTATCCCTGCCCACAAGCCCCGCCATGTGCTGCCAAACCGATGGGTGAACGCGCTGCGCAGCAAAAGCAGAACCGTAATCGCAAGATGCCCGGGCAGAGTCAGCGCCAAGAGTGGCAAAGGCGTATTCTTGATATAGGTCCAGAAGCGATTGCGAGACCCATGATAAAGCGAGAACGCAGAAGCGCGGCCCGACAATCCACCTCCGGCATGGCGGATAATCGCTGAAGGCAGGAAGACACAGCGCTCCCCTGAGAGGCGCATGCGGTAGCCGAGATCAACATCCTCACAGAAACAGAAGAAGCGCTCATCAAACCCGCCATGGGCCATGAACACATCACGCCGGATCGCGGCCCCTGCGCCGCAAGGGGAGAAACATTCCCCGGCTTGCTTTGGCAGGTCTGTAACGGGGCGACCAAACCCGCCGCGCCATGGGATACCAAAGCCCAGATAGGCATCGCCAGCCCCATCGAGGCGTTGTGGATCGTGCAGATCAATCTGCGTACTGGCAAAACTGGCAATACCCGCATGACGCTGTGCAGCTGCGCCAATTTGTTCCAGCCAGTCCGGGGCGGCTTCTGCATCTGCGTTTAACAGGCAGAGCCATTCTCCTTTGGCTTGTTCCGCCGCCAGATTATTGGCAGCGGCAAAGCCGATATTGCGGGTTTGGGGCAAGAGGTTCACAGGGAAATGCGGGGCGGCCTCAAACAGGAAGTCCATTGAGCCATCTGTGCTGGCATTGTCGACGACAAAGACCTCAAAATCACGCACGGTCTGCGCTGCCAGTGAGGCAATGGCACCTTTCAGATAATCACCGCCATTATAGTTCACGATGATCACGGAAAAGCGGGGAGGGCGGCTATCCTCAGGCATATCGTGGCGTGGCTTTCAGGGCGGTCATGCGAATGGCTCCAGCAAAGGCAGCTTGCCATTATCAATGCAAATCGCGCGCGGGGCATCAGGGGCACCATCACTGATCAGCGCGCGGCCTCCGGCGGCGCGGACAATCGCAATTCCGGCGGCAACGTCCCAGAGCTTACAGCCTGTCTCGCTATAACAATCGGCCCGGCCACCTGCGACGTTCACAGCGGAAAGAGCTGCGGAACCAATCATGCGCAGCTTGCGCCAACGAACGAAGCTTTGGCCCATTTTGGCAAGGCCTTCCGGGGAATAGTCAGCGCTGACAGGTAACCCGGTCATCAGCATACCATCCTTGGTTTCTGTGATCGCCGAGACTGAGATCAGCTCATCATTGACCTTTGCCGGGATGCCTTCTCCGCCCGTCCAGGTTTCGCCCATATTAAAATCGTGCACGACGCCGAGGACAGGTTCACCATCCTTGAGCAAGGCAATCGATACGGCGCAGACAGGGCTGCGGCGAATATAGTTTTCCGAGCCATCAAGTGGATCAACCACCCAGAGCAGGCCCTCCGGCGTACCATGCATTCCGCTTTCTTCAGCGAGGATATCGATAGTGGAGCCTTCGCGCAGGATAGACAGGATCAGGTTTTCAGCCGCGCGATCTGCATTCAGCTTGATATCGCGCCCTTTCTGAACCGCGATGCCGATAAAATCGCCTTTGCGCGCAGCCAGCTCATCGCCAGCCGCCTGCGCGGCTTTCACGGCCAGATCGAGCAGGGCAGACAGATCAGTCATCGCCATGCCCTCCCTCTTGGCTTTTATGCAGATAGGTCGGGTCAGCGGCATAGAGGCGCTGGCTGGTATTGATCGCGTCAAACGCCTGCTGGCTGGTGCCGACCTGAAGCTTGCGTCCCGTCTGAAGGGTTGAGATGAAATCAGCGATTTCGAGGTCAACGCTTTCATCGGCTTTGAACTCGTGAATCTCTTCTTCTGGATTGGCGATTGGCTCGCCATGCTCATCATATTGCAAGCGGCCAATGATCAGCATTTCCGGGGCACAGCGCATGTCCGCGGTCAACACACCGTCGAGCCAGAGATAGCCTGTCTCAAAGCCCAGTTCGAGGCGGAACGTTTCCCGCCATTGCGTGGCTGAGGCGTGCAGCATTGCCATCACGCCGCTATTGGTGCGCAGCAGGGCCATGGCATTGTCCTCAACACCGGCACCTGTCCAGAACCGCTCATCGACCATGGCTTTGATCTCTTCGAACGGCCCGGCAAACATATGCATCAGGTCGATCATATGAATGCCCCGATCCATCAGGATGCCGCCACCGGATAGGTCGAATGTGTTTTCCCAACGCCCTTGATCCGCACCCCGCCCGGCTTTGCCATAGGTGCCGCGCATTGAGAGCAAACTACCAAGCGTGCCGCTCTCGGCAAGCTCGCGCGCTTTCATCACCGCGCCATGATAGCGGTGACCGAAACTGAATTTCAGGATTTTTCCCGTCGCAGCGGCTTCAGCGCGGCGGACATTGATGACATCTTCAAGATTATAGCCCGGCAGATGCTGGCAGAACACATGCAAGCCTTTGCCCAAGGCTGCGATGATGATGGCCGGGGCAATGGCGTTTGGTGTAGCAATAAAGATGGCGTCCAGATCGTCGCGACTGAGCAGCGTTTGCCAATCGGCTATCTCAACAGCGGCGCCACTTGCTGGGCCTAGATTGCAAGTCGCCACGATGACGGCATCAGGATGGTTCGTCAGCGCCTGACGGGTGCGTTCGCCCATTGTCTCATGGCTGATTATGCCGAACCGTATAGGGGCCATATGCGCGCTTCCCTGTCCTCTACCAAGGCTGTGCGGTAGCGCGTTGCCGGGCAAGCGGCAACCGTAAACATGTGTGGGATGACAGCGAGGTTTAAGGTGCGAGCTGCTTGAGCAGGATCTCCGCCTGACGTGTGCTATAGCCTTCCGGCAAAGGCGCGCGCAGCGCCATAACCCGGTTCAGGATTGGCCCCATCAGCGTATCCATCGCTGCATCGACGTCAAAATCGCGGCGTACAACATTCTTCGCAGCAATCTCAGCCAGGATCATCCGAAGCGGCATCCGCACGGTATCACGCATCCAGGTGCGCCAGGCTTCCCCGGCTTCCTTTTCATCGCAGGCCGCAATCAGGATACCGCGCATCACGGCATGGCCGGAGCCAACCCGCAGAGCTTGCTCTAAAGGCGCAACCAGTTCGGCAATCCGCTCAACCGGGTCGCGTCCACCGCCTGACCCTTGTGGGATCAGGGCAAGACCGGCTTCAACACACATGGAGCCAATGCTGGGCCACCAGCGGTAAATCGTCTGCTTTGAGGCGCGGGCGCGTTTTGCGACCCGGTCGACGCTAAACTTGCGCCAGCCATTCTCGCTAATTTCGTCCCGGCTCGCGGCCAGAATCGCGGCCCGCGAATCCTCGCTCCGACGCGCGCCCTTGCGTTTATTTGATGCAGTCTCAGCCATATCTGTTCAATGCCTCAAATCGGGTATCCAAAAGCTTAACATGGAACGCTGCGTTCCATTTTTAAAGAGATTTCTGGATTGGCAACCAAACGAACGTCTTAGCGTGTCTTGGGCGGGGTGTATTTTAGCCCTGCCAATAGCGGCGGGTCATCAAGACAAACACGGCGGTGAATTCCAGCCGTCCCAGCAGCATGGCAATCGCGCAAATCCATTTCGCGCGATCTGTCAGGGTCTCAAACGTCCCTGAGGGGCCAATAATCGGGCCAAGGCCCGGGCCGACATTTGAAACGCTTGTCGCCGCGCCCGAGATCGACGTGATCGGATCAAGGCCGGTCAGGCTGAGCAGGATGGCGGCAATCACGAAGGTCGCCATATAAAGGAAGACAAACACCATCACTGATTGCAGGGTATCATTATCAACAATCCGCCCGCCATAGCGGACGCGGACGACGCGGTTCGGGCTGGTCATCTGCTGAACGTGCGCCAGGACGGCCCGGAAGGTGATTTCAAGCCGGAACATCTTAATCCCGCAGGCGGCTGATCCAGCACATCCGCCGAGAAAAATCGTCACGAGAAACAGCAGGACAACAGGCCCGCCCCAGCCATCATAGGCCGCAGTGGCATAGCCCGTCCCGGTCATGACCGAGACAACATTGAACAGGGTTTCAATATAGCCTTCCAAAGGGCTGATGATCACCAGATCCTGGTCATCAATCACCCGCAGTAGAAAGATCAGCGTCGTAATCCCAGCAATTAATCCCAGAAACAGACGCGGCTGCGGATCTGTGAGCACTGGACGGATCTTGCCATGGATCATCGCCAGCGCCAGCAGGCTGAACGGTAGGCCGGCCATGATCATGAAGAAGATTGCCACAACAATAGCGGGTGTATCATAGAAGGCCCCGAAGGAGGCGTCATAGGTCGAGTACCCTCCGGCTGCGACGGTCGTCATCGCGTGGGCGATAGCATCAAACAAAGACAGCCCGCTGGCCCAATAACCGATCATGCAAGCAAATGAGATGATCAGGTAGATCAGGCCCGTCTGCGCTGTAATCTCACCAATTCGCGGCATGAACTTGCCGGAGACATCAGAGCTTTCGAGCGAGAAAAGCTGCATCCCGCCGACCCGCAACATCGGCAGGATAGCAATCGCGGTCACGATGATCCCGATCCCGCCAAACCATTGCAGGATGGCGCGCCAGAGCAACAGGCCGCGGGGCTGGGTATCGAGCCCGGTAATCACCGTTGCCCCAGTTGTTGTGAGGCCCGAAATGCTTTCAAACATCGCATCGGTAAAGCTCATACCATTTCCAATAAAGGGTATGGCGGCCATGCCGGGCAGAACCACCCAGACGAGGACCGTCAACAGGAAAGCTTCCTTTGACCCGGTCCGTTCCGGCCGCTGCCCCGACATGATGATCAGGCCACCACCAAATAGCAGCAGCGTAACGGCGCTGGCAGCAAAAACCGGCCATTCCGGGGCACCGTCGGCATAGTCCAGCAGCCAGCATGGAATCATCGCGGCTCCCAACAGAGCCGTCATGATCCCCAAAGCCAGTATCACCACGCGCAATTGCATCCTGCGCGCTCTAGCACCAAAACCCTGCAAAGACGTGTAAATTGGGCAGTCGGGGCAATTTCTGCATGTTTTCTGTGAAAAGAATCAGGGGCAATCGCAAAAAAGTTTTCATTTTTCCAGATTTGTTTAACTGCTTGTAAATAAATGATTTTCAAACTGTTAACCATAATGAAAAGTAACGTGTTCGGGTATATTCCTGATTTATTCGCGTCATGTTCCAGTCTGGCGGGCTTGTGGACAGAACGAATCGGCATCGAACCCATTTAAAACCATGTCAGCCCATGTTATCCCAAATTTGGTTAGGTTTGTCCCAAGTGAGGGTGGCCTGGGTTTGATGGGAGTATGGCCGTGTTCGTCTCGACCTATGAGACATCGTTGGATTCAAAGGGCCGTGTGTCGGTTCCGGCACCTTTCCGGCATGCGCTGGAAGGCGGAACACGCTTATACCTTTGGCCTGCGTCAGACGGCTCGCCTTGCCTTGAAGGCGGCGGGGATGCGCTGATGGCCACATATCGCCAGACCCTGTCGCGCATGAGCCCAAACTCGAAAGCCCGCCGGGTGTTGATGCACCGCATCGTCTCCAAAGCGGCTGACCTCAAGATTGATGATACGGGCCGGATCAAAATCCCTGAGACGCATCTGGCGATGGCCGGGGTTGAGAAAGACCTGATCTTTGTCGGCTCCATGGACCGCTTCCATATCTGGGAGCCGTCTCGCTATGCCGCCTTTGATGCAGAGATGGATGGCCTGCTTGATGAGGTCCAGGACGATATCGAAGCGCCCTTCAATGCAGCGCTCGCTTCTGGCGGTATTCTCGGCATAGTTGGCGGGGAGGAGAGCTAATGGGGCATGTGCCGGTTCTCCTGAATGAAGTGCTTGAAGCGCTCGCGCCTGCTGATGGCGAAACCTATGTCGACGGCACATTTGGCGGCGGTGGCTATGCCTTGCGCGTGCTGGAAAGTGCCGATTGCAAAGTGATCGGCATTGATCGTGATCTCGATGCCATCGCCCGCGCTGAAAAGCTGTCAGAGACAGAGCCACGCCTGACCCCCCTGCTGGGGCGGTTCGGCGATATGGATGCCTTGCTGTTGAATAATGGCATCGACCGCGTTGAGGGTGTGATGCTCGATATTGGCGTTTCCTCTTTCCAGATCGATCAGGCCGAGCGTGGCTTCTCTTTCATGCGTGATGGCCCACTCGATATGCGTATGGGGCGGTCCGGGCCAAGCGCGGCTGATGTTGTGAACACGATGGCGCCAGCCGATTTGGCTCAGGTCATTCGTCAGCTCGGCGAAGAAAAACAGGCCCGCCGCATTGCAGGCGCGATTGTTACGCGCCGCTCTGAAAAACCGTTTGAGACGACCCTTGATCTTGCCGATGCCATCGAAACCGCGCTCGGTGGTCGTCGAGGCCGCAAGACACATCCGGCAACCCTGACCTTTCAGGCCCTGCGCATGTTTGTGAATGATGAGCTGGGCGAGCTGGCGCGTGGCCTTGCGGCTGCGGAGCGTATGCTGGTCCCGGGTGGTCGACTGGTTGTCGTCACGTTCCACTCACTCGAAGACCGTCTCGTTAAGCTTTTCCTCCGATCTCGCGCCGGGCTTGGCGGCGGTGGTTCGCGTTATCTGCCAGAACGCGCCAAGGGGCCTGCACCAACGTTTGATCTGTTACAGAAGAAAGCGATTGAGCCGAGCGAGTCTGAAACCGAAACCAATCCCCGTGCGCGGTCTGCGCGGTTGCGCGTTGGGGTGCGCACGCCCGCCGCGTTCTGGGTCGATGCGGTCGATACGGGCGTTCGCGTGCCGGATCTGCGCGATGTGGAGGTGGCAGCATGAGTAAGCGCGCTTTCCTCTTCGGGCTGGCGGTGATCGCCGTGCTGATTTTCAGTCTCTACCGCGCCAAATACGGCGCGCGTGAAACCGTTGCTGAGATCGCTGAGATCGAAACCCAGATCGCTGCGGCCAAACAGGAGCAGCTCTCTCTGCGCACCGAGTTCATTCACCGCTCCCGTCAGGAGTGGATTGAGGAATATGCTCGCAAACAGCTCGGCATGGTCCCGGCGCGCGCCGAACAATTCGTACGTATGGTCGATCTTGATAGCCGCGTTGGCCCGCCTGTGAGCCGCGCTGATCCATCCGAGCCTGTCGATCGGGAGGTGCGCGATGACGGATAGGGTGGGTTCAGAAGCAACCATGCGCGGCGGTGGCATGCGCTCGCGCATTGTCTCGATGGCTTTGCTGGCCGTTTTCTGTGTGATCGCCGTGAAAGGCGCGAGCGTTGCCATCAGTGGTCCGGCTGAAACCGGAGGGGTTTCCGCAGCGTTTGAAGAAACCACCGCTCGCGCCGATATTGTTGATCGCAATGGAGAGCTTTTGGCAACGTCGGTCACTGTCTATTCCCTTTTCGCTGATCCACGCGCGATGATGGATGGCGGCCTGATCGCGCAGGAATTGGCGAGCGTCCTGCCTGACCTTGATGTTGACCTGATCACGCAGCGCCTGAGCAATAAGGAGCGGGCCTTTGTCTGGATCAAGCGTGGTCTGACCCCGCGCCAGCGTCAGGCTGTGTTTGAGCTGGGCTTAGAAGGGCTTGGCTTCCGGGAAGAGAGCCGCCGGGCCTATCCGCGCGGCACACTGGCGGGGCATGTGCTCGGCTATGCAGGCGCGGACGGGCAGGGGCTTGGCGGTGTCGAGTATGCCATGGATGATCGCCTGACAGCGGGCGGCAAGCCGCTGGCGCTGACGCTCGATTCAAACGTTCAGTTCAGCCTTGAGGCCGAGCTTGCAGCCGCTGTTGGTCAATACGAGGCTGAAGGCGCGGCGGGCATCGTCATGCGCCCACAGACAGGGGAAGTTCTCGGCATGGCCAGCTGGCCCCCGATTGACCCCAACCGGGCGACTGAGATCAGTCTTGATGCGCCAGAGCGGCTCGATCGCGCCAGTGGTGCAGTTTTTGAGCTGGGCTCTGTGTTCAAGCCGATCACGGTTGCCGGGGCCATCGATTCCGGCGCCATCCGCCCAAGTGACCGCTTCGATGTGCGTGAGCCGCTGGTCATTCGTGGGCGCAAGATCAGTGATGATCACCCAATTGCAGGCCGCGCCAATATCACCGAAATCGTCCAGCAAAGTTCGAATATCGGGACCATTAAAGTCGCCTGGCAAATGGGCGCGCGTCGCCAGCAAGAGCTGTACGCCTCGCTTGGTCTGTTTGAGCGTGCCCCGATTGAACTGGCGGGTAGTGCGCGTCCGCTTGTTCCGACTGACTTTGACGAGCTGACGAGTGCCACGACCAGCTATGGTCACGGTATTGCGGTCACGCCGATCGCTTTTGCGGCGGCCTTCTCCGCGCTTGCCAATGCTGGGGAATATGTTGAGCCAACCCTGCTGATGACTCCAAAACGCAAGCGCAATCCAAAGCGCGTTCTGTCGGCGCCTACCGCGGCTCTGGTCACGCAAATGATGCGGCAGGCCGTGACCATTGGCACCGGAAAACAGGCCGAGGTGGCGGGCTATCGCATCGCCGGAAAGACCGGAACGGCGGAGAAGCCAATCCCCGGTGGTTATTCTGAGGATGAGAACATTTGCAGCTTTGCCGCGCTTTTCCCCGCTGACCGCCCTGAATATGTCGTATTGATCGTGCTGGACACTCCTAAAGCCGGAGTGGATCGTGGTCGCACTGCTGCGTGGAATGCAGCGCCTACGGCTGGACGGGTGATCGAGCGGATCGCGCCTATTCTGGGTGTCGAGCCGCGATTTGATGCGCCTGTCCGGTCCGGGCCTCAGGTTCGCTCTGTCTCTGAACCGAGAAGGAGTGACCTGTGACTTTGAATGAACTTTTCCCTGATCATGACCTTGGTGATCTGCCTGTGGCGGGCATTACCGCTGACAGCCGCCAGATTAAGCCGGGCTATGTCTTCGCGGCGCTGCAGGGTGTGGTCGCGGATGGCCGGACCTATATCCTGCAGGCTCTAGCGGCTGGCGCAGTTGCGGTTGTTGGTGAAGACTTGCCCGCGATTGACGGCGCAGTCGCGATTGAGGTGCTGAATGCACGTCTCGCTCTGGCGCAGGCCTCAGCGCGCTTCTATCCGATCCAGCCAGACCATATTATCGCGATCACCGGGACGAATGGCAAAAGCTCAACCGTCGATTTCCTGCGCCAGATTTGGGACAGTGCCGGGATGAAAGCCGCCTCCATGGGCACGCTCGGCGCGATTGGCCCGAACGGTAATATTGATCTTGGCCATACAACCCCTGATCCGGTCGCGATTCACGAAACGCTCTCCACGCTGGCGTCTGAAGGCGTGGGTCATGTCGCGATGGAGGCGTCCTCGCACGGGCTTGCGCAGTACCGCCTTGATGCGGTGAACCTGTCCGCGGTGGCTTTCACGAACCTGACACAGGACCATCTCGACTATCACAAGGATATGGATGGTTATCGCGCCGCCAAATTGCGCTTGTTCGGCGATCTGGCTCCAAAAGGTTGCCCGGCTGTGGTCAATGCTGACAGCGATGAGCGAGGCGCGTTCGAAACTGTCGCCAAGGCGCGTGGACTTGATCTGATCTCCGTAGGGTGGCGCGGCGCGGACTTGAAGATTGAGGAGCTGATGCCCCGTGCGACGGGCCAGCGTCTATTCCTGAACTGGCGCGGTGAAAAAGCCGCCGTCGATCTACCCCTGATCGGTGAATTTCAGGCGCTCAATGCCTTGACCGCCGCGGGGCTCGCACTCGCTGGCAATATGGATTTGCAAGCCGTTGCGACAGGGCTGTCCAAACTGCAGCCGGTAAAGGGTCGCCTTGAATATGTCGGGCAAACGGCTGACGGGGCAGGGGTTTTTGTCGATTATGCGCACACCCCGGCGGGCCTTGATGTCCTGATCCGCGCGGCGCGTCCGCATACGGCCGGGCGTCTGGTGGTCGTCTTTGGCTGCGGCGGCGACCGTGACAAGGGCAAGCGCCCGCAAATGGGCGCGATTGCGGCCAAGCATGCCGATACAGTCATCGTCACGGATGACAATCCGCGTAGCGAAGACCCAGCAACCATCCGCGCTGAAATCCTGACGGCGGTGGCCGAAGGCATAGAAATCGGTGATCGCGGCGCGGCTATTGCCCAAGCGATTGCGGGCCTTCAAAAAGGTGACACGCTGCTCATCGCGGGCAAAGGGCATGAAACCGGACAGATTATCGGCGATACGGTTGTGCCGTTCTCTGATCAGGAGACAGCCATTGCTGCCCTGAAGGCAGGGGGTGGTCATGTCTGATCCGCTCTGGACCTCTGCTGAGATCGCCGCCGCGACAGGCGGCACCGCTAGCGATGATTTTGCTGTTTTCGGCCTCTCGATCGATACACGCACCATTGATGCAGGTGATCTCTTCGTCGCGCTGAAAGATGTCCGCGATGGCCATGATTTCGTCTCTGCGGCCTTTGATGAAGGGGCCGAAGGCGCACTGGTCAGCCGCGAGGTTGAGGGCGGCCCAACGGTGCGCGTTGATGATGTCCTCACCGGACTTGAGCAGCTTGGCCTCGCCGCCCGCAATCGCGCGACCGATTGCTACCGCACCGCCGTTACAGGATCGGTCGGCAAGACCAGCGTTAAGGAAATGCTGGCGCGGATTTATCGCGCACTTGGCCCGGCGCACTGGAATGAGCGCAGCTTCAACAATCAGTGGGGTGTGCCGCTGACCCTGGCGCGGATGCCAAAGGAAACCCGGCGCGCCATCTTCGAGATTGGCATGAATACGCCGGGCGAAATTGCCCCGCGCTCAGTCATGGTTCAGCCCCATGCCGCGCTGATCACCAAGATTGCTCCGGCTCACCTTGAGGGTGTTGGCTCCATTGAGGGCGTGGCGAAAGAGAAGTCTGACATCTTTGCCGGACTGTTACCGGGCGGTGTTGCGGTCCTGCCGTATGAAGATCGCTTTGTGGATTATCTCAAAGCTGAGGCCAAAGCCCATCAGCCGGACTGTCAGATCAAGACCTTTGGCATGGATCGCAGCGCTGATGCCTATGTCCACCAGATCTATACCGATGCCGCTACAATGAGTGTCTATCTCGTAGTGCAGGGCGTTGAGGTCTGTGTCGAACTCAACGCAATTGGCGAGCATTGGGCGATGAATGCGGCGGCGGCTTTGCTGCTTGCGTGTCAGGATGACAGCGTTGATGTCGAGACGGCGGCGCAGGCGCTGTCTGGCTATGCCCCGCCTGCCGGGCGCGGAACCGCAGAAATCCTCAAGCTGCCGAATGGCGGCGAGGTGACCCTCATCGATGATGCCTATAATGCCAATCCGGAAAGCATGCGCGCCGCTTTGAAAAGCTTTGGCGAGCGTCCGGGTGCCCGCCACATTGCTGTGCTGGGTGAAATGCTCGAAGTCGGCGCCACCAGCGCAGCTGAACATGCGGCTTTGGCGGGGCCGATCCGCGCGGCAGGTGTGACAAAAGCCTACCTTGCCGGAGACGGTATGGTGCCGCTGGTTGAGGCGCTCTGTGGACAACCTTCGGAACGAACAGAGTCCATCTGGTCGGTCAAGGCCGAAGGCTTCGAAAATGACCTGAAAAATGCGTTGAAAGACGGCGATCTCCTCTTGCTTAAAGGCTCGAATGCCTCCGGAATAAACAGGCTCGCAGACCGCTTGCGCCAATGGAGCGCTTCGGCAGACGAGCAGGTGAAGGACAGCGGTGTAGAAAACACTGCGAGGGGTCGTGATGCTGTATGAATGGCTTGCCGCTGATGACGGCGTATTTCGTCTTTTAAACTTCCTGACCTTCCGGACAGGACTGGCCCTCGTGACCGCCTTTCTGTTCACTGTGATTTTTGGCGGCTGGTTGATCGATGTGTTGCGCGCCAAGCAGGGCAAGGGCCAGCCGATTCGTGATCTCTCGCTTGAGGCGCAGCTCTCCAAACAGGGGACGCCAACCATGGGCGGCTTCCTGATCTGGGTTGGTTTGTTGCTGGGCACATTGCTGTTCGCGGACCTGCGAAACCCTTACATCTGGGTCGTGCTGTTCGTGGCGCTCTCTTATGCCTTCCTCGGATTCCTTGATGACTATGCGAAAGTCACCAAGCAAAGCACGGATGGCGTCTCGGCTAAGGTTCGCCTGCTCACAGAGTTTGCCGTAGCCGCGCTGGCGGGTGCTTTCATCATGGGCCTGCATGGCGCGCATACCCCGCTCGGCCATGCTGATTGGGGCGCTCTGACCCCGCTGGCCGAATGGATTGCCAGTGTCGCGCCTGAAACCAGCGTAGAGCGCAATGAGGCGGCTTTCTCCGGCGGGGTCGCGATCCCGTTCGTGAATGACTATTTCCTGCCGCTTGGCGGTCTGTTTATCGCGTTTGCGGCTCTGGTGATCGTAGGCTCAGCCAATGCGGTGAACTTCACGGATGGCCTTGATGGTCTTGCCATTGTGCCAATGATGTTTGCTGCCGCCTCTTATGCGCTGATCGCCTATTTGACGGGGAACTTCATTTTTGCGGGTTATCTCGGCATTCAGTTCGCCCCCGGTGCGGGTGAGCTTGCGGTTTTGCTCGGCGCCATGATTGGCGCTGGAATGGGCTTCTTATGGTACAATGCCTATCCGGCCAAAGTCTTCATGGGGGACACCGGATCGCTTGGCCTTGGCGGGATGATTGGCGTTGTCGCCGTTGCCGTAAAACACGAGTTTGCGCTCGCCGTGATTGGTGGCCTGTTCGTGCTGGAAGCCGCTTCGGTCATTCTGCAGGTTGGCTATTTCAAGCTCACGCGAAAGCTGAGCGGGGAAGGGAAGCGCATCTTCCTGATGGCGCCTCTGCATCATCATTTTCAAAAGAAAAACTGGCCGGAAACGCGCGTTGTTGCGCGGTTCTGGATCCTGTCCGTCCTGTTCGCCCTTGCGGGCCTAGCCACCCTGAAGCTGAGGTAACCTGAACCCTTATGATCCCGATCACCGAATATGCCGGGCGCGATGTCGCCATTTACGGTCTGGGGCGCACCGGCTTGGCCGCTGCCAAAGCCCTGCAGGCTGGTGGCGCACGTGTGTTCGCGTGGGATGATGGGGATATGGCGCGGGCCACAGCTGAGGCGCAGGGCATCAATGTTACCGATCTGAACAAGCGGGACTGGCAGAAATTTGCCGCGCTCGTCCTCTCGCCGGGCATTCCGTTCAAATTCCCACAGCCGCATCGCCTTGTGCGCCTTGCGGAAACCATGGGCGTCCCGGTTGTTGGCGATACCGAACTGTTCGCCCGCGCGGTTCAGGCACTGCCGGAAAAGGGCCGCCCCAAAGTGATCGGGATTACCGGCACAAATGGCAAATCCACCACGACAGCTCTGATCGGTCATATCCTGAAAGAGGCGGGCATTGATGCCCGCGTCGGCGGCAATATCGGCACAGGCGTCTTGGACATGCAGCCGCTAAACGCCAATGCGGTCTATGTGCTGGAACTATCCTCTTATCAACTGGACCTGACCTCCAGCTTGAAATGTGATGTTGCGCTGTTCCTGAATATCTCGCCCGATCATTTGGATCGCCATGGCGGTATGGATGGCTATATCGCCGCCAAGAAACGGATTTTCCGCAATCAGGACGCGCGTGATGTTGCTGTGGTCGGGATTGATGACCCAGTGACCCAAAGCATCGCCATGGGCCGCAAGCGCCCCGGTGAAGCCCGCGTTGTGCCAATCTCGGCTGAGTTTGGTCTTGCTCGCGGTGTGAGCGCCGTTGGTGGCTATCTGCATGACAGTGTTGGTGGCCAGGCGCTTCGGGTTGGTGATCTTGCCATGGCCGATGCGCTGCCGGGACGCCATAACCACCAGAATGCTGCGGCCGCCTATGCCGCTTGCGCCGCGCTGGGCTTGTCGCCAGGCCGGATCATGGCGGGCATTCGCAGCTTCCCCGGCCTTGCCCACCGCATGGAGAAGGTTGGTGAGATTGACGGCATTCGCTTCATCAATGACAGCAAGGCCACTAACGCACAGGCCGCTGAGCAGGCGCTTAAGACCTTCCCGAAAGTCCACTGGATTGTCGGCGGCAAGTCCAAGGCCGAAGGCATTGCGCCGCTCGAACCTTTCTTTGACCGCGTTGAGACGGCTTACCTGATCGGCGAAAGCAGCGCTGACTTTGCCAAGACCTTGGACGGCAAGGTCAAGGTTCAGCAATGCGGCACGCTCGAAGCGGCGACCAGCGCGGCTTACGAAGAGGCCCGCAAAGCAGGCGATAGCGCGCCTGTTGTCTTGCTCTCGCCAGCCTGTGCCAGCTTTGATCAGTTCAAGGATTTTGAAGCGCGCGGTGATGCTTTCCGGGAGATTGTCAAACGCCTTGCCGGAGAGGCAGAGCCCCCAAAGGCCGCCACGGGGTAGGGCGCGATGGTTGAAGTTGCCCTGCGCCCCAAAACCCCTTTAGGCCATGCCTCGGTCTGGCAACGTGAAACCGACTGGCCCATTGTCATTGCCGCCTTTGCGCTGATTGGCGCAGGTTTGATGCTCTCGCTCGCCGCCGGGCCACCCGCCGCCAATCGTTTGGGCTATGAGGACCAGTTTTTCTTCGTCAAACGACAGGTTGGCTTTGCCGGATTGGCGGCGATAACCCTGCTTGGTGTCAGTACCCTCAACGCAGTCTGGGCCCGGCGACTTGCGGCTCTGGTCTTTGCTGGCAGTCTGGTTCTGCTCGCGACAATCCTGTTGGTGGGACATGAAGCAAAGGGCGCGCAGCGCTGGATACGCTTTGCCGGCTTCTCGCTTCAGCCTTCGGAGTTTGCCAAGCCTGCCTTGGTGGTGCTGACCGGATGGCTTCTGGCGCAGCGCCAGCTTTATCCCAATGGGCCATGGGCCGGGATTACGCTGGTCTTTTTCTGCGCCACGTTGGGTTTCCTGCTCCTGCAGCCCGATGTCGGGCAGGCGGCGCTGCTGACAGCGGCCTTTGTCGTGACGTTCTTTGTTTCGGGGCTGCCATTCCGGTGGGCGGTGATCTTTGCCGGGGGTGGGGCGGCGCTCTCAGGGTTGCTCTACGCGACCCTGCCGCATGTGCGTTTCCGGGTGAACAGTTTCATCAATCCGACCGCCTATGACACCTATCAGATCGACAAGGCGAGCGAGGCGATTGCCCGTGGCGGCCTGCTCGGGGTCGGCCCCGGTGAAGGGACGATCAAAACCTCTCTGCCCGACGCGCATACAGACTTCATCTATGCCGTGATGGGTGAGGAGTTCGGCTATATTGCTGCGGTCCTGCTGATCTTTGTCTTTGGCTTTATCGTCTGGCGCGGCCTACGCGCCGCCGCCCGTATCCATGACCCCTATCCGCGCGCCGCAGCATCCGGATTATTTGCGCTTTTCGGCCTTCAGGCTGCCATAAACATTGCGGTAAATGTCAGCCTGATCCCGCCAAAGGGCATGACATTGCCTTTCATCTCCTATGGCGGATCGAGCATGCTGGGGACAGCGCTGACGCTTGGTTTGGCGCTGGCATTGATCCGGCGCGAGAGAACGGTTTGGAAGGGCTGAGATGAATTTTATAATCGACCGAGGTCACCCACTCCCCCTGCCCAACCACCCCAAGGGTAGCCTCTGCGGGCGGTTGGGCAGGGGGAGTGGGTGGCTGCTGAACCCTGTTCAGCAATCAGGAGAGTTCCATGAATGACAAACCTCTCGTGGTGATCGGCGCAGGCGGTACAGGCGGGCACATGTTTCCGGCTGCAGCTTTTGCCGAAGAGATGCGCGCGCGCGGCTGGGCGGTCGGCCTGATCAGTGATGATCGTGGCTTGCGCTATGCCGAAACCTTTCCCGCTGACTGGAAACATGAAGTCAAAGCTTCCAGCCCGAACCTGCGCAAACCACTCGCTCTGCCTGGTGTCGCTCTGAAAATTCGTGATGGCGTCAATCAGGCCGCGCGAAAGTATAATGAGCAGCGCCCGGCACTCGTCGCGGGCTTTGGCGGCTATCCGGCCTATCCGGCGCTCAGTGCGGCGCGGCGCAAGCGTATCCCGATCATTATTCACGAACAGAACGCAGTTCTGGGCCGGGTGAACCGGGCCTTCGCCAAGAAAGCGGCTGTCGTGGCGTCTGGGTTTGAGCGGCTCGACCGCCTGCCTCGCGGGGCCAACCATGTCCCCATCGGTAACCCGGTTCGCGCCCCTATCGCGGCAATGCGCGATGCACCCTTTCCGGATACCGATGGCCCGTTGACGGTCTTCGTCACGGGCGGCTCACAAGGCGCCCGTATCCTTGGCGAGGCGATCCCGCTCGCCATCGCCAACCATATTCCTGCCCCGCTGCGCGCCCGCCTTAAGGTCGTTCAGCAGGTCCGCGAGGAACAGCTCGAAGAGGTCCGTACCCTCTATGACAAAGCCGGGGTTGAGGCAGAGCTACAGGCTTTCTTCTCCGATATGCCAGATCGCCTTGCAGCGGCTCACATGATCATTGCCCGCTCTGGCGCGGGGACGGTCAGCGAGATTGCCGCCATCGGGCGCCCATCCATCCTGATCCCGCTAAAGATCGCCATGGATGACCATCAGACCGCAAATGCTGAAGGCTTGGTCGATGCGGGTGCTGCCGACATGATGCTTGAGGATAATCTCTATCCAAACCTGCTCGGCCAGCTCCTTGCTGCACGCCTAGAGGATGGTGACGACCTGCGCGCCCGCGCTGCCGCTGCCAAGGGGCAGGGGAATATCAACGCGGCGCGAGACCTTGCTGATATGGCAGTAAAGATCGTAGCTGATTGAAACAAACTTAGAGATACCTCTTATGAAACCCTCCCCAACTCCGTTCCCGCTTGGCCCGGCCCATCTTGTTGGTATTGGCGGCATTGGCATGTCTGGCATTGCCGAGATCATGATGAATCTCGGTTATCAGGTTCAGGGCTCTGACATGCGCGAGAGCGACAATGTCAAACGCCTGCGAGAGAAGGGCGCGACCGTCCATATCGGCCATGTCGCAGAGAACGTGACAGGGACCAGCGCGGTGATCATTTCCAGCGCGATCAAGGATGATAATGTCGAGGTGCAGGCCGCCCGCGCCGCTGGTATTCCGGTGGTCCGCCGCGCTGATATGCTGGCCGAGATCATTCGCCTGAAATGGACGGTTGCGGTTGCCGGAACCCATGGCAAGACGACCACCACCACGATGCTGGCCGCGTTGCTTGATGGGGCCGGGATTGATCCGACCGTGATCAATGGCGGTATCATCAATGCCTATGGCTCAAACGCCAAAGCCGGGGACGGGGACTGGATCGTACTGGAGGCTGACGAGTCCGACGGCACCTTCATGAAAATCCGTCCGACCATTGCCGTTGTGACCAATATGGACCCTGAGCATATGGAGCATTACGGCTCCATGGAGGCCCTGCGCGCCGCGTTTGATACCTATGTCGGCAATATCCCTTTCTATGGCTTCGGCGTGCTGTGCACCGACCACCCGGAAGTTGCGGCAATGGTCGCGCGGGTCTCTGATCGCCGCATCATCACCTATGGCTATAACCGCCAGGCCGATGTCCGCGCAGTGGACCTGACACCTTCCCCGGATGGGGTGACGTTCAAGGTGATGATCCAGGGGCGCGGCGTCAGCGCAGAACGGATCATCGAGGATGTCTTCCTGCCTATGGCCGGGGAACATAACGTTTCCAACGCGCTGGCGGCGATTTCCGTTGCGGTTGAGCTGGGCGCCACTAATGAGCAAATCCGCGATAGCTTTAAGGGCTTTGGCGGGGTCAAACGTCGCTTTACCCCGGTCGGGGAATGGAACGGCGTTCGCGTCATTGATGATTATGCCCACCACCCGGTTGAGATCACGGCCTGCCTGAAAGCCGCTCGCGCTATTCAGGGGCAGGGCCGGGTGATCGCGGTTTCCCAGCCCCACCGCTACTCCCGCCTCAACGACCTGTTTGAAGATTTCGCGCAATGCTACCGCGAGGCCGACATCGCCATCATTACGCCGGTCTATGCCGCTGGAGAGGCCCCGCGGGAAGGCGTGAATGAGCAGGCTCTCGTTACCAGTATGCAGGGCCACGGCCATAAAGGCGCGCAAGTGCTTGAAGACCTTGAGGCGCTGCCCGCCCTGATCAAAGACATCGCCCAGCCGGGCGATATGGTTGTCTGCATGGGCGCGGGCAGTATTTCAGCCCATGCCAATGCTTTGGTTGGGAAGCTGAGCAACGCATGACCGATTGGCGTGACACACTTCCGGAGGTGCGCGGCAAGCTTCTCCGCGATGCACCGCTTGCGCCCTACACGTGGTTCCGTGTCGGCGGCGCGGCGGATGCGCTTTTCCTGCCTGCCGATGAGGATGATCTCGCTGACCTGCTCAAGGCTTTGCCAGACGATGTTCCTGCCACTGTGCTTGGGGTGGGCTCCAACACGATTGTCCGTGATGGCGGCATTGAAGGGGTCGTGATCCGCCTGATGGGCGGCTATTGGGGGCAGATTGAGGTGCAAGACGACGGCGAAGTGCTTGCCCGATCTGGTGCGCTTGATCTCTCTGTCGCTCGGGCTGCGGCCAAGGCGGGCGTTTCAGGCTTGTCTTTCCTGTCCGGCATTCCCGGTTCCATGGGCGGCGCCATCCGCACCAATGCAGGCTGTTATGGCCGTGAGCTGAGCGATGTTGTCAGCGCGGTTGAGGGCGTTAATCGGCGCGGCGAAAAAGTTGTTCGCCTGCGCAATCAGATCCATTTCAACTATCGCCACACTGATTTCCCGGACGAGATTATCGTCACGCGCCTGCACCTGATCGGACAGCCTGGCGGTGATCCGGATGCGCTGGCCCAGGAGATTGCCGAGCATCAGGCCAAACGGGCCGATACTCAGCCGATCAAGGACAAGACAGGCGGCTCGACGTTTGCCAATCCCGATCCACCCGGCACCCCGAACCAACGCTCAAGCTGGAAGCTGATTGATGCAGCAGGCTGCCGCGGCCTGCGCGTCGGCGGGGCACAGGTTAGCGAGAAGCATTGTAACTTCCTGATCAATACGGGTGAGGCCACTGCGGCTGACATTGAAGCGCTCGGTGAGCTGGTCCGCGCGCGTGTGCTGGCCCATTCCGGTGTTGACCTGCGCTGGGAAATCCGCCGGATCGGGCGCTTGCAGGCTCAATAAAGTCCTTGTGCCGACGTCTCTTCATCCTAAGCTTGTCGAAGGGCCCAACCGCCCGCAGGGCTACCCTTGGGGCGGTGGGGACGGGGACGTCGGCACAGCTAAAAATCAGACTCAAGCTCTACTTTTTGGCTTTGCCGCTCCACAGCTCTTTAACCCGCTTATCGCGGCCACAGCCCTGCCGATAGAAATTATAGCGTACGGCATTTTTCAGGTAATAATCCTGATGATAGCCCTCGGCATCATAGAAGGCGACCTCATCCCGCACCTTGGTCACGACCGGTGCAGGCAGGATGTTGCTGGCATCAATCTCTGCGATTTCAGCCTCGACGATGGCGCGCTCTTCATCGCCATCAACAAAAACAGCCGTCGTATAGCTGTTGCCGCGATCACAGAACTGGCCGCCCGCATCGACCGGATCGATATGGCGGAAGAAGTATGAGACCAGTTCGGCATACTCGACCTTGGCCGGGTCATAGATCACTTTAACCGCTTCGAGATGCCCTTGCTTTGTATGAGTCTTATAGGTCGGGTCCGTCGTATCCCCGCCTGTATAGCCAGAGATGGTCTCTTCCACGCCGTCGACTTTGTCGAAATCGCTCTCAACGCACCAGAAACACCCGCCTGCAAAAATCGCGCTTTCCAGCGTTACCGCCGTTTGCACCTGTACTTTCGGGTCATTCTCAGCGCCGGCATTCATAAAGAAAGTCGCAAGCGTGGCTGCGCCTCCGGCAAGAACGGCAATCAGGGTGGTCTGGGAGAGTTTCATCGGTTTGGCTCAAGTCTATGCGTCGGGGATACCGATCATATGCGAGCGGTGATCCGTAAAAGCGAGATTACGTTTCATTTATCACGCGAATTTGTACAGCTCGTGAGCGTAAAGCCTACCCGGCGAGGCGTTCCATTTCTTCAGCCGACAGCTCTGAATTGTCGTAAACATTCTGAACGTCATCAAGCTCATCCAAGAGGTCGAGTAATTTCATCAGCTTATCAGCATCATCGCCTGCAATGGGGACAGTATTGCTGGGTTTCCAGATCAGCTTGACCGATTTGGGCTCAACTTCGCCAAACTGGCCTTCCAGAGCCCCGGCAACGGTCATTAGCTCTTCACGTTCGGTATAGATGAAGTGACCATTCTCGTCTGACTCGACATCAGTTGCCCCCGCATCCAGCGCTGCCATCATCACGGTCTCTTCGTCACCAGCTTCAGCGGCAAATTCAATCGCGCCAACATTTTCAAAACCGAAGGAGACAGAGCCGGTTTCGCCAAGGTTTCCACCATTCTTGGAGAATGTGGTGCGGATTTCGCTGGCGGCGCGATTCTTATTGTCGGTGGAGGCTTCGATAATGATGCCAACCCCGCCGGGGCCAAAACCTTCATAGCGCTGTTCAACATAATCATCGCCACCACCGCCCTGGCCCTTCTCAACCGCGCGTTTGATATTGTCCTTGGGCATGGACTGGCCGCGCGCATTGGCAATTGCCAGACGCAGGCGCGGGTTCCCGTCAGGGTCGGGGCCGCCCAGCTTTGAAGCAATGGTGATTTCCTTGGACAGGCGGGAAAACAGAACCGCACGTTTCTTGTCCTGGGCACCTTTGCGGTGCTGAATATTTGCCCATTTACTATGGCCGGCCATGGGGGCTCCTGTCTGGCGTCATTACACTAGACGCCCGCCATAGCGCAGCTCGCCACGCTTTTCAAAGGGGCAGGTGTGACAGAGATAAATCCCTAATCAAAAACCGTCATCATGCCGCCGTGCTTGAAGGCTTCCTGACGGTCCACGACACGCCGCAACAGGCGTAGGAGCAGATAAGCAGATGCAACTCCAAACAGAGATGAAGCAACATCCAACCCGAATGTCGTTGAGGAATAGTCTTCGCCATTGAAGCCACCTGATAAGCGCATACTGATATTGGCGGTGACGTTTGAGACTAGCCAGAAAGTCCACCATAAAGGAATTGGTGAGTTTGCAGCGGATTTTTCACCCATTGCAGCATAAGTGCCGTGATAAATCTGGCTCATCCCTTCGGCTGGTTTCCAGAGATTGGCGAATGGGATGAAATACCACCCTACAGCCCAAGCGGGTGACATTTCAGCCTTTTTACTACCGATTGTATGTAGGTTCCGCATAGTTCGATAGGTCACTCGCGACACCATGACGTAGCAGAACATCAGTGACGTGAATTGCAGTATGGCAATCGCTGCTATCGCGAGGTCGAACTGAGTAAGTACTTCATAGCTAACTGGTGCAACGGTATCTGGAAGATAAAGCCATAGGAGAAATGCAGAAGCGATACCCATGAGTAGTTCTGCCGCCATATAGATTTTTAAAGCCCCCGCGAGCCATTTGAACAGGCTTTTAGCGCTACGGGGGCCATTAGGGTATGCGTGTTTTGGAACGACCGCATGTGGTTCATTAGGTTCAGTTCCGCGTGCAGCTTCTTGGGATGTGTCTGACATTTTTGATTAAAGTCCCCCTCAACGCATACTGAAAGCTTAAATCAGAAGGACATGCAAGCGGTATTCTATTGTGTTTTTGAAAGCCGCCCACCAACCCGGATCGGCTCAACTTTAATCGCCAATCCAGTGCTATCATCGGTCTCGACGAACAGGCCACACAGCGTGCCTTCGCCGAGCGCTGGTTCGTAGCGTTTATTGGGGAGTTGCGTGACAAAGCGGGCGAGCGAATTGTCTTTCTGCATGCCAATAACGCTATCATAATCCCCGCACATGCCAGCATCGGATTGATAAGCGGTGCCGCCTGAGAGAATCATATGGTCGGCGGTCGGGACATGGGTATGGCTGCCAACAACCATGCTGGCGCGGCCATCGCAAAAATGCCCCATAGCCATTTTCTCGCTCGTGGCTTCGCAATGCATGTCGACGATGACAGCATCGGCGACCATGCCAAGCGGCATCTCTTCCAAAGCCTTGTCGACGGCACCAAACGGGTTTTCCAGAAGCTGCTTCATGAACACCACGCCTTGAGCCTGAATAACGCCAACCCGGCGGCCATCCGGCAGGACGTAAAGCGCGCTTCCCTTGCCGGGGGCATAGCTGCCTTGAGGGTAGTTTACCGGACGGAGCAATCGGGATTCGCGTTCGATATAGGTTAGCGCCTCACGCTGGTCCCAAGCATGGTCACCAAGGGTCAAACAGTCAGCCCCGGCGCCAAAGAATTCTTCGGCAATGGCTTCGGTCAGGCCAAAACCGCCCGCGGCATTCTCTGCATTGATCACGACAAAGTCGAGTTCAAGTGCACGTCGAACCTCTGGCAGGTGGTCGACCACCGCCTGGCGTCCGGGCTTACCGACGACATCTCCGAAAAAAGCAAGTTTCATGAGCCTGATATGCCACTCTGTGGGCAAAAGAAAAGGCGCAGCTCTCATCAAGCTGCGCCTTCTGTCTGAGATAAGGCTTATATCTAGTCGGCTTTAGCGGTAAAGCCGAGGCTTTCCTTGGTGTAAGCTGATGGGTCCGGGTTGGTCATCACTTCAACCAGGGAGATAGGCTCATTAGGGTCGAGCGTAAGTGTTAAAGTACCTGGATTGGCAATGAATTTGGACAGAGCGCCAGTAACCTCTGTCACCAATGCCATATCAGCGCCAGTTCCCTGTGCCATCATCGGCGCCATGCCGAGACCCATAGCAATCTGGCTCTTCATCTGCTCAGGGTCCTGACCCTGTGAGGTCGCAATCGCATTCAGGCCGCGATTAACCAGGCCATCATCATCAATCTTGATGGTCAGGTCATAGAAGGTCAAAGCGCCGAGGGCTTCGTTAAAGGCATTTGGATCGGGCTCACCACCTGCGGCGAGGGTTTCGAAATCCATGGCGTCGCCAGCTTTCTTTGAATACTCGCTGATACCGCCAATCTTGCCGCCCATCGCGAAGCGCGCGCCTTTTTCAACTTCAAAATAGCTGTTCTTGGCGTCAAACGACATGATGTCCTGATCCGGATCATAGTCAGCAACGCTTTCGCCTTTGATGACCAGATTCTCATAGCCCATAATGCTCAGGCCTTGCAGCAGTCCAGCGCCACCTTCGCCGCCCTCTGGATCGGCATCAACGGTCACTGTGTAAGGCTGGGTAACGTATTTGATCGGCTGTCCGGCGGCATTACGCTCGATAAAGCTGTCCATGGAGGCCATGGCCACTTTCGCGCCAGCAATATCCAGATTCAGATCTTTAATGGAAAAGGCATCATAGCCCGGCTCCATCGGATTATCATAGACCGCATCCATCAGCGCGCCCATCATGGCATCTTCATCGCCAACATTCTCTTGAATGGCTTTGACGTATTTCGCATCAACATTGGTCAGCTTCATTTCGCCAAGCGAAGCAGAAAAGGCCATGTCTTCAGCCGGATCAACACCGTTCAGGTTGATGCCAGAAATCAGAAAGCGTGCCGCTTTCAGGTCCGCCATGTCGCGGATTTCAATCTTGCTCAGAGAAAATGAGCCATCCATGTCAGGGTCTTCAATATCGGCGCTGATATCGCTGATGGACCAGGAGCCGAAAGAAACATTCTCAACCGCCGGGAAAGGCACTTCCTGACCGTTCAGGCTTGCGGCCATCCAGGCTGCGAGTTCAGGGGAAGGATTGATCAGCTCAATATTGCCGATCATCACTTGCCCAGCTTCGCCTTCCGGGGCCGTGATGGCGATATCGTCAATGCTCATCTTGCCAAAGATCGCTGTGTCACCGGCCATATCCAGGCCTTCAAACGTCATCGCGCCAATGGTCATCTCGTCGGCATTTTTAATGCCGATATCGGTGAAGGTCGCATTGTCACCATCAGTGGTGCTCTCACCAAATGTCAGGACGCTCGTCGCGCCGCCATCCAACGCCATCGCGGCCAACGCGTCTCCAGCTTTCGCAGGATCGCCGTCGCGGACAACGAGTTCTGAAAGTTTCTGGTCTGGCGCAGACGGTTTATCACCGCCATTACAACCGGCTAAAAGAGCAAGCGCCGCGGCGCCAATCATTAGGTTCTTCATTTTCCATTCCCCTGGCTAAGCGAGTCTACTTATGGTGAAGGTGTGACTGTGTCGAGACAACATTTAATGATAAACGATAAGAAAAACAAGATTTCTGTGAAAACGCGTTCCGGGTGTGACATTCCTGTCAGACTGGAAGTGAACCCACGCGCGCGTCGGTTGATCTTGCGGATCGATGAGAAAACCCGGGAGGGTGTTGCGGTCTCACCAAACAAACGCAATCTGGCGGAAGTGGTCCGTTTTGCGCAGGAACGGGCGGACTGGCTTGAGGCGCATCTGGGTGCGTTGCCAGAGCATGTGGCCCTGGCCCCCGGAGGTCGGTTCATGCTGCGCGGCCAAAGCTGTGAGATCACATTGGAAGGGCAGGGACGCATGGCCTACCTTGGGGCAGGAGAGCCTCAGACTTTGCATGTCCCCGGTCTGGAAGAAACGGCAGGGCGGCGGGTCCTGCGTTTCCTCAAGGCGGAGGCCAAGAGTGATCTGACCCGCGCCGTAAACACTTACTGTGCGGCGCTTGGCGTATCAGCGCGCCGCGTGACCATTAAAGATACACGCTCGCGTTGGGGGTCGTGTACCTCAGACGGACGCCTGGCGTTTAGCTGGCGGCTGATCATGGCGCCATCAGAGGTGCTCGATTATGTGGCTGCGCATGAGTGCGCGCATCTGCTGGAGATGAACCACAGTCCAGCCTTTTGGGCCCATGTTGAAACCTGTCGTCCGACCTGGAAGCGCGAGCGCAATTGGTTGCGCCAGAATGGGCGCAATCTGCATGCGGTTCAGGTTTAGGTCCTAGTCTTTTCCAGCCAGCGCATCGAGTTGAGCCTGCATGGCTTCCATCTGCGCGCGCAACAGCGACATTGGGTCGTCAGCGTCTGGCGCGGCCTTCTCGGTTTTTCTGGTCTTGGCCGATTTCGCGTTCGGCATGGTTGGCGTGAACATTTTCATGGCATTGTCGAACATCGCCATATTGGCCTTGGCTTGCTGCTCGAACAGGCCAAATGGGCTTGCCATGCCGCCGGTCATCGCCTTGCCCCAACGGTCGCGGCTTTCGGCAAAACTGTTCATGCTCATTTCCAGCCAGGCGGGCAGCAGGGAGTTTGCCCCCTGCCCACCATAAAACCCGATGAGCTGGCGCAGGAAGTTCACAGGCAGGGCACCTTCGCCCTTCGTTTCCTTCTCGAAAATGATCTGGGTCAGGACTTGCCGTGTCAGATCTTCCCCGGTCTTGGCATCGCGCACTTCGAAATCGACTTCGCGCCGCACAAGTTCAGACAGGTGATCAAGCGTCACATAAGAGGATGTCGACGTGTCATAAAGGCGACGGTTCGCGTACTTCTTGATGATCACCGTATCATCGCCTTTGCCCGATTTGGCCATGACTATTCCTTTCAACGTTGCGGTAAGCCGCAAAACTGTTCCAATTCGCAAACGGAGTGTGGCACAAGATACCATACTTCCAAAGTCTGCTTTCCCCCATAGCTGTAACATGCTTCAATCAGATTGAGCAGATGCAGCAAAATTAAAATGCTGCGCAACATTTTTTTCCGGGAGGATGATATGAGCCGTACAGCATTGGTCACAGGTGGGACACGCGGAATTGGCCGCGCGATCAGCGTGTATTTAAAGGAAAAGGGCTACAATGTTGCTGCCAATTATGGGGGCAATGAAGAGGCCGCGAAACTGTGTGAGCAGGAAACCGGCGTTAAGTGTTACAAGTTTGATGTGTCTGACTATGACGCGGTTGGCGCAGGTATTGCGGCCATCGAATCTGACCTTGGCCCGATTGATGTGGTCGTGAACAATGCCGGGATCACCTGGGACGGGCCGTTCCACAAAATGTCCAAGGAACAGTGGGATAAAGTCATCGATGTTGATCTGAACTCGGCGTTCAATGTCACTCGTCAGGTCTGGGAGGGCATGCGTGAACGCGGCTTTGGGCGCGTGATCAATATTTCCTCGATCAACGGTCAGAAAGGTCAGTTCGGACAGGCCAACTATTCAGCCGCTAAAGCTGGCCTCATCGGCTTGACCAAGGCACTGGCCCAGGAAGGGGCCAAGAAGGGCATCACCGTGAATGTTGTCTGTCCGGGCTATATCGACACGGAAATGGTCCGTGCCGTACCGGAGAAAGTCCTTGAAAGTATCATCGCGACCATTCCCGTCGGCCGCCTTGGCAAAGCCGAAGAGATTGCTTCCATGTGTGGTTATCTCGCCAGCGATGAGGCCGCTTTCATCAATGGTGCAACCATGACGGTGAATGGCTCTCAATATATCGCCGGATAGAATGATCACGCTTCCTTCCCTTGGCGCGGGCCGGTGCTGAGGGAGGTCTCTGAAGCGCAGCCACTGAACCCAGCCCGATAAACGCGCGGCTTAGCCCTCGTTTTGAGCCATAGCCTCAACCACCAGAATGGGGGTTTCTAGTGGTGCGCCCGTTCCATCATCACGATGGGCTGTGAAGACATTGATATCGTAGCGTTCAAACGGGTCAGAGGTGACATCAGCGGCTGCAATCTTGTCTGACATCTTTGTCTCCCGCTGTGATGCGGTGTTGGTGGGCCTCCTGACGCGGATCAGGCAGCCAGAGAGTCCGCGTCTTCAACTTCCCCGGCCAGCGCGAGCAGACGATGCATGTTCAGTATACGGAATGTGTTTGGTTGCGGTAGGTCAATGACGTTGGAGCGCTTGAGCTTGTTCATCATACGACTGACAGTTTCGAGCGTCAGGCCAAGATAGTCGGCAATATCGCTACGGCTCATCTGAATGGTCGTAAACCCGGTCGATGGCTCATGAAACCGCTCTTTGAGGAAGATCAGGAAGCTCGCCGTGCGCTCCATGGCGCACTTACGGCCCAGCAACAGGGCTTGCTCATGTGCATCCTGCAACATCTTGCTGATCAGGGTGAAGACCGAGCGTCTGAACCCGGCCTGCTCTTGCAGACGGCGATCAAAGGCTGCGCGTGGAACAAACAAGGCCTCAACCTCTGTCAGGGCTTCGGCGCTGATATCGTGACGGTCTGCAAATGTCATGGCCAGAAAATCACCGGCGGAGGCAAAACTCTGAATCTGACGGCGGCCATCCGCCATGACTTTGTAGAGGATTACTGTGCCAGAAAGAATCTCATAAACACCGCGCGGGACATCCCCTTGAAAGAATAAATGCTCATTCTGATCAAACCGCAGCGCATTGCGATGGCTCTGGTCTTCATTATCTAGGGATACGCGCTGGGATAGCGCTACAGATGGATGAGAATGGGGTATAGGGATGATCGTATTCATGGTCACAATTGCCTCCTTGTGGTCTCGCGCGGGCCCCTTCCCCTTTCTTGGGCCTCATATGAACGGCGGACCTGGTGTTTCGCACTTCGGAGAATCCCCTATGCGGCAATTACGTACGCTCAACTTGACAGACTTTAAGGCGCGCGCCTTTTCCTGCGGTGGCATCGGGCTTCTCGCCCTTCTTGAGGCATTCTGGTGTTGTGGCGTGGGGCCGGAGATCAACCAAAGGAACTAGGGGATTATATCCAGTAGGCAGAAAGGCTGAGCCCGCCACAGGTGCTCAGGATCAAGGCGAGGGCGAAGCATCGCCGCCCAAAAGCCCCGCCGCCAGTAGTCGCCGCGACCACACCTTTGAACAGTGTATTTGCAAGAGCAGCGAGGACCAGTGCAATCGAGGCGACGGGGATTTCGACATCACGCCCGACCATTTGGGTGAGGGATAGCGAGATCGCCTCAATATCCACAGCGCCGGCAAGAATGGCGACAGCATATAAGCCAACCTCGCCAAATAGATCAGCTCCGGCTTTGGAGGCAAACAGGCCAGCTGTAAGCAAGATCGTAAAGAAGGCAGCAGATTTCAGATCGAGCGGGTTTGACAGGCTGATCGCCGGGGCTGAGGTCGAAGTACCGCGGCGGTAATAGTACACGGCTGCGGCAATGCAGATCACGATCATCAGGCTAAAAGATAGCGCGATTGAAGGCAGCATGACCGGGGCCAGAATGGTGACAATAATCACCGTGCGTATGAGCATGATCGCCCAGGCAATCGCGACCCCGCCAATCATGACATCCATCCCGACCGAATCCTGTCGGACCAGACGGGCAAAAGCCAGAGTTGCTGCGGTGGAGGAGACCAGCCCACCAGAAATCGCCAACAGGATAGAGCCGCGCCGCCGTCCAAACCAGGCCATGCCAATATATCCGGCAAAGCCTAGCCCGCTAATCAGGATCACCATCAGCCAGATGGTCCTCGGATTGAATGCGTCATACGGACCGTACGCCTGATTGGGCAGGACCGGCAGAACCACAATCGAGATCAGCAGCCAGTATAGAAAGGCATTCAGTTCTTTCTCCTCAATCCGGTTGAGCAAGCCATGGAGTGGGGTGCGTAGCCATAGCAGGAAGGTCGTGGCGACCCCGGCAATCGCCGCAAACTGGGTGTTGCCGCTGACAGCGATGGCACCCAGAGCATAGGCAATTAGCGCGGCCACCATCGTGGTTACGCTGACCTCTCTGGTTGCATCAATGCGCGCTTCAAAACCTTCACGCAGCAAAACAGCCAGCCCGATAAAGCCGGCGGCAAGCACAAAGCCTGTGCCGTTATCAATCATCATGGCAAGGCCACCGAGCAGGCCAATCAGGCCAATTGTACGAAACCCGGCCACTCGTGTGCCATCGGCGTCGCTGCGGTCTTTCCAGCCACGTTCCAGGCCGATCAGCAGGCCTACGGCGAGGGCAACGGCAAGTTCCATAAGGGGATAGGTTTCCAGCATTCTCTTATCCTACAACCGCCCAGCATTTCGTATTTTTCACGAAGGTTTTTGACTTCCATCAAGGCACGCTGCCTTTGCGTCCTTCAGAAACAGTGATGACTGTATCGCAAAACAGGAGACTGACTGTGAAATACGCTCTACTCGGTGCCGCGTTGGGCCTCGGTCTTGCCGGATGCGCGACGGCTCCGATCTATCAACCTGTCAACGGCTCAAGTTTTGGCTATTCAGATCAGAAGATCGAAGAGACCCGCTATCAGGTCTCTTACAATGGCAGCACATCAACCCCGCGCGCGACGGTTGAGAATTTCCTGCTTTACCGCATGGCGGAGATTACGCTGGATACCGAGCATGATTACTTCCGCGTGTTGGATTCAGATACCGAATGCCATACCAAATATGTCGGCACCAATGATGGCCAGCCATGTACCTATCACCGCAATTACGGCACGCGTTTCCCGTATTATGGCTATGGTTACTATTGCGATCCGTTCACCTCGGTTTATGAGTCCAAACGCTATGAGGCGATTGCCTATATGAGCGTGCATAAGGGCGATAAACCTGCTGATGATCCTTATGCATTTGACGCGCGCGCAGTATCGAGCAACCTTGCTGCGCAGATTAATCGGGGGCCGTAAGCGATGATCCGACGGATAGATATTTCAATGCTGGTTTCAGGGGGAGTCATGATGGCCTTTCTGGCGGGCTGTGATGGGGCGGTCTCAGGACCACAGGGCAGTCCCAGCCCCGGCGCGACAACCACGATTTCGGGCCTGGAAATTGCCCAGCGTGAATGTGCCGCCTGCCACGCGATTGGCCGGGATGGCGATAGCCCGCATGTCGATGCTCTGGAGTTCCGCAAGTTCTCACGCTTCTATCCCGTCGACCACCTGGCGGAGGCGCTGGCCGAAGGCATCTATGTCGGGCACCCGGATATGCCAGTCTTCCGGTTTGAGCCCGATGAGGTCGAAGCGCTGATCGATTATATTGAGTCCATTCAGGATCCGCTTCCGACTTAAGACATCTTTCTAACTTACGAAAGCAGGCAACCAGGTGGCTAGAGCCGGAATGGCGGCGACCAGAGCAATCATGGTCAGCTGCAGGCCAATGAATGGGATCGCGCCTTTCCAGATATCCATCGTCTCCACACCTTCCGGCGCTGCGCCGCGCAGATAGAATAGGGCAAATCCAAAGGGCGGGGTCAGGAAGCTGGTCTGCAGGTTCAGCGCCATCAGGATGGCGAGCCAGACCGGGTCCGCGCCCAGAATGATCAGCGGCGGGGCAACAATCGGCACGACGACAAACACGATCTCGATAAAGTCGAGGAAGAAGCCGAGGATGAACATGACCAGCATGGTTATGGCCAATGCACCCCACAGACCGCCGGGAATCGCGGTCAGAAGCGCTTCAACATAATGCTCCCCGCCATAGGCGCGGAAGACCAGTGCGAACAGGCTGGCCCCGATCAGGATCAGGAAGACCATACTGGTCATATGCACCCCAGCCGTCAGCGCCGCACCGAACTGTTGCGCCCGAACCAGAACGCGTACCGATGATAGCAGCCCCCCAAGGACAATCAGGCATAGCGCTATGGCAAAGCCAATCCCAACCCAGTCACCTGTTGGTATGACTTCCCGGCTGAGCCGCAGATCCATGACATTGCTCAGCGTTAGCAGCAGCAAGATGCTGACAAAGGCACCAATAATGCTCGACCAGTCCCCCGCGCGGCCATGCTCGGGTGCAAGGCGTAAACCTGCGAGCAAGAGCGCGCCGCCTGCCCCAATCGCGGAGGCTTCGGTCGGTGAGGCAAGCCCGCCAAGGATCGAGCCGAGCACTGCAAAGATCAGCAATAGGGGTGCACCAAGGCTGCGCGTGACATCCCAAAGCGTTAGCGGCTCGATATCTTCATCCAGAGTGACTGCCGGGCTGGCGCTCGGGCGAAGGATGGCGGTGATAATGAGATAAAGCAGGTAAAGCCCGACCAACATCAGGCCGGGCAGTAGCGCCCCCGCAAACAGGTCCCCAACCGAGACAACCCCGGCGCCTTGACCCGAGCGCATCGCGGCGGACTGGTTGGCATTCGACACGGCATCGGCCAGCAGGATGAGCACAATGCTCGGCGGAATGATCTGCCCCAGTGTGCCAGACGCCGCGATGGTTCCGGTCGCAAGTTTTGGATCATAGCCCTGGCGTAGCATGGTCGGCAGCGCAATCAGCGTCATCGTGATCACAGTCGCCCCAACGATCCCGGTTGAGGCGGCTAGCAGCGCGCCGACCAGCACGACCGCGTAACCGAGTCCCCCGCGCAGTCCGGCAAGCAAGCGGCTGGCCGTATGGAGCAGATCATCTGCGACCTTGGAGCGTTCAAGGATCACCCCCATCAATACAAATAGTGGGACGGCGATCAGCACCTGATTTTCCATAGAGCCAAGGATACGGCTCGGCAGATTACGCAATATAGGTAGCGGGATCAGGTCGAGCGAAACCCCGATAATCCCGAAAATCAGGGCCACACCGCCGAGCGTTAGGGCAACCGGATAGCCCGCCAGCAGAGCCAGAATAGCGGTCGCAAACATACCAATGGCGAGGATAAGTTCCAGTTCCATCACATCGCCCCCTCATGTTCATGGCCGCTTTCCTCAAACCCTTGCAACCCTCGCAGGGACATGGCCGCCTTTATGGCCTGACTGATGGCTTGTCCGATGAGCAGGATCGCAAATAGGGGCACCATGGTCTTGAACAGGTATTTGATCGGCAGGCCATCACTTTCATTGAACGTTTCCAGCCCGGCCCATGAGCGGGCAATCATCCCTGACCCGGCATAGAGGATCAGGACGCCAATCGGGATAATGAAAACAAGCGCGCCAAGGAGTTCAATCATGGCGCGGACGTGCGGGCTGAAATTCGGGCGCAGAATGTCGACCCGGACATGTCGATCATCGCGCAGTGTGGCCGCCGCACCGAGCATGAACATCATGGCGAAGCTGAAGATCACACTGTCATTCAGCCAGCTAAAGCTCAGGCCAAAGACATAGCGCATTAGGACAGCCCCAAGCTGGATCAGGATAATCGCAAAAGCTGCCGTCACAGCCAAAGCCATGGCCACCCCGCTGATCCGATCAACCACGCCAGAAACAAACCGACCCGGTCGTTCCATTTGGGTCGGTACTATCAGGATGAGCAGCGGGAGCAGGGCAAGCGGAGACAGCGCATATCCAAGATAGCGCAGCCCCGTGCCGGTAAAGTCAACGAAATCAGCCATTTGAGAGGCTTAGAGCGAAATGGCGGGAAGGAGAAGGCCTGATCCATAGGGCGCATGGTGCGCAGCGATAGATAATTCTCCTTTTCTGACCCCTAACTCACGCTCCCCACGGCTTGCCCGTGGGGTCCATCTCCAGCTCTATCTGTTTGAAAGGGAGGTAGCATTCATCTCATCCCGGCCGATGCTTTGGTGATGGATTGCACGGTCAAGCCGTGCAAAGCGCCATGGAGAAGCCGGTTTTGTGGGGGGTGAACGCTGAGCGTCTCCTAGCTTTCGACCTCAAAGGTCAGGCCAGCCTTTTCCGTGAGCCGTTTGACCAGATGCCCGCCCATGGCTGGGGCCGGGGTCCAGATACCGCCCGGTGTGCCGGTATTATCCTGAACAAGGCAAATCGCGCTTTCGGCGAGCATTTTCGAGGTCGAGCCATAGCCCGGATCCTTGTCCCCAGTCACGCCAGTAACAACCACGCCGCCATCAGTCGCCTTGCCGTAGAACATAACGTCATAGAAGCCGTTCTCACGCTCTTCCTTGGTCGGGCCTTCGCCCGGCGCTGGGCCATCGCCGCCCATCATATTCGTGCTGGCAACGCCCTCGGCTGTAGCCTTGCCCTGATCGCCCGGTCCGGTCAGCATCATCTCGTCATAGACGAAATCCTTGCCATAGGCGTGTCCCATGAGTGCGTTGGAACGGTGCACATTTTTGGTGTTGATCGAAGCCATGATGAAGGGCGCAGACCAGCTGCCAATGTCCTCATCTTCTACTGGGGCCATGCCATGGGGCTGCTCCGGGCCTTCAAACCCCATGGTCAGGGCGAACGGGTTTTGCAGGACTTTTATCAGGCTTGGATCACGCTGGACCGAAGCCATGGTTTCCTTGAAGCTCGCAAATGTCCCGCCAGAGAACGTGCCCTGCATCTTGCGGACGCGGCCCTTGATCCGTGGCACGGGGCCACCGAGTTTCTCTTTCGCCGCTTCCTGCGTGAACCAGACGCCGAGATCGAACGGGATTGAATCAAAGCCGCAAGAGAAGACGATGCGTGCACCGCTCTCCTGCGCCTTGCCCTCATACTTGCCGATCATTTCATGCATCCATGCGGGCTCGCCACACAGGTCGACATAATCTGTCCCGGCCTCGACACAGGCGGCCACTACAGGCTCACCATAGAGCTGGTAGGGGCCAACCGTTGTGGCAATCGCGCCGGCGCGCTGCGCCATGGCTTTGAGGCTTTCTGGGTCATTGGCATCAGCGACGACGAGCGGCGTATCGGCGGGTGCGCCAATCTCATCGCGAACGGCAGCGAGTTTCTCGGCGCTGCGCCCGGCCATTGCCCATTTCAGGTCACCGCCAACGCCATATTCCTTGGCGAGATATTCGGCGACCAAACGGCCCGTATAGCCTGTTGAACCATAGACAATGACATCAAATTCCCGACCAGTTGCCATGAGAACCTCCTATTTTCTTAAGGAGCAATCTGTCTGAGATTGCCAACAAAGCAAGGGCTAACGCAGCGGCGTGAGTTCCTAAACGTCTGATAAATCTGCACGTGACAGAAACGTTATGTGGCATTCATGCCACAGATGCGTATAGTAACCCAAGAAGTAGAGTCGAAGGTTTCCTTATGATCCGCGTTCTGACCCTTGCCGCTATAGTGGCTGTTACCCCTGTTACCCTCGCTGCGTTTGGCGATGAAGATGGGCTTGTCCGTCTTCCCGGGCAGGGCGAGTTGCGGGACAAAGCAGATCGCGAGCGGGCAGGGGCAGATCGTCTAAAGCCCGGCGGCGGTCTGTTTGTGAGTTTCGATGAGGACACAGACGGTACGATCACTTTGGAAGAAGTCCGCGCTGCGATTCCAGCCGCTTTTGCTGCGGCCGACAAGAATGGTGATGGCAATCTCTCTGCGCTTGAGCAGAAAGACTGGGCCACCTCACTACCGACCCGCGATGATAGCCTTGCCAATCCTGCGAGGTTCGATCCCAATCTTGACCGCCGGGTTGATCTGGCAGAATTCACAGCGGTCATCGAAAGCCTGCACACCGACTACCTCAATGAGGAGACCGGCCTCTTGCAACTCGCCGACCTCAAAGCCCCCAAAGAGCGCAAGACAAGGCGGGAGCGTCAGGCCTCCAACATGCTCGAGCAACGCGCCGAAGAACAGCGCCGCCGCACCGAGCGACGTTAGGGGTCACCCTTATAAAGGCCAGTGCTCGATGCGTTGCTGCTTCTTGGCAAACAGAGCGATAACCGGGGCCATCACGCCAACCATTTTGCCACTGAAAGCAGGCTTGCCATTTTCGGCCAGCGCCTTGAGGTTCTGAGCAATAAAGCCCTGCGCGCCCAGCATTTCCTTGTGCAGCTTACTGCCTTCGATGGCATTTTCGATGATCAGATCAAATTCCGTACCACCATCTTTTTCCCGCAGCTCATAGGTGACCGTGCAGGGATCATCATCCAGATTGGTCATCTTGAATGTGTGGCTGTAGCGATAGGGTGGTTCAAAGGCGAGAACCTGTCCAACCACCATGGCAATCTTGCGGTTGGGGTGAACCATGCGCATGTTGGCGCCCGGTTTCAGGCCATCCCTGGTGTCGCAAATGCTGCCAAAAAAGAACGGCAACGGCTTGTCCGTGGCCACCAGAATGGACCAGACGGTCTCTACCGGGGCTTCAATAAAGGTGCGGTGAATGGACTTCTCGGCATAAGTCGGGGTTTCGGTCATCGGTCAGGCCTCCTTTGATTTGGAATTGGCTTTGGCTGCGTGTTCAGCGGCGTGTTTGATCAGGCTCATCCGGTCGGCCCAATAGGCGCTATAGGTATCGAGCCAGCGCTCGTGGATGGCCTGGATCGGCATCGCATTCAGGTATAGTCGCCTGGTCCGTCCATCTTTTTCGCTGATGATCAGTCCGGCATCTTCGAGGACTTTAAGATGGTTCATGATCGCGATGCGGCTGACGTCAAACCCCTTGGCCAGTTCGCCTACAGCCTGTCCTGGCTGATCACGCACCAGATCCAGAATCCGTCGCCGCGTTTGATGAGCGAGCGCATGAAAGACGTGATCCATATCATCATTTGTAATCATGTAATTACATAATTACATTTTGGCGAAAGAGTCAAGCACAGTCTGGGGTGACATTTATTCGAGGTAGCGATTTGCCTACAAAAAGGGCCACGGCGCTTGGCAAAGCGTCATGGCCCTTCCTGAATTTAGCGCAATCTCTTAGAAGCGACCGCTAATCGTAAAGCGCGCGTTCAGCGGGGCACCGACAGTGGCCTGATGTGTGCTGTGCGCATCCGGGAAGTAGACCTCATCCGTCAGGTTTTCGATATTCACCTGTAGTCGTAGTCTCTCAGACACGTCGTAATAGGCGGCTGCATCCACGCGGGTATAGCTCGGCAGGATTGCAGTATTCCCATTATCGATGAAGCTCTCGTCCTGATAGGTCACGCCAAGACCGACGCCGAACTCATTGGTCACCTCATATGTGTTCCACAGCGAGAACATGTTCTCTGGCAGTTCGCGTGGGCGCAGGTCACTGCCAGCCTGCTCGCCGTCGAGATAGCTGTAGCCAGCGGAAATGAACCAGCGATCGCTGACCTGACCTTGGACCTGAGCTTCAAAACCGGAAATCTCAGATTCGATAAACACCTGACGTTCCCCGCCACTGGTATCTTCAATCTGAGGGGCGCGCTCTTCGATCTGGAAAATCGCTGTCGTCAGGCTGAGCCCGTCGATAAAGTCCCATTTCAGGCCGGCTTCGAGATTGGTGTATTCGCTTGGGTCGAGGCGATTGTCATCACCGCTAATGTCGGAATACTGCTCGCCGCTCGCAGGCAGGAAGGATTCGCTATAGCTCGCATAGAGTGAGATATTTTCCTGAGGTTTGTACACCAGTCCAAAGCGTGGCGAAATCTCTTCATCGGTGCGGCTGCGATTGCGATCTTCGAGAAGCGTATTTGGGTCCAGATCATCAACTTCAATATCAAAGCTATCGAAGCGCGCGCCGATGATCAGGTCGAGCTTGTCCGAAATCTCAATCTCATCCTGAATGTAGGCTGAGAAGACGGTAAGGTCGGCTTCTGTGTCATCGTTCAGGTCGGTGAACTGGACGGTTGTTGGGGTGCCATTATTGTCAACGCCAATACCGTTACGCAGGTTCAGCGGACGCTCAATCGTGAAAAACTCCACATCATCCGCGGACACAGACCACTCAGGATTGAAGCGGTCATTGTCATTTGCGCTGTCGATATACTCAATGCCCGTGACAATAGTATGGTTGAAACCACCAGCACTGAACTCCCCGATCAGATCACCCGACAGAATCAGGCTTTGGCGTTGGGTCGTGTCAATATAGCCATCAAGGCCAACCCGTAGCGGGTCATCTTCAGGGTTATAGAAAGATGCATAGAAGTTCGAATAGACCTTGTCATAGTCACCATAAAAGGTGCTGAAACGGCCTTTCAGGTTTTCACTGAACTGATGTTGCACCATGGCGCGCAGCAGGTGCGCTTCAAGCTCATGATAGTTTAGATCGGGATCGCCGAAGACAATATCCTCAAATGCTTCAACGGGGCGTCCAGGGTTTGCAAGCGTGCCTCGATTGCTGCCATTGGCCGTTGGGATGCCGCGATCAATGAAACGTTCATGATCGATATATTCATAAGACAGGTCGAGTGTTGTCGACGGGCTCAACTCGAACTTGGCGGTTGGGTTGATACCGATCCGCTCGCCATCATAAAAGTCACGATGGTTTTCGAGGCTTTCATACATCGCATTGATGCGGAAAGCAGATGTGTCATTGGTTGAGATATTGCTGTCGATCTGGAAGCCAAATTCGCCAAACGTATCGACGCTGGCCTGATAACCGGTGAAGGTTTCGCCAATCACACCCTTTTTGGTCACGCGGTTAAGGATACCACCCGTGCCGCCACGTCCAAACAGAAGCGCGTTTGGCCCGCGCAGGATTTCAATCTGCTCCAGATTGTAAAGCGGGCGATAATACTGAACATCGTCGCGGACCCCATCGATAAAGAAGTCGGCGGTAGAGCGCACACCGCGGAACACGACAGCGTCCCGGTGGCCTTCACCTTGAGAGGTGTTTACGCCGGGCGTGTAATTGATGATATCACCAATGCTGTTGAAGCCCTGCTGCTGGATCTGGTCCGCAGTAATGATGGAAAGGCTTTGCGGGACATCGATGATCGGTGTTGGCGATTTCAGGGCGTTGACCTGATCAGCATACAGGTATTGTCCAACCACGACGATTTCATCTTGTATAGAAACTGCGTCTTCCGTGGATTCGCTTGATGGATCCGCCATTGCGACCGGCATGGTCAAAAGCAGGGAGAGCGCGGCTGTGCCGAGCAGGCGGGACGATAGGTTTTTCATGGGAGGACCCCTTCCGGTTCATGACGGGAGGGGTTTATAAGAATGAGAATGAATATCAATCTTATAATACATGCTGCATACAGGAAGTGTTCAAGTGATGCAGGTTTGCCACTCAGGATATACCCGTAATGGCCGGGGCGCTCTGGCTGAACCGCGATGAGACAGGCTCATTGCCTGCTGCCCTCTACCCCTTTTGTTCCAAGCCCGCTAAACCCTTCTCAACAGGAAGGATTCGCTCATGCCCAGTGCGCCGCTTAATACTGACTCCCATCTCTACCTGATTGATGCGAGCGCCTATATTTTTCGGGCCTATCATGCGCTGCCGCCTTTGACGCGCGCTTCGGATGGTTTGCCGGTCGGGGCGGTGTCGGGTTTCTGCAATATGCTCTGGAAGCTGCTTGAAGACCTTAAGGGCGATGAGCGACCGACCCATTTTGCCTGCGTCTTCGATAAGTCGTCCTATACCTTCCGGAACGAAATGTTCCCTGACTATAAGGCGAACCGGTCTGAGCCGCCTGAAGACTTGCGCCCGCAATTTCCATTGGTGCGCGAAGCGGCGCTGGCTTTCCATACCCATGCGCTCGAAATGGAGGGGTATGAGGCCGATGACCTGATCGCGACCTATGCCCGTCATGCCGAGGCCAAAGGCGCGCGCGTCACCATCGTTTCCTCGGATAAGGACCTGATGCAGCTCATCACGGACAAGGTCCATATGCTCGACACGATGAAGAATAAGGACATTGCCTTTGATCAGGTGGTCGAGAAATTTGGCGTTGGCCCGGATAAAGTGATCGATATTCAGGCGCTCGCGGGGGACAGTGTCGATAATATTCCCGGCGCGCCTGGTATTGGCGTAAAGACTGCGGCGACCCTGATCACTGAATATGGCGATCTCGACACGCTGCTGGCACGAGCCAAAGAGATTAAGCAGCCCAAGCGCCGCCAGACCCTGATTGATCATGCCGATCAAATCCGCATGTCGCGCGCGCTGGTGACGTTGAAACAGGACGTTCCCGTTGAGGTGCCCGTGGAGGACTTGGCGGTTGCGGACCCCGACCCGAAAACTCTTCTTGATTTCCTTGAGAAGATGGAGTTCCGCACCATCACTCGCCGGGTGCGTGAGACGTTCGAACTCGAAGGCACGCTGGACGAGGCCACCGAGGATGAGCCGGTCCAGATTGATCGCTCCGCCTATGTCACCATTCGCGACTTCGATACGCTGGAAGGCTGGATCGCCCGTGCCCGCGCGCAGGGCTATGTCGCCATCGATACCGAGACGGATGCCCTCGATGCTCATGAAAGCGGCCTTGTCGGGATCTCGCTCGCACTGGCACCGGGGGAGGCTTGCTATATCCCGCTTGCCCATATCGATCCGAACGCCGATCCAAATTCAGACGACATGTTCGGCATGGACCCGCCGCGCCAGATCAACATGGACAGGGCGCTCGCCGCCCTCAAACCCTTGCTCGAAGACGATAGCGTCCTGAAGATTGGCCATAACCTGAAATATGATGTCACCGTGCTCGCCCGCAATGGCATCACGATGGCGCCGATTGATGACACGATCCTGCTCTCCTTCGCCCTGCACGCGGGTATGCACAATCACGGCATGGATGAGCTGTCCGAGCGCTATTTCCACCACACATGCCTGAGCTTCAAGGATGTCTGCGGCACGGGTAAGAAACAGATCACGTTTGATCGTGTCCCCCTCGACAAGGCGACTGAATATGCCGCCGAGGATGCCGATGTGACCCTTCGCCTCTGGCACGAGTTTAAGTCCAAGCTGCACAAGGCCAAGGTCACCACGGTTTACGAAACGCTGGAGCGCCCGCTGGTCCAGGTGCTTTCCGACATGGAAAGCCATGGCATCAAGGTCGACCGCGATCACCTCTCTCGCCTCAGCGCGGATTTCAGCCAGTCCATGGCCCGGTTCGAGGCCGAGGCGCATGAGCTGGCAGGCCGCGACTTCAACCTGGGCAGTCCGAAACAGCTCGGCGAAATCCTGTTTGACGAGATGGGCCTTGAGGGCGGCAAGAAGACCAAGACCGGGGCTTGGCAAACCGGGGCCGATGTCCTCGAAGACCTCGCCGCAGAGGGTCACCAGCTGCCCAAATCCATCCTCGGCTGGCGCACCGTGTCCAAGCTGCGCTCGACCTATACCGAAACCCTGCAACAGCAAATCAGCCCGCGCACGGGCCGCGTGCATACCAATTACGGTATGACCGGTGCGCAGACCGGGCGCCTCTCTTCAAACGATCCGAACCTGCAAAACATCCCGATCCGAACCGATGAGGGCCGCAAGATCCGCGAGGCTTTCATTGCCGAGCCGGGCAATGTCCTTGTCAGTGCCGACTATTCCCAGATCGAGCTGCGCCTGCTCGCCCATATTGCCGAAATCGACGCCCTGAAAGACGCGTTCAAACAGGGGCTCGACATTCACGCGATGACGGCGTCCGAGATGTTCGATACCCCGATTGAGGGCATGGACCCGATGATCCGCCGCCGCGCCAAGGCGATCAATTTCGGCATCATTTACGGCATTTCCGCCTTCGGCCTTGCCCGCCAGCTGTCCATCCCGCGGGAGGAGGCGAGCGCCTATATCAAGGCCTATTTCAAGAAATTCCCCGGCATCAAGGCCTATATGGATGAGACCAAGGAATTCGCGCGGGAAAACGAACGCGTCGAAACGATCTTTGGCCGCGTCCTGCACCTGAAAGGCATCAAGGCCAAGGGGCCACAGCGCGGCTTTGCCGAACGACAGGCGATCAATGCCCCGATTCAGGGCAGCGCCGCCGACATCATCAAACGCGCCATGATCGCCATGCCCGGCGCGCTGGAAAAGGCGGGCCTCAGCGCAAAAATGCTGCTGCAGGTCCATGACGAACTGATCTTCGAATGCCCGAAGGATGAGGCTGATGAGCTGATCGAAACCGTCAAAACCACAATGGAGCGCGCACCCCTGCCAGCCTTACAGCTCAGCGTGCCGCTGGTCGTCGAAGCGCAAGCCGGAAACACATGGGCCGAGGCGCATTAAGGTTGAAATTTCTTCAAATGTTGCCATCTTGTTTCCATTAACGGGAGACGCGCAATGGGCCTTTGGATCAATCAAATTGACGATATTGAGATTAGAGGTGAACGCACACTCTACATATATTTGCTAGACTATGGTTGGCCTGACGGTCAGTGGGAACAATTGTTCAAAAGGCACTTCATGAAGATGGCTAGTATGGCATCTGAAACTGGCGCTGTAGTAGTTGGCAGTGAAAAGGGAACACACTTTTCCAACAGTATTTTAAGTTGGCATAATGTTGGCCATTTAGATGGCGAGAGGGTGCTGCCGGGAATCTTGATTACAAAGACACACCCTCACTATTTCAGAACAGGTGGAGAAGGTTTTCATAGTGACCCTGAGGAAGCTTTAGGTGATTTATTAGTTATTCCGCTCAAGGAGCTATGCAATGATGATGCCGACTTTGTAAAAACGATATCGGGGATTTTTTCTGACTTGAAGTCAGGTAGTGAACTTCGAAATTTCAAGGTTGCAGACTTTGATATATCAAGTCCGAATCTACGAAACCGGGGACGTTCTATAGTTGATGCTGTTGAACTTAAGCCCGGAGCATTTGGAGTTTCTGTGGATATCAAAAAGCTTATCGGCAAAGGGTGATGGACCCCACGATCAAGCCGTGGGAGCGTGAGGGTAGAGGGCTTACTTCTTCCCGCCCGGCGGCATCGCCATCACAAAATCGAACCCTTCATTAAGCAGCCCTGCGACCAACGCGTCATCACTCAGCATAGCCTCTGTCAGGCAGACATAGTCCCGCATGGTCGCGCCATAGGATTTGAACGGCCCGGCGCCGTACGCGTCCAGTAACTCGACCTGTCGCGGCTTAGGCAGGCGGATGCCCAATTCCCCGTCCTTGTTCACCTGTGAAAACATATGTCCATTGGCGGAGGTATAGGGATTGGCCTTGCCCTTGCGCTCAAACCGATCACTGCTCGCCACCACGCGATCAAAGATGACCACAGTCTCATCTCTCGTCATGCTCTCTCCTTCCGCTCTCCACGGCAGCGCTTGCGCTGACCGTGGAGCCCATCTCCTGTAATCAGCTTCAAAGGTAAGGGGTCATTATTACACCTTATCCCAGTCGAACCACGGGAATTGGATTGCACGGTCAAGCCGTGCAAAGCGTGAAGGAGGAGGGCATGCTGTAAAGTCGTGATCCTTTGCCTTCCACTAGCCGTATTTCCAGCTCTCCACGGCTTGACCGTGGGGCCTATCTCCTGAAGTTTGTATCTGGGACAAGGGGGGCGGACCAATCGCACGATTTGATTTTATCGCGGCCTATATCATGGCCAATCGTAAGAATGGCGCGATCTATGTTGGTTCGGCCTCTGACCTGCCGCTCCGAATTGGCGATCACAAACAGGGTGTCGGTTCTGTCTTCACCCGGAAATATGGCTGCCATACACTGGTCTGGTATCAGCGTTTCGAGTCGATGAGCGCGGCGGCGCAAATGGAGCGGCGGATCAAACGCTGGAAACGCCAATGGAAAATCGAGCTAATTGAAGAGCGTAATAAGCATTGGCTGGACCTGTCTGGTGAGCTGCTGTGATGGCTCACCCTAGTTCAACTCTCTTCCCGCTTCCCACGGCACGCAAAGCGTGACCGTGGGACCCATCACCGGATGATACTTGAAAGATAAGGGGTCATTACTGCACCTTATCCTGATCGAACTCTCTAGAGATGGACCCCACGGGCAAGCCGTGGGGAGCGGGATTGAGAGAGTGATCCGAAACCAATCCTCCCCCTTATCCTTGGGGCTATAATGCCTGCATCTCCCCTCTGAGACAGGGCCTTTCCGGAACGGCCGGGAATGAGGGTGAGAGTGGTGGTCTGTTTCTATGTGATGCGTTCCGAGCGCATGATGTGGTGCAGTCGGGTGGTCAAGGCGCGTGGGGGTGAGCGATCTCAACCCCGGAAAGCGCTAAAGCCCGGACCTGTGGTGTGAAAGCGCCGTGGGAAATACCCAAGAATATGCCACCGCGGGCGCGCTCAGGCTGGGCGCTATAGGCCGCTTCGAGAGAGCGGCAGTCAATCGCGTTCACCCTGAGCGTGCCCAGGTCCTGTATATCGCCAAGGGGAGGCCCTGTGGCGGGTTTCGGCATGCCAATAGTTCAGATAGAGTCGGCTCATGACATCCCTTCTGATCATCTATCATTCCCGCACAGGCGGCACCGCGCAAATGGTGGAGGCCGCATTTGATGGTGCGCGAGCGGAGGGGGAGGCTGTCCTGAGGCGCGCTGAAGAGGCCGGGCCAGATGATTTACTGGCGGCGAGTGGGTATCTGTTCGCTGCGCCGGAAAATCTCGCCGCGCTGTCCGGACCAATGAAGGACTTTTTTGATCGCTGTTATTATCCGGTCCTAGGCCAGATTGAGGGCCGCCCCTATGCGCAAATGATCTGCGCCGGATCGGATGGTGAGAATGCCGCCCGCCAGACGGCCCGCATCGCCACGGGCTGGCGGCTAAAAGCGGTGCAGGAGCCTCTTATCGTCTGTACGCATGCGCAGACGCAGGAAGAGATTTTGGCCCCGAAAACAATTGGCGCGGACGATTTGGCGAAGTGTCGCGACCTTGGCGCTGCGCTCGGCGCCGGGATCGCGATGGGGGTGTATTAGGGCGCGCTACTGGCGCAGCATATCGCGGCTAACAATCACTCGCATAATCTCATTAGTGCCTTCCAGAATTTGGTGTACCCGCAAGTCGCGTACAATCTGTTCAACGCCATAATCGGCAAGATAGCCGTAGCCGCCAAAGATTTGCAGCGCGTCATTGGCGACCTTGAAGCCAGTGTCAGTGACGAAACGCTTGGCCATGGCGCACCAGCGCGTCGCATCCGGGGCTTTGGCGTCGAGTTTAGCGGCAGCTTCGTACAGCATGACGCGGGCGGCCTGCAGCTCTGTTTCCATGTCGGCCAGTTTGAACTGGGTGGCCTGAAAGTCCGCAATCGCTTTGCCGAACTGTTTGCGTTCCTTGGCATATTCGATGGCCTTATCCAGCGCGCGCTGCGCCCCGCCAAGCGAACAGGCGGCAATATTCAGGCGCCCACCATCAAGGCCTGCCATGGCAAAGCGGAAGCCGTGGCCTTCCTCGCCGATCCGGTTAGCGACTGGAATACGGACTTCATCGAGGATCACTTGCCGGGTTGGCTGGCTGTTCCAGCCCATTTTTTTCTCATTCGCCCCGAAAGACAGGCCGGGCGTGCCGAGGGGAACAATAAACGCCGAAACGCCGCGTGCGCCTTCATCGGAGGTTTTGGCCATCAGGACGTAAATGTCAGATGTCCCTGCCCCGGAGATGAACTGTTTGGAGCCGGTAATGACATACTCATCACCATCGCGTGTCGCGGTGGTTTTCATCGCTGCCGCATCGGAGCCAGATCCCGGCTCGGTCAGGCAATAAGAGGCAATCAGCTCCATACTGGTGAGCTTCGGAAGCCATTCCTGGCGCTGCGCATCATTGCCAAAGCGGTCAATCATCCAGCTCGCCATATTATGGATCGAGATGAACGCTGCGGTTGAGACATCGCCATAAGAGAGTTGCTCAAATATCAGCGCTGCATCGAGCCTCCCGAGAGAAGAGCCGCCAACATCATCGCCAACATATATCCCGGCAAAGCCAAGTTCGGCTGTATCCTTGATAACATCGACGGGGAAATGCTTGGTCTCATCCCATTCGGATGTATGCGGGGCAAGGCGGTCCGCGGCAAAGCGCTTGGCCATATCCTGGATCATCACCTGTTCTTCGCTCAGTCGCGTTGTCATTGGCGTTTGCCTCCGGTTCGGGTTAGATGCGGCTCTAGTGCCACAGCGGAGCTGCGCGTCAATGCATGAATTGCCAGAAGGATATGCCCTGACGCTTGGGGAAGTGGACGATATTCCTGCGCTAATCGCTGTCGATAAGGCAGCTTCTGCCTTGTTTGCGCCGACAGGCCTGATCCGGGCTGAGGCGCTGGATGATCATGTTCCAGCCGATGTGCTGGAGCTGGCTATCCCGCTTGGGGATGTGATTGTGACCCGCAACGAGCATGGTTGGGCTTGTGGGTTCGCGCTGGTCAGCCCGCGTGGTAAAGGCCTCTATCTCGATCAAATCAGTGTCCATCCTGACCATGGGAAGAAGGGGCTAGGGCGCGCTCTGATGCTGGCCGTGCTAAGCGTCGCGGAGACCCGAAAACTACCACATGTTAGCCTGTCGACGTTTCGTGAGCTGAAGTGGAATGGGCCATTTTATGCTTCGCTGGGCTTTGCGGAAATACCCCGCGACAGGATGGAACCTTACATGCTGGAGTTAGAAGCGGCACAACGTCCGGATATGGATGTAGATGCGCGCTGTTTCATGCGTCGAAAGGTGCGAAGGGCGTTGTTTACATTTGGCAAACCGAAAGAGGACGTCAAATGAGCGCGTTGTCGCTAAAACTGGATACGAGCAAGGACTGGCAGAGCGAAGCAAAACGCTTTGCCGAAACGGGGCGAACGCAGGCGCAGGGCGTGCTAGAAGATGCCTCTGCGAAAGTCTTGCATGAGTTGATTGCCGGGCAGCCCAATTGGAATGCGGTTTTTGATCGTCATGGGACTCATGTTGATTTGAATGCAAATGGCTTGAGTGTTCTGACCCCCCAGCAGATGAGCGGCTTGCTTGGTCATTTACATGAGACTGCTGCCCAAGGGTTTCAGTATTTCTTCGCCAACATCCCACTATACGACATTTATCACTCTGGCCGGGAGGCGGCTGCCGGCCTGCGAGACCTCTATGAGTTCATCAATGGGGAGGCGTTTCTGGATACCTGCCGAACGCTGACGGGATTTGACAGTATCGCCTTCGCGGACGCCCAGATTACCCGTTATGGCCCCGGCCAATTTCTAACCCGCCATGATGATAATGTTGAGGGTAAGAACAGGCTTGCTGCTTTTGTTTTGAACATGACGCCGCAGTGGCGCGCCGAATGGGGCGGGACTCTGGAATTCTATGACGAGCCTGGCAATGTGCTTGAAGGGTTTATGCCTGCGTTTAACACGCTCAACCTGTTCAAGGTTCCGCAAAGCCATGCCGTCACTTATGTGCCACCATTTGCCGGGGGCTATCGTTATGGCATCACCGGATGGCTGCGTTATGGCGAAGACCCGAAGGGTAATTAAAGCTCAGTTTGGATAGATATGATGACACCTCCATTCCCACAGTCTTTTCCGGCCACTCGGTTGCGCCGCCTGCGTCAGGCGGGCTGGGTCAGATCCTTGACCGCGGAAAACATCCTGACCCCGGCTGATCTCGTCTGGTCCATGGTTGTTCATGATGGCGAGACCCCGCATATCCCTGTTGAGGCCATGCCGGGTGTTGAGCGGTTCAATGTGGCAGAAGCGGCCGCAGCAGCAAAACGGGCGGCGGGGCTCGGTATTCCGGCAATTGCGATTTTCCCACATATTGATCCGGCTCGAAAGGATGAAGAAGGCAGCGAAGGCCTGAACCCGGACGGCCTGATCCCGACCTGTATCAAGGCGATGAAAGATGCGGCTCCAGATGTCGGGATTATTTGCGATGTTGCGCTCGACCCGTTCACCAGCCACGGCCATGACGGCCTGATTGATGCGGCCGGTTATGTCCTCAATGATGAGACAACCGCTGTTCTGACGGAGCAGGCTCTGGTGCAGGCCGAGGCCGGCGCAGACGTCGTTGCGCCATCGGATATGATGGATGGCCGTATAGGCGCCATCCGCTCCGCACTGGAAGAGGAGGGGCATACCAATACGATGATCCTCTCCTATGCAGCGAAATATGCCAGCGGGTTCTATGGCCCGTATCGCGAGGCGATTGGGTCAGCCACGGCTTTGATTGGTGACAAGAAAACCTATCAGCAGGACCCGGCCAATACCGAGGAAGCGTTGCGCGAAGTGGCGATGGATATCGCTGAGGGCGCAGACATGGTGATGGTTAAACCGGGTCTGCCTTATCTTGATATCGTGCGCCGGGTTTCAGAGACATTTGCAATTCCAACGCTCGCGTTTCAGGTGTCAGGTGAGTATGCGATGATCCAGGCGGCATCCCAGAATGGCTGGATTGATGGTGAGCGGGTGATGATGGAAACGCTGCTCAGCTTCAAGCGGGCCGGGGCATCCGGCATCGTGACCTATTTCGCTGAACAGGCCGCCCAGAAGCTTGACTGATCGATGAACCCGGCCTCCACTTGCTCAAAAGAGCAGGAGGACAGTCATGAGTGAGGCTTTGCTAGGCGGACGCGCATTTTTGGAAGGCCCGCGCTGGCGTGAAGGTGCGCTCTACCTGTCTGATATGCATGGTCATGAGGTTCTGAAGCTTTCCGCGAAGGGCGATGTGGAGGTTTTGGCGAGGGTTGAAGGCCGCCCTTCAGGGCTTGGATGGTTACCGGATGGCGACATGCTGATCGTCTCGATGACCGACCGTAAACTGCTCCGCCGGACGCCTGCGGGTGTGGTTAGCCTGCATGCTGATCTGAGCGGGCATGTCCCCAAGCGGATTAATGACATGGTCGTGGACGCGAAGGGCCGGGCCTATATCGGCAATTTCGGGTTTGATTTTGAAGACGGCGATGCCCCGGTCGGGACCACCTTGAACCGGGTTGACCCGGATGGCAGTGTTCACACAGTCGCAGAAGACCTGATGTTTCCAAACGGCATGGTCATCACGCCAGATGGGAAGACTTTGATTGTCGGTGAAAGTTGGGGTCTGTGTCTCACGGCCTTTGATATTGATGAGGCCGGTGATCTCTCAAACAGGCGGGTCTGGGCGCAGCTTCAGGATCGCCGAACACCGGATGGGATTTGCCTTGATGACGCGGGCGGGATCTGGATCGCTTCACCAATCACCAAGGAGTTTCTGCGTGTCGAAGAAGGCGGGGCGATTACCGATATCATTCTGGCTGGACGACAAGCGATCGCCTGCATGCTTGGCGGCGAAGATGGCAAGACGCTGTTTATGCTGAGTTCTGAATCCACCCATTATGAAGCCTGCCGCGACCTGATGAGTGCGCAAGTGACGACGACAAGAGTTGAGCATGCCGGGGCAGGGTGGCCTTAGGCCCGGATCATGTGTCCCAAGTCTCATAATTCTGACGCATATAGGCAAGATCACTCCGGATGATGTCTTCCAGAATGGTCAAATCTACATCCGCGAGTTTGTTGATATAGAGACAGGCTTTGCTGGTCTTATGCTTACCGAGTTCTGAAAGGCGGTCCTGCATATGCTCTGCGCGATAGCCAGACATGATGTAGAGGCTGAGATTTTGTTTCCGGGGGCTGAACCCGGTTAGCAAGAATTCACCCTCGCGGCCGCTCTCATATTTATAGGCGTATCGCCCATAGCCAATGATAGAAGGCCCCCACATTTTTGGCTCAAGGCCTGTGACGCGGTTGAACAGGGAGAGCAGGCTTTCAGCGTCCTGTCGCCGTGTATTGTGTTCTACTGATGCGATGAAAGCTACAGGGTCAGCCTCTGTCGGCTGTGTCTTATTCTCTGCTTTGGCCATTATTTCCTCCCTCTGGGAGGGAGTTTAGCCGACTGAAATCTTCGCGCCCAGATCCAGGACGAGAATCAGCACAACGCACACAACAAGGAAAGCCGCACTCAAGGCCATATTGATGGCGACGCCTTTGTTTGCGCCTTTACGTTCAAGCCAGTCGCGGGGGCCGATCTTGCGCAAGCGGAAGACAACCAAAGCGGCGAGGATGAGGCTGGCAACGTTCAAGGCGAGCAATAGGGCCGCGCGTAGAGATAGTGCCCATTCACCTGCGCCAATGAACAGGCCAACAGCAGCGCCGGGCGGGAGCAGAGCGGCAGCCACCATAACACCAACGAGGACGGCGCCTTGGCCGCGCGCCAGAGACAATGCGGCGGCACTGCCCGCAGCGATGGCGAGCGCCATACCGTCCAGGCGGACTTCCGCCCGCGATATCAATTCCCGGCTTTCCAGATTTACAGGCAGGATCAGAGAGATCAGGACGGCGGACGTCAGAGCAACCAGAATGCCGATAAACAGGGTCTTTCCTGACCCAAACAGGAGTTTTTGATCACCCAGCGCCGCACCAAAGGAAAAGCCGAGGATAGGACCCAGCAGCGGCGCGATGACCATGGCGCCGATGACACCGGCAACGCTATCTGAGTGCAAGCCAACCGCCGCCACAATGGTTGAGAGGACGACGAGCGTGAGGAAATCGCGGTCGAGTTTAGCTCCGCCGACAATATCCTCATAAATCTCTTCGCGTAGCGCCTGTTTGCGGCGTTTATCCTTTTTCGACGGGTCTTCGGCCTCTTCGATTTGCGGGGCTGTGGCCTCAATCGGCAACAGGCTGATCCGCCAGTCTTTCTCATCCTTGAGCGTGCTTTGGATATTATCCATCAGGACCTGCCCAGAGCCATCGCGGAGATGGACGGAGATTAGTTTCCGGTCCTGCTGTTCCAGAGGCATGACATAATAGTCGATGGGTTCAGCGGCCTTGATCGCCCGTATGACGGTATCAAGGGCGTCCCCATCGCGGATATGAATATCAAGGCGTCGCATGGTCTACTCCCGGCCGTCCTTCTTGCGGAAAGGCAGTAACAGCTTTGGCTTAATCGTTTTCATAGTGATGACGATTGCGCGAATCGAGAAAGCTGTCAGGCCACCGGCAACCATGGCAACGGTTTCACTGGCGCCAAAGGCCATGGCCGCCCAAAAGGTCAGCGCGCCGACCAGTGCAGCCGTAGCGTAAATGTCTTCGCGCAGGATGAGCGGCACTTCGTTACACACGACATCCCGGAGCAAGCCGCCAAAGCTGGCTGTGATCGTTCCCATCATGATCACGACCACGGGATCATGCCCCATGGCATGCGCCGCCTGCGCGCCGATCACGCAAAACAGGGCCAGCCCCATCGCGTCAAACCAGATCAGGGTCTTAAACCGCGCAATCCGTTCCCCCAGAATGGCGGTGGCCAATCCACCTGCCAGAGCGATCAGGATTGTGTTGGAGTGTTCCAGCCAGAAGACCGGGCGATCCAGCAAAAGATCACGCAGTGTGCCTCCGCCAATCGCGGGCAGGAGGCAGACCACCAGAATGCCAAACAGGTCCATGCCGCGCCGTGATGCGGCGAGCCCACCTGAAAGGGCAAAGACAAAGACGCCCAGCGCGTCAGCAATTTCAAGCGGTGTCATTTTCTGTCTTCGGGTTTACGGCCCATCCGGGCGAGCAGGCTGGACGTGTCCCAGCGATTGCCGCCCATGGCCTGAATGTCTGCATAATATTGATCGACTGTGGCGGTCACGGGCAGGCTGGCCCCATTGGCCCGGGCGGTATCAAGGGCAATGCGTAAATCCTTGCGCATCCAGTCGACGGCAAAGCCGTGATCATAGTGGCCGTCGCGCATGGTTTCCCAGCGGTTCTCCATTTGCCAGCTTTGGGCGGCCCCGCCGCTGATCGCTTCGATGACCTTTGCGACATCAAGGCCAGCCTCTTGCGCAAAGTGCATCCCTTCGGCAAGCCCCTGAACGATCCCGGCAATGCAGATTTGGTTGACGGACTTGGCGAGCTGCCCCGCGCCGCTCTCACCAATCAGGGTCATACGTTTGCCATAGGCTTTCATCACCGGCTCGGCTTGTGTGAACGCTGCGGCCTCACCGCCGCACATAATGGTGAGTTGACCTTTCTCGGCGCCGGCTTGTCCGCCCGAGATGGGGGCATCAATGAAGGTGGCGCCTTTCTGCGCGGCGCGGTCCGCCAGCTCGCGCGCTAGTCCAGCGCTTGCCGTGGTATGGTCAACCACAACCATGCCGCCACCAAGGCTTGGTTCAAGCGCATCATAGACCGCGCGGACATCCGGATCATCGCCAAGACAAAGGAAAACAAACTCGGCCCCGAATACCGCATCAGCAGGGGTTTCAGTCGCCTCGCCCTTATAGTCTTCGGCCCAGCGTTTGGCTTTTTCAGGTGACCTGTTCCAGACGCGGACTTTGTGTCCGGCGCGAACAAGATGCCCGGCCATTGGATAGCCCATGACGCCAAGTCCAAGGAAAGCCGTTCTCGCCATATGTCTTACTCCTGCTTTGCGGACAATTTTGTTTGAATTTGAAATAAATCCAACACCCGCGATCCAACTGATTTTCACCCTGATGCCCTAAAGCAGAGCCTACGGCCAGAAGGGTCGATGGGAAAGTGAATGGCTTATGCAACCACATCCCGGCGCACTACGGGCAGAAGGCCCGTTGCGCTGCCCCGTAAGACGGGGACATGGAAGCTCGCTTATGCGGACTTCCTGACGGCTTTGTGCGCTTTCTTTCTGATCATGTGGATCGTGAATGGTATTTCGCCTTCGGACCGCGCTGAACTGGCTGGGCAATTCGGCAAACCGTCAGCCATGGCGCAGGTCGATACGCGGGCTGAAGATTTGGCGAGCGCTCTGAAGGCTGATCCAGCACTGGCTGACTATTCGGATAGTGTGCGTGTGAGCCATGCGCCATTGGAAGTCCGCCTTGAGCTGACAGACATGGCGACTGCACCTCTATTCGCAATGGGGGAAGGGCGTTTGAATGCGCGTGGTGAAGCGCTTGTGGCTCTTGCCGGACGAGCGATTGCCGCAACCGGGCTGCCAATCACCCTGGAAGGGCACACCGATGCCCACCCCAGCACAACAGAGGGTTACTCCAATTGGGAATTGTCGGCTGATCGTGCGAACTCGGCGCGTCGCCTTCTGGAAAATGCAGGGGTTGAGGCTGCGCGTATCCGCGCTGTGACAGGGCTTGCTGCGACGCGTCCGCTAATCGTCGAAAACCCCCACTTGCCAGCCAATCGCCGCATCTCCATAGTCCTGTCATTCGATAAGCCTGCGAAATAGATTCTGCAGTCAGATCAATAGGATGGCGAGGACATATGAGCGCTGACATTCTTGTCCATTGGCCTATGTGGGCGAGCTTGCTCGCGGTCGTCGCGGCGATCATTTTGTATATGATGGATCGCTGGTCGATGGAGGTCGTCTCTGTTGGCATCATCACCGGTCTATTGATCCTGTTTACGATCCCCGGCGCCGTTGGCGCTGATGGTGACCCGATTACACCCGGTGAGCTGTTCAGTGGTTTTGCCAACCCGGCTTTGATCACGATTATGGCGCTTCTGGTGGTTGGGCAGGGCCTGTTCCAGACGGGCGCTCTGGAAGGGCCAACCAAGGCGCTGGTACGCTCATATGACCGGCGACCACGCATTACCCTGCTGATGGCGTTTGCGGCGGTCTTTGTGACCAGCGCTTTTACCAATAACACCCCGGTTGTGATCATGTTCCTGCCAATCATGTCGGCCATGGCTGCGCGCATGGGAGCTTCGACTTCACGACTGATGATCCCGCTGAGCTTTGTCTCAATTCTCGCCGGGATGACCACCCTGATCGGGACGAGTACGAACCTCCTGGCCGCTGATGCCTATAAGCGGATTGAAGGCGTTGATCTCGGCTTTTTTGCGCAGACGGAAATGGGACTTATTCTGGCTGGCGTGGGCCTCATCTATATCTTGATCGCTGCGCCGATCCTGTTACCGAGCCGGGCCGGGTTTGCCGAGACGTTTGCAATTTCCAGCAAACAATTTGTGGCTCAGTTTGAGGTCACACCCGGGCATTTCCTTGATGGCAAAACCTCAGTCGCGGGTATGTTCCCAGAGCTGAAGGACATGACGGTCCGCATGATCCAGCGCGGAGAGAAGGCCATCCTGCCGCCTTATGACGAGGTTTCCCTGAAGCCTGGTGATTTGGTGATTGTCGCAGCCACCCGTCAGGCATTGACAGACCTCCTCGCCGGGAAACCGGATATGCTTGAGGATATCTGGCAGAATGAGGTCAGCGATTCAGACAATCCTGATAGCCAGCTTGGCTTGGTTGAGGCCGTTATTGCGCCCGGTTCCCGGATGGCGGGGCGCACAGTCGAGATGCTTGGCTTCCGCCGTCTCACCAATGCGGTGACACTGGGCATTCAGCGGCGCAGCCGAATGATCCGCACGAAGCTGGGTGAAATCCGTCTTGAGGCGGGGGATACCTTGTTGCTGTGTGGCCCGGTGGCAGCGTTTCGGAACCTTCGTACGAACCGGGATATTATCCTGCTGGAATGGTCGCAGACTGAGTTCCCGACAACGACCAAGGCTCAGTTAGCGCGATTAGTGACCATCGCCATGGTTGGGGTGGCTGCGCTCAATCTGGTGAGCATTACGATCGCGTCGGTTGTGGCTGCGACCGCGATGATCGTTCTGCAATGTCTGAATTCGCGGCAGGCAAGCCGTGCGCTGGACTTGCGGATTTATCTGGTGATCGCCGCCGCTTTGGCGATGGGGACATCGCTTGAATTGACCGGGGCGGCAGACCTGATTGCTCATCTGGTTGTTGCGTTGACCTCGCCTTATGGGACCTTGGCGGTGGCATCGGCGATCTTCCTGGCCGTGGCTATTCTGACCAATATCCTAAGCAATGCAGCCACAGCCGTCCTGTTTGCCCCAATTGCTTTGAGCGCCGCCGATCAACTCGGTGCAGAGCCACTTCCCTTCCTTCTGGCGGTCATTTATGCCGCTAATTGTGCTTTTGCGACCCCGATCGCGTATCAGACAAATATGCTCGTTATGGCCCCTGGACATTACAAGTTTGGCGATTTTGTAAGGTTTGGTGGACCGCTTGTGATTCTGATATGGGCAACCTTCACGGTTGTAGCCCCTTGGCGTTTGGCCTTGTAGCTGACAGATTGGACATATGAAGCTTGATGAGTCGCTCTTTCGGGTACCCGGTGTTCACAGGGATTTACGTTTCTATGTGACGGGAGCAAGCCCATGTCCGTACCTGCCGAACCGGGTCGAACGCAAAGGCTTCACCCATCTCACGCAGGATAATCCCGATGCTCTGCATAACCAGTTGAGCCAGGCAGGGTTCCGTCGCAGTCAGGGCGTGGCTTATCGCCCGGCTTGCCCGACCTGTAATGCCTGTCGCTCGGTTCGGGTTGATGCCAGCGCGTTTCAACCAAGTCGAAATCAGCGCCGGATCGTCAGAACCAATATAGACCTAGTTCGTGAGCCTGTTCAGGCCAAAGCGACACGAGAGCAATATCGTTTGCTCAAAGCCTATCTCGGCTCTCGCCATGAAGGTGGCGGGATGTCTGATATGGGCTTTCGGGAATATTGCGCGATGGTCAATGAAAGCCCGGTTCAGACTCTGTTATTTGAGTATCGGCTGGGCCGCGCCGATAATGCCCCGCTGGTCGCGGTCTCACTGACGGATGTCATGCGCGATGGCTTCTCGATGGTTTACACCTTCTTTGATCCTGCCCAGCGCCGCCGCAGCCTTGGGACTTACCTGATTCTGGATCACATTCTTCATTCCGCTGAGCTCAGCTTGCCGCATGTCTATCTGGGCTATTGGATCAAGGGCAGTGCCAAGATGGACTATAAGCGCCGGTTCACGCCATTAGAGGTTCTCGATGGTGGGCGATGGCGCCGTTTGAAAGACCACGACTAACATTTCAGATTTGAGGGAGAGGCGGATGATGGATCGCCGTAAATTGCTGGGGGCTGCTGCTTTGGGTACAGCGGGTCTGGCTGCAACAGCCTGTGGCCAAGGTACGAGCAGTGAAGGTGGCCCTGCGGCCCCGGCTGTGCGGCGCAAGAAAACGCGCCTGACCATGACAACGACTTGGCCCAAGGACTTGCCGGGCCTTGGTATGGCGGCGACGCGCGTGGCGGAGCGGATTGAAGCGCTATCGGGCGGTGACATGCAGGTTCAGGTCTATGCCGCTGGCGAACTCGTCCCGGCGTTTGAAGCCTTTGACACGGTCGCTTCAGGTAATGCCGACATGTATCATGGCGCTGAGTATTACTGGCAGTCCAAATCCAAGGCGTTCAACTTCTTCACCGCGGTTCCGATGGGGATGACGGCGGCAGAAATTATGGGCTGGATCGATTTTGGCGGCGGTCAGGCGCTTTGGGAAGAACTGTCCGGCCAGTATGGTATCATCGCCTTCCAGGGCGCCAATACGGGCCATCAGATGGGGGGCTGGTTTCGCACTGAAGTGAACAGCCTCGACGATTTTCGCGGCCTGAAGATGCGGATTCCGGGCCTTGGCGGGGATGTTATCCGCGCGCTTGGCGGCGCAGCCGAGGCCTTGCCTGGGAATGAGATTTATCAGGCGCTACAAACAGGCCGGATCGATGCAACTGAATGGGTTGGCCCCTGGAATGACTATTTCCTGGGGTTCCACCGCGAGGCGAAATTTCATTATGGTCCGGGTTTCCATGAGCCGGGCAGCGCACTGGCCGTGGGTATCAATCGCCGCAAGTGGGACAGCCTAACCCCGACCGAGCAGGCGATTATTCGCAGCGCCTGTAATGAGGTAAACCATCTCTCTGTTGGCGAGTTTGCCTATCAGAACGGTGTCTATCTTGAGAAGCTCGTCAATGAGGAAGGCGTGCAGCTGCGCCGCTTCCCGGACGAGGTGATGGCGCGGGTGCAGGAGATCTCAGCTGATATTCGTAGCGATGCCGGATCAGGGGGTGATCTGGAGCGCCGGATTTATGAAAGCTTTGAAGAAGCCCTGAAAAAGCTGCGCGGTTGGGCCAGCATTTCAGAAGGTCCATACCTCGCAGCGCGTGAGCTTTAGGTTTTGGTCGGCGCAGATCGTCCAAACGCAAGGGCTAACTAAAGCCCTTGCTATGAATCTGCTCGTGTTAGCGCGGGGCGCGCTTGGCCAGAATACGCTGTAGCGTCCGGCGGTGCATGTTCAGGCGTCGGGCGGTCTCGCTGACATTGTGGTTGCACAGCTCATAGACACGCTGGATATGCTCCCAACGGACCCGATCAGCGGACATTGGGTTCTCTGGTGGTTCCGGCATACCCTCGCCAGTATTGACGAGTGCACGGACAATATCTTCCACATCCGCAGGCTTAGACAGGTAATCAACCGCGCCAGCTTTCACCGCAGCAACAGCCGTGGCGATCGCGCCATAGCCGGTTAGAATAACGGCGCGAGCCTCGGGACGATAGCGATGCAGGACTTCGACTACATCCAAGCCGGAACCATCTTCCAGACGCAGGTCCAGCACGGCAAAGGCGGGTGGGTTCAAACGGGCAATGTCGCGCGCCTCAGAGACTTTTGAAACGGACGAGACGACAAAACCACGCTGGGTCAATGCGCGGGATAGACGTTGCAAAAATGGGCCATCATCATCAAGAACAAGACAGGTTTTCTCTTCGATGTCCTTCAGGCCTTCATGGACTTTTACTGTGACGGGCGGTTCCATACTGAGCTCCTTTACGGGACAATACCTAAGGGGTTTGTCTCTGTTTCCAACGTGTTCAGGGCAGAACGCGGCCATATGGCCTGAACAAGCGCGCCGCGGCGTGGTGCCGCGCGGTTGCGTGTCGCAATACGCCCACCAGAACGTTCAATCAAGGTTTTTGCAATAAAGAAGCCAAGTCCCATGTCACCGCCACCAAGGTGAGCCTCGCTGCGTTGTGAGACATAGGGCTCACCCAGTTTGGGCATGACTTCAGGCGCAAAGCCGGGGCCATCATCACGAATGGTGACAGTGTATTGGTTGGCGGTCCAACTGGCGACAACGCGGACTTCCGTGTCGGCAAAGCTTACCGCGTTTTCGATAAAGGCCCCAAGCGCGTGCAGGATTTCCGGGCTACGCCGGATAACGGGGACTTTTTCTTCCCCGCCTTCGCCAGCTTCGTAGGTCACGCGGACATTAACGCCGAGGCCCTTGTGAGGCGCGGCAGCTTCCTCAACCAGAGCGCTGAGCGGCATTTGTGCGTGTACGATATCGCTGGCTTCGCGCGCTTCCCCGAGTTTGCGCAAGATGACCCGGCAGCGCTCGGCTTGTTCTGCCAGCAGGCTCGCATCTTCGCGGTGTGGACTATCTTCGGGCAGCATGGCGAGCAGCTCACGTGAGACCAGATGAATAGTGGCCAGTGGTGTGCCAAGCTCATGAGCGGTCATCGCGGACATTGCCCCAAGCGCTGAAAGTCGCTGTTCCCGTGCCATGACGACACTCGCCGCGTCGAGGGCCTGAACCAGACGCGCTTCATCCTCATTGATACGCAGAGCGGACAAGGCAAAGAACACAATCCCGATACAAAGGGCTGCGAAATGCCCCCACTCAAACAATGGTGGCAGAGTCAGGTCATCCCCGGGCCGCCAGGGCAGGTCGAGCGCGATGAACGGCATCACGCCCGCCGCAACAATCGCAATTGCGGCAACGATTGTTGTATCTCTGGCCCGAAGGGATGAAGCGGCGACCGTGACCGGGGCAATCAGGAAGAGCAGGAACGGATTGGACAACCCGCCAGTGAGCGTGATCAGCAAAGCGAGCTGAACAACGTCAAAGCCATGCTGGAATAAGGCTTCCCAACCTTCCAGAAGGCGCGGGGCTGGGCTGGCAAAGGATAAGAAGACGTTGAGCCAGGCACTGGCGGCAATAACCGTCAGACACAGCCCCAGCGGCAAATTGAAGTCGAAACCAAAGTAGACAATCAGAACAGCCAGCGTTTGTCCGCCAACGGCCATCCAGCGCAGGGTCATCAAGGTGGCAAGGCGCGTGCGTCCACGCGCTGCATCAATCGTCGACAAGCCTTCTGGCAGAAGACTGAACAAAGCCTCGTCGAGACCTGAGCGGTTTGCTCTTGTATCGTCCAAAACGCCTCCTTGATGCGGCACTGCGCCACCTGCTCATTTTTGTCAGGCCTGCGCATATCGCACTTATGAAAACGATACAGCTGTTCTTCGCAGGCGCAAGCGCGTTGGCCCTTGCTGCGTGTGGTTCAAATACCCCCGACCCGTCCGCCGGGGGCGCGCAGGCTGGATGCTCAACCCGGGCCTATGCCGAGATTGGCGGACCGTTTGAGCTGACGGCCCATACCGGGCAAGTTATGACGGAAGCCGATTTTATGGGAAAACCGACATTGGTTTTCTTTGGGTTCACTTATTGTCCGGATATCTGCCCTGGTACGCTGGTGCGCATCAAAAACGCTTATGACCGTTTGCCTGAAGGCGTCGAAGCGCCACAAACCGCCTTCATCTCAATTGATCCGGAGCGCGATACGCCAGAAGTTCTGGCCCAGTATCTTGGGTTGGATGCGTTTCCTGACAATGTGATTGGCCTGACAGGTACACCGGAGCAGATCCGCGCGGCGGCGGATGCTTTTATTGCTGACTATAGCCGGATTGAGCAGCCGGGTAGTCTCGCGGACTACACTATGGACCATACATCGCTGACCTATCTGATGGATGAGAACTGGCAATTGAAGACGTTTTTCTCTGACGTTGATAGCGATCCTGAGAGTATGGCGGCCTGCATCGCCGAGCATGTCAGCTAGGCCGAAGACCTTGGTCTGAGGCCAAACCCTTTGCAGATATGGATTTCTGCCCTATGTTGCGCTGCAACATGGAAGGGTTGAACCTGTATGCTTTATACACTGGTTGAGATGAACCGTGCGGCAATGGCGCCAATGCGCCTGGCGGCCAAGGGCACGAAAGCATGGCTGGAAGCCCCCCTGAACCCCTTAAGGGAAACCGGGTTTGGACGTTCAACCCTCGCCGTTACAAGTGTTTTTGAGCGCGCCACTCGCTATTATGGTAAGCCAGAATGGCAGATTCCAACCACTGAGATTGGCGGTAAGACCCTGCCTGTTGCTCCTGTCGTCAGCTGGTCCTCGCCCTGGTGCAAGCTGATCCATTTTCAAACTGAGGGTGCGCCAGCTGGTCGCCCACGCCTGCTGATTTGTGCGCCTATGTCAGGTCACTTTGCGACCTTGTTGAGGGGCACAGTTGAGGCCTTTCTACCGACCCATGAGGTTTACATCACCGACTGGACCGATGCGAAAATGGCGCCTGTCTGGCTCGGACGGTTTGATCTTGACGATTATATTGATCACATCCGCTGGTCGTTGCAGCATCTTGGCGGCGGTGCGCATGTTGTTGCCGTTTGTCAGCCCGGACCACCAGTTCTTGCGGCAATCTCTATGATGGCTGAGGATAATGATCCAGCTTTGCCTGCAACCATGACATATATGGGCAGCCCGATTGATGCCCGGAAATCCCCGACGGTGCCAAATCTGTTGGCGGAAGAACGCTCTTTCGACTGGTTTCGCGAGAAGATGATCTACACGGTCCCAGCGCCATGGCCGGGCATGATGCGCCGGGTCTATCCGGGCTTTGTGCAGCTGACCTCATTCATGCACATGAACTGGGATCGCCATGTCGATGCACAGGCGCGTTTCTTTGATCACTTGGTTGAAGGCGATGAGGACAGCGCTGAGAAACACCGGGCTTTCTATGATGAATATCTGGCTGTGCTCGATCTGACCGAAGAGTTTTACCTGCAAACCATTCGCCGGGTGTTCCGGGCGCACAAACTGGCGCGGGGTATTTTCCGCTATCGCGGCGAGCGTCTGGTCAATCCGGGCGCAATCGAAACGGTTGGCCTGATGACGGTTGAGGGTGAGAAAGACGATATTTCAGGCATCGGCCAGACACAGGCCGCGCATGACCTCTGCATCAATATCCCGGAAAACATGCAGACCGACTATATCCAGCCCGGTGTCGGTCATTATGGCGTGTTCAATGGCCGTCGTTTCCGTGAGGAAATCGTTCCGCGCATCAATGCGTTCCAGGATATGATTGTCGGGCGCTAAGCTTTCTCAGGCCGCCGCGCTTTGAATGCGGCCATCTGTTCGGGCGTAGCCTCGGTCTGATATTTCGCTTTCCAATCTGCGTACGGCATGCCGTAGACTCGTTCGCGTGCGGCTTCTTTTGAAAGCTCAAGCCCTTCAGCTTCAGCGGCTTCGCGATACCAGTCGCCAAGACAGTTGCGACAGAAATCAGCAAGGATCATCAGGTCGATATTCTGAACATCCTTATTCTTATCCAGATGCGACAGGAGCCGCCGAAACGCAGCGGCATCCAGTTTATCTTGCTGTTCGGGAGAGATATCTGACACGCTACTCTCCAACCACGCGGACATTGGCCTCGATGACCAGAGTCTGGGCCTTACCGCCCGCATCAAAGTTCAACGTGATGTCGACAGTTTCGCCGCCCACAACATCTTCGCTGACATCAAACATCATCATGTGATTGCCGCCGCGTTCCAGCTTCAGCTCGCCGCCATCAGCGATCTCAAAGCTTTCGACTTTGCGCATGGTCATCTTGTCGTCGACCATCGCCATTGTGTGCAGCTCAATCGTGCCGAATGCCGGGGAGGAGGCGCTGGTCAGCGTAACATCACCGCCCATGGCTGACAGGGTGACCCCGCCCATGGTCATGTCCCGTCCACCAATCGGTTCCATAACGAAAGCATCCGTATAGGATAGCACGACGCCCTCGGCTGGTGCTGTTTCTGTTGCTGGCGCAGGTGTTTCAGTGGCGGGACTACAGGCGGCGGCAAGCGCGAGAATGGCTGTTGATGCGAAAAGACGGGTCATTGGAAGCTCCTGATATCTGAGAGCTTATCTAGTTCACTTTAGTCTTGCAGGCTATGCGCCATAGCGTCATCCGTCCGTTTTGCGGGGCTTCTTCTTGACGATGCGCGCGGTTCCAGAAGCCGCTTCTGTATGGCGTGGCTTGCGTGGTTTCTTTCCCGCTTTATCCGGTGCCCACTTTGGTTTGCCCTTGTCTTTTGGGTTGGGCTTGTTCTTCGCCTTGCGCGGATCATCGTCGGCCCAGCGGGCTTTCTTCTTTCGTGGTTCCTCGTCGCGGTTGCGGGCAGGGCGATCGCCATCTTTTGCAAAGCGCGGTTTGCCTTTGAAAGGTGGCTTGCCGCCTTGCTTGCCTTTAAAGCCCGGCTTGCGAGGGCCTTTGCTGTGATACTCATCCTCGGCTGGCGGGCCGCTGGCGCGGTTAACCGTCAGGCTCTTATCGATCCGGCCTTCCGGGCCACCTTTGGTGATGATCGTGTCGGCTGCATCAGGCTTTAGCTCAACATGGGTCAGGGTTGCCCCGATCCGGATATTACCAATCTGATCCCGCGTGATGCCGCCAGCCTTGCAAAGCATGGGCAAGATCCATTTTGGGTCGGCATTGGTTTTACGGCCCACACTGAGCGTGATCCATGCGCCATCGGCGAAATCTGGCTCCTGCTTGCGCGAGCGGCGTTTATCCTCGCGGGGGAAGCGATCTTCCCGGTGACGGGACCTGCGGTCATCACGCGCGCCGAAATCATCATCCACTTCGCGAATGTCTTCGGGGGCAGAGCGACCTTCGCGTTGGACGCGAATGAAGGCGGCAGCGATCTGGTCCGCGCCATATTTAGCCAGTAAAGCCGTGGCTAAGGGGCGCTCGCCATCGCGAATGGGATCAGACAGGGTTTCATGATTGAGCAGGCGCGCATCGTCCTGCGCTTCAATATCGGCGACGCTTGGAGGATTGGCCCATACGGCTTCAACGCCCGCATCCTGAAGCAAGCGCTCTGTTCTACGGCGCGAGCGAACCGGAACGATCAGCGCGCAGACACCCTTACGGCCCGCGCGGCCTGTCCGACCAGAACGATGTAACAGGCCTTCTTTATTACGCGGCAGCTCAGCGTGAACCACCAGATCAAGCCCCGGCAGGTCGAGCCCACGGGCCGCCACATCCGTCGCCACACACACGCGCGCGCGGCCATCGCGCATGGCCTGAATGGCATTGGTACGCTCTTTCTGGGTGTACTCGCCAGACAGGGCGACCACGGAGAATCCGCGATTGTTCAGGCGGCTGGTCAGGCGGTTCACCGCATCACGGCGTGAGACAAAAACGATCGCATTCTGCGCATCATGAAAGCGCAGGACATTGATCACGGCGCTTTCAATGTCGGAGGGCTGAACCGTCAGGGCCTGATACTCAATATCGGCATGCTGGTCCTCGCGAGAGACCGTGTTCACCCGTACCGCATCATTCTGAAAGTTCTCAGCCAGACGCGCAATCGGCTTTGAAACCGTGGCTGAGAACATGAGTGTACGACGATCAAGAGGGGCTTCGGAGAGGATATGTTCCAGCTCTTCACGGAAGCCCATGTCGAGCATTTCATCAGCCTCATCGAGGACGACCGCGCGGATGAGGTCGAGATCGAGACCCCCACGTCGCAAATGGTCGGAGAGACGCCCTGGCGTGCCGACAACCACATGCGTCCCGCGCTCCAGAACCCGGCGTTCCTCACGTGGGTCCATACCGCCGACACAGCAGGCAATGCGGCCTCCGGCTTCCTTGTACAGCCATTGCAGTTCGCGCTGCACCTGCTGGGCCAGCTCCCGCGTTGGCGCAATGATCAGTGCCAATGGTGGCCCGGCCTGCGGGAGTTTCTCCTCGCCTGACAGCAGCGTTTGCGCCATGGCGAGCCCAAACGCGACGGTCTTACCCGATCCGGTTTGCGCCGAGACGAGGAGATCCTCGCCCTCCAGTGCCGGGTCCAGCATCGCCTCTTGCACAGGGGTCAGCGTGTCATAGCCACGCGCCGACAGGGCCAGCGCGAGCGGCGCGGCAATCGTATTTTTCTCAGTCATTTCAGTGCTTTCGCAGTCTCAAAAGGCGCTTTTGTCCACCCTTGGATCTTGCGTCTTGTGCGCCCCCTTTAGAGGCTTTCCATGCCGCTGGCTATGGCTTGTCCTCATACGCGCTTACTTGGGCGCGCGCGTACGATCAGTTGCCCAGGCCAGCACACAAAGGAGCGTATAGGCAAACAGGCCCATAATCGCGAATTGCGGGATCGATGGCGGGTGATCCAGCGGCAAGTGATTGTAAATCTGCAAGAAAATCATGAAGCCGATCAGCGCATAGGGGGCAATCTTCCCCCAGTTCCCCTTGGCCCGCGTGTTTAGGATATAAATCGCCCCGCCAAGCAAAAGCCCCCCGATTTCAACCACTTGCGTCCAGAGCAGGCTGTTCCACAGGCCAAGGCCAACCTTCGGCCCGCCAAACCAAAGCGCGAGGTCCGGGCCATGCGCGATCAGGTCGGTCAGCCAGTGCGAGAACACCGCAAAGCTAATGATCAGGCCCGCCGCCACCGCGCCTGCCCCACGTCGCAAGACGGCATAGAGAATGCCCGCGCCCACCGCCCACAGCACAACAGCAACAAGGCTGTGCGTATAGGGCATATGGTGCAGGTCGAGGATCGAGGCGGGCATGAAGCCGGGCGTGATGTCAAACCGTTCAATACCGAGCAGGACGAGGATCGCCCAGGCAAAATCGACGAGCTGCACGGCCACGAAAAGCTGCCAGAGCGGGATGGCGGGCTTCACCCCGCGCGCGGCAAACGCCGCTGCATAATGGCCGATAAACATGGCTTCCTCCCGATCCTGTCCATCATCACCCACACACCCTATCCCATACTTTATCCCCCAAAAACAGGGGTCTGGAGAGGACTTGGCAAGGATACGCAGGGAGTTAGGGTGGGGACATACAGCACCCGGCGGGGATATGAGAGGGCCTAAAGCGCGGCGCAGGCGGCGTTTAGCCAGTCTTTGACTTCGCCGTCGACCAGGTCGCCAATCTCGGCCATCACGCGCTGGTGATAGTCATCGACCCAGTCGCGCTCCTCACTGCTGAGCAGGCCGGTATCAATCAGGCCACGGGCGAGCGGCGCGAAGGTCAGGCACTCAAAGCCGAGCATGTCACGCTCGCCGCCCTCAATCGGCTCTGGCGGGGTGACATATTGCAGGTTCTCAATCCGGATGCCGTAGGCGCCTTCTTTGTAGAAACCTGGCTCGTTCGAGACGATCATGCCCGGTGCGAGCGGGATGGCGTTCCACGGCTTGGCAATGCGCTGTGGCCCTTCATGCACGCCGAGATAGACGCCGACGCCATGGCCAGTGCCGTGATCATAGTCGAGGCCAGCTTGCCATAGGGCATGGCGGGCGAGAATATCGAGATGGGTGCCGGTTGTCCCCTCCGGGAAGCGGACACGGTCGAGCGCGATATGGCCTTTCAGGACCAGCGTGTAATGGCGTATCATGTCGGCGCTGGGGGTGCCAATCGGGACGGTGCGCGTGATGTCTGTTGTGCCATCAGGATACTGGCCGCCACTGTCGACGAGATAGAGGCTGCCGCGCTCCAGCAGGCGGTTGGAGGCAGAATTGACCCGGTAATGCGGCAGCGCGCCATTGGGGCCAGCGCCGGAAATCGTCTCGAAAGAGAGGTCTTGCAGGCCGGGAAGCTCATTGCGGAAAGATTCCAGCTTCATTGCGGCATCGATCTCTGTGATCTTGCCGGACTGGGCGTCGGTGTCGAGCCAGTGCAGGAAGCGCGTGATCGCGGCACCATCGCGGCGATGAGCGGCGGCAGAGCCTTGTAGCTCAGCGGCATTCTTACAGGCTTTGGGGAGCTGGACCGGGTCCATCTGGGGCAGAATGGTTGCGCCTGCGTCTTCCAGGGTCTGGAAGAACCAGGCTGAGGCGAGACCGGGATCAAGGCTGATTGTCTGCCCCTTTAACTCGCGTAGGCGGGGCTCAAGATCGGTATAGGGTGTCAGCGTCACCTCATTACCGAGATGCGCGCGCAGCCCGTCAGTTTCTTTGGCCGGGTCGAGGAATAGCTCGGCGCTGCCATCACTGCGGATCACTGCGCGGGCGAGCGGCAGGGGGCTACATGCGACATCGCCGCCGCGAATGTTAAACAGCCAGGCGATGGAGGCCGGGGCCGTAATGATGGCGGCGTCAGCCTTGTCCGCGCGCAGGGCTTGCGCGATCTGTTGGCGCTTGTCGTGACTGGACGTGCCAGCATGTTCGATCGCGTGGGGGTGAACCGGGGCTTGCGGCTGGTCCGGGCGCTCGCTCCATGCAAGGTCGATCGGGTTCTCTGTAACGGATTTGACGCGCGCCCCGGCTTTTGTGGCGGCTGCGGTGAAGGTCGCGACATCATTCGGCGTCATCAGCGCCGGGTCATAGCCGATAATGGCGCCGGTGAGGTTTTGCGCCGCGAGCCAGCCGAAGGGGCCGGGATCGGGAACGGCAACCCGCTCGAACAGGTCATGATCGGTCTGATCGGCGGCCTGAATCGTGTAGCGTCCGTCAATGAACAGGACAGCGGTTTCGGCGAGGACCATGGCCGAGCCATAAGAGCCGGTGAATCCGCTGATCCATGCAAGGCGCTCATTGGCATCGGGCAGGTACTCATTCTGGAACTCGTCCTCATGGGGAACATAGAAACCACTCAACCCTTGCTTTGCCATTTCGGCTCGCAGCTTGGGGAGATTTTGACGACCAATCTGTGGGCCGCCCTTAACGTCGAAATTCTGTCTCATACCCTTCAGGTAGCGCGGGAAGGCATAGCGTGCAAAGGGGAAAGTTAGCTATGCGAATATGCATTCACTTCTTCTATTTTGTTTATTTATTTGCAACGAAACATGACTATATTGCGCTGCAACAAAAGATAAAAACTCTCCTCCCAAGGAATTTGAACGATGAAAAATGTAATGATTGCTCGTGGCTATGCTGGCCTGCAGGCGCTGTTTCCAATGATTGGTGCGCGCAAGGTTGAAACTGTAAATGTACAGGAAATCACACCTGTGACGCCAGTCCGGGTTGCGGATGCTGCGCCTGCCAAAACAGAGCGCACACGTGTTCTGGCCAAGCGTAATGCCCGTTTTGCGCGCCGTCTGGCCCGCGCGGCCTAAGCGGCCTTACGAAAGACCAGTGTTGACCATCCGTCGCGGCGGATGCGTTTGACCAGACTGAGTCCGCGCCCGGTATAAGCGGCGCGGACCAAAGGTTCCTGATGGGTCAGCAGACCGGACAGGATGATATGCCCCTTATTGGCAGTCAGGCGGGTAATCTCGCCTGACAGGCCGATCAATGGCCGGGCGAGGATATTCGCAAAAACCAGATCATAGGGCGCTGTGGATTGAATGAGCGCGTTCCCCGATCCGCGTGTGTGATAGGTGCGAAAGCGGTTGGCGACATTATTCTTGGCCGCGTTTTCATTCGCAACATGGACGCTCTGACGATCAATCTCTGTCCCAATGGCGCGCTGAGCCCCGGTTTTGATCGCGGCAATGGCGAGGACGCCAGATCCGGTTCCGACATCAAGCACCTTACCCGGTACGCCCGTGCGCAGCACATGCTCATATCCGAGCAGGCAGCCAAGCGTTGTCCCATGGTGGCCAGTCCCGAAGGCAGGGCCAGCTTCAATCAGGATGTCTGTCTTGCCCGGCGCTGTTCTGGCGAGGGCATGGCTGCCTGCAACAATGAACCGCCCCGCCCGTACAGGCGGTAGTCCCTCAAGTGACAGGGTCACCCAGTCGCGATCCTCTAGCGCCTCAATGGCGGCATTCAGATTTGGCGAGACCTCGGCGATCAGAGCGATACAGGCTTTTGCCGCTTCTTCGGTCTCAGCATAGGCATCCAGCCGCCAGGTCAGGCGCGTGTCTTCCTTGGCATCTACTGCGCCGGCTGGCGACGGATCGGTCCAGGCGAGATGATCCCATGCGGCTTCAATCTCGGCGCGGGGGCCACGGGCTGTGATCTGAAACATGAGTGTTGTCCTATCCGAAACGGCGGCCGAAATCGCGTGTCGCCCGAAGCAGTTTGTCGACAATGCCAGGTTCCATGCTGGAATGACCCGCAGCGGGAATGACGTGCAGATCGGCCTTCGGCCAGGCTTTCTTCAGTGCCCAAGCGGTGGAAAGTGGCGTTACAACATCATAGCGCCCGTGAACGATAATGCCCGGAACGTCCTGTAGTTTGGCAGCCGCCTGTTTCAGTAGCCAGCCATCTTCAGGGAAGAATCCCTCATTGACGAAATAGTGGCATTCAATCCGCGCGAAGGCATCGGCGAATGTGTCTTCCTCAAACCGTTTGGCGAGTGAGGTTGGCCCTTGCAGGGTGACGGTTTCGCCTTCCCAACAGGCCCAGGCTTTGGCGGCGCGGCTGCGCGCAGCGGCGTCGTCCCCTGTCAGGCGTTTATAGAAGGCGTTGAGCAGATCGCCGCGTTCATCCTCCGGGATTGGAGCAATATAACGGTCATAGGAATCCGGGAATAGGCGGCTCGCCCCTTCCTGATAGAACCAGCTCACTTCAGCCTTGGTCAGCAGGAAAATACCGCGCAGGATCAGGCCAATGACGCGTTCTGTATGCGTAACCGCATAGGCCAGAGACAGGGTTGAACCCCATGAGCCACCAAATACGACCCATTTATCGATACCCAGATGCTCGCGCAGGCTCTCAATATCGTCAACCAGCGCCCAGGTATCATTTTCGCGGAGTTCAGAATGTGGCGTGGATTTTCCGCAACCGCGCTGATCCATCAGAATGATGCGATAGATTCTCGGGTCAAAAAAGCGACGCATATCCGGGCTGGAACCACCGCCGGGACCGCCATGCAGACCAATCACAGGAAGGCCGTCCGGGTTGCCCGATTCCTCCCAATAGACCTCGTGCAGGTCGCTAACGCGCAGGAATCCGCTCTTGCGGGCTTCTATAGGTGCATAAAGTTTGAGCATGGATTGCCTTTGTTCATCACCTCTTCACCTATCGGCTGTCAGAATGTGAATAAAGGGGGTGACTCCTTTTTTAGCACCTCCTAATGACTATTGCAGGTGCAAACAGAAATGGCGGGTATTGCCTGATGCGTATTGCAGTGATCGGATTGATCTCCTTACTGGCCCTTGGCGGGTGTGCGACGGTTTCTATGGCACCAGCCTCAATGCTGGTCTCCGCAAATGTCAGTGTTGATCAATCTGACTTCCGCGATAAATGCTCAAGTTTTTCAGATGCTGTTTATGAGCGCGGCTTCGTCACCAAGAGCAATGGTTTCTCGCAAGTCTTCAACATGCTGGCCCATGGCGACAAGGTTGACATGACCGATACGGCCTATCGCGAGCGTGTGCAGATTGATACGGCCAGTCCTGCTGTAGTCTATAAAACTGTTGAAGCGGATGCGACATGGGTTACTGCGCGATTGGATGAGATCACAGCCAAGGTTGAGGGGCTACTCGAAGAGCTTGACGACGAAGACGATCACAAAACCCTGCGTAAGGATATTGTGGCGTTTGAAGAAGCGCTGGTTCTGGCCAAGAAGTCTCGAATGTCTTTCCTGGATGTGATGACTGAGTTGGACGGTCAGGCTGGTCCTGAGCGGTTGGAGGCTGAGCTTGCTCTCACGACAGTAGAAGCCTCAATCGACCGCGCCAGCCGTTATATCGACAAGCTGAGTGACGTTTATGCGTCACTGACTCTGGACGAGCGCATCTCCTAAAGCCTGCTCCTCATCCTAAAGCCCCGAATCGCGATAGCTCCTTTCCACTATGGAATGGGAGGTTCCGCTATGTTGGATGTTATCCGTGATTTTGGTCAGGGTGGAGCCACGCTCCTGTTGGGGCTTGCAACGGGTGCGGGCTGGGTTGCCGCGATTATTGCGCCCAATTGCTTCTATGATGGTCTCGATGCTGGGCGCGCCGATCGGCAGGTGCGCAACCTGCTCAAGGCGGTCTCTGGTCCGACAGCGATTATGCTTTTGGCCGCAGGGGCACTTGGGATATTAGGGGGTGTGATTGGCGCAGCAGTGTGTGCGTTTCTGGCGGCGTTTGGATTCTTCACCAATGCCTGGACTTTGAAAGGGTTCAAGCGGGGTGAAACACCGCCGGGTGCGAAGCGACGTCGGAGCAGTCAACGGATAGTTGCGGTAGGATTGACGCTCTTATTTACATTGGTTGCTGCGATTGGTGCTGGGCTGTCTATGTTTGGTGTTTAGCTTTTTATTTCCTGCTATTTTTTATAATAAATAAATGCGATTATAGTTTTTTCGTATAGTTGTAATTGATTTTTGATTTTCGATTTTTGCGTGATTCTTTGTTGGTGTTTGCATTTTATTAAAGTTTTTTGCTTTATATAGCGCTGTATTTATATGGGCCTCTATTGTAAAAATATGGGGCCCTTAAAAATAGGGGGCGCCGATGCTTAGACAAGCATTGCCAGGTCGTAGCTACAGGTCCGGGGCATCAAGCCAGGATGCTATGTCAGCAGAGCATATGGGACAGCATCTGTCTGGCAGAACAGTTTTGATCGTTGAGGACGAACTGCTTACCGGGATTAGTTTACGCATGGACGCGGAGCGCTATGGGGCTGTTGTTATCGGTCCTACAGCAACCTTACAGGGGACACGTACAGCTATTTCGGACGCAAGTATCGATGTGGCGATCCTTGATGTTCAACTCACCGATGCGGAAGTCTTCCCGGTCGCTGATCAGCTCTACAATGATCGCATACCGATCATTTTCCACACAGGTCATGCGAATGAGATTGCCCTGAATGCGCGTTACCCAGACTGCCGTGTTTTTACCAAGGCCACAGCATCTGCTGAGCTATTGAGAGCGGCGGCACTAATGTTGGCCTGCAATCAGAACGAACGCTAGAGCCGCATCAGGCTGGCGAGATTATTCTTTTGCATATCGCTGGAGCCACCGACAATTGGCATGCCCAGGAGGTCGCGCACGTGACGTTCCATGTCATAAGCATCCGATAGAGCATACGCGCCCATGACCTGTTGGCAGAGCGTGGCGATCTCGACCCCGGTATCCGCCACAAATAGTTTTGCCATGCTGGTTTCGATGCTGCAGGGCTGGCCCGTGTTGGCGAGATGGGCGCCATGATAGAGCATGTGACGCGCAGCCTGTAGCTTCGTGCGGGCAGTGACCAGTTTGTGCCGGATCGCTTGATGCTGCGCTATAGGCTTGCCGAATTGTTCGCGTTCCTGTGCGTATTGCCAGGCCTCTTCAACCGCAGCGCGGGCCACGCCATAGGCAACAGCGGTGATCTCAATCTTCTCTACATCGAGCGCGCGGCCAGCCAGCAGTTTCCAGCCCTTATTCCAATTCTCTTCGCCGCCAACAATCGCAGACTTCGGCAAGCGGACATTGTCGAAATAAACGTCCATGGATTTGGTATAGCGCAGGTTGGAGTGCTCTATCCCCTGCATTGTGATGCCCGGCGTATCGGTCGGGATCAGAACGAAGGTCAGGTTCTTATAACGATCCTCTGGCGAGCCTGAGCGGACGAGGCAGTAGATATAATCTGACCAGTCCGCGCCGGTGCACCAGCGTTTGGCGCCATTGATGACAATCTCATCGCCATCCATCTCCGCGCGCGTTTCGACGCTGGCAAGATCGCCGCCGACATTCGGCTCAGACAGGCCATAGCAGAGGAACATCTCCCCGCGCGCGATCTTGGGCAGGAGGGCCTGTTTCTGCGCTTCTGAGCCATTCTCAGACAGGTTCATCCCGCCATAAAAGGCAGCATGAATGTAAGGCCCTGCGAGGAAAGCCCCGGCCTGTGCCAGCTCCTCGATCACGGCGGTCGCGCCGACAATATCCTGTCCCATCCCGCCATATTCCTCGGGAATAGTCAGGCCGATCAGGCCCATCTCGGCAATCCCTTTGAAAGCCTCACGCGGCCATGTGGACTCCCGATCCCATTCGCGGCGTTTTTCACGCGGAGCATGCTCGGCCACAAAGCGCTGCAGCTGGCGGCGGATTTCGGTAATGTGATCAGGTTCGTCGGTGAAATAGGTCATGGGCGCTGTTATGCACCAATTTCACCAATCTCAAACGGTGTCGTCTGGTAAACCTGATTGATCCAGTTACCGAACAGGAGATGCGCATGACTGCGCCAGCGGTTTTGCGGCGGCGCGGTGGTATCATCATTGGGGAAATAGCCATGCGGTGGGCGAATAGGCTTCCCGGCTGCGGCATCGCGCTGATACTCTTCCTTCAGCGAGGTCGAGTCATACTCGATATGGTTGAAGCAATAGAGATTACGCGCCGCAGGCTCGCTGAGCAGGCAAGGACCAGTGAAATTACTGTCCATCAGGATTTTCAGGGCTGGAGATGCGACAATGTCTGTGCGACGCACTTCGGTCCAGCGACTGACAGGAATCTGGAAATCGTCACTAAAGCCTGACAAGAAAGGTGAGGCCGGATCAAGATTCTGGTGGCGATAGACCCCGAACGCTTTCTCCGCGAGTTGATACTTCGGGATGCCATGAAAATGGTGTGCAGCGGCCATTGCGCCCCAGCAGATGAAAAAGCTGGAATGGACATGTGTACGGGTCCAGTCGAAGATTTGCTTGAGCTCTTCCCAATAGCTGACGTCTTCAAAGGGCAAGGTTTCGATCGGAGCACCGGTAACGATAAAGCCGTCAAACTTGCGATGCTTCACGTCTTCCCAGTTTTGATAGAAACTGATCAGGTGATCCTGCGAGGTATTTTTGGGCGTGTGCCCGCCCACCATGACCAGAGTCATTTCGATCTGTAGGGGGCTCGCGCCGAGCAGGCGGGCGATCTGGGTTTCTGTGCGAATCTTGTTGGGCATCAGATTGAGCAAGCCAATCTGTAGTGGGCGGATGTCCTGACGGATCGCGTCGCTGTCCGTCATGACAGAGACACCCTCGTCAATCAGCACATCGCGCGCAGGCAAGGTATCTGGGATTTTGATCGGCATGAACCGGTCTCCTGTCTTGGCCAGCTTAGCGAGATGACAAGTCGGGAAGGGACCGGGGTGACGTCTGGCATCACACAGCACGGCCTTTTAGCGACTTGTTTAACGTGGCTGCAAGCCGGCCGGCCAAATCACCACGAAGGCAGAAATAGTGCAGACTTATGCAGAGGGCAACACTGATTTCTCGAACTCGGCCTTAAGGGCACGTTTGGTGTGGTCTGGTAAGAGTCGCCAATCCACATCCAGCAAAGCGGCTTCCATCGCATATAGTGCAAGAATAGAGACGCGATTGCCAAAGCGGAATCTTAATCGCGCATAAGCTGCAACAGAGCCGAGCGCGCGAAGGTCGTCGGCATGGTAGATATCGACATCGGCCAGCATACGCTCGGTCTTCAGTCCCAGATTGCGAAGATCAGAAATCGACCCGCTCATTTGTTCTCCATGGCTTGGAGGAAATCCTGATAAGTCTTGCCGGGCTCTGGTCTGAACGTGTCCTTGAGGAGGGTGATGGAGCCAACTCGATCAGCCCGGAATGTGCGAAAATCAGCGCGGTGTTCGCACCATGCCGTCAGCGTCCAGACACTGCCCCAGAACTCAAGATGCAGCGGCCATATGATGCGCTCGGACCTAACTCTCTTGAGGCTGTTATAAAAGATCAGGGCTTTTCGCCTTGTATTTATGGCTTCTCTCAATTGGGCCTGGACAGCGTAATCGTGCTGGGTCGGTTTGATGTAAACCGACATACTTTTCCTGAAGTTTGCCTGCTGACGATCTGTCGGCAAAACCTCATTGATCTTGAGGGCTAGGGCATCCGATGCCTCACCAAGAGCCGCATCCGCAGAAGCGCGGACCAGGGCCATCCCAAGATGGAAGGCTTCCAGTTCCAACGGCGTTAGCGTCAGAGGCGGTAAAAAGATGGGTTCCCTGAGGAGGTAACCAACGCCTCTCTCGCCTTCGATCGCGATACCTGAGGCAACAAGGCTATCAATGTCGCGATAAATTGTACGCAGGGAGACTTCCAGCCGATCGGCAAGCTCCTGGCCGCGCCAAAGGCGACCGCCTCTAAACAGTTGGATCAGTTCAAAGAGGCGGTCAGTTCGGCGCATTAGCTGGCGTTAAGCATCAGGGCGTTATGCTTCAGGTTGATGCTTGACCCATCCAGGTAAGCCATGAATGGCCCAAGCTCGCTTTGCTGCTCGAACTTCGCGGCTGCGGCCTTGGCGTCCTCAAGCGTCGCCCATTCCACGTAATCCATCCACGAGCCATCATCAGCTTTGGAGAGCTGACGTTTGACAAAGCCGTCACAGGATTTGGCAAACTTGGTGACAATTTCAGAAGCTTTCAGGAAAGTGGCTTCATCTGTCCCTTCGGTGAGTTTGAAGGTTACGATTTCAATAGCGTGCTGTGTCATATGAACTCCTTGGTTTTGTTCTGACCAAGGCTGACTAACCTACCTCAACTGACAACATTCTGTCAGTTGGAATCTTTTTATTCAGAAGCCCTTTGGTTTTTCTGTCAGGCCATAGCCGACAATGCGCTCACAGGCCCACTCATAATCGGCGGCGCAGGCATCCTGTAGCAGGCGGGCGCCGCGTTTGCGGTCGGGAAAGCCGCCCTGACCGCGATACAGCATGTTGCCAAGCCCGGCACAGCCTGACGGCTCCTTGGCGCTGCAAGCTTGACTGTAAAGCTTGCGGGCACGAGGCCAATCTGTCTCACCCGCATTGCCCGTATGGTCGATATGAGCTTGCTGCAGGCAGGCCTCAATATGCTTGCCTTGCTCACAGGCCGCCAGGAAATGCATTTCTGCACTGGCATAGTCCTGCGGTGTGCCGAGGCCGCGGCGATACATATCGCCAAGCTTGTAACAATTACGGGCCCAGAAGTCCCGTGGGGCAGTCTTGTCACTGCAAAGCTCGGTATAGGCGCCAAGCGCTTCGTCAAACCAGAACTCAGTGCGGTCGAGATCAACACCATCATCGGCGGTGACGACATCGCGAGCGAGCCCTGTGCTGAACCGCATACCCGTCGCAAGAGCCCGATCCGCATAGATTTCGCGCTGAGTTGGCGGCGTATCGCGCGGTGGCCCGAACTGCGCCAGCGCTGGTAGGGTGAGCGCAAGACTGGCTGTGAGAAACGCGGCAATCCGAACGATCATGAAAACAGCTCCTGTCATTCTATTACACTCTAGATAAGAAGTGGGCAAAAATCTGTCGAGCCTTGCATGACAGGAAATGCGGTGTCACGCTGGTGAAAAATTAGACAGGGAGAGAAAGCATGGCCGCAGAGAATCAGAAACCGATTGGTTCAGGATTTGGGGCCAAGACCCCTGCACTGGAAGTTGTTAAGGGGCTCGACCTGTCGGGCAAGCATGCCGTTGTGACGGGTGGCTATAGCGGCATCGGTATTGAAACGGTGCGCGCCCTGGCCAGTGTCGGCGCAACTGTAACAGTGCCTGCGCGTCGCCCTGATGTTGCCGCTAAGGCGTTGGGCAGTGTTGCTGGTGATATCGAGGTTGCGAGCATGGACCTTGCCGATGTCGCCTCTGTCCGGAAGTTTGCGAGCGAATATGTCGGAACGGGGCGTTCGCTAGATATCCTGATCAATAATGCCGGGATCATGGCTTGCCCTCTTTCGCATGTCGGGCCGGGCTGGGAGCGTCAGTTCGGGGTCAATCACCTCGGTCATATGGCGCTGGCGGTCGGCCTCTTGCCAGCGCTACAGAAAGCCGGGACTTCCCGGTTGGTGGCGCTGTCCTCAACCGCGCATATTCGCGGCGACGTGAACTGGGATGATCCACATTATGAGCGCACAGAATACGATAAGTGGAATGCCTATGCGCAGGCGAAATCTGCCAATGCCCTCTTCGCACTGGGGGCCGACCGCAAATGGGATCAGTATGGCGTGACTGCTTTTGGCGTACATCCGGGCGGTATCTTTACGCCTCTACAGCGCCATCTGAGCGATGAAGAAATGGTCGCGCTGGGCTGGAAGAATGCTGATGGGACAGTCCCGCCGGCTGTTGCCGCCATGTTCAAAACACCGGAGCAGGGCGCTTCAACTGCGACCTGGGCAGCGACCTCACCACAGCTTGAAGGACGCGGCGGAGAGTATTGTGAGGACTGCGATATTGCCCAACTCGCCGGGCCTGACAGCCAGCGCTGGGAACATGCGCGGGAATGGATCTGTGATGAGGAGAAAGCCGATCGCCTGTGGGCGATGAGCGAGGAAATGCTGGCACAGGTGTAAGCGCTTTGTAATTTGCTGATCTGTCGTGCTGGGTTGACCTGATGTCCTTACAGACGCAGGGAGAACTTATGGAAACGACACCGCCAGTAGAGGCCCAAAAGGCCACTAAAAGCCATCTCGGTCTCTGGGGTGGCTTGGCGGTATTAGTGTTTATTCTTGCACTATTCCTGTTTGGAAAATACACCGATTTTATCAATCTTGAGGCGTTGCAGGAAGCGATCAGGCTGTTTGCTGAAGGGCCTTGGGGTGTTCCGGCGCTGATCCTGACCTTTTGTGCCTGTGCCTTTATCGGCGTGCCGCAATTCGTTTTGATTGGTGTTGCGGTCTATGCGTTCGGACCCGTCTGGGGCGCAGTCTGGTCCTGGGTGGCAACGCTCTGTTCCGGTACAGTGACCTTCTGGCTTGGGCGGTTTTTCGGCGAAACCACTTTGGAGCGACTGGGCGAGGGGCGGATTAAACGGTTTACGCGTTTTGTTGCCCGCAATGCCTTTGCGGCCAGTGCGATTGTTCGCAATGCGCCAGCTGGCCCCTTCCTGATGGTGAACATGGTGTTCGGGGCCGTGCGCGCGAAGTATCTGCACTATCTTGGCGGCATGGCGCTGGGGATTATTCCAAAGATCGCGATTGTCGCCTTTGGCATGCAGGCGATTGAAGCGGCCTTAGGGGGCAATATCTGGTTGGCAGTTGGTGCAGCTTCGGTAGCGCTGGCTTGTTTCGTTGGGGGACTTCTCTATGTGCGCTATCGCCGTCGCAAAGGGGAAAATATTGCGCTAGGGTCTGATTAGCCTGTTGACAGCACTGCGCTAGAGGCGCATGCGTGCCTTATGCGCAAGAATTTGCCCCTTCTGAGCCTATCTCTCCTTATCGGCCCCTGGCCGGTAGCGACTGCGTTCTAGCGCGCGGGTCCACGGCCAGGGGAAGAGACTTCACCAAGACCTCCTTTCGACTTTCAGGCCAGACCCATGAGCGATAACAGCGATATTATTATTTTTGACACCACAATGCGCGATGGCGAGCAATCGCCCGGCGCGTCCATGACCCATAATGAGAAGCTGGCGCTCGGCGAACTGCTTGAGGCGATGGGCGTGCATGTGATCGAGGCGGGTTTCCCAGCCGCCTCCCAAGGCGACTTTGAGGCGGTGAGCGAGATTGCCCGGCGCTCCAAGACAGCGACTATTTGTGGCCTCGCCCGCTCAACACCGGGGGATATCGAGCGCTGCGCTGCCGCTGTGCGCCATGCTGCCAAGCCACGCATCCATACTTTCATCTCGACCAGCCCGGTACACATGAAGCATAAGCTGAAAATGGGTGCGAATGCTGTGTTGGAGGCTGTGGGGCGCTCCGTGGCGCAGGCGCGTAATCTGGTTCCGGATGTCGAGTGGAGCCCGGAAGATGCAACCCGGACCGAGTTCGATTTCCTCTGTAAATGTATCGATGCGGCGATCACCAGTGGTGCGACGACGATCAATATTCCCGATACAGTCGGATACTCCCACCCGGAAGAGTATGGGAACCTGATCCGCAGTTTGCGCGAAGCGATCCCGGATAGTGATAAAGTGATCTGGTCGACCCACTGTCATAATGATCTGGGCCTTGCTGTGGCGAACTCAATTGCCGGGGTTCAGGCTGGGGCACGACAGGTTGAATGCACCATAAATGGCCTTGGTGAGCGCGCAGGGAATGCTGCGCTCGAAGAGGTTGTGATGGCGTTCAATGTGCGCCGCGATGGTCTGCCTTTCCAGACCGGGATCGACACGACCAGGCTTTCAACGGCCAGCCATATGGTCAGCCGGATTACCGGCTTCCCGGTTCAGTTCAACAAGGCAATCGTTGGTAAGAATGCTTTCGCGCATGAAAGTGGCATCCATCAGGATGGTATGCTGAAGAATGCCGAAACCTATGAAATCATGAAGCCTGAAGACGTTGGGGTTTCCAAGACCAGCCTCGTCATGGGCAAGCATTCCGGGCGCCATGCCTTCCGCGACAAGCTGGAAAGCCTTGGTTATGAGCTGGACCAGGAAGCGCTGAATGAAGCATTTAAACGGTTTAAGGACCTCGCCGATAAGAAGAAGCACGTCTTTGATGACGATCTGATCGCGCTTGTTGATGATCAGCTGTCAGCTGTGGGTGAGCGTATCTCGTTTGAGAGTCTGCGGGTCGTGGCTGGTTCTCAAGGGCCACAAACGGCGGATATTGTGCTGGTTGTCGATGGCGAGCGTCAGGAAGTGGTGCGCGAAGGCAATGGTCCGGTTGATGCGGTGTTCAATGCGATTAAGGCGATTGTTCCCCATGGCGGTAAGCTGGACCTGTTCCAGGTGCATGCGGTGACCGGCGGGACTGATGCGCAGGCCGAAGTGAGTGTACGCCTGAAGGGGGAGGGTATCATGGCTATGGGGCGCTCATCCGACCCGGATACGCTGGTTGCGAGCGCCAAGGCCTATATCCATGCCTTGAATAAGCTGGAGGCCCGCCGCCTGAAGCGCATGGCGGCGTAGAAGAGTCGTGTACGGCCTGTACGCCTGAGTGTTTGGGGCCAATACCTGCAAACGGCTAGATATCAATAGTGGTGGGAAGCTTGCAGAAAGTGAACGATAAGTTCACAATATCTGTCTGCGGACTCTTGCTTTAATCGAATCTAAACGGCATTGGGGTATGGGGGCTGTGTAACACCAGCAGCGTGATCGGCGATGTGTCGGCACGCCCAGACATGAAGCGGCGCGTAAAATGATTGGAAGCCTACTCGGCGTACTCTCCACAGACATGGCAATTGACCTCGGAACAGCGAACACGCTGGTCTACGTCAAGGGTCACGGGATTCAGCTCGATGAGCCCTCTGTGGTTGCCTATATGAACCAGGGCGGCCGCAAGGTTGTCTATGCGGTTGGGGCTGAAGCCAAGCAGATGCTCGGTAAGACGCCGCTGAACATGGAAGCTATTCGTCCAATGCGGGACGGTGTCATCGCCGACTTTGAAGTCGCTGAAGAGATGATCAAGCACTTCATTCGCAAAGTGCACAATCGCCGCGCTTTTGTCTCACCGATGATCATCATCTGTGTGCCAAGCTCGGCCACAAATGTGGAGCGCCGTGCAATCCACCAGTCTGCGCTGGCTGCTGGCGCGCGTGAAGTTCACCTGATTGATGAGCCGCTGGCTGCCGCGATCGGCGCTGGGTTGCCGATTGAGGAGCCTGCGGGTTCTATGGTCGTTGATATTGGTGGCGGGACAACAGAGGTTGCTGTGCTGTCTCTTGGCGGTCAGGTCTATTCGCGTTCCGTCCGGGTTGGCGGCGACAAGATGGACGAAGCCATTATGGCCTATCTTCGCAAGAATATGGGCATCCTGGTTGGCGAAATGTCTGCTGAGCGGATCAAGAAAGAAATCGGAACCGCGCTCGCCCCGGAAAGCGGTGATGGCATGTCGGTTCAGGTGCGCGGCCGTGGCACGGGCGATGGTGTTCCAAACGAGATTGAGATTAATGAGCGCTTGATGGCGGAGGCGCTAGCTGATCCGGTTTCTGAGATCGTTGAAGCTGTGCGCATTGCGCTTGAGGCCATGCCGCCGGAACTGGCCGCTGACATTGTTGATCGTGGAATTGTCCTGACCGGAGGGGGCGCACTGCTGCGGAACCTCGATACGGTGATCCAGAAACAGGCGCGATTGCCCGTCATGATCGCCGAGGATCCCTTGAAATGTGTCGCGAATGGGTGTGGATTCGTGCTTGAGAATTTCAGCCGGATGAAAAACGTCCTGTCACCTGAAGTGTGATATAGCGACCGTATAAGCCGCTTTTGAAAGGGGTGATCCATGCCACGCTATGCCGGCAAGGGATCAAGACGCACACCGCTTCGACGCTATGTTTATTTCGTAGCGATTGCGGGTCTGCTGGCCTTACTTTTCCTGCAAACCTCACCGCAGCTACGTGAGCGGATCGAGCCGGTACGGACCGCGGCCTCAGACCAGATGTTTGTGCTTTCGCGGGCCGGGCTGCCAGATGAGCTGGCGGCTGCGACAGGCAAGGACCGCCGTATTATGGAGCTTGAGGCGCGCGTGCGGGAGCTCGCGCAGTATGAGGCGATGGCGCTGTCCATGGCCGAGCGTCTGGAAGTCTATGAAGATATTCTCAACATGCAGGGTGAACCCAAGGCGGCGGAAGTCACCGCTCGGGTGATGGCGGAGACCAATGGTCCGTTCGCGGAAGGCTTGCTGGCCAATGCAGGGGGGCAGAACGGCGTTCAGGAAGGCTATTTTGCTGAAAATGATCGTGGTCTGGTCGGACGGGTCGTTAATGTCGGGCAACGCTCAGCCCGTATCCTGAAGCTGACAGATTTTAACAGCCGTGTCCCTGTGATGGGGGAGGCGAGCGGCCTGCGAGCCATCATGTATGGCGGGCGCGATGGTGATGGCCGGTTAACCGACCGTCCTGAAAGTGGCCGCTTTATTGAGGGCGAACGGATTTTGACGTCTGGCGAAGGCGGCTTGTTCCCACGCGGCGTTGTGGTCGGATGGGTTGGCGATCAGGACGGCGCCGAACCGCGCGTGCAACTCGCCATGAATGAAGGTCAACTCGGCTACGTCCGGCTTAAGCCGTCCATTCGTATTCCCGCGCCTGAGGACTTTGTGATTCAAGCGCCACTCGTCGAGGATGGCGCAGAGGACGATGCCGCCGATGAGTGATCGCTTTCCTGTCCTATCCGGGGTAGTCAAATGGTGGCGCAATGCGTCGCCTGATATCCGATTGCTGGTCGGCGCTGTTCTGGTGGCTGTGATTGGCACAGCGGGACTAACGCCGAATTATTTCGGCTTCACGCTCAGCTGGCCATTTGCAGCCCTGATTGCAGCAACAGGCTGGGGTGCTGGGGGGCTTGCTGCGCGACCCATGATTATGTTGATCCTGTTTGGTTTTGCGCAGGATGTCTCAATGATTTTCGCCCCATTGGGTGTGTTTGCCCTGCTCAATCTCGCCGTGTTCGGGGTCAGTGCGGCTCTGTACCAGATGTTTGATACGGAACGCTCAGGCGGCGCAGCGATCATTATCCCGGTTTCCTGCCTCTTGGTTGGATTTGTTCTACTCTGGGTCATTGCCAGCTTGACGAATGGCAATGCGGTTCGTCTGGAGCCGGTCTTTCTATCCTTTTTGTCGACGATGGCGCTTTATGTCTTGATTGCGCCTGTTTTTGATCTGGGGCGGCGGCCTGATGAAAGGGGGCAGTTATCATGAGCCTGCAACGTCCCATCGATAGCCTGTTTACGCGGCGCGCGATGATCGCGGCGGGCATTGGTGGTACGCTGTTCTCTGGTTTGATTGCGCGTCTCTTTCAGCTTCAAATTATGGAGCATGAGAAATTTGACGTGCTCGCCGATGAAAATGGGGTGAAACTGGAACTGGCCCCGCCCAAGCGTGGGCGCATTCTGGATCGGTTTGGACGCCCTCTTGCTGCGCATCGGCAAGCTGGACGGGTGTCGATTATTCAGGAGCAGGCTGGTAACGTTGTTGAGACGTTGAATGAAGTTGCCAAACTGATTGACCTCACCCCGGCCCGGCAGGCGCGCATTCTGGAAACTGTGCGTCGCGAAGCCCGGTTTCGCCCGGTTACCGTTGCTGACGAGCTGACTTATGAAGATTTCGCCAAAATGTCCCTGCGCGCGCCCGATCTGCCGGGCATTGTGGTCGAGATGGGATCAACACGATCTTACCCGCGTGGGCGCGATTTTGCTCACGTTCTGGGCTATGTTGCACGCGCAAGCCAAGCAGACCTTGAGCGATTGAGTGAAGGCTCTGCGCCCGATGAGCAAGCCGCGATCCGGCGACTGTTCAAGCATCCGGATATGCGCACAGGACGATCCGGGGTTGAGCGCTATGCCGAGGAATGGCTGCGCGGGCAGGCCGGCTTTCGGAAGCTCGAAACCAATGCGGCTGGTCGGATTATCCGGGAGTTTGATGCGCCAGAGCTTGCCCCAAAACCGGGCCGTGATCTGCACCTGACGGTGGATGCCGAGCTTCAACGCAAGGCGATTGAGCGCTTTGGTGACGAAAGCGGTGCGGCTGTCGTCATGGACATTGAAACCGGGGATATTTTGGCCTTTGTCTCAACCCCGGCCTTTGACCCGAATGATTTCGTCAATGGCATAAGCCAGGCCGACTATGACTTGCTGCGGTTCAACAATCGCTCACCGCTTTATCACAAGGCCTATGATGGCACCTATCCGCCGGGGTCGACCTTTAAAATGGTGGTGGCGACGGCAGCCTTGGAAGCGGGCGTTATTGATCCAAGAGAGCAAGTCTACTGCCCTGGCCATTACCGTTTTGGTCGCAATACCTGGCATTGCTGGAAACGGGGTGGGCATGGGTCAGTCAATATGCACTGGGCGATTAAGGCTTCCTGCGATGTCTATTTCTATGAAATCGCCCGGCGCATGGGGATTGAGCATCTGGCAGAGATTTCCAAACAGTTTGGTTTTGGCCAGCGTTGGGAGCTGGGGCTGACCGGTGGACGCTCTGGCGTGGTGCCGAATGATGAGTGGAAGCGCGCGGCACGCGGGGAACCCTGGTTTGAGGGGGAGACCCTGAATATTGGCATCGGGCAGGGGCAGGTCTCAACCTCGCCATTACAACTGGCGGTGATGACGGCCCGCATTGCGGCAGAAGGGCGGATCGTGACCCCGCGCATCATTGGCAATGGGCCGCGTCCGGAAGCCGACATCCCGTTGGATGCTCCGCTGGACCCCGACTTTATGCGCCGAATGAAGGCGGGCATGTATGGAGTGACCTCAGAGGCTGGCGGAACCGCCTTGCGCTCCGGTGATCTGGGGCTTGGCGGGCCACGTCTGGCTGGCAAAACTGGCACTGCGCAAGTGCGGCGGATTACGGCGGCAGAGCGCGCTTCTGGCAATATTCGCGGCGGTGACGACATTGCGCGTGAGCTGCGTGACCATGCCTTATTCGTTGCCTACGCTCCGCACGACGATCCCAAGTATGCGATCTCTGTGATTGTTGAGCATGGCGAGGGTGGGTCTAGAACCGCAGCGCCAATTGCCCGAGATATTATGGCTGAGGCGATGAAGCGGGATTCCCGGGCTACCCCGACCTATGCGCAGACTGCGTCTCTTGGCACTGGCGCGGCGAGCAAGGACTTATAGGCAATGGCAATCACGACCTCTGCCGGGCGGCTTGATTTTACGCGCAAGACCCTGCTGGGGCAGTTCACGCGCTTGCCTTGGGCTTTGATCCTGTTGCTGGTTCTGATGGGGGTGATCGGCCTCGCAGTGTTGTATTCGGCCACCTACACCAACCCGGCCGAAGCGGATCTGCCCATGAAGCAGGCTGTTCGGCTCGCAGCCGCTTTTGTCATTCTGATTGTTGCTGGCCTCGTGCCGATCAAGTGGTGGCTGGCGCTGGCCTGGCCAATGTATTTTGGCACGCTGCTCATGCTGTTTGGCGTGGAGTTCTTCGGCACAGTCGGGGGCGGGGCGCAGCGTTGGTTGCAAATTGGACCGATCGGCGTTCAGCCTTCAGAGTTCATGAAAGTGGCCGCGACATTGGCCCTGGCGGCTTATTATCATAAGCGGCTGACGGACTATTCAGGGGGGCTACTGATCCATATCCCGGCTTTGCTGATCATCGCCATCCCGGCGGCCCTGATCTTCCGCCAGCCCGATTTTGGCACGACACTCGCCTTGTTCGCGTCGGGCGGGATCCTGATTTTTCTGGCTGGCCTATGGTGGCGCGTGATTATGGCCATTCTGGCGGTTGCGGTGATCAGCGTTCCACTGGTCTATAGTTTCGTCCTCAAAGATTATCAGCGCGAACGGGTTGATACCTATCTCGCGCAACTGACGGGTCAGAGTGTGAATGTGATGGATGACGGCTATCAGATTCACAACGCCAAGATCGCAATTGGCTCAGGCGGATTGACCGGGAAAGGCTATATGGAAGGCACACAAGCCCAGCTCGATTACATCCCTGAGCAGCATACCGATTTCATTCTAACGGTCGTGGCTGAGGAGAATGGCTTTCTCGCGACATCCGGCCTGTTGCTCTTGTGGATGTTGATCCTCGGCCTCGGCCTTGCAATCAGTATGCGAGCGAGCAGCCTGTTTGGCCGGTTTGCCGCTGCCGGGGCGACAGCGACGGTGGCATTCTACATCCTGTTCAATGTTGCCATGGTGCTGGGATTATTGCCCGTGGTGGGCGTGCCTTTACCGCTCTTGTCCTATGGCGGGACAGTGATGCTTACGACAGCAGCCTGCTTTGGTGTGATCTGCGCGGTGCATCTGGGTAAGGATGATCCCCTATTGTCGAACTGACAAAACTTGTTCTCGCCGGAGGGGTTTCGCGTTGATTTTTGCCTGCCCAAGGCTAGTGTCCCGCAAAATCTATTCCTTGGGAGGAAACTCATATGGCAGCCATCGGCCGCAAGACAGACACATGGGGCTCGCGCTTCGGCTTTATTATGGCCGCGGTTGGCTCATCAGTAGGGCTCGGTAATTTCTGGCGTTTTCCATACACAGCAGGCGAAAATGGCGGCGGTGCGTTTATCCTGATTTATATTGCCTGCGTTTTGCTGGTCGGGCTGCCGCTATTGATGGCTGAGTACAGCATGGGGCGCAAGTCCGGTATGTCGGCGATTGAAGGTGTGGAATCGCTTGCGCGGGCCGAAAGCAAGAGTGGGAATTGGGGCGTCGTTGGCTGGGTTGGCTCGCTGACGGCTTTCTTTATTCTAACCTTCTATATGGTCATTTCCGTCTGGCTGATTGCGTTCCTGCTGCAGGCACCGACAGGGAAGTTTGAAGGCATGGATGCCGCTGCATCCGGCTCCAATTTCCTCAATACGATCGGGCAGGGCGAAAATGCCCTGGCAACCAAGTGGGGTATCTTGGGATTGCTATCGCTGTTTCTGCTGGCCAATGTTTTGGTTGTCGGGCGCGGCGTTAAGGGCGGGCTTGAGCGCGCGGCGACCATTCTCATGCCTGCATTCTTCATCATGCTCCTTGTCGTCGTTGGCTTTGCTGTAACTCAGGGTGATTTTACGGCCGCAGCTGATTTCATCTTTACCCCGAAATGGGAGGATGTTGGCTTCTCGACTTTCCTGTCAGCATTGGGGCAGGCTTTCTTCTCGATCGGGGTCGGGGTCGGTCTGATGATTACCTATGGTGCCTATCTTGACCGGGACACCAATATTCCGCGCTCGTCGGCTCTGATTGTCGGTGCTGATACATTTGTGGCTCTGATTGCCGGTTTTGCGATCTTCCCGATCGTCTTCATGGTTGGTCTTGACCCAGCCAGTGGTCCAAGCCTGTTCTTCGTGTCTATGCCTGTGGCCTTTGGCGAAATGGGCGGGGCCGGGACCCTCATGGCGACCGTCTTCTTTGCGCTGGCTTTGTTTGCCGCCTTTACGTCTTCCATCTCACTAATGGAAGTTGGTGTATCCTGGCTCGAAGAGCGTCAGGGCGTCACGCGCTTTGGTGCGGCACTTGGGGTTGGGTTTGTCCTGTGGATGATCGGCGCGGCCTATGTCTTCTCGCTGGATTATCTCGATTTCGTTGACTTCATGACGGAAGGCTTGCTGTTGCCGCTGGGCGGGCTTCTGGTCGCGATCTTTGCAGGCTGGATTGTTAGCCGCCACATGCTGGAAAGCGAACTGGGAGAGGGCTGGGTCATGAACACATGGCGGTTCCTGATCCGCTGGTTCGTGCCGCCCTTCGTGGCCTTTGTTCTGGTCTTTGGCTTCCTCGATAAGGTGCAGGACCAGTACAACGTTCAGCTTCCCGGGTTCCTGACCACGCTGTTAGGGCCAAATGCTGATCTGTCTTAAGAACAGAAGATCGCAACCATTTAGCGGTGCATAGAAATAAGCCGCACGGGTCATCTCGTGCGGCTTTTTCATAAGCTCTAATGGGCGCAGGGTTTGTGGCGCTCCGTATAATGATGCGTGCATGGATGTGGGTGGTATGACAGTGCTTCAGTACGCGGTTGCTCAACGTAGACCCGACGGGTGACGGTCGGGGCTGATGTGTAGCTGCGTGTGTAAGTACGCACGGTAGTCGGCGCGTGTGTGTAGGTCCGCGTATAGGTGCGGGTCACTGGGGCATGGGTATAGGTTCGCGTCGTGGTGGCATGACCCGAGTGGTAGCCGTAGCCATGTCCGTGATGGTCATAATGATAGCTTGGTGTGTAATGGCCACAGCTTGAATAGGCTTGTGTGCAACACGAGGTTTGCAGGCAGCACGTGCCATAGGTCTTGTAGACTGTAATATCGTGAGTGTGGGTGACTCCATCGATTGTATGGGTGAAGGTTTGCGCGGCCCCGGGTAAAGCCAGAGCAGCGACAAAGCCAGAAGCGGCAAGCAGTTTGCGGATCATGATATTCCCCTCATATGGCTCAAAGCCGTCGATATGACGGCTATTCCTATGGTTAACACAGTTTTACGCTGAACACAGGGTGAAGCCCTCGTTTAGGAATGGCATCGCTGGCAAAGCATCCTATAAGGGCGTCATGACAGAGACTTTGAAGATTGCTGTAGCGGGTGCCGCCGGGCGTATGGGGCAACAGCTCGTGCGGGCCGGGATGGATGCTGGACATCAGATTACCGGCGGGAGCGAAGCGCCGGGTTCGCCGCACATTGGCAAGGATATTGGCACTCTGGCTGGGCATGGGCCTTTGGGTGTTACAGCTCAGGCCGGGATTGGCGAGGCTGCGAGAGAGGCACAAGTCTGGATCGATTTTACCGTCCCTCAGGCCACGCTGACGGCTCTGGCTCTGGCGCCGGGGGTGGGCGTGAAGGCTTTTGTGATCGGAACAACGGGGTTCACCGAAAAGCAGGAGGCTGAGATTGCGGATGCTTCAGAGCGCGTAGCTATCGTCAAAGCCGGCAATTTCTCACTGGGTGTCAACCTGCTCGAGGCTTTGGTCAAGCAAGCGGCGGCGCGCCTTGGGGAGGATTGGGACATTGAGGTGCTCGAAACCCATCACCGTCGCAAGATTGATGCGCCATCTGGAACGGCCTTGATGCTGGGTGAGGCGGCGGCTGAAGGGCGCGGCAAGCCCTTATCAGAGCTGCGTTCTGCGCCTTATGATGGCCCAGATGCCAAGCGAGAGCCCGGCAAGATCGGGTTTGCCGTGCGTCGCACCGGTGGCGTGATTGGCGATCACGAAGTGACGTTCGGGTCTGACATGGAGATTGTCAGCCTGTCTCACACAGCATTGGATCGCGCGGTCTTTGCGCATGGGGCGATCAAAGCGGCTGAATGGGCCGCCCGGCAAGGGCCCGGCCTCTATGGCATGGATGATGTTTTAGGTCTGCGCTGAGGCCACGGGTTTCTTTTATAAGCGGTCCTGCTATATGGCGCCCCAAGACACCATATAAAGGATTGTTGATATGTCTCACGACTACGCGATTGCAGACATTAGCCAAGCTGATTTTGGCCGGATGGAAATCGAGATTGCTGAAACCGAGATGCCGGGCCTGATGGCTGCGCGTTCCGAGTATGGCGCTGATCAGCCACTGAAAGGCGCGCGGATTGCTGGCTCCCTGCACATGACGATCCAGACGGCTGTCCTGATCCAGACACTCGAAGCGCTTGGCGCGGAAGTGCGCTGGGCCTCGTGCAATATCTACTCAACGCAGGACCATGCAGCCGCTGCGATTGCTGATGCAGGCACGCCCGTCTTTGCTCACAAAGGTGAGACGCTGGACGAGTACTGGCAGTTCTGTGACCGGATTTATGAGTGGCCGGATGGTCGGACGGTCAACCTGATCCTTGATGATGGTGGCGACGCGACCATGTATCTGATCCTTGGTGAAAAGGCTGAGGCGGACCCAAGCATTCTCGACAATCCGGGGAATGAGGAAGAAGAGGCCCTGTTCCGTCAAATCCGTAAGCGGATGAGCGAAAGCCCAGGTTGGTTTGCGCGGATCAAGGCCGGTATCAAAGGCGTTTCTGAAGAGACAACCACCGGCGTGAACCGCCTGTATCAACTGGAAAAGAAAGGCGAACTGCCTTTCCCGGCCATCAACGTCAATGATAGCGTCACCAAGTCGAAGTTCGACAATAAGTATGGCTGTAAGGAAAGCCTCGTCGATGCGATCCGCCGCGGCACAGATGTCATGATGGCGGGCAAGACCGCGTTTGTGGCTGGCTATGGTGATGTTGGTAAAGGCTCTGCAGCGTCTCTGTCTGGTTCGGGTGCGCGTGTGACTGTGTCTGAAGTCGATCCGATCTGTGCCTTGCAGGCGGCGATGGACGGCTATGATGTCCAAACGCTCGATACGATGGCGCCAAAGGCGGACATTTTCGTCACGGCGACGGGTAATAAGGATATCCTGACCCTCGACCATATGCGTCAGATGAAAGACATGGCGATTGTCTGTAATATCGGCCACTTCGATAATGAGATTCAGGTTGAAGCCCTGCGCAATTACAAGTGGACGAATATCAAGCCACAGGTCGATATGATCACCTTCCCGGATGGCAAGCGGATCATCCTTCTGTCTGAAGGCCGATTGGTGAACCTTGGTAATGCCACTGGGCACCCAAGCTTTGTGATGTCGGCGAGCTTTACCAATCAGACGCTCGCGCAGATCGCTCTGCACCAGAATAAGGGTGAGTATGGCAATAGCGTCTATACGCTCCCGAAAGAGCTGGATGAGAAAGTGGCACTGCTTCACCTTGCCAAGCTGGGCGTGGAGCTGACACAGCTTTCAGGCGAGCAAGCCGACTATATTGGCGTCTCTACTGCCGGACCATTCAAGCCAGAGCATTATCGCTACTAGTTTTTGGACTAGTCCTCACCCCCTTCCCAACCACCCCAAGGGTGACCTCTGCGGGCGGTTGGGAAGGGGGTGAGGACTGGTCATCTTAGCAATCCGTGAAATTTTATCGATTGGCCTGAGCCGATTTCAACCCCTTTGTGATTTGCTGAGCGCTGATCATGAAGGGGTTTTCTTATGACGATCAGGGCTTATGCGCTTGGCTTTTTGGCTCTCGGCTTGGGCGCTTGCGGGGGCAGTTCGTCTGGCGGCGTTGATCCGCAAACCCCCATTCATCAGGCGCAAGGCCTTGGCGATGTTAGCTTTGGTAAGGTGCTCAGCGCCGTAGCGGGTCATGACCCGGCGATCAAACCTGAATTTGTCAGCCACACCGTCCACTCGCGCTGCCGTATGCCGCGAGCAAGTTCTGGGTCTCACATGGCCTATGTCTATAGCTATGGTGGCGGGTTCAAATCACCAATGGCGCACGCCTATAAGAAAGCGCATGAGGGTAGTGTTGAGTATCATCAGCGCACGGATGTGATCGTTACTGAGACCGAGGTGCCGGTCTATCTGGTCTTGGAAAGCTATAATGCTGTGCTCTGGAATATTCAGCTTGCCCCGGGTGCGCAGCTCGAAGGGGTTGGGGTTCTGTCGTATGAAGGCGGTGCTGTCAGTGGCGTGCCAGAAGGGGTCGATGTTGGCTTTCTGGCATTTCGCGGTGTTGAGAATAAGAGATGCTTTGAGCGCGGTGGTATGATGACGCCGACAGATATCCGCGTAGAGCGCGCCGCTGCAAATAACTACACAGCGACTGCCAGTGATCGCCAAAACTGGGATGCTGAGTACAGGGCGGCCAAGACCTGGCGTAATCGCTGGGTGCCGCAGACGTTTGGGGCCCGGTTTGATGTGGAGATCTTCCCAGACGGGTCAGACGATTATGACGCTGTGCTTGTTGGCCCTGTTCCAACGGCGCCGATTGCGCCAACGGCGATCACCAAAGTCCATGTTCCAGATCATGTTCATGTGGCCTGGGGCAATCGAGATGAAGTGCTGGCCGAATTCGATGCCATTGCGCGTGAGGAACTTGAGGACCTGATGAATTAGCTCTGCCAAAGGTTAACAATGACGGGGGACTTGTTAACCCGGACTTAACGAAGGGCAGGCATTCCGTTAACCAGTGAGAAAGGCGATTCTGCGCGTATTGCGGAATTGCGACTGGAGAGTGCCATGCCGTTGACCGCCGAACAGGTCCCTCTGATTATTGCCGCCGGGGCACTGGCGCTCGGGCTGGCTTTTATCCTCTGGGCGGTGCGCACCTCTGATGGCGCGCGCGGCGCGGCCAAACGCTACAAAGCGAAAGTCAACGAAAGTGAGACCTCGCTTGCGGAACTGAAATCAGTACTGGGGGCGCATCCCGGGATTATCATGGTCTGGCAGGGGGAAGAGGTTGATGTGGATGGCGCCGAGATTACCGCGCCAGAGATTCATGGTTCACCTGTCGCGCTCGCTAGCCTTTTACGCTTCACAGATGATGCGGTTTCCATTGACCCGGCGGTGCGGATTATTGAAGGCCTTGCCGACCTAGAAGCGCGAGATGCGACGGGCGCGGATACGACTCTGCGGCTCGCCTTGCGTGATCTTGCCAATGAAGGCCAGCCTTTCTCTTTGACGCTGATCGGCGCGAATGGCAGGTTCCTGGAAGCGGATGGCCGCACAGCGGGTGCGCGCGTTGTCGTCTGGATTACCGATTCCACCATTAAAGGGCTGGAAGAAAGCTCTGCCCGTGGGCGTCTTGAAGAGGCCCGGCAGGTGATTGCGCGCGATCCTGCGGCTTTCCTTGATATGCTGGGGAAAGCTCCATTCCCGGCCTGGCGTGTTTCCGGCGTTGGTCGCCTGCAATGGGCCAACACCTCTTACATCGATGCGGTTGAGGGTGAGAATCTCGACCGCGTGCTTGAGCGCCAAATCATGCTTGACGAGAAAGCGGTCGATCAGGTTCGTCGTACGTTGAGCGAAGGTGCCGAGATTGATGAGACCCGTCATTTCGGGATCAAGGGCGAGCGGCGGGCGATGCGTATCCTCTCCTTCCCGCTCTCGGGTGGCGTTGGCGCGATGGCGTTTGACGTGACCGAGCAGGAAAAAGCCCGTGACGATCTGGACCGCCACGTGAAAGCCCATGACGAGACGCTGAACCATGTCGCCGATGCTGTGGCGATTTTCAGTGCCGATCGTCGCCTGACCTTCCACAATCGGGCCTTTGCCAAGATGTGGGACCTTGATGAGGGCTTCCTGCTGGATATGCCAACCCATGGTCAATTGCTCGACCGCCTGCGCGAACGTCGGCGTCTGCCCGCACGGACTGATTATGCCGCCTGGCGCGCTGAAGAGCTGCACTATGGTGATGTCAGCGGCACCGAAGAAGACGAATGGCATCTGCCAGATGACCGCACGTTGAAAGTCACTCGCCAGCATCACCCGATGGGCGGTCTTCTAATCCTGTTCAAGGATATTACCAGCGAGCTGAACCTGCGGACCCGGTTTAATGCGATGATCAAGACACAGGGCAAGACGCTCGACAGCCTGCACGAAGCGGTTGCCGTATTTGGCACGGATGGTCGTTTGAAGCTTTCAAATGAAGCTTTTGAAGAGCTTTGGGGGCTTGAAGCTGACTTGCTTAAGGATGAGCCGGATTATGATCTGATTGCCGATGCCTGTATCCCGCTTTTCCATGACCGGGAAACCTGGGCGCAGATCAAGGGTCACATCACTGATCCAAGCTCGGCGGCGCGGCAGGAAAGCATGGGTGAGATGAAGCGCGCCGATGGCTCGATCATCACGTATGTGACCAAGCCTTTGCCAGACGGCAATACGCTGATCGGGTTTGCGGATATTACGGCCCAGCGCTCGGTTGAGGGCGCGCTGCGTGAGCGGGCCGAAGCCTTTGAAACCGCTGATCGCCTGAAAACAGAGTTTGTCAAGAATGTCAGCTATCAGCTGCGCTCACCGCTGCAGACCATCCTTGGCTATGGCGAGTTTCTGCAAATGGAGCGGATTGGTGATCTCAATGAGGCTCAGCGCGATAAGGTTGATGCGATCTGTGAGGCGTCTAACCATCTGAATGATCTGATCGGCAACATTCTCGATCTTGCGATGATTGAAGCTGGTACGCTGGGGCTTGATCTTGGCGATGTTGATCTCGGCGCTCTGGTTGAGGAGAGTGTACAGATTGGTGTGACCAATGCCGCGGATACTGAAGTTGAAGTGACCGCTGAGGTCGCCAATGATCTCGGTCTGATCCGCGCCGATGAGAAACGCATCCGCCAGATCCTGTTCAATCTGGTATCGAATGCGCTGCGCTTTACCGATGCGGGCGGCAAAGTTGTCGTCTCGGCCGAGCGAATGGGCGACACGGCTGTCCTGAAAGTTACCGATAATGGGCGCGGTATCCCTGAAGAGGAACAGGCGACCCGGTTTGACAGCTTCACGTCCAGTGACCAGCGCGGTGCCGGACTTGGCCTGTCTCTGGTGAAGCATTTCGTTCAGCTGCATGGCGGCAATGTCGGTATCAAGTCTGCGCCAGATGGTGGTACTGAAGTCGTTTGCTGGATCCCGGTTGAGGCCGAGCCTCAGGATGGCACACACGAGCCGGAGCGCATGGCTGCGTAGGTTCGCCTAACTCAACCCTCTGGGGTCTTTGCTTGTCAGTTTACGGAATATCTGCTGCCTTAGGGGAACGCAGCAGAATGCTGCGCTGTAACCACAAAGGGAGTAGATTATGGCTGTTGCACGCGTAACCGAGATTATTGCAGGATCGAAGAAGAGCTTTGATGCTGCGATCGAGAAAGGCCTGAAACGGGCAAACAAGACACTGAAGAATGTTTCAGGGGCCTGGATCAAGGATCAGTCCATTGTCATGGAAGATGGCGAGGTCAAAGAGTACCGCGTCGTGATGAAAGTCACCTTCATTCTGAAATAGAAACCGACTGACATTTCAAACTAAAAAAGCCCCGCCAATGGCGGGGCTTTGCTTTAGATGTTTTGGTCGGGCTTAGTGGCCCGTTGACTGGAAGGTTGCAGAGTTGCCTACCGCCGTCGCGCTGCCATAGACACCGCCAGAATTGGTGACATAGGCCTGACCACGGGCAATGACCTGGCCAGAGTTGATCTGGTTCACGCCGCCTTGCAGGACTGCATCGCCACAAGTGTTACAAAGTGTGGCGGTGGCCGCGTTACCAATTGAGGTCGCGCTGACAATACCCGTACCCTCAACCGTAGACTGGCCATTGAACTGAGCCTGGCTGTAAACCTGTCCAGAATTGTCCTGATTGGCGAAGAGGCCAGTATCAGAGACGCTGTTCGAGATCAGGGCAGAGTTGCCAACGCCGTAAGCTGTGGCTGAGGCATACCCAGACCAGTGATCCAGCGTGACATAGGTCTGGGCATCAACATCAGTGCCATTTTGCTGATAAAGCTCAGATCCGTCACGACCGAGTGTGGCATAACCATACTGATTGTGCACGGTGGCAGAGTTACCAAAACCAGTTGAGGCGACCAGAACATCGTGGCCATCGTTCATATAGACGTCGGAATAGGATTGAACGGTTTCACCTTCAGCCGCGATTTGCACCGCACCGTTAAAGTTGGTTGAGGTCAGACCAGTTGAGGATACCGCGTTTGCACCCGCGGTCGTCGTGAACGTTGCAGACTTCCCATCACAGCACATCTCGACATCAGTTTCAGCGATGACGGAGCCATTGCTTTCCTGATATTGGAAGGCACGGTTCGTGCCATACTCATCTGACGGGACTGAGACGTTGGCGATTGCCGTTGTCGACGTGGCAATCTGGTAAGCGCCCTCGATGTCAGATGTGGTCGAGGCTGACACATCACCATTTGAGACCTGATCAGCACGGTAATAGTTGTCACCGGCCCAGGTTCCGCCTGTGGTTGAGTTACCGTAGGCTGTGGTTGTGCCAACAACCGTCCCGGCAGCATAGCCTGTGATGCGGTTTTCAGCACCGACATTGGCGTTGAGTGTCTGGTAAACGTCCAAATCGATGTCGCCGCTGGTTACAAGGCCTGCTGCGGCGTTACCGACAGCGGTAGAGGTTGAAACAGCATCAGCCGCATAGCCCGGAATTTCAACTTCCATGTCAGACCAGACATCATTGAGCTGAACCTGATCAATAACGACAATGGAAAGTGGTGCCTGATACTCGCCATCTTCATCGGCGAGCGCTGGGCTTGTCAGGAGGGCTACAGTTGCAGCCGCTCCCAAGAGTTTCAGCGAAGTCTTCAGCATATCTAATCCCCCTTTCTGAAGGACAGTATTTTAGTCCGAGGGTTTAGAAGCGACCGTGACGCGGCTCTTCACGAACTGGCCCATTATACTCTTCAAGGGGAGCACGGGCCGGGCGGTAGTCGCCGGTTGTGCTGTTTGAAGAGATAGCGCCCTCTGTCAGGGTGCAAACATCAGCCGTTGGTGCACCATAGAGGTTGGCCATCATTTCCAGTGTTGCGCGCTCGATCACAGAGCGAATCGCCAGCTGGATCGGCTCTTGGGCGCGACCACCGACGCCGACATCAAAGACGTTGCCATTGGCAAAATCGAAGATACCGAAAGACACCTCACGACCAATGATCTGCTTCTGGTAAGAGATAACATCGACCACTTCGAGGGTTTCGGTCTCAACCATACGCAAGTCCAGACCGACATTGATGACAAACAGTTTGCCGCCAATTGTCCCTTTTGGGTCGGTTGCATTGGTTGCGCCAATGAAGGCTTCACCGCCAACAGAGCGGATATTGTAGTTCAGCTCAGTAATGCCGCCAACCAGATAGAAGTCAGAGCCTGGGATAGAGCCGGCTGTGATCTTGCGGAATTGCGTGTCTGCGCCTTCACCAATCAGCTTGTTGTTGGCATATTTCAGTTCAAGCTCGGAAACGGAGGTGTCGAAACGCTCAACCAGACGGGCACCTGACTTGGCAAAAGCAGAGATTGCCATCAGCGAAGCCCCTTGAGTGACCCGGCGGCCACCTTCGATGTCGGCTTTCCCTGTATAGTCAAGAATACGACCAACCGCGATGCGCGGGGCAGGAACGCCAGACTGGCGGGCATAATGGCCCATGCAGACCAGACCTTTAGAATAAGGTGTTGGGTTTGCTGTAACCGGTGAACCACCGATTGGCTGAGTGTAGTTACCACCCGGGCCTGCAGTCGGAGAAATACAGCCGGTCAGAACCATGGCAGAAGCAAGGGCTGCTGCAGGCGCTTTTGCGCGACCGAGGAGCAGAGTTTTGATGAGGCTTTTCATTAGAAGTCGAGCTCCCCGTTAAGAACGACCGTCTGGTCGCCATTGTTGATCTGAGTTGAATCAATGATGATCGTGTTGTTTGAACCGTTGGTGATAACATTAAGCTGGTTACCAACCGCTGTACCGGATCCAAGCATTCCGCTGGCGCCTTCAGTTTGACCCCAGCCTGTGTGCAGACCAGTGCCGAGCCCTGTGCCACCTTCGATCAGGCCATTGATGATGACGCGGTTACCAAGGCGGTCACGGCTATTAGCTTCATAGGGGCGCTGTTCTTCGCCATAGCCAAAGCCATAAGGGCGTTCGAACTCGGACGCGTAACTCGCGGCCTGTGCGCTGGCTGGCGCAGCAAGAAGAAGTGAGCCCGCAGTGCCGATCGCCAGCGCGGCAGCTGTGGTGAGAAGACGATGTGCGTTCATGTCCATTCCCTTCCGGGGTGTTAGTGTCGCCGGTCAGGTTGCAATGGCCATGCCAAGAATTTTCGGGGTTCGCCTGTTAGGGGAGTTCGATTCGCGTCACTTTGAAGGGCTAACGGCACAAAATGGGGCGAATCTGTTTCACGATGAAACAAAGGGCGCGTGATTGTGGTTCGGCCACAGCTCGTGCTAGTATTCTCTATATATAAAAGCGCTGGAGGACGACGATGTTGATTGAAACGATTCTAAAGGACAAAGGGGGCAAGGTCACAACGATTCCCGCCACGGCCACATTATCAGAGGCCGCGCAGCTTTTGGATACCCATAGAATCGGTGCGGTCGTCGCGGTTGAAGCGGATGGCTCCTTATGTGGTGTGCTGTCTGAACGCGATATTGTTCGTCAAATGGCTCGTAAAGGTGAGTCGGCCCTCGCTTTAGAGGTGAGTGCAGCGATGACTCGCGGGGTAATCACGGCCAATTCCTCAGAGGATCTGGATCGTTGTCTTGGACGGATGACAGATCGCCGGATTCGGCATTTGCCCGTTGTCGATAATGGCAAGCTCACGGGAATCGTTTCGATAGGTGATCTCGTGAAGCATAAAATCGATGCAGTGACAGCAGAAGCCGAGGCGATGACAGCTTATATCAAGGGGGGCTGATTAGCGCGTATGCAGCCAGATTGCCCGTCCTATATAGGGTCTTGATATGAGGTGCAGAAAAAGTGCATTTCTGCGGCAAATAAAGCTTGCCAACTTGGCCAAATAGATTCTATATACGTGTCTTCTTCGGAAACACCTTTGCCTTCAGAGAGGCCGGTTCATCGGCCCCCGCGAAGTCGTTCGGTCTAAAACACAGAAACTGTTGCAAATGCAACTTTTCTGCAGAAAGGCTGAAAAGAGGAGTTGACGGGGTGAGGGCCGGTCTTTAGAGACCGCGACTTCTTCGGAAATGCCTCTCTAAAACGGGGCCGGTTAAACGGCTCAGTGGGAGAATTTTCGGCTCAAAACAGAGGTTTTTCGGTTCGCTGAAATTACTCTGCAGAAAGTCGAAAAAAGGGTGTTGACGCAAAATTCGGTGGCTGTATAAGCCGCCTCTTCCGGTCGACGGGGCGCCAAGCTCCAGACGCCAAAACGACCTTCGGGTCAGCTGTTTGACATTGTAGGAATTAGGAAGAGAAACGCAGGCGGCATGGGCGACTTGCGGTCCTTAATCGGACCAAATCGACTATGACGAATGCGTTTCAAGGAAATACCTTCACTAACATAAATGGTTTCGGCCATGGATGTTGTGACAGGGTTTCCCGTCAAAACGCAAAATTGCTTTATAGCATTTGATCCCGACCGGTTTTCCCCGGTCATTATGGGATTTTCGTCAGACATCAATTCTCAACCTGAGAGTTTGATTCTGGCTCAGAACGAACGCTGGCGGCAGGCTTAACACATGCAAGTCGAACGATATAGTGGCAGACGGGTGAGTAACGCGTGGAAACGTGCCTTTCACTACGGAATAGCTTTTGGAAACGAAAGGTAATACCGTATACGCCCTCCGGGGGAAAGATTTATCGGTGAAAGATCGGTCCGCGTTAGATTAGCTAGTTGGTAAGGTAATGGCTTACCAAGGCTACGATCTATAGCTGGTCTGAGAGGATGATCAGCCACACTGGGACTGAGACACGGCCCAGACTCCTACGGGAGGCAGCAGTGGGGAATATTGCACAATGGGCGCAAGCCTGATGCAGCCATGCCGCGTGAATGATGAAGGCCTTAGGGTTGTAAAATTCTTTCGCTAGGGATGATAATGACAGTACCTAGTAAAGAAGCCCCGGCTAACTTCGTGCCAGCAGCCGCGGTAATACGAAGGGGGCTAGCGTTGTTCGGAATTACTGGGCGTAAAGCGCACGTAGGCGGATTATTAAGTCAGATGTGAAATCCCGAGGCTCAACCTCGGAACTGCATTTGAAACTGGTAGTCTAGAGATCAGGAGAGGTTAGTGGAATACCGAGTGTAGAGGTGAAATTCGTAGATATTCGGTGGAACACCAGTGGCGAAGGCGACTAACTGGACTGATACTGACGCTGAGGTGCGAAAGTGTGGGGAGCAAACAGGATTAGATACCCTGGTAGTCCACACCGTAAACGATGAGAGCTAGTTGTCTGCAGGCATGCCTGTAGGTGACGCAGCTAACGCATTAAGCTCTCCGCCTGGGGAGTACGGCCGCAAGGTTAAAACTCAAAGAAATTGACGGGGGCCCGCACAAGCGGTGGAGCATGTGGTTTAATTCGAAGCAACGCGCAGAACCTTACCTACGCTTGACATGCCTGGACGACTCCGAGAGATCGGTTTCTCCCTTCGGGGCCAGTGCACAGGTGCTGCATGGCTGTCGTCAGCTCGTGTCGTGAGATGTTGGGTTAAGTCCCGCAACGAGCGCAACCCTCATCCTTAGTTGCCATCACGTTTGGGTGGGCACTCTAGGGAAACTGCCGGTGCCAAGCCGGAGGAAGGCGGGGATGACGTCAAGTCCTCATGGCCCTTACGCGTAGGGCTACACACGTGCTACAATGGCAGTGACAATGGGATAATCCCCAAAAGCTGTCTCAGTTCGGATTGTCGGCTGCAACTCGCCGGCATGAAGTTGGAATCGCTAGTAATCGTGGATCAGCATGCCACGGTGAATACGTTCCCGGGCCTTGTACACACCGCCCGTCACACCATGGGAGTTGGATCTACCCGAAGATTGTGAGCTAACTTCGGAGGCAGCAAGCCACGGTAGGTTCAGCGACTGGGGTGAAGTCGTAACAAGGTAGCCGTAGGGGAACCTGCGGCTGGATCACCTCCTTTCTAAGGATGTCTGTCATTTGGCTCACGCCTATGGCGACGTTCAAAGACAGCTAGTTTAACTAGCAAAAACTATGCGGTTGTTTATGCCGTCTTCGTTTCTCTTCCTTCATTCGCTGTTCCCTTCAGTTTGATGGGGACACAGCCTGGTGCTACCGGGCAACCTGTTAGGGGCCGGTAGCTCAGGCGGTTAGAGCGCACGCCTGATAAGCGTGAGGTCGGAGGTTCAAGTCCTCCTCGGCCCACCACCCTTTTCGGGGCCTTAGCTCAGCTGGGAGAGCGCCTGATTTGCATTCAGGAGGTCAGCGGTTCGATCCCGCTAGGCTCCACCATTTCTTGGTGGTTGGTTTAGCAGTGCTGCACAATTTGCGAATGAAGAAAGTGTCTAAGTTTCCGGAGCTTGTCTCCGGGATGTTTGTAATCGTAAGGGAAGATTGATCCGCCTCGCTGTTATCGAGCAGCAAGCGCGTACGGCTTTGCACGAAGCCATCGCGACCATGAGGTGAGCCTGTCATAAAGGGTCAATCTGCAAGAAACCAACAATGTCTGATCAGAAACCATATGTGGTTGCTGTGCGGCCCTGATTTTCAGGGGCGTTCACCTCCGCACATGCGTTTCGAATATGAGATCAAGCGTCAAAAGGGCATCCGGGGGATGTCTTGGCGGTAAGAGGCGATGAAGGACGTGGTACGCTGCGATAAGCTACGGGGAGGTGCGAACACCCTTTGATCCGTAGATTTCCGAATGGGGAAACCCATCTCCGAGATGGAAAACTATTAATCAGCTTCGGCTGGTTGCTGGTTTTTCATTTCAATAGTGAGATATAATACACTGAATACATAGGTGTTATTAAGCGAACCCGGGGAATTGAAACATCTAAGTACCCGGAGGAAAGGACATCAATTGAGACTCCCTTAGTAGCGGCGAGCGAACGGGGACCAGGCCTGGTCTGAAATAACGGGAAGCTTCTGGAAAGTTGCGCCATAGTGGGTGATAGCCCCGTACCGGTAAAATGAAGACCTTTTCGAGTAGGGCGGGACACGTGAAATCCTGTCTGAACATGGGGGGACCACCCTCCAAGCCTAAGTACTCCTTACCGACCGATAGTGAACAAGTACCGTGAGGGAAAGATGAAAAGCACCCCGACGAGGGGAGTGAAACAGACCCTGAAACCGGATGCCTACAAGCAGATGGAGCTCCTCGGAGTGACATCGTACCTTTTGTATAATGGGTCAGCGACTTAGTGTTGCGTGCAAGCTTAAGCCGATAGGTGTAGGCGTAGCGAAAGCGAGTCTGAATAGGGCGACCGAGTACGTAGCATTAGACCCGAAGGGAAGTGATCTAGATATGGGCAGGGTGAAGGTGCAGTAACATGCACTGGAGGCCCGAACCGTTGCACGTTGAAAAGTGCTCGGATGACCTGTGTCTAGGGGTGAAAGGCCAATCAAACTTCCTGATAGCTGGTTCTCCGCGAAATCTATTTAGGTAGAGCGTCAGATGAATACTCCAGGGGGTAGAGCACTGACTGGGCTAGGGGTCCTCACCGGATTACCAAACCTTATCAAACTCCGAATACCTGGAAGTACTATCTGGCAGACACACGGCGGGTGCTAACGTCCGTCGTGGAGAGGGAAACAACCCTGACCACCAATTAAGGTCCCCAAGTAATAGCTAAGTGTGAAAGGATGTGGGATTGCTTTGACAATGAGGAGGTTGGCTTAGAAGCAGCCATCCTTTAAAGAAAGCGTAACAGCTCACTCATCAAGCGATCCTGCGCCGAAAATGTAACGGGGCTAAAGCTATTCACCGAAATTGTGGGCTCGTAAGAGCGGTAGCGGAGCGTTCCGTAAGCCTGCGAAGGTGCACTGTGAGGTGTGCTGGAGGTATCGGAAGTGAGAATGCTGACATGAGTAGCGATAAAGCGGGTGAGAGACCCGCTCGCCGAAAATCCAAGGGTTCCTGCGTAAAGCTAATCTGCGCAGGGTTAGCCGGCCCCTAAGGCGAGGACGAAAGTCGTAGTCGATGGGAACACAGTTAATATTCTGTGGCCGTGGAGTGTGTGACGGATTTCGAAAGTTGTATCTTCTTATTGGATTGAAGATGCAGCCTGGAAGTCCCAGGAAATAGCCCTCCTATTAGACCGTACCCGAAACCGACACAGGTGGATAGGTAGAGAATACCAAGGCGCTTGAGAGAACGATGCTGAAGGAACTCGGCAAATTACCTCCGTAACTTCGGGAGAAGGAGGCCTCACTCTAGGCAACTAGAACTGAGGGGCACAGACCAGGGGGTTGCGACTGTTTATCAAAAACACAGGGCTCTGCGAAGCCGTAAGGCGACGTATAGGGTCTGACGCCTGCCCGGTGCCGGAAGGTTAAAAGGAGATGTGAGAGCGTCGAATTGAAGCCCCGGTGAACGGCGGCCGTAACTATAACGGTCCTAAGGTAGCGAAATTCCTTGTCGGGTAAGTTCCGACCTGCACGAATGGCGTAACGACTTCCCCACTGTCTCCAGCATCGACTCAGCGAAATTGAACTCCCCGTGAAGATGCGGGGTACCCGCGGTCAGACGGAAAGACCCCGTGCACCTTTACTGCAGCTTGGCTGTGGCAACGGAAATAGTATGTGTAGGATAGGTGGGAGGCTTTGAAGCAGTAGCGCCAGTTATTGTGGAGCCATCCTTGAAATACCACCCTTATTCTTTTCGTTGTCTAACCGCGCCCCTGGATGGGGCCGGGACCCAGCCTGGCGGGCAGTTTGACTGGGGCGGTCGCCTCCTAAAGAGTAACGGAGGCGCGCGATGGTAAGCTCAAGGCGGTCGGACATCGCCTGTTGAGTGCAATGGCATAAGCTTGCCTGACTGTGAGGCCGACGGGCCGAACAGAGACGAAAGTCGGTCATAGTGATCCGGTGGTCCCGAGTGGAAGGGCCATCGCTCAACGGATAAAAGGTACGCCGGGGATAACAGGCTGATGATGCCCAAGAGTCCATATCGACGGCATCGTTTGGCACCTCGATGTCGGCTCATCACATCCTGGGGCTGAAGCAGGTCCCAAGGGTTCGGCTGTTCGCCGATTAAAGTGGTACGTGAGCTGGGTTCAGAACGTCGTGAGACAGTTTGGTCCCTATCTGCCGTGGGTGTTGGAAACTTGAGAGGATCTGTCCTTAGTACGAGAGGACCGGGATGGACATACCTCTGGTGGACCTGTTGTGGCGCCAGCCGCATTGCAGGGTAGCTATGTATGGACGGGATAACCGCTGAATGCATCTAAGCGGGAAACCCACCTCAAAACCAGGTTTCCCTTGAGAGCCGTCCTAGACTAGGACGTCGATAGGCCGGGTGTGGAAGTGCGGCGACGCATGGAGCTTACCGGTACTAATTGCTCGATTGGCTTGATCTTTAGAAACGCATGTGTGGTGGTGAACGCCTCACAGGCTGACTGGATCAGACACCTACCAAATAAAATTATTGGTCAATTGTTGGTGATACAGGCAGACTCATAGCAAATGCGCGCATTTGTGTATGGAATGTTTGCCAATATACAGGCTTATTTCTGCCGACCCGGTGGTTATGGCAGGGGTTCCCCACCCGATCCCATCCCGAACTCGGCCGTTAAGTCCCCTAGCGCTGATGGTACTGCGTCTTAAGGCGCGGGAGAGTAAGTCGCTGCCGGGTCAGCTGAAATAAGCCTCATTCTTGCAGATATCTTCCCTTAGATTGCTCGACTGGTTCGGGCCTGTCTTTACACGAGACAGACAGTTTGAACCGGCCTTGTGCCGGTTTTCGTGTTTCTGGGGTTCGTTTTTTCGGACACCACGCTGACGCGGGATGGAGCAGCCCGGTAGCTCGTCAGGCTCATAACCTGAAGGTCGTAGGTTCAAATCCTACTCCCGCACCCAAATAAGCCCCTGATTTCCTTGCGGATTTCGGGGGCTTTCCTTTTTCTGGAATTCGCCGAAGAATCTGCGTTCTATCGTATTTCTAGCATTTTCGTGAGAAATATTGGGATAAACCGTGATAGATGGTGGCCCCAGAGGCGTCAGGCTCAGAGCGCGACCATCGGCACGGCGAAGTCCGATATTGTTGCCAGAAGGACCAAACGAGCGCTGGAGCCCCGACTTTGTCTTGGACGCGTTAAGCGATGGCCGTCGGATCAGGACGCTGTGCGTTGTCGATGTCTTCACGCGTGAGACGCTGGCCATCCATCGTGGTTGATGTTTCTCTGTCCGGACTGCGGGCTGCGCGCGAGCTGACCAGGATGATCATGCAGAGCACTATTGCAACCATCGGCCCAGATCACGGGGATGGGTCAGGGTTTGGAGCGCGCAGGACGCACCAACGAGAAGCCAATTATCTGGCCTAACGGCGCAGCTCTGTATGTATTGGTGCGGTCCCGAATGGCGTAGAATGCAATTCTGTAAAGCGGGGAAGCGCACAGTTTCTTGCATACTCAGATATCCCGTTTAGCTGAGTGCCAATAGCGATGCATTGCCGCCAGCGGCTGTTGTATTGATGGTCAGAGTGCGCTCATGGAAGAAGCGCTCAATTGGGTCAGTTTTCGATAGAATCGGTAAAATTGAACCCTGTCGCAGAGCTACTGCGGCCCCAATTTCAGCTCTTGCGTGTCCATCAGCGCACAAACCATCAATGCTTTGATTGATAAGCGATAGGCCCTCTATAAAGTTCGCTGTGCTGACCACAGAAACAGGAATTTGTTTGGCGCGAAGCCGATCGTGAATAGCTTCGATTTCTTGCTTAGCGCCACCAGTTTCGTCGACAACGGCGATGACGCTAGACCCAGCAGCAAGGGCAAGCGCTATTTGGGTCAACAGCGCTTCTGAATCATCACCGCCAAAGCATAGGAAAACGCCTCTTGGAAACAACCGAAGCGAATTGGTTTCGCCAGTTGGCCCGGGTAGATCGTATTTTAGGCGGAGTTTCCCGGGCAAGACGGTGTCAAGATGGGCCGCAGGCTGCACAAGGAAACGGACGGTTTCCAATCTATTCTGAGCCGGCGACGATAGGTTTTGCCACACCCCTGCAGCTTTCTTGGCAGCTTTTAGAGCCGCCATAGCGCCTTGTCCCGGCAATTCCGGAGGCGCCATGATAGATGATAGAGCTTTGCTCGCGTGCGGCATCGCATCTGATCTGGTGAGACCAAATAAATAGTTCGGACCCCCTGCCTTTGGCCCGGTTCCCGATAGACCTTCACCGCCAAATGGATGAACACCGACAACAGCACCGATTTGGTTCCGGTTTACATAGATATTACCGACATGTGCCCGACATGCGACATCGTCAACGCGGCTATCAAGGCGGGTATGCAGACCCAGAGTAAGCCCAAAACCAAGGCTATTAATCTCATCCACTAGTTTGCGAACTTGACCGGATTTGAATTTCACAATGTGCAGGACAGGGCCGAAAATTTCACGTTCTATATCACTGACCGAATTCACTTCGATAAGTATGGGGGCAGTGAAGAAGCCATTCTCAAGATTGTCCGGTAACTCACACTCATTCAACACATTGTGTTTCTGACGAGCCTCCCGCTTGTAATCCTCAATCATCCGCAGCGCATCAACATCAATTACCGGGCCGACATCCGTTGATATTTGTGCAGGATCACCAATGACGAGTTCATCCATAGCGCCAATGAGCATTTTTTTGAGTGGCTCATAGACATCCTCTTGGACACACAGAATCCGGCAAGCGGAGCATCGCTGTCCGGCACTTTGGAATGCGGAGTCGATGACATCCTGAACGGCTTGTTCGAGCAGGGCTGTGGAATCTACGATCATCGCGTTCAATCCGCCGGTCTCAGCGATCAAAGGTAGGGTAGGACGTCCGATTTCTGCGAGATTTCTGGCAATGACTTTTGCTGTTTTGGTCGAGCCTGTGAAGCAGACGCCAGAAATACTCTGGTGACGGGTCATGGCATTTCCAAGTATGGCTCCGTTGCCGATTAAAAGCTGTAATGCGGATTGAGGAATACCCGCACGATAAAGCAAGTCGACTGCCCGTGCTGCGATGATAGGTGTCTGGGCTGCGGGTTTAGCGACAACTGTGTTTCCAACACTCAGAGAGGCAACCACCTGCCCAAGGAAGATCGCTAATGGGAAGTTCCATGGTGAGATACATGCAACAGTACCTAGGGGCTTTCGCTGCTGTATTTCGTCCTTTTGAGCACGCAATGCGTAATAGCGGCAAAAGTCGATAGCTTCTCTGACCTCGGCGACTGCATCAGGTAGGGTCTTGCCCGCTTCGCGAACGCAAAGTTCCAGGAATTCATCCATCTCTTCTTCAAGAAGCTTTGCGGCCTTGTTGAGAATGTCGGCGCGAGAGGAGGCTGTGGTGTTGCTCGCCCAATTCGAGTTTCCGGTGACCTTAAAAGCCTTATCGACGCTTGATACATCCGCGTACTCTACCTCGCCGACCAGGTGGGTTTGATCTTGTGGTGCTTTGATCAGGACTACAGTGTCTAGGCTATTATCTGTTTCGCCGTGAAGCCGATGGACTTCGCGGCTAGCAACGCGCTCTGCCTTATCCGCTTCTACATTCGATTGTGTAAGATCGATGCCGGCTGCAGACGCGCGCCCATCCTCCAGAATATCAGTTGGAACTGGGATATTTGGATGTGAAATGCTATGATTATTTTGGACCGTTTCAATTGGGTCAGTGACGATTTCATCAATTGCAACACGCTCGTCCATCAACTGGTTTACGAATGAGCTGTTGGCTCCATTCTCAAGCAAGCGACGCACGAGATAGGGAAGCAGATCCTTGTGGGTTCCGACTGGTGCGTAGATACGGCTTCTCGCCCCATACATATCCATCAGTCGCGCGTGTAGTGAGCCTCCCATTCCATGGAGACGTTGATACTCGAATTCGGCGTCGGGCTTGGCCATGTAAGCGATTGCCGCAGCGGTATGAGCGTTGTGTGTGGCAAATTGCGGGAAGATCTGATCTGACATGTCCAACAGCCTGCCGGCACAGGCCAGATAACTGACGTCCGTGTTCTCCTTTCGGGTGAAGACTGGGTAGCTCGCTAGCCCCATTTCTTGGGCACGCTTGATCTCCATGTCCCAATACGCCCCTTTGACAAGACGTACGGCAATTTTGCGCCGAGCCGAGCAGGCCAGTTCGTAAACATGGTCGATGACAGGCATAGCCCGGCGTTGATAGGCTTGGATCACAAGGCCTAAACCTGGCCAGTCTTCTAGAGCCTTAACTTTGAGAAGCTGCTCAAAAACCTTGAGTGATATCTCAAGCCGGTCTGCTTCCTCCGCATCAATATTGAGCCAAAGGCCCGCAGAGCGGGCAACACGGGCCAACTCAATCAGCCGATCAACCAAGTATGGAACACATGTCTCTCGATGGGCGTACTCGTAGCGAGGGTGGAGAGCCGAAAGCTTTACTGACAACCCAGCCGTTTTCATCATATCCGATGAGCTTGGCGTCTGTTTCGCAATCACCTCAATCGCGTTCAGGTAAGATGCGAAATAGGCATCAGCGTCTTCCATTGTGTGAGCCGCTTCTCCAAGCATATCGAATGAATGGGTAAAACCAGCGCTTTCAGCTTTATGTCCGCGTTTAAGTGCCTGTTCGATATCGCGGCCAAGGACGAAATGATCACCCATAATTGCCATTGCTTGCTCAACTGCTTTATCCATCACCTGATCACCAAGCTTGGCGAGTAGGTGCTTGGCGTGCGTGCCACCTGTTGAGGAAACCCATGCCGATGTCAGGCGCAGTCCATTCGTGGCCTGATTGACAAGAAAGGATTGACTCTTGCCTGCATGGGTCGACCAATTCGCCCCGCCAATTTTATCCCGAATGAGGCTTCGTGAGGTAGCAAAGTCAGGTGTACGAATAAGCGCTTCTGCCAAGCGCATGAGCGTGACCCCCTCCTCAGTGGATAGACCATACTCCAGAAGCAGTTCATCAATGGTGGAGGTTGCTTGTTTGTCTGCGCGTACGTCGGCAACAATCTGCTTGGCGTCCTGGAATACCCGCCAGCGTTCGTCTCCGCCCAACGGGACTTTGTTTAGCAATTCACGGACAAGGCTGCTCTCATCACGCAAATAGGATCTTGTCAAACTTAAGGACGTGCCGGGACTGTCCAATGCCGCCTCGTCATACATTGCAAATCTCCGCCTAGGCATGATCACCGGCTGGTATGATGCGCATTTTAAGGGGGAAGTGGGACTTTATTTTCCGAGTTTTGTGGCCCGAATGACTTAAAATGAAATCAAAATAACCACATGATGCCTGAAACCTCAGGAGTGGTAGGCTTATTGGGTGATTCTGCTTTGGGGCTTCTGGACCTTGATCTGCAGGTTATGAAAGCGCAATGCCTGGTTTATCCTTGAAGCGATCAGGATCGTGAATTTGCATCGCAGTCTACCAGATGGCCGCGCCTAGACAGCGCCAGTTTCGATCTCACGATTGGGTAACAGCAAGAAACACAAGGCGTCTATTACCCAGAGGAGGAGCTCTGAAGGGGGGTTGAACCGAGGCTAATGTGCTGGGTCTATCTTATGCTTTGAGGAGAGGGGATTGGACTTTGTTTTTGTCCTCATGTGGTCTATGTGTCCACAAAAGTTATATTTCTAGCCATAAGAGTTTTAAATGTCAGGCCAGTTAGGCATATTGGATGAGGCAGATCGCCGGATACTTCGTGAGGTTCAAAGCGATGGCCGAGTTCCGGTGGTTGAACTCGCTCAGCGTATTGGCTTGAGTAAAACGCCATGCTTGAAACGTTTGCGCCGACTGGAAAAAGACGGTGTCATCCGGGGCTATCGAGCTGATATCGACCCCGACAAAATACGGCAGGGTTATCTGGTCTATGTGCAGGTTAAACTCTCCAGCACGACCCGCGAAGTTTTGGACGCATTCAATAAAGCTGTACGTGGCGTACCAGAAATCATGTCGTGTCACATGATGGCTGGTGGTTTCGATTACCTCTTGAAGATTCGTACGAGCGATATGAAAGCATATCGTCAGTTTATGGGCGATGTGCTTTCACAGCTTCCGAACATTGCGCAAACCTCAACATTTCCGGTGATGGAACAGGTCAAGGAATCGCACGAACTCATTATCTAGGGAATGGGGCGCTGATATGGGCGTCGGACGCATCAGTAAGTCAGAATCAAGCTGGATTGTTCAGTCCAAGTTCGAACTTGCGCGTCCAAGTGTGTCTTTAGTCGTTCGCAGGTGACTTCTTGAAACGCTTCACCAATCTCTCGACCAAAGCTTGGTGCTGGCGCTCGCGACCTTTATTGGGGTTAGCATTGGACGAGCTATATTCATGGCGCCTGATGCTATAGTTTTTTGTGCATATATCACATTAAGTTATTATGGGCGGTGTTTTAGTATTTCTACGCAATTACCTGTTGCAGCGCTAAAAATGCTCTCCCTCAGAACCTAATATTTACATAGTTCGTTTTCAGCATCGTGGTTATCGATTGCCCTAAGAAATGGTGGGAATTGTGCGCAAATTTTAGTCTGTAACACATTTGCGAACAAGACAGGATCAGACCTTCTCTTGAATAGTATAGGCTCCGGAAGAGCGTCGAAAATGGCCGAGAGCTCCGGAATTTAACGTTGTTGGGAGGTCTCGAAATGAAGTCTAAAACCAAGCTTGCAAATAGATTGCTATTGTCTGCGGCATTGCCACTAACCTTGTTGACGGGCGCCGCATTGGCGCAGGAAGGCGACCCTGCGGCGAGTGAAGAGGTTGTCGCTCCACCGGAGGAGACGGAACTTGTCAGCTTAGAAGATGACGCCTCTGATGAGGCTGCTGCGGTTCAGGATAAGGTTATTGTGACTGGTTCGCGGATCCGACGCTCTGAGGTCACGAATATCAGCCCGACCGTGTCTGTCGGTGCTGCTGAGTTTGATGCGCGCGGGGCAGTTAACGTCCTTGACTTGCTTGAGGAAATCCCGGCCTTAACCGGATCTGAGAGCATTGATGACAACCAGTTCAGCTTTGGCGATTCCGGCGTACGGCGCGCCAACCTGCGCGGTCTCGGGGCTTTCCGGTCTCTGACCGTTGTTGATAACCGGCGACGGGCTCCAACCGCATCTTCCTTCTTCGGACGCAACTCTTTCGACTGGAATGTCTTGCCGCAAAACATGATTGAGCGCGTTGATGTTCTCACTGGTGGGGCGTCATCGATTTATGGCTCAGATGCGGTGTCTGGCGTGATTAACATCATCCTGAAGGATGAGATGGACGGCTATGAGTTTGGTGCTGTCGGTTCGACATTCGAAAGCGGCGGCTACAGCAACTGGTCGGCGTATGCGACTGGCGGCTGGGAGGGTGATCGCTGGAATGCCATTGCCAGTGTCGAGTATTCTGGAAACAGTGAATACTCAACATTTGAAGCCGGGCGCGAAGGGTTTCGAAGCTGGGTGCCGAATGAGCAGCCCCGTTTGAGCTGGCCGCATATTGATCGTGTTGAACAAGTTATCGATCCGAGCGCCTATTATGATAGCATCCCATATTACAATGTGTTGGATATCTGGAATCAGCCATTCGAGAATGTAATCCCATCTTTCGGAACGCCGTGGCCTTTCCGAGGCTACCATGCGCTGGATGCAAATGGCGATGTTGTTCTAGACGAGAATGGCAATCCGGATTTTCCGCGCTGGGTTTTTGGTGAACGTGTTCCAGGCGAAGGTGAAGACTGGTTCATCGATGGGGTTGGTAACCCGCTGGTTTATGATCGTGGCATGGGCCGCTTCCGTGCGATTGACCTTGGTGCGGGCGGTCTTCTGAACTTCTGGGGGTGTGACGCCACGGATGGCTGCGAAATGCGCGACCAAATGTATGATACAACATACTGGTCCCCAACAACGCGCTTCAACGCTTATACAAAGGGAACTTATGCGCTTACGGATAGCATCGATCTCAGCGCAGAGCTCATTTATGCCAAGACTGAGGCAAAGTCTGATATCGCGCCACAGCTGATCCGGCGGAATAACAATATCTTTGCCAACAAGTTCCTTGATACTGTGGACCTGACCCAACCGCTCGCAGGTGACGCAGATTTGCCAACAATAACAGGGTTCGGCCTCAATCCATTGTTTACGCCAGCCCTGCACAATCAATTAGATGCTTTGGGCGAGACCTCGTTTCAAATTGCCACCTATCGCCTGAATGATCTTGGCACGCGCGAGTCAACGCGTGAACAGGACTATCTCGCGCTTGCTTTTGAGCTGGATGGTGAATTGCAAAATGGCTGGGAGTGGGATGCGACTCTGGACTATGGCTATGCCGAGTATGGGACGCGCACAACAGGCCAGGCCTATGGCGCGCGTTTTGACAACGCGCTGGATGTCGTCATTGACGAAGCCACAGGCCAGGCGGTTTGTCGAAGTGCGGAAGCACGCGCAGCTGGATGTTCGCCAGCAAACTTGCTGGATGGCCTATCAGTAGAGGCGGTGGACTATATCCGTGCGCCTGATGCGACCTTCGATTTCACGAGTGAAATGCTGCAACTAACGGCTACCCTGTCTGGGGACAGTGAGGACTTTTTCACGCTTCCGGCTGGGCCTGTGTCTTTCGCGACTGGTTTGGAATGGCGTTATGTCGAGAATGACCGCAAGCTTGATGAGGCTACGGTTGCAGGTGAAGGCTTTGCGGGCAGTCAGCTTCCAGACTTCTCTGCAGATAACACCGTGAAAGAGGCCTTTGTTGAGGTGGTTGTTCCTATTCTCGCGGATGTGCCCGGTGCTCGAGTTCTTGATTTTGAAGGCGCATACCGCTTGTCAGAGTATGAGAAAGGTGGCTCTGATATCCTTGATACCTATAAGTATGGTGTCCGCTGGGCCCCAGTTGAGGGGTTCACGGTGCGGGCTATTCAGGCGCGCTCTATTCGGGCGCCACACCCCTCTGAGCTCTCTCTTCCAGGGAGTATTGGCTTTATCGGGTACACTGACCCTTGTGGTACCTTCTCATTGTCCAATAATCCAGACCGGGTGGATGATTGTCTGGCCTGGACAGGCTTTACGCAAGCCGAGCTGGACGCCTTTACCGGGCTTAACACCGGGCAAGATCAAACAGGCGGCAACCCAAATCTGGTGCCGGAGGTGTCGGATACGCTAACGATTGGCTTCGTCTTGCAACCAACCTTCCTTGATAATTTCTGGTTGACTGTGGACTACTTCGACATCGAATTCGAAAATTTGATTGATCAACTGGGCGAGCAACGCATCCTGAATGAATGTGCGGACCGCTTCTCTGTTGACAGTCAATTCTGTCAGTTAGTGGACCGTGACCCTGTTACTCGGGAAATCCAGCTTGTCCGGGATACATTTGTCAATGTGAATGGTACTGATATTGATGGCTGGGATATGCAAGCCGGTTATCGCTTTGGTGTGCAAGACGCTCTGGGTGGTCTTCAAAACCTGGTTGGTCTTGTGACAACGGAAGATAAATCCGATCGTGATCTCGGTGAGATTAATCTGACCTTTAGCGGGCAGTATCTTGAGAAGGATGAGTTCATTAACATTGATGGTGCGGTCACAGACCGCGCGGGGGGTACCTTTAATCCAGATGTTCGTCTCCGTGGGAGCCTTGGTTATTCCTATAAGGACTTCCGGTTCTTCTGGAGCACCAACTATATTGGGGCAACTGATACAGATGCTTCAGAACCCCGTTGGGAAACCAATGATATCTTCTACCATGATGCTTCGATCAGCTACTACTTTGATCGTGGGAATGACAAGTGGGCACGCCTGTCAGCAGGTATCAATAATGTCTTCGATGAAGGCACACGGCCACACACCTGGACATATGGTGGTAGTCAGTTCGACCGCCTTGGTGGCCGCGGCTACTATCTGAGCTTCTCGGTTCCTCTTGGAGGGTAGTCCCCCTGACTATGGCTTTGGGCGCCCTTTGTGGCGCCCAAAGCTGCTTTTCTGGAAGAATTTATGATGTCTCGATTGCTCCTGAATGTTCGTATTCTAGTCTTGGTGCTTGCCGCCTCTATCCTCCAGCTCGGCCAAGTGGGCTTTGCTACGGATCTGACGAAGGTTTATCAGCCAGATCAGGTCGGGGATTATGCTCACCAGCTTTATGTCGAACCAAACTGGGTTGGGAGTAATGGCCAGTTCTGGTATGCTCGTGAAAGTGCTCAGGGGCGTGTCTATGTGTTGGTTGATCCTGTTGAGAAGGCTCTACAGCCGTTGTTTGATCACACAAAGCTTGCAACCGCGCTGAAGCAATATGGGCTTGAAGATGTTGAGAGCACGAGCCTCGCGCTTGAGGCTTTGCAGATCAAGAGCGACTTCACGGTGCTGGAATTCTCGCTACAGAACACGGCGTTTACCTATGAGCTGAAATCCGGAACGCTATCGGAGCGTGCAGAGAGAGAGCCAACACCAGGCGGGATATCCCCGGATGGCAAATGGCGGGCTTTTCTGGATGGTCCGAACCTGTCCGTTGAAGATCTCGAAACGGGTGAAGTCAGGCCTCTAACGGATGATGGGACAGAGGCGCAGCCTTATGCGACGGCGCTGATGAATCCCCGACATGTTTTGAACGGGACCTATCAAGCCTATTGGGCTGATATCCGCTGGTCCTGGAACAGTCGCTATATTGCGACCTATCGCATGGACCTGAACGGGGTAACACAGCTTACCATGCCGAATGGGGAAGAGACGATTGCGTATCGTTATCCCAGAGCGATGGACGAAAATGTCCCCTTGGCCACACCAATTGTGTTTGACCTGAAGACCGGTGAGCGCTTTACACCGAACATCGCGCCACTGCCTGTGCTTTACTATGGTGGGCCACGTCTGCGCTGGGTTGATGATGCCAATCTGATGGTGACATCGGTCAAGCGCGGCTACAAGAACCGCACTGTCTACAGCTATGATGTTTCCTCCCAAAAGCTGCGGACCGTATTGCAGGAAAATTCAGACCGCTTTGTCAACATATATGAGGGGACGAACTGGGTCATCTATGATTGGGACAGGTTGCTCTGGCTCTCCGATATTGATGGTCACACACATATCTATCTCGCCGATCTTGAGGGCGGTGAGCAGATGCGGCAGATCACTGAAGGTGCGTGGCGCGTTGCCCAACCGATCGATATTGTTGAAGGCGAGAATGAGATTTATTTCCTCGCCTCGGGGCGCCGGGAAGGGGTTAATCCCTATTATCGCGCCCTGTACCGGATCAAGCGCTTTGGCAGTGACCCTGAGCTGCTGACCCCCGATGAGCATGACCACTCAGTCTACATGTCGCCGGATGGAGCATATATTGTCGACAATATCTCGCGTGTCGATATGCCGACGCGCTCAGTGTTGCGACGCTCGCGCGATGGCAAGATTATCATGGAGCTTGGTGGCGCTGATATATCGCCGCTACAGGCGTTGGGACATCGCTTCCCTGAGCCTTTCTCGCTTGCCACCAGTACTGGATTTGAGGTCCATGGTGTTCTCTATCGGCCGATCGATTTCGATGAAACCAAACAGTATCCGTTGATCGAGCAGATCTATACCGGACCGCATACTTCGAATGCCGCGCGCTCGTTTAATCAGGGATTGAAGCGATCACATGCACAGGCTGTGGCGAATGCGGGCTTCATCGTCCTGCAGCTTGATGTTGAGGGCACAGAGGGCCGCTCAAGAGCTTTCCTTGATCCGGCTTACAAGAACCTTGCCGAGGTGGGGCTTGATACGCGTATTGAAGTGATTGAAGCGCTGGCCGAGGCATTCCCACAAATTGACCTGAACCGGGTCGGGGCCTTTGGTTTCTCTGCGGGGGGCTATGACGTTGTGCGTTTGCTGACGCGGCGACCGGATTTCTACAAGGTCGGCGTTGCGGCGTCTGGCAATTATGACAGTCGCTGGGATAAGGCGGACTGGAATGAGCAGTGGCTCGGCATTGATGATCTTTCCGTCTATGAGGCGAACTCCATGTTGACCTCTGCGCATCGTTTACAGGGGCGTCTCTTGTTGGCGCATGGTCTGCAGGATGAGAATGTGCCCGTACAAGCCACGCGTGAGCTTGTGAAAGCTCTGGAGGCGGCCGAAAAACACGATCTGTTTGAGGTTGATTACTACCCGACAGGCGGACATTTCCTTGAAACAGACCCGGCTTTCGTAACGCGGCGACTGGACTTTTTCAGAACCCATTTGGGGGGACCTGAACCAATCAAGGCAACGGCTGACTAAGCGCTCAAGGTGCGAACCACAGATCTATCTTAGAATTTTCCGCACTTGTGTTGGGGTCAATCCGGTCGCTTTTTTGAATTGGCGCGAGAAGGCACTTTGGTCTTCATAGCCTGCATCCATGGCGATCTCGGCAAGCGGCTTGTCACTCTCGGTCAGTTCCTGTCGGGCAAAGTCGATGCGCTGTTTCAGCACCCATTGGCCAGTTGTGAGGCCGAAAATTTGCTGCATGCGCCGATCAAGTTGATAGGGGGACAGTCCTGCCATCTCAGACAGGTCTTGAATCGTATGGGTTTCGGAAATGTGCTCTTTCACATGCTCAATGACGGATTTCAGCTTTGGGAAATTGTCATTGTCGATATGCGGGGCCCCTAAATCCTTTGAAATGCCAGCCAGACCGACAATCGAGCCATCCTCTTCGATCAGTGGGAATTTGTTAGTGATACACCAGCCCGTCGTGCGATCTGGATAGATATGCACCTCAAGACGGTCCAAGATAGGCGTGCCGGTTTCAATGATCAGTTTGTCCTGAGCCTCATAACGCTCGCCAAGGGCTTTGCCCAGCACCGTGGAGGGCAGCTTGCCGATCAACTCATCCTTGCTCGAATGTTTGCAACGTTTGGCCAGCGTATCATTCACCAGAAGATATCGCCCACCGGAGTCTTTGATAAAGAAGACCGTATCCGATAGGCGATCGAACAGGTCGCTCAGCGGAAGTGTGGGCAAGAGTTTTCCCCAAACCATTGGGTCCAGACGGCTACTGTCAAACATACTCATTGTGCAAAAAATTGAGTTTGGATTAGGTTTTTCGTGGCTTTCAACATCTTACGGCGAATACTTGAGAGGTTAAAGGAAAGGCTCATACAGAGAGTTTTGCGGTTCTGTGAACCAGCGCGGTCCCTGGTCGGTCATGTAGAAATGATCCTCCAAACGAATACCGAATGCATCCGGGACAACGATCATTGGTTCGTTTGAGAAACACATGCCGGGGGCGAGGGCTGTGCCGTCACCTCTGACGAGATAGGGGGCTTCATGAATATCGAGACCAATGCCGTGCCCGGTCCGGTGGGGTAGACCGGGTAGCTTATAATCCGGGCCAAGCCCTTGTGCCTGTAGAGCCTCGCGCGCGGCAGTATCAACGCTCTCACAAGGCTTGCCCAATTGTGCGGCATCAAACGCGACCGCTTGGGCCTCTTTCTCCAACGCCCAGAGGCGCTCTACCGCTGAATCTTGTTTGGAGAGGGCATAGGTGCGGGTGATGTCTGAGTTATAGCCATCAACCTGGCACCCGGTATCAATCAGGATCAGATCATCGCTTTGCAAGACCTGGTCACCGGGAACACCGTGCGGATGGGCTGTGGCTTCGCCAAACTGCACCGCGCAAAATGTGTTGCCATTGTCCGCGCCACCCTCCTGGTGAAGCTGGTTGATTTTCTGTTTAACTTCACTCGCTTTGATGCCAGGTTTAAGCCACTCAAAAATCTGTTTGTGTACAGAAAGCGTCAACGTCTTTGCCGCCTGCATAAGTGCCAGCTCCTGTGGTGACTTTTGTGCCCTTAGTGGTGTGATCAGGGCAGCGGCGCTTTGCAGGGGGATTGGCGCGATGGCCCGCCCAAGCTCATTTGCCTGCCCAAATGAACAATTCGGGTCCAGAGCACAGGTTTGTATCCCGGTGTCACGCAGGATGCTGGCGGCGAGCGCATATGGGTCCTCGTCTTCTTCCCAATAGGCATAAGCATAATCGCCCGTGAGATGGCCGAGGAGTGCGGTATCCTCGAACTTTGGGCAGACAAAGATTGTACTGGCCGATGTAACTAGCGCGGCGACGAACCGTTCGGTTTCCCCCCAGCCTAAGCCAAAGAAGTACCGCATGTTTGATCCAGGCGTCACAATCACGGCGTCTGTTCCGTTTGCCGCCATGGCCTGTCGCAGATGCTGGACCCGACCCTGGCGCTCAGTTGCCTGAATGATCGGCGGTAAGTTGTGCATGCGATATGTCCTCTACCCGTTTTTCAGTGTCTTCACGGCATAGACCGTTCCGTGCCGAGAGATGTTCAGGCCAGTCATTCCGTCCACTCTATTTGCCAAAATGAAACTATGATAAGTCTCTTTGCGCAGATGAGAGAGGCTTGAAAGCCCATGTGTTACAGTGGTTTCAGGGGCATTCTATATCCTTTTGTGCAAATTGTATGTGCAAAAAAGCGAGTGAAGAGTTTAGTTGAGGACAAGACGACGACAATCGAGGCGCGCTAGGGTCAGGATCAGCGTTGCGACGGACCGGGAAGGCAGTGACCCCTGACGTATCCAGTCAGCCGTTCGCTTCGGGAGAGAACAGAGACATATTTATCAGGAAGTTAAGAGATGACGAAGCCGACATTTTTCGGATGTATGCCCGCATTGATGACGCCATGCGATGCGCAGGGGCGCCCAGACTTCAAGGCTCTTGCCAAGACCGGCGAAGACTTGATGCGCGCCGGGATGAGCGCGGTGGTCTATTGTGGGTCCATGGGCGACTGGCCGCTCTTGCAGGATGAAGAACGCATGGAAGGGGTTGATGCCCTACGCGCTGCGGGTGTGCCGGTTATTGTCGGCACCGGAGCGCAGAATACTCAGCGTGCTGTCGCGCTAACGGAGCATGCGGCTGCAGCTGGCGCTGCTGGTCTGATGGTCATTCCCCGTGTCTTGTCGCGCGGTATTTCTCCAGCTGCACAGTATGACCACTTCAAAGCCATTCTCGGCGCCGCCCCAGACCTGCCGGCAGTGATCTATAACAGCCCGTATTATGGTTATGAGACCAAGGCTGATCTTTTCTTCAAACTGCATGCTGAGCACCCTAACCTTGTTGGGTTTAAAGAGTTTGGCGGGGCGGACTCGCTAAGCTATGCCGCGGAAATGATCACTTCGGGTAACCCGGACCTGACGCTGATGGTCGGCGTCGATACCCAAGTTTTCCATGGCTTTGTCAATTGCGGGGCAGGCGGGGCAATTACCGGAGTTGGGAACGCGCTTCCGAAAGAAGTGCTTCGTCTGGTTGAATTGTGTGAGCAAGCCGCGGCCGGTGACCCGGAGGCTAAACAACTTGCAGCTGAGCTTGAAGCGGCCTTGGCGGTTCTATCGAAATTTGATGAGGGGCCTGATCTGGTGCTCTACTACAAGCACTTGATGGTGCTTGAGGGGCATGCCGAATATGCTTATCAATTGAATGCATCGGATGCTCTGACCCCGTCGCAAAAAGCCTTTCTTGAAGGGGCGTGGCGTCAGTTCCGGGCCTGGTGGTCAAACTGGCGTGGGGCCTAGGCGTTTGGGATCGCTATGAAGATCATTGATTCCCATACAGGTGGACAGCCGACAAGGGTCATCGTCGAAGGTGGCCCAGACCTCGGCGATGGGCCGCTTTCGGTTCGCGCCAAACGATTTGCCGAGAGCTTTGACAGCTTTCGCGCGAAGGCGGTTCTTGAGCCTCGAGGCTCCGAGGCCATGGTTGGTGCTCTCTTATGCCAGCCGGATGATCTGTCTTGCGCGGCCGGGGCGATCTTTTTTAATACGACTGGTTATCTCGGCATGTGTGGTCACGCGACCATAGGCTTGGCCGTCACGCTTGGCCATCTCGGGATTTGGCAGCCGGGAGCTTATCGCCTTGAAACCCCGGTTGGGCTTGTGGATGTTGAGCTGCATGACCGCAATAAAGTGAGTTTCGAAAACGTCGAGAGCTATGTTTATCGTCAAGACGTGAAGCTTAGCATTCCGGGCATCATGGACTGTGCGGGCGATATCGCCTGGGGTGGAAACTGGTTCTATCTGGTCAAAACGCCGAAATGTGATGTCAGCACAGAGAATATTGAAACCCTCACCGACATGGCTTGGCGTATCCGCAAGGCGTTGAATGCTGAGGGGCTGACTGGGGCAGATGGCGCAGAGATCGATCATATCGAGTTCTTTGGGCCAGCCACGGAGCCGAGCATGAATAGCCGAAACTTCGTGCTTTGCCCCGGTGGAGCCTATGATCGATCGCCTTGTGGGACAGGCACCAGTGCGAAGCTCGCCTGTCTGGCGCAGCAAGGTCTGCTTAAGCCAGGTGAGGTCTGGGTTCAGGAAAGCATTGTCGGCAGCACGTTTTCGGCCAGCTATAGACTTGGCGCTGAGGGACGTGTCGTCCCAACGATAACCGGTACGGCGCATATCATGGCTGAGGGGAGCTTGATCTTTCAAGAGTCCGATCCGTTCATGGATGGGATATCTCTATGAGCCAGAGCCGATCGGATCGTGTAACAATTATTGGTGGCGGAATTATTGGTATCGCCTGCGCCCACTACCTGCAACAGGACGGCTATAGGGTCACCGTTATCGACAAAGGTGCGGTCGGTGCTGGTTGTTCGCTGCGCAATTGTGGGCATATCCTGCCCAGTCATGTCCTGCCACTCAACTCCTTTGCGGCCTTGCGGCAGGGGATGGTTTCGATGCTCAACCCGCGTGCGCCCTTCAAAATCAAGCCGACCCTTTCCCCCCGCGTTCTGAACTGGTTCTGGCACTTCGCGCTCTCCTCCCGGTCCGCGTCCGTACATAAAAGTGCTGCGGCGTTACAGGGTTTGCTGGACTCCTCATTCGATGAGTTTCAAGCCTTGTCTGGTGAGGTCATGAACGGATCGGACTGGCGGCAAAACGGTCTGCTCTATGCCTTCAAAAACCAGCGTGATCTCGATCAGTTTGCCAAAACAGAAGATATCGTGGCCAAGCGCTTTGGCATTTCAGCCGATGAAAAGGATCAGGCGGCCCTGACCGCGATGGATCCGAGCCTTGCCCCGGATTTAGCGGGCGGCTTTCTGTATACGCAGGATGCGCAGGTTCTACCTGAAGCGTTGATGCAGAACTGGGTCAATTATCTCAAGTCACAGGGCGTGGCGTTTCGCGAGCAATGCTCGCTTGTATCGATTGATCAGGGTGAGGGTGCAATTTCTGCGCTGCAAACCACGACCGGTGAGATTCCAACCGATCATGTCGTCCTGGCTGCGGGCGCGCTGAGTGCTGAGCTGGCAAAAATCTTTGGCAAATCTCTGCCTGTCCTGCCGGGCAAAGGCTATTCCGTCACGTTGAACAATCCAGCGGTGCAGCCCCTGCACTCTATTGTTCTGCCGGAGTGTCATATCGCGATTACACCGTTTGAGAATGCCATGCGCATTGGCTCCATGATGGAATTTGTCGGTTATGACAGCCAGATTCCGGCGTTCCGTCTAAAACAGCTGACACAGAACATCGCGCCTTATTTCTCAGCGCCGTTAGCCGCAGAGATTGTGCAGCCCTGGTTTGGGTGGCGCCCGATGACCTGGGACAGTTTGCCGATTATTGGGCGGCTGAAACCGCTTAAGAATGTGCTGGTTGCGACCGGGCACAATATGATCGGTCTGATGGCGGCACCGGCTACCGGAAAACTTATTGCCGAGCTGTTGGGGGAACGCGCCCCGCATCTCGCCGCTGAGGCCTATTCGCCTAATCGCTTTAACGCCTGACGCTTTTTTAAAGAGGTTCCTATGGACACGTATTCTAATTTCATCGCTGGCGACTGGGTGTCGTCCTCTGACACAATTCTCAACATCAACCCGTCTGACACCAATGATGTGGTGGGTGAGTATGCCACCGCCAGTCTAGACCAGTTGGAAGATGCGATTTCTGCCGCTTCGCATGCCAGTCGCACATGGGGTGTGAGCGGTGTCCAACTTCGCGCCGATTGTCTCGACCGGATTGGTAGCGAAATCCTTGCCCGTAAGGACGAGCTCGGCACCTTACTGGCCCGCGAAGAGGGCAAGACCTTGCCTGAGGCGATCGGAGAAGTTGGCCGCGCGGGGCAGATATTCAAGTTCTACGCCGGAGAGGCGCTGCGCATTCCGGGTATGTCTATGCCCTCCGTGCGCCCCGGGGTTGATGTCGAGATCCGGCGTGAAGCCCTTGGCGTGGTTGGCCTGATTACGCCATGGAATTTCCCGATTGCGATTCCGGCCTGGAAGATCGCCCCGGCGCTTGCCTATGGCAACACTGTGATCCTTAAACCTGCTGAATTGACGCCGGGTAGCACATGGGCCTTGGCGGATATTATTTCCCGCTCTGGTTTGCCAAGTGGTGTGTTTAACCTCGTCAACGGTCCGGGTCGCGTCATTGGTGAGAAACTACTCAATGATGACCGTGTCTCGGGTATCTCTTTTACAGGCTCAGTGAATACCGGGCGCATTGTTTCCTCCGCCTGTAGCGCGCGCGGAGCCAAGGCGCAGCTGGAAATGGGGGGAAAGAACCCGCTAATCGTACTTGCCGATGCCGACATGGACACAGCGGTCAATTGTGCCCTGAACGGCGCGTTCTTCTCAACCGGACAACGCTGCACGGCGTCTTCCCGCCTGATTGTGGAGGACGCCATTCACGATGCCTTTGTCGATGCTTTGAAACAAAAGCTGGATGCTTTGGTGGTCGGCCATGCGCTCGATATGAGCACGCAGATTGGCCCAGTCGTCGACCAGCGTCAGTTCGATCAGAACCAGAACTATCTGACCATCGCGCGCGAAGAAGGCGCGCAGGACATTTATGGCGGTGAAGCGGTGGAAGCCGAGACACCGGGCTTCTTTATGAAGCCTGCCCTGATTGTGGATACGGCCAACAGCCTGCGGATCAATCAGGAAGAGATTTTTGGTCCGGTCGCGACAACCATCCGTGTGAGTGATTTGGATGAAGCCATGGCCGTCGCCAACGATACAAGGTTTGGGCTGTCCGCTGGCATTTGCACCACCTCTCTGAATTCTGCCCGTCGCTTCCAACGCGAAGCGAAAGCCGGCATGGTTATGGTTAACTTGCCAACAGCGGGTGTTGACTATCATGTTCCGTTTGGGGGCACCAAGGCGTCCAGCCAAGGTTCGCGCGAGCAAGGCAGCTTTGCGGCGGAGTTCTACACGTCTGTAAAGACAGCCTATATCGGTTCATAAGATTAAAGGGCGCCTCTGCAATGTGGAGGCGCTCTTTCAAACGCGCTGGATTTTTGCAACCGCTGTATCGAGCAGGAGCAGATTGCCCTGACGTTTGACTGTGCCTTGTATTTCAACTGGGTCCGCGACGTATTCGAGGATATCCTTGCCAAAGCCAATTCCGCGATCGGTCATGACCATCAGGGCGGTTTGCTTCTCGATATCGGTGACATAGAAGCCCGGCGGTATGCCGCCGCGAATACAGAGCGAGGCACAGGCCTTGTGCACCTTTCCCTGATTGGGGCTCATCGCGCCAAACCAGCATTTCGTATCAAGGATTTCGCCGCGTAGCTTGATGTCCATCACCGGTTCTGCGGTGGGAAACGCGAGATCGCTGACGGCACGGTCTTCTGCGGCAACAATCCAGTCCAGACCATCAATTACTGCGATCATGGCATGTGGGCCACGCTGGATCAGGGACCCCCTAACTGTCACGGCTTTGCCTGACAGCGCACCAATCTTGGCACTGACGCCGCATTTGCCCTGACAGCCGAGCAGTACGGTTTGCGGCGTGCCATCAAGATCGCGCGTGCGCAGCATGGCATAGGGCTCTGCTGTGGCGATGCCGTGAAACGCTCTGATCTCACCCATACTCCAAGAACCCGGCCCGGGGCGGTTCTGTAGTGCGGCGATAGTACCAGCGGTCGCCGCGGTCCCGCCGAGCAGAGCGAGGCCCGCACCGAGGAAGAAGCGCCGGTCTGGCCTTGGTGTCTCACCCCAGCCGATGAAGAAGTCATTCTTACTCATTTGTGGCTCCGATCAGGCTAGGGGCTTGGGCAGTGCCCGGCGGATTGGGGGCTGGGTTCACATAGACCACCCCATCGACAATCCGCGTGGCATAGGTCGCAATCTTTTCGGTAAACGGCGGTGGGGACTGGCCATCCTCCATGCGGTACTGAAAGCCATGCCAGGGGCAGGTGATACAGCCATCGACAATCTTGCCCTCGCCCAAGGGACCGCCTTGGTGGCGACAGACATTTGAGACGGCTGAGACTTTGTTACCATTGCGGAAAACGGCGATGGCTTCCCCCTGTTTGGGGCGGACAATCTTGGCGCGGGCATCATCCATATCGCTGACAGCGGCGACCTTGAGCCAGCCTTCCAGAGCGGTTCGGTTGGCCGGGCGCAAACTGGCAAGGCCGGTAAAGATATGCATACCAATAACGGTCGCAGACCCAGCGCAGAGCAGCGTGACGTAAAGCGGGTGTTTCTCAAATTGGATCGCGCCGAGTGCGATATGGGCGATCAATAGTGCGTAGGCGACATAGACGCCCATATGCAGCGCTTTCCAGAAACCCGGACCCAGATTGGCATTCCAGAAATCATGACTGGTCGCCGCCATCAGGAACATGATGATCAGGGCGATCAGGCCAAGGCTTTCAAAGGGAAAGCCCGACAGGCTGTCATAACGCGGGTTAGAGATGAGCAGCGAGACCAGCGGATTTGTTTCCGAAAACCCATGATACCAGAGGATCACCAGACCGGCATGGATCAGCGCGATCAGAAAGGTCGTCACGCCGAGGTGGCGACGATTATAGAGGAATGGCTTGAAGCGATCCGTCAGGCGCGCCAGTGGTCCGATACACAGGATAAAAGTCAGCAGCAGGAAGGCGAGCGTCCCAAAGGCCCGGATCAGGATCTGGATTGGCGCAAAGGCCTCCCCTGCGGGTTGGGCCATTGTGCTGATTAGAACGAAGAGGGTCAGATAAAGCGCGATCCCGCCGAGCATCCAGCGATCAAACCGTATCTTGAAAGAGGTCCATTGCACCGCTTTGTAATCGTGGGACATTAGCGTTCTCCCTCAATCAGGGCGCTTGGCAGCGAGTCATTTATCGGGTCGGCTGGGCGATGCATGACGGCCAGAAGCAGGGTGATCACCATGACCGGACCGAGGATCAGCCAGAGAATGAGATGGGTTCGACGATGCGCGCGTTTCATGAGATCGGAGGCTCTGTCTGGGTCAGCAGCTTTGTCAGCATCATCGGCCATAGGCCAATGATACCGGGCAAAATGAGCAAACGTACGCGCAGCGGCAGGCCTTTACCCTTGGCCGCAGGATCGATCTTCCCAGCCCCGCCAAACATATAGGCAAAGCCAACAAGGAGGCCGATAAGGAGGTAGACGCCAAACCCTGTGACGATGATGTTGGCTAAACTCTCACTCATGCGCGTACCCCCGCATAGGCCACACCGGAGAGATCTGACATTTCACGGCTGAACGTGGTCAGGTCTTCAGCATTGAAGTCTGACAGGCTGTGATGGCCACAGGCGCGCGCCATGACTTTCATAAGTTCGGTTGAGGCTTCGAAGAAGTTCTTCAAGCGAAGGGCGGAGGCTTCGGCGTGCAGGCGCGAGACCAGATGCGGTTTCTGCGTGGCGATGCCGACAGGGCAGTTATTGGTGTGGCAGGCGCGCATAGCGACACAGCCAATGGCCTGCATGGCCGCGTTGGAAACCGCAATAGCATCAGCGCCCATCGCCATGGCTTTAACAAAATCTGCAGGCTTGCGCAGGCCGCCTGTGATCACAAGCGAAACATCGCTGCGCCCAAGATCGTCGAGGTGCTTTCGCGCGCGGGCAAGGGCCGGAATGGTCGGTACAGAGATATTGTCCCGGAAAATGATCGGGGCAGCGCCGGTGCCGCCGCCGCGACCGTCAAGGATGACATAATCGACCCCGACCAGCAGCGCGGCATCAATGTCCTTTTCTATGTGCTGGGCGGAGAGTTTGTAGCCGATTGGGATACCGCCTGTTCGGTCGCGAACCTCATCGGCAAACGCTTTGACCTGAAGGCAATCGGTCCAATCGGGGAAGCGGGGTGGAGAGATTGCCGATTCACCCTCGTTAAGCCCGCGAACCAAGGCGATCTTGCCTTTGACTTTCTCACCGGGCAGGTGACCCCCGGTTCCAGTCTTGGCCCCTTGGCCGCCCTTGAAGTGGAAAGCCTGCACCTTGGCGAGCTTGTCCCATGAAAAGCCAAAACGGCCAGAGGCGAGCTCGTAAAAATACTTTGAGCAGGCTTCCTGTTCTTCCGGCAGCATACCTCCTTCGCCAGAGCAAATACCCGTTCCGGCAAGCTCTGCGCCGCGGGCAAGAGCAACCTTGGCCGTTTCGGATAAAGCCCCGAAACTCATATCAGATACAAAAAGCGGGATATCGAGCTTGAGCGGTTTCTGTGCATTCGGCCCAATGGTCACGGAGGTGTCGACAGGCTCATCATCGAGCAGGGGCATCTTGTGCAATTGCGCGGTGATCAGCTGAATATCATCCCAGTCGGGCAACTGATCGCGTGGCACGCCCATCGCATCAACAACGCCATGATGGCCGACTTTGGATAAGCCATCGCGGGCATATTGCTGGATCAGCTTATTGTGTGGCTCCTCATGCGGGGCATGGCTCGGGTCCTGATAGAGGCCGAGATACTCATCGCGCTTATAGGGCTGGGGATTTGCCAACCCCCAGGCATTGATCTCATCGGCATCAACGAGGACATCTCCGTCCTCGATCCAGGCGGTGAATTTTGGAAGCTTTTCAGAATTCTCATACTCGGACACCCCGGTATCGAGGCGATAATCCCAATTGTGCACCCCGCAGATCAGGTTGTCATTTTGATCGACATGTCCATCTGCCATCAGCGCGCCGCGATGCAGGCAGCGGCCATAAAACACGGACACAGTTTCATCAAAACGCACGACGACCAGATCGACCTCACCGACCAGCGCATATTCCGGCTGGCGGTCTTTCAGGTCATCCCATTTGGCAATACTGATTTTGTCCATAAGCTCTCCCCTTCATGGCTCGCGCAACCTCTAGCCGGGCTTTGGTTCACCACGCCAATCACGTCTCTCCACAAAAGTGTGATAGGGTTTTGAACTGCGCTTCGGGCACACTTCCTGTAGGGCAGCAGCAAGTCAAGCGAAGGGGGAGGCCCATGTCTGACACCAAACACACTCTGATCTGGCACAAAGTTGCTCAAACAAGCGAAGTTGAAGAAGGCCGCGTAAAGTCGGTTACCGCGGGCACGCAATCCATTGCCCTGGTTCATTTTGACGGCCAGTGGGCCGCGATGGACAATAAATGCCCGCATCAGGGCGGTCCGCTGGGGGAAGGGTCAATTGAGAGGGGCATTGATGACAAATGCTGGCTGCGGTGTCCCTGGCATGGTTGGGACTTTGATCCGCTGACCGGGAAACCGCCGGGTGGTCATGAAGATACCGGGCAAGAGATGTTCGAGGTCGATATACGCGGTGATGACATCTTCGTCGCCGTGCCAGCTTTGCCTGAGCGTGAGCGGACGATCGCCGATGTGATGGCCGAAACCATGGTCAATTGGGGCGTAACCTCTGTGTTTGGCATGGTTGGCCATTCCAATCTTGGCCTCGCCGACGCCCTGCGCGCGCAAGAGGCTGAGGGCAAGCTCACCTATTACGGTATCCGCCATGAAGGCGCGGCGGCTTTCGCCATTTCAGGATATGGCAAGCTGACAGGACACCCGGCGGCCGCTTTGACAATTGCTGGCCCCGGCGCGACCAATCTTCTGACGGGCCTATGGGATGCCAAGGTGGACGGCGCGCCAGCGCTTGCCCTGACCGGGCAGGTCCAGGATCAGGTTGTGGGCGTGCACGCCTTTCAGGACATTGATTTGGAAGCGGCATTCGAGGCCGTCGCCGAATTTTCAGAAACGGTCCACCTGACCTCCGACCATGCCTTGTTGATGACGCAGGCGATCAAGACATCCATCCTTAAGCGCGGTGTCGGGCATCTTGTTTTCCCGGATAATGTGCAGCCAAAAGCAGCAGCCGAAGGCGCCAAGGCTCAGGGCCCTGCTGGCCGTATGGCCGATATGGCCGTGGCCCCGCCGCCATCCGCTGTTGCTGAAGCCTCTGACCTCCTCCGCAAGGCCAAACGCCCGATGATCATCGTTGGCTATGGTGCCCTACAGGGGATGGAAAATGTCATCGCACTTGCTGAGCAGCTCAATGCGCCGGTGGCCACGACATTCAAAGCCAAGGGACAGATTGCCGATGCGCACCCGCTGGCTGCTGGCGTGATGGGGCGGTCGGGTACCCCGATTGCCAGCTGGTTCATGAATGAAGCGGATCTGTTGCTAGTCTTCGGCGCGAGCTTCTCTGACCATACGGGCATCTATGAGGGCGCGCCGACTATTCAGGTTGATACTGATCCGATGCGACTGGCTAAGCGTCATCCGGTTGCCATGCCTGTGATGGGCGATGTTGCGGTCACCGCGGACCTGCTCAAGGCCGAGGTGCAAAAGGGGCATGCGGCTTTGGATATGCGTGGTGAAGTAGCTGAGCGCTGGCGGCTCTGGCGCGCTGAAAAGGCGACACGGGTTGTGGAAGATAATGGCAAAGGGGTCTCAGCAGCAGCTCTGTTCGATGCCCTGACCCGCCATGCCCCGGCGGATGCGATCCTTCCCGTGGATGTGGGAAACAACACTTATTCCTTTGGGCGCTATTTTGAGCCGGCGGGCAATCAGCGTGTCCTGATGTCGGGCTATCTCGGCTCGATCGGCTTCTCCTTCCCTGCTGCGATGGGGGCATGGGCTGCGACGCAGGAAGAGGGCCCATACAAAGGCCGAAAAGTGATTTCCGTCTCGGGTGATGGCGGTTTTGGACAATACGCGATGGAATTCACCACAGCGGTCAAATACGGCATGAACATCACCCACATCCTGATGAACAATTCCGAGCTGGGCAAAATCTCCAAAGAGCAAAAGGCTGCTGAGTTCGAGGTTTGGCAGACCAGTCTCGTTAATCCGAGCTTTGCTGGATTTGCGCGGTCTTGCGGCGGGATGGGCGAGCGGGTGAAAACCCGGGAAGAGTTGGATACAGCCCTCGCCAAAGCCATTGCGCATGATGGCCCATCTCTGGTTGAGATCATCACTGATGCGGAACTGCTCTGATGAGTGGCTCCGAACATCCGATGGAAGGCATGACGGGCGGGTCTTCGCTCGATGCCTTGCCGTTTGAGATTGGCCCAATGCTGGCCGAGGTTTTCGAAGTGATGGCTGTTGGGATCGACCTGATTGGCGTGGCTATCATTATCTTTGGGTTCAATGTCGCCTTGCTGAAGCTGTTGAGTGCACTTCTGCAAGGGGCCGGCCTTCGCCGCGGGCTGGGCAATATTGCTGAGGCCCGACGGACACTCGGCGCATACATTCTCACCGGGATTGAGTTCATGATCGCTTCGGACATTATTCATACGGTGATTACGCGTGAGCTGACCGATCTGATCTTTGTCGGGCTTCTGGTTGTGATCCGGACGGCAATCTCTTTCTTTCTGGGTAAGGAAATCGCCGAACTGGAGCACCGCGAGCAGCAGGCTTAAAGACAGGGCTTGATTTCTGCGGCTAGATTGCGTCTTGTGTAAATGATATATCATTTGTTGCGAGGATGATTTGCCAAGTACGCTGTTCGATAAATTATGGGATGCCCATCGCGTTACTGAGGCTGGCGATGGCTATGACCTGATTGCGATTGATCGGACGCTCCTGCATGAGCGCACGGGCGGCGTCGCCCTGAAATCCTTACAGGAAAACGGCTATCCGATCCGCGATCCGAGACGTGTGTTCGCGATTATGGATCATATTGTTTCTTTCCGTGCCGGGCGGGGCCGTGATGAAGCGCGCAGTCCTGGCGGGGAGGCTTTCATTACCGAAACCCGCGCCATGGCGAAACAGGCGGGTATTCACCTGATCGATACAGATAGCCCCACGCAAGGCATTGTGCATGTCGTGGCGCCGGAGCAGGGGATTGCTGTGCCCGGTGTGTCTTTGGTCTGTCCGGACAGTCATACATGCAGCCTTGGCGCTTTAGGGGCATTAGCTTGGGGTATTGGCTCCAGTGAGGCTGAGCATGTCATGGCCACGGGCGTCATCCGGGCCAAGAAGCCACCGCAAATGCGCGTGCGCGTGGATGGTGTCTTGCCGGGCGATTGTAGTGCCAAGGATATCGCGCTCTACCTGATCGCTAAATATGGTGCGGCGGGCGGCAAGCGTTGCGCAATTGAGTTTTGTGGCGAGGCGATTGCCGCGCTTGATGTTGAAGGGCGGCTGACGCTTTGCAACCTCGCGGTTGAGTTTGCGGCTTTCACAGCCGTGATTGCGCCGGATGACAAGACAGTGGCCTATGTTACGGGCCGCTCATTCGCGCCCGATATGGAGGCTGTTGAAGCTGAATGGGCGAAGCTGCAAACCGATACCGAGGCCAGCTTTGATGAGGAGATCATCATCGATGCCAGCTTGATCCGTCCTCAAATCAGTTGGGGCACCAGCCCTGAAGATACAATCGCGATCGGCCAGGCGGTGCCGCAGGATGCAGGGCAGAAAGCGCTCGACTATATGGGGCTCAACGCCGGTCAAAGCCTGCAAGGGTTAGCAATTGGTGGGGCCTTTATCGGCTCCTGCACAAATGGCCGTCTGTCTGACTTGCAGGCCGCAGCGAAAGTCTTGAGCGGACACCGGATTGCGCCGGGGCTACGTGCGGTCTGTGTGCCGGGGTCCAAGGCCGTGAAGCGTGAGGCGGAACAGTTGGGGCTCGACAAGGTCTTCAAGGCTGCTGGATTCGAATGGGGCGAGCCTGGCTGTGCCATGTGTTTTTATGCGGGCGGGGAGACGTTTGCCCCGGGCACGCGGGTGGTCTCTTCAACCAATCGGAATTTTGAAGGGCGGCAGGGGCCAGGCGTGCGGACCCACCTGACCAGTCCGGCAGTCGTCGCGGCGAGTGCTGTCGCGGGCCGCATCTGTGCCCCTGCAGACCTGCATAGCGTATTGGAGACTGCGTAATGCCTGCGCCGCTTGTAACCCATCATGGCAAAGCCGCTGTGCTAATGATCGACAATGTTGATACCGATCAGATCATTCCCAGCCGGGAAATGAAGACGGTGAGCCGCGAAGGCTTGGCCGACGGCCTGTTTGCTGGATGGCGCTATACCGCGTCGAGCGGGCGTGAGCCCAATCCGGCCTTTGTTTTGAACAAGCCTGAAAAAGCCGGGGCTAGTATCCTGATTTCAGGCGAGAATTTTGGCTGTGGTTCGTCGCGCGAACACGCCGTATGGGCGCTCGCCGAATATGGTATCCGGGTGATCATTGCCAAAAGCTTTGGGGAAATTTTCCATGGAAACTGCCTGCGCAATGGCATATTGCCGATTGTCCTCAAGGGGCCTGACATACCCGCAGATGCATGGTGGGACGATGTTGAAGACCTGACTATTGATCTGGGGGCTCAAACCGTCACGCGAGCTGACAAGCCCGACTGGCACGGCACATTCGACATCGGTGAGTATCCAAAACAGCTCCTGATGAAAGGGCTGGACCCGATTGCCCTGACGCTACAGGACAAAGCCGTAATCGAGGCTTTCTTTGCAGGCGATGCAGAGCGTCGTCCCTGGCTTTATTCGGCCGCTTGAATGTGATCGCCGTTCGTCGGTTGATCAATTAGCTTGCGGGCTTTCAGGTCTTCAATCTCATTCGATGACAGTCCCAGCTGCGAGAGAATTTCACCCGTATGCTCGCCAATTTCCGGTGGATTTAGGGTCAGGCCCGGGCGATCCCCATCAATGGACACCGGCATAGCGGGCAGGGCAATCTCGCCGCCATCGGGGATGGTCATGTCCAGCAGACCGCCACTTTCAACCAGATGCGGATCGGTAAACAGGTCTTCCGGTTTCTGGATCGGCGCGAAAGGCAGGCCAACTGTTTCCAGTTTCTCCATCAGCTCCTGTTTGGTGTAGCCCATGAACAGATCGCGCAGGCGCGGAATGATCTGATCACGGCGCGCGACACGCTCATTATTGGCGGCCAGAATCTCGTCCTGCGCCCAATCCTTCAGGTCAAAGGCCTCACAGAAGGCTTTCCATTGGCCATCGGAGACGACACCGACAAAGACTTTCTCATCATTCTGGACATCGAACACATCGTACACAGCCCAGGCTGATACGCGCGCGGGCATAGGCGCGGCCGGGCTACCGGTCACAGCATATTGCGCCATATGCTGGCCAACCAGAAAGACCGTGGTTTCATAGAGGGAGGCGCTGACATGACGGCCTTGGCCGCTGGTTTGTCGATCCTGTAAGGCAGCGAGCACGGCAATCGCACCAAACATGCCGCCAGTGACATCAATAACGCTTGAGCCCGCGCGCAGAGGGCGTCCCGGAGGCCCTGTCATATAGGCGAGCCCACCCATCATCTGGGCGACTTCATCCAGCGCCGTGCGATGTGAGTATGGCCCATCCAGAAAGCCTTTTTCAGAGCAATAGATCAGTTTTGGGTTTCGCTTGGCCAGATCGTCATAACCAAAGCCGAGTTTGTCGAGTGCCCCGGGGCGGAAATTTTCGATGAAGACATCGGCATCATCGATCAAACGCAGAGCAATCTCCTTGCCTTCGGCGGATTTCAGATCAACGGAAATGCTCTTCTTGTTACGGTTATACATGGAGAAATAGCCAGCACCGGAACCACGCAGACGGCGGGTCTTGTCACCACCAACTGGTTCCACCTTGATCACTTCCGCGCCAAGATCCGCCAGAATCAATCCAGCCGCAGGCCCCATGACCATGTGCGTAAACTCAATAACCTTTACGCCTTTCAGGAGGCCTGTCGCGTTACTCATACTCTCTCCCCTAAGCCGACCTGTTGGCAGGCTTTGCTTTCCACAACACAATTGAATAGATATATCATTTAAAGCAAACGTCACCCCCCGACCTTCGAGGAAGGACCTCAAAAATGCCTGCAAGCCAGATTCTGATTAGTGAAGTCGGCCCCCGCGATGGGCTGCAGAACTGTAGTGCCATCATGCCAACTGAGGCGAAAAAGCGCTGGATTACAGCGCTTGCTGCGGCTGGAGTGAAAGAAATCGAGGTCGGCTCTTTTGTCTCACCCAAGCTGCTGCCGCAAATGGCCGATACGGGGGACATTGTTCGCCATGCGGTGCAGATTCCGGGTTTGGAAGTTGCGGTTCTGGTCCCGAATCTGAAAGGCGCACAGCTCGCGGTTGAGGCTGGCGCCCATAAAATCACCCTGCCTTTGTCGGTCAGCGAAACCCATTCGCTGCGCAATATTCGCCGCACGCATGATCAGGTGATTGATGAAGCAAAAGCGATTGCAGAACTGCTTGCCAGCCTACCCGATGGTGATCGCCCGCACTTTGAAGGCTCCCTGTCGACGGCGTTTGGCTGCACGCTCGAAGGCCCAATTGAAGAAGCCGTTATTCTGCGCTGCGCCGAGCGGCTCATGGCCGCCGGGTGTGATGAGGTCGGTCTGTCTGACACAACGGGTTATGGCGACCCGGTTTCTATGCGGCAGTTGATTCGCGCTGTGCGCGGGGTTGTTGGCGACGAAAATCTGACAGGGGTTCACCTCCACAACACACGCGGACTTGGTCTCGCCAATGTTCTGGCGGCCTATGAGGAAGGGATTACGACGTTTGACAGCTCGCTCGGCGGCTTAGGTGGTTGCCCAACCGCGCCGGGGGCAAGTGGCAATGTTGTATCCGAGGATCTGGTTTTCATGTTTGAATCGATGGGCGTCGATACCGGGATTGATCTTGAGGCGTTGATGGCGACGCGTGAGCTTGTTGCTGAAGCCTTGCCGGATGAGGAGCTCTATGGCTTTACACCGCGTGCTGGCCTGCCTTTGGGCTATAAAGGCGCACCTGTTCCAGTGGCGGCAGAATAAAGAAACGAGCCGGGGAGGGTTCAATTGGAACATATCTCAGCTTTCGCGACGCTGATTGCCTATTCGGCTGTTCTGTTTGGAATTGGCCTATGGGCGGCGCAGCGGGCGAAGTCACAGGAGGCTTTTCTGCTTGGCGGGCGCAACCTTGGGCCGGTCGTTGCCGGGCTTGCTTATGCCGCTTCCAGCTCAAGTGCCTGGGTGCTGCTCGGCTTTTCAGGCTTCGTTTATGCCGCCGGGCCATCAGCTTTGTGGATGGTGCCAGGGATACTGGCGGGATATGCTGTGGTCTGGCTCTGGGCAGGAAAAGTCCTGCAAGTGGCAAGCCGGGAGCAGGGCCATCTGACCCTGACCGACTTTATGAGCGAACATGCCGGACCGCGATCGGCGCGCTGGATCCGGATTGTTGCCAGTCTGATGATCGCGTTCTGTTTTGCCTACTATGTGGCCTCACAGTTTCAGGGCGCTGGGGTGGCTTTTGATGGCCTGTTTGGAATTGGCCTCGTCAATGGCGTTCTGATCGGGGCGCTGGTGATTGTTGCCTACACTTTCCTCGGGGGCTTCCTTGCGGTGTCCCTGATCGACACTTTGCAGGGCCTGCTGATGGCCGTTGTCGCGGTCATCTTGCCCGCGGCCGCCTTTATGGCTGCAGGCGGGTTGGAAGGGCTGAATACTGCATTATCGGCGATGCCTGCAACCTATACTGATACATTTGGGGGGCGCACAGGCTTTGTTGCGACCGGATTTGTTGTTGGTCTTTTCGCCACTGGCTTTGGGGCGCTGGGACAGCCGCACCTGATTGCGTGGATTATGGCGGCGCGGGATCAACGTGCACGCGTGACAGGCGCCGGCATCGCCATAGGTTGGGGGGCATTGGTCTATGCGGGTATGGGGATTCTCGGCCTTTCCGCGCGTGTTCTGTTTGGGGCCGATGCGCCCGCTGAAGGCGTGTTTTTCCAGACTGCCAGTGACCTGTTGCCTGCGATATTTGCTGGGGTGATTGCCGCGGCCACATTGTCGGCGATCATGTCGACCGTTGATAGCCAGCTGCTTGTGGCCGGGGCGGCGATCAGCCATGATCTTGGCTTGGCCAAAGCCCTCGGCGGGCGCGATGTTCTGGTTTCGCGAATGGCCATTCTCGCAGTCTGTCTGGCAGCGCTGATGATCACATTCGCCTTGCCGTCGACGATTTTCGATCGAACCCTGTTTGCCTGGACAGCGCTTGGCGCGAGCTTTGGCCCAACCGTCGTGGCGCGCACGCTGGGCCATAAACCACGCGGCGTATTTTTGCTCTTGTCGATCCTTGTCGGGTTTGGACTATCCCTCGCCTATGAGTTCTTCCTGCCTTCCGGGCCGGGCAGTATCTGGGCCCGGACTGTGCCGTGGATTGGAGCCTTTGCGGTGCTCGCTATCGGGGCGCTGATCACAAAAATTCGCGCAAAGGACGAATTTGCTCTTGGCGAAAGCGGTTAACCGTGCCATTCCCTTAAATGATATATCATTTGGAGGAATGCATGAAATTGTTTTCTAAACTCGCGACCTTGGGGGCAGCTGTTGGGGTGCTTGCCGCGTGTGCAACCGTTGGGCAGGCTCAGGAAGCCCAGCTTGATCCAACAAATGCCACGGATGCCCAAACCCTGATGCGTAAAATGCAATGTTCGACCGTTGATGGGCGTCCTGCGGTTTATGCCTGGGAAGGTAAGGCCTATGCACGTCGTCAGGGCGAGAAAGACACGCATCTGTTCAATGTTGAAGGTATGAACATTCGTGCCTGTTCAGCCATTACGGACGAAAAGCGCGGCCCTGGCTTTGCACTCGTGTCACGTGAGATCCTGCTCTATCTCGACAAGGATACTGGCGAGGTTCTGGACATGTGGGACAACCCATGGACCGGCGAGAGCGTAAAGGTTCAGCATGTTGAGAATGATCCGGTAAATTGGGAATCCTACGAGATCGGTTGGGATGGTAAGCCCGCCACCTGGGGCGGCGAGGTCTATGGTAATCAGTGGTACTTTAAGTCGACTTTCCCGCTCTGGTATTCAAACCCGCTGGGTGGCGACTATCAGGAAGAGATTGGCGGCACCTATCACGCCACGGAGATGTTCAACTTCTTTGGCCGCACCGATGACCTGTTTGATCCAAGCACGACAGAAGCGACTGTCTCTGTTGGCTGGGCGCGTCTGTCTGATTGGCTGCCATGGATGAAAATGAATGGCCGTGAAGGTGCTTTCTACGTTCACACCGCTGGCTTCCGCGTTGGGAGCTGGGATGAAATGAGCGAGACGATGAAGGCCTATATTAATGAACGTGCACCACTCTATCGCAGCGCGCCACCAACCGGTGACCCACGCGATAATATGACCAGTTGGAAGCATTATAAGGAATGGCGCAAGGCGCAGTCTGAATAAGCTCCAGAACCAAAAGCCTAGAAAAGCCCCGCCTGATCGATCAGACGGGGCTTTTGCATTTCGTGCCATCAAGCGGGCTTAGAAGGTTTCCCCTTCATAGGATTGCCAGTCTTTGGTTACGAACCGCTCATCGACCAAGGTCCGTTGGAACAATCGGTCGGCCTTGAACCATTGCCAGACACGCGCGCGCGATTGCCCATCATCAGAAAGCTGGATCATTTCATAGAGATAGAGGTCTGGCTCACCTGTACGCGTCCAGTTGAGCATGGTTGTGCGATTGAAGTCGTCCAGCGCGACATCGCAGGCCCAGCCATTGATAAACTCATTGTCCCATTTCAGGCGACCATTCTCGACCATTGCCGGAAAATCTCGTGTGTCTCGCTTGCCATCGGCCCAGCGATAATAATTGGTCTGGTGATAGGGGTGCCCGGTTTCCGGGAACCGGCAGACAAGCCGGGATTCATGTTCGTCAATCTTGTTGCCGTGGACATCATAGAATCGGTAATGCCCCTCCCAAACGCCCTCATGGCGCGCAAGCAGCGGCATGATCTGCTTCAACTCATTGGCGGATATTTGGGCGCTCATCTCTGTTTCCTCCGGTTTTGGGGCGATGTGTGCCGAATATGACACGCATATCTCAAAAAAAAGCGCTTTTGTCTGGACAAAGGGCTTGCCAAGACCAAAAGCACGGACAAAGTTAAAGGATATATCATTTGTCAGATGTGTCGAGAAACACATTGACGCAGCGGGGAGACCACGATGAGGAAAACACTACTACTAGCCGGTGCCGCAGCCTTTGCGATGACAGCCTATGCCGTCCCCGCAGTCGCTCAGGACGCCGAAGAGGATGCAGAAGCGCGCCAGGACACAATTGTGATCACGGCGCGTAAAAAGGATGAAGGCCTTCTCGAAGCACCGATTGCGGTCAGTGCATTTGATGAGAAAGCGCTCGAAGATCTGCAGCTGCAAACGGTTGATGATATTGCACGCTTCACGCCGGGTCTGTCCTTCTCCAAGGCATTTGGGCGTTCAACCGAGCGGCCTGTTATTCGCGGCCAGTCCAATGTTCTGGCGGGCGTTCAGTTCGGGGTTGAGTCCGGGACAGCTTATTTCGTTGATGGCGTCTACTATGCCGGGTCGATCCAGAACCTCGATCCAAATGAGCTTTCTCGCGTTGAAGTTATCAAAGGCCCTCAATCGGCGCTCTATGGCCGGAACACCTATGCTGGTGCGATCAACTTCATTACGCGTGGTGGGAGCGAAGAGTTTGAGGCCAATGGTAAGCTCCGTTTTGGCAATAATGGAACAAAGGAAGCGTCTCTCTCAGTTGCTGGTCCTCTGCCATTCATTGATGGGCTGAGTGGGCGCCTGAACTATCGCGGCTATGAGTATGATGGTGAGTTTACCAATGCCGTCACGGATCAACTCGTTGGTGATGAATCGACAATCAGCCTCTCTGGTGTTCTTGACTGGCAACCAACTGAGAATTTCGATGCGCGCCTGCGGATCAATTATAATGAAGACAAGGACGGCCCGCTGCCACTCTTCCTCCAGGATGCGAGCCACAATAATTGTGAGCCCGGTTATCGCTCACTGGCGAGCCATTTCTTTATTCCTGGCTTTGAAGGCGTTCCTTTCCCGCGACCTGCCTATACAAATAACAACCAATACTTCTGTGGTGTAATTGAACCGGGTCAGGTGGCTTTGAATACAGACGTGGATGCTGATGGTATCCCAAATGTTATTCCGGGTGCGCTTGAGGGAACAAACTTTATCCCATTCTACAGCCTTGCCGATGGCACAGCCTTTGATGGCCTGGATCGTGAGCAGACGATTATCAGCCTGACCTCCAGCTATGAGTTTAGCAATGGCTATGAGCTCCGTTTCCTCGCAGGATATCGTGATGAAACAGAACTGACAGGCTTTGACAGTGACCACTCTCCGGTCAACTGGTTCATTTCCGGCCCCACTCAGGAGCCATTCTTTGCCAATACAGGCCGTGATGATGTCGAGGATTATAGCTTCGAGATCAAGCTAAGCTCGCCACAGGATAACCGTCTGCGGTGGCTGGCAGGTCTGTACTATTATGATCAGGATGTTCTCGACAGTGATATCACGTTTGCGGACCCGGATGGATCGGACACACCAACCGGTGAGCGTGGGATCGAGAACCAAGCGATCTTTGGTCTAATCGAATACGATGTGACCGATCGCCTCTCTGTCACGGTTGAAGGTCGTTATGCCGAAGAAACTAAAACTGATAGCACTTCGCCACTCGGTTCTGCGGATTTCGATGCGTTTACACCGCGCCTGACGGTTGACTATGCGCTGGAAAACGGTGGCACGGTCTATGGTATCTTCTCCCAAGGGGTTAAGCCGGGCGGGCTGAACGGCTCTACGGGGGCAGCGATTGGCCTGCCGACCTATGAGCAGGAAGAGTCTGACAATTTCGAAGTTGGTCTCAAAACCCCTGTTATGAATACCGGGTTCAACTTTACAGCAGCGGCCTTCTTCACCGATGCCACCAATGTGCAGTTGACCACCGCGGTGGCAACGCCAACCGGGGCGCTGAACTCTGTGGCAACCAATCAGGGGTCGGGTGAGATTCTTGGTCTGGAGCTGGATATCAGCGGTGCTTTTAATGACAATTGGTCTGGCGGAGCGACCTATGCCTGGACAGACACAGAGTTCACCGAAGGCTGTGACCCAGATGAGTGGATTATTACCTCTGGTGGCGGTCTTCTGACGGACCCGGATACAGGCACGGGGACAGATTTCACAGCCTTATTCCCAGGGTCTGGTCCAGCGACGTGCTCTATCGAAGGGCGGCAGTTCCCATTGACATCTGAACATCAGGCCAGTGCCTTCCTTCGCTATGATCTGGCGGCTGCTGGTCCTTATCAGTCAGATTTCTTTGCCTCAGCTGATCTGACTTATGAAAGCTCGAAGTTTGTTCAGGTGCACAACCGTGCTGAGACAGGCGATGCGACCATCCTCGGGGCGCGTATGGGCTTTGAGCATGAAGACTGGACGTTCAGTGTCTATGGCCAGAACATCACCGATGAGGACTCTGTCGTTATGGCGACCCGCTGGTTGCAGACGCCATACTTCTTTGCTGGGATCAATACGACCCCGAATACAGATCCGGCAACCGCTTCGCGGAGTGCGCCACGGGCCTTCTTCGGATCGCTGCGTCGTGGTCCACAATATGGCGCAGAGCTGAAGCTTCGGTTCTAGTCCATAGGGGTTTCATGAAACGAAAAATGCCGGCCCATAAAGGGTCGGCATTTTCTTTTGTCTGTTGCCTGTAAGTTTTTCCCGGGGCGCCTTTGGGAAAGGACTCTAAACGCCAGCCATCTCTTCAATAATCGCATAGGCCGCCCGCTCAGCCGATTCCATCGCGCCCTCCATACCTGTGTGCAGGAAGGAGGTATGCTCCCCGGCAAAATGCAGGCGACCGACGGGCTTGAGGATTTCTTCCGCCCAGACCGGCACTTGTCCCGGCGCCCAATGCATATAGGCACCGCCAGCATGACTGGTCTGACTATCCCAGCGGGTGACGTTGAGCGCAGTCGCCTTGATACCGCGCTTCTGGAGTAGCGTTTCTTCTGCAAGCGACTTCCAATCCTCATCGCCCGCAGCTTCACGAATGCCTGTGCCATTAACCCAGCAGGTTAGCGCAACCGGCTCCCCGGTTGTCTTGTCGCGTACAGGGAAGACTCGCTCAATTGGGGTATCGGTCCACATCATCAGCGGCAAGTCGTCGGTTGGCTGCCCATCAAGGGCCAGATGCACCTGCTGGATTTGTGTATAGGGCATGTCACGAATGATCGGTCGCCGCGCTTCCAGCTCGGCAGGTAGGCCAAGCTTTGACATGACCGGGAAGGGCAGGGTGGAGATGACAAATGGTGCGCTCAGGCTTCCTGCATCGGTTGTGACTGTGACCCTATTAGCATTCATCTCAATGGCTTTGACCGTACTATTGAGGCGGACAGAGCCATCCGGCAGGCTTGCGGCCATCGCTTCGGGGAGGCGTTGTGACCCGCCTTCAACTTCTTCAGAGGGGCCGGTTTGGCTATCGATCTGGAAAAGGACCATGCTGCGCCAGACATTCAGCATCGAATAGGAGGTCAGCGCATTGGCATTCAACGCGATATCGCAAAGCGCGCGTGAGCGGTCATCAAATCCTTGGGCGGCCAGAAATGCATCAGCGCTGATATCAACTTCTGGCCCGACCTCACGCCAGGCATATTGGTCCACCAGAGGGTTAGCCCGCGCCGCCGCCATAAACAAAGCGGTATCCGGCGTGGCGCGCTTGAAGGCTTCAGGAAACGGGTTCTGCGGGGATGTGGCCCAATCGCGGGCGTCAAAGACCTGATTGCCAAGGATCATGGTTTTATCGCGTGATCCGCCGGGCGGGAAAGGAACAATGTTCAATCCAACATCCAAGGCTGTGCTGCGGATACGGGCATAGGATTGGCCAACCTGTTGTCCGCCTGCTTCCGGGCGGCCAGGCAGGTCATCAAGCGTCACCATGCGCCCGCCAACTCTGGAATCGGCATCCAGAACAATGACATTTGCGCCATCTGCGCTCAGCATTCTTGCGGCGTGAAGCCCGGCCAGACCGGCACCCAGGATCAGCACGTCCGCATCCTTGCCTTGATGTTGGGCAGGCGCGCATGCTGCCATGGCAGTTAGGCCACTGGCGGCCAGAAAATGCCGTCTTGTCCAATTCATTGCTTGTCCCCTCTCGACGTGGCGTTCAAATGATATACCAATAGATATCAGAACATGTTGCTCGCCAAGAGTGCAAATACGATTTGGGAGGGCTGAATGGCTCAAACTGGTGAATTTAGTCGCGGATGGCCGGTCTTGTCGGCAGCAGCGGTTGGTGTTGGACTGGGTCTTTCGCCCCTGCCTTTCTATACGATTGACGTTATGGTCGCGCCGCTGGGTGAAGAGTTCGGTTGGACACGAGGGCAGATTTTCAGTGCACTTGCTGTCTACACGCTTGGGGCCTTTTTCATGTCGCCAATGATTGGCTGGCTGGCTGAAAAGTTTGGGGCGCGCCGCGTGGCTCTGCTCTCTATTGTCACGTTCAGCCTGTCCATGATGGCGCTGTCGCTGAACACAGGCAACATGACCCTATACTTTTTCCTATGGTTCCTGCTGGCGGTCGGCGGGGTCGGGACTTTGCCGATTACTTTTACCAGACCGGTGAATAACTGGTTTGATAAACGACGCGGCATTGCCTTGGGCATTGCTCTGATCGCGACAGGTATTTTTGGGGCTTTGGCCAAGAGTTTTGCACAGCACATCGTTGATATTGCGGGTTGGCGTCAGGCCTATTTCATGCTGGGCCTGTTGCCGCTGATCATTGCCTTGCCGATGAGTTTTCTCAGCCTGCGGGACATCAATGACGAACCTGCCCGTGATGCAGCGATTACGCGCTACAAAATTCCGGTTCTGGCGATCTCTCTGGCGGGGACGATCTGGCTGATTTACACGGCGCTACAATTCGTCTGGCCGAAATATCTTGAGGCGGGTCTGACCCTGCCAAACGCAATGGCGTTTGGTTTTATGGTGATTGTCTTGATCCCGCCTTTGGCCATGATGGTCCTGCCAATTGGCAAAGCGCCAATCACTGTCGAGAAAAGTGGTGGTCCAATTGTCCTGCCGGGCATGACCCTCGGTGAGACGGTCAAAACCTGGCGGTTTTGGCTGCTGGCGATTTGCTTTGTTCCGATTTCCTATGCACTCGGTGCAATTATCCCAAGCTTGGTGCCGCTCTTAGGCAGCAAGGGCTTTAGCATTGGGGATGCGGTGCAGTTGGCGACGCTGACGGGGCTTGCTGTCCTTATGGGGCGCTTGATTGGGGGGTGGTTGATTGACCACTTCTGGGCCCCTGGCATTGCTTTTGTTTTCCTCGCCTCTCCAGCCCTCGCGCTCTGGATGCTAACCGGGGAGGTCAACACAACGACGGCAACCATTGCGATCCTGATGATCGGTTTTGGGGCCGGGGTTGAGTATGATTTTATGGCCTATCTGGTCTCGAAATATTTCGGGATGAAATCCTATTCTGCCATTTATGGGGCTTTGTATGGGTTCTTCGCGGCCGGCGCTGGTTTCGGTCCAACCATAATGAACAATTTTGCCGACGCGTATGGCTGGGATTGGACGCTCAGCAAGTCAGCAATGCTACTCTTCGCGTTTACCGTACCGATCCTGCTCCTGGGCAAGTACCGCTACGGCTATATTGAAATGGATGATGCCTTGGCCAAGGCTGAAGAAACCGCTGAGACGGGGCACGGTTAAACCCGCAAGGGCTTAAGCGGCGTCCAGTCTTGGTAGAATCAGATCGCAGACAGCTTCCGGATAATAATCAAGGAAGCTGTAGCCCCATTGTGGGCACTCGATCACTTCACCATTGGTCATGATTGGGATGGCGCGGCGGGTGCATTCCTGAAGGTCATCGGCAGGGTTCAGAATGATTTTGCGATGGGGCAGATCGGTCAGCGCCTTGTCGAACGGCTTGCCATAGGCAAAGGCGGCGGCATGGCCCCACTCATAGGCCTCGCCACCCATCATGGTCTGGTATAGCGAACGATCGAGCCATTCCAGCGTGGCGTCAGGTGCCCGTCGCTCAAGGATACGCTCCCAAGTGACCCGCAACCGAGTCATCTCCTCATCCAAGGGAATCGGCGTGAACATGTCGGTGAACATGGCGCGCTCTGCGTCGGTCAGGATCGCGGCTGAAATCATCGCAATGCCACGCACGCGCTCGGGCTGTTGCAGCGCCATTTCAGTGGCGACTTTTGAGCCGGTATGGTTGCCGAACAGATCTATCTTTTGATGCCCCAGCGCATCCATCATCTGCCACATATTGCGGGCGTACATTTCGATGGTAGCCAGATCTTCGCTCGGCGGGGCATCGGACATGCCATAACCGGGATAATCTGCGGCTATGGCTATACGGTCTTTTCCCGCCATTCGCACAAAAGTGTCGAATTCCAAAGAGGATTTCGGGCTTTGGTGCAGGCAGAGAAGGGGGTATTTATCGGTTGCTTCTGGCGGCGAGGCCATGCGTCCATGCAGTTGGCCAAATTCCCCGTCGACATAGAATTTATGCGTGCGGTCCATCTTAAACGCTTTCCGGGGCAACAGTGACAACCGCTTTCCCCTTATTCTTCCCATTCATCAGGCGCTCGAACAGGGCGGGTGCCTCTTCCAAGCCGGCAGCGCGATCTTCGGCGAATTTCAGCTGTCCGCTGGTGATCCATGGTGCAGCCTCGGCAATATATTCATCCCAGCGCGGGTAGAAGTCATAGACGACAAGCCCTGAGAGCTGGGCGCGTTTGCCAATAATAAGCCCGGCATTGAGCGGGTGCTGGCTCTGGGTCTCAGTATGATAGGCGTCGACGAGGCCACATAGCACCCCGCGCGCATAGATGCGGGCATGGGTCAGGGCGAGCATCGCCATGTCCGCCGAGACATTCTCGAAGAAGACAGACAAGCCATCGGGCAGGGCTTCAGCCAATCTGTCTTTCCAGCCCTCAGCCTTGTAATCGATACAGGCGTCAAACCCGTAAGTGTCCGTCACCAGCGCGCATTTCTCTGGCCCGCCGGCAATACCGACAACGCGGTCTGCGCCCTTGATCCGGGCGATCTGGCCGACCGTTCCGCCAACTGGGCCAGCAGCGGCATCAACCAGAACAGTATCGCCTGCGCCAACTTTGGCGAGTTGTGTGATCCCGGACCAAGCGGTCAGGCCCGGCATGCCGAGGACCCCTGCATGAGCAGCCAGTGGCGCTACGGATGGATCAATCTTGCGAACATGCTCAGCTGTAAGCGCGCAGACTTCCTGCCAGCCGCCTTCCATGCTCTGAACCCAGTCGCCTTCTTTCAGGCTGGGTACGCGGCTTTCAATGACTTGCCCGACAATCGCGCCGGGAATGGCTCCTTTCATCGGCTCTGGAGCGGCCTCGCCCATGTGCCGCCCGCGCAAGCGTGAGCCGACATAAGGGTCCAGCGAGAGGTGTACGGTGCGAACCAGAACGCCATTTTCCGGGCAGGCAGGGACTGGCGCTTCAATGATCGCGAAATCGCCCGCAACAGGTTTGTGGTCGACGGTGTGCTTTAGAGTGCCGAGTTTCATGGTCTAGCCTTCCACCATTTCAATCAATGTGCCGTCGAGGTCTTTCAGAACGCCAACGCGCTTGCCTTTATAAATCGCGCCTTCGCGGACGGTTGGCGCGGTCAGCCATGGGCCGGGCAGGCTGTCGAAGTCAGGATGCCAGAGCGTCCCAATGGCGCAGCCAGGAACCAGCATATCCTCATGATTCGGGCGCGGCGTGGCCGCATCTGGATATTGATCCAGCTCAAGGAAGACATCCTTATCATGGATCAGGGTGCAGATGCGGTGCAGCTCATCCAGTGGTGTCCCATAAGCCTTGGCGATCATCGTATAAGGGATGTCCATTTCACGCCCAAAGGCCAGCCCGCACTTTTCCTGCATCCACTTGGCTGAGGCCTCCATATCGGAGCTGCCCATGACCAGAATGAACAGCTTGTCGATCAAGCTGCCAGCGCGCGGTAGGTTATATTCGGGCAAGTCGTCATTGATCTGCGTCAGGTAGACGATTTCTTCATCCGGGCCTTTGACCTGCATCGGGTGAATGGCATCAAGGCCGGGGATTTTGTTAGGGGGACCGATAATCTCAAACGGGCTGTCTAGCATTCGTTCATTCACGGCTATGACATCCTGCACGCAGATTTCAATCGCGTTCCAGCCATAGGAGCGCAGCGCCTTGAACCCCTCAACCGGGGCTTGTTCAACAAAGCGTAGAAAGATATCTGCGCCAGAAGCGGGTTGCATGACAGCGTAAGGACAACCCGCGCTTTTCGGCGTGCCCCAGCTCTCTGCGAGTTCAGGACTGATTTCGCCGCGCTCAACCACAGTATAATCGAAATAGGTTTCGTAGTTTGAGATTGTGCGGCTAAGATCAGCCACCGTTACCGTTGCTGCGCGAAGAAGTTTCATACCGGATTAGCCCTTTTCAAATCGGCCCGGACAGGCTCTACTCTTTAAAGGATATATCATTTGTTTTCGCTCTGACTAGGACCGGGGCCAGATAAAGGGACAAAAACCATGGCGGCTTACATGATTGTCTTCGCGCAAATCGAAGACCGGGAAAAGTTCATTCACGGATACGGCATTCCAACGGCCAAACTGATTGGCCAGTTTGGGGGCGAATATCTGGTGCGTGGGCCGGGCGTTGAAAGTCTTGAAGGGGGGCTGTTTGACGGTACCAGCGCTGTGATTTCGAAATGGCCAGACAGGGCCGCAATCAAAGCGTTCTGGAACAGTCCTGAATATGAGGTTCTGAAACAGGCGCGACAGGATTGGGCCAAGGCACATGTTATGGTCGTGGAGGATATGGCATGAGGCATTTTGCAATCAGCGCGCTCAGCGCCCTAGCCGTATCTGGATGCACAATCGCGCAGGCTGGACCGCCTGTCCTGGATGACCGTGCCAGCATGTTTGCCGCGGTTCAAGCGGAAGAGGCGCTAAGCGGGACAACAATCATCGCGCGCGCCCACAACGCGGCGGGTGGTGAGACTTTTGTGCGGCCGGGAACCCTGTTTCTGTCCGGCTATAATATCATCCGCAGTGCGGACGGGGCTGAAACGCTTTGGGATCGCTATGCCATGTGGCGGGTGTTCGGAGATGAAAAAGCCGATGCGCATGCGGCCAATGGCAAGGTCCGGATTGAAGCCTGGAGCGGCGATGCGATCGCCATGTTGCTCAGTTTTGATGGGGCGACCACCTATACCAAGGATGGCCCAATGGCCGATCAGTCGGCTAATGCGATGTGGGGCGCCAATTTCGGGTTCGGCGCAATTCGCAATGCCTTGGATGAAGGCTGGATCCAGACCCGAAAGACTGACCGCCTGATTGATGGTAAGCCAGCCTTTATGGTCGAATTAATCGACCCGGCGGGCGGCAAGACACTCTTCGGGTTTGATCAGGGCGATTACTCAATTCTCTATGTTGGCTTTGACACCCCGCGCGGCTGGCATGAGCGGCGCTATTCCCATTATTTTGAAAAGCCAGGCATCAGCTGGAGGCAGGCTGGGCGTGTGCGGCTGTTCTATAATGGCGTCAAAGCCAATGAGGCGATCTGGACAGATTTCCAGATTGGTGCCCCGCTAGAGGATGAGCGCTTCGTGATTGACGAAGCGCCCATTGAGCCAACCTTCTAGAACGGTTTCACCGCACCGAAGAAGGCCGTTGTCAGGATCAGGATCCAGTAGACATAGGCCACAGACCGCCCGAGATTGATCGAGCTTTTGAGCTTGGCTTCAACTTCCGGATTTGAGCCTTCGGCCAGAACCGGGAACATTTTCTGCCACTCATGCATGATCAGGCGCAGGATCACACCGATGATCAGGGCCAGACCAAAGGTCAGGATTTTAGCCGCATACCAGAGCTGGCCTTCGCCACCCGCGAACGGGCCATTGCCCATCAGCGATGAGATTGACGTAAACAGCAGCGTCGGGATCAGCAGATAGCGCGTCCAGTCCTCAATGTCCGAAAGCGGCTTGAACCATTTGGTTCCGCGGGTCGCGAATGCGCCCCAGGTCAGGGCCATCCAGGCCGCCCAGAGCAGCCACATACCGACAAGCCAGCCGCCACCGAGGGGCTGAACGCCCCAGATATAGCCCATGTGCAGGCCAAGCGGCAGCAGGGAGATAATCCCGGTCCGCGCCATAATGTCGATGCGATAGGCCGTATTCATATGGCGCATACGCTCTTCGAGCGGCAGATTGTGGTTCACGACTTTATAGCTGGTCTGGAAGACCCCCCATTCGCCGCCGAGCCAATATACCATTGCGACAATGTGCAGCCAGCGCAGGATCGCAAGTTCGTTTGATGCAAAAAAGTCCATGATTCCATTTCCTCCATCGACACTCTTGGCAAATGATATATCATTTGTCTATGCGTCGTCTTGCACCAGTCTGCGATAAACGTCAAAACTTGCCGGGGTAGAGGAAAAACATGACCGATCCGATGAAACATCAGCGCCTGCGTGGCCGTATTCGTTACACATCCAAGAAGCCTGAAATGCTTGATCAGGTGCGCGGGGATGAGATTTTCAACATCACACAGCACTCGGATGGCAAAATGACGGTGCGGGCGCATTGCGAGATTCATGAGCCTGACCCAACGGTGATGCGCGATATTGTTTATTCCATGGATGAGACGGGTAATCCGATGGACTGTCATGTTCGCCTGACCATTGGCGATGAATTCATGGGCAGCGGCTGGTTCCGGTTTAACCTGGATGAGCAGCGCAGCGGTACGATTGAGTGCGAAAGCTATGGTCCAAGCATTGGCCGCCTTTCACAAGTGGTTGAGACGAACGGCTCGTTTGACGGCTTTGGCACACACCCGATTATTGGCGACGCGCAAATGTGCCGTGTCATCGATCGCTCGAACGGACCAACCCGGCGGCAAGTGCGGGTCTTCTTGCCTTCACCAGACCATCGCGGCGCGACCCCGCCTATCGTTTCGGAGGTTTCAATCGGCCTTGAATATGTTGGCGATGAAACCGTGACCGTCGAGGCAGGCACGTTTGACTGTTATCACTTCCGCTATGTTGACGATGAAGGCCCTGGCATGGGCGGGACACAGCATCCGGTCTACGACATGTGGGTGACCAAGGATGACTTCATCTTCGTGCAGGGCGGTGTCGGCGGCTATATGGCCACCTGGTATGAATTGATCGAGTTCGAAAAGCGCTAGAAACACTACGAAAGTGGGCCGCCCCTAATAACGCGGGGGCGGCGTCCATGGCGCATAGGCAAAGGCTTGCAGGTTTTCCGGCAGGATCGGATCATACGGCGCGTCAAAGTCAAACGGCGCGTCTTCCTTTGACCACTCATTGACATGCTGCCCACCGAGAAAGCGGATCAGGGCGACACAGCCCCAGCGCGTGCCAAACGGGCCATGCGGGATTTGCGGTGGTCGCCAGAAATAAGCCCCCGGGGCCATCGTCCCATGCGGTCCGGTCAGGGAGCCTGAAACGATATAGGCTTCTTCGACGGTCGGGTGGCACTCCTGCGGGCCTTTCAGGCCGGGTGGCTCTGAATGCGGCAGGATCATTGACAGGAAAGTCCGCTCTCCGGTTTCCGGGTCGCTGCGCAAATCCTTACGGCTAATGCCCAGATGTGCGAGCTTGGGATCATTCAGCGTCATATCCCACGGCATGTGCAGGGCATCGACACGGGTAATCTCGTCCGAGCTACCTTCACCAGCGACCAGTTGCGGATCACCATTAAAGAAGGTCAGCACAACCGCGCCATCGCGGGCGGTCATGGTTTTGCGCGTCGTTCCCGCCGGGATATAGCCATAGGTGTCATGGCCAAACTCGACGCCATTAATCTCTATGGTTCCGTTCAGGACATAGAATTCTTCAGCAACAAGCAGGTGTTCATTGGCCTCGCGGCGCCAGCCTGCCGGATAACGAATGACCGCACTACACGCACCATCATCATTATCGCGGCTGAGGAATTTATACTCCGCATCAGGCCGGGCATTACCGGGGCCGATCCGCATCCACGGCAGAAGCTGCGCGTGGATGAACTCGATCTGTGGGCGATTAAGCATGGTGGTTAGTCAACAGTAGCGAATTCTTCAGCAACGTCCTCGCTGGAGGCTTCGTTGCCACGTTCAATCGCTTCGCGGTCCTGCTGAATGATACGGAAGATGCGGGCAATATATTCCTGCATCCACAGGCCACGCTCGTCGGCTTCTTCCTTGGTCGGCGTGAAGGCGTCGATGCTTGCCTTGGAGACGGTTTCCCCGCGCTCCAGCAGGCGCTCAATCGTGTCCATGCGCTCGTGCATCACGGCGACTTCCTGGATCAAAGCGAGGTTGATGTTCATCACCCGCTCAACATCCGGGTTTTCGAGGAACCAGGGGCGCTTGCCCTTTGATTTGGCTCCAGCAAGGGTGATCGGGTCGAGTGTCTGTGTCATGTTCAGGCTACCTTCTTTGCGCCGACTACATGCCAGGCGGCTTTGCGACCGAAATCTTCGCTGTCATCGTCTGCGGCGTCAGGGAATACGTCTTTGTCGACGACCGCAGCAACCCCGCCATGGATCAGGTGATTGTCGCCAAATCCAGCTTTCTTCATCCAGTCATCAAGATCAATCTCATGCATCTTGGTCCAGAACGGTTCGTTATTATAGAACGCGTCCCAATCCCGCATGGCCTGTTCGAACAGCGGCATCGTATCGGCATATTGTGGCTGCTCGACGTGCAGGACGATGCCACCGGGCTTCAGCAGGCGCTGGGTCTCGGCAAAGATCATCGGCATGGTCTTGTAGCTGGTTTCATGCAGGAACATGGTCGACTGAACCCAGTCAAAGCTCTCATCCTCAAAACGGGAAAGATCAGAGACATCATCCTGAATGAAGGTGACATTCTCGATGCCCATGCTTTTGGCGCGGGCAAGGCCATAGCGCAGCATCGGGGCACCAGCGTCTACGGCGATGACTTCGGCGTCTGGGAAAGCGGCTGCAATTGGCAGGACATTGTGGCCAAGGCCAGCGCCAATATCGAGAATACGCTTGGGCTTGAAATCCTCGCCAAAGGTCTCTTTGACCCATTCAGCAACAGCAACACCGCCGCCATCATTATAGCGACCAAGCATGCCGCCCGTCGTCGCGAAGATGCCCGCATCATAATTGGCAGGGCCTGTAATATCACCGGGCACCAGCTCAGTATGGTAAGAGCCGGGCATACAGTGATGGTCGATGGCTTCGGTTGAGCGCGGCTGTTTAAAGCCTGGGTCGAGCTGCAGGCGCTCATCGCCTTCGGTCAGGTCGCGGACTTTGGCATTCAGCTCATCGGCTTGGCGTAGTGTCACCCAACGGCCAGCCTGCTGGCGGGTTTCCATGGTCGCGCGGCGCAGCGCCGACCACCACTGGAACATCGGATCATTCAGTAGCGCTTTGCGCACCTCATGACGGTTTTCAAAGCCGCGCTTCTTGTCTTTCTTGAAGGCGGGCTCGACACGGGCCTCAAAGGCTTCGCCAACGCCCGGCATAATCTTGGTTGAGAGATGACGGTTCATCTGTGCGAGGAAGTTAAACCGGGCCACTTCATCATGATTGGTCTCTGGATAAACACCATGACGACCAACCACGCGGTAATCCGGTGGACCATCATATTCAATCGGTTCTGGGCGCGCATTACGCTCTGTGTCAGCCATGTGTCGTCTCCTCTTACCTTCACAAAATGACGCTTATTCGCGACACTTTCAATGTGAGGGGCTATGCATCTCGTTTAAAAGATATATCATTTAAAAAAATATGCCATAGGGGAGTCTCCTGATATGAGTACCAAAATCGTCGCACTGTTCAATTTGAAGCCCGGTGTCAGCGTCGCTGATTATGAGGCCTGGGCGAAAACCAAAGACATTCCAACCGTGAATGGTTTGAAGTCGGTCGACTCGTTTGAAGTCTACAAATCCACCGGCCTGCTCGGCACTGATGACAAGCCACCTTACGCCTACATCGAAACGATTGATGTTAATGACATGGACGGGTTTGGTGGTGAGGTTTCCACCGAAACCATGCAGGCTATCGCCGCAGAGTTTCAGGCGATGGCTGATGATCTGGTCTTCATCATGACAGACAGACTGGGCTAAACGATCATGGGTAAGTTTACGGGGAAAACCGCGGTTATTACCGGGTCCGGTCGCCGCAAGGGTTTAGGTGAAGCGATCGCCAAACGCCTTGCTGAGGATGGCGCAAATATCGTCATCTCTGATATTGGTGCACCGCGCGATGAAGCCACAGGCGCAGAGCATATTGGCTCGACCGATGAGATGGAGGCGATTGCTGCCGATATGCGCGCATTGGGTGTCGAGGCTTCGACCAAGGTTTGCGATGTCCGCTCGCTCGAAGATGTTCGCGCCCTCGCCCAGCACGCTGTTGATACGCATGGCTCGCTCGACATCTGGGTGAACAATGCGGGCATCGGCTACATTATGAAACCTTTGCTCGAAGTCACCGAAGAGGACTGGCGCGCGGTGATTGATGTGAACCTCACCGGAGCGTTCTTTGGTGTCAAAGCCGCTGCCGAGACTATGATCAAACAGGGCAAAGGCGGGCGGATCATCAATATCGCCTCACAAGCCGCGAAATCCGGTTTCCCGCATGCCCAAGCCTATACCTCGTCCAAACATGGTCTGGTCGGGCTTGTCCGCTCGGCAGCTGTGGAGCTTGGCGGGGATAAGATCACCGTCAACAATGTTTGCCCGAACCATGTCACAACAGGCCTCGGCGCATGGCAGAATGAGTATTTTGCCAAAGTCGTCGGCGCAGACTCGGTTGAAGATTATCTTGAGGCGATGGCCAACCGTATCCCGATGGGGCGGCCTGGCTTGCCGGAAGATACGGCGAATGCTGTGGCTTGGCTCTGCTCGGATGAGGCAGGCTATATCACCGCAGAGAGTATGAACGTCTCAGGTGGGGAGGAACCACATTGACCCTTCCTGCTGATCCAGCCCCGAAAGGCTTCACATGGCCAGGCGGCGCAAAGCTGGCGCTTTCCATTGTCGTCAATGTCGAAGAGGGGGCTGAGCGCCGTATCGATGAGGGCGACAAACGCCCTGAACCCGTTGATGAGCTCGGCGCGGTTCCGGGCAAGCCGATCCGTATTCATGGCAATGAGAGCAATTACCAGTACGGCATCAATCGCGGCGCCCCGCGTATCCTGAAAATCCTCGATAAGGCTGGCGTTCGGGCGACCTGGACAGTTTGTGGTCAGGCGCTGGAAAAAGCGCCATGGTTGGCGCAGGCGATTGTCGCGCGCGGCGATGAGCCGTGTAATCACGGGCATAAGTGGGCGTTTACCGCGTTCATGGATGAGGAGGCCGAAAGCGCTTTCATCGCCAAGGGTACTGGGTCCATTGCCGCAACCTGTGGTCGTCGCCCGGTTGGCTGGCTCTCACGCTATCTGCACACTGACATTACGCGCCGGATCCTGAAAGAACAGGGCTATCTCTATCACATGGATGATTACTCGGATGATTTTCCATACTGGGCCGATGTCGAGATGAAAGATGGCTCAACCGAGCCGATGGTCATCCTGCCTTATGCGATCGACAGTAATGATATGAAGTTCTGGCTCAGCCCCAGCTTCACGCCAGACATGTGGCTGCAATATGCCAAGAACACGTTCAACTGGCTTTATAAAGAAGCCAAGGACGAGGGCGCGCGGATGATGAGCCTTGGTCTGCACTTGCGGATCATCGGGCGGCCTGGTCGGATCGATGCGTTCCAGCATTTCCTCGACCATGTGAAGGCGCACAAGGATGTCTGGATCGCTTCGCGTGAAGAGATCGCCCAGCACTTTGCCGACAATGTGAAGCCGGGGGATCAATAATGCGCGGATGGGTTTTGGGATTCGCGCTTTTAGGGCTGCCAGCTACAGCGCAAACGGCGACAGAAGCCGCTTACCTTGAGGAGGCAATTGGCCTCTGGTCGAGCGCCGAGCAATCGGCTGACCCAGCCTATGACTGGGTGCAGAGCCAGAAGTGGCACATCCTTCAAGACAAGACAGACGGCGTTTGGGTCTATCAGGAAAACGCCATCTGGGGCCCGGATGCGCAAACGGTTCCAGAGGAAGCCCCACAACCCTATTTCCAGATTGTGACTCAGTTTCGCGATCTTGGGCAGGGTCTACTCCACACAACCACATACCGGGTAACAGATCGCGCAGGCGCTTTGTCATTTTCGCGTGGTGAGGTCGATGCGTTTGATCCGGATTGGATCGGTGAGGTCGCCTGTATGGGGCACCTCCAGCGCATCGGGGAGGGCTTCTGGAATGGGCAGGCCAAATGCCCGAACGGTTATAAAGGCGGCGCGCGGGTTGAGAGCTATTCAGTGCGTGCACCTAATCATCACGTGAACTGGGACCGCGGCTTTAACGCAGCGGGCGAGCATATCTGGGGGCCGGCTGACGGCGGGTATATTTTCAAGCGTAGAGAGGACACGCAATGAAACGAGTATTTGCAGGACTTCTAGGGGCAATGACCCTGTCAGGCTGTGTCATCGTGACGGATGCTGATCGGGTCGAAACATCGATTGATCGTAAGGCTGAGGCAAAGGTCGAAGCCGTCGATACCAATCCACTGGACCTTCGCCGCACCACTTTGGTGGTCAAGGATATTGAGAAGTCTCTGGCACTTTACCGCGATGCGCTGGGCATGACCGTTGAGTATGATCAGGAGCTTACCTCGCCGGGCCTGACAGGCCGTTTTGGCGCGGATGGGCAGAACCGCTCGCGTCTGGTCCTGCTCAAAGCCAATGACAGCTATATCGGTATGCTTGGCCTATGGCAGTTCCTGGATCAGACCGAAAAGGATCTGGCTCCGGCAGACCCGGCTGACTTCACACCGGGTGAGATTGTCCTGTTGTTTAATTCCAAGACGTTGGAAACGACGTTCCCGGCGGCCGCTGATGCGCCGGGCGTTACGGTCATTGGTGAACCAAAGGAGCGACGCTACCCGTCTCCCGCGGGCGACATCGTGGTGATGGTGTCCATGCTGGTCGATAATGACGGCCATACGGTCGAGCTGAACCAGCTGATCTCTGACCCGCGTCAAAAATGACCCGGCTTCCCCCTTTAGAGCTTGATCAGGTTGATGCCGAAACGCGTCACATGATCGAGAATGCCGAGAACCTGATGGGATTTGTCCCCAATGATGCGCTGGTCATGGCGCGTCATCCGGCTTTGCTGAAAGCGATGTGGGGTCTGGTCGCAGCGATTTATGGTCCGGGCGAGGTCGATAATGGCCTCAAACGCCTGATCGGGGAGGCCGCGAGCAAAGCCGCTGGCTGTTTCTATTGCTCAGCTCATGCGGCCCATGGCGCCCGTGTGCATGGCGTTGCGCAGGAAAAGATTGAAGCGGTCTGGAGCTATCAGGACAGTCCACTTTTCTCTGAGGCCGAGCGCGCCGCGATTGGTGTGGCGATGAAGGCCGGGGTGATCCCGAATGAGGTCGAAGATGGCGATATGGAAACCCTGCGCCAGCATTTCTCTGACACAGCGGTGACAGAGATTGTCGCCGTGATCGCCATGTTCGGATTTCTCAATCGCTGGAACACGACTCTGGGTACGGCGCTGGAGCCAACGCCACTTGCGACAGTGAATCAGTTTGACCTTTAGCGCATAGCATTCTAATTTGTCCGGACAAATCAGGGTGACCTATGACCACAACCTATCGATCTCTCCTTTTCGTGCCGGGCGCGCGGCCTGACCGCTTTGATAAAGCGGCTGCCAGTGGCGCCGATGCGATGATCATTGATCTTGAAGATGCTGTTCTTCCTGATGCCAAGGATGAGGCGCGTACAGCGACTTTGGATTGGCTCAGCAGTCGCCCAGAGCTTGGGATTGCTGTCGGCGTGCGGATCAATTCCCCGCGCACCGGCGATGGTTGCCGTGACCTTGGAGCTTTGACAGCGCATGCGCCTGATCTCGATTTTATCATGGTGCCAAAAGCCGAAACCGGCGTGGACATGGAAATCGTCAATGAGGCTCTGGCGGGCATCGCGCCAACCATTGCGGTGATTGAAAGCGGCCGTGGCCTGCGCCGTGCCTTTGATATTGCCAAACAATCTCCCGGTGGAGTTCTGTTCGGCGGTGCCGATTATAGCGCCAGCCTTGGCGCGGACATCTCCGATTGGGATGCGATGATTGTTGCACGCGGCACGATAGCCGGGGCTTGCGGGGCAGCAGGCGTCCCAGCCTATGACGTCCCCTTCCTGGATGTAAAAGACGCTGAGGGCCTGCGCGCTATGACGGGCCGGGCCAAGGCTTTCGGCTTTTCAGGCCGGGCCTGCATTCACCCTGCGCAGGTTGATGTCGTGAACGCTGTGTTCTCTCCCTCTGAAGAAGAGGTCAGCGAGGCCAAAGCCATCATTGCTGCGTTGGAGGCCTCTGAGGGCGGCGCGGTCCTGCACAAGGGTAAGCTGGTGGATCGCCCGATCATCCTCGCAGCGCAAAGAATTCTCGCCAAATCTGGCGAATAGAAAGGATTAGATATGGTTCAGAACTGGAAAGAAGTCGGCCCCAATCGCTATCGCGAGACCTTTGGGCGCTATTTCGAAGACTTTCATGAGGGGGATGTCTATGAGCATCGCCCCGGCAAGACCGTTACGGAATATGACAATCACCTGTTCACGCTTTTGACTCTGAACACCCACCCCATGCACTTTGATGCAGAATTTGCAGGGGCCAGTGAGTTCAAGAAGAACCTCGTCGTTTCGCCTTATACACTGGCCCTGCTGATCGGCATGAGCGTGACCGATTGCAGCCAGAAAGCCATCGCTAATCTGGGCATGGACGAGGTGAAGTTCACCGCCCCGGTTTTTGCGGGCGACACGCTGTATGCTGAGAGTGAAGTGCTCGGTAAGCGCGAAAGCAAATCCCGCCCCGGACAGGGCATCGTAACGATTGTAACCCGCGGGTTCAATCAGGATGGCACCATGGTGTGTACCTTCAAACGGAACATGCTGATCCCCTCAAAGGGCAATGCCGTCGAAGACAAAGTTGAGAATTATTAGGAGCCCATCATGCCAGATAGCGCACCCCTTACATCTGCGGCATCCGAGGAAGAAGCCCTCATGCTTGATGCCATCGACAAGTGGCTTGAGCAAAAGGTCAAGCCCGTCGCGATGGAGCTTGAGCACGCCAATGAATACCCCATCGCCCTTGTCGAGGATATGAAAGAGCTTGGCCTGTTTGGCGCTCTGATCGATCCGGAATATGGCGGCCTTGGCCTCTCGGCTTCGCTCTATGCCAAGATTGTGACCAAGATTTCCGAAGAGTGGATGAGCCTGACCGGGATTTTCAATTCCCACCTGATGATGGCCCAGATTGTCCAGCGCTTCGGCACGGACAAGCAGAAAGAATATTGGCTGCCGAAATTTGCCACGGGTGAAATTCGCGGCGGTCTTGCTCTGACAGAGCCAAATGCCGGGACGGACCTGCAGGCGCTGACGACAAAAGCGACCCGTGTCGGTGATAAATACGTGGTCGAGGGCGCAAAGACCTGGATTTCAAATGCGATTGAAGGCCAATGCGTTGCGCTCCTTTGCAAAACCGATCCAAGTGCTGAGCCGCGCTATAAGGGCATGTCGATCCTGATCACGCAGACCAAGAACCCGGAAACGCAGGAAGACCTGCCGGGCGTCACCAATGGCAACAAGCTCTCCAAGCTTGGCTATAAGGGCATTGATAGCGGCGAGCTGATCTATACCGGCTATGAGTGTGATGCTGAGCTATGCCTGATCGGCGGCGAAGAGGGTAAAGGCTTCTTCATGGCCACGGGTGGTCTTGAAATTGGTCGCATCAATATTGCCGCGCGCTCTGTCGGGATTGCCCGCCGCGCTTTGCGGGAATCCATCGCCTATGCGCAGACCCGTCACACCATGGGCAAGCCAATTTGTGAGCATCAGGCGATCCAGCTCAAGCTCGGTGAAATGGGCGCGAAAACACGTGCGGCTGAGTTGCTGGTTGAGGATGCGGCGCGGGCTTATGACACGGGTGCCCGGATCGATATGGAAGCCGGGATGGCTAAATATTTTGCCTCTGAAACCGCGGTCGAAGTCGCCACCGAAGCGATGCGCATCCATGGCGGCTACGGCTATTCCAAGGAATATGTGATCGAGCGGCTTTACCGTGATGCACCTCTCATGTGCATTGGTGAAGGCACCAATGAGATGCAGCGTATCATCATCTCGAAACAACTGGTTAAACGGAACCCGATCTGATGGCTGACCAGCCGCTTAAAGGCGTTCGCATTCTGTCGGTGGAGCAATATGGGGCCGGGCCTTACGGCACCATGCTGCTCGCCGATTTAGGCGCTGAAGTGATCAAGATTGAAGACCCGGCGCGCGGCGGTGATGTCTCGCGTTCGGTCGGGCCATATATGCTGGGGCAGGGGGATTCTGAATTCTTCCAGACTTTCTCGCTCGGCAAAAAATCTGTGACGCTGGACCTGAAATCCGAAGACGGGCGCGCCCGCTTTCACAAACTGGTTGAGGGCGCCGATGCGGTTGCCAACAATCTGCGCGGGGATCAGCCTGCAAAACTTGGCCTGACCTATGATGACCTCAAGGCCATCAATCCAAAAATTGTCTGCGCGCACCTCTCGGCCTATGGCCGGAAATCAGAGCGCGCGGCCTGGCCAGGTTATGACTATTTGATGCAGGCTGAGGCGGGCTTCATGTCGATGACGGGGGAGCCGGACGGGCCGCCGGTCCGCTTTGGTCTTTCCATGGTCGACTTCCATACGGGCAGCCAGATGGCGACAGCACTGCTGGCCGGTGTAGTCGGTGCGATGCGCACAGGGCAGGGCTGCGACGTTGATGTCTGCCTGTTCGACACGGCGTTGCATCAACTATCCTACCCGGCGACCTGGTATCTCAATCAGGGGCATGTCACAGGGCGTTTGCCGCGTGGTAGCCATCCCTCAATCACGCCGAGCCAATTGGTGAAAACCAAAGACGGCTGGGGCCTTCTGATGTGCCAGACGCCGAAATTCTGGGACCTCTGGTGCGGGCTAACGGGCAGTGAGCTTGGGCAGGATGAGCGTTTCGCCACCATTCCGGCCCGTCGGGAAAACCTGTCCGCGCTTAGTGATGCTGTTGATGCGGTGATGATGACCAAGACCACAGCAGACTGGATGGACGTGCTGGGCGGTAAAGTCCCATTTGCGCCCGTTCTGGACATCGGGCAGGCGCTTGATAGCCCTTATGTCGAGAGTGTTGAGATGACCGCGACGGTCGAGCATCCCGATGCCGACAAGGGCGTGCGCGTACTGGCCTCGCCCTTCCGGGTGAATGGGCAGCGGCCCAGCCTCTCCCGCGCCCCGAAAATGGGGGAACAGGACAGCGAGTTCGCCTCATGAAGCTTGCTGGTCTGAAAGTCCTTGACCTCTCGGCCTTCCTGCCGGGGCCGCACATGACGATGATGATGGCTGACCATGGCGCGGATGTGATTATGGTCGAGCCCGCCAATGGCATGGGCGAGCCGGTACGCGAGATTGGCGAGAAAACTACCGATGGCAATTCGGTCTGGCTCCGCAATGTCGCGCGCGGTAAGCGTAGCCTGAAACTCAACCTGAAAGACGAAGACGGGCGCGACCTTTTCTATCGCCTCGCTGATGAGGCTGATGTCGTGGTTGAGGCTTTCCGCCCCGGCGTGGTGAAGCGGCTGGGCGTTGATTATGCGACGCTCAAGGCCCGCAACGCGCGTCTGGTCTATTGTTCAATCTCAGCCTTCGGACAGGATAGCTCGCTGGCCAAAAAGCCCTCTCACGATACGGGTGTTCAGTCGCTGGCGGGCTTGATCGATCTCAACCGTGGTCTGGAAGATGGCAAGCCCGCTATGCCATCCATTCCTTTCGCCGATGCGTCCGCCTCGCTGATGGCGCTCTCAGCAATCCTGATGGCGCTTTATCGCCGCGAGACGACCGGTCAGGGCGACTATATCGACATGGCGATGTATGATGCAGCGTTGGCGTGGACACCAAACGTCCTTGGCCCGACCTTTACGGTTGATGCGCATCCACCCGTAAAGAATATGCGTAGTTTTGGCGGCTCAGCCCTGACCAATCTCTATGAGACATTTGACGGGCGCTTTATTGCATTCAGTGGGCCGGAGCTGAAATTCGCCACTAATCTGCTGACCGCCTTAGGGCGAGAAGACCTGATCGAGATTGCCAAACGTCCACCGGGACCGGAGCAAGCCCCGCTGCGGGCGTTCCTTAAAGAGACAATAGGCGCAAAACCGCTTGAGCACTGGCTTGCCTTTTTGGAGCCCATCGACTGTGCCTGGGGCTGGGTGCGCAGCCTGAAAGACGCTTTCGACGATCCGTTTACCGCAGAGCGCGGCATGGTATTTACCGATGCGCAGGGCCACCGGCATATCGGCCCGCCGATCAAGTTTGCGAATGAGCCACCCGAGCCCAATCCGACTGTCCCGACCTATGGTGGCGACAGTGTAAAAATCGCGCAGGAAGCTGGCCTGACCGCTGAGCAGATTGAGACCTTACAGAAGAAAGGCGTGATATGACCGAACTTCGTTTCCCCGCCCATCGCGCCCATGAGGGTATTTGGACCGGCACCTATCGCCATGTCGATGCGCAGGGACGAGAGGAAGAGTTGATTACCTCGCATGTGACCTGCCTGTTTCCGGAAGAAGACGGTGTTTTCTATCGTCAGATCATTCATCTAACCCATCCTGATGGCTCGATCACAGAGGCCGGGTTTGATGGCGTGGATAAGGGGGATCACCTCTGGTTCGATACGCCGACTTTTATTGGGAAAAGTTGGGAGACGCAGGACGGCGTGATCCTGCTCAACCTCCAGCGCAAGGACGAACCCGGCGCGCACTTCGTTGAAGCCATTATCATGGGCGAGGGTGGCAAGCACCGCGCGCGAACCTGGCACTGGTTCAAGGACGGGCAGCTCTACCGCCGGACGCTCTGTGACGAGGTTCGGAAGGCTTAGCCCTTCGCCCGGTCAAGCCGCATTTCATAGGCAAAACGCCCGGCCGGGTGCAGGCTTTCAGAAAACAGGATGATGTCGCCCTTGGCATCACGATAGCGCCGCACCGTGCGCAGCGCAGGTGAGCCCTTTTCCACGCCCAGACGATCGGCCTGACTTTTGTTCAGGGCCACTGCTTCCATGCGTTGAACCACGCGGTCAATCGTAATCGCGTGATGGCCATCCAGCCATTCAGAGATCGAACCGGGAAGGGTCTCAACCGTTTTCTTATCTGGGGCATATTCGCTTCGAACATAGACTGCGGTAATCGCCTGAGGCTGCTCATCACCAACCCGCCGGAAACCGATATATTGTCGATAGTTTCCGGTTAGGCCAAGGCGGTCCAGCGTATCCTCATCAGCGTCCTGCATCACGGTCACGTCAAACCGCGTATGCCGGGCATATTGCAGGATGGAATCGAAGTCGCCAATCGGTTGGGCAAAGGCCGGGGCGCCCGGCGCACTGACGATTGTTCCTGCGCCGCGCCGCCGCTCAATCAGGTGATCATCGGTCAGGATGCGCAGGGCTTCACGGGCTGTGTGCCGGGAAATACTATGCTCTGCGCAAAGCTCCATTTCTGTCGGCAAGCTGTCACCGGGTTTGTAAGTGCCATTGGTGATTTGCTCACGCAGCATGTCGGCAATCTGGCGATAGCGTGGGGCCTGGTTCGTCATATTTACAGCGTCCTCCGAATGTCATCCCACGCGTTGGATAGATTATCGCGAAACGCAGGGTCGGCAATGGCGATCAGTGCCGCAGCGCGCTGATCAATCGTCTTTCCGCGCAAGTCGGCAACACCATGCTCCGTCACAACTGTGCCGACATCAGCCCGCGCGATCGACGTCGCATCCGCCGGCAGGCGAGGCACGATCCGGCTGATTGTACCTTTGCGCGCCGTTGAGGTCAGCGCCACAATTGCCCGCCCGCCATCGGATGCCGCCCCTCCGCGCAGGAAATCCACTAGGCCACCCGTGCCGGAAACCTGCTTGCCGCCAATAAACTCAGCATTGGCCTGCCCAAACAGGTCGACCTCAATGCAGGAATTGATCGCCTTGAAGTTCGGGATGGCCGCCAGTGTTGTGATCGCATGGGTGTGCCGGACAGGCCGAAAGGCAATCCGAGGATCGCTTGCGGCGCGTTCATACAGGGCATCTGTGCCAAGTGCGACACCCGTCGTGATGGCTCCGGCCTCATTTGCGATACAGCCTTGATCGAGAAGGCCGAGCAGCGGGTCGGAAATCATCCCAGCATGGATTTTCAGATCCTTATGGCTGGTCAGTTTCTGAAGAACCGCTTGTTGCACATTGCCGAGGCCAAATTGCAGCGTGTCCCCCGGCTGAATAAGGCTGGCAATATGCTCCCCAATCGCCGCGAACGTCTCCGGCAAACTCGCCGCCTCAACCTCTACAAGCGGTGTATCGATCTCGCTGACATATTGAAACCGCGAGAGCGGAACGCTCAGGCCGTCTTTCGGACGGGGCATAGCCTGATTGATCAAAGCCATAACAGGAATATCCGCGCGCTCCAGAATCTCGTTTGAAAAGTCAGCCGAGACGCCAAGGCTGATCTGCCCGTTCTGATCTGGAGGGGTCACCATAACGACCGCGCCATCAAGCGGGGTCTGGCTGAGATGCCTTACGCTTTGGGTATAAGACAGCGGGAGGAAGCGCGTGCGCCCGGCATCAAAGGATGGGCGCAGAACCGGGGACAGAAATATCGTCTCGGCTTGAGCTTCTTCATGCAGGCCCGCCCAATCGGTCGTGTTCACGCCGGGAATCCAGATGCCGGTAAAGGTCAGCCCGCGTGCCAGCTCAGGTGTTTTCTGCAAACCCGCGACCAAAGCCAATGGCTCGCCACTGCATCCCGCGACATAGAGACGAGCTTTTTCCGGCATATCCTGTCTGAGCTGTGTGAAAGCCTCAATTGGCGTCATTGCGATTTTTCCTGCGATTGCGTCACTTTGTGGTTCACTCTTTCCTAAAGAGTGTGCTAGCAAAAGCAAATGTCCGGACAAATTGCAAATCCGACTCTCTTACAACGCCTGGCGAGCTATCTTGCGCGCCCGGTTGATACGGGTGCGCAGGCGCGGGCGAACCTGCATTTGCTGGACTGGGTTGGCTGCGCAATTGCCGGGGCGGTTGAACCCGCAGGTAAAATGCTCAAACAGGCCAAACCTGCAGGTCCATCCGGTGAAGCTTTCTATTGGGGCGGGATTGGCAACATTCTGGAAATGGATGATGTCGACAAGCGCGCGCTGCTTCATCCCGGCCCGAGCATCATCCCAGCGGCCTTGGTGTGCGCAGACGAAGCTGGGCAAAGTGGTGAAGCCCTCATCAAAGGGATTGTCCACGGTTACGAAGCCACGATCCGGCTGGGTCGCGCGGTTGGAACAGGGCATTACGCGCTCTGGCACAGCACCGGGACTTGCGGTCCGATTGGCGCAGCGGCAGCTTGTGCCTCACTCTTGGGCCTTGATGATACCCAAACCGCCCATGCGCTGGCTCTGGCAATGAGTCAGGCGAGCGGCCTTTGGCAAACCCGGCATGAGCCTGCGAGTATGGGTAAACAGCTTCATACCGCTCATGCTGCCCGAGCCGGGTATGAAGCCGCGCGATTGGCAAAAGCAGGGTTTACCGGGCCTCTGACCATTCTCGAAGGTGAGCAGGGTTTCTTTGCTGCGACCTGTCCGGGTGCAGATCCGGCGGATATTTTGGCGACTTATGAGAGCGACTGGCTGATCCATGATGTCAGCTTCAAACCGTGGCCGGCCTGTCGTCATGCCCATGCAGTCATCGATGCGGCTTTGGCCCTGTCCAAACAGACAGATATGAGCGGCCCGATTGAGGTGCGCACCTATGGCGATGCCTTGAAATTCTGTGACAAGCCAAACCCGCAAACCGTAATTGAGGCAAAGTTCTCGCTCCAGCACGCTGTAGCGGTATGTGTCGTGCGCGGAGAGCCGCAATTGGAGGATTTCCTGCCCGGGGCGATTGAAGATCCAGCCATGAAGGCCGTGCGGGCGCGTGTTAACGTTGCCGAGGCTGAGCCTTACGCTTCCGCCTATCCTGCCCGCTTTGGGGGTGAGGTCTCGGCCAATGGTGTCACCGCCAAAGCCCCGGATGCTTTAGGCGATCCTGAAAATCCGGTTTCGGCGCAGCAGATTGAGGGTAAGGCGCTCACGCTGATGAAAGCTGGCGGGATGGAAGATGACGCTGCCACCAATCTTTTGGCACTTGCCAAAGACCCTTCTAAGCTGCCCGATTTAGTCGGGGTTTTAAGAGGGGTATTGGGATGAGTGGAATGATTGACGCTGTTGTCGCCCATGGTCTTGGCGCGCAATATGGCGACCTCCCGGAAGAGGCCCGTAAAGCCGTACAGACTTATCTGCTCGATACACTCGGGGTGGGTATTGCCGGGGCAGCCGTGCCACTGACAGCACGGGTTCGCGCCGCGGCGGGGCATTGGGCGGATAGTGGTACGGCCCATGTCTGGGGCCAGAACGCGATCCAGACCACGCCGGCCAATGCTGCCTTTATCAATGGTTTTCAGATTCACTGTCAGGAATTTGACTGCGTACACGAACCCGCCGTGGTCCATCCGCTCGCGACCATCCTGTCTGCCTTAATGGCTGAATGCGATGCGCAGGGCGGGGTGAGCGGTCCTGATCTCGCGATGGCGATGACCGTTGCCGTCGACCTCGCTACAGGGATCGGCATCAGTGTCACCAGCCCGATCAAATTTTTCCGTCCGGCCAATGCAGGAATCTTCGGTGCGACCCTCGGCGTCTCCCGCTTGCGTGGCTTTACACCAGAGCAAGCCAAGGACGCGCTTGGTTACGCTCTCGCCTTCAATTCCGGCACGATGCAGGCTCATGTCGAGGGCAAACCTGCGCTGCCCGTGCAGATTGGCAATGCGGCCCGCGGAGCGATTATGGCCTGTGATATGGCGCAAGCGGGCATGCCCGGACCGCATGACAGCCTCGAAGGGCCATTCGGTTATTTCGCTCTGTTTGAGGACGAGGCCGACCCAACAGAAGTGATTGCCTCGCTCGGCAAGGTCTGGCGCATCGCAGAGGTCAGCCACAAGCCGTTTCCAACCGGGCGCGCCGCGCAGGGTGGTATTGTCCTGATGCAGAAATTGCGCGCGCAGGGTGTGACCCCTGAAAATGTTGAGCATATCAAGCTGACCGCCCCGCCGATCATTCATCGTCTTGTCGGGCGCCCGATCAGGCCGGATATGGCGGTCAATTATGCCCGTCTCTGCTTCCAGTTTTCCGGCGCCGTAGCCCTGCGAACGGGTAATGTTGGCCTCACTGACTTCAGCGAAGAGGCGCTGCGCGATGCAGACACTTATGCGCTGGGCCAGCGGATCGAGGTTGTCGACGATGGCTCGCCTGACCCGGCAGCCTTCGTCCCACAAGTCGCGCGCGCCACGCTCAAGGATGGGGGCGTGGTCGAGGCCCGGATCGATGCGCTGTATGGCTCGCCCGCTGACCCGATGAGCGAAGCGGCGCATCTGAATAAGTTTCGCGCCTGCGTCGATTTCGGCTTTGGGACCCCGCGCCCGGACATCGCGGATCAACTGATCACTTTGACAAATAATCTGGAGGCTGTGACGGACGTTCGCCTGCTCAGCCGCCTCGCTGCTGGACTGGAGGCCAAATGATGGCTGCGCAACACAAGACCTATTTCAACTCTGTCGATTGGGAGGCGCTGCAGCGTGATCACCCGATCGGTGATGACTTCGTGACCTTCGCCAAGAAAAGTCAGGATGAAATTCGTGCGCATCAGGAAAAACTGTTTGCCCGCTGTGTTGATCGCGCCTGGAAAGTTCCGTTCTACCAGAAGCTCTGGGGTGATGCCGGGATTGAACCGGGCGACATTAAAGGCCTCGACACGCTGCCTTCCCTGCCCGTCTTCGACAAAGCCGACATCATGGACAGCATCGCCCGTAACCCGCCACTGGGCGATTTCGCCGGGTTTGAAAGCCATGAGGGTGGCCGACCACCCGTCATCATGCACACCACCTCCGGTACGACGGGAACACCGCAAGTGCTCCTTTTCGGGGCTAAGAGCCGGGAAGCGCAAAACTTGCTGCTGGGTCGGCTTTACCGTTTTCAGGGCCTGCGCCCGGATGATGTCGTGCACTCGGTCTATGGCCACGGCATGATCAATGGCGGCCACTATGTCCGCGAGAGCGTGATCCACTGGACCAGCGCGATTTTCATGTCTGCCGGGACCGGGGTTGAGACCCGTTCTGTGCGCCAGGTCGAACTGATGCGCGATTTCGGTGCGACCGTCATTGTTGGCTTTGCCGACTATATCAAAAAGCTCGCCCGCGTTGCGGTAGAGCAGGGGATCGACCCGGTAAAAGACCTCAATATCCGTATGGTTTCCGGTCACTTGGGCCGTGAAGATAAGCAAAGCCTGTCTGAAAGCTGGGGCGGGGTTGAGTGTTTTGACTGGTATGGCGTTGGCGATACGGGCTGTATTGCCGGTGAAGGTCCGGACCGGGATGGGCTCTATGTCATGGAAGATGCGCAATTCCTTGAGGTTTGCGACATTGATAGCGGCGCGCCGCTCGCCGATGGAGCGCAGGGCGATATGGTCTGTACCTGCCTCTACAAGGACGACATCTATCCGATCATCCGGTTCAACACCCATGACGTGACCAAGGTGAAAACCGGATCGTCTTCTCTGGGCCTGAACTTCAAGCGGATTGAGGGCTTCCTCGGGCGCTCGGACAATATGGTGAAGATTCGCGGCATCAATATCTTCCCACAAGCCATGGGGCCACTGCTCGAAGAGGTGTCCAGCTTTGCCGGAGAGTTCATCTGTAAAGCCGAGCGCGATGCCGCTGGCCGGGATGAGTTCATTGTCTGCGCCGAGGTCAATGGCCCACAAGGTGAGGCCGAAGTGTCAAAGTATAAGGCGCTCCTGAAACAGAAGATCGGCATCGATTGTGGTGTTGAGCTTTCTGGGCCGGGCAGCCTTGCCGCCCTGACCCAGACTGAAGTAAGACAAAAGCCCATTCGACTTATTGATGAGCGGTTCAAATGAGCCGCCCCGATTATCGCGCCCGGATTGCCGATCTGAATGGTGATCTCAATGCCTTTCTTGACCTGTCCGATGAGGCGCAGGGCGATGGTCTCTGCTGGGGCGTAAAATCAAATATCGCGATCAAGGGCTTGCCGCTGACGGCCGGGATTGAGGCCTATCGCCACCGCATTGCGGAAGAAAACGCGACCGTCATCTCCCGTATCCGTGCCTCTGGCGGGACAGTTCTCGGCACGGTGAACATGCATGAAGGCGCACTCGGTGCGACCACCGATAATGAAGCCTATGGCCGAACCCAGAACCCCTGGCGCAAGGGGCTGACACCCGGAGGATCTTCTGGCGGTTCAGGCGCGGCGGTTGCTGCTGGCCTCTGCGATGTTGCGCTCGGGACTGATACAATGGGCAGTGTGCGTATCCCGGCGGCCTATTGCGGCGTGCAGGGGCATAAGCCAACCAGTGGCATTGTCCCCGATGAAGGCGTTGTGCCGCTTTCAACCACGCTGGACCATGTCGGCCCCTTGGCGCGCGATGTCGAAACGCTTTGGCAGGCTATGCACGTGCTCGCCGATTGGGGGCCAGCGCCCGCGCTTGAGCCTGCGATCCTTTCGGGGCTGCGGATCGGGGTGTGGAATGGGGGCGGCACGGTTGATCTCACTTTGCCCGTCAGCGCCGGATTTGAAGCCGTCGCAGCCAGACTCGCCAAAGCCGGGGCAAAAACGAAAGCCTTCACACCCCCCGTCTATGACTATTCCCGCTCCCGCCGCGCCGGGCTTCTGATCTCTGAGGTCGAGGGCGCGAAAGAACATGGCGTGACCGCTGAAGGCGATCAGCCCGAGGGCTTCAGCGAGACCTTTATGGGCCTGATGCAATGGGGCATGCGCCAGTCACCAGAGAAGCTGGATGCCGCCTATGCGCATATCGCCGAGGTTCATCACGCAGCTATGCAGGTCTGGGACGAGGTCGATTTCGTCATCGCCCCAACGGCCCCGCAACAAGCCTTCGGCTTTGATGATCCCGTCCCCGCCAATCAGGCCGATTTCACCGCCTGGGCCGACTTTGCTTATCTACCTGCTACTGCCGTCTTTACAGGGCTCTGTTCAGACGGCCTGCCGCTCTCGTGTCAGATCATCGGACCAGAAGGCAGCGATCAAGAGACTTTGAAAGCCGCTGCTGCGGTCGAGGCGCTCCTTGGCAAACCACCCATGCCAAAAGGGTATGAGTAGTCTAATCTTCCAGTTTCAATTTCATGCCGACATGGCTCGCCTCGAAGCTTAGGCGTTCATAGAAGCGGTGCGCGTCGGGTCTGGCTTTATCGGTTGTGAGCTGAACGAGCTGGCACCCGGCTTTCTTTGCTTCTTCAATCGCGTACACGAACAGTTTTGTGCCGAGGCCTGTATTGCGCTCGTCACGGCTGACCCGGACGCCTTCAATTGTAGCGCGTTTCGCGCCCATACGGGCGATGCCAGGTGTGATTGTCAGTTGAAGACAGCCCTTAATCGAACCATCGGGAGCTGAAGCGACGATGAGGTGATTTCCGATTTGATCCGTTAGCTCTTGGAAGGCCGTTGTGTATTCTACAGGAAGAGGGTTAGTCAGCTTTTCCCGCGTCGCGCCGAGGGTATCATCGGCAAGCAGTTCGACGATAGCGTACAAATCTTGCTCGGTTGCTTCGCGGAAGATCATGGGTTTCTCCTGCTGAATGAAACTTCAAAGTGTAAACTTCGCCGGGCGCTTCTCTAGAAAGGCTTTATAGCCATCCTTGAAGTCTTCATTGGCGAAGCCTTCGATGAATAGGGCATTGGCTTCTGGTGTCGTGTCGGTCCAGCCTGATTGCAGGCCAGCGATCATCTTTTTGGTCGCGCGGGTGGACCATTGCGAGATGGCGCTGATCTGTTCTGCAAACGCGCGCGCCTCAGTCAGGGCTTCGCCCTTTGGAGTGAGGCGGTCGATGAGGCGCATCGTTTTGGCTTCATCGGCCATGAAAATGCGCCCGGTAAACAGGATGTCCTTGGTCGCGCCAGGGCCAATCGCGCTGAGCAAGCGGCGTGTATCGCCCGCCGGATAAACGAGGCCGAGCTTGCCCGGTGTGACGCCAAACTTACTGCCCTCAGACGCCACGCGTAGATCGCAGGCCATGGCGAGGCTGACCCCTCCGCCAACGCAGGCCCCTTCAATGGCGGCGATAGTCGGCTTGGGGCAAGCTTCAACTGCGTTCAGGGCAGCGGCGATCGTATCGCCTGAGGCTTTCGCACTTTGCGCCGTGGCGTAGGTCACTTCAAACTCGGAAATATCCGCCCCTGCGGCAAAGGCCCCGGCATCACCGCCATGGATCAGGATGGTTTTGACGTCCGGGTTTTTAGTTGCCTGCGCAATCAAGTCTGGAATGGCTGCCCACATATCCAGCGACAGCGCATTGCGCTTCTCCGGCTTGTTCAGAATGATTTCGGCAAGGGGGGCATTGGTTTCCAGACGGATTGATTGGGTCACTGGGCATCCTCGGCAAACGCCCCAAGCGGGGCCGGTGCGCCCGTATTGGCAATTAACGCCTTGCGACGCAAGAAGCGCTGGAAGCCGGCGGGGCCCATGCGGCTGCCACCCATGCCGGAGAGTTTGAAGCTGTGCTTCTCGGCTTCATGGAAGAGGGCGGTCAGTGCCGCATCATTGAGGGAGACCGCGCCCGCCTCGATCTGCTCGCCCACGGCCTGAGCTTCTTCCAGTGTTCCGGCAAAGACCGCAGCCGACAGGCCATATTCGGTATCATTGGCCATCGCGATGGCGTCTTCGACCGTATCAAAGGGCAGAACAGGCATGATCGGGCCGAACGTCTCCTGCGTGACGACTTTCATCTCATGGGTCGCATCGCCAATCACAGTCGGGCGGAGCCACAGCCCACCACCATGCGTTTCGATGGTACCGCCCGTGAGGGCACGCCCGCCTTTGGCTTTGGCGTCTTCAATGTGGGCCTCAAGGATTGCGGCCTGTTTATCAAAGATGATAGGGCCGATCTCGCCCTGCGTAATATCCGGCCAGTTCAGGCGCGCAGCCTCTGCCTTCTCCACCAGACGGCTCAGGAAAGCGTCATGGATCGAGCGCTGGACATAGATCCGTTCAATCGACTGACAGGCCTGCCCGGTTGAGAGGACAGAGCTTCGCAGGGCGGCATCAGTGGCCGCTTCCAGATCGGAGCTTTCCAGCACGATCAGCGGGTCCTTGCCGCCAAGCTCAAGGAAAGCCGGGATCATATTCTGGGCAGCTCCGGCGGCGACTTTTCGCCCAGTGGGTACAGAGCCGGTAAAGCAGATCGCATCGACCGTATCGATCAGTGCGGCGCCGGTTGCGCCATCCCCCTGCACGAAGCTGAGGACATCGGAAAGGCCCGCCTCGGCAATCGCTACGCGCAGCGGATCAACAAAGCGCGGGGTGACTTCTGAAGGTTTCACGATGACAGTGCAGCCTGCGAGCAAAGCCGGGATTGTATCAATCATGCTGAGCGTCAGTGGGAAGTTCCATGGGCTGATCACGCCGACGAGGGCATAGGGTAGGAATTGCGGGGCATGGCGGATCGCTGGGTTCATCCGCCCCTCGGTCCAACCCGAAGGGACAAGATGTGGGGCCTGGGCCAGCCAGCCATGAATCGCGCCAATCGTACCATCGACTTCCAGGCCAGCAATCCGGCGTCGTCCGGTATCAATCTCCAGTGCGGCAGCAATCGCGTCATGATGTTTGCCCAATGCATCAGCGAGAGCGCCGAGCTTGGCCATGCGACCATCAAGGCCGAGCGCATGCCAGTCCTGCGCGGTGGCACGCTGGCGGCTTGCAATGGCTTCAAGGGCAGAGCGGTCTGTGCCTTCAAACTGATAGTCGTACTCTCCGGTTCGCGGGTCCCGGGCTTTTAACTGTGTCATGATTCAGCCAAGCCCCAGCGCGCCGGGATTGATGATCCCTTTCTCGTCAACGGCGGCCTTGATGGCATCCAACAGGGCCCAAGTCTCCGGGCTACGCCCGGTTTTGTAAGGGTAGGTGCGGCCAATCTGGAAATGGGCTGCGCCATGATTGGTGAAGGCATCCAGCACCACTTGCCGCGCCTTTTCAACCACAGCGGTTGCTTCAGGCTTAGCCTCATGCCGGGGCAGCTTTTTCAGGATGTCCGGGCCGACCGTATCCTCATGTATCGGCCAGATTTCCTCCGGCCACAGGAAGACGGGTTCGATCAAGTAGCCTGTCGTGCCAAGGCTGGTGACGAGGTATCCAGTCAGAATGTCATGGGCGTCGAGTTCATCACGCATCGCGTCAAACCCGGCTTCAATCTCTGCCCATGTCGCCGGACCTTCAGACACCGGGACGATACCATGGATCGGCACCCAGCGTTCGCCATGCGGGCCAAGGATTGAGGTCAGTGGCCCAAACGGGTTGGCGCGAATAATTTTCGGGATGGAGTTTTCAATCTCCTTTGCGCCATTGGCTTTGGCGATGGCTTTCAAATCGGCCATATCCTCGCGCACCCCTGCGGCTGAGCGACCTTCGACCATGACATGCAGCGTATAGTCCGCCTCGTCCATGAAGCCGCGCCCGGCGAGGGCAACTTTCGCACCTTCTTTCAGGCCCTTTAGCAGGGAGCCTTGCTTGCGGATCACATTGCTCAGCGCCTTGGCATCGGAGAGGACACTCGCACGGGCCATGCGAACTTTGGTTAGGTTCGGGTCAAATCCGAAAATCTCACAAGCAATATCCTCGCGCATCATTGCAGCCATGGCGTTGGCGCACTCATCGCGGGTCTTGAATTCAAAGCTTGCCCAGTCCTCGGCTTTTGGTGTCGGGATCAGGCGGAACGTGATCTCGGCCTTATAGCCCAGCGTACCGCAATCACCGCAGAACAGGCCGGTCAGGTCAGGGCCATAATGACGCCAGAACGGCTTACCATTCTTGTTCCCGGCTGTGCCCGTGCGCACAAGCGTGCCATCGGCCAGAATAACCGTCACGGACAGAACGCTATCGCCCGTCGTGCCATACTTGCCAGCGCCAAAGAACGCATTGTTCTGTGACAGGCCACCGCCAACAGTAGAGGTCAGGCCAGAGAGTGGGCCCCAGAAAGGGGTGCGCAGATTATGCGGCTTCAGGGCGTCATAGAGCTGCGCCCAGGTCACGCCAGCCTGCACGGTGACATACATGTCTTCGGTGTTGATCTCGACAATCTGGTTGAGCTTGGTCGTGTCCAGAATGCCGACATTCTCCCGGTCAGGGATATAGGCTTTGGTATAGGACATGCCGCCCCCGCGCGGGTTCAGCGAGATACCGCGCGCATGGGCCGCGCGGATCGCTTCCTGCATTTCCTCAACGGTTTTTGGAGCGGCAACAAAGGCGGCGGTCTCTCCCTTGGCCCAGATATCCTGGCTCATAAACTCACGGCTGGCTTGATCGTCTTTAAAGCCTTCATCGCCAAGCTGTTGTTTCAGAACGCCATTTATATCGGACATGGATTTCAGATCATCGGCCATGGGTCAAAGTCTCCTAGAAAGTGGTTGGCGTCCAGAGCCCGATAAAGGCGGCTGAGACGAGCAGAACCCAAATCCCCATGACGAGGGGGCGGGCGCGATTAAGGGTATTAGCAAGACTGGCTTCGGCGGCGCTGGCTTCAGGACCAGACAGGCCCATGAGAGCTGGTCCGAGGGGCCGCAGGACAATTCGGATGAACAGGCCAAGGGCAATACATCCGGCCAGCAAAAGCATTTTCAAAGCCAGAAAGAGCGGCAGGCTGATTGACCCCGTCAAACCCGCTCCGGCCCAGACCACCAGTCCAGCGATCAGTAACCAGCGAATGGCAAGGTCCAGTGTCTTGAGCGCTTGCGGTGCCCCGCCATGGCGAACATGCAGGACCCAGGCAAGCACGAGCCAGGCGAGTGAGGCGATGGCGATCAGGCTGACAGGTATCCAGCCCAAATCCAGCCACCCCTTACTTTGCGCAAGCGCCAGTCCGGTCGGTAAAGTGAGAATCAAAGCCGTGCGCGGGGCCATGTCGACATCGCCGACAATCTTGGCGGCCATCATCCGGCGGTCAGCACTGACATCAGGCTGGGTCAGGAAACGACTGGTATAAAACGCCCCGAGATCCCCGCCGAGCCAGTAGACGAAAACAAGCACATGCAAGAGCGTAAAAAGGGATTGATCCAACACCGTCTATCCTCCGATTTCAAATGATATATCATTTGCGGCGGATATGGCGAGAGGCAGATTGTCACTTTTCGGTCGTCCAGTCGTTTTCTGCGGCATTATTCCGCGTCAAACGCATGTGATATTCAAATCGATCAGCACGGTAATGGGCGGTGATGTCCTGCACAGGGCGGCCTTTTCCATCACGCATGATCCGGTGAATGCGCATCAGGGGGGAACCCGGCGCAACGCCAAGATTAGCCGCGACAGCAGGTTCAGCGGCGGTCGCTGTAATTGTCTGTTCAGCCTCAACCGGAGCATGCCCGGCTTGTTCGAGCAGCTTAATCAGAGACTCGCTGGCGAGCTGTGCCTCGTCATACCCATCGGCAATATCATACGGGATATAGGTCACGAGATAGGAAAACGGCTCACCATCAAGGCGGCGCAGGCGAACAATGCGTTGCACGCTCGCACCGGCTTTCAGGTCCAGTGATTGAGAGATGGCCGGGCTGGCTGTCCCGATTGTGCAGTCGAGCAACTGGACCTCGGTTTCCAGACCCATACGGGTCAGGCCATCAATCATCGTATCAAAGCTGCCTTTGATTGCGGGAGCAGCGACATCGTAAATGACGACAGTGCCGATGCCGCGCTGGCGGCGCACCAATCCGGCAACGGCAAGCTCATTCATCGCGCGCTTCACAGTAATCCGAGAGACGCCCAGCGCCTTGGTCAGGTCCTGCTCAGCCGGCAGGTGATCATTCAGCTTCAGCGTGCCATCAATAATCCGCGCATGCAGCATATCATAGATTTGCTGGTAGAGCGGTGTGGTCGAGCCTTCGTCGATCTGGTCGGGCGTAAAGGTCAGCGGTACAGTATCAGCCATAGAATCCTATCCTTGAGACTTAAGGCATAGCGTTTCCTGGCTTGGTCTGTAAATCACGATATCCGGTTTAGCCGCTTAAGACGCCTTTACCCCTTTGGAGAGGTCATCGGATGGGCCACCGGCCGCGCGATGGGCTATGGCTTCAGCGCTTTCCCAGATTTTACCGCCAATATACTGACCGATCGAGTTGGAAAACTCGTTATAGGTGATCGTCTCATACATCCCGCATGTGATGTAGGGGTCACCATTCATCAGAGCTTTTGCGTCTTCGAGCGTATCCGCCAGAACCAGAAAGATGGACCCAACCAGCGCTTCACCGCCCGGCTCACGGATCGGACCAGCAGTGACATAGCGGGTCCAGTTGGCCTCAACATGATCAAGGTGGCCCTTCAGGTGGATCTTGCGCGGCTCAGCACTGCCCGGGCCATCGCGGCAGATCACCAGATAACAGGTCTGCTCAAGGCGCGGGACGAAAGGTGGGGTCGCGGGAAAGTCAGTCATCGGAAAAGTCCTCTATTTCAGGATGCCAGCCGCGGCGAGGCGGTCGATTACGGCCTGTTGTTGGGCAATCGCTTCGGCGCGCTCAATCATCTGACCATTTGGTGTGCGATTGGCGGGGGCGTGATTGGCACCAGCATAACCGCTGGCAAAGGCGGTATTGGGCAGGCGTGACAACGTATTGGTCATCCCGGTCTTGCGGCGGGTTTCACGCAGCGCGCCAATATCGAGCACGGCATTGGCGTTCAGTGTCTCGCCGCTGCCTGCTTCGGCAAGGGTGCGGCCATAGGGATCAAGTACGATCGACATCGCGTCGGTTGAGGCGCTTGGCACAGGCGTCCCGATGATTTCTGCGCTATTGGCCGAGACGACATAGGCAATATTCTCCACCGCGCGGGCTTTCTTGGAAATATGCTTTGGTGTCAGGGTTGGCGCGCCCACTTCACTGGTTGGGTGACAGAGGATTTCTGCGCCCTTGAAGACATGCATACGGGCAATTTCCGGATACAGGATTTCTTCGCTCGCAACGCTGCCCAAAACCCCAATCTCGGTATCCGCGACCGGGAAGACCGCATCCTCGCCATAAGTGTCGAGATACTTGTCCCAGACATCATAAGGGCTGGGTGTATAGAGCGAGATCATGCGGCGATAGCGCAGAACGACATCGCCACTTGGCCCATAGATAACATTGGCCTGAAAATAGAGGTCCGGGAAATTCGGGTCGGTCTCATAATGGTTGGAGCAGAGATAGATGCCAAAGATCTGGGCCAGCTTTGCCAGCTTGTCCGGGAAGGCGCCGTCCATCGGGATCGCGGCTTTGTTTTGCCACTCCTCACGGGTTTCGCCGAGGGGAAAGCCTGTCATCCAGTATTCCGGCAAGACGACCAGCTTCACATCATAACCATTGAAGCCTTTCAGGAAGCCTTTGGCAGAGCCGATCTGTCCGCGCACCCGCGCGATGGCCCGGTCCATACGGGCATGGGCATCTTCAATTGTCGCGTCCTGGTTTACGGCGTCACAGACGGTTTGCAGGGCAAGAGCGGTATAGCGCATAGTGGTGTTTCCTTGGGCATAGGCCAGCGGGGCAACCGCACCGGCGGCGCTCAGGCTGAGGAGGAGTTCACGGCGGGTCATGACGCACTCGAAAAGGCTGAAACACTGTCCGTTGCAGAGGCGAGTTTGAGCCCGTGCATGTTTGCGAGCGTCGCCAGAATGCGGCGGACGGCATGCATGCGGAAGGGTTGCCCGGCAATGTAGGGGGTCATGGTGAAGGCAAGAGCGGCAGCGCCCTCTTTATCGTGCAGATCGACGCTATAGCTTGCCGCCTCAATGATCTGGTCGGCCCACACATCCTCGGACTGCGAGCGATCCAGCAGCAGTTTGAAATCCCCTAGCTCGCCATAATGGGGCAGGGCGGTGATAGGACCGCTATCGGTTTGCATCGCAATCGGGCGCTGGTCAGCTTCCCAGTCGAGCACATTCGTAAACCCAGCCTGCGCCAGCAAGTTGAGCGTGCGATAGCTTTCATTGCGCGCCGGGCTCATCCATGTCTTGGCATCAGGAAAGGCTGCGCGAGCCTGCGCGATCAGGGCGCGTTCTTCGTCTTCGCTCAGGCCATCGTGATGGATATGCGCGGTTGAGACACCATGGGCCGCAAGCTCATGCCCGGCTTTAGTGATTGCTTCGATCAGTGGCGGATAGCGACGGGCAATTTCTGCATTTATCGCAAACGTCGCTATCACGCCTTCAGCTGCAAAGGCGCGGAGCAGGCGATAAATACCCACCCGGTTGCCATAATCGCGGGTCGTGAAATGGCGCAGGTCCGGATAGGGCGTTTTCATCGCACCGGGATGTTTGAACGGAGTTGCTGGCGGGTTCAACGGAAAGAACTCCACTGGCACGATAATTGTCGCAATCGCTTTTGTGCCGTCTTTCAGATGAACCGGGTCACGGCGATCAACCGGGTGCCAGCCATAATGGGGATTGTCCAGGCCATGCTTGCGATGGGGATAGGTCAGATAATCGTCGGGTAGCGGCATCAGAAATACGCCTCCGGCATAAACTGAATATCGGTATCGTCTGGTTTAGCCCCAGCCGCTGTCAGCATGGCGTGGATCTGTCCGCGATGATGGGTCTGGTGATTAAACACCTGCATCAGACAAATTGCTCGCTTACGGGTTTGCTGTTCGCCAGAAGTGCTGAAATAGATGAGGTCTCCATCGGCATCGCTCTGTGAAAGTTCATCTGCCCAGCGAATAAACCGAAAGTCGGCAGCAATGCGCAGGCTTCGTAATTCAGCCCAGTCATTATAAAGTGTGGTCGATCCCGGGATATCTGTTTTAGGGGCTTCCCAGTCACCTAAACGGCTCATCCAGGTTTGATCTGCCCATAGGATATGCGAGAATGTTGCGTGGATGGATTTGAAGAAGCTGCCGCGATCCTGTCGGCGCTCGGCCTCAGATAATGTGTCGGCTGCCGTGTACAGATTGTCATTCTGCCAGCGATTATAGCGGGCCATGTGTTGCAGATAGCCGGGCTTGATCATGGTTGAAATCCTGTTCCAGTGGTGACCACGCCGCGCGCCGCGACATCGGCTATGGTCTGATCCCAATAGGTCTCGCGATAATACTCAGCGATCTCGGCCCCGGTGGTGAACCAGACATCATCGCGGTGGCTGCAAATATGCTTCAGCGCCTCTTCAAACACGCGCAGGCGATGGGGCTGACTGACCAGATAAGCATGCAGCGGAATACACATCACCGTGCCGGACTGCGCGCCTTCTTCCAGTAACTGATCGAAGTGGCGGATCAGCAGGTCCGTATAACGCTGCGGATCCCAACCCTGAACGCTATAGGTGATCACGTCATTGACTTCGAGCGAGTAGGGCATCGAGACGAGCTTGCCACTCTTGGTCTTGATCGGCTGGGGCTGGTCATCCTGAAACAGGTCGCACGTGTACCAAAAATCATGCTCGGCGATGAGGTCCAGCGTATGCTCGGTATGGGTCAGGGCCGGGGCGAGATAGCCGCGAATGCGCTTGCCCGTCGCGCGCTCCACCGTCTCGATACTGTCCTTCAGAACAGCAACTTCCTGCTCTGGTGTCATGCCATAGGAATAGCGCGTATTGTAAATCCCGTGAGAGAAGAACTCCCAATTACGGGCATTTACCGCCTCAATGATTTCCGGATGGTGATCGACAAGACCAATGGAGAGCGAGATTGAGCCGCGCAGATCATACTTGTCGAACAGGTCCATCATCCGCCAATGGCCGACCGTATTGCCCCATGTGCGCTGGGAATAGGCAACGACATCCGGATTACCGCGTGGCCAGCCGGGACGCTTATCATTATGCGGTGGTTGGAACTCATAATATTCGATGTTCGGCGCGATCCAGAAGGCGAGCTTCTTGCCCCCCGGCCAGGTAATCTTTGGACGCCCTTCATAGGGCCAATAGTCATAGAGGTTCGGATCGGTATGCATCAGCCCTGATACCTCGCAATCGCGTCATGGACTTCGCTGACGGGCACCACGTCGGCATACTTAATCAACAGGTCCGTCAGGTTGGCGAAGTGATAGCTCTCATGTTTGTCGGCCACGCATTCTTCCGGAACAATGGTGCGATAGCCATAGGAGAGGCTATCAACCGCCGTGGCGCGCACACAGCCACTGGTCGATCCTCCGGTCACCACAACCGTGTCAACCTTGTGCCAGGTCAGGAAACTGTTCAGCGGAGTTTCAAAGAACGCGCTTGGCATCCGCTTGGTATAGACCGCATCAACGGCTGGATCGATGGTCAGGCGATCATCAAATTCGGTGCGCTCTGAGCCATATTTGATGTTCTGCAAACTGTCGGGCGTGTCCGTGCGTGTGCCCCACACCCCAGCATCTGCGGCATTGTCCATATAGGCGACATGCGTCCAGATCACTGGCAGGCCCTTGGCCCGCGCGGCGCTGGAGATCGCATCAATATGCTCCATCTGGCGCGGATCGGTAATATAGGCGGTCTTGTAGAGGTCAGGCCGCGTATAGGACTTTTGCGGATCAACATTCACAATGGCCAGCTTCTCTCCAAAACCAAACCGGGCGCGGGCTGGATTGGCGCGCACTTCCTCGAAAATCTGACGGGCTGTCTTGTCAGAGGTAACCATTGTGGGCTGGGAGAGATCGTGGGTCATTGGTTTTCCGCTTGCGTTCTTGTCTAAGTTCAAATGATATATCTTTTTGAATGAGTCTAGCCAATTGGAGGGTAATATGAAGGGATTTCTTGTGGGAGGCCTTTTGGGACTGGTTGCGGGGGTTGGCATTGCCGCCTGTGTCGGCGTGCAGCCGCAAACTGCTGAAGGTCAGGCGGCGGACGTGCAGCCTGCTCAAGCCGAAGCCCCAGCTTACATGATCGTTTTGGGTGAGGTGTATGACCGTCCGGCCTTTATGGAAGGCTATGCGGCGAAACTGGCCCCGATCTATGACATGCATGGCGGTCACTATGTCGCCCTTGGCGGTGGCCCCGGCATTGAAGTGCTCGAAGGCGACTATGCCCCGCCAAGCTATGTTATCTCCAAATGGCCGAATGCGCAGGCGGCTCGTGATTTCTGGAACAGTGAAGAATATGACGCCCTCCGCCGCGCCCGCATCGATAATAGCTGGGGGGATTTCGATGTCCTGCTCGTCCAAGGGCTGCCTGAAAATTAGGCAAAGCGGCAGTTATTGCGGCAAATTTGCAACACATTTGCGACAAATGACCGGACAAACCATCATTTGACCGGACAAAATTGGACGCCCCTCTCAAAAGATATATCATTTCCTGCGTGGGAAGAGGAAACAAATGTGAGGAAATTTGTTATGAAACGAATCCTGATTTCAGCCGTTGCCGCAAGTGCAATCGGAACCGCTTTTGCCAGCCCAGCACTGGCGCAAGATGATAGTGATGAAGACGCCCGTCGCCTTGGGACAGTGACGGTGTCTGCGCAGCGGGTTGAGGAAAACCTGCAAGATGTGCCGGTTGCAGTTACGGCTCTGGACTCAACGCAACTTGAAGACCGTCAGGTCCGCAATGTTCGCGACCTGACCTCTCAGGTGCCGAATATCAATATTGCGACCAATACCGGTACAGCGAGTGCTGCGCGGATCTTCCTGCGCGGCGTCGGTGAAGATGAAAGCCGCGGTGCGGTCGATCAGGCTGTCGGGATTTACGTCGACGGTGTGTATATTGGCCGCTCTGTTGGATCCTTGTTTGATGTTGTTGACCTGGAAGCGGTTGAGGTGCTGCGCGGTCCGCAGGGCACACTTTATGGACGCAACACGATTGGCGGCGCGGTCAAGCTGACCTCTGTTCGCCCGCAATTTGATAACAGCGCCGATTTGCGAACGGTTATTGGCAATAATGGCCGTATTGATGTCCGTGGAACTGGAAACTTCCAGGTTAATGACCGTACGGCCGTGCGCTTCACTCTATCATCGCGTCAGCGGGATGGCTTTCACGATGTTATTCCGAACGGCAATCTGACCGGACAGGGTCGGGAAGTTGGCGAGCAGGATACACAAGCGTTCCGCATCGCGCTATTAACCGAGTTCAACAATGACTGGAGCCTGTTGCTGTCCGCGGATCATACCAATGACAAGTCGGACCCCATCCCGGATTCCGTCGCGCCGGGTAATGATGCGGATAATGACATCTTCACGATTGAACCCCTGCCGGGTGAAACCTGTGGTGTTGCGACTGCACCAAGCACAACGCCTTATAGCGGTATTGGTTGTTTCCTCGATTATAATCAGGAGCTTGAAACCACAGGGATTTCAGCCAACCTGACCGGGGTGATCAATGGTCTCGATTTCACGTCGATTACGGCTTATCGCGAGCTTGAGGACGAGCTGTCGTCTCGTATCGGGCTGCCATACACGCAAATGACTGATCAGGATCAGTTCAGCCAGGAGTTTACTCTCGGCTCAAATGAGGGTGCGTTTGAATGGTTGGTCGGCGCTTATTATTTCACCGAAGATATGCAGCTTGATACGGTCTTTGCTTTCCCGTTCACACTGACATCGTCCACCGATTCCTTCGCAGTCTTCGGACAGGGCACGTATCAGATCAATGATGCGTTCTCGGTTACAGGTGGTCTGCGTTACACAGACGAGTCGAAAGACTTTGAGGGCGCGAACCTGGCCCCATTCCCGCCATTCAATGGCTTTACGCGTACCGATTCAGCAGATTTTGAGAATGTCAGCTTTACGATCGGGGCTGATTATCGCTTCAATGAAGACATTCTGGGCTATGCCAAATACTCAACCGGCTTCAAGTCCGGTGGCTGGTCTCCCGATGCCTTCAGTGGCACCGCAGTCTTCCTGCCCGTGGATGAGGAAACGCTCGACTCCTTTGAGGTTGGCATCAAATCCGATTGGGGCGGCGTTTTCCGTTTGAACGCGGCGGCCTTCTTCAACCAGTATGAAGACCTCCAGATCGCGGCGACCGTGCCCGGTCTTGGCTTTACCCGTTTCAATGTCGACGAGACCGAGATTTCTGGTCTTGAAGTCGAGGCTGTCTGGCAGGCCACGGATAATCTGCAATTCAACGCCAATCTTGGCCTGCTGGATGCGGAATATACCTCTCTGACCGGAGATCAGGCACGCGGCCTGACCAATAATGGCGCTGGGTGCCCTGCCGGGACTGATGCCAGCAATGATGCGCAGGTCATCAGTTGCGCCTTGGGTTTGGAGCTTAAGAATGCGCCGGAATATAAGGCGACAATTGGTACGCTTTATACCCACCCGGTCTATCAGGGTGAGTTGATCTTCTCCGCCGATGCGAGCTTTGAAGATGACTCCTGGAGCCTGGTGGCCAACTCACCGCCACATGCGCTGACGGAGATCGACACGCTGGTCAATGCTCGCCTGAAATATCAGGACGAGCGCGGTTGGTCTGTCGCTCTTTGGGGCAAGAATATTACCGATGAGGAATATTACCGCGCCACGTCTGCAGGGTCCTTCACCACCTATGCGTCAGAGCCTCTGACTTATGGGATTGAGCTTGGCGTGACCTTCTAAGCCGATGCGTATCTCATCCTTGATGAAATCGATTCCCCCGGCGCTTGCGCTGGGGGTTTTGGTTTCTTGTATTCATGGCATTGATCCTGTTGCAGATGTGAGCGCGCAGGCTCAAACGCCATCCAAACCCGCTCCCGTAACAACCGAGCCATGGGTGATGGCAACCGCCAGTGTCTCTGACCTTGACCGCACGGCGCAGTTCTTTCGTGAGATTGGCCAGTATGAAACCGTCTATCGCGGTCCATTGGACCCGCGGGAAATCAGCAGCCTGAACCTGCCAGATGGGGCCTCTGGTGAAGTCTTGACCCTGAAGGCGCCGGGCAGTGAGCATGGCCTCGTCCGCCTGATCCGTTTTGATGATGCGGGACCAAAAGTGCCGACGCGCCCCGGCGCGCGGGCTTGGGATACAGGCTGCATCTGGTCGCTCATGGTCCGTGTGAAGGGCATGGAAAGCGTCTATGATGATGCAATTGCCATGGGATGGTGGACTGAAACCCCGATCACCTATCTCGAATTTGGTCCCTCCAAGCTCAACGTGGTGGTTTTCAAGGGCCCGGACGGTTTGCAAGTGCAGGGCTATGAGCGCCTGACCACGCCTCTGCCAGAGGGCTTCACCCCGTTCGAGCGTGTCAGCCAGCCGTTTAATATCATGCAGATGAGCCGTGACCGCGAAGCTGCGCGTGTCCTGATGGAGGATGTGCTCGGCTTTGATCGTTTCTGGTATGGTGAGCCCTATACCGACCCAGAGCCAACCTATATGCCGCTCGGTATCCCGAAGAACCTGACCACGACCATTCCTTACATGGCAGGCATCTTCTATCCGGTGGAGAGCGAGTATGGCCGGATGGAATATATCGAAATCGACGGTCTTGAAGGCCGCGATTATGCTGACCGCTGCAATGCGCCGAACCTTGGTTGGTTATCGGTCACCTATCCGGTGGAGTCTCTGACAGACTTGCAGGCGCGTCTTGATGACAAGGACTGGCCCGTTCATATCGCGCCTTATCATACTGAGCGGGGCGGTCTTGGCGATATGGCTGTACTCGCGATCAAGGCTCCGGATGGCGCAACGATCGAGTTTATCGAGCGCTAAAGAGCTAGAGGCGGTGTCTAAACCGCCTCGCCCATGCCGTGAATGCTACGTCCCGGCAGCAGGTTTTGCGCGGCCGTGACAATCGCATCGGCATCAATACCGAAATGGCGATAGAGGTCGGCCACGGTTCCGGTTTGGCCAAAATGTTCCACGCCAAGCGGAATGGACTTATGACCAGCAACCCCGCCAAGCCAGCCAAGCGTTGCTGGATGCCCATCAGTGACCGTCACAATCGCAGCATGCGAAGGCACAGACGCCATCAAGCGATCGACATGACAGTTGGCATCGGCCTGTCCGCGCCGCCGGGCGCGCTGGGCGGCAAACCAGCCCGCTTGCAGGCGGTCAGATGAAGTCACGGCCAGTACCGCAATATCGCGGCGATCCGTACCGATCCGTCCGGCCGCTTCAATCACTTCCGGCGCAACACAGCCCTGATACGCGATGACCAATTCCGTATTCGGGCTTGGCGGACGCCACCAATAAGCCCCATCAATCACCCCGCGATGGAAGTCTGCATCGTCACGGCGGTTATGAGGCTGTTCGATTGGGCGCGTGGTCAGACGCAGATAGACCGCGCCGCCCGTTTCATCGCGCAGCCAGGTGCGCTCATCCGGGTCGCCTTCGCCATCGCGCTGCAGGTAATCAAACGACCAGTTCATGATCACGCTGAGCTCATCAAGATAGGCGGGCTCGAAAGAGGTCAGGCCATCCTGACTGATCCCGATCAATTGTGAGCCGATCGACTGGTGTGCGCCGCCTTCCGGGGCGAGTGTGATGCCTGATGGTGTCCCGGCAATGATGAAGCGGGCATCCTGATAACAGGCATAGTTCAGCGCATCGAGGCCACGCGCGACGAACGGGTCATACACTGTACCGATCGGGATCAGGCGTTCGCCGAACAGCGAATGCGACAGCCCTGCCGCGCCGAGCATCAGGAACAGGTTCATCTCGGCAATGCCCAGCTCGAAATGCTGGCCGTCTTCGCCAAAGCTCCATTTCTGGGTGGAGGGAATGTTCTCCTCCCGGAAGGTATCAGCCTGAGCCTCCCGTGCGAACAGGCCACGGCGATTGACCCATGAGCCGAGATTGGTCGAAACCGTTACATCTGGCGAAGTCGTCACAATCCGATCTGAAAGCGCGTGGTCAGATCGCGCCAGCTGGTCGAGAATTTTGCCAAATCCAGCTTGCGTTGAAAGCTCGGCATCATCGAGCCAGACCAGATCAGGCAGCGGCAGGGGCACACTCTCGAAGCGCCTTGTGCCTTTAGCAAAGAAGGGTGTTTTAGCAACCAGATCCTGCGCGGCCTGAGCATCCTTGAGACCACTATAGGGCGCCCATTCTTCGCCTTCCGGGACACCCATCGTCTTCTGGAACTCGGCCATCTGCGCCTTGTTCATCAGGCCGGCATGATTGTCTTTATGCCCAGCCAGAGGCGTACCCCAGCCTTTGATCGTATAGGCAAGGAAACAAACCGGGCGATCGTGATCAACCGCATCGAAGGCTTCGATCAGGGAATGCAGGCAGTGCCCCCCCAGATTGTTCATCAGGTCTGAGAGGTCCTGATCGCTGCGCCGCTCAAGCAGGGCGGTGACATCCCCCTGATCGCCAATGTCGTCCATCAGACGTTTGCGCCATGCTGCCCCGCCCTGATAAGTCAGCGCCGAATAGAGTTGGTTCGGGCAGGTATCGATCCATTCGCGCAGGGCCTCACCGCCCGGTTCTTCAAAGGCGGCTTTTTGCAAGGTGCCGTATTTCAGGCGCACAACATCCCAGCCAAACGCGCCAAAGATCGCCTCGATCCGCTCCCACAGCCCCTCGCGCACAACCCCGTCGAGGGATTGGCGGTTATAGTCGATAATCCACCAGCAATTGCGCAGATTGTGCTTCCAGCCTTCCTGAAGGCATTCATAGATATTGCCCTCATCAAGCTCGGCATCCCCGACCAGCGCGATCATCCGGCCAAGGTCAGGCGCATTCTCCCATTTCCGTGCTGCAATATAATCCTGCACCAGTGATGAGAATGCCGTGATCGCTACGCCAAGGCCAACAGAGCCAGTGGAGAAATCAACATCATCAATATCCTTGGTCCGGCTGGGATAAGACTGCGCGCCGCCATAGCCGCGAAAATTCTCCAGCTTTTCCTGTGTCTGGTTGCCAGCAAGATATTGGATGGCATGAAAAACAGGTGAGGCATGCGGTTTAACCGCCACCCGGTCTTCCGGACGCAGGACATGAAAGTAGAGCGCCGTCATGATCGCCGTCATTGAGGCACAGGAGGCCTGGTGCCCGCCGACTTTCACATCGTCCTTTTCCCGCAGATGATTGGCATTATGCACGGTCCAGCAGGCCAGCCAGAGGAGTTTTTTCTGAATATCTTCAAGCGTTTGGAGTTTTTCGGGGCTCATGGTCATGGGTAGCTCACTCATGCTGGGCAAAGCTTGGTTGCATTTGAAACTATTGAAGCGGGTTTGGGCCGTCTAACCCTGTTTGTCCAGACTATACGTTAAGGTTATCAACCTTGATAGTTACTGCGCCGCGACGAGTTCTTCGGCGGCATGCAGGTCAACGGAAACCAGCTTCGAGACGCCCTTTTCGCGCATGGTTACGCCGAACAGGCGATCCATCCGGCTCATCGTCACAGCATTATGCGTGATCACAATAAACCGCGTTTTGGTACGCCCGCGCATTTCATCCAGCATCCGGCAGAAACGGTCGACATTGGCATCGTCGAGCGGCGCATCCACCTCGTCCAGAACACAGATCGGAGAAGGGCGCGACAGGAAGACCGCAAAGATCAGCGCGGTCGCCGTCAGGGCCTGCTCACCCCCTGACATCAAAGACAGCGTGCCGAGACGTTTGCCCGGTGGCTGAGCAAATATTTCAAGACCCGCATTCAGTGGATCATCGGCGTCTACCAATCGGAGTTCAGCCTCACCACCACGGAACAGCGTGGTGAACAGCGCCTTGAAGTGATCATTGACCGTATCAAAAGCCTCCATCAAGCGTTTGCGGCCTTCTGAATTCAACGCCTTCACGCCCTCGCGCAGTTTCGCAATCGCCCCGGTCAGGTCGGCTTTCTCCTCGACCTGTGTACCAAGGCGGGTGGCTAGTGCTTCGGCTTCAGCTTCGGCTTCCATATTGACCCCGCCAAGCCCTTCACGGTCCCGCTTCAGGAAATCGCTCTGACGTTCAGCGTCTTTCAGGTCGAGCGTTTCCAACTCTTCTTCACTCAGTCCGGCCTGAGCGAGTGGCAGCAAGCCCTCGGGCGAGCGCTGGAACTGGCTCAACGCAAAGTCAGAGGCTTCGGTCAAACGAGTTGAGGCGTTTTCCAGTTTGGCATTGGTAATGGCGAGGGTTTCACGGGCGCTCATGGCAAGATTGGCTGAACTGCGCGCAGTGGTTTCGGTCTCGCGGATCGCCGCCTCGCGGACCGCCAGATTATCGGCGGCGGTCTGGCGCTCAGCCTCCAGTGTCTCAACCCGCGCAACAAGCGCGTCGACCTGCTGGGTCAGGCTTTCCGGTTTCGCCCGCGCGTTTGCCGCTTCGCCAACGACCTCACCGCGCCGTTTGATCAGGCCTTCCAGACGCGTTTCAGCGCTGGTCAGGCGGTTTTGCCAGCGGGTGACATCGCCTTCCAGTGCTTCCCGGCGGGCCATGGCTTGCTGACGGTTCCGGGTCAGGTCGGTCAGCCGCCCGCGGGCTTCGGTCTCGGTTTCACGGGCCTTGGTCAGCTTTGTGCGTGCTGCTTCTACCTGTGTCTGCAAAACCGTGAGATCATTGGTATTTTCCGGGCGTGCTGCGGTCTCATAGGCCTCGGTCGCAATCGAAAGGTCGGCCTCGACGCGCGCAAGTGCTTCGGTTGCGCCATCGGCTTTCAGGCTGGCGCGGTCGCTGGCCTGAAGCGCGGCGGCGAGATCCCGGCGGGCCTTGTCCAGCATGTCTGTGGCATCGCGCAGGGCTCGTCTCGCGGCTTTCAGGTCATCTTCCGCGCCAATCCGTGCACCCTTTGCCTCAGCAAGTTTACCTTGGGCTTCGGACAGGCCTTGCCGCGCCGGGCCGATCTTGGCTTGCGCGTCTTCAAGTCGTGCCTGTTGTTCGAGCCGTTCAGCCGCTGGCGTCGGCGCAGCGGGCGTACGGGTAAATCCGTCCCAACGCCACAAGTGCCCGTCCAGCGTAACCAGACGCTGACCCGGACGCAGATCGCTTGCCAATTGCTCGCCCTCAGAGACTGAAACGACCCCGCATTGTGACAGGCGCGCAGCGAGTTCCCCCGGCGCCTCAACAAAATCGGTTAGCGGTTTGGCATAGCCCGGCAGGCTTTCGGTCTTGGCTTCACTGCCTGCCCAGTGGATCGAGGCAGAGCGATCGGTCGGGGCCTGCAAGTCATCGCCGAGCGCCGCGGCCACAGCCTTTTCATAGCCGTCGCGGGTGCGCATCTGTTCAATCACCGGCGGGGCTTTCGGCCCGGTATCTTTGCGCAGCAGGCGGGTCAGGCCCGTAATCTCGGTTTCGAGCAGGCGTAGCGTGTCTTGCGCCGCTTCGGCTGGGGCTTTGGCGTCGGCTTCACCTGTCTGTGCGGTTTCCAGCGCAGCTTCCGCCGTCTCAATCGCCGCCTGCGCAGCAGTCACTGCGGCTTGCGCATCGGCTTCGGCTTTGCGCGCTGTCTCTAATTGCTGTGCGAGAGCCGCCGTGTCAGGCAGGTCGGAAAGCGCCGCGCGCAGCCGTTCGGCCTCAGCCTCTAAGCGTTCTTTGCGTTGTCTGTGGGCGTTGGCATTGGCCTCAAGTGCCTGAATTTCTGCGCGCTTGGAGGAGAGGTTTTCCTGCGCCTGATCGGCTTCATCCTGCGCGCTTTGCAGAGTCGCTTTTGCGGTATCGAGGGCAGCCTGCAGTTCAGCTTCCTTGTCGCGATTAATCTCATCATTGGCGACGGGCAGGGCAGCAAGGGCAGCTTTTGCCTCTTCCAGCGTCGCGGCAGCCTCTTCCTTTTGTGTCTGCTCACGTGCAAGGTCTTCGGAAAGACGGGTCAGCTCCCGCTCCAGCCCGGCCAGAACATCGCTGGCGGCTTTGCGCTCGGCTTCAATCCGGGCGAGATCAATCCGCGACTGGCCCAGCTTGCCGGCTGCAATTGCCTCAGCATCACGCAAAGGTTGCAGCCCTTCGCTGGCTTTCAGGCGCTCCGTTTCGGCAACCGCTGCAGCGCGGGTCAGGCGCTCCACTTCAGATTTCGCGCGCGCCAGTGCCAGCCCGGCTTCGTCCTGATCAGCCTTCGCGCTCGCCCATTTGGCGTGCGCCATCCAGGCATCCAAAGCCTGAATTTTCGCGCTCAGTTCTTTGTATTTTCGCGCTTTTCGCGCTTGGCGCTTCAGGCTGTCGAGCTGGCGCTCAACCTCGGCAGAGACTTCAGCGAGGCGTTCGAGATTGTTTTCAGCCGCGCGCAGCTTCAACTCAGCCTCATGACGGCGCGTGTTCAGACCAGCGATCCCAGCGGCTTCTTCAAGGATACGGCGGCGGTTTTGCGGTTTCGAAGCGATCAGTTCGCTGATCTGACCCTGTCGCACCAGAGACGGTGAGTTTGCCCCGGTCGAAGCATCGGCAAAGATCAGCTTGATATCCTTGCCACGGACCGTGCGCCCATTGAGCTTGTAGGTGGAGCCAGCGCCCCGCTTCAGGCGGCGCAGAATTTCCAGCGTGTCCGAGCCATTAAACTCCGGCGGGGCCATGCGCGCGCTATTGTCGAGAACAAGCGTGACTTCAGCATTTTCACGCGCGGCCCGGCTGGCCGAGCCGGAAAAGATCAGGTCATCCATCTCCCCGCCGCGCATCGCCTTGGCCGAGGTCGCCCCCATCGCCCAGCGTAGCGCTTCGAGAAGATTGGATTTGCCGCAGCCATTCGGGCCGACAATACCGGTCAGGCCCGGTTCTATCGGTACCGTTTCAGGATCAACAAAGGACTTGAAGCCCGCAATGCGCAGTTCGGTTATGTGCATCGCGGCTCCTGCATCGCTTACTCGGTCGCTGCGTCGTCTGCGGGGGTGTCTTCGCCCAGCGCTTCATTGAGAATTGCGCGCATACCGTCAGCGGTGCGCCATTCAAAGCCCTGCAGGCGCTCACCGTTCACAAAGACTGTCGGCGTTGAATTCACACCTGTGCGTTCCCCGGCACCTACAGCATCGCCGATGGCTCGGCGAATGGATTGATCTTGCAAGCAGGCATCAAATTGAGCGCTGCCAGTGAGGCCATGATTGCTGGCCACCTGCTCCAGTGCGCCGCGTACCTGATCCCCTTGGCGGGCAACGCTCAGAATCCCTTGCTGGCGCTCGAACAGCTCATCCAGAACGTCGAAATACTTGTCTTCGCCGGCACAACGCGACAGGGCAAAGCCAGCAACGGCAATGTTTGCCGGGGCTGTCGGGAACTCACGGAAGATAAACTTCGCCTTGCCGGTATCGACGAACTCGCTCTCAACCATAGGGATCACGTTCAGGTGAAAATCGAGGCAGGCTGGGCAAGTCCATGAGGCATACTCAATAATCTCGATTGGTGCATCAGCATCGCCTTTGACCATGTCACCTAAAGCCGCCCCTTCGACACTTGCTGTGTCGCCGGCGCTATTATTGTCTTCGCCACCAGCTGGCCCACAGGCCGCAAGGGTGATTGCCACAAAGCCTGCAGCAGCAAAACGACGGGACATACGGATCATAGCCATAACCTTTTCTTAACACTCTGAGTCGTGAAGGTTGCCAAGTCGTTAACGCGGACCGGGCTCTTCATCCTGTTGCTGGTGCGATAGCACAGCCTCCCCCAACGCAACAATCGCTTCACGTAATTTTGTATCTTCAATCGCAGTTGCCGATGCGATCAATGCCTCGCGTTGGTCCGGGGTCAGGGGAACGGGCGTGTTTTCTTGAGATCGCAGCTTTTGCGCGCCGAGTGGTCCCTGAACGAGTTTGATCTCTGTAATGTCCCCGCCCGCCGCCACCGAAACGCGCTGGCGGATCATCTCACTCTGATGTTGCACGAGACCCGCCGCCGCTGGAATAACTTTCAGGGTCAGCTTGCGCCCGCCGCGCGCGGGCCCAAGTTTTTCCGGGCGGCACAGACGGGCGAGTTGTTCCCCAACAAGATCAGGCCAATCGAGCTTTAACCGGCTTAAGGTCGCCCCGCGCTTCGGCATGGACTTGCGGGCCAGACGCATCGCTGCCTTGCCCACTGTGCCGGGACCGGGATGCACAGGTTTCGCCTTCGCATAGCGCAGCCTTATGCGTGCGCGAGCTTCCTCTATGGGATCAAGGCTTGACCGTTTGACCATGACAGCCACTTTGCCCGGCATGAGCACGGATGAAAAGTTACGGTTTGAAGATTTACCAGAGCGTTTGCTGGACTGGTACGCGCTTTCTGCGCGCGATTTACCGTGGCGGATCGGTCCGGCTGAACGCGCACAAGGGGTAAAAGCTGACCCTTACCGTGTCTGGATGGCCGAAATCATGCTGCAGCAGACCACCGTACCGCATGCCACGCGTTATTATCAGGCTTTTACCAGGCGTTGGCCCACGGTTGAGGCGCTCGCCGCGGCGGCCGATGAAGACGTCATGGCGGCCTGGGCCGGGCTTGGTTATTATGCCCGGGCACGAAATCTCCTGAAATGCGCCCGCGAAGTTGCCGAAAGAGGCAGCTGGCCCCACACAGTTGAGGCTCTACGCACGCTGCCCGGGATTGGCGCCTATACAGCCGGAGCAGTCGGCGCGTTGGCTTTTGGGCGCCGCGCTGCTGCAGTCGATGGCAATGTCGACCGTGTCTTCGCGCGCCTGCTGGCCGCTAAAGGAGAGTGGAAAGCGGAAAAGGCCCGGATCAAGGAGATGGTCGAAATGCTGGTTCCGGCAGACCGCCCTGCCGAGTTCGCTGAGGCTCTCATGGATCTTGGCGCGACAGTCTGCACCCCCAAGCGCCCCGACTGCCTGATCTGCCCTTTGCGTGAGCTTTGTGCTGGCGCAGGGGAGGGCGACCCAGCCCGTTATCCGATCAAGCCAAAGAAGGCCGCCAAACCGGTCCGCCGGGGGCACGTGTACGCTCTGTTCAATGATCAAGGCGAAGTCCTGACAGAGCGTCGCCCGAACAAAGGTCTGCTCGGCGGCATGCTCGGCCTGCCGGGTTCAGATTGGATCGTGGATACGCGCCCGGAACCAAGCCCACCGAGCGGCGAAAACTGGCAGGATATCGGCGAGGTGCGCCACGTCTTCACCCATTTCAGCCTCGAGCTCACCGTCTGGCGCGGGCAGGGGAGTATAGGCGATCACTGGACCCCCCGCAGCACAGCCGCAGACGCTTTACCCAGTGTCTTTGCCAAGGCGCTGAAGCTTGCCGTCAAATAGGCGCTGTCTTTCTGCAGTCATGGATTGGCCGTATACTCCCCTGGCACAATAAGTGGGGGAAGACATGCATATTGGCTATGATCCAGATTTTCTTGGTGGGGGTATTCGCGTACCCATGCCGACCTTTAATCGCCGCTTGGCGCAATCGGTTTTGCGCAAGCCCGGTATTTTGCGGAACGATCTCTATTCCGATCATACGCACTTTTCGCTGGTCATGAATGAGCATTCGCGCCAGCTCATCTATTCGGCCTACAATATCGACCAGACAAAGTTCATCGAAAAGCCTGAAGGCAAAGGGAAACGGGGGTGGCGCAAGGACCCTGACATCGGGTCTGAATTCCAACTCGGTAATGAGTATTACAAGGACCGCAATGCCCCTGACGGCACCAAGATCAGGAACCTCTATGATCGCGGTCACATGGTGATGCGTTTCAACAATATGTGGGGTGATACCGCGGCAGAGGCCGATAAGGCGGGCAAGGATACGTTTATCTACGCCAACTCTTCGCTCCAGCATGAAAATCTCAATCGGGATGAGTGGAAAGAGCTGGAACTGGAAATCGTCCGCACGCTTCCCAATACGGTCAACCAAAAGCTGGCTGTCTTTACGGGGCCGATCTTTGGTCACCTCGATCGGCATGTGAACCTGACGGACAATGATACAGCCCGTGTGCCAGGGGGCTTCTTCAAGATCATTTGCTTTCGTCTGAAAGACGCTGCTCCTGGGGATGAACTGGGTGTCCTCGCCTTTGCCATTTATCAGGATACGCTGATTATTCAGGACAAGAAAGGCGCGTCAAAGGTCAAAACCGACCGCCGCTATCAAGTCACAATTAGTGAGTTGCAGGATTTGACGGGACTGAACTTTGGCAAACAGCTTTATGAGCGTAACCCGCTTTTCTATCACGATGTGACGGAAAGAAATGAGCGTCTGAATGTGCATGATCTGCCAGAGCGTATTCCGATCAACACCGTTACGAACATTGTTCGTGAGACTGAGGAGGTCCGCATTGATCGGCATGATCTCGCCACGCGCGGTGTTGCGATCAACTCTGCGATGATTGATCCCGTTGGACCGGAACCTGAAGGTGAGTGGGTCTCCATCCATAATCGTGCTGGCAAAGTCGTGGACCTTGAGGGTTGGTTCCTCTTCGATGGCAAGGGGCGGTTTGCCCGGCTCACCGGCATGGTCGAACCAGGCCATTCGCTGCGCCTTGATGGCACAGCAAAGGGTAATATCCGCCTGTCCAATCAAGGGGGCAGTCTGATGCTCTATGACAACCAGATGTCTGTGATTGATCATGTCACCTGGTCGCGTCACGATCTCGCCCGCGTTGGTGAGGGCATTGCTTATATGTTTGAGCGCGGCCAGTAAGGCTTGTGGATAGGTTTTATTTGTTCTTGATATGTTCTAAGTTCTGTGTTCCTCATAGGCGGTATGAGGACGACGCAGAAGCTTGAGAAATATGGCCGGGTGGACCGGGACGCGGTGAAGGCGGTGGGGGAACGCTTTCACCATCGCGGCCGCGGGGCCATTTCAAATCAGACTGGGCGGTTCGAGCCGGAAACGCGCGAAGCCTATGATGATGGCTGGGGTACAATTGAAGATGAAGCCCCGCCGCTGCGCACCACGCTGACCAAGGAAACCCCGCGCACCATCATTACCTTCAATCGCTCACCCGATATTCCGTTTGACCGCACGATCAATCCGTATCGCGGCTGCGAGCATGGCTGTGTCTACTGCTTTGCCCGGCCAACCCATGCCTTCCATGGCCTCTCGGCCGGTTTGGATTTTGAGAGTAAACTCTTCTACAAACCTGATGGGCCGCGCCTGTTGGAGCAGGAGTTGTCCCGTCCGCGCTATGTGCCGCGTCCCATCGCGCTGGGCATGAATACCGATGCCTATCAGCCCGTGGAAAAGCGGTTGGAACTGACCCGGCGCTTTCTGGAGATTTTGAGCGCGCATAATCATCCCGTCACGCTGCTGACCAAATCGGCGCTGATCCAGCGGGATATCGATCTTATTGCGCCAATGGCAGCGAAAGGGATTTGCCGGGTCGGGGTGTCGATTACGACGCTGGATGGCAAGCTGGCGCGTCTACTTGAACCGCGCGCGGCGGCCCCGCGCCTGCGTTATCAGACTGTGCGTGCCCTCAGCGATGCCGGGATTGATGTCACGGTGATGACCGCCCCGATCATTCCGGCACTGAACGAGGAAGAGATTGAACGCCTGCTGGAGGCCGCCGCCGATCATGGTGCCGTGCGGGCCGGATATGTCCTGTTGCGCCTGCCGCACGAGTTAAAGGATGTCGTGCAGGAATGGCTGGTTCAGCACTATCCTGACCGCGCGGCGCGGATCATCAATCTGCTGCGGGAAATGCGCGGCGGCAAAGACTATGATGCGCAATGGTATCAGCGTGGTAGCGGCGTTGGTGAGCGGGCGCGGTTTATCGCAGCGCGCTTTGCCAAGGCGGCGCGACGGTTCAAATTGAATGAGGTTGAACGTGCACCGCTGCGCACGGATCTGTTCCGTCCACCTGTCTTGCATGGCGGGCAATACAGACTGGAACTCTAAACGGCTTCCGCTGTGGGCTTTGCAGCGGCCTTGAGTTTTGCCGCATTGGCCTGCTGCTTGTCGCGGGTTAGGGGGTAGCCGCGCAGGATTAGGGCGGCGAGTGCATAGGCCACGACGGGCACCCCGACAAACACCCACATCAGGCCGCGTACGACTTCCGGGCTGTTCTCACCGGATGGATCGAAGCCAACCCACAAGCCCAGCAGGAGGTAGGGAATACCAATCGCGAAACTGGCCCCGGTTTTATACGCGCCGGACATCAGCGAGTAATACAGCCCAGCTCTACTTTCGCTGCCACGGGCTTCTTCCTGCTCAATAATGTCCGCCATCATTGAGCGGGCGAGAATGAAAGGCGTGCCATAGGCCACCCCTGAAACCACCGCTGCGATCAGCAGTTTTGCGGCGCCGCCACCTGCTGCGCTGAGCGGCAGGTAGACCATATAGGTCACCATCGACCAGATGCAGGTTGCAATGAAGGTCGTATGCTTTTCCGTACGCTTTGACAGCCAGATCCAGAAGGGCATGGCGGCAAAGCCAGCGACAAAGAACACCATCAAAATAACTGGTGCCAATCCAGTCACGCCAAAGCCCCACTCGGCTGCAAACAGGAAGGTGCCGCCGGTTCCGGCAATTGCAATGCCGATCAGAATCTCAACCGACAGGACCCGCAACATAACCGGGTCGCTCAAGGCCTGGCGCAGCGCAGGCCAGCTGAATTTGACTTTCTCCGCGTCAGGTTTCGGGGCGGGATCAGGGACAAACAGAATGGCCAGCAGGACTGTTAGCGGTAGAACAATGAGCAGGATTATCCCCATCACCTGAACCTGTTCGCGGCGACCAAAGCCGAAATTAATCGCCAGCAGGGTTGGGATGATCAGTAGGGTTAGCAGTGTCCCTGTGCTGATCACCTCGCGCCATAGAAAAAGGCGCGAGCGCTCATCATAGGCATCGGTGATCATCGGTACCCAGGATTGGTGTGGGGTCTGCAGCATCGTAAAGCCCAGCCACATCACCGCCAGCGACACGATCAGATAGATCGGTGAAACGGTCTCCCCCGATGGCATGAACAGAAAGTATGAGCCGATCATCAACACTGGAACACTGATCGCGAGCCAATGTTTGATCCGTCCATATTTCGTCGGCTTGGTGTCGACGAGCCAGCCCATCACCGGGTCCGTGCCGAGATCCCAGAAGCGCAGGAACATGAAGATCAGGCCCGTGACCGTTGTGCCAAGGCCCAACTGATCCGCATACATCGGAACGACAAAGACCGCCATTGGTAGCCCTACGGCCGCCAAAGGCATCCCCACACTGGAAAACGCGAGCACGCGCGGAAACGAAAGGCGGTCAGATCTGGCCGTCATATGCAAACTGTGACGCCTGCGTCACGAAACGCAAGTGAAATCGAAAGTGCTTTGAAAATTCACAGGCTTGTCCACAGGGTGGAAATGCGCAAGTTTCGTTATCGAAACTAACTGGTTTGCTGTGCAGTAACGAATCGATAACCCGAATGGGGCGAGTCTGCCTGTTCTTGCAAAACATCTGATTCGAAAGCGGAAAAACGGCCATGGAGCTGCACAAGAACACAATTATTGAAGGCGAATGCGTCGATGTCCTCTCACGACTGCCGGACAACTCGGTTGACCTGATCTTTGCTGACCCGCCTTATAATTTACAGCTCGGCGGCGGTCTGACCCGTCCGGACCAAAGCCATGTTGATGGCGTCACGGATGCTTGGGACCAGTTTGATAGTTTCGATGCCTATGACCTGTTCACCCATCAATGGCTGACCGAGTGTCGCCGCGTTCTCAAGGATGATGGCGCGATCTGGGTGATTGGCTCCTATCACAATATTTTCCGGGTCGGCACGATCCTGCAGGATAGCGGCTTCTGGATTCAGAATGATGTAATCTGGCGCAAGTCCAATCCGATGCCGAATTTCAAAGGCACCCGTTTCCAGAACGCGCATGAGACCATGATCTGGGCGGGAAAGAGCGACAAATCCAAAGTCACGTTCAACTATGATGCCCTGAAGACATTCAACGAAGACAAGCAAATGCGGTCTGACTGGCTGATCCCGATCTGCGCAGGCGGCGAGCGTTTGAAAGGTGAGGATGGCAAGAAGGCCCATCCAACCCAGAAGCCTGAAGCCCTGTTACAGCGCATTCTGCTGGCGACATCCAAGCCGGGCGATGTGATCCTTGATCCGTTCTCTGGCACAGGCACCACTGCGGCAGTCGCCAAGAAACTGGGTCGCGCCTATGTCGGCATCGAGCAAGACCCAGCCTATATCCGTCTATCGCGCGCCCGCCTTGCCGGGATTACGCCGGTCGAAGGCGACATGCTCCAGGTTCAGGAAAGCAAAAAAGCGCTCCCGCGTGTGCCATTCGGTGCGCTGGTCGAGAATGGCTGGCTTAAGCCGGGCGATCGCCTGTGGAGCCCAAAGAAGCGTTTTAATGCCCGTATCCGCATTGATGGTAGCCTAACCACGGGCGATGCCACCGGATCGATCCACCGTATGGGTGCGCATGTGCAGAAGGCTCCGGCCTGTAACGGCTGGACCTACTGGCATTATGAGGCGCAGGCCGGTGATCTGGCACCGATTGACCTGCTCCGCCGTCGTTATCGCCATGAAATGGGCCTGATGAGCTAAGGTCATACACCTATCATTACGCACAATTCCGGATCACATGCGCGCAGGGCTTATGCTGTCCTGCGCGTATGACCTATATCACCCTGACGCCTGAAACGCTGGATGACGAGCATATTTGCTGCGCTTTCTCCGACAAAAAATGCGTGAGCGGCTATCTCGCCAAGAAAGCCTGGTTAAAAGACGAATATGATCGCGGCTATCGGTTTGAGCGTCTGGATGAGCGCGCGAAAGTCTTCATCGAACATGGTCCAGCCGAAGAGGCATGGGTGCCGATAGAGGCGCCGAACTATCTGCACCTTGGCTGTTTCTGGGTATCAGGGAAGTATAAGAAAAACGGTCACGGCAAGGCACTTCTGCAAAAGGCCATAGAGGCTGCGAAAGAGCAGGGGCGTTCAGGGCTGGTCACCGTTGTCGGGACCAAGAAGAACCATTTCATGTCCGATGGGAAATGGCTCATCCGGCAGGGGTTTGAGGTCTGTGATCAGACCGAAGCCGGGTTTGACCTGATCTATCTGCCGCTTGCGCCAGAGGCCGAAAAACCGCGTTTCCGGGACAGTGCCCGGGTAGGCAAACCTGTCTCACAAAAGGGCTGTGTGGCTTACTATTCGAACCGCTGTCCGTTTACGGAGTTTCATGTCGGGCAGAACCTGAAAGAAGCCTGTGCCAATCGCGGTATTCCGCTTCAAGTGATAAAGCTGGAAACCAAGGCCCAAGCCCAGGACGCGCCCAGCCCAGCGACGATTTTCAGCCTGTTCCTTGATGGCAAATTCATCACAACAGATCTCAGCGCCTGCATAGACAGCCGCTTTGATAAAGTCGTCGGTAAATACGCTTAAGCGCGCATATTTTGATCGGCTGAGTAAACATAAAAGGGGCTTAAGCAAATTTGGCTTTTGATTGACGCACGTATTTGATAGCTCTTCATTTTGGGATGCTCGAGGACCAGTATGCCGGTTAAAAGTGCCACTTTATTTTTGCAGAGACACATTCGACAATTGCTTGGTAAGCCCGTTGTTGAAGAGTCAAATAATCTGCCAAAGCTGGAGAAAATCCGGCGACACCTTCTGCTAGGTAAGAGCTGGCGATATTTGAGATACGTGCATTTGCGGGATGCTTTGCTGCGAATTAGTGATGATATTAAAACAGTTGGTGTCGTTGGAGCTGGCGGTGGATTTGCCGAGTTTGCGCTCGCAATTGAGTTTCCCCACATCCATTTCACCCTGACGGACATTATTGACGACACGTACCCACGATTTCAGAATGTGATGAAGCTGAGCTGGGACTGGGATATTAACAATATCGACTTTCGGGTATGGGATGTGCTCACCCCGACATCACGCCGGTTTGATCTTGTCTGTTCGACTGAGGTCTTGGAGCATATTCTCGAAGACGATCTTGCCGCGAGCCGCATGCGTGATGCAGCTCTGAAATACGTTTATTGCCTTGTGCCATTTGGTAGCAAAACAGAAAATGACGATCCGGATGTTCGGGAATACGCGCTCAAAACCCATGGTCATCATGTATTTGGCTATGATGCGCAGAGACTTGAGGCATTATTCCCAAACCCTGAATTCCTTGCCGGGGCTTATTTTGATGATGCGGGGCAGAAATTGCGTGCTCAGCTCGGTGCGCTTGATACAGAGGAGATCACGGCGCAAATAAAGGCCCTCACGGCGCTTGGTGAAAAAGACTTACAAGATCGAATTCCGGATACGCCTTTTGAAGGACAGGGCATCAAGATTCTTTCTCGGGTTTGAGCTTACGAATTTGCCTCCCGATACCCGTATGGATAGCCGCTTTGACAAAGTCGTAGGTCAACACGCTTAAGCGCGCATATCCTTTGGTGAAGACAGAGCGATATAGGATGTTATGCTGCTCACCTCCGGGACGGTGCCGAGCGTTTCAGAGTGGAAGGTTTTATAGGCTTCCAGATCAGCAACCTCGACCCGCAGCAGATATTCCACTGACCCGGTAATATTGTGGCACTCGCGGACCTCAGGTGTTTTTTGCATCGCCTTTTCAAATGCTTGGGCATCCTTTTTCAAGTGCGCTGACAAGCCAACCATGACAAAGACCGTCACAGCACCGCCAAGCCGGTTGCGATCAAGGATTGCCCGGTAACCCTTGATCAGGCCAGTGCGTTCCAATTCCTGAACCCGGCGCAGGCAGGCTGAGGGAGAGAGGCCGACTCGCTGTGCGAGCTCCGCATTGCTCACCCGGCCATCTTGCTCAAGCTCATGCAATATTCTGTGATTTATGGTATCTATTTCGATCATTAATTGCTCAAATAGAATCAAAAGAGCGCTAAAAGCAAGGATATTCAGTTGATTTTCGCGTATTCTTGCGTTTTCAGATAGTCGGGAGGCTCCGATGCCGATTCAATCTTTAGACGCTTATGATATGTCCGCCGAGCGCGGTTTCCTGTGCCGCTATGATGCCGGAGCGGTTGTGTTGGATGAAGACTGGCTGCTCGCCAGCGAAGTCGCGATGACCCTGCCACAGGTTATGCCGAGTGGTCAGGTGCGCACTTTTCTTGAGGAAGAGTTGCCCGGCGGCGATATCGTTGATGATCTGCCACGCTTGAATGACCAGCAGGCCCGTATGGCCATGGTGCATTATTCTTTCATGGTGCAGGCCTATGTCTGGGGCGAACCTGACGCTCCAACTTCGCTACCGGAAGTTCTCGCGCGCCCAATGGTGGCGCTGGCCGACCGCCTCGGTCAGCAGCCGCTCTTGCCCTATACGGGCTATGTGCTCGACAATTGGTCAATGATCGACCCGGACGGGCCAATCGATCTTTCAAACACGTATATGATCCAGAACTTCCTCTCCGGCCTGGATGAGGCCTGGTTTGTGCTCGTCCATGTCGCGATTGAAGCGCGGGCAGGGGCGGCGCTTGATGCCTTCGGTCGGATTGTTGCCCATGTTGAGGCTGGCAATGCCGCAGGTGTGCAGGCTGAACTCGAAGCCATGGCAGAGGTCTGGAAAGACATAAACGGCATCTTCGACCGTATGCCAGAGGCTTGCGATCCTTACATCTATTTTGAGCGCGTCCGTCCTTACATCCATGGCTGGAAGGATAATCCCGCCCTGCCTAACGGACTCATCTATGAGGGCGTTGAGAAGTATAATGGCCAGCCGCAAGCTTTCCGCGGGCAAACCGGATCACAGTCTTCCATCGTGCCCTCCATGGATGCCTTGCTGGGTGTTGGCCATGCTGCTGATCCGCTCAAAGCCTATCTTGATGAGCTGCACATCTATCGCCCTCCGGGCCATCGTCGTTTCATCGAGGATGTTCGCGCCTCCAGCAATTTGCGAGCCTTCGTGTCGGAGCAGGGGAATCCAGATCTGACGCAGGCCTACAATGCGATTGTGCAGGCCGTCGCTGACTTCCGCTCGCGCCATCTGGAATACGCGGCGAGCTATATCAACAAGCAGAATCGCGGCGCGACCGGGAATGATGTCGAGGTCGGTACGGGTGGTACACCCTTCATGAAATATCTGAAGAAGCACCGGGACGAGACCCGCGAGCGCTTGCTGGCGGTCTAGTCCTCGTTAAGAGCGCTGACGCCGCCCGGCGGGCATCCTGTAACTGGGTTTCTTCGCTGGGGCGGCGCTTGGCGAAGTGCCATCGCTATAGGGGCCTTTTGGCTTCTTCCCCGCAGCAATATCAGCAAGGCGCATCTTGGCATATTGGCCCGGCGCCTTGCCCAGCTTGTGCTTCTTGGGCGGGGTTGCCTCGATCTTGTCGCCACACAGGGGCTTGAGCCAGTTCCACCAGCTCGGCCACCAGGAACCTTCAATCTCTTCGGCATGGCTTAGCCAGTTGCCCGGATTATCCGGCAGGTCATGATTGACCCAGTGCTGGTACTTGTTCGCGTTCGGGTGATTGATCACCCCGGCAATATGGCCTGACCCGGCAAGTGTGAAGCGAACATCGCCGCCGAAATTCTGTGCGCCGCGATAAATCGAATGCCAGGGGCAGATATGGTCGCTGCGGCTGGCTTGAATAAAGACGGGTACATCAATGTCACCCATTGAAACGGGGTGACCAAACACTTCGAAATTGCCCTCTGAAAGGGCGTTTTCATTATAGAGGCTTTTCAGATAGGTCTGATGCGTCGGGCCTGGAATATTTGTCTGGTCGGCATTCCAGTAGAGCAGGTCAAACGGCTTTGGCTGTTTGCCCATCATGTAATTATCAACGACATAGCGCCAGACGAGATCAGCCGGACGCAGCCAGTTAAAGGTCTCGCCCATCATCTCACCTGGCATCATGCCGTCATGATCGGCAATCACATCGCCAATCTGATCAATTGCAGCCTCATCGGTGAAGATTTTCAATTCTCCAGCATTGCTGAAGTCAGACTGTGAGGCAAAATAGGTTGCGGATTTGATCCGCTCGTCGCCAACCTGCGCCATATGCGCCAGCGCTGAGGTGAGCAGCGTGCCGCCAATGCAATAACCGATCGTGTTGACGTCTTTTGCACCGGTTTCCGCCGTCACAGCATTCAGCGCTGCCAACACGCCATGCTCGACATAGTCATCCCAGGTATAATGCTTGGTCTCGTCATCGGCTGAGCGCCAGGAGACAAGGAACGTGTTTACACGCTGTCCCAGCAACCAGCGGATCATGGAATTCTCCGGCTGCAGGTCGAGAATGTAGAATTTGTTGATCCATGGCGGGAAGATCAGCATCGGCCGCTCACGCACTTTCTTGCGTGTCGGATTATAGTGAATGATCTCGATCAGCTTGTTGCGATAAACCACTTCACCTTCAGCCGTGGCAATATTTTCGCCGAGCTGGAAAGCGCTCTCATCGCTTTGTGAGATGGCGAACCGGCCCTTACCGCGCTGCAGGTCGGCGCGGGCATTGCGCAGGCCCTGAACCAAGCTCTCGCCGCCGGTTTCAATCATCGCGCGCAGAGCGGCAGGATTGCTGGCAGGCAGGTTCGATGGCGACATTGCGTCGATCATCTGGCTGGTAAAGAAATGGGCTTTGGTCCGTTCTGCGTCTGTAAGATCATCTCCAGCAGCGTCGACGAGGCTTTTTAGCCAGTCGGCATTCAGCATCCACGACCGACGCATGAAGTCCAGCATTGGGTTGCTGGACCATTCCGGGTCACTGAAGCGCCGATCTCGTGGCAGTTCTCCGCCCATGGACATGGACTGGAACAGGTTCATCCAGCCAGTCATATAAGTCATCATCGCCTGCGCCATGCGATCAGGCCTTGCGGCAACGGCTTGGGCGAGCTTGGTCTGGATTTCCAGAGCGCCAAATGGGTCAGGGCGCTGCGGCGCGGGCGGCGCTTTTTCCTGCAGCGCCGCCATGTCCGCCATCAGGGCCTGCGCTTCCAGTCCGGCCTGCATTAAATTCTGAGTCAAAGCCTGAGTCTTGCTTGGGTCAAGATCGCCCATCGCCTTCATCAACGGCGTTTCCAGCCATGTGTTCATATCAAACTGTTTGGTCATGTGACCCGGTCTCGCATTTCTTGCAGAACCCATGTAGGACTAAACCCCTTGATTTATAATGAGTCCAGTCGGGGAATTGGCGTATGCGCGCTATCATTTTGGTAACACTTCTTATCGCGACCGGGTGCGCAAGCTCCCTGGAGCGGATTAATGAAGTGCGGGAGGCTGCCCCGGAATGGTATAAAGAGCGCCGGGTTGAACTGGCTGGAGAAGATTATCCAAGCATCGCGGATATGCCGACCATCACGGCGGATACGCGCCCCGGCCAAACTCTGCCAGAGGCTGAAGCTGCAACACTGGCCGCGCTTGAGGCCTTGTTGACCGATCCGCGTAATCGCCCGGTTGAAGAGACCGGCGAGGAGATGCGGGCCTGGTCTGCGGCGGTCCGCGCCGACCTTGATCGTCAGATTCCCCCTGCGGATTTCTTGACGGATGAAGAAGTTGCTGCGCTTAAAGCAATATTCGACACGGCGCGCGCACGCCTTTAAGCCACCTTAATTCCCACTCAAACCAATGTCCCAACCCAAACCAAGATAATCGGAGTCCGCCATGCGCGGTGAGTTTCACAAGATCAGGCGTTTGCCACCCTATGTTTTCGAGCAGGTTCACCGCCGCAAGGCAGAGCTGCGCGGACAGGGGGCAGATATTATCGACCTCTCTATGGGCAACCCGGATATGCCGGCCCCGGCCCATGTCGTGCAGAAACTCGCCGAAACTGCCGCCAAGCCCAATGTGCACGGCTATTCGGCCTCGCGCGGCATTCCGGGCCTGCGCCGGGCGCTGACCGATTATTACAAACGCCGCTTTGATGTGGTGCTCGACAAGGACCGTGAGGTGATTGTCACGCTCGGCTCCAAGGAAGGCTTTGCCAATCTCGCCCAGGCTATTACGGCGCCGGGCGACATTATTCTCGCGCCGGACCCGTCTTACCCGCTGCATCATTTCGGTTTTATCATGGCCGGGGCGTCGATCCGTGCTGTGCCCGCGCCAACACCGGAAGCCTATCTGCGCGGGATTGAGCATGCGATCCGCTATTCAGTGCCGCCGCCAACGGCGATGGTGCTGTGCTATCCATCCAATCCGACGGCTGATGTTTGCGACATCGAGTTTTACCGTGATGCGGTCAAACTCGCCAAGAAGCATGATCTCTGGATCCTCTCTGACCTCGCTTATAATGAGATTTATTTTGAGGAGCCGACACCATCCATCCTGCAGGTTCCTGGCGCGAAAGATATTGCGGTTGAAACCACAACCATGTCGAAAACCTATTCCATGGCCGGATGGCGGATCGGGTTTGCCGCGGGCAATGAGCGCCTGATTGGCGCGCTGGCCCGGGTGAAATCCTATCTCGATTACGGGGCGTTCACGCCGATTCAGGTCGCCGCTTGTGCGGCTCTCGATGGCCCGCAGGATTGCGTCGATGAGTTCCGCCAGATCTATCGCTCGCGACGCGACGCGCTGGTCGAGAGCTTTGGTCGGTCCGGCTGGGATGTACCCAGCCCGAAAGCGTCCATGTTCGCCTGGGCGGCTCTGCCAGAGCAATGTGCTGGGATGAGCAGTCTCGATTTTGCCCTCAAGCTGATGAACGAAGCCCATGTTGCGGTAACGCCGGGCAGCGGCTTTGGTGAGCAGGGCGATGGTTATGTCCGCATTGCTCTGGTTGAGAATGAACAGCGCATTCGACAGGCGGCGCGTAATATTAAACGCTTCCTCGCCAGCATGGCAGAAGACAGCGACACTACCCTGCGGAGAACGGGTTCTTGAAAACTGTAAAACTTGGAATCGCTGGGCTCGGCCATGTTGGCTGCGGTCTGATCAAGCTGGTCGAGGATCAGGCGAACCTGCGCCTTCCGGGCAAGGTGGAAATTGTTGGTGTGTCCGCGCGTTCGCGTAACCGCAACCGCCCGGTCGATATTTCCGGCTATCGCTGGTTCGATGATGCCGCCACCCTGGCTGAAGATCCTGAGGTTGATGTCTTCGTTGAACTGATGGGCGGCTCAGATGGCCCGGCCAAGTTCGCCGTTGAAGAGGCGATCAAGTATGGCAAACATGTCGTCACTGCGAACAAAGCTCTGATCGCCATGCATGGCCAAGCGCTGGAAGAGCAAGCGCAAGCCAAAGGTGTGGACCTGATGTTTGAGGCCGCTGTGGCAGGCGGTGTTCCCATCGTGCGGGTTCTGCGGGACAGCCTGACGGGTGTTGCGGTTAATAGGGTCAGCGGCATCCTGAATGGCACGTGTAATTACCTGACGACCGAAATGCTCGGGACAGGTCGCAGTTATGAAGAGGTGCTCGAAGAGGCCCAAAGGCTCGGCTATGCCGAAGCGGACCCCTATCTTGATGTGTCGGGCATGGATGCGGCGCATAAAGCGGCCATCCTCGCTTCGATTGCTTTCACCGCTGATCTCGATTTCGACAAGGTCAGCGTCAAAGGCGTTGATACGCTGGAGCTGCTTGACCTCGTTCTGGCTGACCGTCTGGGCCTGAAGATCAAGCTGATCGCTGAAGGTCTGCTGACACAGGATGGTGTCGTCACGCGCGTTGCGCCGAAAGCCCTCCCTTTTGACCATCCACTGGCGCGGATTGATGGCGCGCTGAACACTGTACGGGTTGAGGGTGATCCGCTTGGTGCTGTCACACTGACCGGGCCAGGCGCAGGGCCGGGGCCGACCGCGAGCGCTGTGATGGGCGATATTGCCAAACTGTTCAGCCCGACGGCACGCAGCCCATTTGGCCGCGCGGCTCACCATACCGTCCGGCAGTTTGTTCCAGCCACAGCTGACGAACGTGCGGCATTCTTTATTCGTGTGGGGCTGGCGGACCGCCCCGGCGCACTTGCCAAACTTTCAGAAGCCCTCGCAGCGAGCGCGGTTTCGGTTGACAAGTTGTTGCAGGATTCAGCTGATGACAACGATGTCTCACCCGTTGCAATTGTCACCCATACGTGTAGTCGCGGGGACATTGACGCTGCGACTGAACGTGTGACGTCTCTGGAAACAACAGTTGGTGCCCCGCAAGTCATCGCGATTGATACGGCGCACTGATCTTATAGCGAAGTACAGGGGACTTCGGGGAGTATAGAAATGACCACTAGCGTTTTGATTCCGCACCTGGCGGATGCCATGGTACGCGTTACCGAAAAGGCAGCGATTGCGGCTGAGGCTCTGGCTGGGCGCGGCGATGAAAAAGCCGCTGATGCTGCGGCTGTCGATGCCATGCGTACAGCCTTCAATGCCGTTGATTTCAAGGGCCGCGTTGTGATTGGTGAAGGTGAGCGTGATGAAGCGCCAATGCTCTACATTGGCGAAGAAGTCGGCACCGGCAATGGCCCGGAAATCGATATTGCGCTGGACCCGCTGGAAGGTACAACACTGACGGCTAAGGCGATGGCGAATGCGCTGGCCGTGCTGGCAATTGCGCCGCGTGGTGGCCTGCTATTTGCGCCCGATACCTATATGCAGAAAATCGCGATTGGTCCGGGCTATCCTGATGGCGTGATCGACCTTGATGCCAGCCCGGCTGAAAACATCACGGCGATGGCGAAAGCCAAGGGTGTGGACGTTTCAGCGATGACGGCTTGCGTCCTCGATCGCCCGCGCCACGCTGAGATTATTGAGAGCCTGCGTGGGGCAGGGGCGCGTATCCACCTGATTTCTGATGGTGATGTCGCAGGCGTTATCAACACAACCAATCCGGCAACCGGGGTTGATCTCTATGTTGGCTCTGGTGGCGCGCCAGAGGGTGTTCTGGCGGCAGCGGCGCTTAAATGTGTTGGCGGACAGATGCAAGGGCGCCTGATCTTCCGCAATGATGATGAGCGCAAGCGCGCGGACCGCACGGGCATCACTGACTATGACAAGAAGTATGACCTGCACGAGCTGGCTTCAGGCGAAACCGTGTTCTGTGCCACTGGCGTAACCAAGGGTGGTCTTGTTGACGGTGTTGTGCGCAATAATGGCCTGATTGAAACCGATACACTGGTGATGAGCAGCGCTGATGGCATGGTCCGCAAGATCAAGTCCTGGCATCGCGCTTAAGACGCCAAGTGACACTCTGAATCAGAAAGAGCAGCCCATGGGCTGCTCTTTTTTTATAGCATCGCCGGGATCACACGATCCGGTGGGCGATGCCCGTCGGCGAAGGTCTTGATGTTGATGATGACCTTCTCGCCCATCTCGACCCGGCCTTCGATGGTCGCCGAGCCCATATGCGGCAGCAGGATGACATTTGGCAGCCCAACCAGATCAGGATTGACCTGTGGCTCACGCTCAAACACATCAAGGCCTGCGCCAGCCAGTTCGCCATCCCGGATCGCGCGGGCAAGCGCTGCTTCGTCAATCACCTCACCGCGCGCGGTATTCACGATAAAGGCGTCCGGCTTCATCAGTTTGATCCGGCGACTGTTGAGCAAGTGGAACGTGGCGGGCGTATGCGGACAATTCACGGAAACAATATCCATGCGGGCCAGCATCTGATCCAGGCTGTCCCAGAAGGTTGCGCCCAACTCTTCTTCGATGTGTCGCGCCACTGGCTTGCGGTTGTGATAATGGATTTGCAGGCCAAAGGCCTGCGCGCGCCGAGCCACAGCCTGTCCGATCCGCCCCATCCCGATAATCCCGAGGCGTTTTCCGGCAAGCCGTCGGCCCATCATCCAGGTTGGCGCCCAGCCATCAAACTTGCCGGCTTCCATCAACTCGATGCCTTCATGCAGGCGGCGAGGCACCGCCAGAATAAGCGCCATGGTCACATCGGCGGTATCGTCGGTCAGGACGCCCGGTGTGTTGGTCACAGTGATGCCGCGCTGCACCGCGCTTTGGACATCAATATTATCTACACCCGCCCCAAACTGTGCGATCAGGCGCAATTGCTCGCCTGCTTGTGCCAGCACACGGCCATCAATCTGGTCGGTAACAGTGGAGACCAGCACATCCGCGCGACCGACCGCTTCGGCCAACTGATCTTGGGTGAAAGGAGTGTCCGCTTCATTCAGCTCTGTATCAAACAGCTCTTTGAGGCGAAGCTCGACCGGGTCCGGCAGACGACGGGTAACAATCACCTTTAGGCGTTTTACAGACATGAAACCTCTCTTTCCATTGTGGGATTAGCAGAGCAAATGCGCATCGCCAATGCGCACTTTTACCTGAGATTCATATGGATGGGCGATTCATATCGGAATGAGAAGGCTTCCCGTACATTTTTTGGCTTTGATTTGCCCGCTTTTTGCGCTGCCTGTGATGCCCGTTCAGGCACAGGACGCCGTGCAGGTCAGCCAATTCTCTGGTGAACCTGTCCCGCGATTCGTCTCGCTGCGTTTCTCTGCGGTTCATGGACGGCAAGGCCCTAGTCTCGATCATGATATTTTGTGGCGTTACGAGGCCGAAGGCATGCCCATGCTGATCCTGCGCGAAACCCATGGCTGGCGCCGTGTAAGGGACAAGGATGGCGATGAGGTCTGGATTCAGGCACGCATGCTCTCAGAGCGCCGAACGGCGGTCACCATTCAGGATACGCCGCTACAGCGCAAACCCAATGCCGATGCCCGGGCTAAAGCTCTGATCAAGGCAGGGGTCGTGCTGGAGCTGGATGCCTGCACCAATGGCTGGTGCGCGGTCAAAGCGGGCAAGCGAGACGGCTGGATTGAAGAGCTTCACCTCTGGGGAACACGGACCAGCACCGATGGTGTTTAAGACCTGAAGCTTGCAGCACCGCGCGGCACACGCTAGGGACGGCGATTGACCAGTCCCTGCCGTAGAGGAAAATGCCATGAGCGGACCCCACGATTACCACACCCCACAGGCCTCCTACACCAAGGAAGAGCTGCTTGTTTCAGGCGAGGGTAAACTGTTCGGCCCCGGCAATGCACAACTGCCAACCCCGCCTATGCTGATGATGGACCGGATTCCAGAGATCAGTCTTGATGGCGGTGATTTCGGCAAGGGGCATGTGGTGGGTGAGTTCGATGTCAATCCTGATCTCTGGTTCTTCCAGTGTCACTTCCCGGGTGATCCGGTCATGCCGGGCTGTCTTGGCCTGGATGCGATGTGGCAGGCGGTTGGCTATTGGCTCGGCTGGTCAGGGTCGCCGGGCAAGGGCCGCGCGCTTGGCGTTGGCGAGGTGAAATTCACCGGACAGATCACCCCGGACAAGAAACTCGTCCGCTATGAAATCCACATGAAACGCGTCAAGCGCGGTAAGCTTGTCCTCGGTATTGCCGATGGCACGGTCGAGGTTGATGGCAAGCGCGTTTACGTGGCCAAGGACATGAAGGTCGGCCTGTTCAATCCTGACGAGATGTAAAGCCGGCCGCTATTCTGCGACCAGCTTATGAGCCTCTTCTGAGAGAACTTTCGCAAACGACTCGAACACGGTTCCGAGCGGGGTTGTCGTGCGCCAGACAAGCTCGACATCGCGCCGCGCCGTCTTGAGGTCGACCCGCCGGACGACCACCCCGTCATCACGGCGGGTTTCAGAGGCCGCATAGAGGCTTGGCAAGATCGCGACACCGGCCCCCATGGCTGCCATCTGCCGCAAGGCATCAAGGCTGGTGCCCTCATATTCGTCGCTGATATGAGCGCCGACCTCTTCGGCCAGATCCCGCACGGTTTTGCTGAGGCGATAGTTCTGCCCGAGGGTCAGCAAGACCTGGTCCTTCAAATCCTTGGCTGTAATCGGTCCTGTCTCCTGCGCAAGCGGGGCATCCGGTGCAACGCAGGCATATAAATGCTCGGTCAGGATGTCATGGGTCAGCAGACCATCATCCTTGCCTTCAACGGTCAGGATCAGGTCGAAGCGGCCATCATTCACCTTTTCCATAAGCAGTGAACGGCTTTCCTCACGCACGCTGAGCTTTAGGGCAGGGAACAAGCTGTGCAAGCGTCGCGCGGCCATAGGTAAAAGGTATGGTCCAATCGATGGGAGAACGCCTAAACGCACACGCCCGGCCATGTCTCCAGAATACTGTTTGGCTGCCGCTTTCAGGTCATCCATATCTTTCAAGACGACCCGGGCGCGCCGTAGCACTTCCTCACCGGCTGGGGTCAGGATTGAGCCCTGGCGGCCCCGTTCAACCAACTGTGTGCCCAGCATGGCTTCCATGTCGGCAATCTGTGCCGACAGGCTGGGTTGGCTGACATGCACTTTCCGTGCAGCTTCGCCAAATCGTCCCGTTTCTGCGATGGCAACCAGATACTGCAATTGCCTCAGGGTTGGTTTCATAGCTTCCCCCTATTAAGTCCCACACTTCTTTCGATTTGAGATATAGGTCGATGTGCCCATTTCCAAGGTCTAACAACACAGGAGATCAAAATGACCCGGGTGAAGAACACCCTACGCCGTTGGCGCCGTATCCGGACTGAGAAAGCACGGCTCGCCGCCATCGAAAAAATGCCTCTGACCATGCACAAGGATCATCCAAGCGCAAATGTTACAGGCGACGATATTTTGATCGACCCTTCCCGTTTGGGCCAAATGCCCACTCGAATTCGCCCGACCTGACAGGACCTCTCATTCTCAATCACCCTAAAGGTCGGGTGACATAGCCGCGGGCGCCCCTCCCTCCCCCTTCCATAGGCGTCCGCGGCTTCTTCTTTTCTGGAAGGGTTTTTCTCTTACAAATTCCATCACTCACGGTCGGGACACGTCAAAGCCACTGTGCCTGCGCTGACCATTTCCTTGACGGGCATGGCGGGCGGCAATAGCCATCATTGCAAAGTTTAATGCAGGACAGGAGGCCAAGCATGGCTGACTATGGCGATATGCCGACCGGAACTCTGATGGCGGGCAAGCGCGGCATCATTATGGGTGTCGCAAACAAGAACTCGATTGCCTGGGGCATTGCCCAGCAGCTCGCCGCACAGGGCGCAGAGATTGCCTTCACCTATCAGGGCGAAGGGCTGGAGCGCCGCGTGCGTCCATTGGTCGAAAGTATCGACATGGATTTCATGATCCCGGCGGATGTGACCGATGATGCGAGCATGGATGCGGCTTTTGCTGCGGTAAAAGAAAAGTGGGGCAAGATTGATTTTCTCGTCCATTCCATCGCCTTTGCCGGCAAGGAGGAGCTGCAAGGCTCAATGGTTGCCAACACGACGCGTGAAGGCTTCCGCCGCGCGCTCGACATTTCGGTTTACAGCTTCATCGATGCCTCACGCCGTGCCAGCGAGATTATGCCCGATGGCGGGGCCATCATCTGTATGACCTATCTCGGCGCTGAGCGGACGGTGCCATCCTACAATGTCATGGGCGTTGCCAAGGCGGCTCTGGAAGCCTCCACGCGCTATGCTGCGCGCGACCTCGGCACGCAGGGCATCCGCGTCAACGCGATCAGTGCAGGGGCTATGCGCACGCTGTCCCTCGCCGGTATTCGCGGCGGGAAATCCCTGATGGGAACCGGTAAGGACTGGTCGCTGCTCAAGGAAGACACCCGCATGGAAGGGGTCGCCGGTTGCGCGCTCTACCTCCTCTCTCCCCTCGGCCACTCCATCGCTGGCGAGGTTCTCCACGTCGATGCCGGCTTCCACGCTGTCGGTGTGCCGGAACTGCCGGAGGAGTAGGTATCGGACGTTAAATAGCGTTTTCTTCTAAAACGGCTTGTATTGTGGTATGTTCTCTCACCTACTGGAGGGGGAAATAATGTCACGTATTATCATAACTGCAGTCGCTACCACAGTTTTGCTTGCTGGGTGCGCAGTCGATGAAAAGCCTGTGGAAGGCACGGGATCGGCAGAGATTTTAACCTGCCCGGCATACAATCCTCGAGACGGCATTGCTCGTCTCGACATGATGCCTGGTATCGATACGCCACCAATTCTGCACGTGGAGTTTGTCGTCGACGCGCCGAGTTTGGGAGATGAATACGAGCTTGTTTTTGAAAGTATTCAGGAATCTGCTCCACCTAGCTATGTCTATGATTTGAAGCGGACTGAGTCAGACGTCATCTCGACCAAGCCAGCTGAAACGCTTGTGACGTATAATCGATCTGCTTTCCCTGAAGCTGAACTTCGATCGATTGTGATTAATTGCGAAGGAAGCAGGTTTTACGAAATTGAGCCTGTCGACGTCGTACACTAATCAGTTTTACGGGTTTGCAGAGTGCAAATAACTAGGTCTGCGTGTAGTCTAGGCTGTTTCTTTCAGTTAAGTGACTAGCATATATGACCGCCCGCCTCTTCATCTTCGTTGGCCATCCAAGCGAGACCTCGCTGAGCCATAGTCTTGCTGACGCCTATCAGCGCGGGGCAGAAAGTGAGGGTGCGGAAGTGCGGCGGATGAACCTGCACGAGATGGCGTTCGACCCTGACCTTACCCATGGCTATATCAAGCGTAAGGATTTAGAGCTGTCTCTGGAAGAATGGCGCGAGCATATCACCTGGTGCAGCCATATGTGCTGGGTCTATCCGCAATGGTGGGGTGGCATGCCAGCCAAGATGAAGGGTGTGATTGATCGCGCTTTCCTGCCCGGCTTTGCCATGAACTATCATGAGAAAGGGCCATTCTGGGACCGCCTTTTGAAAGGGCGCAGTGCTGATGTTATCATGACATCGGATACTCCGCTTTTCTTTGATGTGCTCCGCCATGGCCGCCCGGGCATCAAACTGGTGAAGAACAAGATCATGGATTATTCCGGTATCAAACCTGTGCGCACGCTACAGGTGGGCCCGGTCAAAAGCGCCAAGGATGAAAAGATCCAGAGTTGGTTGCGTAAAGCCTATAATCGAGGAGCCGACGCTGGACGCCGATGAAAACCTCACCTGAAACTCATGTCCCGCTCAGCGCGGACTTCCCGCATTATCCTGAGGTTGAAATGCAGGCGCGCGCCGTCGCGTTTCATCGCCAGATGCAGACCCGCCGTTCGGTCCGATCTTTCTCTGACAAGGCGGTGCCGCAGGCGATTATTAAGCAATGCGTGCTCACTGCGGGCATGGCCCCGAACGGAGCCAATCACCAGCCTTGGTTTTTTTCCTGTGTTGGCTCAGCTGAGAAGAAGCGTGAAATCCGCCTTGCTGCCGAGGCTGAGGAGCGCGAGTTCTATTCTGGGCGCGCGGCGCAGGACTGGCTTGACGCGCTCGCCCCGATCGGGACAGATGCTGATAAGCCTTATATGGAAATCGCGCCCTGGCTGATCTGTATCTTCGCCCAGCGCAAGGGCGGGGTGCATGCCGGGGATGAGAAGAAGAATTACTATATCCATGAAAGCGTCGGCATCGCGACAGGGATGCTGATCACCGCCTGTCACAATGCCGGTCTCGCAACACTGGTGCATACACCCAACCCGATGAAGTTCCTGAACGGGCTATGCGGGCGACCAGAGACCGAGAAACCCTTCCTGATCTTGGTTGCGGGCTATCCAGCCGAGGATGCGATGGTGCCGAACCATGCGCTGATCAAAAAGCCGCTGAATGAGATCGCTAGCTTCCTGTAGCGGGCTGCGACGGCTCAATCGTGACTGCAGGGCCGGGTAGATAGATGAAGCTCATTGAGTCGACCGTTCGGCCTTTATGTTTGACCTTCTGAAAGCTCTCACCCCGCGCGGCGAGTTCCAGATCGCCTTCCAGCGTATCCGGGATAACCCCATCAAAAACATCATCTATGACGCTACCGCGTAAGAAAGCGAAGCGTTTGAAGCGCCAACCATTGAGCTCGGCGCTCGCTCTTAGCTCAGATCCTGCCGTCAGGCGCAAGGGAAAGGGTTCGCTTAACTCGCCTACGGGCCGGGCAAAGACCTGTGTGACATAGACGGCCATGTCCGTGCGCGCTACGCCGAGCGCGAGATGGGTTGTTTCCGGGTTGAGAATATTCTCCCGGTGGCCAGGACTGGCCATCAGGTCAGCATGCAATTTGTCGACCGCTCCGCCCATGACATCCGTAGACGATGCAGGCATCAGATCACAACTAACCGTGTTTCCGTGCTGGTCTGCGCAGGTCATCACGAGTTGCGCGACATTCTCGGCACTCGCGCGGGAAAGCATGGTGCGATCAAAAGCCGAGAGTCGGAATGCTGATGTGCGTCCCTTTGGCGTCTCGTGCCCGAAGAAGCCATTTATCCCCATATCGAGACTGTGAAACCGCGCAGCAGGTTGCATATCAAGGCGGACTGAAAGCGTACTCAGGCCGCGCTCAGTGCGCTCCTCATTGATCTTGTCGACAAAGGCTTGTTCCATCTCTTCGCTAAAGCGAAAACCATTCGGGGCAGCGGCAAGGCAAGAGCGCCCATTCTCCACATAATCTGCGACCGTATCGGCGCGGGCTTCCGCGCGCATATCGCAGGCCTGCGCCATCACAGGAAGGGCAAGTGCGGCAAGGCAGAGGTAGAAAAATCTAACCATCACCGCGCCATTTAAGCAGAAAATCGTTAAAGCACACCCACAGCCTGCAGGCGCGCTGTTATGGGCGCGAGCATACGTTCGACCGCTTCGGTCGCTGGACGGACCTTGCCATAGGCTGGTAGACCTTCATCCGCGATCACGAGATCAGCCTCAAACTTGGCTGGGAACGTAAAAGCATAATGGGCCGCACGGACTGTGCCGAGATATTGTGAGAGCACACTTTCAACACTGCGCCCACGATCTGTAACATCCCGCCTGATCCGTCGCGCCAGCCGTAAATCATCAGGCGTATCAACATAGATAGACAAATCGATCAGTGGGCGAATTTCCGGGATGGAGAGGGCATGAATACCTTCTACAATGATGATCGGTGCCGGGCTCAGCGTAAGGGTTTCAGCTTTGCGATCATGGCGATCATAGTCATAGATTGGCTGCTCAATCGTGCGTCCAGCTTTCAGGTCCGCCAGGTGGCGCGCCATCAGTGCGGTCTCTTTGCTGACCGGGTCATCATAATTGACCTTGGCAATGATGGCCTCGCGCTGGGCCTCCGTCTCTGCTGAGCCATAGTGGGCCATTGGCCAATAATAGCCATCCTCGGCAAAGACGGTGACACCAACCTCCCGACAGCGCTCAACCAGCGCATCAGCCACAGTGGATTTTCCGGACCCGGACCCGCCCGTCATGGCAATTAGAAAAGGAGACATGCCTGCGCCTTAATCGTGATCTTTGTCGTCAATGGGCACAGCATAAAGCTCTAGCCGATGATCGACCAGACGATAGCCGTGCGCCCGCGCGACTTCTTCCTGCAGGCGCTCAATCTCTTCATTGTGAAACTCGATAACCTTGCCGGACTTAACGTCGATAAGGTGATCATGATGCTCATCAGGCACTTCTTCATAGCGGGCACGACCATCACCGAAGTCATGGCTTTCGATAATGCCATATTCCTCGAACAGTTTGACAGTGCGATACACGGTGGCCAGAGAGATATTCTTGTCCACCGCATTGGCGCGTTTGTGCAATTCTTCCGCGTCGGGATGATCATCGGAGCCTGACAGCACGCGCGCAATCACGCGGCGCTGTTCAGTCATTCGCAGGCCTTTTTCAGCACAGAGTTTTTCTAAGCGATCCATATCAGCCTCTTGCATCGTATTACGGTTGCTGTCCAGCAACCGGACGTGACATCAACATGGCGTCAATCCGCGATCCGTCCAGTCGTTTATAGTAGGATTTACGTATATTATCCTGTGTAAATCCTTGAGCCGTATAGAAATTGATGGCTCCAGAATTGTCTGCAGCCACATCCAGAAGCAGTCGAGCAACGCCTTTCTCTCCCAGAATGCGGCTCGCAGCCTGCAATAGCGTGCTCGCCAAACCCTTGCGGCGCTGATGTGGGGCGACGCCAATCGTCAGGATATCTGCTGCATCAGGGGTGACTTGCAAAACGATCAGGCCAGACAGTCCGACCTCGCCCGCAATTCCAAGGGCCAGTGTTGAGGGCAGGGCCAGCAGGTCTGCAAAACTATCCCGTGTCCACGCCTCACCCTCAGGAAAAGCAGCGTGATGCAGAGCCGCCATTGTGCTGGCATCCTCGGTTTTCAGAATGATCGCGGCGGTCATGCCAGAGACTTTCCGCCAGGCAGGGCAGCATCTGGCGCACGGGCATAGCTGGGCCTTGGGGGATGGCTCGCGGGATCAAACACAGCTGTCAGGGCTGCGGCGCGCGCCGCGCTGGGCTGTGCTACGCGTACGCTGAGGTCCGGTAAGATCTCCTGAAGCGCCGTTGCATTGCCAAACACCATGTGCGGATGGGCATTGAGGAGGTCGGCGACAGCCTGCAGAGGCATTTCTTCCGGCGGCGCAGTCGCTGCCCCACTGCGAAAGGTTTGGGCCCAATAGGTGATGTCCGGCGGGCGCTTTTGTGCTGGCAGGAGGACAATGGCCGAGCCCTGCTGGCCATCTGGCAGGGCGGCTTCAAGACTGGAAACCCCAACGCAAGGCACCCCGGTTGCCAAGGCAAGCCCGCGGGCAAAGGCGACGCCAACGCGTACACCCGTAAAGCTGCCCGGTCCGGTTACGACACCGAAGCGCTCAACCTCTTCAAGAGTAACACCTGCCTGCTCACAGGCCAGTGCGACCAGTCCCGGCAGACGCGCATCCTGCCCCTTGCGCATCGCTTCAGACAGGTTCGCCAGAACGGTTCCGTCACGCTGAATGGCGACATCACATCCGGCCATGGCTGTATGCAGCGCCAGCGTCAGCATTGCGGAGCCGATCTAAAGGATCTGGCAGGCGTCTTCAAAGGCAAGGCGTGGACTGCGGTCAAAAATCGTTCCATCATCGCCATGGCCAATATTGCAAAGCCAGTTGGAACGCCAGTTCCTGGTGTCTTCACTGCCGCTGAAAAATTCCTTGTCGACCCCGGCATTGTCGAACCCGGACATCGGCCCACAATCAAGCCCCAGTGCCCGCGCCGCGAGCATCAGATAGGCGCCCGATAGCGTCCCATTGCGGAAAGCGGTGAGATGGCGATGCTCGTCATTGGCAAACCAGTCCTTCGCCCCAGGATTGTGCGGGAACAGCTCAGGGATTTTCTCATGGAAGTCCAGATCGTGTGAGATGATCACCACCCATGGCGCACTCATGGTCTTATCGACATTCCCTTCCATCAGGAATGGGCGTAGGCGTTCCTTGCCCTCGCTGGAGCCGATAAAGGTAAACCGCGCCGGCGAGCAATTGGCGCTGGTCATCCCCATTTTGGTCAGGTCATAAACCGCCCGGATCAGGGTTTCAGGCACGGGCCGATCCAGCCAGCCATTGAAAGAGCGGCCATGGCGCCAGATCAGGTCGAGCGCATAATCATTGACGGGGTTCTTCATCTCACTTGAAATCCTATAATGGCGTTTGCAAGCCATAAGAACGCGATCCGCCAGCCCTGAAAACCCCTGTTTTGGTTGCAGATAATAGCAAGCTTCCGATATTGGGTTGGGTCTCATACGCGGGGTGTGGGACGAAGCTGACTTTACGATAGGATTCCTGAGCAAGCAGTTCTGACTAAGCTGCTCGCTTTTTGCCAATGCGGCCCTTCATTTTCAGGCCATCTCGAATATTGAGGCCCATGAGGGTCAGATTGAGTGCGCCAGCACAGAGCTCCACGACTTGGATCGTGTAAAACCATACATCAAACGTGCCTGCGCCCGATTTGTAAGCCAGGAAAAATGCAGACGGTAGCAAAATGCAAAGCCCGTTCAGTGCAATGATTGGCATTCGCTTCTTTTTTGCGGCTGCCAGAGGGCCTTTCCACTTGGCGCCGATCACCATGCCGGATGCGCCAGCGATGGCCATGGCGGGAACAAGTATAATCATGCCACGAAGGATCATCGCCTTCACTGCGGCCACTGTCTCGTGAGATGTGAATAGTTCCGAATAGGCTGTGCTGGTCCAGAAACTGAGAATACACAGGAATCCAATGATGCCGGACAGAGCATGAATTTTGGTTTTCATGGGATATCCTCCTCAATTGGTACAGAGATTGGAGACTGCGACGCGCTTAAACAGGTGCGGGGCAGCTGTCGTGCCATTTGGATAGGCCGCCAAAGTCGATTGAAAGTCCGGGTGGGTAAAAGCCGCACGAAAGTGGGCTGTCGATTCCCAGACAGCGTAGTTGAAAAACATTGTGCTTGGTTCGATGGCTCTGTGAAGCTGTGTGGAGATAAAGCCCGGCTGCTTCTTCAGCCAGAGAGCATCGGCCTCCCAGGTTTTCACAACGGCATCAATGTGTGTGCGCTCGACTGTGAATGGATTGACGAGGATGACGGGTGTTTCTTCGGTGCCCAATTGATGCTCAATAGAATAGACGGGATCAAATGCTGTGAGTTCTAACATGGAAATCTCCTTATTGACCATATGACAACATGCTGTCAATTTGATCACAAGCACAGATGACAACATGTTGTCAACATAGGGATAGGTAAGTCGCCAATGGCCAAACACACGCATGCAGGAGCGGCAATGACAGAAATTGTTCTAGAGGCATTCCGTCTGAATGGCCGATTGCTCGCTGCGGGGGACCGACTTGTTGAGCCGCTGGGGCTGTCAAGCGCGCGATGGCAAGTGCTGGGCGCAATACACTTTGCAGAAGCGCCGCAGCCCGTGGCCTGGCTCGCGCGTAGCATGGGACTTTCAAGACAAGGCGTACAGCGGATTGCCAATGAGCTTGAAAAAGAGGGTCTTGTTGCGTTTGAGCCCAATCCGCATCATCGACGCGCGAACCTGGTCGTCCTGACGGAGCAGGGGCGAGAAGTATATCAAGCCGCCGAGCGCCGACAGATTGAGTGGGTGAATGCGCTTAGCCGTGACTTTACTGTTGATGATATTCAATGCGCGTTAAAAGTGATGACGGCTATGCGTTCTCGGCTCGAAGAGAATTCGAGGATGGAATAGTCGCAGCGTACACGCGTGATTTAACGACAAGCAGCAGCGGCGCGGTCTATGGCTGCGGCGGATCCGGATAAGGAGAAGTGATAGGTCACTCTCGTATTACGCTGTGAGGTGGCTTGCACACGCAGCTCGCTACCCTGGCGCAGGGCGCTGACCAGTTTCGGGTCATCGCTATCCATGGCAAAGGCTTCCTGGCCCATGCCATAGAGCGTGTAGTTGGCACGGCCGACATGCGCCTTGCCAGGAAGGTCTTGTCGTAACTGATAGCCAACACGCAGGCTGGGCTGGTTGCGCGCTTTGCCCGATTTCCAGCTCGACACATAGAACCAGACATCGCCATGTTGGGCTGATCTTGGCGCTTTATCGGTCGCCTGTGTCGCCGCATAGCAAAGGGTTTCGCCGCCGACGATTTCTGTGAAGACTTTCCAATCCTTGTATTGGCCAACCGCTGATGGGGTCGCGTGTGCGGCTCCTGCGATCAGAATACCGGCCAGCATCACAAAAACGTGTCTCGACAACATATATCATCTCCGATATGCAATACTTTATTCGAACATACCCTATTTCATTGCATGCGATAGGGTTAAGGCCGAAATAAGACGCACAAGATTAACGGGTTATCATGACACGATTGTCTCGCAGAGGTTGCATTTCCCCCAGAATGGGCGCTTTATACGAGTATACTGCGCTAGAGGGGACAGACGTGTCACTTGAGACCACCGGCAATGACACTGGCGAGCGTGAGCATCTCGCCAGATGTGTCCAGCAGATCGCCAAGACGCGGTCGCGGACAGCCTTTGCCGAAATCTTTGAATACTTCGCGCCGCGTCTGAAATCCTATCTGGTGCGTCTGGGCAGTGATGCCAATGGCGCTGAAGAAATTGTTCAGGAGGTCATGCTGAATGTCTGGCGCAAGGCGGATCAATATGACCAGCGTCAGGCGTCGGTCTCGACCTGGATTTTCCGCATTGCCCGCAATCGCCGGATCGACAGTCACCGCCGGATGAACAAGCCGGAGCTGGATGCCGAAGATCCCATGCTGCACCCGGCCAAGATTGAAGAACCGGACATTACGGTGAACCGGGCGCAGGTCGAAACAGTGGTTCGTCGTCAGCTTGAGACGCTTCCAGATGATCAGCTCGTCTTGCTCAAGGCTGCCTTTTATGAGGGGCTATCGCACTCACAGATTGCCAAGAAGTTCGGACTGCCGCTTGGCACTGTGAAGTCCAGAATCCGTATAGCTTTCCAGCGTCTTAAGGGTCAGCTGGAACGCGACCAACACTAAACGTACTGCAATCGGAGGCTGCGTTTGCTTGACGATAACCATCCCCAGTCAATATCGCTAAGACGAGGGAAGAACACAACCAAGGTCGGCGATGATATGCGCATAGCCAGCGTAAATGATTTTGGAGAGGTCTACAGCGCCTATGCTGCGGGGTGTCTGGACCCGGCCTTTGCGCTGATGGTTGAGACCCAAGCGGCCCTTAAGCCTGAGGTCAGCCGTGCAGTTGCTCATGCTGAAACGATTGCCGGGATCTGCCTTGAGGGCGAGGAAGCCCTAGCGGTCTCCGATCAGGCGCTTGCCAAAACGATGGCGATGATTGATGCTTTCGAGGATCGCCCTGTCGCTCAGACAAGCTGTGCCAAATCAGCTTGCGCAGCTTTGGATGAATTGCTCGCGCTACCTGATCCGCTCCGCGATGACGCGATCAATGCGGCTGGGGCGTCTGGCTGGCAGAACCTGACACCCGGTGTGCGTCGCCTCAAGCTCGATATCGGCAGCGCGGCTGAGGTCGAGCTGTACCGGATTGAGCCGGGTGCGCGCGTGCCCGAGCATAGCCATAAGGGCAATGAATACACACTGGTTGTCTCTGGTGGTTTCAGTGATGGTCAGGGCAGCTATGGCCCGGGCGATCTGTGCGTCAAAGGCGAAACCGATACCCACCAGCCGGTTGGTGATATGGATGGGGTCTGCTTCGCACTGGCCGTCCATGAAGGCGGCCTGCGCTTTACCGGCCTGATGGGCGTCGTGCAGCGGCTTCTGGGCCAGTAATCACCCTTTCCCAGCGTTATCCTCGACAGCGCCGGACTTAGCTCTACCTGCCTCCCATATAGGACGGGAGGCCTCATGATTATTGTTCATCATCTCGAAAATTCACGCTCACAGCGTGTGCTCTGGCTCTTGGAGGAGCTTGAGGTCTCGTATGAGGTCAAACGCTATGATCGCGATCCGGTGACCAATCTCGGGCCGCCGGAATTGTATGAGGTTCACCCGCTCGGCAAGTCCCCGGTGATTACCGATGGGGAGATTACTGTCGCTGAAACCGGGGCGATTTTTGAGTATCTGATTGAGGCTTATGACAAGGGTCACCGCCTGAAACCGGAAGCCGGAACCCAGGCTGCACGCGACTATACCTATTGGCTGCATTATGCCGAAGGCTCGGCGATGACCAATCTACTGCTCAAGCTGGTTTTCTCGCGTCTGCCGGAGAATGCGCCTTTTCTGGCCAAGCCCCTCGTGAAAGGCATCTCCTCCAAAGTTGAAAGCAGCTTCATCGATCCGCGCATCGCCGAACATGCCAAATGGTGGAATGATAGACTCGCCGACACGGGTTACTTCGTCGGCGATAGCCTGACAGCGGCTGACATCATGATGAGCTTCCCTTTAGAGGCTGCTGCTAGCCGCGCTGACCTGTCAGCTTTGCCCAATATCAAAGCCTTTGTCGCCAAAGTGCAGGCGCTGCCGACCTATAAAAGAGCGCTGGAGCGCGGCGGGCCTTATGCCTATGCCTGAGTCTAGAAGTATCGATATCGGTATCTGCATCCGCGCTGTCTGCGAGACATTGCCTGTATTGAGCAGGTCTCAACCAAGTTCGGTTTTCGCTTTTAACGCGAGTGATTTGCTGCTTTCATAACCACGTCCATAAATCAGGAGCGCCTCCCCATGAAATCCAAGCTATTGTCTTGCGTCGCAGCCATTTGTTTTGTGGCAACACCTCTATCCCTTGCCCAGCCTGAGCTAGGGCCGATGTGGGATGATGATGTTGCAACGGGGGCCGAAGCTGAGCGTGAACCGGTTGAGTGGGATCTGACAAAGCTCTTCCCGGATGTTGAAGCCTGGGATGCAGCGCGCCTGAGCATTCTTGACAGATTAGAGCCAGTGAAAGCTGCGGGTGCCGATTTTGAACCGAGTGCAGAGAGATTGGCCGACCTTTACGACCAGACTTCGGATATTGCTCTTAAGGCTCTTCGGGTCTCGACATATGCCTTCCTGGATTCTGATACCGACCTTCGCGATGGCGATAAGCTTGCTCGCCGCGGACAGGCCCAAGCCATGTTTGCAGCCTATGGCAGCGCAGTGGCCTGGATCAATCCAATGATTCAGGATGTCGGAGAGGCGCAGATTGAGGCATGGATTGCTTTAGAGCCGCGCCTCGAGAAACATGCTTTCGGCTTACGCGAAACGCTGCGCATGACCCCGCACACCCTTAGTCCGGAAGGGGAAGAGATCATGGCCGCCGCCAGTGTCGCTCTGGGCGGCGCGCAACGCATCTATACCCAGCTTAAAAACTCCGACATTCCGTGGCCAACTGTAACGCTGAGCACGGGTGAAGAGCTTCGGCTTGATGCTGCAGGCTATGTCAAAGGCCGCGCTGCCGAAAACCGGGATGACCGGATCAAAGTCTTCAATTCGTTCTTTGAGACCTATCAGCAGTTTGAAAGCTCACTTGGCGAAGCTCTGGGCAGCCATGTGCAAAGACAGGTCTTTAACGCCTCCCAGCGCGACTATAACTCAGCGCTCGAAGCGGCTTTGGCGGACGACAATATCCCGCGTGAGGTCTATGACACTTTGCTGGCTGAAGTGAATGCCGCATTGCCAACCCTCCATCGCTATTTTGAGCTTCGCGCGCGAATTCTGGGGGTCGAGGATTTCGGTTTCCACGACATCTACCCGAATATGGTTGAAACCGATCAGGTTTTCGATCTTGATCGCTCAGCGCAAATTACAGCCTCCGCCTCAGGGCCATTTGGCCAAGACTATGTGCAATCGCTTTGCACGGCGATGAAAGGCGATTGGAGCCACGCTTATCCAAGTCAGGGTAAGCGTAGCGGCGCCTACATGTCTGGTAGTGTCTATGATGTCGGGCCTTTCGTTCTGCTCAACCATCAGGATACGTATGACAGTGCCTCAACCTTCGCGCACGAGTGGGGTCATGCGATGCACACCATTCTGGCCAATGAGGCGCAACCCTTTCAAACCGCGCGCTACTCTATCTTCATCGCGGAAACTGCGGCGATCACCAAAGAAGTGCTCGCGCAAGAGCAACTCCTCGAAGCGGCTGAAACAGATGCTGAGCGCCTGTTCTATCTCGGCTATGCATTGGAACAAATGCGCGGGACCTATTTCCGCCAGACCCAGTTCGCTGAGTTTGAGGCGGCGATCCATGAAGCCGTTGAGAATGGCGAAAGCCTGACCGGTTCGCGGATGACCGAAATCTATAAGGACATTTTCAACCGCTATTACGGTGTTGAAGAGGGCGTTACCGTTGTCCCTGAGGCCTACAATCTGGAGTGGGCTTACATCCCTCACTTCTTCTTCGACTTTTACGTCTATCAGTACTCAACCTCTCTGGCTGCAGCCGTCTATTTTGCCGATGAAATTCGGTCAGGGGATGAAGAGGCCGTCGCGAGATATCTGGAAATGCTTGAGGCGGGCGGATCAGCCCATCCGTATGATCTGAAGCTTAAAGCTGGTCTCGATATGGCAAGCCCGGCCCCATATCGCGCGGTTGAAGCACGCATGAACCGGATCATGGACGAGATCGAAGCCATTCTCGATCGTCAGGATAGCGGCGAACCTGCTCCGGCGCGCACGATCATTCCATTGTCTGACCCATGCGTTGTCGCTGATAGCTAGAGAAGGAGAGGCGTTCCAAATCGGATGAACCCCACCCCAATGCGCCACTCACACTAGGTTGCAAGGGCACATGTTTTAGTGTCCTCATGATGAAAGCCGTCATGAACACCCGAGTGGCAGCGCTGGCTTTAGCGGCAACGGCACTCACAACAGCTCCGGCCCTTGCTGACCATGGCAAGCGTAGTGGAGTCACTGTCTCGGTCAGTACGAATGGCGGAGTATCCGTCCATAAAACGCGTTACAATGACCGCTATTATGGCCGGGATTATCGTCATGATTACCGCCGTGATGTGAACGAGTATGGCCAGACCCGTCAGGAAGTGCGCCGCCTCAAGCGGACAGCAATCCGCGCCTGTCGCCGCGCCATCCGCAGTGAAGCGGACTATCTCGGCTTCTATGATGTCGACTTCGATGATGGGCGCCGCGCCTGGCAGATCGGCCCGCGTGGGTTTGAAGTTCGCTTCAATGAGGTGGAATTCGAAAACCGCCGCGGTGAAATCGAACGCCCTGTGACCTGTATTGTGCGGCGCGGGGATCGCGTGAAGCAGATTCACGGCATCCCGCGTGGCGGAAAGCGTGACTATCGTAACCACCGCCACAACTGGTAAACTCTCACACTTCAACCAAAAGGAAGACGCCCTGTCCTGGCAAAAGCGCCAGGGCAGGGCGCATCGCTCTTGCTCTTCGCTCGCGCAGCATTACAAGCAATCCAAACTTTTTGGAGAGACGCCCTATGCAAGATGTGATCGAAGCCCTCGAATCCCGCCGTGAAAAAGCCCGCCTTGGCGGTGGTGAAAAACGCATCGAACGTCAGCATGAAAAAGGCAAGCTCACCGCACGCGAGCGGATCAGTCTCTTACTCGATGAAGACAGCTTCGAAGAATACGACATGTTCGTCGAGCATCAGTGTACCGATTTCGGCATGGATGAGCAGCGCATTCCTGGTGATGGCGTTGTCACGGGGCAGGGCACGGTCAATGGCCGCCTCGTCTATGTCTTCTCCAAGGATTTCACCGTTTTCGGCGGCTCGCTCTCCAAGACCCATGCCGCCAAGATCGTCAAAGTCCAGAAGCTTGCCGCCCAGAATGGCGCGCCTTGTATTGGCATCTTTGATGCGGGTGGCGCGCGTATTCAGGAAGGCGTCGATAGCCTTGCTGGCTATGCCGACATCTTCATGGAGAACGTTCTCTCCAGTGGCGTGATCCCGCAAATCTCAGTCATCATGGGCCCATGCGCAGGCGGCGATGTTTACTCCCCGGCGCTGACCGACTTCATCTTCATGGTGAAGGACACATCCTACATGTACGTCACCGGCCCGGACGTTGTGAAAACCGTGACCAATGAAGAGGTCACCCACGAAACCCTTGGCGGGGCCTCTGTCCATGCGGCCAAGTCCGGCGTCGTCGATGGCGCGTTCGAGAATGACATCGAAGCCCTCACCCAGATGCGCCGCCTGATCGACTTCCTGCCCGGCTCCAACCGCGAGGAAGCGCCCCAGCGTCCGACCTTCGACACGATTGAGCGCGCCGACAATAGCCTCGACACGCTGATCCCGGACAATCCGAACCAGCCCTATGATATGAAAGAGCTGATCGAAAAGACCGTCGACGAGGGCGACTTCTTTGAGATCAGCCCGGCTTTTGGTGCGAACATCCTCTGCGGCTTCGGCCGTATGGAAGGCTCCACCGTTGGCTTCGTCGCCAACCAGCCGATGACGCTCGCAGGCGTGCTCGACATCGATGCCAGCCGCAAGGCCGCACGCTTTGTCCGTTTCTGTGACTGTTTCAATATTCCGATCGTCACCTTCGTGGATGTGCCGGGCTTCATGCCGGGCACCAAGCAGGAATATGGCGGCCTGATCAAGCATGGTGCCAAGCTGCTCTTCGCCTATGCCGAGGCGACCGTACCGAAAGTCACCGTCATCACCCGCAAAGCCTATGGCGGGGCCTATGACGTGATGAGCTCCAAACACCTGCGCGGCGACATCAATTATGCCTGGCCGACGGCTGAGATCGCCGTGATGGGCGCGAAAGGCGCGGTGGAAATCATCTTCCGCAAGGATATCGGCGACGAGGCCAAGATTGCCGAGCATACCAAGATGTATGAGGACAATTTCGCCAACCCCTACGTGGCCGCGAAAAAGGGCTATATCGACGACATCATCATGCCGCACTCAACCCGCAGAAGAGTCGCCAAAGCGCTCCGCACCCTGCGCGGTAAAGAGATGAGCAACCCATGGAAAAAGCACGATAATATTCCGCTTTAGAAGGAGGTTTCAGTGATAAGTCGTTTGGTTTCAGCTTTTCTGCTTATCACTCTATGCGCCTGTAGCGGTAGTATTGCGGCAAAAGCCGAACCAGCTATCGAAGCTCCTGTTTCCTTGTCCCAGATCAGACCTGAAACACCTTATGCAGAGGTTCGCGGCGACCTTACGCGGCTCAATTTTGATTTTGAGTTGGAGAATACGGGTCCTGAGGATGTCGAGATAACCTTTGTCGGCATGCGGGTTTTCGACGCGACCGGACAAATTCTCCAGCGGCGCTATATGGGTGGCAATGGCTTGCCTGGGCCAATCGCTATGCTCGGAGACCGCACGATTCCTGCGCAGGGTTCAAAATACATTTTCAACCCATTCCCGGATCTCGCGCTTTCCGCACCAGCTGACCATGCAGACATTGTTGTGGCCTATACGGGTGGCCTGATTGAGTTCACCGTGCAGTTTCACCCTGTGAACTCTCCGATCCTGCCATACTTACCAATCGCTTCGCAGAGTTATGTCTATTCCGGCAGTGACTTGTTTGCGCATCATCGACGTGTGGCCCTGAACAGTGAGCCAGCGCGCGCCTTTGGTATGGAGCATATTACGCAAAGGTTCGCCCTCGATTTTACGCGTTTGGACTTGGCCACAGGTGGTCTCTATGTCGAGGATGGCGCCGAACAGGCAGACTGGCTGGGATTTGGCATTGAAGTGATTGCACCAATTGATGGAACGGTTGTTTTCAGCCGTTCCGATATGCCGGACAATCATTTTGATGAAGCGGGGCAACGTGTTTTCGTCGATGATTTCCAGACCTATGGCGAAGATCGCGGTTTGGGTAATTATCTCATCCTTGATATCGGAAATGGAATTCACTTGCTAATGTCCCACTTCCGGCAAGGAACACTGACCGTGAATGTTGGCGACACGGTCAAGGCGGGGCAGCTACTTGGTCAGATTGGTATGACAGGGGACACAGCTTATCCTCATTTGCATATGCAATTGCAGGATGGTCCTGATTTCCTCACCTCGCGACCCCTACCAATGGTTTTCGCATGTGTTGACTTTGTCGGGCGCGAACAAAAGGCAGGGGCGATTGATACGGGTGATCTTGTTGCGCCGTGCGAATGAGTCGCCCTTTGGGTTTAAGTCGGGAATCTATCCCACCCCTTATCCCCACGCGTATAATGCCTGTATCTCCCCTCTTAAGACAGGGCCTTTCCGGAACGGCTGGAAATGAGTGGAGAGCGGTGGTCTGTGTCTGCTGGCTTTGGGTCCGTGCCCGGTCTTGCGGACCAGTCGGGTGGTTATGGCGCGAGGAGTGAGCAATCTCACCTCCGGGAAGCGCTAAAGCCCGGACCTATGCTGGCGAAAGCTGCGTGGGAAACAACCGAAAACGCACCACCGCGGGCGCGCTCAGGCTGGGCGCTATAGCCGTCTCGAGAGAGCGGCAGTCGATCGCGTTCACCCTGAGCGCGCCCAGGCTCTGTTATAACGGACGTTGAGAGGCGGTCTGGTGGTTCGGCGTGCCTTAAGTCCAATACTTATTGGCGCGGGCCACGGTTTGGAAATTGGTTGCTACCACATGTGAGGCCATGGTCAGGCTGTCTGCATTATTTTCATAATCGGCGCGTAGGCGGGTGCGCACCGCGTCATCGGGCTGTGTTTTCTTGACCGCCATACGCGACAGTTTCAGGGCCAGTTCAAAGCCATCTTCCGGGGTGTCTGTGATCAGGCTGGGTAACCAGGACATCTATGCCTCCATTTGTATCGTGCGCGATTTAATTGAGGGGTCTTTAAATCAAGCTTGCTTAACCTGTCAAGCGATTATATCGTGTGCGATCTAAATTGATGGAATGAAAACGATGCCAAGACATGCCCCTAAAGACTTGCCGACAAGGCCGGAGGAAATGTTCTGCTTTGCGGTCTATTCCGCCTCGCACGTGATCAATCGTGCCTATGCGCCTTTGCTCAAGCCGCTTGGCCTGACCTATCCGCAATATATCGCGCTGACCTGCCTGTGGGACCAGGATGGCTTGAGCGTTGGTGAACTGTCCGCACGTTTGATGATGGAGAGCAGCACGCTTACGCCTTTGCTCAAGCGGTTAGAGAAGCTCGGCCATGTCGAGCGCCACCGCGGCACACAGGATGAACGCAAAGTGTTTGTGCACTTGCAGGAGAGCGGCAAGGCGCTGAAACAACAGGCTCCGGAGGTCACAGGCTGCATGATTGAGGCCACGGGTATGGAGGTTGAGCAGTTAGACACGATTGTCAGCCTCCTGGATCAGTTGAAACAAAATCTCGTGTTGCAGGAAAAGCAGATGTCCACGTGAGTGTTCGACAGGGTTCCCACAGCTTGGTAACAGAACCTATGAGCCACCATGATGCCTTCACCGCCAGCCTCGAATCAGTTGCCGCAAAATGCGAGGATGTTGTCCCGCCTGTTTATGCAGCACTGTTTCAGCGATTCCCCGAAATGGAGGATTTATTCGTCCTCGACACCGATGATGGCGCCAAGGGGCATATGTTAAACGAGGCGCTGACACAGGCCGAAGGCTTGTTGACCGGGGATGCCATCGCGCCAAACTTCCTTGCCGCCGAGCGGATGAATCATGTTGGCTATGGCATCGATGAGGCGATGTTTACCGCCTTTTTTGAGGTCATGCAGGATGTTTTTGCGCGCCTCGCCGGGGCGGACTGGACACCGGCCATGACCAAGGCCTGGGAACAGGTCATTGCCAGTGCAGCTGCAACAGCGGGTCCAGAAAGGGGCGATGAAAAAAGTGTTACCTTGTTGTCATAAAGCCCTTGACAGAATGCCGCACATCCAGTCTTGTGTGCTTGCAAGTTTCTGGGAGGAAACGCTGCAATCACTTTTCAAGGCGCGGTCAGTGGACTGCGCCTTTTTCTTTGCCACATTTTGCGGGCTATTGGCGCCAGTACAAAGCGGACAGAATCTCAACCAGACGTTCAAGCATAACTGACCACCTCATACTCAATGCCGTCATGGTCATGGAAATAGAAGCGACTCCCGGGGTCATAGGTCTGATGACTATGGGTTTTGATGCCCGCGGCGAGGACCTTCTCTTCTGCTGCGGCAAGATCGTCGACCAGAATGCCAACATGATTCACCGCGCCGTTTCGATCATAATTATTGCCTGGCGGTTGAGGAGTTATGGGCGGTGTGTAGAGCGCGAGATAATGTGCGTCCGTTCCAACATGGACGGATCGCCCGCCATGGATCGAATCACCACTCCATCGGATATGCCAGTCAAACAGGGTGGTCAGCATATCCGCGGTCTTATCCGGGTCGCTCACGGTCATGTTAACATGCTCAAATAGGCCGGGTTTCATGATTGTATCTCCTTCATCTTGATTATCCGGAGATGTGTCTGTAATTCCTCAACCTAAGTTGAGGTCAAGGTTTTTGGTGTAATTTTTATTCGGGTGAAAGATGAGAACAGGATTGACGATTGGTGACCTGGCAGGACGGACTGGACTATCGGTCTCTGCGATCCGTTTTTACGAAGCCAAAGGCCTGATCCATCCGGACCGTAATTCTGGGGGGCAGAGGCGTTTTGCCGGAGCAGATATCAGGCGTTTGTCCTTTGTCATGATTGCACAACAATTAGGTCTGTCGATTACGGAAATTCGTGAGGCCCTGACGGCTTTACCGAATGAGCGGACGCCAACCAAGCGCGATTGGACGCGCCTTAGCCGATCGATTCGACGCCGGCTGGATGACCAGATCGCGATGATGGAGCGCCTTCGCGACCGGCTCGATGGCTGTATCGGGTGTGGGTGTCTCTCGCTCAAGACCTGTGCGCTTTACAATCCTGAGGACAAAGCTGCGCAGTTGGGATCGGGGCCGCGCTATGTTATCTCCGCTAAGAAACTTTAAAGCATACGCGCAGCCATGTCCTGAACGCTTTTTCGGTCCTGCGTCTCAAGCGCGGTTTTAAGGGTCTGGGCGCGGTCTTGCATGACCTGTTCCAGGGCTGTTTCAGCCTCTGCGGAAAGGGCCGCATTCAGCGCCATGTCGATCTCATTACGATACTTTTTTGCGTTCAAAGCCGTCAGAGCGCGCGCGTATTGCCAGTGCGTTGAAGCATCATCAGAAGCGATCTCTGCTGCATCACTATAGAAGCGCCGAGCCCTTTTCACCGACGCACCAAGGATAGCCGAGCCAACACTGCCGCCGCGGCGTACAACTTCAACATGCCAAACGGCCATGAAGCCATTGGCGTAGAAGTTATCTGGATCATCTACAAGGACCGCTTCAACAAGCTCTTTTGCGTCACCGCCATAGCCTGCGCGCATGGCCTCGCGAGTCGACAATGGGTGGGCGCGCAGGGATAGCGCGATGGCCAACTGCAATCGCCCCTCAATGTGGTCTGGTTCCTGCTCCAAGGCTTGTCGGGCGAGCGCCTCAGCCTCGATGACGATATCCTGAGGGGGCTGGTGGTCTGGGGCGCTCATGGCCTGCGCTAGCAGGCAACGGGCGGCGAAGGCCAGATTATCGGCATTCTGCTCTATCTGAGCTTCCATGGCGGCGGTACGATACGCGCCATCCTCAAACGCTTCGCTCCATTGTTGCGGGACCGCGTGAGCGAGCGGGGTCGTAAGTAAAGCGGTTAGGATCAGAACTCTCATCTGCGTCAAGATAGCGCAGATTGTGGACTCGCCCAATCCCTTTTCGAGGCGTCTAAAGACAAAATGGACCAGTTTGACGCTGACATTGTCGTGATCGGGGCCGGGGTCATTGGCCTTGCTTGTGCCCGCGCGGCGGCGATGGCAGGGCGCGATGTGATTGTGCTTGAGGCTGAGAGCCTGATTGCGTCGCACACCAGTTCACGAAACTCAGAAGTGATTCATGCCGGGATCTACTATGCCTCCGGATCGCTAAAGGCCCGTCACTGCATTAATGGCCGGCGGAAGCTCTATGAGTATCTTGCAACGCACGGCGTGACCTTCAATCGCTGTGGCAAGCTTGTTGTCGCGCAGGCCGATGAGACGAATGGTCTGGATGCTATTGTAGCGCTTGCTGAAGCGAATGGCGTTGAAGGCTTGAACCTGATTGATGGAGATGCCGCGCGCGTGCTCGAGCCAGCGCTGCACCCTGATATCAGTGCCGCCATTCATTCAACTGTTTCGGGTATCTTTGACAGCCATGGTTACTTCCTGGCTTTGCAAGGGGAGCTGGAGGACAAAGGTGGCATGATTGCCTTTGAAACGCCTGTCCTTGCCGGGCAGGTGCTATCATCGGGCGTTGAGTTGGTGACGGGTGGCGCGGCGCCGTCAAAGATTCTTGCGCGTCAGGTGATCAATGCAGCGGGGCATAATTCAATTTTTCTGGCACGGGCCATCGAGGGCGATCATGTCTCCGCGCTGCCAACGCCGCGCTATGTCAAAGGCAGCTATTTCAGTGTGACCGGGCGCACGCCTTTCTCGCGTCTGATCTATCCGATGCCGGGGCGTGCCAGTCTTGGACTGCATTTGACGGTTGATCTGGGGGGGCGTGGCAAACTTGGCCCTGACGCAGAGTGGCTACCAGAAGAGGCGACGCCCCCCTTTGATTATCGCGTCGACCCGGAACGCGCAGAGCATTTCTATGCGTCGGCTCGCCGATACTGGCCAAGCCTGGAAGATGGGGCACTTGCAGCAGATTATGCGGGTGTGCGCCCAAAGCTCGTTGGGCCTGGTGAGCCATCAGGGGATTTTCGCATTGAGCGGTCTGGTGATTTGATCAACCTGCTTGGAATTGAAAGCCCTGGCCTGACCTCATCGCTTGCAATTGCAGATCATGTCGCCGAATTGCTGACCTGACCGGTTGCGCTTGAGGATTCTCAAGTGTATTGACGCCGCTTCGGTTGGTTCGGTAGCTCAGCTGGTTAGAGCGCACGACTCATAATCGTGAGGTCGGGAGTTCAAGTCTCCCCCGAACCACCAGCCCTTTTGTTCTCATCTGAAAACATTGGATTTTCTGCTGAAAATTGCCCCGCGCGGGCATTTTGCGGGGCACTTTGTTCTAGATATCTTCTCACAGCGGCGTCAGCGAGGCGCTGCTGATTGGCCCCTTTTGTATAGATAGACGCGGATCGTGTATCGCTGTGCCCAAGCTTGGCGGCAATCTCGTTTTCGGTCGCGCCAGCCTCAGCCATACGAACACCGTCGGCCTTTCTCAATCCGTGCAGGGTGAGCCCTTTCGGCAAACCGGCTTGTTCAACCCATCGGCGAACCGCCGCCCCAAAACCCTTTTCTGAAAAGGGTTTGCCGAAGTCCGTTTGGATGTAATTCAGTCCCTTCGAAGGTGCTGTATCCAAAGCCTCCGCCAAATCTGGAACAATGAGAATGGACACGGTCTTACCCGTCTTCTTTTGTTCAATTCGAAGATGAGTTTCATCGCGGTGCTGACGCCCAATCCGCACCACATCCGATCGGCGCAATCCACCGTCAAATGCAAGGTGGTAAGCTGTACGAGCAGTCGTCCCATATGGATGTGCCGCCATGAACGCTTCGCGCTGCTCGCGGCTCCACGGTTTCCAAGTGCTGTCGCCCATCTTCAAGCGTTTCACACCCTCTGCAGGGTTGTGGTCAACATGCCCGTACTCATGCGCCCATCTATAGAGCGACTTGATCACCTTGATCATATTGTTCGCAGCGCCCGGCGTTTTGGCCCGGGCATCACGTCCAGCTTGGACTGCTTCTTTGGTGAGTGTTCGGCAGTCTCTGTGACCATTCTCGCGCGATATGCGAAGAAGCACTGACCTTCGCTGCGCCTGCGTTGCAGGTTTAGCTAATGCGAACTCAGCACTGACTAGGTACTGATTGATTAGCCAAGCGAGAGAGTGGACCGCAACATATGGGTTCTTTGGGCGAGGCCGTTCATTCGCCTGCATGTCGTCAAGGATGGCTTTGTATTCCGCCACCCAAGCTTCCGTGCCTTCCGGTGATCGGATGCGGCGTTTCTTGTTCTTTCCTTCCACAACCAAGCGGACATACCAGCGCTTTCGACCGGAGCGATCGTGATCAAACATCGTAAAAGGAAAGCGAACCGACGCCATCGAAGCCCTCATAGTGCCTGCCCTTTCCAGTCGTCATTGGCAGGCTCTCCCACACGAGGCAGACTCTCAACGTGTTCGTCAAGGTCTCGGATATCCCAAACGCGCTCACCTCCGCGCTTCAAAGGTTGCGCGACTGCGCCTTCAGCAACGAGTCGGCGCAGCGTCGTTTCAGATGTGCCGATATAGCGAGCGGCCTCAAACGCTTTCATCAAACGTGGCCATGCACTGATTGGATGTCGGTTCTTCACGTCGAACGCCTCGCTGATCCTCAAGCAATAGGAATGAGAGGCGATTAAACCACTTTAGGAGGCGCGATGCCTCAACGAGCACTGGCAGAAATGCGATTGATATTTCCGGGCTATTTTTGTGAGTAACGGTGCTTACGATGAGCTAGCAGCGTTTCGATCCGCAATAACATCGCGCATCGCGGTAATGATTTCGTTTTCGGTTATCGCTGAATCCAATTTTTCAAAGATAACCCTGACGAACTCAAATGCGGGCGTTAGTCCGCTTCCTTGATGATAATCGACGGTAAAACGGCGCTCCAACATATTAGACCAGACATAAGCGATCCGTCTAACAGCGTTTTTGAGCGGTATGTTGGGTTTGCGGCCTTTAGTTGGCGCAAATTGATTGGTTCCTGTTTCCGCCGCTAAATCTAAGAGCGATAGTAGATAGTCTAAATCCGCTAAATATGCGTGTCCCGGTTTCGCCTCCGCTCCACTGATCACAGGAATTTCGGTGTCAGGCTCCAGCTCATTATTGTGAACCGCTGCCCAATAAAGATCGGTTTCTAAGTCTTCGTACTCTGATGAAGACAGCAAGGCTCTGAACCGTTCTGTTTCTAATTTCAGTTTCTGATAGTTAGCACGTAAGCGGTTCTCAGCGGATCGATCATTAAACAAGCGCTTATCGAGCTGATAACGCCTGAAAAGCGCATTTAGCTCTATTAAAAGGTTTTCATCGTCGGAGTTAAATTCAAATCGATCAGCGAGTTGTTCCAGAAAGTGCTTATCAAACCCGTTGCTGTAACTATCTGAAAGGGTCATCGCAGTTCTCTATATCTTTTTGACGCCAGATTGCGTGGCCGCTTTGTCGGCATTTGGCTTTATGAGTCTTAAGGTTCCAAACGGCTTAGAAAACAATCCCAGAATTGTCCCGTGATACTCCGATAGTTTTAGTGGGTCTGACCGAGGTGTTGAAACAATGCGGTCGGTTAGAATCCCAAAAGCTGCTTGAATGGCGACCTCAAACTTGGTCTCGATTTCTCGCGCGGTTTCATCCGGCAATAAAGAAACCACTTGGTAGATGATATGTTCGCGGTATGCGTCAAATGCGTGGCGTTGTTCCAAGTCTGATAAACCCCGCTTCACCGCCAATCTGACGATCCCCGCAAATTCCTTCGCCGCAAATTGCGCAATAATCGTATCTGAAAGCAATTCAGCAGGTTTCTTGCTCGCTGCAAGTGAAGCTACGGTTTCGTCAAACCCGCGCCGCGCGCTGGCAAATGTATGAGATGTCACAAAGTCTAGGAACGCGTCTTTATCGGCGAAGCGCACATAAAAGGCGCCTACAGAAGTATCAGCGGCCTTAGCGAACTGCGCCATTGAAATGTCTTCGAAGTCCGCCTGCGCGAGCAATCGCCTTCCCTCTTGATAGAGTTTCAGCGTCTTAGACTCTGCCAGAGTAACAGAGACACGATGACGACCGCGTTTACGCGACGGGTTGGAAAGAGTCTGAGGCATCGAAATCACTCTATCACAAACAAAATAGAATTAGAATTCTGATTATAGTATATTGGCGTTAATCCGCCCATCTGTTGCTGGTTCCACTGAACGCAGAACTTATTGGAACCGCAGGAACTTCCTAAAACCGGACATTAGAATCCTTGGCCCGGGGAGTTGGCTGACCTCATCATTGGTGATGATGCGATCGGGAGTTTAACTCGCCCTCGCGGCACCGCCATCGGCGCACAAGAAGGCAAGTTCAATAGTGATCCCTGAGCCATCGCCACGAATTAGGAAGACCGTTCGACAAATCAATTGCATCTGAGTACCTCAAGGCATGGGTTCAATGATTCATCTCGCAGTTGGCAAACTGGAAATCGAGTGGGGCAAGAATAATGGCTTCGTCGACCATGCCATGTTGTTTCAAGGTGAACGCGATATTGCCGATGTGCCTTACTACTATACAAGTGATGCGGACCACAGTGAGACTGTCGTAGAGTATCAGGAAGGCCTATCTCGGCCGCTAAAGTCGATTACCAAACGCCTCGACCTTCTGGGGCACACACTAGAGCATGCCCGTGCAGAATATGCCGAGCTCTCTGAGCTGAATGGGTTTAGCCTGGATGATTATCCGTTCGAGGAATTGCAAAATGTTCTGAAGACGGTCGATGTGACATCCCTATCCAGTGACTATGGTGAGGGTGGAGAAGACTTCGGGAAATTTTTTCGAAGAGAAGTCGGGCCCCGTCTTGGTATGAACGAAGCGAGCCTCGATTTTTCGCAAGGCATGGAAAACCTGTCATCATGGACGATCTTACGCCTCCTCTCAGAGAATAAGACAGCGCAAGATCTGCCGGTCATGTGGGCGTTTCACGATATCGAAACCGGCGGATGGGAACCTCGAGAAACCTTCGTTCGAAACCTAACGCCATTCGAACAAATCCTAATCGTTACCGAAGGGAGCACTGACGCGTCTGTCATTCGTCAGGCCTTCAAACTGCTACGCCCAGACATTGCCGACTTCTTTCGGTTCGTTGACATGCAAGAGGGCTATCCTTTTTCGGGAACAGGAAATCTGTTCCGATTCGTGCAGGGGCTCATCAGTATCTCCGCCACGAGCGATATCCTGGTTCTATTCGACAATGATGCTGCTGGGATCGCGACCTACAATCGATGCTCCGGACTAAACCTTCCTGATAATTTTCGAGTGCTGAAACTGCCAGACCTCGAAGCGTTCGGGGCCTTCCCAACCATCGGGCCAACGGGCGAGTCGTTAGCCGATATCAATGGAAGAGCTGCCGCCATCGAGTGCTATTTGGACCTGGACGCGGGCGCCAAAGTGCAATGGGGCGGTTTCAACGAAGACATGCAAACCTATCAAGGCGCACTCATGGGCAAAGATCGCCATACGCGCGCCTTCTTGAAACAGACACGAAGATTGAATGACTACGATTATTCTAAGTTGGAGCGCGTGGTCGACGCCCTCGTAGCGAGCGCTTCGGAGATGAGGGGAATGCGGACCTGATCGTGACGCTCTATCATTGTATGCTTAAATCGGATCATTACATTACAAATGGTCTACACTTAAAGAGTTGATGCGATGTCTATTGGCGATTTGCGGCTTAACTTTACGCCGGTTCGATTGGTTGGCGAGACAGTCATCAATACTGGGTATCGACCATATGATGCCGAACTACTTCGCGAGCTACGCTCGGAGTTCGGGACAACACATGTCATCAAATGGGATCGTCAAGAAGATTTGATCGTCGATATTCCTGTTGTTGCCGATGCCGAGCCGCTCTCCGACAAAGTAACGGAAATCGATCTGTCAGAGACGTGGTGGCATTGGTCCGCTTTGCTCAATGCAGCTCTTTTGCGCGTGTTCCACGAGCAGCGCGATATCATCAATGACTATCCGGTCGAAATCCTCGGGAATACACAAGGCAACCTCATTCGGCACGATGATCTTCCCGAATGGGTGAGAGTGCTTCCATCATTGGAATTTACACCGCGTACGATTTTTGGCGCTGATAGCAAACCCAATTTTGGAATGGTTTGTGACGCCCGAACCCGATACCAGCTGAGGGCGACTTGCGACACTTTGCTGGAACAAGAGGTCTCTCCCATCGGGCGCTATGTAATGGTGGAAGAACCGGCGCGCGACCCAAGAATGGCACCGCGAACGCTTACAGTCGGACGGGTCAAAGCAATAGAAGGTGGTCAGCTAATCTTGGAAGATCACCGAGAGGGCTATGACAGCGTGGCTGCCAGTGCGGCCCGGCTAACGGGAAATAGAGCGGACTTTGACTGGTGCGTCAAAAAACTACTCCCATCTGCCGGCAATAGCGTGCTCAATGCCACGCGTAGCAGGATGAGCAATCTCAATAAAGGACCAGGCCGGTTCAACCTCCTCGACCGCACCATAGAGTTTCTCAAGTCATCTGAAATGGAAGCGGTTCCTGGCGTTTCATTAGAAATAGGCGATTGGTTATCGACGGGCGATGACGGATTTCCCGAAGCCGAACTGATCGAAAAACCGTCTTTGGTGTTCGATCCGGCTGGCACGCGTAACGACCATTGGAACGAGCGCGGGATAAAAACCAACGGCCCGTATGATCAAAGAACGTTTTCACCAAAGAAGTTGAATATTGCCGTCATTTGCCAGTCAAAGTACGAGGGGCAAGTTGATGGTTTCATGGCGAAATTTCTGGATGGAATGCCCGATGTTCGCATGGGACAGGGTGGTAATGGGCGCGCGCCATATGAAGACGGGTTTCTAAGGCGGTTCAAACTTGAACGGCCCAATGTGCAAACCTTTACTTCGCAATCGGCATCCCTCGCCGGTTACGAAACGGCCTGTGAAGAGGCTCTGCGTCAAGCAGCGGATGGCGGATTTAAATGGGACCTGTCTGTTGTTCAAATCGAAGAGGCATTCAAAACCCTTCCCGGAGCAGAGAACCCATATTTTGCGACCAAGGCAATGTTGCTGCGCAATCACGTCGCCGTTCAAAACATCCGCATCGAAACCATGCGAGACCCTGACAAAAACCTCGTGTTCACGATGAACCAAATGAGCTTGGCAACCTACGCGAAGCTCGGCGGACGCCCTTGGTTGCTCAGCGCGCAACAATCAGTCGCTCATGAACTTGTCATTGGGCTTGGATCTCACACAGAACAATCAGGCCGATTCAGCGAACGCACGCGCCATGTCGGAATCACGACTGTTTTTTCAAGCGACGGCGGCTACCACCTCAGCGAACGCACCGGCGTCGTACCGTTCGAAGAATATGCCGATGAGTTGACCGAGACCCTTAAGCGAACAATCGAGCGCGTTCGAGAAGAGGATAATTGGAAAAGCTCTGACCGCGTTCGTTTGATCTTTCACGTGTTCAAACCCCTCAAAGATGTTGAGGCCAAAGCTATAAAAGATGCGGTTGAAGGTATGGACCTGGAAAATGTCGTATACGCATTCGTCCACATTGCGCCATTCCACCCGTTTTTGATCTTTGATCGTGCCCAAGAAGGCCTACCCAAATATCAACAAGATCAAAGCAGACGAAAAGGCATTATGGGGCCATCTCGCGGTGTTCATTTGAAGCTCGGCGATCATGACTCACTCGTTGTGTTCGCCGGAGCTTCGGAATTGAAGAAGGCGTCCGATGGTCTGCCTCGCGCCTGTTTGCTCAAATTGCACGATGACTCGACGTTCCGTGATATGACCTACTTGGCCCGGCAAGCCTTCGACTTCACCGCGCATACTTGGCGCATCATGTCGCCAGAACCGTTTCCGATCACCATTAAATACTCTGATCTTATCGCGCAGCGCTTGACGGGCCTCAAACAGGTGGATGGCTGGGACGATGATGCGATCCGCTTCAGAGATATCGGAAGGACGCCTTGGTTTCTGTGATGGATTTAAAATCGATCAAGACGGCTATAGCTTTGCAAGCGGATCAAATGGATCGATTGCCGGTTCATGTTAGCGCATACTGTGCGTTTGTCAGTCCTTGGCAACGCAGTCGCGTAGACGATATCGCCACAGACACGGGCGTCATCTACCAAAACACTGCTGCTGCTGGATACAAGCTTGCCTCCTTCTCGAAAACGCCAGGCTTAGCAGAAGAATTTCGAGCAGGCGTCGCGCAGCTGTCTGGACGGACGTACTTCGCACCGGGGCGCGCGCCGCGATTTGAAATTGACGGGATAGCGATGTTCGGGATTGCTCTTGGCTACCAATCCCTTGGAAGCTCCAAAGAAGAAACCAGATGGCTCGTTAATTGCCTCGAGCAATCTAGCGAAGCGCTAAGCGACGACCCTTGGCAGTGCAGTTTCGTACGATTGGGCTTGAACACTTTAAACGATAGCGAAGATTTTTCCGACATAGACCCCGTAATGACGGTTGCAATCAAGGCCGCAATGTCGCTGACACCTACGGAAGAAGAATACGCTGCTGGCTGGGCCCACTTGCTTGCTAATGTCGCAGAAGAGGAAGTCTCCAAAGTTTCTGCCTACCAAGCTGTGTATGAGGCGTGTGCGGCGGCGCTGGCGCGATTGCCTTTTCATGGGGCTGGTGTTGCGGAGCTTATAGAGATTTTGGTTGGTGTCTCTGAATCCATGTCACATTGGACGTACGAGATGACACGGCGCGTCAAAAACGTTGAGCCCAGGCGTTGGGAAATAGACCATGAATACCACGTCCAAAATCTCCTTTGGACGATTCTCCGCCCGGTGTTTCCTGATCTGATTGACGAAGAGACACTGAAAAAGCTGGGGCACAAATCAGCGCGATTTGATCTTGGCGTTCCGTCTCTTCAGACGATTATAGAGGTCAAATTCATGCGAAACCGGGGCCAAAGCGAACTTGCCAAAATAACGGAGGAGGTCGCTGCAGATCATTCGCTCTACCTACGAGAGGGAACGGGTTTTACGAGAATGATCGTCTTTATCTGGGATGAAGCCCGGCAAACTGAAGAGTATAAAACGCTGCGCCAAGGACTTGAGTCGCTGCTCGGCGTCGAGAAAGTCATCATTCTTCCTCGACCATCTAGAATGGAACGAATCCCGCAATCCTAAGCTTCTCAGCTTATGTCTGGTTTTGCTCGCGTATCAGAAAGCGCCAGCGTCTTAGTTGGGGCGAAATTAGGACGCTCATTAAGGTAGCTTAATCGAAAAGACTATTGGAAGGGTACCAATCCCTGTTCGTCGAGCCAGGTATATCGCATCTCTAACGTATACTCGGCAGCGTCAGCATCAGGCGTGACCAGCGCAAAACCATTGTCCGTGTCTGGGTCATAAGCCACAAAGGCATACCACGCACCATTATTGCCTGATTGCCAACTAATACGGCGCTTCTGACCCGTGTTTGCATCCCGAACCAACTTAAAGCGCCCCCCCAGCGTGTAATCCTGCGCCGAGGTCGTAACCGAACGAAGCGCCGCGCGGTCATCAAAATCGAAATCACTCGACCGGAAAGCGTATCGCGAAATCTTTAAAAGGTCGGTTGGAGTTCCCGCCAATCCGCCAGCGCAGGCGACGAATGAAGGCAAAGGCAAGCTGGTGCCTTTTGCGATAACGGGATCATCGCCTGTCAGCTCACCATCTATAATATAGGCGGTGTCTGCGCCTGCTGGCTTGAGGACCCATGCATCCAGCAAATTTGATAGAGGCTGCTCGCCAACATGCTCCAGAATTGCGCCTACTAGTACCCAGTTTCCATTGGTGTATTCGAACATCACCCCGGGCGCTTTTGTGGCTTCACCGACTCCGATCTCATTCGCGGCGTCGATGAGCGAAAGTTTCTTCGACGGTAGCGATGGATCATTTCGCAGTGCTGGAATTAGCCGGTCCTCAAGCCCGGAACGGTTTTCGAGCAACCGACGTAGAGTAACGTCTGATGCATTCGGCCCATTATACTCAGGTAGTAACTCCGCGATCGATGCATCCAGAGACAAGCGCCCTTCATTTTCAAGCCGGAGCGCCGCTAGAGTACAGACATATTTAGCGATGGAACCTGCTTGATGGACTTTATTTGATTGGCCACCCGAAATTGCCATTTCTGGCGCGATTCGCCCGGCCTTCATTTCTGCCACCACGTGCGGTGCCTCGGATGCGATTGCGAACATTGATAATGCAGAAGTAAGATGGGTTATCATTCTCGAGTCTCTTATTCATGCTAGATTGAAATTCTACTGGGGCGCACAGGAATGAAAGCTCACGCCGCTCACGCGACCGTCACCAACGTCAAAACCCATAACTTCGGTGTCGGACGATGTCACCTTTTTCAACATAAAGGCACCAGTCCAAACACGGTCATTGCCATTCCATGAAACGTTCGAACCCTCTGGAGTTGGGAATAGTTGAATTGGAGGCGCATTTTGCTGCTGAAAAAGCAAAAGTTCGTCGTCGATGATTAGCTCGAATGCTGACTTGAGTTCATTGCTACAATATCGTCCAGCCATATCTCGCACCTGCTCTATGGAACTCGGCGGTTTATCATCATAGCGCCATCCAGTATACGCATAAGTATCGGTTTCAAAGGTCATGGTTAGAGCCGGCTCTTCAGACGAGAAAGCTACGCGGCTCAGCCCCGGCACGGTCAAAAAACTGCCATCACTTTGCGGGTGCAGGCGCGCGAGAAATGCGTCACCGCCATCATGTAGCGCCAATCCACCTTCAGGGTGCCCCCGAACGAAGCGACGATTGTTGCGCTTCTGCAGGAAATACGCGCCTTTCAAATCGTCCGCATTATCTGTTTCGAATGATCCTTCGGCAAGAGAGGGTTCCGCAGAGGATAGCGGATTGTCCAGACCGAGTTTGGTCAAAACGTCTGCTGCAAAAGCCCAACCCTGAAACGCGAAATCATCATTGCGATTGGCCAGCACATAAACAGAGACGCCCAACTCGGGAAATCGAATCTGATCAGAGATAAATCCTCCCATCCCGCCGCCATGAGATTCCACGGCGCGATCGTCAGTAAGCCACAATCCGCCTCCATAAGGCAGCTCGGTTCCGTCATTCAGTACGCCCTGGGTTTTCAGAAAACGCTGAAGCGTCTTGCCGAGGACCTTACCGTTTGAAAGTTCTCGATCCCATTTTTCCAGGTCCGTTAGCGTCGTTAGCACGCCGCCATCGCCGACGACATCAAAATGCTTGAGCCAACTCCGCCATTCGCCATGGGCACCTGCGTCCTGTCGCCGATAGCTTTGCACGCGATCAAGTACAATCTCGCCGTGATCATCGTCGAACAGTGTATTGTCCATGCCCAGAGGGTCGAACAAGCGCTGTTCAGCAACCTCGCGAAACGGAGTGTCTTCTATCGCCTCAATGACCGCGCTCAATAAGACGTAGCCACTACTCGAATATCGCATTTCAGTTCCGGGCGCGAAATCAAGATCGACCTGTTGGGAGATCAGCGCGAGCGCGTCAGCGTGAGTCATACGGTCCTGCCCTCGTAAATCATCTCCTCGGATCAATAGTAGTGAGGTGTATTCGCGCACACCACTTGTATGCCACATACAGTGGGCAATTGTGACCGGCTCATAAATTTCAGGCAGGTCTGGCAGATATGTCCTGACGCTATCATTCAGAGAAAGTTTCTCATCTTCGATCAATTGCCCGATGAGCGCCGCCGTGAACTGTTTGCTCATCGACGCAATGTAAAATTTCGACGCCGCATCGATTTTTATTTGATGCTCCAGGTTCGCATACCCCCAATAACTTTCGTGAATGAGTTCGCCGTTTTGAATAACGCCAACGGCGAAACCGGGTCGGGGCGTTGCGGTTGCTTCCCCAAATCGAGCGTCCGCTGCAGGCGTGATTGGATCGTGTGGTTGAGCAATGGCCGCAGACGCCAAAACTAGCATCGCGCACATGATAAAAATTTGAACCAGTGGTATTCGTATTCGGGTCAATGAAATGGTGTCCTTTTCCGGTTTGACTGATAAGTGCGTAATCAGCTGAGAAAAGCAATTGAAGACGGTTGAAGTTTGTTGAAGTCGCCTGAATTCAAAGGGTAAAGGGGCGTATCAGTTTCGAAACGCGCAGGTGAGCTTTTGAATTATAAATGTTCCGGATTAGAGATTGATACGACCTCAGGCGTCGTCTCTAAAGATTCCGAACGAGTCCTACTGAGTGGCCTCAACTTAGCGCTCTTGACTGCGCTCTTGCAGGCTTCTCCGAACAGGCTTTCGCACGAGGACTTGATGCGGATGGTTTGGCAAAGAGAAGTGGTTTCCGATGCGACGATTGCGAAACGCATTTCCTTGCTTCGCGAAGCTCTTAGCAAGTTGGGCGCGGATGGTAATTTTATCAAAACCTTTCCCCACAAGCATTATGGATTGTCTCACCCCGTCGTGGTGGAGCAATCTGACGACACGTCGGCAACATCTCCGTATTCCACGTTGCGAATTGCGGTAGCGATATCAGGACTCTTGATTGTCTCAATTGTCTCTCTCGTAGCGCTTTTGTCTTTGCAAGAAACGGAGCCGGCGCGATTAACAGACCCCGAAACGGGACTAGAGCTGATCGCGCCTAATTGAGCTGCAACATGCTTTCTTGGTTTGGGATTTCCCATTCTCTCAGTCGCTCAACATCAACTCAAAAAAATCGTATTCGAGCGACCAATTTGGGGCGAGTTAAGGACGCTCGGAAAATTTCTGACCCAACGGCTGCATATGGACCATTTTGAGTTGCTACCTGATCCTGCCTCTTAAACAATCTCGCGATGCTGCCACCAGAAGTCCATCCTGTGTGGGCGACAGTCCATACCCTTCTTTGAAATATGGTACTTTGACGGTTTGCTCGACCGCCCCCGAAAGGGTGTTCACAAACTGACATTTCCCGTCTTCTGTCAAAACGAGTATTTGCCCTTCAACACCTATCACGCTTGAGCGGATTTTGGCGGAAAGATCCAAATGCCAGGAAACGTTTAGTTTAGGTTTGAGCTTTCTGAACAGCCCGCGTTTTTCTCCTTTCACAAGTAGCGACGCGACATGACCACGCTGCGATGCCACGACGACCTCGCCGCTCGAAACGACAGGTCGCTGGGAAACTTCGCTCGACTCCGTGAGATTATAGCTGTCGATTGGTCGCCCATTGTCGAGATCAAAAACTGCTACGTGATTTCGGCTACCAACAAATATGAAATCTCCCAAAATGGCAGGGCAGTACAGAATATCGTTGTGCTCTGTCTGCCATACCAATTTACCCGTCTCTGCATTGGTACAATAAAGGAAATAGCGCCACTCGCCGAATTTCTTTGTGACGCCAACGCTATGAACTATGAAACGGGAGCATTCACTCGCTGCCAAACCATAGCAATGACCGCCATTTTCAAACTCCCAGCAGACTGTGCCCGATTGGCAATCAATGGCTCTAGTGAAATTTGATTGGCCGGCTATTTCAGCATAAACAAATTGGTCTTGGTTCAAGATCCCTTGCCAAAGGTTTCTTTCTGAGGGTCGTGTCCCCCAACACAATTGCCCATGCATGTCGATCTTGAACACATGGCCACTAAAGCTGGTGAGATAAACAAAACCATCCAGCGAAATAGACGGCTCCGCAAAGAAATGCTCATGATCGAACCGCCAGAGCTCTTTACCTGTGTCCAACTCTACGCCGACGAGAGTGCCACTGAACTTACTGTCTTGTCCGTGATTGATTGTTAGAATGGCACGATCTTCATGGATCAACGGGCGTCTATGCGAAACTGATCTCGCGCCCTTTAATCCATACTTCCAAACGGTTTTCATAGTCTCGACCTTATGCGCGACAAACACCGTTTCAAGAAAATAGTTTTTGAGAGGCTGTTCTAGGGCGACTTAAGCCGCTCACCAACCTATTTCGGTTTATGGAGTTGGATGAAAGGCTGAGCTGACTTAGTCCGTTCGCTTGTCGTTCAGGAATATCGCCGGATGCACCCCCAGAGCTTCTGCGATTTTTCCTAACATCGCAACTGTCGGGTTGTATTCTCCACGTTCAATCCCGCCGAGATAGCGCATATCCATATCCGCCTTATGGGCCAGCTGTTCCTGACTCAGCCCAGCTTCTTTGCGAATTCGCCGAATGTTGAGGCCTACGACCTTTTCCCAAAACATTCAGCCAATTAGTTAAGGCCTACGCAACCTCTCTAGGGTATATATACCCTATTCTGAATTAAGCTGTGACCAGCGAAACCTTAGAAGGAGGTTGGAATGAGATTGTTCAAGCACTTAGCGATGGTCGGTTTTGCCGCGCATCTTTCAATAACGGCCAACGCCCAATCTATTATCTGGCCGGAGGCCAAAGGAAACGCGAATCAAGACGCGCGCGTTCAGATACATGTCGATAAGGCCAAAGAGGACTATGCGCGCGCGATGGAAGCGTCAAACCGTGCGCTTGGGTTAGTGGCCAATTTGAAAAACATGGAGATTCGTCAGGAACCCTACACCGAGGTAATTTCGGACGGTCTCGTGTTTAAAGGCATCAGCTTAGATCAAAGCCCCACGAACAGTTACAAGGTCATTGCTGGATCGATGCGATATCCAGGAGGGGCGACAGCGGAAGGAGCTTTTTCTTATGTGTCATACCCTACTATTCCAAATTGGGGTGACGTCGTTCTGATCGCGAGCGAAGCAAGTCCAATTGAGACTTTTGTAGGTGAAATGGCCCGCGCTGGCAGTCCCGAGGCAAGCCTCAGTGAGGGTGTTGTGGCTTTAAAAAATGGCGATCAGTTTACTGGCCTGTTCTACTCTCGCGAAGGGGCTTCCGGTGTTTATGAGCGAGCTGACGGACACATGACGTTTACCGGCGACCTCGGCTACAACGGATACAGTTTCAGTTTTGAAAACGGTATTGTCCAAGATGCCGACGAAAACCTAGTCGCGGTGATCCTCGACTAATCTAGAGTACATCCGAGCATTGTTGAATGCGGGGCAAAGTCACCTTTTGTTCATGGCAAAGCATAGGTGTGCAGAAGTGCCCCGCATGGTCATAACCTATTGATCCGGTTCGGATTCCTCCGTCTCCCCCGAACCACCAATAACCACAAGTGTATCAGAATTGCCCCTAGGGGACCTATAGCTATTGCGGCTTGTCGCACTAAACTTTCTTTCAACAAGGGAGCCGCGTGATGACAAAACCCATTAATCTTGATCGCCGCCAATTGATGCTGGGGGCTGGCTTGGCCGCGACCGCCTTTGCAGCCAGAGGTGCCACCGCGCAGGGCGAGGCCACAGAGCCGGACTTGACCGGGGTGTCCATCCTGATCACAGGCAGTTCGTCTGGCTTTGGTCGTCTCGGTGCCGAGCATTATGCTCGCCTCGGTGCCAAGGTCTTCGCCACGATGCGCAACCTGCCCAGACCAGAAGCCGATGAGTTGACGACCCTGGCAACAGAGGAAAATCTCGATATCACGGTGCTTGAGATTGATGTGACCTCTGATGAACAGGTTGCATCTGGTGTCGCGGCTGCCTTGGCGGCTAATGATGGCAAGCTGGATGTCCTGATCAACAATGCCGGGATTGCTTATGCTGGTCCGATCGAAGTGCAGGATATGGCGGCAACGCAGCTCATCTTTGATACCAATGTTTATGGGCCGCACAGGATGGCCCGTGCGGTTCTGCCGGCCATGCGCGCGGCCGGGGCTGGGCAGATTTTCAATGTGTCATCCCAACTCGGTCGCCTCGTCATTCCGGGCTTTGGCCAGTACTCCCCAAGCAAGTTTGCGCTCGAAGCCATGAGCGAACAGATGGCGTATGAAACCGTTGCACAGGGTATCGAGGTGACGATTATTCAACCCGGTGGCTACCCGACTGAAATCTGGGAAAATCAGGTCGCCTTGTCGAAGGATCTCAAGGCGCGGCTACCTGAAGAATTGCTTGCAGCCTATCCGACAATGACCGCAGGGATGGGGTCTGGCGATGGCGGGGGCGGCACCACAGACCCGATGGATATTCCGCGCGCGATTGCAGAGATTATTGCCATGCCAGCCGGAACACGCCCGCTGAGACGCGCTGTCCATCCCGTGGCCCGTCCACAAGAGCCAATCAATGAGGTTTCCGCCCAACAACAACTCGCCATGCTTGGAAACTCCGGATATGGGCCAATGATCAAGGCTGTATTGGAATAGATTGAGGGTGTTCGTAGAGCGCTCGTATGATCTTGAATGGCGCACCCAGCAGGATTCGAACCTGCGACCTCTGCCTTCGGAGGGCAGCACTCTATCCAGCTGAGCTATGGGTGCGTTATGTCTCCCAATACGGGAAGCCTTGCGCGCTGGCAATTCCTTCTCTGAACTCTTGGCAGGGGAAAATGCGACGTTACACAGATAGGACTGAAAACGGAGATTTCTTATGCTGCGTCTATCCCACCTTTTGAGCATGGCCTTGCTCGGTCTTTCCCTTATTGTTGGGTGTACGCCGGGGACCGTTGAGCCAACGCAATCAGAACGCCCAAGCCTGGACGAGATACGTGCAGAATATCAGGTCGCTTTAGCCAAAGCGCAGGCGACAAACGGACCTGGCAGTCCGGCCCTTTGGTCGCTCGCGGATGAGGATACAACCATCTATATGTTCGGGACGGTTCACTTGCTGCGCCCGGAGCTGGAATGGCGGTATCCTATTTTTGATGAGGCTTTGGCTGCAGCCGATACCGTGATCTTTGAAGTCGATATGGAAAGCCCGGAGGCGCAGCAGGCGCTGATGACGGATTTCATGGCGCGCGGTATGTATCAGGATGGGCGAACCTTGCGCGAGGTGCTGAATGAAGCCGATGAAGCGGTCATTGAGGCGGCGATGGACAAAGTTGGTGTACCGCTGGACGCTTTTAACACACAAGAACCGTGGATGGCGGGCATTAGTCTCGTGGCGATGAAAATGGTTGCTGATGGTTTTGACCCTAATTCAGGGGTTGAGAAAGTTATTCAGGCCGACGCTCAGACCATGGGCAAAGCCTTTGCCTATCTGGAGTCGATCTCTGAACAGGCCGATGCGTTTGATCTGTTGCCGGAAGAGGCTCAGATCGAGTTGCTGTATGGCGCAGCCATCGGGTTGGATGATAGTGCCGCCATGCTGGATGATATGGTCGCTGAGTGGGCGGACGGCGATGTCGCTGGTCTGGGTATTTTGGTGGCCGATCCGGACGGTATGGGCTTTTCCAAAGCGATGTATGACTCGGTTCTGGTGGAGCGCAATCGCAAATGGATCCCGCGAATTGAGGCGCTGCTGGAAGATCCTGGTACGGTTCTGGTGGCGGTCGGGTCAGGGCATTTTGCCGGTCCGGACAGTGTGATCCTGATGCTGGAAGACAAGGGCTATACGGTTGAACGCCTGAACTAGGCCGGGATTTCCTTGCCCGCCCAATCGAAAGCTTTGCCGCTATCGTCCGGTGTCAGGCCTGCGATGACATTGAGCAGGTAGCTGGCTGATTGCTCGGGCGTGAACAATTGCTTGTCTGGCACGTTCGATTGGAAGGGTTTGGAGAGGTTCGTATCGACCGTTCCGGGGTGAAGGCTGACGGCGATGAAGTTTTCGTTACGCCGTTTCTGTTCGATCGCGAAATTGCGGATCAGCATATTTAGAGCCGCTTTCGAAGCGCGATAGCTGTGCCAGCCGCCGGCGCGATTGTCGCTGATCGATCCGACGCGGGCAGAGAGCGCGGCAAACACAGCACGTCCACGACGGGGCATAATGGGCAAAAAGTGTTTCGCGACTAGCGCCGGGCCAAACGTGTTGATCGCAAAGACACGTTCAAAGGCTTGAGCGCTCTGATGGCGGAAACTTTTTTCAGGCTGCAGGATTTGTCCATCAAAGAGAATGCCGCTGGCAACAATCGCGAGGTCAGGCGCGCCTATGGCTTTGACACGCTCTGCAGCTGCGGCAATGCTGCTCTCATCGGTCAGATCGATCTGACCGGGTTTGATGACTTCATGGCTTGGCCCACTGCCCGAGCGGGAAAGCGCATGAACGCATTCAATGCCTTCTCGAACGGCGAGAGCCTGCACAAACGCAGCGCCAATACCGCCGCTCGCGCCAATAATCACAGCCTGCATGATCAGCCTCCTTCACCATGTGAAGCTAGAGCCCATTCGCTCAGGACAAGGGCTACAGCGGCAAAGGGGCTGTGACAGGGGCTTCTGCCCAAGCCCGACTCCGGCCTATACTTCTGGATGCCTTATGAAACCGCTTCCACGCCTTTTGTCCCCGTTTCCCATGGCGGACGGTTCTGGACATTGCGTCAGCCCGATGAAGCAGCGGTTCGCGCGTTGACCCCGCATTTGCAGGGCGAAGATTTGCTGGCGCGCCTGTTGACGACGCGTGGCATTGCGCCGGAAGAGGTGGAGACATTCCTCAATCCGACTCTGCGCGCCTTGTTTCCTGACCCAGCCAGTTTTCAGGATATGATGAAAGCGGCAGGGTTGGTGCTCGATGCGCTTGTCGATGGTCGGAACGTTACGGTGTTCGCCGATTATGATGTTGATGGCGGGACGAGTTCTGCGATCCTTGCTCGCTATTTCAGGGCTTGGGGGCGGGAGATTGGTCTCTATGTCCCGGATCGTCTTACCGAAGGCTATGGGCCAAGCCCCGCGGCTTTCCGGCACCTGAAAGAGATAGGATCTGATCTCGTCATCACTGTCGATTGCGGTGCGGCAGCGGTCGATGCGCTGGCAGAGGCCGAAGCCATTGGCCTGCCTGTTATCGTGATTGACCACCACCTGATGGGCAAAACGCCCCCGGCTTGCGCCGCTTTGGTCAACCCGAACCGCGCTGATGATGAAAGCGGGCAAGGGCATCTGGCCGCAGCGGGTGTCGTCTATGTGTTTGCGGCGGCGCTAAACAAGCTCGCCCGTGAGCGCGGCATTGCGCCGGAAGGGGGTTTGCCAAACATCCTTGAATGGCTCGACCTTTGCGCGCTGGGCACCCTATGTGACATGAGCCCCCTCAAAGGTGCGAACCGGGCCTTTGTGAAGCAGGGGCTGAAAGTCTTGTCTGCGGGTCAAAACACGGGGCTGCGAGCGCTTGCCGATGTGGCGGGGATTGGGACAATTGAAACGGTCTACCACGCGACTTTCGTTCTCGGCCCGCGGCTCAATGCAGGGGGGCGGGTTGGCGACCCCTGGCTCGCGGCGAAACTGCTCGCCACCGATGATCGCAGCGAAGCGTTAGCGCTTGCGGAGCGCCTGCACGGCCTGAATGATGAGCGTAAAGCCGTTGAGAACGCGATCCTTGAACAGGCCAGTGTTGAGGCGCAAAAAACGCTCGATGCCAATCCTGATGCTGGGGTTTTGATCGCGGCGGGCGAAGGCTGGCATCCAGGTGTGATCGGGATCGTCGCCGGGCGGTTGAAAGATCGCTTCCATCTGCCTGCTATCGTGATTGGCTGGGGCGAGGGGCTTGGGCCTGTCGCGAAAGGGTCCGCGCGCTCTGTGCATGGCGTGAATATTGGCGATGCCATTGCTGCGGCTGCCAAAGATGGTGTGATCCTATCCGGGGGCGGTCACGCCATGGCGGGCGGTTTAAGCCTTGAGCCGGAGCAGTTACCGGCCTTACGGGACTGGATGGACGCACACATGGCTGAGTTTGCTCAGGAGCGGGCGGCGGCCAAAGAGCTGACCATTGATGCCCTGCTTGCCACCTCACAGGTTCGGCCCGACCTCTATGACGCCATCGGCACACTCGGCCCGTTTGGACAAGGCGCACCCGAGCCGATTTTTGCGCTTAAAGACGTCGAGATTACGCACACGCGCCCAATTGGCGAGAACCACCTCAAGCTCACTGTAGAAGATGCAGGGGGGCGGGTTGAGGCACTGGTCTGGCGCTGCATGGGCACACCGCTTGGAGATGCGCTGATGCAACGTGGCCGCGTGCACTTGGCGGGGAAGCTCAAGGATAATGAATGGAATGGCCGCCGCACAGCCCAGTTCGATGTGATCGATGCCGCCCCTGCGGATTAGCTGACCTTACTATCCAGCCAGTCAATCATGTCACTGATCACCTGATCTGTGCCGGGTTCGTCGACAATCCAGTGGGCATTGCTGGCATATTCTGAATAGTCGCCCGGAACGCTGGCGCGAGCATATTTTGCGCCCACGTTGCGCACAGCCTTGATCACGGTTGCGCGGTCTTTCTTTGCGCCAATGGTCAGGGTTGGGACGGTGATCTTGCTTTCATCAATCGGGCCGGGTTCACTGAGTTGCTCATACACGCGGCCACTATCGAACAGGGCGCCTGCATAGATTTCTGCATGCCGGGATTTTGGAACACAGTTGAGGACGCCCCATGAGAATCCGTTCGGGCCAACCTTGAAGACCCCACCGGGTACATTCTTGCGGCCAACTTTCAGGATGCTCCAGAAGGTCCGCAGGACACGCAGGTCCGTCACTGTGCAGCCTTCGGGTTGGGCAGGGGTCAGGAAGATCCCGGCTTTGGCAAGACCCGCTTCGGTCAGCTTCTGTGCAATCAGTCCGCCCATGGAGTGACCGATAATCACTGGTGCCTCGCCATTCGTGGCTGCCATCTCGCGGGCTTTCTCGGCCATGGCTTCGACATAGTCATCCAGCGTCAGATCGGCGAGGCCGTCTGGCGGGGAGTCCTGCGTCCGAAATTGCGGGAACAGGGTAGGGGCTTCACACGTCCAGCCAGCCATTTCAAAGCCCTGGCGCATCCGGCCCCAGACCTCACCGCCACATCCGACGCCGTGTATCATGAGCATGGTCTTCGCCATGGCTTGCCCTCCCTGAAATTCTTATCTTTCAGGGACGATAGGCCAATTTGCCTGTTTGCAAAGAGGTTAAGCTTTGACGGGCTTGGTCCATTGAATAAAGCGCTCGGCCACTTCCTGATAAACCGGGCGTTTGAAGGGGACGATCAGGTCTGGAATCTCACTCAAATGCGCCCAGCGCCAAGCATCAAATTCAGGTGTATGCTTATCGAGCCGCACATCGCTGTCTGATCCGCGGAAGCGAAGGGCAAACCATTTCTGGCGCTGGCCAAGATATGGACCGCCCATACGTTTGCGCAGATCTGTCGGGAAATCATAGTAGAGCCAGTCCTCGGTCTCTTCGAGTATATCGACCAGTTTCGGGGCAACCCCGATTTCTTCTTCCAGCTCACGCAGTGCCGCTTCGTGTGGCGCTTCGCCTTTGTCAACGCCGCCTTGCGGGAGTTGCCACTGAAAGGCGCCGCGACCGTTTATACGTCGCCCAACAAAAACATGTCCGGCTGCTGAAAAGACAGCCAGACCAACATTGGCGCGATAACGCGATGGATCACGAATGGGCTCACTCACGGAGCAGGTTGTAGAGGCTTGGCCGATGTTTGCACAGGCTTGGCCTGCGTCTTGTTCTGGCGGGCATAGTGAGAGGCCGGGGCCAGAAGGATACCCTTTTGCTCCAATTGCTCCGTCCAGGTTTTGATCATGTCAATGCTGATGGGGTAGGCAAAAGCGGTGCCCAGAGCCGCGCCATTGTCGAGGGCCTGTGCTTCCAGGAACATGAGCTGTGTTTCAATCGGATCACCTTCCGGGCGGGCATCAATAACGGTTTCAGACCGGGCAAAGGTCAGACCTTGCTCGCTGGCAACATCTTCAAACACCGCGTTTAGCAGACTGCCATCCTCAAAGAAGGCCAGTCCCTTATCGGAGAGGGCATCGAAAATCACATTGCTAGCGTCATTGCTGGTGGCGAATTTCCCGCCCTGATAATTGATCACGCCAGCATAGCTGCCCACACGGCTGAGCAGGATGTCCAGGCGTTGACGGTTCAGACTCTCGCTGGCTGCAACCTGCAGAACCTGCGGGTGTGGACGCGGGCGGCCATAGTCAAATGGCTCCATTGGCAGCTCAATCAGAACCTCATGGCCATCAGCGCGGGCTTGGCGAACCCAGCTTCTGAGGTTTTTAGCGCCGGGTGCAAAGGACAGAGTGACGTCAGCAGGTAACTCTTGAATAGCTGCCTGTGTATGACGCCAGTGAATCCCTAAACCGCCAACAATGACGGAAACGGTGGGTTTGCCTTCAGGGTTTTCGAACGGTCGCGAATAGCGCGCAAAGGGCGTGTTATCGTCAATGGGTGTTGCCGTTTGAGCGGTGGCCGCAGGCGGCGGTGTCACCTCGATGGACGTCGCGATACTGCCTTCGCCCTCGACCTGGCTGAAGGATTGTCCCGGCTCGACGAGCTTGCCGTTAATGCGGATGCCGCCTGATTGCGGCGTTGCGGCGGCCTGTGTCGGGCTTGGTGCGCGTTCCCCATAGGTCACGCCCAGAGAGGGTTCAGAGGTCGCGTCTGCTATCCTGTCAGGCACCGTGAGCGATGCGATAACCCGTTCAGTGTCAGCAGGGTCTCCGGCCAGTCGCGTTTTCAGGGTTGGGGAGACATCGCCATCTTCATTGAACAGGGCAATTTCGACACGCGGACTACCCGCATCTGCATCTCCGGTCAGGTGGATCAAACCACCTGCGCCGCCGAATACGACGGCAAGCGTCGCAAGGCTCAGCCCCCCGTGCAGAAAACCAGCTTTGAGCGGGGAGGGGTCTTTGGGAACACGCGCCGTCATGGTCTCTCGGTTTCTCTATTATTTCTGCAAACTCAAAGTGTAGCGTGCGAATGGTTAAGGGATCGCAAACTCTTATTAACCATTGGGCTGGTTCGGCGGCTTTGCCCATCAAAAAAGCCGCCCGGAATGGACGGCTTTGTGGATGTTTCGAGGGCGATTCGAAATGGATTATCCGGCGCGAATATCACCGCTGGCCAGTACACGCTCAGCGCGCAGAAGCTCTAGGGCGCGCTCAAGCTGATAATCCTCACCTTCATAGCCTTCTGGCGGCATATCTTCCGGGACGTGCGGTAAAACGCGTTCAGTCCCGTCTTCATTGCCAAGTGAGTTTGGCAGGTCGATTTCCGTATAGCGGCGGATCTTGGCGAGGTCTTCTTCGCTGAGGCGTGCATTAGCGACCTCCAGATCAGGTTCGATCCCGGTGGCCTGAATGGAGCGCCCGGCAGGTGTATAATACCGTGCAGTGGTCAGGCGGATGGCCCCGCGCTCTGCCCCGAGCGGAATAACCGTCTGGACCGAGCCTTTACCAAAGCTGGTCATGCCAAGAACAGTGGCGCGATCGCGATCCTGCAGAGCGCCAGCAACAATCTCAGAGGCGGAAGCTGAGCCTTCATTGATCAGCACAATGATCGGCACATTGCGAAACTCTTCGCCATTGCGGGCATTATAGCGCGCAACATCGCCATCGCGACGCCCGATGGTGGAAACGACTTCCCCACCAGACAGGAAAAGATCGCTTACGGTAATTGCCTGATCGAGCAGGCCACCGCCATTATTGCGTAAGTCCAAAATCAGGCCTTTCGGGCGGGCACCAATCTCTTCACGCGCGGCCTCAAGAGCTTCTTCGAGCAGGATGGTCGTGCGTTCATTAAAGGTCGAGATCCTGAAATAAGCGATATCATCTTCTTCAGCGCGCCAGGTGACAGACTTGGGCTGAATAACCTCACGGGTCAGGACCACATCAAAAGGGTCCGTGCCTTCGCGAAGGACGGTTACGGTCAAATCCGTACCGGGTGCACCGCGCATGCCGCGTACAGCATCGTCTAGGTTCAGGCCGACAATTGGCTGGCCATTGATAGCGGTTAACAAGTCACCAGGCTCAATCCCTGCACGGCTGGCTGGGGTATCATCCATCGGCGTCACGACTTTCACAAAGCCATCTTCCTGCGTCACTTCAATGCCAAGGCCGCCATACTCCCCGGACGTGGAGACTTGCATGCGGTCAAAATCTTCGGGTGAGAGGTAAGCAGAGTGTGGGTCCAGAGAGCCGAGCATGCCATCAATCGCGGCTTCAATGGCTTCAACCTCATCAATCTCTTCAACATAGTCAGCTTTGGCGCGAGCAAGGACATCGGTGAACAGATCGAGCTGCTGATAGGTGGCCAGTCGCCGATCCTGCTTGGTGTCAGGCCAGGCAACAGCCGTCACCCCAACGGCAACAGCGCCCATCACAACCCCAATTGCAGCTCCGGTCAGCATGGCTCTCATCAGGCAACTCCTCGTGCTGCGGTCTCAATCAACCGCCTTTCATCCATCGGGCCGGGTTCATCGGCTTACCATCTTTGCGGACCTCAAGGCTGAGTTCCGGTTCTGGCATTGCGCGATTCGCCATGCGCGCCACGGGCTCACCCCGCTTCACACTCTGACCCACAGTGACATAGCTTTCGGCCATGCCACTGAGAAGAATATGGTAACCATCGCTGGTCTCGACAATCAAGAGCTGACCATAAGTTCTGAACGCATCCGCATACACAACACTGCCATCAATTGGCGCGGTGACCTGTGCGCCGCTGCGTGTTGCAATCACAAGGCTTTCAGATTTGCCACCGCCAACGGTTTTGTCGCCCCAACCGCGGATAAGCCGACCGGCGGCTGGTCGTGACAGGCCGCCAAGCAGGTTGGAAGACAGATCGCGGCTTGGTCGAGGCGTTGCCGCAGAAGGCAGACGGCGTGGCGCATCTGTCCGCGTCGTGGTTCGTGCGGCCAGTTGCAGATTGGGTTTCAGACCCGGTGTGGAAGGCGCATCGCGTTCAATCGCGGCCAGCAGGTCCCGGATTGTGTCGGCCTCGCGACCGAGCAACACAGCGCGATCACGAAGTGACTTTGCATCGCCGCTGACATCTTCGAACGCCGCGCGTTTAGCGGCCGTCATTTGCAGGATCTCAGCTTCCTTCAGTGCCAGCGTCGCTTCAGCAGCTTCCAGCCGCGCGCGTTCGCGCTTGATCTGACGTTCGAGACGGCGAAGGTCGGCAATTTCTTCGGCAAGTGCATCGGTTCGGGCTTGAACACGTGGGGTGGCATCCCCCATCAGGATGGCTGCGCGAATGGCAGCATTGGCATTGCCGGGAGAGGTCACCAGAGCCGGAGGACGATGGCGGCCAGATACAGCCAGTGAAGCCACCAGCCCTTGCAGGGCCTCTTCCCCTTCGACCAGCTCACGACGCGCTGATCCAAGCCGCGCAGACAGAGAGACAAGCTTTAGCTCAGAGGCGGTGGCCTGTTCTTCGCGGCGCTGGCTTTCCATGGCGGCGCTGATCAGTTCGGCCTCAAGGTCGCCAAGATCACGTCTGACCGCGGTTTCAGCCGCTTCCAAAGCCTGTAGCTGAGCGAGAGCTGCATCGCGTTCGGTTTCCAGACGTGACAGCTCATCCCGTGTTACCTCAGCCCGCTGAGGCAGGGCCGGCGTAACCGTAAAGGCCGACATGGCCAGGGTCAGAGCTGAAACGCGGAGCAGTCGCATACTTCCATTATGCCACGCAGAGGGTGAGCGGGGAATTAATGGTTTGGGTTAAACCACACCGGCTTTGAGCAAGTCATGCATATGCAGGATTCCGATCGGACGAGTGTCTGCTGCATTGCTGTCTACGACGACCAGTTGGGTGATGCGTTTCTCATTCATCAAAGCGAGCGCTTTGCTCGCCAAGGTATCAGGGGTCACAGTGATCGGTTGCGTGCTCATCACCTCATCAACGGTCTCCGGCACTTTGCCCTGAGCCAGAACCCGGCGGACATCGCCATCGGTGATCATGCCGACCAGAGATGTCTCTTTTGTCACCGCCAGGCACCCCTTGGTGCCCTCTGAAAGGACCTTAAGTCCCTCTGAAAGCGCTGTACCGACAGGGACAACAGGGACTTTATCCCCCATCAAATCCCCGACCGTGCGCAACATGGCGCCAAGCTTGCCGCCGGGGTGGAAGACCTTGAAATCTTCTCCGGTAAAGCCGCGCTGTTCCAACACGGCAACAGCCAAAGCGTCCCCCATTGCCATGCTGAGCGTGGTCGATGTGGTTGGGGCTTTGGTCTCGCCGCAGGCTTCTTTGAAGTCCGGAATGGTCAGGCAGATATTTGCCGCCCGACCTAGGGCTGAGTTTTGAACAGCGGTTAGAGCAATCAGCGTTATGCCAAAGCGACTTGTATATTCGATGAGGTCTGAAAGCTCTTTTGTCTCTCCAGACCGGCTGAGCGCGATCACGACATCTTGTCTGGTGACCATGCCAAGGTCGCCATGGGAGGCCTCTGTGGGATGAATGTAGAGGCTGGGTGTGCCGGTCGAGGCAAGCGTCGCGGCGATTTTGCGGGCGACATGGCCAGATTTGCCGACCCCAGTCAGGATAACCCGCCCGGATGCAGCGATACAGGCTGTAACCGCATCAACAAAGCTTTGATCCAGCGCCGCTGAAAGAGCATTCAGCGCATCACGTTCGATATCGACCACCCGCCTACCTGAGCTCAAGATTGTGGTCTTTACTGCTGTATCATCAGCCATTTATTTGCTCCATTCGCCCAGTCTGCGGAACTCGATTTCCCGAATTTCAACAATCGCAGGAAGCGTGCCGCCAACTGCTCTGATGCCGAAATAATCAATACCAATCGGGTCACCATCCGAGCGTGGTGGCGCATTGTAATCAAACCTGAAGCTTGTCCACTCATCGGTTAATTCAAAACGCTTCCACCCGCTGTCCCCAAACTCGCCTGTGGAATAAATCACTTCAAGGTTAGCACCTGACGCACTTCGAGCCTGAATGTAGCTCCTGACTGTTTGTCCGGAAAAAGCAACCTCTATATCGGAGTCTAACTTAAAATGAGGGCCCAGAATTGGGTCATCTTGTTGCTGACGTGACCTAGTGGTCAGCGTTAGAACATTGCGGCGTATTCTGGCTGTTACCTCCTGATTCAAGCCTTCAATTCGGTGGAAATCCAGACCTGTAATCGGGATGACGGCATAGTCTCCACTTGCCGCCCCGCCGATGGGACCTTCAGGGTAAATGTCTCGCTCAATCGATAAAGCCCCGACAATTACAAGCGTCGCAAAGAGGATTGCGATTGGAAAAAAGACCTTGTCATTCAAGCGTTTTTCTCCTTTGATCCCTGCACAGACGTGGGGGGCGGGCAGTTCCAACTGACCCGGTAGCAACGCTATCGGGTTAAGGCGAGACTGCAATGAAGACAAGCGTTGAAGTCACTGCTGAAGACCTGGCTGACCGGGCGAGACATGCGCGATCCTGGATGATGGAAGCGATGTTTCCGCTATGGGCTGAGGAAGGCGTTATGGAGAATGGTCTTTTTGCGGACAGACTAGACCTTAACCATCGCTATCTGTCAGCCGAAGAAAGTCGTGTCAGAGTGCAAGCGCGGCAAACCTATGTTTTTACCATAGCCATGGAGCTTGGTTGGGATCAGGATAAAGCGCGTAAACTTGTGGAACGAGGGGTGCACACTTTATCGAGGCGCGCACGATCCCCATTGGGGGCAGCAGGTCACTTGCTGTCGTTGAGAGATGTCCGTCTGCAAGGTTCTTACAGTGTCCTTTATGATACCGCTTTCGTCCTCTTTGCATTGGCCCAGGCACACCGTGTTGCAGGAACGACATTAGATCCGGCGTATGAGATTTTGACCGTTCTCGACAAGTATTTCTGGGACTTTGAGAACGGGGGGTATTTAGAAACCATTCCTCGTTTGAGTTATCGCGACCAAAATCCGCACATGCACTTGCTTGAGGCGTGTCACGCTCTGTTTCAGGCTGACCGCAGAACGATACACCTGATGCGTGCCAAGGAGATTATAGCCTTATTTGAAAAACACATGTTCGATGAAAAGAGTGGTGCTTTATGTGAATGGTTTACATTGGACTGGCAGCCTCTGTCTGAAGAAGCTTTCGATGTTATCGAACCTGGCCATCAGTTCGAGTGGGTCTGGCTGTTAAGGCAGCATGCGCTTCTATGCGGCGAAGATGAAACACATAGCCTCTACCCTTTATACAAAACAGGGTGTGCCAGTTTGTGTCCGAAGGGACATGTTTTTAATCGTGTCCGCCGCGATGGGCGGCCCATCGATAAGTCGCGGCGGACATGGCAGCAAACGGATGCGCTTAAAGCTCATTTGGCATTGTTTGAGCTAACGGGTGAACCGCTATATGCGGATCGTGCTGTTATGAGCTTTGATGTGCTGATGGACTCTTTTCTAACGCCGGAAGGCGGGTGGATTGACCATTTTGATGCGGAAGGGGACCCTGTTGTCGACAGCATGACAGCTGCGACAGGTTATCATGTCGTACTGGCCTTTCGGGAGTTAATGCGTGTAACAGGCATCTGTTGAGTTTTTTGCCATAAGTGAGAGCACGCCAATGACCACTCTGATTCTGACCCGCCATGGCCAAAGCCAGTGGAATCTCGACAACCGTTTTACCGGTTGGTGGGATGCGGACTTGACTGAAAAGGGCGAGGCTGAGGCGGTCAAAGGCGGGGCCTTGCTAAAGGCCGCAGGGATTGAGCCTGTCTATGCATTTACCAGCCTGCAGACCCGTGCCATTCGCACGCTATGGCTGAGCCTTGCGGCAATGGATCGGGCCTGGCTTCCGGTTGAGAAGCACTGGCGTTTGAATGAACGTCATTATGGCGGTCTGACTGGATTGGATAAGGCTGAAACAGCCGCCAAATATGGTGATGATCAGGTTCACATCTGGCGCCGGAGTTATGACATTCCACCGCCGCCCATGGCTGCCGATAGCCCGTACGATTTGTCATCTGACCCCCGCTATAAAGGCGTTGAAGTGCCAGAAGCTGAGAGCTTGAAATTAACCCTTGAACGCGTCTTGCCCTATTGGCGCGGGGCGATCGCGCCAGTTCTGCGCGATGGTAAGGACACAATCATTTCCGCGCATGGCAATTCCTTGCGGGCCTTGGTCAAACATTTGTTCCGGGTCTCGGATGACACAATTACCAGCGTTGAAATTCCGACGGGTAACCCGCTCGTCCTTGAGCTTGATAGCAATATGAGCCCGATCTCTGCGCGCTACCTTGATGAAGACCGCGCGAAGGCCTTGCCAGAACTACCATGAGCAGCGGAGAGTACATCCTGCGCGCGGCTGCCCCGGACGCTATTGGTATCCTCGCCGATGTCATGGGGCATTTGGCCAGTCACCGCCTAAATGTCATTGAAAGCCACGATTTCGGTGATCCGGAAACCAAGCGCTTCTTCATTTGGGCGCGGTTTCAGGCTGAGGATGGTTTCCAGCCCGCAGCCTTTGAAGATGGGTTTGGCGCATTGGCTGATCGCCGCCAGATTGATTGGTCGCTACGCCGGGCCGATGCGCAACCTAAGGCCCTGATCATGGTATCTAAGGGCGATCATTGCCTCAATGACCTCCTTTACCGACATCGGCGCGGGCGTTTAGGGGCGGACATTGTCGCTGTCGTGTCCAATCATCCCGATGGCAAATGGCATGCTGATCGCCATGACATTCCTTTCCATCATGTCCCGGTGACCAAGGACACGAAGGTTGAGGCTGAAAATCACCTTAAAGCGCTGATTGCCGAAACAGGCGCAGAGATCATCGTTCTGGCGCGTTATATGCAGATCCTCTCAAACGAGCTTTCGCGAGAGCTGGAGGGGCGGTGTATCAATATTCACCACTCTGCGCTGCCAAGCTTCAAGGGCGCACGCCCCTATCATCAGGCGCATGCGCGCGGGGTCAAACTGATGGGGGCAACGGCTCATTATGTCACTGCGGACCTCGATGAGGGGCCAATCATTGCGCAGGACGTTATGGCTGCAGATCATCGGATGACAGCCGAGCGGATGGTTGAGCTGGGTAAGGATGTGGAGGCGCGTGTTCTGGCGCGTGCGGTGAGCGCACATGCTGAGGGCCGGGTCTTTCTGAATGGTCACCGTACGGTTGTGTTTGAATGACCCCGGACCAGTTGCATATGAACCGGGCTCTGGAGCTTGCGCAGTTTCAGTATGGGCGTACGGGGGAAAACCCATCTGTGGGGTGTGTGATTGTTGATCGTGATGGACGCCGTTTGAGTGAGGGGGCGACCGGGGATACAGGGCGTCCTCATGCCGAGCAGATTGCCTTGGAGCGCTTGCCCCAAGGCGCGGCAGCGGGGGGAACAGCCTATGTCACCCTTGAGCCGTGTCATGAGCGTTCAACCGGGGAGGCTTCCTGTTCCTCACGCTTGATTGAGGCCGGGATCGTTCGTGTGGTTGTTGCCACAAAAGATAAGCACCCCCAAGGGGATGGCGGTCTGTCTCGCTTGCGGGAAGCGGGCATTCAGGTCGAAACAGGTTTGTTTGAAGCCGAAGCGTTGGACCTTTATGAGAGCTTTTTCGCGAAGCTTGATTAGTCGAGCGCTGCGTCGACCAAAAGGTATGTCGCCAAACGCGAGCTGGCATTTTTCCGCGACTCTCGCGTGTTCTCGAGGGCATTCAGCGCGTCGCTTTCCTCCAGCGCAACAAAATCACGGGCAAGAGACATCAGCTCACTGTCTCCGCGCAGGCGGCTGCGGACCCGTTCGACCTGACGCCCGGCGGACTGGCGGGTGGCCATCCGGCGTTTCGTGTCGCCTTTGCGGGCTGAAAGAGCGATTTTTTTCTTATCCTTGGGCTTGAAAATATCGCCAAGACGTATGCCAGAATCCCCAAGATAGATGATCAGCTGTTCGGCCGTTTCCTCACGCGACAGGGCAGGGGTGTCTTCGCGCTCCATATCGGCAATGATTTCGCTCAGGCTGGCATTGCCATTCGCGGTGACTGCGCGTGGAGGAATAGGGGCGGGTGTCGAGGCCAGTTCGGCTTCGAACGGGTCAATGCCGTCTTCCTCTTCGAAGACCGCATCAACAGCCATATCCGGTGCTTCCGTGTCTGGCTCTGGAGCGGCTTCAAGAATATCTTCGTCAGCGAGTGGTTCTGACGCCAACAAGGCATCGGCCATTCGGTCTGCCGAGGCATCGAACAAGTCTTCTTCCACAACGCGCGAAGGCGAAGGGGCGACACCATTAACGGGCTCGGTATCAGGTTTTGTATGTGGTGCAGGCTTAGGCGGCTCCGGTGGGGTTTCCGGGATATCAAAGACATCCTCCTCGACCGCTTTGGGGGTAAATGAGGCTGTATCCAGTTCATCCTTGGCCGCTTGCACAGCGGAGGCGGTTTCGCGCCCAGCGGCTTTGAGCTTTGCCAGCGCATTCGCTGCCGACTCAGAGGCCTGGAAGCTTTGCTCTTGAATTTCCTTACTGGCTTGTCTTGCCTGATCCAGAGCGGCTTTGACCGAGTCGATCAGGCGATCCCCGGTTGTGCTCGCGGCAGCAGCTGCAAGCTCGCCAGCGCGCGAGGCCGTCTCAACCGTTTTGCGCGATTGCTCTAGTTTTTCCTCCATACGCGTGATCGCGAAGAGCAAGGTTTCATTGCGCTTGCCAGCCTCAGCGGCCAACGTGTCGAGCGCTTCAATGCGGGATTTCAGAGACTGCCCGGTATGGTTCAGCGAGGCGAGCCGTTCTTTCAGACCCTCCTCGGCTGTTGCAACTTCGGCGGAAGCCATACTAGCCGCATCGACCATCATTTTGACCTGACGCGGGATGGCATCGTTCAGGGTTTGGGTTTGCCCTTGAAGGTCGCTGGTCAACTGCTCCATGGAATTTCGTTCCGCAGCGAGGCGAACGCTGAGTTCCCGGGCATTATCGGCGCTGGCATAGGTGACGGACTCAAGCCGCTGGCGTTCATCGCCGAGCTCTTCAGAGACAGCGCGCATGGCGGTCAGAGCGTGGTTCATCGTCTTATCGACATCGCTGCTGGCCTTGGCCATGGACTGGGCAAAGCTGATACCTTCGGCACTGGTCGTCTCAAGGGGACGCAAAAGCTGTGAGGCGGCCTCAAGCACCAGAGCATTTGCAGCACTGGCGCGAACCTGTTCCTTGGCGAACAGGCTGGCCACAATCATGAGCAAGCCAGGGAGCAGGATGGTTATGCTGCCAGCGATGATCAAGGCAGGCTGGGCCGCCTGAATCGTCGACATACCCACCAGTGCGACGGTGCCGCCAAAGGCTGCACCCCACCATAAAAAAGCTAATCCAAGACCGGACCAGAGCAGCCAGCGCCCGGTTCTTCGCGCCTCATTCAGGCGCTGCTGCATGGCAGCGTAACGATTTTCAGACGAGGCACTCAACTCTTCCATATGGCCCTTATACCCCAATTTGGGGCAAAATTGCGAGCCTCGTCTGCACGATCAACATGAAACCCTGTTTAGCTTGCGCCCGGAATCGGGATCTGAGCCGGGGCACCGGGGCCAAGGTCCAGACCGAGGAAAATCCAGAGCATCATCAGGGCGACCCCTGAAACGAGCAGCCAGATTGAGTATGGGATCATCATCGCGGTCAGGCTACCGATGCCGAAATCGGCTTTCCAACGACGAGCGAAGACCAGGATCAGTGGGAAGTAAACCATGAGCGGGGTGATGATATTGGTTGCACCATCGCCGACACGATAAGCAGCCGTCGCGCCATCCGGGCTAATGCCCAGCAGCATCAACATCGGAACCAGAACTGGGGCCATGAGCGCCCATTTCGCACTGGCCGAGCCAACAAACAGGTTCAGCATTGCTGAAAAGAGGACGATCATGCCCAGAACGATCGGCAATGGCAGGCCACTATTCTGAATGGCATCGGCGCCATGAACGGCACTGATCAGGCCAAGATTCGACCATCCGAACATGGCGACAAAGTGAGCCGCAGCAAAGGCAAGAACGAGATAATACCCCATATCCTTCATCGCCTCGGCCATCATGTTTACAAGGTCTCTATGATTGTTGATCGTGCCCGCAGCCGCACCATAGGCCCAGCCAGCAGCAAGAAAGAGGATTAGGAAACCTGCGACCAGAGATTGGAAGAAGGGTCCAGCCTTCGTGTACCAAGGATCCCCTTCGGTCCCCGGGCCATCGGCCAAGAGCGGTGTTCCCGGCCCAAGGGTCATGAAGGCCCAAAGGCCACAGACCGCCAGAACAGCGAGGCCTGCATTACGAAGGCCTTTCTTTTGTTCAGTGGTTAGGGGTTTATCTTCCTCTGCATAGCTTTTCGCATCATCGGAATCTGGAACCCATTTGCCAAGGCGCGGTTCGATAATCTTATCGGTCACAAACCAGATAATCGGCATGTAGATAAACAAAAGCGCGATGATAAAATAGGTGTTGCCAGCGATATTCACCGTCCAGCCCGCATCAATATTACTGGAGGCATAGGCCGTTTCGGTAATTCCAAAGAGCAAGGCGTCCAGTTGCCCGGGCGCGACATTTGCTGAGAAGCCGCCCGATACGCCCGCAAAGGCTGCTGCGATCCCGGCCAATGGATGCCGTCCGGCTGAGGCAAACAGAATTGCTGCAAGTGGGATCATCACAACATAGCCAGCGTCGGCAGCATGGTTGGATAGCATCGCGACCAAAGCCACGAGTGGTGTCAGAAGCACTTTCGGTGCATTGCGAACGGCGCCGCGAATAGCACTTGCAAACAGGCCGGATCGTTCCGCAACACCGGCGCCCAGCATCACGACCAGAACATATCCCAGCGGATGGAAGTGTGTGAAGGTCTTGGGCATTTCGACCCAGAGGCGCTGAATGTTCTCGGGTGAGAGCAGACTGACCGCATCTTCGACTTTCGGTGTGCCATCTGCATTGACTTGAGTGGGGTGGTTTGCCGCCACATTCATCAGGTCGGCAACAATTGAGATGCCCACCAGGAAGATGATCAAATAGAAAAAGATAAATACCGGATCCGGCAATTTGTTGCCGGTCTTCTCGACCCAGCCGAGAAATCCTTTCTGTTGTGGCGCATCTGCGACATCACTCATGCGGTATTCTCCCTCTCTCATGATTATTTCTTATCGTTATAGCCCGTGTTTTGGACGCGCAAAGCTTTTGCAGCCTTTCAGGTGCATTAAATGCGGCGTATGTAGCGGCCATGATGAATTTTCTTCTTGTTGCTATGGGCGGTGCGATCGGGGCTTGCCTACGCTACGGCGCTGGGGTTGCCATCGGCAATGGTGCGCAGGCGACTTTTGCTGTGAACGTTGTCGGTAGTCTTATACTTGGTGCTCTGCTGGGCTGGCTGACAACGCGTGACCTCGCCGGGGAGGGTGCTCTTTATTTGTTTGTCGGGGTTGGGCTGCTTGGCGCCTTCACGACATTCTCTGCCTTTTCCCGAGAGACCGTGCACTTCTTCATGATCGGCGATCCTCTGCGCGGTACGCTTTATGCTTTGGCGAATATGACGGGCGCGGTTGCCGCCTTTGCTGTTGGTCTCTTTGTGCTTAAGCGGGCTTTATCATGAGTGGGCAAGTGATCACCGAAACTGTTACCGACAAGGAGGGCGGTGTCCGCCTTGATCGTTGGGTTAAACGGCGGATGCCGATGACGCAGGGCGAGCTGGAGAAGCTGTTGCGCAAGGGGCAAATCCGGGTCGATGGTGCGCGTGCAAAGTCCAACACCCGTCTCGAAGCGGGTATGGAAGTACGCCTGCCGCCCTACACGTCCAAAGCCGATAGTGGTGAGCCGTGGAGCGCTCCGAAAAAGCCTGACAGCAAGGCGCTGGCTTTCTTGTGTCCTTTGATTCTGCATGAAGATGACGAGATGTTTGTCCTTAACAAGCCGGCTGGGATTGCGGTTCAGGGTGGAACCAAGCAAGGCGGGCGGCATATTGATGGTATGCTGGATGCGCTCAGTGATGGTCAGTATCGTCCGCGACTGGTCCATCGCCTGGACAAGGAAACATCCGGCCTATTGGCGATTGCGCGAACACCTGCGGCGGCTTCCCGGCTTGGCGCGCTCTTTCGCTCACGTGACATGCAAAAGGTCTACTGGGCGGTGACGGTGGGTGTCCCGCACCCCATGTCAGGCCAGTTACGCAGCTGGATGCGCAAGGGCGTAGGGCCGGAAGGCCGCGAACGCATGATCATGGGCGCGCATGGTGATAAGGTCTCCAAGCACGCGATTACCGATTATACGGTTGTCTCTACAGCGGCGCAGCGCGCAGCATGGGTCGCGCTGAAACCCGCTACAGGGCGCACGCATCAGTTACGCTTTCATATGCATGAGCTTGGCACGTCTATTCTCGGCGATGATAAGTACGAAACCGCCCGTGAGGTGCCACAGGGTGTTGGCAAAGGCCTGCACTTGCATGCCCGAGCTTTGGTGATTCCGCGCGCTACGGGAAAACCTCTAGTGTTGCAGGCGCCGCTCTCTGGCACGATGCAGCAGACGTTTGAAACGCTGGGTTTTTATGAGAGTGAAGCCGGGCGAGACCCCTTGGAGTTGTTTCTTTGATAGGCGCTGAAGCTGCAATTGCAAAAGGCTATGCCGCTTACCAGCGCGGTGATCTTGCGACCGCGCGGACTGTTCTGCAAACCGTGCATCACCCGCAAGCCTGGCATATTCTTGGACTGGTTGAGCGAAAAGCCGGGCAGTTTGCCCAAGCCTTGAACTGGCTGGAACGCGCAGAGGCTGCTGATCGGCAAAATCCGGAGATTCCAAACAATCAGGGCCGCGTATCCATGGATGCGGGACAGGCCGTCGAAGCAGAGAAGTTCTTCCGGCGTGCGCTGAGTTTGCGATCAAATTGGGAGCCAGCTCTGACCGGACTGGGCAAGGCTCTGAATGCACAGAAGCGCTGGGCTGAAGCGAGTGAAGTCTGGCATCTTGTTCTCTCTCACAAGCCTTACGATGTTGCGGCCCGGTACAATGCCGCGATGGCCGATACAGAACTTGGTCGATTAGAAGAAGCTGATGCAGCCTACACTCATCTCCTCAATGAAGGTGTAGATGATGCTGCGGTCTGGTTTATGCGCGGACGCACGCGGTGTGAGGCCAGTCAGATTGAGGCCGGCATCGCGGACCTGAAAACGGCTTGGGTCAAGCGACCTGAAGCGCACGTTCTGAAGAATTTGGCGAACTCGCTTTGGATGGCGAGTGATCATACAGGTTTCGAAGAGCTCTTATCTCATGTTCCCGATGACCTTGCCCTGATGGCTGTCGATTTGCGTGGCCAATCAGGTGACCTGCAGAGGGCGCTGGATGCATGGGAAGCGCTGCCGGAGCGACATAAGACTGCAGCAGCGGGCCTCGCGATTAAATCTGTTCTGCACCGTGATTTGGAGCAGATTGATGAAGCCTATGAGGCAGGTGAGGCAGCTTTGGCGCTTATGCCTCATGATCCGTTTGTTATTGATGCGGCGGCGTGTGGTCGGTTGATGGTGGGTGATGGGGCAGGGGCCCTGTCGATTATCCAACCGCTTCGCGCAGCAGAGCCAAACAGCCAGCATTGGCTGGCCTATGAGGCGACTGCTCTGCGGGTTATGGGCGATCCGCTCTATGAGTTTATCGTCGACATGGATGCACATGTCCGGTCATATGAATTGCCGGTGCCGGAAGGGTTTAGCTCTATTGAGAGTTTCAATGACGCTTTCCTCGAAGCGCTTGAGCCTGTACGCGGATTTACAACGCACCCGCTTGATCAGTCCTTGCGGCTTGGGATGCAAACCTCGCGAGACCTTGTCACGACACCTGACCCTGTCATTCAGGCATACATCAAAGCGCTCGACACGCCGATCCGGGCCTATATGGCCGATATTGGTAAAGAGCCGGAACATCCGCTGACCGCCCGAAATTCCGGCAACTATCGGTTTAATGGGTGTTGGTCGGTCAAGCTGACCGGTGGTGGCAATCACGTAAACCATATCCATTCCGAGGGCTGGATCAGTTCCGCTTATTATGCATCGGTTCCGCCTGAAACCCGGGCAGGTGACAGCAAAGCAGGCTGGATCAAGTTCGGCGAACCGCCTTTTCCAACGCGGACAGATACCTCGCCGCAAAAGTGGATCCAGCCAGAAGCAGGCATTCTCGTCCTGTTTCCAAGCTATCTCTGGCATGGGACGGAACCGATTAGCGGAAATGCCACCCGCGTAACCGCGCCATTTGATGTGGTGCCGGTTTAGATAACCCGCACTTATCCGATCTATCGAATAGATTGCCCAAGATAGGGCTTGCTTTTATGCTTATATGTAAGTACTTACATTAAATGACTATTGATCGTGATTACCTCCAAAGCCTGGGCGTTACGGCGCTGGGAACGAGGCTTAGACGTCTGTTTGAAAACCTGAATGGGCCTGTCAATCAGCTCTATCGAGAAGAGTTAGGGTTTGAGCAGCGATGGTTTGCGCTCAGTTTTTTGCTGCGTGAGAAGGGGCCAATGCCCGTGCAGCGTGCAGCAGATGCCTTGGGCAGTTCACATGTTTCTGTTCTGCAAATCAGCAAGGCAATGGAGAAGAATGGGCTACTTGAGCGCGCCCGTGATCCCAGTGATGCAAGAGTATCCTTGTTAGCGTTGACCAATGCAGGACAGGCAATGATGGACCGGGTTCATATCCTGAGCCAGCAGATCGACCAAGCGGCTCTTTCGCTCATTTCTGATGCCGCCCCTGAATTTTTGAGGGCCTTGTCGGCAATCGAACAAGACTTGCGTGAAACGCCTTTTAGGGCGCGCATCCAGCGTGCTCAGCCTCAATCAAAGAAGGAAGAGTAAATGATAAGCCTCCTGGTTTCCGGACTGACTCTAACAGCGCTTTGCGATGTTGAACGTGCGGTTGTTCTTGATGCTGCCGATCAGATTGAGACGGCATATGTTATCGAAGCCGAGGCGCAGCGCATTGCGTCGGAATTGCGCATGCTGGAAGCCTCTTCAGACGTAAGTGCTAACTGCTCAGTTAAAGAGGCTTTTGCGTCCAACCTTACCAAGGATATTCGCCAAGTTTCTGGTGATCACCATTTTTACGTTGAGGTGACAGCTGAGCAGGAAGACAATGACTGGATCGAGGAGTGGCGTCAGTCTGGTAGCACCATGGGGCAGGGCATTACGCATGTGCAGGTATTTGAGGGCAATATTGGGTACATCCGGATCAAGTCATTCTTTGAGTTAGAGGCTGCATATCCTTTCTATCGAGCAGCCTTTGATCTTGTTGCCGACACAGATGCTTTGGTTTTGGACTTGCGCGACAATCATGGAGGGTCGCCGGAAACGGCATGGCCGCTGCAGTGGACATTTCTAGAGCCTGGAACGGCGTCTCCGATCAAAATGGAGTCACGCATTGAGGCAGTGACACCTCGAGAAGAACCATCCGTCTTATGGGTACGCTATGGGACGGAGCGCCCGGTTTTTGTGCTGGTGAACAAGGATACGTTTTCGGCGCCAGAAGCTGTGGCTTACACACTTCAGACAACTGGCCGGGCAACTGTGATAGGCGAATCTTCAGGGGGCGGTGCTCATATGCTGGATGGTGGGACGGCGCTTTCAGGCGGTTTCACGGTCTATACGCCGACAAAGCGTCCGATCAGTACCATCACGGGCGACAACTGGGAGGGTGTAGGCGTCATCCCAGATATTCAGACGAGTGAAGCCGATGCACTAAGCACCGCGCTCAAGCTTGCCCGCAGTGCCAAGTCTACAAACCAAGACTTGGAAACAACAGATTAGCTTACCGCTCCTTAGGATCCAGCGCATCACGCAAACCGTCGCCGATAAAGTTCAGGCAGAGCAGCGTGATCATCATGGTCAGGGCTGGGGCGAGGAGCATCCAGGGCTTATCCTGCATCTCACGTGCACCCTGCGAGATCAGAACGCCAAGCGAAGTCAGCGGCTCGTTTACGCCAAGACCGAGGAAAGACAGAAAGCTTTCGGCCATGATGACGACCGGAATGGTCAGCGTCACATAGACGGCAACTGGACCAACGACGTTTGGCAGGATGTGGCGGCGGATCATGGTGAAGAAAGGAACACCTGTTGCCCGAGCGGCTTCAATGAATTCCATATTCTTGATGGCGAGCGTTTGGCCGCGCACGATCCGGCTCATGGTCAACCATTCAACCGCGCCAATCGCGGCAAAGATCAGGATGATGTTCCGCCCGAAGACCGTCAGAAGCAGGATCACGAAGAAAATGAAGGGCATCGCATAAAGCACATCGACGAACCGCATCATGATATTGTCGACACGTCCGCCAACAAAGCCAGCGACAGCGCCCCATGTCACGCCAATGATCAGGGAGACAATTGTTGCGACAAGGCCGACAGCGAGTGAGATGCGCAAACCGATCATCAGACGAGCGAACAGGTCTCGTCCCTGTGTATCTGTCCCCAGAATGTGCCAGTTTTGCAAAGTGGGGCTTAGCTCACCATTAGTTGAGATTGTGCGATAGTCATGCACCCAGACAAACGGGCCAAACACCGCGATGATGACCAGAAGGCCAAGGATCCACATCGAGGTCACAGCGGCCTTGTTCCGGAACAGGCGGGCGCGTGCATCATCCCAAAGCGAACGACCACCTTGAATGGCCTGCTCAATCGGCTCTTTGCGATTTGTGAGATCGATACCGTCAGTCATACTTCACCTTCGGGTCCAGCAGGGCGTAGAGCACATCTGCGATGAGATTGAACAGTACGATCAGGGTTGCGTAGATAATCAGCGCACCCATAACCAGCGTATAGTCGCGGTTAATGGCACCATCGACGAAATAGGTGCCCATACCAGGCAGGCCGAAAATCTTCTCGATCACAAGTGACCCTGTCATGACCCGGGCCATGGCGGGGCCAGCATAACTGACCAGTGGCAGGATGGCGGCGGGCAGGGCATGCTTCATGATCACTTGCCGCTCGCTCAGGCCCTTGGCGCGGGCCGTGCGAATATGGCCAGAGCGCATGGTCTCAATCATGCTCGCACGCATCAATCTGGATATGATCGCGATTTGAGGCAGAGCCAGTGTCACAACTGGCAGAGTCATATTGTGGAAGGTCATCCCGATATTGGGATAGGTGCCCAAGCCACCGACTGCGAAAATACCAGCGCCCAATGCGAAAAGAAGGATCAGGATCGGACCGCTAACAAAAGTCGGAATGGAAATCCCGGCCATTGCAAAGCCCATAACGGTATAGTCACCAGCTGTATTCTGACGCAGGCCGGCGAAAATCCCGAGTGTCGTGCCGACGACAATGGCAAGGCCCATCGACAGAAAACCAATAGACAAGCTGATTGGCAGCCCGTCGGAAATCATATCATTCACGCTTTTGCCGAGCGTTTTCATGCTGGGGCCAAAATCGAGCTGTATGACGCCCCAGAGATAATCTGTGTATTGTTTCCACAAGGGCTGATCGAGGCCAAACTTGGCATTGATCGCATCCATCGTGGCTTGCGGGAGCTTTTTCTCACCATCGAACGGGCCCCCAGGCGCCATGCGCATCATGAAGAAAGCGACAGTGATAATCACGAGCAGAGTCGGAATCGCGATGAGCAAACGTCGAGCGACATAGGCCCATGGAATACGGGATAGACTTCGTTGAAGGGCTGACACGTTAAGCTCTTGTCTCCGTATGAAATGGGTACTAATCGCGGCTACTGACTTGGAACAGCGAGTTTAGGTTCCTAGGTTCACGGGACAGGAAAGCTTGTCAACGCCCACATGCACCGGAGAGGTCCTCATGGTTGAGATTCGTAAGGTTACAGACGGATTTGCCGTCGCACCCCAGATTGGTCCAGATGATGTCGAAGCGATTGCGGCAGCAGGATACAAGACGATTGTCGCCAATCGTCCTGACGGGGAGGGTGGTATCACGCAGCCACGCATGGGCGCGATCCGCACCAAAGCAGAAGAGCTGGGACTGGCTTTCGTCGCAATCCCATTCTCGGGCGCACCGACACCTGAGATTCTGGAACGTATTGGAGCAGCGCTTGCTGAAGCGCCATCTCCGGTTTTGGCGTATTGCCGCACAGGGACACGTTCAATTACAGCTTGGGCCCTTACCCATGCAGGACAGGGCATGGGTGAGGAAATCGTCGATACAGCTGCAGGGGCCGGGTACGATCTTTCAAGTCTGAGAGCGCTGCTATAACGCGTGGCATGCCATATTGTGAACAAATAATCACGTAAGCTGTTGAACCTGTGACTTGAACGTATGTGCTTGGCGTGCGATTCAGGTAATGTGTGCTTTCAGGGGCGCTTAGGAGTAAAGTATGTCACGGAACTGGCTGACAGACTTCAAATATGAGAATGGTGCTTGGCTTGTGAAAAAGACCGGGCATCGCGTTCCTGCGACCAAGTCTCTGGCAAATGACATTTTTACCTGGCTGACATTCTATACTCTGGCGCAGTCCTGGCGGACATGGCGTCGGCTGACGGGGCATAAACGCCCAACCATTGCGTTTTATCCGGACAAGCCACGGCCCTGGTATTTTATCTGGCCGGTTATGCATGCCTCTGGCGCCAAATTGATTTCTGATTGTTCAGTCGCTGATATCGTTTTCCAGTTTGATGATTCTACGACGACAGATCATAATCCGCCGCCTGTTAAGGTCGGCGCGAAGCTGGTCAATTTTGATTGTCGTGACATTTCCAAGTCTGCCGTTGCTGCTGCGTTCGAGCGAGCAGCAGGTTACTCTCTGGCTGTGAACCCGGCGGACCATACTGGGACGATGGTTGAAAAGTCTGAGATGAATGCCGCTCATGATGGGCGTGTTATTGAAGGGCCGATGCAGCCCCTGCCAGACAAAACCTATCAGGTTCTGGTGGATAATGAGATTGAGGGCGGGTTGGTCGAAGATCTGCGTTGTTGTATTTGCGGCGGCAAACCGGCCATCGTCTTCCGCAAGCGCCGCGAGATTGGACGTCGTTTCCTGAACGAGAATGCAGAAGTCCTGCTAGACACCCCACAGAATTGTTATAGCGAAAATGAGATCACGGTGATCTCACGATTTGCTGAAGAGATCGGACTGGAATGGGGCGGCGTTGACGTGCTACGGGATAATGCGTCCGGCAAGATCTATATTGTTGACGCGAACAAAACCGATATGGGGCCACCGGTCGCTTTGAAGCTTGGTGACAAGCTAAAATCGACCCGCCGTATGGCTAAAGCCTTTGTCGCTGCGTTCGCGCCGAAGAAAAAATAAGGGTTTTGCCGGGGTTGCAAAACCGGTCGCTATAAGACCAGAGCGTAGAAAAAGATAACAAGAAACGGGCCCCTCCCTATGGCAATTCCCTTCGTTCGTGAAATTGACTTTGAGTATGGCAAAGTCGAGCAAGTCTCTCCCCTCCTGCGTCGTGTGATCGCGAATAATCCAGGCCCGTTCACCTATGTTGGTACAGGGGTTTACATTGTCGGTAAGGGTGAGGTTGCGGTTATTGATCCAGGTCCGCATCAGGAAGAGCATTTTGAAGCTTTGAAGGCCGCGCTTGAGGGGGAGACAGTCAAATGTGTCTTGGTCTCGCATGGTCATTCAGATCATTCGCCCTTGGCCAAACCGCTTGCTGAGTGGGCCGGGTGTAAAGTCTACGCGAAAGGCTGCGGTGAGCCCACAGCAAAAGGTGAGTTGGGCAGCGAAGATGATCCTGGTTTCGCGCCGGATGTCTGTATTGGTGACGGCGATGTTTTTGAGGGACCGGGCTGGACGCTTGAGACCATCGAAACGCCCGGTCACACAACGAACCATCTTTGCTTCGCGCTAAAAGAAGAGAACGCTTGTCTGACAGGTGATCACATCATGGGCTGGTCTACGACAATCGTGGCACCACCGGATGGGCATATGGCCGACTACTTCCGCAGCCTCGACAAGATTGAAGAACGCGACTTCGATATTCTCTGGCCGACACATGGTTCCCCGATCGAAGGTGCAGCTTTCGTAAAAGAGTTTATTGGCGAATATCGCCAGCACCGTCAGAACCGCGAAGACGGTGTCATTGCGATGATGAAAGAGGGTGAAACCTCAATCCCGAATATGGTCAAAGCCATGTATGTTGGCCTCGAAGAGCGCCTGTTCCCAGCAGCCTGCATGAGCCTGCTGGGTCATATGGTGAAGTTGATCGATGAAGGGCGCGTCACATGTGATACAGACGCCCCTCTTGTGCAAAGCTCGTTTAGGCTGGTTGAGGTGACTGTTTAGTCTTCAACCCGACCATCGCCGCGATCAAGCAGCTCCATCATAAAGCCATAGACCCGCTTTGAGTTGGCCCCAATGTCTGACAGGCCAACGCGGCTGGTTGATCGCATATCCACACGAGTCGCGCCCTCAACAGCGCGGATGCGAATCGCGACATCGTCTTTGAATTCGAACCAGCCCGATGTTGCGGTTGCTTCGAGCTGGATGGTGTCATTGGCCTCTTGGCCCGCAAGGGGGGTGACGATTTCCCAACCTTTGTTCTGGGCGATGCGCTCTGCAAGAGCGGCGACTTCGGCTGGGGCCTGATCAAAGTAGACTGGATCAATCGGCGGATAGACGGTTTCGCCTTCTTCGCCTTTGGTTTCAGCTTCTTCCTGCGCAACAGAGACAAGCTTGCCGCCCATGCCTGGCCAACGGGCATTAGCCCCTTCTGGGATTGTTGGCGCATCCAGAACCGGGTTTGTGTCGCCTTGGGCTTCACGTGCCGACAGGATGGCCTCTGTATAGCGAACAGGATCGCTCCAGTCGGTTTGAATGTCATGGATTGGTGGCAGAGCAGCGGCTTGCGCGCCAAATCCGCCAAGCCGGAACAGAGCCATCGCGCTGATCAGCGTTGCCAATAGAGCAATGATGAAGGGGCGTACACGTGGGGCCTTAATGAGGGCAATGATTTGCGCAATGATCGATAAACCTAATGCGATCATGGTGATCATTGGCCCGGTTCCGATGGTCATTTGGCCTAAGCCAACCTGCCATGGCCACCAACCCCACTTTGTTCCAAGCGCAGCAATTGCAAACCAGAGAACCGCGAAAATGGCTGCTGCCAATGCAAAAGCAGAGACTTTCATGCGCCAACCGGCAGATTGTGGTGTGGTCTCAGATGTCATGTCCGCGCTCCCAATTTGTTTGGCTGTCAGTTAGATCGTGTCAGCCCATGAGGCAATCTTTTCAGACGTAAATTGTTTCTGAACGGTGAGGGTAAACTCAACGCGAATGTTCAAACGTCGTTTTTACACCCTTCTCCTATAAGGGCACTATGGTGGGTCTGTCCGACAAAGTTATTAGTTTCCTGCACTTTATCAGCAGTTTGGTCGCTCTTCCTGAAAGCGCATCAAAGGAAGAGCAGCTTCGTGCAGACGCCTTGCTCCTGTGGCCCTTACTGTCTGGCCCCCTTGCTGGAATGATATTGATTCCAACAGCAATCAATAGTGGGTCTTCGCTATATTTGATGGCGCAGATTTTCACAGTTCTGGCGACCATGTTCTCGGCCGTTTTGATCCTGGTGACCCGGAACGTACCCTTCGTTGCAGTCTGGTTTACGGTTTGGGGGTGTGCCTCGCTTGCCTTGGATAGCGTTTGGAACGCGCATTTCCTGTCCCCGGGATTGCTGTTATTTGCACAGATGCCAGTGGCGCTATGCATGATGTTTCCCTGGCGTACGTGTCTGCGCATTTCATTCTTTCTGCTCCTCTGTCTTTCTGTGCTGTTTCTGGCATCTTTGTCACTCGGGGGGACAAATGAGAGCCATCTGTTCATCATGGCGTGCTGGGCTTCCTGTCTGGGTAGTGGCCTTTCGACGGCGGCCTTTGGGCGCTCAATGACCAGGCTGGCCTTTAAGCTTCGTACACGCCGCGATGAGCTCGAGCAGGTTGCTGCACGTGACCCGCTGACAGGGTGTCTGAATCGACGGGCCTTTGATGATCGCATGCATATTTCCGATGCCAGCATTGCCGAGACAGAGTTACTGCTTTGCTTGATCGATCTCGATCGCTTTAAGCAGATCAATGACCTTCATGGTCATGGGGTTGGCGACGATATTCTAACCGGCGTCGTCTCACGTATTGAGGATTTGAAGCTAGCGGGCATTGATCTTTACCGATTAGGTGGAGATGAGTTTGCGTTGGTTGGGGCAGCCGCTGGCGTGGATCTGGAGCAACTGGCCACATCTGTTGCCAATATTGCGGAAGATGTGTTTCCAACGCGGGCGGGTGATATCGATATGACAATCTCAGTCGGCCTTGCCACAGGCTGCCTGAAGCAAGAAAGCAGTGACCGAATTTATCGCTCTGCGGATATTGCACTGTTCGCCGCCAAGGAAAATGACACCCGCCGCTGGAAGATTTATGATCGTGACCTGTCAGACGAGCATGAGCGTCACGAGGCGGTTGTCCGTCGCCTTTATGCCAGTCTTGATAGCGAAGATTTTGATTATGTCGCTCAGCCGCAGATCGATATTGTCACCGAGAAAATTCGAGGCTTTGAGGTGCTCTTGCGCTGGACAGATCGTGAGTTGGGGTTTGTTTCGCCGGCGGAGTTCGTTCCGATTGCTGAGCGTATACGCGTGATTGAGGAAATTGATCGGCGTGTCTTTAAAGTGGCCCTGCGGGAAGCTTCGCACTGGCTAGAAGATGACATGAAGCTGGCTTTCAATATTTCGCCACGGTCGCTGGCCGCGCCGGATTATATCGATTTTCTGCGTGAGCAGCTTGCGCTGACAGGGCTCAAGCCTGAGCAGATTGAGCTTGAAATTACCGAGACCTCTCTTGTGGAGAATTGGGAGTTCATTCAGCGTCGCTTGGCTGAGGTCAAAGCCTTAGGGATTCGCCTGGCTCTGGATGACTTCGGAACGGGTTATTCGTCTCTAAATTATCTCTCGCGCCTACCGATTGATAAGCTCAAGATTGATCGGGCTTTTATCTCGCGGGCCTCAGACCCGGTGAACCGGCAGGTTCTGTTTGCTGTGATCAAGCTGGCGCGCAAACTAAACCTTGATCTCGTGGCCGAGGGGGTTGAGAGCGCAGCGCACTTACTGTTTGTTTCCGAGCTGAGGTGCCCAACAGTTCAGGGCTTCTATTTCTCAAAGCCGATACCGCGAACCCAGATCAAGACCTATATCAAAGAGACATCCGAGCGATTGGCATACGGGTAAGTCAAAGGGCCGCCAAAGTGGTGCATGACGGCCCTTCTCCAATGCGATCGCACTCTACGCGGTCGGCAGCGTATAGTCCTTGAACATTTCGCGTAGTTTCAGCTTGTTGATCTTGCCGGTTGCGCCAAGCGGGATTTCCTCAACGAATTGAACATCGTCTGGGGTCCACCATTTGGCGATCTTTCCTTCAAGGGAAGCCAGAATTTCTTCCTTGGTGGGTTCCTGACCTTCGGCGGCCTGAATGATCAGTAGAGGGCGCTCATCCCATTTTGGATGGTAGATGCCAATGGCGGCCGCATTGGCAACTTTTGCGTGGCCCACGGCAATGTTCTCGATGTCGATGGAACTGATCCATTCACCACCGGATTTAATCACATCCTTGGCCCGGTCCGTGATCTGCATCGTGCCGAACTCATCGATGTTGGCGACGTCGCCTGTATCGAAAAAGCCTTGATCGTCCAGTACATTGCCGCCATCGCCCTTGAAGTAACCAGCTGCAATTGCCGCGCCACGAACCAGTAATTTACCAGATGACTGTCCATCTCGAGGCTGTTCAACATTTTCATCATTGACGACTTTCAGCTCCACACCAAACGGCGGGCGCCCCTGCTTGAGTTTCTGGGTCATGCGGGTATCGATATCGGCATCCATCAGGTGCGGGGGTAGGGTACCGAGTGTGCCGAGAGGGCTTGTCTCGGTCATGCCCCAGGCGTGAATCACGTCGACCTCGTATTCGATTTCAAACGCGCGTAGGATATTTTCAGGGATCGCTGAGCCGCCGATAATCACCTTTTTCAGGTGCGGCAGTTTCAGGTTATTTTCCTGTAGATATTGTAGCAGCATGAGCCAGACAGTTGGCACCGCGGCCGTAATTGTCACCTTCTCAGTGTCAAGCAGTTCGTAGATCGATGCGCCATCCATCTGCGCGCCGGGCATGACCATGTTGGCACCCGTTGCCGGGCAAGACAGAGCCAGACCCCAGGCATTGGCGTGGAACATTGGCACGACAGGCAAGACGACATCATCAGCGCCCATGCCCATGGCATCCTTACTCATGGTCACCAGCGTATGCAGGACGTTAGAGCGGTGGCTGTAGAGGACGCCTTTCGGGTTGCCCGTGGTTCCGGACGTATAGCATAGGCCACAGGCCGTAGTTTCCGGGAAACCACCCCACTCGCATTCGTTTGAGCGGCCATCAATCCATAAGTCAAAGGCAACCGCGCCAACGGAGTTTTCCGGCATATCATCCGCGCCAGCGAAAATGACAAAGGTTTTGACGGTTTCCAACTTGTCTTTGATCGCCTCAATAATTGGTAGGAAAGTAATGTCGAAGATCAGGACCTTGTCTTCGGCATGATTGGCAATCCAGGCAATCTGGTCAGGGTGCAAGCGCGGGTTGATCGTATGCAGGACCGCGCCGATCCCCATTGTGCCATACCAGCTGGCCATATGTCGGGCTGAGTTCCAACCGAGTGTCGCGACACGATCACCAAGCCCAACACCCTCATCTTTCAGCGCGTTGGAAACCTGTTTTGAGACATTATACAGGTCGCCATATGTGGTACGGACAATCTCTCCGCCGACCCGGCGGGTCACAATCTCACGTGTTGGGTTGATGAGTTTTGCGTGCTCAAGGATTTTGTCGACCGTTAGCGGCCAGTCCTGCATAATGCCCTGCATAGGTTTCCTCCAGAAAACTGTCATGTTTTAGGCCCTTACGGGCTCTCTCTTATGTTGTAGGTTGGGGACGGATAATCGGCAAGCACGACCCCTGCGGAAAGCAGGTGCAAGAGATGGAGCAAAGTGTGAGACAGGTATATTTGGGTGTTATTGGGGGGCTGTGTCTGGCTCTGGTTGGGTGTTCCAGCGGGGAACAGGACACAACAGTGAATGTGGTTTCTAATGCGAGCGCTGAAACTGATATTCAGACCGCACCGGAAATCGTTTCAGACGTTATGCAGAACGCAGCGGTTGGCGCGTTTCAGGCAAGCGATCTGCCCGCTTTCTTTGATTGCGTGCGCGAGTCAGAAGGCATGCTGATCGCTTCGCATCGCGCGGGTCCGGCACCAGGTTACCCGGAGAATGCGTTGGAAACCCTGCAATATGCTCGCGCCGAGGCGACGATCCTGCACGAGATTGATGTTGCTGAAAGCCGTGATGGGGTCCTGTTCCTGATGCATGATCGCTCGCTCGGGCGTACCACGACGGGCGATGGCTTCGTCGCCGATACGGACTGGGAGACGATCTCTCAGCTCTTGCTGAAAGATAATGATGGGCAGATTACCAGCTTTAATCCACCAAAGCTCTCGGACGTGCTGTTATGGGCCAAGGAGAGCGGATCGATTGTTGAACTCGACAAGAAACCCACCACCAGCTTCCGTAACATTATCAGCCATGTTCGCGCCGCAGGGGCTGAGAATAATGTCGTGATCATCACGTACAATGATGATCAAGCCAAAGAGGTCGCGCGTCTGGCACCCGACCTGATGATGACGGCCGGAATTAATAGCCCGGAACATCAGGCCGAGCTAGAAGCGGCGGGTGTCGATATGACGAGAGTGATTGCCTGGATGGGAATTCGCGATCCAAACCCGCGCGCGTTTCGCGCCGTCGGGGCGCGTGGTATCGAAGTGGCCTTTGGGACACTTGGCCGCCCGGGGCAGCGTCTCGATGATGAATATCTGGCTGATGGTGATCTAAGCGAGTTTCAGGATCTGGCTGATGGTGGTCTGCACCTGTTGGCGACCGATGCGGTTTATGAGGTTGCTGCCGCACTAGACGCGGATGATCTGGCCATGCGGGAGTGCGGGGTTCAGAATTAGCGTTTGAAACAGCTTTCTAACTTCCAGGTTCTGTTGCTGGCCTTTGCCAGCGCGGTTGTCGTCGCCAATGCGTATTATCTGCATCCGATTATCTCTCTGATCGCAGATGAGTTCGGATTGAGCGATGGCATGGTCGGCATCATTCCGGCTTTCAATCAGATTGCTCTGGCGGTTGGTATTCTGCTTTTGCTGCCGCTGGGCGACCGTTTGAGTAACCGCTTCCTGACGGTCGTGACTGTGCTGGCGCAGCTTGCCTGCGTGATCATCATGGCTTTGGCGCAGCAGTTTGAGGTTTTCCTGATCGCCTCAACAGTCCTTGGGTTTGTCACCATCGCGCCTTACCTGCTGCCGGCCTATGTTTCAAAGCGGGTGCCCGCGGATCGACTTGGCTTTGTCATGGCGGTCCTGACCACAGGGATTATTCTGGGCATTCTCGTCTCTCGCGGTGGCTCGGGCGTGATTGCCGAGCATTTTGGTTGGCGGACCGTTTACATCATCGCTGTCCTTTTGATGTTGGGTGTTTCGGTCCTGTTGCCTTTTGTGATGGAGCCTCCGGCGCCGGATAAAGAGAGGCCGCGTCAGAGCTATGCCGCCCTGATCGCCTCCGTTTTCCGGCTGAGCGCAACACATCGGGGCATTCTCGTTTCGGGGATTATTCAGGCGCTGAATTTCGGTATTTTCATTTCGGTCTGGATGGGAATTGGCCTGCATCTACCGAGTGAAGAAATGGGTTATGGGGTCGATATGGTCGGCTATTTGGCTCTGTTGGCAGCGATCAACCTGTTTGCAACACCAGTCCTTGGCGCCTGGGCGGATCGAACCGGAGCCTATAAAGCGCGAGCCATTCTTGGTGCCGTTCAGTTCCTTGGCGTTTCTCTACTTTTAGTCACCGGGCACAGCTTATGGCTGATGGTCATCCCGATCATCCTGATGAACCTCACGGGTCCAGCAATCGATGTCACAGGCCGCATGACCTTCCTGAGCGAACCTGAGAAGATTCGTACGCGATTAATGACGATCTTTATCGTGCTCATGTTTATCGGAGGAGGTTTGGCGAGCTGGGCCGGGACTGCGTCCTACGCGGCTGGTGGGTGGACAGGCAATGCGCTGGTTGCGGTCAGCATGTCAGGATTGGCCTGTCTCCTGTCCTTCTGGCGCTGGCGCTTGGACGCCTCTGCGGTTGACGGCGAAAACAGATAAAGCTATCGGGCGGTCAGGTTGAGGTGCCTGCCGCTCACGGAACGCTGTGTTCTATGGTGAAGACCTCCCGGATTCTCCGGTTTCTCGCAGACCTTTCTTTCTGGTCTGGCGGCAATGTGAGCCCCGCCCTTTGCATGACCGATCATGAGAGGAGACTGCGATGATACCGCGTCCACGAACCCGTGCGCAGGCCAAGGCCCGCGCCAAACAGATCAAGGCAGAAAGCCCATCGCCAATCAGTCTGTCGGCGGCCCTTGAACAGGTCGCTGCCGATCTTGGCTTTCGCGACTGGAATACCGCTTCAGCCAGATTGTCGAATGAACCGGAGACGGGCTGGCAGGTCGGTGACCGTGTCAGCGGGCATTACCTGAAAAAGCCATTCGAGGGCCGCGTTCACGCTGTACGAGAGTTGCAGGGCGGGCAGGGCTATGAGCTGACCTTGCACTTTGATAGCCCGGTCGATGTCGTTGATTGGAAAAGCTTTTCCGCGTTTCGCCAGCGGGTCAAAATGCTGGTTTCTGCGCAAGGGCAGTCCTGGAATAAGACCAGTGATGGTATCCCGCATCTCATCGTCGAACGCATCGGCGCATTCGCGATTTAGACATGGATGAAGGAAAGGGCGAGTTGATCTCGCCCCTTCCATACAGGTTTAAACGGCTTCCGCTTGCCCTTTGCTTGGCTTTTTGCGCGGTTTGTCATCGACATATTTGAAGGTCAGTTCGTCCTTCTTCTTGTCGTGACCGATCTTGACCGTGCCGCCTTTGGCGAGTTTGCCGAACAGAAGCTCCTCAGCCATCGGTTTCTTGACGTGTTCGGAGATCACGCGGGCCAGTGGCCGCGCCCCGAACTCGCTATCAAAGCCGCGCTTGGCGAGCCAATCGCGTCCACCGCTGGACAGTTCGATGGTGACGTTGCGATCAGCCAACTGAACTTCAAGCTGCAGCACGAATTTCTCGACCACGCGCTCGATGATTTCCGGGGTCAGGCCACCGAAGGTGATGACAGCATCGAGACGGTTGCGGAATTCCGGCGTGAACAGGCGCTTGAGCGCTTCTTCCTGCTCGTCATCCTTGCGGCCCCGGCCAAAACCAATGGAGTTCTTGGCGGCATCCGAGGCACCTGCATTGGTGGTCATCACCAGAATGACATTGCGGAAGTCGACCTTGCGGCCATTCGCATCGGTCAGCGTGCCATTATCCATGACTTGCAGCAGGACGTTGAAGAGGTCCGGGTGGGCCTTTTCGATCTCATCCAGCAGGACCACAGAATGTGGGTGCTGCATAACGGCATCGGTCAGCAGGCCGCCTTCATCATAGCCAACATAGCCTGGAGGCGCACCGATCAGGCGGCTGATGGAGTGACGTTCCATATATTCCGACATGTCGAAGCGGTGCAGCTCAACGCCCAGAATTGAGGCGAGTTGCTTGGTCACCTCGGTCTTACCGACGCCGGTTGGTCCGGTGAACAGGTAAGATCCAATCGGCTTGTTCGGTTCACGCAGACCGGCGCGAGATAGCTTGATCGCAGAGGATAGCGCATCAATCGCTTCATCCTGACCGTAGACAACCCGCTTAAGGTCCGCCTCAAGCGACTTGATCGCAGCGGCGTCATCACGTGAGACCTGTTTGGGCGGTATGCGCGCGATCTTGGCAACGATGGCTTCAATCTCTTTGACACCAACAGTCTTGCGACGCTTGGATGCCGGGACGAGCCATTGTGTCGCCCCCGCCTCATCGATCACATCGATCGCTTTGTCCGGTAGCTTGCGGTCTGTCATGTAACGATGGCTCAGCTCAACGGCTGAGCGGATCGCATCATTGGTATAGCGCAGGCCGTGGAAGTCCTCGAAGACGGGCTTCAGACCTTGCAGGATTTTGACCGCGTCTTCGACATTCGGCTCCACAACATCAATCTTGCGGAAGCGGCGGGACAGGGCGCGATCTTTCTCAAAGTGCTGTTTGTACTCTTTGAAAGTTGTCGAACCCATGCAGCGCACTTCACCATTCTGAAGCGCTGGCTTGAGCAGGTTGGAGGCATCCATGGCCCCACCTGAGGTCGCGCCCGCGCCAATAATGGTATGGATTTCATCGATGAACAGGATGCCTTTTTCCTGCTCGCCAATCTCTTTCATGACGGCTTTCAGGCGCTCTTCAAAGTCGCCGCGATAGCGGGTGCCAGCGAGCAGAGAACCCATATCGAGAGACCAGATCACTGCGTCTTGCAGGATTTCCGGCACTTCACCATCGACAATCATCTTGGCGAGGCCTTCGGCAATAGCCGTTTTGCCAACGCCCGGATCACCAACAAGGATCGGGTTATTCTTCGAACGGCGGCACAGCACTTCAATACAGCGCTCAATCTCAAGCTGGCGTCCGATCAGCGGATCGATTTTGCCTTCGCGTGCTTTCTCGTTGAGGTTTACGCAATAGGCATCGAGCGCTTCATTTGCTGGCGCATTCGGTGCTTCATCAGCAGCCTGCTCAGACCCGCGCGGTGCATTGCTCTTGTCGGCCCCTGGAACCTTGGAGACGCCGTGGCTGACATAATTGACCGCATCATAGCGGGTCATGTCCTGTTCCTGCAGGAAGTAGGTCGCATGGCTTTCCCGCTCAGAGAAGATCGAGATCAGGATGTTCGCGCCTGACACAACATCACGGCCTGAGCTTTCAACATGCAGGACCGCGCGCTGGACCACACGCTGGAAAGCAGCGGTCGGCTGGACGCGCCCGGATGGGTTTTCCGTGATCAGGCTGGAGAGGTCTTCGTCAATATAGGTTTCCAGCGCGCCTTTCAGGGCCGGGATATCGACCTTACAGGCCGTCATCACTTCAACCGCATCTTCATCCTCGGTCAGGGCGAGGAGCAGGTGTTCTAGGGTTGCATATTCGTGATCGCGCTCTCCAGCAGCGCCCAGAGCGCGTTCAAGAGCATTTTCGAGACTAGGGGTTAAGCTTGGCATTGTGTGTATCTCCTAGTCTTCTTTTTCCATCGTACATTGCAGCGGGTGTTCGTGACGCCGGGCAAGGTCCATGACCTGCGCCACTTTGGTCTCCGCGACCTCATAAGTATAGACGCCGCATACCCCGACACCCTTTTGGTGAACGTGCAGCATGATCCGCATCGCCTGCTCCGGGCTCTTATTGAAGAACTGCTCGAGGATATGCACGACAAACTCCATTGGCGTGTAATCATCATTGAGAAGCAGCACGCGATACATGCTGGGTTTGCGTGTTTTAACGCGAGTCTTGGTGGCAAGTCCAAGACCTCCATCCTCATCCCCTGGAGTGGTCGGGCCATTCGGGGTTTCCGGGTCTGAAAGTGTTATGCGATCAATACGGAGTGACATGTGACTAGAGATAAGGGCTTGATGAGCTTTGTTAAGGGTTCGACTGATGCGGTCCACGATGCGATAACACTTTGCCTATTTTGTGGTCAGCTTTTCCAGAAGCGCGGTGACGCGTTTACGGTTCGCACCCAGGTCAGAATGACCAACGCGAGAGCGCGAATAGATGGCAAGGGTTGTCCCTGATTCGCCATCATTCGCTTCCGGGTTGGCCGGAAGGATCATAATGTCGACATCATCCTTGAAGCCTAGCAGAGGGGTTTTGGCGACGAACTTGAAGCGGTACTGCTCGGGGTCAGCCTGCACATCAATCCACCGTCTTTCCTGAGCGATCAGTTCGGCAAGGGTTGAGAATAAGCCACGTTCAGACTTTTCGAAAACCGGGGGTGCAGCATCGGGTGAAGCGCTTTGGCATAACCCATCAGGGGCGATCAGATAGGTGTTGGGTGAACTGGGGCGTTCTAAACGAATGAAGTCGAGATAATCAGCCATAGAGCGACTGTGACCGAAGAGATCACATTTGTCAGCGCTAAAAATATGAAAAGGGCCAACCAAATAGGTCAGCCCTTTCCTGCACGCTACAAACTATGGAGTATCAATTTATTGCTTAAGCTTTTGCGGCCTTAGCGGTTTTCTTGGCCTGCTTGGCGAGCGGTGCGAAAGCTTCACGCATAGTGTCAGCATAGAGCTCAGAAAGCTCTGAGAAGTTTTTCACACCCGCTTCGAAAGCAGACTTCATATAACCGGCCTGAATGGTCATCATGTCTTCAAGTGTGGTTGTCTCAGCCAGTTTCTTGCCGGTCTCAACACCCAGAGTCATTTGTTCTTTCATTTGTGCCATCATCGCTGTGCTGGCTTCCTGCATGCCTTTCATGGAAGCACGTGTGCTTTCTGTGGAGGCATTTACGGCATCCCGGGCGAAGGCACCCATTGTGTCATTCATTGGAAAAAACTTTGCCATGGCTTCTGGATCAAAAGATGCAAATGGCATTTGGAACGGCGTTGGGCTGGTCATTGGGAGAAATCCTGCTGTCTTGTCGTAAGGGCAATATAGAGGTTATTTTTCGCAAATGCAACAATTATTGTGCGCCGCACAATAATGCTAAAGGTTTAGGCAGCTTCCCGTAAAAAACCTAACAGAAAGCGGCTCTGTGTTTACCACTGGCTAACCTTGGTGAAAGACTTTAGGTATGTATCCGGGGTTGCCGGGCTTTTTTAGCGGAGGAAGACCATGGCGAACCCGTCAGCGGTTAAAGTGTTTCGAGTTTTTCTAGCCAGCCTTGGCTTCGCCTTGATGCTGGCAACACCTACAGCTGCTGCCGAGAAATACGCATCTATCGTCATCGATATGGAGACCAATGAGGTTCTCCACGCGCGCCACGCTGATTCCCCGCGCTATCCTGCATCGCTCACTAAAGTCATGACGCTTTACATGCTGTTTGATGCTGTAAAGGCTGGCGAGGTGCGCCTTGATGAAAAACTCCGGGTTTCACGAGCAGCCGCCAAGCAACCGCCAAGCTCTCTGCGGCTAAAGGTTGGTCAGACGATTACCGTGGCTGATGCTATCGATGCGCTTATCACAAAGTCTGCCAATGATGTCGCCGTTGTTGTGGCCGAGCGTTTGGGTGGGACCGAGTCCCGCTTTGCCACACTTATGACGGCAAAGGCCCAATCTATGGGAATGACCCGCACAACATTCCGCAACGCTTCTGGCTTGCCGGATAGTCAGCAACTATCGACCGCGCGTGATATGGCCATTCTGGCTGAGCGCATTCTCAAGGATCATGCTGGTTACTATGGCTATTTCGCCAAGACGCGGTTTAGCTGGGGGCGGAACACTTACAAGAATCACAATCGTCTGATTGGCACAGTCACAGGTGTTGATGGCATCAAGACCGGATATACACGGGCTTCCGGATTCAATCTTATGACCTCTGCCAAACGTCGTGGTCGCCGTGTGATCACGATTATGTTTGGCGGCTCCACAGCGCGTTCACGTGATCAACATGTTACTGATCTGGTCGAAGCAGCCTATCGCAGTTTTGAAGATAGTCCGACCGATCCACGCTTGCGGGCCCGGCTTCAATTCAGCAATGTTCAGCCACCGATTGATCCAAATGGCGCTGCTATGCCCGTTCTGAATGGTCAGGTCTTTGGAGCGACTAGCCCAGTGATCGCGCAGGGAGATGAGGGCTCGAAGGATAACTAGCGACTGCGGGCTGGTCGCATGGCTTGTGGGGCGTAAATAGACTCTATCTTCAAAGGGTGCCTTATGATCCGTTTACTCGCCTTTGTGCTTTGCTTTAGTTTTCTGTTCGACTCGGCCGCGGCCGCCCCAATTGACTATGATCGCTTAGATAAGCGCCTGGTTCAGCTTGCTGCTGAAGAAGACATTGTTGGCCTGGCTGTCGGCGTGATTGAGAATGGCGAGATTACCTTCACCCGCGGCTATGGCCAGAACAAGATTGGCGGTACGCCGATTACGGCGGATACCGTGTTTCGCTGGGCCTCTCTTTCAAAAGGCGTGGCTTCTTCTGTAACCGTTCAGCTGGCTGATGAGGGGGCCTTCTCCCTATCTGACACGTTGGGGCGTTTCAAAACGTCTCTGCGATTGCCGGGCCGGGGAGAGAGTCGTGCGACGATAGAAAACGTTTTGTCGCATATGCTTGGCATCGTGCCGAACGCTTATGATACGCGTCTCGAGGATGGTCGTGATCCAGCAGGGATACGCGTCAGTCTTGGCGCATTGAAGCCGACTTGCGGCGTTGGCCAGTGCCATACCTATCAAAATGTTGCGTTTGATGCAGTGTCTGAGGTGATTGAAGACGCAACAGAGCAGACCTTCACGGATATTGTTAAGGCACGGCTGTTTGAGCCGCTGGGCATGTCGAGCGCCTCGTTTGGTCGTGATGGTCTGATCCGCGCACCTTCCTGGGCGGAACCCCATCGTTTTCGGTATCGGACAAAGACTATGGAAAAACGCCCGGTTCAACAGTCTTACTACCGGGTACCGGCGGCAGGTGGCGTGAATGGATCAATTCGTGACCTAACCCATTTTGCGCGGGCTCAAATGGGGCTGGCTCCCGATGTGTTGTCACAAGCGGTTCTGGACGATTTGCATACGCCACGCGTCTATACACGCCGTGAGCAGTCCAGCATGAGTCGACGCTATGGTGGCCATTTGAGAGACGCGCGTTACGCTTTGGGCTGGCGGGTTTACAAATATGGCGAGGCAGGCACGCGTGTCGTAGGCCATCGCGGCGCTGTCGATGGCTACCGCTCGATGATACTATTCGACCCGGAGCGGGACAGCGGTGTCGTTGCTTTGTGGAACTCAAACTCGCGTAAGCCTGTCGGTATCCAGTTCGAGGTTATGGACATGGTTTATGGGCTGGCTCCGGTGGATTGGCTGGGTTTAGAAGGGGCTTCATAGCCGCCCAATGCCCTTGATAGGATTTGGCTATAAGATGTCTGCCTAATTACGATTAGAACGCCCTCTGCTCCGCTCTAGGGTCACCATCTGGTGCCGGCTGAGGAGGATAGGGGCGATGCAGCCAGACATGCTTGCGGATGATTTTGAAGGCTGTCCCAGTGACGAGCCCTATATCGCAGATCATTGGTATGTGGCGGCCCCATCGAAGAGGGTCAAACGTGGGCGCCAGTGCAAGCTCAAACTGTTTGGCGAAGACTATGTGTTCCATCGCGCGCCTGATGGAAACCTGAAGATTGAAGGGGGTGTGCGCCTCGCCATCGTTGAGCAACAGGATCTGATCTGGGTTTATCGTCCTTGTTCAAGCGGTGCGCGTCCGCGTCACACAGAACCGCCAACGTTTGATCTGCCGTCGGCAAAGGTTCGCTACTGCAAAACGGTTATCATTCCAGCCAGTCAGGATGATGCCGCCTATGGCCTGTTGGATCCTGCGCACACGCCTTTTGTACATAAAAGTCCGCTTTGGCGTGGGTCTGGCGTGCACAAGCTCAAAGAGAAAGTGTTTGAGCCGATCCCGTTTGGGTTTCGCATGGCCGGACATGCCCCCGTAAACTCAGACATATACAAGCTTATCGGTGGGCAGGTGCGCGTCTATATTGATTTCCGCCTACCCGGCTTGCGGGCAGAGTATATTCGCAATGCCAAGCATACGGTCCTGAACCTCTCAGCCCTGACACCAAAAGATGCGCAACACACCTATCTCAATCAAATCTTTTTTTGGGATACGCCTGTTCTGTCTGTCCTGCGCCCCATCATACCCCCATTTGTGAAGGGCTTCCTTCAGCAGGATGTCGATATCATGGCCCTTCGCCGAAAGAATGAAACCTATGGCGGAAAAGGCATGTTGCTCGGCGATTCTGACAAACAGTTTCAATGGTATATGAAGCTGAAAAGGGAGTGGCAGCAGGCTCGCATTGATAGCCGCCCCTTCGTGAATGCACTTGAGCCAGCAACCTTGCGCTGGCGGACCTAGTTAGAAGGCGATTTCAGCCCCAGCCAGTTCTGGCAGGCGGAGTGTAATCAGAAGGTCCCGCATTTCCTGACGCGCCGCGACATGGCTCATCGTGAAATTGATGTTGGAGCCTTTCTCCGTCAGGTCGAGAAGCGTCAAACCTGCCGGAAACAATTCCCGATAAATCACGCGTTCTGACAGGCCCGGTGCCAGTCGGAAACCGATCCGTTTGGCGAGATTTTCCAGCGCTTCGCCAACGCGCTGCTTATTGCGGGCTTCAAGCGAGGACATGCGGTTGCGCATTACAACCCAGTCGATCGGTTGGCGAGAGGTGCGGGCTTTTTCCTTCCGACAGTTCCAGACCATTTCCGAATAGAAGCTGGGCCGCAGAACTTTCAGCGTCTGTGGGTTCACATCGCCCAGCAGGTCGAAATCGACAAAGCTGTCATTCAAAGGCGTGATCAACGTGTCTGCGCTCATATGCGCCAGACGGGAAAGAAATGTATCCGTGCCCGGCGCATCAATGATGACAATTTCGCTGACTGCTTTCAGGCGCTCTAGCGAGGTGTTGAAGCGATCCGTGTCTTCACGTTCAGCCAGGTCCAGATCACGTTCTGTGCTGGCATCAACGCGAATGATTTCCGGCATCGGGATATCGGCACCTGTGGATTGTCGCCACCGCATGCGGTTTTCCAGATAGCGCGTCAGTGTTCGCTGTCGCAGATCCAGGTCGATTACACCGACCTTTTTGTCCATACGCATGAGAGCAATGGCGAGGTGCACAGACACTGTCGACTTGCCTGCACCGCCTTTTTCATTGCCAACAACAATCACCCGGCACGTTTTTGGTGCCGGGGTCTTGAGGGTGAGGGGCTCGCCGCCCTGATCACCAATCTGTCCATATCCGTCGGCTGGCATAGCCGGCTCCTAAACTCAGGCGGCCTGTTGTTCGCGCGCGTCTTGATGGCTGTACTCTTCGAACAGAAAAGCTGCATCGCCGCCAATTGTCGTATCCTGCGCCGCGATTGGGGCTTCAGGTTCACCATCGAACAGGTCGCTGTCATGCGTGGTGATGGCGCAAGGCATCTCTGTCGTTGCCGCAACCGGGAAGGGGGTAACCCCTGTAATCATGTCGAGTGTCTCGCGCAGACCACCAAGTGCGCCCGACAGCTTGCCCATGTCCGCTGCGAGTGCACGGGTTTCGCGTTGCAAGGCATCAGCCTGATCAAACAACCATGCATCACCATCATCAGGTATCGGCATTTGTGCTGGCTCAAGGTTGAATTTAGGCTTGGCGACGCGCTTGCCCTTTGTGTAAAGGGTTACGCGGACTGCAGTAAGCAGTGTTTTAAGGCGGGTGACGACAGAGTTTCTCATACCTTAAGAATTCCGTTCAAAGAGTTAACAGGTCGTTTACGACTCTCGTTTCAGGCGAAATTTTCATGAAGAAAAAACCGGTCCTTGTTCGCACCCTCAAAGACCTTCGGGAAACCCTTGCCCCATACCGCCGCGAAGGTCGAAAAATCGGCTTTGTGCCAACCATGGGGGCCTTGCATGACGGGCATATCTCACTGGTTGAGCTTGCAAGGGAGAAGAGCGATGTTTCCGTTGTCAGCATCTTTGTGAACCCGACCCAGTTTGCCGAAGGCGAGGATCTCGATACTTATCCGCGCACGGAGGAGGCTGATATTGCCCGATTGGCGGCGGTCGATACTGACATCGTCTACCTGCCCAGCGTTGAGGAGATGTATCCTGAAGGCTCCGTGACCAATGTTCGGGTTGAGGCGCTTTCAGACTTGCTTGATGGCATATATCGACCGCACTTCTTCTATGGGGTTGCAACCGTGGTTGCGCGTCTTTTCATCCATGTTCAGCCCGATGTCGCAGCCTTTGGGCAAAAGGATTACCAGCAGCTGCAGATCATCCGTCGCATGGTGCGCGATCTTGGCTTTCCGATTGAAATCCTTGGCGGGGAAACCGTGCGGGATCCTGATGGCCTCGCCCAGTCCTCTCGAAATGCTTATCTCAGCGCTGAGGAACGCGCGCAGGCCAATGCGATCTCTACGGCTTTGAACCGGGCGGCCAAGCGCATTGAACTTGGCGTTTCTGTCCGTGATGCCCTGACCGAGGCACGCAGCATGATCGAGCAGGCAGGTTTTGATAGGCTCGACTATGTCAGCGCTGTGGACCCAGAAACCTTGCAGGACTTGCCTGATGCGCCGGTTGCCGAGGGCTATGAAGGGCGCCTGCTCGCCGCAGCATGGATGGGCAAGACGCGCCTGATCGATAACCTTGGTTTCAAGCGCTCTTGAGTGAAGCGTAAGGCCTAAAATACCCGCGGGCGCTCGTTCTTCTCAACGTGCAGGCCACACTCGCTTTTGTCCTGACCAGCCCAGCGACCTGAACGGATATCGTTCGGGTCTTCAGCAGGCTTCGTGCAAGGCCAGCAGCCAATGGATGGATAGCCTTGGGCAACTAGCGGATGCTTGGGCAGGTTCCGGCGCTTGAAATAGGCCTGAACATCTTCCTGGGTCCAGTTGGCGAGCGGGTTCACTTTGAAGCGTCCGCCAGCATGCTCAAAGACAGGCAGGGACATGCGCGCACCGCCATGGAAGCGTTTGCGCCCTGTAATCCAGGCATTGAAGCCTTCCAGAGCGGGCTCAAGCGGGCGCACCTTGCGCAGGGCACAGCAAGCATCCGGATCGGTTTTCCAAAGCGTGTTCTTCGGGTCTTCCGCCAGTCGCTCATCTTCAGCGGGTGGGATGTCCCGAACATTTGAGAGACCAAGCCGTTCAATCAGCTCGTCTTTATAGTCAATTGTCTGCGGGAAATGCATGCCGGTCTCAAGGAAGACAATTGGCATATCCGGATCGACATCCGCGATCAGCGCCAGCATCACCGCGCTTTCGGCGCCAAAGGAAGAGACATAGGTCATCTCACCCTGCCACTCACGCAGGATTGAAGCGCGCAGAATGGTCTGGGCCGAGGCATCGCGCAGCTCATCATTGAGCCGCTTCAGGCGCGCTTCCACATCTTCATCAATGTGCAGACTGATATCGCTATACGCCATGGCTTCAGGCCTTCTCGTGACGCCTTGCGAAAACAGAACCATTTCCATCCGCAGCGGGCTGATAAAACGCCGAATACTCTTTCAGCGCTTCCATCACTCCAGATAGGTCAGCCCGGGCCGTGGAATAAGCATCAAAGCCTGAACGGTTCATATAGAGAATCTGATCTCTCAGGACGTGACCGACCGCGCGCAGCTCTCCGGTATAGCCTAAACGGCGACGCAAAAGCTGGGCCTGCGAGTAACCACGCCCGTCGGTATATTTCGGGAAACTGATCTCAATCAAAGCGATCCGGTCAAGGTGAGGTTCGAGATCATGCGGGTCATCGCCGGGTTCCAGGCGCACGCCAATTTGCGTATTGCGCGCCAGCAAGCTGTCGCCTTCATCAATCAGCCGGGTCAGGGAAACACTGACGCATCCTGTTGTCGGTACAGGTTCTTCACCCTCAACAAAGGCCCACATATCTTCAATCTCGGCCCCGTCTTTAATCAGCGGCATAAACGGCCTCCTTGAACGGCTCATGGCCGACGCGTGTCAGGGTATCGATGAATTTCTCGTCCTGGGCTGTGCGCAGGTCGCGATAAGTGTCGATAATTGTCTTGATCGCGCCGGGGACTTCCTCAAAGCGCAGGGCCTTGCCCATGATGTCACCAATCGCGGCTTTCTCGTCGGCGCGCCCGCCTAAAGAAATCTGATAGAATTCCTCACCTTTCCGGTCGACGCCGAGAATACCGATATGGCCGACATGGTGGTGGCCACAGGCATTGATACAGCCGGAAATATTGATGTGCAGTTTGCCAATATCGCGCTGATAGGCCGGGTCGGCGAAGACTTTCTGGATTTCCTGGCCGACCGGGATCGAGCGAGCATTGGCAAGGTTGCAGTAATCAAGGCCCGGACACACGATCATATCGGTGATCAGGCTTTCATTCGGCGTGGCGAGGCCAGCGGCGTCCAGCTCACGATAGACCTCATAGAGATCATCAAGCGCAATGTGTGGCAGGACGACATTCTGAGCATGGGTCACGCGCAGGTCATCAAAGCCATACGTCTCGGCAAGGTGGGCCATCACCATCATCTGGCTGTCTGTGGCATCGCCTGCGAGCCCGCCAATCGGCTTCAGGCTGATGGTGACGGAGGTATATCCGTCAACCTTGTGTGGATGCAGGTTCACGGCTGCCCAGTTGGCAAAAGCCGGATCAGCAATCTTGGCGCGTTCAAACGCTTCGCTGGTTGCGGGTTTGTCGGCGAAGGCAGGTGGCGTGAAGTAGGCGTGAATGCGATCAATCTCAGCCTGGGGCAGGGTGATCTTTTCAGCATCGCGTTGCGCGGCAAACTCTTCTTCCACCAGACGCGTAAACTCTTCAGCGCCTGTTTCGGTGACGAGGATTTTGATCCGGGCTTTGTACTTGTTATCGCGGCGGCCAAAGCGGTTATAGACCCGCATGATCGCCTCGAGATAATCGAGCAAGTCCGCCTCTGGCACAAAGTCATTGACGAGTGTGGCGATCACCGGCGTGCGGCCCTGACCGCCACCAACATGAACCTCAAAGCCAACCTTGCCGTCACGCTCGCGCATATGCAGGCCAATATCGTGAACCCGGATCGCTGCGCGGTCATGCTCTGCTGCGGTGACGGCGACTTTGAACTTACGCGGCAGGAAGGCAAATTCCGGGTGGAACGTGCTCCACTGGCGAATGATCTCACACCATGGTCGCGGGTCCATCACCTCATCGACAGCAGCGCCCGCAAAGTGGTCGCTGGTCGTGTTGCGGATACAGTTCCCGCTGGTCTGGATGGCATGCATGTCAACTTCGGCGAGTTGCTCCAGCACATCCGGAATATCCTTCAGTGCAACCCAGTTGAACTGGATGTTCTGGCGGGTCGTCATATGGCCATAGCCGCGATCATAGTCGCGCGCGATCACGGCCAGCTTACGCATCTTGTTGCTGTCGAGCTGGCCATAAGGAATGGCAATGCGCAGCATATAGGCGTGCAATTGCAGATAGACACCGTTCTGCAGGCGCAGCGGCTTGAACTCATCTTCCAGAATGTCTCCGGACAGGCGGCGTTCCACCTGAGAGCGGAACTGGCTGACGCGATCCTTGACGATCTGCGCATCAAATTGATCATAGCGATACATTACAGAGTGATCCCTTCTTTGGGGTTCGCATGTCCGATAGAGAGGGCGCCTTCAACGCGGCTGACCCAGCGCTCAACATTCGGGAATTCAGAAATATCAAAGCCGCCTTCATGAGCGATGCGCGTATAGGCAACGAGCGCGATGTCCGCGCAGCTCAGCTGGCTTCCAACCAGCCAGTCAGTCCAGGTCAGTTGCATTTCCATAACGCCCAGAGCCCGGCGACCCTTGGCCATCAGGTCCGGGTCAATCTGATCATCCGGCAGGTTCAGATAGTGCTTCTTGAACCGGCGCACAGCAATGTATGGCTCATGGGAATACTGTTCCCAGAACAGCCAGCTATTCATCTGTGCGCGCTGGAAATCATCTTCCGGAATAAGGTCTGATCCTTCAGCCAGATACAGCATGATTGCATTCGATTGTGGCAGCGCGCGGCCATCGGGCCACCGCGCCAGTGGGACTTGCCCAACCGGGTTCAGCGCAAGAAACTCTTCAGTCTGTGTCCCGCCATTTAGAATATCGACCTCCACCCAATCATGGTCGATGTCCAGATAATCGGCCGTCCAGCGCGGTTTCTGGCAATTACCCGAAATGCTGTCGCCATAAAGGGTGAGCTTGGTGATCTCGCGTTCTGACATCAGACAATAATTCCATAGGGCACGGTCGGGCCATTGGCGCGGATGCTCTCGCGCAGGGTTTCACGCCCGGCAATCTTTCCGTCTGCGGTGACTTCCATGAAGTATGGATCGGTCACATTGCCTTCTTGTGTCTTGGCGTGGGCGAGGGCCTCTTCGGCCTCATCCCCGGTAAACGCGGCAATATCAGCCGGGTCTTCACTCCAGCCGCGATCTGCCGTCATCCAGACATTCTGTCCGGTTCGCGTGCGCCAGGCCGTAATGGCTTTCGGGGTTTCAGGTTTCAGTTTTGGACGAACAGAGGTCATGCAGCGGTTTCCATAGACAGACGGGCAAGGGCTTCGGCGGGAATGGCGCTGACCTCACCAATGATCAACAGGGCAGGGCCTTTAATCCCGGCACGCTCAATCAATTGAGGCAGTTCGGCCAACGTGCCATAGGCACGGATTTCATTCGGGCGGGTGCCATTCTCGATCACGGCAACCGGGGTTGAGATGGCGCGGCCTGCATGGATCAGCTTTTCGGAAATGATCGGCGCCGTGCCGACCCCCATGAAGACAACAACTGTCTGGGCTGGTTTGGCAAGGGCCTGCCAGTCCAGATCAGGGACATCGCCGGATTTGGCATGCCCGGTCACAAAGGTCAGGGTCTGAGCGTGATCGCGATGGGTCAGGGGTAGACCAGCGCTTGCCGCGCAACCCAAGGCTGAAGAGATACCCGGCACGACTGTGGCTTCAATATCGGCTTCGCGCAGGGCTTCAACTTCCTCACCACCGCGTCCAAAGATGAACGGGTCGCCGCCTTTCAGGCGCACAACGCGTTTGCCTTCGCGCGCGGCCTTGATCATCAGGGTGTGAATATCTTTCTGGGGCACCGTGTGATTGGCTTTGGCTTTGCCGACCGAAACGCGTTCAGCATCCCGGCGCACAAGATCCATAATCTCGTCACTGACAAGACGGTCATGGAACACGATGTCGGCATTCTGGATCAGACGGAAGGCTTTCAGGGTCAGAAGTTCTGGATCACCGGGGCCTGCGCCAACAATATGAACAGGACCGACTGTGTTCGTATCCCCGGCATGTGCTCTAAGTAGCGCTTCGAGTGCTCTGCGTGCCCCTTCCAGATCCCCTTGAAGCGCCAGTTCGGCGGGCTGACCGTTTAGCGCAGCTTCCCAATACTGGCGTCGTGCCATCTGTGTATCGAGGGCCTCATAAACAGCTGGGCGGAAGTCGCGGGCAAGCTCTGAGAGCGGGCCCATAGTCTGTGGCATCAGGGTTTCGAGCTGTGTGCGTACGCGCTTGGCCAGGACGGGCGCTGCACCGCCTGAGCCGACAGCGGCGACCAGTTCGCCACGTTCCAGAATGCTCGGCACTGTGAAATCACACAGCTCCGGATGGTCAACGACATTGATGGGAACACCATACTCACGCGCCCACATCACCGATTGCTCTGTATTGGCCTCAACCCGGCAAGCAATAATAGCGAATGCAGAACGGTCGAGCGCCTGTCCGGCCATATCGCGCGGGGCGATGATGATGCGGCCAGCAAACTCCTCGGCAAAGCCCGGTTCAATCTCGCTATCAATGATGACGGTGATGGTCGCTGTGGTCTTGGCAAGCAGACGCACTTTACGACGCGCTTCCTCACCGCCGCCAAAGACAACGACATGAGCATCATCAGTATAAAAGAACGCTGGAAAGAGGCGCATCACAATGGGTCCATTTTTCTGTGTTGCCGCAGAAATGAGCGCGAGAGGGCTTTACGACAAGCGCAAGGCTCTTATTCCATCCTTTAGAGAAACTACACTCAAACTGTGATGAAATGAAAATATGTCCGATTCAAATGATCGCCTCCCCCCGCTAAACGCCTTGCGTGCCTTTGAAGCTGCGGCACGGCGGCTGTCTTTTACTAAGGCGGCGGATGAACTGGATGTGACGCCCGGAGCGATTTCTCAGCATATTCGTCAGCTCGAAGAATATGCAGGAACGCCTCTTTTCAAGCGGACCGGGCGGAGTGTTTTGCTGACCGATGCGGCGCAGGCGGCTTTGCCTCTGGTGCGTGAAGCCTTTGATCAGATTTCGGAAGCTGGACGCATCATGCAGGCCCCGGCACGCAAAGGCCGGGTCATGGTTTCAAGTGCGCCGAGCTTTGCTGCCAAGTGGCTCGCCCCGCGATTGGACCGTTTCCACAGCGCCCATCCTGGTGTTGAGGCATGGGTGAGTGCTGATAGTGGGATTACCGATTTTACCACTGCCGATGCAGATTTCGCCATTCGCTATGGCGGCGGCGACTATGAAGGCTTGAAGTCAGAAAAACTGCTGGATGAAACGGTCCTTCCGGTCTGTTCGCCACAGCTGCTCGAAGGTCCAGATGCCATTCGCAAGCCCGCTGATCTCGCCAAACACACTTTGATCCATGATGTCAGCGCAGAAGTTGACCCATCTTGCCCGGATTGGACGAGCTGGCTGAAGGCCCGTGGGGCCGGGGCACAAGTCGATGGTGAGCGTGGTCCGCGTTTTAATCAGTCAGCCCTTGCGATTGAAGCAGCCGCAACCGGGCGCGGGGTCGTGCTGGCAAAGCGCGCCATTGCGGCAAGCGATATTGCCGCTGGGCGCCTGATCGCGCCATTTGCAGACGGCTCTATCAGCGTTGATTACGGTTATTGGCTGGTCTGGCCGAAAGGGCGTCACCTCAGCGAGGATGTTCGCGCGTTTATCAAATGGGTTCGGGCTGAAGCTGTGGCCAGTGAGGAAGTTGGCGTCTAGTTATTCATGGGCGCAGGGCAATCGGGACCTTGTGGTTTGCGTTTGCCTTGCGGTGCACGGAGCGCGAGGATTTTCGCGAGCTTCAGGCGGTCTTCCATATCTTCCCGGCTAAGCACGCGCATAAAGCAGGTGATCGGTTCGCCATTGTCGGCTGCTATGACCACAGCAATGCCGGTTCGCCCGCCATACCAGTCCCAGAGGTAAGCCGCCTTGTTTGCCGTCGCCAGCCGCATCGCCCGGTTATGGGTGTTGATGATGTCGATCTGATCGGCACCTGACCGGGCAGCGGTCATGTCGAGGTTGACTATCTCAATCTCACCTTCTGGAAAGTTGGAAACAGCCTCAGCCATCCTTGGGTTCAAAACCTGGCAGTTTGGGCACCAGTCAGCGGTAAAATTGATAATTCTCAGGATCGGCTCAGCTTGCGCTGAAGCGACCATCACTAGAATTGCAGATATACACGCAACAAACCGATACAGCACAAACGCTCTCCCATCACTAAGCTCGTTAGCATGACGCACCCAAGTGTGTAGAGTCTGTTACATTAAGTTTGTGTCAGTTCGCCAATCAGTTCGACCCATTCAATTACCTCTTCTCCAACCCCTTCCTTGCGCAGGAATGCGGTGAAAGCAGGGATCAGTTCCTGAGGTGTGCCGCATTGTTTCACAGCGGCGTTCAGTTCAGGAAGGGTTCTGTCTTCGAAGTCGGCGGCTAGTGTTTTGAAATCCTCAATCATGGAGGGTATTTTCAAAGCCGTTAGCGGGCCAACGTCGCCATCTTCCAAAGTCTGCGCAAAAGACTTCAGGCTTTGCACTTCATTATAATTCGCCCGGGCGAAATCCGTCAGGATACGATCCGTCTTCCACTCAACCCATTCGGTTGTGCAGGGCTCAGGCTCTAGGCTTGCGCAAGCGGCGAGCATTGAGATGGATAGCGCGGCCAATAGAGTTTTTCGGATCATGAGACTTCCTCCCTCACCACAAGGGCTATGCGTTATTGGCGAGCTGTTCAAGCGCTGTGATGGCGGCCTCTGCTTTGTCTTCAGGAACAAAAACATGGTCATGATGATAGGCGGCCACGGCATTGCAGGGGATACTGGCTGCGCTGAGGGCTTTTGAAACCGCCGCAAGAAATCCAACCGCCTGCAAATCTGAATAGACACTGAGTTCGAGCCAGACCCAGCGATTGCTGGTCGGGGTCGCGTCAAGCGCTCTGGTGATCAGGCTGAGCCCCTCATCCTCATGAAACAGCATGGCAATGTCGCGAACATCGCGCAGGGAAATCAAGTCTGCCCAGCTTGAGGCCTCTGCTGGAATGGTTTCGAAGCGCCAGGTTCCCTCATGGCGCTTGACCTTGAGGGTCTTGAGCAGAGTCTCAAGGTCGCGCTCGGCCATCGTCTAGAGAGCTCTCCAGCCAATATCCTTGCGGAAGAAGCCTTCAGGCCAATTGATCTGATCAACGCCGCTATAGGCCGCGGAGACAGCGGTTTTGAGGTCTTCGCCTGTGGCTGTGACGCCCAGAACGCGACCGCCGTTTGCGATCAGTTTGCCGTCGCTGTCCTTGTCGGTTCCGGCTTGGAAGACGGTGACGTCCTCAAGGGCATTGGCCTGTTCAATCCCATCAATGATTGAGCCTTTGGGATAGCTGCCGGGATAACCGTCTGTTGCCATCACAACGGTTGCCGTAGGCTGGAAGTCCGACAGGCCCATCATCTCAGCGATTTGAGCGTGTGCTGTGACAAGCCCGCCTGTGGCGCAGATCAACAAGGCGGGTACGATGTCGCCGGGAAGCCCTGCCATCAGAACCTGACACTCAGGGTCGCCGAAGCGGGCATTGAACTCAACGACTTTAGGACCGCTTGGGGTTACCATGATACCGACATAGAGAACGCCCTGATAAGGCATGTCTTCTTCGGCCATACCATCGAGCATGGGTTCAACGATCAGGGTCTGAACCAGCTCCATAATGCGCGGGGTGACAACTGGGGCAGGGGCATAGGCACCCATGCCGCCAGTATTTGGGCCAGTGTCACCATCATAGGCGCGTTTGTGATCCTGCGCCGCGGGCAGGTAGAGTGCCCCTTCGCCATCAGTGAGGACGAAGATAGACGCTTCCTCGCCTTCCATGAATTCCTCAATGACGATTTCGCTGGAGGCATCCCCGAACTTGCCCGTCATCATGGCTTCGACTTCGTTCTCGGCCTCTTCAAGTGTCTGACAGATGACAACGCCTTTACCGGCGGCAAGGCCATCGGCTTTGATCACATAAGGGGCATCCATGGTTTCAAGGAAATCGAGCGCCTCGGTCAGATCGGTGAAGCGACCATATTTTGCGGTCGGTACGTCGAACTTGGCCATCATATCCTTGGAAAAGCCCTTGGAGCTTTCCAACTGCGCGGCTTTCTCGCTGGGCCCAAAGACATCAAAACCGCGCGCCCGCAAGGCATCAGACAGACCAGCAGCCAGAGGAGCCTCCGGGCCGATGACGATCAGGTCCGGCACGATTTGAAGGACCAGCTCCTGCATTTTTGACAAGTCTGTCGGGTCGACATCGAAGCATGGACCAATCTCGTCCATGCCTGGGTTTCCAGGCGCGCAAAAGACTTCATCCACCAATGGGGATTGTTTGATTTTCCAGGCCAGGGCGTGTTCGCGGCCACCCGATCCGATCACAAGTATTTTCATGGGTTGGCCATGTGGACCGATAGGCCCGTCGGATCAAGGGTTAACCTATGTCAAAGGGGTCAGGAAAACACGTTGTACCGTTGATCGTATTCTAAGCCGCGTCTTGTAACTGCTTAGAATATTGCGGATAAGCGTCTTTCATGTCGGCGAATAGCCAGACCATGCGGTCCAGAAACCAGAGCTTTGATCCAACAGTCACAACCAATCCGGCGAGCGCTGCCCAGGCATCAAACTGCCATAGGCCCCAGATGAGCGGTGGGATACCCAAGGCGGCTAGAGCGCTGAGTATAATAGCCCAGCGCGCATGGTGCTTTGGGATTGGGATCTTTTTGCGGTTCAGCCAGATACGCTCCCCGATAACCGCCTTCGACATCCAGTTTGAGATCCTCTCTGGCGCTGGAAACGCGCGAGGATTGAGCCAGACCCAAATCAGGAGCGTAATAATCGGGAGGAGGCACCACCAGCCGATCCAGGCGCGGGCCCAGATAGACAGGGCCAGCGCTGGAAGGGTCGGAACCCGTGTCCAGCCACTCCAGGCATTGGCGTGCTTTGCCCACACCTGATCATCCATGGCCATGCTTTTCTCGGTGACCTGTCCGAAATCCATATCTGTCTCCTGAGGCTTTATTGTTTAGTCGTGCAGGGGCCAGAAAAGGTTCAAGCTAAGCCAAACTTTAATTGTGTTGACCATTTCTTGATGATGGTCGCAAATGTGAATTTATCGTAATTCGATAATTTTCTCTTGCGCATACATGTGCATGTGTTACATATGTAGCGTCAAAGGTGGAAACGTAAAAGCTAGAAGGAATATAAATATGAAATCCTCTAAAACCATTGCTGGTCTTGCTGCTTTAGCTTTTCTGGTTGCCCCGATGGCTTCGGCTGGCAGTGTAGAGATCAATACAAAGCCTGTATCGCTGGCGGGACTTGATCTGAACTCTAAAGCTGGCGCTGAAATCGCGTTAAATAGGATTGAGAGCGCCGCCAAGGATGTCTGTGAGTATGATGATACGCGCTGGCTGCGAGCGTGGCGGAATGAAGCTTCTGCCTGTGTCGAAACCGCAATTGCAAAAGCGGTTTATGATCGTGGTCATAAAGGCCTGACGGCACATTACAAAGCCACACACAAGAATGGCTAATGGATGAGGCGGAATAAGCGAGGAGCATTATTCCGCCTTTCCCATTTACACGTCCCTACTCGGCGGGAGCAAAAGCGGCTTCTTGATGTGCGTGCTTTCTTTCACGTGCGCGATCTTCCTGATCCTCCAGGCGCTGAAGGTAATTTGCATGTTCTGTACCCATCCACCGGTCCCAGAGCGTGAAATATAGACCGAAATTTCCGTTGCCACGCTCATGATGCATATCATGGTGGGTCACGGTGGTGAGCCATCCGAGCACTGGCAGTTTGGCCCAGTGCCGTGGGAAAACCTCATAGCCGCAATGGCCAATGGCATTCTTGAAAATCATGATGGTCAGAACCGTATACAGCGCAATGCCATGTGTTGGGATCACCATCAAAGCGAGTGGAACATACAGATAGGATACAATCGCTTCTAATGGTGCGAAACTATAAGCGGTAAAGGGGGTTGGGTTATGTGAGCGATGATGGGTCATGTGGAAAAGCTTGTAGAGCTTTGGATGATGCATCGCTCGATGCGTCCAATAGAAGTAGGTGTCATGAAAGATGATAAGCAATGGCATTGAGAGCCAGAACCACACCAGACCATATTCGGAAATATCGTCATACTTCTTGAAAAGTCCTAGGTTCGCGGCCTCAAAAACCAGGATGTCCATCCCGACAAAGACGGCCATGGCGAAGAAGGAATTCTTTAGCTCCATCTGCACCTGTTTGATCTGACGTTGCCGAGGCAGGGGCTTTCGGATTCTGCGGTTTTCTAAAAGGCGACCAAGCAGGAGCCAAATAACAAAGAAGGTTGTCAGGGTCCCAAGCGCATAACGGATGCTTTCTGTCTGAAGGCCGCTCAAGATGCGCGGTCCCAGATACTCCGTGAAAAATGATGTAACTTCCATAGCTTAGCTCCTCGTTTGCGATGGAGCTGTTCAATCAGAGAACCTCGCAGGGCTCTCCTCATTTGCGAAAATGCAGGCAGGTTTTCAGAATTGAGAGGTGTTTTTTAGTTTTGCACAGCTTTCTCCAGAGCCGCTGCGCGATAGGCGCTTGGTGTCTGCCCTGTATCTGCCTTGAAAGCGCGATTGAAGGTCGCCAGTGAGGCATAGCCTGCGTCGAGAGCAATTGTCAGAATGGATGTTCGCGCCTGTACTGGATCAGCTAAGGCTGTCTTGGCTTCGGCTAAACGATACTGGTTTAGGAAAGTCGCAAAATTGCGATGACCAAGCCCTTTATTGATGAGTGCACGCAATTGATGTTCTGGGATTTGCAGCTTGCTTGCGAGGCCACCAATGCTCAGACCATGCTCGCGGTAGAGCTTTTCAGTGTCCATGGCGCTGGTCAGGCGCTGATGTAGAGCATGATCCTTTGGAGCGATTATAGCGGGGGCTTTTGCGGTCTTGGTTGCAGGCTCAAACAGAAGAAATTCTGCTCTGAAATTCATGAACCAGTATGTGCCATAGGCAATAACTGGAAGAGCAAGGGCAACCCGACTGCTTGAAAGCCAGTCAGGGTCACTGTTGTCTCCTGTCAGCGCCGTATAGGTTGCCTCACCGCCAACAATCAGAAGGCTTGCTATCGCCGTTCCAATCGTAAACCACAGGCGGGTTCTTCGCCGCGTTTCTATAAGATCGTCACTCCGGCCGGCTAAAGCTGTCCAAAGCAGATGCGCAATCATCGCAAACGAGACCGCGCGAATGATGACATCAAAGATAAGGGGAGTGTTGGTTTCGCCAGATAGATACATCAGGCGCATTGGCAACCCGACAATAAGATAAATACCAAGCCCTGCCCAATGCAGTCTGTTCAGGCGAAAATCATCCTCAAACAAGGACAGGGCAAACCACCAGATGAAAACGATGTTCACGAGATCAATGGTGCGCAATGCAAAATAGATTGGCTTTGGGGGTAGCAATATATCGGGGGCTGTTGTCATCAGCATCGATCCCAAGGTCACACAGACAAGGATCAGGATACGTCCCTGAATTAGGTGCCGCGCATCACGCAGACTGAAAACCGCGATAGCGAACAGCAGGGTTACGGCTGAAAACCGCATCAGGGCATCAAGGAATAACATGGCTTTTAGGGATGCCTGCATTTGTGTCGGCGTCAAGCGCAGCACTTGCCCCTAGCCAAGCATTGCAGTTCTCAATAACAGGAATTGTAAGTCAAAATTTGAGTGAAAAGAGACGCGTATGCGCCTGTCCCGTTATTTTATTCCTGTATCCAAGGATGTGCCCGCTGATGCGGTTGTTGCCAGCCATAAGCTGATGCTGCGCACTGGTATGATCCGGCAAAGTGCAGCGGGGATTTACTCGTGGTTGCCGCTCGGCTTTCGGGTTCTGAAAAAGATCGAACAGATCGTTCGTGAAGAGATGGATCGCGCGGGCGCGATCGAGATGCTGATGCCGACTTTGCAGTCAGCAGATCTCTGGCAGGAAAGCGGGCGCTATGATGCCTATGGCCCAGAAATGCTGCGGATTACCGATCGGCATGAGCGCGGACTACTATATGGGCCAACCAATGAAGAGATGATCACCGATGTCTTCCGCTCATACGTAAAGAGCTACAAGGCGCTGCCGCTTAACCTCTATCATCAGCAATGGAAGTTTCGCGATGAGATCCGCCCACGCTTTGGTGTGATGCGCGGACGCGAATTCCTGATGAAGGATGCTTATAGTTTCGATCTTGATGAGGCGGCTGCGCGGGTGTCTTATCAGAAAATGTTCGCGGCCTATCTGAATACGTTTGCGCGGATGGGGATTACGGCCATCCCGATGCAGGCTGACCCAGGGCCAATTGGTGGTGACCTGAGCCATGAATTCCTAATCCTTGCCGATAGCGGTGAAAGCGCGGTCTTCTGTGACAAGGCGGTTCTTGATGTTCCCCCGCCCGGTGCCGGTTTTGACTTTGAGGACAAAGCTGCGCTCGCTGAAGAGATGGACAAGCGTACGCGCTATTATGCGGCGACGGATGAGAAACATGATGAGGCCGCATGGGCGCAAGTGCCTGAAGATCGGCGCGTTGAAGCGCGCGGAATTGAAGTCGGCCACATTTTCTACTTCGGCACCAAGTATTCTGACCCAATGAATGCTGAGGTGCAGACGGCTGACGGCGATCTCGTCACCATCCATGGCGGTTCCTATGGCATTGGCGTTTCGCGCTGTGTCGCGTCTATCATTGAGGCGAGCCATGATAAGAATGGCATTATCTGGCCCGATGAAGTCGCGCCATTCGGAGCCGGTATCATCTCTATGAAGCCGGACGATGAAAGTGTCGCGGCAGTGGCGGATGAAACCTATGCAAAGCTGCTCGCAGCAGGAAAAGACCCGCTTTACGATGAGACAGCTGACCGGGCCGGACCAAAATTTGCGCGTATGGAGCTGATCGGGCTGCCGTGGCAGGTCACGGTTGGTCCGCGCGGTGTAAAAAGCGGTACAGTTGAGCTGAAACGCCGTGCGACAGGTGAAAAAGAAGACCTGTCTCTGGAAAGCGCTCTTAACAAAGTGATTGGCGGCTAGATGGCCGGAACCACGCCCTTCGGAACGTTTGAGCGGACGCTGGCTTGGCGCTATTTGCGGGCAAAGCGGAGCCAGGGTGGGGTCAGCCTGATTTCAATCATTTCCTTTATCGGGATTATGCTGGCAGTGACGGCATTGATCGTCATCATGTCGGTGATGAGTGGTTTCCGCTCCACTCTGCTTAATGCGCTTCTGGGGGGGCAGGGGCATGTCTTTGTCTCTGTTGCCAGTCTTGATGATGAGGGCGCGAATGAGCTGGCGCTACGCCTGACCGAGATTGATGGCGTGATGAGTGTGTCGCCCATTATCGAAGAACAGGTTCTCGCGAGCAGTGAGTATGCTAAGACAGGGGCTGTCGTGCGCGGGGTTCGGGTCGATGATCTCGATAATCTTCCTTATCTGGAAGGGGGCGCTGAAGCTGCCCGTGCGGCTGGGTTCGGTGAGGGGCGAAATGGCGGCGATACGATCCTGATAGGCGCTTTTCTGGCCGCCGATCTCGGGCTGACGGAAGGGGACCGCGTAACCTTGATTGCCCCTGAAGGCACAAAAGGGCCGTTTGGGGTGACGCCTCGTTCGAAGAGCTACCGGATTGGCAAGCTTTTCCAAACCGGAAGTGTCGAACTCGATAAACTCTATATCCTGATGCCGATGCCGCAGGCACAGCTGTTTTTCAACAAACGCAATGCCTATGAATTGCTCGACATGCGGATCGAAGACCCGATGCAGACGGAGCCTGTGGTTCAGGCGGTCAATCAATCGGTTGGATATGCTTTCTATGTCGAGGATTGGAAGCGCCAACGCGCAGCTTACTTTGGCGCGCTGAATGTTGAGCGCGGCATGATGCGGATCATCATGCTGATCCTGATTACGATTACGGCCCTGAACATCATTACGGGTGTGGTGATGCTGGTGAAGAATAAGGCGCGCGATATTGCAATCTTGCGGACGATTGGCACCTCGCGAGGGTCGATCATGCGCGTGTTCGTGATGGTTGGAGCGATCCTTGGCTTGACCGGGGCTTTAATCGGCCTTCTGCTCGGTGTCACAATCATCCTGAACCTGGGCGATATTGAAAATGCCTTGCGTTCGGTCGGGATTGAGATCTTCCCACCTGACGTATACGGCCTTGATGGTTTGCCCGCAGAATTGAACTGGGGTGAGGCAATCTTCACCACACTTTGGGCCATGAGCATGTCAGTTCTCGTCACGCTATGGCCAGCCTGGTCTGCGGCCAAGATGGACCCGGTCGAAGCCCTGAGGTTTGAGTGATGACAGCGGTTCTGGAACTAAAACAGATTGTACGGGAGTATCGCTCAGCCGCTGGCGTGCTGCGCGTGCTTGATGGCGCGGACCTAACTCTGAACCGGGGTGAGCTTGTCGGCCTGGTCGGGCCGTCTGGTTCGGGCAAGTCCACATTATTGCATACGGCGGGTCTGTTGGAGAAAGCCGAGGGCGGACAAGTTCTGCTGGAAGGCGAAGACTGTATGGCGCTGAATGAGGCAGGCCGGACACGCCTGCGCCGTGAAAAGCTCGGCTTCGTCTACCAGTTCCATCACTTGCTGCCCGAGTTTAATGCCCGCGATAATATTGCGATGCCGCTGATGGTCGGTGGTGTCTCGCGCAAGGCCGCGCGCCAGAAGGCTGAGACACTCTTGGCTGAAATGGGGCTGGCAGAGCGCGCTGATCATCAGCCGGGGCAGATGTCGGGTGGCGAGCAGCAACGCGTGGCAATCGCGCGCGCTTTGGCCAATGATCCGCGCCTCGTAATTGCTGATGAGCCGACCGGGAATCTCGACCCTGAAACCACAGAACGCGTCTTTGCCAGCCTGATCCGAATGGCGCGCAGCGAAGGGGCGGCTGTCTTGGTCGCGACCCATAATATGGCGCTGATCCGGCATATGGACCGGGTTCTCACCCTGAAAGATGGGAAACTCACAGACTTTTCCCAAGAAGGCTAAAGTTCTTCTTTTGTTCTTTTATGGTTTGTGCTACAGCTAAGCCTGAGAGGACATGCGGGGCTGGTTCGTTGAGACGGAATCGGCGTTTTGTCTAAGCAGTTCTGTGGCGGAGGTTAAAGCATGGCGGATAGCCCATTTGTGCATCTGGCGGTTCGAACCAGCTTTTCCCTGCTGGAAAGCATGATCGGAACGAAAACCTTGACCGCATGGTGTGTCGAGCAGGGTATGCCCGCTGTGGCGGTGACTGATCATAACAACATGTTTGGCGCGCTTGAATTGTCCGAGGCTCTCGCGGGCGCGGGTGTGCAGCCGATCATGGCGGTCTGTTTTGACGTGACTGATGGCGCCCATGATGAAACGATTTCGCGGTTATCCCTTTATGCCCAGAATGAGACTGGCTATGAGCGGCTGATGGCGCTCTCGTCTTATGCCTATCTTGATGCAGAAGACGGCGTGCCGCGCATTCACAAGAAGTATCTGTCTGAGAAAACCGATGGCCTGATTGCCCTGACTGGCGGCGCTGAGGGCGAGGTCGCTCGCCATGTCTTGCGCGGTAAGATAGACTTGGCCGAAGCAGCACTAAAGGAGCTTGCGGAGGCCTTTCCTGGACGATGTTATGTTGAGATTACGCGTCATGGTACCCCTGATGAGGTCGCCAGTGAACCGGGTCTGCTACAGCTCGCCTATGATCTGAACCTGCCCATTGTCGCGACCCATGATGCCCGTTTCTTGAAAGCGGGTGATGCCGAAGCTCATGATGCGATGATGTGTATCGCCAATGGGGCCTATCTTGGACAGGATGATCGCCCGCAAGTGGCTTCTGAGCAGTACCTCAAGACCGCGGATGAGATGCGCGTCCTGTTTGCTGATTTGCCAGAGGCGATTGAGACGACGGCTGAAATTGCCCGCCGCTGCGCCGTACGATCCCACAAGCGCAGCCCGATCCTGCCCCATTTCGGGGATGGTTCCCGGTCTGAGCTGGAAGAGCTGACCTTGCAGGCAAAGGAGGGCCTTGAGGCGCGCCTTGAGGCGGCGCCAAAACTCTATGCGGACCGCGAAACCTATTTTGAACGGCTTGATTATGAGCTTGGGATTATCGGGAATATGGGTTTTCCCGGCTACTTCCTGATCGTTTCTGACTTTATCAAATGGGCGAAGGAGCAGGATATTCCGGTTGGGCCGGGACGGGGGTCTGGTGCGGGATCTCTGGTCGCCTGGGTGTTGACCATTACCGACCTTGATCCTTTACGCTTTGACCTCCTGTTCGAGCGGTTCCTCAACCCGGAACGGGTTTCCATGCCAGACTTTGATATCGATTTCTGTCAGGAACGGCGCGGCGAAGTCATTCGCTATGTCCGCGATAAGTATGGCGCGGAATCCGTTGCGATGATTATCACCTTCGGAACCTTGCAGGCGAAGGCTGTGGTCCGTGACGTCGGCCGGGTCATGCAGATGCCTTACGGTCAGGTTGATCGACTGGCCAAGCTCATCCCGTTTAACCCGGCTAATCCACCCAAGCTGAAAGATGCGATCCTCGACGAACCCAAGTTTGATGAGGAGAAGGATAAAGATCCGCGCGTTGGCGAACTGCTTGATACGGCTCTGGCGCTTGAGGGCATGTATCGGAACGCGGGAACCCACGCAGCGGGGGTGGTGATTGGTGACCGCCCATTGACCGAACTGGTCCCCCTTTACAATGACCCTCGCGCTGACCTTCCGGCCACACAGTTCAATATGAAATGGGCAGAGTCTGCGGGTCTCGTAAAGTTTGACTTTTTGGGCCTGAAAACCCTGACCGTGATTGATCGGGCATTGAAGTTTATTCGACGTGACGGGCAGGATGTTAGTCCGGCATGGTATAGTCTCGATGATCCGGCGACTTATGAGCTGATGGCGTCGGGTAACACTTTGGGTGTGTTCCAGCTCGAAGGGCAGGGCATGCGCGATACGCTGCGCAAGGTGAAGCCTGGCAATCTGGAAGACGTGATCGCGATCATCTCGCTTTATCGACCGGGGCCAATGGACAATATTCCTGTCTATGTCGCAGGGAAGGAAGACCCCAAGACGATCAAGTATCAGCATCCTGATCTCGAGCCGATCCTGGAGGCCACCTATGGCGTGCCGGTCTATCAGGAACAGGTGATGCGGATGGCGCAGGAAATTGCTGGTTATTCGCTTGGTGAAGCCGACCTGTTGCGCCGCGCCATGGGTAAGAAAAAACTTGAAGAAATGGTCGCCCAGCGTGAGCGCTTCCTCAAAGGTGCGAATGAGTTGAAGGGCATTGAGGCCCCGCTTGCCAACGAAATTTTCGACACGATGGAGAAGTTCGCGGGCTACGGTTTCAACAAATCCCACGCGGCGGCCTATGCCTTGATCGGCTACCATACCGCCTATCTCAAACAGCATTTCCCTGTTGCGTTCCTGGCTGCCTCGATGAGCCTCGACCTGCACAATACAGATAAGCTTGCAGCTTTCTTCCAGGAAGCAAAGCGTTTGGACATTCCGATGATTGCCCCGGATGTGAATGTTTCATCCGCAGATTTTGATGTGCGCGGTGATGCGGTTGTGTATGCGCTTGGTGCCCTCAAAGGTGTTGGCCCGGAAGCCATGAAGATGGTTGTGGCCGAGCGCGAACAGAATGGCGCGTATAAAGACCTTCACGATTTTGCTGAACGGGTTGATCCAAAGGACGTCAACAAGAAGTGTATTGAACAGCTTTCAAAGGCTGGCGGGTTTGATGCGTTAGAAACTAATCGCGCCCGCGTGCTTGCGGCCGCCCCGACCTTATCTGCGGCGTGTGCTGCAGCCGCAGAAGATCGCGCGGGTGGGCAGGGTGGCCTATTTGGTGAGGCTGAACCCGCAATGCGGGCAACACTGCCGCAGGTTAGTCCGTGGAATATGCAAGACAAACTTGATGCAGAGTTTGCTGCGATTGGTTTTTACTTCTCTGGGCACCCGCTTGATGATGTCCTGGAAACCCTTGAACCTGGCCGCGTGACACTGGCGATGGATATTGCCGATACGGCCCGTGGCAAGACCAGTCTTGAATTGATTGGTGTGGTGCGCCAGCGCGCAGAGAAACCGGCGCGCAATGGGGGTAAATTTGCGTTCCTGACCTTGTCGGATCCAACCGGCGAGATTGAGCTTATGGTGATGCCGGAAACTCTTATGGAAGTGCGCGAACAGATTGCGGTTGGGCAATCCGTTGCGATCACCGCTGAGGTCCGCTTCAAGGATGATGATATGCGTTTGTCCTTGAAAAAGGTACAGCCCATCGAGCAGGCCAGAATTGCCAAAAAGGCTTCCGCGCTTTGTGTTCGTCTTGAGCAGGGGGCCGACATTGCCCAACTCGCCGGGATTGCAGCGCGTCTTAAAAGCAGTCCGGGACCAGAGCGCGGCGCCATCCATGTTTATCTGCCGGTTGAGAATGGGGCATCGGTGACACTGCGCTTGCCTGACACCTATGCGACAGGGCTTGAAGCCTTGCGGGCGCTTAAGTCTGCTCCAGGCGTTGCCCGCGTGGATCAGGAAGCGGCTTAAGCGGGCTGAAAGCAGCCTGTTGCGGCAAAGCTCAAAATCTGTATAAGCGCGGCTTCAACCCCCGATGCGCGGACCATCCGGTGTTGAGGTCTCACCGTGAGGCTTCGATTACGGTCCGTGCCGGATAACCGGATGAAGGAAAATTGATATGGCATTGCCAGAATTCACCATGCGTGAGCTGCTTGAAGCAGGTGTACACTTCGGCCACCAGACCCACCGCTGGAACCCGAAGATGAAACAATACATCTATGGCGCGCGCTCAGGCATTCACATTCTCGACCTCTCAAAGACTGTTCCACTGCTTCACCAAGCACTGGTTAAGGTACGCGATACGGTTGCCAAGGGCGGACGGGTTTTGTTCGTGGGTACCAAGCGTCAGGCCGCTGAGCCGATTGCTGAAGCCGCACAGCGCTGCGCGCAGTACTATATGAACTTCCGTTGGCTTGGCGGTACGCTGACCAACTGGGCAACCGTTTCCAAGTCGATCAAGCGCCTGCGTGAGCTGGAAGAGCTGCTGGCCGACAAGGACCAGTCTGGTCTGACCAAGAAAGAGTTGCTCAACCTTGACCGCGAAAAAGATAAGTTGGACAAGGCGCTGGGCGGTATCGCCAATATGGGCGGCCTGCCGGACCTGATCTTTATCGTCGACACAAACAAAGAGTCGATCGCCATTCAGGAAGCCCGCAAGCTGGGTATCCCGGTTGTCGCGGTTGTTGATACAAACTGTGATCCAGAAGCGGCTGATTTCCCATTCCCGGGTAATGATGATGCGGTTCGTGCGATCTCGCTCTACTGTAACCTGGTTGCTGACGCTGTCCTTGATGGTCTGGCCGAATCTTCTGGTGCGCTGGGCATTGATCTTGGTGACGCAGAAGATATTGATGCGCTCGTCGAAGCGGATTTGGCGGCAGCAGATGCTGTAGCAGAAGACGCAGCGGCTGAGACTGCAACAGAAGAAAAAACCGAAGCTTAAACGACCTTTTCACGGAAGGAATTCCCGATGGCTCAGATTACTGCTGCCCTCGTCAAAGGCCTGCGCGACCGCACTGGCGCCGGCATGATGGATGCTAAAAAAGCGCTTGTCGAAAGCGATGGCGACATGGAAGCCGCTGTTGACTGGCTGCGCGCCAAAGGCCTGTCCAAGGCCGCCAAGAAGTCTGGCCGTACAGCGGCAGACGGTCTGGTTGCCGCTGTTGTCTCTGACGATGGCAAGACCGGCGCTTTGGTTGAAATCAATGCCGAGACAGACTTCGTTGCCCGTAACGAGAAGTTCCAGGCTGCTGTGCGTGACGTTGCAGGCATCGCCCTAACAACTGACGGCACCACTGAAGCGCTCGCTGGCGCGCCTTCACCAGACGGCGAAGGCACTGTTGCTGACATGATCACGCGTCTTGTTGCGGTGATTGGTGAGAACATGGCTCTGCGCCGTGCTGAGCAAGTCAAGGCTGACACAGTTGCGTCCTATATTCACGGCGCTGAAGCTGAAGGTATGGGCAAGATTGGTGTTCTGGTTGCGCTGAACGGTTCTGGTGACCTGAGCGATGCAGGCCGTAAGGTTGCAATGCACATCGCTGCGATGTCACCAGCGGCTGCGTCTGTTGATGATCTGGATCAGGCTCTGGTTGAGCGTGAGCGTCAGGTTCTGACTGAGCAGGCTGAAGAAAGCGGCAAGCCAGCCGACGTCATTGAGAAAATGATCGAAGGCCGGATCAAGAAATTCTACAAGGAAGTTGTCCTTGTAGAGCAGGCTTTCGTCATGAACCCTGACCAGACTGTTGGTGCCTTCCTGAAGGATGCTGGCGCTGAGCTGGTTGGCTTCAAGATGTTCAAACTGGGTGATGGCATTGAGAAGGCTGAAGACGATTTCGCAGCCGAAGTTGCCTCTATGACCAACAGCTAATTGGCTGAAAATTGAAGTTCAGGTTCCCGGCTACCCATGACAGGTGGCCGGGAATCTTTTATGCGCGATAGAAATCAGCGGGAGTGACGTGTCATGGCAGGCGAAGATGATGGCAAGAGTGACCTAAAATACAAACGGGTCTTGTTGAAAATCTCTGGTGAGGCCCTGATGGGGGACACGGAATACGGCATTGATATGCCGACCTGCTTGAAGTTTGCCGAAGAGATCAAAGCCGCGCGGGATGAGGGGGCTGAGATTTGCCTTGTTATCGGTGGCGGAAACATCTTCCGCGGCCTTGCTGGCGCAGCCAATGGTATGGAACGTGCGCAAGCGGATTCCATGGGCATGCTGGCAACCATTATGAATGCTTTGGCGATGCAGAATGCGCTGGAGACCATTGGGGTTCCAACCCGTGTGCAGTCCGGCTTGCGTATGGATGAGGTCGCCGAGCCGTTTATTCGCCGGCGCGCCATCCGCCACATGGAGAAAGGCCGCGTGGTTATTTTCGCAGCCGGTACGGGTAACCCGTATTTCACAACTGATACTGGTGCCGCATTACGGGCAGCTGAAATGAATTGTGAAGCCATGCTAAAGGGGACGCAGGTGGACGGGGTTTATTCCGCAGACCCAAAGACCAATCCGGATGCACAGCGTTATGACACGCTGGATTATCAGGATGTTCTGGCCCGAAACCTGCGTGTCATGGATGCGTCCGCTGTGAGCCTTATGCGTGACACAAACATACCGATTGTGGTTTTCTCCCTGCACAATAAAGGTGCATTACAAAGCGTGCTAAAGGGCGAGGGTCCAAGCACAGTGATTTCGGCAGAGTGAGGCCAGACAATGAGTTACGATAAAAAAGATCTTGAACGGCGTATGGATGGGGCGATTAACTCGCTCCAGTCTGAATTACAGGGACTGCGTACTGGCCGTGCCTCTATCAACTTGCTCGATACCGTACAGGTTCCGGCATACGGCTCGAATGTACCGATGAACCAGGTTGGTTCTGTCACGGTCATGGATTCGCGCATGTTGGCGGTGAACATCTGGGACAAGGGTCTGGTCGGTGCTGCTGACCGCGCGATCCGCGATGCGGGCCTTGGATTGAACCCGGTTGTTGATGGGCAGAACCTGCGGATTCCGATCCCGCCGCTGAACGAAGAACGCCGGGTTGAGCTGACGAAAGTCGCAGGCAAATATGCTGAATCTGCGCGTATTGCGGTTCGCAATGTTCGCCGCGATGGCATGGATGCGATCAAGAAAATGGAAAAAGATGGCGAGATCAGCGAAGATGAGCTCAAGCGTCTTTCTGATGAAGTCCAGAAATTGACCGATACTTTTGTGAAACAGGTCGATGAGACCCTGAAAGCAAAAGAAGAGGAGATTATGCAGGTCTAATGTCTGCTGCGCCTGCCCCTACAGCCAGTAATGGCGATGATGTGAGCCGTCCTGGCCATGTTGCCATCATCATGGATGGCAATGGTCGGTGGGCGACCTCGCGAGGGTTGCCCCGGGCGGTTGGACATGAGCGCGGTGTTGAAGCATTACGGCGAACTGTTGAGGCCGCGCAAAAGCTCGGCTTGGAAACGCTGACCGTGTTTTCCTTTTCGACGGAGAATTGGCGGCGCCCGGCGTCTGAGGTCAGCGCCTTGTTTGGGCTCCTCAAGGCGTATGTGAAACGTGATCTTGATCGACTTACTCGTGAAGGGGTCCGTATCCGTGTGCTCGGAACACGGGCCGGATTACCAGCGGATATTCTGGCCTTGGTTGAGCGTGCCGAGCAGAGAACGCGAGATAATGCAAAGTTCAATCTCTGTATTGCCTTCAACTATGGTGGGCGTGAGGAGCTTGTCCGGGCCGCGCAAGCCGCTATCAAGGCCGGGTTGGAGGGAAAGCTAGACCCTGACAGTTTGAACGAAGATACGTTTGAGCAGTTTCTGGATACGTCTGATTTGCCTGACCCGGACCTCCTGATCCGAACCAGCGGTGAATCCCGTTTGAGCAATTTCCTGATTTGGCAGGCGGCTTATACAGAGCTTGTTTTCATGGACGTCCTGTGGCCCGATTTTGGTGAGTCGCATCTGCGTGAGGCGATTGAAACATATATGGCACGTGAGCGTCGGTTCGGCGGTCTTGCCTCAGGAGCAGCCTGAAGTCATGGCCACAGCGCCTGTGCAACGCAGTCAGGGTGATCTTGCACTGCGTCTCGTTTCAGCAGCGATCCTGATACCCTTCGGCCTGTTCGTCGTCTGGCGAGGCGGCGCGTGGCTTGGTGTTGGTTGCGTCTTGTTTGCTTTGGCGATGGCTTATGAATGGGTGCGGATGAGCGCATCACCATTGATGAAATCCTTCCTGCCTTTAGCCATCTTGCCTGTCCTGCTGGCTGTTTTGATTGGCCCTTTGATTGGTTTGGGCGCTTTGATCATGTGCGCTGTGTTGGCCGGAGGTCTGCATCCGCTGGCGCGTGAAAGAATGGCGTCCAGCTTCGGCCTCGCCTATGTCAGCGGTATGCCTATGGCGCTCTATCTGTTGCGCGAAGGGCAATGGGATGGTGCTGCGGCAGCTCTTATTGTTATGGCCATGGTTTGGGGGTCGGACTCTGCAGCCTACTTTTCAGGTCGCGGTTTTGGCGGCCCGCCTTTGACGCCGGAATCCCCGTCAAAGACGTGGAGTGGGGCGGTTGGGGCTGTGATTTTTACGACGCTTTGCGGGGCTTTGGCGGCGCGGATTACGGGGGGGAGTCTGCCAGTCTGGCTGATTGTAGGGTTCCTGATCTCAGTATTTGCGCAAATGGGCGATTTGGTCGAGAGTCGGATCAAGCGGCGTTATGGGGTTAAGGATGCTAGCGGTTTAATCCCTGGACATGGTGGGGTTATGGACCGCGTGGATGGTTTAGGAATTGTCTGTGTTGTGACGGTTATCATGTTGTATTTGTTGCCTTTTTTGGCCCGCTATCTAGGGCTTGATGGATGAGCGAGCCACGCCGCATAACGATTATCGGGTCGACTGGCTCCATCGGACAATCGGCTATTTCTGTGATCCGGCACGCCAATCAGGTTGCGGGCTATCCGGTCTACGAGGTCGATACACTGGTTGCCGGAAGCGATGTTGAAACGCTGGCGGAGCAGGCTGTTTTAGTAGGGGCGAAGCGGGTCGTCGTGGCGGCTGAAGGGAGACATAAGGCGCTTGAGGGGCTGCTCGAAGGGACATCTATCGAAACGGCCAGCGGGGAAGAGGCTGTTTGCGATGCCGCGCGCCGCCCAGTGGACCGAGTCTTGGCTGCTGTTGTTGGCATTGCTGGATTGCCATCAACATTTGCCGCGATTGAAGCGGGCAACTCCGTCGCGCTGGCCAATAAGGAAAGCATGGTCTGCGCTGGGCCGCTTCTCAAGCGGTTCGCCGAAGGCAAAGGCGTCGCCATCGTTCCGACCGACAGCGAGCATAATGCGATGTTTCAGGTCATGGAACGACGCGAGGATGTTGAGCGCCTTATCCTGACAGCATCGGGTGGGCCATTCCGGGAGACACCGCTTCAGCAATTGCGCGATATGACCCCAGAGCACGCTTTGGCGCATCCGCGCTGGGATATGGGGCAGAAGATATCGGTCGATAGCGCCACCTTGTTCAATAAGGGCCTGGAACTGATCGAGGCGGCGTATCTGTTCGATATGCCGGAGGATATGATTGATGTGGTGGTTCATCCCCAATCGATTGTCCACTCACTGGTTGAGTATCGGGATGGCTCGGTTCTGGCACAGATGGGTGAGCCGGATATGCGGACCCCGATTGCCCATGCCTTAAGCTGGCCGGAGCGGCGCCAGCCCGGGCCAGCAAAGCGGCTGAATCTTCCGGCTTTGGCCAGGCTTGATTTTGAGGCTCCCGATACCGAACGCTTCCCAGCGATTAACCTGTGCCGCGAGGTCTTGCGGATGGGCGGCGGCGCACCAACGGTATTAAATTGTGCTAACGAAGCCGCGGTAGCTGCATTTCTTGCGGGCCAATGTCGTTTTCCCGACATAAGCTGGGTTGTCGCAGAAGCGCTTGAGCGGTTTTGTACCAAGACACAGGTGTCAGAACCATTAGACAGTGTAGAGGCTGTCATGGCATTGGACACGGAAGCGAGGCAATTGGTGCGGGCGCTTGTGAGAGAAGCGGCGGTACGCCACGAGGGAGTGTAAAGCTTGGGCGAGATACTCAGTCAGGGGCCGCTATTTATCCTGAGCCTGGCCTTCATGCTTGGCGTGGTTGTCACGATTCATGAGCTTGGTCATTATTGGGCTGGGCGTTGGGCCGGGGCTGCTGTTGAATCCTTCTCAGTCGGCTTTGGTAAATCGATTTTTGAGCGCAAGGATAAGCGTAATACGCGCTGGCGAATCAATTGGATTCCGCTGGGTGGTTTCGTGAAATTTGTTGGCGAGAGCCAGTTGCCAAATGATGTTGGTAAGGTTGAACAAGGCCCGATTGGTAAGGCCTATTATGAGATTGGTCCGGGAAAGCGAGCGTTCATTTCGGTTGCCGGGCCTTTAGCGAATTTCATCCTCGCGATTCTGCTGTTTGCGATGTTCTTCAGCCTGCGCGGTGTTGAGTATTATGATGTCGCAGTTGCTGGGGTTAGCGAGGATATGCCCGCCGCCGAAGCGGGTTTCGAAGTTGGCGATGTGATCACGCACCTGGAGGGTGAACGCCTGCGCACCGTTGAAGATTTAATGGCAGTGACATCGATTTCTTCAGGGCGGTCACTCGATATGACTTTGCGCAGAGATGGGGAGTTGATTGAAACTTCGGTGACGCCAATCCGCGTTACACGCCCGAATGCGTTAGGTCAGATTGTACCGCAAGGGACAATCGGCATTGTCCCGCTCCCCATGGCCGGGACGATTGAGTTTGAGCAAGTTGGCCCCTTCACAGGGCTCTATAAGGGCGTGATTCAGACTAAAATTACCCTGGAACGAACAACGACGATGCTTAGCCGGATTGTTACCGGTCATGAGCCTGTTGCGTCCTTGAGTGGCCCCGTGGCGATTGGCGATGCAGGACGACGCGTTGTGAATATCACACTGGGGAATGAGCAGGTTCCACTTGGTCAGCGCTGGTCCAATCTGTTCTGGACGATGGTGCAGCTTTGCGCAGCGATTTCAATCGGTCTCGGATTCTTCAATATTCTGCCCTTCCCGATCCTGGATGGGGGACACATTGTTGGGTGTGCTTACGAAGCCGTAACTGGACAGCGTGTGCCCGAGCGGGTCACGGAATACGTGTTGCGAGCCGCGCTTGTAGTGATATTGACGCTGTTCGTGTTCATTACATGGGGTGACATTATCGAGACGGGCCTGTTTAACACGACAACGGGATAGGGGTCCCGTCAGGAGGAGTTAAGTTTTATGCGTAGTGTTTTTGCCGCAGCCTTAATGGCCTCTGGTGCGGTTCTGTCTTTTACGGGCCTGTCTACGCCGACAGCCGTTGCTCAGGAAGGGGAAACGATTCGATCTATCATCGTTGAGGGCAATCAACGGATCGATGACCGTACCATCCAATCATACCTCTTGGTTGAGCCCGGAGATATCTTTGATCCTGACCGGATCGACCTCTCGCTGAAAACACTCTTTGCAACCGGCCTGTTTGCCGACGCGACGTTCGACAAGTCTGGTTCTGATCTGGTTGTGCGTGTGGTTGAGAACCCGATTATCAACCGCGTCCTTTTTGAAGGAAATAGCAGCCTTGACGATGACAAGCTGCGTGAAGAGATTCAGGCGGCGCCACGTGGGATCTTTACGGCTGCGCGGGTGCAGGCCGACGTCCAGCGTATTCTTGAGCTTTATCGCCAATCTGGTCGTTTCTCAGCGACTGTGGAGCCGCAATACAAACCCCTGGAGCAAAACCGCGTCGATCTGGTTTTTGTGATGACAGAGGGCCCTGTGACCGGGGTTCGGGCGATTAACTTTATCGGCAATGAAGAGTTTTCCGATCGCCGTTTGCGTAGCGAAGTGGTGACCAAGCAATCGCGCTGGTGGCGCTTCTTCAGCTCGAATGACAACTATGATCCGGGGCGCCTTGAGTTCGATCGGGAACTGCTTCGCCAATTCTATCAAAACCGCGGATACTATGATTTCCGCGTTGTCTCCGCGGTGGCGGACCTGACCCCGGACCGTGAAGACTTCTATATCACCTACACGATCGAAGAAGGCGAGCAGTACACCTTTGGTGAAGTGAATGTTGAGACCCAGCTCGACAAGCTCGATTCCGATATTCTGCGCCGGATTGTACCCTTCCGCGATGGCGACCTGTTCCGCGGCGATGCGATTGAAGACACGATTGATTCGTTGACCTTTGCCGCTGGTATCGCTGGCTATGCTTTCGTTGATATTACACCGCGGCTTGAGGCCGACCCGGAAACCAACAAGGTCAACGTGACTTTCGCGATTGATGAAGGTCCACGCGTCTATGTCGAGCGGATCAATATTATCGGGAATACGCGAACGCTTGATCGCGTGATCCGACGCGAGCTGCGCGTGGTTGAAGGCGATGCGTTTAACCGGGTTCTGCTGGATCGCTCCCGTAACCGGGCGCGGGCGCTTGGCTTCTTTAAAGAGGTTGAGATTACCGAGCGGCCAGGGTCCAAGCCGGACCGTACCGTGGTGGATATTGCTGTGCAGGAACAACCGACGGGGGAGTTGTCCTTCTCAGCTGGCTTCTCGTCTGTTGATGCTTTCCTGATCGATGTTTCAGTATCCGAACGTAACCTGCGTGGGCGCGGCCAGACCGCTGTTGCGCGAATCTCAGCGTCTGATCGACAGCAATTGGTCGATGTCCGGTTCCGTGAGCCGCGTTTCCTTGATCGCAACCTGTCCGCGGGGATTGACGTCTTCTCAACCCGGTCAGATTTTCTGGATGTGTCCAACTTCGAGACCCAGACCATCGGTGGTGGCTTGTCGCTAGGCTTTCCATTGACCGAGAATACGAGCCTTGGCTTCCGTTACCGTTTGCAATCGGACGAGATCAATGTTCGGGATTTGCCAATCATTATCAATGAGGATGGGACCTTTGTCTCCAGCCGCATACAAACGGCTGGTGCAGATACCCCCGACGACTTTAGTGATGATCAGTTTCGAGGCGTGACTTCTGAGGATGTCGGTACGGGTGAGTTGCTCGTGGACCAATGTGATATTCGTTATAGTCAACGCAATACGCTGTGCCGTAGTGAGCGGGCCGATATTGCCTCTATCGTCGGCTATAGTTTCAATTGGGACCGCCGGAATGATCCGATTGCCCCAACTGGCGGTTTTGACATGTCGATCAGTCAGGATTTTGCCGGGGTTGGCGGTGATGTGACTTACTTCCGGACAGAAGCTACCGCTGCGACTTATCGGGGCATCTTCAAGGGCGTTCGTGCGAGTGTTCGTGTGTCAGGGGGCTTTATCGATGAGCTTGGTGATGAGGAAGGTGTGCGGATTAACAACCGCTTCTTCCGCGGCGGTTCCTCGTTCCGGGGCTTTGATGTGGCTGGCCTTGGCCCCCGCGAAATTCTAGTGCAGATCAATAATGAGACCGGCGAAGAAACACTGCTACAGTCTGGGAATTCTCTCGGTGGCCGGGCCTACTGGCAGACGACAGGTGAGCTGACGATCCCGAACTATCTACCAGAAGAGTATGGTATCGATACGTCTCTCTTCATTGAGGCAGGCAGTGTTGGCCTCTTGGATCAGGATACGGATTTCGATCCGCCTAGCATTACCGGCGTTGGCACGGATACAACGCAAGTTCTTGTTACACGCGATGACTTAAGCTTGCGGGCGTCAGCTGGCTTGTCTGTCGGTTGGGACTCGCCGTTCGGTCCGATCCGTTTTGATTTCTCGCAAATCCTCTCTCGTGAGGATTATGACCGTACTGAAACTTTCCGTTTTAGTACTCAAACCCGTTTCTAAGAATTCCTCACAGGAGAACCTCTCATGTTGTCTATCCGAAGTGCACTCTTTGCGCTCTGTTGTGTATTTGCGGTTGGTAGTGCGACCGTTGTAGCTCCCGTTGCTGAAGCTCAAGGCACGAAAATCATTGTGATCAATCAGGCGAAAATTTATGCTGACAGTCGTTCCGGCAAGGATATCGAGACCAAGATCGATAATATTGAGCGCTCCATGCAGGCTGAATTGAAGCCTGCGGCTGATTCCTTGAAAACCCAAGGCGACGCTCTGCGTCCTCGCCTGGAAGGGAAAACCCAAGCTCAATTGGCTGCTGATGCTGCCTTGATTCAGGAGTTGCAGGCATTTGAGCAACAGGTCGCCCAGCATCAGCGTAACCAGCAGATCAAAGCGGCAGAGCTGCAGGCAACCATTCGTAAGGCCCGCGCAGATTGGGCACAGGCCCTCGAGCCTGTCCTTCAGGAAGTCATGACCGAACAAAATGCTGAAATCATGATGTCGCGTAATGATCTGGTATTTGCAGCATCAAATGTTGATGTGACTGCAGTGGTAACCTCAAAGCTCGACGCCAGAACACCAAGCATTGCCGTTGTACGTCAGCGCTTGCCACAGCAGCCTGCAGCTCAGTAATAACGACGGGGGGGCTGATGCCTGTCGACCTGCGATTCTATGATTTTCACGGTGAGCAAACGCTTGAGGCGCTTTGCTCATCCTTGGATGTGCGGATTGCAGGTGATGCCAGCCGCCTCGTATCGGGTGTTACCGCTGCGCACCTTGGTGGACCCGGTGACATTGTCTTCTTTGAAGGCAAGCCTGCTGATGCTGCGAAGGTAAATCCAGCCGCGACCGCGTGTTTTACAACTGAGGCTCTTGCCGAACATTTACCTCAAGGGCCTGTGCCCCTGATCTGTGATGCTCCGCGCCGCACACATATGGCGGCAGGGCGGCTGCTCTTTACGCGTAAGGACTGGACCGCAGAAGGCGATGCCCCCGCGATCCACGAGACGGCGCAGGTGGCCCCGAACGCTGTTATCGGTGCCGGGGCAGCGATTGGCCCGCGAACAATTGTTGGCCCCGGGGCGGTTATCGGACCGGGGGTGCAGATCGGTCATGATTGTGTGATCGGTCCAACAGCGACGGTCCAATGTGCCCTGATTGGCAATCACGTTAAAATCTATGCCGGGGCACATATTGGCGAGACCGGCTTTGGCGTTCTGTTTGGGTCGGAAGGCCCAGAGGATATTACCCATTGGGGGCGTGCTATCCTGCAGGATCATGTCACGGTTGGGGCCAGCACATGCGTTGATCGTGGTGTGTTTGAGGACACGATGATCGGTGAGCGGACCAAGCTCGATAACATGGTCCAGATCGCTCATAATGTTATTATTGGCCGTAATTGCCTGTTTGCCAGCTTCACGGGGATTTCCGGCAGCACAGTCGTTGGTGATGGCGTCATCATGGGCGGACGGGTTGGTATCGCAGATCATCTGGAAATTGGTGATGGAGCGATCCTGACGGCTGATGCCGGTGTGATGAGCAATGTTCCAGCGGGTGAAACCTGGGGTGGTCGGCCGGCGAAACCTTTCCGGCAATTCCTTCGCGAGGTTGCCTGGGTGCAAAAACAGGTGAAGCGCGTTAAGAAGCCGTCCTGATGAGTGTAACGATCCACCCCACGGCCATTGTTGAAGATGGCGCAAGCCTTGGCACGAATGTTACTGTGGGGGCTTATGCCCATGTTGGGGCAAACGCGAGTATTGGTGATGGATGCCATATCCATCCCAAAGGTATGGTGGTTGGGCGCTCGACGCTTGGCGAAAATGTGCAGGTCCATCCCGGCGCTGTGATTGGCGGAGCACCGCAGGTTCTGGGCTATCAGGATAGTGAAGAGTCACGTCTTGAGATTGGCGACCGCACGACCCTGCGTGAGCATGTGACTGTGCATAGCGGTTCTCCGGAGCATGGCGGTCTGACCAAGATTGGCAGTGATTGTTATTTCATGTCTCATACCCATGCGGCCCATGACTGCGTGATTGGAGACAAGAATGTCATCGCCAATAACACTCATATTGGCGGGCATGTGACGACGGGTGAGCAAGTCTGGATGGGGGGCGCTTGCGCCATCCATCAATTCTGCCGGATCGGCGATCATGCCTTTGTTGGTGGCGGGTCTATTCTGGTTGCGGATGTGATCCCGTTTGGCTCAGTTGTGGGTAATCATGCGCATCTGGCCGGACTAAACGTTGTTGGCCTGAAGCGGCGCGGATTTTCCAGAGAGACGATTAAGGCCATTCGGGCGGGCTATCGCATGCTCTATGCTCGCGAGGGGACGTTTACCGAGCGGCTTGAGGACACGGCACGGACGTTTTCTGATGTGGCTGAAGTCATGCAGATCGTTGATTTCATTCGCAATAATAAGAACCGGGCCTTGTGCCTGCCACGCTAGGAGGTGGGGCGATGACGTCACCTCTCGGATTGATTGCGGGCCTAGGTGAACTGCCCGTACAGATTGCTCAAGTGGCCACTGATCGCGAGCAGGGTGTCTATATCTTGCGCCTGAAAGGCTTTGAGGAGCCTGCGCTCGCAGAATACCCCGGAGAGGTGGTTGGCATTGCTGAAGTAGGCCGCATCCTGAAAGCGTTCAAAAAAGCTGGCTGCCAGCAAGTCTGCTTTGCCGGGATTGTAAAGCGCCCGGATTTCAAGGCCTTGAAGCCTGACCTTAAGGGGATGTCGCTATTGCCTAAAGTGCTCAGTGCGGCACGTAAGGGGGATGATGCGTTGCTGCGTGTCTTGGTGGAAACGTTTGAAGGCGAGGGCTTTGAAGTGATCGGAGCGGACGAAGCTGCTGGAAATCTGAAGGCGGGTGGTGGCTTGCTTGCTGGTGAGCAACCCGATGAGGCAATGCTTGATGACCTTCGCAAGGGGGCGGCGATTGCCAGCGCAGTTGGACGGCTCGATATTGGTCAGGGCGCAATTGTTTGCGATGGTCTGGTTCTCTGCGTTGAGGCGCAGGAGGGAACCGATGCGATGCTCGCGCGCTGCGCAGAGCTTGATCCGAAACTCCTGGGCACGGCGCAGGCCCGGCGCGGCGTACTGGTTAAGCGACCAAAGCCGATACAGGAACGCCGGATTGATTTGCCGACAATTGGGATTGCCACACTTGAAGGTGCGGCACGCGCAGGGCTTGCCGGGATTGGGGTTGAGGCGAATGGCGCCTTGCTGATCGGCGGCGAAGCTCTGGTCCGACGCGCAGAGGAGCTTGGTCTCTTCCTCTATGGCTTTCCAGAGGATTGGGACTGATGGCCAAGGTCTATATGGTGGCCGCTGAACCCAGTGGGGATGTGCTGGCCGCCGAAGTGATCGATGAGTTGCGGGCTTTGCAGCCTGATATAGAGATTGTCGGTATTGGCCGGGAAGCGATGGTAGCGCGAGGTCTTGTCTCACCGATCGATACGACGCCGCTTTCGATCGTCGGGATATTTGATGGCCTGAAAGTCTACGGCACGGTTCTGAAACTGGTTGAGGCCGCGACTGAGGCGATTATTGAGGCCGCGCCGGATGCGGTTGTGCTGGTCGATAGCTGGGGCTTCATGGTGCGTGTGGCAGAACGTGTGCGCGCACGTGCGCCGCAGATCAAACTGATCAAACTGGTCGGGCCACAGGTTTGGGCGACGCGGGCTGGCCGGGCCAAGAAGCTCGCGGCAAAAGTCGATCACCTGATCTGTATCCATCATATGGAAACGCCGTTCTATGAACCGCATGGTTTGCCCGTAACGGTCATGGGCAATCCGGCTTTGCAGCGGGCTGAGAAAGGCGATGGTGCGCGCTATCGCAAGGCTGCCGGGATTGCAGACGATGCCGAGATCTTGCTGGTCCTGCCGGGTAGCCGCGGCAGTGAGCTAAGGCGGGTTTCACCAACTCTGGTGGAGGCGGCAGCGCAGATCAAAGCAGAGCGGCCTGAAATTGAAGTCGTTTTTGCTCCTGCGCCGTCTATTCGTGATGGGTTTCTCGATGCTAACCCTGAGATTGAAACGATTGGCAGGGTTGCGGCCGTCGATGCCAATCAAGCTGATCTCATGTCCGCAGCAACGCTAGCGCTGGCCTGTTCCGGCACGGTGACGAGTGAGTTGGCGGTGCAAGGCACACCGTTTCTAGTTGGCTATAAGGCTGGGTGGCTAACCTGGGCTGTGGCGCGCTTCATTCTGTTCAAGCCCGACCATATAACACTGCTCAATATTGCCGCCGATGATACTGAAATTGCGCCTGAATTTGTCCAAACCAAGTTTACGCCAGCGAACTTAGCTGGAAAGGCTTTGGGCTTGTTGTTTGACCGCAGCGCCCTAAACGCTCAGGTTGACGCGCAAAACAAAGCCCTCTCCCACATGGCAGGAGAGGGCGATGAGAAAGCTCAGCTGATTGCCGCCAAAGCAATACTGGCAGCGCTCTAGCGCTGGCTGATCGGCACGAAGTCGCGCTTCGCAGCACCGGTATAGATCTGGCGTGGGCGGCCAATGCGCTGCGTTGGATCTTCGATCATTTCGTTGAGCTGTGAGACCCAGCCAACGGTCCGGGCAAGGGCGAAGAGGACCGTGAACATTTCGGTCGGGAAGCCCATCGCATCAAGGATGACACCAGAATAGAAGTCGACATTTGGATAGAGCTTCTTGGACTTGAAGTACTCATCCTCAAGCGCGATGCGCTCCAGCTCCTTGGCGACGCGCAGAACTGGTGTGTCGATGCCCAGTTCATCAAGCACTTCGTGCGCGGTTTTCTGCATCACGGTCGCGCGTGGGTCATAGTTCTTGTAAACGCGGTGGCCAAAGCCCATCAGGCGGAACGGATCATTCTTATCCTTCGCACGCTCGATAAATTCAGGAATGCGATCAACGCTGCCAATTTCGCGCAGCATGTTGAGGCAGGCTTCATTCGCGCCGCCATGGCTTGGTCCCCAAAGACAGGCAACACCGGCTGCAACAGCAGCATATGGGTGAGCGCCAGATGAGCCAGCCAGACGAACGGTCGAGGTCGAGGCGTTTTGCTCGTGGTCAGCATGCAGGATGAAAATCTTGTCCATCGCGCGCGCCAGCGTTGGGCTGACCTTGTAAGGCTCAGCCGGAACAGAGAAACACATGCGCAGGAAGTTCTCTGCATAGCCAAGCTCGTTCAGTGGATCGACGAAAGGCTGGCCCTGTGTGTACTTGTAAATGCGCGCAGCCAATGTCGGCATTTTCGCAATCAGACGGATATAGGCAAGGTTGCGCTCTTCCGGATCGGAGCTGTCCATGGCTCCGGGATAGAAGGCTGACATCGCGCCAACTGTACCGGTCAGCATCGCCATTGGGTGACTGTCACGGCGGAAGCCATCAAAGAAGCTGTCCATCTGTGTGTGCAGCATGGTGTGCTGGGTGACGCGGCCAGCAAACTCGCTGAATTCAGGCTGGGTTGGCAGCTCGCCATTCAGCAAGAGATAAGCGACTTCGAGAAAGCCAGACTGGTCGGCCAATTGGTCAATCGGGTAACCACGATGAAGCAGGATGCCTTCTTCGCCATTGATAAAAGTGATCTGGCTTTCGCATGACCCAGTAGATGTAAAGCCAGGGTCGAGGGTAAAGACGCCTGCATCTGCATAAACGCGTTTAACATCGACCACATCAGGTCCGTGTGTGCCGCTTAGAATTGGAAGTTCAACGGTTGTCCCTTTGACTTCAAGTTTCGCGGTTCCAGTTTGTTTCGTCTTGTTGATCATTTCAGCCCTCTTGCGTGTCTCAATATCTCTTTGCGTGCCGACCCCTTTAGGCCAGCAAGTGTTTGTCTATCCGCGCCAGCACCTCCTCGCGGCCCAGCCATGTCATAACCGGCGCGAGGTCAGGGGCGGGCAATCCGCCGGTCAGTGCCGCCCGTAAGGGTGGACCGACCTGTCCCATAGATAGTGTGTGCGCCGCACAATACGACTCCAGCACATCTTGCAGCGCATCAATAGTCCAACTTTCGGATTGGTCTAGTGTTATACGAAGATTTGAAAGGTGCGTGAGGCCATCTTCGCGCAGTGCTTTGCGTGCCTTCTTGTTCAAGTTATCGCTGTTACTGTCCCACAGGAAGCGACAAGCCTCTGCCAATTCAGGGAGTGTATTGCCACGCTCTTTCACGGTCCGCAGCGCAGCTTTGAGCCGGGTTTCCACCGTATCGGTCAGGTCTGTCAGCTTGGCGATTTCCGGCTTGAGCAGGTGCAGCAAATGTGTCTCGTCTGCGGCGCGAATGAAATGGGCATTCACATCATTCAGCTTGTCAAAGTCCAGCCGGGCAGGGGCTTTGTTGAGGCCACTGAGATCGAACACTGCGGCCGCTTCGTCCATCGTGAAAATTTCCTGATCACCATGGCTCCAGCCAAGGCGCAGAAGGTAGGCATTCATCGCCTCTGGCAGGTAGCCCATATCGCGATATTCCAGTGTCGATTGCGCGCCGTGGCGCTTGGACAATTTCGCGCCATCAGGGCCGTGGATCAGCGGTACATGAGCAAATTCGGGGATATTCCAGCCCATGGCTTGATAGATTGGCACTTGCCGGAACGCATTACGGAAATGATCATCCCCGCGAACGATATGTGTGACGCCCATATCATGGTCATCGACGACGACGGCGAGCATGTAAGTTGGAGAGCCGTCAGCACGAAGCAGGATCAGGTCATCAATCTCGCTTGATTTGATCGAAACCTCGCCTTGCACATGATCGCGCACGGTGATCGTGTCTGCATCTGGAGCCCGCAGGCGGATCGTATAAGGCGCATCCGGGTTTGGTGGTGGCGCGCCATCGCGATACGGCGAGCGATAGGGCGCGAGCAGAGCGTCGGCTTCAGCGCGTAGGCTGGCGCGCGCTTCATCACTTAGGCCGTCTGCTTTGGCCTCTTTGCGCTTGGCCTCCCCGGCTTCGCGGCGTTTCTGTAGCTCTTCCATGGTCGTGTAGCAGCGAAAGGCAGAGCCAGCCTCAACCATCGCCAGGGCAACTTCGACATGGCGGGCTTCACGTGCGCTCTGGAAAATCGGGGCCTCATCAGAGATCAGGCCGAGCCATGCCATTCCGTCCAGAATTGCCTGTGTGGCCTCTGGGGTGGAGCGGGCTTTGTCAGTGTCTTCGATGCGAAGCAGGAATTTGCCCTTGTGTCTTTTGGCGAAAAGCGCATTGAATAGAGCTGTCCGGGCGCCGCCAATGTGCAGCATGCCAGTGGGCGAGGGGGCAAAGCGGGTGACTATAGTCATGAGGTCTGAAAACCGTCTTGTAACTGGGCCGTGATCGGATTTGGCCCGGTTGAACACGCTGTATCCTCTGAACGCAAGGGGGCGCAGCGTCTCAGCGCTGTATTTCATGGTCTGGGGCGGCTCATAGACCTGGATGGTCGCAAGCCTCTGGTCTTCGCTCTATTCATGTGTGGCGGTGCAGCGACCTATTTCACCCTGGCATTTGAACCAGACCTGACAGTGGTGATTATACTATTCCTACTGGCGCTTGGGATATGGCGTGTTTGTGCCAGCCGTTCGGGCTTTGCCTTGATCGGGTTGATGCTGCTTGGGATCGTAACAGGACTATTAGCGGGAAAACTAGCCACGGTTCGTGTTGCGCACCCAACACTGCAAACTGCGCTTGGTCCTGTGATGATTGAAGGATGGGTTGAGGAAGTTGAACCGGGCGATAAAGGGCCACGACTGCGCCTGCTTGTCCATGCGATTGATGGGTTGGATGCCAGCCAAGCCCCCCGCCATGTTCGAGTCACACACCGCTTAAGCCTTGAGGTGGAAGCCGGGCGCTTTGTGCGTTGCTGGGTGGTGTTGCGCCCGCCGCCTGCCCCCGTAATGCAGGGCGATTACACGTTTGACCGTCAGGCCTGGTATGAGGGGCTTGGGGCCGTGGGGTATGTGCAAGGGCGCTGCCGGGGCGGAACGCTGGGCTTACCAGAGCGCCAGCTTGACCGATTGAACTTGAGCATTGCCAAGATGCGTCGACAGCTTGCGCATTATGTCTATGACGCTGCTGGTGCCCGCGCTGGTGGATTTGCGGCGGCTGTCTCTTCCGGTGATCGCAGTTTCATGGCGGAAGCTGACAAGGAAGCTTTGCGAGGGTCTGGGCTGGCGCACCTTCTAGCGATATCCGGTCTGCACATGGGGATCATAGGCGGCCTGATCTACGTGATGGTTTGGCGCGGTCTGGCGTTGATTGAGCCGTTGGCGTTGCGTATTGCTGTGCGCAAACCTGCTGCCATAGCGGCGCTAAGCATGAGTTTTGTCTATCTCATTTTGTCGGGAGCCAGCGTTTCGACACAACGTGCGTTCATCATGGCATTGGTCTTTTTCGGGGCGATTATATTTGACCGCGCCGCACTCTCACTCAGGTCATTGGCGATTGCGATGATCATTGTGGTCGTCCTTGCACCATGGAGTGTTTTGACGCCGGGGTTTCAGATGTCCTTTGCCGCGACCGGTGTTCTGGTCATGACCTATGAGGTCTGGCAGAGGCGACGTCGTGAGGAGGGGCGCGGCCTCAATGGTGGGGCGTGGTTCTGGACAAAGTCCATTGTGGTGACATCGCTGGTGACCAGTCTGGCGACCGTACCGTTTGCTTTATACCATTTTGATCGCATGGCCCCTCTGGGACTGATCGCCAATGTGTTTGCGATGCCCATCGTTTCTCTGATCAGTGCGCCTTTAGCTGGGCTTGCTCTAGTCGCGGCACCATTTGGGTTGGCCGATTGGCCGCTTCGTCTATTCGGTTGGTCGCTTGAGGCCATTTTGTGGATTGCAGAAGTGTTTTCTGATGCTGATGCTATTAGCGGGAGCGTTGGTAAACAGATGCCGGAAGCGGCCTTGGTCTTGCTGAGTCTTGCTTTGATCCTGGGGATTATTGCGCGAGGTTGGCGGGCGCGTGCGGCCCTAGGTGGTGGTTTAATCGGCCTTGGCTGCCTGGTATGGTGGTTCAGCCCAGGTGTGATCCTGCACTGGGCACCATCCGGAGAGGTTTTCTTGATTAGTGGGCAAGAGGGTCCGCAGCGGATTGCTTTTGCAGATGGCGCTGGGCTTGCCCCGCTCCGGTATAGTGAAGCTCGAGTAACCGAGGATTGCACCCAAAAAGTGTGTCGCATTAGCCATCTTGGGTACGAGATAGTTTTGATCGGGGAAGGGCAAAGAAGAGAATGTTCTCAAATCGCGGATGCAGATTTAGTCCTATGGGATAATCAGGCCGCACAGAGTGCCTGTCGCGTCCAGTCCGTCACATTCCAGAAAGTGCTTCAAACCAATGGCCTGTCACTCCGTGATAGTGAGACAGGCCTTATCGAACTTAAAAAACCAGATTGTCGGGCACGTCCATGGCGCACGTGCCCTGACCCTGACTATGCCTCGTAACGCCGGACCAAGGCAACAAGCTTGCCTTGGACGCGAACCTGATCCGGTCCAAAAATGCGCGTTTCATATGCCGGGTTTGCCGCTTCAAGCGCAATCGAGTTCCCTTTCTTACGAAGTCGCTTCAGGGTGGCCTCCTGTTCCTCAACCAGGGCAACGACAATATCACCGCTTTGCGCATCATCGGCATAGCGCAGGATGACAATATCGCCTTCGAGGATGCCAGCATCGATCATCGAATCGCCTTTGACCTCGAGCGCATAATGCTGTTCTGGGTCCCCGAGGTCACTCGGTGGAGAAACTCGGTCAACCTCGTGCTGGATCGCTTCAATTGGAACACCCGCGGCAATGCGTCCGAGCACGGGGATAGAACCCTTCGCCATTTCGGGTGTCGCTGTGCCTACAACACTTGGGCGGAAAGCCTGACGGCCACGTGGCGGCGCCGTTGGCGTAACGGAATCGGGCATTTTGAGCACTTCAAGAGCGCGTGCGCGATTGGGCAAGCGCCGGATAAACCCGCGTTCTTCCAAAGCGACAATGAGGCGGTGAATGCCGGACTTGGACGCAAGATTCAGCGCCTCCTTCATTTCATCAAAACTGGGGGAGACGCCGTCTCTTTTGATCCGTTCATGGATGAAAAGAAGCAGTTCTTTCTGTTTTGAGGTCAACACGGGCGCAGCTCCAGTTTTATTTCTGTTCCTGCTTTGTTTATTCGTGTTCTGTTCTCATGTCAAACGCGCATCTAAAAAAGCGGTCTAGACCCTTATAGTGGGCGGCGGCGAGGAGATTTCACTTTTGCCCTGCGGGATTCAATCGCAACAGCAAGTGCTTTTTGTCCCCAATCAGTGGCTTCTTCAGGATCATCTAGAGCGTTTACAGGCATGGATAAGTAGCTCATCTGAAGTGTCTGGCCAGTTGTTGGGTTTGTCCATTCAAAGGGTTGTGCGCCTTCTGCTTCAAGGTCTGCGCGGAGCGTCTCATCAGCCTTGATATAAATTTGATCGCCATCAAGCAGAGCAAACATGTCTTCGCCTGCGTAAACGCCAGCCCCGCCAAACATCTTTCGTATCCGTATGCGGCCCAGTTTTGCGAAAAGGTCTTCCACGTAATTATGGAATGGGTTGTCCATTCTTGTCATCGCTATCCTCCGTAGGGGCTCAATTCTGTACGCGCTTTTTTACGACCAAGCGGGGCGATGAGCCTTCCGCGACGATAGATGGTTGTTTTTTTCGTTGCGGCAAGTCTGACAGCGCTGGCACACAGCGGTTTTGGCAATTTTATCCTGTTCTGCGGATAAAACTGCCTCTGGCCGCTAGCGTGAAATGCTGATCAAGCGAGCAGATATGTCCCGTTTACCAGTCAATCGCCGCATAGACGAGTTGTTGGTATTGTGGACGGATCGGGTAGCAGCCAGTTGGGATCATTTGGGTGGCCTGAATGGCGATCAGTTCTTCAACTGGATCGATCCAGAAGAAGGTATTGGCAAGGCCACCCCAGCTAAACGTGCCGATCGAACCCGGTGTCAGCGTGTCGGCAACATCAACCAGGGTTGATCCGCCAAGGCCAAAGCCGTTGCCCTCCATGCGTGCCTCAGAGAACGTCTTGTCGCCCATCTCCTTGATGGTCTTGCCTTCCGGCAGGTGATTGAGGCGCATGAACTCAACCGTTTTCGGGCTTAGTAAGCGATGGCCATTGAGGCTGCCACCTTGCAGCAGCATCAGGCAGAACTTGTGATAATCGCGCAGGGTCGAAACAAGGCCGCCGCCAGCGTTCAAGAGCTTTGGTTGCTTCGTATAGGCTTTGCTATCAGCGCCTGGCCCATCGGTCATGCTGACCTCACCGGTAAGCGGATCTTTGGCATAGCAGGCCATAAGCCGATCAAGCTTGCTTTCAGGAACGAAGAAATCCGTATCATCCATACCAAGCGGGCCAAAAATGCGCTCACGGAAGAAGACGTCCAGCGTCATGCCGCTCGCAACTTCAACGACGCGGCCGAGAATGTCGGTCGAATGGCCATAATTCCATTGATCGCCCGGCGAGAAGAGTAGGGGCAGCTTTGCGATACGGGCACACATTTCGCCCAGAGTTTCCCCTTCGCCCTCGCCCAGCAATCCGATTTTCTCCCGGCGATAGAGTGCATCGACTTCATGCTGGAGCAGGAAGCCATATGTCACCCCGGTCGTGTGGGTAAACGCGTCGCGCACAGTCATCGCTCGATCCGGCTTACGAGTCTCATAATTCAGGAGATCACCGCCGACCCAGACTTCAGTGTCGGCAAACTCAGGAATGTATCGCGCAATTTCATGATCGAGGCGGATCACGCCCTCATCATGCAGCATCATGGCCGCCACCGAAGTGATTGGTTTGGTCATGGAATAGATACGGAAGATGGTATCGGCATTGATCGGGGTTGTGCCACCAAGCTCTGTATGCCCGCGATAGGATTCATGAACGATCTGGCCATTACGGGAGACCATTGTGGCCATGCAGGGCAGCTTGCCATCCTTGAGGTAGGCTTTGTCGAAATAGTCCGGGATAAAGTCGAGGCGATCCTGGTTCAGGCCAACATCGGCAGGGGACAGGTCGTGTTCAGTATCGGGCATTACTCAGGTTCTCTCTTATCGTTCAGCATGGGCGGTTCATATGTTTCATCAACCGCGTCTACAGGCAAAGTTGCACCAAAAGTGCTGTACACGACGATGATCGCTTCAGCTGGAGAAATTGTGAACACGCCTCCTTCGGCGTCTTTCCACTGCTGATAGCCTTTCTCGAAATCTGTGCTTTCTTCCATGTCTATGCTGACTTTATCAATCAGGCTGGCAGTAAGCGTCTTTCTAGAAAAAGGCATATGGCCGATCCTGCCGCCTACCATTTGACCATCAGGTCGCATCATGAACGGTATAGGGTAGATGCTGACATGCACAATTGCTCCTGTAGTGCTATCTTCTATCTTTCTAATGTAGAGCTTTGTTTGCTCCAGCGGTGCATCTTTGAATGTCCATACATCGCCGACTTCGATCTGACTGTCCGCATGTCCCGATATCGCAAGACTAGCAAGCGAGAGAAAAAATCCGACGACAAGTGCATGCATCTAGATTTCCCCTCGTTTTGCCGCACGGGATAATTCGCGGGCAATGATGATTTGCTGGATTTGTGTCGTCCCTTCATAGAGGCGGAAAATGCGCGCGTCACGAAAGAAACGCTCCACACAATAATCGGCGACATATCCAGCGCCGCCAAACACCTGAACAGCGCGGTCGGCAACGCGGCCAACGGCCTCTGAGGCAAACATTTTGCAGCAGGAGGCCAGCATCGTGACATTCTCACCGGCATCGCGTTTGCGGGCCGCGTCCAGGATCATACAGCGCGCGGCATAGGCTTCGGCCTGACTGTCGGCAATCATTGCCTGAATGAGCTGATGCTGCATGATGGGTTTGCCGAACTGCTCGCGCTCCATGGCATAATTGACCATCTCGCTGATCAAGCGATCCATCATGCCGGTACAGACCGATGAGATATGCAGGCGCCCTTTATCAAGGACGCTCATCGCGACTTTGAAGCCTTCCCCTTCGCCGGCGATCCGCATGTCGCCATCAATTCGGGCATTATCGAAGTTGACGTCGCAAATCTGTGCGCCCTGCTGACCCATTTTCTTTTCCGGCTTCCCAACCGAGAGCCCCGGCGTATCACGCGGAACAATAAAGGCAGAGACGCCTTTCGCGCCCGGTTCATCTGGGTCCGTGCGCGCCATAACCGTAAATAGGTCGGCAACATTGGCATTGGTGATGTAACGCTTGTTACCGTTCAGGACATAGCCATTGCCATCCGGGGTCGCCTTGGTTTTCAGGCCGCCGGCATCTGATCCCGCTTCTGGTTCGGTCAGCGCGAAGGAGGTGATGATGTCGCCGCTGGCAATGCCGGGCAGGTAGGTGTTTTTCTGCTCTTCGGTTCCGAACAGGACCAGGGCCTGGCTACCAATCCCGATATTGGTCCCGGCCGCAGAACGAAAAGCCGGGGATGTCCAGCCAAGCTCAAACCCGACAAGACATTCGGTTTCCATATCAAGGCCAAGACCACCATATTGCTCAGGCACCGCTAGACCAAACAGGCCAAGCTGCTTCATTTCGTCAACGATCTCACCTGGAACCGCGTCGTCTTCCGCGACTTTTGCTTCTGCCGGGACACAGATTTCACGCACAAAACGGCGGACCTGCTCAACCAGCGCGTCACGAATTTCGGGATCAAATGCCATAGGGAATCTCCTGTTATGGCAAGCATAGCGGAAGCGCCCTGACTACCCAACCGTGACGGAAGGTCAGCCTATTTCAAGAATGCCGGGATGTCGTCGCCGAAGCCTTTGGTGCCGGGGGTGTCTTTGGCCGGTTCCAGGATCAGGTCGTCATCGGGACGTTTATAGTCGCGGCGGCCACGTTCGCGCTTTGGACGATCTGATTTTGTTTCGGTTTTTGCCGGTTTGTCCTGACGCTCAGACGTCTCTTCGGATTTTGCCGAATCATCTATTTTCGCAGCTTTGACTTCTGTTTCAGAGTGATCACGTCGACCACGGTTGCGTCCACGCCCTTCGGAACGATCCCCGCGTCGGCCACGGCTGCGTCCTCGGCCTTCATCCCTGGGAAGCTCTTCGAGCTCCTCAGCGAGGCCCTCCAGCGTGTATTCTTCGATGTCTTTCTTGATCAGCATCAAGACACCGCGCCAGCCTTTTTCGTCGTCTGGCCCGACAAGGGTGAAGCTCTCACCGCTACGCCCAGCACGGCCTGTGCGGCCAATGCGGTGAACATAGTCTTCGTCACGAACAGGCGGGGCATAATTGAAAACATGACCAACATCCGGGACATCAAGACCGCGTGCAGCAACGTCTGAAGCGATCAGGAGTTGCAGATCGCCTTCGCGGAACCGATCGAGGGTCTTCATCCGCTCTGATTGCGGTAGATCGCCGTGAATCGGGGCGGCGGAGAAGCCATGCTTGGTCAGCGATTTGGCGACAATGTCGACTTCACGCTTGCGGTTACAGAAGACGATGCCATTCACAACCTCGCGGCTTTCAATCACGCGGCGCAAGGCCGTGCGCTTGGCTTTGTCATCGCCGCGCGCAAGCTTGACCACATGCTGGGCAATTGTATCGGCGGTCTGGGACTGGCGAGCGACCTCGATGCGAACCGGGTCTTTCTGAAAGGTCTTGGCGAGCTTCGCGATCGGCTTGGGCATCGTCGCAGAGAAAAGCAGGGTCTGACGCTTGGGCGGCAGGAGTGAACAGATTTTTTCAATGTCCGGAATGAAGCCCATATCCATCATGCGGTCGGCTTCATCAATGGTGAAAACCTCAACGCCGGTTAGCAGGATTTTGCCGCGCTCAAACTGGTCGATCAGGCGGCCGGGTGTCGCGATCAGAACATCAACGCCGCGCATCAGCAGCTTTTCCTGATCCTTGAAGCTGACCCCGCCAATCAGCAGCGCCATGGTGAGCTTCAGATCCGTGCCATACTGCTCAAAGTTTTCTGCAACTTGGGCCGCGAGTTCGCGGGTCGGGCACAGAATCAGGCTGCGGGGCATGCGTGCGCGAGCCCGGCCTTTGGCCAGGCGATGCATCATGGGCAACGTGAAGGCTGCGGTTTTGCCGGTTCCGGTTTGCGCAATGCCAGTGACATCGCCGCCATTCATGATCACGGGGATAGCTTTGGCCTGAATTGGCGTCGGGTGGGTATAGCCAGCCTTGTCGATTGCGCTCTGGATGCGCGGGTCGAGGCTTAGCTCAGCAAATGTTGGTACGGTGTCTTCGGGTGTTTCTGTTTGTTCAGTCAAAATAGGGTCCGGTGTTTCAGGTTACTTAAGTCGGTGACGCCCCGAATGGGCGGGTCTGCCGACTTTGAGTCCCTGTGCCGGCGAACATGTTGCGGCGCACATAACGCAAAAAAGCCCGCCTTGCTAGGCGGGCTTTGTAGTCTTGGGTTTTAAGCCGCGTAGGAAAGCGGTGCAGGCCTGATCGTTTTGGCCGTCGCTACGAGCCCTGCCGGGCCTTCTTCGGCTTTATTTGATCCGCTGGATCAAATAATCGCTATGCGACCGCCTACGAAGCATCTGCAAGATTCTGGTTGGCGAAATCCCAGTTGACCAGATTATCAAGGAAGCTCGCCATATAGTTTGGGCGGCTGTTCTGATAGTCGAGATAATAGGCATGCTCCCAGACATCCATGGTTAGGAGCGGGGTGACACCTTCCTCGGTCAGAGGGGTTTCGGCGTTGGGCGTTTTGGTGATGGACAGCTTGCCATCCTTTAGCACCAGCCAGGCCCAGCCTGATCCGAACTGACCGCCACCGGCAGCTTTGAACTGGGTAGCAAACACATCATAAGATCCAAAATCACGATCAATCAGTTCAGCAATCTTGCCAGTTGGTTTGCCGCCGCCGCCGGGTTTCATGGAGTGCCAATAGAAGGTGTGATTCCAGACCTGCGCCGCATTGTTGAACAAGCCAGCTTGTGTCGCGTCACCTGCGGAGGCTTTGACAATCTCTTCAAGAGATGCTGTCGCGTGGGCTGTACCTTCAATCAGCTTGTTAAGGTTGGTGACGTACGCATTGTGGTGTTTTCCATGGTGGAAATTTAGCGTGTCTTCTGAAATGTGCGGGGCAAGGCCGTCGCGGCCATAGGGAAGCTCTGGTAGATCGAAAGCCATAGCGGGGTCTCCTTAGACAAAAAGTAACTGTTTCGCATGAGCGCTTGCCACACATATGGGTTCCATGACCAGTCCTGCCAGTCCGATTTCCAGAGAAGTTCTTGCCCGCGTTGATGACCTTGTCCGCAAGGTTGATGAAGAGCGCTGGCTTTCCAGCCGCTATGCATCGGCCGATAAACGCAACACCTTAATGGCATTGTATGCGTTTAACTATGAGCTTGCCCGTGTGCGGGTGCAGGTCAATGAAGCTGGTTTGGCAGCGATTCGCTTTCAGTGGTGGCGAGATGCTCTGAACGGAGAGTATGACGGCAAGGGAATCGATACGGTCGACGCTGTGCGTGCCTGTCTGGGACAGGGTGGCTTACGTGCGTCTGATCTTAATATACTGATTGATCGGCATGAAAATGCCTATGATCAGAAGGACCGTGCTTTGGAGCCGGAACGTCGGTTGACCCGCTTGGCCGCCTATATTCTGGCGCCAAGCCATGGTTGGGGGCAGGGGATTGAAGCGCTCGCATCACACTGGGCGGCTTTGCGCCGTGGTGAGACCGTTGGACCTGGGCCGATTGTCGAGAAGGTTCCGCCTGGTATTCGTCCGGCGATTGCTCACTTCCGATTGCGCCATGCCTGGGCAAAAGATGAGAAGCGATCTGGTCGGCTTTTTGTGCGCTGGACCATATTACGCGGTGTGATGACGGGACGGGTCTGATAATTATCATTGTAGCAAAAGCGGTGAACACTGTTCACTTTTTTGTAATACCAACCTATCTACCTCTCTGTAATGGAATGGAGTTCGCATCCATGGGTACGAAAAAGCACACAGTTTTAATGGCTTCTCTCTGTCTAGCGCTGGCTTGCATGCCTGCAGGCGCAGAAACCTTGAAGGATGCTCTGCAGGCTGCTTATTTGCAAAATCCGCAACTTGAGGCCCAGCGTAAACAGACCGCTCAGGCGCAAGAGCAGCTTGCCCAGGCTCGTGCCCAAAGGCGCCCGCAAGTCACAGCATCGGCATCTTATGGGTATGAGTCGGTCGATACGAATCGGCCTTTTGCGTTCAATAATGGGGATCAGCCTGTCTCAACAGCTCAGCTGCAAGCGACGGTTCCTGTCTATACGGGCGGACGTATTGCGTCCGGCATTCGACAGGCAAAAGCTGGCATCAACACTGCTAATGCCCAACTCGAAGGGGCAGGGCAGGATCTGATATTGCAGGTGATTACGGCCTATGTTGATGTGCTTCGTGATCGCGAGACGATTAGCATTCGCGAGAACAGTGTCGCGCTTCTGGAAGAACAATTGCAGGCTGCGCTAGATCGGTTTGAGGTTGGTGTTGTGACACGCACGGACGTTGCGCAATCTGAAGCGCGGCTGGAAGGCGCAAGAGCATCTCTGGCTGCTGCGCAAGCCGCATTGGAGGCCAGTGAAGCGGGTTATGCCTTTCTGGTCGGACAATCAGCCGGTGACCTGGAAACGGTCCCACCAGCGCCGATTTTACCTGAAACCATCGATGAAGCTCTACAAGTCGCGCTTAATCAGAACCCGGATCTGGAAGCATCGCGCTTTAATGAGACAGTCGCCGCTGAAGGCGTGAAGTCTGCCTATAGCGCGCTAAAACCAACAGTTTCGATCGTTGGGACAGCGTCGCGTTCCGATACCTATGATGACAATTTCCGAGACACGTCCGTTACGGCTGTTGCGCAGGCCAGTGTACCGCTTTTTGAGGGTGGGTTGAGACGCAGTCAGGTTCGTGCCGCGAAACTGCAGAGAGATTCTGCGCGGTTTCAGACTGATAATGTTGAACGTCAATTGCGGGCACAGGTCGCGCAGGCCTTTTTCGGGCATCAGGCGGCTTTGAAATCGATTGAGGCGTCCCAAAGACAGGTTGAGGCTGCCGAGATTGCTTATGAGGGTGCCCAGGAAGAACTCGCGGTTGGGGTAAGAACGACACTTGATGTTCTTGACCAGGAACAGCAATTGCTGGAAGCGCGGCTCAATCTGATCCGGGCGCAGCGTGATGCATATGTTGCCGCCCATCAATTGCTTCGTGCTATGGGGGGCTTGGAGCTAGACCGTCTACAGCTGGATGTCGTGGCCTATGATCCAGATAATTATGGTGAGTTTGTCAGGCGTAATTGGTTGTTAACCGACACAGAATAGCAAATACTAACTGAAGTAGGAACGCTAACGGGGTTAACGGATATGGCCGAGAAGGCTCAGCAAGAACCAACGATGGAGGAAATCCTATCCTCGATCCGCAAGATCATTTCCGATGATGGCCCAGCTCAGGATACGCCTTCGGCAGGTGAGGCCCCGGCAGAGCCAGCTGGTTTCCAGATGCGTGACGAGGATGCAGGTGACCTTGATGATCTGTCCTTTGATGATGAGGACACGTTTGAGCCGACCTTGCCGGAAAATGAATCGGATATGCTTGATGCTTTGACGGCTGAAGCCGAGGTGACAGCCGCGGATGTTTTTGAAGCCATTGAGGAACCAAGCCTTGAAGCCTTTGATGAACTGCCACCGCTCGATGACCTAAGCAGCTTTGATGTTCAAGAGCCTCAGGATGAAGGCGTCGTTGAGGCACACGCTTTTGAGGCCCCAGAGCCAGAACCACAGCCTGAACCGATGACATTCGAGATTGAGGCCCCAGAACCTGAGCCTGTGGAAATCCCAAGTTTTGCAGAGGAGCCCGCCCCAATGGCCAGTTCGTCCCTGACTGATGACAAGATTGCTGATGCTGCTGCTGGGTCACTTAGCAAGCTGCTCTCGAAGGTTGAGTTTGGCGAAGAGGCAGGTGGCAACAATACAATTGAGGGCCTGGTCCGCGAAATGCTGCGGCCAATGCTAAAGGAATGGCTGGATGAGAACTTGTCCGGCATTGTCGATCGTCATGTGGAAGCTGAAGTGAAGCGGATCTCCCGCAGAGCTGGCTAGAGTTCAAGTTTAGGTCCACCCGCTCCCCCTGCCCAACCACCCCAAGGGTAACCTATGCGGGCGGTTGGGCAGGGGGAGCAGGTGGATAAGCAGCCAAGACTGCTAGACCCTGATCCACAAGCTGTTAAAGAACACAGGGCGCGCCAGCCACTGGCGCGCCTTTTCTTTTATTCCAAGACCGACCGGACCGATACGATGATCGACCAACGCTTTGACCCGAAAGACCATGAGCAGCGCATCTTCAAGCGCTGGGAGGAGGCTGGATGCTTTAAGCCTTCTGGTGTGGGTGAGCCCTACGCGATCATGATCCCGCCACCGAATGTGACAGGCAGCCTGCATATGGGGCACGCGCTGAACAACACGATCCAGGACATCCTGTGCCGGTTTGAGCGCATGCGTGGCAAGAATGTCCGCTGGCAGCCGGGCATGGACCATGCCGGGATTGCCACGCAGATGGTGGTTGAACGCAAGCTTGCGGCAAGTGGTGCCAATATCAGCCGCCGGGACATGGGTCGCGAGGCTTTCGTTGAAAAAGTCTGGGAGTGGAAAGAGGAGTCCGGCGGGACAATCCTGAACCAGCTGCGCCGCCTTGGTGCCTCTTGTGACTGGGACAATACCAAATTCACGCTCGATGATGATCTCAACAAGGCGGTGAACAAGGTCTTCGTTGATCTCTATAATGAGGGGCTGATCTATCGCGCCAAGCGCCTTGTGAACTGGGACCCGCATTTCCAGACTGCGATTTCCAATCTCGAAGTCGAGAATAAGGAAGTCGACGGCCATATGTGGCACTTCAAATACCCGCTCGCGGGCGGTGAGACCTACACCTATGTCGAGAAGGATGAGGATGGGAATATCACGCTGGAAGAAGAGCGAGACTATATTTCCATCGCGACGACGCGGCCTGAAACCATGCTGGGCGATGGCGCGGTTGCTGTTCACCCCAGCGATGAACGCTATGCGCCCATTGTCGGCAAATTGTGTGAAATCCCGGTTGGGCCAAAAGAACAGCGCCGCCTGATCCCGATTATTACCGATGAATATCCCGACCCTGATTTTGGCTCAGGTGCGGTGAAGATTACCGGCGCGCATGACTTTAACGACTATCAGGTCGCCAAGCGCGGCAAGATCCCGATGTACGCCCTGATGGATGAGAAGGGCTATATGCGCGCGGATGGCCGCCCGTATGCTGAAGAGGCAGCAGAGGCACAGCAGATTGCCGAAGGGCAGCTCGATTGGGATGAAGCCAAGATTTCAGCCATGAACCTTGTTCCAGAAGCCTATCGCGGGTTGGAGCGGTTTGAGGCCCGTAAGGCAGTGATCGCCGACATTACTGCTGAAGGCAATGCGGTGATGATCGCGGACCCGAAGTGGAAACCAGAAGAGGGCGAGACAGGCGACGCGCCGCTGATCCCATTGGTTGAGAATAAGAAAATCATGCAGCCCTTTGGCGATCGCTCCGGTGTTGTTATTGAGCCGATGCTGACCGACCAATGGTTCGTTGATGCTGAGACGCTTGCCAAGCCTGCGATTGAGGCGGTTCGATCTGGCGAGACCACGTTCGTACCGGAGAATTGGGACCGGACCTATTATAACTGGATGGAGAATATCGAGCCTTGGTGTATCTCCCGCCAACTCTGGTGGGGACATCAAGTGCCAGTGTGGTACGGGCCAGAACTGGGCGAATCTGGAGAGATTTTGGATCCAACGGGCAAAGCTTTTTGTGCTCAGTCTTGGAAACAAGCCCAAGCGCTTGCCGAGGAGTACTACAAGGATCGCACAGGTCGTATGGTTGAAGTTCAGGAGATTCCATTTGTCGATGATGGTATCGGCGGTCGAGCAGAACCTTTGGGCATCGGTATTGGAGCGCTTAACTCAGGGGAAGAGCAGGGAACTTCTGGTGGAGTACATGCTGTCAGGCTGGGGCGTGATCCGGACGTCCTCGACACATGGTTCTCCTCTGCGCTTTGGCCTTTCTCGACGCAGGGTTGGCCGGAAGAGACGGATGCGCTGAAAACCTTCTATCCCGGTGCTGTTCTGGTCACTGCTTTTGACATCATCTTCTTCTGGGTTGCCCGGATGATGATGATGGGCATGAAATTCATGGACGGCGAAGTACCGTTCAAGGATGTCTATATCCACGCCATTGTCCGCGATGAGAATGGTAAGAAAATGTCGAAATCAGAGGGTAATGTTATTGACCCTGTGGACCTGATTGACGGTATCGAGATTGAGCCATTGGTGGCCAAGCGGACAACTGGTCTGCGCCAGCCGGAAAAGGCTCCGAAGGTCGAGAAAGAGACCCGCAAGAAATACCCCAAAGGCTTTGACGCCTATGGCGCCGATGCCCTGCGCTTCACACTTGCGGCCATGGCCACCAAGGGCCGGGACATCAATCTCGCGGTTGATCGCGTTGCTGGATACCGGAACTTCGGAACCAAGCTGTGGAATGCCACCCGTTTCGCTCAGATGAGTGACGCGACTTTTGGGGGTGAGCTTGATCCAGCCACTTTGAAATCGCCGATCAATCGCTGGATCGTCAGTGAGCTTTATACTTGCGCAAATGCAGTCACCGAAGCGATCGAAGACTATCGTTTCAACGACGCGGCGAGTGCGGTCTATCACTATATCTGGGACATTTTCTGTGACTGGTTCATCGAACTATCCAAGCCTGTACTCCAAGGCGAGGATGGCGCGGCGAAGACTGAGACACAGGCGACACTTGGTTGGACGTTGGAGCGGATTTACACCCTGCTGCACCCTTTCTGTCCGTTCATCACGGAAGTCCTGTGGGAACAGACCGGCCAACGCGACAACTTCGTTATGCAACAGGACTGGGTTGGCCTGAAAGGCAGCTTTGAGGATGCAGAGGCAAGCCGTGAACTGCAATGGGTATTGCAGATCGTCTCAACCATTCGCTCCGTTCGATCTGACGTGAATGTACCCGCTGGCGCGAAAGTTCCGGCCAGCCTTGTCGGAGCCAATGAAGAAACGGCGCGCCGTATCGAAGCGCACAGCGATGTCATCTGCCGCCTCGCACGCCTTGAAAAGCTGACGCTTGTTGAGCAAGCGGCAACCGGCGCGGTGAGAAGCGTTGTCGATGAAGCGACGATCGCACTTGAAGTAGCTGATTTTGTTGACCCAAGCGCGGAAGTTGAACGCCTGACCAAACAGCTCGATAAGCTGAAGAAAGAGATTGGCGGCTTGAACGGTCGTCTCTCGAATGAGGCTTTTGTCGCCAAGGCCCCTCCGGAAGTTGTTGCAGAACAGCGCGAAAGACTGTTGGATTTGCAAAGGACAGAAGCCAAGCTTCTGGCCGCAAAGGAACAATTGTCTGAACTCTTGGGAGGCTGATATGCGGGTGATCATTGGGGCATTAGCGGTTCTTTTGACAGCCTGTGCAGGGCCATCAACAGAGACTGAACAAATGCTAGCCACACCTGAGGTGGTTGAAGCGGTGGAACGGCCTGAATGGCGCCTCGTGATCCATGGCGGGGCAGGGGTGATTACCCGTGAGCGCCTGACCGATGAGCAAGAAGCCGCTTACCGCGCTGCGCTTGAAACAGCGCTTGAGGCGGGGGCCGAGGTCTTGCGTAATGGTGGCAGTGCTGTGGATGCCGTACAGGCCGCTGTGATCCCAATGGAAGATGATCCATTGTTCAATGCCGGACATGGCGCTGTGTTTACCGCAGCAGCTGAGCATGAGCTGGATGCCTCAATCATGGATGGCCGCGACCGCAATGCTGGTGCGGTTGCTGGGGTCAAGCGTGTAAAGAACCCAATTCTGGCAGCACGGGCTGTCATGGATCAGTCCGAGCATGTCATGTTCGCAGGGGCTGGCGCGGACGCCTTTGCAGAAGATCAGGGGCTTGAGCTGGTCCCTAACTCTTATTTCGATACGGAACGCCGCCGCCAATCCCTGGAGCGCGTATTGCGTGAGCGCGCCCGTACGGATGCTGATCGACATGGCACTGTCGGTGCTGTGGCGATCGATAAAGAAGGTAATCTTGCTGCGGCCACAACGACTGGGGGCATGACCGCCAAAGCGGCAGGACGGATAGGGGACAGCCCGCTGGTTGGGGCGGCAACCTATGCGCAAAACGGTGTTTGTGCGGTCTCTGCTACCGGGCATGGAGAGTATTTCATTCGCGTTGCTGTCGCCAAAACGATTTGCGCGCGCGTTGAACTCTCCGGGGAGACAATCGGTCCAGCTGCGCAAGAAGCGTTGGATCAGGTTGCCGCCCTTGGGGGTGACGGCGGTGTGATCGTCATCGGGGGCGACGGCCAGTACGAGTATGTCTTCAACTCAAAAGGCATGTATCGCGGCATGATTGACCCCAAAGGGCACCATACCGCGATATTTGGTGACTAATTCAAGAACCAGATTGCGGTGTTTGCCAGCCCGCAACGCGATGCGCGCGTGATGAGCAGGCAGTATCAGGATTTGCGATTTTGACACTTTTGACAGGTATTAGTGTGGCTTCGCCATAGGTCCACTGCAGCGAATTCTGAGCAGAGGCTAAGTCAAATGTCATGCCTTTGATCGGAACAAGATTTGCCGCCTTGCTCGGAACCTTGCTTGGTAGATTAAGGGCGATTTGCCCTAAATAGCCAGTTTCTTCTGGTGTAACTGTAAAGGCAAGTGTCCGTTCGGATAGACAATAAGAGCGATAATATTCTCTGCTGGAATTGGTCCCGTCGAGGTTCTTTCGTTCGAAATTGCTACCTCTGAGATTATACTCAATTCGTGAAAGAGCATAATCACCAGCGGGGATTTTTGTGGCCTTCATGGTCGCGCTGTTTGCTTGCACGAAATGACGGACTGTGAACGTGTCTCCGGTAGCCGTGGCTTTTCCGTCTTCCAGTGTGACCGGCGCAAAATGCAGGATAACGCTTCTGTTTTCTTTGGCGTCTCTGTCTGAAACGCCAATATCCGTGACGATTTTAGACGTTGCTTCAGCCATAGCTAATGGCATTAGGATTAGAGCTGTGGAAGCAATAAGTGATGATCTAAGCATATTCTATCCCCGTTTTTATTATATTCTATATTTTTATTTTTTTGTGTTTTTTTTCAAGAGATTTTTTTTCATTGCTTTCTAAAATCTGCATTTCCGTTTCCGGATATGAACTCTTGGCGTCGTCTATGCGCGCGGTAGCATGGTCATTTGCGAGTAGGCTTTTGCCGTCAGCTTAAATTAAAAGCCCCAATATGTTCTGATCATTATAAGAATGGGATAGGGACGGCCAGTATGAGTATGTCTTCAACTCAAAAGGCATGTATCGCGGCATGATTGACCCAAATGGCAGTGAAACAGCGATTTTTGAGCAAGATTAGCCCCTAAATGAGGTGACAGGCGCGACTCTCGTGACTAATCCTCATCTGGAATAGAGGATATACGTTATGAGCAAAGACTGGGACAAATCCCGCCTGCCGAGCCGCCATGTTACCGAAGGTCCGGCGCGGGCGCCGCATCGTAGTTATTATTACGCGATGGGCCTCTCGACGAAGGATATCAAGAAGCCCTTCGTTGGCGTGGCGAGCTGCTGGAATGAGGCAGCCCCGTGTAATACGGCGTTGATGCGTCAGGCGCATGCGGTTTCCGAGGGCGTGAAAGCTGCTGATGGGACACCGCGCGAGTTTTGCACGATCACCGTGACGGACGGGATCGCCATGGGCCATGAGGGTATGCGCTCCTCCCTCGTAAGCCGTGACTGGATTGCTGACACAGTTGAACTGACGATACGCGGGCATTCCTATGATGCGCTGGTCGGTGTTGCAGGCTGCGATAAGTCCCTGCCTGGCATGATGATGGCCATGCTGCGTCTGAACGTGCCAAGCGTGTTCCTCTATGGCGGCTCTATCCTGCCCGGTGAGTTTGAGGGCAAGGACGTTACTGTTCTGGACGTGTTTGAGGCGGTTGGTGCGCATGCGGCAGGCTCTAATGACATGACCGAAGCCAAGCTGACCGCGCTTGAGAAGATTGCCTGTCCGGGCGACGGCGCTTGTGGTGGCCAGTTTACGGCCAACACGATGGCTTGCGTCAGTGAGGCGATTGGCCTGGCCCTGCCGCTGTCGTCAGCCTTGCCTGCGCCATACCTTGACCGCGATCAGTATGCTGTCGCGAGTGGTGAAGCGGTTATGAACCTGATCGCGAATAATATACGCCCTCGTGACCTTTGCACCCGTGAAGCGTTTGAGAATGCGGCCATCGTCGTGGCGGCCACAGGCGGGTCCACCAATGCAGCGCTTCACCTGCCAGCCATGGCACATGAGTGCGGGGTGAAATTTGAGCTGAAAGACGTTGCCGAGATCTTCGCGAAGACGCCATACATCGCGGACCTGAAGCCCGGCGGAAATTACGTCGCCAAGGATTTTGGCGAAGCGGGCGGGGTTCCGATGCTGATGAAGACCTTGCACGAGCATGGCTTTATCAATGCCGATTGCATGACGGTCTCCGGCAAAACCTGGCGTGAAATTCTTGAGGATGTGACCTGGGATCCGGACCAGAAGGTGATCTATCCAGCCGACAAGCCGCTTTCACCAACTGGCGGTGTGGTTGGTCTGTGGGGCTCGCTCGCGCCTAATGGCGCGATTGTGAAAGTTGCCGGCATGAGCAACCTGAAATTTACAGGGCCAGCCCGCGTCTTTGATGGTGAGCAGGCCTGTTTCGAAGCGGTTGAGAAGCGCGAGTATAAAGAGGGCGACGTCCTCGTGATCCGTTATGAAGGCCCGAAAGGCGGGCCTGGCATGCGTGAAATGCTCTCTACGACTGCGGCGCTCTATGGTCAGGGGATGGGCGATAAAGTCGCCCTGATTACCGATGGCCGCTTCAGCGGCGCGACACGCGGCTTCTGTATCGGCCATGTTGGTCCGGAGGCCGCTGAGGGTGGTCCGATTGGCCTGATCGAAGATGGTGACATGATCACAATTGATGCTGACAATGGCACGATTGACGTTCGCCTGACCCCGGCAGAAATGCAGGAACGCCAGCGCAATTGGAAGCCGCGCGAAACCGCTTATGGCAGTGGGACGCTGGCAAAGTTTGCCAAACTGGTTGGTCCAGCCCATCTTGGCGCGGTAACCCATGAAGGGTTTGCCGGAGAACGCCATGTCTACGCCGATATCTGACGGGACAGAAAAACCAATTGATCCACTTGTTCTGCAAGCCATGCACGGCTTGCCGGATGACTTTGCCGATTTTCCTCGGCTGTATCAGCAAGAATTGCTGCCAACCCTGCTCAGTCGTGAGGAGGAGCGCCAACTGGCCGCGAGAGAGGCAACACGCTGGACCTGGATCGGGTCGGCGGTTGGTATTGTTGGCGCTGGGTTGGCGATCCTTGCGGCGCGCGTGCCACAGCTTGCTATTGTGGCCGGGGTGATTGGCTTTGCAGTCGTGGGGGCCGGGCGCTCACGGCTGCGGAAATTCTCGCAGGAAGCAAAGACCCTGCTCGTCCAGCCCGTCGCACAGCAGTTTGATCTGGCTTTTACCGAACTTCCGGGGCCGCAGCCGACAATCAACGACCTGCATGCCAATGGCCTCGTGCCAGGTTGGGATCGTTCAGACTATGAGGATCGCATTACCGGTGTGCGCCGCGGTGTGGAGTTTGAATTCTTTGAAGCCCACCTTGAAGACAAGCGCACGACCAGAGACTCGCAAGGGCGCACACGAACGCAATGGGTCACAGTTTTTCAGGGCCAATGCCTGCGCTTTAAATTCCATAAGCGCTTTCTGGGGCGCACTCTGGTGACGCGCGATGCAGGGATCTTCAATCGCTTTGGTGGGCAACTTGGTATGGATCGCGTCAGGCTTGAATCCCCGCAATTTGAAAAGGCATTTGAAGTCTATGGCACCGATCAGGTCGAGGCGCGCTACCTGTTGACCCCGGATTTGATGCAGCGTCTTGTCGATCTTGAAAAGACGTTTCGAGGTGGGCGCCTGCGCTGTGCGTTCGTTGATGGTGAAATGCTGCTGGCGGTTGAAGGCGGCGACCTTTTTGAGCCAGGCAGCATGTTCACCCCGCTAGATAATCCTGAACGCGTTCGTGAATTGCTCGACGATTTTGCTGCCATCTTCAATTTGATCGACAGCTTTACTGATCCTGATGAGCGGTTGCGACTGGAGCGAGACTAATCCCGCTCCAGTGCTTTTGGGGCTAGCGTTTCGCGACTTGTAAGGCACCGACAGTGGTTGGTGTGATCTTGAACGTCTCATCGGCATAGCCATGATCCATCATGAACTTGGCTAGGGACGCATAGGTCACAGTCTGAATCGGCTTCCCGCGATGATCGCCAAGCTTCAGTCGACGATCGACCATAGGGCCGAACATTCGAGCCAGTGGGCCAGTTTTAACCCGGCTTGCCTCGAAATGCGCCCTGAGATTGGCTTTGATCTGAGCATAATCTGTTGTTTCCCAAATCGCGGCAGCGAGGACGTCCAGCATGAACTCGTTACAGTTCTGATAGCGGTCATCGAAAGGTGAAGCGATCAGGGAGTAGTCTGGATCATGCACCGCTTCATAGCGGCCATCTGCCATCATGGTGAGGATACGGCGTTGTATTGCCGGGGTTGGAATGATGATAGCAAGATCATCAACCGCCGAGGCACCAACAAACTCAAAAGGGAAATCATTGGCGAGGTAGGATTGAGTTTTGGGCAGCTCTTCTCCGTCCCCATGGAAAAGGTTCCAGCCAACATAGCCACGCATATGGCTGCCATCCTCGCGCTCGATCGGTTGGTATACCCAGAACCCCCCATGAGTATACTCAATGCCGTCTGGAAGTTTGTCCCGCGTGCGTCCCGTGCGGAAAACAATCGCAATCCGCGCGCCCTTTGCAGCCAGTGTCTTTTCGATGCCTTTTGAGAAGCTTGCGGCCTCTTCTGCTGTAAAGCGCTGTGTGAAGGTTGTTCCGCCAGAGCCACTGTCGGCCACTGCCGATGCGGCTGTTGTGGTGACCAGCCCTGCAAGAGCAAGGCTGGTGAGACAGGTCTTAAGTGATCGGTGCATGCTTATTGCTCCGGTGTCTCAGTTTGCGGTGCTTCAGGTACACGTGGAAGTTCAGGCAGGGGTTGTGCCATCGCAATATCCTCATCAACGACGAGGGGAGCGTTGGCGACATCCCACATGTCCCCAGCAATTTCTGTCGCGGCCTCACCGCCGCTTTGGACAGCGGCCCCGGCGAGGGCAAGCGGCACAGCGACAGCACCTAGGGCAACCTGACCGCCGGCAGCCACAACACGGCCTGAGGCGTTTGCGGAATCGCCTGTCGCTTCGGACATGTTTTGGAAACTATCGGCATTGGCGATACCGGCCAGACCAAGTGAAGTCAGTCCGATCAGGGCGAAAGTGATGGTCTTCTTCATGACGCTCTCCTTCTGTTAGTGAGCGAACGCTTATTATCCGGAGGAAATAAAATATGCAAGTGGTCACTCACAAGGAAGTGAGTATGAGATGTTCGAGAGTAATGGCATGGATCTCGGTTTAGAGGCGCGATCTGTTGCGATTGCACGAAAAAGGCCTGATTGCCTTGGGCTGAACAATGGCTCTAAAAAATTGTAAGCATGCTGAAAAATGCTTTGAATGAGTGCGCACAAGACTTGTGCTTTTGCTGCAATTGCGGTTTTGAAAGAGGCAGAGCCTCTCTGGCGGAATTGGTAGACGCGACGGATTCAAAATCCGTTTCTGGCAACAGAGTGCCGGTTCGAGTCCGGCGAGAGGTACCACTCGTTACATTCAGACAAATCTGAGCGGCAGTTTGAGGCTGCGCGCTTAGTCTATGTCCATCACAAAGGTCTCGACAGCCGCTGCATAGGCGTCAGGTTGATCATACATGACGAAGTGCAAAGCGCCGTCCATCGGTACAATATTCACATCTGGAACAGGGCTGTAGCCATCCAGGAATTGCTGCTCTGCACGGTCCATGTTCGGAATGGCAGGGTCGCGCGCGTAAAGCACTGTCAAAGGCGCGGCAAAGCCAGACATCTCATCCCGTAAGTCGGTTGTCAGCACATCGTGCATGGCTTCGGCCATCACATCGCGATCCGTCGCGAGCGACCATTGCAGGGACTTTTCCAAGGCTTCGTCAGACTTGGTGAGGGCTGCAAGGGCTTCTCTCTGGCGGATTTCGTAGACTTCATCAGGTTGCGACAGGAGCGTGCTTCTCAAAAAGGCAGCCGTTGGCGCAATGGCGTCTTCATCTGTCTCTGGATCAATCAGCACAGAAAAGAAGGGTAGGACATCAATCACCATGACTTTGTCAAAGGTCTCAGGGTGCTCAACAGTAGTGATTAAGGCAGTAAGCCCGCCCAAAGAATGTCCAATGACGGAGGGTTTAGCGCTGAGCCCTTCGGCATAGCGGTTAATCTCATTTGCCAGAGGCAACAGGACATCGGTCTCGCCATCATTTCCGGCTGCTGGCGCACCTGCAAACCCGGCGACATGGACAGAATGCAGCGTGAAACGGTCCTGAAGCTGCACAACTGTTGTTGCAAAGGTTTCAGGGTGAGAAGCAAGGCCGGGGATCAGGATGATGTCTGGCCCTTCGCCGGTTACCTCCACCGTGAAACGCGGCAAAGTTTCAGCAGCGACTTCTGTCTCGACTTCAGGGGTGGTCGGCTCGGCCTGTTCGCCTGTGCAGGCTGTCAGGATCGCAAGCGCCGAGAGGCCAGCGACAAGATGTTTCATTAGACCACCTCCGCGGCGCGGGCTGCGTCTCGAGCATAGGTTCGCGCAGACATCAGTAAGGCCAACACACTAAGCGCATTCAGGACGAGCATCCACTCAAGGGCTGATTTCAGCGGTGCGGTATTGCCACCTGCACTGAACCAATCGCTGAGCCAGCCTACTATGGTTGGGCCGCCGCCAATGCCGATCAGGGTTAAGCAAAACAGAGTGAACGCCGATGCAAAGGCCCGCATTCGAAGGCCAACCAGTTCCTGTGACGCTGTATAGGCGATGGAAGCATAGATCAGGCCAATAAAGCTGGGGACTGCATTCCAGGCATAGGCCATCATGATCGTATCAGCCTGCAGGAACATCCACGCAAAAGGCAGGGCAATTGCAGCGCAGACAGCAATCATCCATGGGCGCCAAGCCAGGTTTCCACCCGAGAGCTTGTCGCATAAGCGCCCCAGAACGATGGCACCGATACTCCCAAGTCCCCCAATTAAAAGACCCAGTGGGACCGCAATATCCCCCGGTCCAACCTCATAAGTGCGTTGAAGATGGCTTGGCGTCCAAGCTAAAAACGCGTTTGCTGAAACGCAAATCAACAAACATCCTGCTAGCATCCAGAGGTAGGAGGTTTGTCCGAAAATGAAGGCGAATGTCTCCTTCAGAGAGGAGGCTTCGCCTTCATCTTCACGTTGCTCAACTGCCCCACGTTTTGGTTCTCTGACCGTTAAATAGAGCAGGATGGCTAGTAAGATGCCTGGAATACCCGCCACGAAGAAAGCAACACGCCAACCGAAATACTCATAGACATAGCCGCCAATCGCAAAGCCTGCGAGGATGCCAAGGCCAATTCCCGCCGTATAAATGCCAAGGGCGAAGGCGCGTTCTTTTGGCCCATAAAGGTCCGAAATCATCGAGGTTGCAGGCGGTGTTCCACCGGCTTCCCCAATGCCAACCCCGATCCTTGCGGCTAGTAATTGCCAGTAATTCATGGCGAGGCCGGACAGGGCAGTCATGGCGGACCAACTGCCCAATGCCAGTGCGAGAATATTTCGCCGTGTTCCACGGTCTGCCCACATTGCGATGGGGATACCAAACACTGCGTAGACGAAGGCAAATGCAAAGCCTGTCAAAACACCGACTTGCCCGTCTGATAGCGCGAACTCAGCCTTAATCGGCTCAATCAGGATCAGCAGGATCTGGCGATCAATGTGATTGAAAGTGTAGACAAGGGTCAGAATGGCGAGGACGTAAGCACGCCCGCCAAACTGACCCCGGTCTTGGGAGGAAACCGGGGTCGTTGTCATGGCTTCAGCTTTCCTTAGTAGCGGTAGCTGGCGCCGACGGTCACTGTACGCGGGTTACCGTAGAAGGCTGTGAGCGTGCCTTCGAGGCCGAGCGTTGGCGTAAAGGTTCTTGTGCCATTTGCAGCGGTGCCAACGTTCACAAAATTATACCCGGCAACGATGTATTCTTCATCCGTCAGGTTTTTACCGTTCAGGCTGAAGGTCCAGCTGCCACCTTCTGTTTCCCATTGGATGCCCGCATCGATGAGCGTGTAGGCTTCCTGATCAAGGAACTCGTTTGGCGTTTCGAACTGGCTGGTATCCCCGCGATAGGAAACCAATGTGTTCAGGAGCAGTGTCCCATCATTATTGGCAATCGTGAACGGGGTCTCATAGGCAAGGCGTCCGCTGGCGGTCCAATCCGGTGTATTCTGGAAGACGCGCTGATCAGAAACATCATTGCCGAAAGCATCGATAAACTCATCATACTCGGCATCAATGTAACCGACGGACCAACCAAGGTTCAGCAAGTCAGAGTCATTGAACTGACCCTCAAGCAGGGTGGCATTGCCTTCAAATTCAACGCCCCAGATGGTCGCGGCCCCAGCATTGGTGGTAACACCAGTGAATGTGTCGTTGACGCCATCGCCGGTCGTATCAACACCGACTGAGCCAGGGATCTGAATGTCTGAATAGTCATTGTAGAAGGCGGCGAGTGAGTAACTCACGCGGCCATCGAGTTGGCTAGCCTTGTAGCCGACTTCGAAGCTATCGACCTCTTCAGAGTCGAATTGCATAAACTCGAACACTTCTTCAGCACTAACAGTGCCATTCTGATCCAGGTCTGGTGCTGCACTTGTCTGACCACGCGGGTCAAAGGAACCGCCTTTGAAGCCCTGTGAGTAGGTCGCGTAGACGTTTGATGTGTCGTTCAGAGCATAGCCAAGAGAGACCCGTGGGCTGAAATCATCAAAGGTTTGAGACCCGTTGAAGTCAGATGTGGTTGCGATCGCCACGCCTGAGCCGCCAAAGAAGTCAGAGAAGCCACCAACAAATGTTCGGCGGAGAACCTGGCTGGTCCGCTCGTCTTCTGTATAGCGCGCGCCAACTGTCAGCGTGAGTGCATCGGTCAGATCATAAGAGAAATCACCGAAGATCGCCCATGTTTCTGTCGCGACATCACCGAAAGTCTGGGCATTCAGGCCAGGCAAGCTGATCAGATTACCTGTATTGGCCAGAAGTACGTCAAACACGGTCGAGGCATTGGCATCGAGGTAGTAAACCCCAGCGACACCATTGAGACGATCACCATCATAGCTCAGAAGGAATTCCTGACTGAACTGGTCATTCTCATAAATGGCTGGGACATCAAGGTCGCCGCTCGGCAGGGAGTCGAAGTCGATCGGGGTTGTGCTCTCATCCTCACGATAGGCTGTGACAGATTTTAGAGAGAACGCATCATTGATCGTCCATTCCGCAACAAGCGAAGCGCCGCCACCTTCCGCGTCTTGCTCAACGACATTAAGACCCGCGCGTGTATCAAACACATCGTCCAGCACAGGCGCGCCGGAGAACTGACCTGGGATCAGGCGATGACCCTGCCGTGGCGATGACTTGTCTGTCAGATAGTCTGCTGACGCCCGCAGGTTGAAGTCCGGGGTGATATCCCATTCGGCTGAGAGACGTCCGGCAGTGATATTCTTATCGTAATTGTCGCCACCGATATTGATGTTCTCGCCGAACCCGTCGCGTTGCAGCATGGCAAAGGAGCCACCAATACGGAATGTGTCAGACAGAGGCACACCCGCGGTGAGGATCAGGTCGCGCTGATTGAAGCTACCGAGTGCGAGGTCGGCTTTAAACATTGGCTCATCGCCTAGGCCGCGGGTCACATACTTTACGGCACCACCAATCGTGTTGCGGCCATAGAGTGTCCCTTGTGGACCACGCAGAACTTCGATCCGCTCTACATCAAAGACGTCAAGGACAGCGCCTTGTGGACGGTTCAGGTAAACATCATCAATATAGATACCAACACCAGCCTCAAAACCGGCCACCGGATCTTGCTGCCCCACACCACGAATAAAAGCGGTTAGAGTTGTGTTCGTGCCGCGAGACACTTCCAAAGTGACGTTCGGGCTGATTTTCGCCACTTCGGTGAGGTCAGCAACGCCGAGGTCTTCAAGCAGATCCCCATCGAAAGCCGAAACCGAGACCGGCACGTCCAGCAGGTTTTCTTCCCGGCGTTGCGCGGTCACCAGGACCGGGCCAAACCGCCGGGCTTCATCTTCTTCAGATGCTTCTTCCTGAGCTGTGGCAACAGGCATGGCCAAGGCAAGCGCCATCGCAGACACGAGGCCAAAGCGCACTAATCCAGTGTTCTGGGCAGACATAGTTTTCCTCCGCATATATTTTTTATAGCCACGCCACACTATAGGAAGTTGTGTCACCGCCTATGACCGCACGAAACAAGTGTGGTGAACATTTTCGCTCAGGCGGCTCCATCTTGCTGTCGTGCATAAGCGGCAGGCGTCATGCCTCTCCAGCGCTTGAAGGCGCGGTTGAAGGCACGAATATCGGAATAGGCAAGGGCGTCTGTTACATACTGGATGCTATGCCCTTGAAACAGGAGAGTTTCAGCTCGTTTGAGGCGATTCTCTTGGACCAATTGGCGGAAGGATGTGCTTTCTTCGGCGAGTCGTCGCCGCAATGTGGCAACGCTGACGGACAAGCGTTCCGCGACAGTTTCCTGCTGCCAATACCCATCTTCAATGATATCGAGGGTGCGCTCAATAAACCGTTGGTCGCGATGCGCAAAACCAGTTCTTTCAAGATGATTGATGACCCGACTGAAAATCCCATCCGAGCTTAAATCCAGCTTTTCTGGTTTTGGAATGGACTGGCTGGCAAGGCGTAGGTCATAGGTCAGGCTATAGGTATCCCGCCCCGTTTGCGGCAGGCGAGGCCAGAAGTGGAGATGCGTAGTCTCTTTACTGGCTGAGGAGCGAACAATGCCTGTACGTCGTAAGGCTTTGGCCGCGAGACCGTCGCTTAAACTATCGAGCAGACAGTGAACTTTGATCTGGACGCACTCGCCAATCAAACGGACAAGGTCGGTATGTTCGCGAACCGAGTAAGGAAAATCCTGATCATCGATAATCAGCGTGATGGATTGAGCGGTCCTTGTAACGGTGTTGTAGGTGCCGCCATGCATCATGTTGAAATAGTCGGCCAGACTGGCAATGGCATCGGCCAGCGTTGTTGATTTCTTGATCTGCTCCAGTACGAATTCGCCGGTTTGGTAGGTCAGCTTACGGGTCGAAAGATGAGCCGTCAGATCATCTAAAGCGCGGGCAATATCCCGTTCAATTCGAAAGTAATCGACCAGCGGAATAATGGCATTATCTACATCGTTCTGTGTGATGTCATAGCGCGAAATGATGGTCGGTGTATCAACGCCGTCAGCTGCCGCTGTGTTCAGAAGGGGCATGATTTGCGCCAACCGAACACTCGGCTGCGACAGCGATGCGGTCCGCGTCTGGGAAGGATCGACGAGCGCGTTTTGCAAATCAGGGTCCTTGTCTGTGGAGACAGATTAGGCCTGACTATACGCGCTCGCCGGAAAACTTGAAATGGGTCAATGGTCTAAAGCGACCTAGTCCTCATTCAGTTTAAGGGTCTCAGCCTTACCGACTGCCGAGAGCGCGAAGGCATATTCAAGGGCTGTTTCTTTCAAGCCCTCGAACCGCCCAGAGGCACCACCATGGCCAGCTTCCATATTGATGCGAAGGAAGTATGGGCCCGCTTCAGGCGCCTCATAGCGCAGTTTGGCGGCCCACTTGCTGGGCTCCCAATAGGTCACGCGAGGGTCAGACAGGCCACCTGTAATCAGCATGGCTGGATAGTTCATATCCGCTGTCTGATCATATGGGCTGTAGGCCATGATCGTATCATAGTCTTCGGCGCTGGTGATTGGGTTCCCCCATTCCGGCCACTCTGGCGGGGTTAGCGGCAAGCTTTCATCCGACATCGTATTGATCACATCGACGAATGGAACCGCCGCAATGATGCCAGCAAACAGTTCGGGGTCCTGATTGACGGCTGCACCCATCAGCAAGCCACCGGCAGAACCGCCCATACCAACAATATTACCGCGGCTTGTATAGTTCTCCGCGACAAGGTGGTTACCGGCATCAACATAATCGTTGAACGTGTTGACCTTCTTTTCCAGCTTCCCATCAAGGTACCACTGATAGCCTTTTGCCATTGATCCGCGGGGGTGAGCGATGGCGTAAACCATGCCGCGATTGGCAAGGGCGAGTGGCGTCGTACGGAAGCGGGCTGATACTGTGCTACCATAAGATCCATAGCCATATAGCAGCATTGGGGCCGTGCCATCAATTGGCGTATCCTTGTGACGAAGGATGGTTACCGGGACCGTCTCTCCATCCCGAGCCGGGGCCATAATGCGGGTAACGATGTAATCGTCGGGATTGTGGCCAGACGGTACTTCACGGGTTTTGCGCAGGACGCGTTCTTGCGAAGCAACATCATAATCGTATTCCTGATCCGGGGTTGATGGAGAGGAATACTCAAACCGCATGCTGGTTGTGTCATAGTCGTAGCCCGTCGACATGGACAGGTCATAGGCCTCTTCCTCGAACGCGATGGTGTGCTCCTCACCGCTTTCGCGCTCGCGCACGACAATGCGGGGCAAACCTTCATTGCGCTCCAGACGGATTAGATGATCCTTAAGCACTTCCATACCGAGAATAAGTGTCCCGGCGCGGTGTGGGACGATTTCTGCCCAATTCTCGCGCCCGGGATTATCGACAGGAGCGGTAACAATCTTGAAGTCGACGGCGCCACCTTCATTCGTCGAAATAACGAAGTTATCTTCCCAATGATCAACGCTGTATTCCAGATCGGTTTCACGTGCGGATATGAGTTGTGGCTCTGGGTCAGTGGCATCTGCCGGGAAGAAGCGGACTTCCGATGTTGTGTGAGAACCGGATGTGACGAAGATATATTTGCCGCTTTGGGATTTGCTGACCCCGGTGAAGAAGCCTGGATCGCTTTCGCGGAAGATCTCGGTGGACGTCCCATCACCGCCCAGGGCATAGCGATGTACAGCGACCGGGCGGCCATTATCATCACGTTCCACCCAGTAGATGGCATCGCTGTTTTCGCTCCAGGTAAAAGACCCAGCTGTGCCCGTTACGACATCAGGAAGGTCTTCACCGGTCGCGAGATCACGGAATTTAATGTCGTAAACCTCAGAACCTTGATCATCATAGGCATAGGCGACCAGTTTATGGTCTGGGCTATGACCCAGGGCCCCGAAAGCAAAATAGGCTTTGCCTTCCCCCATTTTGTCGCCGTCCAAAAGGATTTCGACTTCGGCCTCTTCATTATAGGTTTCTGCTGCAGGCTTACGGGCAAAGATCGGGTACTCGCCGCCAGTGCGGAATTTGGTCAGGTAAGCGTAAGGACCGTCCACATTTGGAAGTGACTGGTCATCTTCCTTGATACGGCCGCGCATCTCTTCGAACAGTTCATCGGTCAGGCCAGCCAATGGCTCTTCGAGGCCAGCCTTGGTATAGGCGTTTTCAGCCTCTAGGTATTCGCGGATGTCCTGACGCAGAACGGTTGGGTCACGCATGACTTCCTGCCAGTTCTCATCCTTCATCCAGTGATAAGGATCGACCCGCGTGCGACCGACCTGTTCGATAGTCTCAGGGATGCGCGTCGCAGCAGGAGGGGTAAGGGAAGCAAGGTCAAACGGCACGGTCTGGCTGATCTCCGTAGAAGGTTCAGAAGGGGTTTCGCTCTGTCCGCCACAGGCTGTGAATAGGGCTACGGCGGCAGCGGACGACAGGAAGGTGGATAAACGCATGAGAGACTCCGCAATATCAAATTGCGAGCGAGCCTATCCATGTTGTTACACTTGTCCAGTGATGAGTTTTAAGTTCCTGCGACTTTGAACTTCAACACGACCCCATTGATACACCAGCGCTTCCCGGTCGGGGGTGGGCCATCCTTGAAAACATGGCCCATATGCAGGCCGCAGGTTGCGCAATGACACTCTGTACGCGGGTAGATCAGCTTGAAATCTGTCTTCGTGTCGACCGCACTTTCGCGGATCGGTTGCCAGAAGCTTGGCCAGCCTGTGCCACTGTCAAACTTATGCTCTGATGACCAGAGCGGCGTATCGCAACCGACGCAATGAAACACGCCATCACGTTTCTCCTCATTATGCTCTGAGGTGAAGGCGCGCTCTGTGCCTTCTTTCACGCCAACGCGGAACTGTTCCTCTGTCAGACGCTCGCGCCATTCGGCATTGGAGCGCGTGATCTTCTTTTCATTGCCGGGCTTGGGCATAGCAGGGATCATCAGGAACTCCTTCTTTCTGATCCCATAATATAGTTATTTTGACAGCATTTGACAGGCTGCCTGGGCGCCAAGGTTACATCCCTTGGTCAGAGCAACTACAGCGCCTGCCTCATCAGCCGTGCCGCCTATGCCCTCTCTCAAAGCGACACCATAGTTGCGACAACCATCATTATAGTTGCCGTCGCAGGCTTTTTTGAACAGGGCGCGCGCGGTCACATCATCTTTCGGTCCACCTTCGCCATTATAGTGTACCAGTCCCAGATTACTGCAGCCTTGGGCGAAGTTCAGATCGCATGACTTCTTGTAGCTTGCCCGGCCTGCGACCGGCTCAATCGAGCCACCACGACCTTTGAACTGCGAAAAGCCCAAACTGTTACACCCAGCCCCATCGCTTAGGTCACAAGACTGTTTATAGAAATTATGAGCACTTCTTAAGTCAGCTGCGCCAGCGCGACCATTCACAGCAAAGTCACCGAGATTGCGACAGGCAACACCACTCTTCAGTGAACATGCTTTCTCGTAAAATGACTTGGCAATACCGTCATTTCTGTCGCGACCGAGCCCACTTGCGTAAAGAACGCCGAGATTGTTACAGCCGCTAGCATAGTCCTTCTCACAGGCTGTCGTGTAGTCCGTATGGGCTTTGGCATAATCGATGTCTATACCGCGACCATAATGGTAGGCATATCCTGTCTGGTAACAGGCTGTCGCATCATCGCCTGCGCAGCCTTTCATATAATAGGTATGCGCCTGCGTGACATCTTTTTCGCCAACGCGGCCATCTCTCAGGAAATCACCGATATTCCGGCAGGCAATTGCATTATTTAACTCACAAGCTTTTTGATAGAGCTCGAAAGCTTTAGGATCATTCTTGGGAAAGCCTTTGCCATCGGCATGTAAAACACCGAGATTGTTGCAGCCACGTGCATTACCTGCGTCACAGGCTTTCGTATATGCCTCTATGGCTTGTGCATAATCAACGGCCTGTTCACGGCCATAATGAGCTGAATATCCAACCTGGTAACAGGATGCGGCGATGTTGAGTTCGCATCCCTTTGCGTAGGCAATGTTGCCAGCAACCATGTCTTTAGCGACACCCTTACCATCATTGTAGAGATCGCCGAGATTATCGCAGGCAAAGCCATTATTTCCATCGCAAGCTTTTTGGTAAAAGGCGCGGGCTTTGACATAATCAACATTACCCCCTTCACCGCGCTCATGCATGATGCCGCGAACATTGCATGCGCCGGCTAGGTTTTGGTCGCACGCCTTCTGATAATTGTTGGCGGCTTTTATGAAATCAATTGCCCCGCCCTCGCCGTTGCGCTGCATATAAGCAGCAGATTCACAGCCCTGCGTGTGGCTAAGGGTGCAAGATTTATTAAATGAAATCAGTGCGCTGGAGAGGTTCTTTGGTCCGCCTTGGGCATTGTACTCCATGCTGCCAAGATAGAAGCAGCCCTCTGCATTATTCCCGTTACATGCGGTTATATATGCAGCACGTGCAGCCGTATCATTTTTCTCAACACCCTTGCCATCGAAGAGCAGGTTGCCCTTGCCTTCGCAGGCGCTCGCGCCACCAAGGTTGCAACCCATGTCAAAAAAGCTGAAGGCCGTTTTGAAGTCATCGCTGTCTTCTGATGCGCTATAGATTAGACCGACATAGTTACAGGCCTCTGCATAGGACTGCGCACACGCCGACACGAAATCTTCCAGGACATTATCGATCTCACCCGCTTCGATACGCGCTTTCGCGTCTTCAAAAAGCTGTTCCGGTGTTGGGGTTTGGGCGCTTGCCGATAGTGACAGCGTCAAAAATGCCAGAGCTGTAAGGAACAGGGTGATGAAATAGCGCATGCGTGCCTCCTCTATGAGGGCACACTAAACGTGCATGGCTATCGATCATCACCCCTGAGGGTTAAGGGGCTGTTCTAGCCGTATAAAACTGTGATGGTCTCGGCGACACAGGCCGGGCGTTCCTGACCTTCAATCTCGATTGTGCATTCAGAGATCATCTGCTTGCCGCCAGCCTTGGCATTCACCTCTTTAACGGTCTGGCGCATGCGCAGCTTCGAGCCGACAGGCACCATATTGGTGAAGCGTACTTTGTTCGCGCCGTAATTGATTCCCCGGGTTGTACCTTCAACGCGCATCACTTCCGGACCAAGCATCGGGAGAAGAGACAAGGTGAGGTAGCCATGGACGATTGGGCTGCCGAGTTCCTTGGTGGCGCGCTCAACGTCGACATGAATCCACTGATGATCACCAGTCGCTTCGGCAAACATGTTGACGCGCTCCTGGTCAATCGTGTGCCAGTCCGAGACACCAATTTCTTTGCCGGTCAGGCTTTCAAGGTCGTTGTAATGAACAGTGGTCGGGTTCGCCATGGTATCCTCCTGAGAATGATCCGGGACAATCAAGCGCGCGGCGACGAAACACGCAAGGGGTGACGCAGGGAATCAATCCGTGGGTCTGTGCGGATGGGCGGGGTGTTCAGACGTAAAATGCCTATAGCTATGACAGGTTGCTATCGATGCTGATCAATCATGATATTGTTACCATCTGGATCAGTGAAGGTGATATGGGCTGGACCTGAACCAGCTTCATCAGCAGTTGTCTCTATTTCGATACCAGCACTGCGTAACTGCTTCTGGATTTCACGGACATCATCGAATGGGTTCACCTCATTGGCGTCCTGATCCCAACCAGGATTGAAGGTCAGGATGTTCTTGTCGAACATACCCTCAAACAGACCAATCAAGGTATCGCCGTTTTTCATGATCAGCCATTTATGCGCTTCGTTTCCCTCCGTGGTAAAACCGAGAGCTTCATAAAATTTACGTGACGCGGAAATGTCTTTCACGGTCAGGCTGATGGAAAAGGCGCCGAGCTTCATGGGTTTGCTCCCCTCAAGAAGGTTGATGGATCAGACGATCCGACTGTCCTTCTTACCCCAATAGCGGTCGCGCACCAAACGCTTGTACAACTTTCCCGTGGGGTGACGTGGGAGTTCAGGGTCAAAATCAATGCTTTTCGGGCATTTGATTTTGGCGAGATTCGAGCGGCAGAACTCGAGTAATTCTTCTGCGAGTTCCGGTGTCCCTTGAATGCCGTCCATTGGCTGAACCACAGCTTTCACTTGTTCACCGAACTCCTCGTCAGGCACGCCAATCACCGCGACATCGGCCACAGATGGATGCGTGATCAGGATATTCTCGGCCTCTTGCGGATAAATATTCACGCCACCGGAAATGATCATGAAGGCTTTGCGGTCTGTAAGGTAGAGGAAGCCATCCTTATCAACTTTGCCAACATCGCCGAGCGATGACCAATCGGGGCATTTGGGGTTGAGTGCGCCTTTGGTTTTCTCGGGATCATTGTGATAGTTTGGCGTTGGCGTGCCGCCAAAGTAGATCTGGCCTTCTTCGCCTACAGGAACTTCGTCACCAGCCTCATCGCAGATATGCAATTCGCCCCAGATTGGAAACCCGACCGTGCCTTTATGGGCAAGCCACTGTTCTGAATTAGCCCACGTCATACCATTGCCTTCAGAGCCGGCATAATACTCTTCGATCACCGGGCCCCACCAGTCGATCATCTGTTCCTTGACCGGGATCGGGCAGGGAGCTGCTGCGTGTACAACGGCCTTAAGGCTGGAGACATCATACTTGTTGCGAACGTCTTCTGGTAGTTTCAGCATTTTGACGAACATGGTCGGCACAGTTTGGGAATGCGTGACCTGATATTTCTCAACCAATGCCAGATAGGTCTCGGCGTCAAACTTCTCCATTATGATCAGCGTATTGCCGAACTTTGTCATACTCATGCACCAGCGCAACGGTGCGGCATGGTAGAGTGGGGCAGGAGAGAGATAGACCCCATCGGGGACAATGCGGAACAGACCCTGCGCGATCATGATCAGGGCATTGCTGGCATCAATGGCAGGGTCTTCCGGCAAAGGGGGACGGATGCCTTTTGGGCGCCCCGTGGTGCCAGAGGAATAGAGCATATCCGTGCCCGCACGTTCATCGGCAATCCGGCTTTCTGGCATACCGGCCCGCACACCTTCCAAAGGTTCGAAACCTTCAATCTTGCCATCAATAGACCAGTAAGCATCAAGCTCTGTGATGACTTTCACGTCTTCAGCCACTGTACGCAAACCTGCTGAGGCAATGAGCAGACGTGCACCGCTATCCTTGATAATGTAGTCAACTTCGGGCGTCGTCAGGCGAGATGAGATGGCCACATAATACAAGCCTGCACGGTGGGCGGCCCAGCATATCTCAAAGAAGCGCGGTGAGTTTTCTGCGAACAGGGCAATGGTATCGCCAGTTTTCAACCCTAAAGTCCGAAAGGCGTGGGCGATCTGATTGGATCGATCTTCAAGCTGTTTGAACGTCACAGTCTCGCCCGAGCCTGCCATGATATAGGCAGGCTTGTCGGGCATGGTCTGGGCATGATGGCTGGGGTGCATCGCTGTGTCTCCTCCGGCGGCTCTTCTGGCCTTTGCAGAGAAGATTATCGGCTTGTTACGCCCTGTCCACGCTCACCTAGGGGGAAGGGACAAGTTCCCGATAGGCGTGCCAGCTTGCCAGTCCAATCAATGGAAAGACGATGATCAGGCCAAAGAAGGCTGTTGCAATCCCTATTGCCGTCAGCACAGAGATAATCAGTGCCCAGAACAACATAGGCATAGGGTTGTCCAACACCGCGCGGATACTGGTAATCGTTGCCGTCCAGACATCGCGTTTCTTGTCGAGCATCATCGGGGCAGAGATCACAACCAACATATAGGCGAGCAAGGCGATAATCGCCCCAACCACAGTTCCAGTGACAGCCATCATTTGTCCATCTGGATCAGTAAACATGAAGGTCAGGAACTCAGCGGGTGTCTTGTGTAATGTCCGGGTTGATAGCGCATAAACAACCTGTGCGATGCGCGTCCATAACAGGTAAATCAGGAACAGCGCCAAGCCGAGATAGGCAAGATCGCTGCGAAAAGCCGACCGCACAAAGGCCATATCACCAAGGCTGGGCGTCTCACCTTTCTCGATTTGCCGTGCGGCTTCATAAAGCCCCATAGCCAAGACCGGGGCAATCAGAAAGAACCCCCCAGCCAAAACAAAAATCCAGGCAAAGGCTCCGCTGAAGACCAGTGCCCAGCCGATAAAAGCGCTTATTCCGGCAAGAACAATCCCGTAAATCAAACAAGGCAATGGAGCTTTGGTAAAGTCACTCCAGCCACGCTTAAGCCAACCGAGCGGCGCGCCGAGTTCAATTTTTGCAACCGATGGCAAGCCCGGTGTGGTCGCCATATCTGGCGTTGCTTCAACCTCCGCAGAGTCCTTATCCTGATCGTCCATTTATGCCTCCCTGTTTTTGTAAAAACGCTAGGTACGTCACCCACAAGAACAATAAGGACCAATATTTAAACTTGGGCAAGTCGATCAATGGCTTCGACGAGCATATCGAGATCAGCTCTAGTTGTGCGATGGTTGGTTATATTCACGCGAATGGCGGTTTTGCCATGGATACGAGTCGTTGAAGGGGCGGCAATGCCGGAAATCTGTAAGTCTTCAACAAGTGTGTTGACGCGCTGATCTCGTTCAACCTCGGTGAGTGCTGGCCATACCGGCCGAAAACAATTGATCTGTAAGGGCGCAGGCGCAAGCCTTTCAAGACGAGGGTGACGCTCGATCAGATCCGTTAGATAAGCCGCTTGCTCGACATTCTGTTCGATCTGTTCTCCGAGGCGCTTTGGCCCAAATTCCAGAAGCTGCGCCCAGACTTTAAGAGCGCGAAAGCTGCGCGAGAGTTCAGGGCCCAGATCCGTTGGCCAGGTCTCTCCTGCGGCGAGGCCTCTCGTGCTCGCAGCCAGATAGTCCGGACGCATTGAGAAGGCGGCTTTGTGCGCGGTCTTATCTTTAATGAGAACGCAACCAGCATCGTAATTGACGTGCAGCCATTTGTGGAAATCGAAAGCCAGACTGTCGGCTTGCTCAAGCCCGGAAAGGCGAGGTTTCAAACGCTCTGAGAGCGCCATACAGGCTCCAAAGGCCCCGTCGACATGGAACCAGAGTTGCTCGCGCTTCGCAATCATGGCGAGTTGGGCCAGAGGATCGATGGCGCCCGTGTTCACGGTTCCGGCAGAACCGACCAGAGCAAATGGGGTAAAGCCATCTGCGCGATCTTTCTGGATCGCCCGTTCCAGACTGTCCGTATCAATCTCAAACGCCTCCGTGACGGGAAGTCTACGCAGGGCGTTCATGCCCAAGCCGAGTATGTCGAGGGCGCGGGCCAGACAAGAGTGCCCTTCTGATGAGACATAGGCGACCAGCTTTGCGCCAGTCACGCCTTGGTCTCGAGCATTGTCTAGAGCGCGATCTCTCGCAGCCTTGAGGGCAATGATCGTTGCCATGCTGGTGCCGGATACGATCAAGCCACTCGCTGTTTCTGGGAATTCAAAAATGTGCTTGCACCAGTCAATGAGCTGCGCTTCGACTTGCAGGCCAACATGGTTGCGTCCGCCGCAATTCGCGTTCATGGCTGCGGCGACCATTTCGGCCAGCATGTTAGAGGGGGTGCCGCTGCCGTGAACCCAACCGAAGAAACGCGGGTGCGTGTTGCCGACCCCATAAGGCAAGAGGTCTGTCAGAGCTGTGCGTACCGCTTCTGTGCCAATGCCATCAGAGGGGAGGGGGGCTTTTAAAGTCTCGGCTAAATCATCAGGAGCCGGCGTCCAGACTCTGCCCTCTCTGGCCTCTTCAAGATGGGTCAGAGTGGCATCAAGCACTGCGTGAGCCTGCTTTCGGAAAGCACTCCAATCACTTGGTTCTAAACTATTTTCTGCTTGGTGGTCATCTTGGGTCATGGCGCGGGCATAGTCGAGACTGCTGCGAATGAGAAGCGCGGCAAAATGCGTCTGCTTCTTTGTTTTGAACCTTTCATGTGGCCGCAGCGACTATCATAGTGTTGGTAACCAGGAGGCCCGTGCGTGAGCAAGCAGGACACAGGACGGATTTATGACGAGCTGCTTGTCACTCTTGCGCGTGCCGGTGACCGCAGAGCCGGCGAGAGACTGGCGGCACGCTGGTATCCGCGGTTGATGCGAACGGCCCTGTATTTGTTACGAGACCGGGAGCAGGCACAGGATGCTGTGCAGGAGGCCTGGGTTGGGATTTGTCGCGGCTGGCCAAGATTGTCAGATAGCGCCAAGTTCCCCAGCTGGGCCTTTGGCATTCTGCATCGCAAATGTGCTGATCGTATCCGTAAGGAACGGCGGCAGCGTGGGCGTGAGCAGTCAATGGATAATGTGCCGGAGCCCGTACAACCGCCACGTGGGGAGCTGCGGGTTGAGATCATGCAGGCCCTTGCGGTGTTAAGCCCGGACCATCGAACCGCCGCGATCCTGTTCTTTGCTGAAGAGCTGAGTCTTGCAGAGGTTGCTGCGGCTACGGGTGTGCCTTTGGGAACGGCTAAATCGCGCATCTTTCATGCGCGCAAACAACTGAAATCCAGTCTGAAAGGAGACGTGTGATGAGCAATATTGAAGATCGTTTCGAAAGAGGTCTGAGCGCCGATGATGAGGCGTTCCTGAAAGATCTGGAGCGTGATGAAGGCCTGTTTCAGCAAATGGGCGCAACATTTTCCGGACCGTTGCGGTATTGGACAGTGTTTGCGTTTGCTTTCAGCTTTGTGTTTTTCGCACTCTCAGTCTGGGCAGCCTACAACATGTTTCAGGCTGAAGACCTCAAGCATGTCATCATCTGGGGCGTGTTCTTTGGCTGGATGAGCCTGGCTGTTGGCTTGATGAAAGTCTGGTTCTGGATGCGGATAAACCAGCTGAATCTTTTACGTGAGTTGAAGCGGATCGAGCTGCGGCTGGTTAAGGACGGAGGCTCTGTCTAAGCTGCTTCGCTAGTCATGGCGACGAAGACATCTTCGAGATTTGGCTGCTCTGTGGAGAGGTCTGCGACACCGATACCAGCTTCGCGAACCTTCTCCAGAAGGCGGCCAATTCCAGTCTCTGAGTTGCGGAACTTGATACAAATCACCCCGTCCTCAAGGGAGACATCGAGGTCATCCAGAGCATTCGGGAGGGTGCTCAAAGGCTCCCGAGGGGTGATCTTGAGGAGACGTTGATCCAGACGGGACAGAAGCTGCGGTGTCGGCTCCTGCGCGAGGACTTCGCCATGCGAAATGATCGCAATCTCATCGCAGAGCTCTTCGGCTTCTTCGAGATAGTGCGTGGTCAGAATGATTGTTGTACCATTCGCATGCAATTCACGAACATAGGCCCAAAGCGATCGCCGGAGTTCAACATCAACCCCGGCAGTCGGTTCGTCGAGAATGAGGACAGGTGGATTATGGACAAGGGCTTTGGCAACCATAAGGCGCCGTTTCATTCCACCAGACAGTTGGCGGACATAGGCGTCTTTCTTATCATCCAGGCCAACTGCGGTCAGGATTTCCATACTGCGCCGTTCCGCCTTGGGCACACCATAATAGCCCGCCTGCAGATCCAGGGCCTGTAGCGGTGTAAAGAACGGGTCCATTGTGATTTCCTGGTTCACCACACCAATTGCGGCGCGTGAGGAGCGGGGGTGCTGATCAATGTCCAGTCCCCAGATTTTGGCGGTCCCACCCGTTTTCGTAACGAGGCCAGCCAGAATGTTGATAAAGGTCGACTTACCCGCCCCATTCGGGCCCAGCAGGCCAAAAATCGAACCGCGTTTGATTTTCAGGTCGATCCCTTTTAGGGCGGTTTTTTCCGGCATTTTGCCTGAAGCCCGGTAGGTTTTCGTCAGGCCACTGGCTTCGATCGCGTATTCAGGTGCTGTCATAGTGGTGGCCTCCAACCTCAATTCTGAAGAGGGCATGTAGGGGGTTTCGGTTCGGTGTGAAAGGTGCCGCACGCGAATGGCTACTCTTCGCAGCGGTCACACAGGTGCTGGATGGGATCGTCATCAAGGCGTTCAACGCTGATTTTAGCGCCGCACTGGGTACAGATGCCGTATGTGTTTTTTTGCAGACGCAACAAAGCTGCTTCTATGGAGGCCAGTGTTGTCTCAACGCACACTCGAGTATTGGGATGAACCGAAGGCTTCACGTCCTTGGGGCGGAGAATACGATCTTCTAAAGTCCCCAGTTTCATGATCCCACTTGTCGTGTCGGATCCGAACTTGCTCTTCATGGTGAAGATGGTGTGATGACTTTAAGCGCTTGGCAAGCCTCGCATGATTAAAGATGTGCACTATTTATCGATAAACGTGAATACTGGACGGAGAAACCGCGATGGCCTTGCAAAACCCCCTGGAAATGCGCGGTGCAACCAAATGGTTTGGCAACTTTCAAGCGGTCAAAAGTCTCGATTTTTCTGTCCCACAAGGCTCGATTGTCGGCTTTTTGGGGCCGAATGGTGCTGGCAAGTCGACCAGTCTGCGGATGGCGCTTGGTGTGCTTTCCCCAGATAGTGGAGAGGCGTTGCTCTATGGCGCGCCGCCTAATCTCACAAGCTTGCGGCGGGTTGGGTTCCTGCCGGAAGAGCGTGGCCTCTACAAAAAGATGAGCCCGCGCCAGATCATCACCTATTTCTCCCGTCTCAAAGGCATGAGTGCGCGTGATGCCCGCAAGCGCGCTGATGAAATGCTGGAGATGATGGGGCTTGGGCCATTTGCGAAATCACGCGTGTCGCGCCTCTCCAAAGGCATGTCGCAGAAAGTGCAAATCCTGTGTGCGCTCGCACATCGCCCTGATTTTCTGATCCTGGATGAGCCGTTTTCCGGTCTCGATCCGGTGAATCAGATGGCGCTTGAGGAATTGATTGTTGAAGAGCACAAGCGCGGCGCGACCATCGTGTTCTCGACCCATGTCATGGAGCATGCTGAGCGGCTTTGCGAGAAGATCGTGATGATGGCGCGAGGCCGAAAAGTGTTTGATGGCACACTGGAAGATGGGTTCGCTGCTCTTGGTCGGGCCGTGAAGATTGGGGTTTCTGAAGGCTTTGACCTCAAGAAGGTTATGGCACCTGCGGGTTATACGCTTGAGGTGGAAGAGGGCGATGTCTGGCGGGTCAGCCTGTCACCGCAACAGGATCCGCAGAATGCCTTGCGTACAGCGATTGATGGCGGCGCACCGATTACCAGTTTCCTGCCGCAGGAAACCCGTCTGCGCGATGTCTTCGTTTCCCTGGTCAGTGAGGCCGAGGCTCAGGATTTGACCGATACACTTAATGACTCAATGGCGGCCCGTGCCGAGCAGGAGGCTGCATAATGTTTTCAACCTATCTTGTCGCGCGCCGGGATTATCTTGGCTATGTCACTGCATGGGGCTTCTGGCTTGGCCTCCTGTTTACCCCGGTTATCATCGGCATTTTCATGTTTGCGCCGATGCTGGCACAGAACAGTGCGCCGACCCGGTATTTTGCCGTGATTGAGAGCGGTGATGAGTTTACAAAAGCGCTGCAAACCGAACTGCAAAGCATTCAGGTCACCGCAGCGAGGGCGAGCCTTGATCTTGTCGCAACAGCGCAGGGCAGTAGCAGTGATAAGATCGATCTGTTTGATGCCGCTTTAGAGAATGGGGCCAGCGTACAAGAGGCACTGGCTGCGGCTGGCGGGTCGCAAATCCCGCTACCGCTACCTGACTTCGTGATGGTGCCTGCGCCTGCAAGCAGCATTGAAGCCCTGCAACCGTATCTCAGCGGCCAACGCTTGGTAGATACGCCGAAGGGGGCACAGCCTTTGTTTGCCGTTCTGAATGTCCCGGCAGATGGGTCGGCCATTCAGTATTGGAGCGAGAACCTGCAAATTCGTGACTTACGGGATCTGGCCCGCCGCGCTGAGCGACGGTTAGCTGAAGAGCGCGTGTTTGCGGAGGCTGGGGTGTCCAGTCGCTTATTGAAAGATGCCCAGCGCGCCCAGCGCCCGATCGAGGAATTACGTCTGCGTGCCGATGGCGGTGAAGGGACGGCTACCATCACAATTGAAGATCGCGCGCCCTTCTTTATGTCAATCATGATGGCATTTATGCTCTGGTTCCTGATTTTCTCCGTGGTCAATTACCTGCTCATGGGGACGATTGAGGAACGCTCGAACAAGATTTTTGACAGCCTTCTGACCTCAGTGAAACTGCCAAACCTATTGGCGGGTAAATTGCTTGCAGTTCTGGCGCTTGCGCTGACGCTGATGGCCTTCTGGGGTGTGGGATCATCTATACTGGTGATGATCGGGCAAGAGCGCCTGCCAGCGGAGTTTGCCAGTGGTATTGGGGCTGTGCTCGTAGCGGCCGCAAACCCGGCATTGTTTATCCCGGCAATTTTGAGCTTTGTGCTGGGCTATCTGATGTATGGTTCTCTGTTCCTTGCGCTTGGGTCGCTGTGTGACACGATCCAGGAGGCACAGACCTTGATGACGCCGTTGATCGTAATGCTGATGGCGCCGCTCTTTATGCTGGCTTTTGCGATCAATGACGCGGAATCAGCCTTGATCCAGACCATGGCCTGGGTACCGTTCTTTACGCCCTTCCTGCTGATCCTGCGGATGCCGACCGAGCCGCCCTTGTGGGAGGTTCTGGCTCAGCTTGGTCTGATGGCGTTTGCAACCGTTGTGATCCTATGGCTCGCCACGCGGGTTTACCGGGCAGGGGCCGTGCACGGCTCAAGCGTCAATGATGTTGGGAAAGTGTTCAAGGCCCTGCTGCCGGGCAATAAAAGCGCCCGGCAAGAGCCATAGGGTTTAGTGAACGCTGAGCGGGGTCAGGCTGTTCATTTCCGCGGCCTTGAAGGCGGCATCGCGGCCCTCAACGATAGCGAGCTTCTGTCCCTCGCCCGTGGTCAGGACAAAGAGCGAGTCTGGGTCATTTACGGTTTCCAGCGCTTCGCTGGGCAGGCTTCTCAGTTCATTGACTTCGATGGCCCGGATATAGGCGATCTTGCTAAGGTCGACACCGGTAATGGTGTCGTTTTCATAGGTCATGTCTTTCAGGTCCTTCTGTTACAGACAGGCACAATCCCGACGGCGCATAGCCCCACTCAGTGGCAGCCCAGCACGCCGTCAGTATAGTTAAGACATGGGTTCTCAGGCAGGGCCAATCAACCCTTTAAGGCCTAGGCCTCACGCGAAAGTGTGGTCTGGCCGTCGCCCTCGCGCTTGGTCACAAATGTTGCGACAGGCTCTACGCTGTAGGTTTCAGCGCGGACATCGCTCACCTTGAAATAATTCGCGCGGGTCTCGTCCATGCTGATCTCAAGAACGGTCCAACCATTGCCGAACGGATCGTACCAATCGATCTCTTCATTAGCGGCAGCAAACTGATCGCCAAGATCAGGCACCTGTTTGATATACGTGCCAAGCCCCGGTGAGGTGACGGAGGTACAGCCAAACTCGACCCCGCGCAGATCACCTGCATTATCACGCAGCGTATTCGCCCAGGCGGTATGGGTATCGCCGGTAATCGTGATCAGGCGGGCACCAGCAGCTTTGGCGCCTTTATAGAGCCGCTCCCGTGCTGCCGGGAAACCATCCCATGCGTCGAGGTTGAATGGCAGGCCAAGTTGGCTGAACGGGATCAGCTGTTGGATATAGCCGACATCCTGCGCGGCTTTTTGCTCATCACTCAGGGTTTGGGTGAAGTTTGGCGGTCGGACCTTGGCCATGATGACCTGATTGGCGAGCACCTGCCAGGATTGCTTCTTGGCTGAACGCTTCAGGCCATCGGCGAGCCATTTTTCCTGAACATCCCCCAGCATGGTGCGGCTTTCATCGCTGACACGCACCATTGTGCCCGCCGCAGCCATCGGAATTTCTTCGGGGGCTTTGCCGCCCAGTTCAGTAAACCAGCTAATCTCATCAGAGCGCCCGGTCAGACGACTTTCGAGGCAGAAGACGCTGGCAACATCACCGAAATCGAAGCTGCGATAGATGGATTCCCTGGCCCGGCCGGGCTCAGGATCGCGGACGGGCATCCACTCCAGATAGGCTTGAACCGCAACCTGCTTACGATCAGTCCAGTTGCCTTCACCGGCTTCGGGATTGTGATTCTGCGCCCCGGTCCGGTAGCTGTTATTGGTGCTTTCATGATCGTCCCATGTGCAGAGCCATGGCGCGGCTGCATGGGCGGCCTGAAGGTCCGGATCGGTTTTGTACTGGGCATGGCGAATGCGGTAATCGCCCAGGGTCACCGTTTCCAGAGGTGGTTCATGGTTGCGGCCAATCTGCTGGCCAACAGTCCCGCCATAACCATCAAGACCATACTCATAGAAATAATCGCCCAGATGAATGACCGCATCGAGATCAGCGGTTTTGCTGATCTCGCGGTAAACGTGGAAACGACCAAACGGGTAGTTCGAGCATGAAATGAAGGCAAATTTGACGGGCGTTGTGCCGGACTTTGCCGTCGTCTTGAGGCGTCCGAGCGGAGAGGTGATGTCACCCTCTGTCGTCTTGGCTGTGAACTGATAGAAATACTCCGTCGCTGGCTGCAAACCACCGGCATCAGCCTTGACCGTAAAATCACGTGCAGCGCTGGTTTCAGTTAGCCCACTTGAGATCAGCGTTGTCATCTCGCGGTCGGCATAAACGCTCCACTTAACCGGAATAACCGCGCTGGTTTCTTCGTCCTGCGGCGTAATGCGGGTCCAGATGATGACGCGCTCTGGCAGGGGATCACCAGAAGCCACACCATGATCATAGCTGACACTTTGCGCAAAAGCTGGGCGATCATCGATCAGATCAATGACCGAATCGCTTTTTACGGCTGGGGCACAAGCCGCCAGACCTGTCAGACCACCAACGCCGCCCAATAGCCCCCGTCGGGTTAGTTTACTCATGGCTTGCTCCTGTCCTTCATGTTGTTCCGGCATGACGCCTGATTGAAACTGCGTTTATAGGGAAATCATGACAGTTTTAAGCGCAATTCCTGATAACGCTGAGGCAGGCACACGGCTCGACCGCTTTTTAGCGGAGAAATTTGATACCTTATCCCGCTCGCGTGCCAAGACTTTGATCAAGGACGGCCAATGCAAGATGGCTGGTGCGCTGATGGATGATCCGCGCCATAGCGTCGTCGCAGGCCGGGAATACGCGCTGGAAATGCCGGACCCGGTCGCGGCCTTGCCACAACCGGAGGATATTCCGCTGGATGTCCTGTTTGAGGATGAGCACCTGATCCTCGTCAACAAGCCAGCTGGTATGGCCGTGCACCCGGCACCGGGCAGTTGGCAAGGCACGCTGGTCAACGCCTTGCTGCATCATTGTGCCGGGAACCTGCCGGGCATTGGCGGGGTGGAGCGCCCTGGCATTGTCCATCGGATTGATAAGGACACGACGGGGGTTCTGGTCGTCGCCAAGACAGAAGCGACCCATCAGGGGCTGGCAGGCCTGTTCAAAACCCATGATATTGATCGCAAATACCTTGCGCTGACGCGCGGCGCGCCGCGGCCACTGGCGGGCACAGTCGAAAGCGACATTGCCCGCAGCCCGCATGATCGCAAGAAAATGGCGGTCGTGCCGGATGGGGAAGGGCGACATGCGGTGACCCATTATAAAGCGCTGAAACAGTTCGGCCTGATCGCGAAGGCCGATATGCGCCCGGCGGCGGCCTTGGTTGAATGTCGGTTAGAAACCGGACGCACACATCAGATCAGGGTGCACATGGCCCATCTTGGCACGCCTCTGATCGGTGATCCTGTCTATGGCCGCCATCGCGGCATCAAAGCTTTTGGCAGTGGTGAGGTGTTTGATGACGCAACCCAGAAAGCGCGCAAGCTGACAAGACAGGCTCTTCACGCCGCAAGCCTCGGCTTTGTCCATCCTGTGACAAAGGAAGATGTCTTCGTGGAGACACCCCTACCGGACGATATGGCAGGGATTGTTGCCGCGCTGGAACGGCTTTAGGCGCTTATTTTTCGCACGACACATCTTAAGAGCTGTGAGAAAGTAGATCTCGGTATCAAACGGGGATGATTGCTATGGGACTGCTACTCAACTCAGATTATTGGGCCAAACTCAGCACAGAAATGTGGGATGCGCGCCCGCAAGGGGATTGGCAGACGATTACGCAGGCTGATGCGAACAAAATTCGCGAAATAGGCTGCCGTGCTTTTAGCCGGCTCGTTGAAGACCCAGCATTATCAGCTGATATTGCTTATGTTCAGGGGCTTTCTGAGGAAGGTATCCGCGCCTATCAGCCTGTCGAAGGGTTCTTTGACGCATTTATTCAGGCTGAACGAACGCTCTTTAACAATGCAGGGCGTCATGTTGGGGTAACCGATGAGATTCTCTCCGATTTAACGGTGTTACAGGACGAGATTCTCGATCTGTATGGCTGGGATCGATTTGAAGAACAGATACGCTATCTGCAAACCCTTATCTGTGATGAAGCTTCTACCTCAAATGAGGTCGGTCCAGCGGCCCATCAAAGAGCATGGGCTGGCGTTAAAAGCGCTCTGGTCATTGGTACGGATGCGATTGGTCATATTGGGGCTGCCGGAGTAGGCGGTGCTGTTGGTGGTCCAGCGGGGGCTGCGCTTGGAGCCGGCGTCGGTCTGCCGTTTGCGCTCTCCATAAACGGAGGCAGGCTGCATCTGGTGCGCGAGGCGCTACGGAACGCTTGGTAATTACAAGATCACAGCTTGCCTTCTCGTCTTCTTTCGTGCTGCTAGAGCGCAAATCTAAGCGGACAAAGACAGGAGACAGCGCATGGGCGTTTTGGATGGTAAGGTTGTTCTCGTAACCGGGGGCGGGAACGGGATTGGTAAGGAATGCGCGCTGCTCGCGGCGGCGAATGGTGCGAAGGTTGTCGTCAATGACCTTGGCGCGGGGCTTTCCGATGCCGGGACAGATGCTGGGGATGCGGGTCTTGCCGAGCAGGTCGCGCGTGAAATTCGCGAGGCAGGCGGTGAAGCGGTTTCTAACTCTGACAGTGTGACCGATATGGCCGCGGTTGAGGGTATGGTTGAGCAGGCCAAGGACGAGTTTGGCGGCCTGCACGGGATCATCAATCCAGCCGGTATTTTGCGTGATGGCATGTTCCACAAAATGTCCGAAGCAGACTGGAAAGCCGTCATCGATGTGCACCTGCATGGCTCATTCAATGTGACCCGCGCAGCGGTCGAGCATTTCCGCGAGCAGGAAGATGGCAGCTTTGTTTTGTTCACCTCAACCTCTGGCCTGATCGGAAATATTGGACAGGCGAATTATGCCGCCGCCAAGATGGGCATTGCGGGCCTTTCGCGCATCGTTGCGATGGAGGGCGCACGCAAGAATGTTCGCTCGAACATCATCGCGCCGTTTGCATGGACGCGGATGATTGCGTCTATTCCGGTCAAGGATGAAGAAGGGGCCAAGAGAGTTGAGCGAATGCGCACGGGTATGCGCGCTGATCAGGTCGCGCAATTGGCGGTGACGCTGTGTGCGGACGGGGCCAAGCATGTGAACGGGCAGATCTTCAGCGTCCGCGGCAATGAGGTTGTCCTGTTCAGCCAGCCACGGCCAGTGAAATCAGTATCCCGAATGGAGGGATGGACGCCAGAGAGCCTGATCGAGCATGGGTTTAGCGCCATGGAGAGTGGGTTTACCGATCTCGGCGCAACAACCAGTGTGTTCCCTTATCCGCCAGTCTAGGGTAATTCCGGCGGCGTAGATTTTGCAGAGTACGCCGCCATGGAAAACGAGACCCCAACCTATCTCGCCTGTGAGACGCTCTCAGATGGGCGGCAAATCTGTCAGGAAGTTGCAGCGCCCGGTGGCATTTCTGCTGGGGGTGAGACAGCGACAGAAGCGACAGAGCAGGCCGGAAGGGGCCTGTTCAGCTTTCTAGATCCGGTTCTGGCAGACCCGTTGGGGTGGGCGCAGGCAAACCTGCTGAACCTTGATGTCCTGTTGCCGATTGCCTATCAGATCGGTGTAATTCTTGGGGTTCTGATAGTTGGCTCGATGCTGGCCAAACGCGCGCGAGGATTGGTTGTTGCCGGGGTTCAGCGCTTGCCGGAGCAGGCCCAGTCATTTCTGGGTGATTTACCAACCCGGATTGTCAGGCCAGCGCTCTGGGCTGCCGGATTGTTTATAGCGCAGGCATCAATGGCTGGTGCAGGGATGGACAGCACGATTGTCCGGATTGCCTCATCTCTATCGCTGGCTGTTCTGGCAACGTCGGTGGTTATTCCATTCCTGCCAGCATGGTTGCAGGCACCTGTGCGCTGGATCATTTGGGCTTTCGCGGCCTTCTATGCCATTGGCATCATGGGCGAGGTCTGGAGCATTCTGTCGGTAGGCCCCCCTTTCGGTGACCGGATGATCAGCCCTGTCTTTGTCGTTCAGGCGATTATCACCGTTGCGATTTTCATGTTTGCCGCCCACTGGCTGGCCAAGAAACTCAAGACCCGTGTTGATGAACTTCCGAAAGTTGAGCCTTCTATCCGTATCCTGATGGGCAATGCGGTTCAGATTGGCCTGTTCTTTGGCGCGGCGCTGCTCGCGATGGCCGGGCTTGGCATTCCGCTGTCAGGTTTGGCGGTGCTGGGCGGGGCGATCGGTGTCGGTCTCGGCTTCGGGATGCAGCAGATCGTGGCGAACTTTATCTCCGGAGTGATTCTGCTGACGGATCGTTCTATCAAGCCAGATGATGTGATTGAGGTGGATGAGACTTACGGTGTCGTGAAGTCCCTCGGCTTGCGCTATGCCTCGGTGATTACGCGGGATGGCAAGGAACACCTGATCCCGAATGAGCAGCTGATTACCGACAAGGTTGTGAACTGGTCCTATTCCAACAAGGAAGTGCGCGTGAAAAAGCGCCTGCGCGTGGAGTATGAAACTGACCTGCGACAAGCGGTTGAACTGGTCGTTGCCGGAGCAGTTGAAACACCTCGTGTTCTGACAAAACCCGCCCCGGTTTGTCTCGTCATGGAATTTGGCGATGAAGCGATTGAGCTGGAAGCCCGATTTTGGATCAATGATCCGGAAAATGGTGTGTCGAATGTTTCCTCGCACGTCTTGCTAAACATCTGGGACAAGTTCACCGAGGTCGGGATCGATATTCCACTACGCCACGAAGATGTCCTGATCACGCCGGGATCGACCCTGAAAGTCGAAATGGTCAAAGCCGGCGATAAGGAAGAGACCTAGCGTAACAGGCGGCGTTTTCTGGCGCGATCAATGATCAGAACAAAACCGCTCAGCACCATGGTCAGTCCGAGGAAAGCGAACAGCTTCATCCACCATGTATCGAAGCGATCCTCGCCGGTAATATCCATGATGTGAAAGCGCCAGAGAATATCAAAGATACGCCAGTTAGTGGTTCGCACGGCCCGCACGGCACCTGTCGTTGCATCGAAATAAATCCGCTGTTCGGTCTTCTCATCTTCAATAACCCAGGCGGGAAGATTGCCGCCATATTCCCGCGGCGCTTTATCCGTCAGGTATGTGACGGTGGCTTCGGTCCCGGGAATGCGCGCTGTCCCATCAGCATCGGCGAATCGCAGCTGCAAAGCCCGGAAAGAGATTGGATCGAGCGGAGACCAGGCTTCTCCTGTCCCTGCATCGATCATGGCGCGGGTTTCACTGGTGGAAATCAGCCAGACTGGTCTATCGAGAAAAGGTTTCAGTTCGGCATTTAGCCATTCGCCTTCAACTTTAGCTGCCGCTTCAGCGGCGCTGACCGAAACGGTCATCGTATCCAGTGAGCCATGCTCAATCTTGGGGCGCCATGGGTCGCCACGGATTACATCAATAGGATAGAGCGTGAAAAACAGACCGCTCACCGTCCAGAAAAAGAGCTGAATCCCGACAACGAGAGCAACAATCTTGTGAATGCGTGAGACACGGCGAGCAAGCAGGGACATTGAGAACACTCCGATTGGTCGGCTGATTTGGCTTCTATGATCCCCATAAGAGGGCGCAAACCAAATATTTCAGAAAAGTCATAAAAAAGGGATTGACCACGTTTGTAGTCATCAATATGACCACATCTGTAGTCAAACGAGAAGTCCAATGAGCCTATCTGTCTCTCCTTCCGAACTGGAAATCATGAAAGTCCTCTGGAAACGTCCGGGCACGGGTGCAAGTGAAATTGCCGAAGCGCTGGCCGACCGCAAGGACTGGAATATTCGCACAATCAAGACGCTGCTTGCGCGTCTGGTTGAGAAGGGCGCCCTCACCACCGAGCAGGATGGTCGGCGCTATCTTTATCGGCCTGCGATTGATAAGCGCGCCTATCAGAAGTCTGCTGCAGGGCAGTTTGTGGATCGCGTATTTGGTGGCCGCGCTGCGCCTTTGGTCGCGCACCTCGCCGATGCGCGCGGGCTGACGAATGAAGATATCGAAGAACTCGAAGAATTGCTGGGGAGGCTGAAATCATGAGCTGGATGGATTTACACCCATTTATCCGCGAAGCGGGTAACACAACACTTGCGGTTGGATTGCTTTGCTTGCTGGTTCTGCTGATCCGCAGACCTTTTGCTGAGCGCTTTGGGGCCAAGGCCGCCTATATGCTGTGGCTTGTTCCTCTGGCGCGTTTTGTTACGCCGCCTCTACCACAGAGCTGGTCGCTTTCAGGGTGGCTGGGGTTGGGACAGTCGACCTCTACGGTTAGCACAACGAATGTTGTTTCAACCACAAGCACGACTGTGGTTGCGTCTGGTGCCTCACAACCAGCAGCGCCTGGAGCTGTCCCAGAACTTGGCGTTCTACCAGAGGCCGTTGTTACTCCGGGAATTGTTGGCGCGCCTGTAGAAACTGCGATTGTTTCAGCGCAGCCTGTAACGGAAACGGCATGGTGGATGACCGCCTTGCAGGCCAGCGGTGATTTTCTTGCTGCGAACTGGTTGGGTCTGGCGGTTCTGGTTTGGGGGCTGGGCGCTCTTGTCTGGCTTGCCCGTGGCCTGCGACGTCAGGATGTTTTCATGCGTCTGGTGCGCGAAGACTCTGAGCCAGCCCCGCAGGACATCGTGGCAAAGACGGCGCATCTTGCCAGAGAGATCGGCCTGAAGCGCGTTCCTGAAGTGCGTATGAGCCTGCTTTGCAGTGGACCCTTGGTAACAGGCCTAAAGAACCCTGTGGTTCTGCTGCCACTATGGTTCGAAGAAGACTATACGGAAAGTGAACGTCGTGACGCCCTGATCCATGAGCTTATGCACCTGAAGCGCAAAGACCTCTGGGCTTTCCAGATGGCGCGGATTGTTGTGGCAACACAATGGTTCAACCCGCTGGCTCACATCGCCCTCATGGCGTTCCGTACCGATCAGGAAGCTGCTTGCGATGCTGATGTCCTGAAACAGAAATCTGTGTCCAAGGTCGATTATGGCCGGACACTGATCAAGGCTGCACGCCTTGCCCGTCCGTCAGATCGTCGTTTTGCGACGGCCAGTCTGACCCTTGCTCATCCTATAAAAGAAAGAATAAAACTGATGACCAAGCCTACTCCCTCACTCCGCAGTCGTTTGACTGGAACTGCCATCGCCGGTGCGATCGGTGCCGGGGCCTTGTTTGTGACCGCCTCGTCTATTTCGACCGCTCAGGAACTCAAAGGCGGTGAAGCTGAAGTCGAGAAAACATTTATCGACAATAAGAACACGATCACCATGACGCTTGATGGCAAGACGTACAGCCTGACGCTGGATCAGCTGCCACCGATGCCGCCAATGCCTGCATTGCCTGAAATGCCGGGACTTGATCTTTCAAGTTCAGAGCCAGGAAACTTCTCATTGCACATCGATACTGATGAGATGCTGGCCAATGGCAACATGGAAGCTTTCGAGGCTGCCATGGAGGAATGGGCCGGAGAGATCGAAGCCTGGGCTGAAAGCATTGAAGGCAACAGTGAGGTCATGGAAGTCGCCATGGAGGCCTGGGGCGAAGAGATGGAAGTCTGGGGTGAGCAGTTCGGGGCCCGTATGGAAGCGTGGGCTGAGAAAGCTGAACCCCAAATCGAGGCCTGGGCTGAGCAGATCGCTGAGAAGCATGAGCATTCCGCACGCTATGACCGTGAGGAATACGTCGAGCGGGATCCAGAAACGCGTGATATTGAGATCGGTAACTTTGATGCTATCGAAGTGTCAGGTGGAATGATCGTTTCTTATTCTCAGGAAGCCACGCCAACTGCCAAGGCTGTTCTGACCCGCGGTGATTGGGATGAGGTTGAGATCAAAGTTAAGGATCGTACTCTATACGTCGGTCGCAACAAAGATTCACGCCGCTGGAATGGACGTGGACCACAAGTCAAAGTCTATGCTACCTCCAAGAAACTGAAGCGTGTAGAAACATCTTCCGGCGCAATTTTTGAAGGCGATGTAGTCGCCGATGCTTTCAAGGCAGATGCGTCATCTGGTTCTGTTATCACACTGTCAGGGGCCTGTAAGAGCACAGTCGTTGATGCATCATCCGGAGCGGTTATTGAGTCTGCGGCAATGCAATGTGATAGAGCCAATATTGATGCGTCTTCGGGGGCCGTGATTAAGGTCTATGCAAGTAAAGTTGCGAAGGCTGATGCCTCTAGTGGCGCAAATGTTACCATTAGCGGCTCGCCAACCGATGTGAGCAGCGACAAATCCAGCGGCGCGGTAATCCGGATACAGAAATAGAGACTATTTCTCCGGAGCTTCTCTCCCCCTGAACGCATTGAGAATCCCGGAACACTCAAGGTCCCACAGTTTATCTGTGGGACCCTTTTTGTCGTTTCCGGGATTTAGCGCGCTTAAGCGCTGCGTCCGAAAACGCGGGTGAAAATATAATCGACACGTTGGAAGTGATAGCCATCGTCAAACAGGCTTTCGAGTTTTTCATTTGAAAGCTTGGCGGTGACATCTGCATCTGCCCTGAGATGGTCAAGGAAGGCCCCTTCGCCCGCCCAGGTTTTCATCGCATTACGCTGAACCATGCGATAGCTGTCTTCACGGCTGTTTCCGGCTTCGACAAGCGCCAGCAGAACGCGCTGTGAATTGTGCAAGCCACCCATCTTGTCCATGACCGCTTGCATATTTTCGGGATAGACGAGCAGGTTCTCGATAACCCCGGCAAGGCGGTGAAGGGCGAAATCAAGGTGGATGGTCGTATCCGGGCCAATGCCGCGCTCAACGGATGAGTGCGAGATGTCCCGCTCATGCCACAGAGCGACATTTTCCATGGCCGGAACAACGGCCATCCGCACAAGGCGTGCAAGGCCCGTCAGGTTCTCTGTCAGGACCGGGTTGCGCTTATGTGGCATGGCCGATGAGCCCTTCTGGCCCTTGGAGAAAAACTCCTCAGCTTCATAAAGCTCCGTGCGCTGCAGGTGACGGATCTCAGTGGCTAGGCGTTCAATGCTCGACGCGATTACGCCGAGGGTCGCGAAATACATCGCGTGTCGGTCGCGTGGAATAACCTGTGTGGAAACAGGTTCCGGAGAGAGACCCAGCTTTTCTGAAACATATTCTTCGATGCGGGGATCGATATTGGCAAAGGTCCCGACGGCGCCTGAAATAGCGCAGGTGGCAATCTCTTCGCGGGCTGCAACCAAGCGTTTCTTGGCGCGTTGGAATTCAGCATGGAAGGTGGCGAGCTTGACCCCGAATGTGGTCGGCTCGGCATGGATGCCATGGCTGCGGCCGATTGTCGGCGTCATCTTATGTTCAAAAGCGCGTTTTTCGAGCGCGGTCAGAACGCGGTCCATCCCTTCCATCAGGATATCTGTTGCGCGAACCAGTTGAACGTTCAGGCAAGTATCCAGCACATCTGAAGACGTCATGCCCTTATGCAAAAAGCGGGCAGGTTCACCGACATGTTCAGCCACATTGGTCAGGAAGGCGATCACATCGTGTTTGACCTCGGCTTCGATCTCATCGATCCGGGCGACCTCGAAGGCGGCTTTCTCGCGCACGACAGCGCTGGTCCCTGCCGGGATTTGCCCGAGCGCTTCCATGGCTTCAGCGGCGAGCGTTTCGATTTCCAACCAGATGCCATACTTGCTTTCAGGCTCCCAGATTGCGGTCATGGCGGGGCGGGCATAGCGAGGGATCATGATGGAACTTCCAGTTGGCAGGGGCGTTTTGCGGCGGCTTAACAGGGGTTTCTGTTTAGCGCAAACTTCTGGAGCTTCGATGCGTGTTTGTTATGCCCTGCAAGGGTGCTGATGGTCGGAGGATGGACCGGGAAAGGCATGAAGTTGCGCGGATTATCTTGGCAAAAGGCCGGCACTTTGAGGTTATCGGCACCAAGACCGGACTGCGGGATAACCTTGTCTGCACGCTTGTGGTCGGCTAGCCCGTGAGCGCGTGATTCTATCACGCCAAACAAAGGGGAAGTAATATGAAGAAGTTCTTTTTAATGTCTGCTGCTGGTGTCGCTATGGCGGCTGCTGCTTTTGGTCAGGCGAATGATTTGCCACCAGCGGCAAGTGCTGGCGAGTGCTTTGCACGTGTGTTGGTGCCTGAAACCACTGAAGTCATGATGGAGCAGGTGGTTGATAAAGAAGCGTCTTTCGAAATCAGCGTTATTCCGGCTCAGTATGAGACGATAACAGAGCAGCGTCTGGTTAAGGAAGAGACGATTGCTTATCGGACCGTTCCGGCAGTTTACGAGACGGTGACGGAAGTCATCGAAATCGAGCCGGCTCGTGAAGTGGTCACTGTGATCCCAGCTCAATACGAAACCTATACAGAGCAGGTTCTGGTTCGGGATGCTTACACCACCTGGAAACCAGGTGCTGGTCTTTACGGTCGTACAACGGAACTCGGCGTTGTTCCAACCGGAATGGATGCCGTCGCAACCGGTGAACTCCTGTGTATGGTCGAAGTTCCGGCGCAGTATGACACAGTCACACGGACACGCCTTGTTTCTGCAGAGCGGACTGAGGTTGAGGTTGTTCCAGCGCGGACACAAACTGTGACCAAGGAAGTTGTCGTTGAGCCTCCACGTGTGGTTGAGGAAGTTGTTCCAGCGGTCTTTGAGACTGTTGAGGTGCAGCGCCTTGTCTCTGCGGCGCGCGAAGAGCGGATTGAAATTCCGGCGACTTACAAAACGGTTGAAAAGCGCGTTGTTACTGGCGGCGGTGGCCTCGAATGGCGCGAAGTGCTTTGCGACACGAACACAACTTCTGCAAAGATCCGTGAAATCCAGACGGCTCTGACCGTTGCAGGTTACCGTGCACCAGCTGATGGCCAGTTTGGTCCAGCAACGCTGAGCGCCATGGAAAGCTTCCAGCGTGCTAACGGTTTGCCAGTTGGTTACCTGACGGTTTCAACTGTTCAGGCGCTGGGTGTTTCACCCTTCTAAACGCTGATCACATCAGTAAGGCCCCCGTCGGATGCTGTCTGGCGGGGGTTTTCTATTTTAGACTTTTTCAAGCACGCGTGGCAGTTTGAAGACAACGCTTTCGGTGGCAGTTGTGACTTCTTCAACCGTAATATCGAAACGCGCACGGCAGGCTGCGATCAGGCCTTGAACCAAGTCTTCAGGGGCGCTGGCTCCAGCAGTCAGACCCAAGGTGTCCACACCCTCAAACCATGACCAGTCGACATTTTCGGCGCTCGCGACCAGCTCAGACTTTGGCGTTCCTGCGCGCAGGGCGACTTCAACCAGCCGCTTTGAATTTGAAGATGTCTCTGCTCCGATGACCAGAAACAGGTCGGCCCGTTCAGCCATGACTTTCACCGCTTCTTGCCGATTGGTCGTGGCATAACAAATGTCTTCCTTATGCGGCGCGCTGATTTTTGGGAACCGAGCCTGAAGGGCCGCGACGATTTCGGCGGTATCATCGACGCTCAGGGTTGTCTGCGTGACAAAGGCAAGATTGTCAGGGTCACGCGGGACAAAGCTTGCGACGTCTTGAACGGTTTCAATCAGACTCATGCTGCCCTCTGGCAGTTGCCCCATTGTGCCTTCGACTTCGGGGTGGCCGGCATGACCAATCAGGATGATCTCCCGGCCATCGCGGGCATGACGTTCGGCCTCAACATGGACCTTTGACACAAGCGGGCAGGTGGCATCGACAAATGTCATTTCACGACGGGCGGCTTCAGCCGGAATGGCCTTGGGTACGCCGTGTGCGGAAAAGACAACTGGCCGATCATCCGGGCACTCGTCCAACTCGTCGACGAACACAGCGCCCATTTGCTCAAGGCGTGAGACGACATGTTCATTATGCACGATTTCATGACGGACATAGACAGGCGCGCCCCATTTTCCGAGCGCTTCCTCGACGATCTGAATAGCCCGATCAACGCCCGCGCAAAAGCCGCGCGGGGCCGCCAGCAAGATCGTTAAAGGTCTCGACATGACATATTCTCCATCAAACCGGCGCAGATCAGGCGTTGCGCCTTTTCTCGCAGCCCAGTAACACTGCAGCTAACTATGGAAGGCCTCGCATACAAGGCCAGGAAAAATAAGGCAGCCCCCATGCGTAAAATTGCCCTTGTTGCTGCAACAGCGATCTTGGTCCTTTCAGGATGTCGTAGCGCGACGCCATTTTCGGATGCATTTGACTCGCGGCCCAATGCTGGACCGTGTCCACCAGCTGGAGCGCTGTATAATGCGTCCCGTATTGTCGACCTTGATGATCAGGGGATGGCGTATGGGAATATCGAGTATACCGGCGAGATCGTGGATGTTCGCATGTTCTGTCGCTATGCTGATGATGATCCAGTGCGGGCTGAGATCGAAATTGACTTTGCTTTCGGAAAAGGCCCGCAGGGCACAGGCGTGCGTCATGACTATGGCTATTGGGTGGCTGTGACTCGGCGCAGTGGAAAAGTTCTCAACAAGGAGTTTTTCACGGCTTCCGCCGATTTCACAGATGGTCCTGTGACCGGCCAGACAGAAGTGATCCAGTCGATCCGTATTCCCCGAATGGATGATACGATTTCCGCGGCTAACTTTGAAATTGTCGTTGGCTTCGACCTGACTGAAGAACAGCACACCTTCAATAAGGAAGGCCGCCGTTTCCGCCTCGGTGCAGGGAACTAGACGGCGAACGGAGCACGAGAATGACAATATTGGCGGGCCAGCTCGAAGCGGCGTGTATAGCGGCGTTTGAGGCTGAGGGGCTTGAAGCACGTTGGGGCGCGGTGAAGCAATCAGACCGACCAGAGCTGGCTGATTTTCAGTGCAATGGTTGTATGGGGGCGGCGAAATCTGCGGGTATGAACCCACGAGAGCTGGCAGCGAAGATTGCACCTCGTCTGGCGGAGCACGCAGCGATTGACCGGGTCGATATTGCCGGGCCAGGCTTTCTCAACATTGTGGTCACGGCAGAGGCACTGGCCGGGGCAGCGGAACATGTGCGTAGCGATGCCAAGGCTGGCGGTGGACAAGCTGTAGAAGCCGAAACCGTCGTCATCGACTTTGGTGGGCCGAATGTCGCCAAGCCAATGCATGTTGGCCATTTGCGTAGCGCCGTTATTGGCGACACGCTGGTGCGTTTGCTGCGTTTCCTGGGCGATCAGGTCACAGGCGATGTGCACTTAGGCGACTGGGGCTTGCAAATGGGCCTGCTAATCGTCGCCGTGGAAGAAGAGCAGCCTGACCTGCCTTACTTTGATGCGGGCAATGAAGGGCCGTTTCCAAGCGAGCCGCCTGTAACGATGGAAGATCTCTCGCGGCTTTATCCGATGGCATCCGGGCGCTCCAAGGAAGATGCTGCGTATCTGGAGAAAGCACAGAATGCCGTAGCGCAGATGCAGGCTGGAAGGGCGGGGTATCGCGCGCTGTTGCAGCACTTTATCGATGTGTCTGTCGCCGCTCTGAAAGTGGATTATGGCTTTCTGGATGTGTCTTTCGATCTCTGGAAAGGCGAAAGCGACGTTGATCCATTGATTGCGCCGATGGTTGAAGACCTCAAAGACCGCGGTCTTGCCCGGCTTGATGAAGGGGCCTGGATCATTGATATCGCTCGCGAGAATGAAAATGTCCCGACTGTTGGCAAAGATGGTCAGGAGCGGCTGAAAAACCCAATGCCGCCTTTGATGCTGGTCAATTCGCGTGGCGGGACAGGCTATCATGCCACCGACCTTGCGACGATCCTTGATCGCAAGCAGGAGATCAATCCTGATCGCATCCTCTATGTCGTGGATCAGCGTCAGGCGACCCATTTCGAGCAGGTCTATCGCGCCTCTGACAAAGCAGGCTATGTCCCGCACGAGCGCCTGGAGCATCTTGGCTTCGGCACCGTGAATGGCAAGGATGGCAAGCCCTTCAAGACCCGTGAAGGCGGTACACTAAGGTTGGCTGATCTCAACGCGATGGCGCTTGAAGAGGCGACCAAGAAGATCGGCGATGCCGGGCTCTCCGGTGAAATTGGCGCAGAAGAGAAGAGTGAGATTGGTCGCCTTGTCGCGCGTGCCGCGCTGCGCTTTGCCGACCTGCAAAACCAACGCACAACCAATTACGTTTTTGATCTCGAGCGGTTTACCAGCTTTGAGGGCAAGACCGGGCCATACCTGCTCTATGCGGCGGTGCGGATGAAAGCGCTGCTGCGCCGGGCTGGCGAGGAAGGTCATGCACCGGGCGCTATACGGATCGAGAATGAGGCTGAGCGTAAATTGGCTCTGGTGCTCGATGGATTTGCCTTGTCGCTCCGTCTCGCGCGCGAGAAGCGAATGCCACATTATGTTTGCGAGCATGTCTATACGCTGGCTCAGGCTTTCAGCGCGTTCTACGCCGCGAGCCCGATCCTCAAGGATGGTGTGGCTGCGGAAGTACGTGCGTCACGTCTTGGACTGGTTGAAGCTGTCCTGAAACAGCTTGAAGCCGGGCTTGGCATCCTCGGGATTACCGCGCCAGAGCGTATGTAAGTCAAAAGTAAACAAAACGGCCTGTTTTATTTACCCGGCCCTAACGCGTTTTAACGGTGTTGGGGTGAGGGTGAACAAATCAGACGATTTCGGTAACTATTGGGCAAGGCGTCAGAGCTATCTTTAGGGTAACAAGACCCCGAAGGAGCCCAATAATGCTTAAAAACATGATCAGAACTGCCGCAGAAGCCACTGGCCTGACGCAATCAAAAGCCAAAGAAGCGATTGGCGTCGTCCTGAATACATCAGAGCGGCAAGGCTCCCCACTCGCTGAGGCCGTGTTCCGGAAGATGCCAGGCGCACGTACATTGTCTGCAACGACAGGCGCAGAGACTGGCGCGACAACCGGCGTCATCGCCCGTTTGATCGAGCAGACCCCAGGTGGTCGTCGCTTTGTTGGCGAGCGTATGTTCAGCGAGCTTCACAAGCTGGGCCTCGGCCATAGCGAGATCGGTAAACTGCTGCCTTCAATCAGCCTCTATATGCGTGAAACTTACGGCATGGATGGCTTTGCCCATATGGGCGACTTCATTGTGACTGACCCAGTTACAGAAGGTGCAAACAAGGCGGTGGCAGCGTAGAGCCAGCCCTCAAAAGAATTCGGGACTATATCGGGCCTGCCGCATGACCCTGCGGTGGGCCTTTTCTTTTGGAAGCTCAGATCATAAGGGGAGGGTATGCAAATTTCCGCTTATTCTGACTTTCTCAAAGCCGCAGGACAGGCCTCTGTTCTGGAGGCTGAATATGCAAGTGATCCGCTCTTGGTTGCCGGGGCCATGCAGGCCGTATTGGATCATGCTGCCACTGAGTTGAAGCCTGATGCTGACGTTACGCTGACCTCGCTCACGCTTGATACGCTTGGCCAAAGTGATGCCAGTCAAACGATGGAGTTTGAGACCAGACTTGATCGCCAAACCCGGACACTCATCTTTATCAGCGGTCTTGCAAAACAGGGTGAGGCAGCTGTCCTCAAAGCGACGGCGATTTATCGCATTTCTTAGGGAGCAATTGATATGGCGACTGTCCTGATCACCGGAGCAAATCGCGGCATCGGTCTGGAACTCGTAAAGGCCTACATAGCGAGAGATGATATTGTGATCGCGACTTGCCGTGAACCTGCCAAGGCAGATGCCCTGCAAGCGACCGGCGCAGAAGTCTTTCAGATGGATGTCTCCAGTGATGAGAGTGTTCAGGCTTTCGCCAAGGCCCTTGATGGCAGGGCGGTCGATCTTCTGATCAATAATGCGGGCGTTGGCGACCGTGCCGGTCTTGATAATGTCGATTTTGAGACTTTTGCCTATGTCGTGAACGTCAACACTTTGGGTCCCGTTCGCGTCTTGCAGGCTTTGAGTGACAATGTGGCCGCAGGGGCGGGTAAGAAAATTGCGAACATCTCCAGTCAGCTTGGCTCTATCGCTAATGCCACGGGTGATATGGGGCTTGCCTATCGGGTCTCGAAAGCGGGGCTAAACATGGCGTTGAAATCGGCGACCTCTAACCTTGCGGAGAAGGGGATCAGCTTGCTGACTTTACACCCTGGCTGGGTCGCAACCGATATGGGCGGTGAGCAGGCCCCTGTGCACCCGGAAGAGAGCGCTGCGGGCTTGGTCAAAGTCATCGATGCTAATGGTGTGTCAGGGGAGCTTCATTTCCTGGATTGGCAAGGAACGGTTCTCCCTTGGTAAAGTGACCTGATTTAGGAATCCTCTGCCTACGGAATAGTCATTCAAACTTGTTGCAACGCAAAAACACCCCATTTGGTTTGATGGGAACAGGGTGATGCTGCAATCGTCCCTGTGTGCGCGGTCAAAAATAATAGGTGCATGATCACCACGCAAAGAGGAACCAAATCATGAAGAAATATAATCTACTCGGCGGCTCGGCGCTGTCGCTTGCCATGTTGGCGACAGGCTTTCAAGCTGTTGCGCAAGAGGCCGATACAATCGCAGAAGCCGAAGACGCGCGAGAGCTGGGGACGATTGTTGTTACCGGGACGCGGGCCACAGACCGGACGGCGCTTGAAACCGCTGTCCCTGTCGATGTTTTCCCAATTGACGAGCTGACCGAGACGGGACGCGTCGAGCTGAACCAGATTCTGGCAGCGACCGTCCCAAGCTTCAACTTCAATCAGACCTCGATCAATGATGGCACGGATATTATCCGCCCGGCCACGCTGCGCGGCCTCGCGCCGGATCAGACTCTGGTTCTGCTTAATTCAAAGCGCCGCCACGCTTCGGCGCTCGTCAATATTAATGGTTCGGTTGGTCGTGGCTCTGCTGCGGTCGACCTGAACTCGATCCCAACCGCGGCCATCGGCTCGGTGCAGGTCCTGCGGGATGGCGCTTCGGCGCAGTATGGCTCTGATGCGATTGCCGGCGTGATCAACGTTCTGTTGAAGGAAGAAGAGTCTGGTGGCGGTATCAGTGCTCGCTATGGCGCGTTTGTAACCGACATTGATGGGCTTAATCGCGACGCTGTGGACGGGGAAACCCTAACCCTCAGCGGTTGGAAAGGCTTTGCGCTTGGTGACGATGGCTTCCTGACAGTTTCAGCAGAGTATAAGGATCGTAATCCAGCAAACCGGGCGGGTCTCGACCCGCGTCCTCAGTACATCACACCAAATGGTGTTGCTGATCCTCGTGAGACCACGTTTGATCGGCTCAATCACCGCTATGGCAATGGCAATGCGGAGGACTTTAGTATCTTCGCCAATGCTGGCTTTGCGATCAATGAGGATTGGGACCTTTATGGTTGGGCCGGGTATCAGGATCGTGAAGCCGATAGCCCGGGCTTCTATCGTCGTTCCAGCGACTCCGCGCCGAGTCCTCTTGGAACACGGAGCACGCCTCGCAACCTGACCGAGATTTACCCGGACGGCTTCTTGCCAACGATTGTTGGTGATGTGACCGATTATAGTTTCGGGGGTGGTCTTCGCGGTGATCTTGCTGGTTGGGACGCTGATTTCAGTGTGGTGTATGGCTCGAATGAGCTCGACTATAGTGTGACCAATACGCTAAACGCGTCGCTTGGACCAACAAGCCAGACAGAGTTTGATGCTGGTGCGCTGGCTTATGATCAACTCGTCCTCAATGCGAATATTACCCAGTCATTCGACAATCTTCTGCCAGGCACAACGATACTGTCTTTCGGGGCAGAGTTTCGGGATGAAGGCTTTGAGATCACGCAAGGCGAGCCAAACTCATATGCGCAAGGCGGATATCGCGGTATTCCAGGGGTCAACTATGAGCCCGTTATAGGCGTCAATGTGCCAGTCGGCTTCGATATTGATGACCCAAGCACGTACCCAGACCCGTTTGACGAGAATTTCGGGGTTGGCTTTGCGGGCGGCAGTCAGGTCTTTGCGGGGTTCACACCGCAGTCTGAAGTCGACGAAGGACGCGACAATTTCGGCATCTATGCTGATGCGGAATGGGAACCGAATGATCAGACCCTGCTGTCCGCGGCTGTACGGTATGAGGATTATTCCGACTTTGGTGAAACCGTTACAGCCAAGCTGACTGGACGTTATGACTTCAATGATGTCGTCGCAATCCGCGGCGCGGTGAGTACCGGCTTCCGGGCCCCAAGTTTGCAGCAGCAATTCTTCACAGCGACATCTACAAACTTCATTGATGGTACACCATTTGAGATTGGAACTTTCCCATCCTCGTCTGAAGCGGCGATCGCCTTGGGCGCGCAGCCGCTCGATGCAGAAGAGTCGACAAGCTTCTCTGCCGGTCTTGTGATCACCCCTGACAATGGCTTCTTCATCACCATTGATGCCTACAGTATTGATATTGAGGATCAGATTTTCCTGTCTGAAAACCTTGGTGGCGATGACGTCGACGCTGCTCTGGCAGCAGCTGGTGTGGAAGGTGTAAGCCGAGTGCGGTTCTTCCAGAATGGCATTGAGACGGAAACACGCGGGGTTGATGTCGTTGCCCGCTATGACTGGGATCTTGGGGCGGACCTTGGCGATCTGGGCCTGCAGGCCGCATTCAATTTCTCCGAAGTTGAGGTGACCAAGATACCTGTGAATACAGTGCTTCCGGACCTGACATTCTTCAGCCGTGATAATCGTCTGACATTCGAAGAGAGCGCACCGGAAACCAAGCTTATCCTGTCTGCGGATTATCAGTGGAAAGATGCCACGATCAATGCCCGCGCCACGCGGTATGGTGAGGTCATCGATCCATCCAACAATCCTGATAATGACTTCACATTGGAAGCTGCATGGATTCTGGATGCCTCTGTGGATTTTGCTGTGACAGACAGTTTCAATATGGGTGTTGGGGTCGACAATCTGCTTGATCAGTACCCAACAGAAACACCGTCAAATCAGAACTTCAACGGGATTTTCCCATTCTCAACCCGTTCGCCATTCGGTTTCTCTGGCCGCTTCATGTATGTGCGGGCGAGCTACGACTTCTAGAGTTCAGGATTATCCAAAAAAGAAACGCCGCTTCGGAGACGAGGCGGCGTTTTTGTTTTGGCGGCTTAGGGACAACTTACATTGGCGTATTGCGCAGTTTACCGAGGTCCGGGAATTCCGGGGCGCGTTTTTCAGCCATCGCCGTGAAGGCTTCCTTCATATGGCTGTGTGGCATCATACCAGCATTCCAGACCCCGATATAATCCAGCGTATCGGCGGTTGAATGATCACGGCCATAGTTGATCAGGGTTTTGCAACCCACGACGGTGATCGGGTCTTTGCTGGCAATCTCTTTGGCGACGCCCATGACATGCGCCATCATCTCTTCCTGCGTGTCGAATACATCGTTCACCAGATGGATGTCCTTGGCCTGGTCAGCTTTCAGGCGCATACCCGTATAGGCCATCTGTTTGACCCAACCTTCAGGAATGTAGCGTTGCAGGCGTGGGAAGGTACCGACATCAGCTGTCATCGCGATATTGGTTTCCTGGATGCAGAAGAAGGCGTCCTTGGTGCACCAGCGAATATCACCAGCCGAAATCATATCGATCGCGCCACCGATGACGCCACCTTGGCAGGCAATCAGGACTGGGATTCGGGCTTCTTCGAGAGCATTAAAAGAGGATTGTATCTGTCTGATATTGCTGCGGAAAACCTCAGCTGCGATATAGGGGTTCTTGGTTGTCGACGACACTGATCCATCCGATGCAAAGACAGACAGATCCATACCGGCGCTAAAATGTTTGCCGGTTGAGGAGATGACGATGACGCGGGCGAGGGCTTCTGAATCAATCTCCCGAACGATGGCTGGAAGCTCATTCCAGAAATCCTTGGTCATTGTGTTCATCGCGTCACCGCGTGACAGGACAATATGGGCAACCTTGTCCTCGATCTGAACATCGAAACAGGCATGCGTTTTCTTGAGCATCATCGTATCTCCCTATTTGCACTCTAAGGTACAGTAGCGCAGGGGTCAGGACCAGACTGACCTTGCGGGAAGCAGTTTAAGGTTTGCGCTAAAGGGCAATTCCGGGTTTGATAACAGGGTTAAGAGGGAGTTAGCCATGAAAGCTTTGATCGGTGGGGCGCTGGCCCTCTGCTTGCTGCCAGCTGCGTGCGAAAGTGTTGATGCTGAACAGGTTGGCGCGGTTCTTGGGTCAATCTATGGCCCGCAGAGCGAAACCGACGGGCAGGGCGCTTTATCCTCTCTGGAAATCGAAGCAGGCCTGCGGCAGGCCCTGGAGATCGGGACTGAACGCGTCGCCGACCAGATTGGCGTCACTGATGGCTACTGGCAGGACCCACAAATTCGTATTCCGCTACCCGGACGTCTTGGGGAAGTGCAAAGCCAGCTTCAGGGCATCGGTTTGTCTGGCCCGCTTGATGACCTGCAATTACGGATGAACCGGGCGGCTGAAGATGCTGTTCCTGCAGGCAAGCAGATTGTGATTGATGTCGTTCGGTCGATCACTATTCAGGATGCGCTGGGGATTCTCAATGGTGGCGACACCGCCGCGACAGATTTCCTGCGTGGGCGGACCGAGACTTCTCTGCGCACTACGTTCACCCCTTATGTGGAGGATGCGCTAGCTTCGTCGGGGGCTTATCAGATGCTTGATAGTGTAACCGCCAGCCAGCCTTTGCTTGCGGTCTATGCCGGCGATTTCAAGTCTGATCTGACGACCCATGCTGTGAACTTTGGCCTCAATGGCTTGTTCAACTATCTCGCGGTTGAGGAACAGAAAATCAGAGAAGATCCGGTTGCCCGCACAACTGAACTTCTTCGTAAAGTGTTTGGATCAAGGTAAACATGCGCCGTTTCACGTTTGAGACCCCGCAAGGGGATATGAGTGCTTTGGAATTCGGGGAGCCAGCTGGACGGCTGGCTGCAGTCTGGCTGCATGCAACTGGCTTTAATGCCATGACGTATCAGTCCATTTTGGCCCCACTTGGTCTGCGAACGAAAGTACAGGCCGTGGATTTGCGCGGTCATGGACGCTCCAGCTTGCCTGCTGTCCCAGGCAAAATGAAATCCTGGAAAACCTATCGTGACGATATAATTGCATTTCTGGATCGGGAGTCGCCGACTAAAAAGGTTGTCTTGGGTGGGCATTCCATGGGGGCGACCGTGGCGCTGCTGGTGGCGGGGGCGCGGCCGGAAAAGGTTGCCGGTCTGGTTTTGGCAGATCCGGTCATTCTGACGCCGCGCTATTACGCCTATATGCATTTGTTCCCAGGGACTGGTGGCGGGCACCATATGGCAAGGCAGGCCAAGAAGCGCCGTTTGGAGTTTGGCTCGCCAGATGAGGTTCAGAAAAGCTATAAAGGGCGCGGGGCGTTCAAGACGTGGCGTGAGCCGTTTCTGGGCGATTATATTCTCGATGCCTTTGACCGTGTCGATGAGAATGATCCGGAAAGTGAAGATCAAACCTGGCGCCTGCTGTGCCATCCAAAATGGGAAGCCGCGACGTTTGGGGCACAACGCAATCGTCCCTGGCATGCGCTTTCCAAGGTCAAAAAACACAATATACCGATCACGATCCTGCGTCCGGAAAGCGATTCTGTCCTGACCGATAAGGTGGCCGCGCGGCTTTTGCGCAAATGCCCGCACCTGGTGCTGAAAGAGCGCGCGAACACCACGCACTTCCTACCCATGGAAGCCCCGTATGACGTGCGCGATCACCTCTCAGCCTATATTTCCAGCCTGATTGAGGGTGTTGCCGAGGATGAGTTTGGTCATGTTAAACGCAGCTTGCGTTAAACTGAGGCCTCATCCGATGGGGAAGGTTTCTGTGGGAGACCAAGTAGCTTGCGGGCAGCGACCCTGTGGTGATCCTTTATATGCGCCCCGACGATACCAAGGGCCGTCGCCAGAACCGTGGCATCATCAGTGAAGCCCAGCCCAGCCACAACATCCGGTATGGCATCAACAGGCATCACGAAATATCCGAGTGCCGCAAAGAGCGTGAGTTTGACCTTACGCGGTGTCTGGGCATCCAGAGCGCAATAGTAGGCGGCTGCGAGATCATCAGCGAAAGGAATGCGCCCGGCGACACGCAGCAGTTTCGGCAGAAGCTTACGTTTCGTCTTGCGATTTTGCTTTTCAGTGGCGATCGGAACCCGTGTTGGAACAGTCTCACCGTTTTCAATGATGATTTCCCTTGGGTCAGACATTGGCCACTGCGTTCCTTCCTTATACATCGCTATCTGAACTCATATTGGAGGAATCCCCCATGGAACTCAATTCAAACATTTCAGCCGTGATCACCGGCGGTGCGTCTGGTCTTGGTGCAGCGACAGCGCGCCTGCTGGCAAGTCATGGCGTAAAATGCGCTCTTTTCGATCTAAACGAGGAAAAAGGCGAAGCTGTGGCGTCTGAAATTGGCGGTGTGTTCTGTAATGTGAACGTCACCTCTGATGAGAGTGTTGATGCTGGCTTCGAGAAAGCCCGTGCCGCGATTGGTCAGGAACGTATCCTGATTAACTGCGCAGGCACTGGAAACGCCATCAAGACGGCAAGCCGTGATAAGAAGACTGGTGAGATCAGTCATTTCCCACTGGATAAATTTGACATGATCATCCAGATCAATCTGGTCGGAACGTTCCGCTGTATTGCAAAATCTGCTGCAGGTATGATGACGCTCGATCCGATCGATGGCGAGCGGGGCGCGATCGTAAACACGGCTTCTGTGGCTGCTGAAGATGGGCAAATCGGTCAGGCATCCTACTCTGCCTCGAAAGGTGGGGTGGTTGGTATGACCCTGCCAATCGCCCGTGATCTCAGCCGTGAGATGATCCGGGTGAATACAATTTTGCCGGGCATCTTTGACACGCCATTGCTCGCTGGTGCGCCGGAAAATGTGCGTCAGGCTCTTGGCGCAATGGTGCCAAATCCTGCTCGCCTGGGTAACCCTGCTGAGTACGCTTCTTTGGCGGTTGAGATGTGCCGCAATGCCTACTTTAACGGTGAAGATGTCCGTCTTGATGGCGCAATCCGTATGGCACCGCGCTGATCCTTGATATCTTACCCAATAAGAAAAGCCCGCCATATGGCGGGCTTTTTTGTTTAGGAGACCTCGGGCCGCTGAATACGCTCGCCAAGATTGTTAAGCACATCCTGAGCGTCGAAATAGGCCGGGTCATCGGGTTTTGGCCCTTTGCCCATAAGGATTTCAGAGCTTGCTTCATAGCGGATGATTTCCCGGTAGTCATATGGGTGCCCCCAGAAAGGGTCATAGAAACCATGCCGGCTTCGATAGCCGTAAAAGGCCGGATGGTGGAAACGGCTCAGACGACCGTAGCGGCCATAAAATCGATAGTCGCAGGCAAAGTGTGAGAAGTAAGGATCAGGACCAAAGCCAACGGGCACAACTCTGCGATTGGCTTCGGTGTCTCGCTGCACCACGCGGAAATGATCATAGCCCTGCTGACGCGTTAGCTCGGCAGCCCGGTAAAGCAGATAGGTTTCAACCGTCTGACGATCAGTCAGGCTGTTTCCGGCAAAACTCACTTGCCATCGATCATCCTCGACCTGTTGATTGGTGTATCCAAACTTTTGATCCGTCGCGGCCTGATAAGGCGTAACCGTTGCGCACGCGCCCAACAAGACAAGACCGGCAAGCGCAGCAAAAAGACGGGAACGGGCCATAAGACACTCCTTGCAATCTGCTTTTCTATATAGTGTGCCATATCTAACCTGAACGCCAGACAACTCTTCGTGACTGGTGGTCGCAGGGGGTTAGACGCCGACAGCCAGCATGCGTTGAAAGGCTGGACGAGCCTGCACCTTTTCGAGCCAGGCTTTTGAGGCAGGTTTGTCATCGAGAAGCCCTTGAGCATTCGTCGACATAAGTTGGAAGCCCATCAGGCAATCAGCAGCGGTGAAGCTGTCCCCGGCGAAATAGGCATGTTTGGAAAGATGCGCTTCAACATGATTGGCGGCCTTGGTTCGCTCGGCCATCATGGCGGCGGCGAGCGGAGTTTCCAGCAGGTCTGAATTCATCAGATAGAAGCCAAACAGGCCGGGGAGGAAAACTGAACCTTCAGCAGAATGGAGCCATTCAAGATAGCGCGGATAATCGGCGCTATCGGTTCTCGGGTGGAGTTTGTGCTCTGGATCAAACTTGGCGAGCAAATATTCAGTGATCGCGCCAGTTTCGGCGATGATGACACCGTCATGATCCAATAGCGGGGATTTCCCCATGGGATGAATGTCGAGCAGTTCGGGCGGCGCAAGCCGTGTTTCCGGGTGACGGCTATGATGGATAATCTCATGCTCAACGCCAAGCTCTTCGAGGAGCCAGACAATACGCTGTGAGCGAGAAGCGTTGAGATGGTGAAGTTTGAGGGTCATGGCCGCTATCCTTGAATGATCGTTACAGGATCAGTCTTGGCATTGCGGCCATGATTAGCAAGCGTGACGCCGGGTTATTTGTCGCCCTGGAACAGAATGACTTTCTGGTGCGGGAACGGGATTTCAATTCCTGCTTCATCCAGCGCCTTCTTCACCAGTTCAGGCACGGAGTAACGCACATCAAACCAATGCTCGCCCTTCACGAAGGGGCGTGTGATAAAGTCAACAGAGCTGTCATTCAGGGTTGAGACCGCAATGTCGGCCTTCGGGTCATCCAGAATGTGTGGATGATCGGCGAAGACTTTCTCGATCACGGCGCGGGTCTTGTCGATGTCGCTGTCATAGGACACGCCAAACGTCATCTCCACACCGCGGATGGGGTGATGGCTGTGATTGACGATTTGCTCACCCCAGATTTTGCCATTCGGGATGATGATTTGTTGATGGTCGAAGGTGCGTAGGACAGTCGTGAACAGTGTGATTTCTTCAACATTGCCGAAATTGCCTGCTGCATCGATGAAATCCCCCGTTTTATAGGGCCGGAAGATCATCAGCATGACGCCAGCCGCAAGGTTCGACATAGCGCCCTGAAGCGCCAGACCGACTGCTAGACCTGCTGCACCCAAGAGTGCGATAATTGAGGTCGTTTGAACCCCAAAGCGTCCTAGTACAGCGATGAAAACGAAAGCAAGGATTGTGTACCGCGCGAGACTTCCGAGGAAGTTAAAGAGCGTCGAGTCGAGATTTTCGTACTTTGCGCCAAGGCTTTTTACAAGCGCGCTTGCGCGGCCGGCAATCCAATAGCCAATAATCAGGATCAAACCGGCAATCAGGACATTTGTCCCAAGTTCAACGGCCATAGAGCCGTATTCTTCGATGAAGTTTTCCATAATTTAAGCAACCCCCTTTTGGTGCTACTTCTTTCCTATCAGGGCTGACCCAACTCGAAGATGAACAGAATGAAACTGAACTGTAAAACGCAAAACGGCGACCAAAAGGCCGCCGTTTCAGTGAGGGGTTTGTATGCGATCTAGGCTGCTGACGCGCCCATAACGGCTTTGACCTCGAGGAATTCCTCAAACCCGTGCTCACCCCATTCGCGGCCATTACCAGACTGCTTATAACCACCGAAAGGTGCGCTGAAATCTGGACCTTGGCCATTGATCTGGATCTGGCCAGCACGAATGCGGTTGGCAACTTTCGCAGCTTCCTCAGGAGGCCCCTGAACATAGCCGGCAAGACCATATTCGGTGTCATTTGCCATCTCGATCGCCTCTTCGAGGTCATCATATGGGATCATGGTCAGGACAGGGCCGAAGATTTCTTCACGGGCAATCGTCATGTCATTCGTCGCATCTGCGAAGACGGTTGGGCGGGCGAAGTAACCCCGGTTGAGGCCTTCTGGGCGCCCAGTGCCACCGGCGACCAGGGTTGCGCCTTCATCAATACCTTTTTGAATCAGGTCCTGGACCTTTTGGTATTGGTTGCCGTTTGAGATCGGACCCATCGCGCCTTTATCGGCTTCACGCGGCATCTGGACTTTTACGGCTTCAGCGGTTGCCTTGGCGACCGCCTTGGCCTCTTCATTCTTGCCCCGTGGAACAAACATCCGGCTTGGCGCGTTACAGGACTGGCCTGTATTGGTCATCATTTGCATGACGCCGCCAGCTACGGCTTTCTGAATGTCTGCATCCGGCAGAACAATGTTTGGTGACTTACCACCAAGTTCCTGGGCAACCCGCTTAACAGTTGGCGCGGCGGCTTGTGCGACAAGCACGCCAGCGCGGGTCGAGCCGGTAAAGCTCATCATGTCGACATCTGGGTGTGAGGACAGATGCGACCCAACGCTTGGGCCGTCACCATTCACAAGGTTGAAGACACCGGCTGGAACGCCTGCCTCATGCATAATCTCGGTAAAAATCATCGCATTGAGAGGGGAAATTTCGGATGGCTTGAGCACCATTGTACAACCCGCCGCGATGGCCGGAGCAACTTTACAGGCGATCTGGTTCAGCGGCCAATTCCATGGCGTGATGAACCCGCAAACGCCAATCGGCTCTTTACGGAGCAGTGTTGAACCGCGCTGCTCTTCAAACTCATAATTGCGCAGGATCTGGCTCATCGTGGCGAAGTGGCCCATACCGGCAGGAACCTGTGCGGCATTGGCGAGCCACATCGGGGCACCCATCTCATCAGAGATCGCTTCGGCCATATCGCCCATGCGGGCTTGAATGCCCGCGGTGATCTTGTCCAGGAGTTCAGCGCGATACTCAACGCTGGTATTGGCGAATGCCGGGAAGGCGGCTTTTGCGGCGGCAACCGCCTTGTCTACATCAGCCGCAGAACCCAGAGAGATACGAGCAAAAGCTTCCTCAGTTGCAGGGTTTTCAACATCGAGTGTCCGCGGCTCAACCGGGTCAACCCATTCGCCGTTAATATAGAATTGGAGATACTCTTTCATGGCTTACGCCTCCCGGTGGCTTATGTTCACGCGCTGCTCAAACCAGCGTCAGCCTATAACTTAGGGGCAGGAGCGGCGCATGCAAAGACGCGCCGCAGGGGAAAGCCTATTCTGTCAGCCCAAGTGCGGTTTCTATTGTAGCCCAATCAACCAGCTTAAAGTTCTGCCCGCGGCTCAGTCCACCATTAGTATCGTCCTGAACAACCAGCAGACCGCGCGGGTAACCGGGCAGGGCTGCACTCACTACATCAAGGCCATCAGTATGGCTGACCGCATCAATGGTGCCATCAGTACTTTCAACAATAGAAAAAATGCCACGTGGAGCATGTGGCGGGAGGCGGTCGTAAACAACATAGCGGTCTGCTTCCTGCGCCGAGGCGACGAGATAGCCACTGCCGTCTTCAGCTTTCCAGAGTGACAGCCCCTCAACATCGGCAACCAGGCCATTGCCTGCCGCTATCGTATCAACGATTGCAGGCTCAGACGCAGGGTCAGAGAGATCAAGGACCCAGATGCCAGCGGCTTCTTCACCAATGAACAGACGCTGATACTCATCATCAAAGACGCAGCCTTCAAGCTGAGTGGGGAGTTTCAAAGTCCGGTCTAGCCCAGATGAAACCGAGCCATCTTCTGAGATCGTCGCCGTCCAGAGTTGAACGGTGCCATCCTTATAGGTCACACCGGCAACAGGTTTGCCTGCGATCATGCCCAGACAGGCCCCATAGGGTTCAACCATATCAACAGGTGTGTCGCCGAGATGGCTAACCTCTGCGCTATCTGCATCAATGGCAAACCATGATAGCGCGCCGACCTCGTCATTGCTGGCAACGCCAAGGGTGTCGCGCAGATCAACATTGTTCACCGCGCCAACATCGAGGAATTGTTTGGTGCTCCCGTCGAGCGCGTAGACGTAGAGGCCGTTGGACTTGTCTGTACCCAGGATCAGGGAGGCTTCCGGATTGGCTGAATTAACCCAGATGGCTGGATCATCGGCGCGGTCGCCTGTGCCAGGCATGATGTCTGTTTCAACACTTGCGGAGACCGATTGAACCTCGAAAGGAAGGTTTTCCGGAACTGTAGTGCACGCAACAAGCGTGGATCCGAGGGCGATGGCGAAGATATGAAGAATGCGCATAAGGGACCTCTAAAGGGCATGTGTGGGGACATAAAGAGACAGGGCCAGAGATACGTTTGACACGTCCCTCCGGCCCCGCATTAAGATGATTCAATCTTAGAAGGTGAGACGGGCACCGAAGACATAGGTTGCGCCAAACTCGTCATATTGCGACAGGCGACGCTCATCCCCGAAATAGTAGTATTCCGGCTCATCGGTCAGGTTCTTACCCTCGATATAAAGCTGTAGCGTGTCATTGACGCGATACTTCGCAGACGCCTCGACGAGGAGCCGATCATCGGTGTAGCGATCAAGGTCTTCGCCTTCGAGGCTGTCGAGATAATCCCCACGATAATTGGCAGAGATGCGCAAGTCCCACGGGCCTTTGTCATAGCCAACAGCAAGGTTCCAGACGGTGTCTGACTGCTTTAGGAATGGTACATTCCGAGTGTCACCCTCATTCGGGATGGTTGCTTCTGAGTCGGTGAGTGTCAGATTGGCAGAAACCAGAAACCCATCTAAGGCTTCATTCAGGTCGCCCAAGCCTTGAACATAGTTAAACTCGATACCCAAGATGTCACTTGAGTCGACATTTACGAAAGTGTCGACCCGCGTGATGTCGTCTCTGCCAAGGAAACCGAGATCGATAGGAACCCGTGACTGGAAGTCGGCAAGGCTTTCTGTGTCTTCGCGATCAAAACGGTCAGGGAAGATTGCATTTTCAATATCTTTGTAGAAGACACCAACCGAGATGACCGAGAGTTCTGTCGGATAGTATTCAAGGCTCAGGTCGAAATTGTCAGCCTCGTACGGATTGAGGTTTGGATTACCGGCTTCGACCTCGAGATCATCATTGATCGCAGCTGCGGGAGCCATTTCCCCAAAGGCTGGACGAACAATAGCGGCATAGTAAGCAGCCCGACCAATGAGCTTCTCATTGAATGCATATTTAGCATTCAGGCTCGGCAAGACATTTGTGTAATCGTCAGAGAATTCCCGATTAGATGAGGACAGATTATCACCGTCTATTGCGTTTACAGTCACACCCTGAAGATCAAGATCTGTTTGCTCGATCCGAACACCAGCAACCAGGGTTAGCTGCCCGAAATCGAATGTTCCCATGCCATAACCAGCCAGGACGCGTTCCTCGAGTGTGTAATCGGCAACGGCAGAGTCGATAAACGAGTCTTCTTCTTCAAAATCCGGGTCTGTTGGATCGTTGAACTGATCACGCAGGCTGCGTGTTAAGACTGGGTCTGGCCATGTCGGTTGCGGATTGGCCAGCCGCCAGCCATCAATGAATGTATTGTTCGCGAAGTCGGCCAGGTTGAGGTCTGGCTCAAAGAACAGGAAGTTTTCGTCGCGCGTCTTTTCACGATCACGGAGCTTCAAGCCTGCTTTCCAGACCACTGGAATATCGTTGAGCAAGCTATCCTTTGAAACGTCAAAGCGCGCACCATACTCGGTGTCTTCGTTGACAGAGAACTCACGTTCGAACGCGTCTAGCTCGTAGTTTGCCGGATCATAGACGGCGTCGATGACGGATTGTGAGCCGGTCAGGCGAGGTTGCTGTGGGTCTGAGAGGTCAAACGTCACATCACCCGGGAAATTATCCTGAATGTCTTCAAAGCGGAACGTGACATCATGATTGTCATCATCTTGCTCGTCCGCAAAGGCGTAAGAGGCCTCGTATTCGAACGTCCAGTCGCCGGTCTGGGTTTCACCGCCGAGCGCGATGGTTTGAATATTCCGTGTCTCTTTACGAACGCGGACCTCGGCATCAACTTCGTTCAAGGGCAGGGTTGTGCTGCCATCTGGCCCAATTGTTCCATTATCTTCCACATCATCAAGGTCACGGAACTCAAACTTGTTGCGAACTTCGTCATCCTGATAATTGTTGAAGAGGGTGCGTAGGTAGAGATCGGTGCTCTCATTCACGCGCCAGTCAAAGTTAGCGACTAGGCCAAGCCGCTCACGGGTCAGATCGTACCAGCGATGTTCATAGTCATCATTCAGGAAGCCAACGCCGTTTTCGATACCAAAGCCACCAGCCTCATTGTTGTGGGATTCGATGGCGAGATCTTGATAGTTCACAGACAGGGCAACACCGAACGTATTGTTGAAAACTTCAGAATAGGTCAGGGTTGCTTTTGGTGAAATCTCTTCAGTGATGTCATTGTAGCGGCCTTCAAGCTTGGCACGGATAAAGCGACCATCGCGATCAAAGGCGGAAATGGTTTTGAGGTTGATCACACCGCCAAGGCTGTCTGCGTCGACATCCGGGGTCAGGGATTTCTGAACCTCGATCCCGTCCAACAGGTCAGACGGAACACCATCGAGCAAGACGCCGCGGCGGTCTTCCGGCGATGGCGTGCGGACGCCGTTGATGGAGGTTGAGATCAGGTCGGTATTGATGCCTCGAATAGAGACATAGCGGCCTTCACCTTGGTCGGTCTCAATGGAAAGACCTGCAACACGGGCCAGTGAGTCGGCCACGGTCGTGTCCGGGAAGTTGCCCAAGCCATCTGAATCGATGACCGAGATAATCGCATCAGAGGCACGCTGCTGGTTGATCGCCCCAGCTTGAGCCGCGGAAGACCCGACGACCAGAATGTTGTCCATGTAGCGGACGTCTTCTCCGAGTGCGAAATCAAGGGTGGCACCAGACGCGGTGACGTTGACCTCTGAAGTCGCCGTATCAGTCCCGACATAATCAACAACAACAGTATAGTTGCCAGCCGGAATGTTGCTCAGGCGGTATTCACCAAATCGGTTCGTGGTTGCGCTGCGGTTCAGGCCATCAATGCTGACAATCGCTCCCTGTAATGGCGCTTCGCCGGAAGCATCGGTTACTTTACCAGTAATGAAATCCGCTTGCGCAGTCCCGGCGAGGCCTGCAGCGAGCAGGGATGCGAGGACCAGTTTTGAGACAGTTTTTGACATTGAACCCCTCCAATTGAGTTGGCGGGGATATGCGCCTTTACGGTGACACTTGAATGTCAGTTATGTTTCGCTTCCATGATGGTTTTCTGTCGGGTTTGTGACAGTTGTCGTGCCTATGAGCGCGCCAATGCACCATCTGTGGTTCACTTTAGCGTCGCCGCCCTCCGAAAATCCCGCGCAGGACATACTTCGTCAAATCCCGCGCAATGGTGCGGGTCGCAGTATTTACTGCACGCTCTGTTGGCGTCATGCGGCTTGAGCGGCGACGGCGTGGAGCATTGGCTTTCTTGCGCTCCATCTCTTTACGGGCGCGTTCCTCTTCCTTGGCAAGGCGCTCGGCAGCCTCAGCGGCCTCTTCCTCTCGCTCCAGCAGGATTTCATAGGCGCTTTCGCGATCAATAGCCTCATCATAGAGGCCAAGGACCGGGCTGTTCTCCATTTCGGCTTTACGTTCAGCCTCGGTTGCCGGGCCAAGACGAGAGCTTGGCGGGCGAATAAGTGTGCGCTGGACGATCCCCGGTGCGCCTTTCGCATCAAGTGTAGAGACAAGCGCTTCACCCACACCGAGGTCGGTAATCACGTCCTCGGTATCGAAGGCTTCGTTTTCCCGGAAAGATTGCGCCGCCGCCTTAACGCCTTTGCGTTCGGCTGGTGTGTAGGCGCGCAGGGCGTGTTGGATACGATTGCCAAGCTGGGCGAGGACGCTGTCTGGCAGGTCGCGCGGGTTCTGAGTGACGAAGAAAACACCCACGCCCTTTGAGCGGATGAGACGCACAACTTGCTCAATTTTCTCAAGCAGAGCGCGCGGGGCATCATTGAACAGGAGGTGGGCTTCATCGAAGAAGAAGACCATTTTGGGTTTATCCGGGTCCCCAACTTCTGGCAGCTCTTCGAACAGCTGTGACAGCAGCCAGAGTAGGAAGGTCGAATAGAGGCGCGGTGAATTGATCAGCGTGGTTGAGTCGAGGACGTTGACGAAACCTCGCCCATCGCGGGTCGTACGCATAAAGTCCTGCAGTTTCAGGGCTGGCTCGCCAAAGAACTGTTCTGCGCCTTCGCGTTCCAGAACGAGCAAGCGGCGCTGAATGGCGCCGAGGCTGGCGGTGGCCACATTACCATACTCACGGCTGATCTCGTCACGCACCTCTTTATCGCCCATATGATTGAGCAATTTCCGCAAGTCCTTGAGGTCGAGCAGCAGCATGCCCTCATCATCGGCATATTCAAACGCGACGGTCAGAACGCCTTCTTGTGTTTCACTCAGGTCCATGAGCCGGGACAGCAGCAAAGGTCCCATATCGGAAATGGTGGTGCGGACGGGGTGCCCCTTTTCGCCGAACACATCCCAGAAGACGGCAGGTGTTGCAGCATAGTCATAATCATCAAAGCCGATTTTTTCAGCACGGGAGATGAGTTTCGGGTGCAGTTTGTGCTCATGGCTCCCAGAAACGCAGATGCCTGACAGATCGCCTTTTACATCCGCGCAGAAAACCGGAACACCAGCATTGGAGAAGCCCTCGGCCAGAATTTGCAAGGTGACGGTCTTTCCGGTCCCGGTTGCACCCGCGACAAGGCCATGGCGATTCGCACGGTTCAGCAGAAGGACCTGCGCTTCATTTTGCTCTGCACCACCGCCGCCAATAAAGATGCTTTCGCCCATGCCAAACTCCCTTTGATCGCTTCAGCAATAGGCAACGGGCCGGATTCGGGCAAGTCAGTGGCAACAGAGTGCATTATGGGAAGATACCCCATTGCGCGAAGCGGCGATGACGCGTCTATACTGCCCTAATAGTGTGGAGGACGTGATGGCAGTTCAAGCAGATGGCGTAGCGGTCAAAGACGCGATGGTCTTCCTGTTTGCAGCAGGGGTGATCGTGCCCGTGCTGAAACAATTGCGTGTGCCGGCTGTCGTCGGGTTCGTCCTGGCGGGGATTGCGCTGGGGCCATTCGGCTTGGCAGTATTTAGCGATGCGGTGCCCTGGCTTGGCTACTTTACTATGACGGACCCTGCGGCGGCTGCGCCATTTGCCGAACTCGGGGTATTGTTCCTGCTCTTCCTGTTGGGGCTTGAGCTGTCCTTTGAAAAGCTCTGGGCGCTGCGCCGTGTGGTGTTTGGTACGGGCCTTATGCAGGCAACAGTCAGCGCGATCATTATTGGTCTGATTGCCTGGTCTCTGGGGCTAAGCCCGATTGCAGCCACTGTGGTGGGCCTGGCGCTGGCCCTATCCTCCACAGCGATTGTTATGCAGCTGCTCATCGATCAGCGGAAGGTTGCGACCCCGGTGGGGCAGACGTCTCTGGGAGTCTTGTTGATGCAGGACGTTCTGGTCGCGCCAATCCTGATTTTTGTGGGTTTCGCTGTGGCCGAGAGTTCAGGGCCATTGCTGCCGACGATTGGAAACGCCTTGGTTCAGGGGCTTGTTGCGGTCGCGATCATTGTCCTGATCGGGCGTTATGTACTGGCCCGTGTGTTCCGCCTTGCCGCGAATACCGGTGGGCGTGATTTCCTGATGGCGATCACGCTTTTTACTATCGTCGGAGCTGCTGTCCTGACCTATTCGGCGGGCCTATCGCTGGCGCTGGGTGCATTCATGGCCGGACTACTGCTAGGCGAGACGGAGTTCCGTCATCAGACCGAGGTGGATCTTGAGCCGTTTAAGGGCCTGCTGCTCGGTCTGTTCTTTATGACTGTGGGCATGGGACTGAACCTCGCCGCTGTCTGGGACATGTGGCAGGAGGTGTTGATAGGCTTGGCAGCCCTGATTGTGGTCAAGACGGTGGTAGCTTTCGTAGCCAGTCGAATTTTTGCCGGAGGAACGCCGCTATCGCTCCGCGCTGCTTTTCTGCTCGCGCCTGCGGGTGAGTTTGCCTTTGTGATCATGGCGGCGGCTGCGGCAGGCGGCCTCTTCCTGCCTGAGCAAGTCACCCTGATTTCAGCGATTGCGGGTCTATCCATGATCTTGATCCCTGGCATGAGTTGGCTTGGAGGCGTTGTTGCCTCTGTCTTTGAAGGCGATGATCGTTCGCACCTGCAGCCGCAGGATTTGTCGGGTCTGAAAGGGCATGTGGTGATCGCGGGCTATGGCCGCGTTGGCGGGGCGATTGCCGATATCCTGCAGGCGGAAACAGTTGAAATGGTGATTCTGGAGCAAGATGCCAATCGCGCCTCGCGTGGGCAGGCAGAAGGGCGAACGGTTTTCTTTGGGGATGCGTCGCGGCCTGAGATTCTTGATCTGATCGGGGCACAGGAAGCTGCGCTGTTTTTGGTTACAATCGATGACCCTCAAGCTGCAACCTCGATCGTGAAGACCATTCGGGATAAGCGGCCTGAGGCATCCATCCTGACCCGTGCTCAGGATCTCGACCATGCTGAACTCTTGCGGGTCTCTGGCGCCAGTTTTGTGATCCCGGATGCGATTGAGGCGGGTTTGCAAATGGCAGGACGAGCCTTGTCCGAGTTTGGTTATGACAATGAGACAGTTCGTGATCGCCTGGCTGCCGAACGGGATCGGGAATACCGCCGCGCTTGACACTCCTGCGCTTGCCGGGAAAGGTCGCCGATGTGGAGGAAGGGGCTCATATGACGGTAAGATCGGGCATATCTGCGATCTGGATTATTGCGACCGGGGTGATCATTGCACTGCTCTATCTTGGGCGGACAATTCTTGCCCCTTTTGCTTTGGCAGTCTTCCTCTTCCTCGTTATCGAAGGCTTCGCCAGAGCAATCGATGAGCGTTCTGATCTTCTGAAGCGAGGATGGTCGCGTGCGATGGCGATTCTTCTCGTTCTGGGGGGATTCATTGGGTTCATTGTGCTCCTCGCGCGTGGCGTGGCCCAGTTTGGTGGCCAATCGGCGGAGTATGAGCGGAAGATCAATCAGCTGATCAGTGATGGGTATGCATTGTTCCATCTGGGGGACGCGCCAACGCTCACGGAGTTGGTATTTAACGAAACTGGGCAGCGGTTCTTTGGAACGATTGCCAATGCCACAAGCAGCCTGACCAGCGATCTGGTCCTGATCCTGATTTATGTAGCCTTCCTGTTTCTGGCGCAGTCAGCTTGGCCGAGTAAACTCAACCGAATTTTCCCGGACACCGAGAAGCGTGAGCAGGTGCGTCATGTTGGCGATGCAGCGCGCAAGGGGATCGAGACCTATTTGTGGACCCAAACCGTGATCAGCGCCCTGATTACGGGGCTGACCTATGTTACGCTGATGGCTTTAGGGGTTGAGAATGTTTTGTTTCTGTCCGCCCTGATCTTCATTTTGAATTATATCCCGACGATTGGGTCGATCGTCGCCGCGCTCGTGCCACCACTATTTGCTTTGGTTCAGCCTGAAATTCCGGCTTGGGTTCCCGGCGTCGACCCACAAGATGGATATATCTTCGCGGGCCTCGTTTTTCTGGGAGTCAGTTTCTGGCAGTTCACCATTGGAAACTTTGTCCAACCCCGGATTATGGGGGATACGCTAAACCTGTCTGCGCTGGTGGTTTTATTGGCGCTTGCAATCTGGGGAGCGATCTGGGGTATCCCTGGAATGTTCCTGTCTGCGCCATTGACCGTCTTAATGATGATTTTATTTGCACAATCGGACTCAACCCGGTGGATTGCGATCCTGTTATCGGCTAACGGAGAGCCACAAACACAAAAAGAGCCCGAGGACTCTGCAAGTTTAGATAATAATGTGTTATAGTTTAGCAGTGAAATCTGACTTTAGGGCTTGGCGAGTCGTATAAGTTTTTCATATAGCTTTGATAGCAGGTAAGTATGTTACCATAGTGATCTGGCCTCCGCGTGCGTCCCCCCACCCAGCCTGCGGATGAGGCCAGTAGGGCCCATCGGACATGTCCCCGTTCGATGGGTCCGCCTTTTAGGGGGCTATTTTACATCTGCGAAATGTCGGTCATGAAGTTGCGGACCGCGTCTCCAGCCAGCGCAAATTGTGCGAAGCCAGGGCGACCTGAAACGAAAGTCTTGATCGTTCCAACCAGAGCTTTGCGGGTATCGGCATGCGTTAAGAGCCAGTGTTCAACACTTTCGGCCATCAAGGCAGAGCGCGTCGCCTCGCTTTGCTGATATTCCATATCCCGGACCAGACGGCGTGTCGCCAGCCGATCCCAATAGGGCATGCCGGAAACCGTATCGGTTGCTATAACGCGCAGCTTGTCCAGTGACAGCGCATCGCCAACGGTCTGGAATGCGGTAAAGACATCACCAGGATCAAGGCTAAGGTCAGAGGCCATTTGCGATAGCCTTGGTGCTTGCGCAACGAGGCCTGCATTCACGATGGCTGCCGCGAGGTCTTTCGTAACGCCGCCTTTGGCAAGTGCTGTAACGGTTTTATCATAGCGCGCCCGCTTGAAGGGTTTCAGGCATCCAGGCAGTTGATAGGTGATTGCATTCACTGTCGTGTTCAGGCTGGTGATCGTGTCATTGATCGATTCCACCCCGGCGTTTTGCAACAGGGATTGAGTCAGGCCCTCCACCGCTGTGGCGAGCTTGGCCTGTAGCGCGATTTGCTGCTCGGCAGGGGCTTGATTGTCCAGCGCGTTGATTTGAGCCTGTAGTGGGCGAACCTCGATTAGGGCGGAGGCCGCCTCAAAAGCTTTGACCAAAAGGGCTGACGGTGCTTCGGTTTGCTCCAGTAAGCGCAAGAAGAAGACCGGGCCTGCCATGTCAATAATCCGGTTGGCCAGAACAGTCGCGATGATCTCGCGCTTCAGGCGGTGAGCCTGCATAGCGTCGGCATATGTATGCAACGCGGTCGGGAAGTAGCCCTGCAGGGTTGCCTCAAAATACGGATCATCCGGCGTGGTTGACTCAACCAGATCATCAAACAGGACAATTTTGGTCCATGCCATCAGGACTGCGATTTCCGGGCGTGTCAGAGGTTTGCTGGTCTCTTTGCGCAGCTGCATCTGAGCTGTGTCCGGCAACCCTTCTACGACGCGATCGAGAACACCGCGCTCTTCCAGCCGGACCATCAAACGCTCAAGCGCATCATGATCTTGCATGGCGGTCGCTTCACTCAGGCTCAGCGCACCAGTTTGGGCATAGTTATGTGCGAGCACATAGTCCGCCACATCATCTGTCATACTGGCCAGAAGGGTGTTGCGTTCCCCGCGTGGCAGGTCGCCGCGACGCATCGCTTCAGTGCAGAGGATCTTGATGTTGACCTCGTGGTCGGAACTGTCGACGCCAGCGGAGTTATCGATCGCGTCTGTGTTCAGGCGCACGCCATGTTGTGCGGCTTCAATACGCCCGGCCTGGGTTAGGCCGAGATTAGCCCCTTCGCCGACCACTTTGGCTTTGAGGTCGCGGCCATTGATGCGGAGAATATCGTTTGCCCGATCGCCCGCGTTCGAGTGAGTTTCGCTCGCCGCTTTGATATAGGTGCCGATCCCGCCGAACCAGAGCAGTTCGACTTGGCTCTTTAGGAGGGCATGGATCAACTCATCAGGGGTGACACTGTCCGCTTTCAGGCCGGTCAGGGACTTGATTTGAGGCGTGAGTTCGATGGATTTTGCAGAGCGGTCAAAGATGCCGCCACCTTCGGAGATCAGCGTCTGATCATAGTCCATCCAGCTGGAACGGGGCAGGTCAAAGATACGCTGGCGCTCTGTCCATAGCCGTTCCGGGTCCTGCGGATCTGGATCGATGAAGATATGCATGTGGTTAAAGGCGGCTTGCAGGCGGATATGCCTGGACAGAAGCATCCCGTTCCCGAAAACATCCCCGCTCATGTCGCCACAACCAATCACGGTGAACGGTTCGGACTGTATGTCTTTACCGATTTCCCGGAAATGGCGTTTGACCGCTTCCCAGCCACCACGTGCGGTGATGCCCATTTTCTTATGGTCATACCCGGCTGATCCGCCGGACGCGAACGCATCACCCAGCCAGAAGCCACAGCCTTCGCTGATTTCATTGGCGATGTCAGAGAAGGTCGCGGTGCCTTTGTCAGCGGCAACAACCAGATAGGGGTCTTCTCCATCCCAGATAATCGTATCTTTGGGATGTTGGACATCGCCATCGATCAGATTGTCCGTTACGCTGAGCAGGCTGGTGATAAACTGGCGATAGGCCGTAATCCCTGCTTCACGGATGGCTTCCCGGCTACCATTGGTCGGCAATTGTTTCGGGAAGAAACCGCCTTTTGAACCAACGGGGACAATCACTGCGTTCTTGACCTGCTGGGCTTTGACGAGGCCGAGGACTTCGGTGCGGAAATCGTCACGGCGGTCTGACCAGCGCAGGCCACCACGCGCCACCGCACCAAACCGACAATGGACCCCGTCAACCAGTGGCGAAGACATGAAAATCTCACGGTAGGGTTTCGGGTTTGGCAAGTCTTCCAGTTCACGGCTGGCAATCTTGAGCGCAATATAGGGCAATGGTGCGCCAGACGTGTCTGTCTGATAGTAGCTGGTACGCTGTATTGCCGGGATAAGATCCGCAAGACGGCGCAGAACACGGTCATGGTCGAGAGCACGAACGGTATTCAAGCTTTCTTCAATGTCTGCTCTGAGCTGCGTCACAGCTGCGGCGCGATCCTCCATATTTAGCTCACTTGGAGCAAAGCGTGTGTGGAATAAATCGACTAATTGGCGGGTTACTACCGGATAAGTATTCAGGGCCTCGATCTGGGTCTGGCGGGCTGGATCAAGGCCAGACTGATGGCGGTAGGAGCACAAGGCGCGGACCAGCGCGGCTTCACGCCATTTTAAGCCGGCATTGAAGATCAGAGCGTTGAAGCCGTCATTCTCGGCGAGGCCAGACCAGACAGAGACAAACGTGTTTTCAAACGCTGCTTTCACCTCTTCCAGATTAATTGGCTTGCCATCCAGCCGCCGCATCGAAAGGTCGTGTATCCAATAAGTGTCCGGGGCGCTCGGCACAGGTTTGCGCTGAGGTTTTACAGGGTATCCGGTCTCAAACGCTACAAACAAACCCATCCGCTCAAACACCGGAACACAATCAGACAGGGCAATCGAGCCATTGCGGGCGTAGATTTTGGCGCGGATATCCCCGGCACTATCGGTGTCCAGTCTGAAAGCACGCAGCTGGACCGGTGCTTTCTCACTCAAAATAGCAAGATAAGCGACATCCTGCATGGCTTCTTCAGGGTCAAACGTCTCGCGATAAGCCGCGTTGAATGCGCCACTGAAGAGGGAGGCGAGTGAGCCAGCCTGATTATCAAGCTGACTCTCGACAATCGCTGTTCTGAACCGCTCATTCCAGGTGCGAGAGACAGATGCCAGCTCTGCCTCAACCGCTTTCAGATCAGGTTCAGGGGCATCGCTTGGCAGGGCAATCTCGAACAGGACCCGTACCATGGCGCTGCCATCGAAGCTCGGCTCGAACCGCACCATGCGCCCATGCCAGGCTTCTTCAAGCGTATGAGCAACCTTCTCACGAAGGGCTGTGTCATAGGCCTCTCTCGGCACAAAGACTGTGGCACTGATGAAACGCCCAAACCGGTCCGGGCGCACAAATAGCTTTACCTTTGGGCGACCGATCAAGCTGAGCGCCCCGAGCATGATGGGCGCGAGGCGTTCGCTCTTGGTCTGGAACAGCTCGTCGCGCGGCCAGCCTTCCATGATGTTCATGAGGGCTTTTTCGTTATGTGTGCCCTCCAGAGCGCCAGAGCTCTCAATCACCCGGGCAACCCGCTTACGAATGAGAGGAACTTTGGTCACGGACTGGTTGTAAGCTTCAGCCGTATAAAGCCCTAAATAGCGTGTCTCGCCGATGACCCGGCCTTCAAGATCGAACGACTTCACGCCGATATAATCACAGATGACCCGGCGGTGGACGCGGCTCTGAATCGTGGCCTTGGCCAGAACCAGAGGTTCAGGTTCGGACAAGAATTCACCAATATCCCGATTGATCACCAACGGTTCGGCCCCGCGATTGAGCACATTGCGATTCTCATCGCGCAACAGACCAAGGTTCGAGCCTTCGACCATGTCTGGCTCATCGGGCAGCAGATTACCCTCATCATCGCGATGGAATGTATAGTCCCGCACCCCCAGGAAGACGAAGTGTTCCTGCCCCAGCCATTCCAGGAAGGCGATGGCTTCATCGCGCTGGTGGTCGATGATGTGCGGGCACTCGCGCAATTGTTCGACCGACTTCATCATTCGGGTGCGCATGGCGTGATAGTCTGAGGTTGCCATGATGACATCGGTCAGCGTGGCCTCAACCTCGGCCTTCAGAGCAGTTTGTTCTGACTCCGTCAGCTGTGGCAGGTGAATCTGGATCAGAGAGCGTCTGGAGCCTTTCTCTGCGCCAAGAATAGGGTGGAAAAGGGTGCGCACGTCCAGCGAGAGATCGCTACAGGCTCCAAGAAGCGAATCGACCAGGAAGGGGCGATCCGGGCCAGTAACCTCAAGCAAGAGGTTGCCTAAAGGGCGCCCCTGATCGCCAGTCGCGGGCCGCATGCGAACGCTCGCGGTTTCGCAGGTTCTGGCCCAGTCAAGGAAATCGCTCGCTAGTGCCGTGATATCGGCATCCTCAAAGGACTGGCCGTGCTCGAGCTCAGCCTCCAACTTCATTTGATCGACCATGGATTTTAGCAAATCACCAGAGGTCAGGGATGTAGTGGGCGCATCAGCCATAGGACACCTATTGTCACAAAATAGACATTGATACTTAGGCTAATTGCCCCCCGCCCTCAATCGGCGATTACGTGATGACTTTAGCACAACTGTTGACTACGCTGTCAGATGCTGGAGGTCTGCACAAAATCCCTTTTGTGAAAGGATTGGCTAAGGCTTTTAAGGTTTTATCCACCCTCATGACACCGGCGGATTCGCTTTTCCTTTGGGGAGTGGAAAGATGAAACGGCTCTGGTACTGGCCGATTGATCCGCTCGCCCGGACAGTCCGCCTCGCCCTTGGAGAGAAGGGGTGGGGTGTGGAAGCTATTGTCATAACACCATGGGTCGCCGATCTCGAATTATCTGCACTCGCACCGGGGGCGAGCCAGCCGGCTCTGCTCGACACTGATGCTGAAACGCGTGTGTCCTGTGTCGGGACGATGGCGATTTGTGAATATCTTGAAGAGGCGCAATCCAGTCCGCGTCTGTTACCGTTCCCGCCTGCAGAGCGGGCTGAGGCCCGTCGTCTCTGGCAATGGGCCGAGGAAAGCTTTGCCGGGATCAATAACACTTTGTTGGCAGAACGCGTAAACCAGTGGGTACGGCGCGATAGTGCCCCTGATAGTCAGGCCATGCGTCAGGGCGCTCACGCGTTGAAGAACCGATTGACCTTTCTAGACGCCTTGGCTGGGGAACGGGCCTATCTTGCCGGGCGGAACCTATCGTTCGCTGACCTCAGTGTTGCCGCGCATCTGTCCGCCTATGACTATTTCGGGGATGTCCTGTGGGAGGCTGTGCCAGACCTCAAGGCCTGGTACGGGCGGATGAAATCACGCCCATCCTTCCGGCCCTTGCTGGAGGACAGGGTTGGCAGCGCAAAGCCAGCGCGTCACTATGCGGATCTGGATTTTTAGGTCGTTTTCCCTTGGAAGATTTTGTCAAAACCACTGCTCTGGACCTCGGGTTCGATGCTTGCCGGATATGCCGTGCGGATGAGCCATGGCAGGCTGGCGAACGGCTGGTAGCCTTTGTTGAGGCCGGGCGACATGGCTCCATGGAATGGATGGAAACGACGCTGGAGCGGCGCAAGGCTCCAACCTCGATGTGGGCTGAGGCCAAGTCTGCGGTGGTTGTGGGGCTGAATTACGGGCCTGACCATGACCCAATGACCATGCTCGCGCGTACCGATGAGGGAAACATTTCCGTCTATGCGCGGGGTAAAGACTATCATGATCTTCTGAAAAAACGGCTCAAAGCGCTGGCACGGGCCTTTGTGACGCAAACGCAGGCGCAGGTGAAAGTCTTTGTCGATACAGCGCCCCTGATGGAAAAGCCCCTAGCGGCAAAGGCGGGTGTCGGCTGGCAGGGAAAACATACCAATCTCGTTTCGCGTGACCTTGGCTCATGGCTGTTTCTGGGGGTGATGCTGACCGATGCAGAGCTAGAGGCTGATGCGCCTGAGATTGATCATTGCGGGTCTTGTCGGGCTTGTCTTGATGTCTGCCCGACCAAGGCATTTCCTGCGCCCTATCAACTCGATGCCAAACGCTGCATCTCCTATCTGACAATTGAACACAAAGCCCCCATCCCGCATGAGTTCCGTGAAGCGATGGGGAACCGGATTTATGGCTGTGATGATTGTCTGGCGGTTTGCCCATGGAACAAGTTTGCCGAGGTTGCGTCTGAGAGCGCTTTCTGGGCACGGGCGGAGCTGAAAGGGCCGGGATTGGATGAGCTGTCTGCGCTGGATGATGCCGCGTTTCGGGAACTGTTTTCAGGATCGCCCATCAAACGGATTGGGCGGGATAGGTTCTTGCGAAATGTTCTGATCGCGATCGGAAATTCGGCAAATCATGGGCTTATCGAACAGAGTGTCATTCCACACCTTGCTGACCCAAACCCTGTCGTTCGCGGCGCAGCCATATGGGCACTCTCCCGCCTTGATTCCGCCTGTTTTGATGTGGAAAAGGCGGCGCGATTGGATCATGAAACCGACGAGGATGTGCAGGCGGAATGGCAAAGCAAACCCGGGGCATAGGTGGCTGGCTTTGGTTGGGGGTGAAATTCCTCGCAGGGTTCTTCGTGACCGTCCATGTCTATGCATTGTTACTCTTCTTTGTCCCGGTTCCGGGCACCGCGAACATGGCGATCCGCGCTGTTGAGGGACATGAAGTTCAGCGCAGTTGGACAAGGATTGAAGACATCTCACCGCATCTCGTACGCGCTGTGATCGCTGCTGAAGATGCAGGCTTTTGTAAGCATCAGGGCGTGAGCCTGAATGCTATTCAGGAAGCGCTGGAAGAGCGCCGCGAAACGGGACGTGTCAGAGGTGGATCAACCATCACCCAGCAAACCGCCAAGAATGTTTTCTTCTGGAATGGGGGTGGCCTGCCGCGCAAAGGTGGGGAGGCCTGGATGGCGGTGTTCATCGATGGCTTCTGGGGCAAGAAACGGGTGATGGAAGTCTACCTGAACATCGCTGAATGGGGCGATGGGCTGTTCGGTGCAGAAGCGGCAGCGCAGGCACGGTTTGGCAAGTCTGCAGCGGATTTAACCGCGCGTGAAGCGGCCTTACTGGCCGCGGTTTTGCCGAGCCCCAATCGCTATCGTCTGGATCCACCGGGACCTTTTGTCAGGAAACAGGCAGGCACCTATCAGACGCGTATGCGTGTGGTGCAATCAGACGGATTGGATGCCTGCGTTCTGGGTGACTAGCTATAGACGATCAGGGTGACGAGCGCCCCAATCCCGAGGAAGAATCCAAACCAGCCCCACCATGGCGCAAACCGCTCGCGGGGGGGAATAGGCGGTATTGTCGGCGTTAGGCTTTCCTCATAACGGTCCATGATTTCAGGCAGGCGTTTGAGGCGATCCGTAACCTCTTTGACGTTCTGAAACAGCAGTTTACCAGCCCCAGCCGGACCGAGATTCTGGGTGATCCAGTCTTTGACGATCGGCTCTGCGGCAGCCCAGATGTCATGATTGGGGTCAATGCTGCGGGCAACGCCTTCGACCTGCACCATCGTCTTTTGCAGTAGGACCAGTTCCGGGCGCATATGCATCCCGAAAGTATGTGTGAAATCAAGCAATTGCAGGAGCAATCTTCCCATAGAGACTTCACTGGCATCCTTGCCGTGAATAGGCTCCCCAACACTGCGTAGAGCCTGCGCAAAGTCGCCAACCGATTTGTCCGCGGGGACGTATCCGGCCTCGAAGTGAACCTCGGCGACGCGGTAATAATCGCGCTTGAGGAAGCCCCAGAGGATTTCGGCGAGGAAGCGGCGTTCATTCAATCCTATCCGTCCGATTAGGCCGAAATCGACCAGACCGATTTGTCCCTCGGGGGTCAGGATCATGTTGCCTTCATGCATATCAGCATGGAAAACGCCGTGATGAATAGCGTGACTTAAGAAGCCTCTGGTCACGGTGTTGGCGAGGGCCTCGCGGGTGACATAGGGGACATCAAAAGTATCTGCAGAGGTCATGGGCAGGCCATCAACCCAGTCTGTCGTCAGAACTCTCTTCCCCGTGCGGGTCCAATCGACTTTCGGCACTTGAAAGTGGCCGTCTTTCAGGCTCATGGCGCGCATTTCGTCAGCCCCGCCAGCCTCAAGCCGCAGGTCGAGTTCTTTCATCATGCTGGCCGCGACAGTCTGCGTGAACTTCACCGGTTCCATCCGGCGGCTCTCAACATTGACGCGCTCGACGGTGCGGGCGGCGCGGCCCATGGCACGCAACTCATTTGAGATCAGAGTTTCAACGCCGGGACGCAGGATTTTGACGGCTTTTGTGCCTTCCGGGGTTTCCAGCTTGTGGACCTGCGCCAGCGATGCCGCAGCGACCGGGTCGGATAGATCGGGGAAAAGACGGGGGGCGTCTTCCTCGCCAAACTCCTCGTTCAGGGCCTTGCGTGCGTCCTCCATGCTGAAGGGGGGCAGCTTGTCTTTCAGGCGGGAGAGATCGGTTGTGGTTTCGACCCCGAAGACATCGGGCCGGGTCGCGATGAATTGGCCCAGTTTGATATAGGCAGGACCTAGCTTTTCCAGCGCGGTGGCGAGGCGCTCTCCCTGACGGCCTTTCGTCCTGCCGCCAAACAGGCGCAGCGTTTTGCCCGCAAGCTTTGCTGGGAAAGGCAGGCGAGAATGGTATTCCCCCGGCAGGATCACATCGTGACGCGCCAGCGCCGTTCCGGCACGCAACAGGCGAGCATAATCAGCGAGCGCTTTAAACATGATCTAGATTGCCCATCCGAAGTGCAGCGCGGCAATTCCGCCTGAAAAATTGGTGACCGTGACATTGGAGAAACCCGTGCCTTCGACTTCAGCCTTAAACGTCTCCTGATCCGGGAACTGGCGGATCGATTCCACGAGATATTGATAGCTGTCACGGTCGCCCGTAACGATTTCGCCGACCTTTGGAATGACATTGAAACTGTAAGTGTCATAGGCTTTCTGGAGCAGGGGCGCAGTCATTTCTGTGAACTCCAGAACCGCGAGACGACCACCGGGTTTCAGAACGCGCTTGAACTCGCGCAGGCCGGCCACACGGTCAGCAAAGTTGCGAATACCGAAACTGATGGTCAGGGCATCGAAGCTGCGATCGGGATAGGGCAAGGCTGTACCATCGGCGCAGACCCAGTTGAGACGCTCGCCCCATTCAGCCGTGTCTGGGCGCGCCTTACCGGCTTCCAACATGGCATCATTGATGTCGCAGACGATGGCCGTGGCTTTCCGCGTGTCGCCGCGTCTTTGCCCCGCGGCATCGGCGCGGCGCAGGAAAGAACGGGCCAACTCGCCCGTACCACCAGCAACATCGAGATGCGCCTCGCCCGGTTGTGGGTTGAGGCGGGTCATCGTGTCATGCTTCCACAGACGGTGAATGCCTACGGACATGAAATCATTCATCACGTCATACTTGGACGCGACCGACCGGAACACGCCTTTGACGCGGTCCACCTTTTCATCGGGCGTGACGGTTTCGAAGCCGAAAGAGACTGTGTCTTGTGCACTCATGTCGGCCATTTAAACGGGCAAGGGTTAAAGAGCCATAGCCCTGTGTGTCGCGGGTGTGTCAAAACTCGCCCAATTTTGCCCGCATTTGAGGCGCACGTCTTTAGATATGGGAGTGAGGAATCAAGCGGTTGCAGCGTTCAAGGCTGTGAACAGGGATGCCAGACATTGGCAGATCTTGGCGCTGTCGGGCTTGTTCTCAATCTCTTTTCTGACCAGCGATTTTGGCGCAAAGCCAGTGAACTTGGCGATGGCGATCTTTGGCGCGATGACGGCCCAACTGGCCGGAGCCGTGATCACCAAATCCAAGTTTCAATGGAAGTCGGCGCTGATCACGTCTTTGTCCCTGTCCATCCTACTCAGGGCGACGGCGCCTTGGCTATGGTTTGTGGCGGGCCTAGTCGGTGTGGGCCTGAAGTTTGCGGTTCGGCTGAACGGCAAGCATGTGTTCAACCCAGCCTGTATTGGTATTGTCGCGGTGATGCTGGTCTTCGGACGTGAGGCCTGGGTTTCGCCGGGGCAGTGGGGGCAGGCGCCTCTGCTGGCCGGATATGCACTGGCGCTTGCGGCGTTGGTTCTATCAAGTGCCAAGCGGCTGGACATCGCGCTCGGCTTTCTTGGCACATATGCGGCGATCATGGTCGCGCGGGCATTGTGGCTGGGTGATCCCCTGACCATTCCAATGCATCATTTAAGCTCTGGTGCGCTGCTGGTCTTTGCCTTCTTTATGATTACGGACCCGCGCTCAACCCCGGATCGTCGGATCGGCCGGATCATCTTTGCCGCTTGTGTTGCGGCTCTGGCAGCCTGGTTTGTGATCGGACCGAATGTTCGCGGCGCGCCTTTGATGGCGCTCGCGATTTTGGCAATTCTAACCCCGATTCTGGATCGCGTGTTCCCGGCACGACGGTTCGAATGGACCCCAACTGAGGAGACTCAAAATGGCCCTGAAACGGCTACTCTCGGCGTGCGCGCTCGGCCTCGCTTCCTTCGCGCTTAGTGCGCCTGTCGCATCGGCGTTTTGCGGCTTTTATGTCGCCAAAGCCGATACCGATCTGTTCAATGATGCCTCAAAAGTCGTGCTGGTGCGTGATGATGAACGCACAGTGATCACGATGGCGTCCGACTATCGCGGTGAGGCGAGTGAGTTCGCCATGGTTGTGCCCGTGGTGGATATTCCAGAACGCGAACAAATTAATGTCGCCAACCCGGCTCTGGTCGATCATCTCGATGAATATACCGCGCCGCGTCTGGTCGAATACTATGATGAAAACCCGTGTGATCGCGTCATGTATGAGCGCATGGCCATGACCGAAGCACCACAGCCAGCCCCAATGATGGGGGGCGCGGTTGATGAAGCCGAAGACCTCGGCGTTACTATTGAGGCCGAATACGAGGTTGGCGAATATGACATCCTGATCCTGTCGGCTGAGGAGAGCGATGGTCTGATCACATGGCTCAACGGCAATGGCTATCGCATTCCTGATGGCGCGGAAGAAGTCGTTGGCGCTTACCTGAAGCGTGGAATGAAATTCTTTGTCGCCAAGGTGAATCTGGAGCGTCATGACGGCTCGGCTATGCTGCGTCCAATTCAGGTCGCTTATGAGGATGAGGATTTCATGTTGCCCATCCGCCTTGGCACCGTGAATGCCGAGGGCAAACAGGAGCTGTTCGTCTTTGCGATTACACGTAAGGGCCGGGTGGAGACGCTGAACTACCAAACGGTCAAACTGCCTTCCAATATGGATGTGCCGATCTTCGTCAAAGACGAGTTTGGTGAGTTCTATAAAGCCATGTTCGAGCACCAGACTGAGAAGCGCGGCGGCAAGGCCGTGTTCATGGAATATGCCTGGGACATGAGCTGGTGCGATCCGTGTGCGGCGAACCCGCTTTCGGCCTCGCAGCTCCGCGAACTGGGCGTCATGTGGCTGGATGAAGGTGGGGCAGGTGACATACAGCCGATGCCGCGCCCAATGCCGGGCCGAATCAGACCGGGGCCACAGCCCGTCGACGCTTTCGTGACGCGCCTGCATGTGCGCTATGATGGTAAGACTTTCCCGGAAGACTTGATGTTTCAGGTGACGGGTGACCGCGAGAATTATCAGGGCCGCTATGTCCTGCGCCATCCTTGGCGGGGTGATTATGGTCAGTGTGAAGCCGCTGGCGAATATGCCGAAGGTTTGGTGGAGCGCTGGGACGCTGAAGCCAAGACCCTGCGCGAGCTGACCGGTTGGGAGCTTGAAGAGATCAAGACCAAGATGGCCGATGGTGGCTATTCAGCCGCTGCGGTCGGTGTCACGCCGAAAAAAGAGAAAAAGAAGTGGTGGCAGCGCCTTTGGGGCAATTAGGCCCTAACGTTGGCATGCGCCACAATAAAAACTGGAGCGGCCCGATTGAACCAGACGTTTGATCGGGCCCTTGCATTGCGGGCAGGCTTCCCCTTCGCGGTCATAGACGGCAAAGGCTTTCTGGAAATAGCCAAGCTCTCCACTGGCGCTGGCAAAGTCCGAGATTGAAGAACCGCCCGCTTCAATCGCCTCAGCGATGACCGCATTGATGGCCGGGGCAAGACGCGTAGCGCGAGCGCCGGGAATAGTGCTGGCCTTGCGGCGGGGGCTGATCCCGGAGCGATAGAGGGCTTCACAGACATAGATATTGCCAAGCCCGGCAATGATGGACTGGTCGAGCAGGGTGGCCTTGATCGGGGCTTGTTTGCCCGCCAGTGCCTCACTGAGATAATCGGCATTGAAATGGTTGGACAGTGGCTCTGGTCCGAGGTGCTTGATGCGCGGATAATTGGCCAGATCTTCGGTTGGCCATAGTTCCATGAAGCCAAATCGGCGGGGATCATTGTAAGTGACCGTCGCCCCGCCACCCATGTGGAAGATGACGTGATCATGGGCCGGATTGGTACCCGGGTCATGGTGGAAGTCTGCGGTCGCCTGCGTATTCACAGTATAGCGCCCGGACATGCCCAGGTGCATGATCAGCGCTTCGCCTGTGTCGAGTTCAGTGACCAGAAACTTCGCGCGCCGCCCCATCGCAGTAATGGTCGCGCCCTCAATACGTTCCCTGAAACGCTCTGGAAACGGAAACCGCAAGTCCGGGCGATTGACGGCCAGCCGCTCGATCACGCGGCCTTCCATAGCGGGGCTCAGACCCCGTCGGACAGTTTCAACTTCGGGCAGTTCAGGCATGGGTTTGAGGTATGGGGCTTTTAGGGCTGGAACAAGAGCTCATTAATGTCATTAGTGGCTAACCTTTTCGCTTTTGGCCTTAAAGGAGACAAAACAAAGTTGGCGAGTTTGCCTTATCGACACGCCAGGCAAACCATTCTGTGATCACTCATTGGAGGATTAAAAATGGAAAGTGCGCCGGACATATATGACCCTGCCTACGTCAAAGGCGTCTTTGATCGTTGCTCTGAGAAGTACATAGCATTTAGCTACATTTGTTCTTTGGGTTTTACAGAGCGATGGCGGAAACAAGCAGTATTGAATATGCCTATACCCCCTGCTGACGCACCCACGGGGTTTGATCTGATGGCGGGTACTGGCGAAGTATGGCCTCACATTTGGAAGCGGTTACCTCAGACCAAATCCATTACCGCAATAGATATCTCTAGTGGCATGCACAAACGCGCAATCGATAGGCTTCATGACTACCGTAAACGCACAGTTGAATTCATCGAGGATGACGTTCTGAGCAGTAAGCTAAAACCAGATGGATGTGATTTTCTTATTTCGACGTTCGGACTGAAAACATTCACTCCTGAGCAGCATAAACGCCTTGCCGATCTCGTTTTCAGAGTTCTGAAGTCAGGTGGTGTTTTTTCCTTCGTCGAAGCCTCCGATCCCAAAGGTTGGTGGTTGCGCCCGCTATATCTGTTTCACCTCAAACGCATTTTACCACTTATCGAACGGGTATTCATGCGTGGAGCGCAGGATTTTGCAATGATAGGAACTTACAGCACGAACTTCGGAAACGCAGAGCAATTTGCCGAATTTCTGCGTGCTGCAGGCTTAGAGGTTGATTTCAAAAAATACTTCTTTGGATGTGCAACAGGCGTTGTTGGGCGCAAGCCATAAATGGCCCAAAGCAGACAAATGCCTGCTCTGGGGCTTGGCTATTCTAAACCGTCACGACCACTTTCCCCATGGCTTTGCGGTCCATGAGGTATTGGATGGCGTCGCCACCCTGATCGAGCGGGAAGGTTTTGCTCACATGCGGCTTGATCTTGCCTTCCTGATACATGGCAAACATCTCGGCCAGGTTCTGCTGGTTGGCTTTTGGATCGCGGGCCACGGCTGCGCCCCAGAAGACGCCGCGAATGTCACAGGATTTCAGTAGGGTAAGGTTCAACGGAATGGCCGGAATGCCTGCCGGGAAGCCAATGACGAGGAAGCGACCTTCCCAGTTCATCGCCCGGATGGAAGGTTCGGCATAGTCGCCGCCAACGCCGTCATAGATGATGTCGACGCCGCCGCCACTAATCTCCTTGATCTGGTTCGAGAGGGCCTTTTGCTGGCCGCGATCAAGCGGGGCGCGTTCATAGACAAGGCCATGGTCGGCGCCTTTGGAGAGGCAGAAATCGACTTTCTCCTGTGTTGAACAGGCCGCGATGACTTCAAGACCCATGGCCTTGCCAAGCTCAACCGCGGCAATACCGACACCGCCCGCAGCGCCAAGAACGAGGAGCTTCTCACCCGGCTTTGGATCGGCGCGATCTTTCAGGGCATAATAGCTGGTGCCATAGGTCATGACGAAAGCGGCGGCTTCCTCGAATGGCACGCTGTCCGGGATTGGAATGCAGCGCCCGGCATCGAGCACGAGTTCCTCACGCATACCGCCCCAGCCGCACGAGCCGATGACCCGCTGGCCAACACTGAGATTGGTAACGCCTTCGCCGAGCGCTTTGACGACGCCAGAAACCTCGCCACCCGGGCTGAACGGACGCTCTGGTTTAAACTGGTACATGTCGCGGATGATCAGCGTGTCAGGGAAGTTGATGCCGATGGCTTTGACATCAATCAGAACCTCGCCTTTGCCCGGCATCGGGGAGGGGATATCCTCCAGCACGAGGGTTTCTGGTCCACCGGGTGCTTTAGAGAGCAAGGCTTTCATGGTCGTTTCCTTCAGGCAATTCTGTTCTGTTACATTGACGGCCTGACGGTAGCCGTGGCAACGCCGCGTGTGAAGACGTCACGTAGCGGAGAGTAGCGCCTTGAGCGGAACCATCTTTCTTATTGTCGGGCTCGGCGTATGCGGGTTCATCTGGCTATTATCGGCACAGATGCGCGGCCTGATCGTGCAGGCGCTGTTTCTGGCGGCGCAGGAGAAATTCCCGACTACAGACGCGGGTGTGGTCAAAACCGGGGCGAAAGCGACACCACTGGCAGGTGATGCTGAAGGGGAGGCCGGGCAGGTGCAAAACTGGCTGCGCGAAACCCACCCTCAAGCGGTTGGTCATCTGCAACTGGCGCGGCGCGGTACGCTGGTTGGACCTGTTCTCATGCTGGTTGTTGTGGCGGTTTGGCGGTTTGGCTTTGGAGGCGCGCTATGAAGGGCTACTTTGCGATCGGAGCCGAAGGGATTTCAAAGCCGATGAATCTTGGCGCGCTGATGCGCACAGCCAATGCCTTTGGCGCAAGTTTTGTGTTTTCGGTAAATGCTGAGGACAAGACCAAGATCGCCTATAAGGCCGATACGTCCAGGACATTCAAGACTGTGCCATACTATCAGTGGGATTCGATTGACGAGATGGTGTTCCCAAAGGGCCTGCAAATGGTCGGGATCGAACTGACCGACGATGCCGTTGAGTTGCCGGAGTTTCGCCATCCGCGGATGGCGGCTTATGTGCTGGGGCCGGAGCGAGGGAGCCTGTCAGAGGCGATGGTCGCGAAATGCGATCATGTTGTAAAAATTCCGACCAAGTTCTGTATCAATGTGTCTCTGGCCGGGGCACTGGTCATGTATGACCGGATACGCAGTATGGGCGGCTGGCGCGACCGTCCGGTCATGCCGGGTGGACCGAAAGCACTTTAACCTGAATAAAGCGAAGTGTTCGGCGCGAAGGCCATCAGGAAGAGTGTGGCTGTCAGGGCGGCGAGGGCGAGTACGCTGATCGTGCGGGAGAGAGTGTGTGACGTGTTCATCGGTCTTGCTTTCTTTCGGGCCGTTCTGGCCCTGTTGTCTTGTGTTAACCACCAGATGGGGGTGACGGGGCCACATGAACACTGTCGATACCGAATATGGGCTATGCGTGTTTTGAATGGGTCTTTTTTTGGGCGCTGTTCTGAGACCCTGCGGGTCAACAGCGCCAAGCAGGTTCCGTATCGCACCTTTGGTGCTCACATGAACCGGGCTCAAGGCTGCTTTTCCTACTAACTAATAAATCCAGCTTCTTTCGCTTTCGCACGATAGCTGCGGGACACAGGGACTTCCGTGCCCGATGGCAGGATTAGGAAGCTACGGCCACTATCCTTGCGCTCGTCAGTCACACCCGCTTTGGCGACCCACCAGCTGCGATGAACACGCAGGCCGTCTGCGCTCGACAATTCCCGCTCAGCGTCAGCCAATCGCATCAGGATCAGTTCTTCCCCAAGGCTCGTATAAACCCGAAGGTAGTGATCTTCTGATGCGATCGCGTGTAGCGTTGCCGTGCGATATTTGACGGGCAGGCGTGCCATGAAGCTTGCGGTTGGATCCGTGTTAGCTGTTTGATCTTCGGGTTTAGGATCAAAGGCCATGCTCGTAATGTAACCGATGAGAGTGATAGCAATCGATATAACCAGAACCAGGCCATAGAGCCGCGGCCAGTATTTCATCGGGACCGAACCCTGAAAGTTGATTTCGATGAACAGGATAAAGGCAGTGACGGAGAATGCTGATGTCAGCGCACCCGTCGCCAGCATGCCCCAGACCGGGCCTTGCGGTCGAATCCGCTCATAGAGGCTCATGCATAGCTCGGCAGTGACCCCGCCCGCTATGATCATGCCTGTCCAGTAGGCCAGGGCCAGCGGATAGGATAGGTCTCCTGTCGCGTTGTAAGGATTGATGAAGGCGAGAAATGCAGCAATCGCCAGAAGTATCAGGAAACTTCGGCCACGGTTGTGCATGTCAGTCACGTCTCGCAAGCTGTTTGCCCCTGTCATTCGCGTTTCGTGAATGACAATGGCGGTATTTCGCGAAGGATTCCAGCCGTTTCATGAAGATGGTGCTGCACGCCCTCAGTCGCCCTGTCATGTCTTGTTTCACAGCAGGCCCGCCCCGCTGACCAGATAACACATAGGAGACTCACATGACCCGTAAAGCTATTCTTGCCGCATCCGTTTTAGCCACCGCCCTGATTGCACCCGTTGCCAATGCCGGTTCCCTGACCATCACGCTGGAAGATATCAAAAAGACCCAAGGAGAAATCCAGATCGGGGTTTATGATGCTGAAGGTTACGAAAGTGGCGCTGCGCTCACAGGTGCGAATGTTACGGTTGATGAGGCAACTGAAACCGTAACCATCGAAGGCCTCGAGCCGGGCGAGTATGGCCTGAAAATGTTCCATGATGTCGATGGCAATGGTGAAATGAACACCAATCCGTTCGGTATGCCGACTGAGCCATTTGCCTTCTCAAACAATGCCAAAGGCCGCTTCGGCCCAGCCAAATGGGATGCTGCGAAGTTCACTGTTTCTGCTGACGGCGCCAGCCAGACGATCAGCATCAACTAATCCCCCCCAGAAGTGTCCCGTCCCCGTTTCGGGGGCGGGTTCACGTTTGAAAGGCTACTCTCATGACCCTCTCTCGTCGTCATTTTCTCGGGGCAACTGCCGCCGCAACGAGCTTTACCGGCTTGGGGCTGACCCCGGCTTTTGGACAAACAAAGACCATACCTGACTGGCATCTCGGTTATGCCAATGCGCCAGCACAAGGGTTTGGCCCCGCGCCCCTGCGCCTTGTGTATGGCAAGGCACCCAAAGGCTTACAGGGTAACCTCTATCGCAATGGGCCTGCACAATTCCTGTACGGACAGGACGACTATATCGGTCACTGGTTTGACGGTGACGGCATGGTCCAGCGCATCGCGATTGGCGACGGACAGGCGATCCATACCGGGCGGTTCGTCGATACCAACAAGAGACAGGTTGAGCTTGCCGCCAACAAGGTCATGGCCTCTGGCTTCGGCACAGCGGGGCATCCTGACTTTGCGGTAATGGGACCCGATGATGTGAATGCGGCCAATACGTCCGTGATGGTCGTGAATGGTGAGCTTCTGGCACTGTGGGAGGCGGGTTCGGCAATCGCAATGGATGCTGAAACCCTCGACACGAAAGGCCCAAAGGTCTGGCGCGATGATCTGACCGCTATGCCATTCCTGGCCCACCCCAAGCGGGAGCCGGACGGCACAGTCTGGAACCTTGCTGTCGCTGGCCCAAATGTTGGCGTCTACAAGATTGGCAAAGACGGCGTGTTGCGAGATTTCGGCCTGTTGAACATGGGGATTGCGTCTTACGTCCATGATTGGGCGATGACCGAGCGCCATCTCATCATCATGGTGCAACCGTGGATCAATGAAGCCTTACGTCCGCCCGTTGTTGAAGGATTTGAGTGGCGGCCTGAAGAAGGCTTCAAATTCCTGATCGTTGATAAGGATGACTTCTCCAAGCAAAGATGGGCGCAAGGCCCGGCGCGGGCTTTCTTTCACACCGGTGCGGCCTGGGAGGAGGCTGACGGAACCATCCGGATTGATGCGGCGCTTTACAAAGAACCTGTTCTCGGCGCAGGCGGCGGTCTAGAAGAAATTCGCGGTGAGTGGGCCGGGCGTGATGGTAGCATGGTCAGTGATCTGACCCAAATTGTCATCCCTGTAAAAGGCGATGCGCGTTTGGTTGAAACGGGCCTCGACGGCGAGTTTCCGCAAGTGGACCCGCGCCTGCATGGCTTGCCGCGGCGCCTGACGGCTCTGGTCACCGGGCCATCAGCAAAGACACCGGGTTCGACCAGCTTGTCAGTGCACAACTGGGATAGCGGACAGACCGATACGTTTGATTTCGGCGATACACTTATGGTCGAGGAATTCCTGTTCGTGCCCAAGCCCGGCAGCACGCGGGAAGAAGATAGCTGGCTGATCGGGCCAGTTCTCAACCTGAAGACGCGCACGACCGATATTTGTGTCTTTGATGCGGCCCGCGTGAGTGATGGCCCGGTTTGCATCTGGCGCGCCGACTATGCCTGGCCGCTCGGTTTTCATGGCACCTGGGCGTAAGCAAAGGGAGGGATTGCAAATGACGACGATAACAGACAGACAGCGCTTTCGGGATTTGCTCAAGACTATACCGGAATGGGCCTGGATTATTGCTGGCGCGGGTGTGATCTACACCATAATCAGTGCCATCATTTTCAGATTCAATCCTGAAATTGAGCCCCAATTTCGCTTGTCTTTGGAGCCACTTATAGCGGCGCCTTTAACGATCCAGGTTCATGTCATCGCCGCCCTCTCAGCCTTTGGCATTGGCACGGTGCTGATGTTTGGCCCCAAGGGACGTGGTATCCATAAACCGCTTGGTTGGGCCTGGGTTGGCGCAATGGCGGTTACAGCGATCTCATCTTTCTTTATCACCGGGCTGATGGGGAAATGGTATAGCCCGATCCACGCCATCTCGGCCTGGACGGTCCTGGCTCTGCCTTTTGGCATTGCGGCTATTCGTCGGCGCAAGGTCAAAGAGCACCGCAAAGCCATGACAGGCATGTTCTTTGGTGGCATCATCATCGCTGGAATGTTCAGCTTTTTGCCTGGACGGATCATGTGGACAATGTTTTTCGCGGCGTAGAGACGGAATCAGTTAAACAAGTGTCGCAATCTGTGTTTAGACGGGGGGCGACACATGCCTTTCCTGGCGTTTTTCTGGAGATTCCGAATGATCCGTACTGTTCTTGCAACTGCATCTGTGCTGACCCTTGCTGCCTGCGCAGCCAATGGTCCGACATTATCCAATCCGTTTACGCCAAAACCGGAAACAGCTCAGGAAGCACTTGCCTATTACTATAATACGATCCCGGATAGTGCGTTTCCAAAGGCACCGAGTGGCAAACCACTTCCAGCCAGCTCTGCAGTGATTTCAGAGATTCTTGTCGGGTCTTGTCTGGACGAGGAGCGCGGTCCGAGCGCGGCATTGCAATCTATCGCGGGTGAAAATGCAGACCTGTTCCTGATGGTTGGTGACAATGTTTACGGTGATCTGGATGGGCGCTCATACATCAATAATGAAGCTGACCTTGATGAGCTTCGAGAATCTTTTGCCGATCTGGCCGCGCGCGATGATTTTAAAGCTGTTCGGGAAAACGTACCAATGATGGTGTCCTGGGATGACCATGACTATGGCGCCAATGATGCTGGCAAGGAATTCCCATTCCGCGGCCTGGCGGAACGTATCCATGAAGTCTTCTGGGGCCTTGAGGATCAGGATGTTGGTCAGTGGCCGGGCACGTATTATGCGCGCAGTTTTGGCCCTGAGGGACAACGGGTTCAGGTGATCATGCTCGATACGCGCTTTTTCCGCTCTGCGTTGACCCCAACAGATGAACACGGAGCAAAAGGCAAAGAGCGCTATCTGCCGGCTCCTGCCGGATCTATGCAGGATATGCTGGGAGCCACGCAGTGGACCTGGCTTGAAAACCAACTGCAGAAGCCAGCGGATATCCGTTTGGTGGTTTCATCCATTCAGATCATGCCGACCGTGCATGGCTGGGAAGCTTGGTCGACTATGCCGGATGAGCGTCAGCGCCTGTTTGATCTGATCAAGAGCACCGATGCCACAGGTGTTGTGTTTGTTTCCGGTGATCGCCACACCGCATTCCTGTATGAAGAGGGTGATGTGTTGCCTTACACGGCGGGTGAACTCACAGCGTCCTCTTTGAATGTCAGTTTCCGCGATGAGAGCGATGAGGTTGATGAGCGTCAGGTTGGAGCCGGGTTTGCACCTGAAAACTATGGGGCTATTAATATCGACTGGGCGCAGCGCAAGGTTGTAATGTCGATCAAGGACAATCAGGGCGCCGTGGTTCGTCAGAACAGCTTGGACTTCGACGAAATCGGAGTGGAATAGAGGGGCACCTGCGGCCTCTTGAGCGCAATCCTTCAACAATCGATTCGCGAAACGGCTCATAACCCGGGGACTCGGCCTATCTGAGAACCCCGGGTGTGCTTGACGCATAGGCAGAGTTTGCCCCTGACAGCGTTGTCTCACCGTTCTGGGACGATCTAGGACTTTGGTGCGGTTGTCAGGGTGAATCGCGGTGCTATAAGCGGGCGCACTTTCGCGGGTGCAACATGAGGTACCCGTCCCATGCTGAAAGAGGCTGAACTCCCATGAACATTCACGAATATCAGGCCAAGGCTGTCCTTAAATCCTTTGGCGCACCTGTCGCAAACGGCGTTCCTGTCCTGTCTGAGGACGAGATCGAAGCGGCGGTGAATGCCCTGCCAGGACCGCTTTGGGTTGTGAAAAGCCAGATCCACGCTGGTGGCCGCGGTAAAGGCAAGTTCATTGAAGCAGCAGCCGGAGAGAAGGGCGGTGTTCGCCTTGGCTTTTCCAAGGATGAAGCGATTGCCCACGCCAAGGCGATGCTCGGCAATCACCTCGTGACGGCGCAAACCTCTGCCGAAGGTAAGCAGGTCAACCGCCTCTATATCGAAGACGGCGCTGATATCTCTCGTGAACTTTACCTCTCTATGCTGGTTGATCGCGCAACCGGGCAGATCGCTTTTGTTGCTTCAACTGAAGGCGGCATGGACATTGAGGAAGTCGCTCACGAAACTCCGGAAAAAATCCTGACCTTGCCTGTCGGCGATGGGGTTGATGCCGCTGACGCAGAGAAGCTCTGCGATGCTCTGAAGCTGGAAGGCAAAGCCCGCGAAGACGGCATGAAGCTGTTCCCGATCCTCTACAAAGCCTTCACCGAAAAAGACATGGCGATGTTGGAGATCAACCCGCTGATCGTCATGGATAGCGGCGACCTGCGCGTGCTCGACGCGAAAGTCTCTTTTGATGGCAATGCTCTGTTCCGTCACCCTGACATCATGGAGTTGCGCGACACCACCGAAGAAGACGAAAAAGAGATTGAAGCGTCTGAATGGGACCTCGCCTATATTGCGCTCGACGGCACAATCGGTTGCATGGTCAACGGCGCGGGCCTGGCTATGGCGACGATGGACATCATCAAACTGTATGGTGAAGAGCCTGCAAACTTCTGTGACGTTGGCGGCGGTGCCAATGCGGAGAAAGTGGCTGCTGCGTTTAAGATCATCATGAAAGACCCAGCTGTTAAGGGCATTCTGGTCAACATTTTCGGCGGGATCATGAAGTGTGATGTCATCGCTGAAGGGGTTATCCAGGCTGTAAAAGAAACCAATCTGGCTGTGCCATTGGTTGTTCGCCTTGAGGGTACAAATGTCGATGAAGGCAAGGAAATCCTCGCCAATTCTGGCATGAACATCATTCCGGCCAATGATCTGGATGATGCCGCCAAGAAAATCGTAGAGGCCGTGCGCGCTTAAGCTTCGCCCTAAGGAATTATTCTCGCACGCGTTGCGACCCAAGGATCAAGGACCGAAACCATGTCCATTCTCATCAACAAAGATACCAAAGTTATCGTCCAGGGCCTGACCGGGAAAACCGGTAGCTTCCACACCAATCAGGCGCTCGAGTATTTCGGTACGCAAATGGTTGCCGGGACACACCCGAAAAAAGCGGGCACAAACTGGACCGCCGATAGCGGCAAAGAGCTCCCAATCTATGCAACTGCAGCTGATGCGCGTAACGCGACTGGTGCTGATGCATCAGTCATCTATGTTCCGCCAGCCGGCGCCGCAGCGGCCATCGAAGAAGCGATTGATGCGGAAATTCCGCTGATCGTTTGTATTACAGAAGGTGTGCCTGTGCTCGACATGGTTCGGGTCAAAGCCAAGCTCGATAAATCAAACTCGCGCCTGATCGGTCCAAACTGCCCAGGTCTGCTGACCCCTGAGCAGTGCAAGATTGGCATTATGCCGGGCAAGATCTTCAAGAAGGGGTCTGTCGGCGTTGTGTCTCGCTCCGGAACCCTGACTTATGAAGCGGTTTACCAGACTTCTATGGCGGGTCTTGGCCAAACCTCTGCGGTTGGGATCGGTGGTGACCCGGTTAAGGGTACAGAATTCATCGACGTGCTGGAGATGTTCCTGGCCGATGATGAGACCGAGCAAATCATCATGATCGGTGAAATTGGTGGCTCTGCGGAAGAAGAAGCCGCTCAATTCCTGATCGATGAAGCGAAAAAAGGCCGCAAGAAACCGATGGTCGGCTTCATTGCTGGCCGGACAGCGCCAAAGGGTCGCACTATGGGTCATGCTGGTGCCATTGTTTCAGGCGGACAGGGCGATGCAGAGAGCAAAATCGCGGCAATGGAGGCTGCTGGCATAAAAGTGTCACCAAGCCCTGCCCGACTCGGCACGACCATGGTAGAGGTTTTGAAAGGATAATCGTGCCCTATATGGGTTCGATGGGCGGTCAGACGAGGCCATTATGACCCCGCCGGGCCGTCCTTAGCTGATGTGAGGACGGTTTATACATGGCAGATGATGGTTCCCCGGTGAATGGCAATCGCAGTGTCGCGAACGCGGCAATGCTGGATACAGCATTCCTTTACGGGGGCAGTGCGGTCTGGATCGAACAGATGCAGGCCCGCTATGCCGAAAATCCAAATGCAGTGCCGGAAAGCTGGCGTGCATTCTTTGAAGAGCTTGGCGATGGCGGGGCAGATGCGCGCCGCAACGCTGATGGTGCAAGCTGGAAACGGGGCGCGTGGCCGAAGCCTGCCTCCCCAGAAGAGACAGCGGCCTTTGATGGCAACTGGACCCTGCTTGAGCCGAAGCTGGAGAAGAAAATTAAAGCGGGTGCGCCAGCTGCGTCTGAGGCCGATATTGCTCAGGCGGTTAAGGATTCGGTGCGTGCGTTGATGATGATCCGAGCTTTCCGGATGCGCGGTCATTTGCAGGCCCAGCTTGACCCGCTGGGGCTTGAAACAGCCGAGTATCAGCCTGAGCTTGATCCCAAGAGCTATGGTTTCGAAGAAGCCGATATGGATCGGGACATCTTCATCGATGGCGTTTTGGGTTTGGAGCGCGCGAGCGTTCGTCAAATTCTTGAAATCGTCCGCCGGACCTATTGCTCAACGCTTGGCATTGAGTTCCAGCATATTTCCGATCCGGAAGAAAAGGGTTGGCTGCAGGAACGTATTGAAGGCCCGGACAAGGGCGTTGCGTTTACGCCTGAGGGCAAAAAGGCGATCCTGACGAAACTGATCGAAGGGGAAACTTTCGAGCGCTTTCTGCATAAGCGCTATCCGGGCACCAAACGTTTTGGTCTGGACGGGGGTGAGGCCGCTGTGCCGGCTCTGGAACAGATCATCAAGCGCGGCGGCGCGCTGGGCGTGAATGAGATTGTTGTCGGCATGGCCCACCGTGGTCGTCTCAACATGCTCGCCGCTGTTATGGGTAAGAAGTATGAGAAGATTTTCCATGAGTTTATGGGCGGATCGACTCAAGGCGCTGAGCAGTTTGGTTCCGGCGATGTGAAATATCACTTGGGTGCGTCTTCGGATCGCGAGTTCGATGGCAATAAGGTCCACCTGACCATGAATGCCAACCCGTCTCACCTTGAAGCGGTAAACCCGGTCGTTCTGGGTCGTACACGCGCCAAACAGTTCATGGAAGCCGAGGATGAGGGTAATCTCGACCGCTCCAAGAAACTGCCGCTCCTGCTGCACGGTGATGCGGCGTTTGCTGGCCAAGGTGTTGTCGCGGAATGTTTCGCGCTGTCCGGCTTGCAAGGCTATCGCACAGGCGGGACAATCCACTTTATCATCAATAATCAGATTGGTTTTACGACGAGCCCGATGTATTCGCGCTCGTCACCATATCCGTCTGATGTTGCATTGATGGTGCAGGCGCCGATCTTCCACGTGAATGGCGATGACCCTGAAGCGGTCGTCTATGCCGCGAAAGTGGCGACGGAGTATCGCCAGAAGTTTGGTAAAGACGTTGTCATCGACATGTTCTGCTATCGCCGCTTTGGGCATAATGAGGGCGACGAGCCCATGTTTACCCAGCCGGTCATGTACACCAAGATCAAGGGTCACAGATCGACTCGTGAGCTGTATGCTGAGCGGCTTGTCGCTGAAGGCCTGCTGACTACTGAGCAAGTTGATGCCGAAGTTAAAGCGTTCGAAACGATGCTCGACAAAGCCTTCGAGGATGGCAAGACGCTCGAAACCAAGAAGGCTGATTGGCTGGAAGGGGAATGGAAAGGCCTTGGTCTACCCGAAGACGATGATCGTCGTGGCAAGACCGGCGTATCCAAAGCCAAGCTGAAAGAGCTGGGCCAGTCGATTACGACCGTGCCAGAAGGTGTCAACATTCACCGCACGCTGGATCGTGTCGTGAAGGGGCGCGCCGAAGCGATTTCCTCTGGCAAGGGTCTGGATTGGGCAACCGCTGAGCATCTGGCCTATGCCACGCTTCTCGATGAGGGGTTCCATGTTCGCCTGTCTGGTCAGGATTGTGGTCGCGGGACGTTCTCTCAACGTCACAGCCATATGGTTGATCAAAAGACCGGTGATCGTTTCACGCCATTGAACAACCTGCGCGAAGGGCAGGCTGAGTATGAGGTGATCGACTCCCTGCTCTCGGAAGAGGCTGTGCTGGGTTATGAATATGGCTATTCGCTGGCCAATCCGAATGCGCTTGTGTTGTGGGAGGCCCAGTTCGGCGACTTCTCAAACGGTGCACAGGTTTTCTTTGACCAGTTCATTTCCTCCGCGGAGCGTAAATGGCTGCGGATGAGCGGTCTGACTATGCTGTTGCCGCATGGCTATGAAGGCCAAGGTCCTGAGCACTCTTCGGCCCGGCTTGAGCGTTTCCTGCAAATGTGCGCTGAGGATAATTGGCAAGTCTGTAACCTGACGACCCCTGCGAACTATTTTCATGCATTGCGTCGCCAGATTCATCGTGACTTCCGTAAGCCGCTGGTGATCATGACGCCGAAATCCCTGCTGCGTCACAAGCTGGCGACCAGCAGCCTGGATGACATGAACACCAAATCGTCTTTCCACCGTGTCTTGTGGGATGATGCCGAGACACCGGGCCGTGAAGGCAAGGTCAAACTGGCCAAGGATGATAAGATCCGCCGCGTGGTTCTCTGTTCCGGCAAGGTCTATTACGACTTGTTTGAAGAGCGCGAGAAAACCGGTGCGAATGACATCTACCTGTTGCGGGTCGAGCAGTTCTATCCGGTGCCACGCAAGGCCCTGATGACCGAGCTGAAACGCTTCCCGCAAGCTGAGCTTGTCTGGTGTCAGGAAGAGCCGCGCAATATGGGTGGTTGGACCTTTATCCGGGATGAAATCGAGTGGTGCGCGGCTAAAGTCGGTGTGACCGCTCCGCGTCCGAAATATGCGGGTCGCCCACCAGCCGCTGCGACAGCAACCGGTCTGCTTGCGACCCATAATAGAGAAAAAGAGGCGTTCCTGAACGCCGCCCTCGGTGATAAACCTGTCGAAGACACTATGGTCACCGGATAATAGAGATAAGAGAACGAGGCAAAGACCTGACATGACCGATATCGTAGTCCCAACTCTGGGCGAGAGCGTCACCGAAGCGACGGTTGGCAAATGGCTGAAAGCCGCAGGCGATGCAGTCGCTAAGGATGAGGTTCTGGTCGAACTGGAAACAGATAAAGTCGCCGTTGAGGTTTCTGCGGAAGAAGCTGGAACACTAGGCGAAATTGTTGCTCAAGAGGGCGACACGGTTGAGATTGGCGCGCTTCTGGGTCGTCTTGGCGGTGCCAATGGTGCCGCGAAAGCGGCACCTGCAGCCGAAGCCCCAAAAGCCGCCGCCGCCCCTGCCGCTTCCACTGGTGGGGCAAGCGTTGATGTCGCTGTCCCAAGCATGGGTGAGAGCGTTGCCGAAGGCACGATTGGCGCACTTGTTAAACAGGTTGGCGAGAGCGTCTCGAAAGACGAAACAATTGCTGAGATTGAGACCGATAAGGTTGCTCTGGAAGTGCCAGCGTCTGCTGATGGCGTCATCGCTGAATGGCTGGTTGGTGAAGGAGACGCGGTCACGCCGGGGTCTGTTATTGCGCGGATTACAGCCGGTGCAGGTGCCAGTGCTGCGGCAGCTCCAGCGGCGCAGTCGGCTCCGGTACAAGCGGCGGCTCCTGCAACAGGCAGTGGCGATCGCCCGGTTGCGCCATCTGTGCGTCGTATCTCTGCAGAAGCGGGTGTGAACCCGGCAGATATTCCAGGTTCTGGTCGTGAAGGCCGCGCAACAAAGGCGGATGCTTTGAATTACGTGAACACGCCAAAGGCAGCAGCAGCGCCTGCAGCAGCAAAACCTGCCCGTGATCTGGGCCCACGCGAAGAGCGCGTGCGCATGACCCGCTTGCGCCAGACAATCGCCCGCCGCCTGAAAGAGGCGCAGGAAACCGCTGCGATGCTGACCACATTCAATGATGTGGACATGAGCGCGGTTATGGACCTGCGGAAGAAGTACAAAGACTCCTTCTTTGAAAAGCATGGTGTGAAGCTCGGCTTCATGGGCTTCTTCACAAAGGCGGTGGTGTCTGCCCTGAAGGAAATCCCGGCAGTGAATGCCGAGATTGATGGCACCGACATTATCTACAAGAACCACTATGATATCGGCATGGCGGTTGGCACCGAGAAGGGGCTTGTGGTTCCGGTCGTTCGCGATGCGGATGAGCTGTCGCTGGCTGGTATCGAGGCTGAACTTGGTAATCTTGCCCGTAAGGCACGCGATGGTGACCTGACCATTGGCGATATGCAGGGCGGCACGTTCACCATCACCAATGGTGGTGTGTATGGTTCTCTGATGTCGACACCGATCCTGAACCCCCCACAGTCAGGTGTTCTTGGTATGCACCGTATTGAGCAGCGCCCGGTTGCGATCAATGGACAGGTTGTGATCCGTCCGATGATGTATCTGGCGCTGTCTTATGACCACCGGATCGTTGATGGCAAAGAGGCGGTGACTTTCCTTGTCCGCGTTAAGGAAGCCCTGGAAGACCCAGAGCGTCTGCTCCTCGACGTCTAAGTTTACCTGAGCCCGCCCGCTCCCCCGTCCCAACCGCCCGCAGAGGCTATCCTTGGGGTGATTGGGCGGGCGGAGCGGGTGGGCCAGACAAAAGAGTCTTATTCAGGAATATCACTCGCCGGGAGCTTAGCCTCCCGGCGTGTTGCGTAATGGCTTTCAAACGCCACGATCAGGCAAGCGACGATAATGATCGCTGCACCAGCCCAGGTCTGCCAGCCGGGAAACTCACGGAAGAAGATCGCGCCGAACAGGCCGCTCCAGATCAGGGCGGTATACTCCAGTGGAGCAAGCTGTTGGGCCGGCGCCCGGGCATAGGCCAGCGTCATCAGATACCAGACCGCAAACCCCATCAGGCCGAATAGGGCAAAGATTGGCAGGTCACTCCAGTTCGGCGCGCCAAATAGACCAAAGGTGATGGGCAACAGGATCAGGGCCGGAATAACATTGGTGAACATGGCGATCGTTGTGGCGTCTTCCTTGGTTGCGCGCATCCGCAGCAAGACAAGGGTCAGGGCATAGAGAAAGGCGGCAAGGAAGCAGGCGATAATCCCGTAGAGGCGATTGCCCGTTTCAGTATCGCCCTCCGGCAGGCCCTGAATAGCTAGAACAGCCCCTGCAAACCCAACGAGAGCCGCGCCAAGCCCCATAGGGGTGACTCTTTCGCCCAGTAGCGTGCGGGCCACGAACGGGACCATAAGCGCGGCGGTAAACCCGATAATTGTCGCCAGTGCGAGCGGAAGCTCGAGAACCGCATAAAAGAACAGGAAGGCTGCTGCGACCTGCACGGCTCCGCGCAGCGTATGAAAGCGTGTCGCTTCAAAGCTTGGTATTGGCTTTCGCCGCGCGCGAAAGACAGCCAGCGCAATAATCGCCCCAAACAGGAAACGCCATGCCAGAAGATGATGAAGGCCAGCATCCGGGGCCACAGCTTTGACCAGAGCGTCAATGCCAGAGCCCATGAAAATGGCCAGCACCGCAATCAAAAGCGGTGCTGCAAGAAAACGTGTCAGCATAAAATCCTAAGCGCTTAAGCGCCCTTCAGTGTCGGTAAGCGGTCAATCCAAGGCTGAGCCGCTTCTAGCTCATATGCGAGCGCGAGCAAGAGGCCATCATCCCCGCGCTTACCAGAGAACATCGACCCGATGGGCAGACCTTCGTCACTCCACTGCAAAGGCACAGACATTGATGCTGCTCCGGATACATTCATTGGCGCGGTGAAGGCGGCAAAGTTCAGAACATTGTCCATGACGGCATCGAAATCACCATCCGGGGCCTGTTCGCCAATCTTCGGTGCGACGGTCGACACAGTTGGGGTGAGCAGGACATCGAAGGTCTCAAACCAGCTTTCATAGATGGCTTCAAAGGCTTTCAGGTAGGCGATTGCGGCATCGAACTCGCCCTGACGACGCATAAACATCTGGGCCAGGCCAAGGGTCCACGGCTCAAGGATATCGGGACCTATTGGCTTGCCACTGAACTGGCTGGCCTGCTGGGCGAAGTCGGCAGCGCCGGCGGCCCAGTAGAGGAGGAACTGATCGCCAAACTCGACCCCGTCAATTGGAATCGAATAATCGATCACCTCATGGCCAAGATCGCGGCAGAGCTGTGCGGTGCGTTCAATGCCAGCCCGCGTTTCCACGTCAAGCTGGGCGCCATTGATTGGGTTTGGCGCATAACCGATGCGTAAGCGCCGGGTTGAGGCTTCGGTTATGTTACCTGTTAGTGTAAGTCCGTTTTCCGGTGCTTCGGCAACTGCGAAGAGGGCAGCGCTATCACGAACGGTGAGCGTGACAGCATGGTTCACGGAGATCGAAACCGGGCCACTATCCCGGCTGATCGGCAAGGCGTCCCGGCTCGGCTTGAGCCCGAACAGACCGCAACAGGCTGCTGGAATACGGATTGAGCCACCACCATCACTGGCATGGGCAAATGGCACCACTCTGGCGGCGACGAGCGCGGCGGCCCCACCAGAGGACCCACCGGGAATCCGACGGGTATCATAAGGGTTACGAGTCGCCCCTGTGACCAGAGGTTCAGTAGAAGAGATCAACCCCATTTCCGGGCTGGTCGATTTACCGAGGCTGATCACACCTGCGCGTCGCCAGGCGGCCGCAAAAGGGGCATCAGCAGGGGCGATATAGCCTTCAAAGGCGCGACTGCCGTAAAGGGTTGGCGCATCCTGCCAGTCGAGCAGGTCCTTGATAAAGGTTGGGACGCCACCAAACATTCCGGTCGGTGGGTTTTCTGCGGCCAGCAGGGCCGTTTCATACGTATCGTTTGCGATAGCGTTCAGAGCTGGCTCCGCTGCTTTGGCGCGTTCAATCGCAGCTTGGGTCAGCTCAAGGCTGGTCGTCTCACCTCTTGCCAGCATTGCGACCTGTTCAAGCCCGTCCGGAATGTTCTTTGCAAAATAGGAGAGTGTTTCGGGTGTGGCAGGCTCTGTTGCCTGAGTGGGTATTTCGACCGCAGAATCGGTTGGTGCGCAAGCTGTTGCAATTGGGGTCAAAGCTGCAAGCGCAGCGCCGGATTTCAAAAGTTGGCGGCGAGTGGTTTTGGTCATCTGCACGTGCCCTCCCAAGGCAGTTTATTCGCGCGCAACCTGACTTGGGCTTGCCGCATTGGCAAGGCGAACGTAGGGGTAGTTGCGTATGTAACTATTTTAGAGGGGCGCACGTGCTCTCAGTTCTTGATCTTTTTCGGGTTGGTCTTGGCCCGTCTTCTTCCCATACGGTTGGTCCAATGCGGATCGCCTGGCGGTTCATCCGGGCGGCGGGGAAGCATGGTGTCCTGTTAAAGGCAGCCCGTGTTGAAGTGGAGCTTCAGGGCTCTCTGGCGCTAACAGGGATTGGGCACGGCACGGATAAGGCGTCCATTCTGGGATTGCTGGGCTTCACACCAGAGGGCGCCGACCCCGATGAGGCCGAGGCAGCGTTTCGCAATGTCGCTCGGGACAAGATGTTGGCGCTGCCCGGTGGGAAAACCATTCCATTTAATCCGCTAAAGGACATCCTTTATCGCGGGGATATCATGCCAGACCTGCACCCGAATGGCATGGCGTTGCGCCTGTTTGATGAAGACGCGCAGCTATTGTGGGAGCAGGTTTATTACTCGACCGGCGGCGGCTTCATTGCTTCAGCGCGGCAGCTCTCACGCCCGGCAAAAGGCGATCTTGTTGCCGACAAATCTGCTTCGCCATTTGCGTTCGGTTCGGCGGAACAGCTCTTGGGCCTGTGCGATCAGGAGGGACTTTCGATTGAAGACCTGATCCTGGCCAATGAAGACCAGCGCCGTTCGCGTGAAGAGACGCTGAAACAGCTTGATGCGATCACCGATGTGATGCTGGCTTGTGTTGAGCGCGGCCTGAACACCGGTGGTATCCTGCCGGGCGGACTGGAAGTGACACGCCGTGCGCCAGATCTTTACCGTAAACTGAAAGCGGGCGCTGGCAGCAATGAACGCGAGGCGCTGTTTGATTGGCTGAATGTCTACGCCATGGCGGTGAATGAGGAGAATGCAGCCGGCGGGCGCGTGGTGACCGCGCCGACTAATGGGGCCGCCGGTATCCTGCCCGCGGTGATCCGTCATTATTGCTGTGACGAAGATGGGCAAATCGAACGGAATAAAGCGCGCCGCTTCCTGATTGTTTCAGGTGGGATAGGGTTGTTGTATAAGCAGCGCGCCTCAATTTCCGGCGCAGAAATGGGCTGTCAGGGTGAAGTTGGCGTTGCCTGTTCCATGGCAGCGGGTGGTTTGGCGGCTGTTTGGGGGGCAACGCCGATCCAGTGTCTTTCAGCGGCTGAAATCGGGATGGAGCATAATCTAGGGCTGACATGTGATCCTGTTGGCGGCTTGGTGCAAATCCCCTGTATTGAGCGCAATGCTATCGGCACGGTGAAGGCTGTGAATGCGGCCCGTCTAGCTTTGCATAGCGCGGATATGGGTAAAGTCAGCCTGGATCAGGTGATCGAGACCATGCGCCAGACCGGCCTAGACATGTCATCCAAGTATAAGGAAACAAGCCAGGGCGGTTTGGCGGTCAATGTCGTCGAGTGCTAGCGCGTAGCTTGCCTTGCCGCATGGTCACGGATTGGAGCTTTTGCCCGGACATGCTTGGGTAGCGCCATGGATGGCTTTGAAGGTAAAACCGCAGGGCGCGCCGCGCTCGAATATCCCCTTGGTGAGACGACACCTGATGTCGGAGAAACGCTGGAGGTCGCGCCTGGTATACATTGGGTCCGCATGCCGCTGCCGTTTTCGCTGAAATGGATCAATCTCTGGCTGATTGATGATGGCGAGAAGGGGTGGACCATTGTCGATACAGGCATGCCAATGGATGACACCAAGGCCGCCTGGCGCAAGATTTTTGATGAGAAGCTGGATGGACGACCCGTCTGGCGGGTAATTGTTACTCACATGCACCCCGATCACATTGGCAATGCGGGATGGCTAAGCCGCAAATTCCCAGACAGCGAGCTTTGGATCAGCCGGCTGGAATATATTACCTGCCGCATGCTGGTTGCCGATACAGGGCGCATCGCCCCAGAGGCCGGAACCACCTTCTATAAACGTGCGGGGTGGAACGAAGAGCAGATCGACAACTACAAGGCACGGTTTGGCGGTTTCGGGCGTGCGGTCTCGCAACTGCCCGATAGTTATCGACGACTTGAAGATGGTGACACGTTCGACATGGCGGGTCATGGCTGGCGTGTGATTGTTGGGAATGGACACTCGCCGGAACATGCCTGTCTCTATTGTCCAGCTTTGAATGTGGTGATTTCTGGCGATCAGTTATTGCCACGTATTTCGTCCAACGTATCCGTTTTTCCGACAGAACCGAAAGCAGATCCGCTCAAGGACTGGTTATCGAGCTGTGAGAAACTCAAAGCGGCGTTGCCGGCGGACGTGCTGGTTTTACCAGCCCACAATGAACCTTTTCGTGGTGCACATGACCGTCTGGATGCTTTGATCCACGGCCATGAGATTGCCCTTAAGCGCCTGAAGCAAAGACTGGGGCAGGAACCGCGCCGTGTGGTGGATGTGTTTCCAGCTATCTTTGGTCGCAAGATTGGCGATGATCTGGTCTCAATGGCAACGGGTGAGGCGCTTGCACACATCAACTGCCTGATTGCCCGCAACGAAGCGGTTGGTGAGGCAGATCGAGATGGTGTCGTCTGGTATCGCGCCGTCTAAAATAGCTTGGTCATCTTTTCGTCACGGCTCATCCGCTATAGCGTAGGTGAAAGAGACGAGGACAGGCAGATGAGCGAGCGCGGGCAGACCAATGGCTGGTTCCTGATCGGGATGACCCTGATCATACTTGGCGCAGGCATTTATGGCTTGCTGACCTTGCTCGGTGTCAGTTTCGCAATTGGAGCAGCAAGCGCAGAAACCGGGGCACCCTTATGGGTTATTCTGATTATCCCCGGTTTGGTTGCGGTTGGCTTCCTGATCCTGATCCTGAAAGTCATCATTGATCGGCTCGGCAATGCCGAAGACGACTATTATTCCAAGAACATCGATAAATAGGAGCGCTGACTATGATTGTGACAATGGCAGAGACCGTACCCGGGCGCGAGATTGCTGGCGTGATTGGTACGGTAAAAGGCAACACGGTGCGCACGCGCTTTTTCGGGCGGGATATCATGGCTGGGTTACGCAATCTGGTTGGGGGAGAAATCCCTGAATATACCAAGCTCATGGCTGAAGCGCGTGAACAGGCCATTGACCGTATGATTGCTGATGCTGAAATGGCCGGGGCAGATGCCATCATCAGTATGCGGGTGACAACCAGTATGATTATGGGTGGGTCAGCTGAATTGCTGGCCTATGGTACCGCCGTTCGCCTGTCCTGAGAAAGACGTCATGCAATTTAACCTCGCATGGCTCGCCAGAGCAGGCTAAGCCAAAACCCTGATGTGTGGAGTAAGCCGATGAGCACGGAAGATGTTGCTGTGAGCGAAGACAAACCAAAGAGCTTTGGCGACATTGTCCGCAAAGAGTTGCGAGAGTGGGGCGCGACTCTATCCATCTTCGTTCCGCTGTTTCTGATCTTTTCCGGGCTGGTTTACGAGTTACGCGTCATTCCATCTGAAAGCATGGTGCCGAACCTGCAGGTTGGTGACAGGGTCACCGTCAACAAGTTTGCCTATGGCTATTCCCGCCATTCCATGCCGTTTAGTCTCGGGCGCTATGTGCCTTTGCCAGAGGGTCGGGTCTTTGCCAGTCAGCCAAAGCGCGGTGATGTGGTCGTTTTCGAGCACCCTCATACCCCGCGTGTGATGATCAAGCGGCTGATTGGTTTACCGGGGGATGAGATTCAGGTTCGAAATGGGCAAATCTATCTGGATGGACAGCCGATTGAGCGAACCTTTGAACGCGGCATCACCTATGTCGAACACAAGGATCGTATGCGGGTTGGCGCGCGTGAGTATCGTGAAGCGGTCGGCGATGAAAGCTGGCTGACCCATGATATGGAACGCCGCAATGGCTATGAGAATACGCCGACCTTCCATGTTCCAGAAGGGCACTTCCTGTTCATGGGGGATAATCGCGACAACTCATTAGATGGCCGCGCAGGCATAGGCCATTGTCCGCCAAATGCTGCGGGCGTGATAGATCAGGCCGGATGTGAACCGCGCATCAATCAGGTGACCGGACGGCCTTATGAGCCAGATGATGCTTCAATTGGTTTCGTGCCTTTCTCAAATCTGATTGGCCGGGCTGACACGGTCCTCTTCACAACCTATCGCTGCTCACGCGCAGATGCGCAGCCTTGTATGAAAAAGCGGCTCTGGCGCGGATTGTAGAGGGCTCTAAACCTCACAATTGTTTTACCAGTCATTTACTCTCCTGTTACGCGAATTCGGTATGGAGTTTGCAAGGTGGGGACAGAATTTTGTGTCCCTATTGGAGATGTGGCTTTGAAATACACCCTCTATCGCCCTGCTGAGATGAGCCAAGAGCTCTGGCAAGCCTTCACGGCTCTGCGGGATGCGCGAGCCATTTATGATGATCCTTTCTTTGATCCTGACTTTGCCAGACTGGTTGGCGAGGTGCGTGAGGATACAAGGATTGGGGTTGCCTTTGAGGGCGACAAAGCGGTTGCGTTTTGGCCACTTCATGAGCGCCCCGGGCATTGGGCGCGTCCGATCGGTGGGCCATTCTCGGATTGGCATGCGCCGATCGTTGAGGCTGGCCGTGAGTTGTGCCCTGTTGAATTTCTAAGTGGTCTTGGCCTCTCGGGCATGACCGCGTTCGGCTATATGCCGACCCCTGAGTGCCGGATCGACAATATGCAGCGCGTCGGCGCAAATATGACGGACCTCTCAATGGGCTGGGAAGCTTACCTAGATCAGCAACAGACAGCCTGGCCGAAGCACTTCAAGAAGATGCGTCGGGTTTATCGCGGGGTTGAGCGGGACTTTTCAGAAGTGCAATTTGACTGGGATAATAAATCTGATGCCCAGTTTAACCGCTTGATGGAATTGAAATATGCGCAGTTTGAGAGAACAGGCTTTCACAATGTGCTAAAGCCAGATTGGTCCCGGGCTTTACTGGACCGTCTGCGTCATTTTGAGGGACCACGTTTACGCGCGCGGCTGGTGACCCTTAATTATGATGGCGAACAGGCCGCTGCTGAATTCAATCTACAGTCAGACAAGGTCATGCATGGCTGGTTGACTTCTTTTGATCAGGTGTTTTCCACTTACTCCCCAGGCAATCAGATCTTGCAAAACGTATTACAGGCGATGACTGAAACATCCCTAAGCGTGTATGATGCCGGGCCGGGTCTTGATCACTATAAGCGCCATTATGCGAATTATTATCTCCCAGTAGAACTAGGCGTTCTGCGCGGTCGGCGAGGCAGCTATGCACCCTCGCGGATTGTTGGACGGGTTTGGCGGCGTGCCGAACGTGATTTGCCAGACAGGATGGCGGCTATAATGGGGCGAGTGCGGCGCCGGATGGACCAGATCGCCTTAGCTGAACCGACCATAGGTGCGCGGGTTTCCGGTGTGTTTGGTGCCCTAAGTCAGAGAGACATTTAACCCGATTGTAACACTGGACTTGAATGGAACCACCAACGGTTCTAATCCAACGGCCTCTATTGAAGATGGTTAGAACAGCATGGCCGGATCGGACAAGACACAAGCAAAGCGTGGGCCGATCATTGTATCGCGCCATGGTCGACCTGCGCTGAATCGGGCGGCTGGACCAAAATTGACCTGGCAGGAGTATCAGGACTGGTGGCAACGTTATGAGGCTGGCAGTCTGGCACCTGATCAGGATGCACCGCATGCCCTGAAGCAGGCTGTACAGAATGCGGACTTGGTCCTGAGCTCGATACGCCCCCGGGCGATTGAGACGGCACAATGGGCAACAGACGGACGCGAGCCTGAGCCCCATGCTGTGTTCAATGAAGCGCCTTTGCCCCCGCCGCGCCTGAACGGACGGACTTTCCTGCCTAAAACCTGGAATATTCTGGCGCGCATGGTTTGGCTACAGGGCCATAGTCTGGATGGTGAAAGCGTTGATGAAGCGCGATTGCGAGCGCGTGCGGCGGCAGAGTATCTACATCGCGCAGCGGAAGGACAAAGTGTTTATCTGGCCGCTCATGGTTGGTTTAATCGCATGTTGCGTAGACCATTAAGGCGGCTCGGTTGGGTCTGTGTGCGTGATGGTGGTGATAAGTATTGGAGCTACCGCGTCTACGAATATCGCGGAAAAAGCTAAAACTCCCCATTGAGGCGAACGCATTCGGGCCCTAGGGTGCGCGCTTGGAAAAGAACCGATGGGGTGACCGGCATGGCCAATAAGGCAAAACCCGTAAAAGACATGAGCTTCGAAGAGGCCTTGGCTGAGCTTGAAACAATTGTCCGGCAACTTGAGCAGGGCGATGTCGAGCTGGAACAATCCATCGCGATTTATGAGCGCGGTGCTGAACTCAAGAAACATTGCGAAGCCCGCCTGAAATCTGCTGAACTAAAGGTTGAGCAGATCGTGCAGGGCGCTGATGGTTCAGCGACCACTGAACCGGCGAGTTTCGATTAATGGACATGTTGGGTGACGCCGAGTTTGCCCGTCGCCTCACAGAGGTGGCGGATAAAGTCACGGTTGCACTCGACCAGTTGATCCCGCCTGCGCAGGGGCCGGAAGCCGATCTGATGCGGGCGATGCGGCACTCGGCGCTGGCCAATGGGAAACGCATGCGCCCTTTCTATGTAATTGAGGCCGGGGCTATGTTTGATGCTCCCGAGAAGAGCCTGTTACGAACGGCCGCAGCGCTCGAATGTGTGCATTGCTACTCCCTGGTTCATGATGACTTGCCATGTATGGATGATGATGATTTTCGCCGCGGCCAGCCGACGGTCCATAAAGCCTTTAATGAGGCAACGGCTGTTCTGGCCGGCGATGCCTTGCTGACTTTGGCCTTCAAGATTCTCTCATCACGCGAGACTCATGCCGATCCCCACATTCGCTTGCGCTTGATTGAGCGCTTGGCAGACAATGCTGGCGCATTGGGCATGGTTGGCGGGCAAATGATTGATATGCTTGAGCATGATAGTCCAAGAGATCTGAACACGATTACACGGATGCAGCGGCTTAAGACCGGCGCCTTGATTTCCTATTCAGTTGAAGCCGGGGCGATCATTGGCGGGGCCAATGAAGCTGAACGGAACGCCCTTCACGGCTTTGCTCATGATCTTGGTTTGGCTTTCCAGATCTCTGATGATTTGCTCGATGCAACTGGAAATGAGGCAGAAGTTGGCAAGCCTTTGCGTAAGGATGAAGATGCCGGAAAGGCCAATTTCGTTACGCTTCTGGGTGTAGAGGCGGCCAAGGAGCGGGTGCAGATGCTCGCGTCACAGGCGCGCACCCATCTCGCAATTTTTCGCAATCGCGCCAATATCCTGCTGCAATCGGTTGATTTTGTTCTGGACCGGAACCGCTAATAAGGGTCCGGAGAACCTGATCGCCGACTGAGGGAGGCTTGACCCGATGACTGATCTTAAGAACACGCGCTTGCTCGACGAGGTAAACACACCCGACGATATGAAGGGGCGCACGCGCGAGGAGCTCAAGCAACTTGCTGATGAAGTGCGCGCGGAAGTGATTGATGCGGTGTCCGTCACAGGCGGGCACCTTGGGGCCGGGCTTGGCGTAGTGGAACTGACGGTTGCGATTCATTCCGTGTTTGATGCGCCGGAAGACAAGCTGATCTGGGATGTTGGCCACCAGTGTTATCCGCACAAAATCCTGACCGGGCGGCGCGACCGCATCCGGACGATCCGGCAAGGTGGTGGTCTTTCAGGCTTCACCAAGCGCAGCGAGAGCGAGTATGATCCGTTTGGTGCGGCACATGCCTCAACCTCGATCAGCGCGGGCCACGGCTTTGCCACCGCGCGCGAGCTGCAGGGCAAGGATAATCATGTCATCTCGGTCATCGGTGATGGCTCGATGACGGCGGGCATGGCGTACGAAGCCATGAACAATGTTGGCGGTGATCAGATCCGCCAACTGGTTATTCTCAATGACAATGACATGTCGATCGCGCCCCCGGTTGGCGCGATGAGCCATTACTTCTCGAGGCTGGTTTCTAGCCGTCCGTATCGCGGCTTGCGCAAGTTCGCCAAATCCGTGGTCAAACCGATTGGCCTTGAAACCCCAACCCGTAAGGCGGAGGAGTACCTGCGCGGCTTCGCCATGGGCGGAACGATGTTTGAGGAGCTTGGCTTCTATTATGTCGGTCCGATTGATGGCCATGACCTTGATGTCCTGATCCCGGTTCTGGAAAACATCAAGCGGATGGAACGCCCAGTTCTGCTGCATGTCGTGACGCAGAAGGGGAAGGGCTATGCCCCGGCTGAGAACAGCGCTGACAAGTATCATGGCGTCAGCAAGTTCAATGTCGTCACGGGTGAACAACAAAAAGGCAAAGCCGGGCCACCAAAATACCAGAACGTGTTTGGCGAAACGCTGGTCAAACTGGCTGAAACTGATCCAAAAATCGTTGCGATTACCGCCGCGATGCCATCGGGGACAGGTGTGAACCTGTTTGAGAAGGCCTTTCCGGATCGCGCTTTCGATGTCGGCATCGCTGAGCAACACGCAGTGACCATGGCAGCGGGGCTCGCCGCTGATGGCATGCGCCCCTATGCGGCGATTTACTCAACCTTCCTGCAGCGCGGCTATGATCAGGTTGTCCACGATGTGGCGATCCAGAAACTGCCGGTGCGCTTTGCAATTGATCGGGCGGGTCTGGTTGGTGCAGATGGCCAGACTCATGCAGGCAGTTTCGATGTCGGCTATCTTGGCGCGCTACCGGGCTTTATCTGTATGGCGGCCAGTGATGAGGCAGAGCTGGCGCGTATGGTTGTAACCGCCAATGAGATTGATGATCGCCCAAGTGCTTTCCGCTATCCGCGTGGGGAAGGGACAGGCGTTGAAATTCCAACAGACCTACAGCCGCTTGAGATCGGGAAAGGGCGCATTGTTCGGCAAGGCACCTCGATTGCGATCCTGTCCTATGGTGCGCGTCTGCCCGAAGCACTTAAGGCCGCTGACATGCTTGCCGCCCAGGGCTTGTCGGCAACTGTGGCCGATGCCCGTTTTGCAAAGCCGATTGATGCAGAGCTGACCGAGCGTCTGGCGCGCGAACATGAAGTTCTAATCACAATTGAAGAGGGTGCGCTGGGCGGCTTTGGCGCGTTCGTGTTGCACCACCTGGCTGAATGTGGTGCCTTGGATGCGGGGTTGAAAGTCCGCACCATGCACCTACCCGACATTTTCCAGGACCAGGACAAGCCATACGAAATGTATGAAGAAGCGGGTCTGAATGCGCGCCATATCGCGGCAAAGGCCATTGAAGCGCTGGGGCGCGGTGATGTCAGCGAGATTGAAGCGTTTGCCCGCGCATAAGGCCTGAAAGAAAACACATTTGCCTGCCATCACGCCTTGTTTGGGTGGGGCAATCGGTTGAGTGGTTTCTTTATGATTTTACGATATGTTTTACCGGCTCTCATTCTGGGCTTTGCCGCATGTGAGACAACGCCTCCTGCGCCTGTCGCAATGGAACAAGCAGCTTTCGATGAGGCTTATGCCCTCGCAGAGGCGAACCTCAGTCCTGTCTCCGCCGATCAGGCGCTTAGCGACCTTTTGACCAATCAGGTTCTGTCTTCAGTGCAACGCGCTGAAATCTTGTATCTGCGGGCAGAGAAACGCCGTTTGGGCAAGTTGAACCTGCCCGGTGCGATTTCAGACTATCAACAGTTTCTGAGCCTATTGCCGGAAGATGAGAGAGCGGCGATGGTCGAGGCGCACTTATCGTCCATGCGGATAGATATCCGTGCTGCTGAAGCGAGGCAGTCCCGCTTGCAAAGCATCGAGGCATGGTTTGATGACAAGGTCTTACTCGGTGGGTTGCCAGAAGCGGCTGCCCGATATCGGGAATCTCAACTGACTCCTACTGAGCGACAGATTTATACCCTGCGTGAAGCGGGTTATATCTGTGCGACAGGTTTGGGAGAGCCCGTGCACAATTTTGGGGACGTACCAGCCTATGCGCAGGACCTGACATGGTGTCCTGCGACAGAAGCAGTTTCGTGATCCCATCGCTTTCTCGTCATACTCTTGCCACTGAGTCGCGCGACGACTTGAGCCTGAGACCATATAGGAGATCACCATGCGTCTGATCCTTGCTGCTTCGGCTTTTGCTATCGTTACCGCTTGCGCAAATACCGGTGATGTGAATGTTCCCCCTGCGGAAGTGGAGTTTCCACCGCCGCTTGCCGATCAACCCATTGTGCCCAGCGCTTTTGATCTGGCCATGGGGTCGGTTGATGAGCTTGTCGAAGCTGGAAATGAGCAAGCGGCGATTATGCGGCTTCAGCAATTGGTGGGTATGCAGGATGCAACCGATGCAGAGAAGGCAACAGCCTTGATGAAAATGGCGGATCTACAAGGGTTCGGTGGCAATGATGTTTATGGCGCAATCGATAGCCTCACAGAGCTGATCGAAACGTACCCGGAGAGTGATCTGGTGCCACAGGCGAACGAATTGCGCGACACGTTGCGCGGCAAGGCCACCAGCCTAAACACGATGGCGAATGACCCAAACCGCCCACTGACGGAACGGTTTGAAGCGCGGTTTGAGCTTGGTGAGCACACCGAGGCGGCGGATATGATGCTGGAACGAAATCTGACCCCTGATAATGCCTATTTGCTCGATATGTACCAGATTGGCTACCTCTGTGAGGACGAGACTTTGACGGGACCGTCTTATGCCCTGACGGACACGGACGGTACGGCGCGTACACTTCATTTCTGCGAGTTCGGAAAGTAGATTTCCGGGCGAGGGCGGGGCCTGATTTTATCTGGCTGTCCAGCGTACAAAATGGCGCAGATTTTGGTGATAAACCCGGTTGCGATTGTTCGCGTATTCGGGGAGTCTGGCACAGGGATTGCTGGGGTGGCTGTGTAGATTGCACAGGACCAAATATCTATGCGTTCGTTTATCGCCATTGTTTCTGCAGGCACGCTTGCCCTGTTAACACTGCTTTTCTTGACCCCTCTGGCTACCACTCAATCTCCTGAAGGCAACGATGCTGTGATCGATTCTCCCCAAGTTATGGGTATGTAGAGTAAGCCGTACTCTGCAGAATGCACCGGGAATGGGGCTTGTGGTTTCCATTTGATCACGAATTCAGCAGGCTGCCCCGGCGGTATCCCCTTTTACTGACGCTGGCGTCATGGTTTATCGGTTTCCAATAATGATAACCGGAGGATACCCATGACCGCAGCTGCCCCGCTTCCTGATAACTGGCCCGTTCTATCGATTGCGCAGGCAAATGCTGCGCTTGGTGCATCCGAAACCCCGCTTCACGTGGGCGAAGCTGACGTAAATGGCGTCACCATGAAAGTGTACGATATGGCCCCGCCGACCGTCCGCTTCATGCTGGAAATGGCGGAACAGCAATTCGGCGATCTCGACTATCTGATCTATGAAGATGAGCGTGTTACCTATAGCGCCATGGCGCGCGCGGTGGAGCATTTTGCTGGCGTATTGATCGAGAAGTACGGCGTTCAAAAAGGTGATCGGGTTGCGGTGATTATGCGCAACTATCCCCAATGGCCTGTCCCCTTCTTTGCCGCACTCTCTATCGGTGCAATTGCAACACCGATGAACTCTTGGTGGACAGGTGAAGAGCTGGAATATGGACTCAAGGATAGCGGGGCGAAAGTTGCTGTTGTTGATGGCCAGATTTATGAGCGCATCCGCGAGCATCTTGGTAGCTTGCCTGATCTTGAAGCCATCATCATTGCGCGCGATGAGGAAGAAGAGCACGGGGATCCACGCGTGCGCTCGCTGGAGAGCTTTATTGGCCCCGTCGCGCATTGGGCTGGATTGGCGAAGATTGGCTTGCCGCCAGTTGATCTGGCGCCGGATGATGACGCGACCATCATGTACACGTCCGGCACGACTGGGCGCCCAAAAGGCGCACTTGCCTCTCACCGCGCGATTATTTCGAATATGCTGAACTCAATGACCTGTCAGGCGCGCATGTTGCTGCGTCGGGGGGAAGCGATCCCGGCGCCCGAAGACCGTGAGCTTGGCGGTACTTTGATTGCCATTCCCTTCTTTCATGCGACAGGCGCTTTCGCGATCCTGATCCCGACTTTGCTGCGCGGCGACAAAATCGTTTGCATGTATAAGTGGGACGCTGGCAAAGCCCTGCCGATCATTGAGCGCGAAAAGATTACGGCGGTTGGGGGCGTGCCAGCAATCGCGTGGCAACTTCTGGAGCATCCAGATCGCGATAAGTACGATCTGTCCTCAATTATCGCCGTATCTTATGGCGGCGCGCCTTCTGCGCCAGAGCTGGTTTCGACGATCAAGAAACGCTTCCCAGAGGCTGCGCCGGGTAATGGCTGGGGGATGACTGAGACCTGTGCAACATCGACACTGAATCTAGGCGAGGATTATGTGAACCGCCCAAGCAGCGCCGGCGCGCCTCCCGGAGCAGTTGAGCTGAAAATTGTTGGCCCTGAGGGGCAAAGCCTGCCGGCTGGTGAGGTTGGTGAGCTTTGGTGCAAGGGGCCGATGAATTGCAAGCTCTATTGGAATCGGCCTGATGCGACCGCTGAAACTTTCCGGGATGGTTGGGTGGTGACCGGTGATCTCGCTTATCTGGACGAAGAGGGTTTCCTCTATCTGGTTGACCGGGCCAAGGATATGCTGATCCGTGGCGGCGAAAACGTCTACTGTATCGAGGTGGAGAGCGCGCTGTATGACCATCCGGCTGTCATGGATGCGGCGGTTGTCGGTATTCCGCATAAGGTTCTGGGCGAAGAGGTCGGCGCGGTCGTTCAGCTCAAACCCGGTAGTGAGGCGAGCGAGGATGAGTTGCGCGCGCATGTCGCCAGCCAGTTGGCCGCCTTCAAGGTGCCAGTTGAAATCCAGTTTGAGAGTGAACCCTTGCCGCGTAACGCCAATGGCAAGATCCTGAAACCGGTTTTGCGTGAACGGTTTGAAGCACGAGGATAGAGCGTGAGCGATGAGAATGCGGCGTACCCTAAGCGAGCTTCAGGCGCGCCTCTGGCTTTAGAGCAAAGAGAGGAAACCGGAGACGGGCGGCGGTTTTCGCCGTCTATTGCGCGGAACCGTGACGTCGTACGGGATGTTTTCCGGGCGCATATGCCCACTGCGGGGCAAGTGCTGGAAATTGCTTCTGGCACGGGGGAGCATGGCACCTACATCGTTTCGGCTCTGCCAGACTTGTCGTGGACATATAGTGATATTGATCCAGCAGGTCGGGCTAGCCAAACGGCATGGGCGCAACAGACTGGTGATGGGCGCCTGCACGGGCCGTTAGAGATTGATGTCACAGTGGCCGGATGGGCCAACATTGCGAGCTTATCCGATTTCGACGGCGTGTTCTGCGCTAACATGATCCATATCGCGCCGTTTGCTGCGACCGAGGGGCTGTTTCAGGGCCTTGGCGAGGGGCTTCGCCAAGGGGGACGTTTTATGCTGTATGGTCCGTTTGCCCGTGATGGCGATATTGCGCCATCGAATGCGCGCTTTAGTGAAGACCTGAAACGCCGAGATCCGAGCTGGGGGGTCAGGGACCTCGTTCGAGATATTCTGCCACTTGCGGCATCTGTACATCTATCGCTGGTCGAAATTGTGGAGATGCCCGCCAATAACCTGTCAGTCATCTTTGAGCGGGCATAAGCTATGCACAATCAAAATGGTCTGTGCCCCTGAAATCAGGCAGCTTGTACCGCGCGCAAGTGACCATAGTTTTCGAGGCGGTTAACCTCTGAAGTGAGCCACTGGTAATGCCGTTCAACGCGCTCGACTTCTGCGATGTCGATTTCGGCTCGCGTGGCAATTTCCTCACGCCAGGCTTCGATGACCTGAACTTGTCGTTTCAGCCAGTCAATCATGGTGACATCGGAGATAGGAATACACATTGGGCAGGTCCTCATTTTAGCGACTCACAAATAGTATGTCATCAAGATATGAAATTGCAAGTCATTCTCAATAAGGGGTTATGCTTATCCCAGCTTTCCGTTTTTGCATGGACCATTTGAAGAAAGAGCGCATTTTTCGGGTGGCGCAGGATCGCGTATCCGCCTAAGGCCGTTGCATGTCACCTGCAATGCGTCTTGGTTTTCTCTGCTGTCTCGGTTGCTACACGATTTGGGGCTGCTTGCCGCTCTACTTCCGAGCGCTCGACCATATTGCACCGAATGAAATGCTGGCCCACCGGATTATCTGGAGTGTACCAACAGGCCTTATCTTTATGGCCATTGCGCGGAACTGGTCTGAGTTAAAGGCGGCCCTGACACGCCGTCGCATAATCTATCTGACAGGCTCGGCGCTTCTGATTGGCCTGAATTGGCTAATTTATATCTGGGCGGTTGGCCAGGAACGGGTCATGGAAGCCAGTCTCGGCTATTATATCAACCCACTCGTCAACGTTTTGATCGGTGCTGTCTTTTTCGCTGAGCACTTGCGGATTGCCCAATGGGTTGCTGTCGGTCTGGCAACGATTGGCGTGACCATCATGACTATGGCGCTTGGTTCCCTGCCTTGGGTGGCTCTGGTGCTATGTTTCACTTTTGCGTTCTATTCCGTCATTCGCAAACAGGTTCAGGTCGATAGCCGGGCAGGGTTTGTGGTTGAGGCTGCGATTCTGGCGCCGCTCGCGCTGATCTGGCTGGGTTGGTTTGTTGGGCAGCCGAGCGGTCGTCTTATGGGGGAAGGCGGAATGGATATTCCACTCCTCCTGGCATCCGGGCCAATCACTGCGGTTCCGCTGATCTTATTTGCCGTTGCTGCAAAACGGCTGCGCTTCTCAACCATCGGGATGATGCAATATATTGGCCCAACCTTGCAGTTTCTGATCGCTGTAGCGCTGTTCAAGGAGCCTTTCGGGCAGACCCATGCATGGGCTTTCGGCTTCATCTGGCTCGCCCTGATTGTATTCAGTACAGACAGTCTGGTTGGCGATGCCAAAGCTAAACGTCTGGCCAGAGCAGCAGCGTCTGTACGCTAGAACCCGGCAGGCTCAGGTAAGCCTTCGCTGCTGATGCAGATTACATTAAAGCGGGTGCCCATGTCTTCTGGGTCTACAAGGCGGCGTAACCCATCATAGAGTTCATTGGCTTCAGCCGGGTTGGCCCGTGTGAGTTGGTTCAACCGCGTTTCTGCTCCCAGACTCATCAGGAAGCCGCCCTGTGGCGCCGGTCCGGCAACAGATAGTCTGGACCCATGAGCCAGTCGACGCAGGCGGCCAAAATCGACATCAACGGTCAGATCGGATTCCCCGGGGGCTTCAAAGGGGGACATCTGTACCCCGTCACGGAAGGCACGCAGCGTATCTGTCGGAGCTTTCATGGCATCCCCATAATCGATCAAAAGGGCACGCCCAAGAGTCTTGGAAAACAGGCTGGAAAGCGTTGCCGACAGCGTTTCCAGGCCTGGCTGTAACTCAAACGATTCAACTTTTGAATTGGCGGGGAATCGGCTTGCGTCTGCAGCGTCTGATGCCAGGCCCAGAGTTAAATTCCCTTCCGAGTCGGCCCCGATCATGCGTTCATGCCAAGTCTCTCCGGTGCGCTGGAATTGGCGCGCCGGGAGGCAATCGAGCCATTCATTGGCGAGGATCAGTATAGGTTGGTCAGTCGGAAGCTCGCTCAAGTCCTCAACAAAGGTTGGCGTATAGCGGGCGAGCCGCTCGCGCAGGTTCTGCTGCAGGGCAGGGCTTGGTTCAATCAGGTGTAGGTCGATGGCTTGACTAAAGCCCGGTGTATTGGTTGCGGCTCTTAAGGCATCGCTGATCAGGGTGCCGCGTCCTGGGCCGACTTCGCATAGGGTCAGTCGCGACGGCGCGCCCATCTGGTTCCACTCATAGGCCGCCCAAAGCCCGAGCAGCTCGCCGAAAATCTGGCTGATTTCAGGGGCGGTAATGAAGTCATGGCCCAAGCCGGGACGTGTCGCGTAATAGCCCTGCTGACTGTCATGCAGACAGATATCCATATAAGTGGCGACACTAATAGGTCCCTGAGCGCGGATCATGCTCAGGATACGATCTTTCAGGCTTTGCTCGCTCATTACGGTCTACAAAGCCTGAGGTAAAGGCCAGCCCCGTCGGGCACAGGCCGCAAGGACTGTGTTTCTCAATAGGCAGGCAATGGTCATGGGACCAACTCCGCCCGGCACAGGTGTAATCGACCCTGCGACCGCTGCGCAGCTATCGTAATCGGCATCACCAACAAGGCGCGTTTTACCTTCCCCCTTTTCCGGCGCTGGAATGCGATTGATGCCGACATCAATCACGCAAGCGCCCGGCTTGAGCCAGTCGCCCTTGACCATTTGCGGGCGTCCAACGGCAGGAACAACAATATCAGCTGTACGGCACAGAGCAGGCAGATCAGCGGTGCGGCTATGCGCGATCGAGATCGTGCAATTCTCGGCCAGAAACAGCAGCGCAGCAGGCTTCCCGACAAGGATCGAGCGTCCGATCACGACGACATGTTTGCCCGAAAGGTCGTCCCCAAGCGCGCTTTTGGCAAGGATAACGCAGCCGGTTGGTGTGCACGGTCGCAGGCCCGGTTTGCCAAGGCTGAGCCGGCCTGCAGAGGCCTCGGTCAGGCCGTCAACATCCTTATCCGGGTGAATTTTCTCAATCGCAGCCGCCTCATTCAGACCCTTTGGCAAAGGTAGCTGCAGGAGAATGCCGTCAACCTCGTCATCTGCGTTCAGGGATGCGATCAGCGTCTCAACCTGATCCTGTGTGGCGTCTGCCGGGAGGTGATGGTGTAGCGAACGCATACCGCATTCTTCGGTCTGACGGACCTTATTGCGAACATAGACTTGTGAGGCAGGATCTTCCCCGACCAGAACAACGGCGAGAGTTGGCTGTCCGGGCAGGGTCGCAACAACGTCTTTAACAGCGGCGCGTACGTCCGCGGCAACTTCTTTTCCTGAAATTACACTCGCCGTCATGCCTCATCCACTCCCCGATCAGGTGTACTGCAACCGTCCCGTCTGTGCAGTCAACATGGAGTGTCTTAATCCGGGTGGTCTGTCCCGTCACCACACGAACAGCAGATCGCGGCGACTTGAGCGTTTGCAACACAAACCGCTTAACCGCAAACCTCGTTGGAAGACGTTTAGGGGAGGCGGAGCCGTGCCTAAATAAAAGCGGGGTAGATATAATAGTCGATAACGCGCTGCAGGAAGAAGATGCCAAGGATCAAGACAAGCGGTGCCAGATCAATGCCGCCTGTCTGAGGCAGGAAGTTCCGGATTGGCCGTAAATTCGGTTCAGTGATCTGATGCAAGGCCCGCCAGATGCTCGCAACCAGCTGATTGCTCGTGTTCAGGACATTGAACGCAATCAACCATGACAGGATGGCTTGAATAATCAGAACCCAGATTCCGAGCTGGAGAATGATCATAACCAAATCAAGAACGGCGCGCATCGACGAGCTCCAATAGTAACAACCTTTTCTTTGACCTAGGGTGGTTCATGCCCGCTCGCAAGCGGAACTAACCGTCAGTATTGCGGAAACGGCGTGATTGTGCCGCGACCATTTTGCGTCCGATCGGCTCAGGTAGGATACGGGTCAGCGTTGCGAGGCCTTTATTCACTGCGCCAGGTACAATGACGGGCTGTCCACGCTCACAGGCATTGATCCCTGCTTCAACGACGGGTGCTGCCTCCATCCACATCCATTTTGGCATTTCGTTTGTGGCTTCGCGTGTCCCGTTCACATCGTGGAATTCAGACCATGTGAAGCCAGGGCAAAGTGCTGTGCAGTGAACGTCATGATGGCCGGCGGCTTTTGCTTCTGCTGCAATGCTTTCAGAGAATTTGATCAGGCCTGATTTCACGCTGGCATAGAGCGTGTGACCGTTTGAGCCGGGTGTATAGCCGGCCAGAGACGCAACATTAATAATCCGGCCAAACCCACGCTCCGCCATACCGGAGAGCGCTTTATGCGTTAGCTCGATTGGCGCTGTATAGAGCACGCGGAGGAAATCGGCCTGGTCTTCCCATTTGGTGTTGAAGAAGGTCCCGGTCAGGCCATAGCCAGCATTATTGACAATGCCATCGACAACACGGCCTTCATCGGCAATCTCCGACAGGATTGTGTCCACGCTATCTGAGGCGGCGAGATCCTTTGCAATGACGATCGTGGAGATGCGGTTCTTCTCCTCAAGTTCCCGGGCGAGGGCCTCAAGGCGATCCGCCCGCCGCGCCGTGAGCGCAATATCCCAGCCTCGCGCAGCGTACTGACGGGCAAATTCAGCGCCGATACCAGCCGAAGCACCTGTAATCAGCATAAGTTTTCTGGCGGTCATGGAGGCTCCTCTATCCGGCTTTGCGCCAGACGTTTACTTTGGTCAAAAAGGCAAGTTGTGTGCGTTCAAGCGTGAAGCCAGCAGCGGTCATAGCGGGTTCAAAATCCCAGCTTAGATAGCCCTTATAATAGGGTTCATGGAAGCCTTCCGGGAAGTATTCAAGGAAGCCGTCAACGCCCGGATTATCTCCAAATTGCAGGCTGTCGGCGACAATGAAGGCGCCTCCAGGGTTCAGGATCCGGGCGGCTTCGGCAATGACTTGCGGGCGCACACGCGGGGGCAATTCGTGGAAAAGATAGATTGAGATCAGGCTGTCAAAGCCCTCATCTTCAAATGGCATTGCTTCGGCTTGGGCTTCAACAATATCGACTTGAGGCCAGTGCCGGACAGCTTTTCGCGCTGCCTCGGCATAAGGCGGGGACAGGTCGAGCCCGGTTAAGAGCAGACGCGGGAAAGTGTGTAGGATCTGCGCCATGAACCGGCCGGTTCCACAAGCAACATCCAATGTGTGATGTGTGCGCTGATCCTTGCTCTGAAGCTCTCGGGCAAGCTCTGCAAGGGCGGCCCGGCGCATCGCACTTGCGGATCCGGTAAACAAGGCTTCGACCTGATGATCATAGATTTTAGCACTATCGTCCGACAGCCAGCCATCGGTCTGATAGTGGAAATTCTGTCTGTAATAGGCTGGGAACCGTTCTGGGTCAGCCGCTTCCGAGGTGCGCACTTCAGTGCCATCGCGTTGAACGCGCCGACGGTCGACTTCAGAAACATCCGCCAGAAAAGCGCGGGCGCGTTTTACAGCTTTTGGAAAATCACGGGGGCGAAGCTCGCGGTGGACAGGGTCGCGATAAAGGCCCGCTTCGATATTGATGCGATCCTGCTTGAATAGGTCGAAATAAGCTTTCCGAAGCGCTTTCATGTCCGGCTTATGATCCGGTTTGAAAACCGGCTCGCCTGGGCGGTTGAAGCCAGCAGAGCGGCGCCGGGCAATGGCATATTGCCCGCCATACCAGGCCGACCGCAATCCTTGCGCCGCCGTATATCGTGCGCGTCCAGCCGTTTTGGCGATGTCCTTTAAAACGCCCATGCTGGTGAACATGGTCTTGAATCATGACTGCGTAAAGTGCGGTTACTTAACCCGGGCTTCAGGCCGCGTTCAGGTTGATCTTGCCAATGTTCAAGGCAGAGTGGGCAAAAGCCCTCCGTATAAGGAGATCATATCATGATCCAGAAACTGTTTTCTTCCGGACTTTTGATGGGCGGGATGGCGCTCTGCCTGACACCTATGGCTACAGCACAATATGATTATGGCTATGGTCATAATGACGGCTATTATCACCAGCCTGCGCCAACGCGTGTGAGTATACCCTGTCAGCGCGAGAAGAATGACAACCGCCTCGCTGGTGCTGTCGTCGGCGCGGTTGCCGGTGGCTTACTTGGCTCCGCCATTGGTGAGAACGCAGACGACGATCATGATCGCTATGGCTACCGAGGATACCGCGGTTACCGCGGATATAGAGGCTATCGTGGCCACCGCCGTTACCATCGTCACCATGACAGTGATGACGGCCAGATAGCTGGCGCTGTAATCGGTGCAGTCCTTGGCGGTGTTGTTGGCAGTGAGCTGGCCGCAAGCACAACCGATTGCCATGATAGCAGCGTTTCTGGTTATCGTTATGGCGATGTCCCACCGCCAACCCGTCGCCCGCATACGGTAACACGTGACTATGGCTACACTCATCCCGCGCCGCGGCCCGTATCAACGACAACGCGCACGGTTCGGGTTGAGGAAGAGCCTCTCTATGGCGGTCCGGCTTATGAGTCTGATTGTCAAACCGTACAGCGCGAAACCCGTTTGCCTGATGGCAGTGTGATCCGTGAACCCGTTAGCGTTTGCCGCGATGGCAGTGGCCGCTGGGAACTCACTGACGACCAAGTGCGTTACTAGAGACTGCGGGTAAACGCTCAAAACCCTCGTTGCTAAACAGCGACGGGGGCTTTTATGTGCGGGTGCGCCTGATAGCCCTCAATGGTGAAGTCTTCATATTCCCAGCCGAACAGATCTGTTTTGTCTGGGTTCAGTAGCATTTTCGGCAGGGGGTAGGGCTCCCGTGTGAGCTGAAGCTGGGCCTGCTCGAAATGGTTTGCATAAAGATGGGCATCGCCAAATGTGTGGACGAATTCGCCAGCCTCTAACCCCGTGGCGCGGGCCATCATCATAGTAAAAAGCGCATAAGAGGCGATGTTGAAGGGCACACCCAGAAACACATCAGCAGAGCGTTGATAAAGCTGGCAGTTCAGCCGCCCATTTATGACATTGAACTGGAACAGACAGTGACAGGGCGGCAGCGCCATATCCGGGACATCGGCCGGGTTCCAGGCTGAGACCACCATTCGCCGCGAATTTGGATTCGTGCGGATTTCGTTCAGCACCCACTGAATCTGATCGATGACGCGACCATCCGGGGCGGCCCAACTGCGCCACTGTTTGCCATACACAGGACCGAGATCACCATTCTCATCGGCCCACTCGTCCCAGATGCTGACCTTATTGTCTTTCAGGTAAGCGATATTCGTATCGCCCTTCAGGAACCAGAGCAGTTCGATGATGATGGAACGAAGATGGAGTTTCTTCGTTGTTACCATTGGAAAACCAGCGGCGAGGTCAAACCGCATCTGTCGACCGAAAACCCCGCGTGTGCCTGTGCCAGTTCGATCACCACGATCTGTCCCATTCTCAAGGATGTCGCGTAGAAGGTCATGATATTGCTGCATGGAGATACGAATCACCGACTCGCACGGGCTTGTCCAGCCTGATTACCCCTCTCAATCAGGGTTAATTGCAGGTTTCCGCATTAGGTTCAAAGTTACAAGCCTCTCTAAACCGACGTATACCAGATACGCGTATGCTCTCGCGCACGTGCCCAAGTTGCGGAGAGTGCACATGATAAAGAATCTAAGAGAGCGGGTCACAGGCAATCGGTTTGGAATGTCTGAAAGCGGGCAAGTTGCGGTTATTTTTGCGCTGTCCCTTATTCCTATTGTAGCGATTGCGGGTTTTGCGATCGATTTCCAGAACACCACAACCCGTAAGGTTCAGGTGCAGGCCGCGGTTGATACAGCTGTGATTGCCGGCGCGCGGGCGATGCAGGCCGGAAAGACGGAAGCTGAGATTCAAGCGGATATGGGATCGTACATCAATGCGATGATCGACACCAAGCAAAACGGCCTGACTTGTGGTTTGCCGATTATTTCGTTTCCCGAAGATACGAAAGACATTGAAGTCAATGTCCGCTGTTCGCAAGAGGCGATCGTTTCGCAGGTGGTGGGCAAAGATAAGATCGAGTTCGATGTGTCTGCTAGTTCAACATGGGGGATCGGGAAGCTCGATGTCGCATTCATGTTCGACGTCTCCGGCTCTATGGGTTGGGATAACCGGATTGGGCATCTTAAAGATGCTGCTGAAGAAGCATTGGACACTTTGCTACCAGCAGGGGGTGGCCCGGGCACTGACGAAGTCCGTGTCGCGATGGTCTCTTACAATGACATGGTGAATGCAGGGGACTATTTTTCCGACGTTACAGGTTTGGCACCCACACGCACATATTATGCGATTGATAATATTACCGAGTGGGAAGATTACACGACTATCGAAAACAAGCGTGTGAAGGAAAGTCAGCGCGTGTGCAAACGGTGGAATCGGCGTGGCACAAGATGTAAAAAATATAGGTGGGAGGATGTCTGGGTCTGGAAAGATGTTGAAGTAACTGAGCAGCGCAGGGTTGATAGGCAAGTTGAAGTTGTATCAGACCCTATTACGTCGACCTGTGTTTGGGAACGCGAGGGACTGCATGCCTTCGATGGGACATCACCTTATGGAAGTTCAGTCTATAGAGGGGAGGATCCGCCTGAGCCGACGGATAAGGTTTATGGCGCGAATGAGCCTATCTATAATGCTTCCGAAGATCCCGATAACAACCCGGAAGGCTATCTCTCAGCAGCTTATCTGCGTTTCATCGATAATGGTGAAAATGAAGGCTATTGGGAAGACTTGCGTGGACTTGATAGCGGAACCACTTGCCGGAGCCACGAGCCCATCGGGTTAACCCGGAACCGTACCCAATTGATCAATTATATCAAAGGCCTGACAACCGGTGGCGGGACCGCGGGGCATCAGGGGATTGCCTGGACATGGGCTCTAGTGGCCGAGGAGTGGCAGAACATCTTTACCGGCTCTGAAAAGCCGCTCGACTATGATGAGCCGGACTCTATCAAAGCCGTGATCCTGATGACAGATGGTGATTTCCTGCACCAGCATTTTGACGAACAGGGCAACTCGCAACAGCAAGCACGGCAAGTTTGCGACGCGATGAAGAATAATGGCGGGGTTATCGTTTATACGGTGGCTTTCCAGGCCCCCGCTCAAGGGCAGGAGATCCTGAGGTATTGTGCCAGCGAGGAAGATTTTGCGTTTACACCCGACAACGGGGATGAGCTGACCCAAGCCTATCAGGCAATTGCAACCTCGATTTCTGATCTGCGGATCAAGTTCTAAAGCAAAAGGGGCCATTCTTCGGCCCCTTATTGTTTTGGGGACGGGATGGCGATCAGGCGGGTCCCAGTTTATCCACAAGCGCGGTCCCTCTTTCACTTGGGGGCGAGCATTGCTATATAGAGAGTGTTCTTCGGAACTATGGTAATAAACGCGCGTGTAATAAGCGGTTCGGACCCGGGGGCGGTACCCGGCGTCTCCACCAGAACCTTCCGTCATTAGCGGAGTGTGGGGACGAAATAGGATCGACGGACGTGTAAAGACGATGCCTTTACCCGCTTGAGCTGCGTTAGAAGCTCAATCAACAATAGTTGCTAATGACAACTTTGCTGAAGGCGAACTGCTCGCAGCCTAGTCTGCGCTCGGTTTTCCGACTTTAACTCCTTAGGCTTCAGCGCTTAAGGCGGGGCCCGGAGGCGCCTGGCAACAGAAGCCTCCACTTTTCTTACTCTCACAACGATGTTTGCCAGAATGATTGTTCGACCTGAAATTGTTCAGGGGAGTGCTGAAAGTTTAACTCGCCTGCCGGATGAAGGCCGTTGTATGAAGAGATGCGAGTCGATAGACATCGAGACAATCAAACAGGGAGCGCAGCAGGATCATGACGGACTATATTGGCTATGAAGCGCTGACACAGGCTGCGATGCGCGGCGTTGTCCGGGAAGCTTTGCGCCAGGTTGCAAGTGAGTCTGTCCCACCCGGCGATCACCATTTCTACATCACCTTCCGCTCAAAAGCGCCAGGCGTTAAAATGGCTGACCATCTCGTCCAGCGATTCCCGGATGAGATGACCATCGTTGTCCAGCACCAGTTCTGGGATCTTGAAGTCCATGATGGGCATTTCGAGATTGTCTTGAAGTTTAATGGCGTGCCTCAGCATATATCGATCCCGTTTGCGGCCATGACCCGGTTTGTTGACCCCGCCGTCAACTTCGGTGTGAGTTTTGAGGGCATAGATGGCGCCGGGGATGATGAGGTTGTTGACCCAGCCTTTGAGGACTCCAGCACCCAGACTTCCGAACCTGAAGCATCCGTAGAGGCTGATCCTGAATCGACGGTCGTTAATATTGATGCGTTCCGCCGGAAATAGGTGGTATGACTGAGTCTCAATCGGAAAAGCCTGCAGTATCTGACGCCGATATGCTGGCGCGCTTTCAGAACAGTAAGAAGCGCCCTCCATGTTCTGATACATTAGGCATGCGCCTGAGTGAGGTAACGCAGGCGGATAAGCGTATCCGCATGGACTTTGACGTTCCAAAAATGTTTGCCAACCCAACCGGGGCCGTGCAGGGCGGATTTATTGCGGCGATGATGGATGAAGCGATGAGCACGTGTTGCATTATCGCCTCAAATGTAACCATGACAGCACCCACCCTTGAGATGAAAGCATCATATCTGCGTCGGTTGATGCCGGGACCGGCGCATGTCGAGGCCCGCATTCTCAAATGGGGGCGATCGGCCGCCTTCATGGAGGCTGAATGCTTTGATCATGAAGGCAAACTTGTGGCCAAGGCGACAGCGACGGCCATCCCAATGCCATTCAAGCGTTTGGGCTAATCTAACCGAATTCAGGAAACCGATTTTAACGCTTCCATGCCATAGGATGGCCCGCACTTCAGCGAGGCGAGCATGAGCGATTTTGACCGGGATGCATTGGTTGCAGCAGCAACAGCGGAACAAGGCAATAGCGGTAACCTGATGTTTTGGGGGGCAGTCATCGCGCTACCCTTAATCGGCCTTGCGGTAGGTGCTTTTTTCATGACGAGTAGCCCGGCCCAGACTTCGCCGATTGATACTGCCTCTATAAAGGTCTCTGAAGATGAGGCGCTAACGCAGCAGGCCGCGGCTCAACCTGTCGCGAAAGTCGCCCAAGCATGGTCCGCTGACGCTGAAATGGCGCGTTATAATACAGTCCGCTTGTCCATGGGAGAATGTGGGAAGGTCATGGATTCAGAGTCGGCTTTTAAGGCGCAATATGATTTTGGAACACGCAACGCTGAACGTTTTGAGAAACTGCAAGCCATCCAAAGTGCAGAATGGAAAGCCGGGCGTTCGGATCGCCGCAAGAAAATCCAGCGTGCGAATAATGAAATGGTGCTGAAGGCTGTGACCGGACAGCTGCAGCACGAGGTTATGAATGACGTCATGGAGTTTGAGCGTCAGATGGCGATGGCTGAGGCATCGGCGGGTCAGCCGCGGGTGCGCAAGACCGACCCAGCTATTGTGGCCTTCCTTGGCGGTGAACCTGATCTGGCCAAATGCTCAAAGCTGCAAATTGAACTTCAGCGTGGTGAGCACGACATCGCATTTGCGCCGCGGGGGTGATCGTCTTAGATGCCCACTATGAGTGATGTATCTGAAACACCCCGTGAGTACTGGCAGCGGATTCTAACGTCGACAGACATGCCGCCTGCGACACGGTTTGTCGGCTTTGAGTTGATCGATTTTGATCCTGAGGCCGGTTGGTGCGAAGCATGGTTTTGCTTACCAGAAGCGGCGACCAATCCTGGCGGTAATGCGCAAGGCGGCTTTATCACAGCGGCTCTCGATGAGGTGATGTCGCTAGCTGGATCGATCGTTCAACCGCCACCAGCCATGTCCCCAACCCTGCAAATGACGACAAGCTTCATTCGGCCCGTACCAACAGGTATTCGCCTGAAAGGGCGTGGTGAAGTGGTCAGGCGTGGCAAAGCGGCGATCTTTACGGAAGGCTGGCTTTACGATGAGCAGGAGAAATTGCTGGCTCAAGCGACGGCCAGTTGCATCCCGCGATCAATGCCAACCCAGCCTTATAGTGCTGCGCGAATGACTTCGTAACCGACCAGGATGATCCCTGTCAGGCTGACGCCCCACGACAGTGAGCGCGCAACCGGGACACCGATCAAGTACATAAACGCGAAGGCAATGCGCCCGGCGAGGTAGAGGCCCGCGCCCCATAGAGTGAGGTTACTCGAAAGCGCCATGACGTGCGCCACTAGGACAAGCGGCACAAAGATCAGCATGCCTTCTATATGATTAGAAATGGTTCGGGCCGCGCGACCTTGCAGGGCGGTGAATTCTTTGTCGGTCTCGCGGCTTCCAAGACCCCAGGAGAATCCCTGGTTGAGCGGCACGAGTGTGCCCTGAAAGACGATGAGGGCGAACAGGATGGCGCTGGTCCAGACGACGGCTTGAAGTTCAAACGGCATAAGTTTCTCCATGTTGTAGTAACTATAAAAAATATAGTTAGTGGATTTCGTCAAGTGTCTCCATTAAAGTGCCGGAAATGACCAAGAAAAATCTTCCTTTGTGTCCGGTCTCCCGAACCGCCTTTATTATTGGTTCACGCTGGACCAGTGAGATCATTCGTGAACTCGTGGACAAGGGCGCGCGGCGCTTCTCTGATTTTGAGACTGTTTTAGTCGGGATCGCTCCGAACACATTATCAAACCGACTGAAAATGCTGGAAGATCACGGTATCATTGAACGTCGGATCTATGACACACATCCTCCGCGCTCAGAATATCATCTGACGCAGAAGGGACAGACAATGCGCCCGATCATCGATGCCATGCGAAACTGGGGCAAGTCCAGCGCCTAGTCTATCGCGGCAACGCGCATATAAATTCCTTCGCGATCAGCGACACGTCGCTCTACCAACAGACGGGCAACCTGATGGTCATCGTCAAAAGCATTGCCGGTCAGGCTGTCGAGGAGCGCCTTGGCAAGATTATCAAGGTCCATCCAGGGTGGTTCGCCTGTATACTCCATCAGGATATGGACATCATAATCGCCATAGCCGGGTCGGATTTTGGGGAAATCCTTGCGAAAGAAGTCACGCAGTAACGTCTTGTAATACTTTGCCTGTGTGGTCAGGCCAAAGCAGCGTACTTCCAATGCGCCTGTTTCATCAAAACGAGCGCGAACTTTGCCATTTTTGACCCAGCCGTCCACAGCTTAGCCAGCGCCCGGCGGCGTGTAATAGGTCTCTGCACCTGGACCGACAGGAAGATCAAAACCGAATGTCCAAAGCACGAAGAAGCCCGACCAGAACAACAAGAAGAAGATTGTATATGGGAGCATCATCGCGATCAGCGTGCCGACCCCCAAATCCTTATCATAGCGCGTGGCCCAAGCCAGAATGAGCCCAAAATAGCTCATCATCGGTGTGATGATATTGGTACTGGAATCGCCAATTCTGTAAGCGGCCTGAATAGCCTCCGGGGCATAGCCAATGAGCATGAGCATCGGCACGAAGATTGGCGCGGTGACAGCCCACTGTGCGGAGGCTGAGCCAAGCGAGAGGTTGATGACGGCGCACATGAAGATGAAGAAGATAAAGACTTCCGGTCCTGTAATCCCGGTTTCCTGAAGGAACGTTGCGCCTGCCACGGCGCTGATCGCGCCAAGGTTGGTCCAGCCGAAGAAGGCAACAAACTGCGCCGCGAAGAAGACCAGAACAATATAAAGGCCGAGCGATGCGAGCGCATCTGACATGGCATCGATGACATCCCGGTCGCCCTTCATCGTCCCGGCGACCCGGCCATAAGTGTATCCGGTGACCATAAAGAAGATCAGGATCCAGACCACGAACCCGTCAAAGAACGGCGAATCCATGGCATCTTGTGTTTCTGGATTTCGCAAAACGCCCCAGCCGGGTATAGACTCACCGACGATGGAAAATGATGTCCAGGGGATCGATAGTTGCGCATGACGAGGCATAAGGGTCAAAGCCATGAAGAGGATCACTCCGAGCAAGGCAATACCGGTCCAGAACAGAGCCTTCTTCTCGATCGGGGTCACATCCTCCATCATCGACTTGTCGAGAATGGTCTTATCGGCGCGAGAGCTGTCATACTCACCAAGTTTGGGTTCGACGATGAAAATCGTGACCAGCGAACCGATAATGGTGATGAGGAAGGTCGAGGCGACCATGAAGAACCAGTTATCGGTTGCAACCACTTGATAGGTTGGATCAATCAACTGGGCGGCTTCTTCGGTGATCCCGGCGAGAAGAGGATCAATGGTTCCAACCAACAGGTTAGCGCTATACCCCCCTGATACTCCGGCAAAGGCTGCGGCCATACCGGCCAGGGGATGGCGGTCGAGTGCATAAAAGATCGCGCCAGCCAGCGGGATCAGAACGACATAGCCGACTTCAGAAGCGGTGTTGGAAACGATGCCGGCAAACACGATCGCAACGGTGACGAGGTGTTTCGGCGCGCCGAGCACCATGCTGCGAACAGCGGCTGAGAGCATGCCGGATTTTTCTGCGACCCCAACCCCTATCATTGCGACGAGCACAACGCCCAAGGGCGCAAAGCTGGTAAAATTGTCGACCAGATTCTCGAATATACGGCGCAGACCATCGCCATTCATCAGACTGACGGCACGGATCATGCCGTCTTCAGCAACCCCTGGCGCGCCTGCTGGGCGTGGATCCACCACCGCCATGCCCATCCAGCCGAACAGGCCTGAGAGCAGGACAATACCGATGGCAAGGTAGGCAAACAGAGTGACCGGGTGAGGGAGCAGGTTACCGAGCCATTCGACCCCATCCAGAAAGCGCGTAAAGGCGTTACGCTTCTCCGGGTTCACTGCTTGCTGGTTATCGGCCATTCAGTCCTCCTATTGGGGGCAATCATGCTGAGCGTGTTTTGTTATCTTGGGAAAGGGATAGGGGGCTAGACCCAGCCTGCAATTTCACGACGAACGACGTCTTCGATGACATCAATGCCGCCTTCACTATCGTTCAGGCACGGCGCGACGGAGTAATGCGTACCGCCTGCTTCCAGGAATTCATCCCGGCCTTCCATCGCCAGCTCTTCGAGCGTTTCGATACAATCGGAGATAAAGGCAGGGGAAACGACAACAACCTTCTTCACGCCGTCCTCAGGCAAGCTTTCAAGTGTTTCATCCGTGTAGGGTTTTAGCCATTCGGTAGGCCCAAAACGGCTCTGAAAGGTTGTCATGGCATAATCATCAGACCAGCCGAGATACTCTTTCACCAGCCGTGTCGTCTTATGACAGTGGCAGTGATAGGGGTCGCCCTTATCGAAATAGGCCTTTGGAATGCCATGGTACGACATGATTACCCTCTCAGGTGTGAAGTCCAGGCTGTCGATATGGCTTTTGATCGAGCTTGCCAGCGCCTTGATATAGACAGGCTGATCATGAAATGCGGCTGCTGTACGCACCGCGGGTTGCCAGCGCATCTTTTTGAGCTTGGCAAAGGTTCGATCATTCACGCTCGCCGTCGTCGCTGCGCTGTATTGCGGATAGAGCGGCACGATACAGATGCGGTCACAGCCTTGCTCTTTGAGCAGATCAATCTTCGAGGCGATGGATGGATTGCCGTAATTCATCGCGAAATCGACAATTAAAGAGTCGCCGCCGATACGCGCTCTTAGTTTTTCGGCCTGTGCCTTGGTGTAGACCAGAAGCGGGGAGCCCTGATCGGTCCAGATTTTCTTATACGCTGCGCCAGACTTGGACGGGCGGAAGGTCAGAATTGGCCCTTGCAGGATCAATTGCCAGATTGGCTGGGGCACCTCGATGATGCGCGGGTCTGACAGGAATTCTGACAAATAGCGCCGCATGGACCAGTAATCCGTACCATCAGGTGTGCCGAGATTGATCAGCAAAACACCGACTTTTCCTTGCTTCACGGGCGGGTGGCCTTTGGGCAGGGGGCCAAGGGTTCCGGGCTCAGGTAAGGTCATGGGCATCGTATCGGGCATGCATGTTTCTCCTGAACGCACATTTAGCGCGGTTTGAACAGAAACAAACGTGTCAGATGTGTTCTGCCGCAAAGTCTGCATTTGCGGTGCGTGTCTCGCATGCTAAAGCCGCCGCGAAAGAGATTCAGACAAAGAGCAGGAGCCTCCCATGGGCATTTTTGGTAACAAGGACGCTAAACCCCGCATCGAAACCGATACAATGGGTGAGGTCGAGGTTCCCGGCGATAAGTATTGGGGGGCGCAGGCCCAACGTAGCCTTGGCAATTTCAAGATCGGTTGGGAGAAACAGCCCGAGCCAATCGTGCGCGCTTTGGGCATTGTCAAAAAGGCTGCTGCCGAGGCGAACATGGCGATGGGCAAGTTGGACCCAGCACTGGGCGAGGCGATCACCAAAGCCGCCGATGAAGTGATCGAAGGCAAGCTCAACGATCACTTCCCGCTGGTTGTCTGGCAAACCGGGTCAGGCACGCAGTCCAACATGAACTCAAATGAGGTCATCGCAAACCGCGCCATTGAGATTCTCGGCGGGAAGGTTGGATCGAAGGATCCAGTCCATCCGAACGATCATTGTAATATGAGCCAAAGCTCAAACGACACCTTTCCAACAGCGATGCACATTGCTTGCGCTGAAGAGATTACGCATCGCCTGCTGCCAGCGCTCACCGTCTTGCACAATGCTTTGAACGATAAGGCGCAGGGCTGGAAAGACATCATCAAGATCGGTCGCACCCATACACAGGACGCAACCCCTGTGACCTTGGGACAGGAATTCTCTGGCTATGCCAAAATGATCGAAATGGGCATTCAACGCATTGAGATGAGCTTGCCGGGTCTGTTGGAACTGGCACAAGGCGGCACCGCCGTTGGTACTGGTCTCGCGTCTCCTGAAGGATTTGACGTAATGGTGGCGGAGAAGATCGCCCAGATTACAGGCCTGAACTTCGTCACTGCGCCAAACAAGTTTGAGGCGCTATCGGCTCATGACGCGATGGTCTTTGCGCATGGTGCGATCACCGGTGCGGCGATGTCCTGCTTCAAGATTGCCAATGATATTCGCTTCCTCGGCTCTGGCCCACGTTCAGGTCTTGGCGAGCTGGCTCTGCCAGAGAATGAGCCGGGCAGCTCCATTATGCCGGGCAAGGTGAACCCGACCCAGTGTGAAGCGATCACACAGGTCGCGGCGCATATTCACGGCAACAATGCCGCGATGAGCTTTGCCGGGTCTCAGGGCCATTTCGAGTTAAACGTCTTCAATCCGATGATGAGCTATAACCTGCTACAGTCTATCCGCCTGCTCGCCGATGCAGCGGTGTCCTTCACAGAAAACTGTGTCGTTGGGATTGAGCCGCGTCATGACAATATCAAGCGCGGACTTGAAAACTCCCTGATGCTGGTCACGCCACTTAAGGAGAAATACGGCTATGACCTTGCTGCGAAGGTCGCAAAGAATGCCCATGCCAATGGCACGACGCTGAAAGAAGAAGCGCTGAAGCTTGATATCTCGGAAGAGGATTTTGATGCGATCGTGCGGCCAGAAAGAATGGTTGGGCCAACACCGCGCTAGCGGCCTCTGCCGAACCACGATACGCGTGACTGAAACAGAAGTGAGAGATCATCAATGACCAATGCCCCTGTCGGCTCCAAAGCCAATCCGTCCGAGTTCGATGTTATGCCGCGTCTGGCGGATGACGAGCCATATTTCGTGATCCGTGCCAATGATCCACTGTCTTCGGCTCTGGTTGAACTGCACGCCTATATCGGGGCAGGGCAGGCGGGTGCGGCCCATAACATGCTGGCTGATATTATGGCTCTGACATCAGCCAAAGCCCCGCGTCCGGCCTCCAGCCCAAAGTATCGTGAGACATTTGCGATTTCTCTGGCCATGGAACAGTGGCGCAATGCGCATCGTCCTGAGGAGAGTTAAGTCTTAGGTATTCAGTGGGCTTCTAGAGAAGCCCGCGTCACCCGCTCCCCTCACCCTGAGGCTATCGAAGGGCCAACCACCCCAAGGGTAGCCCCTGCAAGCGATTGGGAAGGGGGAGCGGGTGGTTCAGTTAAACCACTAGCCTTCGTCAATCCGCTTCAGGCCTGTCTTGAAGCGCTTCCAATTGTCGACATAGACCTGCGCTGAGCCTTTGATCAGCATAATCTGCTGCGGGCTCAGCTCTTTGACCACTTTACCCGGCGCGCCCATGACGAGCGAATTGTCTGGGATCACTTTGCCTTCCGGGATCAGGCTGTGCGCGCCGATAATGCAATTCTTACCAATGACGGCGCGATTGAGCACGGTTGCGCCAATCCCGATCAGGCTTTCATCGCCAATCGTGCAGCCATGCAGCATGACCATATGGCCGACCGTGACGTCTTTTCCGATATTTAGTGGGCAACCAATGTCCGTGTGCAGGACGCTGCCATCCTGAATGTTTGAGTTTTCCCCGATCGTGATTGGGTCATTGTCGCCGCGCAAGACGGCGTTGAACCAGACACTGGCATTCTCATGAAGATGGATGTTGCCCAGAACGGTCGCATTCTCGGCAACCCAGTAATTCCCGCTCTCTGGTGTGGTTGGGGCAATCCCACCAAATTCATACAAGGCCATCTGTCATACTCCCGTTATCTGTTTTGCTTGCGGATTATCTCTGTCACAATCGGTTAACCCTGTTAGTGTCTAATACAAGATAGAGATTCGGGAGAAGTTGCCGATGGTCAGAAGGCCGTCCTTGCATACACCGCCACCGGGCGCTCCAATTGGCCCGGATGGATATGTTTCCCTCTCTATTTCGCTCGCCGCTGCGGTTTTCGCCCAGCGGCTTTTTTGTACCCGAAATTCAATCCCTAAAGGAGACTCTCATGGGTAGACGTGCCGCAACGAAACGCCAAAAAGCTCAAGCTGCTTTCGACGCTTCGAACTTCTTTGAAGAAGGTGCCGCGCGCGAAACCCAGCTCTATGCCATTCCGGGAGGGGGGTGGAATCCCGCTGATGAGGGAAAACCCAAACGGGTGCAGCCGGCGCATGGAGAGCGCCCGCAGCGCTATCAGAAGACGGTCAAGCCGCGCTCAGAGAATCAAGCGCGCCTGATGGAAGCGCTCGATGAGAAATCCCTGGTTTTCGCGATTGGTCCAGCGGGAACCGGGAAAACCTATCTCGCCATCTGCAAGGCGGTGGAAGCCCTCCAAAAGGGTGATGTCGCGCGGATCATTCTGTCACGCCCAGCGGTCGAGGCTGGGGAACAGATTGGCTACCTCCCCGGTGCCATGGAGGACAAGCTCGCGCCTTACCTGCGTCCGCTTTATGACGCGCTGTCTGATCGCCTGTCACCCCAGCAACTCAAGCATATGATGGCTGAGGGCCTGATCGAGATTGCCCCGATTGGTTTCATGCGCGGACGTACCCTGAACAATGCCTATGTCGTCATCGATGAGGCGCAGAATTGTACCTATACCCAGATCAAAATGCTGCTCACGCGCCTTGGTTGGCACTCAACCATGGTTGTAACGGGCGATCCGGCCCAATCTGATTTGCTACCGGAGCTTTCCGGTCTCGCAACAGCCGCTGAGCGTCTGGATAAGCTGGATGGCGCCGCCGTCGTTCGCCTTGAGGGCCAGGACGTTGTCCGTCACCCGCTCGTCGCGGAGATGCTCGACGTCCTTTAGAGGTTTCCAAGCCAGAAACACAAAACCCCGACTTATCGCCGGGGTTTTTTACGCGATTTGTCTTGAGGCTATCCAGCAATATCTTCCTGAAGCACGGTCATGTTGAACGAGTATGATGTTTCGCCATCGTCAACGTCCTTGTAAACAACCGCCAGAAATTCCGCGCCGAGATAAACCTCAACAGAGTCATCGGTTTCCTTGCGGGCGATCAGGCGCAGGCCCGGATTGAGTTTCTCTTTCAGATACGCTTCGAGGCGTAGAACTTCTTCGCGGCCCATGGCTCGCTCCTTCTTAGGTCAGATACTTAAGGCCGAGCCATAATGGTCTGCGCGCCGGATTGAAACCATAGAGGCGAAACTTTCCTCAGCTTTCCATGCGCTCCTGAACAGCAGCTTCAACGGGGTCAACTGGCTGCCCATTGGCGATGCGCCACATCAGGCCGATCAGGAAGAACAGGATTTCGACAATTGCTCGCGCAATCAGCGTCATCAGAATACCGAAGATCGTGCTTTCATTGACGAGCGTACGAAACAGGAATTTGCCTTGTTCGGGGATATCCGGATTACGGATCCACTCCTGGTTGGCGATATAATTGGCAAAATCATTGAGCTGGTTCAGCTGCTGTGGGAACAGGACAAGCCCTGCCAACATCAGAACAATCACCATAAAGAATGTCGCCACAATCTTGGCGGACGCATTGCTCATCACGCGCACAAAAACCCACATCACCGATACCCCTTCGTTTTAGAGGCGTAACATATCCGGTGATGGGGATTTCGCAAAAGGAAAAAGCCTATTCGCCAGACCAGTTTGGTTTCCGCTTCTGGGCGAAGGCCAACGGACCTTCGATAAAGTCTGGCCCTTTGAGCATATTGCTGATGCCGTCATAGCGCTTGGAAAAGGCTTCCTCGAAGTTGGCGGTATTCAGGCCCTCCATGACCACCTCCTTGGAGCAGCGGATCGATGCTGGGCTGCACTCACAGATCATATTGGCCCAGCGCACTGCCGCCTCCATCAGCTCAGCCTGTGGGACAACTTCATTGACGAAGCCAAGCTCTTTGCCTTCCTCAGCCATCACATGACGCCCGGTCAGGATCATGCCCATGGCCTGTTTCAAGCCAATCTGACGGGGGAGGCGATGCAGACCCCCTGCAAGGGCGGCGAGGCCCACCTTCGGTTCAGGCAGGGCAAACCGGGCATTGTCAGAAGCGATGATCAGGTCGCAAGCAAGCGCGATTTCAAAACCACCCCCCATCGCTACGCCATTCACCGCAGCAATCACAGGCTTGTGCAAGTCGTAGCGATTGGTCAGGCCACCAAATCCGCTGGGCACTGGAAACATTTCTCCGCCCTCAGCCTGATAACGCAGATCATTGCCTGCGCTGAACGCGCGATCGCCTGCGCCTGTGATGATCGCGACCCAAAGATCTTTATTTGCGGCGAAATCATCAAACACTTCACCCAGCGCTTTATTGGCTGGTGGATGCAATGCGTTCATTTTAGCAGGGCGGTTCATCTCAACGATGAGAATGTTGCCTTCAACGCGGGTGTTTACAAAATCTGTGTCACTCATGGTTTGCTCCCGAAAATGTCTTTTCGGCAGGCTACGGCGCGAGCGTGGTGAATCAAGCCTGACCCAGCGAGAGCAGAGGGCTTATGCCACTTCCATTTCAACCGGCGCGGGAGCGGCATTACCCAGAATGAGGTCAGCGGCCTTCTCAGCAATCATCATGGTCGGCGCATTTGTATTGCCGCCGATCAGTGTTGGCATGACTGAGGCATCAATGACACGCAGACCTTCGACACCGCGCACACGCAAGTCGCCATCCAGTGGGCTGCTATCATGGATACCCATCGCGACGGTCCCAACCGGGTGGTAGATGGTTTCACCCTTGCTGCGGATGAAGGCATCAATCTCTTCATCAGTGCGCACGCTCTCGCCAGGCAGGATTTCAGTCCCGCGCAGCGCATTAAAGGCATTCTGTCCGGCAATGTCCCGCATCATCTTGACCGCTTCGCGCATCGTGCGGCGATCTTCTTCAGTGGCGAGGTAGTTTGGATCAATCAGTGGATGGTCAAATGGATCAGCGCTCGCCAATGTAACACTACCGCGGCTTTCGGGGCGTAGCTGACAGGCGTGTATCGTAAAGCCGTCCTTGCCGATGTCGGTATTGCCATGATTGATCATCGCGGCGTTGACATAGTGAAGCTGTAAGTCCGGGCGGTCGAGTCCTTCACGGGACTTGAGGAATGCGCCCGCTTGCAGGAAGTTATCTGCGCCCGCGCCCTTCTTCGACATCAGGTATTTCAGCCCGACTCCGATTTTCTTCAGGCCTGCCTGCTGTGAATAGGCGGAGAGCTTTTGGGTCATCTCATGGACGACAGTGACATCAAGATGATCCTGCAGGTTCGCACCCACCCCAGGCAGATCCGCGATTGAAGCAATGCCATGTTTGCGAATGGTGTCCGCTGGCCCGATCCCTGACAGCATCAGGATTTGCGGAGACTGAACGGCTCCAGCGCAGACAATAACTTCTTTGTTGCAATGAATAAGCTCTGGCTGGGCCCCCTTCTTCGCAACCACTTCAACACCATGCGCCGTGCCGCCCCGGAACACGACCCGGCTGACAAGAGCTGTCGATTTTACGGTCAGGTTGGGGCGATCGAGAACAGGGCGCAGATAAGCGAAAGATGAGCTCCATCGCTCCCCTTCATGGATCGTGCGCTGGTAGGGGCCGAAGCCTTCCTGCTGGGTTCCGTTGAAGTCGTCTGTCTGTTTGTAACCTGCTTCAGAGCCAGCTTGAAGAAATGCCTCATAAGATGCTGAATCCATAGGGCTATCTGAAACTTTCAGAGGGCCATCGCCGCCATGAAACTCAGTCTCGCCGCGCTCATAACCCTCATTGCGCTTAAAGTAGGGCAGGACATCGTCAAAGCCCCAGCCGCGTAGACCAGTTTGGCGCCATTGGTCATAATCGCGCGCATGGCCGCGGATATAGATCATACCGTTGATCGAGGAGGAGCCACCCCAGCCACGACCGCGCGGCCACCATAGCTTGCGATTGTCCATATGGGCCTGTGGTTCTGTCCAGAAGCCCCAATTGTAGGGGTTCTCTTCTTTAATCAGGCTCCCAACCCCCGCAGGCATCCTTACCATCAAGGAGTTGTCTTTTTTGCCCGCCTCAATCAAGCAAACCTTTATATCAGGATTTGCACTTAGGCGGTTAGCAAGCACACAGCCAGCACTCCCCGCGCCGACAATAATATAATCAAAGTCGCCCTCAATATGCATGACCAGATCCCGTAATCTTGTTTAACCGAATAGTTGAACAGTTTTTAGAACCTATCAACCTCCTGTAAACGGATTTCGGGCAGAAGTTGTATTCGGAGACGTTGGGCGGAACGTCGGGTGACATACGGAGACATCAATGCAGCCTGCTAGGCTTTCACCCCGCCATGGTGAACTATTAGCTGAAGATGATAAGATACGTAGCGAGAAGGATCGCCGTCGCCACCAGCGGATTCCTCTTCGTTTGGGTGGACGTTTCCTCCTTGATGGCAATGACCATGCCCTGACAACCCTGAACGTCTCCTGTGGAGGTGGTCTCTTCCGAGCGCATACGATCCCACCAGCGAACACGCAGGTTGTTTGTTATCTTGATGAGATTGGCCGGATTGCCGGTGAAGTTGTGCGTGGCAGTGATCAAACCTTCGCGGTTGTATTTGAGGCGACAGATCGAAAACGTGACAAGCTGGCTGATCAGCTCATGTGGATTCTCAATAAGGAGCGGTATGGCTTTGATGAGATTCGTTCAGCCAAACGCTATGCTGGCGGGAAAGAGGCAACAGTCTACCGGTCCAGTGGGCAGAAACTGATGTGCCGCGTCCTGGATATATCCCTGACGGGCGCTGCGTTTGAGCATACTGGCCCGCAGCTGATTATTGGTGAGTACGTTAAGGTTGGTCGGCTTCATGGGGTCGTCGTTCGCTCTACACCCGGTGAGTTTGCGATCCGGATCGTGAAACCTGAAGATGCGTAACGTCACGAAGGCGTGACTTGAACTCAAGGGGCTATTGATCCACCTATACATCGGAATGGAGGATCATCATGCAGGACAATCCCGATATCGGTGCAGCGCCACCTGTGTGGACACGGCTACGGTTTGAGGCGCGTGCTGCCGCTGCTGATGAGCCAACAATGGCGAGTTACATTGACGCCGCAATCCTCAGCCATGACACGATTTGCCGGGCATTAGCATTTCATATGGCGGAGAAACTGGCGGGTCCGGAAATGGGCGCGCAGCAAGTACGCCACGTGGTCGCCAATGCTTATGATCTGAACCCTGACCTGGTTGAAGCGGCAGAAGCCGATATGCAGGCCGTGCTTGAGCGCGATCCAGCCTGCCGTGGCCTGTTGCAGCCCTTCCTGTTCTTCAAAGGCTTTCTCGCCCTGCAAACATATCGCGTCGCCAACCATTTGTGGCGGCAGGGGCGTGAAACGCTCGCTTTCCATTTCCAATCGCGCGCCAGTGAGCTGTTTGGGGTTGATATACACCCGGCGGCTCAGATCGGGCGCGGGGTGATGCTTGACCATGCAACCGACATCACAATCGGTGAAACGGCGATCGTTGGCGACAATTGCTCGCTTCTGCATGGGGTCACACTCGGCGGGACAGGTAAGGAAGTCGGTGATCGTCACCCGAAAATCGGCAAAGGCGTTCTGCTTTCGGTTGGGGCAAAAGTCCTTGGCAATATTACCATTGGTGATGAGGCCAAAGTGGCAGCAGGCTCTGTAGTTCTGAAAGATGTCCACGCGCGCTGCACGGTTGCGGGCGTTCCAGCCAAGCCGGTTGGGCAACAGCCTTGCTGTGAGCCTGCGCGGAACATGGATCAGTCCATCCCGGACGATACGACGGCCTAGACTTTCAGGCTCGCTTTCTGGCGAAACTGACTAATCAGGTCGAGTTGGCTTGGGCTTGGTGCCCCTTCGGCTTCGGAAACAGCAACGAGCATCGAGTCGAGGTCGACAAGTTCTTTATTCCCCATCCCCGGAACCTGCTTGATGAAATCAGTCATCCGCGCCACAACGACATGGGCTGCTCCGCCATTGCGTGATAGCCAGCCTGCCTGCGCCATTAATTCGGTGGCGTCGGCTTCGGTGAAATCGAAATGATGCATGATTTCCGCGCGAATTGTGGCTTCCTGATTGGTCGTTAGAGCGCCGCGGGCCTGTGCTACTTCAAGCATCAGAATCGTCGCCGCCTCGCGTGGGTCGTCAACGACGGACAACCCGGCTTTGCCTGACCTATTCTTAAACCGCATTTTACGTGGGAGATTGGCAACAGTCTCGGCAATCTTGCGACCATCCCGGGCGACATCCCGCAGGACTTTCAGGCGCCAGTACCAGACCGCGATAAAGCCGATCAGTCCAATCAGTAGGCCAAGAATATGCATATACGTCGTCCCTGATGCCGTGTGCCCTTTAACCTAGCCGATCCCAGATGTGGCTTGAAGGGGGAAATCATATCCGTCAAAGAAAGATATGACCTTGGAAGAGTATAACGCATTTTGCGGTGATTTGGTGGCCACCAGCCATGTTGTGCAATGGGGGGAGAGTCACGTCTGGAAAGTCGGCGGTAAAGTCTTCGCCATTGCAGGGTGGAGCGATGACGATGCTTTCGCTGTGACTTTTAAAGTGACGCCGCTCTCATACGATATCCTGAAAGACCAACCCGGTTTGCGTCCCGCGCCCTATCTGGCGTCGCGCGGTATGAAATGGATCCAGCATTATCAGGACTGCGGTCTCGATGACGAAGCCCTACGTGACTATATACAAACAAGCCACCGACTGGTCGCCGATGGCTTGTCCAAGAAGAAACAACGGGAACTCGGCTTACTCAGCGCCTGATTATTCAACCTCGCTTGCCGTTTCGACCTGATCGCCCGGATTATGGGCCTGCGTGACCACATAGGCACGGATGGCTTCAACCTCATCCTCAGTCAGGACGTCGGCGAAAGACACCATACCAATCGACTGCAGGTTGCCATCAACCACAACGCCTTTCCAGCTTTCAGCATTGGCGGTGTAGATCGACCAGCGCAGGTCCGGCAGGACACCGCCAGATACCGCAAACGGCCCATGGCAGACCGCACAGTTGCGGGCATAGTGGACAAGGCCTTCTGCGAGTTGCGTTTCGGTGCCGAACTCTGGCGTCTGTGCCACGCGTTCGACCAATGGCAGATCGATGTCAGGAATGGTGCCATCGCCGCCGAGTTTGAACGTAACAACCTTGCCAACCGCTGGGGGCACTTTGTCTTCAAAGGCAAAGCCAGCCGTCAGGATATAGGCTGAGCCCCAACCCGTCGTGATGGTCACATATTGCTCACCATCAATCTCGAATGTGCCGGGGCCGGAGGCGGCGCCAGATTTCACATCATGGCTCCACAGCGTTTGACCCGTTGCGGCGTCATAAGCGGCAAAGTCGCCATTGAGTTTGCCCTGGAAGACGACCCCGCCAGCCGTTGACAGGACGCCACCATTCCATGGGCCTTCATGCTCAACGGTCCAGCGCGGCTCCTGCGCCACCGGGTCCCAGGCGATCAATCGCCCCTTGAGGCCAGACCGCAGGAACTTGGTGACTTCTGCGCCGACCAGCGGTGGAACTCCAGCCGCGAAGTCTGCGCCCGTATTCCACTTCGCAGGTTTCTCGGCAAAGCGTGGATCGGTTTGATAGGCTTGTGGAATTTCCTGGGCTGGAATGTAGGCAAGGCCAACATCGGGATTGAAAGCCATCGGGTGCCAGTTATGCCCACCCAGCGGACCTGGTGTTTGCAGATAAGGCTCGGTGTCATAGCGTGCTTCTGGAACCTCAATCGGGCGCCCTGTTTCATCGAGACCTGTGGCCCAATTGACGGGCACATAATTATTTCCGGAAACAAAGGCGCCTGTGGCTGCATCAATGACGTAGAAATAGCCATTCTTGGGGGCCTGCATGACCACGCGCTGATCAGCACCACCCTCGCCAACGGGCAAGTCTGCGATGATCAAGGTCTGTGTGGCCGTATAGTCCCAATTGTCGCCGGGCGTGGTTTGGAAATGCCACTTATAGGCCCCGGTATCGGCATCGACGGCAACGATTGAAGACAGGAACAGGTTGTCCCCACCGGATGGGTCACGCAGGCGCTGGTTCCATGGGCTGCCATTGCCAACGCCAAAGATGACATTGTCATTGACCTCATCATAAATGATCGAGTCCCAGACGGTTCCGCCGCCACCAGATGTCGTCCACTCGCCTTCATCGCCCCATGTCACGTTGCCAACACTTTCAAAGGCGGCATCTGAGACTGCGCCATCGGGCTGCTTGTTCGGGTTCGGTGTGGTGTAGAAACGCCAGATGGTTTCGCCTGTATCAACATCGTAGGCCGAGATATACCCGCGTACCCCCAGCTCTGCCCCGCCATTACCGATCAGGACTTTGCCATCGACGACTCGTGGCGCGCCAGTGATCGTATAGGGTCGGGACTGATCCACGGTGACCTTGGACCAGAGAACGTAACCCGTTTTGGCGTCGAGGGCTTCAACCCGGCCATCAATCACGCCCAAAAAAACCTTGCCTTCGTAAACTGCGACACCGCGATTAACGACGTCGCAGCAGGCATTCACGCCAACGGCGCGGTCCACACCCGGATCATAGACCCAAAGCTCTTCGCCAGTTTTTGCATCAAGGGCATAAACGACAGACCATGCCGAGGTCACATACATCACCCCGTCAATCACGATCGGCGTCGACTCAACGCCGCGCGAGGTCGAGAGATCATACGTCCAGGCAACGCCAAGATCAGCGACATTGGCTGTATTGATATTGGTCAGGGGGGAGTGGCGCGTCTCTTCATAATTGAAGCCATAGGACAGCCACTCGGACGGGGTCGCTTCAGCATCAAGGATACGCTGCGTATTGACGCTTGCTGCTATGCTGGTTGCTTCTGGAGTCGGGGCAGGGGGCGTCTCGGAGACCGGGTCGCCAGAGCCGCAAGCCGACAGAAGCGATAGAGAGAGCGCAGCGCCAAGCGCCGTCATCATTGGTTTCATGGTCGTTTCCTCACAAGGTCAGGCCTCTGACGGGCCATTGCTTGCCAGAAAGACTATGGGAATTCCCTGATCTGTCGAGGGGCGACGCTGGGGCAGGGCTCGAAGTGTTTGGTTACCTGTGGCGCTTGCGGATTGAGAGGCGAGCAACTTTTTTCTCAAGATGCTCTATCATCTGCCGGGCGACATCTATTTTCGTAGACGTTTCGATGCCTTCCAAACCGGGGGAGGAATTGACCTCCAGAACCATTGGCCCTTTTGCCGATTGCAGAATATCAACGCCCGCGACTTCCAAGCCGAGTACTTTGGCCGCTCGCACTGCGGTTCGTCGTTCGCTGGGTGTGAGCTTCACTGCTTTTGCTGTGCCGCCGCGGTGAAGGTTCGACCGGAATTCACCTGCTTGTGCTTGACGTTTCATAGCGGCGACAGCTTTGCCGCCTATAACCAGGCAGCGCACATCTGCCCCAGCAGCTTCCTTGACAAAGCCCTGCACCAGGAAGTTTGCATCAAGGCCTCTGAAAGCATCTACAAGACTTTCTGCGGCCTTTTTTGTTTCCGCAAGAACGACACCGCGTCCTTGCGTCGAAGAGAGCAGCTTGAGAACAACCGGGGGCTCACCAACAAGGCTTACCAGATCTCGCGTATCCTTGGGGGAGTGGGCGAAAGCTGTGTCGGGCATGCCAATACCAGCACGAGCAAGCAATTGATGGGCAAGAAGCTTGTCTCGCGATCTGCCAATGGCTTCAGCTTCATTCAGGCACCATGCGCCTGTAGAGTGAAACTGGCGCAGTACGGCCATGCCATATTCGGTCATTGAGGCGCCGATCCGGGGTATCACGGCATCATATGTCGGCAGCGCGCGCCCGTCATAATGCACTTCGGAATGCTCTTTTCCTACACTCAGATAACATCGGGATGTATTAATTACATCAATATTGTGACCGCGATCACGCGCCACTTCAATCAATCGAGAGGAAGAATAGTTCTTTGGTTCACGCGTTAGAATAGCCAGTGACAAGTTCTGGGGTTCAGTTGTTTTGATTCCGACCTTTGCTGAGTATAGAGCATAGGAGAGCTCGCCTTGAACAAAGCTGCGGGTTGGTATCACTGCTGCGTCATTCCCAATAGCACTGCGCCCCAGGAGCATGCGATAACTCATAGTCTCGCGATTGGTTAGTGTGACCTGAATTTTCCGGCGAAACGCACCGATAATCATATCTGTTACAATAACAATTCGCGTTTCAGTTTGACCGTTAGAACTGGTTACTTCTCGCTCATCGGAAATCGGGGCTTCGCAGACTCGCTTTAATCTAGGTCTGTCAGGTGAGGGGCGAATGATGAATCGCACCCAGTTTTCACCATCAGTGTTGATGAAGCGTTCAATATTATCGGCATGCAGTGCTGATGTCTTCGCGCCCGTATCAACTTTGGCTTTAATTGCGGGAAGGCCCAGTTCAGGTAGCGACAGCCATTCTTCCCAGCCCAGTTCTAATCTTGCAGACATGACTAAATCTCCGGCAGATTTGGCGCGCGTTTAAGGTCGATTAAGAGATGTGCAAGCTAAAGTTTTGAGATAGCTGACTTTAAGTCATGTTGAGCTGACCGTATCGCTTCTCTGATCAGGTTCCCCCATTCGGCTTGATTGCCTGCGGTTTCTGTACCTTGGGGAAATGTCACAGAGCGCGAAGCGTTTACGCAGCCGCCGTGTCCATTTACGAAACCCGCAACTGCATCCTGAGCGCCAGCCCCTTGTGCGCCATAGCCAGGCACGAGGAATAGGGCCTGTGGGGCAAGGGCACGCAGTTTCCGTGCTTCATCTGGGCCTGTCGCCCCTGTGACCAGCATGAGCCCAGACCAGCCACTTGAACCTTTCAGGCGCTCCATCATCGGCGCGAGGCTTTCCACGACACGCGCATAGAGCGGAGCGCCTTCTAGGTTACGGGCCTGATAGTCAGCGCTTCCGGGATTGCTAGTGCGCGCGAGAACAATCACACCCTTGCCACTGTCTTCAGCAGTGCGAACATGCGGTTCCAGCGTATCAAGCCCCATATACGGGTTCACCGTCAGGGCATCGCAGGCAAAAGGCGCATCGGTTTTCAGATAGGCGCTGGCATAACCTTCGGCGGTTGAGCCGATATCCCCGCGCTTGGCATCCATCAGGACGATAAAGCCTACCTCTTTGGCCGCATCACAGACTTTGGCGAGTGCGCGCATACCTTCCCAGCCATGCCGCTCAAACAGGCCTGCTTGAGGTTTTAGGATACCCGCGTGACCTGCTGCGGCTTGTGCAATTGCGATACCCCAGTTTGCGATACCTTCCGGAGTGTCTCCACCAAACAGGTCCGGGATGCGCCCGGCGTGTGGATCAATACCAACACAAAGCGGGCCATGCTTTTCCACGGCCTGAACGAGGCGGTCCGCAAACATCATGATTCCTGCACGTCACAGGCGACTTTGACGACTTGCAGGTTCCGGCGCACGGCATCAGCTGTACGGCCATAGCTTTTCGGCGTGAAGGGCTCCGGGCGCTCGCCAATGACATCCACTTGCTTCTCGTTCAGAAAGCGCGCAACCGCTTCGGGGGCGGCCGTATAGATCCGGCCTCGCCGCGGGCTTTCGGCAACAATCACACCGCGGACCCGGCCATTGCTGTCATAGACGGGGCCGCCGCTGAGGCCTCCAAGTGAGCCATTTAGCCCGCGTGTGCGGCCGGTCTCGGCCCAGGCAAGAACCGATTCCTTACCAGAACGGCGTCCATTGGAGATCAGGTTTGAGCGGGAGAGCAAGCGGGAGACGGCCTCACCGGGCCGTCCTTGCGGGTATCCGACATGATAACCAAACGTCCCAATGCGCAGATCACCATTGGTATCAAGCGCAACCGGGTTTTGGCTGCGCGTGGTTTCCAGAAGCGCAAGGTCATAGCGGTCTGATAGGGCGATGCTGCGAACCGGGACATAGCGATTGGGCGCAACAAGGAGAGACACACGATCACACCCATCAACCACATGCCGAGCGGTGAGCCATTGCCCTTCTTCATTTACAGCAAAGGCTGTCCCCACGCCATCACGTGGCCCGGTGACCTGAACCAGCACCCGCTCATCAAAGGGAGAAGCTGGCGGCAACATTGCGCCTTCTTCTTTAAAGACTTCCGGTGGCGGCGGTGGTGCATCGTGGTCAGGCGTGGTGCCAAAAACAGCGAACAGAACAACGCCAAGCGCTAGCAGATAGATAACCCAATCTGGTATATAGCGAAGCACGAGGGGCGTTCCTTTCGAGCTTAGAAGCGTTGCAAGGCCGGATCCCAAAGGCCTGCGGCAAGCAACATGGCAACAGCGAGTTTGGAGGCGATCAAAACGATAGCAGCGCCCGCTTCATCATTCTGAATGCGTCCCGGTATGTCTCTCAAGATCATGTCGATGATCCGATAGGTCAAGAGTTGCAAAATTAAAGCAACGACACCCCAGAGGATCAGGTCGAACAGCGAAATGCTGGAGGCCAAACACGAGGCAATCGGGATTGCGAGGCCAACAATTGCACCAGCAAGAGCCAGGCCTGCTGAGCCATTGCCGCCGCGGACGAGTGCGAGTTCCTTCCAGGGAGTCAGGAGAATGTAAACCGTACTGGCAATCAAAAGCAGAATGCCAGCTGTACCTGTCATGAACAGGAAAGTTGGGAAGCCTTGTTGAAAGGATTCGAGCGTCGCCATCATGTCACGGTTTCCTGCCTGTTATCCATGTTGTACTTCGTCTAACCAGAGTGGGGGAAGCACTCAAGATGGAAGGTCAGATATGTTAGATGGGAAAACCGCGCTCGTAACCGGGTCCACCAGCGGAATTGGTTTGGGAATCGCCAAAGCGCTTGCCGCTAAAGGGGCCGATGTTGTCCTCAGTGGACTGGCAACGGAAGATGAAGTTGAGGCGCTGAAAAAAGAGCTGACCGATCTTTATGGCGTGAAAGTCGGTTTTTCTGGCGCGAATCTGACCGATGCAGACGCGATTGAAGGCATGATGGGTTATGTGGCCCGTGATTTCGGCGGGGTAGATATCCTCGTCAACAATGCCGGGGTTCAGCATGTCGGGCCGATTGAGGATTTCCCTGTCGCGCGTTGGGATTTGATCATTTCACTCAACCTGTCTGCCGCTTTCCATACAACCCGGATGGCGATCACAGGCATGAAAGAGAAAGGCTGGGGGCGAATCATCAATACCGCGTCAGCTCACGCTCTCGTCGCGTCCCCGTTTAAGTCCGCTTATGTCGCGGCCAAGCATGGAATTGCTGGTCTGACCAAGGTTGTGGCGCTCGAAGGCGCGCAGCATGGTGTCCGCTGCAACGCGATCTGCCCGGGCTATGTCTATACCCCGCTCGTCGAGGGACAGGTTGCCGATACGGCGAAAGCCCGCGGTATTAGCGAGGAAGAGGTCAAACGGGATGTTCTGCTTGCCGCCCAACCAACCAAGGAATTCGTGACCACCGAGCAGATTGGCGATCTGGCCGTGTTCCTATGTTCGGATGGCGGGGCCAGTATGAATGGATCGATCATTCAGATGGATGGCGGCTGGACCGCGCAGTAAAACGTTACAGCTGGAAAACTTTTGAGGGTTTGAAGCGCCCGGCGCGAACCTCACCCAGAGCAACAGCCTGATCATCGCACAGCGCGAGCGTCAGGCGATCCTCTGGATCATCGCTACGGTCGGCGTTCCATTGTTCCACCACATGCGGGAGCAACAGAACCTCACGCCCCTGTTTGATGGCTGCGGAATCACTCGCGTTGATCTCAACGTGTGGAATATCATCCAGAACGGTTTGCAGTGGAGATAGCGCAGCTTTCAAACGGCTCTTATCCTCGCCCATGTCTTCAAGATCGGTCAGCTTGATCGCATTACTTTCGCTCATCGGGCCAACGCGGGTACGCCGCAGCTGTGAGACATGGCCTTCTGCGCCCAAAGCTTGCGCAATATCCCGCGCCATAGCCCGGACGTAGAAGCCTTTACCTGAGACAACGCGGATCACGGCATGATCGGTATCGGGTGTATCCACGAGCTCAGCTTCGTAAACCGTGACTTCACGAGATGGGATTTCGAAGCTCTCTCCGTCGCGTGCAAGATCGTAAGCGCGCTCACCATCGACTTTGATCGCGGAATATTTAGGCGGGATTTGCTGAATATCGCCGATAAAATCAGGGAGTATCTCAATGATTGCTTCCCGGGACGGGCGTACATCGGAAGTCGCAATGACCTCACCCTCTTTGTCCTGACTGTCTGTGGAACTGCCCCATTCAATGGTGAAGATGTACTCCTTATCGCAGTCCATGGCCCACTGGGCCGTCTTGGTCGCCTCGCCAAACGCGATCGGCAGGATGCCATCAGCCAGTGGGTCCAGCGTCCCCCCATGTCCGGCTTTTTGGGCATTATAGAGCCGCTTGAGAATGCCCACGACTTTGGTTGAGGTGATGTCGACAGGTTTGTCGACGGCGAGCCAGCCATGAACCGGATCACCCTTGCGTTTTCTTTGACGACCCATTGGGGGCTCCTACGTCTGCGCCGAACGGATCGGACGTTCGGAGAGATTGAATGTGAAGCCGCGCGAGCTAGGCCTAACGCCCGCAAACGTCAATCCACTTATTCGGCTGGGGCTTGCGGACGCATACTTTCTGCGCTCATCGGGGCAGGGGCGCTATCAATACCGAGAAGGTCACGAACTTGCCGCTTGCGTTTGGCTTCTTCCACAGCGTCATTGAAATCTCGAAGGGTCAGCTGCCAGGCAAAAACGTCGGCCATGTCGAACTTGTCTTCTATATGAAGATCCCGGCGCTTGCGGACACAGATGACGTCCCCGATGCCTCCATCCCTATCGACATAGGCAGTCCCGCGCGATGTGGGCTTTGCGTTTTGCGTATTTGCAAACCTGATCATCTCATCGCGTGATAAGGGTTTACCTACCTGACAGGCGCTGAATATCGTAACCTTGCATGTGTAATCAGGTTTGGAGCATTGGCTAAGTATTAGGCGGAATCCTTGGCCATCGATTGAAGCTGACAGAATTGGCTCGCCATATATCAAGACACTATCGACAATATTTGCGCCGCGATCTTTCAATTCTTTAATAGCTTGTTGTGCGGTCACATCTTCTGCGTGTGCAAAAGGTATAAGACTCAAACCAACCAAAAGGGTGGCAACCCGTATCGACATTTTATCTCTCCTGCGCACCACTTTAAGGGCATTCACAGGCCGGGTAAAACCTTATGAGCAGACACAACTGCGTTATATTGACCTTTACGTTAGCGTAAGCCTTGCCTTTATTACAGCTTACGGCTACCTGCCAGCCTGTGAAAATTCATCCAAACCTTAGGAGTCGCCGATGAAGGTCCTCGTGCCTGTCAAACGGGTCATCGACTATAACGTAAAAGTCCGTGTGAAATCGGACCAGAGCGGTGTCGATCTGGCCAATGTTAAAATGTCCATGAACCCATTCGATGAAATCTCAGTCGAAGAAGCTGTTCGTATGAAAGAAGCCGGCACGGCGAGCGAAATCGTGGTTGTTTCAATTGGGCCTCAGCAGGCTCAGGAAACCATCCGCACGGCGCTCGCTATGGGCGCGGACCGCGGCATCCTGATCAAGACTGATGAGACGGTTGAGCCACTGGCTGTTGCCAAGCTGCTGGCCAAGGTCGTTGGTGAAGAAAATCCGGATCTGGTTATTCTGGGCAAGCAAGCCATCGATGATGACAGCAACCAGACGGGTCAGATGCTCGGCGCGCTGCTGGATTGGCCACAAGGTACTTTCGCTTCTGAGGTGAAGGCGGAAGGTGGTAAGGTCAATGTCACACGCGAAGTCGATGGCGGCCTGCAAACCGTTGCGCTTGATGGCCCGGCCATCGTGACAACGGACCTTCGTTTGAACGAGCCACGCTATGCGTCTCTGCCAAACATCATGAAGGCTAAGAAGAAACCAATCGATATGAAAGAGCCGGGTGATTACGGCGTTGATATCGCCCCGCGCCTGAGCGTTGTGAAAGTGACTGAGCCGCCCGTTCGTGAAGCCGGTGAGAAGGTCGAAGACGTTGCAACTCTGGTTGAGAAACTCAAAACTGCAGGAGCTGTATAATGGCTGTTCTCGTAATTGCTGATCACGACAATGCTTCTCTGAATGATGCTACGGCGAAAACCGTAACCGCTGCGATCAAGTTTGGCGGCGACGTTGATGTTCTGGTTGCTGGTAAAGGTGCTGGTGATGTCGCAGCGGCGGCTGCAAAGATCGCCGGTGTCCGCAAGGTGCTTCACGCTGAAGGTGATGCTTATGAGAAGCAGCTGGCCGAAGCGATGCAGGACCTGATCGTTCCGATGATGGATGGCTATGACGCCCTGTTCGCGCCTGCCACAACTATGGGCAAGAACGTCACGCCGCGGATTGCTGCAAAACTCGACGTGATGCAGCTCTCTGACATTACAGGCATTGAAGGCACAGATACATTCGAGCGCCCAATCTATGCGGGTAACGCGATCATGACGGTAAAATCCTCTGATGCAAAAAAGGTTGTGACCGTTCGCGGGACAGCCTTTGACGCGGCAGGTGAGGGTGGTTCTGCAGCGGTTGAAACTGTTGATGCGCCAGCTGGTCCGTTTAAGTCTGCTTTTGTCTCTGAAGAGATTGTCGCAAGTGACCGTCCAGAGCTGACTGCTGCCAAGCGCATCGTTTCTGGTGGCCGTGCCCTCGGTTCTGCGGAAGAGTTTGAGCGTCTCATGAACCCGCTGGCTGACAAGCTTGGCGCCGCAGTTGGCGCGTCTCGTGCTGCCGTTGATGCTGGCTATGCGCCTAACGATTATCAGGTCGGCCAGACCGGTAAGATCGTTGCGCCAGAGCTTTACATCGCTGTTGGTATTTCCGGCGCGATCCAGCACCTTGCCGGGATGAAAGACTCCAAGATCATTGTTGCGATCAACAAGGATGAAGAAGCGCCAATCTTCCAGGTTGCTGACTATGGCCTTGTGGCTGACCTTTTCAATGCGGTCCCAGAGCTGACAGACGCGCTCTAGGATTGCTTCCTGATTTCAGAATTAGAAAAGCCCGCACTCAAAGGTGCGGGCTTTTGTTCTTTAGGCTGGCTAGCTCAGAAAACCGGATCGCCGGTTGGTTCACCCGTAATATCCTCCAGCACTTCCAGTCCAAACCGTTGGCTTGAAATCGCTTCCAGAGCCTTGCGGATCGGCTTGGCAACAGTTTGGCCATCGCCAGAGAAGGCGAGGGACAAGTCGGCTGCTTGCGCATACAAAGCTTGTGCATCACCGAATTGCTGGCTGGCCTCAGCGCAGGCCCCATTATTGTGGATCACCGCCGGAGACTTTGGATAAGCCTCTGCCAGGGACTGCCATAGTGTGCACGAAGCCACTGGGTTTTTCAGACCCAGGTCAACCGCTTGCTCAAACCGCAAATCAGCGGCAACAACTGGATCATAAGCTTCCTTGATGAATTCCGCTTTCACGATGGCATTGCGCGGGGCAATATCACGGCGGATTGGGGATAAGGTCTCTGATAGCGCTTCAATGATCAGATCGCGGGGCGCACTCAGGCCCAGAAAGCCAAAATCGTGATGGCGGTGCTTGGATTTGCGGTGACGATCATAAGTCTCGCCAACAATGCCAAGCTCTTCACACACTGAAGAGGAAGCGTCGCCATAATAGGTCTCGTTGAACAGGATATCGCCTGTGCCAAGCTCGATCAGGCGCGGCGTAACGGCGACCTGCACGCTGTCATGGAAACAGATCTCCTCGACCTCGGCGCGCGTTTCACAATCGAACAGGCCGTCCCATTCGATACATTTCTTCACGACGCGATAGTCATCCCAGGCTTCATAGTCGACAATATCAATCACCCCGCCATAGACGCCTGATTGGACTTTCGGGTCCGGATCGGCATAGGCGGCCATGGAAAACCAGGGCTGGCCGTCAAAGACTGTGTTGATCAGCATGCTCTCAAACTGACGTGTGTACCAGCGGCTACCGGGGCCAGAGAACCGCTCTACCGCAACATTGCGGGTTGCCGCTGCATCAAGATTGGCTGGCATGAGACGCGTTTCGTATTCGATACCCGGCGTTGAGCAGGCGCTCAAAGCAGCGATTGATACGGCTGATGCTAAAACAGTCTTTCTCATGGCGAGATCTCCAGAACTTTCACCTAAACTGCGATTCTGGCGCTGAATGCACCCTGAATACATTAGGAAAATTGAAGGGCAGGATCAGGGCACCCTGCCGCCACGTCAGACTTGATATGGCTCTGGGGACTCCCCACAACCCTGCAGTATATTTCATTGGAGACCCCATGAGCAGCACTGCCCCTTTATTCGAACCCCTGAAAATTCGCGGTCTGACCATCCCAAACCGGATCGTCATGGCGCCCATGACTCGATCCTTCTCGCCAGGCGGGATTCCGGGGCAGGATGTCGTCGATTATTATCAGCGTCGTGGACAAGCAGATGTCGGCTTGATCGTGACCGAAGGTACGACCGTTGGCCGGGGTGGGGCTTCAAATGACCCGCGTGTGCCAAACTTCCATACAGACGCCGCATTGAAGGGTTGGAAGAATGTGGTTGATGCCGTGCACACCACGCCTGGGAAGATCGCGCCACAGCTCTGGCATGTTGGCATGATGCGCAAGCCTGGAACGGGTCCCGACCCTGACGCTGTTTCCGATAGTCCATCGGGGCGCACCCATACGGGCAAACAGGTGCAGCCTGAACCAACCGAAAGCGAAGTTGCCGATATGGTCATGGCCTATGCCAATGCGGCGGGTGAAGCCGCGCGTCTCGGTTTCGATGCGATCGAGATCCATGGCGCGCATGGCTACCTGATTGATGAATTCTTCTGGGGCGTCATGAACACGCGCTCTGACAAGTATGGTGGTGATCTGGTTCAGCGCGCGACTTTTGCCGGGGAAGTCATCGCCGAATGCCGCAAGCAGGTGCCGGACACGATGCCGATTATCCTGCGCTGGTCGCAGTGGAAGCAGCAGGAATACACTGCGCGCCTTGCCGAAAGCCCGCAAGAGCTGGAAGCCTTCCTGCGTGTCTTTGTTGATGCCGGGGTTGATGTCTTACATGCGAGCCAACGTCGCTGGTGGGAAGCTGAATTTGAAGAGGTTGATGGACCCGGCGGCCTCAATCTCGCGGGTTGGTGTAAGAAGCTGACAGGTCTGCCATCCATCACTGTGGGGTCTGTGGGGCTGTCTTCTGACTTTATCGGCGCGTTTGCCGGAGAAGACTCCAAGACACGTCCAATCGCGGATGTGATTGAGCGGCTTGAGAAAGGCGAGTTCGATATGGTCGCGGTAGGCCGCGCTTTGTTGCAGGACCCGCATTGGGCGCAGAAGATCAAAGACGGCCGCATGGATGAGCTTGCTGATTATGATGCAAAAGCTCTGGCGACACTTTACTAGAGCATGATCTAAACCAGTTCGGGGTTTCCTGCGTATCTTTATATAGGATGCGATAGGAAACCCCGATGTCACAGTCAAAACGTGTTACCCCAGTTCTTGCCGCGGCCGCAGCGGCATCTGTTGCCGCTTGTGCCACCGGTCCATCTGTAGAGGCCTATGCCGTTCAGGAACCAAGACTGGTTCTGGAAGAGTATTTTGCCGGAGAGACAGTTGCCTATGGCATATTCGAAGATCGCTTTGGCAAGGTTCGACGCACCTTCAAAGTCGACATTACAGGCACGGTCGAAGGCAACACGCTGACCCTGGACGAGCGCTTTATCTACAATGATGGGGAACGTGAAACGCGTGTCTGGGTGATCGATATTCTGGGCGATGGCTTGTATCGCGGAACCGCGGGCGATGTGCCCGGTTATGCAACCGGTGAAGTGTCCGGCAACGCATTTAACTGGAAGTATAAAGTCGATCTGAAAGTCGGTGACAGCACCTGGAATGTCGGCTTTGATGACTGGATGTACCTGGTTGAGGATAATGTTCTGATCAACCGCGCTTATGTGACCCGTTGGGGGATTCGGATAGGCGAGGTCAGCATCACTTTCGTGAAGCCGGAATAGGGCTCACTCGCCCATAACTTGAAAAAAGTTGACGCCTGTGTCATCTTTTGGGTTGAGGAGCTCAAAATGATTCAGGTTATCAAGACGATCTTTGATCTTGGTCCGTTACTATTCGCCTTCGGTTTCATTGCCCCTTTGACGATGCAGGTGATTGAACGAGCCGGGTGGGTGCCACCTTTTGGACTTTCCCCATTGGTTTGCGGACTTGGACTTGCAGCGCTCTTGGGCGGCATTGCTCAAATCCGGGGGCGGTGGCTATGAGTTTGCCCGCTGATCTCTCAAGCCTATCGAGTGGCGAGCTGATGCGGCTTGAGCGTGAGATCGCCAATCGTCACACAGACAGGTTCCCATATCTCGCGGTTTTTTGGGCGTTCGCGAATTTAGCGGTGTGGCTGTCGCTCTGGCCGCTCGTCTTTATGGGAATTATCCCACTCTGGCTCGGTTTCTTGATCTCGACATTGAACATTATGCTCAGCTACCTGCCGAGCCACGAAGCCCAGCACGATATTATCGCACGTCCGGGGTCAAAGCTGCGCTGGCTCAATCAGCTGGTCGGACACCTCTCGACCATTCCGATGACCTTGCCTTATCGCGTCGCAAAGCTCACGCATATGGAGCACCATAAGCACGCGAATGATCCAGAACTCGACCCGGATCACTCAACCCACGCTAATGGCCCACTACATGCGATATGGAAGAGTATCGAGAACCGACAGCCCCGTGCCAAAGGCGGCTTTAATGCCTATGGTGAAACCTTGCAGAGGCTCGGGCGGCCAGATGTCATTCTCGACGGCGTTATCTACAATCTGGTCTTTTACGGTATCCTGTTTGGCCTCGCTTGGTCAGGCTATGCGATAGAGGCCGCGCTCCTCTGGTGGCTGCCGCGCCATATCGGACTGACCTATATTCAATACTATCTCAGCTGGGCCCCGCATCATCCGGCACAGGAGAAGGGCCGTTATCGCGATACACGAAGCTTCAGGTCTATCCTTGGCAATATTGGCTCAATGGGGATGCAGTATCACGTCATCCACCACCTGCACCCGCGTATCCCGCTCTACCGAACACCGATGGCGTATTGGGAAATGAAGCCAATCCTTGAGGCGCGCGGATGTGAGGTGAGTGAGCTTTAGCGCACTTACCAGCTGCCCGTATTCTCCATACTTGCCCATGGTTCAGCAGCCTCCAGGGGCTCGCCTTTTTGGAGCAGCTCGACAGAGATACCATCAGGTGAGCGGATAAAGGCCATGCGGCCATCGCGCGGTGGGCGGTTGATCGTTACGCCAAGCTTTTGCAGGTTTTCGCAGGCCTCATAAACATCGCTAACGCAATAGGCCAAATGCCCGAAATTGCGCCCGCCAGCATAGTCTTCCGGATCCCAATTATGGGTCAGCTCAACCATGGGAATACTCATATCTGTCGGGCGAACGCCTTCAGGGATACCGCCCGCCCGTTCAATATCAGCAGGGCTCGCCAGAAAGACCAAGGTGAAACGGCCTTGCTCGCTGTCATATCGTGCAATCTCGGTCAGACCGAGGCCCTTGCAATAGAAGTTCAGCGACGCCTCAATATCGGTGACGCGTACCATTGTGTGCAGATATTCAATACTCATAGCCCGGCCTCTTGTTTTAAACGTGTGACTTCCTCATTCAGGCTCGGTGGCCTGCGATGATAATAATAGCGGGTCACGACATATAGAATTCCGGCATATACGCCCATGATCAGCAGGAAGAGGGCAAAATCCTGAGCGATCTGGCCAAGGCCATAAGGCCCAAATCCAACACCCAGATTATCCCATATGCCTTGCAAAAGCCCCCCAAAGAAGCTCACCAGAATGGGCAGCAGAAGCAGACAAACCGCCGACGTTGCGCACCGCCAGGCCCCGGACCTTGGCGCCTCAGCGCGTGTATAGGCTTGAATATAACCCTCGCGGTCAATCCGCGCATCGAGCAGGCCCTTCTCGGTATTGGAATCATAAACCTGCCCGGCAAACCGCGGCAGGCTTTGCCAGCGGAACGCCAATATGATCGCCCACAAAGCGATCAGGGCAAACATGGCCAGATAAGCAATCGTGATGGGTTCAAGATACATGGGCCTCACCTGCATTTCTTGGCGGGCTTTGCAGCTTGATCAGGCAGCACGCACCGCTTCATAGGCCAGCATCGCACGTTTGCGCGCTGTTCCCCAATGGTAATTATGTAACCTACCGTCGGATGCAAGCGCGCGATGGCAGGGAATGAGCCAGGCAATCGTATTTGCGCCAATGGCAGTGCCGGCGGCGCGGGCGGCTTTTTTGTTTCCGGCCTTGGCGGCAACCTCGCCATAGGTCCATGTCGTGCCTTCCGGAATTTCCAGTAAAGCGCGCCAGACCTGCCGGCGGAAAGGTGTGCCATAGATGGCGAGGCCAACCTCGCCGCCATCGCCGAAAATTCGGTTCGCCCAGCGCCCGGCTTCAGCATCGTCACGGGTCATATCGGCCTTGGGATAACGCCCGGCCAGGTCAGTAAAAACCTTATCCTCAGTATAGCCCGGATGGATAAAGCCTGTCTTGTCGGACACGCCTTCATCGGCAAAGCCAAGGCCGCATAGCCCACGCGGGGAGATCAGAAACACACCTGTTCCAAACGGTGTCGGGGCTTTCCCAATCGTCAGCCTCGCTTTCTCACCTCCCGCCTTTGCCTCCCCGGGGGAGAGGGCTTCATGCGCGATGAACAGGTCATGCAGGCGGGAAGGGGAAGACAGCCCCGCTTCATAAGTTGCGTCCAGAACACTTGCGCCTTGGCGGAGGAGATCGCCTGCCTCACCATGGGCTAGCGCGGCCTGAAACTGACGCGGACTGATCCCGGCCCAGCGCGTAAACTCGCGTTGGAAGTGGCTCGGCGAAAGACCCATAGCATTGGCGCAAGTCCGCAAGTCAGGCCATTCGCGCCAGGTATCACCCAAATGGATCAAAGCATCGGCCATGCGTTCATAGGCAATGGCCCGTTCGTCAAGAAGAGCATGTTGAGTCGTCATGCACTCAGATTGGCCGCTAAGGTGAGGTTTGCCCACCCGTTTCTTGCGGGGGATGAGCGTATGACTTAAGTCGCCCTGAGCAAGACGCTGATCAAATCGCAAAGAACAATGTTTCGTTATTTACGTTGATGGGTTGGGGCAAATCGCTCTACGGGAGATTGATCTTATTCTACCATAGCTTCTTCAAGGATCTACGCGCATGAAATTAACACCCAACTGCGCGAGTGAGACCGACTTTGCCACCATTTAACTTAAAAAACACTCGGCCAACCCGAAACCCTCCGACAAAGAGGGCTTCACGCGTGACCTTGTTTCGATTTGCCGAAGACCGATTGCCTGTTACCATTTTTTTGGCGCTCTTCGCGATTGACCTTATCATTTTTGCGACGGTATCGGCTTGGCCGCTTGTGCTTGCTTGGGCGGTGTTATCGGTCCCAGCAAAAGTCTGTATCGCTGCTTGGAATCATCACCATCAGCATGTGCCATTTTTTCACTCAGCGGTAAGCAATCGCCTTATGGAAATTGTCTTTGGGCTACAGACTGGGGCAGTGTCAAATGTTTGGGTCTTGCATCACAATCTCGGTCACCATGATCACTATATGGATCAATCAAAAGACGAGTCGGCTTGGCGCTTGCCTGACGGCCGGATTATGTCTGCGCATGAGTATACATGGCGGCTCGTGATGACCGGTTATGTCTGCGCACTTCGAAACAGTGCAGAACATCCCGATATCCGACGCACGTTTCTTTTCATGACGGCGCTGCACATCACACTTTTGGTTGCTCTCGTCTGGATCAACGCTTTCAATGCTTTGGCCATCTTTATTGTTCCAATGGTGATCAGCTTCGTAGTGACGTGCCGACACACGTATGATCACCATGCCGGGTGCTCAGAGGTGGATGAATATGCTGCTTCAAACAATATCATGCATCGTTGGTATAATATTCTCACTGGCAATTTAGGATATCACACCGCGCACCATTTGAGACCGGGTCTACATTGGTCGAAGCTGCCGAGCTTTCACGCGCGCATCGCTAAAAAAATTCCTTCTGCCAACTTTCGCGGTCCCGGTTTCCCCATGTCACTGCTCCCCGCAGAGCTGAAACAGACTTAGTGTGTTTCTGAGGGGGGCGACCTAAACGCGCCTCATCTCGGACGCTCAGCGCACACCTCGCACACGACCCTGGGCTGCCCTGTCGCGAACTCGTCTTGAGTATCTTGCAATTATAGAGGCCGTGGTTTCAAAGCTCAGCATACCCGTCATCTGCGCCCCCGTCTTGGTTCTCGCTGCGTCATACGCTATGGAGCGGCTTATGACTGATATTCGCGTAACCGCCCTATACCATTTCACCCGGTTCGATGATCCGGAAGCTTTGCAAGGGCCGCTCTATGAGCGGTTCTCTGATCTTGGCATTAAAGGGACAATCCTGCTCGCCAAGGAAGGCGTCAATGGCACGATTGCCGGAACGCCCGAAGCCATGGAAAAGGCCGAAAAAGCCCTGCGCGCGTTGCCGGGGTGCGCGGATATGGTGGTGAAATACTCCCATGCCGACGCGATGCCTTTCCTGCGCTTGAAAGTGCGCCTGAAGAAGGAAATCGTGACCATGGGTGTGGATGGGATCGACCCCAACCAGATCGTTGGCACCTATGTCAAACCAGCTGACTGGAACGCCCTGATTTCTGATCCCGATACAGTCCTGATCGACACGCGCAATGATTACGAAGTGGCCATCGGCACGTTCGAAGGCGCGATTGATCCGAAGACCGAAACCTTCCGCGAATTCCCGGATTGGTTTCAGGACTTCAAGGCAAAACTCGAAGCCGAAGGTCGCAAACCAAAAGTCGCGATGTTCTGCACTGGCGGCATTCGCTGTGAGAAGGCCACAGCCTATGTCAAAGAAACCGGCATGGATGAAGTGTTCCACCTTGAGGGCGGCATCCTGAAATATCTCGAAGAGATCGAAGAAGACAACAGCCTCTGGAATGGCGATTGCTTCGTGTTTGATGATCGTGTCTCTGTCCGCCATGGGCTTGAGATTGGTGACTATCGCCTCTGCCATGCTTGCCGCCAGCCGGTAAGCGCTGCTGAGCGGGAAGATCCACGCTTTGAAGAAGGCGTGTCCTGTCCGCATTGTCATGGCAACCTAACGGAGAAGCGTCTCGCGTCCCTGCGCGAGCGTCAGAAACAGGTTCGCCTTGCCGCAGCGCGTGGCGAGACCCATATCGGGGATGAAGTGGTGATGACGCCACGCCCGCGGACGTAAAAACAGATATAAGACATGACCGAACCCTATCCGGTTCTCTACAGTTTTCGGCGCTGCCCCTATGCGATGCGGGCACGCCTGGCGCTTGCCGTTTCCGGCCAAACCTGTCGCCTGCGCGAAGTGGTTTTGCGCGATAAGCCTTCGCAGATGCTGGAGATTTCCCCAAAAGCCACCGTGCCCGTCCTACAGCTTGAAGACGGGACAGTCTTGGAGGAAAGCCGCGATATTATGGACTGGGCGCTTGGCCGTTCTGATCCCGAAAATTGGCTCGCAGGGGATGTGGCCGCGATGCGCGCCCTCGTCGATGAATGCGATGGCCCGTTCAAACAGGCGCTTGATCGCTACAAATACCCTAATCGCTATGATTTACCCGATGGGCTGGAGCACCGCGCCAAGGGGTTGGTCTTCCTGGAAAAACTGAACACGCTTCTGGATGGCAAGCCAAATCTCTTTGGCGAGGTTAGCTATGCCGATGCCGCGATTTTTCCATTTGTCCGTCAGTTTGCCAATACTGACCGGACCTGGTTTGACGGATTGGATTTGCCCAACCTGCAGCGGTGGTTGGCCACACACCTTGAGGGCCCGCTATTCGCATCCATTATGCCGAAATACGCGCAATGGCGGGCAGGGGATGAGGAACCACTCTTCCCACCCCGCTAATGCCCGGCGCCTAACCTTTCAGCGCTGTCCGAACTGCCTCAAGTGCGACCTCCGCTTTGCTGCCATCTGGCCCGCCAGCTTGCGCCATATCCGGGCGACCACCGCCGCCTTTGCCGCCAACTTCTGCTGCAGCAACACGGACGAGATCAACGGCTGAGATTTGTTCGGTTAGGTCCTTTGTCACCCCGACGGCCACAGCCGCCTTGCCATCATTCACGCCAATGAACACCGCAATGCCAGATCCCATCTGGGCTTTGGCCTCATCGATCAAGGCGCGCAGGTCTTTCCCGCCGACCCCCTCAGCAACCCTGGCGACAAGCTTGATCCCATTGATCTCTTCCGGCCCGCTCGGCGCGCCGCCACCCTGACCGGCCATAGCGAGGGCTTTCTTGGTCTGCGCCAGATCGCGTTCCAGTTTCTTGCGATCGTCAACCAGTCCGGACACCTTTTGCGAGACATCCTTCAGAGGCACTTTGAGGGACGCGGCCAGATCAACAGCGACTTGTGCGCGCCCGCGCAGGAAGGCGATCGCCTCGGCGCCGGTTGTGGCCTCAATCCGGCGAATACCCGCCGATACACCGCCTTCAGACAGAACCGTGAACAGGCCAATATCGCCAGTCCGCTCAATATGCGTCCCGCCGCACAGCTCAACAGAGTAGGGGTTATCCTGTTCGGCAAGCGCCTGTCCCATTGTCAGGACGCGAACTTCATCGCCATACTTTTCGCCAAAGAGAGCTAAAGCCCCGGCTTCAATCGCGGCATCCGGGCTCATGACCTTGATGCCCGTATCCCGGTTTTGGCGGACAACAGCATTCACCTCATCTTCGATGGCTTCGATTTCAGCATCGGTGAGCGGCGCATTATGCGAGAAGTCAAAGCGCAGCCGATCGGCCTCAACCAGCGATCCTTTCTGGGTGACATGCGTGCCCAATACGTTGCGCAGGGCCGCGTGCAGGAGGTGTGTGGCGGAGTGATTGGACATGATTTGTGTCCGGCGCGTGGCATCAATGGCGAGGGCCGCCGTTTCTCCAAGTGTGAGGTCGCCCTCAATCAACTCGCCGACATGGCTGTGCAAGTCCCCGGCGCGTTTGACGACATCGATGACACGGAAACGCGCGCCAGACGCGAAAGTGACCGTGCCGTGGTCTCCGGCCTGTCCACCGCTCTCGGCATAGAATGGGGTCTGATCGAAGAGCAGTTCGGCGGTATAACCCTTTGTAAGGCTCTCCACACGTTCGCCATCTGTGACGATTGCGGTGAGTTTTCCCTCGCTGTGAACTTGGTCATAGCCAAGGAAAACAGTCGGGCCATGCTCTTCGCGTAAGTCAAACCAAACCGGAGAAGCCGCGCTATCGCCGGAAGAGAAGCCGCCCTCGCGGGAGCGCTCACGTTGACCTTGCAGGGCGTTTTCAAAGCCTTTCTCGTCAACCGTGACATCACGGGCGCGCAGGATGTCCTGCGTCAGATCAAGTGGGAAGCCATATGTGTCATAGAGTTTAAAGGCCGTATCACCGCTCAGCTGGTCGCCAGCCTTCAGGTCGGATGCGGCTTCATCAAGCAAAACGAGGCCGCGACCAAGGGTGCGTTGGAACCGCTCTTCCTCATCATGCAGTGCCGTTTCAATCGCTGTGCTGGCGCGATCAAGCTCGGGGAAGGCTGCGGCCATTTCACCGCGCAGGGCGCTGACCAATTTGTGCATACCCGGCTCACGCGCACCAAGGATATGAGCATGACGCATTGCCCGCCGCATGATCCGGCGCAGGACATAGCCCCGCCCTTCATTCGAGGGCAGAACCCCGTCGGCGACAAGGAAGGCCGAGGTGCGCAAGTGATCAGCAATCACCCGGAAGGAGGCAATCGTGTCCTCTGTCGGCTTTTGACCGTAGACTTCACTTTCAGCCGCAATCAGGTTCTGGAACAGGTCGATCTCATAATTATTGTGAACGCCTTGCAGGACCGCGGCGATCCGTTCCAGCCCCATACCGGTATCGATGGACGGCTTTGGCAGAGCCTGACGGGTGCCATCAGCTTGCTGGTCGAACTGCATGAAGACCAGGTTCCAGATTTCGATAAACCGATCGCCGTCTTCCTCAGGGCTTCCGGGCGGTCCGCCCCAGACATCCGGGCCATGATCATAGAAGATTTCAGAGCAGGGGCCGCAGGGTCCTGTATCCCCCATGGACCAGAAATTGTCTGACGTTCCAATCCGGATAATGCGGTCGTCCGAGAGACCGGCCACTTTTTTCCAGATCGCTGCGGCTTCATCATCTTCAGCGTAGACGGTGACGAGAAGCTTATCCTTCGGCAGGCCCAGTTCACGGGTGATCAGGTCCCAGCCAAACTTGATCGCGTCATCCTTGAAATAATCCCCGAACGAGAAATTGCCGAGCATTTCAAAGAAAGTGTGGTGGCGCGCTGTGTATCCGACATTGTCGAGGTCATTATGCTTACCGCCCGCGCGGACGCATTTCTGGGAGGTTGTCGCGCGTGGGGCAAATGGTTTCTCCGCCCCGGTGAAGATATTCTTGAAAGGCACCATGCCGGCATTGACGAAAAGCAGAGTTGGATCGTCTTGCGGAACCAGAGGTGCAGAGGCTTTGCGTGTATGCCCCTGTCCTTCAAAATAAGACAAAAAGCTTTCGCGAAGATCGTTCACACTCGTCATGGCAGGGTCCTGAAATGCTTCAATAATCCGCAAGGGATTGAACAGGCCATATACGCAGGGTTTTAAGGCGCGCCAAGGGATAGCCCTCTGCGCGCCTGAGATATTACAGCTTAACCGGTTGCAGCGGCGTCATCTTCGCCATCATCTGCATTGCTATCCGTCAGCAAAACTTCTGACAGCAAGCCAGATCGCTTGCGAATCTCATACTCGATTTCATCAGCGATGGCTGGATTGGCGAGCAGGAATTGGCGGGTCTTTTCCCGGCCCTGACCAATCCGTTCTGTGCCATAAGAGTACCAGGAGCCCGATTTCTCAACCACTTCCGACTTCACGCCAAGGTCGATCAGTTCGCCCGTCTTGGAGATGCCTTCACCATAGATGATATCGAACTCAACTTGCCGGAAAGGTGGAGCGACCTTGTTTTTGACGACTTTGACACGGGTCTGGTTGCCGATGACTTCATCCCGATCCTTGATTGCGCCGATGCGACGAATGTCGAGACGCACAGAGGAATAGAATTTCAGCGCATTCCCACCTGTCGTGGTTTCCGGGCTGCCAAACATCACCCCAATCTTCATCCGGATCTGGTTGATGAAGACGACCATACAGTTTGACTTGGAGATCGAGCCGGTCAGCTTGCGCAGGGCCTGGCTCATCAGGCGCGCTTGCAGGCCGGGCAGGCTGTCACCCATCTCACCTTCAATTTCCGCACGTGGGGTCAGTGCCGCAACCGAATCAATCACCAGAACATCAACAGCACCTGAGCGGACAAGTGTATCAGCAATCTCGAGGGCCTGTTCGCCCGTGTCAGGCTGCGAAATCAGAAGATCATCAAGGTCTACGCCAAGCTTACCGGCATAGACCGGGTCCAACGCGTGCTCCGCGTCAACAAAGGCACAAACGCCGCCATTCTTCTGGGCCTCAGCGACAACATGCAGGGAGAGGGTTGTCTTACCCGAGCTTTCCGGCCCGTAAATTTCGATAATCCGCCCTTTAGGCAGGCCGCCAATCCCCAAAGCAATATCCAGACCTAATGATCCGGTTGAAATTGCCTCAATATCCATGGCGGTTTTCTCACCCAGCCGCATCACCGAACCTTTACCAAAGGCACGGTCAATATTGGCGAGCGCGGTTTCGAGGGCTTTCTGCTTGTCCACGCCGGACTCCTTATCCACGAGTTGTAGAGCTGCTTTGGCCATGAGTCGTTCCTTTCCGTCTATACTAGGCGACGGAAACACCCCGCCAGCCCTCATGCGATAGATGTTCGTACCACAAATGTTCCAAAGAACAAAGCAAAAACTTCTTGCGCTTAAGGGCTTTTCTTTTTCCTTATAATAAGGCACATTCGGAGAATGCTAAAGAAGACAGACCGAGCGCCGGGTGAGGCGCGTTTGAAGTACCTGCCAGGGGATCTGGAGCTGCTGGAGCCGGGTGATTATGTGACGTGCGCAGTCACCGGACGCAAAATTCCGATTGCCGCACTTCGGTACTGGAGCGCGACCCGACAGGAAGCCTACATTGATGCCGCTGCTGCTGCCAAGGCGATGGGCGGCTGAGCGCGTGATTGGCTTGCGCGAGTTACTGGTCGTACTGGCGGTGTGGGGCACCGGACAGCCATCACAGGCGTCTCCGAATATGGTGACAGCATCGACCATTTCATGCACAGGGCAGGCGGTTCAGGCAGGTCTATTGCTCTGCCATGCGGAAGGGGCAGAGACTTTGAAAGTTTCTGGTCTTGAGGGCGAAGCCGAGCGAAGCGTCAGCGTGAATGCGCAGGGTGTTGCAACGATTGGTGTCTTGCGGACTGAGGCGACTGTCATACGCATTGAGGCTGATAATCCGGTGCTCGCCCCAGTCGAGGTTGAGATTGCGCCGCGTGAAGACCCATTCCGTATTATTGAGGGGCTGGACTGCGATAAGGTTGATGCGCGCACCGAAGAGCAAAAGGCGCATGCGGGTCGAAGCTGGGTGAAAAAACAGGACGCGTTCAAGCGCTTTGAGAGCGGGGCTGGCGCGCTGAATGGCTTTATACGGCCAGCAGAAGGCAGAATGTCTTCTCCATTTGGTCCGGCTCGAAAATATATCGGGGTCGGCCATGATGGGGAGCCGTGTGAGCGGACGCGCATACACTATGGCTATGATATCGCGATCCCGGTTGGGACGCCGATTATTGCGCCCGCAGCAGGTATCGTGACGCTTGGCGATCCCGACCTCTACTATGAAGGCGGGACGGTCTTCCTCGACCATGGTGAAGGGCTTGTCTCAGTCTTCATGCACATGTCTGAGGTTCAGGTTGAAGCGGGCACTCAGGTCGAGGTTGGCGAACAGCTTGGGCTGTCTGGTAATACCGGGCGCACAACGGGGCCGCACCTGCATTGGGCCGTAAAGTGGCGCAATCCAGCGAGCGATGACCGCCGGAAGGATTTCTATATCGATCCGGCGCTACTCATGCTGTTGGAGCCAGTGGTAGCCGAAGCTGAGTAGAGCCTGAAACTGCGCATGTTTAGGCCCTTAAGGGATGAGAAGCGTCGCGCCGACAGTTTTCCCACTTTCAATCGCGGTATGGGCCTGACCAACATCAGAGAGCGCGAATCTCTGGCCGATATGCGGTTTCAGTGTACCTGCCCGCAGCGCGCCAAATAGGGCTGCAGCGCCGCGCTCAAGGTCTTGCGGCGTTGGAATGAAGCTGAACAGGCTTGGCCGGGTCAGAACAAGTGAGCCTTTGGCCCCAAGAATAACCGGGGCGATCGGCTCAGCAGCGCCAGACGCATTGCCATAACTGATCCACCACCCGCGTGGTTTCAAACTGTTCAGAGACGCTTCGGCAGAGGCTTTGCCAACACTGTCATAACTCACATCAACGCCTTTTCCGCCTGTCAGCTCACGAACCGCTTCGGCAACATTGCCGTTGGTGAGGACCGTCTCAGCAGCGCCGAGCTCGCGGGCCCTTGCAGCCTTGTCTTCGCTGGATGTCGCCGCGATGACTTTGACACCAAGAGAGGTTGCCCATGGCACCAGCAATGACCCGACACCGCCAACGGGTGCCCAAACCAAAGCGGTTTCTCCGGGGGAGGCGCGACGAACCTCAAACAAGAGCATCCAGGCGGTAAGCCCTTTGAGCATGACAGCCGCAGCGGTTTCCTCGCTAATACCATCGGGCAGCTTCACCATCATGGCCGCACGCCCCGTGTAATGGCTCGTGTAAGCGCCAGCCCCGAGATAGCCGACCCGGTCACCGGGTTTCAGGGTTTCAACGCCTTCACCGACCGCCTCGACAATGCCGGCGCCTTCTGATCCCGGCGTGAACGGTAGTTTGACCGGATAGAGGCCTGTGCGGTGATAGGTGTCGATAAAGTTCAGCCCGATAGCGGTTTGACGAACGAGCGCTTCGCCGGGGCCGGGGACGCGAGGTTCGCGCTCAACTTTCTGCAAAACCTCCACCCCGCCGGTTTGTTCAATCTGTATTGCGTAAGGGCTGGTCATGGTGTCTCTCCCGGAATCGGTTTTGCTTGTCTGGATGAGCGATATAGAATTTATTTGCGGTGTCGACGAGGCCGGGCGTGGCCCATGGGCCGGGCCTGTGACCGCCGGGGCTGTGATCCTTGATCCGGATAAGCCAATTGAGGGCCTGACGGACTCCAAGAAGTTAAGCGAGAAAAAGCGGCTCTTGCTTGAACCCCAAATCAAGGCCCACGCGATTGCCTGGGCTGTTGTGCATGTCAGCGCTGAAGAGATTGACCGCATCAACATTCGCGAAGCAACCTTTGCGGCGATGTGCCAGGCGGTACAGACGCTCTCTGTCAGGCCGCATCAAATCCTGATTGATGGCAATGCGTTGCCGCAGAACCTGCCAGTGCCTGCGCAAGCCATTATCAAAGGTGACCTGACAGAGCCTGCAATCTCAGCAGCTTCCATTCTGGCAAAAACAGCGCGGGATCGCTTGATGATTGATCTCGATACGCAGTTCCCGGGCTATGGTTTTGCGGGCCATAAAGGCTATGGCACCGCCGCACATGCGCAAGCGCTCTCGCAGCTTGGCCCGTGCGCGCAGCATCGGCAGAGCTTTGCTCCTGTTCGTAAGGTCATGCGATTGCGCGCCTGAGTCCTGTGTTTGCCAAAGGTTAACGATTTGCCGCCATTTATTAACGCTATTGCTAAAGCGGAGCAGGCGAGATGATCTTCAAGAAACGCTATTTCTGGCGCGGGGAAAGCAACGAACTTTACAGATTTAAGGTTCGCCAGCACGTCTCGGGCCTGCCTGAGCGGAGCGGCATCTATGTTTTCGCGCGCCGCCGTTTCATCTTTTTCGTCAAGGCTCTCTATGTTGGAAAGGCCAAGAACCTGCTGGAGCGTGTCGATGGTCATGAGCGCTGGACTGACGCCCGCAAAAAAGGGGCGAATGAAATCCATTTTCGCCATGCCGATTACAGCAAGGTCGACCGGATAGAGGAAGACCTCATCCGTCATCTCAAGCCAAAGCTCAATGATATTCACAAACCCCGCAGTTCTTGCGATGCTCCAAACCATGAGAAGCTTCGCGCGCGCTGGATGTGTGCCTCGGAGTATTGGAGCCTCAACGATCCAAAGCCCAAGTCCCGCAAATCGAAATCAGCCGCCAAATCCTATTGGGACAAGGCGGCCTGAGCCATCCTGATGCCTTTGGCTTGAACTCAGCTCCAGTTCAGGCAAAAGAGGCCGATGCCTGACACGTCTTTCTCAACTGTCCCGCCAATCTTTGCCGATGTGCCCTCATCGGTGAGCTTCAAGAAGCTGCGCAAGCGGCTGGTGCGCGGGGCGCTGCAGGTGATTGACCAATATGAACTGGTCGACCGCAAGGCCAAGAAACGTCCCAAATGGCTCGTCTGCCTGTCGGGCGGCAAAGACAGTTACGGCCTGCTGGCTGTCCTCCTCGACCTGCAATGGCAGGGGGCGCTGCCGGTTGATCTGCTCGCCTGTAATCTCGATCAGGGCCAACCTGGTTTTCCCAAACATGTTCTGCCGGAATGGCTGGAGAAGACCGGCGTGCCCTACCGGATTGAAACCGAAGACACCTATTCCATCGTCACCGAGAAAGTCTCTGCCGACCGCACGTTCTGCGCGCTTTGTTCGCGTCTGCGGCGGGGCATTCTGTACCGCATTGCGCGGGAGGAGGGGTGCGATGCCATCGTTCTGGGCCACCACCGCGATGATGCGCTTGAGACCTTCATGATGAACCTCGTCCATGGTGGGCGCCTTGCGGCGATGCCGCCAAAGCTGCTCAATGATGAGGGCGATGTCATGGTCTTGCGCCCGCTAATCACGGCGGCGGAGAGTGACCTCGAAAAGTTCTCAACCGCCATGCAGTTTCCGATTATTCCGTGTAATCTCTGTGGCTCTCAGGATGGGTTACAGCGTGTTGCGATGAAGCAGATGCTGAATGACTGGGAACAGCGCAAACCCGGCGTGCGGCAAGTGATGGCGCATGCGCTGGCGACGGTGCGGCCCAGCCATCTGCACGACCCGCGCGTGTTTGACTTTGCTGGCCTTGCCCCTGGTGGCACAGGCGAGAGCGATGACGGGGTGCCGTTTTAGGTGGGCGCGCTAACGCCTTCGGCGAGCGCCCACAAGCCGGTTCCGGTCTGGCTTTGCCAGCCCATGAACCAGGCTGAAGGCTCTGTCTCTTCACACGCACCTTACGCTCCGAACACAAAACGGCCCTGAGCCCGGTTCATGCGCCGCAGGCGCGGAACCCGCTTCGCCCTGCTGCGGCACAGCCGCTCAGCGCAGGGCACAAACTTTAGTGCCCCAATCTAAAGCCAACGATGCACTTGGCGCCGCCAGCGCCCATTTTTGTCTCGATCTGGACTTTCATCTTGTTGGCGAGACCCTGCGACAGCAGCAGGACATTCGTATCGGAGAGCGTGCGGCCCGGACAGCTCGATCCGCCCCATTTATAGGTGCGCGTCTTATTCTTGCTGACGGGATAGACCACCAATTCCCCATGCAGCTTGGCATACTCATCATGGGTGCGCTCCAACACGCGCAGCGAGACCATGGTCTGCCATGGCAGCGTTTGAGGCTGTTCCGCTTCGGCGGGTGCGGCCTGCATAGCGCGTTGCTGGGCATGGCCCGAGATGGCAATTGCGCCGCCGAGCAGGGTGAGGGCGAGTAATCTGGCTTTCATAGTCTTCCCCTTCTGTTTGGCCGCATCATACGGGCGAAGGGGATATTTGGCAAAGCTGGTGTGGATTTACCCCAGCACAAAAAACCAGACCGCCTCGCAACGTCTGGATATACAGGGCCTGGGCGCGCTCAGGGTGAACGCGATCGACTGCCGCTCTTTCGAGACGGCTATAGCGCCCAGCCTGAGCGCGCCCGCGGTGGCGTATTTTCGGTCATTTCCCATGCAGCTTTCACCAGCACAGGTCCGGGCTTTAGCGCTTGTCGGAGATGAGATCGCTCACCTCCTCGCGCCATAACCACCCGACTGTTCCGCAAGACCGGGCACGGACCCAAAGCCAGCAGACACAGACCACCACTCTCACCCTCATTTCCAGCTGTTCCGGAAAGACCCTGTCATAGAGGGGAGATGGCAAGCATTATACGCGCGAGGATAAGGGGTGGGATTGGTTTCTGAGCCCCCTCACGTCACGCTTTGCACGGCTTGACCGTGCAATCCATCCCTTATGGGTTCGTCCGGGATAAGGGGTAGCAATAACGCCTTACCTTCATGACAGAGCATGGGAAATGAACCCTATGAACAAGCCGTGGGGAGGCCTTCTCAAAATGCACAGAGCAAAAGTAGGGCGGGTTATGAGCTGACCATAGCTTTGGCCTGTTTTATTGGCGGGATACGCTCGCGCTATCCTGCCTTACGCGCGCGGAGCGACGCTGACTATCGCTCCAGTATATTGTCAAAAGATACAGTGTACTTTCTATCTATTCTGCATTGCAGGGTATAAGAATTTGTCATCACTAGATCTTTAAAAGATATAATTATTTGATGATCGCCCGCGGCTATATTTGGCCTGACCGAGCTCTTAATAACTTCATCAAGAACCGTATCTCCAGCCAACGAATACTCTGATGGTAGCCAAGTTTGATTGCTTTGGTCTTTTAACACGCATTTATCAAGCCATACTTGTCTGGCAGGACCGCTATAATTAAGGTTACCGAAACACTCCAATGATGTTCCGCGTTTTGAACATCGTTCTAATGATACTGCGAATGGGCCGACAGACTGAGCTGTAGGGACTCGTCTATCATACGCTTGGGCGGCTGACGGCTGCGAGGGACTCAATACATTGACTGATTCAACTTTCTGCGACGGTTCGGTGCTAACTTGCTTTCGTTGAGCTAGCGCCGCAACATTCTCCTCAAGTCTAGTAACCCTTTGACCAAGCTCACTAGTTGCACCACCAGTAGTCGCATCTATGCCATCAACTCGAGTTTCGATAACGGCAGACACAGATGTCAGTGACGATACTTGAGCCTCAAGCTTGTTAAGTCGTCTAGCTACTTCTGTAGCCCCTTCCGGCTCACTAAGAGTGTCATAGTCTCCGAGACGCGCTTCCATAGCGCTGAGGCGATCTTGAACCGAGTCGTACTCGACAGCTCCCCACCACAAGCCAGTCGCTAGTATGCCGAGTGCGCTCACACCCGCAAACAGATTACCTAAATTCATTGACGCCCCTCTATTTTCCCAAGTGGGATTTTGGTTGCCAATTCTGTCAAGTCAAGAGGGTTGGGATTCCAAATAAATCTGCGCCCCTTTCTCCATAAACTCTTTTGATTTCTCTTCCATGCCTTTTTTGGCTTCGGCGGCTTGGCGTTCGAGGTCGGCTTTTTCATTGTCGCTTAAGGTCTCGGCATAGTCGCGGACTTCGGCGGTGATCTTCATTGAGCAGAATTTCGGCCCGCACATGGAGCAGAAATGGGCGACCTTGTGGGCCTCTTTCGGCAGGGTCTGGTCGTGATAATCGCGGGCGGTTTCGGGGTCGAGCGACAGGTTGAACTGATCCTCCCAGCGGAATTCGAATCTAGCCCGTGAAAGCGCATCATCGCGGACCTGCGCCGCCGGATGACCCTTGGCGAGGTCGGCGGCATGGGCGGCGAGCTTATAGGTGATGACGCCGACTTTTACGTCGTCTCGGTCTGGCAGGCCGAGATGCTCTTTCGGCGTGACGTAGCAGAGCATGGCGGTGCCGAACCAGCCAATCATCGCCGCGCCGATGCCGGAGGTGATATGGTCATAGCCGGGCGCGATGTCTGTGGTCAGTGGGCCGAGCGTGTAGAACGGGGCCTCGCCGCATTCCTTGAGCTGTTTGTCCATGTTGACCTTGATCTTGTGCATCGGCACGTGGCCGGGGCCTTCGATCATCACCTGACAGCCTTTGGCATGGGCGATCTTGGTCAGCTCGCCTAAGGTTTCCAGCTCTGCGAATTGGGCCGCGTCATTGGCATCAGCGATGGAGCCGGGGCGCAGGCCGTCACCGAGGCTGAAGGTGACATCATAGGCGCGCATGATGTCGCAAATCTCAGCAAAGTGGGTATAGAGGAAGCTCTCTTCATGGTGGGCGAGGCACCACTTGGCCATGATCGAGCCACCACGGCTAACGATGCCGGTGACGCGCTCTGCGGTCAGGTGGATATAGGCGAGGCGCACGCCCGCATGGATGGTGAAATAGTCGACGCCTTGCTCGCACTGCTCGATCAGGGTGTCGCGGTAAACCTCCCAGGTCAGGTCTTCGGCGACGCCATCGACTTTTTCCAGCGCCTGATAGATCGGCACGGTGCCGATCGGGACGGGGCTGTTGCGCAGGATCCACTCGCGCGTGTTGTGAATGTTGCGCCCGGTTGAGAGGTCCATGACATTGTCAGCGCCCCAGCGGGTCGCCCAGACCATTTTCTCGACCTCTTCCTCAACGCTGGAAGCAACGGCGGAGTTGCCGATATTGGCGTTGATCTTGACCAGGAAGTTGCGGCCAATGATTTGCGGCTCCAGCTCGGCATGGTTGATATTGGATGGGATGACGGCGCGGCCACGGGCGATCTCGTCGCGGACGAATTCGGGGGTAATGAATTCAGGGATGTCGGCGCCGAAGCTTTCGCCCTGCGCGATGGTCTCGGCAGCGTTGGCGAGGGCTTCCTGACGGCCAAGGTTTTCGCGCTCGGCGACATAGATCATTTCCTTGGTAATGATCCCGGCCTTTGCATATTCGAACTGGGTGACCGGGCCGGAGCCGTCGCCGCGCAGGGGGCGGTGTTTGACCGGGAATTCACGGGCGAGGTATTTGCCTGTCGCACCGCCATTATCCTCAGGTCTGACATCGCGGCCTTCATATTCCTCGACATGGCCGCGTTCGAGCACCCAGTCCTTGCGGTGGCGGGCGAGGCCCTTCTCAACGTCAATTGTGACGGACGGGTCGGAATAGGGGCCGGACGTATCGTAGACCGGGACAGGCTCTTCATTGGCGCTTGGGTGCAGGTCAATCATCCGGCGCGGGACAGACAGGCTCGGATCGGCCTGCGGGTGGGTATAGACCTTGCGCGAGGATGGTAGTGGGCCAGTCGTGACTTTTGGAGTCTCGAACTCGGACTGATTGGTTGGCTTATTCATGGGTCTTCTCCAAGTGTTGAAGACCCGGGAGCGTTTAGCGTCTCGTTTCCGTTCCTACGCCGGCGCGACCCGGATCAGGTTCTAAGGGTGCTCGGTCGGTATCAGACCAATCTCAGCGCTTTCCAGACGCGCCCCTCGGATGCAGGCAAGTTAGGTTAAAGCTGATGCTTTGAAAAGGCGAAAAGCCTTGCGTGCTTAAAATCAGGTGGATAGGCCTTATGCATAACAACAATGCTTGGGAGGCTTTACCATGACACAGATTGAAGCTGTGGCGCTTTATTCCGGATTATTCGTTCTTCTGTTTATCGGATTGAAATTGAATGCAGGCCGGGTTCGCGTCTCGGAGCAGGTGAATTTCGGAGATGGCGGGAATGACCCGATGCGTCAGGCGATGCGGGTGCAAGGCAATGCCGTGGAAGATGTGCCGATTACGCTTCTGGGGCTGTATGGCCTGGCCGCATTGGCCGCGCCGGTCATGCTGATCCATATTCTGGGCGGAAGCTTTCTTCTCTTCCGTATCGCTCATGCTTTCACATTGGGCAGTGGAACGGGGTCAGGCCTGGGGCGTATGATCGGGACGCTTGGGACCCTGCTGGTTATGCTGGTGACAGGCGGAGCGGCCATCTGGTTTGCCCTTACTTGAGGGGCGGTCCAGCTCAAAGAAAAGCAGGGGCACCTAGGCAGGCTTTCCAACCGACCACGGCGAGCCAGTGAAAGACGATGGGTGGCCAGAGTGACCGCATGCGGCATGCAAGCCATGTCGTGATGGCGCCAAGTCCAGCTGCTATGATCAGGAAGCGGCAGTCAAAAAAATAGTCGCGGGCCTCAGTCAAGAAGAGCCAGCCATTCAGCGGATGCCAGAGAATGAAAAGAAGAAAGGACAATCCCGCGACCAATGGGAGATAGCGGTTTTGGCGTTTGGCCAACCAGAGCACAGGGCCGCGAAAGACCAGCTCTTCCAGAAAAGCGGGTAGGATAAGCGCAATTATGGCAGTGCGCAGGATTGAGGTAGGTTCGGCCAATTCGTACTGGAATAAGCCTGAGGCGAAACCGAAACTGACAGCCAGGATGGCAAAAGCGATGAAGACAAGGCTGGTCAGTCGCCAATCCGCAGCAGAAGGACGCTGGAACAAAAGATCAGCCTGATGCGGCTTGCGCCTGCATCCATGCGTCGATCGCATCGGCGTGGATGTGGGTGGTACTGAATACGGGGACGGTGCAATCGGCTTGTTCAAGGATCATACACAGTTCTGTGCAGCCGAGGATGACCCCGTCTGCACCTTGGGTCGCATAGCGGGCGACGAGGTCCGACATGGCGGCACGGGAGCTGTCTTTGACGACGCCATTGACAAGTTCGTCGAAGATGACACGACCGACAAGCTCGCGGTCTTCGGTGCTTGGGATGATCGGGGTTCCCGAATAGCGCTGGGCGAGTTCGGGGGCGAAGAAATCACCGCTCATGACCCATGGCGTACCGAGCAGGAGCGGACGGTTTGACCCTTGCATGGTCATGGCTTCACTCAGGCTGTCGAGCATGTGAATGACGGGGAGACCTGTCGCTTCGCCAGCAGCCTTTGCGGCGACATGGGTTGTGCCGGAGGTGATCGCGATGGCGGTCGCGCCACCCGCTTTCAAAGATTGTGCGGCGGCCACAACCTCGGTGGTGAAGGCAGGCCAGTCCTCGGCTTTATAGTGACCATACATGGTGCCATAATCGAGCATGTAGAACAGGACCTGCGCCGAGTGCTGGCCGCCCTGATGGCGACGCGCGTGATCATTCAACAAGCGATAATAGATGTGCGTGGCTTCGGGGCTGACCCCGCCAATGAGACCGATAAGAGACATGGCTTTCCTATATCGCTGAGGTCGGTATGTTTAAAGCACAAATCGAGGTGCATGGTTGCAATCATTGCAAATCGGAAAGGGGCAAAACGCCCGCTATTCTGTGGGCCGCGTCTTGGCTATGGTCGTGCAATGATCATTCCGGATTGGAGATCCCATGACATCGTTTGAAACAGCCTATACCGAAAAGCGTATGAACGCGGATGAGGCGGTTGCCCTTATTAAGAGTGGCGAGAATATCGCCATGGGCATGGCGCTAAGTGAACCGCCAGCTTTGCTTGCGGCGTTGGCACGGCGATTGGAGGCGCGCGCGGTTTCAGGCCTGAAGCTCTGGTATTTCCACTCCATGCCCGGGGCCGCTGAGACGGTTTTGCGCTATGAATTGCTCGACCGGATACAGCCCCATTGCATGTTCATGGGGCCGATTGAGCGCGAACTGGCCAAACGCGGAGAGGTCGAGGGGCGTAAAGTGGTGAACTTTGTGCCGGTCGCGTTCTCTGATGCGCCAGCTTTGTTTGAGCGGCATGTGGATCTCGATACCTGTCTGGTCGTGGTGTCGCCGATGGATCGACACGGCTATTTCTCTTTCGGGACGAATAATGACTATGCCAGCACAGCGGCGCGCACGGCCAAGCACACGATTGTTGAGGTGAACCCGCAAATGCCGCGCGTGTTTGGCGACTCAATGATCCATATCAGCGAGATTGATGCCCTGATCGAGCATGATGTTGCTCTGCATGAAGTGCCGACAAAAGAGCCGAGCGAGGCCGATCACAAGATTGCAAAGATCGTCGCGGACATGGTGCCGGATGGAGCCTGCCTGCAAATGGGCATTGGCGCACTGCCGGGCATTGTCTGTGAGCATTTGAAGTCGCGCCATGACCTCGGCATCCATACCGAGCTGCTCTCACCGGGGCTGGTCGAGCTGATCGATTGTGGCGCGGTGACCAACCGACGGAAGAATACGTTTCCGGGGCGCACGGTGTTCACCTTCGCGCTGGGCAATAAGCGGATGTATGACCTGATTGATGACAACCCAGCCGTGAACAGTCATCCGGTGAATATCGTCAACGACCCCCGCCACATCGCCAAGAATCCCGGCGTTATCTCGATCAATGCGACGCTGGAAGTTGACCTGACCGGAGCGTGTAATTCTGAAAGCCTGAAAGGGCGCCAGTATAGTGGCTCTGGCGGACAATTGGACTTTGTCCGTGGGGCGCGGGCCTCGAAAGGTGGGCGCTCGATCATCGCGACGCGCTCGACCACGCGCGATGGCAAGGTCTCGCGGATTGTCCCGGAGCTGACGGGCGCAGTGACCACCCCGCGCAATGATGTCGATACGATTGTCACCGAGTTTGGGGCCGCACGCCTGATCGGCCTGAGCGCGGAAGAGCGGGCAGAGGCCCTGATTGGTCTTGCCCACCCCGATCATCGTGAAGACTTGAGGCTTGCGGCGCGGCAGCGGGCGCTTATTGACTAAGCCCGTACTTGGTCGGGAGGCAATATGATCCAGCTTGATGATGCGTTTGAGACGCTGGCCGGGGTGCGGCTTGATACAGTGCAGCCCGAGGATGAAGCCGAAGTGCGCGCTGCGGCGGATGATGCGGAGACGTGGCGGTGGTTTACTTTCCGCGCGGATGGAGCGTATTTCGACACGCAATTCTGGCCGAACTTTCTGGTGCATCACCGTTCGCCTGAGGAATATCACTTCATTGTCCGCCATCAGGGAAAAGTCGTCGGCGCAACTTGTTTCCTGGCGGCGAGCGATCGTCACAAGCGGGTGGAGATTGGCGGGACATGGTACACAAGCGCCGCGCGCGGCAGTGTGGTTAATCCGGTCTGCAAGTTTTTACTGTTGCAGCGCGCCTTTGACTGGGGCGCACGCCGGGTGGAGATCAAGACGGACAGTCAGAATGCACGCTCACGCGCCGCGATCGAGAAGCTTGGCGGGGTTTTTGAGGGGACTTTGCGCAATCACATGATCCTGCACGATGGCTCGCAGCGGCATACCGTCTACTATTCGATTATTCCTGAAGAATGGCCGGTGATTTCTGCAAAACTGCAAAAACGCATCGAAAACACCCCGTAAAGTAAACAGACAGCCCTGAATCGGTTAACCCTTAGCCTTTTCAAGGGCTTAGCTGTTAACCTTAACGCAAAACCTGTGCGGCACTCTCCGACTCGTCAGCCAAGGCGTTGACGTGATGGTGGGTGTCCCGGACCGGGCAAAAAAAGACTGGCCGGGCACCTCTAAAATTAGAGGGAGTGGCAAATGGCTTACTCAGACATACAAACGGAGATTGCCCCGGAGACAGGACTGTCCGCGGAAACCGCAACTGGTGATGAACTGTATCGGGTCGGACTGGCCTATGCAGAAGGTGTTGATTGCGAACAGGATCTGGTCGCGGCGCATAAGTGGTTCAATCTGGCTGTCCTGAAGGGCCACGAAGACGCGAAAATCTGCCGTGAAGAAATGGCCGAGATGCTCGAAAAAGAAGACATCAAAGTAGCGCTTTCAGCCGCGCGGGCCTGGTTGCAACTGGCGAACTAATTCCAGCCCAATGGCAAGACAGAGATCAGATTCAGAGATCTTGCCAAGCATGGCTGGTTCAGTGTTCTGGAGGCATACTATTTGTATGTTTCCATGGGTTGGATCGATTGTATGTCCACGCTACCTATGTCGGCCATAAGGCAGATAAAAGATGACAGTCTTACATCTTGCCAGAACTTGATGGCATGAGTGTGAGTTATGATGAGTGATGACCATGATCCCGATGGGGTAAGGGCAAATTTAGACCAGGACTTCATACCGTTTCATCAGGCGAGGGAATTGCTTGGGAAAAAGAGCTATCAAGAGGTTCATTCGATCTGTGTAGAAATGATCGACCAGAACCCGGATTATGCGGATGCCTACTATGTTCTCGGCATTCTGTTCTATGAACACCATGATTTTCGGAATGCGCTCGACCTCTTCGAGCGGGCAGTTCAGAAAGGTCACCCAGAACCGGGTGTGCACGCTCAGCTTGCGCGTTGTTATTTGGCTTTGAGTAGACCGCAAGAGGCTTTGGCGCATATAGAGATGGCCACAGCACGCAATCCTGAGGACAGCTATACACTGTCATCATTGGGTGCAGCGCTGAGCCGTCTGGACCGACATGAAGAGGCCGTGGAGCTTCATCGCAAAGCGACTGAACTTGCCCCAAAGGATGCCTTTGGATTTTTCAACCTTGGCTCATCACTTCAGTTTTTGGGAGATTTTGATGGAGCAAAGGCGGCTTATGAGACGGCTTTGCAAATCGCCCCTGAATATCTGAAAGCGCGCGCTTATCTGACACTTATCAAGACACATACGCGTGAGGAGAATGACCTTCCGGCCTTGCAGGATGCATGGGAAAAGCGTCATCCTCGTGATGCTGAGGGTGGACTGCAAATCGCTCATGCATTTGCTAAAGTATACGAGGACCTTGGTGAGCCCAAATCGGTTATGACCTGGTTGGACAAAGGCAAGAGTTTGGTTCGGGAGGTCATTCCAAATCGGCGCGTCCAGGATAAGGCAAGCTTTAAGGCTGCCAAAGCGCTTTCTCTTACGTTGAAGCCTGATGTTGATACTATCGCTGATGGTCCAATATTTATAACAGGTTTACCCAGAACCGGAACGACACTGACTGATCGTATCCTTTCTAGCCATTCGCAAGTTGTTTCCGCTGGAGAGCGTACCGAGTTCGCAGCATGCCTTCAGCGTGGAGCGCAGCAGCAAGGCAAGCATGTTCTTGATGCTCAAACGATATCCATGGCGACAGAGGTTGAGCTGTCATCTGTCGGGGCAGTATACCTTGATGACGTGAAGGCCATTCTCAATACGTCACACCGCTTTACCGATAAGCTTCCGCTTAATGTGTTTTTTGCGCCAGCTATACTGACGGCACTCCCTTCGGCGCGAATGATCTGTTTGCGACGACATCCTGTTGATAGTGTCCTGAGCGTCTATAGACAATTATTTGCGCTAAGCGCAATTGAGTACCGCTGCGCGCATGATCTGCAAGATTTGGCGAACTTTGTTGCCGACTTTTATGAGCTTGTAGAGCACTTATCAGAGACCCTGCCAGCATCAAGATTTAGAATTGTTGACTATGAAACTTTGGCGACCGAACCTGAGACTGAAATCAGGCAGCTTCTAGAGTTTTGTGGGCTTCCTTTTGAAGAGGCATGTCTTGAGTTTCAGAAAAATCGCGCACCTGTTGCAACAGCGAGTGTCGCGCAGGTGCGCCAGCCTATGTATACATCATCCATAGCGCGTTGGGAGCGATATAAGGATCACTTGGGACCTGCTCTTGCTGTTCTCAATGATAGAGGCTTGTTGGATTGAAAGTGAGCGCGGATAGCTGTTCTACGCCCATTTTTCTTAGCTCTCATTGTACCGATAACCCACGCCATACAGCGTTTCGATGGCGTCGAATTCCTTGTCGCTTTCGCGGAATTTCTTGCGCAGGCGTTTGATGTGGCTGTCGATTGTGCGGTCATCGACATAGATTTGATCATCATAGGCCGCGTCCATCAGGTTATCGCGCGACTTCACATAGCCGGGGCGCTGGGCGAGGGCTTGCAGGATCAGGAATTCGGTCACGGTCAGGCGAACCGGGTGACCATCCCAGGAACAGGCATGACGGTTCGGATCGAGGGTCAGGCGACCGCGCACGATGGGCTTAACGTCGCCTTCCTCTGGCGCAGCATCGGCGGAGCGTGAGCGGCGCAGCACGGCTTTCACGCGCTCTGAAAGCAGACGGTTCGAGCACGGCTTCCGGACAAAATCATCGGCACCGATATTGAAGCCGATGACCTCGTCAATCTCTTCATCCTTTGAGGTCAGGAAGATCACGGGCAGGTCAGAGGACTGGCGCAAGCGCTTGAGCAATTCCATACCGTCCATTTTCGGCATTTTGACATCGAGGATAGCAATGTCTGGTGGGCTGTCGGTCAGAGCGGTCAGCGCGGCCAGCCCATCATGATAGGTGCGCACATCATAGCCTTCGGCCTCAAAGAAGATTTTCAGGGACGCAACAATGTTCTCGTCATCGTCAACCAGTGCCAGTGTCGTCATGGGTCAGCCTCCTCGCCTTAAACGCCCGTACTCAGCCGGGCTGACATCTCTGAGGCTGTATGAACCACGGTTCGTGTGCCACCGGAAGCCCCCGGCTATGGTGATGACTTAAAAAACAGGGCTTTAGGGCAGGGGTTTGCGCCGAATGCGGCAATTTCTAGCCACGCAGCGTTTAGCTTGCCTTATTTGACCATTCACGAGAACGTGTTCGTGGTGGGCTGTGATCATGACTACATGGTGGCAGACGTTGAAAGCCAAAAGGGAGCTGATGGAATGAGTCACGATGTATATACCCCGCCAAAAGTGTGGACCTGGGACAAGGCGAGCGGGGGGCGGTTTGCCAATATCAATCGCCCAATCGCCGGGCCAACACATGACAAGGAGCTGCCCGTCGGCAAGCATCCACTGCAGCTTTACTCGCTCGGCACGCCGAACGGGGTGAAGGTCACCGTGCTTCTGGAAGAGCTTCTGGAAAAGGGCCATACAGGCGCGGAATATGATGCCTGGCTGATCAATATTGGTGAGGGCAGTCAGTTTGGCAGCGGCTTTGTTGACGTGAATCCGAACTCAAAAATTCCGGCCCTACTGGATACGTCGACCAATCCGGGGACGCGCGTGTTTGAGAGTGGATCAATCCTGTTCTACCTTGCCGAGAAGTTTGGTGCGTTCCTGCCTAAAGACGGCGCGGCGCGAGCCGAGACGATGAACTGGCTGTTCTGGCAGATGGGCTCTGCGCCCATTCTTGGTGGTGGCTTTGGGCATTTCTATGCCTATGCCCCGGAGAAGTATGAGTATCCGATCAACCGCTATGCGATGGAAGTGAAGCGTCAGTTGGACGTCCTGGAGCGTAATCTGGCTGACCGCGAATACCTGGCGGGTGACGAGTACACGATCGCTGATATGGCGGTTTGGCCCTGGTATGGCGCGCTGGTGAAGGGCATTATCTATGAGGCGGGCGAGTTCCTGTCTGTGCATGAGTATAAGAATGTCATCCGCTGGACTGACCAGATTGCCGAGCGCGCGGCGGTGAAGCGCGGGCGGATCGTCAACCGAACCTGGGGTGAGGATAAGAACCAGCTTGCCGAACGCCATGATGCCAGCGACTTTGAAGGCAAAACTTAAACAATAGAGGTTTTGCGAAGGCTGGTACTTTATTGTCTACGTGTTTGTTATAATGTAATAAATGTGAAAATTTTTATTTCATCTTTATTGACCCCGGTTTAATAGATTGATTTATGCCAAATAAATAATCTTGAGCCGGGGGACATTTCTAAACGCATGGTTTCGGTGAATGAAAGCTATGCTGCGCTTGAAGCGATCAATGGGGCCGCGACCCCGGCTGAAGTGGTCCTGATTTTTACGACCTATTGTACCAATATCGGTTTTCGGACCGTCAATATCGGACAATTGAGCGCGAGCCGGGATCCAGACGCGAAGAAGCTACAATTCTCCAACATGCCGAAGGATTATATCCAGCATCGGATTGCCCAGAATACCAGTCTACATGATCCCACCCTGATTATGGCGCGGCAAACCATGCTGCCCTTTACCTGGGATAAGGCCTATGCCCATGCCGACCGGATGGGACGCAACATTATTGATGAATGCCGCAGCTATACCGAAAGCGATGGCTTGTTCTTTCCCATTCACAGCCATGACTTCATTTCTGGCTTTATCTCATTAGGGGCCAACCATATTCCCGACGATCCGCAGATGATCAGCCTGCTGGGGTTTGCCGCGTCGGCGGCCTATATGCGCCTGAATGAATTGATGGGGCCGTATCCGCGCGAGACTGAGATCAACCTGTCGGCGCGGGAGCGGGACGTGATCTATGCAGCGTCTCAGGGGCTGACCAATAAGGAAGCGGCGAGATTACTCAAAATCGCACCGGATACGGTCAAACAGTATATGAGCAGTGCGCAACGCAAGCTTGGCGCCAGTGACCGGGCGATGGCGGTTGCGCGGGCGATCAGCAAGGGCCAGTTGCCTTACTAGGCATCCCGCTTGGTTAATCCCCCCCCATTTGGGGGAAGTGATAAGTCGTCCGTGTTCCGACACACTTTGAGGTGTGGAGGGACGCATGGCGGAAGTCATAAGGTTCGAAGACAGACATGCATATTCTGAGACGCTGCAGGATATGCATGAGCAACGCTACGACGTGTTTGTTAATCGCATGGGTTGGGACATCCCAGGCATTGAACCAAATTATGACAAGGATGCCTTCGACACAGAGGAGACTCTCTATCTGATCGAACGTCATGCTTTCACAGGGGAGGTCGTTGCGAGCGCAAGGCTCAATCCGACGACCTCCCCATACATGCTATCAGAGGTGTTCACGCAGTATTGTCAGTTTGAAGCGCCACCACAAAGCGCGCAGGTCTGGGAGCTGTCCCGACTGGTCTATGACTGGAAGCGTTTAACCCGCGAAGAGCTGGCAGAACTGCGCCCACGGTTCCGGCTTGCCATGCTGGAATCCTGCGTCAATGAAGGGATAGAGGCAATTATCTGGCTGTCTTCCCTTCAGGTCTATAACAACACATTGGGGATATGGCCGACGCGGCCTTTAGGGCCACCTCTGCTTTATGAGCTGGGCGGGGACGCCTATGTCGCAGCGATCTCGCAAATGCGCCCGGCCGATTTAGAGACCATGCGAGCCGCACTGGACCAAAGAGCATTGGTTCCGAGATGACGTGTAGGCTTAAGGCTTCCTCCCGCGCTGACCTAGAAATCACCAGAATTTCAATTGGCGCATAACTTGTAGAAACCTTGATCGTCTGGGGGGACCGCTCATCCCCCATTTTTTGTTTCTAAAGCCCCTTAAACTCGACCCATTCATCCAGGCTGGCGCGTTCTGTGTAAAGCTCATTCACCGGGTCGGATTTGTCTGGGATGCCGACGGCCATGCCGCACCAGACCATTTCGTGTTCGGCGAGGCCAAGCGCCTCTTTCAGGCTTAGGCGGAGGATGCCCCAGCATTCCTGCATACAGGTGGCCCAACCGCGTTCTTCGGCCAGCAAAGCGAGGGTTTGCATCAACATGCCCGTATGGCCCCATTGGCCGTGACCGACGCGTTCATCAAGGACGAAGAACAGGGCAAGCGGGGCGTCGAAGAAGCGGAAATTGCGGCTGAACCACATCATCCGGGCCATCTTGTCTTCGCGGGGGATACCGACCTTTTCGTACATCATTTCGCCAACGCGGAAGCGGCGGGCTTTCTGGGCATCGGTGATATAGTCGGGATAGATCGGGCGGTCAGTTGGTTCACCTTGCGGGTTTTGCGCCAGGACGCTGGCGGCCATGTCGACGATTTTCTGTTTCTCTTCACCGCCGAGCGCAATCACGCGCCAGGGTTGCAGGTTGCCGCCAGAGGGCGAGCGACTGGCATCTTTCAGCCATTGCTCAACCTCGGCCTTTGGTAGTGGGGTATCGAGAAATGCACGAGTTGAGATGCGTTGTTTGACGGCGGTTGAAACGTCCATGGCAGGTAGCCTCCCTGATCTATATCTGGGTTTAGACTTAGAGGATCGCGGCGGGGCGACTAGGGGTCCCCTTGGGTGAGGGCGTTTGGCGCGAGATTTGTCCCAGAGGATAATTTGTGGCTTAGATAAGAGGTAGTGTTCAGAGTTTGGGAGGACTGGAATGCTTCGATCGATATTGCTTGTACTGGTATTGGGGCTGATTTCGTCAGTCTTCGCACTGGCCGTGGCGCAGGATGAGGCGCCGATTACGGCGCAGGATCTGGAAGGCGATTGGGTCGGGTATGGTTATACCTGTCGTGGAGCTGAGCCGCCGCAGTTGATGACTCTGAAGGCGATCGGGCCGAAAGTCATCATGACCAAAACGCGGGGCGATGATTGCGTGCCCTCTGGCCATCGGACCTGGGAAGGTACGCTGAATGGCAACACGATCAATGGTGTATTCTATGTCTCCAATGGTCCGCTGGCCCGTCCAATCTTTACCATGTCGAGCACGTTTACCGTCATCAGCAAGAATGAAATGCGATCCGGAGCGACCGTGTTCAAGCGAGGCGAGGGGGCTGAGGCTGAACCCATTCCTGACGAGTTGGGCGCTGTCGCGGTTACGGTTGTGAATGCCAGAACGGGCAAGCCTGTTCGTTATCAGAAACTGATCCTGATGCCCGCCGATGGAACGGTTGAGGTGGGCAGCGCTTTTCTGACCCGAAAGGATAAAGGCAAGAAGACGTTTGAGGCACTGGAGCCTGGACAGTATCGGGTCTTCATCAGGGGCGATGGCTGGACTGAGGCGAGCCGCGAAGCGATGGTAACGATTAAGGCCGGCAAGACTGCAAAAGTCACCCTGAACCTGGATGTCGGGAAGGTTGAAGTGGTCGGCATCCTGAAGGGCTATAATGCCAATAATCGGTTCGAACGCGTCAAACGTGTGCCCGTAAAAGTGCTGTTCTCTGACCAGCATGAAGAAACTGTCTATACCAATGATCGCGGCTATTATTCCCTGTCTTACGATAAGGCGCCGGAATTCTTTATTGTCGAAGTGCCGCTGCGGTCTGAGAAAAAAGAGATTGATGTGCGCAGTCGCCGCGGCTTTGCCGGGCAGACCGTGACCTTGAAGTCCAAGCGGATCGAGATTGAAGAGCCGCGAGAGATTGCGTCGCTGCGATTTGCCAAAACCGAGCGGCGACTATCTTCGACACTCAACCCAGCGCGCAAACAGTCCCTCGAAGATGGCGGCGCGTTCTACATCAATACGCTGAAAGCGGCTGACTTTGCCCGGGACAAGCTGAACGCCAACTATAATCACAAACTGCCGGTTGAAGTGCAGATGTGGAACCGCTCCACATCCGGGGTTTTCTACATGTCGAGTGATAGCTCGATCACGGTCGCCGCGAGCGGGAACAATAGTCTGCGAACCAATTCCAGTTCTCCGGATAATCGCGAGTATCACGAGTTTGGCCATCACTTGCACGCCGATATGGCGATGAGCGGTGAGAATGGCCTGCCGGGTCGTGCGAATGGCGATCAGAATCATGGCGGGATCGACAATTCCAACTCGTCAGATTCCTATGTGGAGGGCTTTGCGGAGTTCTTCGCGCTCTGGGTGAATGGCAACTCGGTCTACAAGTGGGGCAGCTCCACCGACCTTGAGAATAATGTTCAGAACTATCGCCGCGTGAAGCGGGATGCGCGCGGGCAGGTCGTTCGAAACGCGGCAGGGCGTCCCGTGGTTGAGACGGTGATGCGGGAAGAGTTTCAGGTCGCTGCGCTGCTTTGGGACTTGCTTGATTCAGCGGCCGATACTGGAGACAATATTGATCTGACTGACAAGAATATGTGGGCCGTCATCAATCGCGTTTCGGTGAAGGATATTCCCTCGCTTTACAAGGAAGTGCGCGGGCCACTGCGCGGACGCAAGACAAATGCGAGTCAGGTTCTTGATGATGTCGATACGCTCTTCGTGACCCACCGCTTCTATTCCGATACCAATGGCAATGGCGCATGGAATGCCGGGGAGCAGATCGGCGTGGCTGATTTCTATCACAAAGCTGGAAGTACGACAGTTCGGTCCCAGCATCCGCCGCTTGAGAACTCTGACCTTGAGTTGGTCTCACCCGATGGTGTGCCGCAAGCGGCCTATGCGCGGACCTATGTTCAATATCCAGATGGTAGCATGGTTGATTTTGGCGAGCAGCAGGTCGTGGATGGCCGCCTGATCGTTGAAGTGCCGGAGAATGCCGAAGCGCTTTATGTTGAGCCAATTATTGCTGGCTATGTTGTCGAGCCGATCCGGATCACACCAGAGGCCTATGAGGCGGCGTGGGCCGAGGCTGTGATAAGTGGAAACGCAGTGTTCCAGAGCACCACTCTGGACGCCCAGCCCATTGAGGTCGATGCGCCAACCGACGCCACGATTGGGCGGGACCAGGATGGCTTATGGATTGGCTGGCAAGGCGATGCCGGGCAGCGCTTTATTCTGGTCGAAGGCGCTGAACGCTCGCCCTTGAGCGTACAGGATGGGGAGATCCTGTATCAGGGTGCCGACCCATACTTCCTGGTCACGGACATCCTTGATTATGAGGCCTTGCGGTTCTATTCGATCTTTGTTGATGCCGGGAATGGGGCGGTGTCTGCACCGCTCATGATTTCATGGCCAGAAGATTATGGTGATGAGAGCGGTATGCCTTGGTGGCTCTATATCATCATTGCGCTGATGGCCGGTGGCAGCCTGTTCTGGTTCTTCATCCTTGGGCGTCGCAAGAAGGATGATGACGAGCCCGAGACGATTGAGGATGAGATGATTTAAGGCGCCTCTTTCGGCAGAACCGGACGGGCAGAATCAGACGAGGAGGGCCGCAATTTGGTTTGCGGCATCCTCCGGCGCTGTGCTTGCGGTATCAATGGTCAGGGCAGGGGGCGGCATGGCGGCTTCGCAGGCTGCGAACTGGTCGAGATTGGCGCGTAGGATGCCAAGATCGCGGAGCTTCCCGAACTTGGCGCGATCGGCATTAGCGATCCGCTCCAACTGCCCTTCTTTGGAGAGGGTGAGGTGGATATAGGTCAGGCTTGCGCCATGGCGCTCCGCGATGGCCTCGACCTTGGCCGGGAAACCCTCAGCGACAGTATTCTCTGGCTGGAAGGTGAAGATCAGGCTGCGGCCTTCACCAAGGGCAGCATTCATTGTCTCAAGCCAGAAGCGCTCGCGCAGTTTTGCGAAATTCTCACTGCCGAAAGGAAACACGGCCCCGACGGCATCGACAATCAGGTGATTGTGGAAAAGTGGCAGGCCGGTTTGTTCTGAGAGTAGGCGCGAGACCGTATACTTCCCGGCCGCTGGCGGGCCGTACACAAAGATCAGCCTCGTTGTCATGCTAGCCCTCTTCGAAGAGTTTTAGGGCCGTCGCTGTCATGGTTTTTACGCCCGTTTCGATGGTCGGGGCATAGTCCGGCGCAAAGAAAGGCGAGTGCAGGGACGGCAGGCCAAGGGCACTATCCTGTGCGGCTTGCCACTTTTCAGGTTCGACGGCGCCGAGCCAGTAGATCAGACTCGGGATTTTCTCGCCCGTGCGGCTATACTGGCTGAAATCTTCCCCGCCCATGACCGGATCGACCTGCTGGACATTCTCCGCGCCGATAACGCTGCTCATCGCAGCCGCCGCCTTCGTTGCCAGAGCCGGATCATTATAGGTCGATGGCGTATAGTCAGAATCCACCGTGATGATTGGCTCCGGCGCGCCAAAGGCCGTGGCCTGGGCCTTGGCGATGCGCTCAATCCCTTCCAGCAGCATCGCGCGGGTTTCATCATCATAAGAGCGCACAGTGATCAGCAGTTTAGCTTCGTCGGAAATGATGTTGTGCTTGGCCCCGGCCTGGAAAGAGCCAACGGTGACCACGGCCGGGGTCTGCGGGTTCACATTGCGTGAGACCAGCGTTTGCAGGGACATGACGATGGACGAGGCGACCACGACTGGATCTTTTGTGGTGTGTGGGTAGGCCCCATGACCGCCAACACCTTTGACGCTGATATCGACACTATCAACATTGGCGAGGGCATAGCCGGACGAGTAGGCGACCTGACCAGAGGGCAGGGAGGATGAGACGTGCAGGGCGAGATTATAATCGGGCACTGGGAAACGCGTGAACAGACCGTCTTCGAGCATCGCAATCGCGCCTAACCCGAGTTCTTCGGCGGGCTGGGCGATCATGACCAGTGTGCCGGACCATTCGTCTTTCCTGGCAATCAGTTCGCGGGCCGTGCCGACCCAACTCGTCATGTGAATGTCGTGACCACAGGCATGCATGACGCCATTGGTCACCCCGGTCCATGTCGTGTCTTCGACTGTGGAGGCGTATGGGCTGGTCGAACGCTCGACCACAGGCAGAGCATCCATATCGGCGCGGATGAGAACGGTTGGGCCATCGCCATTCTCGAACACACCAACGACGCCATAGCCGCCAACGCCGTCTCGGATCGTGCCCTGATCCCGGGTCGACTTGGCGCGGACCCAATCCTCACCAAGACGTGTGGTGACGGTAAAGCCAAGGCTTTCAAGTTCGTTCGCCATGACGGCGGAAGATCGCGCCTCTTTCAGGGAGAGTTCTGGGTTGGCATGGAACCACGCATAGAGATCGGTGAGGTTGGTTCCCGCAGTCGGCATATCAGCGGTGATCTCAACCGGACCTGCCGTCAAAACCGCGGTCTCTACAGGCATATGTGCGTCTGTCTGTGGCGGGGTTGCCCCGGAGCAGGCGGCAGCGGCGAGAACGAGGCTGAGTGCGGTCAGACGAATCATAGGTGTTTCCTCAAGAGCAGTTTTTCATAGTTTGCGCAGACCAAACTGGCTTGGCAAGCGCGATCATTAAGGCGCCTTTTACCATACTCGCGCTCTTTTGAGGGGAAGATCAGGAGCCGTTGCCATGACATCGAAATGGGCCGCCGGGGCCATGTCTTTGACTGTTGCCTATTTTGCTTACCACGCGCTGGCGGGTGAGCAGGGGCTTGGCCAATGGACGGATATGCAAGCCAAACTCACGGCAAAGAAAGCCGAGTTGGCGACGCTTCAGGCAGGAAATGCTGCGCTGCAAAAAGACATAGCTCGGCTCACGCCAGGACAAATTGATCCCGATTTGGTCGAGTATCTGGCACGAAGCGAGCTTAATTTCGTCTATCCTGACGAACTTGTGATTGTGGACAGTTCGCAATGAGTTGCGAAAACGCATAGGTGATAAGACTCGACGTACCTCATAAAGCCGGGGTATCTTCCACCCAATTACGACAGGCAGGGAGCCAGCATGGCAAAGGCGACGACGACCCGGAAACGGGCCGCACCGAAACTGAACAAGAAAGAGGCCCTCAAATTCTATCATGACATGTTGCTGATCCGCCGGTTCGAGGAACGGGCTGGCCAGCTTTATGGCATGGGCAAGATTGCGGGCTTCTGTCACCTCTATATCGGCCAGGAAGCGGTCGTCACAGGTATGCAAGCCTGTCTGAAAGAGGGCGATCAGGTTATCACTGGATATCGCGATCATGGGCATATGCTGGCCTGTGACATGGATCCGAAAGGCGTCATGGCTGAACTGACCGGACGCGAGGGCGGATACTCACGCGGCAAGGGCGGTTCAATGCATATGTTCTCGCGCGAGAAGAATTTCTTTGGCGGTCACGGGATTGTTGGTGCGCAGGTGCCGATCGGGACCGGCCTGGCCTTTGCCAACAAGTATAAGGGCAATGACAATGTGTCGGTGGCCTATTTCGGCGATGGCGCCGCCAATCAGGGGCAGGTCTATGAGGCGTTTAACATGGCCTCGCTGTGGAACCTTCCGGTTGTCTATGTGATTGAGAACAACCAGTACGCGATGGGCACAAGCGTTGAACGCCACGCGTCTGAAACCGAGCTGTATAAGCGCGGTATCTCTTTCGAGATCGAGGGTGAGGAAGTTGATGGCATGGATGTCTATGCGGTCAAAAGGGCAGGTGAGAAGGCGGTGAAATATGCCCGCTCTGGCAAAGGGCCATACATTCTTGAAATGAAGACCTATCGCTATCGTGGGCATTCCATGTCTGACCCTGCCAAGTATCGCAAGCGTGAAGAAGTTGATGACATTCGCAGCCATCAGGATCCGATTGACGGCCTGAAAGAGCAGATCATCGCGCAGGGGATCGCCAGCGAAGATGATTTGAAAGCGATCGACAAGGATATCCGCATGGTCGTTAAAGAGGCGGCTGATTTCTCTCTGGAAAGCCCGGAACCTGATCCAAGTGAACTCTGGACCGATGTCCTGCTGCCGGTGGAGGCGTAACGATGGCTGTTGATATTTTGATGCCTGCGCTGAGCCCGACCATGGAAGAGGGCACGCTGGCCAAGTGGCTGAAAGCCGAGGGTGATGTGATTGAGGCCGGCGATGTGATTGCCGAGATTGAGACCGACAAGGCGACCATGGAAGTCGAAGCGGTCGATGAAGGCACACTGGCCAAGATTGTTGTGCCCGCGGGCACAGAAGGCGTTCAGGTCAATGCTGTGATCGCGGTTCTGGCTGAAGAGGGCGAAGATGCGAGCAGTGTTGAGGCGAGCGGTGGCAGCGTTGCGCCTGCTACCCCGGAACCTGTCGTAGATGAGGCTCCGGCTGCGGCGGCCACGATGGACAGCGCGCCAGAAGCCGAAACTCTGACCAATCCGGATGTGCCAACCGGCACGACCTATACCAAGACCGCGGTACGCGATGCTTTGCGCGATGCCATGGCCGAGGAAATGCGCCGGGACGAGACTGTGTTCGTCATGGGTGAAGAAGTCGCCGAATATCAGGGCGCCTATAAAGTCACCCGTGAACTGTTGCAGGAATTTGGCGACAGACGCGTGGTCGATACTCCGATTACCGAGCATGGCTTTGCCGGGCTTGGCGTTGGCGCAGCCTTTGGTGGCCTGAAGCCGATTGTCGAGTTCATGACCTTCAATTTCGCCATGCAGGCGATTGACCATATCATCAACTCGGCGGCCAAGACGCTGTATATGTCTGGCGGTCAGATGGGCTGTCCGATTGTGTTCCGTGGTCCGAACGGGGCAGCGTCCCGCGTCGGCGCTCAGCACTCTCAAGATTATGCTGGATGGTATGGCCATGTGCCGGGCCTGAAAGTGGTTGCGCCCTATGATGCGGCCTCGGCGAAGGCACTGCTCAAGTCTGCGATCCGTGACCCGAATCCGGTCGTCTTCCTGGAGCATGAACTGCTCTATGGCCACGAGTTCGATGTACCGGACCTCGATGACTACACCTTGCCAATCGGCAAGGCGGCGGTTGTGCGCGAAGGCACCGATGTGACGATTGTTGGGTATTCCCGCATGGTTGGGTTCGCACTCGAGGCGGCGGATACGCTGGCTGAGCAGGGTATCAGCGCCGAGGTCGTGGACCTGCGCTCCATTCGCCCACTCGACATGGAGACGATTGTTGAGAGCGTGAAGAAAACCAACCGCCTCGTGACGGCTGAAGAAGGCTGGAAGCATATGGGCGTTGGCGGCGAGATCGCGGCTGGCGTGACCGAGCACGCGTTCGACTATCTCGACGCCCCGCCACTGCGCGTGACGCAAAAAGATGTGCCGCTACCCTATGCGGGCAATCTGGAGGCGATGAGCCTGCCGGATGCGGGCGATATTGTCGAAGCGGCCAAGGCTGTTTGTGAGGGGATGTAAGATGGCGATCAATATTACCATGCCCGCGCTCTCGCCCACGATGGAAGAGGGCACTCTGGCCAAGTGGACCGTCAAGGTTGGCGATGTCATTGAGGCCGGCGATGTCATCGCCGAGATTGAGACCGACAAAGCGACGATGGAAGTTGAAGCCGTCGATGAAGGCACGGTTGCGCAAATCCTCGTCGAGGCGGGGACAGAAGGCGTTCAGGTCAATGCGATTATCGCTGTGCTGGCCGAAGAAGGCGAGGATGCGAGCAGCATCTCTGCGCCAGCTGCGGATGCCCCGGCACCAGCCCCGAAAACCGAAGCGACGCCAGAACCTGCCGCAAAGGCTGAGCCTGCTCCAACCGCCACGCCAAGCCCTGCTCCGGCCGTGCCAGATACTCCGGTTAAACTCGCCAGTACTGCGGTTGGTGACGAGCGGATCAAGGCGAGCCCGCTGGCGCGCCGGATCGCAGCTCTGAAGGGCATCGACCTTGCGGCGCTGAAAGGCAAAGGCTCTGGCCCGCATGGGCGGATCGTCAAACGCGATGTTGAAAATGCGCAGGCGATACCTGCGGCGGCCAAGCCGAGCACGTCTGCGGCGTCTCCGGATGGTTTGATCCTGCCGCAAATCCTCGATGATCGCGTCTATGCACCAGACAGCTATGAGCTGGTCCCGCTCGACGGGATGCGCAAGACGGTGGCCAAGCGCCTGACGCAAAGCTTCATGCAGGTGCCGCACTTCCCGCTGAACGTCGACATTGCGCTCGATAAGCTGCTCAGCGCGCGCAAGGGCATTAATGAGGCCGCGCCAGAGGGCGTGAAAGTCTCGGTCAATGATATGCTGATCAAGGCCTCGGCCATGGCGCTGATGGCAGAGCCGGATTGTAATGCAAGCTTCAGCGATATTGGCATTGCCTACCACAAGGCCGCACATGTTTCTGTCGCTGTGGCGGTGGAAGGCGGCCTGATCACGCCGGTCATTTTCGACGCCGAGAAGAAGGGCCTTGCCCAGATTGCCGCTGAGATGAAAGACCTCGCCACGCGGGCGAGGGAACGCAAATTGAAGCCGCAGGAATATACGGGTGGGACGTTCTCCATCTCCAATCTCGGCATGTTCGGGATCAAGAGCTTTGCCTCCATCATCAACCCGCCAGAGGGTATGATCCTGTCAGTTGGCGCGGGTGAGAAACGCCCAGTGGTCGGCGACGATGGCGCGCTGGACGTCGGCACAGTGATGAGCGTGACGCTAACCTGTGACCACCGCGTCATTGGCGGAGCCGAAGGCGCTCGCTGGCTGCAAGCCTTCAAGCGCTACGTTGAGACGCCTGAGAGCATGTTGCTTTAACACTGGAGACCGTAATGAACGACTTTGATCTTATCGTTATCGGCTCTGGCCCTGGCGGGTATGTGGCTGCGATCCGGGCGTCTCAGCTTGGGATGAAGACCGCGATTGTTGAGCGGGAGAATCTGGGCGGCGTGTGCCTGAACTGGGGCTGTATTCCGACCAAGGCGCTGTTGCGCTCAGCGGAAGTTTTGCACCTTGCCAAGACGGCATCGGCCTATGGCTTGAAAGTCGATAAGGCGGATTTTGATCTTGAGGGCGTGGTCAAGCGCTCGCGCGGGGTGGCAGCGCAGCTTTCGGGCGGTGTCAAACACCTGATGAAGAAGAATAAGATCACCGTGATCGAAGGCAGTGCGACCCTGAAAAAGGGGAAAGATGCGCCCGATGTCGTGGTGGGTGACAAGACCTATACGGCCAAGCATGTCCTGCTGGCGACCGGCGCGCGGGCGCGAGCGATCCCGCAGGCGGGCCTTGAGCCGGATGGCAAGCTGGTCTGGACCTATCGCGAAGCGATGACGCCGGACGTGATGCCAAAGCGCCTGCTGGTGATTGGCTCTGGCGCGATTGGGATCGAGTTTGCAAGCTTCTATAATGAGCTGGGTTCTGATGTGACTGTGGTTGAGGCGGTGGATCGTATCCTGCCGGCTGAGGACGCTGAAATCTCAACCTTTGCGCACAAATCGTTTGAGAAGCAGGGCATCACCATCAAGACCGCCGCGCAGGTCAAAGGCCTGAAAAAGGGCAAGAATAGCGTGACGGCGGAAGTCTCTATGGGCGGTAAGACAGAGATGATTGAGGTTGACCGCGTGATCCTCGCCATCGGCATTGTCGCCAATTCTGAAGGGCTCGGCCTGGAAGCACTCGGCGTAAAGCTCGACCGTACGCATGTGGTTGTCGACGGCTTTGGCCGCACGGGCGTCAAAGGGCTTTACGCGATTGGCGACCTGACAGGCGGGCCATGGCTGGCGCATAAGGCAAGCCATGAAGGCGTGATCTGTGTTGAGGCGATCCATGGTAAAACCGCAGGCGCGCATCCGTTTGATCCATGGAATGTGCCCGGCTGTACCTATTCCCACCCACAGGTGGCGAGTGTCGGCCTGACCGAGGCGCAGGCCAAGGAAACCGGCAAGAAACTGAAAGTCGGCAAGTTCCCCTTTATCGGTAATGGTAAGGCGATTGCACTCGGTGCACCGGAAGGGCTGGTCAAGACGATCTTTGATGCAGAGACGGGTGAACTGCTTGGCGCACACATGGTCGGCGCGGAAGTCACCGAGCTTATCCAGGGCTATGTCATCGCGCGTGAGGGCGAGCTGACGGAAGAAGACCTGATGCACACAATCTTCCCGCATCCGACCTTATCAGAGATGATGCATGAAAGCGTCCTTGCCGCCGAGGGCCGAGCGCTGCATATCTGATCTGCACGTCGTGATTTGATTTTTGTGGCTTGGGTTGCCACATGGGGGCCTTCGATTGATGGAGGCCGCCATGCAGCCCAGCAATATTCAGCGTAATGACTTTGTCACCGGGTTCCGACCGCAGGGCCTGCCGGTGCGCGGCCGTGTGATCAAGCTCGGTTCTGAAAGCCTGTCGCCAATCCTGAAGCGGCATGCCTACCCTGATCATCTGGCCGAAATCCTCGGCGAGGCGTTGATGCTATCAGCGCTGGTTGGTTCAGGCATGCAGTTTGAAGGCAAAGTACTGGCGCAAGCGGAAGGCGATGGGCCGGTTTCCCTGTTGGTTGGTGAGTATGCCAAGACAGGCGGCCTGCGGGCCTATACCAAGCATGAACCTGAGCGCTGGGCCTGGCTGGAAAAGGTCAACAAGGGTGACAAGCCACATATGCCGCAACTGTTCGGTCCGACCGGACGACTAGGCCTGATCATCCTGCATGATAATCCGGATATGCAGCCTTATCAGGGTATTGTTCCCCTCGTGAAAGGCTCATTGAGCCAATGCGCGCAGGAATACTTTATTCGCTCTGAACAGGTCGATACACGCTTGCGCATGCACATCCATAAGGATGCGGCAGGTGACTGGCATGGCGGCGGCATGATGATTCAGCGGATTGCCGGGGATGATAATCGCGGTGAAACCGAGGATGGCTGGCGTGAAGCCGAAGCCCTGTTTGCGACCCTCAAGGATGAGGAGTTGACCGATCAGGCTTTGCCTGTTGCGGACCTGCTCTATCGCTTGTTCCATGAAGGCGGGGTGGTGATGGATGAGGAACCGCAAATCCTTGAGGATCGCTGCACCTGTTCACGTGAGCGGTTGATCGGCACGCTGGAAGGGATGGCCGATGAAAGCCTGCGCGAGTTGGTTGAACCGGATGGAAGTTTGAAAGTCGACTGCCAGTTCTGTGCGCGCCAGTACATTATTCCGATTGATGATGTGACGGGGGCTGTCTCTTAGACTTTTTCTAGAGTTCTGACGAAGCAATCCGCCCTCTCCCCCTGCCCAACCGCCCGCAGAGGCTACCCTTGGGGTGGTTGGGCAGGGGGAGAGGGCGGATCAGTATTTAAGACGCACCACCCCTCCCCAACGTCAGGCTTGCCCTTCGGTCCCTTTGCGCGGCATTGTGCGGCGGTAAAGATAACCGGAGGGACTAAGTCCATGAAAACCGCGATCACAGAGATGTTTGGCATTGAGCACCCGATTATTCAGGGTGGGATGCACTTTGTTGGCTTTGCCGAAATGGCGGCGGCTGTTTCGAATGCCGGGGGCCTTGGCATCATCACAGCGCTGACCCAGCGTACGCCGGCTGATCTCGCCAACGAGATCGCCAAATGCCGCGACATGACGGACAAGCCGTTCGGCGTGAACATCACCTTCTTGCCAAGCCTGACCCCGCCAGACTATCCGGCAATTGTTGAGGCAGTGATCAAGGGCGGTGTGAAGGTTGTTGAGACGGCTGGGCGCAATCCGGCGCAGGTTCTGCCGCATCTTAAAGATGCCGGGATCAAGGTGATCCACAAATGTACCTCTGTGCGTCACTCCTTGAAGGCGCAGGATATTGGCTGTGATGCGGTATCTGTGGATGGCTTTGAGTGTGGTGGCCACCCGGGCGAGGATGATGTGCCGAACATGATCCTGTTGCCACGTGCCGCTGATGAGCTGGATATCCCATTCGTCTCTTCCGGTGGACAGGCTGATGGGCGCTCTCTGGTGGCGTCTCTGGCGATGGGTGCTGAAGGTATGAACATGGGCACACGGTTCATCGCGACCAAGGAAGCGCCAGTCCACCAGAATGTGAAAGACGCAATCGTGGCCGCTTCTGAACTCGATACGCGCCTCGTTATGCGTCCGCTGCGCAATACGGAACGCGTTCTGACCAATGAGGCGGTTGAGCGCCTGTTGGAAAAGGAAAAGGCGCTGGGCGCTGATCTGAAATTTGAGGACATTGTTGAGGAAGTGGCCGGGGTTTATCCAAAGATCATGATGGAAGGCGAGATGGATGCCGGGGCCTGGTCGTGCGGTATGGTGGCTGGTCTGATCAATGACATTCCGACCTGTAAGGAACTGATCGACCGGATCATGAAAGAGGCTGATGAGATCATCAACCAGCGTCTGGCCATGTTCCAGAATGGTCGCGTGAATGCCTAATTGGCCGCGCTAAAATAAAAACAGCTTTTGACTGCCTGTGGGGAGGTCCCTGCAGGCAGTTTGCATATTGGGAGGAAAAAAGAATGACTGAGATTGCCGGAAAGGTGGCCTTCATTACAGGCGGAGCAGGTGGCCTAGGCTTGGCCATGGCGCGGGCCTTTGCTGCGAAGGGGGCCAAGGTCATGTTGGCTGATCGTGACGCAGAGGGCCTCTCAAAAGCCGCAGCAGCGCTTGCTGCGGATGGTGTGGACGTCGGGACAGTGACATGTGATGTGACCGATGTTGATGCGCTAAAGGCTGCGGCTGCTGCAACGATTGAGCGGTTCGGGAAAGTCCACATTGTCGCCAATAATGCTGGTGTTGCCGTTGGTGGGCAGCCCGGTGAAATCCCGCTGGAAGACTGGCGCTGGATTGTCGATATCAACCTCATGGGCGTCGCCTATGGGGTGGAAATTTTCACACCCTTGATCGAGCAGCATGGTGAGGGTGGGCATATCGTCAATACAGCCTCTATGGCTGGCCACGTCGCGATGCCGGGCATGGGCCCTTATCATGCCACCAAATATGCTGTGGTTGGGTATTCCGAAGCGTTAAACGTTGAGCTTGGCCCGCGTGGCATTGGCGTCAGCGTCCTCTGTCCAGCCTGGGTGAAGACCAATATTCACAATACAGGCTTTGATAAGCCTTCTGGCGGGATGAGCCGCGAAGAGGCGCAATCTGATCCACAGTATCAGCAAATGGCCTCCGTGATTGATGGCGGGCTCGATGCCGATCTGGTTGGCGGCTGGGTGACCGATTGTGTGGAGGCTGATCGCCTGTACATCTTTACCCATCCGACTTTCGCGCCCTTCATTGAAGCGAAGTATGGGCAGATCAAAGCTGACTATGACGCGGCAGCGCAGGATGGTCGGTTCGAGGGTGTCTGATCAAGTTTCATAGCAAGCATAAAGAAACCCGGCGCGGAGGGGAGGCTCCCATCCAGCGCCGGGTTTTGCTTTTCTGAGCGCTTAAGAAAGCGCTGCGGCATCTGTAATGGCGCTGGCGATCTCGGCTTCGCTCATCGACTTGCTGACGGTGCTGATAATCTCACCTGACTCGCGTTCGATCAGGTAAAGCTTGCCCGTCTTGATCTTGTTGCCAAACTCACCCCGCATGGTTGCTTCGACACCAAGCGTTGCCGCATCAGCGAAGAAAGCATCGGCATCTTTCTTGGTGTAGTCGATGGTGAAAAACTCAACACCATCAAACGTATTGGCGGCTTGAACGGCTTTGACTTTTGGGTCGAGGGCTTTGCAGCTGCCACACCAGTCGGCATAGCTCATTACGGCTATGACGCGGGCGTCTTCACTGGGCGCTGTGATGGCGGCGGGGGGTGTGGTCTCGGCCGATGTGGACTGACCCGAACAGGCCGCCGCGACTGAGAGCGCAGCAGCAGCAAGAATAAGGCGCATGGGAAACCTCCTATTATGCGGCGGGGTTTTGCATAACATGCGGGGGGAGGTGGTGTGCTCACAAGTGCGTTATGAGGTGCGCGCTTCCTCGGCCCCTTTGCGGGCCAGTTCGTCGGCCTTTTCATTGCCTTCGTCACCAGCATGGCCTTTGACCCATATCCATTCAATCTCGTGACGTTTGCAAGCCTCTTCCAAAGCTTGCCATAAGTCCTGGTTTTTGACCGGTTTTTTCGCGGCGGTTTTCCAGCCATTACGCTTCCAGCCATGAATCCATTTGGTCAGGCCATCTTTGACATAGGTGCTGTCAGTATGCAGGCGCACAGTGCTGGGCTTCTTCAGAGCGTTGAGCGCTTCAATCGCGCCTCTCAGCTCCATGCGGTTATTGGTGGTATCGGGTTCACCGCCATAGAGTTCCTTGCGGTTCTTGCCCGAAACGAGCAAGGCACCCCAGCCGCCAGGGCCGGGATTACCGCTGCATGCACCATCGGTCCAGATTTCGATCTTTGTCTTACTCATGCTTGCGAAGTGGCCGGGTTTGCGTGCGAGTTCAAGGCCTAGAACACGTCGACATTGATCTGTTTCACTTGCTCGGCTGGCTTGACGATGGCCAGGAAAAGCCAACCACAGGCAAGGCCTGCGATTGCACCAATCAACGAACCACCTAGCATTGCGCCCATTGTAAATGAGGGCTCAATGCCGGAGCGCCCGAAGAGAGAGGCCCCCGAGAATAACAGACAGGTGCCGCCAACGAGCATCGCGCCCCAAAGGCTCGCCCAGCGATAGTAAGGCAGAGGGCGGATAATGCCGCGATGGGGAAAACGACCGATAGAAAGCCCCAATGCCAGCCATGCGGCAGGGATTGTCACGTAGAAGAGCCACCAGTTCATTGCGGAGAGCAGGACGGCAAAGCCAGCACCGGCCCAGAAGTCCTCGCCGCTTAAAAAATTCCCACGAAAGCCCATCAGATTGCCAGCAATGGAGCCGACAAAACCGATAGCGAAGGCAACCAGGGCGACACTGACGCAGGCCGCAACCCCGCAAAGGAAACAGGCTAGGCCAACGCGTTTCAGTTTAGGCTTGGTGAGTCGATAATCCGAGGCGCGCGCGCCTGGCATTTTCGTTACCGCGACCGTTCCGTTCTCGCCAAACTCTGTCATGGCTGAAATCCTTGCTAGGCTTAGTTAAGGTGTCATGATCGACAAGTGCGGCAAGGGGCGGGCCGTCGCAGGGCAATTCTGGATACAAAAAAGGCTTCGGTGGGGAGAACCGAAGCCTTTTGAATAGTCATTGCTGGATGGCTTAAGCGGCCACAGCTTCTTTCTTCGGCTTTGGGTCACGTAGAACATAGCCGCGGCCCCAAACTGTTTCGATGTGATGATCGCCACCGGTGGCCTGCTGCAGCTTTTTGCGCAGCTTACAGATGAAGACATCGATGATCTTGAGTTCTGGCTCGTCCATGCCGCCATAGAGGTGGTTGAGGAACATTTCCTTGGTCAGGGTTGTGCCCTTGCGCAGGGAAAGCAGCTCGAACATCTGGTATTCTTTACCGGTGAGGTGGACGCGCTCATCATCGACTTCAACAGTCTTTGCATCCAGATTGACGACAATATCGCCGGTCCGGATAACACTTTCCGCGTGACCCTTCGAGCGACGGACGATCGCTGTAATGCGGGCAATCAATTCGTCTTTGTTGAATGGTTTGGTCAAATAGTCATCTGCGCCGTAACCAAGGGTCTTAACTTTGGCTTCGATATCCGGGTTGCCCGACAGGATCAGAACCGGTGTGTTGACCCGTGCCATACGCAGTTGCTTAAGCACGTCATAACCAGAGATATCCGGAAGTGAGAGGTCGAGAATGATGATGTCATACTCGTACACTTTGCCGAGATCGACACCTTCTTCGCCAAGGTCAGTTGTGTAGATATTGAAGCCAGCGGCTTTCAACATCAGCTCAATACTCCGGGCGACGGCATTGTCGTCCTCAATCAATAATACTCGCATCTTCAGCTCCCCGAATCAGTCTAAGTTTATGTTAGCCGGATCGTTAACGATTGTGAATCTAGGTAATGATGGTTACTAAGGATTTAACAATCGGATTCGAAACGACTTTTTTGTTCATACCTCTTAACAATGTAGTGCCTGACCTGGTTCGCTGAGCAGCGTGTGGGCAATGGCAATTGCGTCCTGAATCGGCTGCGAGGAGGGGTCAGTTGAAATTAACGTTCGCTGTGACCGGATGGCTTCACGAACCGCGTCGTCGCGCATAATTGTCCCGGACAGAGCTGGGCGGAAACCCAGGAACGTCTGGCAGGCGCGCGAAACCGCTTCATAAGTGCGCTGTCCGGCGGCACGGGTTTCGCATTGATTGATCGCAATCACTTGCTCAACATTTGGCGCGTAGCCTTTGAGCACTTTGATGAAGGCATAAGCATCCGTCATCGAGGTTGGCTCGTCGGTGATAATCATCACCACTTTGTCAGCCGCTCGCGCAAGACGCATGCAATTATTTTCAATCCCGGCCCCAAGGTCGAGGATGACTTGATCATATTGCAGGGCGAGGGCGGAGAGGCCCGCCGCAAGACGCGCAACCTCATCAGAGGAAAGCTCAGCAAGAGCGCCTGACCCGGAACGACCGGGCAGCACATCAAAGCCGCCTTGCGTTGAGCCGCCATCAACTGGCGTGACCGCGTCTTCGAGCTCGACCCAACCTGCGATGACCGCAGCGAGATCGGTTTCTGGCGCGATACCAAGCTGAACATCGACATTGGCGAGGCCAAGGTCGCCATCAACGAGCAGGGTTTTCTTACCAGCCTGCGCAAAGGCACTGGCGAGCGTAATCGACATGAAAGTCTTGCCGACACCGCCTTTACCGGAGCCAACAGCAATGATCGAAGCGGGAGTGACACGCCGTGGAGGCATTTTCTTTTCCGGTCGGTCCATCGATTTAGGAAGAAGAAAACTCATTATGCTGCTCCTCTAAGGGCGACATGGGCGGGCGCATCTTCAGTCAGAAGCTGAGCCAGCCGGTTCGGCGTTGCGGGCACGAGACCTCCGCCGATGAAAGGTGTGACAGCCAGATGTGCGAAGGCGATGCCTGCGCTCGACAGGGCGGAGACAATACCGCCTCGGCGCCGGGTGACATCCAGCTTGGTGACGATGGCGCGTTTAATGCCGCACCGGGCAAAAGCTTTGGCCATGTCGGCCTGATCTTCAGGATGCCCCTCGGCGCTGATCACCAGCACTGGTTCGGCCTTGATCACCGGAATGAGGTCCTGAAGGCTGGCCATATCCTCCTGATCAAACGGGACAATGGCTGGCAGATCGATAACACAGCGTTGTTTATTATCGCGAATGGTCTTGAGCGTTTCGAACAGCGCGTCTGGTGTGCTGACGCTTCTGATCTGGTCCTGCTCCCGCTCCAGATAAGCCGCCAGTTGTGCGCCGCCCGCGGTGGAGTCGAGGTCGGCAGCAACAGGAAGAACTTCAGACTTGGTGACAGATGCGCGGCGAGTCAGTTTCGCGGCGACGGCTGTGCGGCCATGCCCCGGCGGACCAACCAACAAGATGTCATTTTCGAGCCGCGGGGCAATCGGGCGACAGATAATGTGCTTTTCCAGTCCGGCAGAAATTGCCGCGGTTGGGTCCGTCACACTTGTATCGCTGGCAAAGCCTGAGTCGGCGACCCTTTCGGCAAAACGCTGTGGCGCACCATGCCAGAGTAGAGCGTCGCGAACACGATTGCGCAAAGGATTGTCTGTCAGGCGCGGTGTCAGTGGAGCGCCTATCCGGGAAATAATCCCCGACCCAGACGGCACCATGCCCCCGCCCAGCTTATCCGTGGCCGCCCGCACCTCAACACCACCAGGGACCTCGCGCTCTGATAGGATAATGGCATCATCACCCATCTCGGCGAAGATCATTGCCTTGGCAGCCTCTAGGGACTCGGCGGCAAACATCTTCATTCGCATACAGTTACTCCACTTTGATAAGGAGCACTGTCAGGTGAATTGGTTAACAGAATCTCTCGATTTGTTAGCTTTTCACAGGTTTCATGATTTCTGTGGATAAAGGCAGGTGGGTTAGGCCGCGCGCCGCTCGTCGATAATTTCGCTTAAGGTTACGCCGAGTTGACCATCAGCGATCACCAGACGCCCGCGGGCCATCAGGCGGTCAGAAACATAGATATCGACTTGGTCACGGGTTTCACGGTCCAGCGCCAGAATATCACCGTGCGACATGGCCATGAGCTCCTCAACCGGCATGCGGGCTTCACCCAGAACCACGTCAACGCGGACCGGGGCATCCATAAGGCTGTTTTTGAGGGCGCGATTGTGCATGTCGTTAACTATTCCGAATCAGGTGTGAAAAGGCAAGGTCGTTCTCAAAGGTTGAGTCTTGGTGAACGTGACTAGCTTTTATCAAAAAGATCTGTCTGTCCCTCAATTAAAGTTGCGGCCAATCGGCGAACCTTTGCCAGTGCAATGCTTCGGTCATGTTCGTCTAGGGTCGCTGTGTCGAGATGACTGGCGAGATCCACCACGAGGCCCAGAGCTGATTTCATCTCTTTTGAAATGGTTTGAAGCTGTTCGGCTTGAGCGCTGAGCGTTTCATCACGAACCAGAGCGGCTGTGCCGTCACGTGTTTCGGCGAGCAGGGTAGCAAGTTCATCTGCCGTCAGGACGATATCGCCGTGCGTATCCGCCTGTGGTTCTGGCGGATTAAAGCCGGGGTCAAATGGGAAGGGGGCAAGTTTGGCGAGGTGCTGCGTCATTCAACCAGCTCCGCATCTGGACCCTTATTGGAGAGCAAGTCGCCGCGTTGGGCGAGCTTGCGGGCCAGCGCGGCGATATCCTGCCGCGCCTGTTCAATCTCATTGCGGCGGAAGGGGCCGTTGCTTTCAATCTCACTGCGCAGAACCTCAGCCGCGCGCTGGGTCATGTTGCGATAGAAGGCGTCGGCGGTGATATCCGAGGCGTCTTGCAGGGCCGTGATCAGGACAGTGCGATCAATGCTGGCGAGCAGGGTCTGGACGCTCGCCGGGTCAAGCGTTGCCAGATCATCAAAAGTGAACATCAGACCGCGAATACGCTCGGCGCTGCCGGGTTCCAATTCTTCCAGGCCAGCCATCATGACCGGGGCCAGGCGACTATCGATGCGGTTCATGATGCCTGCGAGGCGATCTTGCCCGCTCCGGACGCTTTGTGAAGCGCGCGCAGATTGGCGTGCAGCATAGGCGGTTTCGATGGTGGTCAGCGCGGATGGGTGAACGTTTGTGAGGCCCATCATGCGATACAAAGCCTTAAGCGCGATTTGTTTGGGCAGAGCCTGAACAGCCGCAGCAGCGGTTTCCTCAGGCAGGATGGAGAGAACCAGAGCTGCGATTTGCGGACTTTCCGGAGCAATGAAGGTAACCAGATCGGGCACTTGATCCGGGGCAAGACTGGACAGACCTGTTGCCGCTTCCGTTGGGGTGGTCTCGGCCAAGGTCATCGCGGTCAAGTAGGATTCGGTTGCGTTCGCGGTCATGTCCGGGGCGACATCCTGCATGGCCGTGCGGAGGCGTGTTGCTTCCTCAGGAGTCAGAACGTTCCAGATGGCGGAGGCATCTTCGCCAAGCGCCTGCATCAGTGCGGCGCTGCGGGCGATACCATGGGCGGTCTGGGGTTGTTCGGCGAGGGCAGTGCTCATGTGTCACTCCGCATCCAGTTCCGGATGATATTGGCGGTGCGTTCCGGGGCGGCATTAGCAAGGGCGGCTGCCGTTTTTGCTGAAGGGGCGTTTGCAGCAGGCGCCTGCATCATTGGGGCCCTGTCATTTGCGGCGGGATATGCAGCGGTTTCTGTCGGCCGTTCAGGGATAGGGCGGGGAAGGGACACTAGCACAATGCCAAAGGACAGAAGCACGATCAGGCCAAGGCCGCCAAGCTCCGCTAAGGCGCGTGGCGATAAAGACTCAAAGCCGGTGCGTGCAAACGGGGTTTGCGTAATCCTCAGAGTGTCTGAGGTCGCATCAAAGCCGCGCGCGGTGATTAAGGTTTCAATCTGCGCTGTATAAGATGAGGTCGCACCATCGGTCAGAGCCGGGCCATCGACCATGATGAGCCAGACTGTCTGTCCGGTTGCGTCTCTTTGGATGGAGGTGCGGACGTGATCATGTCCGATCACAGGTTCAAGCAGAGCTGTAAGTGTGCGCTCCTGATGCGAGCCAATATTTTGTGTCGCGACGGGCGCTGAAAACAGGGCCTGAGCGCGCAGCAACAAAACCCCCGCCGCCACAAGCATGGCAACGAGGGCAAGGGTTTTCGTGGTGGTTGAACGAGTGTTGCCGTCCATCTACGCGCGCGCCTTGCCTGTCTCTACAGATAGGCAATCTTAGGCGCGTTCACGTAAACGGCGCTTTAACGATAATGCGCGGGCCTAGCGATACTGCTGTATGCGGGTCGCGCGCAGGCCTTTGCGGCCATGGGAAGAGTAAAGACGAGACCAACCGGCGAATTCTTCTTCGGTCAGGTCATAACGCTCCAGCGCTTCGGTTTGTGTCAGCAAGCCGCCAGATACGGCTGCGACAACTTCCGCCTTGCGGCGGGTCACCCAGCGGGAAACACCGGGCTTTGGAAGGTCATCAATTGTCAGCGGTCGGCCGTCTGGGCCTTTCACGCTGATGGCTTTTGCATTCTGCGCCATAATATCCACCATCTTCTATTAGTCCAAATGGCCGCTTTCTGCAGCCATGGCCCGTTTATACAGGAGCCAACTTAAAGGCTCTTTCAGCGCGCAAGATTTATTTTCATGAAAATTCGACAGGTTCTTCGAGGCAGCGTTAGGGCTATCTTTGCAAACCTGTACCGGATTGGAGCAGGTTTGGGTTACTGCAATATTTATTGCAGGTTTCAAGCGAACCAGCAGGTGTCTGGGTGTGGTGCATAAGTGTTTGGCAGAACGCCGATTTTTCTTTTTGAATGATGATTGGTGCCAACAGGTGTACTATCCTAAGCGCGCAAGCGTTCGTCTGCGGCAATCGTGGTTGCAATAAAGCCGCCGCCGAGTATGCGGGTTGTGCCGTTGGCATCATAGAAAACGCTGGCCTGTCCACGGGCGACACCTTCTTCGGGATTGTCGAACCAGACGGCCGGCGCGCCATTATCCCAGCCAAGCCGGGCTGGGGTTGGCGGGCGGGTTGAGCGCACGCGGACCAGAACTGGCTCACCGCGATCGCAGGCCTCTTCCAATGTGCCATCGCCGAGCCAGTTCAGCTCTTCCATGGTCAGACCGGCGGTCAGCAAGGCTTCGCGTGGTCCAACCACGACTTCGCGATTAGGCGCATTGATCTTGACGACGAAAAGCGGTTCGCCAGTGGCAACACCCAAACCGCGGCGTTGGCCGATTGTGTAATGGATGACGCCATTATGGTCGCCAAGCTCGCGGCCATCGAGATGCACGATCTTACCCCCGCGCCCGGAACCGGGGCGCAGCTTTTCAACGACTTTGGCGTACGAGCCTTCGGGGACGAAGCAGATGTCCTGACTGTCCGGTTTCGCGGCTACGGGCAGGTCGAAATGATCGGCGAGTTCGCGCACCTGCGTCTTGGGCAGGTCGCCGAGCGGGAAGCGGACATAGTCGAGTTGCTCTTTGGTGGTGGCAAAGAGAAAGTAGGACTGGTCTCGGCTGGCATCGGCGGCGCGGTGCAGCTCTGGCTCATGCTCACCCATCAAGCGTTTGATATAGTGCCCGGTGGCGAGACAATCAGCGCCGAGGTCTTTCGCAGTGCGCAAGAGGTCCGAGAATTTGACGGTCTGGTTGCAGCGAATGCATGGGATCGGTGTCGCGCCGGACAGGTAAGTGTCGGCGAAGTCTTCCATCACCTGTTCTTTAAACCGGGACTCATAATCGAGAACATAATGCGGGATGCCGATCTGATCGGAGACATTGCGGGCATCATGAATGTCTTGTCCGGCGCAGCAGGCGCCCTTTTTCTCAATCGCCGCGCCATGGTCGTAAAGCTGTAGCGTAATGCCGATCACATCATAGCCGCGGGCTTTTAGCAGGGCCGCGACCACAGAGCTATCGACCCCGCCAGACATGGCGGCAACAACGCGCGTTTCAGAAGGGGGCTTGGCAAAGCCAAGGCTGTTCAGCTCACCCGGCGCAGGGGCGGGCTCTGGCGCGGTCAGCGCCTTAAGATCAATCGTCATATCACACTCCAAACGGGTTCAAGGCCCGCAGCAGATGGGTTTAGACGCGGCATATAGGCGATGATGGGAGATTTGTCAGGTCACCATGCCAGTTGAGACTTTCGGCATTCGCGTGACTATTCGACGAAGCGCTCGCTTTTAGCGTTGTATGACAATCGGTTTAGTTGACCCTGTGGCGCGCTTCCGTCAGCTTGTGACAGATGTAATGAAGTGACAAAAGTGGTCGGGTTGAACCTGTGAGAAGCTCAGTTTTCAAAGCGCTATCCCCCCCGGGCTTACCAGTTCGGGTGTTTTGGGGATTCCAGGCGGCTTTCTGGGGCGCTGTTTTCTTGTGGCGCGCAGTCTATAATTATGTAACTGGCTACGGGCTCTCAATGGTGTTTGAACGGAGCCTGTCGCTATTGGTGGCCGTGTTTCTGAGTGTTGGACTCGCGCATCTATTGGTGAAAACCATTCTTAAACGCGCGTACCCACTGAACGTTTTAGCGGTGGCAACGATTACGGTTATCTGCGCTGGCTTTCACATTTTGATTGATCGCCTGATTTTTGCGCTGGCGCATGGCAAGGAAGATATGAGCCAGTGGTTCTACATCCGCGCGGGTGAGATGTTTTACATGCATGGCTGGATCTTTCTGTGTTGGGTCTCGCTGTTCTGGGGATTGGTGCAATATTTTAAGGTTCGCGAGGCTGAGCGTTTTGCTGCCGCTGCCGAGGTGCCCGTCCCGGTCGAACCTGTTCCAGAACCTTTAGTCCGCGATGCCTATTTCTGGGTAAAGCATCAAAATCGACAGGTCCGGATCAATGCTGGGGATATTGAGGCGGTAGAAGCGGTTCGAGACTATGTCGAGTTACATACACCCTCGAAGTCGCATCTGATGCGTGGGAAGATTTCAGAGGTTGAGCAACGGCTCGACCCGAAACAATTCATCCGCGTGCACAGGTCGTTCATCGTGAACCTCGGCCAGGTCGAGGCGCTCAAGACCGGGCAGAGCGGGGGGCGACTTGTTGTCATGAATTCCGGACGCGAGGTGCGTGTTGGTCGGACATACTTGCCCAATGTGCGGGAGAAACTCGATCACTAGAGGCGCATGTTACAGGTGTAGTTTGTCGCGCAGAGCGTGTCGTTCGCCGCATATACGCTGACAGGAGTAACCAATCGTCATTTTGTTACGAGGTCTTTTGGAACCTCCGATTTTGAAAGACATTTTCCCGAAGGTCAGGTTCCCCAAAGCCTGACCTTCACCCCCTTTGACACTTTAGGGAGCGTTGGGCGAAAGCCTGACGCTCTCTTTCTATGGGGTGGTTTCTGCGTCAATTGCTGCCTGAACGGTTCTGTAGAAAGCCTCACGTTCGCTATGCTCGCGATCCTTATCGCCCAGTGCGGAGGTCCAACTGCTATTGGACGCGATGACGAGATCGCGGTTCGGGTCAATGAAAATCCCCTGGCCGAAGATGCCATCGGCCTGAAATGAGCCATCGTCAAAGGTCCACCATTGGTAGCCATAACCATATCCGGGTTCACCAATTTCAGCCTGTTTTTGTGTGCCGGTTTCGATCCAGCCTTCCGGAAGGATAGAGGTGCCGTTTACAACGCCGTTATCGAGGACAAAAAGGCCGAACCGAGCGTAGTCACGGATGGTGGCCTGAATGCAGCAGCCACTGATCTCTTCGCCATCCTCGCCGATGAGCCATGTTGCATCTTGCTGCATGCCATATGGCTCCCAGACTTTCTCTGAGAGATACTCTGAAACCGGTTTATCAATCGCCTCGCTGACTAGAATGCCGATCAGGTTGGTTTCGCCAGTCGAGTAATTCCACCGCTCTCCAGGTGGGTGGGCGCGGGATAGGCCCTGCATGTAACTGACGATGATGGGCAGATCGCCCTCAGGGGTATGTTGGTTGAAGAGGGCAACATCAGATTGCGGGTCGGAATAATCTTCATTCCACGCGACGCCTGATGTCATGGTCAGCAATTGCGCGATGGTGACGTCATCATAGGGCGAGCCCTTAAGATCGGTGATGTAATCGGTGACCTTGTCTTCAATGCTGTTGATATGACCATCCTTGATCGCTGCGCCGACCAGTGTGGAGGTAAGGGATTTGGCGACAGAGAAACTGGTCCAGCGCTCATCGGATTCAAACCCAAGGCCGTATTGTTCAAGGCGGACTTTGCCCTTGTGAACAATGACCATGCCAGCGAGCCTCTGTTTTTCGCCATAGGCGGCCATGTCCATGTTGAGGCTTAGGGGCTCTCCATTTGGAAGGGCGAGCGTATTTTCACCCGCTTTGATTGGTTTGGATTTGATCATGAAAGAGACCTGATCAAGCATTCGGAAGCCATTATCACGCTGGTTTTGCGACCAGAACAGGACGTTATTGTCGTGCGGTGGGTCAGATAGCAGCGCGCGCCAGTTCGAACCAATACTCCACCAGCCAAGACCGGCGAGCAGAGCCAGAACGATGACGGCTATGCCAAGCCGTTTCAGCCAAATGCCCATGTGTCGTAATCCTATGCGTTTGCCGTGAAGTATGGCCGGTCGCCAGCAATTGTCACGCGTTCCATGATGCGAATGTTGGGGAAATAATCACTGGCCGCATAATGCTGGCAGGCACGATTGTCCCAAAAGGCGAGCGAGCCCGGCGCCCAACGGAAGCGGCACTGATATTCCGGCAACCATGCCCGGTGATAGAGGTATTGGAGCAGCGCATCGCTCTCGGCCCGGTCCATGCCGACAATATGGTCCGTAAAGGCGATGTTGACATAGAGTACGCGCGCGTCGGTTTCGGGGTGGGTGCGAATAACCGGGTGTTCCTGTGGCGGGAAGCGCTCATGCAGGCTGGTGGGATCTTTGCCCAGCCGCTTGGCAAAGACGCGGGCAATATCGTGAATGGCAGTCATGTTACAGAGGCGTTCTTTCAACTCCTCCGACAGGTCTTCATAGGCCATAACCATATTGGAGAAGAGCGTATCGCCACCAATCTTCGGCAGCTCAATCGCGCGCAGGATGGAGCCGAGCGAGGGTTCCGCGCGCCAGGTAACATCCGAGTGCCAGTTATTCTCCTGCCCCTTTGAGTTGGGGCCGTGGGCAATGCGCAGGACTTCCGGGTTAGGTTGATCCTTTGGCGTGGCCGGGTGGATTTCAAGTTCGCCAAAAGCGCGAGCGAAATCGATATGCTGCTGGCGTGTCAGGTCGTGCTGATCGCGGAAGAAAACGACCTGGTATTTAAGCAAGGCCGCGCGGACTTCGCTAATCAGCGTATCATCCGGATTGGTGAGGTCCGCGCCGAGTAATTCTGCGCCAATCGCTGGCGACAAAAGGTGCGGTGTAAAGCGCGTAAAATCCGGCTCTGCATCAAAGGCCATCCTGTTTCCTCCCATTTTTCTGCGGAGGGTAGCACAAGACGGTTTGTTCTTCGATTCCAGTGTGTGCTTCCGAAGACGGAGTGGACATAAACCAGTGATTTACCTTCTGATGAATCCAGTCTGGAAAAGAAGACTTGTAGTAATATGCCTTCAAGCCAGTAACCTGACAATGAACAAACCCTAAAATGAGACTACCTTGCACTCGCCCTTGAATGCGCTTGTGTTTGCGCCCAGCGGCCCATTCTTTGCCTGCGACAACATCATTATAGCAGTGTAATTCTCCGCATCTACTTCGGCTATTGTGACAACTTCCGTAGCGGCGTTGGGCCAAATCGCGATGAACTGAAAGGAGGCGTCATCGTCTAAGTTTATGAGCGAAGTAGCCCCACCTTCCATCTCTGGTGTTACCCACCTACCGAGGGAGTTTATTCGATAGTCAATAGTACTCTCATCCAGATCGAAGCTGATCACAGTTTCTGTATTGATCCGATTGTCGGTCCAGCCTGAGTCACCTTCGAAAAGGCCTTCGTCAGAATAGTAGGAATGACCCTCCATAGGACCACATTGGAACTGCAGGCCGCCTGCATGTGCCATTTGGCTCAAACAAGAAAAGATTGCGCTGACGACTACATATCTCATCGCTCACTCCGTATTGAGTGATTTGGAAGTAAGGGAACCTGAGGTGTTTGTCGATTTTACTTCTTTTTCTGTATCCGCTTCTGACCCAAAGCAGGTTTAACCCTTACGCAAACTGCGGGGCGATTTTTAGGTTTCTGACCCAGCCGAGTTTCTCGTAAACCAGCAGGATCGTGCCATTGTAATCGACAATGCGGTTCCAGACGCCTTTGCGGGGGCGGTGAAGGGCGCTTTGCGGTTCTTCGTGGTGATGGTCATGGAAGGCTTCGCCGCCCGTTAGAAGACCAATCAGGTGATCCGCCCATTTCGGGGTTGGCAGATGGCCGAGGACATTGATGCCGTAAACGGTGGCGTGGAACTGGATCGCCCGGCCAATGATGAAGCAGGCATGACAGATTGCCGTGAGCATAAGTGAGCCACCAGCAGCCCAGACAATGAGATAGATCACGGCTGGAATAAACAGGTGCAGGACCAGAGAGATGGAATTGTAGAACCGATCCATCCAGACGATGATCGGGTGTTGTTTCAACCAGAGAGCCATTGGCCGCGCCATATCTTTGGCGTCGCGCCAGAGGATCCAGCCGACCCAGGCCCAGCGCTTGGACTCAAACGGGTTGTGCGGGTCACCCGGTTTATCAGAGAAACGGTGATGCTGGCTGTGATAATTGACCCAATCGCGCACGGTCCCTTGCATGGCGATCATCAGATTGATCATGGTCAGAACCTGTGCCGGGGCACGCAGCTCGCCCGCCTTATGCTGCATAATGCGGTGAAGCGGGCCGATCCCGGCATTGCAGATGAAGATGGAAAGCGCAACGACGCCCAGGCCGACAGGCAAATACCACCACTGCAAGTTCAGAGCTTCCAGCGTGAGCCCCAGAATGGTCATCGTGATCAATAGCGCCAGACCAAGCGCCGGATACAAAAAGGCCGAGAAGAGGCTGGCAAAGTTGAACGTCGTCCAGTTCTTGGGGATCGCGATAGAGCGCGGGGTCATGCAGGTTTCCTCCGAGACTTTTATTGTCAAATAAGCGGGTGTTTCGCCTTGCCAGAGAGTTAAGACTCGTTCGCAGAGAGAGAAACCCCCTGAATGTGGAAAACCTGAAAAGTGTCGCGGCGAGGCCACACGTGGTGTCGCCGCGACAGGTTCAGCGATTGTCAAACTCGGACCGGACGAGTTCCAGCCCGCGCCGGGTAATCCGGTAGGGCTGGCCATTTTTCGAAATAATCGCGCGCCTGCGCTTTAATTTTCGAAACAGGAAGAGGTCTAATCCAGGGTAGCGCCAACCTTCGCGGTTGATGCAGCTGAGTTTGGTAATCTTGCGGTCTTCACCGCGTTCGATTTCGATACGCCCGCCTTGCGCGAGCAGGTGCAGGATGCGCTGTTCGGCGCGTGAGATATCCATTGTTTTAATGTCCGGAAAAGGCGCCATACAGGCGCGTTCAAACGATCTGACAGGCAGTGTGCCGTCAGGGCTTCGCTTGTTTCGGGCCCCAGATGCTTTTGTTCAGCAGGTGGGGCCTTTACCGGGACTCAGACAGGGTAAACATAAAAACTCCGTACCCGAGTCATCTGGAGGTGCTTGCCAGCCGCGTCAAGAGCGCCCTAGTCTCATATTCAAATTAAAGGGAGAGACGCATGAGCAAGATGGATGAGATGTTGAGCGGTCTGCGCCGGATCGTGACGGCGAATGATGGCGAGGGCAAATCGCATATCATGATAGATGGCGGGCCAGCCGATGAGTTTCGCACCGGCGATCTCGGCGGCCTGTTAGAAATCTGGCATGATGAGGCGTCTGGGCCGCTCGATCCGTCCACCTGCGAGGATAAAGGCGCGGGAAAGCCCATACTCTCGCCGGATCAGGGTAAGGTGAAAATCCGCTGGTTCACGTCCGGTCCAACTCCAGCGGGCGCGCCACCGGAAATGATTGCGGATCTGACGCGACAGGCTTTTGTTGCGATCGGGGCGGGAGACCATCAGCCGGACACAAGCAAGCATCCCGCCATGCACACAACGCATACGCTGGATGCGATCATCCTCGTGAAAGGGCGCGTGCGGCTGATCCTCGACAAGGAAGAAACGGTGATCGGGCCAGGCGATGTCGTCGTTCAGCGCGCAACCAATCATGCCTGGGCGGTTGAAGGCGATGAACCCGCTTTATTCGTGGCTGTGCTGGTCGATCGATCCTAGAGTTTCCTCGCCGAGTACGGGCTGGCAACCGAGCGTGCCATTGCAATCGCCGCGAATTTCCAGTGCCGTCTGATCGGTTTTCATACCCGCCTGTGAGACGGCCTGAAGCAAACCATTGATCGCCTGTGGCGCTTCAATCTCTTTCGCCTGACCACACTTTTCACACACGAAGAGCGCGATGGGCGCTTCGCTTGGGCCAAGGTCGAGCGCGATATAGGCATTCAGGCTCTCAACCCGTTTGACATAGCCAAGATGGATCAGGAAATCGAGCGCGCGATAGGCGGTTGGCGGCGAGATCGAGCCAACCCCCTCTAGAGAGGCGAGCACTTCATAGGCCGTCATCGGGCGCTCAGCCTGTAGCAGAGTCGCCAGAACATGGCGGCGAATCTGGGTCAGGCTCTTACCCTCGGCGCGGGCTTCTTCCTGGGCGGCATCGAGCAGGTCGGTATGGGTCGGGCGGACCGTATTCTGCCCGCGCCAGCGGCGGCGGTGCAGGCGGCGCTGGCCACTGGCCGCAGTGGTTTTTCTCAATCGTGTCATAGTATGACGTATAGAGGGGTCCGGTTAACGCGTCGACTAAGAAAACACGAAATCAGGCTTGACGAAGCTAAATTTAATGAACAATACTAGAACATATTGTGATCATTGGGTGTTTTATGGGCGACGCAATCACATTTCCGGATAAGCTTCACCGCGCGATTGAGGAGGCTGGTTTGCAAGATCAGTTTGATCATCGCGGGCAGGCACAGGTTGATTGCCCGGCATGCGGCAAGGCAGATGGCTTGAGGCTCACGCTCCATAATGGGCGAGCGCAATGCCATGGCTGTGGCCTTGATGGGCCGCTGATGACCTATTTGCGCGAACGTGAGCAGGCTGACATCTGGGCTGAGGAGCCCTGTGCGCCGGCTGAAATCATCGTCTTCGATCCGGTTCGGGCGCAGAACGCGGCGGCACGGGCGGCATCCTCTGCCCCTCTTCAGAAAGAAGAGGTGACTGAGGCGATTGTTGTGGAGGCAAAGCCAAAACAGCGCAGCGGGAAAGTTGGCGAGCGGCTGATCATGACACTGCTGGCTTTGCTGTTCTTGCTGGCGGGCCTGGCCGCGGCTGGGCTTTCTGCCTTTGCTAATTATCAGGCGTTTAGCGGCAGTGTCAGTGATCTGATGCAGGCGCAAATCTGGGGTTGGGCCGGGGTGATTGCGTCGGTCTGTTCCTTTGGCGGCTTCACTTTCTTCTGGTGGCACATGTCGGCGCGGCGCCATAGCGAGGGGATACGCGCATTGGTCTTTGCCCTGGCGGGGGCCGCGACCAGCATTGCAGGCACGGCCATGTTCATGGAGAATAATGCCGCAAGCGAGGCGGCCACGCGCGCGCAGGCAGTCTCTTCTCGCGCCGTGATTGAGGCCCAGATCGAGGACTGGTCGCGGCAGGTCCGCGCCATTCCGGCGGAGACCCGCTCTGTTGAGGGGCTGGAAGCCTATTTGCGCGGCGTTGAAGCAGCCGGGCGGACCCACCAGAAGCCCTATCGTGATGCCCAGAATGAGTTGGGTCTGGCGAAACGGCGTGATGACCTTGAGGTTCAGATTGCTGAGGCGCGTGCGACTTTGCTCGGGCAGGGGGCGATTGATGTGGCCGTACAGGCGCAGCGGCAGAACCTGCCGGGCTGGCTGTTTGCGTTGATGCTGGAAGTGTTTTCCTCCCAGGGCACCAGTATCGCCTTTGTCTCGCTCTTATTGCTCTATGGGCGCTCGCAAGCCGAACAGACTGTACAGCCGCCACTTGAGCCCGTGATTGTCTAGTCAGCGCTGATCACGCGGCCAGGGTTGAGAATACCATTCGGGTCGAGCGCGCGTTTGATCGCGATCATGGCCTCGGTTGCTGCTTTAGGGCGGATCGCAGCAAGCTCATCGCGCTTGAGACGGCCGACACCATGCTCGGCGCTGATCGAACCGTCATGCTGCATGGCGCAGGCATGAACCGCCTCGACAATTGCTTTGGCTTTACTGCCAAGGCTTGGTGTTTCGACATCCGCTGGTTCGCAGGCCGAATAGTGTAAATTGCCGTCCCCGACATGACCGAAAGCAACGATTTCGGCTTCAGGCGCGATGGTTTTGACGGCGGCTTCGCTGGCAATAAGAAAATCCGGGATGCGTGAGACGGGGACAGACACGTCATGATTGATTGAAGTACCGAAAGCACGTTTGCAGAGCGGAATGGACTCCCGGATGGCCCAAAAGGCATTGGCCTGGGACAGGCTCTCCGCGATGACAGCATCGGCAGCGAGCCCTATCTCAAAGGCCTCCTCAAGCGCGCTTTCAAGCAATGCGCGCGCATGATCTTCGCGGGTCATAGAAATCTCACACAGAACGCGCCATGGCAGCTCGGATGGATTAGGATCACGTGTATCCGGCATTTCCTGACAAACCATATCGATGGCGTTGGCTGGGATCATTTCGAAACTGGTGACGGTATCTCCGGCATGTTTGCGGACAAGGGCGAGCAGTTTGATAATATCGTCCGGGCTTTCACAGCTGATCCATGATGAGGCGCGCTGGACCTTCGGAAACAGCTTCAATGTCGCGGCGGTAATGATGCCAAGCGTGCCCTCGGCCCCGGCGAACAGGTGCTTCAGGTCATAGCCGGTATTGTTTTTGCGCAGGCCCGAGAGGCCGTCCCAAATTTCCCCATTCGGCAGAACCACTTCGAGGCCCAAGATCAGGTCCCGCATCATGCCATAACGCAGGACGGCCACACCGCCCGCATTGGTCGAAATGAGACCACCAATCGTAGCAGTCCCTTGTGAGCCAAGCGAGAGCGGGAAGAGGCGGTCAGCGTCATCAGCGGCTTGCTGGGCGTTTACAAGCGGCGCGCCCGCTTCAATGGTTAGGGAGTTATTGAACGGATCAGTATCGCGTACCGCCTGCATCCGGCGCAAGTTAAGCGTGATCTCGCCGTGTGGGGTTCCTGCGTCAACCAGGCCAGTATTCCCACCTTGCGGTGTGATCGCGACGTGATGGGCGTTACAGAGCTTGATGAGTTCAGAAGCTTCCTGGGTCGAGGCTGGCATCGCAACAGCCGGTGTCCGACCGCTATAGGTGCCGCGCCAGGGCGTTGCGGCCGCTTCACATAAATCTGCATCTGTGTGCCAGCCTTTCGGTCCGAGCAAGGCTTTGGCCGCTTGCTCAAAAGCGGCAGGCAGGGCGAGGGTGGCGGCAGTATCTGGCATGATCAGCTCCAATCACGGACGGCTATAGAAGGACATTAACACGAAGGACTGTCGCAGGAGAATGAGACGAAAGGTATACGCATTTCGCCCAAGGCCGCTTTAGCGCGAGGCCGCACGGATCAGGCGATCATTGATCGCTTCGCCTAGTCCATCCTCTGGAATTGGGGAGACTGCGATCCTGCTATGGGTTTGGTCAAGCTGACGCAGCATGAAGAACAGGTTGCTGGCCGCTTCGGCAAGGTTACCGCTCGGGGAAAGATTTAGCGTGGCCTTAACCGGACCAAACCCTAAAACGGCCTCATCGGCATCAGGGGCGGTCACGTTTAACCGCAACCGCGCTTTTGGGGCGTAGTGGCGCAGAAGTTGTCCAGGCGATACTGGAGCATCCGCATTGTTTTCCGGACGGACCAGCCCTGGCCAGATGGCTTCAATCTCTGCTGCTGACAAGCTGCCAGGGCGCAGTAAAGCCGGGTGGTGGCCGCGCGCATCAATGATGGTTGATTCAACGCCGCTTTCGCATGGGCCGCCATCCAGAATAAGATCCACGCGCTCCCCCATATCATTGGCAACATGATCGGCGCGTGTTGGGCTGATCTTGCCAGACGGATTGGCGGAAGGGGCGACCAGGGGGCCACCAAAAACGGTGAGAAGGGCTCGGGCTACGCCGTGGGCTGGGCAGCGCAGGGCAATTGAGTTGAGACCGGCGCGGGCAATATCACTGACCGTGGACGTGCCTTCAAGGTCTACCACCAGCGTCAGTGGACCGGGCCAAAACGCCTGCGCAAGGGCTGCGGCTTGTTTGGAAAATACGCCCTGCTTGCGCGCCATCTCCATATCGGCGACATGCGCGATCAGGGGATTAAACCGGGGGCGCCCTTTGGCTTCATACAAGCGGACAATTGCCTGCGCATTCGTTGCATCAGCAGCAAGTCCATAAACGGTTTCCGTGGGCATTGCGACCAACCCGCCAGCGCGCAGAATATTTGCGGCTTTGGCAATGTTTTCTGGTGTCGGTTGCAGGATAGGCGCGGTCATGGCCTGCCCTTAGCACCGCGCGCCGCACACGCCTAGTTTCTGCACTGTTAGCTGTCGTTTACGCAGTCTGTTCATAGGCCATCAACCTTAATGGCTTAGCCTATGACATTAACCAAATTGCCATAAGGCTGCCGCCTTTTCAGGAGACACAGCTTAGATGTCTGTTGCGCTTGCTTTCTTGTTTCCGCTCGTGACCGGATCCGGTCCGATGGATCAGGCTTTGCGCGCAACTGAAGCCCCGCCAACCCTGCGGGCTGCTTTCATGGTCGAGATGACGTCGGACACGGCACGACGCGTCTTGCGGTTTGATCCGCGCCTCCCCCCAAATGAACGTTGGCAACTGGTTGAAGCCAGTGGCGAAGATGGCGCATTGGATGATGCGGCTGCGGCCTGGGGTGCGGAAATCGCGCCGGATGGCCGCTTGTTTCCCGATGATTTGCGCGCGAGCCTGGGGCAGATGGTTGAGGTGGAAGACCTCGGTACAGCATGGCGCGTGCGGTTCGATCATGTCCCATCAGAGAATGATAGTGAGCTGGATGTCTGGGCGGTGCGCCAGCTTGAGGCCGAAGCCTGGCTGGAGCCGGTCGACGGGGCGTTCCTGCGCCTGAATTATGTTTTGCCCGCGCCTGTGCGCGGCCCGGATGGTGGGCGCCTGACCCGTTTCAAACAATCCTACTTGCTGGAGACCGATCCGGTCTGGGGTTTGAGTTATGTTTCACGGTATAGCCTGTCCTTTGAGGCCAAGGCCGCGTTTCGCACTATTCGCCGGGATTATGACGCGGTGATCAGCGACGCGACCTTCTTCTTTGCCAGCAGTGAAGCTGAGCGGCAATTTGTCGAAGCGCTGGAGGAAGGCACTGGTCTGGCGATCGCCGAGCGCTAAACTTGGCGTATGACGATTCACATGGTGAAGCTCTGCGTTGGCGCGGATGATATCAAGGACCTTCAGGACTGGCAGAACCGCTTGCTGAAAACGCATGAGCGCCCGTTTCACCAAACCCGTATGGTGCCCAAGCGTGGGGCTGAACTGGCTGATGGTGGCTCCATCTATTGGGTTATCAAAGGCTTGATTCAGGTCCGCCAACCTATCTTTGAGGTGCGGGAGATAACCGATCGCGGTGGCCGTAAAGCATGTGAGTTGATTTTTGATCCGCAACTTTTTCCGGTTGAGCCTATGCCGAAGCGGCCTTTTCAGGGCTGGCGTTACCTGAAACCGGAGGATGCACCTGCTGACTTGAAAGCAGGTAGCGGGACGATTGAGCTCCCTTCGGCCTTACGCGCACAGCTGCGCGAAGCCGGGGTCTGGTGAGGCTTAGCCAACCCAGACGGGTGGACGGCGATGCGTCCACGGAGCCGCGCGTTCGAGTTGGCCCGCCAGAGCATAAAGCAAGCGCTCCTGACCACATTTTGCCCCGAACATCATACCGAGTGGCAAATTGTCATCGGTCCAGTGCAGGGGGACCGACATGGCGGGTGATCCGATTTGATTGAACACAGCGCACCATGGCGCGAACGTTGTAACCGCCTCTCCATAGGCATCGAAATCGGTCGGGTTGAGCGAAAGGACGCCGAGCTTTTCAGGTTTGCGAGACAGGGTCGGGGACAGGGTGAGGTCAAACCCGCCAACATCCATGAAATGATCGAAGACAATCCCGGCGGTGATTGAAGCCTGATTGGCCTTCATCAACTCCGCCATTGGGATGGTGTTACCGAACTCCACAAAGCGCGCGGTGACGGGTTCCATATCGTCGGGGTCGAGTTTGCGGCCAAGCATTTCGCCGCGTATTTCCATGATCATCGCCATGGCGGCGCTGATCGTCATCATGATACCTTTACCAAGCGCTTCACCGTCAATCTGCGGGCCAGCCTCGACGACAGTGTGACCCAAGTCTTCAAGCAATTTACGTGTTGCATCTATTCCGGCTTGCGCATCGGCATCAGGCTGCGTGCCATTTGGTGCGGTGGTCCAGAGCGCGATCTTCAAGGGTCTTGGATCATTGTCTAGGGCGCTCAGGAAACTCGCCTCTGGTGGTGGGGCGACATAGCGCGATCCAGTTTCCGGGCCATGTGTGAGGTCAAGCAAGGCAGCGCTATCGCGCACGGAGCGGGAAACGACATGATTAACCGATTGGCCATTCCAGCCCTCGGTTGTGAGCGGCCCCGTGGGTGTGCGGCCGCGCGAGGGTTTCATTCCGAAAAGACCTGTACAGGCCGCTGGAATACGGATGGAGCCGCCACCATCGCTGGCATGGGCGACGGGGATAACCCCTGCCGCAACAGAGGCTGATGCGCCCCCGGATGAGCCGCCAGAGGTGCGGCTTGTGTCCCAGGGATTGCGTGTCTGCCCGAATAGCTGGCTCTCAGTAGTCGTGGTCAGACCGAACTCAGGCGTGGTGGTCTGACCAAAGAGGCTAAGACCTGCCTCGCGGTAACGGGTGGCCAATACGCCGTCATAATCAGGGCGGTTATCCTTAAAGGCTTTGGAGCCATTGGTGAGCGGGGCACCCTTGATGGCAACACCCAGATCCTTCACGGCAAAGGGCACACCCTTGAACGGACCATCCGGCAGGCCATCATCAATCGCCTCTTGTGCCATCTCAGGGAACAGAGCGGAGAAACAGTTCAGTTCGGCTTGAGCCTTTTCAGCACGTTGCATGGCGGCACTCAGAAGCTCACTTGGTGTGACCTGTTTCGTGCGAACCAGTTGTGCCAGTCCCAGCGCATCGTATTGATCGTACTCGTTCATATTGGTCTCCCGTAATTCTGAGAGAATGAGCGCAAATGACTCTGAAGGGAAGGGGAGGCGCAACCAGATTGATCACAAGTTGCCTCGGCAAAGTGTTGTTCTGCCTCTAGGTCAATTTGACCTATAGCGCTGCGATTGAATAATTACAAACTGGTGCATGTAAAGGAAATTGCATGCTTCGGCGTCTAAAAGCCCTCTTTCTCGCGAGCGCGTCAGGACTTGGCGTGACACTCGGTCTGGTGTTCGCCATGTCCCTGATGGTGTTTTATTTTGATCAGAATAGCTATGGTGAAGGGCGAGCTTTTGTTTCGGCTGGTCAGTTTTCCGTCACAATCACTATGTTGATGGGCATTCCATACATGTTTGGGGCGGTGATCTCGCTGCTCTCTGACCCTGACGGCGACAAGCCGTTTTCGCACAGCTTATCGACCACCTTTTACGTTTATCTCGGTTTGATGGCGATTGGTTTTCTTGTCTTGCGAGAGGCCGTGATATGCATGGTGATAGCTGCGCCGGTCCTGCTCCCGTTTGTGGCAATCGGCATTGCAAGCATGCGTTACTTTCTAGCGCGCAATATGAAGCGGGGCAGCGTTGCGCAGGGCAGTTTCCTTCTCCTGCCACTCGCGCTGCTGACATTTGAAGCGAGTGTTTCGCCGACGCCGGAGCGGGTTACTGTGCAACGCGAGATCGTCATTGACGCGCCGCCGGAAGTCGTCTGGCCGCTGCTTCTATCCATGCCAGACATCAACGAGGAAGAGGGGCATTGGACCTTTACCCAAAGCGTGATGGGGGTGCCAAGACCTGTTTCTGCAGAGGTGAAGGGCGAAGGAGTTGGGGCGGTTCGCGCAGCCTATTGGCAAAACCAGGTGTATTTTGAAGAGCACATTATCGAATGGGACGCTGGCCGCGCTATGCGTTGGAGCTTCGCTTTTCCCGATGACAGCGTCGCGCGCTACACCGATGCTAAGATCGGTCCCGATACTATACATATGCGCATTTTCGACGGTGGGTATCGGATTGAGCCAATGCATGACGGGCGTACACGCTTGATACTCGATACCCGCTATGATCTCAGCAATCATCTCTCGATATATGCGAAATTATGGGGTGAGGTGCTGCTCGGCGATATTCTCGGCAATGTCTTGGTGATCGTGAAGGATCGCGCTGAGGCGAGTAAGTCGTCGCCGCTTCAATAAAGCCTTTGAAATTCCGATGGTGAAATATCTGAGTCGGAAATTGTATTAGGCAAAGCCCCTGCCGGGGCAATCTTCGTCTAGTTTTGATCCTGTGGATCAAAACTTTCGCTCCGCGAACCGACTTCGATTACTCCGCCGCCTGTATGCCGTCATCCCCATCCAGCGCTTCCAGCATCGCGACGGCGCTGTCGGCGATGACAGTGCCCGGTGGGAAGATGGCGACGGCGCCAGCGGCGTAGAGCGCGTCAAAGTCCTGCGGCGGGATCACCCCGCCCACAATAATCTGCGTCGCCGCCGCGCCTTCATTGCCGAGGGCGCGTTTCAGCTCTGGCACGAGCGTCAGGTGCCCGGCGGCGAGCGATGAGGCTGCGACAATATCCACCCCAGCAGCGCGAGCATCCCGAGCAGCTTCTTCCGGCGTTTGGAAGAGGGGGCCGATTTCAACTTCCCAACCCAGATCCATCAGGGCCGAGGCGACGACTTTCTGGCCGCGATCATGGCCGTCCTGTCCCATTTTCGCGATATAGATTTTCGGCTTGCGGCCATTCTTGTTGATAAAGGCCTGCGCCATATCGGCGGCCTGTTTGGCGCGGTCATTGGTTTTGACGCCAGCGCCATAAACACCCTTGATCGAGCGGATCACCGCCTTGTGGCGGCCTTGGCTGCGTTCAACCGCTTCAGAGATTTCGCCGACCGTGGCCTTGGCGCGGGCAGCATCGACGGCGAGGGCCAGCAAGTTGCCTTCCGTGCCCGCAGCCGCTGTTGCGATGGCATCGAGTTTGGCATCGACTTCGGCCTGGCTGCGATCAGATTTCAGGCGCGCGAGCTTGTCGAGTTGCATACGGCGTACCGTGGCATTGTCGACCTTCAGAACCGGCACGTCCTCTTCCTCATCGAGGAGGAATTTATTTACGCCAACAACGGTTTGCTGGCCGCTATCGATGCGGGCCTGTGTATTGGCAGCGGCTTCTTCAATCCGCAGCTTCGGAATGCCTTCCTCGATCGCTTTGCGCATGCCGCCAAGCTTTTCGACTTCGGCAATATGCTCCAGCGCTTTAGCGGCGAGATCATGGGTCAGGCGCTCAACGTAGTAGGAGCCACCCCATGGGTCGATGGTCTGGGCCGCGCCACCTTCCTGTTGCAGGAAGAGCTGTGTATTTCGGGCGATCCGGGCCGAGAAATCGGTCGGCAGGGCGAGTGCCTCGTCAAATGCATTGGTGTGTAGACTCTGGGTCTGACCACCCGCCGCCGCGATGGCCTCCAGGCAGGTGCGTACGACATTATTGTAGACATCCTGCGCGGTGAGGGACCAGCCGGAGGTCTGGCTATGGGTGCGTAGGGAAATGGATTTGGCATTCTTCGGGTTGAACTCCTGACTGACCAGCTTGGCCCAGATCAGGCGTGCGGCGCGCATCTTGGCGACTTCCATGAACGTATTCATGCCGATGGCCCAGAAGAAGGACAGGCGCGGGGCAAACGCATCAACATCAAGGCCCGCGGCAACACCCGCGCGAATATATTCGATGCCATCGGCAAGCGTATAGGCGAGTTCAAGATCAGCCGTCGCACCGGCTTCCTGCATATGGTAGCCGGAGATCGAGATGGAGTTGAATTTCGGCATATTCTGCGAGGTGTAGGCGAAGATGTCCGAAATGATCCGCATGCTCGGTTTGGGCGGATAGATATAGGTGTTGCGCACCATGAACTCTTTCAGGATGTCGTTCTGAATGGTTCCGGCAAGTTTGTCCGGTGAAACGCCCTGCTCTTCAGCCGCAACAATGTAGAGCGCCAGAATGGGCAGGACTGCGCCATTCATCGTCATCGAGACCGACATCTTGTCGAGCGGGATGCCAGAGAACAGCGTGCGCATGTCATAGATGCTATCGATGGCGACGCCTGCCATGCCGACATCACCCGAGACGCGGACATGATCACTGTCATACCCGCGGTGGGTGGCGAGATCGAAGGCGACGGAGAGACCTTTCTGGCCCGCTGCGAGGTTACGGCGATAGAAGGCGTTGGAGTCCTCAGCCGTAGAGAAACCCGCATACTGGCGGATCGTCCACGGACGCTGGGTATACATGGTCGGGTAGGGGCCACGACCAAATGGCGCGAGGCCGGGATAATCATCAAGATAGTCGAGGCCCGCCGTATCCGCTGCGCTATAGGCGCTGGCGAGTTTGATGCCTTCCGGGGTATCCAGTGTGCGCTCGCGCGAGCTCGTGGTTGAGGTTGTCGGCGTGCCGAGGTCGAGTTTGGTGAAATCTGGGAACGTGGTCATTTTACTTTACTCCCTGCTCGGTCAGCGCCAGCGTGCATTCGTGCACCACGTCGCAGCCCATATAGATGTGACGATCGACGTCTTCTGTTTCATGTTTCCCTGCGAGCCAGAGAGTTAGAACTCCGGCTTCTTTGAGCGCTTTTGCGGCGGCTTCGGCCTCTTCGGTATAACGTGTATCGGCACCACACAGGACGGCGATACTGGCCCCGCTGGCGCGATAGGCGGCGGCGAGTTCGGCAGGGCTTTCTGGTGGGACAGGTGGGGATTTGGCCTCGATACCCCCAGCGGCAAACAGGTTGCGTGCGAAATCAGCGCGGGCGGTGTGTTCGGCAAGCGGGCCAAGCGTGGCAAGGAAGATGGCCGGGCGCGCACCTGTCTTTTCGAAGTGGGCTTCAGCGCGATCGCGCAGAGCTTCGAAGGGCGCAGCAATCTGGATCGACTTTAGGGGTACAGCAACCGTGTCTTCGCCTTTTGGAGCTTCATAGCCGGGCAAGAGCGCATTGAGCCCTGAGGCATCAACCCCGTCTTTCGGTGTGACTGGCCCCGGATCACCAATTGGGGCGGCGACGCCTTCCAGCAATGGGAACTCGCTGACCCCGGTTATGGGGACTTTTCGGTGGCCAACATCTTTCATCAGAGCGGCGAGAGACTCAGCGATGCGTTCCTGAAACGCGCCAGCAATCAGGCTCTCAGCCAGACCACCTTCGCTTTCAATAGTCTGGAATTCTGCCCAGGCCGCTTCGGCCATGTCACGGGCGAGGGTTTCGCTGAACCAGGCCCCGCCGGATGGATCGGCAACCCGGCCAAGGCCGCTTTCTTCCATCGCCATGATCTGCGTATTGCGCGCGATACGGCGACCAAGTTCTTCCGGCAGGCCCAGAGCCTCGTTGAACGGACGCACGGTGACAATGTCAGCTCCGCCAACGGCGCCTGCAAAACAGGAGGCGGTCCCGCGTAACATGTTTACCCAAGGGTCATAGCGCGTGAGCATGCGCGCGCTCGTGACCGCCTGAAGCCGCATTGGCTGGGCTTCAAGATCAAGAGCCTCGAGAACACGGACCCAGAGCTGACGCGCGGCGCGCAGCTTGGCGATGCCGAGACCGTAATTGCCATCAACATTCAGGGTGAACAGGATTTGACCCGCAGCGGCTTCCGGGGCGAGCCCGGCCTTATCGAGACGGCGCAATGTATCGAGGGCAGACGCGATTAGAGCGGCAAGTTCCTGAGCTTCAGTACCGCCGGCTTCGTGCACGGGCCGCGCATCGGCGCGAAGGACGGTGGCGAGGGGGAATTTCGCAGTAAGGGTTTTGGTGAGCGCGGCGGTTTTGTCAAAGACAGCATCAAGGCCGCCACCGAGTTTGCCTGTCCGCATCAAAGTGCCGACAGGATCTATATTAAAAGCGAGTTTTGCGGTTTTGGCATCGCCTGCCTGTTCAGCCCAAACCGCGAGCAAGGCTGCGAGGCTGGCGCCTGTGCCTGCGCCGCAATGATCCAGCGCGATCGTCGCAATGTCTGCGCGTACGCCTTTGAGAGCGGTTGTCAGCGCCTCGCTGTCACAGAGCTGTATGCCAGACTGGCCTGAACAGTCATGGGCAAGCTCAATGCTGGAAACGCCGCGTTCAAGATCGCGCAGGATTTCGGCATTGGTCGCGACGGGATCAGGATGGGTAAAGCGCTGGCGAATATCCCATTGCAGATATGGATCAGGCTCAGCTTTCGCACCGCGCAAGTATGGCGCAGCCCCAAGCTGACCCAAAGGATTTGCTGCACTGCGGAAATCCGTTTCACGATACAAGGGTTTGATCGGCAGACCATCCCGTGTGCGTCGTGTGATCTTCTCAATCCCGCCACCTTTCAAGGCTTTTTCGACGGCGGCGAGCCAATCTGTTTCGGTCGCCTCATCAAAGCCAGTGGAGAGGGAAAGGAGATCATCTGCCATCGGAATACCTGCTTCTTCATCTTTTTTCAGTGTGCAATGACGCAGTGCGGCAAAGAGGGCAAGAGGTTACGTTAAAGAAGTGGGGCTTGCACCCTTTCCAGCATCGTTCTAGCCCGGCACAATGACTCAGCCTGCAAACCGTTTTGATTTCCTGCGTCTGGTGTTTGCCTGCGGGGTCTTTCTCTATCACGCGGTTGTGCTGGCATCACTGGATGTCGGCGGGGTTTGGGAAGCCCGGCTCGCGGTGTTGGCCGAGACCTGCATTCAGGGTTTCTTTATCGTGTCCGGCGCGCTGGTGTACGGCTCATGGGAGCGCTCGCAAGGGCTGTCAGACTATGCTGGAAAGCGCGTGCGGCGGCTCTATCCGGCTTATCTGGTGATCATTCTGGTGCCTGCCGCGATCGGTTTGGCTCTTAGTTTTGATTTTGGGGCTGTGGGCCGTTATCTGGCAGCGAACCTGGTTTTCCTGAATTTTCTGGAACCAAACCTGCCTGGGGTATTTGCAGAGAACCGCTTCACCGAAGTGAATGGAGCATTGTGGACTCTGAAAATTGAGGTCCTGTTCTATATGTGTGTGCCGATACTGGCCTTCATCCTGACGGGCATGAAGCGGCTATGGTGGCTTGGCCTTGCGGTCTTGTATTTTGGCGGTGTCGTCTGGGCCTTGAGTGTTCCGCAGCTTATTGAGGGCTTCCTCGGTGAACGGATTGCGCGTCAGCTACCGGGGCAGATGGCTTATTTTGCCAGTGGTATGGTGCTGTGGCGGTTTTGGGATTGGGCGAAAGCGCAATCTGGATTGCTTTTGCTGATTGGTAGTTTGGTGACGTTGGTCTCTTTCTTTATCCCGTTTGGTGAAGTGTTTCGCGCGGCGGGATTGGCTGCCTTGATCGCCGGTATTGCTTTCATGCCGGGTCCGGCTTTGAACGCTGCGCGCTGGGGGGATGTCAGCTATGGGGTTTATATCGTCCACTTCCCAATCTTGCAGACCATGGTCGCGTTTGGAGTGTTTACGCAACTCGGCGCAGTGGGCGGATTTGCAGCGGCAACAGTGCTGGTCTTCGGGCTTTCCTATGGGCTATGGTGGCTGATAGAGAAACCAGCGCTGAGACCCGATAGCCATTACAGGCAGGTCAGCAAGACGGAGTAACAGGCCATGGCCGAATATGAGACAATTACCCTTGATGCGACGCCCGGCGGCGTGGCCATCCTGACGTTGAATCGGCCAGAGCGTCGTAATGCGTTTAATGGGCAGGTGATTGGTGAGCTTACTGATGCGCTGGAAACGATTGAAGAGCAGGACGGCCTGCGCCTGGTCATCCTGCGTGGGGCCGGGGATGTGTTTTCGGCTGGGGCGGACCTGAAATGGATGGAAGCGGCGCAGGACTGGACCCGCGAGGATAATGAAGAAGATGCCATGGCGCTCGCGGTGATGCTGAAGAAGCTCGCCAACCTGCCGCAAATGACGCTGGCTTTGGTACAGGGCGCAGCCATGGGCGGAGGAGCCGGATTGGTGGCAGCCTGTGATGTGGCTGTGGCGATGTCCGGGACGAAGTTCTCTTTCAGTGAGGTCAAGCTGGGCCTGACGCCAGCGACGATTTCACCATTCGTGATTGAAGCCATTGGACCGCGCTGGGCAAAGGCTCTGTTTGTTACGGCTGAAGTCTTTGATGCCGGGTTCGCCGAGAAGATCGGCCTGGTCCAGTATACAGTTGATGACAGTCAGGCGATGACGGAGATGGAAGAATATCTGGCGGGTCTCGCTATGGCGGCGGCACCGGGCGCGGTACATGATGCCAAGCGCCTGGTTGCTGATTTTTCTGGCGCCCCAATTACGGATGCGCTCAGCCGGGAAAGCGCCAAGCGGATTGCCGCGCGCCGGGTTTCCGATGAAGGCCGTGAGGGCCTTTCAGCGTTTCTTGAGAAACGCAAACCAAACTGGACGACATAGACAGCAATTGACGATATCGGGGGCGCGCGTTAGCTCGCTCCCAGTACCGAACTGGAAGATTGACCATGACTGTAAAGCCGGATTTCAATGCCCCCGAAGTGATCTTTGTTGAGGAGCGCAAGGTTGCCTGTGATGGCGGTGGCGGTGCGCTGGGGCACCCGATCACGTGGTATGAGATGGGTGATGATGACATGGTCGAATGCAAGTATTGCGACCGCCGCTTCATCTTGAAAGGCGGCAAGGCCGACCCGAGCGCTTAGTCGGCCTTATTTCTTGATTTCACATTTAGTCTGCGGCTGAACGCACAAGATCCTGATAGACCAATGTGGTGAAGCGTGGCTCTGTCATGAAGCTACTCGCCCAGTCCTCCACCCATGGGGTGAGCGGGGCGGCATCCAGCGTTTCATCAAGGGTTTTACCCGCATCGACTTCAACCTTTACAGCGGCGACCACGCTATCCAGCATATCCAATGTGGCGGCGAAATCAGCCTTGGTGGCAAGCCCGCCATGGCCGGGAATGATGCGCGTCTCTGCATTGGCGAGATCGCTCATGGTCTGCGTCGCAGCGATAAAACCAGCGAATGTTCCACCAGATGTGATGTCAACAAATGGGAAGCTACCATTGAACATCAGGTCACCGGTGTGAATGACATTGGCTTCCTCAAAATGGATGAACGTGTCGCCATCGGTATGCGCGGTTGGGGCGTGGATGAGGCGAATGGTTTGGCCGTTCAGATAAAGCGTCATCTGATCATTGAATGTGATAACGGGCCAGGCTTCGGGCGGGCTTGCTTTAGTGGTGATTTCCTGCCCACCAAACCATTCGCGTGTGACATCAACGGTGACGCGATCACGAACGCCCTGATGGGCAATGATGGTTGCGCCAGCGCCATTGATGGCTGCGTTGCCACCGACATGATCCCCATGCCAGTGCGTGTTGACGAGAAAGCGCGGCTTGTCCTCAGCGATTGCATCGATCGCGTCCAGAATGCCCGGGGCCATGTCGGCATACTGGCTATCAATCACGAAGACGCCGTCTTCGCCGGCCAGAACGCCAATATTTCCCCCGCGCCCCTGTAGCATGTAGAGACCATCGCCGAGATCGGTTGTCACAACGGCCACAGGTTGGGCTTGCTGGTTAACTGGCAAATGTACACCATGGGCCGTAGCCGCAGGTAAAAGGGCAAGGCCGATGGCCGTTGCTAAAAGGGTCTGGCGGATCATGTGAAAACTCTCCCGATCTGTTTCCAGACAGGATTTAGAGGGCTTACACCAGATGGCCAGTCACGATCACGTTTACAGGCTTAAGCGGCTGTTTGAGTCAGCGCCTTTTCGCAAATGATCGCGGCAATGGCGTTGCGGTCTTCAGCATTGCGCAGGCGGTCACGCAGGTCCGCCTGACGGAAGGTGCGGCTGACCTGAGCGAGGGCGCGCAAATGGTCTGCGCCTGAGCCGTGTGGAGCCAGAAGCATGAAAATCAGGTCACAAGGACGACCATCAATGGAGTCGAAATCAACACCATCCGTGAGACGAACAAAGCCGCCAACGGCTTTCTCAATCCCTTCAATGCGGGCATGGGGAATGGCTACGCCTTCCCCCACACCTGTAGAGCCGAGGCTCTCGCGTTCCATAACGGCGTCAAATACATCCCGTCCTTCAATGCCCAGCGTGTCAGCCAAGGCATTTGCCAGCGTGCAAAGAATTTCTTTGCGGCTGTCACTCGATTGAATGTCGAGGATTATGCCACCCGTCAGAAGGCCGCTAAGATCAGTCGTCATTTTATGACCTGTTGGTTCAGCTTGCTGCCGAATGACCTGAAGGGTCGACCCAGCCAATATTCCCATCTTCACGGCGATACACCATGTTCAGGGCGCCGTGTTTCACATTTCGAAACAAAACGGCAGGGGTTTCTGACAGTTCAAGCTGCATTACAGCCTCTGAAACAGACATGGTTTTCACGTCCGAAGCCGATTCTGCGATGATCAGAGGAGCATCCCCGGCATCTTCGGTTGCTTCAGCTTCACCAGAGCCTTTCAGGATTGAAAAGGCGGCCGGTTCACTCGGCATCGGTGTACGCTTGTGATGATCTTTGAGTTTGCGGTGATAGCGCCGCACACGCTTCTCCATCTTGTCGAGCGCCTCTTCAAAAGAGGCATACGGATCATTGGCTGACCCGGACGACTGGAGCACAATTCCTGAAGGTAAGTGGACCGTGCAGTCGCTGAGAACCTCGTGACCGCGTTTTTCAACGGTCACAGTCGCATCAAAGCTACGGTCGAAATATTTATGAACAGCAGACTCAAGTCCGTCTTCGATGCGCTCACTGAGCGCTTGACCGACGTCCATGTGCCGTCCTGCAATTTGAATTGTCACGGATGACCTCCGTTGGTTTGTATGTCCAGTATATCGGACGAAGTGAGATTTACGAGCCTCACAGGGCTAATTTCGGTGGATAATCAGGTGATTGCAAGCCCTGCGACCAAATGTGATTAGGTTTTAATCGCGCAGCAGTTCGTTAATGCCTGTCTTTGCGCGTGTTCGCTCGTCTACTGTTTTAACAATTACAGCACAGGCGAGAGATGGGCCGCCATTCGGATCGGGTAAAGTGCCCGGAACGACGACGGAATAGGGCGGGACTTTGCCGTAGGAAATGGCCCCGGTGGCGCGGTCCACAATTTTGGTGGATTGGGTGATAAAGACGCCCATCGCGATCACAGAGCCTTTGCCAACGATGACGCCTTCGACGACTTCTGAGCGCGCGCCGATAAAACAATCATCTTCAATAATCGTTGGGTTCGCCTGTAGGGGCTCCAACACGCCGCCAATCCCGGTTCCAGCAGAGATATGGCAGTTCTTGCCAACCTGTGCGCAGGAGCCGACAGAAGCCCAGGTGTCGATCATTGTCCCTTCGCCGACATAAGCGCCGATATTGGTGTAGGAAGGCATCAGGATCGCGCCGGGTGCGATATAGGCCCCGCGACGCACGGCCGCGGGCGGAACCGCGCGGAAACCAGCGGCTTCAAACTCACTTGCGCCCCAACCTTCAAACTTGCTGGGCACCTTGTCCCACCATGTGCCGCGATGGCCAGGGCCGCCGTCCATGATGGTGTTTGGGTTCAGGCGGAAGCTGAGCAGAACGGCCTTCTTGAGCCATTGATTGACGTGCCACTCGCCCGGTGTTGCTGTTGGCTCAGCTACGCGGGCTTCGCCGCTATCAAGCAGATCAAGGGCAGCATCGACAGCTTCGCGGATTTCCCCTTGTGTTTCCGTGCTGATATCGGCGCGGTTGTCCCAGGCACTATCAATCAAGGCGGCGAGGCGGTCAGTCATTGGCGTCTCTTTTCAGGTTTTCAGGCGGTCAGGCCCTGTAGAAATTGGGTTAGGTTGCCGGTCACATAGTCAATGTGATCGGGTCGGTCATCCCCTGATGCAGCAGGACGGGCATTTTCTGGTTCATGGCTCCAATCTTTTTCGGAATGAACCAGGACTGTTGAGAAGCCCATCGCATGGGCAGGGGCAAGATTGCGCGCGAGGTCTTCAAAGAAGACAGCGCGGTCCGGAGCGAAGCCGAACCGCTCCAGAAAAGCATCATAGGAGGATTGGTTTGGCTTCGGCGTATAATCGCTGTCCTCAATGGCGAACTGGCCATCAAAGATACCCGACAGGCCCATATAATCCGTCACGCGCTCAGCATGGCGACGGGAACCGTTTGTGTAGATGTATTTCTGACCGGGCAGGGCCTTCAGCGCTGCAGCGAGATCGGGCGTCTGGGGCAGAGGAGAGAGATCAATTTCATGCACATGGGCGAGGAAATCAGCCGGGTCCATACCGTGCAGGCTCATCAAGCCGTTCAAGGTTGTGCCATGTTCGGCATAGTATTGTTTCTGAACCTTGCGGGCCTCGACCTTATCCATGCGCAGGAAGCGGGCGACAAAGTCGGTCATCCGCTGGTCAATCTCAGCGAAGAGATCACATTCGGCGGGGTAGAGCGTGTTATCGAGGTCAAAGACCCAGACATTGCGGGTTTGCAGGGCTTCAAATGGCATTCTCGACCCTATTGCACACGCACGGGATCACCGAAATCCCGGTCAAAGAATTCAAACACCAGTTTGCGGTTTTCAGGGGCTGGGGTCGCTACGAATTGCCCGGTCCGGAAAGCGGCAGCTTCACATTCGGTTCGTCCGGTAATGGCAAACTTGGAGCGTGAGACACAGAAAGGATCATTGCCCCGGCGTAGCGTGCGGATGGTGCCATCCTCCATCTCCATCTCTGCATAAGCAAAATGTTCAGCCTGCAAGAGCGGGTCATCGATAACGCGGGCGCATCCTCCGGCCTCAAGCAGCCACCAGCCGCGGCTTTCCCAGCCCTCACCGCGCCGACGCGCCATGGCGCTCCAGATCCGGTTCTCGGTGCGGTTACAGAAAGTCAGGCCGACATTACGCGAGCGCTCAATCGCGGCCTGTTCCAGGATGTCCACGAGGTCTGTGTCGGATGTTCGGGCATCGAGCCCTTTGCTAACGAGAAAGTCGCCAATCGCGCGGCGCGTCCGAGGGCCAAGATTGCCATCAATATTGCCCGTAAAAATGCCCGCATCATAAAGCAGGCGCTGCACTCCAGCGGCTTCAGACTCTTGTAGGCTTAACTCCTCTGTCTCTGTGAAAGAGGTGCGCCAGCGCGTCCGGTTTTCTATCAGGACAGGCTGGAACCCTTCAGACACCAGACCCATAACACTGCACTCTGGGATGGTTTCGATCGAGAAGCTGCCTGTTGGATCGACGCAGAGTGGAAACTCGCCGCGCCATGTCTTTGGTCCGCCGCGATGTGCGGTTGAGGAGCGGCCATAAAGGTAGTGAATGCCCGGTGTCAGGGGGCCATTCTGCACGATCTCGCAGGCGCCGGGGCGTAAGCGGGTCCAGCCGCTGACAACAATGCCCGTGTCTTCAAATCGGGCGGTTGCCGTTTCGATAATATAGCTGGTCTCGTTACACACGCTCCAGCCTGTATCCTCCTGCTGAGCACTAGCTTTGGCATATAGCGCCGTCGCGAAGGCTAGAAGTGTGCTGAGGAGAAGAAATCTAGTAAATAATTGTACCTGCGCCATGCTCGGTAAACAGCTCCATGAGGAGGGCATGCCGTGCACGCCCGTCGAGAATGACCGCCCCGCCGACACCCTTTGTGACAGCATTCGCCGCGGTTTCAAGCTTGGGAATCATTCCACCGATTACGGTTCCGTCATCTATCAGGCCTTGAATGCTGCGATGATCAATCTCGCGGATCAGAGTTTTGGCCTTATCGAGAACACCAACAATGTCTGTAAGCAGGAGCAAACGCTTGGCTCCAAGCGCTGCAGCTACCGCTCCGGCAGCGGTATCTGCGTTGACATTGTAACGTCGACCATCGCTGCCAACGCCCACAGGAGCGATGACCGGGATAATGTCAGCTTCGGCCTGCATCAGCGTGTTCAGAACCGTGACATCAACATTTTCCGGCTCACCGACAAAACCGAGATCAATGACCTGCTCAACATGGCTGCCGGGATCGCGGCTGGTTTTGGTGGCGCGGCGCACCCGCATCAGATCGCCATCTGAACCCGACAGGCCAACAGCCCGTCCACCGGCACTATTGATCGCACGAACGATGGATTTGTTGATCGGTCCTGACAGAACCATCTCAACCGCTTCCATGGTTGCATCATCGGTCACCCGCAGGCCGTCACGGAATTCAGACTGTATGCCGAGACGCTCCAGAAGTTTCGCAATCTGTGGTCCGCCACCGTGCACAATGACGGGATTAAGCCCGAGATGTTTGAGCAGCACGACATCGCGTGCAAAAGCCGCCGAGAGGTCCTCATCCACCATGGCATGGCCACCATATTTGATGACCACAGTCTGGCGATCATAGCGCTGAATGTAGGGCAAAGCCTCAGATAATGTGGCAGCCGTCAGCTGGGCTTGGGATTGAGATGTCTCGGTCATGGCAGTGCCTTAACGGGATTTGGAGGCGTTTTGAAAGGCTCTATAGGTCAAGAGTCATAAACAGACTATAAGGATCAGCTTTATACTCGCCGAACGGACCGCATTCGACAAATCCATAAGCCTCATAAAGGCGGACTGCGGGCCTGAAGCCCTGTTCGGAACCGGTTTCCAAACTCAGGCGCTTATAGCCACGCTCGCGCGCAATCTTCAGAATGTGCTCCAGCATCTTACGGCCTAAACCAGCGCCACGTTTTGAGGCCAGGGTATGCATGGATTTGATCTCACCATGCGTCTGGTCAATTTGCTTCAGAGCACCGCAGCCAACCAGCGTTTCCCCTTCACGAATTTGCCAGACGGTGATGTCATCTCCTTTCAGGCCATCAATCGGCAGGAAGTGACAGCTTCCCGGCGGGGAGATGGAGAGCATCAACGTGGCATGGGTGTCGATAAGCGCGATAAAGTCCGCATCATCGAGATTGGCAGGAGAAATCACAGCGTGCTTTTGGGTCATACTTTGTCCGTATGCCGCATGACCAAGAAAAGCAAAACCCTCGACCACTGGTGCGGTCGAGGGCGATTAGAGTATGCTTGGTTTTCAAGCAGGCTTATTAGAAGTCTGCGGTAAACCGGATGCCGTAGAATTGTGGTTTCCCGGCAATAAAGGTCGGGATACCGAACGCATCGCCGGTATTTCCGGCATCAATCAAGTACTCTTCATCAAAGGCATTGTTGATGTAAGCACTGACAGAGTAGCGGTCTGTAATTGCCAGATTAACGTTAAAGTTGATCAGGGCATAGCCATCCTGACTGATCGCTTCGCGCTCTGAATTGTCAAAATAGACTTTTGACTGCCAGGTCACATTTGGAACCAAAGTGAGTTCACCAATCGGCGTATCAAAACGCGCTCGCGCGGCGATCGAGGCGGTATGGTCCGGTGACAAACGCAGACGGTTGCCCGCAAACGGGCCACCGTCGTCTTTAAACCGAGTTTCGTTCCAGCCATAAGTGGCAGTGACGTCAAACATCTCGTTCGGGGTATAGAAGATCTCGATTTCTGCCCCATTTGACTCTGCATCACCCGCATTGACCGGCTGCAACAGGCCCTGATCATCAACGATTGTGTCCTGAAAGTCTTTATAGTCATAACGATAGACAGACGCGTTCACATTCAGGCTGCCATCGAGATAAATCCCTTTGATGCCTGCTTCGATAGCGTCGACAAGCTCAGCATCAAGTGTTGTGAAGCCCGCTTGTGGGGTTCCTGCAGAAGCGGTCAGAACTTCCGGTCGACGTCCGCGAGAGACATTGGCAAACAGGTTCACATTATCTGAGAGCTCCAGCTTACCCGCGAGGCGGAAGGTCAGGTCATCAAACTCATCGCTGGCTTCAATCAGGCCATTCGCATCAGCGTCTGGTAGACCAGCCGTTGGCTGAACAAAGATACCAGCAAAGGTAAGATTGCTTGGTCCTTCGGGAAGTTCAACGATTAGGCCGGATGTCTTTTCATCCCAAGTGTAGCGCAAACCACCCGTCAGCTCGAAGCCACCGCCCATGTCGACGCTGACATCGCCAAAAATCTCGTATGAGGTTGTTTCGCCAAAGTTGGTGAAAATCTCATTGTGGATTGGCTTAAGCGGTAAACCGCCAGCGAGTGGGTTAAGATTGATTGCCGGCAGACTATCAATGTCGGGGACATTTGGTGGAACGAGGAAGCCCCCCAGCAGAGCTTGGACGGCGCGTTCGTCATAAGAGAGCGGGACAGCCTGACTGCCGTCTTCATCGAAGTAGTTGGCGCCCACGAAACCGCGAATGGATTCGTTATAGTCAAAGTTCAAACGCAATTCCTGACTGAATTGCTCGCCTTCGGCATCTTCAACGAAAGCAAAGACTGGCAGGCCAAAGCCATCAGGATCGAAGACTTCATAGCTTTCGAACTCGCGGTAGCCGGTGATTGAGGTCAGGCTGAGGCTGTCATTGATCTGATAGTCTGCGAGGGCTGTGAGACCCCAGACTTCACGGTCGAGGCCGAGATCGCCATCGACGAAATCACCAAAGCTGTTGAGATTGGCGGGCTCCCAGGCTTCGCGGGATGCGCCGGGGAGCGGATCAAAAGCCCCGGATTTGAAGCTGGTGCCGCTTGGGTTGTCTTCCTGATAGTTTGCGATCAGGTCGAGAGAGAAGTCTGCATTAGGGGTGAAGCTTAGGCTACCCCGAATGGCTTTCATATCCTGGCTGTTAAAGTCTTCTTCGTTCGGGTTCAGGCTTTCAACATAGCCATCGCGCTCGCGCAGGCGGGCAGATAAACGGAAAGCGAGCATGTCATCCACAAGCGGCCCGGTAATGAAACCCTCGGCAAACTTCTCATTCTCATTCCCGATGCCCACACTGGCACTGGCCGCGAAATCAAATTGCGGCTTGGCTTGAATAATGTTCACACCGCCGATCAGAGCGCCGCGCCCAAACAGGGTTGGTTGTGGGCCTTTAGCGACCTCAACGCGCTCAATGTCAAAAAGCTCAACGACAGAGCCGCGAGAGCGAGAGATGGAAACCCCATCCTGAAAAACCGCGATACGGGGTTCGATATTGGACTCGCCGCTGTCTGAGGTCAGACCGCGGATCACAAATCCTGGATTATTCGGGCTTTGCTCTTGAACTTCAAAACCGGGAATGAAGCGGGCGAGTTCATCAAATTCAGCAAGGCCAAGGTCAGATAGTGTTTCGCCATCAATTGAGCTGACCGCAACCGGGACATCGATCAGGGCTTGTTCGCGCTTCTGGACCGTCACGGTGACAACGTCTTGGCGAAGCTCTTCGCTTTCGGCGTTGTCTTGAGCGGTCGCGGGTAAGGCCAATGCGGCGAGGCAAAGCGCTGATGCGCTGAGGGTGAGGGATCGTTGCATGGGTCGTGCTCCATTCTTGCGTAATGGGAGCGCGTTACGGTGTTTGTGCTACAGTATGGCGACGGTTTTGTTGCCATCTCATGACATTGAGCGGTTCGGTTCAATCTGTTGTGAAACGGTAACAGGTTAACGTGATCTGTGAGATTTTTTGGTCATCCTCAACAGATATCAATGCGTGTCAGGCATAAGCAGAAAAAAGACATCAACCTTCGTGGCGGTACAAGATTCAAGGAGAGGCCTTTGCCTTCCAAGACGTTTCCGATTGAGAAAATTCCAGCTCTTCCACGGGAGTCTGTCGGCGCCGATGTGATCCAGTTGTTTACTGACTATCCGGCCATTCCCGGACTGGCGGTTGTCGATGAAGCGGGACGCCCGATTGCCTACATTAATCGCCACGCCTTCATGACGAAATTCACCAGCCTTTATGGGCGCGCTTTGTATGAAAAGCGTCCAGCCGAAACGCTCGCGTCCCAGGATTACCGGACGGTCTCTCTGGACGATGATCTTGAAGCGGTAGCAAGCCTTGAGCGCCGGGATGAACAGATGACCGGGGACACTGGTTTGATCGTGATTGACCAGAACGGTCTCTATCACGGCATGACGAGCGCCTTTGCCTTGATGACGGTTCTATTGTCAGAGAACGAAACGTTGGTTGCAGAACTGCGACGTGAGGTGGCTGAACGCGAAGCTGTCGAGAAACAAATGCGATTGCTCGCCGAAACAGACGCGCTTACCGGGCTGTTTAATCGCCGTCGTTTCCTTCAAGCTCTGCTCGAAAAGGTTGAACGGAATGAGCCATTTGTCATTATCTATACCGATCTGGATCGGTTCAAACAGGTCAACGACAATTATGGGCATGCGGCCGGGGATGTCGTTTTAAAGGTTGTGGCCGAGCGTCTGCTCGATTTTAAGAGCGCGAGTGTTTGCGCCCGTCTGGGCGGGGATGAGTTTGCACTGGTTTGCGAGGACTTCGTCGATAATGCCATGCTGGATGTGCTTCTAAAGACACTAAACCACCATATCTGCGCGCCGATTAAGAGCGAGTATGGCCTTCTTGAGGTTGGTGCCTCGTTTGGAACGGCGCGTTATCCTGAAGAGTTTACAACCGTTAGCGCCCTGATCGAAGCGGCGGATAAGCGCATGCTGCGGGCGAAGGTTGGCCCAGGGCGGCGACAGAGTGATCGGCGCGAAACTCATGCGGATCGTCACCTAAAGGCGGTTTAGAGCTCAATTTGCACACGGCTTGTTATGTGTTTGCGAGACGCCCGATCTCAGCTCTCAGTTCGGCAATGCCAAAGCCCTTTTCAGAAGAGGTCACCCGAACGACCGGGTGTGCAGCGCCATGGGTCTTCAGGGCGCTTTCAACCTTGGCTTTGACCTTGGCCAGTTCGCTGGCTTTGATCTTGTCGGACTTTGTCAGAACGACTTGATAGATCACAGCAGCCGTATCGAGCATGGCCATAGTTTCGAGATCGGTATCCATAAGGCCACGGCGACTGTCGACCAGCAGGAAGACTCGCTGCAGATTCGCCCGGCCCTGTAGATAGCGCTTGGTCAGGCGGGTCCATTTCGCAGCCTGCGTTTTGGAGACTTTGGCATAGCCAAAGCCGGGCAAATCCACGACCCAGAGGCGATCCGGTCCGAGATTGAAATAGTTTAGTTCCCGCGTCTTGCCGGGCTCTGCTGAAGAGCGGGCGAGGTTCTTGCGATTCAAGAGCGCATTGATCAGGCTCGACTTGCCAACATTGGAGCGTCCGGCAAAAGCGATTTCCGGGCGATCCATTGCCGGAAGCTGATGCAGGTCCGCAGCGCCGAGGATAAACTCAACCGGAGACAGACAGAGCTTGCGCCCGGCTTCAAGCGCCTCATCAGAGAATTCGGGCGGCTGTTCGCTCATGTTTTACTCTGCGGGCTTGTCGCTACTTCGCCCGAGTAATCGCCCGACCAGTTTATCGAGTTCGGTCTCCACCCCGTTTCGTCGCATGATGTAATATTGCTGGATCAGGGACAGGATGTTGGACCAGACCCAGTAGAGCACGAGGCCAGCAGCAAAGCCGCCAAACACGAACATGAAGACAAAAGGCAGGGCCATCATGATTGTACGCTGGGTTGGATCAGGCGGCGGTGGTGACAGGGCCTGAATACCCGCCATGGTCACACCATACAGGATGGGCAGGATACCAATACCAATGATGAAGCCGAGGATCGGGATGGCTTTCACGTCAGCCGCAGCCCATGGCAAGAGACCAAACAGGTTGCCGATTGCGGTCGGATCTGGTGCCGACAGGTCGTTGATGAACCAGAACGGCGTGTGGCGCATCTCAATCGTGACATACAGAGTCTTATAGAGTGCGAAGAAGATCGGAATGGTCAACAGGATTGGAACACAACCAGCCAGAGGGTTGGCCTTTTCGCGCTGATAAAGTTTCATCACTTCTTGCTGGCGACGTTGTGGGTCGCCTTTGAAGCGTTCCTGAATTTCCTTCATCGGCTCGGCCAGTTTCTTCATCTTGGCCATGGATTTGTAGGATTGGTTGTAAAGCGGCACGAGCGGCAGCTTAACCAGAACCACAAGCGCAATCAGCGCCCAGCCGAAAGAGCCAACGATACCGTTCAGCCAATCGAGCACCCAGAACAGACCTTTGGTGAGGTAATAGAGGATATTCCCCCAATCGATAGAATCACCAAAGCGCGGGATGCCAGCCTCCTGATAGGCGTTGACGACATCGTACTCCTTGGCCCCCGCAAAGACCTGATTGGTCACGGTCTGTGATTGACCGGGCGCGAGCGTTACGGGTGCAGATTGCAGAACGACTTCGAGATGGGTTTCCGGGCTGCGCACACGGGCGCGGAAGCCGTCGCCCTGTTGTGGGATCAGCGCCGCCATCCAGTACATGTCGGTCAAACCAAGCCAGCCGCCAGTTTCGGAAGAGCGAATACCGTCCTCGGCTTTCTTGATGCCTTTGCCGCTCTTGAGATTCTTGTAGTTGCGCCAGGTCAGGGCACTATCAAAACTGCCGATCAGCCCCTGATGTGCGAGACCCATCTTACGGGAGGAGCCGGGGTCTGTGGCTTCAAGGAATTCTTTCCAGGGACCATAGCGGCGCACAGAACCGATCGGGATCAGGGTCCGGTCAGCGCTGCCCGTATTGGTGATCGTGTCCGTGTAGGAGAACATATAGTTCTCATCGACGCTGATGGTGCGTTGGAACCGCAGGCCGTCTTTTTCCAACACCAGAGATGTTGCATTGTCACCGCCAAAGGCTTCTTCGGTTGCTGTCCACGTGTCCGTATAGCCCGCAATTGCATTGCGCCCTTCAAACCAGTTCCAGCCGACCGTATAGCCACTGGGCGCATTGGCCGGGCGTAGAAGACGCAGTTCTTCCGTGCGCTCAACCGTCTTATAGTGATCCTTCAGATTGAGATCATCGATCACCGCGCCGCGAAGATTGATCGAACCGTCCACGCGCTGGGCATCAAATGTCACCCGTGTGGCTCCGGTCAGGGCTTCTTCGACGCTGACAACTTCAGGCACCAAAGCCGCGTCTGGGCTGATCACATCCGGGGCCTCTGCGGCTTGTTCCGCGGCGGCGGCTTCACGCGCCTCGCGGTCACGTTCAGCGGCTGGACCAAGGACAAGCGCCTGATAGCCGAAGATGAAGACGACCATCAGCACCATCGCAATAATGAAGTTGCGCTGGTCTTTTGGGTCCATGCCGTTTTGCTGCTGCATCATGGGCAGTGTTTCCTGAAATGCAAAAGGGGGTCAGGTCGGACCTGCCCCCGAGAGAATTTGATCGCTGACGCTTATCAGCGCGCTTTCCATATCGTCAAGCAAGCGCTGCCAGCCAATGGTCGCAGTTTGCTGTCTTGCGATGAAGACGTAATCGATACCGGAGTGGCCATGTTTGGCTAGAAGTTGGTGCGCGGCTTCACGTAAACGACGTTTGGAACGATTGCGGATGACGGCGTTGCCGACTTTCTTTGTCGCGGTAAAGCCCGCGCCTATGTGTGAGTGATCATCGCGGCGTTTACGGGCTTGTATGACAAGGCTTTTTCGGCGTTCTGTCACACCATTGCGGACATATAAAAACTGGGGCCGTGCTTTCAAACGCACGACCCCAGTCTGATTCTGTAAGTTTTGCTCGCCCATGGGATAGTCCCGGCGCTCGTCAGCCTTTAGGCAGAGAGTTCCTTGCGGCCTTTTGCACGGCGACGGGCAAGAACCTTGCGACCGTTCTTGGTTGCCATACGGCTACGAAAGCCGTGGGTGCGGGCACGTTTCAGGCGACTTGGCTGGAATGTACGTTTCATCTGGCTCACGCCTTCTAAACTTGGGGTTATCTCGAAAGCGGGGCTAATACGGATAAGCAACACGCGCGTCAAGGTCAGTCTGTCGCGAAAAACAGGTCAAATGCTGTTCACGCAGAGGTGAGCGGGCGAGACGGGACTGTGAAGCGACTTATATACCCTTCTTCCATAGATAGAGCGCAAGACGATTAAAGGACGACCCTCATGATCCGCAGCGCACTGACATCTGCAATTGCCCTTGGCGCACTCTCAGGAGGCGCTTTGGCCGAAGAGACTGACTTTCACGCCCGTTGGGACGCGTTGCTGAGTACATATGTGGTTGAAAGCGCCGATGGTGTGAACCGTTTCGATTATGGCGGTTTGAAAGACAATGCTGAAGATGCGGCTTCTCTGGCCGCTTACATCGAAAGTTATGCGGATGCGGATTTCGATTCTTTGACGAAAGATCAGCAATTTGCCGCTTATGCCAATGCTTATAACGCGCTGACTATTCAGCACATGATTGAACGCTATCCGGTCAAATCGATCCGCACCGGCTATATCGTTGGTCCGTGGAAGCGGGTTAAGATGGTGATTGATGGCCGAGAGCTATCACTTGATGCGATTGAGCATGATATCCTGCGCGAAGACTGGGACGAGCCGCGTGTCCACTATGCGGTGAACTGCGCCTCAATTGGCTGTCCAAACCTGCAAGACCGAGCCTGGCGCGCGGAAACACTGGATGAAGATCTGACATCGGCGGCGATTGAGTACGTCAATCATCCACGCGGGGTGAGTGTGCGTGCTAGAGGTGGGCTGCAGGTTTCAACGATCTATAAGTGGTTTCGTGATGATTTTGGCGGGAATGAGCAGGGCGTTATTGATCACCTTCTACAATATGCAGAACCAGAGCTTGCTGAACAGATTCGGGCCAATGCAGATATCAAGAAACATGATTATGACTGGGCGCTAAACGATGTCGAATAGCGTACCGAGCGAGATGACGAGGACAAACACTATGGATGCCCAGACAGAGACAACAGCCAAGAAGGGCAACCTTTGGATCAAGCTTTGGCCGGTTTATCTGATCGGCGCGGTGCTGGTCGCGGCCTGGCAGTTTGGGCTTTTCCAGTATCTTTCTCTGGATACATTACGTGAGCAGCAAGAGACGCTGAAAGCGTTTGTCGCCAATAATTTCATGCTGGCAGTCGCGGCTTACATTGCGATTTATGCAGCGGCGACGGTTTTCATGATGCCGGGCGCTTTGTGGATCACGATTGCTGGCGGTGTTCTGTTTGGCCTGGTTGGTGGCTCAGCCGTGACTGTAGTGGGCGCGGTGACCGGGGCGAGCCTACTCTTCTTCGCGGCGAAAACCTCCATCGGTGCGGCCTTGCGCGATAAGGCGGGTGGCTTTGTAAAGCGGATGGAACGTGGCTTTCAGGAAGATTCCTTTAGTTACATGTTCGCGCTGCGTCTGTTGCCGATTGTGCCGTTTCCCGTGGCGAATATTGCTCCGGCCATCTTGGGCGCGCGGTATCGCGATTACTTCATCACCACAGCCCTTGGTATTATACCGGGTGTGGTCGCCTATACATGGATTGGCTCCAGTCTTGGCGCGAGCCTTGATCCAGAAGCCACGCAGGACCTGTTCGGCGTTGTGAAGAACTTCATTCCCGCGTTTGCTGCGCTGGGCGTCGTGGCGCTGATCCCGGTGGCTTACAAGAAATTCTTTGGTGGCAAGGCCGCCAAGCTTGAGGAGGCCGCATAATGAGCGTCCAGAAACTGAAAGGCGACCTGATCGTTATTGGCGCGGGCTCTGCTGGCCTGTCTGCGGCGGCTGGCGCCGCAATGCTCGGTCTCAATGTCATCCTGTATGAGAAAGCCGAGATGGGCGGGGATTGCCTGAACTATGGCTGTGTCCCGTCAAAGGCCCTGCTGACGACAGCGAAATATGCCCAAACGGCGCGCGAAAGTGCCAAGTTTGGGGTGACCAGTGGTGAGCCAGTCGTTGATTGGGAAGGCGTGAAGGCGCATGTCCAGAAGGCGATTGATACAATTGCCCCGGTCGACAGTCAGGAACGGTTTGAAGGGCTTGGTGTGACCGTCATTCGCGAGCATGCGAAGTTCAAGGATGCTAAGACGATTGTCTCTGAAACAACCGAGGCCACAGCGCGGCGAATCATTATTTCTACGGGCTCGACGGCGTTTATTCCGCCAATTCCGGGCCTGTCCGAAACGCCATTCATCACAAATGAGACGGTCTTCAGCCTGCCGGAGCAGCCCAAACACCTGATCATCCTGGGCGGTGGGCCCATCGGTATGGAAATGGCCCAGGCGTTTAATCGGCTAGGCACCAAGGTCACGGTGATTGAAATGGGCCGCGCAATGGGGCAGGCCGATGCTGATCATGCCAAAATTGCTGTAGACGCCATTCGCGAAGAGGGCGTTAGCGTTCTGGAGGGGCATAAAGCGGTTCAGGTCAGCGGCTCGGAAGGGGCTGTCACCGTTGAAACCGAAAGCGAAGACGGCAACCAGAGCGTTACCGGAGGCCACCTGCTTGTTGCCGTTGGCCGACGCGCGGTGATGGATGGCCTTGAGCTTGAGGCGGGCAATGTTGCCTATGATCGTAGCGGCGTTCAGGTCAGCCAGAAGCTGAGATCAGTTTCCAATCCGCGGGTTTGGGCCTTGGGGGATGTTGCTGGCAAAGGCCAGTTCACACACCTTGCCGGGTGGCATGCCAGCGTGTTCACGCGGCGCGCTTTCTTCAAGCAGGGCAGCAAGGCTGATGATTTACCACTGCCTGCGGTGACTTATGTTGCCCCGGAAGTGGCGCAGGTTGGTCTGACCGAGGCTGAGGCGCGTGAGCAATATGGTGAGAGTGTCAGTGTTTCGACTTTCCCCTTCCATGAGAATGACCGCGCCATCGCAGAAGGCAAAACCTTGGGCGAGGCCAAGCTTGTGATCCGCAAGGGTAAGATTCTTGGCGCGTCCATTGTTGGCGAAGGGGCTGGCGATATTATCCAGCTTGTTGGCTATGGCATGTCCAACAAGCTGGGCGTTCAGTCTCTGACGAATTTCATCTCGCCATATCCAACCCGCGCAGAAATCGTGAAGCGGGCGGCGAGCGCGCACTTTACGCCGACTGTGTTTGGCAAAGCGTCCCGAACGCTTGTTGGGTTGCTGCAACGCATCCCGTAGGCTAGGGCGAGGGGGTGAATACGGCTTCAGATACGCGTGCGCAGCGTGGTGCTTTGCGCTGGCGGAACAGCCTGTCCTTCAGGCTGTTCCTGATCGCCATTTTGAGTGTTTTGGTCATTGAGGCACTGATCTTTGTGCCGAGTGCAACGCGTGAGCGTCATGAGTGGTTGCGCGACAAGGTTGAGGCCGGGCGTCTCGCTGCACTCGCATTGGAAGCAGCCCCCAGTCGCATGGTGTCTGACGAGTTGAGCCGCGATTTGCTGGAGCGGGCTGATGTTCTGGCAGTCGCTGAACTGAGCCGCGACATGCGTGAGAATATTCTGACCCAGAAAGCGCCGATTTGTTGTGTCGAGAAAATTGTCCTGCTGCCAGAGCGGGCGGGCGTGATGGATGTCTGGCCGACTCTTGGGACGTTCTTTGCACCGGATGACCGCTATCTGATTATTCGCGCGGCTGGCTCGCAGCCGGGCAGTATTATCGAAGTTGTTGTGACCGAAGAGCCGCTTCGCATGCGGCTTGAGGAATATGGCCTGACGATACTTGGGTTATCACTGATCATTTCAGCGGTGACGGGCGGCCTGATCTATCTGATGCTGGTTTTGACCGTGGTTCGCCCGATGCAGCGCGTAACCCGATCAGTGGAACAATTCCGAAAAGACCCCGGCAGCTGGACGCGTCGCCTGTCGCCGACCTCCCGCCGCGATGAGATTGGCCGCGCACAAAATGCGCTGGCGGATATGGAAGAGGCCGTTTCTGACAGTTTCCGTCAACGCGAACGACTGGCGCAGCTTGGTGAAGCGGTGGCCAAGATCAATCATGATTTGCGCAATTCACTCGCCACAGCGCAGCTTGCCTCAGATACGCTTTCACGCTCGGAAGACCCGCGCGTGGCCAAGACTTTGCCGCGACTGGAGCGGGCGATTGAGCGCGCCATTGGGCTGGCGAGTGACACATTGAAATATGGTCGTTCATCAGCGCCGAAGGCGGAAAACCGGATGTTGGCTTTGCATGAGATTGTGGAAGAGGCCGGAGCTGAAGCTTTAGCAGCTCACGGGGGTGTCCAATTTGAAAACGCGGTGCCCGAAGAGGCCAACGGGTTTGTTGACCCCGATCACTTGCATCGAATTTGCGCGAACCTGATCCGCAACGCAGCCGAGGCCATGAATGGCGAAGGGCAGGTTTCGGTTGGCTATGATGGCGCCGTTCTGAGCATTGTTGATACTGGTCCCGGTCTGCCGGAAAAGGCGCGCAATAATCTGTTTAAGCCGTTCGCTGGAACGACGCGGCGGGACGGGACTGGTCTTGGTTTGGCGCTATCGCGGGATCTGGCCCGGGCTATGGGCGGCGATTTGGAGCTCGACGAAACGGGGTCGGACGGTACGCGTTTCGTGCTGTACCTATCTGTGCCGAATTAGCTAAGTCTATTGCAGTTCGCGGCTAACCCGAATGGCCTCACGAACATCGCCGCGCAGGAGCAGGATGTCGATATTGCGGGGATCCTGCGCAAGGGCGGCCTTCATGTCGATCTCGGCATTGGTCAGGTCTTCCATGGCAAGATAGGCACGTGAGCGTAGGCTCAAGGCTTCCGGGTCAGATGGTTGCAAATCCAGTGATGTTGTCAGGTCGTCGACAGCCTCCATCCAGCGTTCAGTTGCAAGGAAGGCAGTTGCCCGGTCTTTGAAATAGTCACCATTGCGCGGGTCGATTTTGAGCGCATCGGAGAAGGCTGTGATCGCCGCGTCTGGATAGCTGGCTGTCAACCATGCGTTACCTGCCTGCGCCATATAGAGTGCGCGATCTTCCAATGCGATGGCGTCGGGCGCATTGGCCAGAGCTTCGAGCCGGGCGGCCCCTTCTTCATAGCGTTCCAGCGCAATCAGGGAGATCGCATTGCAATATCGCGCGCGAGGGCGGTTGCCATTGCCGAGCCATGCAAGGCTATCCTCGTAAGCTTCTGTCGGATTGTCTTCGACCATCTGAATGCAGGTGTTCAGGCGAATTTGCTCCTGCGCAGCAATATCAGCCGATGCGGACTGGCTGATGGGTATCGTAATCATGGCAAGGGCGATCAAGGACATGGCAAACTCTGTGGCTATACACTACGTATTGTGCCCGTAACGCCCTGTGGAGACGAGAGCAAATGACAGAACCGTCACAACCGTTATTCCTGTTTGGGCCGGGTTATTGCGCGTTGGCTTTGGCTGAGCTGTGGGATGGGCCGGTTTTCGGGACATATCGGTCTGAAGAAAGCCGGGGCCGGATAGAGACAAAGGGTATCTCCGGAGTAGCTGTAGGGGATGTAGAAGGGCTCTCAAAAGCGATCGCAGGGGCACATATTGTGATCTCGACACCGCCGGGTGAGGCGGGCTGTCCGGCGCTCAGTTTGATTGGTCAGGTCGCGCATGAGGCAGCGAGTGTCACCTATCTTTCCACAACGGGCGTTTATGGTGATTTGGACGGTGGCTGGGCATTTGAGTGGACCCCCGTTAATCCGGGGTCAGTGCGCGGGCAGCGTCGGGTGGAAGCTGAGCAAGGCTGGCAGACAGTTCGAGAGGATGTACGCATTGTCCGCTTGCCGGGGATTTACGGGCCGGGGCGCAGTCCGCTGGATCGTGTGCGTTCTGGTCGGGCGACCCGCATTATCAAGCCGGGACAGGTGTTCAGTCGAGCGCACCGGGATGATATTGCCAGCGGTATAAAGGCTTTGATCGACGCGGGTGTAAGTGGGGCGTTCAACCTGTGTGATGAAGAGGCGGCCCCACCACAGGACGTGACCGCCTATGCGTGCGAATTGCTGGACCTGCCCGTGCCGGAAGGCGTGCCGATTGAGCAGGCAGAGCTGTCCGAAATGGGACGCAGCTTTTATGCGGAGTGCAAGCGCGTTTCAAATGCCAGGCTGAAAGCGGCGACGGGGTGGCGGCCTGTTTATCCGACCTATCGCGAAGGCTTGCAGGCTATTCTAGCTGCTGAGCAGTCTTAGATGGCTGGGCGCTTCTTCCGACGTGAGATTGGTTGGGATGCGTATCGCGAACGCTTTCCAAGACTGATCCCGCCACCACAGGTCGAGGCCCCGGAGGCGAGCTATAATGCGGCGCCCATGGCGGTGCATCCAGTCATCCGATGGGAACGCGAACGGCAATTCATGGAACTTGCCCCCTGCCTTTGGGGGCTGGTGCCAAGCTGGTGGACTAAACCGATAAACGAACGAAAATTCTCCGGGATCAGTGTTGATGCATTTGAGGCGGGTGAACGCCCAGTCTATCGCGGCGCGTTTCGCCATTGGCGCTGCCTGATCCCGGTTAGTGGTTGGTATGTCTGGAGCGGTGAAGGGAAGGGCAAAACGCCATTTGCGCTCGCGCGCCGGGATGGCGATTGGTTCTGTCTTGCAGGCTTATGGGATACTGCGTTGATCGATGGCAGCGTATTGGAGAGTTTCACCCTGCTGACAACGCAGCCGAATGATGTGGTCGCTGGGATTGCAACGCGGATGCCTGTGATTATTGGGCAGGAAAACTATGCCCGCTGGCTCAATCCGCGATCTGGTCCAGTAGAGGATTTGTTTCAACCATGGCCTGCCGATGATCTGAAAGCCTGGGTGATCGGGCCGGATGTCGGCAATGTGCGCAACAATTTCCCGGCTTTGCTTGAGGAGGCTTAAGCCGGGACCGTTTCCTGTGTCTTTAGCCAGGCATCGACGTCGCGCAGGGCGCGGGCGGCTTGCGCACGTTTCTTGGCGCGGCCTTTATCCTTGCCGCGCAGGCGTTTGCCGGTTTCGGGATCAGTTTTGGCCACTTCATCCGGGTTTGGCGGTGGGAAGAGGCCAAAATTGACATTCATTGGTTGGAAGGTCGCTTTACCTTCCAGATGCCCGCCCGTGATGTGTTTGATCAGCGCGCCAAGGGCCGTGCTCTCTGGCGGGACAGGGATGTCACAACCCAAGCGCTCAGCCGCTGCAAACCGTCCGGCGAGTAGACCCATTGCGGCGCTTTCAACATAGCCCTCAACGCCCGTAATCTGTCCGGCAAAACGGATACGCGGCAGCGATTTCAGGCGCAGGCGATTGTCGAGCAGTTTGGGCGAGTTGATGAACGTGTTGCGGTGAATGCCGCCAAGGCGTGCAAACTGGGCATTTTCCAGCCCCGGAATCATCCGGAAGATGTCTGTTTGTGCGCCATATTTCAGCTTGGTCTGGAAACCGACCATGTTCCAGAGTGTGCCGAGGGCATTGTCCTGACGCAGCTGAACAATGGCATGGGCTTTAACGTCCGGATTATGCGGATTGGTCAGGCCAACCGGCTTCATTGGGCCGAAACGCAGGGTTTCGCGGCCGCGTTCGGCCATGACTTCAATCGGCAGGCAGGCTTCGAAATAGGGCGTGTCCTTTTCCCAATCCTTGAACTCGGTCTTTTCGCCTTCAATCAACGCATCAAGGAAGGCATTATACTGGGCCTCATCCATCGCGCAGTTGATATAGGCATTGGTTTCGCCATGCGGGCCGGGCTTGTCATAGCGCGACTGGCGCCAGGCTTTGTCCATGTCGATACTGTCGAGATAGACGATCGGCGCGATCGCATCGAAGAAAGCCAGATCATCCTCGCCTGTATGCTTGCGGATCGCCTCGGCGAGCGGAATGGCGGTGAGTGGACCTGTGGCGATGATCACGCTGTCCCAGTCTTCCGGCGGCAGATCTGTAATCTGTTCGCGAACGATTGTGATCAGCGGATGGGCTTCGAGCTTGGCCGTAACCGCCTCTGCAAAGCCTTCGCGATCCACGGCGAGCGCGCTGCCCGCGGGCACCTGATGCTTATCAGCAGTGGGAATGATGATGCCATTCGCCTTGCGCATTTCCTCATGCAGAACCCCGACCGCATTCATCGTATGATCGTCGGACCGGAAACTGTTGGAGCAGACAAGTTCAGCAAGCTGATCGGTCTGGTGGGCTTCAGTCGTGTGGGGGCCGCGCATTTCGTGAATGATCACGGGCACGCCCATATTCGCGGCCTGCCATGCGGCTTCAGAGCCCGCCATGCCGCCGCCGATAATGTGGATCGGTTTCATCTCTGTCATGGGGGCGATGTGCGCTTTGTCAGGCCATGGGTCAAGCGGTGACATGCGGGGGGTTTGCAGGCGCGGCGGTCGGCCTTAAGTGGGAGCGATGACTGATTTGACCGAACAACCCGCCGATTTGCTCTCCTCCCTGATCGATACTTGCCTTAAAGCCGGGGCGAGTGATGCCGATGCCGCTTTCGGGCGCTCACAGGGCGTGAGCGTTGAAGTGCGCGGCGGTGAGCTGGAAAGCATTGAACGGTCGGAAAGCCAGGGCGTGTCTCTGCGCTGCTTCTTTGGTCAGCGGCAGGCCTCTGTGTCCGGCTCGGATACATCGGCGGATGGTCTGAAGGCTCTGGCAGAGCGCTGTGTGGCGATGGCGCGGGCGGTGCCGGAGGATCCGTATTGTGGGATTGCACCAGCCGAAGATCTCGCGACCGATATGCCGGATCTGGATTTGACTGGCGATGGTGAAATCCCGGCTGATGTGCTGGAGCGTGAAGCGGTTGAGGCCGAAGCCGCTGCGCTGGCTGTACCGGGTGTGCAGCAAGTGGCGAGTTGCGGCAATGGCTGGAGCGAGAGCGAGCGCTGGGTCGCGGCGAGTAATGGCTTTGCGGCCTATAAGAAAGGCGGATCGACCGGGCTGGGCCTCGCCGCGGTTGCTGAACGCGATGGCGCAATGGAGCGCGACTATGAAAGCCGCTCTGTGCGACGGGTTGAGGATCGTCCAAGCCCGCAGGAGATTGGTACAATTGCCGGGGAACGCACGGTTGCGCGGCTCGGTCCCCGCAAGGTGAAGACGCAGACTGGGACGGTCATCTATGACAAGCGCCTGTCGAGCAGCCTGATTGGTGCTTTCCTGTCGGCAATTAGCGGGCCGAGCGTGGCACGCGGGGTCTCCTTCTTAAAGGACAGGATGGGTGAGCAAGTCTTTGCCAAGGGCGTGAACCTGATTGATGACCCGTTCCGTCCGCGTGGTATGGGCAGCCGCGTCCATGATGGTGAAGGGCGCGCGGTGGCACGAACGGCTTTGGTTGATGATGGCGTTCTCACGCGCTGGCTCCTGAATGGTGCCTCAGCCAAGCAGATGGGCCTTGAACCAAACGGCTATGCCAGCGGCGGCTTTGGTGGCGCGCCGGGTGTGGGTGTGTCCAATGCCTACATCGAAGCCGGGGAGATGAGCCCTGAAGCGGCGATGGCGCAGGCAAAGGAAGGCTTGCTGGTCACGGACATGTTCGGGCCGAGTATCAACCCGAACACGGGCGATTATTCGGTCGGTGTGGCCGGGTTCTGGTTTGAGGACGGTGCGGTCGCCTATCCGGTCTCGGAAGTGACGATTGCCGGGGATTTGCCGGGCATCTTCTCGCGCCTGGTGCCGCTCTCTGATCTGGAATTCCGCGGCTCGCGCGATGCGCCATCCATCCTGGTTGAGGGGATGTCGATTGCAGGCAGTTGATCCTGACATTGAAGACCTGATCACCCTGCGTGAGACGGCGCGGGCCGCAGCTGCGCTGGCGGTTGACTGGTTTGAACGGGCCGACTGGCGCTTCTGGGACAAGTCCAAGGGCCATCCGGTCACCGAAGCTGATCTGGCGGTGAACACTCTGATTCGGGAACGCCTGATGGCGGCGCGCCCAGACTATGGCTGGTTATCGGAAGAGACCGCGCTTGATAATGAAACCCGGCTATCCCGGCGGGCCTGGGTGGTTGATCCGATCGATGGCACGCGGGCTTTCATGCGTGGCGAGCCGTACTGGTGCATTGCGGTTGGCGTTCTGGAGCGTGGCCAGTGCCGGGCCGGGGTCGTCTATGCGCCACTGATGGATGAGTTCTACGAGGCGCGGGTTGGCGGCGGGGCTTTCCTCAATGGCGACCGCCTGCGCATCAGTGATTGCAAACAGGAAGAAGGCTGCCGGATCATTACCAATGAAGGCATGCTGACCCATCCGGCCTGGCCGGTGCCATGGCCGGAAATGGATGTGATCAAGCCCAAGCCGAATGCCACCCTGATTCGCATGTGCTGGGTCGCCAGCGGCAGGGCCGATGCAGCGCTGACCCTGTGGCGCAAATCGGACTGGGATTTGGCGGTGGGCAGCCTGATTGTGCAGGAGGCAGGTGGCGTTGCGACAACCCATTTGGGCGAACCCTATGTGTTTAATCGCGGAGAACCTGCACAAAGAAGCCTGCTGGCGGCTGGAAAGCCTTTGCATTCCCTGCTAATGGCGCGCGTTAAAGGGGTTCGCCTGCCAGATCCAAACTGGACGGTTCGACCCTACGACCCGACACCCAATACGGAGCGCCAGAAAATGGGCGATACGCATATGAAACAACTTCTCCACATCGTTATCGGTGGTGAGCTGAAAGATGTCACCGATGTTGAGTTTGAGGATCTGTCCAAGATCGACTTTGTCGGCGCATACCCGAACTACAAAGACGCCTATGATGCCTGGAAAGGCGCAGCCCAGCGCACAGTAGATCACGCCGAAATGCGTTATTTCATCCTGCACGCGCACAAGCTGCTTGATCCGGAGACTGGCGACCATCACCACGTCTAAAGACATAGAGACAGCGCCCGTTGCGGAGAAGAAGCCGCGGGCGTTGTGGCGGTTGTTCAAGACCTATTTCAAACCGCACCTTGGCTGGTTCCTTGGTGGAACGCTGTTTGCGGTACTGACGGCTCTGTTCGCCAACTCCTATGCCATGATCCTCGCTTTTGTTGGCAACAAGCTACAAACTACAATTGAGGTAGAACAGGCCGATGTTGGCTGGGTGCTGTGGGCGGCTGGTGGTATTGTCGTCTTATCCATCGGGCGGGCTTTGACGCTCTATCTGATGACGATTGCCAATAATACCGGGGTTCAACGGGCGCTGGTTGATATTCAGAAGGCGCAGTTTGACGATCTGGTTGATGGCGATTTTGCGCGGGTTTCTGGTGATGCCAGTGGCGGCTTTGTTTCGCGCTTTATCAATGATGTGAATGCCATCCGTGATGCGGGGCTGCGCTTTGCCAACAATTTCACCAAGAGCGTTGTGACGGTCATTGGCGCCTTATGCGTCATGCTTTGGCTCGACTGGCAGCTGACGCTAATCCTGCTTGTGGTTTATCCAATTGCCTTTTGGCCTGTGATTGCGCTGGGCGAACGCGTGCGCAAACGGGCTAAGCGGGCACAGCAGCAGGTCGGTGATGTTACGGCTTTGCTGTCTGAAGGCTTTCAGTCAACGCGTGTCGTGAAAGCCTATGGGCTTGAGGCCTATCAAAAAGATCGCGCCAAGCTCGGCTTTATTGAGCGCTCTCGTCTGTTCCTGAAAGTGCTGACCGATAAGGCCGCGGTTGATCCGATTCTTGAGGTGACAGGCGGAGTCGCACTGGCCGGAATTTTTGGTTTCACCGCATGGCGGATTGCGGGCGGGGAGTCGACACTGGGCGATTTGCTGGGCGTGATCGGCGCAATTGGTATTGCCGCGCCAGAACTGCGCGCGCTGGGAACATTGAATGCGGTGGCGCAAGAGGGCGGCGCGGCTGCTGATCGGGTGTTTGAAATTGTCGATGCGCAGCCATCTGTGGCGGATGCGCCGGACGCGAAAGCGCTTGAGCAGGTTAAGGGTGCGGTTACGTTTGAGGATGTTAGCTTTGCGTATCCCGATGGCACAGAGGCTCTGAAAGGGCTTAGCTTTACCGCGAAGCCCGGTGAAACCATTGCTCTGGTCGGGCCGAGCGGGGCCGGAAAATCTACTGTTTTCAATATCTTGCTGCGTTTATATGATGTGACCTCTGGGGTTGCGCGTGTGGACGAAGCTGACATTCGAGCTGTCACAGCGGCGAGCCTGCGCGGCGCGACGGCTTTGGTGTCTCAGGACACCTCACTGTTTGATGATACGGTCCAGGCCAATATCGCGCTTGGGCGGCTTGGCGCTTCTCAGGATGAGATTGAGGCGGCAGCGAAAGCGGCCAATGCGCATGACTTTATCATGGCGCTTCCCGGTGGCTATGATGCCCCGGCGGGCGAAATGGGACGTAATCTGTCGGGCGGTCAGCGTCAGCGTGTGGCCTTGGCGCGGGCGATCCTGCGTGATGCGCCAATCCTGTTGCTGGATGAGGCGACCAGCGCGCTGGATGCGGAAAGCGAGGCCAAGGTGCAGGACGCGCTGGCGGAGTTTTCCGAAGGGCGGACAACCCTGATTATTGCCCATCGTCTCTCAACTGTGCGGGCGGCAGACCGAATCGTGGTCATCGAAGATGGCCGCGCGGTGGAAGAGGGCACACATGACGCCCTGATGGCCGCCAATGGCGCGTATAAGCGCCTGGTTGAGTTGCAGCTCTCCTGATCTAGTCGCCGGTGAATTCCGGATCGCGGCCTTGCAGAAAAGATGTGATGCCTTCCCTGAAATCATCCGATTGCTGCAATAGGGCGAAGGCTTCCAGATCGCGATAACCAGTGGCTTGCGCGAGCGCGAGTGCGGCAGCATTCACGTCATGCTTGACCATTTTCAACGCTGTTGGGGGCAGCTTAGCTGATTGCTCAGCGATCTCGATGGCCTTGGCAAGGGTTGTGCCCTCGGCAACCACATGGTCGACTAGCCCCCAGTCCAGTGCGCGGTCTGCCGGGACTTTTTCGCAGAGGGCCGCAAGGCGTTTGCTGCGAGCCGGACCGACAAGCGCAACGAAGCGAGGGATGGAACCCCAGCTCATATTCATGCCGCGCTCGACCTCGGGTACGTAGAATTGGGACGTCGCACTGGCGACGCGCAAATCGCAAGACGTGGCCAGTGCGGCCCCTCCGCCAATACACCACCCCTCGATGGCGCAAATGGTCAGGGCGTCAATCTTTTCCCAGGCCTCGCACATGGCTGGGCCACGGCGCAGGGCGATGCGGCGCTGGCTCAGGGGTGCTTTCGGGCTGCCGCTGCGGTCACTGTCTTTGAGGTCTGCGCCCATGCAGAACTGGTCCTCGCGCCCGGTCAGGATGACCGTCGAAACATCTGGGCAGGCGTGAAAGCTCTGCGCTACAGTGGTGAGGTCCACCATCAGGGCTGGGCTGAGCGCATTGGCGCGTGAGCCCGTATCAAAGCGCACAATGGCGGTTCGGCCCTGGCGCTCAATCGAAACCAAATCACTCATGATCTCAAGCTCCGGCCAGAGGGCGCTCTTTTGGTATTTGTGCAGCAGCCGTTTGCAGGAAACGGGCGAGTTTTTCTTCCGTCTCAGCGCCTTGGACCGCTATCTGACGATGGGCAATAAAGGTCGGCACGCCGGATATGCCCATCTGTCGGAACAGGTTTTGCTCCTGCCGCGTCGTTTCGACGTCGGCGTCACTGGCCAGAAGGTCGGACACAATATTCGGATCAAGGCCGACTTTCGCGGCGATGGTCACCAGTGTTTCATGGTCGCCAATATCGAGACCTTTGGCAAAGAACGCGTCGAACAGGGCCTCTTTGGTGGCCATGGCTTTGTCCTGACCCTGCGCCCAGCGGACAAGACGGTGAGCATTAAAGCTGTTTGGCCGACGCGTGATCTGGTCAAAGGCAAAGGGAATGTCGAGCTCTTTGCCATATTGAATAAGGGCTTCACGCATCTGGTTTGAGCGCGCTTTGCCCTGATCAGAGCCAAACTTGGCCTGCATATAGGTTTTGTAGTCCGTACCACCCGCCGGGATTTCCGGATCCAGTTCAAATGGCCGGAACAGGATTTCAACGTCGAGGTCCGGCACAAGCTTGATCGCGCCTTGCAGGCGGCGGAGGCCAACCCAGCACCATGGGCAAACGAGGTCAGAGACCATTTCAATATGCAAGGTCATGTGGCGGGTTCCGATGCGGCATGGGCTTTAAGATGGGCAATATCGACAATGGCGAGCGTCTTCTTATGTGTCGCGTCGAGATAAACGGGTGGCGCAACGCCCATCAGGCGGGCTTCCTCCCAACGGCTTGCACACAGGCACCAGCGATCGCCTGGTTTGAGGCCCGGAAAGCGAAACTCCGGGCGCGGTGTGATCAGGTCGTTACCGCGACTGAAGCTATATTGCAGAAACTCTGACGTAACGCGGACACAGACGGTATGTGTGCCATGATCCATCGGACCCGTATTACAGCAGCCATCGCGGAAAAACCCGGTTAGTGGGTCGAGACTGCAGGTCTCAAGGTCTCCGCCAAGGACATTGCGGGCTTTGGGTTCTGTGTCGGTCATGCAGGTTGGGCTTCTGGTTTGCTGGCGGCTCGTTTCAGGACCGTGAGATAACCGTCCTGAACTTCCATTTGAGCGGTAATGCCTTTCTTGCGCAACAGAGCATGGGCTTCTGGTAAGCGATAACAGGGCAGGTGCATGAACATGTGATGTTCACAATGATAATTCACCCAATAGGGGGCGATGAAGGCGCGTTCCAAGAGGTTGGCGCGCGTGGTGCGGGCATGGCGCATCGGATCATTATGGTCAGGAACAACGGCATGTTCGGCAATGTTGCGCAGGCGCGTGATGAGCTGATTCCACGTTGCCATCGGCAATAGCCAGAGGACGAAATAGGCCCACCAATGGCCGAGCAGGGTCAGCACTGTGAGCAGGATCATATTGGTGATCAGGAACGGAATGACTGCCTCGCGCGCCGATTGAGATCGGTTTTCCGCGCCCTTGGTATTGCGAATACCAAGCCCCATCGCATTGGCGAACTGGTTCACGCGCTGTTTGTAAAAGGTCTGTCCGGTCAGGTCACGAATAATTTTTCGGCGTAGGGAGCTGCGTGTGACGGGAAAAGGGGCAGATAGAATCAAGTCCGGATCTTCTGGTTGTTGAGCATATTTATGGTGGTTGAGATGATAGGGGCGGTAGGCTTTAAGGCTGGCCCCAATCGGCGCCCCGACAGGCCAGTGGCCAACCCATTCATTGATCTTACCATTCTTTGAAAGCCCGCCATGCGCGGCTTCATGCATCAGGATGGCGAGGCCAAGCTGACGCGCGCCAATGACCGGAATAGCCAGAATTATGAGCCAAGGTTGCCAGATGGCTGCGGCCATGGCGAGAATGATCACGCTCCAAGCGTGCACGACAGTCCCCAGCCCCAACAGGTCCGAGCGGCGGGACACATGGGCCCATTCTTCCTTTGTGAAGAGATCAAGCGGGCGGATGCGTTTCGCAACAGGCATAAAGCTAAAATACGCCTTTGCCCTAAGGTTAGACAAGGCTTATTGAAGCAGGGATTGCGCCGGGAGATATTTATAGTCGCGGCCAAGATCGAGTTTGGCTTGCCAGTCGAGTGTGGCTTTCAGGCGATCACCATGCATGGCTTTCAGGGTCGCGATTTCCTGCTCTCTGGCAGATGTATCGAAACCCTGTCCGGCAAATTTCGAATGCTCGGCAAAGACCGGGCCTTCAGCATTGGCTTGCAGATCAGCTTCCGTCAGTGACAGTCCAAGGAAGGTACTGACAGCACGCATATAGGGTAGGCGATCTTCCGGGAAGGCGAGCCCTTCAATCGCGCGGACAAGAGAGGGCTGCTGGATCGCTGCGGCGGTCATATCTTCATGCTGATGCTGCCAGACCAAAGCGGCGATTTGCATATCAGTAAAGCGCAGGGCATCGCGTTCACTGATCTTGGAGAGGCCCGTGCCATCGAGATTAAAGATATTGTAGAGGTTGCGCATGAAGGCCGCGCCCTCTTCGCCCTTACGCAGGATCGAGATCAGGAAGGTTTCCAGTGGCGAGGTCATGAACAAGGCGTTTTCGCCGCGCGCCATGATGTCCGGGATGATCAGGTTGGCTGGGTTGGTTGGCTTGATCAGGATCGCCTCATCCGGATGGAACCGACGCGCCAGCAGGCTCAAGATCAAATCGCGCAGCTGCAGGACAGGTTGAAGCGGCTGGTTGTTGCGATGCGCCATGCGAACCGCATTGGTCAGTTGCATCAGGATATCGGGTTCTTTTAAGGCCAGGACTTTGCCGGGAACATCCAGCGCGCGCGCCATCAGGGTTGAAGCGCAAAAGGCGGTATGAAAAATCCAGTGTATGGGCTGTCCAGAAGGGACATTGGCCTTGAGTGCATCGCTCAGGCGGACAGGTTGGAAGCGATCATCCTGATTGTAGAATCGTTGATCGAGGAAAGCCCCATTCGAGAGCTTATCCCGGTTTGTGTGCAGGAAGGTTAGCGTATCCTTTTGCAGGTCGAAATGAACCGGGAACCAGTTCGGGTCACCAAGGATATCGGAAAGCTGCATGGCTTAAACAATCGCGGCGAGGAAAAAACCAGCGACAAGGAAAGCACCTGCCCAGACATTCGACTTGAAGACACTCAAGGCGTGTTTTTCACGATCCGGGGCGAGACGGATCATCTGCCAGATGCTGTGGGCGAGGAAGGCAAGGGCAAGAACAGCACCGATCCGACCCGCTCCCGCGAACCACGCCCCGAGGAAGATCAACATGGTCGCGCCGAGCTGAAACATGAAAGTGGCGGTGAGGACTTTGTCGTCGAACAGGCGGGCGGTGGAGCGCACGCCGATCAGAGCATCATCCTCACGGTCCTGCAGCGCGTAAATCGTGTCATAGGCAATCGTCCAGAGCACGAGGCCAAGATAGAGCAGGACATTGGCGCCGGTAATGCTGGCTGCGGTTGCTGCGCCAACCAGAGCGCCGAAATTGAATGTGAACCCGAGCCATGCCTGTGGCCACCAAGTCACCCGCTTCATGTACGGATAGGCTGCTACAAGTGGGATGGCGAGCAGCGCGATGATTTTTGCGTCGCCGGGTAGGAAAAGCCAGATCAGGAAGCCGACGCCGAGCTGGGCTGCGAGAAACAGATAGGCCTGTTGCAGGCTCACTGCGCCAGACGGGATCGGGCGGGCCGCAGTCCGGGCAACTTTGGCATCAAGGTCGCGATCGCGAATGTCGTTCCATGTACAGCCCGCGCCGCGCATAACGACTGCGCCGATCAAGAACAGCACGACCCAGACGATATCAATCCATTGCAGACCTGTCGGGATGCGCATCTGAAACAGGCCCATTAGGCATGGCAGATACAAAAGCCAGATCCCCACCGGGCGATCAATCCGCGCCAGTGAGACATAGGGCTGTGCCGTCTCAGGCAGGCTCACCAACCATGCTGGCATGGCGCTGTCCGGTGTGGCCTCAACCGTTGAGGATGACGTTTGTGTCTGTGTTTCAGTCTCAGTGCTCATAATCGCTCTATAGCGATTTTTTAGCGGCATGCCACGGGGTTAACGCCGCAGGGATTGCAGCCTATAGGGGCATCCATGAGTCATGTTGCCCGTTTATTTGTTGATGCTGACCTTTCTCAAGGCGCACTTGTGCCACTTGAAGAGGGGCAGTCGAAATACCTCTTGCGGGTTATGCGCCTGGAAGCAGGCGCGATCTTGCGTGCCTTTAATGGGCGTGATGGCGAATGGCTTTGCCGCTTGCAGGTGAACGGAAAGAAGGCCGCGCTTGAGCCGACTGAGCAAGTGCGCCCGCAGGAAGCAGGTCTTGATCTGACCCTGCTGTTTGCGCCGATCAAAAAGACACGGACCGATTTCATTGTTGAAAAAGCCAGCGAGTTGGGCGTACGCACGATCCAGCCTGTGATTACCGAATACACTCAAACCAGCCGCGTACGCGCCGACCGCTTGCAATCGCTGGTGATTGAAGCGGCCGAACAGACCGAACGGATGGATATTCCGGAGGTTTGCAATGACCTGCCATTAGGCAAAGCGCTGGCGGCATGGGATAGGAGTAAGCCGCTCTACTATTGCGATGAAGGCAGTGCAGCGCGGCCTATGGTTGAGGTTTTGAAAGGCGACCTGCCGCAGGCGGCGGGCTTGCTTGTCGGGCCAGAGGGTGGGTTTTCGCCGCGCGAGCGAGAAATGCTGCGTGCTCTCGAATTTGTGATCTCCGTAACCCTTGGTCCACGCATCCTTCGCGCAGAGACAGCGGTTGTCTCCGCCCTCACACTCTGGCAGGCGCTGGTTGGCGATTGGGATAAGGGTCCCTATCTGGCGTAAACTGAATAATTGCCTGTGGAGGGCTGGGCCATGACAACACCAACAACTGATATTGACGAATCAGCCCCGCGCATTGGCGGTAAGGCTGAGCTGGTTGAGTGGTTTGAAGCGGGCGCCAAGCCCATGGATGATTGGCGTGTTGGCACCGAGCATGAAAAGTTCGGCTTCATCAAAGATGGCTTGCGGCCCTTGCCGTATGAAGGCGAGGCTTCGGTCAAAGCGATGCTGGAAGGGCTGCGTGACCAGTTTGGCTGGCAACCGATTGAAGAAGCTGGCTTTCTGATCGGCCTGAAAAAGAACGGGGCCAGTGTAAGCCTGGAACCGGGCGGGCAGTTTGAGCTGTCCGGTGCGCCCCTGAAAAGTATGCACGATACCTGCAATGAGGTTGGCAAACATTTGGAGGAAGTCCGCCAGATTGCGGATCCGCTCGGCATTGGTTTCCTTGGGCTTGGCGCAAGTCCGCTCTGGTCGATGGATGAAACCCCGATCATGCCGAAAGGGCGCTACAAGATCATGCGCGCCTATATGGAAAAGGTTGGGCGGCTTGGGCGGCAGATGATGTTCCGGACCTGCACGGTGCAGAGCAATCTCGATTATGGTTCTGAAGCCGACATGGTGAAGAAGTTTCGTGTCGCGTTGGCTTTGCAGCCTTTGGGCACGGCTTTGTTTGCGAACTCACCTTTCCTGGAAGGGCGCCCGAATGGCTTCCTGTCCTATCGCGCGCAAATCTGGACCGATACCGACCCAGATCGTACAGGCATGCTGCCCTTCGTGTTCGAAGACGGTTTTGGCTATGAGCGCTATGTCGATTATGCGCTGGATGTGCCGATGTATTTTGTTCGGCGCGGTGGCCAATATCTCGATGCCTCGGGCCTGAGTTTCCGTGACTTTATGGCTGGTAACCTGCCGATACTGCCGGGCGAGTTGCCAGCGATGGAAGATTTTGAGGATCATCTCTCGACCATTTTCCCGGAAGTCCGCTTGAAGCGGTTCCTGGAAATGCGCGGCAGTGATTCTGGCCCATGGTCGCGCCTGTGTGCCTTCTCATCCTTCTGGACGGGCTTACTCTATTGTCCGGATTGTCTGGATGCAACCTGGCAGCGGGTTAAAGTTTGGAGTGCGGCAGAGCGCGAATCGATCCGGCAGAGCGCGCGTGTGCTCGGGCTGAAAACGCCAATTCCGGGCGGCCAGACTTTGCAGGACCTTGCGCTGGAGATGATCGAACTCTCTCGGCAAGGCCTGAGCAATCGCGCGAAACTCTCGGTCAGCGGTGATGACGAAACCGGCTTCCTGATGGAGTTGCAGGAGATTGCCGAGAGCGGTGTTACGCCCGCAGAGCGCTTGCTAGAGCGCTATCATGGCGATTGGGGCAGGGATGTCCGCCCTGTGTTTGAGGAAATGGCGTATTAGCACGGCAATTTAAGTCAAGAAAACTCACAATACATCTTGAGCGTCGCAACGCGGCGTGGTGATACTTCCCTATAGCCTGAGTATTCAGGACACATTCTTATTCCCTGGGGAGGGTTCATTGACAGATACACCTGCGTCGACGGCGCCAAAGGACACGAGCTTCTTTGGTCACCCGAAAGGGTTGGCAATTTTGTTTTTCACAGAGATGTGGGAACGGTTTTCGTATTACGGGATGCGGGGCCTGCTGGTCCTCTACCTGACACAGCACTTCCTTTTTTCGGATGAGAAGTCTTCCATCATGTACGGGGCTTACACGGCACTCGTCTATGTGATGACGATTATCGGCGGCACACTGGCGGACCGTTATCTGGGGCAACGTAAAGCTGTGACGTTCGGAGCGATTCTGCTCTGTCTCGGCCATTTCGGCATGGCGTTTGAGGGCAGTGGCTCCAAGGAATATGTCGTCACAGGCGGTGCCGAGATCGAAGTTCAACATGAAGGTCGCGGCGATAATCGCCAGCTCTTCGTTGATGTGGACGGTGAATATCGCCGGGTCGTTTTTGAGCAAGGCACAGGCGACCTGCAAATCCTTGAGACCGCCGATCGGGAAAAAGAGCCGACCGCTGCAGTCTATCGGGAGATCGAAAAGGATGCGTACTCGACACGGGTTGAGCAGCAAGAATTGTATACAAACATTCTGTTCCTGTCGCTGGCCTTCATTATTGCCGGGGTTGGTTATCTGAAGGCCAATATTTCGACGATTGTCGGGGCGATTTATGAGATTGATGATCCACGCCGTGATTCAGGGTTCAGCCTGTTCTATATGGGGATCAATCTTGGCTCGCTTCTCTCGTCCCTGACGTGCGGCATTATCGGCATTGTCTGGGGCTGGAAGTATGGCTTTGGCCTTGCCGGTATTGGGATGTTTGCCGGTCTGTTGGTCTTCGTCTGGGGCCAGAAATACCTTGATGGAAAAGCCGAGCCGCCAAATCCAGAAGCGTTGAAGAAGTCTTTCCTCGGGCCAATCAATGTTGAGATGGCCTGCTATCTGGCTGGTGTCGTCGTGATTGCGGTAGCGATGCTGCTGGTCATGAATGCCGAGGTTATTCCAGAATGGTTTGTTGGATCTCTGGGCATCGCAGTTTTCATCGGTCTCATTGCTTATTGCTTTATGCGATTGCAGGGCACCGAGCGTAACCGGATGTTTGCGGCGATTTATTTCGTCCTGGCGCAGATCCCATTCTGGGCCTTGTTTGAGCAGGCCGGGTCATCACTGACCCTGTTTACAGACCGCCTGGTCGATAAGGAAATCTTTGGGATGAATGTCCCGACTCCGGTGTTTCAGTTCCTGAACGCGGGGTACATCGTGATTTTTGCACCGCTGTTTGCGTGGATGTGGATTGCCCTTTCGAAGCGTAATATGGAGCCTTCGACGCCGGTTAAGTTTGCAATTGGGGTCTTCCTCGCTGGACTTGGTTTCCTGTCTCTCGTTGGCGGGATTGGTATGTCAGGTGCCGGAATGACGGCGGTGGCCTTTATCTTCCTGATCTACTGGGTCCACACGATGGGTGAGCTTATGGTGTCTCCGGTCGGACTGTCGGCGGTGACCAAGCTTGCGCCTGCACGCGTCGTCGGCATGACGATGGGGGCTTGGTTCCTGTATTCCGGTCTCTCGAACTATCTGGCGGGCGTGATTGCGCGCACGACGGGGGCAGAGACGATTGGTGGACAGATTACCGATGTCGCTGCGGCAAAGGCTACTTATGTCACGGTTTATTCCAATGTCGGTTATGTCGCGATGGGGATCGGCGTCTTCATGTTGCTGATCTCACCAATCATCAAGCACTGGATGAAGCAGGATGACCTGACAAAGCCAGGTGTGGCAGATGAGCTGCAAAGGTCGGGGCATAATTAAGAGCCTGCTTTCAGTTTACAGAAAAGGCGGTCCATGGACCGCCTTTTTGCATGAATCTATGTTGTTGAGTGATCTGATTTCCTAGCCTGCGCCGCCGACGGTTAGGCCGCCAACTTTGAGGGTTGGTTGGCCGACGCCGACGGGGACGGTTTGACCGGCTTTGCCGCAGGTGCCGACGCCATCATCCATAGCGAAGTCGTTACCGATCATTTCAACCTGTGAAAGCGCGGTTGGGCCGTGGCCGATCAGGGTCGCGTTTTTGACCGGGGCGACGACTTTGCCGTTCTCGACAAGGTAAGCCTCGGTGCATTGGAAGACGAAGTTGCCGGATGTGATGTCGACCTGTCCGCCACCGAAATCGACGGCCCAGATGCCGCGTTTGATGGAGGAGACGATTTCATCTGGATCATCCTTGCCGCCGAGCATCACGGTATTGGTCATGCGGGGCATGATCGTGGCATCATAACTCTCGCGGCGGCCATTGCCGGTTGCGGCAACGCCCATGAGACGGGCATTCTGGCGATCCTGCATATAGCCTTTCAGGATGCCATCCTCGATCAAGACCGTGCGGTTGGTTGGGGTGCCTTCATCGTCAAAGGAAAGCGACCCGCGGCGGGCATCAATTGTGCCATCATCAATGACGGTAACCCCTTTAGAGGCGACCTGTTCGCCAACGCGGCCAGAATAGACACTGGTGCCTTTGCGGTTGAAATCACCTTCAAGGCCGTGGCCGACCGCTTCGTGCAGGAGGACGGCTGGCCATCCAGGGCCGAGAACAACTTCCATTTCGCCCGCGGGGGCTGGAATGGATTCGAGATTAACTTCGGCTTTTCGCAGGGCGCGTTCGGCAAGCTTTTGCCAGCGCTCGGTTGCGATCCACTCATCATAGGCGGCGCGCCCACCTGCGCCTGCCGAGGCGCTTTCGCGGCGGCCATTCTGTTCCAGCGTGACGGAGATGTTGAGTCGTACCAGCGGTCGAATATCGTGAAATTGTTCCCCGGCCGGGCGAAGAATATCAATCTCTTCGTGACTGCCCGCCAGAGAGACCGAAACCTGAACCACACGTGGGTCCTTGGCGCGGACCCAGGCATCAATTTCAGCGAGGAGGCCCGTCTTGACGGTGAAGTCCGGTGCTTCAGTTGGATCAATTGGTTGATAAAGACGACGATTGGTTGGGGTGGGGCTGGCCGCGATTGAGCCTGTATAGCCACGCTTTGCTTGTGCTGCCGTGTCGGCGGCGCGCTGGATGGCGGCAAGAGTTAGTTCGCCTGAATGGGCATTGCCACTGGCTTCCCCGGCCACAACGCGAAGGCCAAAGCCTTGTGTCGAATCATAAGAAGCTGATTTCAGTCGCCCATCATCGAAAACGAAGCTTTCAGACCGTGCGCGCTGAACATAGATGTCGCCATCATCGGCATTGTCTGTGGCTGTGGCGAGGATGCGGGTTGCGCTCTGGGCGTCAAAGGGCAGAGGTGTCTGTGTCATGAGAGATATGTGAAGCGGCGGGCATGCATGTGCAAGATGTCATGCTGCGTGTTTACGTATAATTCTGTTCTGATCGCTTAGCCGTTTGGCTCTTTGATTTGAAACCGGGTCAGTTGCCGCTCAGCAAGGTCCCAGCCCGGTCGTAGCTCCAGCGCTTTGTTGAAATCACTATAGGCACCCTGAACGTCGCCCGTGTTTTCGCGAGCGATGGCACGATTGTAATAGGCGGCGAAAAGGTCCTGAGAGTTCAGTTCAATTGCCCGGTTGAGTTGCGGGAGCGCGCTGGCAAAGTCTTTTTGATAAATCAGAGCAGCACCGCGATTGAGCCAAGCCGCGCCAAGCTCTGGCTGCAGGTTCACCGCGCTATCATAATCGGCGATCGCCTGATCATACCGCCCGGCGCGCATCCGCAGGACGCCGCGATTCACATATGTCTTGGCGCGATTCTCGCGATTCATGGTTTCTTCGCGCAGGGCACGTGTGCAACTGGTTTCGGCATCAATGAAGTTTCCACTCGCACGGGCCGTCTTCTGGTAGCATTCGGCCCCTAAACCATTGCCGATCACGAAGACCTGCGCGGAGGCAGGCGCTGCCAGTGTCAGAATAATAGATGCGAAAAAAGCCGGACGAATGAAACGACGCATTGGAAGCCTCCTGATTTGGATTAAGTATAGCGCAAACACGGCAATACGGCTATTCGACTGCGACAATTTATAAGAACTCATCAAACTGGGTGGACGACCCTGTGCGAACTACGTATTGCAGTGACAAAATCGGATGGGAGTGTTCCTTGCGCTACTTTTTTGCCTTTCTTGCAAGCGTTCTGGCGACCGCGCCGGCGTTTGCCGCCGTACCAGAGCCGGGCGGTATTAACCTGCAACCCGCGGCAACGCGGATTATGGAGCGTCTGCACGACTTCCATAATTACCTTTTGATTATCATCACAGTGATCACAATTTTCGTGGCCGCGCTGCTATTGTGGGTATGTTTCGCCTACAGCAAGAAGCGCAACCCTGAGCCGCGCAAGTTCAGCCATAACACAACTATTGAGATTGTCTGGACCGTTGTCCCTGTGATCATTCTCGTGGCGATTGCCGGTCCATCTTTCTCTAATCTGTTTTATCAGGAGAATGAGCCGGACCTGGTTGCGATTGCCCAGAGTGGCAATGTTGACGACCCAAACGTCAATGTCGAAGCGGCCGAGAAGGGCTGGATCACCGTCAAGGCAATTGGCATGGGCAACTGGGCCTGGACCTATGAGTATCCCGATATTGTCGATGATGCCGGTTTCCCACTCAGCTTTGTCTCAAATGGTATTCACCTCGGCCTGCCAACTGACCCTCCGGCGACACCGGAGCGCCCGCTCTATCTGGCCGCAGACTATCCGATGGTTATCCCGGTCAACCGCTACATCCGTTACCAGACCGCATCTGACCGTGTTATTCACTCTTGGACGGTTCCGGCCTTTGGCGTGAAGACCGATGCGATCCCGGGGCGTTTGAATGAAGGCTGGTTCCTTGTACGCGAAACCGGCGTTTATTACGGTCAGTGTTCAGAGCTTTGCGGGAAGAACCACGCCTTCATGCCGATTGAAGTGCGCGTGGTCACCCAGGAGCAGTATGATCGCTGGGTTGAAGTTATGAAAACTGGCGACATCGATGCGGCAACGCAGATGGTACACAATTTTGATCCGGCTGGGGAGCAAACACAGCTCGCCAGTGTGGACCTGAACTAAGAGGATATCGACATGCCTATGGACGAAATCGCCCTCGATCAGGGCCACTCACATGATCACAAGCCGGGCTTCTTTGTCCGCTGGTTCTTCTCAACGAACCATAAGGATATTGGGACACTCTACCTCGTCTTCGCCTTGATTGCGGGGATTATCGGGTACTCCTTGTCTGGTCTTATCCGTCTGGAACTGGCCGAGTCTGGCATTGGGCCAATGACCCAGATGATGATCTGGTTTGGTGCCGAACCGGGTGCGCAAGCGATTGAGCAAGCCAAAAGCTTTTACAATGTCGTGATTACCTATCACGGCCTGATCATGATCTTCTTCATGGTTATGCCGGCCTTGATTGGCGGCTTTGGGAACTGGTTCGTGCCGCTGATGATCGGTGCGCCGGATATGGCTTTCCCGCGTATGAACAACATCTCCCTTTGGTTGACGACGATCGCGTTTGTTCTTGCCATGATTTCCATGTTTGTGCCCGGTGGTGCAGGCGTGAATGGCTTCGGTGGTGGCTGGGTGCTTTATCCGCCACTGTCAGGAACAGCGGGGCACCCAGGGCCCGCGATGGACCTTCTGATCTTCTCGCTTCACGTTGCGGGTATTGCCTCGATCCTTGGGGCGATCAACTTCATCGTGACCATTCTGAATATGCGTGCGCCGGGTATGACCCTGCACAAGATGCCACTGTTTGCCTGGTCTATGCTGATCACAGCGGTTCTGCTTCTTCTGGCTCTGCCCGTTCTTGCAGGCGCGCTGACCATGCTGCTGACGGACCGTAACTTCGGATCACAATTCTTCGTCCCTGAGGGCGGCGGTGACCCGGTGATGTTCCAGCACTTATTCTGGTTCTTCGGGCATCCGGAAGTGTACATCATGATCCTGCCTGCGTTCGGGATTATCTCGCACATCGTGTCGACCTTCTCGAAGAAGCCAATTTTTGGCTATCTCGGCATGGCGTATGCGATGGTGTCGATTGGCGCGATCGGGTTCATCGTGTGGGCCCACCACATGTATACGGTCGGTATGCCTTCTGACATGAAAGCCTACTTCGTGGCAGCGACCATGGTCATCGCGGTTCCAACCGGGATCAAGATCTTCTCATGGATCGCGACTATGTGGGGCGGATCGATTGATTTCTCAGTGCCAATGGTCTGGGCGATCGGTTTCATCTTCCTGTTCACCGTCGGTGGTGTGACAGGTGTGGTTCTGGCGAATGCCGGTATCGATACCTTGTTGCATGATACCTATTATGTGGTTGCCCACTTCCACTATGTGCTGTCACTCGGCGCGGTGTTCGGTCTGTTTGCAGGCTGGTACTACTGGTACGAAAAGATGTTCGGCGTGAAGTATAACAAGACACTGGGCTATGCTCACTTCTGGTTGATGTTTGTCGGTTCAAACGTCCTGTTCTTCCCGCAGCACTTCCTCGGCCTGCAGGGCATGCCACGCCGCTATGTTGACTATAACGAGGCGTATGAGCTGTGGCATTACTGGTCGTCTATCGGTTATGCGATCACGCTGGTGGCCACGCTTATATTCTTCGTTGGTCTGGTTGAATCCATTCTGCGCAAGCGTAAGGCCGAAGCGAACCCATGGGGTGAGGGGGCCACAACGCTTGAGTGGACCCTGCCAAGCCCACCACCTTTCCACCAGTTCAACGAGCTGCCTGTGGTGAAAAATGAGGGTGGCCACTAAGGGCCCTAGATCTAGATCAAACTGGGCGGCCCTTTGCGTAAATGAACGCGAAGGGCCGTTTCCATAAGTTCAGGTGAGACGCGATGACAACGATAACGCAGGATACAGTCCCGATGATGCCACGGGCCGCAACCGCGGGTGATTATATACAATTGCTCAAGCCCCGGATTATGGGCCTTGTCGTCTTTACAGCGCTTGCCGGACTGATCGCCGCGCAGGGGGTTAGCGGGATCGCCATGAACCCGGTTATGGCCGCGATCGCCATTCTTGCCGTCGCGCTTGGCTCCGGTGCCGCCGGGGCGATCAATATGTGGTATGATGCTGATATTGATGCGGTGATGACACGCACGTCGACCCGGCCCATTCCAGCGGGCATCATTCCCCGAGATGAAGCCCTCTCAATGGGGCTGATCATGTCTTTCGTGTCGGTTCTGTTAATGTGGCTTGCCTCAACCGTTCTGGCTGCGGTCCTGCTCGCGGTCTCGATTGCCTATTATGGCTGGTTCTACACGATGGTTCTGAAGCGTCGTACAGCGCAGAATATCGTGATTGGCGGGGCTGCCGGTGCGTTCCCGCCCGTCATTGGCTGGGCCGCTGTGACCGGAACAACGCCTTTGGATGCCTGGATCCTGTTTGCCATTATCTTTTTCTGGACCCCGCCCCACTTCTGGGCGCTGAGCCTTGTGGCGCACAAAGAGTATGAAAAGGCTGGTGTGCCAATGCTGCCGGTCACCAATGGGACCAAGCGCACACGTCTGGAAATCTTTATTTATTCACTCGTCCTGCTGCCGATTGCGCTGGCGCCTGTTGCAACCGGATTGGGTGGTTGGCTTTATGCCGTTGCGGCCTCCGGGCTTGGTCTTGCGTTTGCGGTTCTGTGCTTTCGAATCTGGCGCAGCAATGTCGGTGACGATCTGAGCGATCCACAGGCTCGCAAGCGCGCCCTGGGACTTTTTGCCTTCTCCATTCTGTACCTGTTTGTCTTATTTGCAGTCCTGTTGGTTGAACATGCCTTTGGTCTGCACTTTGAGGTTGGAGTGTTTTAATGAGCCCGGAAACACCGGAGATTCGCGCCCTGACGGCGGAAGAACGTAAAGCTCAGAAAAAGCGAAATATCTGGCTCGCTTTGGCTTTGCTGGGCTTCCTGGTTCTGGTCTTTGTCACCACGATTGTGCGTATTCGTGATGGTATTTACTGGCGTATGCCGGAGCATAGCAGTGATGTGACGAGCCGCCCTGATCCTGATTTTGTGCCACCGGCTGATACACCAGCGACCCCTGACACTGTGGAGAGTACTGATGAATAATGCTCGTATTGCGACTTTTGCGGCTGCTGGTGCTATCGGCATGCTTGGCGTCGCGTTTGCGTCCAAGCCGCTTTATGATGCCTTTTGTCGTGTGACGGGATATGGCGGCACAACGCAGATTGCTGAAGCCGCGCCCGAAGCCGTGCTCGATCGCGAGGTCACGGTGCGCTTTGACGCAAATACATCAGGAACCCCGATCCGCTTTCGTTCTTTGCAAACGAAAATGCCTGCCAGGCTCGGCGAGCATGGCCTGGCGTTTTATGAAGTCACCAATCCGAGCGAAAATGATGTCAGCCTGATCGCCAGCTATAACGTGACGCCGCACAAGTCGGGCCGATTCTTCAACAAGATCGAGTGCTTCTGCTTTGAAGAGCGAATCATTAAGGCTGGTGAGACCAAAAAGCTTCCGGTTGTGTTCTTTGTGGATCCGTCCATGGATGAAGAGCGTGGCCTTGATGATGTCCGCACCATCACACTTTCCTATACATTCTTCCAAACGGATGAATTTCCAGGTGCGGCGAAAACGGCTGCACTTCAATAAGCTATTGCCGTGTTGGCCCGGAGCGGTCTAAAAGCGCGTAAATACGTAACAATCCCATTGCCAGAAGGGGCTTCCTGACATGGCCGAAGACGTCAAACACGACTATCACCTTGTAAACCCATCACCGTGGCCTCTGATCGGCTCGATTGCTGTTCTTGTTCTAACGGTTGGCGGTGTGATTTATATGAAGGGCTTATTTGGCCTGGAGCAGGGCACGATGTGGCCAATGCTGCTCGGCTTTGCCCTGGTGATCTACACGATGTTTGGCTGGTGGCGCGAAGTCATCAAGGAGGGCCAGATTGGCGATCATACGCCTGTTGTGGAGATCGGGCTGAAATATGGCATGGTCCTGTTCATTGCCTCCGAGGTGATGTTCTTTGCGGCCTGGTTCTGGAGCTTCTTTGAGTTCACCATCTGGCATGATGCGCGTGTTGGCGCGACCTATGACTCGTTGAACCCTGTATTTGCTGAAGGTTTGAGCCGTTTTGCGCAATGGCCGCCCGTAGGTGTTGAAACTTTTGATCCTTTCCACCTGCCGCTGATGAACACGCTGGTCCTGCTCCTGTCAGGGACAACTGTGACGGCAGCCCACCACGCCTTGCAGCATGGTAAGATGGAAAACGCTAAGTTCATGCTGCTGCTGACCATCATTCTTGGTGTTGGCTTTACCGGCCTGCAGGTTCTGGAATACACCCACGCGCAGTTCACTTTTGATGGCACACTGTATGGGTCTGCCTTCTTCATGGCCACGGGCTTCCACGGCGCTCATGTTGTGATTGGAACGATCTTCCTCGCGATCTGCTTGCTGCGTATGTATGCTGGCAACATGACCCAGAAGAAGCATCTCGGGTTCGAATTTGCCGCGTGGTATTGGCACTTTGTGGATGTCGTCTGGCTGTTCCTGTTCGCCTTCGTTTACGTGCTACCGCATCTGACCTTGGGGCATTAAGCCTCAGTGCTGACAGGCACACTTACAATTAAGGCCGGGCGGGTTCTCCTGTCCGGCCTTTTGCCATCCAAGCCCCTGAAGGATACGTGATGACTTTTCGCCCTATGCCTATCCTGACCGTTTTTGTGCTGGTCAGTCTGGTGATCCTGATCATTCTGGGGAATTGGCAGTATGCGCGGTATTCGGAAAAGATGAGTCCGGATTATGAGGCGGCAACAACGGTTGAGTCCTTCGAGAGTTATGCGGTCTTTCTGGATGAGGATGCGCGCGGTAACGTCCAGCAGGTCTATGGCACACTGACCGGGGAGCCGGTCTGGCGGCGCTATGTGGCAGTTCGTCTGGGCAGCCCTGATGGAGAGCAGGCCCTGTATCCGATTGAAGCGACAGGTGGGGCCAACCCGGTGCCGATGCCGCTGTCTGCGGTCGAGTTGCCTGCGATGGTCGCGGTGAATGTTTTTCGGCGGCCTGCCAAGCGCGGCTGGTTCACCAATCCGGATCAACCTGAGAAAGATATCTGGTTTACCCGCGACGCCCCGGCGATGGCTGCGAATATGGGGCTAACCGGGATCGATCCGGTTCTGGCTGAACCGGAGTTCATTACAATCCGCTCTGCCGATGACCTGTCCCGGATGCGCAGGGCTGAAAACGGTTTTGCTTATGCCCTGATGCGCGATCCGCTGCCGCCAGAGCGTCATTTTGGCTATGCTTTAACCTGGTGGGGGATGGCCATCGGGCTGTTGGGCGTCTATCTCGTTCTGCACCATTCACGCGGACGGCTTCGTTTCAAGGCTTAAGATCCTATGCAGTATATTTCCACACGTGGGCGCGCCGCGCCGGTTGATTTTGTGACTGCCTGTCTGTCAGGCCTGGCGCCAGATGGCGGCCTGTTCGTTCCGGAGGTCTGGCCACAGATTGAGCTGGCGGGTGTGAATGAAAGCTATGTCAGTGTTGCCACGCGAATCCTGAGCGCTTTTGCTGGCGATGCGATGAGCCGGGATGAAATCGCGGGGCTGTGTGAGCGTGCGTATGCGAGCTTCGATCATCACAGCGTGACGCCGCTGGTTCAGGATGGCCCGAACCGTTTCCGCATGGACCTGCATCATGGGCCAACCCTGGCGTTTAAAGATGTCGCCATGCAGGTGATTGCGCAGCTTTATGATCATGTTCTCAAGGCGCGTGGCCGGAGGATGACGATTGTCTGTGCGACCTCGGGCGACACGGGCGGTGCTGCGGCAGCGGCCTTTGCCGGGGCCAGTCAGGTTGATCTGCTCATCCTGCATCCGCATGAGCGGGTTTCCCCGGTCCAGCGCCTGTTCATGACGACGACCGGGGCCAGCAATGTGCATAATCTCGCGGTTGATGGTGATTTTGATGATTGCCAATCTATCGTTAAAGCGATGTTTGCAGACCGCGACTTTGTCAGCGAAGTTGGCCTGTCAGGTGTGAACTCGATCAACTGGGCACGGATTGCGGCGCAGTCAGTCTATTATGCGACAGCGCAGGCGGCGCTTGGACCAGATCGGGCGCTGCGCTTTGTGGTCCCAAGTGGCAATATGGGTGATGCGCTGGCTGGCTATGTCGCTGCACGTTGCGGGCTGTTGAATGGATTTGAGGTGATGTGCGCGGTGAATGAGAACCGCTCGCTTGCCGAGCTGTTTGAGAGCGGCGTGATGCGGCGCACGCCTGCAAAAGCCACCCCAAGCCCGGCCATGGATATTTCGGTGCCAAGTAATTTTGAGCGCTTGCTGTTCGAGGTGGCCGGGCGCGATGGCGATGCGGTGCGCGGTGTTTATGATCAGTATAAGCAGTCTGGCGAGGCCGTGCTGCCACAGACGATGCGTGGCCCGCTTGGCTGTACCGGGTTTGCCTCTCAATCTGTGACCAATGCAGAGACCGAGGCAGAGATGATTCGCTATCTGGAAGAGACGGGCGAGCTGATCTGTCCGCATACCGCGGTTGGTACCAAGGTCGCGCGGGACTTGCCGGAAAGTGATGCGGCGACCGTGATTTTGGCAACGGCTCATGCTGCAAAGTTTCCCGAAACGGTCGAAGCGGTCACAGGCCGGAAGGTGCCATTGCCTGAGCGCTGTGATGACCTCAAGGCGCGCGGTGAAGTGTTTGAGCAGATTGCCAATGACCTTGCCGCCGTAAAAGCTCGGGTGCGCGGCGCATGAGTGGCGGGCCGGTCGGCGACTGGTCCTGGGATGGACAAGCAAAGCGCCTGACGCTTGCTCCGAAAGCAGGGGCCGGGATTGGTGCTCTTGGCGGGAAGTGGCGTTTGGAAGACCTATCGAAAACGGTGGATGGTCTGAGTGCCTCGCGTTTGAAACGCAGTTTTTCGGGCAGCATAGAAACCGTCTCTTGCGAGTTAACGCTGGCCGATGGCCGCGTGCTTAGCTTGTTCGGTGGTAAGACAGATACAGGAGCAGCAGGCTTGATTTTGGAGGGCGCTGGCCCTGTTCTTGAGGATGGGCCAGGGCCTGATCTTCAGCCCGTCTATCAGCCCATATTTGATGTCACTGGTGCGCGGATTACGGGCTTTGAAGCCCTCGCGCGCTGGGATGGCGTGAGTGATCCAGCTGAGCGGCTCGAAGATACGGCGCTGGCGTCTAACATGCTGATCCGGGCGGTGAATGCTCTGGTTCTGTGGCGTGAGGAAAGCGGGCGTGACGATCTGTTCGTTCAGGTCAATCTGACTGGGCAGGATCTCGCCGATGAAAGCCTGCCGGGTTTGGTATCTGCATTGATTTCCGGATACGGCTTGGGGGATGGGGTTTTGCGGCTGGAACTGACCGAGCAAGCCGCGTTACGCGATACAGATGGTGCGGTGAACATGGCGCGGGCGCTTAAAGAGACGGGCGCGCGTCTGGTGCTTGATGATTTTGGCTCTGGGCACTCGTCTTTCCTGTGGCTCGCCCAGCTACCTGCCGACAGTTTGAAAATTGATGCAGCCTTGATTGCTGAAGTGGGGACAGACCGCGTTCAGACCATCTTGCACGCCATTACGCGCCTTGCTGACGAGCTTGGTATGGGTACGGTTGCCGAAGGTGTGGAAGATCGCGCGATCCTGCCTTTGCTGGCTGAACTTGGCTTCAGGCACGTGCAAGGCTTCGCCCTTGGGCGTCCGGTTAAAGCGCGTGATGCGGTTGCGCTGCTGACTTAAGCTTCCTGACCAAGGTCAATATCGAGGGACGCGATGGCGTGCACGAAATTGTTTGGGGCAAGCTCGCTCTTTCCTGTCCAGCGAATGTCCGGGAAGCGACGCAGGATGTTCCGGTAGGCGGTTTCCAGCTGCATGATCGCAACACGCTTGCCAAGGCAAACATGCGGACCGTTACCGAAAGCCAGATGCTCCGCCGCATTGGCGCGAGCGATATTGAATGCATTCGGGTTCTCGAACTTGGCCGGATCACGGTTGGCAGCGGCGTAATACATCACGACCTTATCGCCTTCGCTCAGGGGCTGATCGCCGAGCTGAGTATCCTTGGTGACCGTCCGGCGCATATAGGTCACCGGGCTGACCATGCGGATCGCCTCATTGACGAAGTTTGGATACAGGCTGTCATCGGCCATCAGTTTGGCGCGCTGATCCATATTCTCTGTCAGGAGCTTCATCGTACCAGAGAGTGAGTTGCGGGTTGTGTCATTGCCTGCAAACACGATGAGTAGCCATGATCCGTCGAGGAATTCCTCAGACAGTTTCTCGCCATCAATTTCGGCGTTTGCAATGGCGCTGAGTAAGTCATTGCGCGGATTCTTGCGACGATCCAGAAGCTCGCGTCGTCCGAAATCGAACAGGGCCTGGATCTCAGTCATGAATTCCATGATCTGTTCAGGGGTAACATTGCCGAGGCCTTCCTGCTGCGCCTGATATTGCGAGGTTTCAAGGAAGTGCATCCAGTGCACGAGCTTCGGACGGTCCGCCTCTGCGATGCCGAGAATTTCACACAGGGTGAAAAGCGGAAGCTCGGCGGAAAAGGTCTCAACCATATCAACAACCGGACCTTTGGCGCGCATATCGTCGAGCAGATGATTGACGTGCACATCGACCTTCTTCTTCAGTTCAGCCACAAAGTCCGGGCGGAACCAGGTCATATGCTCCATCCGCAAGGGGGTATGATGGGGGCGATCCAGATTGATGAGGGCGTTCAGAGAGGCCGAATGCAATAATGGGTGACGCGGGGCATCAGGCAGACCGTAATTCATCAGGATGCCGCCCCGCTGCGAGGAATAGGTCACCGGATCAATCTCAACCTGTTTGACCAATTCGTGTGAGGTCACGGCCCAGAAGCCACGGCCCTGATCCTCTGGATGCCACATGACCGGCGCACTTGAGCGCATCCGGTCAAAGGCGTCGAACGTGTATCCACCATTTCTGGAGAAGACTTCCGGATCGTTGAGGGCGACAGGAGGGTCTAATGGATTCACAGGCGTATTTGATGGTGGTGCCGATGGTGTTTCAACCTGGTAAGTCTCTGAGATATTCTGAAAACCCATGATAACCTCCTGCTAAAACTTGTAGTGAACTGGAATGGATTTCGGTCCACCAACGAAATTGGCTTTGATAAAAGTCGGGTCCCCGGCAAGCTCGATCGACTTCACGCGACTGAAAAGCTCTTCATAAATCGCGATCATTTCCAGACGCGCCAAATGCATGCCCAGACACATATGCCCGCCATGACCAAAAGAGATTAGCTTATTGGGGGTGCGGTCGACCTTGAAAGCATACGGGTCTTCGAAAATGTCTTCATCGCGGTTTCCGGATGGATAGCACAGAAGCAGGCTTTCGCCTTTCTTCACTGTCTGACCGCGTAGCTCATAGTCCTCATGGGCGGTGCGCATGAAGTGTTTAACCGGGGTGGTCCAGCGAATGGCCTCATCGACAGCGGTGCGGGCCATACCTTGCGGGTCGGTCATCATTTTCTGGAGTTGAGCTGGGTTCTGCAACATGCCCAGAACACCGCCGCCAGTGGAGGCACTGGTCGTGTCATGGCCAGCCGCCGCGACGATAATGTAATAGCTCATTGCTTCGAGCTGACCGATATCTTCACCATCGACCTTACCATTGGCGATGACGGTGGAAACATCGTCTTTTGGATTGGCGCGCCGATCAGCAGTAATCGCTGTGAAGTACATGAAGAATTCCGCAAGGGTCTGCTGGATCGAGGCGACGCCTGCAGAGGCATCCCCGGTTTCCTTGACCGACTTGTCGCGCATCATGTCTTCGTCCTGTGCGCCGAAGATTTCCTGCGTGAGCTTCAGCATCATCGGTTCATCAGATTCCGGAACGCCGAGGATTTGCATGATGACACGGAGGGGATAGTGCAGGGCGATATCCTGTTGGAAATCACACGCGCCGCCAAGATCCTCCATACGATCGACAAACTGTTTCGCCAGTCCGCGCACAGCGTCTTCGCGCTTTTTGACATTATGCGGCATGAACCAATCCTGCGTCAGGTGGCGTAGTTTGTAATGCATCGGATCGTCAAGCTGGACGAGCGTTTTGAGGAGGTGGGGCTGGCCAAAGTCTGCATAGACTTTTTCCTCGGTCTTTCGATAGGATAGCATTTCCCGCTCGCCATTGGTGAACAATTTGTTCTGGCGAGAGATTTCCATAATGTCGGCATGTTTGGTGACGGCCCAGAAGGGACGGAAATCATCGGGTTCACACCAGGCAACAGGATCTTCCGCGCGCAGGCGTTTAAAGGCAGCATCAAGCTGGGCCTGATCGGCGTAAACGTCCGGGCTAACAATGTCATTAGCATGGGCAGTAGCGGCGCTGGACATGGTACGGTTTGGGTCAAGCTTAGTCTCAGGCGGGGTCGCAAGGACGGTCGACATGGCGCGGGTAACCTCCGTGAACAAAGGCTGCTCTCTATCGCAGCTTTACGTGCACGTTACCCTAACGCTTGCGTCTGTGAACCCGTGACCTTGGGGGAGGTTTGCCACGCTCGCGCCGAACTGGTTGCAGGTCTGGCAGAAGCTCAACCGGAATGATTTCCGCTAAAGCCTCGTGGAGTGCTTTCGGGTCAATTTCTTCAACTGCGCCCGGGCGCAGGTCGCCAAGCTCAAAGGGGCCATACTCGGTCCGGATCAGGCGATTGACCTGTAGGTTCAGGTGTTCGAGGGCTTTGCGGACCTCGCGATTCTTGCCCTCAGTCAGTTCAACATCAATCCAGTTATTCGATCCGGTTTCCCGCTCCAGGGTCGCGTTGATCGTGGTATAACGCGTGCCATCCTCAAGCGTGACGCCTTGCTTAAGGGTATCGAGGGCTTCTTGAGATGTGCTGCCATGTGCGCGGGCGCGGTAGCGGCGGGTGAACCCCGTCTTGGGCAATTCCATCGCGCGGGCAAGGCCGCCATCATTGGTGAGGAGAAGCAGGCCTTCTGTCGTCAGATCGAGCCGGCCAATCGTGACCACGCGGGGTAGCGTCTTGGGCAATTGTTCGAAAATTGTTGAGCGGCCTTCCGGATCGTTGGTCGTGGTGATCAGGCCGGAGGGTTTGTGATAGCGCCAGACGCGCACGGGTTCAGGGGCTTTGACCAGCTTACCGCGCACTTCGATCCGCTCGCGACCGGTAACCTTGAAGGCGGGCGTCGTCAGCTTGCGGCCATTGATACGAACCTCGCCAGCCTCAATCAAGGCTTCAGCTTCGCGTCGAGAGGAGACTCCAGCGCGGGCAAGGTATTTGGCAATTCTTTCCCCGGCGCTCCAGTCGTCACTGGGCGGTTTTTTATTGGCCGATTTGCGGCGGGGCTTTTGTCCGGGGCGCGGTTTGCGCGGGGGCCGGTTCGTCTCTCGACGGTCCGTCATGGGCGTATCCTTGGATGCTTCTCACACCAGTTGCAGCACTGGCGCGGCAATCGCAAGCCCAAGCGCCAGTTCAGTTGGAATCCAGATCGGGATCATACCCGGTTCACGGTTCTCTTTTCCGTCCAGCAGAAGCGACATTGTGCGGCCTAACCCGGCGCCAAACCAGGCGGCAGCAATCGGCATCAGCATAAAGATTTTCATCAGGACGATTTCTGTATTGGTATTACCGCTCAGCTGCCAGAGGATAACAGCGGCGGTGAGGTGCAGGAGGAGTAAGAGGCCGCCATAAGTGGCGCGAAACTCTGAAAACCCGCCGGGCTTATCTGGATCGGGATCTGCAGTCAGCCTGACGACACCGGCTGCCCATTTCGGCACAAACAAAGAGCCAAGGCCCAGCAAAGCACAAAACCCGAGGGCGATCAGGGCGATGAGGTCGACAAATGGTGGCATAGTGGTGGTCCTTCCCGTCTTTGGCCCTGAAATAGATCAGATCAGGGATAAGGCTATGATGAAGGCGCGTCCATGACACCTGCCTTGGCCCACGCATCCTTTGGCCAGCGGCGATGCTGCCAGAACCACTGCCCCGGATTGGCGCGCACTTGCTCCTCAACAAAGGCGGTAATCCGCGTGACGCAGGCTTTAACATCCGCGTCCGCGTCGCCTGTCTTTTCTGGCAGAAAAGGCTCATGAATGGTCACGTGAAACCGTGCAGGGCCTGTGCGTGTGGTCGAGAAAGGAACGATGGGCACATCATATTTCAAAGCCAGGCGCGAAGGGCCGGGGGCGGTCATCGCGTCATGGCCAAAGAAGGGAATGGCGACGCCCTGATTGAACTTCTGATCATTCATCAAGGCCACAGCGCGTCCGGCGGATAAGGCCCGCATCATCTCGCGGGTCCCAAGGCCCTTTGGGGTCAGCACATCAATCCCGTAATCGTGGCGGACTTTATTGATGCGCCGGTCAATGTGTGGGTTGTTGAGCATGCGATAGGTGATCAGGCAATCGACCGGGCGGTTACAGATCACCGCAGCCATGATTTCCCAATTTGCAAGGTGGCCGGAAATGAACACGGCCCCTTTCTCTGAGGCGGCAATGGCATCGAGGTGTTCAAGCCCGGTAATCTCAACCCGGTCACCTTTATAAGGGTCGATCTTGGGCAGGTGAGGCAGTTCACCTGCAGTACGGCCAACATTTTCCCAGGCCTGTTGTGCAATCGCTTCACGTGCGGCCTCGGTCTTTTCCGGGAAGGCTAGACGCAGATTACGCAGAACGGTTTTTCTTTGTGACAGTAGCGGCGCGAGCTTCTTGAACAACCAACCGCCAAAGTTCGACGCGCGATCCGGGCCAAGCGCGGTCATTGGCCACCAATAGATCACATCCCAGGCAATCGCTTCGACACGCCACTGCACACGCTGCCAGAAGGTCGAGCGGTTATCGATGTCTTTGGGACGGATGTATTGGGTATCGGTCATGAGGTTTTGAATAGTGGATCGAGCAAGCTGTCCAGCATATGCTCATCTTCAAACTTTGCCTCAACGGGAAAGGTGAGAATATCACTGCGATCCTGCGGGTTGAGGCGGACATAGTCTTTCTCTGTTGTGATCAGCTTGGCCTGATGGTCCTCGGCCAGTCGCTGTAAATATTGCAGATCGCGGCTGGAATAGACGTGGTGGTCGGGGAATGGGATGGCATCCTTAAGATCGCCGCCCGAGCCTGTGAGGCTGTCGAACAGTTTTTCAGGGCGACCTATCCCGGCAAAGGCGACCAGAGGCCCAGTTGGGGCTGGGCCACGCGGGATGATCGTCGCGCGCAGGATGGGTTTGTCGAAGCCTTCAAGAGCTTCCGGGATCGGACCATCCCCCATCAGGATCACCGCGTCCGCCCGGGCGAGGCCTTTGGCGATCGGTTCGCGTAAAGGGCCTTTGGGAATGACATGACCGTTTCCGAACTTGGCATGACTATCAACGACAACAAGAGATAGGTCCTTGTGCAGGCTGGGGTTCTGGTGACCATCATCCATGATGATTGCGTCAACCTTATCAGCAGCCATAGCTTGCCCAGCGGCAGCGCGGTCAGCACCAATCCAGCTTTCTCCGCTGGCTGAAAGCATCAGCGGTTCATCGCCGACATCGCTGGCGGAATGGTGTGTGAAATCAACCTTTAACGGGCCTTTCTCACGGCCCCCATAGCCACGGGAAAGGCTGGCTATCCGTTTGCCTGTGCGCGCGCTGAGCCGTTCGCGCAGGGCCGCAACGACAGGAGATTTGCCGACGCCGCCAGCGGTCAGGTTGCCAACACAGATCACCGGAATATCGATACGGACAGGTGTTGCAGAGGCGATCTTGTGGGCCGTGACAGCACCGTAAAGGGCGCTGAACGGAGACATAAGGAGACGAAAGAGCGGCGCAGCTTCACGCGACCATGGATCAAGGTCAGCAGCCCAGAAGCGGGGTTCACGCATGACTGGTTTCCTCCACCGATAGTAGAGGAAGGAGTGCGGCGAGGGTTGCTTGCAAGGGGTCCTGCGCTGTCGCTTCGAGATGATCCATCAAAGCTTGTGGTGGCGCAGATACTGGCAGGGCTTCTGCGAGTGCTGTTGCATCGCTGACAAAGTGCAGGCCGCCGCGTTGTTCCAGGTCTTCCATCATGGATGAAAAGTTGAACACATCTCGTCCCGTGAGAACAGGTTTGCCAAGGCGGATTGCCTCAAGTGGGTTGTGGCCACCAATGCCGGGTGTGTGGCCACCGCCGAGATAGACCCAGTGAGCCAGATGCATCCACAGACCCATTTCCCCCATTGTATCAGCGAGAAGGATATTTGTGTCGGCGTTGACTTCGGTGCCAAAACTGCGGCGGGCGACCGTGTGTTTATGGGTATGGCAGAGCTGCTCGACCTCATCGCCGCGTTCTGGGTGGCGCGGTGCGAGGATCAGGAAAGGCGACAGGCTCATAGCTTTGAGAGCGTTCAAGACGAGTGTTTCTTCACCGGGATGGGTCGAGGCCGCCAGCAGAATAGGGCGCTCACCAATTGCTGTTTTCAATGCTGTTAGCTCTGATTCCTCCACCGAGAGTGGGGGCAGGGATGTCTTGAGATTAGCGGGTAGGTGAGTGGTTTGCGGTGCGAGGGCTTTCAGGGTTTTGGCGATGTCGTGACTGCTGGCTGCGATGATGTCGAAACCGCCAAGGATTTTGCGCGCTGTAGCGGGCCAGCGTGCCCATGTGTTGAGGCTATTCTGAGTCATGCGCGCATTGATGAGCGCTGTTCGTGTGCCGGACTGACGAAGCTGGGTGAGCAGGTTTGGCCAGATTTCGCCCTCTGCAAATACAGCAAGTTCAGGGGACCAGTGGTTTGCAAAGCGCTTTGCCGTTGCTGGTGTGTCCAGCGGTGCGGGGCAGAATATACGGTTTGTTTTCGTGGCGATGTCGGTCTTGATGAGAGTAGCGCCTGTGAGGGTCTGACACGTATGTAGGATCGTCAGGTCCGGGCGCCGTTCTTGAAGGGCATCTGCAACCAGTAAGAGGAGCTTGGATTCCCCGACACTGGCGCCATGCATCCAGATTAAAGGGCCATCCGGGCGGTCTGGGAGGTTACGGGCAAATCGCTGAGAAAGGGTGTTTGGATCTTCTTTGTCTCGTGCCACGCGTCGACGCATCAGGACGGGTAAAAGCGGCGCGATCAGTCGCGTCACCATACGATACAGAAAAAGGCCGATGCGCATGGCTCGGCCTTATACGGTTATCTTGAAAAATGAACAGCACATGCAACAGGCGCAAGGAATGCTGTTCAAAAGCTAGCGACCCAGAAGTGTCGCTGCGATACTTTCAGAAGGCTGATCGTTCTGATCTTGGTTGTCAGCAGGCTGCAAGCTGAAGCCCAACCACCCGAGAACCAGAGCGATAATAAAATTTCTGAACATCACGAGCAATTCAACCATCGCCCACTCTCCCACTTTGACTACAAGTGTAATACACACGCTTTTTGAGAATTACTAGCGCTAAATGCCGACTCAGTTATGAAATTTACGCAAGAAAAGCAGTTCAATGGGGGAGGATATGCCCGAAAGAAAGCTTGATGTTGAGCATTTGCTCTCGATGACTGGGCATGATCCTGAGTTGGCGGATGAGATACTTGATATCTTTCGCCAGCAATCTGACACGTGGGGGCGTATGCTTGATCCGAATTTGCCTGCGTCTCAGTGGGCGGATGCAGCGCATACGATCAAGGGAACGGCCTTGTCGATTGGGGCGAATGAGTTGGCCGAGGCATGCCTGGCGGCAGAAGCGCTTGGGCGATCCGGGCTGGCCAGCCCGGTAGAAGCGGCAGTTGTGCTGGGCGATGTCCGCTCAGAAATGACCTATGCCCTAGAGGCCGCAGCCCGGGCGTCTCACGCCTTGTCCAAGCCGGGCTTGAGGGCGTCGAAAGACTCAAATTCATAAGCGATGCAGCGGTCAATCATTGTCCGCCAGACCGGCTCGGCAATAGCTGGAGACAGGCCCTGAAGTTCAGCTTCAGCCAAGACCTTTGTCACCACATCCTCGATTCGGGCGCGATCATGCACAGCCTTGCGTTGCCCCTTGATCCGTGCAGCGGCATCCATGAAGGATTGCCGTTCTGCGATCAGAGCGACGAGGATGCGATCTAGTCGATCAATTTCATAGCGGACATCCGCCATGGTTTGCGCGGTTTTTGCCGAATGACGGCGCTGTTCGATCTGTTCTGTGTCGGCCATGTCTTCAAGCCTCCGAAAAAGAGAATGCCCGCCTCCTATATGGAGCGCGGGCAAGTCTCAAGAAGTGTGGTGCAGAGTCGCTATCTCTCTGTCACCGCTGGAAGCCGGGCTTGGAGACGGCTGGTCTCGGCGGCTTTGACCTCATTAAGGAGGGTTTGAACCTGTGGGTGGTTCAACATATCGGAGAGTTGACCAATCGCTTGTAGCTCCTCAGCAGACGCGCGCATAGATGCCTCCACCATGGGTGTGCTGCCGAATGGGAAACCGGAATCCAGCTTTGGGTACTCAATAATTCGGGCCTGAGTTTCGGCCTCAAAGCCAGCCAGTTCGACTGCCTTGTCGATCGCGTCATTCAGCGTGCCAAGCTCGTCAACAAGACCTGCGGCAATCGCATCCGTACCGCTCCAGACGCGTCCACGGGCGACCGAATCTGTCTCTTCAACGCTCATTTCGCGGCCTTCAGCGACGAGGCTAACAAACCGATCATATCCGCGCTTCAGCCAGTCGCGCATCATAACACGTTGTTCCTGGTTGATGGTTTCGGTGGTTGAGAAGGCCCCGGTAAAGGCACCGCCGATTTGAATGGTTTCAGCATTGATGCCGATACGGGCAAGCCCTTCAGAAACTGCAAATTTCCCACCGAAGATGCCGATAGAACCTGTAATCGTTGTGCGATTCGCCACGATCCAGTCTGCGCCCATGGAGACATAGTATCCGCCTGAGGCGGCAACCGAGGCCATCGAAACGACGACAGGCTTTTCATAGTCATTCTGAATGCGTTCGATGGTGCGCCAGATTTGATCAGACGCTGTTGGTGAGCCTCCCGGGCTGTCTACACGGAAGACAATTGCATCGACAGCATCGTTCGAGGCAGCCTGGAGCAAGGCCCGTGAGATATTGTCGGAGGCAAAGCCTGGGCCTTCAGAGAACAGGCTGCCCTGCTCGCCACCCGTAATAATCACGCCTTGGCCGCCGACAATAGCAATCGTTGGGCTGTCGCCATTCGGGGCAGGGGGGATGTATTCTGAGATGAGCTGAACACGGAAGTCTGGAGTGTCTTCCCCGCTAATCAGGGCAGCACTAAAGGCATCACGGTCCATATCAGTCAGGCCGGTTTCAGATAAACCTTTCCATACGGCATAATCCCGCGCTTCTTCTGGCCAGCTCTCTTCGTCGACAAGACCAAGCTGAACCAATTGGCCTGAACCAACCGGGCTTTGCTCAAGTGCGCTCTGGACTTGCTCTATGGTCAGCTCGCGGTCGGCAGCAATATCACCAAGTGATTCGCTCCAAAGGGTTTCCGCAAGTGCTGTCATCGCCAACCGGTGCGACGGTGTATAATCGCTCTCGAGATAGGTGTTTGGAGCATTCTTGTATTCGTGGAAGGCCTCAAACTGCGGATTGATGGACAGGTTATCGAACAGACCTTTCAGGAACAGGGTTTCCATCGCGATCCCCGGGGTAATCAGGTCAGAGCCAGGCTGCATCCAGATTTCATCTGCTGCGGCAATCGCACGGTAACCTGATGGGCCGCCGCCATATGTGCCCTGGCTGTGAACAATAACAGGTTTGCCAGCCTCTTTCAGAGCATGGAAGCGCTGGCGCAACTCTTCAGCGCGAGAAGATCCAATCCCGTATTCAGGACCACGGACAAAAACAGAAACGATCCGCTCATCATCCACAGCGGCCTCAAGTTTTGTCAGGATATTGATGAAGCCATCTTCGCCACCAAAGAAGGCTGCGGGGCCTGATTTCTTTGATTGATCGCTTAAACTGTCACGTAGGTCGAGTTCCAGAACCATGACATCAGCTTGGGCAGGAGGTTTATCGAATGAAGCGATTGTTGCTCCAATGATGGAAAAGGCGATGATGGCCACAAGAATGAGGCCAAGCAACGTGCCGACGACCGCGCCGCCTAAAGCGGAAAAGAATGTGCGCATGGTTATTGTGCTCCGGTAAGCATTTATCGCTATACGATATGGTGTGTCTCTGACGATTTGTCAAAAACTTTGCTGCCTTATCATCAAGGGTGAGGCTTAAACCGACCGAAAGGAAAGCTCTCAAAATTGCAGGGTCGCCTGTGTATATATAGAGTGTGTGTAGATCGCTATTTGCTTTCGAAAGACAGCAGAGCTGTAATTTCGTGGTGGATAGTGCCGCTTTGTGGTTGCAAGCCTGAAATCAATTAGTTATGTCCGCCGCTCAGTTGGGGTGTCGCCAAGTGGTAAGGCACCGGTTTTTGGTATCGGCATTCCCAGGTTCGAATCCTGGCACCCCAGCCACTTCATGACATTGCGCGCAATATGCTGCCCCAATTGGGCGAAAGGCATAATTTTGCTATGCATATGTAATACTGTTGCATTTTTCTTTATAGCTGTCATAATTATGAACAGAAGCTTTAGAGCCATTGATCCATTCAAAACGGGCTGCTAGCGTCAAAAGTGAAAGTGCCGTAATAGCGGCAAAATAATGCAGGAGGGTGGTTAACACCCCCGAACCCCAGGGGAGGTTACAGGTCAAACCTGTCCCTTCTTGAGCGACTTAAGCGTACCTGTGTGTGTGGGTACAGAGTTAGACCGGTAAGCGGAGTCATCTCCGTTTTGCTGAAAACAAGGTTTCCGTATGAGGATAAAAAATCCTCATGCATCCAATCGGAGAGTGAGAGGCAGACTTCATGAAGAGAGTTCTGACACCGGCCCGAAGCGTCATTGCAGCCACATTGGTTGCTGGACTGACCCTTCCAGCCGTTGCGCAAGGCCAGTTGCGGCCCGCGCTGAATACAGGTGAGCAAGCAACACGTAACGCTGAGCGTACACAAGAGCGGATCAACCAGCTGGATGATGAGCGCTCTGACATGGTCGGTGAATTCCGTACCCTTCTTCAGCGTAAGCAGGCTGCTGAACTTTATGCACGCCAGCAAGAAAAAGTTGTTGAGTCACAGCGTCGTGAACTCGCGTCTCTGACCGATCAGCTTGGTCGTGTTGACGAGATTACCGCCCAGACGGTTCCAATGCTGCTGGACCTGATCACTGATCTTGAAGCATTTGTTGAGGCTGACCTGCCGTTCAGGTTGGATGATCGCCGCGCGCGTCTTGAAACCATCCAGACAGCTATGGACAGCGCGGATGTGCCAATCGTTGAAAAATACCGCCTGATCATCGAAGCCTATCAGGCTGAAATGGAATACGGTCGTACGGTTGATACATGGCCGGAGACGGTCACCATTGGCGATAATGAAGTGAAAGTGGACATGTTCCTGTATGGTCGTGTCGCGCTTGTTCGTATGTCACCGGACCGTCGTTACGCGCAGCGCTATGACCGCGCGACACGTGAGTGGGTCGATGTTGAAAGCAAGTTCAAAGCGGACATCGAAAAAGCCATTAAGATTGCCCAAGGCCGCACAACGCCTGGCGTCATCTATGCTCCAGCTGCCAAGCTGAGCGTGGAATAGAGACAGGATTTGAAGAGGTTTATGGACATGAAAAATATTTCTCGATCCCTCAAAGCCATTGGTGCCGCCGCGCTGCTCGCGGGCACTGGCTTTATCGCAACGGCCCCCGCGGTCGCACAGAATGCATCTCTGAGCGACATCGTTCGTCGTATTCAGCAGGACTCAAACCAGCTTAGCGCCGAAGACCGTGAGCGTGTTGCGGCTTTCCAACGTGAGCGCGATGCGCAAGCCGCTGAGATGGAAGAAGCGCGTCGTGAACTGGCCGCTGCAGAAGCTGTCGGCGCACGCCTAAACGCTGAGTTCGATGAAAATGAGCGTCAATTGGGCGAGCTGTCTGCTGAGCTTGAAACGCAAGCTGGTGATTTCGGTGAGCTGCTGGGCCAGTTCCGGACAGCCGCTGGTGAGACGATGCCAATCATCGAATCATCTCTGTCTAACTTTGAATATGGCGGTCGTGCCGAGAAACTTTCTGAAGTCTCTCAAGCCCGTTCACTGCCAACGCGCGCCGACCTGGATGCCCTGCCAAAGGCCATGCTCCAGGAGATGATCGCACAGTCAGAGGTTAAAACGTTTACTGCTGAAGTTGCCGGTTCTGGCGCTGAAGGTGAAATCGTTGAAAAAGAACTGCTGCGCGTTGGCGTCTTTACAGCCGCGACAACAGACGATGTCTCTTTTGCGGAAGTTGTGTCTGACAACACAGACGAGCCTTACCTGCGTGTCTTCAAGGCGCAGCCTTCTGGCAAATTCCGCAGTGCTATGCGCAACCTGATGAACTCTGATGGCAATACAGTCATCGTTCCATTCGACCCATCCAAAGGTGACCTGTTCGCGATTGAAGGCGAGAAGCCATCTCTTGGTGAGCGGATTGGCCAAGGTGGTTTCGTTGGTGCGGTCATCCTGGTTCTGCTGGCCATCGGCCTGCTGTTTGCCTTGTTTAAGATCGTGACCCTGTTCCTGATGGGTGGCGCAATGCGCGCAACAGCCAAGACCAAGCAAGCCGGTGACGGTAACCCATTGGCGCGTGTCTTCGAAGCTTATGAGACCAACAAGAACGCTGATCTGGAAACACTCGAGCTGAAGCTCGACGAGCAGATCCTGCGCGAATCACCAAAAATCGAGCGCTTCAACGATGTTGTTAAAGTGCTTGCTGCGGTAGCCCCGCTTCTGGGTCTGCTTGGTACGGTTATTGGTATGATCATTACCTTTACCGCGATTACCAACTTTGGTGCCGGTGATCCGAAACTCATGGCGGGCGGTATTTCAACCGCGCTTATGACAACGGTTCTCGGTCTTGTTGCGGCCATCCCGCTTCTCCTCCTGCACGCTGTTGCGGCCTCTATGGCGCGCGGTAACCAGCAGGTCCTGGACGAGCAGGCTGCTGGTCTTGTTGCGGAGCGCGCAGAACGGAGTGCGGGGGCGTAAGCCTCCGCTAGCGGAGAACCTCATATGTTTGGGTTTACCGAACTGCAGGAATTTCTGGCTCGGGGCGGACCCGTCCTCCTGGCGATCATGGCAGCCACATTTGTGATGTGGGCCCTGATTCTGGAGCGACTGTTTTACTTCCGCCTCGCCCATAATTCCGTTGCTGAGGAAGCGCTGTCAGAGTGGCGCTCGCGCTCTGACCGCAAGTCCACCTACGCCCATTGGGTCAAGGACAAGATCGTTTCGGAAGTTCGTCAAAAGGCTCAGGCCAATGTCGGATTTACCAAAGCGCTCGTGGCTCTGGCCCCCCTGCTGGGTCTGCTTGGAACCGTGACCGGGATGGTTACCGTGTTTGATTACATGGCGATTACTGATGGCGCGGACGCCAAGGCGATGTCTCGCGGTGTGTCTCAGGCGACAATTCCGACGATGGCAGGCATGGTTGCCTCTATCTCTGGTATTCTGTTCACCTCTGGTATGGACCGTAAGGTTAGCCGTCTGGTGCAGCAGCTTGAAGATGAGATGGAGATTGGCTGATGCGAGGACGGACGACAAGACCCGCCGAAGAGGCCAATGTTGACCTGACTCCGATGCTGGACGTGGTCTTCATCCTGCTCATCTTCTTCATCGTGACGTCGACCTTCATTCAGGAGAAGACGCTCGGTGTGGAGCCACCACCACCACCGGCCCCACCACAGGACCAGCAACAGCAAACCCCTGCAATTCTGGTCTACATTGGTGAGGACAACCTGATCCAGGTGAACGGACGTTACACCGATCTGGGAGGCGTTCGGGCCAATATGGAACGGCTACGGGCAGAAAACCCTGAGAGTGCCCTGATCATTCAGGCGCACCCTAAAGCAAAAACCGGGACCGTTATCCGTATTCGTGATGAGGCATATAATGCCCAAATGGATCGGGTGAACGTGATCCGAAGCGCAGACGAATAGAGGAGGTTGAGACATGGCAAGACGCAATCGTGGCCTAGCCGCCGAATCGAGCGCTGAGGATGATGTAAACCTGACCCCAATGCTTGATGTGGTCTTTATCCTGCTTATCTTCTTCATTGTAACCGCTCAGTTCATTCGTGAGCCAGGCCCTGAGATTAACCGCGTCGCGGTTGAAAATCTGAGAGCCCAGAACCCTCTGGGGATTCTGATCGCGATTGATGAGAACAGTGAAATCTGGATCAATAAGAACCAGATTGAACTGGAAGAAGTGGGCTTCAAGATTCGGGAACTCCGTGAGGATAACCCGAAAGGCAAACTCGTCCTGCAGGCCGATGATGCTGCTGAAGCTGGGGTTCTGATTGATGTGATTGAAGTGATCAATCGGGAAGACGGGCAATCACCGGTCGAAGTTTCGACCATGGAAGAATAGGAGGACCAGATGTTTAGTAATCCAGTACTCCGGCTTGGGATTGGTGTGCCGCTTGCGGCCATCGTAACCTATGGCCTGTTCACCTTGATGTACTCGCTTATCAACCAGGAATGGGTTGAGCCCGAAGATCAGGAGCAACGTGTTATTGAGCGGATTACGCCCGCTGAAGAAAACACGGAAATTCAGCGCCGGGCACGGTCTAAGCCTCGCCGAATCGCTTCGGCAGACAAGCCGCCACCACCGCCAAAGCTGTCGACCTCCAAGTCGAACATCGATCTGCCAACCCCATCTATTCAAGGGGCAGCTCCAACTGAGCTGAACATTGATCGCATGGGCTCTCTGGCGATTGATCCGGTTGCCATTAATGACCGGGATGCTCAACCTATCCGTCCACCTGTGCCAACTTATCCGCAACGTGCGGCTGAGCGTGGAACTGAGGGCAGCTGTGATGTCCGCTTTGATGTGGATACACGCGGCCGCCCTTATAACATTCAGGCAGACTGTACGGATAACATCTTCAAACGCGAAGCTGAACGCGCAGTGAGCCGTGTGGAATTCGCCCCGAAGATTATCCGCGGTAAAGCCGCTGAGCGGCGCAACGTGGTTTACCCACTGGAGTTCCGTCTCGAGGGTGGTCGCTAGACTTTTCTGTTGAGAAAGACACAATCCTGAAGGGCCCTGGAAGGGGCCCTTTTTGTTTGCGGAAAGCACAGATTGAAACTTTATTACATTGTTCTTGACGGGGCTCCTCTGAATTGGTATTGTCATAATATAACATAATGGGGAATGTGATATGATACAGCATATTGGGAACGCACGCGGCTCACGCTTTGCTTTGACAGCCATTCCGGCTGCGGGCCTGACGCTTGGCCTCTTTCTCGGCATGACATGGATGATCAAGGTCGATGATTTCACACCGCCTGATGGGGAGGTCCGGGTGGTTGAGGCCTTTCAAATGCCTGAGACTGAAGAGCTTACGATTCGCCCTACCGTGCGCGCGCAAAAGCTTGAGGCGGCCATTGCGCCACCACCGCCTCCGGCGCTGCGAATCGGCAAGTCAGATATCAAGCTTGAACCCGTCGCTCTGAAGGGTGCTGTGCCTGCGGACATAGAGTTTGGCGCTTTAGGGGATATGTTCCCCAAGCCGGTGGCAATCAATTATCGGGACACACAACCGATTCGTCCGCCGGTTGTGTCTTATCCACGCAGAGCAATGGAGAACGGCACGGAAGGGAGTTGCGATGTCCGATTTGATGTCACACCGAAGGGGTTACCGTATAATATTCAGGCCATCTGCACTGATCGCGTCTTTCAGGAGGCCGCTGAGCGCGCAATTGCCCGTGTAGAGTTCATCCCGCAAATCGTTCGAGGCCAGCCGGTGGAGCGCAAAAACGTTGTTTATCCGCTGATCTTTAAACTTGAGTCATAAGGGTGGCGGGCGTGCTTTATGAAAATACATGTAAATTTGTACGGAACCGCTTGAAGCATGAGCGTTTTTCCGGTGTATTGGCAACGATACCGCAAAATGCGGGAGAGGAGTGAAACCATGAAGATGACAGCATTGCTCAAAGGAGCCGTGGCTGGCGGCATCATGATGGCGATGGGAGCGGGTCTTGCCTCTGCGCAAGCTTGTGAGGAAACCCAATTTTCGTCAAAAAATGCCGAGCTTTATCTGAAAGCTGAAACTGAAATTCTGACGAATAATAACCCCCAGGCAGCGCTAGGGTTTTTGCGTGAGCTGCAGCAGAAAGAGCTGAACTGTTACGAAAGAGCGGCAGCGATGCGGCTTGGCGCTGCGGTGAAGATTCAAGCTGGCGATTATGTTGGTGCGGCTGCAGATTTTGAGAATATGCTCAATCAAGGCATCATTCCGGCCAAAGATCGCACGAAAACCTATTACGATATTTCACAAATCTATCTGAACGCAGAAAACCTGCCCAAGGCGCTGGACTTCCTGAGCCGCTGGATTCAGGCGGGCGGGCAGCCAAATCGCGATACGAAATGGCAGCTGGCGATTCTCAACAACAAGCTTAACCGCAACACAGAAGCGCTTCGCTGGGCTGAAGAGGTTTTCCGGTCTGATGGGCCAAACGCAGATCGTCAGGTCTATGACTTCCTGATCTATCTTTACGACAATACTGGCCAGCTCGGAAAGAAAGCTGAGCTGCTTGAAATGCTGCTGGTGAAGAACCCGGATGAGCGTAAGCTTTGGGATGCAATTTCCGGTGACTATTTCAAGGCCAATGATGAGCGTAAGGCGTTTGAAGTTCAGAAAGCCATGTACCTTGGTGGTATTTTGCAAACTGAAGACGAGCTGATGCGGGTTGTGAATTTCTACAACCGCTTCAATGCGCCGTATCAGGGGGCTAAAATCCTTGAAAAGGAAATGAATGCAGGCCGGATTTCCAAGACTTATGAGCGTCTGGAGCTGCTCGCGAACCTGTATCAGGTCGCGCGTGAGTATAAGAGAGCGATCCCTGTGATCGAAGAAGCTGCGCGTATGTCTTCGAATGGCCAGATGTATGAGCGTCTCGGTCGTTCATACACAGAGCTGCGCGATTGGCCGAAAGCTGAAGAAGCGCTGACCAACGCGATCAATAAAGGCGGTCTGAAGGATGCAGGTTTGGCCTGGGTTCTTATTGGCCAGTCCCGTTATGAGCGCGATGATCGTGCCGGGGCTCGTGAGGCCTTCCGCAACGCCAATAATCGTGGTGGACGCGGCTGGCTTGACTTTATGGCCTCTGAGGATGCGACAGCCCGCGCGCTGGTCGTGTTTGAAGCCCGCAGCCTTGTTCAGGACCTGAAGTCTGAAGAGAAGCGCTGTAAAGACCTTGCGGTTCTGGGTGAAAGCGGTCTGCCGCCAGCCTGTGCAACCGTTGGCGAGCGCCTTGAAGCAGCTGAATCCAGCCTTGCGGATATTGAAGGCGCCTAAGCTGATATATTCCTGATTTAAAACGCCCTCGGCCCATTGCGGTTCGGGGGCGTTTTCTGTTCAAGGGTTGCATCTGCAACCATCCCATGAAACCAGTGACTTATGACTGATTTGAGTGTGCGAACGCCTGAGGATGAGGCGATTTGTGAGCGCGTTTTAGCGCTTGAAGAGACAATGCAAAGCCGAACCCTGGAGTGGGCGAGGATAAATACGGGCAGCTGGAATCGTGACGGGCTGGAAGCGCTTGCGCCGAAGCTCGCGGATGCGTTCAGTGCTCTGGAGGCGGACATTCGACTGGATGTCCCTGAGCCATTTGAGAAGATTGACGATCAGGGGCAGCCTGATGGGTTTCAGACGGGGCCAATCATCCGCATCGAATCACGTCCAGAAGCCCCTGTTCAAGTCATCATGAGCGGGCACTATGATACGGTCTTCCCGGACGGGACGTTCACTGAGATTACCGATCTTGGAAATGGGCGTCTGAATGGGCCGGGGCTTGCCGATATGAAGGGTGGTCTCTCGGTTATGCTTGGTGCTCTTCAGGCTTTCGAAGCTGGTCCGATGAAGGACGAGCTTGGCTATAAGATCGTGATTACGCCAGACGAAGAGACCGGGAATTTTGCCAGCGCGCCAGCTTTACATGAGGCTGCGAGCAGCGGTGCGATGATCGGCATGACTTATGAACCATGCATGGAAACCGGAGCCATGTCTGGCGGGCGTAAAGGGTCATCTGTGTTTGATATCGTTTTACATGGTCGCTCTGCACATGCAGGCCGCGCCAAGGATGATGGCCGCAGCGCCCTTGAAGCGGCAGCGCATCTGGTAATCGGGCTTGAGGCTCTGAATGGCCAGTATGAGGGTGTCTCGGTCAATGTCGGCGCGATTGATGGCGGCAGTGCAGTCAACATTGTGCCGGATCTTGCCATTGTCCGCTTTGGCGCGCGCGCGCCGGACGAGGCGGCCGCAAACTGGACGACCGCGCAAGTTGAACGCTTACTTGCTGAGGCGATAGCTCGTGATGGGATTAGCGGACATTTACATGGCGGTTTCTATCGCCCGCCAAAGCCCCGAAATGCGGCGCAGGATGCCTTATTCACCGCTGTGAGCGAAACGGGAAAAGCTATCGGTTTGAATCTGGAATTCGTCGATACGGGCGGTGTTTGTGAAGGCAATAATATCTTTGCGGCGGGTGTTCCAAATGTGGATACATTGGGTGTCATGGGTGGCCGGATTCACTCAGCGGAAGAGTACGTCGTCATGTCGAGTTTCGTTGAGCGGGCGCAGCTTTCTGCGCTTTTGCTCAACCGTCTCGCTGATGGCCGGATCGATGCCGCCAAGATCAAGGCAATGATGGGATGAGCACACCTTATGTCATGCGCCCAGCCCGGCTGGATGACTATGATGCCCTGATGGCGATGGCCGTCGAGTCAGGCCCCGGTTTTACATCGCTTCCTGTTGATGAGCAGATTATACGAGGGCGGTTGGAAAAGTCGGTGGCGTCTTTCGCGGGCCAAATTGAACAGCTTGAATATGGCAAGTATCTGATGATGCTTGAGAATACTGAGACCGGGGAAGTTGGTGGTTGCAGTGCCGTGAAGGCGGGCACCGGGATTGATGCGCCCTTCTTCAATTACCGCATCATCACGCTGGCGCAGGCGAGCCTCGCCGCAGATCGTCGTTTCGATATGGATGCCCTGGTCCTGACGAATGAGTTTGTTGGGTTTACCGAAGTTGGTACGCTTTTCGTGCGTGAAGGGCATCGCGGCAATGGGATTGGCCGTCTGACGGCGCAATCGCGTTATTTGCTCATGGCGACACAGCCGGACCGCTTTGGTGACATGGTTCTGGCAGAGTTACGCGGGGTTGTGGACAAGGATGGTCAGACGCCTTTCTGGGAGCATCTGGGGCGGCATTTCTTCCGCATGGACTTTACCGAGGCGGACTATCTCTCGGCCACAACGAACAATCAGTTTATCCTCGACCTGATGCCGAAATATCCGGTCTATGTGGACTTGTTGCCGCCTGAAGCCCGTGAAGTGATTGGGCGCTGTCATGCCGATGGTGTGGGGGCAATGAAGCTGCTCGAATGGGAAGGCTTCCGGTTTGAGCGGGTCGTCGACATTTTTGATGGTGGACCGATGGTGGTCGCGCAGCGCGAGCTGATCCGCACCATTCGTGAAGCGCGCACTGTCACGCTTGAGGCCGGGGAGGCAACGGGGCAGACCGGTCTTGTTGCGCGCTGTGACCTCGAAAACTATCGTGCGACACAGTTTGATGGGGCCTTGCACGGCGAGGATCGGCTCATCACATCTCCTGAAATTCTTGATCGCTTGCAGCTGAAATCCGGTGAGCAAGCGCGGATCTGGCTAAGGACATAAGATCAATGGCAAAAAGTGTATATGTCGACGGCATCTGGAGCGATGGCGGTGGCGAGTGGTTTGAAAAACGTGATCCCGCCACAGGTGATCTGGCCTGGGAAGGTGAAGCGGCCACGCAGGGGCAGGTCGATTCGGCCCTGACTTCTGCGCGAGAAGCTCAAAAGGCCTGGGGGCGGATGCCGCAACATGACCGCACGCAAGTTCTGGAACGCTATGCCGAAGAGATTGGTGCGCGCAGCGATGCGATCGCCAATGCGATCAGCCGCGATATGGGTAAAACGCTCTGGGAATCAAAAGCTGAAGCCGGGGCGATGAAGGGCAAGGTCGCGATTTCTATTGCGGCGCAGGTCGAGCGGGCTGGCGTGAAGCAAAGCGAAGCCGCTTTTGGCTCCACGCACCTTACCCATCGCCCGCACGGTGTGATGGCTGTCCTCGGCCCGTTCAACTTTCCCGGTCACCTTCCGAATGGACATATTGTTCCGGCGCTGCTGGCGGGAAATACCTGTGTTTTCAAGCCATCTGAACTCGCGCCGAGTGTGGCAGCGATCATGGTCGAGGCGTTTGAGGCAGCCGGTTTGCCGAAGGGTGTTTTGAATGTTGTGCATGGTGGTCGTGATACAGGCGCAGCGCTGATTGACGGTGACATCAATGGCCTGCTGTTTACCGGATCAGCGGCAGCGGGAACCTATTTCCACAAACAGTTTGCCGGACGTCCTGAAGTCATTCTGGCGCTGGAAATGGGCGGGAACAATCCGCTTATCGTCTGGGATCCTGCCGATATTGATGCAGCGGCAGATATCGCGGCGCAGTCAGCCTTCCTGACCACCGGTCAGCGCTGTTCCTGCGCCCGCCGTGTGATCCTGCCGGAAGGCAAATGGGGTGATGCGGTCGTCGATGCGATTGTTGAGCGCGCCCGTAACCTGACCATTGGTAGCTGGGAAGAGGAAGGGGCCTTTATGGGGCCGCTTGTCAGCGAGCAAGCCGCACAGAATGCCGTTGATTTTCAGATCATGCTGTCGCGCAAAGGCGGTAAACCGCTGCGTCGCCTGAAGCGGATGGATCGCGGAGGCGGCTTTGTTACGGCTGGTGTGATTGATGTCACCGAGGCGACCAGCATTCCGGATGAGGAACTATTTGGACCGCTGATGCAGATCATTCGGGTGCCGGACTTTGATACCGCGATCGCGCGAGCGAATGACACACGTTATGGCTTGTCCGGCGGCCTCGTCAGCGATGATGACGCGCTGTGGCTGCAGGCTCATAATGAGATGCGCGCCGGCATCCTGAACCGAAACCGGCCGACCGCCGGGGCCAGCGGGGCGATGCCGTTTGGTGGGCCGGGACTGTCCGGGAACTTCCGTCCTGGCGCTTACTATGCCGCCGATTATTGTGCTTGGCCTCAGGCCAGTCAGGTGGCCGATACCGCCGGGCGACTTGGCGCGGTTGGATTTCCGAAGTAGAGCGGCAGCATACTGATTTGCGGCCTTGCCCTGAGCCTGCCGAGACGCAGGGCCGTCCTTTCTCATTCGGGTGTTTGATACACCCTTCGGCGGGCACAGAGGCACGGGGTTTCCATGTCTTTACACGATACAGTTGAAGTCAATTTTGATGGCCTGATCGGGCCAAGCCATAATTATGGCGGGATGTCCGATGGCAATCTGGCCAGTCAGGGGAATGCTGGGGAGGTCTCCAATCCGCGCGAGGCCGCCTTGCAGGGATTGGAGAAGATGCGGCTTCTGGTGAAAGCCGGATTTGTTCAGGGGGTGTTGCCGCCTTTGGAGCGACCGAATCTCGGCTTTCTGGCCGATGCTGGCTTTGGCGGCAGTGATAAGCAGATGATTGAGGCCGCGGCTAAGTCTGAGCCACGCCTACTGAAAGCCGCCTATTCGGCGAGTTCCATGTGGACGGCAAATGCAGCGACCGTTTCGCCGTCCGCTGACACAACAGATGGGCGTTTGCATTTTAGCGCGGCGAATCTGTCTTCCATGTTGCATCGCTCCTTGGAGCATCCGGAAACGACGACAACCCTCGCGACCCTGTTCGAGGATGATGGCGCGTTTGGGGTGCACGGCGCTTTGCCAATGCATGAGGATTTTTCCGATGAAGGCGCAGCCAATCATGTCCGCCTGTGCCGTGAGCATGGTGGGCAGGGCGTTGAGCTGTTTGTTTATGGACGTGAGGCGGGTGAGAGCGTGACCGGGTTTCCGGCGCGCCAGACGCGGCTGGCGAGTGAGAGTATTGCCCGCAGCCATGGCTTGCATGCCGAGCGGACAGTACTAGCCCGTCAGTCAGCAAAAGCGATCAATGCCGGGGCGTTCCACAATGATGTGGTTTGTGTCGGGACACTCGATACGCTTTTCTTCCACGAGTACGCGTTTGAAGACACGGAAGGGACCCTGGCAGCGCTGCGTGATGCGGCAGAGGGTTTATTCGAGCTAAAGCCTGTCATGGTTCCCGATGCTGAAGTGCCACTGGCGGATGCGATCAAGTCTTACTTGTTTAACTCGCAGCTCCTGCAATGGCCGGGAGAGGATCGATTGGTTCTGCTCGCACCAACGGAGACGCAGGAAACCGATTCAACCCGTGCCTTCTGTGAGCGTATGGTTGAAGGCAACGGCCCGATTGGGCGCGTCCAATATGTCGATGTACGCCAGTCTATGCGTAATGGCGGTGGACCTGCTTGTCTGCGTTTGCGTGTGGTGATGACACCGGACGAGCGCGCGTCGATGCATCAGGGCGTTTTGCTGGACGAGACAAAGATTGATGCTTTGCAGGACGTGGTGCGCGCGACCTATCGTGATCGCCTCAGCGTTAGTGATTTGGCTGATCCGGCTTTTGCCGAAGAGTGCTTTGCAGCACGGGCGGGTTTGCTGAGCGCCCTGGGTCTTGAGGGCCTGGTTTAGTGTCTCGGTTTCCGTTCAAGATCAGTGCGAGAGATGGCGCCGCACGTACGGGTGTTTTGGAAACTCCGCGTGGGGACATTCGCACACCAGCCTTCATGCCGGTTGGTACAGCGGCGACCGTCAAGGCGCTTTACATGGATCAGGTGAAAGACGCTGGCGCGGACATTATCCTCGGCAACACCTATCACTTGATGCTGCGCCCCGGCGCAGAACGGGTGAAAAAGCTTGGTGGCTTGCACAGCTTTGCCAAATGGGACGGGCCAATGTTGACCGACAGTGGTGGCTTTCAGGTCTGGTCACTAAGCCAGCTCCGCAAGATGGATGAGGATGGGGTGACGTTTCAAAGCCATCTGGATGGTTCCAAGCACCGCCTTGATCCGGCGCGCAGTATTGAAATTCAAGCTGATCTGCTTGGCGCCGATATTTCCATGCAGCTCGATGAATGCACCGATTACCCCTGCAGCCATGAAGAGGCCGAGCGCTCAATGAACCTGTCGCTGCGATGGGGCGAACGCTCGCTTGATGCGTTTGGAGAGCGGTCTGATCAGACCCTGTTTGGCATTGTGCAGGGGTCGAATTACCCGGATCTGCGCGAAGCGTCGGCTAAGGCTGTGGCTGCGCAAGGGTTTGGCGGTATTGCGCTGGGTGGTCTCGCGGTTGGTGAGGGCCACGAGCAGATGTGCAAGACAATCGATATGACCGTTCCGCATTTGCCCGATGATTACCCACGCTATGTCATGGGCGTCGGGAAGCCGATTGATCTGGTTGAGGCGGTCGCGCGCGGAATTGATATGTTTGATTGTGTTCTGCCAACCCGGACCGGGCGACATGGGCAGGCCTGGACCTGGGATGGTCCGATCAATCTGAAGAACGCGAAGTTTGCGGAAGACTTAGCGCCGCTTGATGAGCGGATTGATTCACCGCCCAGCCGTGATTTCTCGCGCGCTTACCTGCATCACCTGATCCGGTCCGGGGAGTATCTCGGCTCCATGGTTCTAAGCTGGCATAATACCGTCTTCTTTCAGGCGTTGATGGCAGAGATTCGGGCCTCAATTGCAGAGGGTCGCTTCGCGGCGCTTCGCGCTGAATTATCTGCCCGTTGGGCGCATACGGCCTCAAAGCCCAAGGATCACTAGACCTTAAACCCCCAGTCCTGCATCAGGATGGCGGCAAGGTCGCGAGAGCGTGTGCGGACAATATCCGGCGTCCAGGAGGCCCGCCCGCGCAGGTCTTCTGTCAGTGGGAAAACGGTTTGTCCGTCTTCAAAATACATGGCGCACTTATCGCGGAAGGAAAGCGTATCGGCTTTCTGGTTCAAGCGCTCGGGCAACAAGACGAAATTGCCAATCGTCTCACACAGCTCGCGATGAACATTGGCATTGGGCCAGGTCATATCCCAGAGCGACCCCTCTGCCGGATTGCGAGGCAAAACGTGCTCCAGGGTCGCGTCATGCTCTGGTGAGAGTGGGTAGCCCCCTTGAACCGCCGCATTCAGGCGCAGTGCAACGGCTTTGCGCTGGCGCGGGGCTCCGATACGGGTTTGCAGGCGCTCGTGCAGACGTTGAATTTCGCCACGCTCGACTTTCAGCGGCTCGCTGCGATCAAAGATTGAGCGTGTGCCGCCCAGCGAATCAAGCAGGCGTTGATAACGTTTCTGGCGTGGCCGCGAATCGGTCACGACGAGCATCATGACAAAAGCAAAGCGTTCCAGTTTGGCGAAGAAGTCGCGCATTCGATCTGGCTTACCCTTAGTGTGACGCAGATATTTCAACGCAACGGGACGCCAGAGCTGATGGTCGATCAGGCGCAAGTGATTTATGTGTGCTGCGATATAGCCATCAGGGTCATCGAAGTCCGGCTTGCCAGAGCTGATCGTCGTGTAGGCTTTGAAATAGAGTGGCAATTCCTCCCGCATAAACTTTGCTGCAGAGATTTTGCCGAGCACCGCTTTCTGGAAGCCTTCAGGACCTTTATCCCCTTTGCCATAGATGCTGGTGATTTGGGCCAGCAAATCGTCCATATTGCCGCCGCCAATTTCGGCTTCATAGGCCGCCCAGCTTTGTGACAGCTTGCTGGTTTCCTGCTGTGACAGGTCTGCTTGTTCAAGCAGATTGCTTTTAATAATCTCGTGATCGGCGGGGCCTTTACCGCGTGTGTTCAGGACGCGGAAGACACTATACCCGTCATTCCAGTCATTCACGGTGACCCGTACCAACATAACGAGGCGTCCCAGAGCCGCCGCGAACGTCCGACGGGCTTCATCCGTCATCGCCTTGAAGCGCTCACGAAACAGACTGAGATTATCAGCCATGCGGACATGGCTCTCATTTTCAGGGGGGTGTGATTCGCCGTCTTCGGTCGCGCCCGAGCGCTGAATGCGATCACGGAAGAAAACGGTGTTGAGATCATTCAGGGTCAATCGCCAGGATGGCTTGTCATCTGGAGCGAGGCCACCGGCGCGATTCCCAACCATGACTTTCAGGTCGCGTTTCAAGGCTTCATCGGTTTCCAGATCGCGCAATGCGGCAATCATGATGGTCAGCGTCGTCAGGCGCTGCTGCCCGTCAACGATCAGGCACTTGCCATTGCCCTCCTCAACCAGAACAACAGCGCCGATAAAGTGTGGCTTATTCTTCTCAAGCGCCAGAAGCAGGTCATCAAGCAGGGCGCCCGCTTCGTCAGTTTCCCATGAATAGCTGCGTTGATAGGGCGGGAGATGAAGCTCTATTCCCGGTGTCAGCAAATCTGAGAGATAGACTTCATTGGCTCTCAAATAGTCTGACATTCGACCGTATCCTGATAATCAACAGACCATCTTCGTAGACGGGCTTGATCTTGGCTTCAATTCTGGGTGACAGCTTTCGTAAGGAATTTAGACCAAAGTGTGCTCAGGAGGGCATAATCGATGGCATTCGCGGTTTTTGAAGGCAGTGGGAAAACATTTTGTGGTGTCGTGAAGGGTGACAAGATCGCGATTGCTGCAGAAGGTGATCTTTCAGAAAAACTTGGCCGATTGGATATGATCGCGACTCGCGCAGGCCAGTATGGCGAAGTGGCCGTATCGGATGTTCGTCTGCGCCAGCCGATTTTGCGGCCTGGAAAAATCCTGGCCATCGGTCTGAACTATGCCGCTCATGCCGCCGAGTCGGTGTCTTTCATCGCCAATAAGGCACCGGGTGTTCAGAAGTGGTTCAACAAACAAAGTACAGCGGCCAATGGCCCTTTTGACCCGGTGCATTTGCCGAAAGTGTCTAAGCAGCTCGACTATGAAGGCGAGTTGGTTGTTGTGATCGGAAAACATGGCCGTCATGTTCCAGTTGATCGCGCGATGGAACTGGTGGCTGGCTTTGCCTGTGGCTGCGACTATTCAGTGCGAGACTGGCAAAAGGCGAGCCCAACGATGATTATGGGGAAGGGGTTCGATACACACGGGCCCTTTGGGCCGTATTTGGTTCCCGCAAACAGCGTTGAAGATTGGCGTGAATTGACTTTGAAGACCTTTGTAAATGATGAGTTGCGTCAGGAGGCTAAGGCTGGGGACATGACATTCTCAATCCCTGAACAAATTGCTCACCTGACAAAAGCCTTCACGCTGGAACCGGGCGATGTGATCTTCACTGGAACGCCTGCTGGTGTTGGCGCGGGGCATGAACCTCCAAAATGGCTGAAAACAGGTGATCGGGTGCGCGTCGAGATTTCAGGTCTTGGGCATCTTGAGAATGAGATTGTAAATGAGCCTCAAGCAACGGCGACGATTGGATGAGGCAGGGCGCATTTATCAGTTTGGCATTGTTGCTTGCCGCCTGTGGCGGCTCTGAGTCAGTTGGTACAAGTAATGAGGTCATCGCGCCGCAGGACTTTGCCCTCTTGCCTTGTGGCTTGAGTGCAGCGGAGCGTCCCTGTGCTCTTGCAGTTGCTGGTGGTAAGCGCCTGCTGTTTGGAGGCGCTTCCGGGATTGGGGAGACGCTTAGCGATGCTGACCTCAGACAGCTGGATGCGGTCTTCCTGTTCTCCTTGCGCGCAATCGACATCGAAGGCCTTGATGAAATCCGCAATCATAGTTGGCAGGCTGGCCGCGCGAGGCCCCTTCCTGTGTATGGCCCCGTTGGAACGGATCGTGTGATCAGTGGGCTTAATCTTGCGTATGAACAGGCAGATGCCTTGCGTATTGTTGATGAGGGAATTCCGCCGGGTGGATTTGATGCGGCTATCTTAATCGCGGGTGAACCGGCCTCGCCTGATCTTATGTTCGATACAGGAGATGTGCAGGTTCAGAAGTCTCTCCGTAGTGACCAGTCGTTGATTTTTGACATTGTTTATCAGGGACAGTCTTCTATGCGTTTGCAGAAATGCCGGGATGAAGATTGTACGATCAATGATGAGCTAAGCTGGCCGTTGCAGCAAACCCATTTCTTGTATCGGCATAGTAAAAATTAGCCCCCAGAAAAGCGACGGGGCCCCACTTTGCAGCAGGACCCCTGTCTCCCCCGAGACGCCCCCGTCCGGCAAAAAAGATTGCCGCGGACTGGATTGGCCTCAGGTGTTAGGACATGGTTAGGCAGCGTTGCAGCTTCTGTCAAACACAGCGTTCATCATATCCTTAACGTGAACCCTTGTGTGGTATCTACGCCACATCGAATTGACTTGGCATTGTTCGCAAATCAGCGCTTATGCTACCAATTCGTTAACACTTGGCAGGTATTTGTTAAGGTTAAGACAATTTCCTCGGGGCTGAGCGTGATATGATTGCCGTTTTCTTTCTGGTCTATGCAGCGATTGGTCTGGGTGGTGGCTACGCTTTGTGGTCACAGCTGAGCATTGATCCGATTATTGCAGCCTGCGCTGGAACGGTCACAACGGTTTTCCTGTTGCAAATCCACCTAATGCTGACCCGGGGCAAGGCCGAGCAGGAAAAGCTTGAGGCCCGCGTTGATGCGGTTGAAACCGCACAAAAGGAGACCGCTTCGCGTGCCGATGTCCTGGAAGCGCGCGCTGACGCGCTTGAGAGTACGGTTAATCATGAGCTGACCGAGCGCCGTGATGCACTGGTGTCTGAGATGCGTCAGCTTGAGGATTTGATTGGTAAACTGACCAGCAAATTTGATACACGTCTGACACAGGCAGGGTCTACACAGGCGGTTGGCCCGGAGGATGATGCCATTCTACGCGCGGTGAAGACGGCGCTCTATGAGAATCGTGTGGACTTGCACTTGCAGCCGATCGTATCCTTGCCACAACGCCGTGTGTCTTTCTACGAAGGCTTTACCCGCCTGCGCCGGGAAGATGGCTCTCTGATCATGCCCGCAGATTTCCTTGATGCGGCACGTCGGGCAGGGTTGATGGGTGTGATCGATAATCTGATGCTGTATCGCTCAGTTGAGATCGTTCGTCGCCTGACCAAGCGTGATCGCCGCGTTGGCGTTTTCTGTAATGTCTCTGCCAGTTCGCTGAGTGATTCCCAGTTCTTCCCGGTTTTCCTTGAACATATGAAGCTCAACCGCGACTTGGCGGGCGCCCTGATCTTCGAATTACAGGAAGAGAAATTCTTCAATGCGCCACCACAGATGCGCGCAGCGATGCGGGAGCTAAGCCAGCTTGGATTCCGTTTCTCCCTGGACCATGCGACTTCAGTCAATCTCGACCTGCCGCGTTTGCAGGAAGCTGGCATCCGCTTTGTTAAAGTCAAAGGTGATGATCTGATTCATCAATTGTCTGACCCTGCAGGGCCACGCCCGCAATCTCATATCAATCGCGCGATTCAGGGCGAGGAAGTTTCGACCGTCTTCTCTCGCTATGGTGTGACACTGATTGCCGAGAAGATGGAAGAGGAAGTCAGCGTTGTTGAGATCCTTGAATATGCTGTGCCGTATGGGCAGGGGCATGTTTTTGGCGCAGCGCGTCCGATCAAATCCTCCCTGATGGAAGAAACAGCGCCGCCACCAGCTCTGGTACGCAGACTGACGGCTGGACGGTAGCTGCTTTGCTGCTTAATTGCGGCCTATGAGTAATCCAAAGTTTCCAGGCGGTCTGGCCGCTATTGCTGATCGGTATGATGTGATCCTGTGTGATGTATGGGGCGTGATCCATAATGGTCGCTATGCCTTTGATGAGGCGTGTCAGGCGCTCATGCGGTTTCGCGAGCAGGGCGGGGCGGTTTGCCTGATCACCAATGCGCCGGTGCCTAAAGCGCAGGTCATCCGTTACTTTGATCCACTAGGGGTGCCGCCTGAAGCGTTTGATGATTGTGTCTCTTCCGGTGATGCGACGCGTGACCTGTTGGGGCGCAGCACAGAGCAAGTCTTCTGGCGTTTGGGCGCCGATGAAGGCTGGGAGCATGACAAGTTCCTGTATGAAGGCCTGAACCTGCAATTTGCCGACATGCGCGCAGCGGATACGGTTTTGTGCATTGGCCTTGAGGATCAGGTAAATGACGAGCCTGAGGATTACCGTGGGCGACTTGCCGAGGCGGCAGATCGCGGCATGAACATGATTTGCGCCAATCCGGACAAGAAAGTGCGAATCGGAGACCAGCTCTATTGGTGTGCAGGTGCACTGGCGGAAGTATTTGAGCAGGAAGGCGGGCAGGTGATTTATCCGGGCAAGCCACATAGTCTGATCTATGATCTGGCGCTCGCAAAACTCGGTGATCTCGGCGTTGAACCCGGGGAAGGGCGCGTCTTATGCATTGGCGATAGTCCGGCCACCGATATGCAAGGCGCAGCAAGCCAAGGCTTTGATGGCCTTTACGTCGGAACAGGCCTGAAACAGCATGGCGCAGACTTTGCCAGTGAGGTCACCAGCTTGCTGTCTGAGTATAACACGAAGGCAGAATGGGCGATGCCTCATCTCGCATGGTGACGAAACCTGAAACACACTGTAACAGACCGTGAGCAATTAGACGGAGACCGCCGATTATGAGCGTTAAAGACGGCTACAAATTCGAAGACCTTTCCCTGGGCATGAGTTACGAGACGCATCATGTGATCACGGAAAAGGATATTGAGCTGTTTGCCGAGGTCTCTGGTGATCGCAATCCGCTACACATGGACGAAGAGTATGCCAGCAAGACCAATTTCGGTCAGCGTATCGCCCATGGCGCGCTCACAGCGAGTTATATTTCCGGCATTCTGGGCAATAATCTGCCTGGACCGGGCTCGATCTTTACCGGATTGTCCATGCGCTTCCGTCGTCCGGTTTATATCGGTTCAGAAGTGACTGTGCGGGTCGAAGTGACTGAGATGCAAGAGCGCGGCAATCGGGTAACGCTGAAAGTCAGCTGTATCGTCGATGGCAAAGCCGCTATTTCTGGTGAAGCTCAGGTCATGGTTCCGAGCCGCGACGCCTGATGACGGTTATTGCCCACTATCGCGATGTTCCAAAAACCGCGCGCGGTTTTTCAATTGCGCTGGGCAATTTTGATGGCGTCCATACCGGACATCGCGCCGTGATTGAAGCCGCTGCAAAGGTTGATGCGCCCTTGGGTGTGGCGACCTTTGAGCCCCCGCCGCGCGCATTCTTCCGGCCAGAAGATCCACCATTCAGGCTGTATCGGCCCGCACGCCGCAATGCCCGTTTGGCTGAGGTCGGAGCAAAGGCCATTTATGAGCTGCCTTTCAATGCTGATATGGCCAAAATGACTGATGAGGTTTTTGCCCGCGAGGTTTTGGCGGAAGGGATCGGCGCGGCGCATGTGACAGTGGGGTTTGATTTTCGCTTCGGGCGTGGACGGATGGGTGATGCCGGGCGTCTGGCCTCGCTTGGTCGCGCGCTTGGCTTTGGCGTCACTGTGGTTGAGAAGATTGAGGCGCTCGGTGCCAAGGCCTCTTCGACAGCTGTGCGGGAAGCCCTAATCGCGGGGGAGCCAGATAGAGCGGCTGATATTCTGGGTCATGACTGGGTCGTCGATGGCGTTGTCGAGCATGGCGAAAAGCGTGGGCGAACCATTGGTTTTCCAACCGCGAATCTGCATCTGGGCGAGCTGATCCATCCCAAGCATGGTGTTTATGCCGTGCGGGTCAGAGTTGAGCAGCAGGGGGACTGGTTGCCGGGCGTTGCGAACTTTGGCCGAACGCCGACAACTGGCATTCGTGACCCCCTGCTTGAGAGCTATATTTTCGATTTCGATCAGGATATTTACGGCAAGTGGATTGAGGTCGCGCTGGTCCAGTATCTGCGCCCGGAACTGAAATTCGAGCAACTGGACGATATGGTCGTCCAGATGAGTAAGGATGCAGATCAGGCCAAGAGCCTTCTGCTTTAGCGCTCATCCCCTCATCAAGGCTGATCAGCACGGGTGACATTGTCCTTACTGCCTGCTAAGCGGCGGTATGACTAAGATGGCTGCATTCTTTACGATACGAATTAGCGGCCCGGTCGTTTGCTGAACAGATCAGCTTGCGGCCGGGCGATTTGACTTTATGCCCCTGATACAAACGCTAATGTGAAGACCAGCGACAATGGCCGATACCGATACAAAAAAACCAAAAGCCGAGAATCCTTACAAGGACACTTTGTTCTTGCCGACGACGGAGTTTCCGATGCGCGGCGGCCTGCCCAAGGCGGAGCCGAAATGGATTGAGAAGTGGGACAGTATGGACCTCTACGGCAAGCTGCGTGCGGATGCGAAAGCGCGCGGGGCGAAGCCGTTTATCCTGCATGATGGTCCGCCTTATGCGAACGGGCCGATCCACCTTGGTACAGCGATGAACAAGATCCTGAAAGACATGGTGGTGCGCAGCCATCAGATGACAGGATTTGATGCGTCTTACCTGCCCGGTTGGGACTGCCATGGTTTGCCGATTGAGTGGAAGGTTGAGGAGCAGTTCCGCTCCAAGGGACGGACCAAGGATGATGTCCCGGGTGATGAGTTCCGCCGGGCCTGTCGTGAGTATGCCGCCGAATGGATTGAGGTTCAGAAAGAGGGCTTTCGTCGCTGCGGCGTTGAGGGTGAGTGGGACGATCCATACCTGACCATGAACTTCGAGTCCGAGGCCGCGACGGTGCGTGAGTTTCTCAATGTCGCGATGGGCGGACGTCTTGTGCGCGGTGCGAAGCCAGTTATGTGGTCGCCGGTTGAGCGCACAGCACTGGCGGAGGCCGAGGTCGAGTATCACGATCGCAAAGTGCCGACGATCTGGGTGAAGTTTCCGGTGCGCGGCGAAGATTTCGCTGTTATTATCTGGACGACCACACCGTGGACGATCCCGGTCAATCAGGCGGTCAGCTACAGTCCGAATATCAATTACGGCCTTTACGAGGTTAAGGCGGTGATGAGCGAGGAAGAGCTTGGCTTTGCGCCCTATGCCAAGCCGGGCGATAAGCTGGTTTTTGCTGATGATCTGGCGCAAAGCATTCAGGACTCAGCCAAGATTACAGAGATGGTGCGCATTCAGGATGTAAATCCTGCGAGTTGGGTCATGGACCATCCACTGGCTGGTGTTGATCCATTCTGGCAACACGACATTCCGATGCTGGCGGGTGATCATGTTACGGCGGATGCCGGGACGGGCTTTGTGCATACCGCGCCCGCGCATGGTGAGGATGACTATAACGTTTTCATCGCGTCTGGTCGGCAGTCTTCAGAAGTCCGCCAGATCGTTGATGCGGATGGCTGCTATACGGAGGAAGTGCCAGAGCCTCTGGGTGGTCTCGATATCATCCGGACAAGCGGCAAGAAACGTGGGCAGCCGGGCAAGGCCAATGATGCGGTGATCAAGCTGCTGGCTGAGAGCGGCAACCTGCTCGCGCGCGGTGTCACGACGATCCGCGACGCGCATAGCTGGCGCTCCAAAGCTCCGGTCATTCGCCGGGCGACACCGCAATGGTTCATCGCCATGGATACACCGGGCAAGGATGGCTCTGCGCCGCTGCGTGAGATGGCTTTGAAAGGCATCGAGGAAACGCATTTTGTCCCTGCTACGGGGCGCAACCGGATAAATGCGATGGTGGCCGATCGCCCGGACTGGCTGATTTCCCGCCAGCGCAATTGGGGTGTGCCGATCACTTTGCTCGTGTCGCCGGATGGTCGCCCACACACAGATGCACTGTCTGATAATGAAGCGCAGGAGGTCAACCAGCGTATCCTTGAAGCCATCCGGGCCGAGGGTGTTGAAGCCTGGTTCAGTGCTGAGCCAGCCAAGTTTCTTGACGGCATTACCGACCCTGAAGGGTGGGAAAAGGTCAATGACGTGCTCGATGTCTGGTTCGACAGCGGTACAACCCATGCCTTTGCCTTGCGGGATCGTGGGATCATTGATGACGCAACGGGGCAGGCCGATGTCTATCTCGAAGGCTCTGACCAGCATCGCGGTTGGTTCCAGTCGTCTCTGCTGGAAAACTGCGCAACCCGCGGCTTTGCGCCATTCCGGCAGGTTGTGACCCACGGGATGATCGTGGATGGCGACGGCAAGAAAATGTCCAAGTCGATCGGCAACACGATCGACCCGAAAGACTTTGCCAATCAGAACGGCATCGAAATCTTGCGCATCTGGACTGCGTCTTCTGATTATACTGAAGACCTGCGGATCTCGCCTGAGATCATCAAAGGCGTGGCCGAGACCTATCGCCGTTTGCGCAATACGTTGCGCTATCTGCTCGGCGGCTTGCACGGCTTTAGCGAAGCTGAAGCGGTAGAGCCAGCCGATATGCCGGGGCTGGAACGTTGGGTATTGCATCGCTTGAGCGAGCTGGATGAAGGCGTGCGCGAGGCTTACACGGCGTTTGATTTCAAGCGGGTGATGGCGCAGCTCGTCAATTTCTGTTCGGTCGATCTGTCCGCGGTCTATTTCGATATTCGCAAGGACAGCCTCTACTGTGATGCGCCATCTTCGCTGCGTCGCCGCGCCAACCGGACGGTGATGGCAGCAATTATGGAGCGCCTGCTGGTCTGGCTAGCGCCTGTCATGCCGTTCACGACGGAAGAAGCCTTCCTGATGAGCGTATTTTCTGACCGGGCAGAGAGTGTGCATTTGCTGCAATTCCCGGAAACACCAAGCGCATGGCGTGATGGTGATCTGGCGGCACGCTGGGACAAGATTTTCCGCGTGCGCCGCGTGGTGACAGGCGCGATTGAGATTGAGCGTAAGGAAAAGCGTATCCGCTCTTCCTTGGAAGCTGCGCCACAAGTCTTCATCACCGATGAAAGCCTGCTCAGTGTGTTCGAAGGTGAAACCCCAGAAGACATCTTCATCACGTCGCAAGCGCGTTTGGTTGCAGGTGATGCGCCTGCCGATGCCTTCCGCCTGCCAGAAGAGCCTGCGATTGGTGTTGTTCCGGGTGAGGCAAGCGGCATTAAATGTGCGCGTAGCTGGAAATATTTCGACCCCGAAACCGCTGACCCAGCCTTCCCGGATGTCACTGCGCGCGATGCCGCTGCGATTCGCGAAATCAGAGGATAAACATGACCCAGCGTTTCCGCGTCTTCCTGTTCGTCTTGATTCCGGTCGTTGTCATTCTTGATCAGTGGACGAAATGGCTGGTTCTGAACGAACCCCGTTTTAACGCGCTGAACTGTCTGGACCGGACGCAACGCTGCGGACAGATTGAGATTTCAGGCATTTTCGACCTGTCTATGGTTTGGAATCGCGGGATCAGCTTCGGTATTGGTCAATCTGAAGGCGTCATGCGCTGGGTTCTGGTGGCTTTGACTATCGGGATTGCAATTGGTTTTGCTGTTTGGTTGTTTCGGGTTGGGCGGCACTGGACTGGCTTAGCCCTGGCGCTGGTGGTTGGCGGCGCGATTGGCAATGTCATTGACCGGGTGATGTTCGGTGCAGTTGTAGATTTCCTCGATTTTAGTGGAATCTGGCGGCCATATTTCTTTAACTATGTGTTCAACGTGGCAGATGCCGCAATTAGTGTAGGGGCGGTCTTGCTCTTTGTGGACCAGTTCCTAATGTCGCGAAGTGAGGACACGGCTGGGACAGACGTGGATAAGTAAATGGCGAGGACGCCCATGAAAAAGACTATGTTTATGGCTGCTGCAGGAGTTGCGCTTGTAACGACCACGGCCTGTGTTGGCGGTGGCGCTGCGGAGCGCGGGCCGAATGAGTTTCGTGTTGTAACGAAGGCGCCATTGGTGATCCCGCCGGATTTCAATCTGCGCCCTCCAGCTGTTGGACAGGCTCTGCCTGCTGAAGTGGCGAATGCAGATAGTGCTGGCCGCGTGGCTTTCGGTACAACCATGGGTCAGAATGCCAGCGCCTCTGAAAGAGCCTTGGTGGCGGCGGCGAATGCCAATGCTGTTAACCCGGTCATCCGGTCTCAGGTTGATTATGAAGAGGCCAAGGTCATTCGTAAATCGACGACGGTTTCAGACCGGATCATGTTCTGGCGCAATGATGGCACACAAGAGACCGGCGATTCAGCGACCGGCGGAGAAGCCGTTACGATTGAACGGGGTTCAGGCGAACGCTTGAAGCTACCGGGCACCTAATAAAAAAACGAAATACAGGGCGGTCAGATACGGAGAGTGATGATGAAAAAGGCATTGGTTTCCGCAGGGCTCGCCTCTGCGGTGCTTTTTGGAGGCGCAGTCGTTGCCGACGATGCGGCGACTGAGGCCTGGGCACCAGCGCAGTTCACGCTGGAAAACGGGATGGAGGTCGTGGTGCTGCCCGACCACAGGGCACCCGTTGTCACCCATATGGTGTGGTACAAGGTTGGCGCTGCGGATGAGGATGAAGGCAAGTCCGGCATCGCGCACCTGTTTGAGCATGTCATGTTCAAAGAAACCGATGATATCGGCCCGGAAGAATTCACTTCGATCGTCCAGCGTAATGGTGGGCGCCTGAATGCCTTCACCAGCTGGGACTATACCGCCTATTACGAGCGCGTGGCCAAGCAACATCTCGGCAAGATGATGGAACTAGAAGCCGAGCGGATGACGGACTTGATCATTGATGAGGATCCAGAAGGTGGCTTCATTACTGAACGCGATGTGGTGAAAGAGGAGCGTCGCCAGCGGCTTGAGAATAATCCCGGCGCTTTGTTGAGTGAGCAGGTTCTGGCGGAATTCTGGGAAGACCACCCATATGAGATCACTGTTATTGGCTTGATGGAAGAAGTTGAAGCCCTGACCCCGCAAGACGGCATCGACTTCTACAAGAAATATTACTCGCCGGAGAATGCGATTCTGGTTGTGGCAGGGGATGTCACGGCCGAAGAGGTGCGCACGCTGGCTGAAGAGCACTATGGAGTAATCGAGCCATCCGGCCTCGTTGATGGCACGCGCAAGTGGCGCTCTGTGCCGGAATTGACTGAGACGCAGCTCATTACGCATAGCGATCCGAAAGTGCGCCAACCCGTTTGGTATCGTTATTATAATGGTACCAGCATGCGCCGTGATCGTGATTTCGCTTTGGCGCTTTCTGTTGGTCTTGATGTGCTGGGCGGCGGCAATACCAGCCTGCTTTATCAATCGCTCGTCGAAGAGCAGAAGCTCGCCATCAATGTCGGGACGTTTGCGTTTACCAGCCTGCATGATGAAGGTCCGGCAGCAATCTATGCGACGCCCTCGCCGGGGGTCTCACTGGATGAACTTGAGACAGCTGTCATGGCAGAGGTCACCCGTTTCATGGAAGAAGGTTTCGATGACGCCGATATTGAGCGCGTCCGTAATTCCATGGCGGCGAGTTCAATCTATGAACGCGACAGCCAGGAAGGCATGGCCAATACATTCGGCGCGTGGTTGGCCATCGGTGGAACCGTAGATGAATTGCTATCTTATCCAGATGATGTTCGCAGTGTGACGACAGAGCAAGCGCTGGCCGCTGTGCGGCGTGTTTTTGCCGAGGACAGGCATTTTATTGAGGCGCACCTGCTGCCAGAAGACGGGGAGCTTTAAGATGCGGATCACAACACTTTGCGCGACTGCGTTTGCAGGTCTGGCCTTAGTGGCTTGCACACCTTCAACGGGAAGCGATGGCGCAGGCCCTGAAGAGACAGCAAGTGAGCTGAAAGTTGAGACCCATACGGGTGAGTTTGCAACCATTCAGCAATTCACGACGCCGGGTGGCGTTTCGGTCTGGTTGGTTGAGGAACCGTCCATTCCGATCCTGTCCCTGCGTATGGCCTGGGAGGTTGGCACGACCTCCGATCCGGTAGGGCAGGAGGGGCTGACCAATGCCATGGTCTATCAGATGAACGAGGGCGCAGGAGAGCTCGACAGCCAAGCCTTCTCCAAGCGGATGGAAGAGCTCAATATGAGCTTTGGTTGCGCTGCTGGGCGAGAAAACACCTACTGCAACGCGTCGATGCTCACGGACAATGCTAAAGAGGCGTTTGAGCTGATCGCCTTGGCTTATGCTGAGCCACGCTTCGACGAAGGGCCTTGGGAACGGTTTGTACGCGAACAGGAAGTCAGCCTGAAGACCCGCGAAACCAATCCGCGCTATCTTTCCGGGGAAGCTCTGGAAGAGGCTTTGTGGCCGGATCACCCTTATGCCCGCGATTTTACCGCTGAAAGCCTCGCGGCTTTGTCGGCTGAAGCGGCAAAGGCTCACAAGAGCCAGATCATGGACCGCAAAAGCATGATCGTAACGGCGGTTGGGGCGATATCGCCGGATGAGCTGGCTCCACTAATCGACAAGGCTACAGAGAGCCTTATGGGCACTGCGGCGGAGCATACTCCGACGCCTGAAGTTGTTTTGGCACAACCTGTCTCAGTTCCAATTCTGGTCGATCTTCCCCAACCCCAGAGCTTGATCACGTTTACCGGGCCAGCCATGCGCCGGGATGACCCTGATTTCTACACGGCTGTTGTTGCCAATTATATTTTTGGTGGCGGCGGGTTTGAAAGCCGTTTGATGAAAGACCTGCGGGTCGATCGCGGCCTGACCTATGGCATCTATACCAGCGTCAGTGCGGGCGATAAGTTGCAGACATGGGGCGGGAGCGGCCAGACCAAGAATGAGAGTGCCGGTGAGTTCATTGACGGCATCAAGGACAATATGCGCCTGATTGTCGAAGAGGGTGTGACCGAGCAGGAACTCGCTGATGCGAAAGCCTATCTCGTTGGGTCTTATCCGCTTGGCTTCGACTCTAATGCCAAGATTGCGGGCAATATGATGGGATTGCGTCTGGATGATTTGCCCGTTGATTTCTGGGACAAACGCAATGCCATGGTGCAGGCTGTCACGCTGGAGGATGTGAACCGTGTTGCGCGGGAATACCTGCAGCCGGAGAACTTCACCTTTATCGTTGTTGGTGAGCCGGAAGGTCTGGATGGCTGACCTCTCAACCTATCATGGTGGATGTCATTGTGGGGCGGTTCGCTTTGAAGTGGACTTGCCCGCCCATTTTGAAGTTGAGGACTGCAATTGCTCCATCTGTGCGATGAGCGGCAATATTCATGTCATCGTTCCGGCAGCACGGTTTCGCCTGATCAAAGGGGCAGAGAATCTAACAACCTACACGTTCAATACCGGAGCGGCGCAACATACATTCTGCAAGACCTGCGGGGTGAAGAGCTTCTACACGCCCCGGTCCAATCCTGATGGTTTTGCCGTAACCTGGCGGTGTCTGGATAACTGGCAGGATCTGGACGTGACCGTAAATGCCTTTGATGGACAAAACTGGGAAGCCAATGCGGCGGCGTTGGCTCATAAATCGAGGGCTTAAACCCTCTTGCTGTGATAGACATGTTCTGGTCTGACATTCGCAAGAGAATAATAGGATAGGGGCCATTCCATGATGCCTGCACCGCGCGCAGATATTGCGCCAAATACGCTAGATTTTGAGATTCTTCCGCTCGTGAAGCCAACCGGATTCCGGGAGTATGATGCCCGTTGGTGGTTCAATGGCATTGGCCATGACAAAGCGCCGGAACTGAACCTGACCGGGGTTCAGGCCCTGGGGCTTGGCATGGCGACTCTATTCCATGAATTGGGTGTTGAGCCGAAGGTTGTGACGGGCCATGACTTCCGTTCCATCAGCCAGCCGATCAAGAACGCGCTGATCCTTGGGCTTGTGCAGGGCGGGTGTGATGTTCTTGATGTTGGTCTCGCGCTCAGCCCGATGGTTTACTGGTCACAGTTTGAGCTGGACGCCGCTTGCTGCGCCATGGTGACGGCCTCTCACAATGAGAATGGCTGGACCGGGGTAAAGATGGGGGCGAACCGTCCCCTCACCTTTGGCCCGGATGAAATGGGCCGACTGAAAGAGATTGTCCTGTCAGGCGATTTCCAGCCGCGTGCAGGTGGCGGGCATCACCGCGTCGATGGTGTATGCGAAAAGTACATTGCGAGCACATCTGAAGGCGTGAAAATCAAGCGGCCTCTTAAAGTCATTGCGGCTTGTGGCAATGGTACAGCCGGGGCCTTCGCTCCTGATGCCTTGCGGCAAATGGGCGTTGAAGTGATCGAGATGGATTGCAATCTCGACAACACATTCCCGAAGTATAATCCGAACCCTGAAGACAGCGTGATGCTGCATGCTATGTCTGCTGCGGTCAAAGAACATGGCGCTGATCTGGCGCTTGGCTTTGATGGCGATGGGGACCGTTGTGGGGTCATCGATAATACAGGCGAGGAAATTTTCGCTGACAAGATCGGCCTGATGCTGGCGCGGGATCTCAGCCGGGAATACCCGAATGCGAAATTCGTTGTCGATGTGAAATCAACCGGGCTCTACAAAACCGATCCTGTTCTTAAGGAAAACGGTGCGACGGTGGATTACTACAAAACCGGCCATTCCTACATTAAGCGTCGGACAACCGATCTTGATGCACTTGCCGGGTTTGAGAAGTCTGGCCACTTCTTCTTCCGTCCCCCGATTGGGCTTGGTTATGATGATGGTCTGATCGCTGCCAAAGCCATTCTGGAAATGCTCGATCGCAATCCGGATAAGACCATGGCTGACCTGAAAGGGGAGTTGGGCGTTGCCCATACATCCCTGACCATGTCTCCGCATTGTGATGATGAGTTGAAATATGGCGTCATTGATAAAATGGTGGCCGAGTATAAGGGCCTGCTCGGGACAGAAATTCTTGGCCGTAAAGTGGTTGATGTGAACACCGTGAATGGTGCGCGCGTGACCCTCGAAGACGGCTCATGGGTTTTGGTGCGTGCCAGCTCCAACAAGCCAGAGCTGGTTACTGTGGTGGAGTCCATGCGCAGTGAGGATGACATGCGCGCGCTTTTCCGCGATGAGGTAAAGCCTCGCCTCGGCAAGCACCCTGAAGTTGGGGCCTATAATCAGGAAATCTAATGCAAGACCATCCCGTTCCATTGAAGATTGACCTGACACCAAACTGGGCGATCACTCTGAACCAGCAATTTACGCAGCGCTATGTCGGTGAAACCCTGAACCTGTTTAATCAGAGCATAGGACTCTGGATCCGCTGCTATAATGTTGAGGGCGGGCCGAATATTCTTGAGCGGATGGAGCGGGACACGGCAGCCGCACCTGCAAATGCCACGGACCAGACCAAAGGCATTCAGGGTGGCTTGGGGCGTGTGACTTATATCGTGCCTGCTGATGAAGCCGCAACTCCGCCTGAACCGGCCAAGCTCTACACCCATACCCATGCTAGCGATTCAGAACTGATGATCGTCTTTATGCTGAAGGCAGAGGGTAGCTTGGCTGCAGCTAAGGAGATGTACGAGTCTTTAGCCTATCTTGAATCAGGTGGCTTCTAATCTGCATGGGCAAGCCTTCTCGTATTTTTGTTCTGACCGGTTCGGGCATTTCGGCAGAGAGCGGTATTTCCACCTATCGCGGTGGTGCGGATGGTGAGGAAGGGCTGTGGAGCGAGGTCGACTTTCAGAAATATGCCTCCCCGGAAGGATTTTCCGAAGACCCTGAAGGTGTGCACCATTTCTATAATGTAAGACGTAAACAGGTACGAGAGGTTCAGCCCAATTCCGCCCATTATGCTCTTGCACAATTACAGAGCAAACTCCGAGAGAGCGGCGGTGACCTTACGCTGGTTACGCAGAATGTTGATGATCTACATGAGCGCGCCGGGGCGGAAGTCTTGCACATGCATGGCGAGATCCTGAAAGGCATTTGCGATATGTGCCCGCGGCCTGCTTTTGAGGTTCAGGGGGATCTGCATATCAGTGATGGCTGTGACGCGTGTGGACGGATCGGAACGCTGCGCCCCGATGTCGTCTGGTTTGGTGAAATGCCCTATCACATGGAGGCGATCGACGTGGCGCTTTCCAAAGCTGACCTGTTCGTCTCGATCGGAACAAGTGGCGCTGTCTATCCGGCCGCTGGTTTTGTTCAGGAAGCGAAAATGCGCGGCATCAAGACAATGGAGCTCAATCTCGAGCCCTCCGACAATGCCTATGCGTTTGATACGGCAGATTATGGCAAAGCTGGAGAGGTCGTGCCGCGCTGGGCAGCGCAGTGGGGCGTCTCGCTTTAGCCGCTAGTTTTCGGGCAGGTCGAAAGCCTCGCCATACTGGTTATGATGATAAATCTCGACCCCAGCGGTCGCGAGTGCCTCATCATAACTCATCCAGAGCTGCTCTCCATCAGTCCCGCAAGCCATACCAAACCATTCCTCGTCGCCTGGGCTTTGCTCATAGACCGTGCTTTCGGGAAGCTCACCCTCGGCGAGCTCGTACTCACGGCCATCATAGACGGCGATGAAATAGCCTTCACCGAGATAGGTTTTGTAGATCATCGTATCGCCCGCCTTAAGGACGAGCGGTACGGGCTGATTAACCTCAAGATCGGCTTGGCTCTCCCGTGGGAAAACCTCAAGCGAGACATCTTCCTGAAACGTGATTGTATTCTGATAGACGAAGGTGACGTACTCGATTTCCGATCGGGCCCGGTTCCAGGGTGTGATCACGGCATTCTTTGGCAGGGCGCAAGTTTTGGTTGCGGCGGTGCGATTAGCGCTCAGTGTGGGTTCCTTATGCGCCGGGATTTGTACGTCCGTCCCTGTAACAGCAAGCGCGCTGGGATACTCGCCGGACCAGAATGTGATCCTCTCCCACTGTTCAGGATACCCCGTTTCAACTTGAACGGTTTCGATCGCAGGGCTTTCAGGGGGTGTTTCAATCTCGATTTGCTCTGGCTCTGTCGGCGCACTGCAAGAGACCAGAACAGCCAAAGCGCTCGTTGCAAGAAGTAATGCGCGCATAATAATTCCTCCCGTTTTCCCTTGCGCGGTTTGTTCAGGTGTTCACTCTGCCTGTCAATTGTGGCGGCAAAGGCTTCACAATCGCGGCGTTTTCGTGTGAGAGGGGCGCTTCAAGATTAAAGGCTTTGCCAATGACCAAACCTGTCGTCCGTTTCGCGCCGTCCCCAACTGGCAATCTGCATGTCGGGAATGTCCGCACAGCATTGATCAATTGGCTGTTCGCAAAGGGGCAGGGCGGAACGTTCATTCTGCGGATTGATGATACCGATACTGAGCGGTCTACGCAGGCTTATGAGGACGGTATTCGTGAAGACCTGACATGGCTTGGCCTGACCTGGGACAAGACATTCAGCCAGTCCAAACGGTTTGCTGAATATGATGCGGCGGCGGATAAGCTGCGGGAAATGGGCCTGCTTTATGCCTGTTATGAAACCGCTGAAGAGCTGGACCGCCAGCGCAAACTGCAAGGCGCGCGTGGCAAACCGCCAATCTATAATCGCGCCGCGCTGGACCTGACTGATGAGGATAAGGCCAGGCTGGAGGCTGAAGGGCGCACACCGCACTGGCGGTTCAAGCTGTCCGGCGAGCGTATTGTCTGGAATGACCTTGTGCGCGGCGAGCAGGCGATTGAGACCTCCAGCCTGTCTGATCCGGTACTGATCCGCGCTGATGGTTCTTATCTCTACACGCTGCCAAGCTGTGTCGATGATATTGAAGCCGGGATCACGCATGTCGTGCGCGGCGAGGATCACGTCACAAATTCCGGTGCGCAGATTGAGATTTTCAAAGCGCTGGGTGGAACAGCGCCAGCCATGGCGCATACCCCGCTTCTGGTCGGCGCGGATGGCGCGGGTCTGTCAAAGCGGCTTGGCTCACTCGGCATGGGTACCCTGCGTGAGCGCGGGATTGAGCCGCTGGCCATCTGTTCGTTGCTCGGCAAACTGGGCACCAGCGACAATGTTGAAATCCGGCCATCGCTCGATGTGCTGGCGGAGGAGTTTGCCTTCGACAAGATTGGTCGCTCACCCGCGCGCTTTGACGAGGATGAGTTGCAACGCCTCAACGCATCGCTGACCCACGAGATGCCGTTTGAGGCGGCAAAGGACCGCCTCGCCGCAATTGATGCGCAGGCCGCGAATGAAGCCTTCTGGCTGCTGGTGCGCGAGAATTGCGAAACGGTTGAAGGCGCTGCGCGCTTTGTCCCGGTGGCCTTTGGCGAGATTACCCCTCTGATTGAGGATGAGGATCGCGCGTTTATTGCCGCCGCTGCAACCCTGCTGCCAGAAGGCGAGATGACAGCAGACACCTGGGGCGCGTGGACATCGGCCCTGAAAACCGAAACCGGGCGTAAAGGCAAAGGCCTGTTCATGCCCTTGCGCAAAGCGCTGACCGGTATGGAACGCGGCCCAAGTGTTGGCGACATGCTGGTCCTGATGGGACGCGAGCGGGCAATCGCGCGCCTGACGGCATAAAAGAAGAATTCAGAAACGTGCCACGATCGTGTGCGGACGTAACAAGGCGCCCTTTGGGCGCTTAAGGAAGTGGTACGAATGACCAGAGACGATCTCGATACAGTCGAAAAGCAAGTTAGCTATTTGCTGGGCTTTAGCCAGGTGCGCCAGATGCTGGAGCAGGGCGTTGAGCTTGATCATGCCGCCTTTGCCAATGGCGCAAAGACCTGCATTGAGGGTGAGGCCCCTGTGATTGGCGATGATGAGGCGCAGGCGATTTTCGCAGCCTATCAGCAGACCCTGCAAGCCAAAGCCAATGCGGCTCAAGCGGCGGCTTCTGGACAGAATGCAGCGGCCTCTGAGGCGTTTCTTGCAGATAATGCTGGCAAGGACGGCGTGTCTGTCACGGCCAGCGGTCTGCAATATAAAGTGGTCAGCGAAGGTGAGGGTGCCAAGCCTGTCGCAGCGAACACTGTTCGGGTTCATTATGAAGGTAAACTGATCACGGGTGAGGTCTTTGACAGCTCAATCGCGCGTGGTCAGCCAGCCGAATTTGGTCTTAGTCAGGTTATCGCTGGATGGACCGAAGGCTTGCAGCTGATGACCATCGGCTCGACTTATGAGTTCTATATCCCTGCCGGATTGGCCTATGGCGAGAACGGCCCGCCAAGCATTGGTCCAAATCAGGCCCTGATCTTCCAGGTGCAGTTGATTGATATTCTGAACTAGTTGAGAAGGCTGGGGTTAATCCCCCAGTCGCACAACGCGGTCACATAGTGCCTGCAGCGCGGCTTCTGGTGTGTTCTCATGCACCAGGGCGGCGCGGAATTCTTCCGGGGTGAACTTACCCTCGATGATCCGATCCATCAGGGTGAAGAACGGCGTCCAGAAGCCATCCTCGTCGAGGAAGGCCATCGGCTTTGCATGCAGGCCAAGACGTGCCCAGGACAGCATTTCAACGGCTTCTTCCAGTGTGCCGATCCCGCCGGGCAGGACAATAAACGCGTCACTTTCATCAAACATGCGCTGCTTTCGCGTGTGCATGTCCTCAACAATCTCGTGCGGGACGTCTTCGAAGATACGCTCTTTTTGCAGCAGGAAACGCGGCATGATGCCGAGGACATCGCCGCCTTCGCTGTGGGTGGCACGCGCGCAGGCGCCCATCAGGCCAACCCCGCCGCCGCCATAGACCAGACGAATGTCCTGTTGCGCCAAGGCACGGCCCAGTTCCTGCGCGAGACGCAGATATTCTGGCTTCACGTCATTTGAGGATCCGCAATACACGCAAACAGATTTCAACTTGGTCATATCGTCATCCCGAATTTCAGCTTGTCGTGTGTAAGTGAGGAATCGCCGGAAAACCAGTCACGATCTCACCGCTGTTTTTCTTGGCATCTTTTGCTCTTCTATCCCATATGGCGGGAATGAGCGCGGAAATGACCACGGCGGATGCCGACAAGATTGAGAGTGCCGATGGGGGATTATGGGTCTCCATTGTTCGAATCCTGAAACTGCTGTCCCGTAAGGACTTAGCGAAATGGCGTCCGGTCATGGTGCTGGCAATCTTGCTGACCCTCGGCGCCGCAGTTTTGGAAGTCGCGGTGCCAATCCTGATCGGGTTTGCCATCAATCAGCTGGTCTCGGATGAGAATGGCATTGTGGCTGGGTTTGGCTCAGCCGCGATTTGGCTGGCGATTGCCTTTGCCTTGCGTTTCTCTGCTGGCGCAATGCCGCAAGTGCGGGACTGGCTATTTTCCCCGGTCAGTCAGGATGCTCAACGCATTGCTTGTGTCGATGCGTTCGGCCATGCGCAGACCCTATCTCTCAATTTCCACCAGACCCGTCGCACAGGCGCTCTCAACCGCGTCATTGAACGCGGTGCTGGGGCGATTGATTACCTGATCCGGTTTCTGGCGTTCAACATTGGGCCAACCTTCGTGCGTTTGATTCTCGCGGCTGTTGCACTCGCCGTGGCCTATGACCCATGGCTTTCTGTTATCGCCGTAGTGACGATCGCAATCTATGTGTTTGTAACGGTGACCATCACCGAATGGCGCGTGCGCCAACGTCGCAAGATGAATGAAGCTGACACACGGTTCCGCGGGATTGCAGTTGATATCCTGACCAATTTTGAGACGGTTAAATCCTTTGCAGCGGAAACGCGTGAGACAGGCCGCTTCAATGAGGCCATGCAGAACTATAATCATCGCTATGTTGATGCCGTCCGCTCCATGTACGTTCTGAATGGCGCTCAGGCGCTGGTTATGAATCTCGGCCTCGTCGCGGCTTTGGTCTTGTCCGCGTGGAATGCCACGCAGGGAACAATGGAAATTGGTGACGTTACGGCGGTGATGCTGATGTTCATCTCATTATACGCGCCATTGAACATTCTTGGCTGGGCCTGGCGCGAGATCAAGCAGGGCGCTGTTGATCTTGAGAAACTGTACGGCCTTCTCGGCATGAAACCGGAAGTTGCTGATAAGCCAGAGGCGAGAACGCTGACAAAACCAGCAGGCGAAGTGGTGTTTGAGGGGGTCGGTTTTACCCATGATGCCCGCGCTGTGGGTGTTGCTGACGTCAACTTTCAACTCCCCGCAGGTAAAAAGATTGCCTTTGTTGGGACATCCGGGGCGGGTAAGTCGACGCTCTTGAAGCTGTTGTTCCGCTTCTATGACGTAAAGTCTGGGCGTGTGCTGATTGATGGGCATGATGTGCGCGATGTAACCCAGGAAAGCCTTCGTCGTGCCTTGGGTCTGGTGCCACAGGACGTGGTTCTGTTTAACGAGACGATCCGTTCCAATATTGCCTATGCACGCCCGGATGCTTCCATGGATGATCTTCGCGATGCTGCGCGCCGCGCGCAATTGCTCGACTTTATCGAAAGCTTGCCTGAGGGGTGGGATACGCGTGTTGGCGAACGGGGGCTGAAGCTTTCTGGCGGCGAGAAGCAACGCGTTGGGATTGCCCGCGTGATTCTGGCTGACCCGGCCATCTTGGTCCTGGATGAGGCAACCTCTGCGCTCGACAGTGCAACCGAGGCCGCCGTACAAGATGCGCTTGATGAAGCTTCAAAGGGGCGAACAACGCTGATGGTCGCCCACAGGCTATCGACGGTCCAAAACGCCGATGAGATTCTTGTCCTTGATGCCGGGCGGGTTGTGGAGCGCGGCACGCATGACAGTCTAATCAAGCTGGATGGCACTTATGCTGATATGTGGACGCGTCAGGCGAAGCGCGATGCGCTTGCCGTTGCGGCAGAATAATTGCATCTGATTAAGTGAAGACGATTTGGAGACTGACGCCATGACCGAAACAGGTGATCTTAGCGACAAGCGGTTCCCATGGGCGCGCAGCGGGTTTGATCTGGAAGGCTATGTTGGCGCGCTTGCGGCCTGGCTAATTGGGGTTCTGCTCGGCATTCTATGGAGTCCGCTATTCTGGATCGGTTTCATTGGCGCGGTGATCATCCTGTTTGCAACGCGGACAGCAGAACGCACACCGCCAGCCGTTGAACATGCTCTGATCGCGCCCTGCGATGGGATTGTGGTTTCTGTCGGTGGGGCAACCCCGCCAGATGAATTGCGCCTTGAGGGTACGGGCTGGACGCGCGTGCGCATCTCCGTCGGGCCAACCGCAACCAATGGCTTGTATGCGCCGATTGGCGGTGAAGTTGATCACATCATTCGGGAGACGGGTGATCCGGCGGCCTTTTATGCGGCTAAGCCGGATAAACCTGGGCTGGCTGTTGCCTATGTCAGCTTTGTTTCGGGGCAACAGGCGACAGGCTATCGTCTTGCCACAGGCGGCTTGGGCCCACGTCTTGAAGTCGCTTCTGAGGCCGGGGATGCCGTGCGTATGGGGCGCAATATTGGGACACTGCGACTGGGTGGCTGGTGTGATCTCTACGTGCCTGCGGGCGCGTCCGTGGGGGTTGTTTCCGGCCAGACATTGGTTGGCGCTGAAACCGTCATTGCCAGTTTTGGGGAAGCAGGGCCACAAGCGGCATCTCCTGCTTCAACAGCGGCTGCTGAAGACGTTGCTTCCGATGTTGATGAGATTTTCGAGGATCACGCCAGCGCGACGCCAGACAGTGAAGACGAGGATGTCTCAGAAATGTTCGAACGCCTTCGCGCGGAAGCCCGAAAAGCTCATGATGATGGCGACGCTGGGTCCTGATCAAACTCGACCTTGCCAAGGCTGATCTGAGTCGGGATTTTTGCCTTTATGAATAAGCCTTGAGGACGGAACTCTCGGGTCACCAGCATGTTTGGCATGATTGCAAAGAGTTGGTGTCCAAAGCCGATTCGAGTTGGCTCTTTCAGGTCTGTCAGGCCGGTTTCTTCCCACGTGACCATAAGGTGGTCTTTCTCGACCCACCATTTGACGGTCAGATGCCCGTTCGGCACAGAAAAACACCCATATTTGACCGCGTTTGTGGTCAACTCGTGAAAGATCAAAGAGGCGTCCTTGGTCGATTTGACCGAGAGCGTCAGTTCAGGACCTGACAAAGTGTAACGGCCAGAAGCGCGCGAGACGAAGGGAGACAGGGAATCACGCAAGACCGTCTCAAAGGACTGGCCCTGCCACATCTCACGGGAGAGTTTGTTATAGGTTGTGCCCATTGCCTGCAGACGTGCCTGGAAGCCTTCCACATAGCTTTCGACATCTTCGGCGCCATCGGCGGTTAGGCGAGCTACGGCATTCAGCACGGTGAACAGATTTCGGATTCGGTGATCGAGTTCCTGAGAGATGGTCTCGTTGACCTGGCGCAATTCCACTTCATCGGTGATATCCTGAGCGCGCTGGATAATATGAGTTGCTTCGCCATCAGCGTTGAAGATCGGGTCCTGAATGGCCTTCCAGTAATGGGTTCTCTTGGTGCCATCCGGTTCAAGCAGCTCATAGGGCTGCTCTGCCATTTGGGTTGTTTCCCCTGCAAGGGCCTGTTTGAAGTGTTTCAGGACGTTCTGAACGCGATCCTCGGTATCGGGAAAGGCCTCGAAGACGTAACGACCGATTAGAGTATCCCATGTGGTATTGGTCGCTTCAAGGTATGCCTGATTGGCCCAGACGAAGACGATATCCTGATTGATAATGTTCATCGGTAGCGATGAGTGGTCAGGAAGATTGGCAACGATTGCTTTGGTTTCGTCGTCGAGCTTATCAAAGTTTGACATGCATACCCTGCCTGTTGTGATCAATGAGTTCTGGGAGTTTAGGCGCTGAGTGCACCTGAGAGAAGACTTAATCTTCCGGACCTGAATTCATCCAGTTGAAAACAGGTTTCAAGGGCACGGCCCAGCCAATGCCTGCGACCACGAAGAATATCAGAGCTGCCCATTTGGGCGCAGTGGCGAGATGCGAACCAATTGTTGCTGCGCCCCAGACCCAAAGCCCAAGGAAGACAATTAGCACGATGCTTGCGATCAGACGGCGTTGCGAGCGGGGCATGATGTGTACTTTCTATGCGCTGCGACGCCGTGGCCGCTTGCTGAATGGCTAATGTGCGTCAAATAGGGCGCATGGCTCAAGACACAATCTCCCCTGTTGCCGCACGCTGGATTGGCCGCTGGCTCATCCTGATCGCGCTGATGGTCTATGCAATGATCCTGATCGGCGGGGCAACCCGGCTGACCGATAGCGGGCTGTCGATCACTGAATGGCAGCCAATCAGTGGAACACTACCACCTATGGGCGATGCAGCCTGGGCGCTGGAATTTGAGAAGTATAAGGCCACGGCGGAGTATCAGCAGCAGAATTACAATATGACGATGGGTGAGTTTCAGTTCATCTATTGGTGGGAATGGGGCCATCGCCTGTTTGGTCGCCTGATTGGCCTTGTCGCGGTAGGTGGCTTTATCTGGTTTGCCGCCAAGCGCTGGATGGACCGCAAGTGGACCTTGCGTCTGTTATTCCTGATCGCACTGGGTGGCCTGCAGGGCTTTATTGGTTGGTGGATGGTCGCCAGTGGGATTGGCGATACGGACCGACTGGATGTCGCGCCTTATCGTCTGATGACGCATTTCGGGCTGGCCCTGTTTATTATCGCGGTGACAGCCTGGTTCTGGTTCGACCTGACGGGCAAGCGGGTGGTTGATGTCACGAAGGGCGCTCGAAATCTGGCTATGCTGCTGATGGGGCTGATCTTTGTTCAGATGCTGACTGGCGCGCTGGTCGCGGGCCTTGATGCCGGGCGGACCTATACAGACTGGCCTTTGATGGCGGGAGAGTTGGTCCCGTCGCACTATCTGGAGCAGGGTCTTGGTGTACGCAGCCTGTTTGAGGGGCGCGCTGCAACCCAGTTCAATCACCGTTTCCTCGCCTATGCGATCTGGGCGCTGAGCCTTTGGGCCGCCTGGTCATATCGCGGTAGCCCGCTTGGGCGGGGCTTTGTGATTCTCGCTGTGCTTGTCACCGCACAGGCGCTCTGGGGCATCCTGACATTGATCAGCGCGGCGCCGTTGGAGCTTGCGCTGATCCACCAAGGGCTCGGCGTGATCGTGATGCTGGCCAGTGTGTATCTGGCCTGGGCAGCTAGTCCTGTCCGCTCACAATCGGAACCCCTAAAGGCGCCAGTGTAAGTTCACTGGGATCGACCAGGACAGCGCGATGTTCGCTGGTTGAAATCGCCCCGCCTAAAACGATCAGGCCGCCGGGATAGCCCCCACCACGGGCATCGCCGGTGCCGGCAAAGCTTTCAATATTCCCAGGGACACGTACGCTTATACCGTCACGAAGAGTAATCGGCGTGTTCTCGCCTTCAGGACCGATAAGGGTTACGCCCCCTGCGGTATCAAGGGTGATGATATGCTGCTTACCATTTCGTTCCAGGCCGATGGCTTTTGTGACAGGCTCGGCAAACACGGTGGCCCCTGTTGGCTCCAGTACGCAGGCCGTTATCGGGCGAGCGGCGTCCACAGGTTCATCCGCGAGGAAGACCAGCGCATCACCGATCTCGACAACACGGCCTGATTGCAATTGCGATTGCGCGCCAACGGTCCAGAAGGCCAGGCGCATCACTCCGTCTGATTCATCCATAGGCCGACCACTACAGAGACCTTCTATGCGTCCTGATGTTTCAACCGAGAGCTCATACTCCAGAGGGGCTTCCAGTGCCCCGCCATGCAGGTAAGCTTTCAACTGGCCATCTATGTCGATCCCGGGAAATACGGTTAGCGGCGTGCCAGCGATCAGCGTATATTGTCCGTTTCCAAGCTGGCGCACATTTAAAGGGGATGGATCGGTAATCCGCTCGCCCTCAAAGTTCAGCAATTGCATGCTGCCATCGCTATAGCTCACGGCAATCGTCGACCCTGGACCGCCGGCGACTGCGACGCTGGTTATCGGCGTTTCCAGGTTGCGTGATGTCCATACAGCGGGCAGGACAAGACCTTCTGTAATAGGGGTCGGTTCGGTGTAAGGTTCTGGCGTTTCTATGCCATTCTCAGGCTGCGTATCCGGGCGCTCTGTATTATTCCCACATGCCGCAGCCATGAAAAGCAGGGTGAGGGCCACCGATCCGTTGACAAGCTGATTTGCAGAGCTTAGAGGCGGGCGCTTGAACATTATCCAAACCTTTTGAATTGAGAGGCTCCAGCGGAGCAATGAAAACATATAACGCACCACACGACGTTGAACATAAATGGGTCGTCATCGACGCGACGGATGTCGTTGTTGGTCGCCTTGCTTCCTACGTCGCCAAGCGCCTGCGTGGCAAGCACCGTGCTGACTTCACCCCTCACATTGATACCGGCGATTTCGTTGTTGTGATCAATGCAGAAAAGGCCAAGTTCACCGGCAACAAGCTGGCGGACAAAACCTATTATCGTCACACAGGTCACCCGGGTGGTATTAAAGAGACAACAGCAGGGAAAATCCTGTCTGGTCGTTTCCCTGAGCGCGCGATTGAAATGGCTGTGAAGCGCATGATGCCAAAGGAAAGCCCACTGGCTCGCACACAGTACAAAAAGCTCCGTGTGTATGCTGGTTCTGAGCATCCTCATGAAGCCCAACAGCCTGAAGCGGTCGATTTCGCGGCCATGAACTCCAAGAATGTGAGAGTCGCTTAAGCATGACTGACACCGCACAATCCCTCGAAGACCTGAAATCTGTCACCAGCGGTGAAGGCGCAGCGCCTGAGCTGGCTCCGATCACGGTTGAGCCAAAGATTGACGAGCATGGCCGTTCTTACGGAACAGGCCGTCGTAAGTCTGCGACAGCCCGCGTATGGCTGAAGCCAGGCACAGGTAAAGTGACCATCAACGGTAAAGATCAGGAAGAGTATTTCGCTCGCCCGGTTCTGCGCATGGTGCTTGAGCAGCCGCTCGTCGAATCTGACCGTCGTACACAATATGACGTTGTCGCAACTGTAAAAGGCTCTGGCCTGTCTGGTCAGGCTGGCGCCGTTCGTCACGGTATCGCCCGTGCACTGGTTGCTCGTGAGCCGGAACTGCGCCGCGTTCTGAAGCCATTCGGCTTCATGACCCGCGACCCACGTGTTGTTGAGCGTAAGAAGTATGGCCGTGCGAAAGCCCGCCGTAGCTTCCAGTTCTCTAAGCGCTAGTCTGTCATCAGACTTATCGATTTCGAGAAGGCGCTTCGGGAACGAGGCGCCTTTTTTCTGATTTGAATACGGGAATTTGGGCATGACTGTTGAGACATCACTTAAAGCAGCCGTTCTGGGGGCTTCTGGATATACAGGCGCTGAAACCGTGCGCCTGCTCGCGGGGCATCCGCGTGTCGATGCGGTCGCCGCAACCGGGCACAGTCTTGCCGGGAAACAGCTCTCGGAAATCTTTCCCCATCTTGCCGGGCCGACCGACCTTCCCGTCGTCAAAGCCGATGATGTCGCTTGGGACGATGTCGATGTCGCTTTTTCCTGTTTGCCGCATGGGACGTCGCAGGATTTGATTGAGACCCTGCCTGAGCATGTGAGAGTCGTGGACCTATCCGCCGATTACCGTTTGCGAGATGCTGATCTGTACGCACAGACCTATGGTCGCTCGCATTTGAACGCGGCGCGGACTGCGTCGACCAAATATGGCCTGCCTGAATGGCGCGGCACTGAGCTTGTTGGCGAATCGCTTGTGGCGTGTCCCGGTTGCTATCCAACCGCGACATTGCTGGCTCTGCTGCCACTCGTTGAAGGCGCGATCGACGCCGATCATGTCATTGTCGATGCAAAGTCCGGTGTTTCAGGCGCGGGCAGGGGGCTCAAAGAGGGTAACCTATTCAGCGAGACCGCTGAGGGCGTTCATGCCTATGGCGTTGGCACCCACCGTCACGCCCCCGAGATTGAGCAGGAGCTAAACCTGCAAGCGGGACGGTCGGATATTGGGGTGACTTTCACACCGCATCTCATTCCCATGACCCGGGGCGAGCTTGTCACCTGTCATGTGCGCGGTGATGCTGATCAGATTCAGGCGGCTTTGGAAGCCAAGTATGCGGATGCCCCTTTTATCTCCGTTCTGCCCCTCGGCAGCACCCCTCCAGATACCCGTCATACCCGTGGAACGAACCAGTGTCACATCGCGGTTTACCCGGAGCGGGTCAAAGGCCGTGCTGTGGTCATCGCGGTGATAGATAATCTGATTAAAGGCTCCAGTGGACAGGCGATCCAGAACCTAAACCTGATGATGGGCTGGGATGAGACCCTAGGACTAGCAGGTCTGCAGCCGCTTTTCCCATAAGGCGACAGCGTCTATGGAAAGGGTGGCGTAACTGGGGTTACGTCGCGCTCAAAGACAGCTTTAAACGCTTCCTGTAAGGCCGCATCAGCCTCTGCCATGCCAACCGGGCGTCCAAGATCGACAAGGCTTGTCACGCCATAGCGTGGGTCGGCAATCCCGCACGGTGTGATCCCTTCAAAGTGCGTCAGGTCAGGTTCAACATTCAGGCTGATACCGTGAAAGCTGACCCAGCGTTTCAGGCGTATGCCAATCGCGGCAATCTTGTCCTCACGCGGTGGGCCACCCAGCTCCGTGCGGTCAACCCAGACACCAACACGCCCCTCGCGGACACCAGCATCAATATTGAACGCCTCAAGCGCTTTGATGATCCATGTTTCGAGATCCAGCACGAATTTGCGGACATCGCGATTGCGCTTGGTTACATCCAGCATGACATAGGCCACGCGCTGCCCAGGGCCGTGATAAGTGTACTGACCGCCACGCCCGGCATCGAAGACCGGAAAACGCTCTGGATCACGCAAATCATCAGGCTTTGAGCTTGTGCCTGACGTGTAAAGAGGCGGGTGTTCCAGAAGCCAGATCAGCTCTCTCGCCTCGCCCTCGTGAATGGCACGCGCGCGCGCTTCCATAAAGGCGACGGCCTCAGGGTAGGGAACCGGGCTTTGGCTGATCGCCCACTCGATGGAAGGATGGTCTGACATTGGATGCATATAGCGGTGGTTTTGCGCTTCACAAATGCTCAACTGCCGCGTATATCGCCCGTTCGTCCGGAATACCGGACTTTATTGATAGAGTGCGGCCGTGGCGGAATTGGTAGACGCGCAACGTTGAGGTCGTTGTGGGCGCAAGCCCGTGGAAGTTCGAGTCTTCTCGGCCGCACCAAGAATTTCATTTCCCTTTCAAAAATACGCAATAATAACAAGGCAATGGGCGTTCGAGCTTCTTAGCTTCGTGCGTTGTCTCTCATTTTGTGCTACAAAATGCCCACAAACTGTGCTACAAAGTGAAATGTCTATTAAGTCGAAACCCGATCGTTATCTCAAAAAACGCGGTGGTGTTTTCCACTATTATCGGCGAGTGCCCTCACGCTTTGAGGCGCTCGATACCCGCGGCACGATCAGGGTATCGCTCAAAACAGGCTCGCTTGAGATAGCTAGAATGCGGCGAGACAATCTGGAAACTGCTGATGAGGAATACTGGGGGTGGTTGTCCATCTCTGAAGCTGACGGCGTATTAAATGCTGCTCATAGCTCTGCGATTGCAAAGAGATATTCTGCCGCTAAAGCGCGCGCTCTCGCGATGGGGTTCACTTATAAGCCCGTCGAGGAGTTGGCATCACCCACGAACCTCGAAGACATTGTCTCAAGACTGCTTTCCCTGAAACTGTCCGAGAGCGGGGAGGTTGTCCCGCAGCAGGCTGAAGCGGTTTTGGGTGGCGTTGAAGAACCCAGGACAACCGTAAGCCAGGCGCTTCAAATCTATTTTGATGACATTGCAATTGACGATCAGATCGGAAAGTCGAAGCAGCAAAAGTATCAATGGCAAAAAGTGAAACGGCTCTCAATTTCATATTTCATAGAGGTCGTAGGGGATTTGCCACTTGCTGACATCACCAGAGATCATGCCCTTGAGTTTCAGCGCTGGTGGAAAGACCGAATGCTTTCGCCGCCGAAGGGCGAGAAGGCTGTCACCGCCAACACGGCTAATCGCCATATCGGTAATCTAAGATTGCTACATCGGGCCTACTTCACCCATATTGGTGAGGAAGACCGCCCCAATCCATTCCGAAACCTGTTTTTCAAAACGAAATCGAGAACCGAAGTTCCTGCGTTCGAGGATGATTGGGTCCAAACAAAAATTCTTAAACCCGGTATGCTTCTGGGGCTCAAATGGGAGCTTCAGCTCATTACCTATCTCTTGATAGAAACAGGCTGCAGACCGAGTGAGTTGATAAACTTGCGCCCGGAGAACATTCATTTAGATGCGCCAACGCCGTTTATCTCAATCAAGCCCTCGAAAAACCGGCAGATCAAAACAGAGTCGTCGATCCGGGACATTCCGCTTGTCGGTGTTGCGTTGGAGGCGGCGAGGCGTGCGCCAGAAGGGTTCAAGCACTATCACGACCGAAATGAGCTATTCTCTGCGAACATGATGAAAGCGTTCCGTGTGCGTTCACTCTTTCCGTCCGAGGATCACGTGATTTATTCTTTCCGCCATTCCTTTGAGAAACGCATGCAAGAGGCAAACATCGATTATGGCTTAAGATGCTTGCTCATGGGGCACGCAAACTCGCGGCCGGCTTACGGCGATGGGGGCTCACTCGAATATAGAAAGCAAGAGATGCTCAAGATCGTGCATCCCTTCGATCCTGCACTTTTCAAAAAGTTTGATGAGGCTCATCCTGAGTGTTCGGTGGCTTTAAGCACTCAATAAGCCGATTCTCCCTTTGAGAACGTTCCGCCATTTCCTTATCAAGGACTTCAAAAATAGGCCAGTAACGATCTCCAAGTTGGCGGACAACCTGCGCCGCAATGATGCGAGCTTTGAGGAGGTCTGTCTTGGAGATCGTCATTTGTGTTTTCGTAGATTAGTTGAGCTTCGCCCGGTTCCAGACCATGACGCCGGTGCCCTCTGCTTCATTCTCGAAGAAGGCGGCGCGCATTGGACTGGCGAAGCTCGGATCGTCGAGTTTGACCGAAAGGTAAGGCGTTCCCCCATCCTTGCTTTCTTCGCGCCATGCCGCGCCGAGTTCTGCCCCGCCTGCATAGAGGCGGAAGTCCGGCGCGCCGTCGCTGGCTTTGTCTTCATTGGGAACAAGCTGGGCTTTCACATTGATGGTCATGGTGCGGATGGTGCCGGTATAGCTCCCATCCTTCGCGGTGAAGGTTCCAATCTGTGCCATAGGTCTAATCTCCTTTGCTGGCGTGGAGGGCGCGGCGCGCCCGTTTAAATCCGGCGTCGCCGCCGAGAAAGCTTTCAAGCATGGCCGGAATTAGCGTTTCGGGCTTTTCCTCGTGGCCATAGGTCTGGCGGTAGATTTCTGCATAATCGCTGAGCGCGCTTGCCAGCTCTGGATCGACCGAGAGGCTCATGCGCACGGGTGTGCGGTCGGGTAATTGTCCAAGACGAAGGGTCATCGTGTAGCTCCTTGGGGATGGGGTCTGAGGATGAGATCGCGGGTCACGACCACGCGGACCGGCCAGCCGGGGCGGACTTTGATCGTGGGCTGGATGTTCAGGTTGCGGTCGACGACGCGCTGGCCGGCTTCGTTGACCGTATCGCTCGCGCCGCGGCGGATGGCGCGTTCGATATCACCATCCCCATCGTTGCCAAGCTCTGCGCCGATGCCGAGAATGGTGGCGAGGCCCGCAGCAACGAACACGCGATCCCAGTGATGATCGGTGCGGTCCGAGAGACCGGCAAAGCCTTGCGCGTCTGCGCCCGGCGCGGAGATGATAATAGACGCGCCGTCAGGGAAGATGATCCGCTCCCATGTCACGAGTGCGCGGTCCTGCCCGAAAGAAACTTCAGACTGATAGCGCCCAATGAGGCGCGAGCCCTGCGGGATGAGGAGGTATTGTCCGGTTACGGTGTCATAGACGGGTTGGGTGACTTGGGCGACGATGGTTCCCGGCAGGTCTGAGTTGATGCCGGTGACAAGAGAGGCCGATATCAGCGTTCCTGCCATAACCTGATAGGGTGAGGCCGGGTCTTCAATCCGGTTCGGATTGTAGATGTCGTTGCGCGGGGCCTCATTCGCGAAGGCAAGTTTGCGTGATTGTAGATTACTGTCAGGTGTTTGCCCGAACGCAGATGGCGCGCCTTGTGGCAGGGCAGCCAATGCAAGCAGTTCGGAGCCGAGATCGAGCGCCGGATCGCGATACGCTGTGGGAGCTTCTGAACCACTCCGGTTACTTGTTCGCGATTGCAGCTGGAAGAAGACCGGCGCTTTTGCAGCTTCTTCTGCCATGGCTGCCTCGCGTAGTCTTGCCGCGCGGGCGGCTTCATCCACGGGGTTCGGGCGGAAGTCGTCTTCAAACCGTGTGACATATTCGGGTTCGATCCCGTAGCTGCGCTCGGTTTCAAGCATGGTTGCGCCAAGATCGCCGGCCATGGGCGGGCCGAGCCGCGCGATGCGCTCGGAAACCGGTCTGATGTCGCTGTAGCCCGCTGGCAATGCCGAAAGCGCTTCGGGCTTTCTAGTATTGCTCGTATTGTAAAGCTCACGCCGCTCCGCAGGATCAGCAGCCTTTGGGGGCTTCAGGGCAACGCTCATCGCGGCAAACAGACCGAGCACACCAAGACCGGCGCCAACGATCAGGACTTTGCGGTTGATCCTTGTGACAGGCTTCGGATTTTCGCGGATCTTCAGCCGCTCGGCATGTTCATCAAACGGAATAGGCTGTGACATGGATCTAGCCCCCGAAGAGGGCGGCAAGGCCTGAACGCCGCTGACCTTTGAAGATGCGCACGACGGTCTGGTTTTTCTCTCCAATCCGGAGCTCGGCAGCGCGGAAGAGACGATCGACCACGTAATAGTTGCCCCGTATCCGGTAGTTGACGAGTTCGGCGTCGCCATCTTCGCCGAGGACGAAGAGCGGTGGCATGTCGGTTGTCGCAATGTCTTCGGGCATCTGGATGAACACCTGACGGCCGTCATCGAAGACACGGACCGGCTTCCAGTCCGGGCTGTCGCCAGTCATACGATAATCGAAATCGAGACCTTCCAGCGTGAGCCCGCGTTCAATCGAGTTGGCTTCACGGGTAACCGCGCGGGTGTTGCGACTGGTCAGTTCCGCAAGTTCGTCCCTTGGATAGCGCCAGGACAAGGCGGCCATATAGCCGCCATCCGTGCTTTCCAGCTCCAGGTGATAGGTGCGCCGGTCGGTGGCGATCATGAGGTTTGTGCGGATGCCTGCCGAGATGGGTTTGACCAGAACATGGGCGCGGGCCGTGTTGCCTGAGCCGGACATCGTATCGCCGACCACCCAGCGTACTGTATCGCCTGCAGAGACAGAGACCAGTTCTTCGCCGGGCTGCAAGGCAATGTCGCTAACCTGTCCCGGGCTAGCATAGAGCCTGTAAAGCGCGCCTTCGGTATAGGGATAGACTTGAATGGCATTCACATAGCCATCGACAGAAGGTTCGATGAGAGCACTGGTGCGGCCTTGCCGGATGGTCTCGGATGGCGATTGGCTGGGCGTGCTTACGCTGCGCCGTGTATAGGTGCGCGTAATGCTGCCATCCGGGTTAGTTGTGATGCGTGCGCCGACTGGCATCATCTGGCCGGGCAATGGCAGTGGGACGGCGGTTTCGACGATCTCGACGGGACGTTCAGCCTCCTCTGTGACAGCGATGGCTGCCTGAAACGCGGTTTCATCTATCGGCTGCAGGCTGGTGTCTGTTGTGGCGCAAGCCGTGGTCAGCGAGAGCGCGGATGCGGTGAGAAGGATACGGATCATTGGGAGTCTCCTGTGACAAGGTCCTGACCCCAGTTGAGGGCGTGGACATAAAGGCCGAGCGGGTTGGCGCGCAGGGTCTCTGCGTCCGTCGGCGGCTGGGTGATGATGGTGAAATTGCCAGTGAACCTTTGGGCCCGGACCAGCGCGCCATTCTCATAGGTCTTCTCGATCCAGCGGGCCTGGAAGCTGTCATCGGAGACCCGCACGACACTGACCACATCCACCGTGCGCGATTTGCGACCAACATCGGCGAAGGGATCATTAGCCGAGGCATATTCGTTGAGGGTCGTCGCGGCGCGGTCTGTGACAAAGTCATAGGCACGTAGCCAGTTCTCGCGCACCACGACAGGATCGATGCTGAGGCCCCGCACATGCTCGATAAAGTTTGCAAGGTGATGGGCGATCTGCGCATCATTGGCTGTGTAGCGCTCCGTTGCAGGGGTAACGGCGCGGGCGGCACCTGTCTCATCAACTTCGACCACATAAGGCGTCACGGTGGATTGCATTGAACGCCAGACCAGTGCGCCAGAGGTCGCAAAGCACAGCCCGAGGCAGCCAATGGCCATTAATCGCCAGTTCTTCGCCTGCACGCGGGCAGAGCCGATACGGTCGTCCCAGACCTGTCCGGCTTTTTGATATGGGGTCTCGGGAAACGGACTCGGGCCGTAGCTTGAAGATGAACGCTTGAACGCCATGGCTCAGGCCTCCTGTGCTTTTGGGTTGAAGCGGGAGCCAATGCGCCGCTGCCGCGGCGTTCTCTGCCTACAATCCATCCCCCGGATGGATTGTTTTGCCTGCGGCAAACCGGCTGCGAACTCCCATATCTGCCCGGCTTGTCTGTAGGGCGTTTCGGGGAACGGGCTTGGCCCGTAGCTCGCAGAAGATCGTTTGAAGATCATGGCTGGTCATCCTTGTCAGTGAGGTGTGGGGCAGCGCCGGAGGAACCGCGGTCGCCATCGCGCAAGCTATGGGCGGCCATTTGTCCGGCCTGGCTGATATTTTGACGGGCCTGCATCCGGCGCGCCCAGCTTGGGCTCTGGTTGGGGGTCTCATTCGGCTTTGGCGTGTCGCCAGAGCTTGAACCGCCTGTGGCTTGCCATGCCCCTTGGCTACCCTGACTGTAGGCGGCTTTTAGAGACTGAATCGGCTTGCCAGCGGTTCGGGCGATGGCATCACCGCCCGCGCGCGCAACACCTGCTATGCCTGCAGCAATGCCGCTTGCGCCGCTTTTGCCCGAAGCAACTGAGCCGAGGGTGTAAGAGGTCCGCGCAGCGCCTGCCATTGAGGCACCGGCTTTGACGGCGCTCGACGCGCCACTTGCGGCTGTTCCGATTGCAGCGCGGCTGCCTGCGCCGGCAACATAAGTGCCAGCGACAACCCCTGCGGCGGCACCCGCCGCTGAACCTGCGCCAAGTTGCGGCGCTCCGGTAATCAGCCCGGAGGCAATGCCGGGCCCGAAGATGCCCATCCAGAAAAAGACGATCGCTGCCAGAACCGTACCCATGACCTGCGCGAGCGTTACATCATCGCCGGTGCGGAACGCGTCGGTCACGGACGAAAAAAGCGTTGAGCCGATGCCGATGATGACGGCCAGCACCATGAGCTTGATGCCGGACGTAATGACATTGCCTAAGACGCGCTCGGCGAGGAAAGAGGTTTTGTTCCAGAGCGCGAATGGCACGAGCACGAACCCGGCCAGCGTTGTGAGCTTGAACTCTAAGATCGTGATGAAGAGCTGCACGGCGAGCACGAAGAAAGCCACCATGATGATCGCCCAGGCGACAAACATGACCGCGATCATGATGAAGTTGTGAAAGAAAGAGATCGGCCCCAGCATGTCACTGATCTCCTCGAGCAGAGGTTGGGCGGCCTCAAAGCCAACGCTGGCGATATATCCCGGGCGCAACAGGTCCGCTGCTGTCATCGTACTGCCACCGGCTTTTATGCCGAGCTCGGCAAAACTGTCGAACACGATCCCGGCGAGCAGGGCGAAATTCCCAATGATGAACGCGAAGAAGCCGACATAGAGGACTTTTTTCAAGAGGCTCGCGATCACATCATTGTTCTGGCTGAGCGCCCAAAACAGGCCCGCCAGCGTGATATCGATAGCAATCAGCGTGGTCGTGAGATAGGCGACGTCGCCCGCCAGCAAGCCGAACCCGCTATCAATGTACCGAATAAATGTGTCGAGGAAAGTGTCGATCACGTCCATTAGTCGCTCGCCCCCAGGAAGCTGCGGGTCCGCGCACGGCCACGTTCGGCTTCGGCAAGCTCTCTTGCACGTTCCAACGCCTCGGCGCGGTAGTGAGAGGCCATCATGCTTTCGATCTGCATGAGCTGCTGGGTTTGCAGGGCTTCAATCTGGTTGCCTGCCTGCACCGCCTGAAGATTACCGACGGCGGACTGGCTCGACCCGATCAGGCGGTCCAGCGCTTCGCTATCAGCGCGCGCGCTTGAAACGACCGCTGCCGTGACCTGCAGGCTTTCACGATAGGCCGTGCGGGACTGTTTCCATCTCGTGCGAGCCTGTTCGACCAGAACCTCATTCTCGGGCGGCGTCTCGCCATAGAATTCTGGATAGATATCCTCATATTCGCGTTCGATCTCTTCGACCTTGTAGCCAATGCCTTCCGCCTCCCGCATCAAGTCCTCGATGCGCTGCATGCGGCGAAGGATGCCGTCTGCGATAGAGTCAGGCAGCGTTTCGAGATCGCGGGCCATGTTTTCCAGCATCGCGATCTCGTTCGTCAGCTGCCGAATTTGCTGGTTCACTTGCTGAAGCGAACGGATGGCCTGATAGATGTTCTGGATGTGGTTGGCCGGGTCGTAGACTGTCCATTGGGCGGCGGCTGGCGGCGCGGTGATCACAGAGACCGGCAAAGCGCAAAGGGCGGCTGAAATGAGAAGACGTTTCATCTGAAGGGGTTCCTATTCTGCGGCGATGGCGTGAGAGGGTGGAAACGGTTCGCAAGGCTCTGGATCGCCGCCCGGCCAACGGCCGAGGAGTTCGGCGGCCCACGACAAGCCTGTCTCGTGAAGCCAGCAGGCGGCGAACCCGTCACCTTCCGTCTCCGCCCAGATGCGATCCATGCGGGCCTGATCTTCGGGGGAGGAGGCACCGCAGACTGATAGCGCGATCGGGCCGAGGCCGAGATCGAAGACGCGCGCGCCCAGCGGCGATTGATAATAATAGTCGCGCTTCGGTGTGGCCCGGCTGATCAGCTCGATCTGGCGAGCGTTGAGGCCGAAGCGCTGATAGGTCTCTTTGGACTGCGGTTCCTGCGCGCGTTCATTCGGCAGGAAGATGCGTGTGGGGCAGGATTCGACCAGTGCGGGGGCGATGCTTGAGTTCGCGATGTCGGCTAGGCTCTGCGTGGCGAACACGACGGACACGTTTTTCTTGCGTAGGGTTTTCAGCCACTCGCGAATGCGGGCTGCGAACATGGGATCATCAAGGAACAGCCAGGCTTCATCCAGGATGAGGAGTGTCGGTCTGCCATCGAACCGTTCCTCCAGTCGGTGGAAGAGATAGGTGATGACTGGGGCCACCGCACCCTTGGCGTGCATCAGCTCTTCCATCTCAAAACAGACGGTGTCGGCGAGGGTCAGGCTTTCGGAGTCGGCATCGAGGAGCCGTCCATGCGGGCCTTCCAGCGTGAACGGGTGCAACGCCGATTTGAGTGTCTCGTCCTGCAGCATCAGGCTTAGGCCTGTCAGCGTGCGCTCGGATTCAGGAGCTGAGCTGAGAGACTGGATCGCTTCCCAGAGCCGCGCTTTGAGATCCGGCGTCATATGCGTGCCTTCATTTGTGCAGAGGCCTGCGATCCAGTCAGCGGCAAAGCTTGCGCCAGTGTCTGTGTCGATATCTTTGAGCGGCTGGAGGCTTGGGGTGTTCGAACTGCCAAGGTTAATATGCGCGCCGCCCATGCAAAGCGTCGCGGCGCGGGCCGAGCGGCCTTTGTCGAAGATGAAGACCTGAGCGCCCTCGTAGCGCTTCCATTGCAATGCAAGCATCGAGAGCAGGACCGATTTGCCCGCGCCGGTCGGGCCGACGACCAGCGTGTGGCCGACATCACCGATATGCAGGTTCAAGCGAAACGGCGTGGTGCCATCGGTCTGCGCCTGAATGAGTGCAGGCGCTTTTAGGTGGCTGTTGGTTTCTTCACCTGCCCAGACCGCAGAGAGCGGCACCATATGGGCAAGGTTTAGCGTGTGCAGGATCGGCTGGCGGACATTGGCGTAAGGGTGACCTGGCAATGAACCGAGCCAGGCATCGACAGCGTTCAGGGTTTCTTTGATCGCGGTGAAGCCGCGACCGTTGACAATGCGCTCGGCGATGCGGATGTGTTCGTCCACCGTGCGCCGGTCCGGGTCGGAAACGGTGATGGTGGTGGTGACGTAACCATAGGAAACAAGGTCCGAGCCCAGCTCCTGCAGCGCTGCATCGGCATCGGCGGCCTTGTTGTCGGCATCATTGTCCACGAGCGCGGCCTGTTCATTGAACATGGTCTCGCGCAGCACTGCACCGATGGATTTTCGCTTGGCGAACCAGTGACGGCGTTTCTTGCCGAGAACTTTCTCCGCCTCGGCTTTGTCCATGGCAATGAACCGCGTTGCCCAGCGATAGGCGAAGCCCTGACGGTTCATCTCATCCAGAATACCGGGCAGCGTTGAAGCGGGGAAACCGAGAATGGTCAGAGTGCGTAGATTAGCGTCGCCGATCATGGGCTCGAGCCCACCTGCGAAAGGCTCATCTGCGAGTATAGCGTCAAGGAAGACTGGAAGTTCGGGCGTCACAACCGGATGGCGTTTGGTCGAGATAGTCGAGTGCAGATAGGTCAGCGACTCATCGTCATTGAGCTTCGCGATTTCCGCGAGGCAGGTGGAAAGGAGATCGAAGACTCGGTCCGCGTGTTGTTGAAAGGTCTCCAGACGATGACGCCAGGTCGCCGCATCTTCGGTCTCGGCGCGTTGGATTAGGGCTTTTTCGGCACGACCCGTTGCGTCTGCGGGCGGCAACCAAAGGAGCGTCAGATAGTAGGCGCTTTCGAAACGCGTGCCGTTTTCCTCGGATTGCAGTGCGCGTTCCTGATCGATCAGCCAGGTGAGCGCATCCGGGAACTCGCTTTCGGGATAGTTATGCACCTCATGGCGCTGCGCTTCGAAAAAGAGCGCCCAGCCGGAACCGAACCGGCGCAGCGCATTATTGACCCGCGCCATGACGGAGACGAGTTCTTCTTCTGTTGAGCTTTCGAGATCAGGGCCGCGATATTTGAACGTTGTCTGGAAAGACCCATCCTTGTTGAGGACGACGCCGGGCGCGACCATGCAGCCCCAGGGCAGATAGTCTGCAAGGAGTTTTGGTGTGTCTGCGTATTCATTGAGATTCAACATGTCAGATGCTCCTTGTGGCGGGTCGAGCGGCTGGCGACGGCCATGAAATCCGGATCGCTCCGCGCCATGAGCACCGCAGCTGAGTGCCCGACGACCCAGAGGACAAGGCCGGGAATCCAGAGCTGGAGGCCAAGCCCAACGGCGGCGGCAAGCGTCCCGATGGCGATGGCGGCCGTCCGCGGCGCGCCTGCCATCAGGATCGGTTCGGTCAGCGAGCGATGCAGGGGGATTTCATAGCCGTTGGCAGACATCAGATCAGCGCTCCGCCGCCGAAGCTGAAGAAGGTCAGGAAGAAGCTTGTCGCGGCAAACGCGATCGAAAGCCCGAACACGATCTGGATCAGCTTGCGCATGCCGCCGCTGGTCTCACCAAAGGCGAGCGTCAGACCTGTGAGGGTGATGATGATCACGGCAACAATGCGGGCGACCGGACCTTCGATAGACGTCAGGATCTGATCGAGCGGTCCCTCCCATGGCATACCGGAGCCTGCGGCATGGGCGGGGCCGGCGATCAGGAGTCCGAGGCCAATCGCGCCTGCGAATTGAACCGCTCGGTTCATGGGGTTTAGTGGAGTGGTGGACATGAAAGGTCTCCGTTTTGGACAAGGGAAAAGGATCGGGAAATCAGCGAGGCAGTGTCATAGCTTTCGCCATTGAAGCCTGAGACGCGGATGGCCTCTTCGATGCGGCGCTGGCCGCCGTTGCGACTCATGAAGATGACGACATCGACGGCCTCAGCGATGAGATCGAAAGGTGGTCGCCGTGTCGCCTCCATGGCGAGCTGTTCCAGCCGGGTCAGTGCCCCGAGCGCAGAATTGGCATGTAGCGTCGTGATCCCGCCGGGATGACCCGTGTTCCAGGCTTTCAAGAGATCGAGCGCTTCGGCGCCGCGCACTTCGCCGACAATAATCCTATCGGGTCTGAGTCGCAGGGTTGAGCGGACGAGCTGTTGCAGGCTGGTGCTGTCGCGGTGCGTGCGGAGCTGGACCACATTGGGCGCAGCGCATTTTAGCTCGCGCGTGTCTTCGAGGATGACGATACGGTCTTCATTGAAAGCGGGCTCGGCAAGGAGCGCATTTGTGAAAGTGGTTTTACCGGACGATGTCCCGCCTGCGATGAGGATGTTCTGCCGGTTGAGAATGGCGTCACGCAGCGCCGCGCATAGCGCCGGCGATAATGCCCCTTGATCAACATAGTCTCCAAGTTCGAAAGGTGTTGTCGCAGGCTTTCGGATCGAAAAGCATGGGGCTGTCGAGACAGGTGGGAGAAGCCCTTCAAACCGCTCGCCGCTGCCGGGGAGTTCGGCAGAGACGATGGGGGAGGTGCGGTTTGCAGCTTCTCCCACCCCGGAGGCGACCAGGAGAATAACGCGTTCCCGGTCGGAGGTGGAAAGGATATGATTTGAGACGGTAAGACCAATCCCGGCTTTTTCGATCCAGACAGATCCGTCAGGATTGGCCATGATCTCGATTGTGTCAGGGGCGTTGAGCGCTTCACGCACCACTGGGCAGAAAGCCGTCCGCAGCATGGCGCTGCGGCGGGCTTCTGTCTGCGTGTGATGCGTGGGCTGGGTCATTTGGCCGGCTCCTTTCACTGGGTTGGTGTCAGTGAGCTCAGCTTTTCAGAAGAGGGCGGCCTTGGGCAGTCGGAATAGGGGCCAACCTATCCAAGTCTCTGCAAACGCAGGCCATGCCCGGAAAAGCCAGTCCCGATTTGGGGCGGCAACTTGGCAATTTTGTTGAAATTAGATTCCCCAATCAGGCGAGGTCTAAATAAAAGGGCGCGCTGTCTTAACGATTAGGCTTTTCCGAAGTGTTCTCTTGGTTTGCCGCTTGCGTGTTCTTCGAGACGGAGGGCGTAAGCATGAAAAAGTATCCGCTTAAATCAGACGGCGTTTTGAAAAACTATGATTACCTGTGGCGCATGTCACCTGATCGCTGGGCTTGGGAGTATCTAAGACGCAATCGTGAGTTCCAGAGAGACGCGGCTCATATTGGCGATAGCCAGATATCCGAGCGCGTGGCCTGCCACAATATTCGGATATTGAAACCTAGACAGACGCAAAGCCTCGCTGAGCGTTGGGGCTTGCTGATGCTCCCAGACCTTCACGCCAATGGGATCAATGCAGACGCGATTTGGAGCCCGAGCGTGTTTCCAGATCAAGTCGAAGTCAACGTTACACCGCGGGCTGAGACCGAAACATGTAATATTTTTGAGCGTACGATGGCTGTCTGCAAAGTGACCCATTTTACCGATCAGATCGGCCGGGAGTTTCTCCTTCTCCGGGGAAAAGGGTGCGTCATTCAGGTCAGATGCTTTGGTCTTTCTCTTCTTTCTATGGAAGACGTGCGGATGAAGCTCATCCTACCGGACTTCGATACTTACGATCGTAAAATCAAAGCGCAGCAGGAAGCCATGCGTGTGTTTGGGGATGACCCAACTGCTGAGACGCCGCTTTGGACAAAGACGACACAGATTCTGCGAGATGGGGTCATCGCTTTGGATTGCTTAGAACTCGACATGTCCCGCCGTGACATCGCGGTCGTTCTATATGGCCTGGAGCGTGTTGAGGCTGAATGGTCAGATCCAAAGCGCGCTATGAAGGATGCGGTGAAGTATATTGTTAATAAGGCTGAGAGTTTGAGAGATGGCGGATATCTTGTTGAGCTTTTGGGAGCGCAGCTTGGGCCGGATCAGCTTGCTGCGTAAGGTTACTTTAGGGAGTGTTTTGCTGAAAGCTGTTGCACTTTTATCTGCTTTGGCGTTTCACCGGCCGACGGTTAATGAATGGTGGTTATCATTGCGCTGAATAATGCGGCCAATTCCGGATTTTTCAGCGCAATCGACCTTTAGTTATCCGCGTATTATGATGGAACCCATGACTGAACTTGAGGAACGAAATCGCGATATATCACTTTGGACATGGCTCGGCGCGATTGTCGGAGCGATAAGTTTGTTTGGGTTTGCGCAAGAGGTTTGGCAATTCGGCCTTGCGCCAGTGCTCGTTGATCTCGTCACCTATTATCGCAAAATGATGGAATTCTTGTTTGGTTGGCTCTGGCTTCTACTGCCGTTTGAGGTCTGGGATTGGTATAAAAATGTTCTTGGTTGCGGGATTGTGCTTTGCGGTATTTTTGCGAGGTCTAACGACTTCAGTATAAATCCAGACTTACCAGAAACGACTTCGCTTTCTCGCATCATCGTAATGCTTGTGATCTTCAGTTTGTGCTTTCCGCTGCTCGGTCTGACGCTTCTTATTTTCGTGTATGCCGTGCTCGCCACCGCCAGTTCGCTCATGCGGGTTGTTTTTAAGTCTGGAAAACTGGGTAACGCATCTGGGCGCGCCTTCAATAGAAGGTTTGCGAGCATCCTCTTGAAAACCGCATTTATTCTCGTCGGTTTTTTTATTTGGAACGCATACGGTCTATCAATAGGGTGAGTTCAAGATAAATAGCCGTCAGGAATACGACATTAGATTTTTAAGAGCGAATGTGAATGGCGCAGCTTTAAAGCAGCTTTCATGTGCGACCTAAAAATTGTCTGCATAGTTTGCATGTGACCCAGCCCCGTGATCCGGGCCGTTTATTTGGAGAGTCTGTTCGCCTTTCTTTCTGATTTGGGCATGGGCACTAAGGCCCGGTGAGTGGAGCTCCCACCAAGCTCAGGCGAGCCGGGCCGGTGGTTGCGATAGTGATCTGCATAGGTGAGCGGAGCGAGCCCGCCAAGTGACGTGTGAGGGCGGTTTGTATTGTAGTCGATCCGCCAGGCTTCGATTATGCGTCTGGCATCATCCAGCCCATCGAAGAGATGTTCGTTGAGGCACTCATCGCGCAGGCGACCATTAAAGCTTTCGACGAAGGCGTTTTGGGTGGGCTTGCCGGGCGCGATATAGTGCCACTCGATCTCGGTGTCCTGGACCCATTTGAGGATCGCGTGACTGGTCAGTTCCGTGCCATTGTCAGAGACAATCATCTTCGGCTTGCCTCTGCGCATGATCAGCTTGGTCAGTTCGCGAACGACCCGCAGCCCAGACAGAGAGACATCAACCACGATGGCCAGGGCCTCCCGTGTGAAGTCATCGACAACGCACAGCGTCCTGATCCGGCGCCCATCGCTCAACGCGTCTGAGACAAAGTCTAGGCTCCAGCGCTCGTTAGGTCCCTCTGGCAGCAACATCGGACTGCGCGTGCCTATGGCGCGCTTGCGCCCGCGTCTGCGTTTCACTGCGAGACCTTCTTCGGCGTAAAGGCGATAAATCTTCTTATGGTTGGCCTGGAAGCCTTCGCGCTCCAGCAGGATGCCGAGACGGCGATAGCCAAACCGGCGGCGCTCTGCGGCGAGCTCCCGCAAACGCTGGCGCAATGCTTCATCGCCGCCGGTCTGTTTTTGATATTGGAAGGTCGAGCGATCTAGCTCGGCCAGTCGGCAAGCCCGACGTTCACTCAGACCATGCGCCTCCATGACATGGCGCACAGCCTTTCGTTTTACATCGGGCGTCAGAAGTTTTTTGTCGCCAGGTCCTTCAGCGCGGCATTGTCGAGCATAGCATCGGCGAGCAGCCGCTTCAGTTTGGAGTTTTCCTCCTGCAACGACTTCAATCGCTTTGCATCCGACAGTGTCATGCCGCCATAACGCGACTTGTACTTGTAGAAGGTCGCATCCGAGATGCCGTGCTTGCGACAGATGTCCGCTGCTCGCACACCAGCCTCGTGCTCCCTGATCATCCGTATGATCTGTTCTTCGCTGAAACGTGATCTTCTCATTTTGCATCCTCGTTTTCGAGGACTCTGCAAATTTATGGCCGGAAATTACGGGGCTGGGTCAGTCAGAACGCAATTCCTATGCGTCGACGTCTGAACGTTTGCGTGATCCAAAATGAAAAAGCTCAGTTTCTGGCTGACACTATCGGGCATCTCTCTTGTGGTTTTCGGATCGATTTTTGATCCGCTGGATCGCCTGATCTGGAACCGGACAGCAAGTGCGCCAACAGGATTGTACTGGCTGAGCGACGATCCATTTACCCATGGCCGATGGGTCGTCGTCTCGAGCCAGAGCGCTGTTGCCGAGTGGGCGCAGACACGCGGATATGTCGGAAAAGACTGGCCACTACTGAAGCAGATTGCAGGTATGCCAGGCGATGAAATCTGCCGGATTGGCAACGAAATTCTGATCAATGATCAGCCTGCCGCGATCGCAAAAGAGCGCAGCTCAAACGGACGAAACCTGCCCGTATGGAGCGGCTGCCGCGTGCTCCAGGCTGATGAAATTTTCCTGCTGACGTCGCACCCGGCGTCGCTGGATGGCCGATATTTCGGCCCCATCAAACAGACAGACCTGGATGGCGTCGCCATCCCCCTCATGACATCTGATGACTGAAAGACTGCAAGCGGATGCAAAGCGATAGAAGCGCATGCAAGGACAGGATAAGCGAACCCGGTAGGGCAAGATTGAAGCTATGGCACCACATGGCGCCTAACCCCTTGTCTGCACATCTGTTTTTTGGCGCCCTTTGCACAGCATTGTGGTGCACGGGACTTCAGGAAAGCCCTGGTTTTACTGAGACTTGCATGGTGCACGGACAAAGAGCGACGCAATGAGCGACGACAAACCGTTCACACCGCGACTCGGAAATATCCGCGACCAGGGTGGACCTGCAGGCAAGCGCTTATCACGCCAGCTGAACAAGGCGGGAGGCAGGCTTTCAAAAGGCCCTCGAAAATCTGCCTTTACGGGTGCTCGTTATGGCACGGGCGGCGCGGCGCGGACAGGTGGTTCCAGGCATCGGCATTTATCGCGGGCTCAGATGCGCCGCGTCATTGTCAAAGTGCATATCGCAAGAGCGCGCGGTGCAGGCCCCGGATTGTTCCGCGCCCATGTCAGCTATCTGCAGCGCGACGGTGTCGACCGCGAAGGCGAAGGCGGCATTCTCTATGACCGCGATCAGGAGGGGATCAGCCCCCGCGACTTTCTGGAGCGCAGCACCCATGACCGACACCAGTTTCGGATTATCGTCTCGCCTGAAGATGGCGCGCGCATGGGCGATCTCAAACAGGCGACGCGTGAGCTGATGGCAAGAATGGAACGCGATACCGGGCGGCGGCTCGACTGGGTCGCTGTCGATCACCACAATACCGGCCATCCGCACACCCATATTGTCGTGCGTGGCCGCGACGCCCGCATGAGGGATGTCGTCATCGCCCGCGACTATCTCACAAAGGGCCTCCGAGAAGCCGCAGAAGAGCTTGCCACCCAAAGGCTCGGACCAAGACGCACGCTGGAGATTGCCAGTGCGCGCCAGAAACAGGTCGATCAGGATCGCTGGACCGGACTTGATCGCGAGATCGAAACCCGGCTCGAACAGGGAAGGTTTGTACCGCGCCATGCAAACACAAGCAGTGAACGGTTTGACCGGTCAGTTAGGATCGCACGTGTCCGCCATCTCGAATCCCTTGGTCTCGCAGAAGCTGATGGCGCACTCTCATGGCGAATGAAAGAGGGCTGGCAGGCGCAGCTGGAACGCCAGGGGCGTCGCGGCGACATTATCCGAACCCTGGCGGCAGAGTTTGGTGAGCAGAATAAGGCCATTCGCTTTGCTCAGGACAGAGACGATAACGCACCACCCATAACCGGTATCGTAAAAGCCTATGGCCCGGAAGACGAGTTGCGCGATACGCGCTATTTGCTGGCTGAAGATTTCGACGGCGGCATCTGGCATGTGCCGTCTGCGGCAGTGGATGTTCATGCGCGGCCACCACAAGGCGCTGTTGTGGAGCTCACCCGCGCGAAAGCCATGGCCCGCGCCTCGGACACGGCGATCGCTCTGATTGCCGAGCAGACGGGCGGCATCTGGTCGGAAGACTTGCACGCCCATCATGATCCGGGATCAAAACCTGCGTACCGCCTGTCGCTGAAGCGGCGGCTTGAAGCCTTGCGACGCGCAGGCATTGGCGACCGTCTGGCCACCGGCGAATGGCATGTGGGTGAAGAGTTTCTGGAGCGCGCAGCTGAGTATGAGGCGCGGGCGTCAGGCGGCGTCAGATTGACCGTCCTGTCGTGGTTATCTCCGGAAGCGCAGATCGACCGCCTTGGAGACACCTGGATCGACTCGCTTTCAGAGCAGGATGCGGGACGTTCAAAGGCTACGCAGGACTTTAGGTCACGTCGTCAGGCCTGGCTTCGCGAGCAGGGCCATCTTGGCGCTGATCAAGTTGCACTTGGCGAAGAACAGAAGGCGAGGCTGCGAGCCCTGGAATTCAAACGTGAAAGCGAGGCTATTGCGACGCGCTCGAGCCGAGCGGCGGTGCAGCTCTCTCGCGGGGAGCGCTTTGACGGGAAGCTGGAAGGCCATGTGGATCTGGCGGCTGGGCGCATGGCGATCATTGGCAATGCAAAGGAATTTGCACTCGTCCCATGGCGCAGCGCGCTCGGGCGGCAAATGGGCCGGGAGCTGACGATCAAACGCACCGCATCAGGCATTGGCTGGAGCCTCGATATGGGACGTTCCAGAGGACTGTCGCGCTAGGGGTTTTGGATGGCTTTGCAGAGGCTTGTGTGCATTGGCGCAGAATCCCGCTGGTCGGCGCGGGGCGCAAGCGATCATTCTTGGAGAACGACAAATTGCTCTTTCAAGGAGACCGCCATGACCGGCACAAAGATACTTATTGGCCAGATCATGGTGGTGTTCGCGCTTATCATTGGCGCGGTCTGGCTCGCTACGCAAATGACCGCCGAAGCGCTTGGGTTTCAGGCCGCGCTTGGCGCGCCCTGGTTCATGGCAGGCGAGACACCCATCTATAAACCCTGGCGGCTCTTCCAGTGGTGGTATGCCTATGAGGCATATGCGCCGGAAGTCTTTGCGCGCGGCGGAGTGATCGCTGTCTCCGGCTCAGCGCTTGGCTTTCTGGCAGCAATCATTGGGTCTGTCCTGCGAAGTCGCCACGAGCGTCATGTCACGACCTATGGATCAGCGCGCTGGGCGAGCACATCGGACCTGAAGCGCGCTGGATTGTTTGCGGATAGCGGCGTGTTTCTGGGGCGCGGGCAGAAACGCTATCTTCGCCATGACGGGCCTGAACATGTCATGGCCTTTGCGCCGACGCGGTCTGGTAAAGGTGTGGGGCTTGTGGTGCCGACGCTATTGTCCTGGACCGGCAGCGCCGTCATTCATGACATCAAGGGCGAGAATTGGGAGCTGACTTCAGGCTGGCGGTCCGGCTTTTCCCGTTGCGTGCGGTTTGATCCGACCGATCAACGTTCCCCGAAATACAATCCGCTCATGGCCGTGCGCCAAGGCGGGCACGAGGTGCGGGACGTTCAGAACATTGCCGACATTCTCGTTGATCCAGAAGGCTCGCTCGAACGCCGAAACCATTGGGAAAAGACCGGACATGCCTTGCTGGTGGGTGTCATACTGCACGTGCTTTATGCCGAAGCAGACAAGACACTCAGCGGCTGCGTGCGATTTCTGTCTGATCCTAAACGCTCATTCGCCGTCACACTCCGCACCATGATGACAACACCTCATCTCGGCGAGAAGGGCGTTCATCCGATCGTCGCGCAGGCCGCGCGCGAGCTTCTGAACAAATCCGAGAATGAGCGCTCCGGCGTGCTGTCGACCGCCATGAGTTTTCTGTCGCTGTATCGTGATCCGGTGATTGCAGACGTCACAAGCCGGTCCGATTGGCGCATTGAGGATCTGGTGGAAGGGGAGAGCCCGTTCTCGCTCTATCTGGTCGTACCGCCCTCTGATCTGTCACGGACGAAACCGCTTATTCGTCTGATCCTGAACCAGATCGGACGCAGATTGACAGAAGACCTGCCCGAGAAAGACCGGCGAAAACTGCTCTTCATGCTGGATGAGTTTCCGGCACTCGGACGGCTCGACTTCTTTGAAAGCGCGCTCGCCTTCATGGCAGGCTACGGTATTCGGGTCTATCTGATCGCCCAGTCGCTCAACCAGATCGAAAAAGCCTACGGGCCGAACAATTCGATCCTCGACAATTGCCATGTGCGCATCGCCTTTGCGACCAATGATGAGCGCACCGCCAAACGCGTGTCGGACGCCCTCGGCACAACAACTGAGCTCCGCTCCCAGAAAAACTATACCGGCCATCGGCTTGCGCCCTGGCTCTCTCATATGATGGTCTCGCGACAGGAAACCCAGCGCGCTTTGATAACACCGGGCGAGGTGATGCAGCTCAGCGCTAGCGATGAAATTGTCATGGTCTCCGGTGCGCCGCCCGTGCTCGCCAGGAAGCTGCGATATTTCGAGGATGGGAATTTTACGAAGCGCGTATTGTCACCAGCGCCCGTCGAATGGGACGATGTCGCTTATGAGGCAGCATGGACATCCATCGTTGCTGCGCCGCCGTTCAAGGAGCCGGAGGCTAAGCGTAGGGAACAACCTGATAGTGTGTCGCTGAAACGGACGCGAGAACCTGAGCATACGAATGATGATCCGCCTGAAAAACGCACTGCCGAGCCAAGCGTTGATGCCGACATCGACGATGAAGTTGATCCGATTAGCCATCAAAACCTCGAAACCGTAAGACGTGCCGTTGCGGCAGATCGCGGCGATCCTGACATCCTTCCGGGATTCTGAGCCAATGGGAAAGCCGCGTGTGAATCTCCGTATTTCGACCAAGCTCTATGCGCAACTGTGTGAGGCTGCAGAAAAGCCGGGCGTGACCAAGACGGCGATCGTCGAAGATGCGCTGCGAGCGTGGTTTGATCCGGAAGCGCGTTCCGTGCTGGAGGAACGGCTGCTTGCCCGCATGGACGTCTTTGATCAGCATCAGGCGGACATGGAAAAGGATCTTGCCTACACCTATGCCACGCTGTCACATTTCGTGTACTATTGGCTCACTCGGACCGAGCCTATTCCGGAAGGTGAGCGGGATATCGCGCATTCGCTGGGGCAAAAGCGGCTTGAGTATTTTAATGAGCAGGTGCGCCGGAAAGTGTTCGACGGTGGGTAATTAATCCAGTTTGAAAACAATCCGGTGTCACGCGGTCATGCATCGACTCCCAGATATTGAAGCGTGAATAGCAGAGAGTTCACACTCGCATGCGCAATCATCAGGGGCCAAAGATTGCGCTTATATGCCAGGAAAAGGCAGCCAAGAACGAGTCCGATCATGCCGGTTGTGACGAGACCGCGAACCCCCATGTAATACATATGCCCAGCCCCAAAAATTAGGGCGGGAATGAGGATGCTGAACACGGTAGCAATTCTGCTTTTTCCGAACACATCTGTCAGCGTGTTGATCATGAATCCGCGGAAAAACAGTTCCTCAGCTGGTCCAGCCACCCAAAGGATTGTCAACCAAAACAGAAACAGAGATGTGTTCCCAGCCACGTCTCCAAATCTCGAAGCCGCACCGGCATGGTTCGGTTCCATGAATGCCAGTCCGGATGCCTCACCAATCAGTGAGACGACGACTCCTGTTGCGAGGATCAAAATAAAAGCGATCAACGTTTGAACAGGCAGTAGCCAGTAACTCTTGGCGGTTTTTAGTCGGACAAGTCCAATCCGTGAACGGCTAATTCGTCGGTGGTTCAGGTATGCGGTCAGACAGATCAAGACGATAATCAAGGATATCGGTCCTGCATATTGCCAAATCGTGAGATCGAGGACGGCTTTCAATACAAGCGCGAAGACGGTGAAACCAAGAAACTCAGCCACGCTAGGTCTTTGTAGAAAAGAGTACATTTGACAGATCCGTTCAGTCAGATTTTTTAGAGAAACTTTGTAGGATGTGCGGCGGCGCGCTTCTGGTTGCTCCGCATAAAGCGTATGATGGACAGTCGGGTGGGCCTCTTAATTGGAACCGCAATCCTGCGATCAAAGGATTTTGCATGGGGTTGTACTCCGCACTTGTTCGCACAGGGCGACAGATAAGAAGACCGCTTCTTCCAATCTTGGCAGGTTGCGTCAGACTTTTGATCAATCACGACAAATACGATGGATGCGTGGGTTGGGAGAGCTGGTAGCTTGATGATCAACTCTGCTTGGACCTTCTCGTCCTTACAAAGCGGCACGTTATGACGCCTAAAGCCAAAACTTTGGCGTCTTCGGGCAAGAGCCTCTGCAGTTCATTGGTTAGCTATGAATGGAGTTTCAAATGCCCGGAGATTTCCATGAACAACTCAATTGCCAAAAACACCGATCAGCGTACGAGCTTTTCCTGTACGAAAATTTTATCCGTATTGGCGGTTACGCTAAGCGTCGCTGGATGTGCCGTTAGCCCGGCTGAATCTAGCGATGGCCCTGAGTATGAAGTCACCTATTCTCAGCTGGACGTTCGTGGCGTCGGTGCAATTGAGGGAAAAGAATACACGATCATGGTGCCCGAGAATCGTGCCCACAAAGACAGCCGCTTGATCGCATTGCGTTTTGTCGTTCTGCAGGCGATGCAGCCCTCTGCACTTCCTCCGGTGGTTTATCTGGCGGGCGGGCCCGGGGGCTCTGCAACGGGTGCGGCTCAAAGTCCGCGCTGGCCGCTCTTTGATGCCTTACGGCAAAACCGGGATGTTATCTTGCTCGACCAACGTGGAACCGGCCTATCCGATGCGCCGCCCGATTGCATAAGCTCGATTGGCTGGTCCGAAGAGGATGTGACAGACCGCGACACCTTCATTGCCAAGCATCAGATGGCATTTCGAGAATGTCGGGATTTCTGGCAGGAAGAGGGCGTTGACTTGAGCGGATATACGACCTTGGAGAGCACTCATGATCTCGCGGCGATATCCAAAGCGCTTGATACCCCACTGAGCTTGCTGGGCATCAGCTATGGCACACATCTTGGGCTCGCCACGATGGATGAACATCCAGAAATTATCGATCGCGTGGTGCTCGTCAGTGTTGAAGGGCTTGATCAGACTGTAAAACTCCCGGCACGGACTGATGCCTATTTTGAACGACTACAGTCTGCGCTGAACCAAGGTGCCGCCGATCAGGACTTCCCACCGTATCCTGACCTTGCTGAGGCTCTTCGCATCGGTCTTGAACGGATAGAGCGCGATCGCCCTGTTATTGATGTTTTTGTCGCGCGAAACCAACCGCCCGTAAAACGTACGCTTGGGGCATTTGCGGTGCAGCGCGCTATCTCCTTCGCATTGTCCGATCCGGATCGTGCAACAGATGTGGCAAACGGGATACTCGCTATGGCCGCTGAAACCCCCGACTACTCATTGATGGCCCGTTTCGGTTTTCTAATGCCAGACCAGATCGAGCTGCGAGCGATGCCGACCATCATGGATATGGCGTCAGGGATTTCTCCGGAACGGAATGCCCTAGTGTCCGGACAGTCGCCAGTGGCGCTTCTTGGAGATGCTCCGAACTTCCCGATGCCACATCTCGCCAATGAGTCCGGGAGTTTTCGTTTGCCTGACGAATTTCGCGAAACGCCGTCAAGCGATGTTCCAACGCTTGTGCTTTCAGGCACGCTTGATGCCAGAACCTATCCCGAAGCTGCACTGGAGGCGACCGCAGGGCTGACCGAGCGAACCATGATCACGGTGGAAAACGGCGGTCATAATCTTTTCTTTGATCATCCCGATATCGTTCCCGATATTATTATGTTCCTCGCGGGTGAAAATCTTGAAGATAAAGTATTGATTGCTGACCTTCCTAAAGCGTCTAGAAAATAGTCCAAAACGCCATAAGGTGTATTCTTGTAAATAACTGACCCCACGCCCTGGTTTCAGTGTGTGGGGTCAATTGAATTTCTAGCGCCAGAAAACCAGGCCTCCCATAGAGGCTCAATTTTCTGTAGAACTGGCCTTATGAGCCAGATTACCTCTCTTTACGTGCACAAGGTCCTCAGCCATGCCAGCATTGGCGTTGAGACGCGTGACCTTTTGGAGGGTATTGGCATGAGCCCAGATGCGCCTGTCGACCCCAAGCTGATGGTGCCTGCGAACCAGTTTTATGACTTTTTCGCGACGCTCGCAGCCCGTGATCCCGACGGCCTGACGCTGCCCCTTCGCATTGGCGCGACCATGAAAAGCGACGAGTATGGCGCTTTCGGCCTGGCCTGGAAATCTGCACCTGATCTGCGTGGATCATTTGCGAGATCAGAGCGCTATGGCCATGTCCTGGGCAGCGCCGAAACCTATTCCCTCGAGCAAAGCAATGATGGCTGGTTCTTCAGTCTCGACAAAGCTGGCGATGGCCGTCTCGGCATGTTGCTTTCGAACGAGGCGAGCATGTCGGCTGTGGATGTGATTAGCAAGGAAGTCAGTACTGCGCGCTTTATGCCCCTAGCCGTATACTTCAAGCACGCCTCACGCGGTGACATCTCTGTATACGAAGAGCACTTTGGATGTCCCGTCTATTTTGAAACGGATCGCGACGCGCTTCTGGTCAGTCAAGACAGCATGGACGCTCCCAATAGGCTGGGGGATGAGACCATTGCCAGCTTCTTTGACCGCCACCTTGAGCAGGAACTTGCGGCGCTCACCAATGATGAGGGGCTGGAGCAAAATGTTCGGCGCGCGGTGGCAAATGTTCTGAGCGAAGGTGTGCCAACCCTATCGTCGATCGCATCTGAATTAGGGATCGGTCCACGGACTCTCCAAAGACGCCTCTCAGAAAACGGCCACTCTTTCCAGAGCGTTGTTGATAGTGCGAGGCATGATCTCGCTCGGCAACTGCTAAGGGAAACAGAGTACAGCCTCGCCGAAGTCGCGTTTTTGACCGGGTTTTCAGAGCAGAGCGGATTTACCAGAGCTTTCAAGCGCTGGGCCGGGCAGACCCCTCGCTCATACAGACTGGACTCCAGCCCCGGCCAATAGCCGGAATTTGACGCGATCTGTCAAAACTCTGACATCTGCGAGCAAGAGCTCGCCGCGCATTTTTCTTAATTCTTGACTTGCAGATACTGAAAAGGAGCAAGTCAATGAACTTCCTGCGCAAAAAGAAAAACCTCACTCTTGTACTGGGCGGCACTGGAAAAACAGGACGCCGCGTCGCGGAACGCTTGAAATCCAAAGGACATGAGGTCCGTGTCGGATCACGCTCAGCGGTACCGTCTTTCGACTGGGACAATGAGAAAGGCTGGGATGCGGCGCTCAAAGATGTAACCGCAGTCTATATTACCTATGCCCCAGATCTTGCCATGCCCGGTGCACCAGATGCGATCCAGGCCTTTGTTGATCTTGCCAAGAGGCGCGGCGTAAAACGTCTGGTCCTCTTGTCAGGACGCGGCGAAGAAGAGGCGCAGGCTTGCGAACGAATTGTCCAGAGCGCGGGGCTCGAGTGGACGATTGTTCGGGCCAGCTGGTTCAATCAGAATTTCTCTGAAGGCGCCTTCATCGACATGGTGCTCGGTGGAACAATTACGCTGCCTGCCGGCGATCAAGTCGAGCCTTTTGTTGATGTCGACGATATCGCAGATGTCGCGGTCGCAGCCTTGAGCGAAGATCATCACAATGGTCAGATCTATGAAGTCACAGGCCCTCGATTGATGACGATTGCTGATGTTGCGGCGGACCTGTCCCGCGCGACCGGGCGTGAAATTAACTATGTAGACGTCCCGCACGAGGCTTTTGTGGGTGAGGTCGCCAATTCAGGCGCGCCCAAAGACGTTGTCTGGATGTTGGACTATCTTTTCTCCACCGTCCTCGACGGGCGCAATGCCTATCTCACCGATGGCGTTCAGCGCGCGCTTGGCCGTCCGCCCAAAGACTTTGCAGACTATGCACGCGATGTTGCTGCCACGGGTGCATGGAAGACGGCTGCATAAGGCGGCACCAGATGGTCGTCCCAGGGTGATCAATTCCCCTGGGGCGTTCATGCCAAAACTCACCAATCTAAGCAGGAAACCAACCCATGACCTATGAATGGACCCTCTACTTTTGCCTCTTCCTCGCGCTTTGGAGCGCAGTGATCGGAGGTGTATTCTCAGCCTTTTCTGAATTTGTGATGTCAGGACTGCTACGAACTGCTCCGGCTGGCGGCATCGAAGCGATGCAACACATCAACCGCACTGTGATCAAAACCCAGTTCGTCGCCGGAATTCTCTCCATTGCGCTGTTTTCAGTCCTGTTCGCGCTCTATAGCACAACGATCTTCGAGGGTGCTGCTCTGGTTACGCTGATCCTCGCACCGATTGTGTACCTGCCAATGGTCTTTTTCATGACCATTTTTGGCAATGTGCCAATGAACAACAAGCTTGAGCGTCTCGATCACACAACCTCGGAGGCGGAAGCCTATTGGGTGAAATATGGCCGCGACTGGACCCGCCTAAATCATATCCGGACGCTCGGCAGTGTGCTGACCGCGGGACTTTATATCATCGCTGCGATCACCCTCATCACCAGTGGGCAGGTGTAGTTATGGCCGCCACACACATCTTGCATAGGAGTCTGACGGGCTTTTTGAGCGCCCTAGTGCTCGCAATGAGCCCAATGGCTTTGGCGCAAAACGTCAATCCATCTGCTGCAACCATCGATACAACGGACGCAGATCGCTTTGCGACCTTGTTCGACGAAACCAACGGGGCGCCGACTGCCGCACAACTTGAAGCCGATTATCTGGCGAATGCTGGGCCGGGCCTGGCGTTGCTGGCGCAAACTCGCTTCCGAGGCGCGGAACACTTTGCTGCTGCAATCGAGGCGGATCCAGGAAAGTATGAGCGTGCCATCGGCGTTTGCCTGCCTCTGGCGAAATCGGCGCAAGGCGAACTGCGGGCTATCTACGCAAAGCTTCACGAGCTTCTGCCGGAATATGATCTGCCTCAAGTTCATGCAGTATTCGGCGCCGGGACATCAGCAGGCACCGCCGCTCCCGGTGTCCAGGTGCTTGGCCTTGAAGTCATTTGCGCTGCCAAAAACACCGAAGAAGAAATCAGGGAAACGTTCCGTTTCTTCTTTGCGCATGAAAGTGTCCATGCCTTCCAGGGCATGCCGAGTGAATATGTTTATGCGATAGATCCACTTCTTGTGGCGTCGATATACGAAGGTGTTGCAGATTATATCGCGATGACCGTAACCGGCCGTGTGCCGGACACAGAGCGTGACCGATGGGCGCGCGCGAATAGTGATATGCTCTGGTCTCAATATGCCGCCGACCGTGAGGTCCTCAGAAAAAGCGCTGAACGCGGAGAAACGCTTGCGACCCTGTCTCCGGAAGCCCGGGGCGCATTTAGACGGTGGCATTTCAATGCCGGGATCGCGCCGTCAGGTTGGCCCGATGAAGCTGGTTACTGGATAGGGCGTCAGATTGTAACCGCCTATGTGGAGCGATCCGCCAATAAGGGCTTGGCCATCCGCGAACTGCTGAACCTTCAGGACCCCATTGGGGTGCTTGAAGCATCGGGTCTTGCCAGCCGCCTAACCAATAAGCCGAATACCGAGGAGAAACCCAATGATTAGAGTATTGGTTCTGTCACTTGTAACGCTAAGCGCCGTCGTCGCGTGGAACATATCCGTCTTCTTCGCCACAAGTGAAGGATGGTTGAAGTCGCCGATTGTGAAGTCGGACTCGGCACCGGCATTTGCCGCCGCCGCAGAAGAGGCGGTCACCGATGAACACACCGGCAATCTTGGTATGATCTTGATAGAAGATGGTGAGGTCGCTGAGCGTTATTTCATGTCCACGGGTACGCCCGTCGATGGATCGTCTGTCTACCAGGTCGCGTCGCTCGGAAAATGGATCACCGCCTGGGGGGTCATGGTGCTGGTCGAAGAGGGAGCAATCGATCTCGATACGCCAATCTCTGAGTATCTCACCCGCTGGCAATTACCCGAGAGTGCGTTTGACCCTTCAGGTGTTACGGTTCGGCGCTTGCTCAGCCACACAGCCGGATTGACGGATGGTCTTGGCTATGACGGATTTGAACGCGCTGAGGAGGTTCAATCTCTTGTAGCGTCGTTGACGCGCGCACTTGACGCATCGCCCGGCAATTCAGGCGTGGTTGAGCTTGGCGCAGAACCCGGCAGCGAATGGAATTATTCCGGAGGCGGATACACGATCCTGCAATTGGTGATCGAGGAAGTCTCTGGTCAGTCTTTTGCAGAATTCATGTCCCAGCGCGTTTTTGTTCCACTCGGTATGGAGCGCAGCACCTTCAATCATGAAGAGGCGATTAGGCTTGGGCTTGCCCAGAACTTTAATCTGAATGGCGATACAGAACCTTTTCGCTGGTACACCGCCCTTGCCGCCACATCCCTGTTCACTTCAGCAGATGATCTCGCGCTTTTCATCAAGGCGCAGGCAACGCCGGAGGGGCAATCAGTTCTATCGGGTCAATCGCTTGAGTTAATTCGCACACCGCACGCATCGCAAATGGGTGCAGACATCTGGGGGCTCGGAGCCATGCTTTACGCCCAAAATAATGACGGCGGATACATCATTGGCCATGACGGAAATAATGGTCCAGCCATCAACACTGTGGCTCGCATTGATCCGGCGACCGGTGACGGGATTGTTATCCTCTCGACCGGTAGCGAGATGCTCGCCACCGAATTGGCCGGAGAGTGGGTGTTCTGGAAGACCGGCAATATCGATAGCCTAATGTTCCTGATGTCATTTGAAGCCATGCTTCTGTGGATGGGTGTTGGATCTCTAATCATCGTCATTCTCGCAATCGCCTTCGGCTGGCGAGGAAGAAGGCCAAGACTTCATTGATCAGTAGGCCGAGCATCCGAGGGCACTGCTGGGTCCGAAACTATGACGCGATCTGTCAATACTCCGTCGCTTGAAGGCAAGAATTGATCCGACGTTTTCCATATCTGTTGACCGGTACAATTGAGAAAGGAGTACATTCAAATGTTGGATAACATGGCTGTACCTTATGGTGTGTTTGTTTTGAGAGTGGCGCTTGGCGTCATGTTTCTCGCCCATGCGGGATTGAAAATCTTTGTCTTTACCCTGCCTGGAACAGTTGGATTTTTTGAATCGATCGGGCTGCCTGGAATAATGGCATATGCCACCATCTTCGCTGAGCTTGTCGGTGGCGTAGCGCTGCTTCTCGGTCTTTTCACGCGGCAAGTGGCGGTAGCACTTATCCCATTGCTCGCGGGGACAATCCTGTTCGTTCACGGGGCAAATGGTTGGGCCTTCGCCAACGAAGGCGGCGGCTGGGAATACCCCGCTTTTCTGATCGCTGCCTTAGTGGCGCAATCGCTACTTGGTAACGGGGCTTTTAGCCTTCGCTCCCCTCGCAACCAGCGCCGGGAAGCGTTGGCCTGAACACCAATCTCAGATTTTAACTCAAAAAAGGAATCCATTATGTTTGGAACAAAAATAAACTCGCAAACCATTGAAGCGCTTGATGCGGAACTCAATGAGGCCATTCTCAATGGAAAAGGGCTCGAAGCTTTCGAAAGCTACTATGCCGAAGATGTGGTGATGCAAGAAAACGATGCGGAGCCTACCATTGGGAAGTCAGCGAACCGCATTCGTGAACAAGAATTCTTCGGTGCCATCACAGACTTTCGCGGCGCAGAAGTGCTCGCAACTGGTTCAGGGGAGAATGTAACTTTTTCCCATTGGCACTTTGACTTCACGCACCGCGATTGGGGCGAGCGCAAATATCGTCAGGTCGCGGTCCGCACATGGAAAGACGGAAAGATTGTCCGTGAAGTATTTCATTACGGATAAACGTAACTTGACCGGATCTGGCGCGCGCCGCGCGCTAGATCCGGCGCAGCTATTGTACGAACGGAAGTTCTTCTCATGACTGAACACTCATCGCTCTTCATTTCTCATGGCGCGCCGGCGTTACTCGTTGAGGATAGCCCGGCCCGGCGCTATTTGAGTGGCGTAGGCAAGCAGATTGGCAGCCCAAGAGCCATTTTGGTGATATCTGCTCATCATTACAGTCACGGAAACAGCGTCGCTGTAACTTCAAGCGCGACGCCCGAAACAATCTATGATTTCTCTGGGTTTCCAGAGCCTCTCTACGAGATCGCCTATCCAGCGCCAGGAGATCCCGAGCTTGCTTCCCAGGTTGTCGATCGTCTCAACAAGGCAGGTTTTACTGCGAGCGCTGATGCAAGCCGAGGTTTTGACCATGGTGCCTGGGTGCCTTTGCATTTGATGTACCCAGATGCCGACATTCCTGTCGTTCAGGTTTCAATCAACATGCAAATGTCGCCTCGATGGCATTACGATCTCGGGTTGGCGCTCGCGCCACTTCGTCAGGAAGGAATTCTGATCATCGGATCTGGAGGAGCAACGCACAATTTGCGTGAGTTTTTCAAGGGCGGCTATCATCTGGATGCGGAAAGTCCGGAATGGGTGACGACATTTGCGGACTGGCTTTCAGACCGAATAGGGGTTGGCGATGTCTCAGGGGTTCTGGATGCTGTCGAGTCCGGTCCTGATGGACATAAAAACCATCCCACGATGGATCATATTCTGCCGCTGTTCGTGGCTATGGGCGCGGGCGGTGAACAGGCGAAAGGAAGACGGATCCATAAGAGTTCGACCTATGGTGTGCTCGCTATGGACGCTTACGCTTTCAGCGAGCGTTGAGAAGGCTACGGAAAAGACCCTTGCGCGCCGCCATGGTTATTTCGAAGAAATCAACTCAGGCAATTTCCGGGTGATGTGCTCTGCAAAGGCGGTCACAGCAGGTGGTGTCCCGCGGCGAGATGGCTGCAAGAGGCTGAGCGTTGCTTCGCCGGATCTCCATTCCGGGAGAATGCTTACAAGGCGACCGATTTTGACGTCGTTCTCACACACATAGGCTGGAAGCGACACCACGCCTAAACCTGCTGCGCAGGCTTCCTTGAGCGTGACCATATCGTCACTGCTCAGTCTGGGAATGAATTGAATAAGTTTTGAATCTCCGTGGTTGTTATGCAGTTTCCATTGCCCGACATCGTTGCGCCATCCGAGACAAAGCCCGCTATGAACTTTCAAGTCGTCGGGGGCAGCTGGTTCGCCGAATTCTTCGGTGTAGCGAGGCGAGGCGAACAATCGCCAATCGACTTTTGCGACTCGCTTCTGGATGAGGCTAGAATCTGGCAGGTTCTCGACGTGCCCTCTGATCGCGAGGTCCAGGCCTGCGTCGATGAGATTGACAAGCTCATTTGTAACGAATTGTCCGATTTCGACCTTCGGGTGTTGGCGGAGGAAGTCTGAAACAAGTGCTTCCAGGGCAAACTGCGCGACGCCCGGTGAACAGGATATACGCACTTTCCCAGTCAACACTTCGCTTCGCTGCTTGATCGCAACTTCCGCCGCATGCACTTCCTCCATCACGGCCTTGGCGTGACGGAAAAATTCAATACCCGCATCAGTGATCGCAAACTGGCGCGAGGTTCGCTGGATAAGCCGAGCGCCTAGTCGCGCTTCCAGTTGCTGAATGTGACGACTGATCCGGGACTTCGGGATGCCAAGCGTGCGTCCCGCGGGCGCAAATCCCCGCTGCTCCACCACATGGAAGAAGTAGGCATAGTCGTTCAAATCGAATGTCGGATCCTGTAGCATGGTGCCATTTATAGAACGATAAGTCCTATGTACAGGAATTTCGCGCAGGTCGTTCCGATAGTATGTCCTTAACTCGAGAAGAGGAGAGGACGCATGTCGTACAGTTCATTGGCAATAGATCAGGATCATCACACCGCTGAACAGGCACTGTTCCTCGGAGAACTGAATGTCATTTGGGCGCGACCTGACGCATTCCCGTTTGACCACTCAATGTTTTCAGAACCATTCGGGCAAACCCCTGCAAGTCGGTCCCGGGCAGAAACAGGACGATCCATTGGTTCACGCTCGCGCATCGATTTGGCAGGTAGAGTCCGCCGTGCGGTCACCGACACGCTCAGCGAAGGCGTGCCCACACTTTCCGCTATCGCTTCGGAAATGGGGATCGGCCCCCGGACCTTGCAGCGGCATTTGTCCGCCAACGGACATTCGTTCCAGGGCATTGTTGATATGGCCCGTAAGGACCTTGCGCAGCGGCTATTACAGGAAACAGAACTTTGCCTGGCCGAAATCGCATTTTTGACGGGGTTCTCTGAGCAGAGCGGTTTCACCCGCGCATTCAAGCGCTGGGCAGGGCAAACCCCTCGTTCATACAGACTGGAAACGAGCTCGGTTCGGCAATCAGGACCTGACTCGATCGGTCCATACTCTGGCGTTTCCGAACAACAGAACGCTCCTCATTACTGCAATCAACTGACTTAACCAAACGAAAGAGAGGGAAGCCAAATGCCCTATGACTCATACAATGCACACGAACAATCGGTCCCTGTTGAATTGACAAAAGTTCAAGGGAAGCCATTTTCGATCGGCGCAGGGTTTGACGCGTTGAGTTTCACACACGCCATGTATGCGGGAGCAATGGATCCCCTGATCATGGTGGACCATTTCACTATGACAGCGCCCACATTTGGGCCTCATGCCCACGCGGGCCTGTCGGCTGTATCAATCCTGTTCGAGGATAGCGAAGGCATCTTCAACAACAAAGACAGCCTCGGTAACGACATCGATTTGTTGCCGGGGGACCTGTACTGGCTGAAGGCAGGACGCGGCGCTGTCCACGATGAAAAGCCACGAACGGGCGCACGCACTCACGCGCTGCAGGTCTTCGTAAATTTGCCAACGCGCATGAAGTATGACGCGCCAGACTCTCTTCATGTCAAATCAACCGACATGCCGGTGAGTGTCGGCGAAGGGTATCGCGCTCGCCTGGTACTTGGTGAAAGCCATGAGATAAAAGGCGCTAGCTCACCCGCACTCCCGATGACCATCTTGGATGTAAATCTGGAAGAGGGCGCTTCGTTCGCACATCAAGTTCCATCCGGACAATCTTCGTGGCTGTTGGGCATCGATGGTGCCATCGGTATCCGGAACGGCGATGCGACAGCATCTCTCAAATCCGGAGCGTCGGTATCGATCCGTGCTCAGGACCAAGCCCAGGATCTTATCATCTCCGGAAACACAAAAGCGCATTTCGTCATTCTTCAAGCTGAACCGTTGCGTGAACCATTTGTGCAGCGCGGCCCCTTCGCGATGACCACCGAAAAGGAAGTTGATGCCATGTTTGCTGCGCACGCCGCAGGCGAGCTTGGCTCACTCGACGACCTTTAATTCGAATTCCAGCCTCTCAACCAATCAAAAGGAGTGAACCATGACCACGACGCATTACAACCCCGAACCTTTGACAGCGGATAACGCAGCCCTTGTACTGATAGATCATCAAGTGGGGCTCATGACGGGCATTCGGGATTTCTCGATTGCCGAGCTAAAGCATAATGTGGTTGGCCTCGCTAAGGCTGCGAGTGCCCTCGAAATCCCAATTGTAACCACCACCACATCGGCAGAGACGCTTTGGGGGCCTGCCTTCCCAGAGCTGCAAGCGGCTCTTCCTGATCAAACATTCATCGATCGCACCACCGTCAACGCCTGGGACGATCCTCGCGTCGAGGCAGCGATACGTGCGACAGGACGCAAGAAACTGATCTTCGCAGGAATCTCCCTTGAAGTCTGCGCCGCTTTCCCGGCGATGCGGGCCGTGAGAGAAGGCTTCGAGGCCTACGTGGCGGTGGATGCGAGTGGCAATTTCAATTCCACCAAACGGGAAACCGGGATGGCGCGCCTCGTTCAGAGCGGCGTTGTGATCGCAGACGGGGCTAGCCTCATGATCGAAATTCTTGCTGATAATGCTTCACCAAAAGCCATGGAAGTCTACTCAGCACTCGCCATGGATTGGTCGATCTTGGTTGGCCAGGTCCGAACCAGTGCCATTGAGCAGGCAGCTTCAAGCTAGCCTTTCGAGGTGCGTGGAGGGGGCAGGGGCAATCCAGTCCCCTCACAGTTCCATATCAACGAAAAACCAGGATACCAGAAATGCCTTCTACACCGGACGATCCGATCGAACCGTGCAGGCCGTTGCCAAGACATAAGATAGCAGTACTCACTTTTATCGGTCTGTTGCCGCCTGTTTACATTGTTCCGCAATTGCTTTCGAGCTTATTCCCGGATCAGCTTCTCGTCGTCACTATCATCGCGGTAGGAGTTATCGTCATTTTGATGAATTACGCGATAATGCCGGTATTAAAGCGGCTGTTCGGACGATGGCTTCATTAGTCGACGGTAAACTCAAAGCTGTGATATATCGACGAAAACTCTGTAGTCTGCAATTTTGCCATCGTATAGGTCGAGATGCGCAGCAAATGGGACTTCGATTTCGGTAAGGTCATTGCGGGTGTAGTGCACATTGCCGTCGCACAGCGCTGTGTCACCGTTTGACCAAATACCCGTGATCGTGTGCCGCATCGCTTTGATCGTTGAGAAGAACGCCTCATTCGCTGCCTTGACCTGCTCGCGTCCGTTTAGGGCTTCGTGATTGCCAAGTTGAAAGCGCACATCATCTGTGACTTGGTCGACAACGCCTTCGGCGTCCAAGCTGTCCACAGCATTGTAAAGAGCTGTAATCAGCGGCGTATGTTCGGTTTTTTGTTGAGTTAGAATCTGCATGGGACTTTCCTTTCATCGCAGAGTGAGTGGTGGTTCGTTTACGGGTGATCTGCTGTCGACGACGCTATCGATGAGAGAGCCTTACCTGGCAGCTTTAGATGCCCGTTGGTGACTGCTAGCCCCACAAATAAGAAAACTAGAGACACAGCGAAGATGGGCGAAATTTCTTCACCATAGGCGATCCCGCCGAAGGTGATGCCGAAGAGGGTCGCGAAGTAACCAACTTGAGAGAAGCCTACGCCATCGGTTCGCCGTTGAACTTCGAAGGTTAGAGCGTAGCTAAGCGCACTGATCAGTCCGATGCCGAGGACGGCGAACAAAGCGGTTGGATTGATTGCAGGGTCTATTCTGAATTGCCCGGTTAGGAGCAAAGCTGGAGCAATCAGTACAACCTGAAAAAAGAGTGTTCCGGCGGCAAGAGCGGTCGGGTTTGCGCCCGAGGGATAAGCGCGGCTTCGAAACACGTTGCCCAATGCGAGTACAGCAGGCCCCGCGAGCGCCAATAGTATCCAGAATGAAGCGTCGAGGTTGCCGTTCAGACCTTGAGCCGTCGCAAGGCTAATGCCCACAAATCCAATCGAAATGCCAATCAAGCGATTAAGTGGGAGCATTCGTTTTTCGATGAAAGCTGCGACCATGAAGGTGAACATCGGCGCCAAGGTCATGAGCGCCGAGTAAAACCCGATGCTGATATGTTCTAAAACCACGTATCCGATGACACCGGGCACGCTCACGCCAAGGAGGCCCGCCCCCAGATAATAGACGATGTAAGTCTTTCCGATGCGGGGACGCGTTCTACCGGCAAGCAAAACAAGGAGAAGGCTCGTGCTTGCCACAGCGACTTGCCAAAACAATGCAAGAAGCGGCGGAACACCTGATATGGCGACCAATTTCGATAAGGTTACGCTTACGCCGACGAGTAGCCCGATCAGAATGATCAGCATTGTCGGGGACGCGCGCTGGATCATGCTGGGCATTACGCGTGCTCCGTCATAATGGTCTGCAGGCCCGAAATCGGTTTTGGGCCGATCGAAATGATACCTGCTGGGTTTATGTGACGATGGCTGCGGAAGTAGTGCTCGCGGATATGAGGCATGTCGATCGTGGCGGCGACCTCCGGTATCTCTATGATTTGAGATAGGTATCTCGACAGTGCCGGATAATCCGCAATCCGCGCGCGGTCAGTTTTGAAATGCGTGAAATAAACCGGATCAAACCGCAGCAGGGTTGGAAACAGTTTTAGGTCGACTTCCGTTAATTGTTCACCGGCGAGAAACTGACGTTCGGTCAGAAGGGTCTCGAGGGACTCTAGAGCCTCAAAGAGTCCCAAGACCGCTTCACAATATGCTGCCTGCGTCGTGGCAAAGCCCGCGCGATAGACGCCATTGCGAACCGGCTCTTGTACAAAATCTGCAATCCGGTCGATTTCGGAGCGCAGATGCGCTGGGTACAGTTCGGGCCCAGCCTCGGGCGCAAATGCTGAGCCCAACATCCTCATAATGTCGGCGGAGTCCGTGCTCACGATCTTTCCGCTTTTCCGGTCCAAGAGCACAGGCGCTGAAATCGCGCCGGTGTAGTCAGGTGCTGCGCGCTGATAGACCTCGAACAGATATCTATCACGCGGTACGCCATCTGTTGGAACGAACTGTGCCTGGTCGATGACCCAGCCGTTTTCGGACATGATAGGATCCATCCAGGTGATCCCAACAACCTCACGCAGTCCCTTCAGCGACAAAACCAGCTCTACTCCGTGACACCATGGACAGGCCTTGGACAAATAGAGGTGATAGCGATCTTGCTCAGCGGGAAACGCCGCTGCCGCATCAGGCTCAATCCATCCGCGAAACTGACTTGGCAGGCGCGCGAAGGCACCATTCGGATCTTTGGGTTTGTCACGAAGGATCCCATTGATGAGCATCTTCGGCATTGTCGTCTCCAACTTCATTCAAGTTGAATTCGATCTAGGGAGTTTCCATAAATGTGATAATCGCCTATTCCAGAACCTCACAGGTGAGCAAGAGTTGACAATAGGGATTCATGACTGAGATCGGGGCCATTCCAGTATTTGTCGCCGTTGCCGAAAACCAAGGCTTTGCGGCCGCAGCCCGGAAACTGGGCATCACAAAGTCTGCCGTCAGCAAGCGCATAAGCGCGCTCGAAGCTCACTTAGGTGTGCAACTGTTTCACCGCTCGACGCGCAGCATCTCATTGACAGAAGCGGGCGAAACGTATCTCGAGCACGCTGTTCACGCATTGGGCTACGCTCAAGAAGCAGAAAATGCAGTGGCGGCGCTGCAAGGCGAGCCAGTCGGACACTTGAAACTCAGCGTTCCCATGTCTTTTGGGCAATTGCATGTCGCACCGGCTGTAGGCGAATTTCTGAAGACATATCCCTCGCTGAGCGTGGAACTCGTCATGGACGATCGATTTATCGATCTGGTCGAGTCCGGGCTGGACCTCGCACTACGTGCCGGAACGTTGCCAGACTCAGCACTGATCGCAAAAAAGCTAGCGCCCATCCATAGCGTCATCGTTGCTTCGCCCGACTATCTAAAACGGTTTGATGCACCCCAAACCCCACAGGATTTGCTTGAGCATGATTGCCTCCATTACTCTTACTCGCGCGATCCTTTGGAATGGAAATTCTTAGGGGAAGACGGCGCGGTCACAGTGCGCACCAAAGGCAGATTTCAGGTCAATAATAGTGAAGCCCTTTGCACAACAATTATAGATGGGGTGGGTATCGGGCGCCTGCCCACTTTCATTGCTGGTGCACATTTGGCAGAGGGACGACTGCAGCGGATATTGCCCGACTATCCAATGCCTGAGCAAGCACTCTTCGCGGTCTTTCCTGAGCGGCGTCATATTCCGGCGAAAGTGCGAGCATTCGTCGATTTCTTTGCATCCCATGTCGGGCAGGGAAGTCCTTACTGGGACAAAGAGGCAGGTCTCGTCGCCGACGATGGCAAAACAACAAACTAGTGTGGTCTCATCCCGTCGATCAAAAGATCTAGAGCCGCATTGATCATTTTCCCATGTCGGCTCTTTGATATCGCAAACAGGCCGCGATGAAGAATTACACCGTCGACCATGGCAGCGAGCGATCGGCCTGCGATCGAACAATCAAGATCCGCTCTAACCTCGCCAATAGACTTCAGGCGTTCGAGTTCAGCTGCGTAATAGTCGCCCAATTCGTCGAAGAAAGACGCCACGCTTTTTACAAAATCGGCTGAAGCGAAGCTGGGCCCGAACACTTCGAAAAAGACGCGCACAAACTTCGCTCGTTCTTCAGTCGTCGTCATGGTCACCTTCAGGTGGGCTTTGAAAGCGTCGACGGTGTCAAAGCTTGATTTGCCCATAAATGCGCCGCCCATCCCGCCAAATATGCGGTCTGCTAACGCTACGGTCAGTGCTTCCTTGCTATCGAAATAGAGATAAAGCGTGCCTTTTCCCATTCCCGAAGCTTTGGCAATTCCACTGATCGTGGCGGCATGAAATCCCACGTCGGAATAGACTTGCATCGTCGCATCGAGAATGCGGCCGCGGACTTCTTCTTTGTCGACAATTTTGGGCATTCAGTATCCTTACGCGAAAAAAGTTTATTATGACTTGACGGTCAGGATAAAGATTTATATATGACCGACCGTCCGGTCATAAATAAATAGACGGTCCGGATCGTTTTGTGAAGACCTCGGCGTGAGATTTCTCAGGCGACGCCGCTCTTAACGCATGCGTTTGAGCGAACAATAGCGGCTTGCCCAAAGAACGACGCCAACATGGAAAGGAAAGAATGATGAGTTCGAAACAGCAAACCGTTCTGGTTGTTGGTGCGACGGGCTATCTTGGTGGACATCTTGTAAAAGCCTTCCACGCTGCTGGATATACAGTGCACGCGCTCGCGCGTTCGCCAGAAAAGCTCTCTCAATTGGTGCCCTATATTGATCGGGTGCATCAAGTTGAAGCGACCAAACCAGAATCGCTCGATGGGATCTGCTCAGAGGTAGATATCGTCATCTCTGCGCTCGGTATCACGCGTCAACGCGATGGTCTGAGCTACATGGACGTCGATTACCAAGCCAACCGCAACATTCTGGATGAAGCGATACGAGCTGGTGTTGAGCGCTTTGCATACGTGCATGTGCTCAACGCGGAGCAAATGCCTCACATTGCAATGGCTGCGGCAAAATCCAAATTCGCGCGCGAGCTTGATGCCGCCCCTATCAATTCGACAATCATTTGCCCGAGCGGGTTCTATTCAGATCTCGCCGAGATCCTGAAGATGGCGCAAAAGGGCAAAGTTTATTTGTTTGGAAACGGAGAGGCGCGCATCAGTCCGATAGATGGTGCTGACCTTGCAAAAGTTTGCGTAGCATCTGTCCAAAATGCAGAGAGTTGGGTGAAAGCTGGAGGGCCTCAAAGCCTTAGCCAAAATGAGATCGCGACCCTCGCCTTTGAAACTTTGGGTATGCGTCCACGTATCTCCCATGTTCCTCTTTGGCTTGCTCGCTTCCTTGTCGGCGGCGCTAAGACCATTGGGTTCGGGGCCAGCGTCGGCGCCCTCGACTTTTTCCTCGCGACCTCATCGCTCGATATGACGGCGCCGCCGCATGGCGAAATCACGCTTGCGCAAGACTATGCAGAGCGTGCCTTCCAATCACCTCGCATCGATCGAGCGTCAGCGACTCAAACTTCAGAAATTCCTGCTCAAGAAGGAGCAATCCGATGACTGACTATACGCTACACCACAAAGCTCGAGGCCCGCGAGAGCGCGTTGCCTTCGGGTTCGTAAAGGTTCTGCGCTTCTTCGCCGATTTATTCTTTCAAAAGCGATATGGCCATCGCGCTGTCGTTCTTGAAACCGTGGCCGCCGTGCCCGGAATGGTCGGCGGGATGCTGCAGCATCTGAAAGCCCTTCGACGCATTCGCGATGATCAAGGCTGGATCAAAGAATTGCTGGATGAAGCTGAAAATGAACGTATGCACCTGATGACGTTCGTTCAAATTGCTCAGCCCACTCTGTTCGAGCGCCTTTTGATCATGATCGTCCAAGCGGTCTTCTTCGTCGTCTATTTCCTGCTCTATCTCATCTCACCGATTACGGCTCACCGCGTGGTCGGATATTTCGAAGAAGAAGCGGTCACCAGCTACACCCACTATTTGGAGGAGCTTGATTCTGGCCGGTTGGAAAACGTCCCAGCACCTAAGATTGCGATAGACTACTGGTCTCTTTCGAGCGCCGCGCGCTTGCGCGATGTCGTTCTCGCTGTGCGCGAAGACGAAGCTGGCCACAGAGACCGCAACCATAGCTTCGCAAACGCCATACTCGCCGGGAAGGAAGCCGAAGCTCTAAGTAATCCAGACGATGGTGCGCAGCATTCTATCGGGAGCGTTTCATGAAACGGCAACGCCTCGTCACCGACGCCGCTGTATTGTCTTTAGAAGCATCGGCATGGATCGCAGGTCTTGGGCTTATGGCCATGACTATCTTCGGAACAATCGCGCTCTTTTACCTTCTCCCCATGGGTACGGTTGCAGGTGACGGAGCAGCAACTCTGCTCGCACTTAAGCAGAATGGCGATGCGTTCATTTTGGGCGGCGCGTTCTTAATGATTGTCTATGTTCTGGATATTGTCGTGGCTTGGGCGCTGCACTGGTTTTTGCGTGCGGGAAATCTCGCTTTGTCCCAACTCGCTGCCTGGCTCCGTCTATCGTATGTATTTTTTGCCGTCATAGGTTTGATGTCATCAGCTGAGATGTATGGGCTTGCGCACAATCCAGAGCTTATTGAACACCTCGGCATAGAAGCGCTTGAAACTCAAATTCTGCTCAACCTCACGAGAGCAGAAACGATCAGCACAATGGCCTTCCTGTTCTTCGGCGTCCATTTGATCGTTCTCGGGATCGCGATTTGGCACTCTCGGCACGCGCCGATCTGGCTGGGCATTGTCGTTGTCCTCGCGGGTCTCTCCTACGTCATCATCAATGCGGCGAGCTTTGTTGCGCCCGAAGCGGGCTTGGACTGGTTGATCCCATTCGCCATGGGGGAGGCTGTGCTGATGGTCTGGCTGCTCTTCAGTTCGGCTCGTCAAGCCTTTCGGGCCTCCGCATTGTCAAAACCCAACTCACTTTATGGATACATCTCATGACAAAACGAATCCTCATTCTGAACGGTCATCCGGCCGAAACCTCATTGTCGAAAACCTTTGCGTCTGAATATGCTGCCGCGGCAAAAAAGGCGGGACACCAAGTCAAAATCGTCAATATCCGAGATATGGACTTTGATAGCGATTTTGGATTTGGCGGTTACAGAGAAACCAAACCCCTGGAAGCTGACCTAGAAACGCTTCTGTCGGACTTTGAGTGGAGCGAGCACTTGGTGCTGTTAAGCCCAATGTGGTGGGGAGGTGTCCCCGCCAAGTTAAAGGGCCTGTTCGATAGAGCTCTATTGCCCGGTCGAACTTTTGACACGCGAAACAAGAAAGGCGCATTTCCGGCGCCGATGCTTGAAGGTCGTACCGCGCGCGTCATTCTAACATCAGATACTCTCGATTGGTTCTTCAAATGGATCTATCGCGGCGCGCTTTGGGTTCAGTTGAAGCACCAGATCCTTGGCTTCATCGGATTCAAACCAGCAAAGCTCACGCACTTTGTGAATGCCAGTCATCCGACACAAGAACGCGTAGAGAAATGGACGAAGACAGTTCGACAGCTCGGATTGTCGGCCACCTGACCATTAGCGCCAGAGGAGGTAGTTTGATGTTTGAAACGCCAATCATGTCTGGACTTCACCAAAAGTGTGGTCGCTGCGGAAAAGGCAAACTCTTCCGCAAGTACCTCAAATTCCACGACCAGTGTGATCATTGTGGTCAGGACTTTTCGATCGCGGACACAGCTGACGGCCCAGCATTCTTCGTTGGATCTCTGATGATGATCGTGTTCGCGCCATTCTTTTTCATACTACCGATCGTGGATGTTGGGATCGCGTTGAAAGTTGGTCTATGGGTTTTGCTGTTGAGCGCCATGGCGGGGTTCTGCCTAACGTTACTGCCAATGTTCAAGGGCGTACTGTTCAACCTCCAGATCCAACACCGTGCAGAGGAAGCGAAGTTCGAGAGTGCGGGCAAGCACGGATCGCCACCTGGAAACTGGAGATACTAAAGCGCAACGGTTGCGAGCTTAGCAAATGAATTGCAGCACCTTTTTTCGAAGAGTCTACTTCTGTTGTGAATCGCTTTTCAGAAGTTATAAGCAATCATTGCTTGGCGAGTACAAACCACTCTGCGCGCTATGACTTTAGAGCCCAAAATGGAACGCCTTCGAGTGATGATGAAGCCTTATCGAGGGGCTGATCATTCAGTTGTCGGTGTTCATTTAGAACGCGGTGAGACTTCAACAATCGCTGAAGGCACAACAGATGCCGCTATTCCTGCGGGAGAACGCATTTTCGAGATTGGCTCGATCACAAAAGTTTTCACCGCGATTCTGCTTTATCAACTTGCAGAAGATGGCCGCGTTGATCCGTGTAGACCGCTGAACGAGCTATCAGATGCTTTGGCGGATGTTCCACGCTGGATTACTCCAGAACGTCTGATCTCCCATACAAGTGGCCTGCCAAACCTTTATATACCCCTGTGGAAAGCGCTCCTGTCTCCGCACCTCGAAGGGCCTTATGCAGATTTTAGTCGAAGCGATTTGATAGACTGGTTTCGTCAGCGCAATAGCAAGTTCCGTGAGCCGAAGTTTCATCATGCCTATTCGAACCTGGGCGTGGGACTGCTCGGAGAAGCGCTCGCAATGCATGAGCAGACGCCATTTTCTGAATTGCTTGCAATGAAGGTTACCAGACCTCTCGGTCTAGCCGATACAACCCCAGGCCTTGATGAGACCAAGAGTGGGCGTTTCGCTTCGCCCAAACTGCCAGATGGTCAGGCCGTGTCTCCCTGGACGTTTCAGGCCTTGGCTGGAGCAGGGTGCTTGAAATCGTCAGCGAGCGATCTTGCACGGTTTTCAGATTGCGTTCTTAAGGCCCTGCGGAATCCGATATCTCTGCTCGATCGTGCGATCTGCAAATCAACCGAGCCCATTTTGGGTTTGGGCAAACGGGGGGCGTTGGAACCCGTGGCACAGTGCGCCGGTTGGTTGTCGTACACGCAAAGTAAGAGCGACTTAAGGATATTGCATGCGAGTGGCGGGACGGCGGGCTCGACCTGCGCGCTCTATATTTGCCCCGAAAAGTCTGCAGCAATAGCGATCCTGTCGAACAATGGAGTCGCTGCTAATCTTTGGAGAAGTCTAAAGCTAAGTAGATCTGACCAATTATCGCAAGCGCGGCAAATTTTTCATACACTCTGAACGCGGCATCATTATCGAGCGGCCAAATACGCTTTAGGAGATGCACCCGTCCAACGTTTGAACGCACGATTAAAAGAAGATGCTTCGGAAAATCCGACCAAATAGGCAGTCTCTTTGATTGAGACTTTCCGGGCCGATAAATGGTCCATTGCGACCCGTCGCCGAAGGTCGTCATGGATTTCTGCAAAGGTAAACCCCTCATCTTTCAAGTGGCGATAAAGTGTTGACCGACTCATGCCCAGTTTTGATGCAACTGCGTCAATGTCGGTGGTTCCCAAATGGAGAATGGGAAGAAGCTCAGCTTCAATCTTTCCACGCAGATCGATCCGCCCTTCCAACTCTGACTTGAGTTCCGTCGCCTTCTCGGAGAACAAAGCCAATGCGTAAGGATTAGCCTGTTCATACTCACGGCTTAGCCAAGCAGCATCGAATTCTACCGCATTTCGTTCCGCTTCAAACTCGACCGGGCATTTCCAATAATGCTCGTAAAGGTCGCCATGACCAGGCTTCGAATGGGTTACCGTTACAGTATTGGCAAATGGCTCACCTGGAAAAATCGCGTCTACCTCAAATATAAGGCGCCCAAGCGCAATCTCCGTGAGTTCCGGAAACGAATTGGGATTTGGCCGCATATCCAGAAAATACGCCTTGCTGCCATCAATCTCGATTGGATGTCGTTCGATACCCGACATAATATCGATTTCCATCATCAGCTTTGCGTAACGGTTCACCTCTCGAAGCGATTGCGCCAGCGAGCTAGACGTCTCAGCAATTAATCCGACAATCGTAGCCGTATCCAGCTTGGTCTCAATGGGGTAACGAAGCGGTAATGATGGATCTTCAGAGATCTGAACACTTGCTTGGACCAAACGCTGATAGATCTCAAAATCGATACGTTCATCCGGGTCAACCGAGTTTGGTTTCGTCGTTCCTGCGATGGTCAAAAGACGTGACGCATCAAGCCCAGCGCCGACGACAAAATCGAGATACCGATTAAAAACACTAATCGAAACTGACCGAAATGCCCCCGACATTCAGTATTCCTCATAAAAGTCGAAGCGTCCGACATTGATCCCAAATGTCTATTTACTGAAACCTGCGGTCATATTCAATTTCTGACACTGGCAGTATCTCTATTTGCACAATGAGGCGCTTGAGCACAGATTTTATTAGATCCGCTGATTGAACCGGGCAAAGAGCCAAATTGGCAGAAATGGTGGGGCTATTGTCCTAACCGTTACGTTTGAAACCGGGTAAAGTCTGAAAATGGCTAAGACTACGAAGATACAGACAAATCCTGAAGCGCCGCGCCGCGTTGTTATGGTCGTGCACGAAGACGCATATACCCTCGACGTGGTCGGCCCATTAGAGGTGCTGATGTGCACGCGCTTATTCCTGGAAAATGATGCGATGTCATACGATGTTGACGTCGTGGCTCATGCGAGTGGTGCTGTGCGGACTGCCAGCGGAATTGTGTTGCAGGCTGATAAATCATTTGCAGAAGCGACCGTTGAGACAAACCCAATTGATACTTTAATTATCGCCGGCGGTCCCCACGCAGTGGACGCCGCCGACGACAAAGACCTGATTGCGTTTGTGAAAGCAGCTGCTCCGAAGGCCCGGCGTGTGGTCTCTATATGCACTGGAGCACTGATTTTGGCTGCTGCCGGCCTCTTGGAGAATAGGCGCGCGACCACGCATTGGTGGTGGTGCCCAATTCTCAAACAGAAATACCCAAATATTCAAGTGGACGCCGACGCCATCTTCGTTCGAGATGGAAATATATGGACCTCAGCTGGAGTCACAACCGGCATGGATCTCGCCCTGGCCCTCGTCGAAATGGATTTCGGCCATGAAATGGCCCTGAACGTGGCGCGGCTCAATGTGATGTACATGATGCGCCCGGGAGGTCAGTCGCAGTTTAGTGCCCACCTGGTGGCCCAGAAGGCGGAAGATCCGGTCATCAATGAAACCCTCGAATATGTGCTTGGGCATTTAACGGAGCCGCTAACCGTGACGGCTTTGGCCGCGCGGGCCGCTATGTCAGAACGAACCTTTGCGCGCAAATTCAAAGACGAAACCGGCGTAACCCCGGCCCACTATGTCGAAGCCGCGCGCATTCAAAAGGCGCGCGTCGAGCTTGAACAGTCCGACACGGGCATTGAACAAATTGCTATTAAGACGGGCTTCCAAAACGCCGAGCGTATGCGCCGCGCCTTCCAACGCCATGTTGGCGTGTCGGCTTCAGATTACCGCGACCGGTTTCAGCCGGTCGCATCATCCATGTTTCAAATTCCGGAGGGGGACGAATGACGAAATGAGTTATGACCTGTAGCGGCTAAGCGCACGGCGCCTCGCTCTAAAAACATCTAAAATTCAACTCTTTGGCAACGGCCTGTCACGGCCGAATAGGAGACCTTTATGCCAAAATCTATCAAAGCGCGTGCGGGCTCGTACGCGTTATCCCTAGCCTCTACCCTGATGACAGGAGCGGCTGTTCTCGCTTTCCTCCCGCTGCCTGCGCAAGCGCAAGCAAATCCAAATGCCGGGCAAGGAAATTACTTTTTCTTCGGCGATAGCGCCACCGGCCAAGGTAATTGGTCAGCGATTGTTGGAGAACAGGGAGAAGATCACTCACCCTATTCATCAAACAATGGCTTTCAGCGCGAATCCAATGGCTTGATCTGGGCTGAAATGCTCGGACGTGATGTCGATATTATCCTCGATCCAGATGCTGACTCTTCGAATCTGAATTTCGCGATTTCCGGTGCGCATATGACGCGCGGCGGAGATCTGACAGAGTTTGGGATCGAAACAGGCGTCCAAACTCAAACAGAACTGTTTGGAGCGCTGGTCGATAATGGGGCTATCTCCGTTGCCTCAGATGATGTCGCATTCATGCTCGCAGGCGCGAATGACTTCCTCGACCGACTTGGTGAAGATGACCCAGCTGATGAAATCATGTTGGATGTCGTAAATGCAGCGGCCTCCAATGCCCGTGCGCTCGCTGACGCGGGGGTGAAGACCATCATCCTGTCAGAGATCCAACCTATTCAGTATGCGCCACAGTTTGCGGATGAACCCGAGGTTCAAGCTGTGCTGAGCGATCTCGTTGCCGACACCAATGCCGCGATACTTGCCGCGGTCGAAGCCGAAGGGCTTCCGAGCGATGTGAATATCGTGACCATGAAATATGTCGCGATGGTTGATTACATCACGGCAAATAGCGAGGCGCTGGGTTTTTCTAATACAACAGAGTCGTGTTTCACTGAAACCGGTGAGCTCTGTTCTGCAGACCCCGATGTTCAGAACACTTTTTTGTTTTTCGACGACCTACACTTCACCGAAGCAGCACATAGAATTGAAGCCCAATGGTGGATGGCAACGCTTGAGGGCGCAAATGGCCAAGCGGCGCGTCAGACTGCTCGGATGCCGCGCATTGTCTATGAACAGCAAGCCCGCCATCGCGGTTTCGTTCGGCCTGGTGCTCATACCGACAAGAGTGACCGCTTCAGTGCTTGGCTCACACCGCTTGGTGGCTCTTTTGACCTCAAAGCGATTGGGTCAGATCTTGAGGCTGATGTTTCAAGCGATGGTGCGGTCCTCGGTCTGGAGGGACGTATCTCCGAGAGCTTCATACTGGGTGGCGCGCTCTCTCTTGGCGATACGACAACCAAGTTCGAAGACGGCGGTCGCTATAAACTCCAAGGCGGCGCACTCTCACTCTATGGTGGAATCGACTTCGACGATCTCGGTCGGGTGAGCTTGACTGTGACCAAGGGCGGCCATGAGATTGACGAGATTAACCGCATCACTGGCGTCGATCTCTTACATGCGGGCGGGGCGACTGACAGTTCATATTGGGATGTCGAACTTGCTGCTCGCTCTATTGATGAGATTGGCGTTTTTGAAATCGATCATGGTATCGCTCTGAGCGCAGGGCGCATCGAAGTTGATGGCTACGCTGAGACGGGTGCGACAGGGCTTGCACTCGCGTTCGAAGATCAATCGTTCAACTATCGTCTGGCAACCATTGATGCGCTTGTGCGTGGTCCGAGTTGGAGCGTTTCGAATATTTTTGAGCTCCGTCCAACGCTTGACGCAGCTTACACACATCAGTTCGGCGATGACGATTATGGGCTGACATCTCAGCTGATCGATAACACCGCTCAAGCCGTCACCATAAGAAGTAATGCCCCCATAGAAGACCGGTTTGATCTCGGTTTTGGGGCGCAGCTCTTGATGGGCGAGCGATGGAGCTTGTCGGCTCGCTATGCACGCCAATGGTCAGGCGATCTTAGCCAATCAGATGAAGCGGCCATCACGCTGCAAACATCTTTCTAATCCTCAACCTCAATTCACAACCAAAAGGAAAAACCCATGAAAAACCTCATTCTTATGACAGCTGCAATCTGTGGCATCGCCCTCGCAGGGTGCGCCAATACCGGGGCCAAGTATGAGCCCATCGCAGATGGCCCAGTCAGTGTAACTTACGCTGCAGATTTGGAGAGTTGCCAGCAACTCGCTACTGAGCGTGGCTACATCAATGATGACACCAAAACCAATGCTGCGATTGGAGCCGGGCTTGGTGCGCTCGCGGGCATTGCAGACGACGATGTCAGCGACACTGAAGGCGCGATCGCTGGAGCTGTTGTCGGCGCGATCGCTGGCGGCAGTGCCGGAATGCTCGAGACACGAGAGCAACGCCGGCAAGTTGTTATCGACTGCATGAAAGGCCGTGGTCACCCAGTCGTCGGTTAACGCGCTGTGTCTGCCGGAGATTGACATCCTAATGCTCAGTCTCCGGCTTCACCCAAGCATCGTATCAATCGAGCTTTATTCTCGCAGGCTTCGCCATCGATAAAACGGCGCCCCCGCATCGCTCAAGAACATGATCTGAAAAACTTCATCCAAAGACTCCGCATGATCGGTCTTCGGATCATCTCAAAAGGAGACCCCAGTATGACTTATGAAACACCTCACCGAGCAGCGGCGGGTATTAGAGATCGCCTCGCTTTCGGTTTCGTAAAGTTCCTTAGATTCTTCGCGGATCGCTTTTTCCAAAAACGCTACGGTCATCGCGCCGTGGTTTTAGAGACGGTCGCCGCCGTGCCAGGCATGGTTGGCGGCATGCTTCAGCATCTCAAAGCACTCCGGCGCATTCGGGATGACCAGGGCTGGATCAAAGAGCTACTCGACGAAGCAGAGAATGAACGCATGCACCTTATGACGTTTGTAAAAATTGCCGAGCCAACGCTCTTCGAGCGGCTCTTAATCATGATCGTTCAGGCGATTTTCTTTGTAGTATACTTCATCCTGTATCTGATTTCACCAATCACGGCTCACCGAGTTGTCGGCTATTTCGAAGAAGAAGCCGTCGCAAGCTACACGCACTATTTGGAGGAGCTCGACGCCGGACGGCTTGAGAATGTGCCCGCTCCAAAAATAGCCATTGAATATTGGTCCCTCGCCAGCGATGCCCGCCTACGAGATGTCGTTCTCGCCGTGCGCGAAGATGAAGCTGGCCATCGTGACCGGAACCATAGCTTCGCAGATGCTATTATCGCCGGCACGGAAGCAAATGTCTTGCAGGAGACCGAACAGCCAGCTCACACCGCCACTATCGCGAAGGGTGGTATCTAATGTCCTTAGAGAAAACGATAGGCACATATCGCTTCGAATGGTCAGCGCTACGCGATTTGATTGCCGTTGTGGGTGTCATGATCATCGTCAAACAGAGTCTTCTGCCTGTGACCCAACTCTACGCTGGTCCTGCATCGACGCTAACCGCGATGATACTTGCTACGATCTTACTGAAGCGTCGTGGATCAAGCTGGTCTGCGATCGGGTTCCGCTATCCGCCCAGCTGGTTGAAGACAATCGGACTGACCATTCTATCCATCGCAGTCTTCATTCTTTGTACACAGCTTATGGCATTGTTCGCCGACCGATATTTTGAAGACCTGACTTACGGGTCTCGTTTCGATCACATTGAAGGTAACCTCAACGCTTACATCATAATCATGGTGTTGGTTTGGACGCATGGATCGTTTTTTGAAGAGCTCCTGTTTCGAGCATTTATGATCAGCAAAGCCAGTGAGTTTCTTGGAGGTCGATGGTCGTCGGATATCATTGCTTTATTGCTCTCATCTGCATTCTTTGGATATCGCCACGCGTACTATCAAGGCATCCACGGCGCCCTGATCACAGGAGCTGGCGGCTTCGCCTTTGGTCTTATGTATCTCTGGTTTGGGCGCAAAAACATACTACCGATCATATTGGCGCACGGCATTTTTAACTCCCTCGGGCAGACCTTCAGATTTCTTGGCATTGAGGACACGGACTAAGATGAGCATATCAAAGATAAGTCATAGTATGCGTCCAGTCGGCTCAATCGCAGCCTTCGTTTGTGCGAGTACCTATCTGATTGGGTTTGCTATCCTGCTTACAGTCCTCGCGCCGTTCGGCTACGGTACCAACGCTCTGGATGCTCCCGCAATCATTAAGTTTGCTAACGAAACGCCACTGATCTTGATACTGTGGAACCTCATCATCTATGTACTCAATGCGATTTGCTTGCTGCTACTCGCATCTGCTCTCACGCTTCATTTTATTGAACGAACGCCTGAGCTCGCAATTGTTGTATTTGCTCTCGGCCTCATTTGGTGCGCTCTGGTTCTTGGCGCCGGGATGATCGCAAATGTCGCCATTGAGCATAGCGGTGCTTTGTACGAGGTGGATCCCACTCAAGCCGCTCAGGATTGGCTACTGTTGCACCGCGTTGAGCTTGGTCTAGGCGGTGGCAATGAGATAGTGGGAGGCCTTTGGGTCTTAATCTGCACATTAGCGGCCCTTCGTTCAGAGGGCTTTTCAATGGGGCTCAAAGCGCTTGGCTTATTGGTTGGAATCTCGGGGCTTCTTACCGTTTTACCTCCGTTTGGGGAGGTTGCAGGCGCGGTATTTGGGCTTGGGATGATCGCTTGGTTCATCCTTGTTGGATGGGCTTTGACAAACCAAGGCTACGGTCGGGGCCAACGGAGGAATGTTGAATGAAAAACACGCTTCTACTTATTGTGTGGATCTTAAGTGTCTTTGTCGCGGCATGTACGACGTATCAAGAAACGCATGCGGTTTCAGAACGCCAACTACAGATTGAACTCGAAACGCTTAAGGAAAGCTCGCCAAATGTCCCGGGCTTTGCTGTCGCTGTTATCGAGAATGGAGAGTTGATATCTTCAGCGATCGGCGTGGCCGATCCGACCGGCCAGGCAATGACCACAGATACGCCCGTCCGGATTGCCTCAATCACCAAAACCTTTGTCGCGGCTGCGATTTTGAGACTATCAGAAGAGGGAAGGCTGGATCTCGACGCCCCTATAGGCGATTTCATTTCGATTGAGCACAAAGTCCTTCTTCAATCGGATGGATATGACACGCAAGCGATTACGATCCGTCATCTGCTCATGCATGCTTCAGGAATGAACGACCATGCGGGAACGGAAGCGTTCCAAATCGCTGCGTTTTCCGATCCAAGTCATGGCTGGACACGGACTGAACAAATTCGTGTCCTGATAGATGAGACGGAGAAGCTATCTGAACCTGGAGCAGCGTATCATTACTCGGATACTGGATACATCCTCTTAGGGGAGGCCATCGAACGGCTAACCGATAAACCTCTCGGTGAAGCTGTGCTGGAGTTAAACCGACTAAACGATCTCAGACTTGAGAGTGTTCGCTGGGAAGGTGAGTTGGATGTCGTCCCCGACAGCCAAGATCGCGCGCACCAATATCTCGATGGAATGGACACCTATTATGTGGATGGCAGCATCGATGCGTTTGGCGGTGGAGGGATCATTGCCAGCGTCGAAGACGTAGCGCGATATTACGATGCTTTGTTCTCCGGTCAGGTATTCGCAACAAGTGAGACTCTACGGGAGATGATGGTCGCCCCAGGGCACCCTACAGAAAGCCCTTATAGATTGGGATTATTTGCAAGATCACTTGGAGATTACCAAGTTTACGGTCATGGAGGCTTTTGGGGAACGGATGTCATGATTATTCCGGCTTTGAGGCGCGTTGTTTCGGGCGTGTCCTTGGATCAAGGCGGGACCGCCGCTCTACGGAGTAGACATAATGCGATTATGTTGGCGGATGATTTTTGACTACGTTTTAGCAACGCTGCCTAAAAAATAGCGGCGCCGCGATATTTTGCTCATAGTGAGGGGAAACAAATAGTACCTAGTTTTTCGAGGATTCCGCGTTGGGGCGATCTATGCTAATCGGGAGTACGACGACGCGCTTAACCAGCGTCGAATCCTAGCGGTCCTCAAAATTGTGGACCAAAATCTGACCGAACTGGGGACCAAAATCGATTTTAATTCATCTAAGTAATTGAAATAATTGGATAAAAAATATGGAATGTGGCACGTCACTCGCGCCGACCTCGGGCATTTAAGTCATTGAGAAACAACGGCTAGTCCATAATCATTTGCGTTGTGCGAGGTTGGGCGCGACATTAAGGGCTCAAGCCCTGATACTCTGGTAGCCGCAAAGTGGCCCAAAGGAGAAATTAGCTCCTGAAAATTGTGCTACAAATTGCGCTCATTTTGTGCTACAAATCAGCAATCCTTATCTCATAATACCTTGTAATTATTTGACAAATAGAGTGCTTGCGAGTCTTCTCGGCCGCACCATTCTAAACTGGTTAGCGAAGCTAAATTTTTGATCCAGCGGATCAAAAATAAGGAGAGAATGCCCCGGTAGGGGCTTTTGCTCACTCAATTCATCAATATGCCTTTCATCCCTTATCGCTTTGCTCACATGGCTCGCGTTCAAGGCTGGCATGCAATGAAAGCTTATGCTGTTCGCAAATATAAGAATCTGGGCGCGTAAGCGCTTTGTATGGTTTGCGGATAGATGGGAAATGGCGCTCTGGGGAGGATTCGAACCCCCGACCCCTTGATTCGTAGTCAAGTACTCTATCCAACTGAGCTACCAGAGCAGGCCGAAGGCGGACATATACAGGCGTGTTGATGTATTGCAACCGCCGATTTCACCTTTTTACCGTGCTTCATGCACTCCGCGTGCAATTGCTCGTGCCAGTGTGTTTGCGGCAAGCTCTCCCAGCCTTGCTATGCTCACAGGTTCGGGGTGAGGTAGCGCGGTTTTCCCGGTCGACAGAACGAAGACAGCATCTCCATCAAAGGGCGCAAAGACGGGCCGAATCGCTCTGGAAAAGCCTGACAGAGCCATTTGGGCAACACGTTTGGCCTGTCCCGGTGTCAGGCTGACATCCGTTGCGATACAGGCAATCGTCGTGTTCTGACCCGGCTGCGGGTTCATTTTGGCCTCGCCCCAATCCTCTGCATTGGCATGATAGTCTTGAGGTGGACGCACGCCGCCAGATTCGCCGTCGATTTCAAACGGCCAGCTCCAGAAAGCCTCTGTCCCCGGCATGTAGACCGAGCCGAAACAGTTTACGGCAGCGAGCGCGCCAACCGTCATGCCATCCTCGGTCAGGATTGAAGCAGACCCCAGACCGCCGCGATGTTGGCCCGCCCGAGCGCCAAACCCGGCACCGCTTCGGCCAAGTAAGAATTCAGACGCAAGGTTACTCAAAGCCGTACGCCCCAGAGCGCTATACGGTGGCTCCTCGCCCCAAGCTTTGTTTCCGCCATTGGCGAGGTCATAGAGAATGGCTGCAGGCACAATGGGCGTCTTCGGAACACCTGGCAGGTCGACCATGCCAAAGCCGCGCCCATCTGCGCCGAGTTTCGCGGCGATGGCATCAGCAGCCGCAAGACCATAGGCGCTGCCCCCTGAGAGGACGATGGCGTCGACACGATCGACCAGCGTATCGGCGGCCAGCAGGTCGGTCTCCCGTGTCCCGGGGCCACCTCCAGCAACCGCAACGGCGGCAACAGCAGGCTCATTAGCGAGAATCACTGTTGTACCGGTCATAACTGCCTCATTATGAGCATTTCCGACCTTTAGGCCGGGAACATCAGTCAGGAGATTCAATTTACCGGGAGCAGACATATTCAGGGCCTTTTCAAAACATCACCTTACGCTCTACGGTGGTGAACTGAATTCGCCAAGCTGGAGCCTGTAGCCTTATGACCCTGACATCCCTTCGTTTGCCACTTCTGGCCCTCATGCTTGCAGCCTGTCAGCCAGCCGTGACACCAGAGCCTGTGGCACCAGAAGCCCCGACGCCGGAGCCGGTAGAGGAAGTGCGTGCTGAATGGTCCAAAGGGGCCATGGTTGCCGCAGCTGATCCACGTGCGGTCGAGGCGGGTCTGAGAGTGCTGCGCGAAGGTGGCCATGCTGTGGATGCCGCAATCGCGGTGCATGCCGTATTGGGGCTTGTTGAGCCGCAAAGCTCCGGCATTGGCGGCGGGGCCTTTATGGTTGTTTATGATCGCGGTCTCGACGAAACCTTTGTCTATGATGGCCGGGAGACTGCGCCGATGGCAGCGACGCCGGATCTGTTCATGGAAGATGGTGCTCCCTTAGGCTTCATTGACGCTTGGCAGTCCGGGAAATCGACAGGTGTCCCGTCCGTCGTGGCGCTTTATGGCGCTGCGCATGCTGCACATGGTAAGGCAGAGTGGGCGAATGTGTTCTCTGATGCCATTACGCTGGCAGACGAAGGTTTTGAGGTGAGCCCGCGGCTTGCCGATTTGTTGGCCAGTGAACGCCTGAGGCGGTTTATTCGCCTCGATGACCATCCCGTCAGCGCAGCCTATTTCTATCCAGATGGCGAACCACTGGCGGTTGGCGCAGTTCGGGATAATCCTGATTATGCCGAAACACTTCGCCTGATTGCGACTGAAGGAGCGGACGCTTTTTATCAGGGGTCCATTCCGGAAGCTGTGGTCGCGGCAATCAGCGAAGAGCCACGACCGGGGGCAATGAGTGTTGAGGATTTTGCTGCCTATGAGGTCAAGATTCGCCCACCGCTTTGCGGGGAATGGCGTGATTACCAGATTTGCTCAGCACCCCCTCCGAGCTCCGGCGGCGTTGCCCAGAACATGATCGCCGGGCTTTATGACCGCCTGTTACCGGAAGGCGAAGAGAGTGAAGACGCATATTTGAAGGCGTTCGTTGATGCCCAGCGTCTCGCCTATGCGGACCGGGACCATTATGTGGCCGATGCTGATCAGGTTTCCGTACCCGCGCGCGATCTGATTGATCCTGTCTACCTGGATGCACGGGCAACAGAGCGGTTTGCACCGGATGCGACGCCGCGCCCGGGCGATCCTGGTGTCGCCTTGGGGCGGGGGTCGATTGTCGGTATGTGGGGGCAGGATCCAACCGAGGATGTACCGGGCACAACCCACCTGTCGATCATTGATGGCCAAGGTAATGCTGTCTCCATGACCGCCACGGTTGAGGCGCCTTTTGGATCGTCACGGATGGTCAAAGGCTTCCTGTTAAACAATGAGCTGACAGACTTTGCGCGCCAACCGACAAAGTCCGGTCTCCCTGTTGCGAATGCCCCAGGGCCGGGCAAACGTCCGCGTAGTTCTATGTCGCCAACCATTATCTTTGATGCCGATGGCGAGTTGAAGCTGGTTACGGGCTCACCTGGCGGGAATTCCATCATCGCCTACACCGCCAAGACGATCATCGGTATTCTGGATTGGGGCAAAACCCCTCAAGAGGCTGTGAACCTGCCAAATATTATCGCGCGTGGGCAATCGGTTGGTGTCGAAATCGACCGCGAAGGCGGACCAGAAGCGGCGCAAGCCTTACGCGACATGGGTTACATCGTTGAAGAGCGGGAAGGCGAGAATAGTGGCCTGCACGTTATTCTGGTCACGGCAGATGGCCTCGAAGGTGCCGCGGACCCCAGACGTGAAGGTGTCGCCCTAAAGTTGGAATAGGCCGCGAGTAATCGCTGTTTATTTTCGCTGTCATACGATTGTCGTCTTGCGACTCGTCGCCCTTTCGTCTTTAAGCGCGGTCAGGTGATATGGGCAAAGGTGGCAATCCTATGAAACTGATTTCCTGCAACGCGAATCGTCCTTTAGCTGAAGCGATTGCTGATCATCTCGATTGTCCTCTGACGGATGCGGAAATCAAGAATTTTGCCGACAATGAAATCTTTGTGCGGATCAATGAGAATGTCCGCGGCGAGGATGTCTTTGTGATCCAATCCACGTCACGCCCGGCCAATGACAATCTGATGGAATTGCTGATCTGTATTGATGCCCTCAAGCGGGCGTCTTCAGAACGAGTGACCGCTGTGATCCCATACTTTGGTTATGCCCGGCAGGACCGCAAAACCGATGGCCGTACGCCCATTTCGGCCAAGCTGGTTGCGAATCTGATTTCATCGGCGGGCGCGGACCGGGTTTTGACCATGGACCTGCACGCCGGACAGATTCAGGGCTTCTTCGACATTCCAACCGATAATATGATCGCGTCTCCAGTCATGGTTGATGACATTATGCGCCGCTATCAGGGCAAGGATTTGATGGTCGTCTCGCCGGATGTTGGCGGTGTGGTTCGCGCGCGGTCGCTGGCCAAGCGTATTGGCGCTGACCTGGCGATTGTTGACAAGCGCCGTCCGGAAGCCGGTGTCTCTGAAGTCATGAACATTATCGGGGACGTTGATGGCCGCGAGTGTATTCTCGTCGATGATATCTGTGACAGTGGTGGCACACTGGTGAACGCGGCTGCGGCGCTGAAAGAGAAGGGCGCTTCATCCGTCAGTGCTTACATCACGCATGGCGTGCTTTCGAACAGAGCGACCAAGCGGGTAGACGATTCAGTGATGGATGAGTTGGTGATCTGCAACACGATCAACCCATCCGAAGAAGACCGGAAGTCCAAGAAGCTGCGTATCCTGTCGGTCGCCCCGCTGCTCGGCGAGGCGATCCGCAGAATTGCCAATAATGAGAGCGTCTCGAAACTGTTCGACTAGCCCATTGTCGGGATGATGAAAGCCTGATCGCCAATGTCGCCTTCAGGCCAGCGCTGCGTCACGGTCTTGATCTTTGTCCAGAAACGAACGCCCTCTGGGCCGTGCTGGTTTGTGTCGCCAAAGGCTGAACGTTTCCAGCCACCGAAAGTGTGATAGCTGACCGGGACGGGGATTGGCACATTCACGCCAACCATGCCGACATTCACCTGCGCTGCGAATTCACGCGCGGCGCGGCCATTCGAGGTAAAGATAGCAACACCATTGCCGTATTGGTGATTGGAGGGCAGGGCGGCTGCCTCTTCAAGGCTTTCAGCCCGCACAACTTGTAGGACCGGCCCAAAGATTTCTTCCTGGTAGCTCTGCATGTGTGGCTTCACATGATCGAAGAGGCTCGGCCCGATGAAATAGCCATTCTCATGACCTTGCAGTGTATGATTGCGCCCATCGAGCTTCAGTTCAGCGCCTTCATCTACGCCCATCTGAATATAGCTTTCGACCTTGGCTTTATGCGCGGCAGAGACGACGGGGCCATAATGAGCGTCGGCATCGGTCGAGATACCGACTTTCAGGCCGCGCGCCGCGTCCATCATCCGCTCAACGAACTCATCGCCTGTCTTCTGTCCAACAGTCACAGCGACGGGTAATGCCATGCAGCGCTCTCCAGCTGAGCCATAGGCGGCGCCGACAATATCTTTGACGGCTTGTTCCATATTACAGTCCGGCATGATGATGCCGTGGTTCTTCGCCCCGCCCATGGCTTGAATGCGCTTACCGTGCGCTGTGCCCGTCGAGTAGACATATTGGGCGATGTCGGAGGAACCCACAAAGCTGACCGCCTTGATATCCGGATGGGTCAGGATCGCATCAACCGCGGTCTTGTCGCCATTGACCATGTTGAGCACACCTTCGGGCGCGCCCGCTTCAAGGAAAAGCTCGACCAGGCGCAGCGGTACACTCGGGTCTTTCTCCGAAGGTTTCAGGATGAATGTATTCCCACAGGCGATCGCGACGGCGAACATCCAGCATGGGATCATCGCAGGGAAGTTGAACGGGGTGATGCCCGCAACCACGCCCAGTGGCTGGCGCATGGAGTAAACATCAATGCCGGGGCCTGCGCCTTCAGTATACTCGCCCTTCTGAAGGTGTGGGATGCCGCAGGCAAACTCGACCACATCAATGCCGCGCTGCACATCGCCGCGACTGTCAGCAACCACTTTGCCATGCTCAGAAGAGAGCAGCTCTGCCAGCTCATCCATGTTCGCTTCAAGCAGGCGTTTGAACTCAAACAGGATACGCGCGCGACGCTGTGGATTTGTATTGGCCCATGCCGGAAAGGCCGCCTTGGCATTCTCCACAGCGGTGGCGACTTCTGCTTGCGTTGCGAGCTGAACGCGGGCCTGCACCTCGCCCGTGTTTGGGTTATAGATGTCGCCGAAGCGACCTGAAGTGCCTGTCACCTGCTGACCGCCAATGAAATGATTGACCTCGCGCATTGCGCTCTCCCGTAGATAATTTTCTATACAGGAGCTGTTTAGGGCAAGATGAGTGGAATGACACCCTTATCTGCGGGTAAATTTCGCATCTGCGCAGAGCAGAAAAACGGGGGTGTATTTTTCAGCGCAATCTTGCATAAGCGGTATCAAGTGCGGGCGTGGTGAAATTGGTAAACACAACGGACTTAAAATCCGTCGGCCCTAATACGGCCTTGCCGGTTCAAGCCCGGCCGCCCGCACCACACCACTAGCTAACTTACCGGGTTGAATTCACTCACCCTTCGTCTTGAAGGTCCAGAATGTATGGACCAGGAAGCTCGCTGGTGGATAGTAAAGCGTGCTGAGACTGAGAATGAAGTAGTCTTGCAAGTCGCTATAGGTCGCCAATCCATAAACAAGCAGAAACTGACTACCCGCTAGAAATAGCGTTGCAATAACGAATTTGGGGCCGAACTCTCGATGCTGACTTTGTATGCCAAATGTATAGGATTTTTGTCCAAAGTATGAGGCTGCAATGCTAATCGCATAAGCAATGATATGCGCCATGACTGCGCTTAAACCTAAGAACACGCCAGCAAACGATATAACCGCATAAAGCACGGTTGCCAGAATACCGACTAAACCGAACCGTATTGTGCGGAAGAGGAATTCTTTAATGCTTTGAACTTGCATCTTGCTTCATCGTGATATGATGGATGACATCGCCTATAAGGTCTTTTGTCATTTTGTTGGGTAGAGTGGCCGCTCTATCTCTGCCAGCAAGCAATAACAGGATCATCATAAAGCCAGTAAACAGGGAAACTGCCAACAAGTTGACCAAGAATAGAATAACGTAAGTGGCGTAGCCAGGTACAAAGTAACCGCCAACCAAGCGTAGGAGAACTGTACCGGCAATGGCCATCACAATCAGTACGGAAGCGCTTGTCAGGAAGAAAATAATTCTGCCAATGACGATGTCAGAGAACACGGCAATCGCGCTGATTCCATGCACCATAAGTGATGTAAGATTCATACTCGAAGTGCCAAAGAAACGCTTACCGCGATCAGTGGCCGTAAAGGTGATTGGTACCCGACTCTTCAACAGCGTCGCAGCATAATTATTCCAGATACCGGTATTATAAACCACATTTGAGAGGCGGCTTGCAGGAAGCAATGAAAAATTTCCAAAGGAAATGGATTTGCCGGTCAGAGCTGCGAATAGGAATTTGTAGATTTTGTAGAATGTTTTGAACAGAAAGCTTTCCGACCGTTGCTGTCGCCTTGCGACGATTATTGAGTTTGGACTATTTGAGTGACCTTCAAGAAGTCGTGCAATATCTTGAGGCCGATCTTCGCCATCACTATCCATGACGATAATAGATTTTGGAGACAGATGCTCATGACAATAGGCAAGACCAAGTGCAATGGCGCGCTGATGACCTTGATTAGCGTTGAGTTTTAAAACGCTAAGACTCGTTACACAGCCCCGAAACTCTAATGCTTCAGGAAGTGTAACTTTAATTGAGCCATCATCTACAGCAAGAATCGAGACGTTATAATTCTGCAATTCAGGCAAGGTATCAATTTCAGAGGCGAGTTGCGCGAAACTTTCCCAATCATTCAGGACGGGCGTGACAATAACGATATCAGGTTCAAGGGATTGTCCCATTTGAGCCCCCACTATACGAGACGAAGAACAACATTTACTAGTCAGATTTTTGGATCGCTAATGGGGATACAGCACTATATCAAGGTAATTTCTGTATCGCTTTCTATTTATATTTTTGTTTTGACTAGAAGTCCTTCTTGCGTCCGAAAGTGTGCCAACCTATAGGAAACGAAAGATAGTGGTACGGGACTGGAGTGATGCAAGAGACATCTGAAAATTCAGGCTCAGACGTGGTTTCGAGACAAACTTTTAGACCCCTAAAGTATAGCCGCTATTTTCTTTACTCTATTGGCATATTCTGTGTTGTAGTTGCTGCGATTTACCTCTGGAAGTACCTAGGGGCCATGGCAACCACATCAATGTGGAATGATGAACTGTACAGTATTCGCTATTTTTCTCAGCAGGGCCTTTATACAGCCTGGACCGATTATCACGAACCTAACAACCATATTCTGTTTAATATGCTGGCGTCTGTTATCCCATCCGGGCTTGCCTATTCACCATTCTGGGCGCGGATTATTAGCTTTATAGCCGTTTTGGGAGCGCTCTTTTTCTTCCTGAGGTTTAGTTTCAAGGAAGGCTTTTTCGCTGGCGGAGTGCTGGCTGTAGGCTTACTATTTCTCAACACAGATACACTGGACCTGACATTACAAGCGCGCGGTTATGGAATAGTATTTGCGGCGGCAATAACTCAGTCCATTTTCCTATATTATTTCCTGAAAAATGGTGATGCGGGCAGTCGCAACGGGCTATTTATAAGTGCATTTGTTGGCGGGGCCACTTTGCCAATTTATATACCGTTTGCAGCCATACAATGTGGTCTGGCTTTTTTGTTGCGCCCGAGCTGGCGATTTGCATTTGCTGGGATGGTAACTGGCCTGGCTGGTATCGCTTTTTATCTTCCCACAGCGACACAAATTTTGGGTGCCGCATCCGGCTATGCCAAGAATTGGGGAACCCATTATGCGACAATGGAGTCGGTTTGGGAGACTCTTGAGTATATTCTCGTCGAGAACGTTTCGCCAATTTATCTAATTTATGCGAGCCTGGCTTTGGGGTTGATAGCCCTTCTTTTGAAGGGGTGGAGCTATCAGCTTAAGATGGTTCTGATTTGCCTTGTTGCGTATATTGGTTTCACAGCTGTCTGCTTGTATTTGCAAACACCCCTTGTGCGTACAACACAGTTCATTGTTGCCCCCCTCGCTGTAGGCGGCGCTGTTTTGGTTTCACAGCTTTTTCGTTATGAATGGGGCGCGACCATTCAAACTTTAGTCATCAGCGCAGCTCTTGCTGTCATTGGCTATAATGGCGTTCAGAAAATAAGAAACTGGCACTTCGTGCCAATTGAGGCATGGTCGCAAGTCGCTCGCTTTTCAGAAGCTGTGGCTCCCGATCAAGTCAAATTTTATGCCCCTTTTCGGAATTGGCAACTAGGCGTACACCTTGACGACCCAGGACGGCTGCGAACCGAATTGAACGAGACAGCTTTCAGATCAGGTCAAATGTTAGCGATCGATGCAAATTTTCAGGATGGTGTATTCTTTTCGGGAAAAGCGATTACCGATGAAGCCCTTGAATTTGATTTGTCTCAACGAAGAGGAGGGGCAGTAAGGCTAGCTTTTGTTCCCGTACGGACTGGTGCACTTGAGACCATATCAGTTGAAAACCTCAGACAAGATAACGTTGCGCTTGCAATGGATAAACAACCAGATACGCGCTGGACCAATGGACAGCATCAGACAGAGCTACCTAGCCAGTCTACAGTCCGATTTAAGCTTCTGAAAGAAAGAAGCTGTGTCAAGCTTTTCTGGTATGGCAAAAATGGTGATATGCCACAGGTGTATAAGGTCTCCGCAGAGCTTAGAGACGGTCGCCGCGTCTCAGCAGATCATCGTTCTTCCAGATTGGGCCGAGATCTGCTTATGCTGGATTTGAGCGGATTAGAGGTTGAAAGCGTGGCATTTGATATCAAACCCGGTAAGGCTAAACGTTATCTCTCAATCAATGAGGCTTGGTGCGGGTACTAAGGAGTCAAATCTGGATATGGTTGCCGAAAATCCGCCTAGCCTACATATTTCTCCCTATAGCTGGAAAAGACGATGCATGGAGCTTCTGCTTTTATCGGCGGCTTTGGGGCTGAGCTTTCTTGTCATTAATTTCCTGCATTTTCAATTTCTAACAGTGAAAGTCATTTTGTATGCCTGCATTCTTGATGCGTTTTTGGCATCCGTCATCGTTTTGCTTGTTTACTGGTTTGTATGGCGACCAAAGTCGGCTCTACTGGTCTCGGAGGTGGTTCTGGTCTCGATTGCCAGTAATCTCTTGATCTTGCTGTATGCTGTGATGGGACCAACGGTTATTGATCGTTCTCTATCTCTTTATATCGTTGAAAAACTTGATCAAAGAGGTGGCCAAATTTCCGAAGAGGCGATGGCTGATATATTCGTTCGTGAGTATCTTCCTGAGTTCAGGTTGGTTGACGTTCGGCTTACCGAGCAGGTTGCATCGGGCACGGCGAAAATTGAAAACGGCTGCGTTATCTTAACAGAGAAGGGGCGACAGCTTTCTGCGTTTGTCAGTTTCTATCGGCGCGTCTTCCTCCCTAAAAAGAGATATTTACGGGGTGAAGTCACAGATCAGCTAACAAAGCCCTTTGATAATTCAGAAAGCATAGTTGACGCAAGATGCGGCTGAATATTACTAGTGTCGCGTTATTATTCTTATCGTTTTGATTGTGGGTGGGGCAATGCGAATGGTGAATTCTAAGGCTATCTACGCGTTTCTGACCATTTACTTCTTTGTTTTTCTATTGGCACAGCTGATTGGTGGTCAAACTTGGGATCAACATGTCCATACGAGAAGCTTTGATCATTATATGAGATTTGCTGAGAAGGTTTGGGCAAATGGAGAGCGACCAAACTTTTCAGACCTGCCGAGAGATTATGAATTTTATGGCATTCTAACAACCGGTATTGCTGATTGGGTTACGGGTTGGATGCGCCCTTGGATCGGCGACAAGGGCACTGCGCACGATGTCGTGTATAGGTTTCTGCTCCACTTGAACGGGTTCCTATGGTCTGTTGGAACCTGTGTTTTAGTGTTCAGAATTATGCGCTTACTAAATGCTGGAGAGACTATGTCTATTCTCGCCAGCTTATTTCTGTTGCCTTTATCCAAATTGGCTAGGGCATTCGTTTTTTAATTATAAAGACTTACCGCTAGCATTTTTCTATTGTCTTGCGCTTTGGGGGGTAATTAAATCTTTCGATCAGGAGCGTTTAAGCTTCCTGAAAGGCTTGATCGCAGTTGCACTAGCGAGCGTTGGTGCCGGGGCTGTCAAAATTATCGCAATTCCAGTGATGTTTGTCCCGCTTCTTGGTTTTCTGTACAGTGTCGTGGTCTCTAAGGATCGCATATGGCGCTTGAAAAGTTGCCTGATAGCTTTGCCGATCGCGTTATTCACTCTTTATGTCGTAACGCCGGTGGCCTGGGTAGAGCCGGTTCGTTTTATACGAGAGGCTATTATTTATATGTCTCACCATGAGTGGAGAGGGTGTACAATTTCTGCTGGGGAGTGCCTAAAGCCGACCGGTGAAGATTGGTCTGCTTTTCAGTATTGGTGGGCTTGGTATTCTGTTCGTGCGCCCATTTTGTTTTTGATTTTCATGATTCCGTGTATGATTTTTCTTGTGGCGAAATCAAATTCGGCAAGAATTTTAATTATTCTTTCTTATTTATTGCCATTGTCTGTTATTTTCTACAGAAATTCTGCGATGTATGATGGGGTTAGGCATTTATTATTTATGTTTCCTGTTGGAGTTATAATTATTTTTCATGCATTTGATGTTGTGTATAATAACTATATGAAATTGAGAGGATTTATTTTTGCGGTATTGGGGCTCAATATTCTATCATTCTCGGTCGATAATGTTTATCTTTATCCGTTTAATTATGTGTACTTTAATGAGTTTTCACGTGAAAAAGCAAAACCGGATCAGTACGAGTTAGACTATTGGGGGTTCTCGCTTAGGCAAGCCGCAGGAAGAATGACTGCTCACAATCGCTTTCCAGATCAACCTCTATATTTTGAGGCGCATCCAGCGCATCTGGTTGCTCCTTTTGTAGAAAGCCCATTTATCCGAAAAGACACTTACTATGAAGAGGGCAGCCCCTATTATTACATTGGCTATACTCGGGGTAATAGGAGGATGCGAACTGGCTGCTCCCAAATAGCAAAGATTGAAAGAAGACACTGGTTGTTTAGTGATCCAATGAATCTTGCTTTTGTAGGTTACTGCGAAGATGATTCTAGTAACTGAGGGATTATATTGGTGGCATAATATTAATTGTTATTCTTTCAATACCTTATTGGGATAAGCTATGCTCTTCCAGCGCTGCGTTACATGTGGTCGTATACTGAATTCTTTGTTTGCATGAGCTCACTCTTCGACCACACCCATGAGCCAGGCGGACACATCGCCTTCGTCCTCTCCGCGCCAAGCTGACCATGCTGTCGCGCCTGCTAATCCAGAGCGTTGATGGACACGATCAACCCAGCCATCATCGCCAGCAGGTCCCATTTCTAACGCATGAATGCCCCACAATAGTTGCGCGCGGCGCAGGCGGGGCTTGTCATTCGAGCTGTATAGGACGGGAACACCACCACGTTGCCGTGAGAAGCGGATCAGTCGGCGGGTTGAACCTGTGCGCAGAGCAAGCGCCGTTGCGCCAGCATTTTCGGCGAGGCGGAAGGCCGCATCGGCGATAATATCTACCGGTAAATCGTCTTTGGCGTCGCCTGAAAACTGAGCCATGGCGGCGGGGTGATCCTCGGCGTTTTCAGTTGCGGCAATGATCCTGTCCATGATTGCGACCGCTGTTGCCGGGTGCCGTCCAACCGCGGTCTCTGCTGATAACATTACGGCATCGGAGCCCTGATAAATGGCGGTGGCGACATCACTGGCTTCGGCGCGGGTTGGGGCTGCATTGTCTATCATCGACTCAAGCATCTGTGTTGCGACGATGACCGGCTTTCCAGCGGCGCGTGCCGCACGCACAATACGGCGCTGTATGATTGGCACTTCCTCAGCCGGGAACTCAACGCCAAGATCGCCCCGGGCTACCATGACACCATCGGTCGCGTTCAGGATATCCCCCAAATTGTCGATCGCAGCAGGCTTCTCGAGCTTTGCGATCAGGGGCGCTTTGTTTGTGATCAGCGCTTTAGCCGTTCTGATATCTTCGGCCGTCTGGACAAAGCTGAGGGCGACAAAATCGACACCCAGATCCATGGCAAAGGCCAAATCCTCTTTATCTTTCTCAGTCAAAGCCTGAACCGGCAAAGCCTTCCCCCGCACGGTAAAGCCTTTGCGGTCACCGAGTTCGCCAGGTAAAGCCGATGTGACCTTCGGACTTTGCCCCGCTTGTGTAACGGTAAACCGAACCATCCCATCATTGGCGAGAATCTCGTCCCCCTCAGCCAGAACAGCAAGGATTTCCGGATGCGGAACAGGGATGGTTTGGGCTTGGTCCGTTGTTTCACCCGCGACAAGCGAAAGGCTTTCATTAAAGCCGAACCTGATCTTGCCTTCCGGGAATTTACCGACACGGACTTTTGGGCCTTGCAGGTCGGCAAGAACGCCAATCGGGCGTCCAATACGGGCTTCTGTTCGCCGGACAGTCTCAAAGGCCATGCGGTGATCGTCATGGCTGCCATGGCTGAAATTCAGGCGAAAGACATCGACCCCGGCCAGAGCCAAGAGCTCAACGACTTTCGGAGAGCGGCTTCCCGGTCCAAGGGTTGCAACAATCTTGCTTTGGCGGCGGCGAATGGCCGGGGCAGGGGACATGACAGGACTCGTTTATCTGTTCTGATGAACAGATGTTGGCCGTATTCTAGCGACGCAGGCAAGCCCTAATGGCTATCGACTTTCTGGTGGCGCTTTTTGATTGTACCGGAGAAGTTCAGGACCGGGGTTCCATCCGCTGTCACGACCCCGCGCACAAAGGTGATAGAACGGCCACCACCCATGATTTCACCCCGGGCCTCGATCAACTGGTTTTCTCTCGCGCCGGATAAGAACTCGCAATTAAACGCGACTGTGACGCCATAGCTATCCTCGCTGTCGCCATCATGCGCGAGCGCGAACAAGGCAAAGTCGGCAAAGGTCATCAGGCATCCGCCATGGATCACCCCGCCAGCGTTCATATGCTTATGTTCAGAGCGAAAAGCGGCGACTGGACCCTTTTTATCCTTGCGGAAATAGAACGGCCCTGCCGTGTCATGCTCAAACGGCTCTGTTGGCCAAGTCTGCCATCCGGCAAACTCGCCCTCCTCAACAGTGAAAGATTGCATTTATTTCTTCACCCGCCCGGCAACTTGCTTGCGGAATTTCTCACCATAGGGTGGGCGCATCATCGCCAGCAGCTCGCTGCCTGTTTGGGTATAGACAGCTTTCTTGTGGCTAAACTCATAGAAGCCGTCTTTGCCATGATAGGCACCCATACCGGATGGCCCTACCCCGCCGAACGGCAGGTCTTCCTGAGCAACATGGAAGATCACGTCATTGACGGTTACGCCGCCTGATGTGGTGTTGTTCAGGACCATTTCGCGTTCGCTTGCATCATCACCAAAGTAGTAAAGGCCTAGGGGGCGGGCGTGATCATTGATGTAGCCCACAGCATCGCTGGTGTTTGTGTAGGATTTGATTGGCAGGATAGGGCCGAAAATCTCATCCTGCATAACTTTCATATCATCGGTTGGATTCACGACGATATGCGGGGCCATCTTGTGGTGAGGTTGCTGGCTGAAATTCTCCCCCGCCGGATTGATCTCAATCACTTCTGCGCCTTTCTCAAGGGCATCATCGAGATATGAGTTCAGGCGATCAAAGTGGCGCTGATTGACTACGGATGTGTAGTCATTGTTGTCTTTCAGGCCATCGGGAAACATCTTGCCAACCGCCGCGGTTGCTGCACCAACAAAGTCATGGGTCTTCTCTTCCGGGACAAAAGCGTAATCGGGCGCGAGGCAGATCTGCCCGGCATTCAGGGTCTTGCCTGCCATGATCCGGGCAGCAGCCTTATCGAGGTCGGCAGATTTCCCAAGAATGACCGGGCTCTTGCCGCCAAGCTCCAGTGTTAGTGGAACAAGGTTATCTGCGGCTGCCCGCATCACATGGTGAGCAATCGAGGTCGCGCCGGTGAAAATCATATGATCAAAGGGCAGGCCAGAGAAAGCGGCGCCAATGTCCGGGCCACCCGTCACTACCGCGACTTCTTCCTCGGTATAGTACTGGCTGAACAGGTCTTTCATCAGCTCACTGGTTTTTTCAGTGAACTCGGACGGTTTGATCATCGCCCGGTTACCGGCCGCAAACACATTCGCAAGCGGGGCAAAGGTCAGATTGACCGGGAAATTCCATGGGCTAATGATGCCAACAACACCTTTAGGCTGGTATTGGATATAGGCTTTTGAGCCGAGCAGGCCGAGGGGGAACTCAACGCCGCGCTTTTCGGGCTTCATCCACTTCTTCAGATGCTTTTTGGAGAACTTCAACGCCCCAATTGACCCTGCTATGTCTGTCAGGTTCGACTGATCGATCGAGCGATGCCCAAAGTCCTCAGCCATGGCTTGTGACAGAGCATCGCCATGTGTGACGAGCAGATCGATGGATTTGTCGATCCAGGCGATACGCTGCTCTGCGCTGGGAATGCCATCTCGAATATTTGCAGCTTTTTGTTTGGCGAGGATTTCGCCCATGCCGTCTGATGTCATGACGTCGAGTGCCATTGCTTAAGTCTCCCAGGGTTTTCTTATCGTTGACGTAAAGGATAACGCACTTTCCCGGCGTGACAAACACTTTCCGGCTGACCCCACGTCATGGTTTTCTTGTCGTGCGCGCGAGATATTCTCTCCTGTAACAGGGAGCAAAACGGCCATGGCTTTTACAAAAATCACTTATGCGGTCGCTGAGGATATCGCGACGATCAGTTTGAATGATCCGAAAACAATGAATGCTGCCGGCATCGATACGGTCAGTGAAATGTCATTGGCATTAGAAATGGCGGGTGATGAAGCGCGCTGTACGATCATTACCGGAACGGGGCGAGGCTTCTGTTCCGGAGCAAACCTATCACCAAATATGAGCGAAGGCGGCGGTCCGAAAGGTAAGCCTGATGCGGGTAAAGCCCTCGATAGCCACTATAATCCGCTGATCAAAGCCATGCGTACGCATCCGCATCCGATCATTACGGCGGTGAATGGGGCCGCGGCGGGGGTGGGGTGCTCTATCGCTCTGATGGGAGATTTTATTATTGCTGGCGAGAGTGGTTACTTCCTGCAAGCTTTCCGCCGGATCGGTCTGGTGCCTGATGGTGGCTCAACCTTCCTTCTGCCGCGCATGGCTGGACGTGCACGCGCCATGGAGATGACTCTATTTGGTGAGAAAGTCTTTGCCAAAGAAGCGCTGGAATGGGGCTTGATCAATCGCGTGGTGGCCGATGACGCTTTAATGGATGAGGCACGCGCCTATGCGCAGAAACTTGCTGATGGACCGACGCAGGCCCTATCCTTGATCCGCGATCTGGTCTGGCAATCTGAAGACAATGATTTTGATAGCCAGCTTCAGGCTGAGCGGTTTGCCCAACGCACAGCGGGACGTCAGCCGGATTTCAAAGAGGGCGTTACAGCTTTCCTTGAAAAACGATCGGCAAACTTCCGAGGTGTCTGATTATTCTGCTGATCGCAGGCGCGCGACATGTGCCTGCCGATCGGTGCGTTTCATCAGGCTTTCGCCGATTAGGAAACGACGCGCACCACACTCGCGAAGACGGACAATGTCTTCCGGGTCGCTGATCCCGCTCTCGGAGATGAAATCTCGCCCAGCGGGGATCATTGGTGCTAGCCGTTCGCTGGTCGCAAGATCCGTTTTCATGATTTTGAGGTCGCGATTGTTCACGCCAATGAGGGAAGACGGCAGGGCGAGGGCACGTTCCACCTCAACCTCGTCATGGGTTTCAATCAGGCTGTCCATGCCGAGGTCTATCGCTGTCTGAATAAGGTCCAGAGCCAGCGCATCATCTGCGCAGGACAGGATAACGAGGACGGCATCAGCGCCCATTGCGCGGGCTTCAACAACTTGCGCGGTATCGATCATGAAATCCTTGCGCAGCATCGGAATGCTGACGGCGTTCCGGATTGTCGCAAAATCTGCCGGACTACCGCCAAAGCTTGGGCCATCGGTGAGAACTGAGAGACAGGCTGCACCGCCGGTCTCATACTGCACAGCAATCTCGCTTGGATCAGCGCCGGGAAGAATTTCGCCTGCGCTCGGTGATTTGCGTTTCATCTCACAGATAAGGGCATTCTCCCCCGTCTCCACCACATGAGATAGGGCAGCGGCAAAACCACGAGGCACGTCTTGCGCATGTGCTGCGGCAAGCAGATCGCTGGTAGATCGCGCCCGCTTCAACGCAGCGACTTCATCGCGCTTATATTCAATGATTTTGTCGAGGGCTGTACTCATGCCCCGCCTTTAGACGCCTCGGCGAGTTTCGACAATGTGGTGAGCGCCTTGCCACTGTCGATCGCATCGCCAGCCATTTGCGCGCCTATTTTCAGATTACTGGCGAGACCCAGCACGTGAAGACCAGCCGCAGCATTCAGCAAAACCGCATCGCGGAATGGGCCATCGCGCCCTTCGAGCAGCTCGCGAATGGCCAGCGCGTTCTCATCTGGCTTGCCACCCGCGAGTGCTGAGAGGTTCGCGCGATCCAGCCCGGCATCTTCCGGCACGATGGTCAACTCAGTCAAAGTGCCATCCTTGACCTCAATCACTTGCGTTTCACCGGCAATGGAGAGTTCATCGATCACACGGTCTTCGGTAGGGGACGTACCATGGACGACCCAGGCACGGGTAATTCCAAGATCGCGTAAGGCTTCAGCCATCGGCCTTAACCAGCGCGCTTCATTGACGCCGAGCACCTGGTGCGTGGCGGAGGCGGGATTTGAGAGCGGACCGAGCAGGTTGAAAATAGTTCGGATACCGAGACTTGCGCGAACCGGCGCGACATGCCGCATGGCGCTGTGATGACTGCGCGCAAACAGGAAGCCAACGCCGGCATGTTCAACGCAGGCTTTGAACCGGGACTCATCGAGATCAAGCTCAACGCCAAGCGCTTCGAGGACATCAGCGCTACCTGTTTTGGGTGGGACAGAGCGGTTGCCATGCTTGGCCACTATGCCCCCGGCTGCTGCGATGACGATCGCGCTCGCGGTCGATGTGTTCAGGCTGGTCCAGCCAAGGCCGCCAGTTCCGCAGGTGTCGAGGGTTGGACCAGGAAGATCGATGGTCCGCGCATTTGCGCGCAAGGTCTTGGCCCCCGCGAGCAGTTCTGAGCCAGTCTCTCCGCGTACGGCAAGCCCCATCAGGAAAGCCCCGATCTGTTCTGCCGGGATGTCTCCAGCTAGAATTGTGGCAAAAGCGGCCTCAAGATCCGTAACTGATAGTGTGTGTCCAGCGGCGAGTGACTTAAGAATTGGCGTAAGTGTTGACATGCCTTGTCGATAGCGTGGCCGCGGGCACCTGCCTAGGGCAAAAACCATTGGTTTTCAGAGGGAAAGGCCTTTGCATTTCTGCAGCGCTAAGGGCTTGGTTCTTAAGTGAGGGGTTCCAATTCCAATAAGCTCATCAAGGCTTTGTTATTATTTGGCCATTAGTTTCTTAACCGTAAACCTAGCCAATTTCCTGGAGCGTAGGTTCTGGAAGGCGCATGCAAAATGCTTGAAACCGATAGTGATACAGGTTGGGAGGTTGCAGGGGCAAACGATACTCCTGATCTTTCTGAGGCCGAGCTTTCCCTGACCATCCATGAGATTATTAACTCAATGGAGCAGGGGGTTCTTGTCTGGTCAAAATGCGGGCGCTGCGAAATGCACAATGAACGCGTTTTCGATATTCTGGAATTGCGCAGTGATGATATATTTGAGGGACGCATACGGAAGGAGTTTCTGGAGCTTGCGGTTAAACGCGGAGAGATAACCGCAGATGTTGCTGCACAGACAGAAGCTCGTTTTCATGAAGCATCCCCGTTTGCATTTGATCGCCAACTGCCCTCCGGGCGTGTCGTAAACACGACGGCGCGGCCTATGAGTTCCGGGCGTTTTGTTGTGACGTTTAGCGATGTCACCGAAGCACGGCAAAACCAGAGACAATTGCGAGCGGCCAAGCTTGAGGCTGAACAAGCCAGTGAAAACGCCCGCAAATCTCTTGTGCTTGAAAAAGCACGGCGGCGGCAAACGCGACTGCTTTCAGAGTTCGATGAATGGCTTCATTGCTGCAAATCGCTTGATGAGCTTCTACGTGTTCTTGGCATCTTCATGGAGCGGCTCTTACCGGGTTCTTCGGGGCAGCTCTATGTCTATAGCAACTCACGTGATGTCCTTGATGGGAAGTGTTCCTGGAATACGGATAGTTTGCTTGAATTTATCGAGCCTGATGACTGTTGGTCACTCAGGCGTGGACGCCCGTATTCGTATGGAACCAGTGATGTCAATTTGACCTGCACCCATGTCGATGATGACGGCGGTGTCGAGACTATTGGTGAGTATCTCTGCATTCCAATTCTGGCGCATGGCGACACTGTTGGCCTGATGCATATCCGGTATGCCAAAGGCTCCAATATGCTCAAGGGCAATGACACGGCTGACGCTCAAGCGTCTACAACGCATCAGTTCGCCATTCAGTGCGCCGAACATATCAGTCTGGCGATTGCGAATGTGAAGCTTAGGGATCAGTTGCAAGATCAATCAACCAAGGATTCGCTGACAGGCTTGTTCAATCGGCGATATTTCCTCGACAGTATGCGCTCTGCGATTGCTCATGCAGAACGGAAAGATACAAAGCTTGCTGTGCTGACGATCGATGCGGACAACTTCAAGCGTTTCAACGACAATCACGGACATGATGCAGGTGATCTGGTTTTGAGAATGATCTCAAAATCGATGATGGCGTCTTGTAAGGGGGGACAGGTGCCCAGCCGATTGGGGGGCGAGGAGTTCGCTATCCTTTTACCGGATATGGATGTCGATAAAGCTGTCGAATTTGCCGAAGAGTTCCGCCGCACGATTGAGGCGCAAGTTGTTCGCTATGCTGGGGCAGACCTTCCACAGGTTACGGTATCACTTGGTGTATCGGAATACCCAACCCATGGCTCAGAACCTCAGGAGCTTCTGAAAACCGCTGATGTTGCTTTGTATCACGCAAAGTCACAGGGGCGGAACCAAACATGCGTACCCGAAGACAGCCCAGACTGCTCCGCGGGTTAAACGCCGGGACTACTCGTCTCCCTGTAAAACTGATTTAGCTGGCCAGAAAATTCTTCAGCATTGCATGTCCATGCTCGGTCAGGATGCTTTCGGGATGAAACTGGACACCATAAACGGGGCGACTGACATGATGGACAGCCATAATTTCACCATCCTCTGTGAAGGCATCGGCAATGAGCGTTTCTGGCAAATCCTCTGCTCGGATTGAGAGCGAGTGATAACGCACCACGTCAAAGGTTTCCGGCAGGTCTTTGAAGAGTGGGCCACCTTTATGCGTAATTGGGCTGATCTTGCCGTGGCGAATTTCCTTCGACGTGATGATCTTGCCGCCTTCGGCTTGGCCGATGCTCTGATGACCAAGGCAAACCCCCAGGATTGGCAAATCTGCGGGGGCGCGCTGGACCAGTTCAACGCAAATGCCTGCTTCATTTGGCGTACAGGGCCCGGGAGACAGGACGATCCCGTCCGGCTTTTGAGCCAGAACCTGATCAACGGTCAGTTTGTCATTACGCACGACCGTTGTCTTAGCACCGATCTCTTCGAGATAGTGGACAAGGTTCCACGTGAACGAGTCATAATTGTCGATGACGAGAATATTTTTCATCATTGGTCAAACTCATACGTGGCGGCCAAAGCTGCGGCTTTCTTAAGCGCATTGGCTTTGTGAACGGTCTCGTCAAATTCATATTGCGGGTCAGAGTCGAGCACGACCCCGCCGCCAGCCTGAATATGAAGATTGCCGTCTTTCAGCACAGCCGTACGCAGGGCGATACAGGTGTCGAGATCGCCATTCCAGCCAAAATATCCAATCGCGCCGCCATAGATTCCGCGAGAGTTTTGCTCCAACTCGTCAATAATCTGCATGGCGCGGATCTTGGGAGCGCCAGATACTGTTCCGGCAGGCAAACCTGCGAGCAGGGCGTCGACGGCATCGAGCCCTTCACGCAGATCACCCTCAACATGGCTGACAATATGCATGACATGGCTATAGCGCTCGACGATGAAGCGCTCAGTCACCTCTACGCTGCCATAAGCAGCGACCCGGCCAACATCATTTCGGCCAAGGTCAAGCAGCATTAGGTGCTCAGCAATCTCTTTCTGATCGGCCAGAAGGTCGGCCTTGCGCTCAGCATCGATGACTGGATCGCCAGAGCGTGGCCGGGTTCCGGCAATTGGCCGAATAGCGACGCGGCCATCACGCACACGCACCAGAATTTCCGGGCTGGATCCAACCAGACGCACGTCCCCAAGGTTCATGTGAAACATGAAGGCCGAAGGGTTCAGGCGGCGCAGTGCACGATAGAAGCTGATCGACTTGCGCTTGTAGGGCGCGCTGAAGCGCTGACTCGGCACAACCTGAAAGATGTCACCAGCTTTGATATAATCGCGGGCGGTTTCGACCATATCGAAATACTGGTCTTTCGTTGTGTTCGACTCAAAGTCGAGTTCTTCGCTTTCGCCGTCTCTGGGGCTGAGCGGAAGCGGGCTTTCCAACGCGTTTTCAACATTATCCAGCAGCCGGGCAATGTGAGCTTCCTCGCCCTTGCTGTAGCGCCCAATCAAGAGGAGCTCCTGATAAAGGTGATCAAAGATCAGAACCACGCCAGGTATGATCAAAAGTGCTTCGGGCACCTCAAGCGCATCTGGCTTGGTGATGCTGACGGGCTCAACATGCTGAATGAAGTCATAGCCGATATAGCCAAAGGCGCCGCTTGCCATTGGGGGAAGGTCTGCTTCGCCTTCAGGCATGATCGCGCGGGCACTTTCTGCAAATTCCCGCAAGGCATCTCTGGGTGAAGCATCAAGCTTTTGCGCTTCAACAAAAGCAATATTTTCGCTGACTTCACCAATGCCATCTTTGACGCGCATCCATTGGCGTGGTGCCAGACCAATGAAGGAATAGCGGCCAAGTCGCTCACCACCATGGATGGATTCAAACAGAAAGGTGCCTGGAGTGTCAGCACCCAATTTCATCATCGCACTCACAGGGGTTTCAATATCCCCTGGTCGCCGCCGGATGATTAAGTGATCACGGCCTTGAGTGTTCGTCATTGAACAGGTGCGATTCGGCGCTTGTAAGCGTCTAGAGCTGCCGGATTGGTCTCAAGCTCCATTTCAGACTGAATTTCCAGGAAGAAGGCTTCAAACAGGTCACCTGACAATTGCTCTTGCATCCCGACTGAGGCGCTCTCCGCCAAAATATCCAGCGTCTCCGGGGCTGGACGGTCGATAACGGTTGCTTGCAGGATAATCATTTGCCCTGGCAGGCCCGGACCAGAGATCACGTCGCCTTCAGCATCAATTTCGAACAGACCATTGATCAACTGGGGCGGCAGATTGGCTTGTGGATTGGCTCGTGAGAGCGGGCGAGGGTTGGACTCCAGCACGGCATCGTAACGCGCTGCTTCCTCTGCAAGGGTCGATTCACCACTTGCCATGCGGCTTTCAATCTCGCCAGCAACAGCTTGCAACTGATCAGACTGCTGTTGCAGACGCCAGGCAACAGCCAGACGATCTTCAACTTCTTCAAATTCAGGCATGCGTTCAGGGATGATCTGGTCAACGCGAGCAAGCCATGTGACTTCATCCTCGCCAAAGCGCTCAGTGGTGCGTCCCTCCTGACGGTCAAAAGCCTGTTGTAGCAATTGCGGATACTCGGCGAGGGGGCTGTAAAACGCGCCTGAGGCTGAAACACCGCGACGGTCAACAGGGGCAAAAGTCAACACAGGCGCACCGAGCTGAGTGGCGATTTCTTCAAGGCTTGCGCCAGTTCCGATCAAGTCGTCAAAACGAGGCAGCGCATCATAAAAAAGGTTCACGGCCTGCTCACGCGCAAGCTCAGCTTCAATCTCATCTCTGACGAGTTCAAACGGTGTGGCTTCGCCCGGCGTAATGCTTTCCAGACGGATAACGGTCCATGCCGAACCAATTTGAACAGGTCCGTGCAGTGAGTTCGGGGCTGAGACGCGGCTGAAAACTTGCTGAGCAAAGCGGGCATCGGCAATGCCATCCTGCTGTGTCGTGCGTGTATTCGAGCTTAGGAGCGCTGTCAGGTCACTGGCGGTTGCGCCACCTGCAATACGGCCAAGAGCATCTCGCGCTTCTGCTTCAGTCTGAAACTGAAACTCGGTTATCGTGCGGCTATCCGGGCCTGTGTAACGCTCTGGTTTGTAAGCTTCATAAAAGCCGATCAGATCATCTTCGGAAAACTCAGCCTGACCTGTAAAATCATCAACCGAAACGCGGAGTAGTGTGATTTGTCGGCGCTCTGGTTCACGCAGAGCATCCGTACGCGAATCGTAGAGCGTGCGTAAATCTTCTTCTGTCGGTTCACCAATTTCCGGCAGCGCGTCTTCTCGAAGGGCAAACCAGCTTGCGCTGCGAAGTTCGCCCGTGAAAGAGGCTTCAATTCTGGCTAGAGCATTTGGAACGCTCAGCCCTGAGGCCGGTAGCATACGCAAACGATTGATTGTCAGGTCCCGCTCAATCGTGTCTTCGAACGTGCGGGGGGTGAAACCATTGAAATCGATCAACTGGCGGTACTGGTTCGGATCAAACACACCCGTTGTATCTCGGAAGGCTGGATCCTGAGTAATTGTCTTCTGAATGACATCCTGCGTTGCTGTGATACCAAGCTTGTCGCCGTAAGCGCGTAGGGCAAGATTGAATTGCTCGCGATTGTAAATCTGGTCGATCAGGCCCCGTTCCAGCGCCTGTTCTTTTGAGATCGCGCGACCGCGGTCATCTTCCGCGTTACGCAATTCACGCTCAACAATTCTATCAAACTGCGTATCAGAAAGCGTACGCTGTCCGGCACCAGCCAGATTGTTTCCCAACCCGCCGCTGAAGACATCGGTCACGCCCCAGCCTGCCATGGCAATGATCACGAGACCAAAAACCAAAAGGCCCAGTTTTGAGCGGAGCATACTGCGCATAAGGGTAAGCATGAACGGGTTCTTCTCTTAAGGTCGGTTGTTACTCTGTCAGATGCTTGCTAGGCGAGCACGCTAACTTGTTCAAGACGGGGCATCACATGGTTCGACCACTGATCGCGGGAAACTGGAAAATGAATGGGCTAAAATCAGCCCTTGCTGAGGTTGAAGCCGTTAACACGGCTTTGGCTGATTATCCAGACAAGGCTGATTGCCTGATCTGCCCACCTGCAACACTTGTTGCAGCCATGGCCACGAAAGCCAGCGCGCGTCTGAAGGTTGGTGGCCAGTACTGCCATAATAAATCAAGCGGGGCGCATACCGGAGATATTTCTGCCGAGATGCTGGCTGATGCCGGTGCAAGCTACGTGATTGTCGGGCATTCAGAGCGCCGTGATGATCATGCCGAGCGCAGCGCCTTTGTGAAATCACAGGCTAAGGCGGCTTTGCAGGCTGGGTTAATTCCGATCGTTTGCGTAGGAGAGGATTATCAACAACGGGCAAAGGGGGAGACGGCAGAAGTGATTGAGCGTGTGATGCGCAAGTCCCTTCCGGAGCTTTCCGAGAATGCCCCTGGATTGGTGGTTGCATACGAACCAAAATGGGCAATTGGGACAGGCGAAATCCCAACCATGGCAGAGATTGGTGAAGTTCACGCCCTGATTCGGCGCGTTCTCATTGATGCCTATGGTGAGGTCGGGCGCTCAATGCCGATCCTGTACGGCGGTTCGATGAAGCCGGGCAATGCAGCAGAAATTTTGGCTGTGCCAGAGGTCAATGGTGGATTGATTGGCGGTGCGAGCTTGAAGGCGGCTGATTTCATGGCCATTTACGAGACTGCAATCCAGTAGGACTGACCCGCAGGGGTTGGCGCGCCGTCACTTTGCGCGTAAGTCCCGCCAATTGAATTTCGGAAGGCCCTTGCCGCTATGACAACTGTTATCCTCGTCATTCATATTCTTGTATCTGCGGTTCTGATCGCGGTTGTCCTGATGCAACGCTCTGAAGGCGGTGCGCTGGGGATTGGCGGCGGTGGCGGCGGCGGTGGTGGCCTGATGAGTGGTCGCGGTGTTGCCGGCACGCTGGTGCGTACGACGATTATCTTTGGCGCAATCTTCTTTATCACAAGCATCGGCCTGACGACGATTGCCAGCCGTAGCGGTGATCCGCGCACAGATATTGAGCGTGAGCTGGATGACGAGTTTGGCGGCGCTGCAGACATCGCTCTCGGCGATGATCCAACCAGCCGGAGTGTGATTGAAGCCGATGACTTGCTGGGCACAGGCTCTTCCGACCCGCTGGCTGATGAGGGGCAACCTTCGACAGATGTTCCCGCTGACCCAGCTTCCGAAGACCCACTCGCTGATCCACAATAACCTTCAGAAAGGGCGTTCTCTTACGCTGTAGGCGCACGCCGAATCAGGCAATCTAGATTCCCATGACTCGCTATATTTTCATTACTGGCGGCGTGGTGTCCTCTTTGGGCAAGGGTATCGCCTCCGCGGCACTCGGAGCTTTGCTACAGGCGCGGGGTTACAAGGTTCGCCTCCGCAAGCTGGACCCTTATCTGAATGTCGATCCCGGAACGATGAGCCCGCGCCAGCATGGCGAGGTTTTTGTGACCGATGATGGCGCTGAGACCGACCTCGATCTCGGCCATTATGAGCGCTTTACCGGCGTTTCAGCGCGCCAGTCAGATAATATTACAACAGGCCGCATTTACTCGACGATTATCGAGAAAGAACGCCGCGGTGACTATCTTGGCGCGACCATTCAGGTCATTCCGCATGTGACCAATGAGATCAAAGATTTCGTGCTCTCTGATGCCGGGGAAGGCGTTGATTTCGTTCTCTGCGAGATCGGCGGTACAGTTGGCGATATTGAAGGTCTGCCTTTCTTTGAAGCGATCCGCCAGCTTGGCCAGGAACTTGGCCCGCAGCGCGCCTGTTTCATTCACCTAACCTTATTGCCTTACATCCCGGCAGCGGGGGAAATGAAAACCAAGCCGACCCAACACTCTGTTAAAGAGCTACGGTCTATCGGTATTCAACCGCAAATCCTGCTCTGCCGTTGCGATCGCCCGATCCCGGAAAATGAAAAGGGTAAGATTGCCAGCTTCTGTAATGTCCGCCCCAGCAGTGTGATCGAAGCGCGCGATGTCGGCCATATCTATGATGTGCCTGCCGCTTATCATGCAGAGGGATTGGATGATGAGCTGCTCTGGCATTTTGGTCTGAGCGATGCGCCCGAGCCTGATCTCAGCCAATGGCAACGCATTGCCGAGACCGTCCATAATCCTGATGGCGAAGTGAATATTGGGCTTGTCGGTAAATATGTTGATGTGCCGGATGCCTATAAGTCCGTGATGGAAGCGCTGACCCATGGCGGTCTCGCCAATACGGTGAAGGTCAATATCAACCTGATCGACAGCGAAGCCTTCGATGATGATACGGCCCCCATTGATGTGCTTGAGGGCATTCATGGCATCATCCTTCCCGGTGGATTCGGCGAACGCGGCGCACGCGGGAAAATGCGTGCAGCCCGGTTTGCGCGGGAACGCAAGGTTCCTTGCTTCGGCATTTGCTACGGGATGCAGCTTTCCGTCGTTGAGGCGGCGAGAAATCTTGCAGGCATTGAAGATGCCGCCACAACCGAGTTCGGCCCAACCGAGCAACCTATTGTTGGCCTGATGTCGGAGTGGACCAAGGGCAATGAAAAAGTCACACGCGATGAGACTACGGACATGGGTGGCACCATGCGCCTTGGCGCTTATCCAGCGCGTTTAAAAGAAGGCTCCAAGGTCGCCGAAGTGTACGGTACGCTCGACATTTCAGAGCGTCACCGCCACCGCTATGAAGTGAACACAGACTATATCGAACGGTTGGAAGCCAAAGGCGTGGTTTTCTCTGGCATGTCGCCCGATGGTGTTTTGCCTGAAATTATCGAGCTGGCTGATCATCCCTGGTTCATCGCGGTGCAGTACCACCCGGAGCTGAAGTCACGTCCGTTCGAGCCGCATCCGCTCTTTGCCAGCTTTATTGAGGCTGCGGTCACCCAGAGCCGTCTGGTCTAAAGCAACTGCCCCTGACTATCGTCAGATTTAGGGACTGGTTTTGGCTTCGCGGGTTTCTTCTTTTTCGGCTTCGGTGGCGTTGATCCCGTTGTGGTCACTGCCAGATCACCATCGCCGAGGGTCACGGTCAGCGGTGTGCCTGTGCCAACCCCGCCCACGCCGCGTAACAAGTGCCCTTCATCTGTGCGAACGATCGCATAGCCCCGTTTCAGGGTAGCTTGATAGGAGAGGGTTTCGAGCAGTTTAGCCTCTGCCTGTAGAGCACTTGCCTTTCGCTCCATAATTCGATCCAGAGCCGGGCGCGCGCGGATCGCTGTGCGCTTTAAGTCTTCGCGCGCGCGCTTTGTATCGGCTTGTAAGGGTTCCGGGCGCAGGCGCGAGGCGATGCGGGAAAAGCTGACTTGTTTGCGCGATACCGCTTGTTTCAGGCCAGCGCCAAGTCTGGCGGTTGCATTGGCCAGCAGGGCTGTCTTCTCTCGCACAACTTGCTTCGGGCTGATCAGTTTTGCGCTTGCGGCTTCAAGGCGGGCTTTGCGGCGCTCCAGCAAGGTTTGGGCTGCGCGAGGCAGGCGCTCAGCCGCGGTGTCCAGCCGCTGTCGTTTCGTTTCCAATAGGCGCTCTGGCCTTGGCAGGCGTGTAGCGGTCAACCGCTCCCCAGCGCGCCGGGTTTGGCGTGTCAGGGCGCGCTTGGTGCGTTGATCCAGCTCATCGACCTGCAGGTGCAATTCAGATCGAACCGGCACAGCAATCTCGGCGGCACCTGTCGGTGTAGGCGCGCGGGCGTCAGAGACATAATCGATAAGGGTCGTATCGGTCTCATGCCCAACCGCAGAGATAAGCGGGATCTCGCTTTCAAACGCTGCGCGAACCACAGCCTCTTCATTAAACGGCCAGAGGTCTTCGATTGACCCGCCTCCACGTCCAACGATCAACACGTCGGGCCTGTCTTTCCCCTTCATCGCGTTAAAACCACGGATCGCGCGCTCGATTTGTGGCGCAGCCGTATCGCCCTGAACCAGAGCAGGCCAGAGGATTACGCGAACCGGGAAACGGTCCTGTATCCGATGCAGGATGTCGCGGATAACCGCGCCAGTTGGCGATGTCACAACGCCAACGATTGAGGGCAGGAAGGGCAGGGGTTTCTTATGCCGCTGATCAAACAGTCCTTCAGCCGCCAGCTTTTTTTTACGCTCCTCCAGCAGCGCCATCAGCGCGCCAGCTCCGGCGGGTTGTAAGCTGTCAGCAATCAGTTGGTAGTTCGAGCGCCCCGGATAGGTGGACATGCGCCCGGTTGCGATGACTTCAAGGCCCTCTTCGGGTCTGAAATTCAGGCGGCCAACCTGACCTTTCCACATAATCGTGTTCAGGACGGCTTTGTCGTCCTTGATGTCAGCGTACATATGGCCGCTGCGCGCGATCGTGACCCGGCCAAGCTCGCCGCGCACACGCACGCGATCATACGCGGTCTCAATTGTCCGCTTCAAGGCAGCGGATAATTCTGAAACCGTTAGTTCAGCAAGATTGGAAGAAGGCGAGTCGGACATGGAGTGAGTTTAGGCGGCTAAAACGTGAACGTCACCCACTCAAGTCTTCGGGCCGAGTTCTTCTCTGGAGCGAATGGCCTTGGCTGCACTGATGCGCGCGAGGTGGCGGCCTTGCTGGTCACGCCAGTCCGCTTCGACAAAGCCTGTCGTGCGACCACGGCTGACCAGTCGTCCCTCGATTGTGATCAGGCCATTCGGAACTGGGCGGAAGATGCGCGTTTGCAGCTCTGTCGTGGTGAACCACTCACCATCTTCCAGGGCACTTGCCATCGTCATTGAAACGATATGATCAGAAAAGCCAGCGATCCAGCCCCCGAAAACGCGATCTGGCTGAATGTCCCGGTCGCCCGCGTTTGGCCATTCATACAGCGTATAGCCGTAGCGAACCTCTTTGAGCCACTCGCGTGGATTGATACCAAGATTGCGGATGCCAGCAGGAAGCGCCCACGCGCCAGAACGAAGGTTAGCGAAGAACTCTTCCTGCTGTTTCGAGAGGTGTGTACGCACCTAGTTTACCGTCGCGCCGCCATCAATGATCATCATCTGGCCTGTCATGAAGCTGCCAGCCGAACTGGCGAGATAGACGGCTGCACCAGCGATTTCGACAGGCTCGCCAATCCGGCGCAGTGGTGTCGTCGCGGTTGCACGCTTGAGGGTTTCCGGGTTCTCCCAAAGAGCGCGGGCAAAGTCAGTCTTGATCAGGCCGGGGGCAATTGCATTGACGCGAATATTGTCTCTGCCGAACTCCTCAGCGAGGTTGCGTACGAGCTGGAAATCAGCGGCTTTAGAGATGTTGTAAGCGCCGATGACCGGGGAGGCACGTAGGCCACCAATCGAGGATACGATGATCACGGCACCATCCTTACGCTCCTTCATTTGTGGGGCGCACATCTGGATAAGCCAATGATTTGAAATGATATTATTTGAGAGAATTTTCTCAAACTGCTCATCAGAGATGCCGCTCATCGGACCATAATATGGGTTTGAGGCCGCGTTACAGACAACAATATCGACCTTGCCGAAAGCGTCATTCGTAGCGTCGACCATGCGCTGGAGCTCTTCCTTGGAAGAGATGTTGGCTGGAACGGCAATGGCGGTTCCTTCACCATGCTTGTCATTGAGCTCCGCGGCAACTTCCTGACAAGGGCCGGGCTTGCGCGAGCTGATCGTTACCTTAGCTCCGGCAGCAGCCATTTGCTCGGCGATGGCCTTGCCAATGCCGCGGGATGAACCAGTGATGATGGCAGATTTTCCAGTAAGATCGAACAAGCTCATTTAGCGCTCCTAGGTGGGGACATAAAGTATATGAAAGGGTGATAGGCGGTATACGGAGGGGTGACGAGGGGTGCCGCCGGGAGACCTAGGACGCGCGCATGGCAGCGAAAGCCACCAAAGCCCAACCCGTCAGCATCGCAACACCGCCGATCGGGGTGATCGCGCCGAACCAACGTGGCGCGCCAAGCGTCATGGCATACAGGGTTGCTGCAAACAGGAGAGCGCCAAGCAGCAGAACAAGGCCACCGATCTGGATGAGGCCGCTACGACCGGACAAGCCAATTGCGAAGGCCGCGATCGCGTGAGGGAGAAGATAAAAGGTTGCCGTTTGCCACCAGCTCATCGCCTTGGCGTCAACCTTGCCCTCCAAGCCATGCGCACCGAAGGCGCCTAGAGCGACAGCGAGAAAGGCGGCGAGGGCAGCAAGAGTTGTCATGAATTCTGTCTGCCTCGAAATAGCCTATGCAGAAAATCTAGAGCATGGCTGTAGAAGTGCAAACAGCCATGCTCCGTAAATAATTGAATATAGCTTAGCCGTTTGGTGGGCGGTCACATTCGGCAAGCACCCAAACACCATCGCAAACCCATATACACCCAAATGGACCAGATTGGTCTGGGTCGAGCAGAACGCAATTATTGTACCGCCTCTCAGTTTGATCAGCCCATGGAGCCAAAGACATATTTGTAGATGACGTCATAAACTCATATGCGATTGGCGGCATCGGAGCATGATCTGTCGACTGCTCGGTTGATAGTTGAGCGCTAGACAAAGCAAATGGTATCAAGGCTAAAGATAATAGAAATTGCATTGCGTATTCTCCTGTTATCAAGGAACTAAAGGAGCCTGGCCAAGCAAGTCTAAAATACATGAATGAGTAATTGATATCCATATTGATGATCAATAATATTTATATTATTTCAATTATTTATAGTTAAAATGAAACTAATATAAATAGTAATATTATTTTATTTGCATTTTTGTTGATCTATTTTCTTCTTATCCATGCGCGATCGCATGCCTGAAAGGCGCACGTATAACTGTGCCGACAAGAGGATGGCTCTTGAAACCTGTTTCAAGACTCGGCAGTGGAATAGCCTTGGTTCACTTCCGACTGTGAGCTTGTCGCCTATCTATGCCGAAGGATCTTAGATTATGACGCCGCTTCTTTGGCTGGAGATTGCTGCAAACGCTGCATTGGTGACAGCCGTTTTCCTGGCGGCCCGGAACTTGGCGATTAGCTGGCTGGTCGGTATTCTGGGATGTATCCTGTTTGGGATCTTCTTCTTTCAGATCAAGCTCTATGCTGATGTCACGCTGCAAGTCTTCTTTATCGTAACGAATGCGATTGGCTGGTTGAACTGGCAGCGGGGTGGGCAGGCGCAAACTGTCTTGCCGGTTACGCGCGTCCAGCCGCTTTGGCATCTTATCCTTTACTTCCCTATCGCGGCCTTAGCGGCATGGGGGTATAGCGAGTTGTTGCTGCGGTTTACCGACGCGCATTATCCGCTGTTTGATTCCACAATCCTGACATTCTCAATCGTTGCCCAGCTTCTGCTGATGAAGCGGAAGCTGGAAACCTGGATTTTCTGGCTGATTGTCAACTCGGTTGCCGTGCCGCTTTATTTTGTCAAAGACGCGCACGTCACCGCTTTTGTATATTCGATTTTCTGGTTCAATGCGTTTTATGGCTTCTGGAACTGGCGGCGGGAGATGCACCGAGACAAAGCGGAAGCGGCGGCCCGCGTGATCAAAACGGTCTGTTTTGTCGGGGCGGAATCAACTGGCAAGTCGACGCTTTCTATCCGCTTGGCCGAAGATTTGAGCACGGTCAGTGTTGAAGAATATGGGCGCACGCTCTGGGTGGAGCGAAACGGCAAGCTCGATTTTGAGGATTACCTCCATATCGCCAAAACGCATATTGCGATGGAAGAGCAAGCCAAGGAGGAGGCCACCGCCTTTGTCTTTGTCGACACAACACCGCTCACAACCCTGTTCTATTCTGAAGAACATGTTGGCCGGATTGATCCCCAGCTGAAAGCGCTTTCAAACCGCACCTACGATTTCACCTTCCTGTGCCACCCGGATTTCCCAATGGTTCAGGATGGCTGGCGTGGCGAGGAAAGCTTCCGGCAGGCCCAGCATGAATGGTATATCCGCGAGCTTAAGGCGCGCGGCGTACCTTATATCAGTTTGACGGGTACACTTGAGGAAAAAGTCGCGAAGGTGAAAGCGGTCTTGGCCGACGCTGATTAAGTCGCGCGGGCGCGTTGATCCTCGCGGGGCAGGGCATAGGTGACAATCGCCTGGCTTGCGGCTTTGTCGGCGCCTTCAATGCGAATGTCGACGTCCATCACGGCAAGCGCCTGACCAATTTTCATCACTGTTGCATCGGCAAGCACGACATCCCCGATACAGGGGCGCAGGAAATTGATGTTGAGATTGCTGGTCACGGTCATGGGTTCCATCCCGGTCAGGGTCATCACCGCCATATACGCGGCGCTGTCAGCAAGGCCCATCTGGGTTGGACCGGACACATACCCGCCGGGGCGTAAATGCTCCTCGCGAACCTCCAAACGCTGTACTGCGCGTCCAGGCTCCATAACCGTGACCTTCGCCTGATGATCTGGACGATAAAAGGCTGCAGACAAGAAGCTGTTGGCTTCGTCGACGGTCATCTTGCTGGGGCCTGAATAGCTCATAGGGGTCTCCGCTGGGGAAGCCATTGACGGCTTGTCGGTTTCACGGCCAACTTACAAATTCAAGGTGATCCGAAAAGAGATCACGTAACGGGAGGAGTGACACGTCATGCTGACCGCAGGGGACGAGTATCCAATTCACCAGACACCGGAACCTGTCGCGTTTTCGGGGTCTGATCGAAATTTCTATGATCGCTATTTCTTCAATGGCTATTCGGCAGATGGTTCGGTTTTCTTCGCCGCGGCTTTTGGGGTGTATCCACATCTCAATGTCATGGACGGGGCCGTCTCGATCCTGAAGGATGGCGTGCAGAAATCGGTTCATGTCAGCCGCGTTCTGAATATGCAGCGCATGGATACCCGGGTTGGCCCAATGTCGATCGAGGTGTTGGAGCCGCTCAAACGCGTACAATTGAAATTGGAGGAAACTGAAGGGATTGCGCTCGATGTCTCCTTTACTGGACGACATTTTCCGATTGAGGAGCCGCGGTTCACCTATCGTCAGGGCCCGCGCATGCTGATCGATTGTACGCGTATGACCCAGAACGGGCATTGGGATGGGACACTGTTGGTCGATGGCGAGGCGATTGAGGTCAAAAGCTTCCTTGGCACACGTGATCGCAGCTGGGGCGTGCGCCCGATTGGTTCAAAGGATGAGCAACCTGTCTTGCCCCTGCAAATACCGCAATTCTACTGGCTGTGGGCACCGATCAATTTCCCGAACCTATCGCTCTACTTCCATGTGAATGAAGACGGGCAGGGCGAGGCATGGAATACGCGCTCTGTATTGGCCATGGATGGGGCTGACCATGACGGCCTGCTACACCTCAATCGTCCGAAAATGGATGTTGATTGGCGTGAAGGTTCCCGCCGGGCAGCCTCTGCGACCCTGCATGTCGAGGATGGGCAGGGACAAGCCCATGAAGTGAGCTATGAGCCGCTTTCAACCTTCATGATGAAAGGCATTGGGTATGGCCACCCAAGCATGGGGCATGGCAGCTATCGCGGTGACCTGAGCGTGACGCGTGAGGACCTGACGCCGGATAATTTGCCATGGCAACAGCCTGATAATCTGCACATTCAGGCGATTGTGAAAGCCACGCATAAAGGCCCCGGCGGGCAGACAAGTGAAGGGATAGGGATTCTGGAACAGCTTTGCCTCGGCCCGCATGCGCCTAATGGCTGGAAGGACGTTTTGGATGCTTGAGGAAGAGGTCGCCCAAAAGTTCGCCGCCTATGCCGAAGCCCGGCTGCCCGGTGCGCGCAGTGTCAGTGTCGCCGCGATTAGCCGCATTCATGGCGGGGCGAGCCGTCAGACTTACTCAATTGATCTGGCTTATGAGGATGCCACCGGGCCAAAGACCAAGGGTCTGATCCTGCGCCGCGATCCGCCTGACAGCCTGATTGATACCGAGCGGCGGATCGAGTTTGCCGCGATCAAGTCGGCTTATGGACAGAATGACCTGCCGGTGCCTGAAGCGCTATTTTTGGAGACAGAAACGGAGGCTATGGGCGCGCCTTTCTTTGTCATGGGGCGGATTGAGGGCGGTGAGCCGCTCAACCCGTTCAAGATGGATGCGATTGAGCCGCATCGCAAAGCCGTGGGTGAGCAATTTTTCCGTCACCTGGGGGGCATAGCGGCTTTGCCCGTGACAGGATCAGCGCTTGCTGATGAGGTTGATGTGCCTGCGCCGGATCAATGCTGGCGGCGGGAACTGGATTATTGGGCGAATGAAATTCGGACCAATGCGGCTTCACCTCAACCGATAGCAGAGGCGGCGATCCGTCATTTGGAACGCAATCCACCGCCACCGGCACAACGGCTTTCCATCGTGCATGGCGACTATCGTACCGGGAATTACCTGCATGATGGCGCCGGGCGGATCAATGCCATCCTCGATTGGGAAATGGCGCATATAGGCGACCCTTATGAAGACCTCGCCTGGGCGACGGACCTGCTCTGGTGCGGAAATGATCAGGAGCGTGCGGCAGGGTTTATGCCATGGCCTGAAGCGATAGGCATCTGGCAGGAAGCGTCCGGGGTGCAGTTCGACCCGGTCGCGTTTGAGTGGTGGTCAATCTTCTCTCATGTCAAAGCGCTCGGCATCTGGGTCAGCTCCGCCAAGGCATTCAAGGACGGCGCGAATGATGACCCCATCCTCGCTTGGTCAGGCTGGTTCACCCATGCTGCCCATGAGCTGATGATCGCGATGCGGCTTGGTCCGAAATATGGCGCAGGAGGTCCACAATGAGTGATATTGGTATGATCCTGGACCGGATCGGGCGCAAACTCGTCACTGAAGTCGCGCCCAAGCTGGAAGGGGATTATTCCGGTGGCCATGCTGGAATGTCTGGCCTGATGGCGGTCATGGCTGGTGAGATGTGGGATGGCGCTGCTGATCGCCTGTTTACCGAGATCAGCGATATGCGGGCGCTGTTACAGGCGGCGGGACGACAGGTGCAGGTGCCTGATGCGCCGAGCTTGAAAGTCTCGGACCTGACAGCTGAACGCGATGCTCTGGCCCGGCACCTGATTGAGGTGCAGCGAGATTTGGAGGTCAGAGAGGATGAGCAAAGCAAGCTGCTCAACGCGCAAATCTGGCTCTTCCTGATTCAGACCGCCACCGCACGCATGCCCAGCCCACCAGACTTTCCGGATGCGGAAGGTTGAAACTGCCGGTCAAACTAAGGATTTTGGTTTGTATTGATGCGCGTAATAATCTGCATGCCAGTCTTTATACTCCCCAAACAGACCGACATTTGCCTCATACAGTGTGTAAAGAAGGTCCTTGGAAATGTAGTAATCTAGAAAATCTCTCGCGAGATGGAATTGCGTATTTTCTTTAAAAGCAAGACCATAATGATGCTCTCTAGCAAGCCACTTACCGGAATCTGCTTTATCCCACTTAAGCATAGATGACTCTAAATCTATATTGTCGGTAATACTCGGTGGGTCTATAATATAAAATTCGCCATCTACTCTTTCATCTCGATAGTAGACCTCTGTCGCTAGCACTCGATCTTCAGCCAAAGGCTCCACTTGCCGCAGGATTTCAAAAACAGCAGCACTCACCAGAATGGCACTAGGTGCTCTAGAAGGACAAAAAGCAGGAAGCGGGGGAGGCCGTTTAAGTTTTTTGCCTCCAAAGCGAACTTTTACAGGATCATTGGGCTGAAAATCTTCCTCAATCTGTCTAAATCCGTGCCCAAAAGCAAACATCACTTCACGATTAGGGCGGTTCACATACCGATACATTGACTCGTCGTAGCCAAATTCCCAGTCGCCATAATCAAGGGCATCTATTTTGCGAGCTTCATAGCCTGGTTTGAAATGCTCGGGACCATGTAGAACGTACTTCCCCTCATCAAATGGGAAGCCTTCATGAGTCTTCTGCTGCAGAAAGCGACGTGTTACTTCCGGAATATCATCCCAATCAACCAATACCATGATTACCCCCACAGTTCTCGCTTCGGGGGGCTAACGATACCGTCTTTGTAAGTCAGGCCATGCTCAATATCGTCCTTGAGCCAGAGGGGGCCGTCGAGGTCGATGAGGTCTGCGGCTTGGCCCAGCAGGAGGGCCGGAGCCATACTGAGCGATCCGGCAACCATGCAGCCGACCATGACGCCGAGGCCGCACCTGCGGGCCTCATGCAGCATGCGTAGGGCTTCGGTAAAACCGCCTGCCTTGTCGAGCTTGATATTGACCGCATCATATTTCTTGGCGAGCGCCTGCAGATCGCTGGTCTGGTGGACGCTTTCATCGGCGCAGATTGTAACATGGCCAGGGCGGCGCAGCAGGCCGTCATCGGATTTTACCGGGAAAGGCTGCTCGATCAGCGTGACCCCAAGCTCAGCAGCATCGCGGACAAGGGCCGGGAAAGTGTCGGCATCCAAGCCTTCATTGCCATCCAGAACCAGTTTGGCATCAGGGCGTGCGGCATGAATGGCGGCGACGCGATGAAGGTCTTCCGGACCGCCGAGCTTTACTTTTAGGATTTTCGCCGGGGCGGCTTTTGCCGCGGCTGCCATTTCCGGCGCGCTGGCAAGGCTGATCGTCATAGCGGTTGGCAGAGGCTTAGGTTTTGGGAGGCCGGCCAGCTCCCAGACGGGGCTTCCGCTGGTTTTGGCTTCTAGGTCCCACATGGCGCAATCGACGGCACAGCGGGCGGCGCCTGCCGGTAGACGGTGTTGCAGCTCCTTGCGGGTCATGCCGGCTTGCAGGTCCTCAGCAATACCCTGAATTTGTGCTGTGACGCTGACAACACTTTCGCCATAGCGGCTATAGGGCACGCATTCACCGCGCCCGGTTTTTCCGTTTTCAGTGAGGCTGATTTGAAGTGTTTCAGCGCTGGTTTTTGCGCCGCGTGAGATGGTGAACGCAGCCCGGAGCGGGGATGACACGTGCTGGATTGAAAGTGTGCGCATGTAGAAACCCTGATCGAGACTTGTAAAATTTGATGCTTGCCCTGCGGCCAGTCTTAAGTCCTGCTGTGTAAGGGTAAACGCAGGATTAGGGAAACCGTTATGCAGGAACCGCAATTCGACTTGTTCGAAAGGGATGGCCGCGTGCAGTTGGTGCTGCGCGGAGCCTGGACGGTTTCGCAAATTGGGTCGTTGGATGAGGCTTTGCGGGCGGCGAGTAATGGTCTCGACTCCGGCAATCGCCCCTTGATTGATTGTGAGCAGATCGCAGAACTCGATACAGCAGGGGCCTATCTGATTGATCGAACCATTCGCGAGATCACGGCGGAAACCCCTGACATCAAAGGCGGGGAGGACGCTCAAGCCTTGCTTATACAAGCGCGGACGGTAGCGACCCGCATTGAAGAGGCCCCGAAAATTACCGAGCCAGGACATGGCTTTATCGACCTGCTGGAGCGAACAGGCCGCGGCGCTCTACACCTCTGGGAAGAGCTGGTGGAAAGCTTGTCTTTCTTTGGCGCGATGCTGGTCAGCGTCGCCGGGGTCGTTTTGCGTCCGCATAAGATGCGCTGGACGGCGCTGGTGGCGGTGATGGAAGAGAGCGGTCTGGATGCTGTGCCGATCGTGGCTTTCCTGTCTTTCTTTGTCGGCATGGTCGTGGCGTTTATCGGGGCGACGACGCTTTCGGATTTTGGAGCAACGATTTTTGTTGTCGAACTGGTCGGTTTTGGACTGTTGCGGGAACTGGCCGGGGTGCTGGCTGCGATCATCATTGCTGGTCGGACCAATTCCGCATTTACCGCGCAGATCGGCGCGATGAAAATGCGTCAGGAAGTTGATGCGATGACCACGCTTGGCCTTGAGCCGATGGATGTTCTGGTCGCGCCGCGCGTTCTGGCTATGGTGCTTATGGTTCCGGTTTTGACCTTTGTGGCTATGGTTGCCGGAATTGCGGGCGGCATGACGGTTAGCTGGATGGCGCTTGATATTACACCAACCGTCTTCCTCAATCGAATGCAGGATTATGTCCCGGCCACACAATTCTGGATTGGCATGTCCAAAGCTCCGGTATTCGGGCTGGTCATTGCTTTGATCGGATGCCGTCAGGGGCTGCAAGTTGGCGGGAGTGTGCAATCGCTTGGTCAGCATACAACCAAGTCTGTCGTGCAGGCCCTGTTCGCTATCATTGTGATCGATGCCCTGTTCGCATTGTTCTATATGGAGCTGGGCCTATGAACCATGAGGTCGCCATCAAGGTTCGCGGCCTGAAAACCGCATACGGCACGCATGTCGTGCATCAGGATCTCGATCTGGATGTCCGCAAAGGCGAGGTTATGGGTGTGATCGGGCCATCGGGATGTGGCAAGTCCGTGCTTTTGCGGGCGATTGTTGGACTCAAGGAGCCAGCCGCCGGTGAAGTCGAGGTGTTTGGACAGGATGTCCTGCACTTGCAGGGGCAGGACCGCGACGCGTTGCAAAAGCTCTGGGGCATTATGTTTCAGGACGGGGCTTTGTTCTCGAACCTGACGGTTCAGGAAAACGTCATGGTGCCGATGAAAGAGCATACGGATTTGCCTTTGTCCTTGATGAAGGAGCTGGCGGATCAGAAAATCCGGATGGCGGGGCTTGAGACTTGGGCCGGGCGGAAGTTTCCGTCTGATCTTTCTGGCGGTATGCGTAAACGCGCGGCACTGGCGCGCGCGCTAGCGCTCGATCCACCAATTCTGTTTCTGGACGAGCCAACCGCCGGGCTCGATCCGATTACCGCAGCGGGCTTTGATGCGCTGATCCGCGAATTGCAGACCTCGCTTGGACTGACTGTCTTTCTGGTTACGCATGATGTGGACACATTGGCGGTGACCTGTGACCGGATTGCCGTCCTTGGTGAGAAGCGTGTTTTGGCGGTCGGAACGATGGCGGAATTGCGGGATGTCGACCATCCGTGGATTCAGGATTACTTTGGTGGACCACGTGGCCGTGGCGCGATTATGGGAGCTGGATAGATGGAAACCAGAGCAAACTATGCCCTGATCGGGGCGTTCGTATTGATCGCAGCCGCAGCAGTCCTGGGGTTTGTCCTATGGCTTGGCGCGACCCAGCTCAACCGCGACTCGGCGACTTATGACATTGTCTTTCAGGGGCCAGTAACGCTCGAAGAGGGGGCTTCAGTCCGCTATATCGGGATCAAGGTTGGGGAAGTGGAAAGCGTACGCGTTGATCGCCGCGACGCCTCGAAAGTTCGCGCGCGCGTGCGCATCGATCGCAGCACCCCGGTAAAAGAAGATTCAACCGCAAGCATTGATATTGCCGGGATTACAGGGGTGACCTTTGTGCAGATCAATGCCGGTAGCGAAGAAGCGGGGCCACTGCAACCGCCCCCTTATCAGGACATTCCAGTGATCCGTTCTGTACCGACGCCGCTCAGTGAACTATTTGCCAGTGGCAGTGAGATTGCTGGCCGCGCTGGCCAGGTTTTGGATCAGAGCACCAAGTTGCTGAGTGATGAGAACATCGCCCAGCTTGGCAGCCTGATTGAGAATGCGGATAGCATTCTCGCAACCGTCGCGGTTGAGGATGAGCAAATTCTCCGGGAAGTTCGTCAGACTCTGCAAAGCTTGCAGCGGGCTGGGGATGACCTCTCTATTGCGGCCAATGCAACGACACAGATCGCGCAATCTAGCGAAGCGGAGATCGCTGCGATATCCGCTGACCTGCGCCTTGTCCTCGCGGACCTGCGGACAGCGACAGCCTCGGCCAATTCCGGTTTTGAGGAAGGGGAAGCGGCGCTGGCCTCTGCAAAAGAGCTGATTGATGGACCAACGATGGCAGCCATGAATGAAACACGTGCGGCAGCCCAGGATTTACGGGTGTTGATTGCTCGGCTTGACCGAATTGCCCGTGACCTTGAAACCAACCCACAGGGGCTTGTTGTCGGCACCCCGCGCCCATATGAGGAGGCCCGCTAATGCGCTATTCCACTTTTGCTGTCATGGCTGCCATCGTTGCGGCGTCGGGGTGTGTTTCTGTTTTGCCTGAGCCGACCACGCCGGAGGCTTTGTATCGGCTCGATGCGGCCAGTCCACAGGCTCTTCCGGCGACTGTCATGATCCGTGAGCCGGAAGCGCCGCAAATCATGGCCGGGCGCGCTATGGTGCGGGAAGATTTGACTGGCGCGATGCGTTTGGTGCCGGACATTGAATGGGCCGGACGCGCGACACGTCTCATGCAGCTTGCGCTCGTGGACAGTTTTCAAGGCGGGGAAGGCGGCGCTGTTCTACCTGAAAGCGGGGTTGGGGCATCCTACGAATTCAGTGTTCGTTTGACGACGCTCGGCTTTGTTGGCGATCGCGCCGTTTGCGAAGGGACCGCTACTCTGCTGGACACACGTACACGCGAATTGGTGCATCAGGACCGTATTGAGCGGGACCGCGCGGCACCGGATAGCGACCCACGTGACCTCAAAGCGGTGAGCGAAGACTGCGTGGCCGATTTTGCCGACATGCTTGTAACGGCGATTTCCTCGAAATGACATGAAGAAGCCGGGACACAGCCCGGCTTTTTAACAGTTTGTCTGTGGCTGAGCTGCGGGTTTAGCCCTGCTTCAACTCATCGAAGGGGATGTCCTTATCGACCCGCACATCCTGCGGCAGGCCGAGGACGCGTTCGGCAATGATATTCTTCAAAATCTCATCCGTACCACCAGCGATCCGCAGGCCCGGTGCCCACATGAAGCTTTGCTGGAACAGGCCATCAGCGGGCATGTCGTCACCGGTCATCAGGCCATAATGGTCCTGCATTTCGATCGCCGAGTTACAGATATCCTGTAACTGGTTGGCGGTGATGATCTTGCCGATGGAGTTTTCCGGGCCAGGGGTCTGGCCTTTGGAGAGGGCTGTTTGTGTGCGCAGCTTGGTCAGCTTGTAGCCCTGCGCGGCGACATACCAATCAGCAAGATTCTCGCGGAAAGCGGCATCGCTCATGGTGCCCGCCTGTTTGGCATAGTCCATGATTTCAGACCAATCCGGGCCGGGTGAGCCGCCAACCGCCAGACGCTCATTCATCAGCGTAACAATGGCAACTTTCCAACCTTGTCCAACCTCGCCGAGGCGATCGGAGTCCGGAATGCGGACATCGGTGAAGTAAACTTCGTTGAACTCGCGCCCGCCGGAGGCCTGGTGGATCGGGCGGGCTTCAACGCCGGCTTGCTTCATGTCCACGATGAACATGGTCAGACCTTTATGCTTGGCGGCTTTCGGGTCGGTGCGCACCAGCAGGATGCCGTAATCGGAATAGTGCGCACCTGAGGTCCAGACTTTCTGGCCGTTGATTACCCACTCATCGCCATCCTTGACCGCGCGGGTTTTCAGGCCCGCAACATCAGACCCGGCAGCAGGCTCTGAGAAGAGCTGACACCAGATTTCCTCACCCAGCAGGGCTTTTTGAACGTAGCGCTTCTTATGCTCGTCAGACCCGAACGCGATGACCGTTGGGATACACATGCCCAGACCGATTGTGAAGGGCCCGGTTGGGGCATCGAATTTGCCTTCTTCCTGCCCCCAGATGACCTGTTGCATCGCTGTGCCACCGCGGCCACCCATCTCCTTGGGCCAGGTGATCTTGGCATAACCGGCTTTGGCTTTGGTCGCTTGCCATTGCTTGGCCTGCTTCATGAATTCTTCGCCAGAGACACGCTGGCGCAGGGGTTTCTTGCCCTTGGGTTCCAGATGCTGGCTGAGGAAGGCGCTGGCTTCGGCGCGGAATTCGGCTTCGTCGGCTGTATCGTTGAAATCCATATCTACTCTCCCTTATGCCGCATTCTTCATTTCGAGGGCGCGAACCAGTTTTTCTTTCCAGACTTTCGGCGCGCCCGCCTGAACTGCCAACAGCTTTGCGCGGCGATAGAACAGGTGGCAATCGACTTCCCATGTGAAGCCCATACCACCATGGGTCTGGATGTTTTCCTTGGAGGCGAACCAGAAGGCTTCGCTGGCGGCTAAGCGCGCGGCAGCAGCGGCTTCGGGCAGTTCGCTGGCATCCGTCGAGAGTGCCCAGGCGCCATAATAGCAATTGGAGCGGGCAACCTCATTCTTGACGTACATATCAGCAAGCTTGTGCTTGATCGCCTGATTGCCCCCGATGGGGCGACCAAAGGCATAGCGCTCCTTGGCATAGGCGGTTGCTTCTTCGAGGCACCGTGTTGCGCCGCCAAGTTGCTCAAACGCGAGCAGAACGGCAGCGCGGTTCATGATCGCATCATGCAGGTCGCCACCTTCACCTGCCGCGCCGAGGCGCTGGGCCGGGGCGGCCTCAAAAGTGATCTCGGCATGTGAACGGGTCGGCTCAAGCGTTTTAACAGGTGTGCGTGTGACACCGGGGCCTGTCAGGTCGACCAGAACGAGGCTGGCCCCTGAGCCTTCTTTGACCAGTACGATGGCATGAGTGGCCACATCGCCATCAGTAACCGGAACTTTCTTGCCCGTTACAGCCGTGCCATCGAATGTTGTGGTGAGTTTGGCCGGGTCCGGATGACCGGGGCCTTCGCTGGCGGCGTAACAGCCGATGACATCGCCTGTTGCGACACCGGGCAGGGTGGCTGACTTTTGGGCGTCACTTCCTGCGAGCATCAGCCCCTCAGCGAAGAAATAGACGGTTGAAGCGAACGGCACCGGGGCAAGGGCGCGGCCCATCTCCTCGGCCAGAACACATAGCTCAAGTGAGCCAAGGCCAAGGCCGCCATGTTCCTCTGGAATGGCCGTGCCTAGCCAACCCATTTCAATGACTTTCTGCCAGACGCCATCATGGTGGCTCTTGTCATCATTATCCAGAACTTCGCGGACATGTTGCGTCGTGCATTCGGCATCGAGGAACTTTCGTGCCTCATTGCCGAGGAATTTCTGGTCTTCGGAAAAATCGAAATTCATGGCCGACCGGCCTCCCATTATTATTTCTTATAGGGCGAGAATAGCGTGGTTGACGTGCGCGGAAACCCGTCACGTGGGGGAAACATTACCGAACTGAATATTGCGCCCGGTCATACAGTCGCTACATCAGTGCGCATACGCTCTAGAAAGGGTTTCCTATGCGCACTGATACACCCGTTCAGATCAAGCTGTCTGATTATACGTCTTATCCGTTCGAAATCGATCAGGTTGAGATGGTGTTTGATCTGGAGCCTTCGGCAACGCGGGTCAAAACGCGGATGCAGGTGCGCCGGGTCGGCGATGGAGAGATGGTGCTCGATGGGATCAAGCTGACCCTGAATAGCCTGTTCCTGAACGGTCAGGCAGTTGATCCTGCAGACTTTGAGCAAGCTGGCGAGACCCTGATCCTGCGCAATGTGCCTGATCAGTTTGAGTTGCAAACCGATGTGACGATTGATCCATCAGCCAATACCGAGCTTTCGGGGCTCTACATTTCCGGCGGTCGGTTTTGTACCCAGTGTGAGGCGGTTGGGTTTCGTCGCATCACCTACTGGCCAGACCGTCCAGATGTCATGAGCCGTTTCAAGGTGCGGCTGGAGGCTAATAAGGCGCAATATCCGATCCTGCTTTCAAACGGGACACCGGGCGAAAGCGGCGATTTAGGGGGCGGGCGCCATTTTGCCGAATGGGATGATCCACACCCCAAACCGTCCTACCTGTTTGCGCTGTGTGGCGGGGACTATGACATTCATCGCGATACGTTCACGACAATGAATGGGGCCGCGGTTGATTTGGCTGTGCATGTCGACAAAGGTGATGCCGAACGCGCCATCTGGGCAATGGATAGCCTCAAAGCCTCCATGAAGTGGGACGAAGAGGTCTTCAAACGCGAATATGATTTGGGGGTTTTCAATATCGTGGCCGTGCGGGATTTCAATTTCGGCGCGATGGAGAATAAGGGGCTCAACATTTTCAATTCGGCCTATGTGCTGGCCGATGAAAGCACCGCGACGGATGCTGACTTCGAAGCAATTGAGAGCATTGTCGGGCACGAATACTTCCACAACTGGACCGGCAATCGCATAACCTGCCGTGACTGGTTCCAGCTCTGCCTGAAAGAGGGCTTGACCGTCTTCCGGGATCAGGAGTTTAGCGCGGATATGCGCTCGCGCCCGGTCCAGCGGATCAAGGACGTGATCCGCTTGCGGGCACGCCAATTCTCTGAGGATGGCGGACCTTTGGCCCATCCCGTGCGTCCTGCGACCTATGCCAGCATCGATAATCTCTACACTGCGACCGTGTATGAGAAGGGTGCGGAACTGATCCGTATGCTCAAGACGCTGATTGGTGATGACGCGTTTGATCGTGGTATGCAGCTCTACTTTGATCGCCATGATGGGCAGGCTGTTACGATTGAGGATTTCTATTCCTGTTTTGAGCAAGCAAGTGGGCAGGATCTGTCAGGGTTCCGGCGCTGGTATGCTCAGCCCGGCACACCGACGATTTCAGCCGTTGAAGACTGGAATGAAGCAACCGGAACGCTGACGGTGACACTAAGCCAGAGCACTCCGAAAACCCCGCAGAATGAGAAGCCTCAACCACTTCCGATGCCGCTTCGCGTGGCAGCCTTTGATCCGGAAGAGGGGCACAAGATTGAGGAGAAAACGCTGACGGTTGAGAATGGGCAGGCGATCTGGACCCTGATCGGACTGCCGCGTCGACCCCTCCTTTCGCTGAACCGTGGTTTCTCGGCACCGGTCTATCTCAAGCACGATCTTGGCAAGGCTGACAGACTGGCCCTTGCACGGCTGGATGATGACCGATTCAATCAGTGGGACAGTTTGCAGACCTTGGCACGGGCGGAACTATTGGCACTGGCTTATGATGCCAACACGGAACCGGATGCTGAACTGGTAGTGGCCATCGCTGATGCCGCGCTGGCGGCGAAGGATGATCCAGCCTTTGCAGCCCTGCTTCTGCGCCTCCCAGACATTGGAGAACTGTTCCAACATCGGCTGCCAGCCAATCCCGCAGCGCTGGAGCGTGCCCGTAATCAGATGCGCAAAGCGTTGGCTGAGCAGGTTTCTGAGACCGCTGCGGCTATTCTGGCGCAGCCAACACCTTTGCCTTTCCAGCCGAATGCTGAGCAGGCAGGGATTCGCGCGCTGCGCAGTGCCATGATCTCGCTGATGGGCGCTCTTGGTGAATCTGACGCCGATGCCCGCCTGAAAGCTATCTTTGATGATGCCTCAAACATGACTGAAAGCCTCGGTGCTTTGCGCGCTTTGTGCGAGGCGAATGCTCCTCAGAAAGCGGATGCCCTTGAGGCCTTTGCAAAGCGCTGGGGCGACAATCCATTGGTGATGGACAAGTGGTTTGCTGTTCAGGCCGCAACCGGGACCGTTGAGGATGTCGAGGCCCTTCTGAGCCATCCGCTCTATGATGCAGGGAACCCGAATCGCGTGCGTGCAGTAACTGGCGTGTTTGCCATGCAGAATCTCTCGCAGTTCCACGCACCGGACGGGCGTGGGTATGCGCTGGTCGCGAAAGTCATTGCCGACAGCGATACCCGGAACCCGGCTCTGGCGGCACGGCTCCTCACGGCCTTCGAGGCCTGGCGTCAGCTTGAGCCAGTTGCGAAAGCGGCAGCAGAAGCCGAGATGCAAAACCTGTTATTGCGGGATCTGTCCAAGAATGTTGGCGACATTCTATCGCGCACGCTGGCGTGATTGGTTAACCAATCTTAAAACTTGATTGCCCAGAAGGGTTCTGAATCGGTGACTTGTGTTGTCGTTACGGGACCCAAAGGCATGTTTAACCGCGCAAAGCAGAAAGAGCAGGGGGACGAACCGCGCAGGATTGATCTGCGCATTGCCTTTTCGTTGCTTGCTTTGACCTTGCTGGCAGGCATGATCCTGAAAGCGGTTGATGATGTCCGTTCAACACGGGCCAGTATTGGTGCTATCACGGATCGTGAAGCTCTGGCCGTTTCAGAATACATTAGCGGGAAGGCCGATGGGGTCAGTCTGACTCTGGCGCATGCCTATCGCAGTGGCTGGGGCGCGCGACAGACCGCACAATCCCATCCTGACATTGAGAGTGTTGTTGGTCTCGCTGATGCGCTCTCTGCCCCGGAAGGTTCGCGTGCACGTGCTGCAGGTGAGATAGCGTCGCAGCTACTGGTCAACCAATCCAGGGTTGGACAATCAACGGAAGGCGATCTGGTTGTCGTGTTCGAGGCGGCAAGTGGAGCAACGCGTATCGCTCTGGTTCAGACCGGTCGCTGGGTTCCACAGGCCAATGGGCAGCGCGTGATCGAGCTTCGCTCAAGTATCCTCGCTAATCAGCCCCTGCAACGCGTCTCTGCGTGTAAAACTATTGATGCAGGCCTGTATGTCTGCGTGACCAATGAAGCGCCGATTCTAACGCGGGCAGTTCTTCTGGAGTGGCTGGGCTTTTTTCTGCTGCTCTTGAGTCCGGGGCTGGTTATTCTCGGCTTGTGGCAATGGGGGCAGAAGCGTCGGTCGGAAAGCGAAGTGCTTGAGGGGGAAGCCACCAAGGCTGGACGGCTATTGGGGATCGTGCAGAAAGAGACGAGTTCTGGCTATTGGACTTGGAATGAACAGACCCAAAAGCTGTGGTTGAGTGAGCCTGCTGCGTCCTTGCTTGGCGTGATTGCGGGCGGCTATTACACGAGTACGCATCTGCTGGAGCAGGTCCACGAAGACCATGTTGAATTGCTGCGGCGGGTTATCGAGACCCTGCCTGAGCGGGACTATCTCGCACAAACCTTTGCCAACAAGGATATGAGCCTGTGGCTCGATATGCGCGCCTCGCGGGACCCGCGGACGAATGAACTGCATGGGGTTCTGATTGATGTGACGCTGACGCGCCGGGCGATCCAGCGCTCGCAACAGGCTGAACGCCGGCTGAAATCTTCGATTGAGGGTTTTAGCGGTCCGTTTGCCATTTGGGACCGCAATCGGCGCTTATTGTATTGGAACAGTGCCTTCTCCGATGTCTTTGGCCTGGCCAGCTCTTTGCGGGTGGGCATGAGCTATGAGACCGTTACCCTTGCGCAGGCGTCGGGCATTCGTGAACGCCGCGGTGATGGCCGCGAAGGCGGCGCTAACATTATCCGGGCGCAGGACAATGACTGGTACAAGATTGTTGAGCGTATGACCCCAACAGGCGGGATGATTACAGTGGGCCTGAATGTGACCGCTGATGTTCAGAATGAGGTGCAGATTGAGCGCCAGCGCAAGCAATTGGAAACGCTTGTGATTGATCTAAAGACGTCACAGGCACAGGCTGCTGAACTTACGCAGAACCTCAAGATAGAACGCGATCGGGCAGAGAAGTCTGCGGCATCGAAAAGTGCCTTCCTGGCTAATATGAGCCATGAGTTACGCACGCCGCTGAATGCGATTATCGGCTTTTCCGAGATTATGCGAGACGAGTCCTTTGGGCCTTTAGGGCACGAAAAGTATGGCGAGTATGCGGTCGATATCCTGAGCTCTGGTCAGCATCTATTGGATATGATCAACGACATTCTCGACATGGCGAAAATCGAGGCAGGCAAGATGACGGTCGCGCTTGAGCCAATTGATATTGTTGAGCCAGTTGATGTCGCCGTCCGAATGGTGCGGCGCCGCGCCGAAGAGAAGGGTTTACAGCTTGATCTGGTTGCGGATGATGACCTGCCAGCGATTGATGCCGATCATAGAGCAATCCGGCAAATGGTGCTCAACCTCGTCTCAAACGCGATCAAGTTTACCGACAAAGGCGGGGCTATTCGCGTTATGGTCAACCGACAGGGGCGTGAAGTCCGTGTCGCTGTACGTGACAGTGGCATTGGTATTCCGGCAGAGGCTTTACCGCGTCTGGCCCAGCCATTTGAGCAGGTCGCTGATACGCGAGACCGGAACTATCATGGCACTGGGCTCGGCCTATCGCTGACAAAGTCTTTTGCGGAGCTCCATGGCGGACGTCTGTCCATTGCCAGTGAAGAAGGGAAGGGCACAATGGTGAGCTTCTATTTGCCGTTGCCTCAGGGTAACGGCGTGACTGCTGCTGCCTGATAGTCCTAGCCGCCGGTCAAAGACTGCGGGCCACAGACATATTGGTCGTCCTGTTCACAGATAGACATCGTGCGTTCAACCCAGTCATGGATAGCCTTGGCGCGGATATAGATACTGCGATCGCCATTCTGATCGCGGTCCTGTGTGACTTGTGACAGGATCCCAACGATGAGTGGGCCTTCGAGTGTTGCCGCATAAAGCGGTGCGCCACTATCGCCAACATTCGGGCCGCGTATGCCGATCTTATCGCCAATCAGGACGGCTTCGCCAACTTCCGTCATGGTGACGGGGCCACCTTGCAGATAACGCGTTTGCCCATTTCGGCCCCAACCCGCAATATAGGTTTCGGTTAGATCGCGCGGCAGCAAAGCCATCGCGTTTGTTTCCAATTGGGCAATCGCTACGTTTTCAAAAGCGCTGACATCATTGATATAGAACAGCGCGACATCGTTGGGGTATTGCTGGCGGTTCATGCCATAGGCTGCATGGCAGATCGCCCCGCGGATTGAACTGACGGCAATCCCTTCACCGCGCACATCATGGGCTGGGCTGATCGCGATGACGTCATATGTTGGCTTGGCTGTTTCGAGGTCGAGATCGATGATGCAGTGCGCCGCGGTCAGAAACCAGTGTTCAGCGACGCGGGCGGCGGCGCAGTGCTCACGCTCTGAACCGAGTGTTGAGCGGATGCCCTCGATTTTGATCAGGCCGGGATACGCCTCAAGGTCGGGAAATGGCTCTGGTGTATAACCCTCAGGGATGAGCGCCCCCTCTTCACGAACAAGCCAGGGTTGCTCCTCAGGCGTCTCGACATCGGCGCGCGGAAAGCACGATTCTAGTCCGAATGCGGCGAGTTGCTGCGATGAGAAAGGACCCTCGCCAAAATCCAAAGCTGTTGCGTCTTGTGAAGATGAACTGGGCAAATAGCGCTCTGCGATCGGGTCGATCATTTCCTTGGTGGGAGACATGCGATCAGCGACAATGCCGACAAGCGCGCCCACCAAAAGCCCGATAACCAAAAGCAAAAAACCACGCATAGCTCGCCCTTTTTTGGGGTGAGTGTGCCTAAATCCCATTATGGAGCAAGAGGGGATTAGGCGTCGACCAGTGTTTTGAGCTCAAGTGCAATCGATTTCAATGTCTGGCGGATCGATTTAAGTCCGCCGCCTCGCCCCTTATGAATCACCAGTTGTTTCCATGGGTCTTCGCCGACATCTGGGCTTTTGACGTTCAAGTGCCCTGAACGAGGTAGCGCTGAAGAGAGCAGAGCCTCTGATAAAGCAAATCCGGCTTGTTCATCAAAGACACCGTTGCGCGCATCGGCCTCGAAATTCGATTGTTCGGAGCGGCCAACCGTATTGAAGAGGACAGACAGATAGGGGCGCTTTTCCGCTGTGACCTGCTCTTGCATGACCTGATTGAGCAGGCGGACACCGCGCAGCGAGTAGACATCGGGATGCATCGGGGCGAGGACGCGGTCAGCCGCTTCGAGCGCGCAGCGGGTCAGGAAGGTCGCATTTGGATTGGTATCGAAAACGATCAGATCATACTGGCTGCGATAGAAATCGATCATCTTCCTGAAGTTGGCACCAATCAGGGTGAGCGCCTGAGGACTCGGCGCAAAGGCGTATTTGGAGATCTCGAACTGGCCGGAGATCAAATCCAGTCGCCCACCGGGGCCATCACCAGAGAGCAAATTATGGGTGATCTGTTCGCGTGGTGACGGCGTGAATGGTGCCGTTGAGACTTCACCCCAATTGTCAGCGGGTGAAACCGCATCACGCGAATGCAGGCGAGAGCGTTCAAACAGAGAAATAACGGACCGATCGCGGGCTGAACTCGCGTCTGCGAAATCCATATCATAAAAGGTTTGGGTCAGATTGTATTGCGGATCGAGATCAATCAGGAGAACCCGTCCGCCCAGCTCAGCTTGCCATGTGGCAAATACCTGACTGCTAACCGTAGTTTTCCCAACGCCACCTTTAAGATTCATCACGGCAATGACCGGGCAGCGCTTCTGGTATCGCTCCCTTACGGCGCTAACCAGAGCATCCAGCGCCCCCTCATCGGCCAGAGCACTGTCTAGATTATCCGCCAAAGCCGATTTGAAGACACGTGACAAGCGGGCATTATCGGCCCGGATCGGAAAGAGCTTAAGGCCACGATCCATTGCGCGTTGCAATTGCGCCTGTACGGATTTGGAGCGCATGGACGAGGCCGAAACGATAACCACCATACCGAACGCATCGTCAATTGAGACGTTGATTGTATCAGGATCCCCGGTCTCACCGATTGGCACATAGGAATCTGGAATCGAGACAGCGCGCAATGCTTCATGGATGGTGAGCAAGGCATCGGTATCTTTGGGGCCGTGGGCGATGAAAACGTGTGACATAGCGTACTAATCCGGGAGGCGTTCTTTTTTATCTGCCTAATCTGATTACAGGATTACGGCTACACTTTGGTGGCATTTCTTGGAAATGCTGCTTGAAGCTGTGGTATCGCCTGTGCATATAGGGTGATCGAATGGAGAACACATGACCTGGACGCCCAATAGCTGGCGGGATCGCCCCGCGAAACATATACCGGAAGACTATCCGGATCTTGATGCGCTGGCCGCCGCCGAAGCGCGTTTGGCGGAGTCTCCACCTCTGGTTTTTGCGGGTGAGGTTGACCGCCTGAAGCAGCGTCTTGGTCAGGTTGCTGCAGGCGAGGCTTTTCTGTTGCAGGGCGGGGATTGTGCTGAGAGCTTCAAGGAGTTCAGCGCGGATAATATTCGCGACACCTTGCGCGTCTTGTTGCAGATGGCGGTTGTGTTGACCTATGGTGCCTCCAAGCCTGTAGTCAAAGTCGGCCGTCTGGCGGGCCAGTTTGGTAAGCCACGCTCCAGCCCGGTTGAGACAATTGATGGCGTCACCCTGCCATCCTATCGCGGTGACAACATCAATGGGATGGACTTCACGCCTGAAGCGCGCATGCCGGACCCTGATCGTCTGATCCGGTCTTATGCTCAGTCGGCTTCGACGTTGAACCTGGTTCGCGCGTTCAGTCAGGGTGGCTATGCCAGCCTCGACAATGTGCACAAGTGGATGCTTGGTTTTGTGGATCGCTCGCCACTTGGTGAGAAATATGCCGCTATGGCCGACAAGATCACAGATGCGCTCGACTTTATGAAAGCGTGTGGTGTGACCCCACAAAGCGTCCCGCAAATGGCGCAGGTTGAGGTTTATACCAGCCATGAGGCGCTGTTGCTGGGCTATGAACAAGCCCTGACACGCCGGGATGAAGCGTCCGGATCGGGTAAGTGGTATGACACGTCCGCACACATGTTGTGGATTGGCCACCGTACGCGCCAGGTTGATCATGCCCATGTCGAATTCTGCCGCGGGGTTCAAAACCCAATCGGGATGAAATGTGGCCCCGGCCTTGAGGTAGATGAGCTGCTGCGCATCCTTGATGTGCTGAACCCGGAAGATGAAGCGGGTCGGATTACCCTGATTTCACGCTTCGGTGCTGAAGGGGTTGAGGAAGGCCTCGCACCGCTCGCGCGTGCTGTTAAGGCATCAGGTCGGACAGTCGTTTGGTCCTGCGATCCAATGCATGGCAACACGCTCAAGACCGAAAGCGGGTTCAAGACGCGACCGGTTGATCACATCCTGACCGAAGTCCGTGGTTTCATTGATGTTTTGAATGCTGAGGGCTGTGTCCCGGGTGGGGTTCACTTCGAAATGACAGGCCAAAATGTTACCGAATGTATTGGTGGCGCTCAGGCGATTTCAGAGTCGGACCTGTCATCGAGATACCACACTCATTGTGATCCTCGCCTAAATGGCGAACAAGCGCTTGAATTAGCGTTCCTGATCGCAGAGAAGCTCGTGGCCGTCAAAGAGGCAGCAGGCAGCGATTTTCGCAAGGCCGGATAAATTCTAGGATAAACCCATGACCCAGCGGGCATGGCCCGCATGGGCGCGGGCCTCGCAGATCACAGACCTATTGCGGCTTTCCGTGCCGATTGCCGTCACACGCGCATCAATGATGCTCATGGGGCTGACAGATGCGATTGTGCTTGGGCGCATGGCCCCGGGAGAGTTGCCATTCGTTTTGAACTCATGGTTGCCACTCGGCATTGCGCTCGGCTTTGGCATGGGCATCCTGCTGGGCGTGCAGGTGCTGACCTCTGAATTGATGGGCAGTAATCGCGGGCATGAATCCGGCCGCGTGTTCCGGCGTGGCCTGTGGTTTGCGATCGCGCTTGGAGCCGGGCTCACCGTTATTCTTTATCCCTTGGCGGGTCCGCTATTCCATAGCTTAGGTTTTGCGCCTGACGTTGCAGAGAGTGTCGCCTCCTGCACGCGTATTCTGTCTCTAGGTCTGATCGGGTTCATGGTGACAACGGTTTGCGGGATGTATCTCGAAGCCTTGCGGCGCCCACTGATCTCAACTGCGATCATGTATGGCGGCGTGGTGGTGAATCTGGTTTTCAATATCCTGTTCGTCGCAGGCGCGGGCCCGTTTGAGCCTATGGGTGCGGACGGTGTGGCCTGGGCGACAACAGGGACGCGGACTTTGCTGATTGTAGTGTTCCTGATCGCGATTGTGTTTCTCACACCTGCTTTCGCAAAGTCCCCTGAAGGTCCAGAGGATGAGACCAAGCGCCAGTTTAGTGTTGGTCTTGGCACCGCGATCAGCAATGTCGCGGAATGGGGCGGGTTTAACTTCACCTATGTCATCGCGACGTGGATCAGCCTGCAGGTCAACACGGTCTATGGCTATGCGACCCAGCTGATGGGCCTGGCCTTTATGGCTTTCCTGGGCATTGGCACCGCGACAAGCGTGCGTGTAGCTGAGGCTTATGGGCGTGGCGATGCGCAAGGCGTGGCGGAAGCATCCCGGCTTGGCGTTGTGGCAACGGTTTTGATCGGCCTGATTATTGGGCTGCTGATGTTTGTTTTCCGAGAACCCTTGTCGCTCATGCTGGTGCGCGGCGATGCGGTGCTAGGCGATATGATGCTGGCGCCAGCCTTGGCTGCTTTGCTGATCACTGTGGCGATTGCTGTGACCTTTGATGGGTTGCAAGCGACAGCGTCCATGGCGTTGCGGGCGCAGGGCATGATTTGGTTACCAAGTGCGATCCATGTCGGATCATTCTTTGCATTGATGATTCCAGCCGGGTATTGGTTAGGCCTTATACAGGGACGCGGAGCCCAGGGTATGATTGAAGCGGCCTTGCTGGGTGTGTTTGTCGCCGCCGTTTTGCAGGTTGCCTTGCTCGAATACAAAACGGCGCGCTTCTATCAGAAACGCGCCGCTTAAAAGGTTCGTCAAAGACGAGAGACCTTAGATGTCTTTCAGAGCCGATGCTGGCTTGAAAGCTGCAGATGTTTTTTCTGCAATCTGAATGGTCTCACCCGTTGCTGGGTTACGACCTTCACGAGCCGCGCGAGTTTTGGCCGAGAACGTACCGAAACCAGCAATTGCGACCTGATCACGCTTTTTCACAGCGCCAGAGATTGAGTCAAAAACAGCGTCCACTGCACGGCCAGCTTCGGCCTGGGACATGTCAGCGGCTTCTGCCACTGCTTTGGTCAGTTCACCCTTGTTCATTGGGATCTCCTTTTTAATCAACGGCCAAATCTGCCGTTGGGCGCATCATCCATGATTCGGAGGGGTCGTGTATCCCGAAAACCCAACAAATACGGGCGATTCAGGCTTATTTTGCCAGAATCCACCCCTCTTCGGCCTCGATTTTGTGGATAATTCTCGTATTGAGCGAGTTTGGCGGCCCAAAAGCCTTGGCTAATTCTCCGGCAGAATCGAGTGATTCCAAGTGCTCTGAGAGGGTTCGGACTTGCGCTAGATCCAGAATTTCACCCGGATTTGGTGTGACCGTAACCGTACTCGGGTAGACTTCAGCGAGGATACAGGAGGTATCTTTGAGGTCTCTAGAGCTGAGCGCTTTAAGCCCGGTTTCGAATGGCCAGATTTGTGCGTGTTCAATATGGCTTCTCAGGAAAGACACGGTTGGAATACCGAGCAAAGCCTGTGATCCAACCGCCCCCACACCAAGCAGTTGCCAGACTGATTTTGGATTGGCCTTGAAATTGGCTTTCACCCAGCGCTCAGCTTCGCGATGTTCAGGCAAAGAGTCAGGTGCTGAAAAGTCACCCTTCTTCGTGGCGAGCGTCGAGACAGCATCTCTTTTGGGCGCGCCCCAGAAAGGATGGGCCCCTTTGGTCATGGCATAGTTCATCCCCGCCGCGAGGGCGAACCGGGCATTGGAATTGTCTTCTTTCTCTTTGACCTTGGCCGAGAGGTGCTCATGCATGGCTTGCCATGCGAGCTTGGTCTTTGTGTCGAGACCGAGCGCATCGGCGGTTCCAGCAGGATAGCCAAGTGCGAAGTCAAAGCCGATTAGAACCTTGTCGCCCCGCGCGATCAATTTCTGCGTGATTTCCAGAATAAACTGCCGTGCTTCTAAACGGGTCTTCGGATTGGCGCTACTGAATTGAAACTTAAGTCGCGCATCCCGCGCGCGAATGCCAACCCAAATCGAGTCCTTGCCCGTCTTGGGTTTCGCAGACGCACTCCAGTCCACAATGATATAGGCATCGAAGAGGCGGGGCATGTAGACTAGAGTCTCCCGATCTAATCTCAAATTACGCGCTACTTCTAAGATAAGTCTTTAGTAGAATAAACTATCGTCCAAGCCTGTAATCGAGAGGATATATCACACCAGTGTATGGTGTCGCTATCCCATCAACCATGAGAACTGGAAACATAACTTTAGACATGGCGTTTTCTGATTCCGCCTTAAAAGCATTGTCGGTGCAATCAGCATCAATATTTATCGGAAATCCCTTCTCGTTGACATCAAGAGAGACTTCGCAGGATCCGGTAAGACCTCTTCTGGCCGCTTCTATAGGATAATTTGGTATAGGCGGACTTAGAGGTTGAACCCCTGTATTTGACCCCTCAACGGATGGCATTTCGGGCCAAGCTTGATCTGCTTTTATAGCCTGTGAAGTTTCACAGGCCGTCAAGCTGAGGCCGAGAGTGGTCGCAAGCAGTATGTATTTTTTCACAATAGTCCCCAATATTTGTGGACTTAAGAATTGCCTGCAAAAAGCCGCCACGTCTATACTTTTTTATACGAACGTAGCGGCTGTTCTCGCTAGCTCAGCTTGACCAGCATCTTGCCTTTATTCTGGCCACTGAAGAGGCCCATGAAAGCGGCGGGGGCGTTTTCGACGCCTTCCATCACGGTCTCTTCGAACTTCATTTTACCGCCCATAATCCAACTCGCCATGTCGCGCTGGAAGTCCGGTAACATGTCAGCATGGCTGGATACGATGAAGCCTTTAATCTGGAGCTGCTTGCCGACGATCTGAATGACATTGTTCGGGCCAGGGCGCGGTTCTGTGTCATTATACTGGCTGATCATGCCGCAGATCGCCATGCGGGCGAACGGACGAGCGACTTCGATGGCCGCCTGAAAGTGATCGCCGCCAACATTGTCGAAATAGACATCGATGCCTTTGGGTGCCGCAGCACGTAGGGCGCTAAGCAGACCTTCATAATCGCCGGCAGCGCGGTAATCGATACACTCATCGGCGCCGAGCTCTTTGACCAGTGCGCATTTCTGCTCGCCACCGGCTGACCCGATGACGGTACAGCCTTTGATCTTGGCGATCTGTACGACAGCAGAGCCGACAGCGCCCGCTGCGCCCGAGACAAAGACGGTGTCGCCTTCTTTCAACTCTGCCACGCGGAGGATACCTGCATAGGCGGTCAGGCCCGGCATGCCGACAATGCCGAGGAACGCACTCTCAGGCAGGCCGGTATCGCCGGGGAGTTTTTGCGCCATGACAGCCTCAGGTGTTGCCGTCCAGGCTTCGCGCCAGCCGGCCATGGACTGGACGAGATCACCTTCGGCATAATCAGGATGATTTGAGGCGGTCACACGGCCGACCGCGCCGCCCTGCAAGACTTCACCAATCTGGAAAGGCGGTACATAGCTTTCGCGGTCATACATCCGGCCGCGCATATACGGGTCGACCGACATCCAGCTATTGCGAACCTGAATTTCCCCTGCTGCAGGGGCAGGGACGTCACTGCTCACCATGGCAAAGTCATCGGCCTGCGGTTCCCCGACAGGGCGTTTGGCCAAGGTCCAGTCTTTTGAAGTCATCGTGCTCATGGTGTTTCCTTCCTGTTGTTCTTGAGCCTGTATCTGTGGTGCCCCGTCGCGGAAGGGAAGGGGGTATTGTAAGATTTCGCAATGCCTTTTGATGGCCATTACGGGTTTGCCCGCCTGTCCTTTCCGGTCCCAAAATGCCAAGAGGGAGCCAGAGAGTGGAGTGTCCCATGGCAAAGCTGAAAACCGGATTGGTCGGTGCGGGCGTCTTTGGCGGCTATCATGCTGGCAAGATTGCCGGGTCTGAAAAGACTGAATTTGTCGGCCTGTTTGATCCCGATGCAGAGCGGTGCGCAGCGCTGGCGGAAAAGCATGGTGTGCAGGCTTTTGGTTCGCAGGAAGCCCTGTTTGACGCGATTGATGCAGTGATCGTGGCCTGTCCGGCGACGTATCATGAAGCCGTTGTCCGAGATGCCTTGAATGCCGGTGTTCACGTCATGGTGGAAAAACCATTGGCGCTGACAGGCGCTGGTGCAGATCAGCTGGCTGAACTGGCCGATCAGAAAGACCTCGTCCTGCAGGTTGGCCATCAGGAGCGGTTCGTTCTTGCGGCAATGGGACTGTTTGATATTCCGGAAGTCCCAACCCGAATTGAAGCTTACCGTATGGGACCGCCTGCGCCGGATGGCCGGGCGGGCGATGTTTCCGTGATCTGGGATCTGATGACTCATGACCTCGATATGGTCGGCAGACTCATGGGCGAGCCTGTCAGTGTCGAAGCTGTGGGGAAGCGGGTGCATACCGATCACACGGACGAAGCGACCACGCAGGTCAAGTTTGTGAGCGGCTCAGCCGAGCTGACCGCCAGTCGCTGCGCGCCAGAGCGCGATCGCCGTATGAGCCTGACCTATCCATCTGGTGTGATCGCCATCGATTTCCTGACCCGCGCGGTTGAGAATACGACGCCATTCACGATCAAGATGGATGTTTCCGATACGCTGCCCGACCCCCTCGGCGCCGCCGACGAAGCCTTTTTTGCTGCGGTTTTGGGAGAGCGTGAATGCGCCATCCCCGGACACGAGGCCGCGCTTGCTGTCCATATGGCTGAACAAGCCGAACTTTCTGCCCTTCATACATTAGGAGCCTGATCCATGGCCTATTCCGATATTGATACGTCTATCCTGATTGATCTTCCGGCAGATGCTCCGATCCAGCTGTTTGATCTGAAAAGCCAGCAGGCGTCGATCCGCCCGGCTTTGGAAAAGCGCTGGACCGATATTCTCGATCATGGTCGCTATATTGGTGGCCCGGAAGTTGATGAGTGCGAAAAGGCATTGGCGGATTTTACCGGCTGTACAGAGGCTGTGGCGGTTGGGTCCGGGACGCAGGCTCTGGTCATGCCGCTGCTGGCCATGGGTATCGGGGCGGGCGACGCGGTTTTCATTCCGGGTTTTACCTATAATGCAACAGCAAACGCAGTTTTGCTGGCCGGTGCGTTTCCCGTGATCGTCGATATCGATCCGGTCACTTTCAACATGGATGCCGAAGACCTGGCCCGCAAAGTCGAGGCCGTGAAGGCAAAGGGTGAACTGACCCCGCGCGTGGTCATGCCTGTCGATCTTTATGGCCTGCCAGCTGATTATGACGCGATTGTTCCGGTGGCTGAGGCGCACGGCCTGCGGATTATCGCTGATGGCGCGCAAGCTTTTGGTGGCAAGCATCGCGGGAAGTGGATCGGTAATATTGTCGAGATTACCGCGACCAGCTTCTACCCAACCAAAACGCTGGGTGGGTATGGCGATGGCGGCGCGATCCTTTGTCAGGATGCTGATTTCGCGGATCGCATGCGCTCCATCCGTTGGCACGGCACGGGCGACAATCGCAAGGAATCGATCCGGGTTGGCATCAATGGTCGCTGCGACTCCATCCAATGCGCCGTCGTGGCTGAAAAGCTTGGTCTGTTCGAGGCCGAACGCGAGCGGCGGATTGCAGCGGCGGCGCTTTATAAGCAGCGCCTGTCTGGCAAGGTGGCTCTGCAAGGCGCGCTTGAGGGGCAGGAAAATGGCTATGGCCTTTACACTGTACGTGTCCCGAACCGCACAGAGGTCCGTAAGACACTTGGCGATGCAGGTATTCCATCAGGCATCTATTACGACATGGCGATCCATCAGATGCCAGCCTTCGCGCATTGTGCTGAATATGGCTCCCTACCGCATTGTGAGCTGGCCGCGCAGGAAAGCCTGAGCCTGCCCATGCACCCATATCTGAGTGCGGGGCAGGTGAACAAAGTCTGTGATGTCCTGCTGGAGACCATTGGCGCCTAGGCTAGAACGGGTCTGACCATTTTGGGTCAGAGTAGACATTTGTTCCGCTTAGCGTGAGCAGGAAAGCCTCAAGGTCCTGCTTCTCTGTTTCGGTCAGGTTCAGCCTTTGTGGATTGCCGCCTGGATTGAGGCGATTGTCGAGACTCGCGCGAAAGTCAGATAAAGGTGGCTCGCTGGTCGGCTCTGTAATGGAATCATAATGATCAATAACTTCGCGCAGGGTGACTAAAGATCCATCATGCATGAAGGGGCCATTGGAGGCACCGCTTGGGTCCATCAGATCTCGCAAGGTCGGCGCGCGTGTATTGGTCAGATCAAACGTGGTGAGTGAGCCAGCTTCGGTGAAGACACCGTTCTGACCGGAATTTGGCGCAATATCGAATTCAGGGGCCCGGTGACAGGCATTACAGCCGGCACCGCCGTTGCCAGGCGCGCGCAGAAAGAGAGTCTTCCCTGCATTTTCAGATGCCGTGAAGTTCGGGAAGTTTACATTATTATTCGCCACTTGCGCGCGGCCTGTATCAAAGCGGCTGTCGAAGGAATGAATGGATTTTGTGAACTGGGCGAGCGCAAGCTGGATCCGCTCTTCTGTGATTGTGGGGTCGAGATAGACGAAGCGGAACAGCTCTTCATAGTATTCTGTGGCTTCCATCTGCGCGATGAGCACAGCGAGATCGGGGCGTCCGCCCTGACCGCTAAAGCCCATCTCATTATGATCCTGAATGGGCTGGCTCTCTTGCGCTTCATGGCTTACCGCGCGCTCATCCCAAAAGAAACCGGTTTCATCGGCGAACATGGTATTGATCAGGCGCATGGAATGGCGACGGGTTAAGCCGCTCTCGACACCGATGCTCACCGTTCTGGGGTCACTAAATGCAAGGGCCTGTTCGTGGCAGCTCGCGCAAGAAACCGTGCCATCAATCGACAGCGAGGTATCATAGAACAGTACCCGTCCAAGGGTCGCGCCGGGATCGGTGATCGGGTTGCCGCCATCATTGACTTTCGTGATGTAGTCGGGAACTGGCTGATTGGCATAGTTGAGCAGGTTTTCCAGATCGATAGAACCTCCAAACGTTGTGAGAATGGCGCTCTGATCAATGGTGACGCTGATCGTGAAACTATCGCTGACCGCCAGCCCGTCCGGGTCTGTTGCTGTAATGGTTACGATAATATCGCCATCACTATCCGGTGTACCGGAAATCACACCATTAGAGGCGCTCAGACCGCTCACGCGATCAAAGCTGACTGAATAGCTTAGCGTGTCGCCATCAGCATCGCTGAAAGTTGTGCTGTTTTGGGTGGCATCGTAACTAAAGGTGTAGCCGACTTGAGCGACCTGATCGGCATTGGCTGAGGCTGTGACTGGTGCACTATTGCTGGTGGGGGTGGATGTTGTTGGTGTTGAAGTGTCAGACCCAGATCCTCCACCCGAACAAGCGACTATTCCTAAACTGGCCACACAAAACAAAAGTATACGCATCTCAGAACCTCTCCCTATTTCTGATCCCAATCTTTTTAAAACGGGCTGAGTTCAAAAATCCGTCGCAGTGGCATGCAGATTCTTGGAAAGGGTGGTTCACGTGCAACGGTTGAGGCGTTGTCAGGGGCGAAAAATGTCCCTACCTCGCTGCTATGACCAAGACGTTGAAAATGCTGGTTGCCCAGCTCAATCCGGTTGTTGGAGATATTCAAGGCAATCTCGCGCTGGCGCAGAGTGCCCATGCTGAGGCTCGGTATAAAGGGGCTGAGCTGCTGGTGCTCTCTGAATTGTTTATCCTTGGCTATCCAGCTGAGGACCTCGTGCTCAAGCCGAGCGCCGTTGAAAACTCAATGGCAGCGATTGAAGCACTGGCCAAAGAGACCAAAGGCGGACCAGCGATCCTGATTGGCAGCCCGTGGGCTGTGGACGGCAAGCTCTATAATTCCGCGCTTCTGCTGCGAGATGGCGGGATTGAAGCGCGCTATGATAAGCGCGAGCTTCCCAATTACGGTGTCTTCGATGAGAAGCGGATTTTTGATGCTGGGACTGCGCCGCACATCACGCACAACTTCAATGGCATAAAAGTCGGCATCGCAATCTGTGAAGACCTCTGGTTTACGCGTGTCCCTGCGGCTTTGCATGAGGTTGGCGCAGAAATGCTGATCGCGCCGAATGCGTCGCCTTGGCGTCGGACCATTCATGAGCAACGTCATACGACCTTCTCCATGTGGGCGAAGACGGGCATTCCGTACCTGTTCGTCAATCAGGTCGGCGGGCAGGACGAGCTGGTCTTTGATGGTTCGTCCTATGCGGTTGATCATGACGGCGCTGAGCATCAACTGCTTGGTGATTTCGTTTCGGGAACATCTCTTGTCACTTATGATGGCGAGGCCCACCGATTTGTTCCACATGATGAGCCTGCGAGCCTGACCAGCGGCTGGGAAGCCGAGTATCGTGCTGCGACGCTCGCACTGGGAGATTATGTCAACAAGAACCGCTTTCCCGGTGTCGTCCTCGGCATGTCGGGCGGTATTGATAGTGCGCTGACAGCAGCGCTCGCTGTCGACGCGCTAGGGCCAGAACGGGTCTGGTGCGTAATGCTGCCGAGCAAGTATACGAGCGATCATAGCCTTGAAGACGCGATGGCTTGTACCCGCGCGCTGGGGGCGAAGTATGACACGATCAATATCGCGCCGGGGGTCGGCGCCCTGGATGAAATGCTAAGCGTGCAGTTTGAGGGGCTGGAAGCCAATACGACCGAAGAGAATATCCAATCTCGCTTGCGCGCCGTGACCCTGATGGCGCTGTCGAATAAGTTCGGGCACATGGTCGTGACGACGGGCAATAAGTCTGAGATGGCGGTCGGCTACGCAACGCTCTATGGCGATATGTGCGGCGGCTATAATGCGCTGAAGGACTTCTATAAAACCGAAGTGTTCGAGCTGGCTAAATGGCGAAACACGACTGTGCCGCTTGGCGCGCTTGGCCCGGCAGGGGAGGTGATTCCGAACCGGATCATTACCAAACCACCGAGTGCTGAACTGCGCGAAGATCAGCGCGATGATGACAGCCTGCCACCATATGACGTGCTCGACGATATCCTGCGCGGCTTGGTCGATCAGGAAGTCGACGTCGACGATTTGCTTGCGCGCGGCCATGATGAGGCTGTGGTGCGCCGGATCGAGCACTTGCTTTACATTGCTGAGTATAAGCGCCGTCAGGCCCCACCGGGCGTGAAGGTTGGTGGCAAGAATTTCGGACGGGACCGACGCTATCCGATCACCAATCGTTTTCGAGACAATTGATTGATTAGTGCGAAGTTAGTGCTTCACCACATCCATGCCGTCCAATGCCTGCTGGACGTGCTCGACGAAGAGTTTGCTCTTGCCACGCAGCTTTCCGCCAGTCCAGACAACAGATAAAGGCAGGTCCGCGCCAAGCCATTCGGGCATAACGCGGACAAGGTGACCAGCCTGAACATGCGGGCAGACCAGCCAGTCTGGCGCGATAAACATGCCAAGGCCATCAATCGCCCCCTGCAAAAGCGTATCTCCGGAAGACCCGCGGAAGCGACCGGACATCTGGATACGGCGTTCCTCGCCAGTTTCGCTGTGATACAGCACCCATTGCTGGCCTTGCAGGGATTGCCGAAAGACAAGACCTTCATGCTCTTTCAGTGTATCAGGGCAGGTCGGAGCCCCATTGGCTTCAATATAGCTGGGGGCGGCCCAGATGCCGCGTTTGGCGACGAGCAGGCGCTTGGCCATCAGGGCGCTGTCGGTGAGTTCGCCCAGGCGGAAGGCAACATCAACGCCTTCGGTGACAAGATCCGTATAGGTGTCATCGGTCATGATATCGATGCGCACATGTGGATACTTATGTAGGAAAGGCCCGATGGTTGGCGTGATGACCAGTTGCGCAAAAGAGTGCGGGGCACTGATCCGCAGCATACCAACGGGTTCTTTATCGAGGCCACGCGCTTCGGCCTCGGCTTCATCAAATTCGGATAGAATATCCTGCGCACGCTTATAAAAGCGCTCACCCGCCTCGGTGAAAGATAGTGCACGTGTTGTACGGTGAAACAGTTCAGCGCCGAGTTGGTGCTCAAGGTCCTGGATCCGGCGGGAGACGGTTGGTTGCCCGATCGAAAGGTCCGCCGCCGCCCGAGAGAAGCTTCCTGCATCGGCGACCCGTATAAACAGGCGCATTGCATCAATCCGGTCCATGAATGTCTTCCTTATGCAGAATTTGCATGAGCTATATGGACCGTATGGCCGTTCTGCAAAACCCCTTCCTGTTCCATTTACACTCCATCGAAGGCGGATTGGCCGCCACCGACCCCATACGAATAGGAGCTCACCATGGCGAAATTTCAACTGCACACCCCGGAAACAGCTCCGGATGGATCGCGCGACTTTATCAGTGGCGTGAACAAGAAAATGGGTTTTGTGCCTAGCCTTTATGCGGTCTTTGCCGAAAACCCTGCTGTCCTGAACGCATATAATCAGCTGTCTGATCAGCTTGGTCAGTCAGGCCTTACCGCACTTGAGCAGCAGGTCGTGACGATTACAGCCAGCGTTGAAAACGAATGTCACTTCTGTGTCGCCGCGCACACAACCATCTCTGAAGGCGCAGGTCTGGATCTGGATGTGATCTATGCGGTTCGTGAAGATCGCCCGATTGCCGATCCCAAGCTTGAGGCGCTCCGCGTCTTTACAAAGAAGACAGTGATTGATCGGGGGTTTGTTTCTGATGCGGATGTTGAGGCATTCCTGTCCGCAGGCTACACACGCGCAAATGTGCTGGCGGTTATTCTCGGCGTCGCGCTGAAAGTGATTTCCAACTACACCAACCATCTTGCTGAAACACCTGTTGATGAGGCGTTTGCCAAACATGCGTGGACACCAGAACTCAAGCGCGAAGCCGCGATGGCTTAAACCCCGTTAAAACCCCTTTCTTCCCCGATAGACTTTGCCCGCGAGTCCCTTGGATTCGCGGGTTTTTGTTTGCATTTGAGCCCGTTCCGAGGTGGCCTCACAAGCTGCTCACGCGCACGTGAGGGAGGCTCACGCAGGTGTGGTTCGCAAGTGATGAGAAGGTTCGCTAGCTATGGCGCATAAGCAAAGGAGGATGCGTAATGACCACCCTGACCGATACACAAACACCCCCGACTGCAAACGGGATCGCCGGCAAGATCACAAGCTATGGCCCGAATATTTTGGCCGTTATCGCAAGCTTGGTTTTCCTTGATAGCCTGCGCTTCAAGTTTACCAACGCACCGGAAACACAAACCATTTTTGGCAAACTGAATGACTGGGCAGCGAGCTTCGGAGCCGAGGGACTGTTCGCCCAAACCGGACTTTTCAGCCAATACACGATTGGTACAGCTGAGCTGATTGCTTCGGCATTCCTGCTAATCGGTATTTTGCCAGCGTTTCGACGCTTGCAGGCGATTGGTGCACTCATCGCCGTAGCAGTGATGAGTGGGGCGATAAGTTTTCATCTGTTCACCCCGCTCGGTATTGATCCGAACAATGACGGCGGCGGGCTCTTCGCGATGGCGGTTGTTGTCTGGCTCGGTTCCATCACGATGCTGATCATCCGCCGCAAGGTCCTGTTGAACCTGCTCAGCGATCTGCGCACCGCTATCCTTCCGAACGCATAACCCTGTCTTTCCTCCCTGAGACTTTAAACTCCAAAGGATAAACCCAATGAAACTCCGTACACTTCTTGTTGCGACAGCCCTGACCATCACACCCGTTGTCATTGCGACGCCTGCTGCTTTCGCTGACAAAGACCCGGTCTACACAGGCCGCTTCTCAAATACCGCTGTCGAAGGCCATGACGCTGTGGCCTATTTCACCCAAGGCAAGCCGGTCAAAGGCTCGAAAGACTTCTCCACAGAGTATCAAGGCGCAGAATTTCGTTTCGCCAGCGCTGAGAACCTTGAGACATTCAAAGCTGACCCGGCCAAGTATGCTCCCCAATATGGCGGCTATTGTGCCTGGGCTGTCAGCCAGGGGATGACGGCCAAAGGGGATGCCAATCACTGGGCGATTGTCGATGGCAAGCTGTACCTGAACTATAACAAGAAAATTCAGAACACCTGGAATGAGGACCGCGCTAGTTTCATCGTCAAAGCCGATGCTGAGTGGCCGAACGTTTTGACAAAGTAAAAATATAAGTTTGGTCGATCGTACCGTTCTCCCCCTCCGGTACACGATCCAAAGCAGGTCCGCATGGTGTCCGAGCCCATGCGGACCTTTCGTTTTGGGACTAATCGACTAGCAGCGTTCAAAAGCTTTCTGCAATTCGGCGTGATAGAGATTTTGTTGGAACCATGGGTTTGACGCCGTATTCGTTGTCTTTGACACAATGAAATTGAACAGGTCCCAAACGTGGCTTTTCTCTATCTCACATGGAGTATGGATCAGATTTTGGATTTCACTAGGATCGGTTTCTGTGTCGTACAATTCGATCAAGACACCCGAGCTATAATTGGTTTGGCGCTCAGTCTCTCTCAGAATGAGTTTGAGCCCGCTTTGATCAACGCCCGCATAGGCAAATGGCAAACTCTGTTTATTTCCGCGTTCAAGAAAGACAAATTCGCGCTTGTCTGTTCTATCCTGGCTTGTGGCTAGCAGGTCGGCCAGAATGGATGAGGCATCAACTTTGATCTGATCATTTTGTTGGCTTTGCTGACCGAGGGTCGATAACTCAATAATCGTGCTGAACAGGTCGGCTAGGTGAACGAGTTGCTCGCCTCGCCCGGTTGCAAGTGGAAATTCCTCTGGGTGAGATGTCCAGACCATCATCGGGACGCGCACGCCACCATCATAGAGTGTTGCTTTGGAGCGCACATGATCCATGGAGCCAGAGGCAAAGACCTCACCTGCAGAGCCATTATCCCCGATGAAAATGAAGACGATAGGCCGTTTCGTGGCGGTGGATAAGGTTCCCGTGATCCGCCAGATTTCTGTATCCAGCGCTTCCAGCATAGCGAAATAGTATGGGTCAAACCGGGGTTCTCGACGATTGACCCGATACTGATCAGCCTCAGGTGTTTCAGAGAGCGTTGGTCGCAGGTTCAGCTCTGGTAACTCACCATAGGAGTGGAGTGTTTCCGGGGGGGCGTGAAATGGTTTGTGCGGATTGGTAAAGCTTAGCATCATAAATTGGGGAATATGATCAGGCACAAGCTGGAAATATTTGATCGCTGAATTCGCAATCTGTGTTGTTTTGTAAACTGGACGTTGGCCAACCAGCGTGCCGTTTATGTGCCAATCGTAGTCGAAATACTTGTATGTGTGATGCTGCCGTGGGTTGCCTTCGAAATAATCGAACCCCTGCAAGTTGGGATTGAGCAGTGAACCGTTCCCGTCATCGGCTAAATGCCACTTTCCAAAACCTGCTGTGAGGTAAGGAGTATCCGAAAGGGATTTCAGAATCTCTGGAAATGTAACTTCGGAAAGCTGGAGCTTTTGCGCACTTTGTTTGACATCATTCGCGCCGTGTCGAAAGGGGTGGCGGCCCGTCATCATGGTCGCGCGGCTCGCAGTGCAGTAAGGGTGCGTGTATGCCCGCTCATAGACCCGTGAGGTCTCGCAAATCGATTCCAGATTCGGCATTCTTACCGAAGCACTATGGCAAGGGGCGACATCAAGGCCAAGGTCATCGGCTATGAACAGTACGATATGAGGCCTGACAGGCTCTTCGGCATGAGCACTCAGCAAAACGAACGAAAAAAAGCTCGCTAGGAGCAGAGCAGACTTTAAGCATTTCTTCCTTATCATTGTCCCACCCTTCATTGTCCTATCCCTCGCGTTCTGCCCAGACTTTTAGAATATGATGGGCGACCGCCATGGGGGGCGGGCAGTAGATGTCGGGGTGGGTGCCGGCCAGAACTTGCCGGGCTTCTTCACGCGTGATCCAGCGGGCGGCTTCCAACTCGTCCTGTTCAACGGACACTTCCTCAGTTTCGGCCTGCAGGATGATTCCCACCATAAGCGATGAAGGGAAGGGCCAGGGTTGGCAGAACAGGTACTCTGCGGTCGCGGGATCAGACTTGATGCCCGCTTCTTCTTCCAGTTCCCGCGCCGCCGCTTGCTCAAGCGTTTCGCCTGGCTCAACAAATCCAGCAAGGGCCGACCAGAAGCCAGCGGGCCATGTGGATTGCCGCCCGAGCAGGCACTTGTCGTCTTTAACCGCAAGCATGATCGCAACAGGGTCGGTGCGCGGGAAGTGCTCAGCACCACAGGCCGGACAGATTCGTTTCCAGCCCGCCTCTGCAACCTCGCTTTCAGCGCCGCACTTGGAGCAAAAGCGGTGCGAGCGATGCCATTCAAGAATCGATCGTGCGGTGGAGGCGAGGTTGCCTTGCATGGCAGACAGGCTGGAGGCGGCCGCACGCATATCTGTGAACTCGCCTGTCCCTTCGATCAGAGAGCCTTCCAGCTTGAAACGTTCATCCATGTTGATCGCGAAAATCGGCGCGCCGACCTTATCAAGGCCGAGAAAGACCCGTTCAACCTGCGGCGTAAGCCTCGCCGCCTCTGGGCCAAGCCATACAAGGCTCTGCCCGCTATGATCCACCAAAGGCAGCCCTTTATGCATTAGGAAGACGAGAACATCCTCGCGCTGCATCGCAGCTTCGAGCCATACCGGGTCGGTGCGGTGATGGGCGGCGCGATTGATCGGGGCACTGGCGAGCGGGATATCATTAGAAGTCGTCATAGCTTCCGCCTTAGCAGCTTATAACCTCTTGTCACGGGCTGCCGTAAGGGCGATATACCCCTCAGGAGGCTGGCGGTGGACGGGTCCCTCGCCAACCGGGTCAGGTCGGGAACGAAGCAGCCCTAACGAGTTTCGACACGGGTCACTGTCCAGTCTCCGCTTTTAAGCGTCGTATTCCACCCGTTCGAGAAATAAGCCATCAGGCGGGGCGACAGGGCCACACGCTTTCCTGTCGCGCGCGTCTAATATCTCAGCAATCCAGTCTTCAGATTGGGAACCCCGGCCGACTTCGACGAGGCTGCCAACAAAAGAGCGAACCTGGCTGTGCAGGAAGCTGCGGGCTTCTACGGTCACTTCAATCCCTTCGCCATAGCGGGCGACATCCAGCCGATCGAGTGTTTTTACCGGGCTTTTCGCCTGACAGTCCGCGTGTCGGAAGGTCGAAAAATCGTGAATGCCAATCAGGGTTTGCGCGGCCCGGTGCATGGCTTCGTGGTCAAGTTTGTATGGGATGCGCCACGCCTGTCCGCGGTCAAAGGTCAGGGCCGCGCGGCGATTGATGATAACATAGCGATAAGCGCGCTTAATGGCGTGAAAGCGCGCATGGAATTCCGCGTCGACTTCTTCAGCCTTCAGAACGGCTACACGGTGAGGTCGTAAATGCGCATTCAGGGCATCAGCGACTTTTTCAATCGGGCGGGGCTTGGTCAGGTCCATATGGGCGACTTGCCCGGTCGCATGAACGCCGCGATCAGTGCGGCCAGCGCCCTGCACCGTAACGGGGGCACCATCAAGCTTTGAAGCGGCTGTTTCCAGCGCTTCCTGAACCGAAGGATGGCTCTCCTGGCGCTGCCAGCCATAATACGGCTCGCCGTCATATTCGATAGTGAGCTTATAGCGCTGCATCAGGTAAACCGCGCTCCGGATGGAACTGGAAGCCCCCGCAACAGATCTTCAGCATTCATCGCCTTCGATCCGGGCTTTTGCGCACGAAGCAGGCGAACGGCCTGACCGTCCCCGCATTGGACCAGCAATTGATCATCAAGCAGAGTTCCCGGCACGGCACTGTCTTGCCCATCTTCACGCTTAGAGAGGAGGGCCTTCATCCGCAAAGGTGCATCCTCGCCTTCGGGTTGATAGTAAAACCATGCGCCGGGGAAGGGGGAGAGACCTCTGATCTGGCAATCGACTTCATGTGCAGGCCGGGTCCAGTCAATGCGCTGATCGTCTGCGCCAACTTTGTGGGCATAGGTGATACCGTCTTCAGATTGCGGCTCAGGCGTTAAGCAGCCATCGGCCAGCCCCTCAATCGCGGTTACGGCCAGATCAGCCGCCAGCCCCGCGAGGCGGTCGTGCACGTCGCCAGTTGTATCGAAATCGAAAATCCGGGTTTTGGCTGTCGCGAGAACTGGACCTGTATCAAGACCAGCTTCCATCATCATCGCCTGTACGCCGGTTTCGCTATCCCCGGCCATGACGGCGCGATGGATCGGGGCCGCCCCGCGCCAGCGTGGCAGGATGGACGCATGCATGTTCATACAGCCCAAGCGCGGCGCATCGAGTATGGCTTGTGGCAGGATCAGGCCGTAGGCAACGACCACGGCGGCATCGAGTTTAAGCGCCGCGAAGGCCCCTTGCTCGGGTTCTTTCTTAAGTGATTTCGGCGTGCGAACTTCGATACCCTTTGCTTCAGCCCATTGATGGACAGGCGTTGGCCGCAGTTTCTTGCCGCGACCTGCCGGGCGTGGTGGCTGCGAGTAGACACACACGACCTCATGGCCAGCTTCAACCAGAGCGGCGAGCACGGGCACGGCAAAATCGGGGCTGCCCATAAAAGCGAGGCGAAGGGGTTTAGTCATGGCGGTTACTTAGGCGGGCCAGGGGATTGGCTCAACCCGCGTTTGCGAGCCGATCAATGGCGGTTTGCAGGATGATCGCTGCGGCGGAGGCATCAATCAGTTCAGCGCGTCGGGCGCGGGAAAGATCAGCATCCAGCATGACCCGTTCCGCTTGGGCGCTGGTCATACGCTCATCCTGCCATGCGATAGGAATGTCGCGCATTTGCTGAATGTTGAACGCGAGAGCCTTGGCGGCCTGTGTTCGCGGACCAGCACTGCCATCCATGTTCAGAGGCAGGCCAATAACGACCCCAACGGCTTTGTATTCATCATAAATTTCGTAGAAACGCCGCAGCGTGGGGGCGAGTTTCTTGCCGCGTGGAATCGTTTCGACCGGGCTGGCGATCAGCCGCATCGCATCACAGGCGGCTACACCAAGCGTTTTGGCACCCGGATCGAGACCGAGTAACGGCCCGCGCTTGTGTAAGTCTTGAAGGTCAATCTGGGGCAGGGCTGCCTCCGCATTCAGGTGGGGACTTGATTGGCTTGTCAGTCGCGCGTATCCACGCCTTCGTCAAATGGAGAGTTCACACCATGAGCGTGACCAAGGATGATGTTCGCAAAGTTGCCCGCCTGTCGCGGATCGCTGTTCCCGAGGAGCGGCTGGAATCGCTGGCTGGTGAGTTGACCGGGATCATGGGCTGGATCGAACAGCTAAACGAGGTCGATATTGAAGGTGTTGAGCCGATGACGTCTGTTGTCGCGGCTAACCTGCCAATGCGCGAGGATAAGGTCACCGATGGCGATATTCAGGATCAGGTCCTGGCCAATGCACCGAAGGCCGATGAAGGCTTCTTCGTGGTCCCACGTTCTGTCGAATAACCACTTCAGAAAATGATAAGCATCAGTCCTCACAGGTCGGATTGACTCGCTCTTTTATTTCGATAATCCGTGAAATATGGAATTAACTGATTCAGTCGCGCGGTTTTCTGCTCTTGCCAATGAGAGCCGATTAGCGGTTTTTCGTTTTCTTATCCGTTGTGGCCACGATGGATGCGCCGCTGGTGAAATATCGCGCCAGCTTGGTATTGGCGCAACGACCCTGTCAGCGCAGCTCAGCATCCTGACACAGGCTAATCTGATCACACGGCGACGTGAGGGTCGGTCTCTGATCTATCTGGCGCGCATGGAGGCTGTAAGCGAGATGGTGCTCTATCTCATGGAAGATTGCTGTGAGGGACGCCCGGAAATCTGTGAGCCTATTCTGACAGCTTTTTCAAAAGAGACCTGTTAGTGTTGCGGGGTGTCGGCTTCATTGGCGTGATGCTCCTCGCTTGTCCGGCAGCCTTCGCTCAAGAGGCCTTTCGTCTGGAAGAGGCTGTAAAAGCGCCTGATTGGCTGACTTTGAAAGGTGAGACGCGGGTGCGTTATGAAAGCCTTGATGGGCAGTTCAGGGCAGGCCGGGAGGGTAGTGATCAGCTCTTGCTGTTCCGCTCTCTTTTGCTCGCAGAAGCTGATACAGGGCCTGTCTCATTCGGGGTCGAGTTGCAGGACAGCCGAACCTATCTTGGCGATTCCGGAACACCGCTTTCGGCCAGCATCGCCAACCCACTGGACATTTTGCAAGTCTATACGCGGTTTGATGACCTGCCCGGCTTCTTGGGGGAAGGCTCAACGAGCCACCTGACACTAGGCCGTCAGACAGTTTCGATCGGCTCGAAGCGGCAGATTGAGCGCGTCGATTATGCCAATGTCATCAAGAGCTATACCGGGGCGCATCTGGTCACAGTGAATGACCGGAAAGATGAGTTTCATGCGCTGTACGTCGTGCCGACAGCGCGATTTCCAGCCACGCGTCCAGGGCTCGATGACAATGAACTGTCTGGCGATGAGGAGCAGTGGCAAAGACAGATTTGGGGGTTGCACTATCGTCGTACTGACCTGCTGCCTGATTTTGCGCCGGGATTGTGGGGCGAAGTCTTCGTCTATGGGCTGGAGGAAAAAGATATTACGAATTTTCAAACCCCGGACCGCTCCTACGTGGCGCCGGGGTTCAGGTTGTATCGCAGGCCCAAGACAGGGCAGTGGGATATTGATCTGGAGGCGGCCCTTCGGAAAGGCACGCGCTATGCCAGCAGCGACCCTGGCGACACCCAAAGCCTGTCGGTTGATGCCAGCATGATCTTTGCGGCCCTGGGTTACACGTTTGATATGCCCTGGCAGCCGCGCTTTGCCTTTGAATACTATAATGCCAGCGGAGATGATGATCCGAGTGATAACCGGTTTGACCAGCATGAGCGCCTGTTTGGGGCGCGGCGATCAGATTTAAACAATACGTCCATTCATGGCCCGCTGACGCCTGCAAATCTGAATGCGCCGGGCTTCAGGGTTGAGGTGAAACCCAATGCGCGCTGGGACGGGCGGTTCTATTATCACGCTGCCTATCTGGCTTCAGATACTGATCAGTGGGTGATTGCGCGGCGCCGTGACCCGACCGGACGTTCCGGTGACTTTATCGGGCATACACTTGATGGGCGAGCGCGCTATTGGCTGGTTCCGGAAAGTGTTCGGCTGGAACTCGGTGGTTCTGCGTTGATCCATGGAGAATTCTCCAAGAACCTTCCTGATGGTCCCGAAGACGATCTTACAGTGTTTGGATATGCACAGATAACGCTATCCTTCTGAGGAATCGGCTTCGCTTTCAGAAGACTCGTCTTTGGCTTTGCGATCCCATTCGTAAATTTTGTCGACATGACATGGGAAGGATGGGGTGCCGGCCGTATTATAACCAAAGACGCTATCCTTGCCGATCAGCCTATCACCGCGCGTTAGGCAGGATGAGAAACTGTCGACGGCCAGAGACATCGCATCATCAAGATCGGTACAGCGGCTGCGCGTGGTCACGAGATATTCTTTTGTGCCCTCACTGATCACGACCGCACGATTGGTTGTGTTGGTAAAGCCATCAATCGTTCTGGAGAAACAGACTTTATCGACTTCCGCGCCGCGTCTTGGGTCATCTTCAAAAAGAGCAACTTTTTCCGCTTCCGCGCGCTCTTCAGGCGTTGTCGCAGTGGCGCAGGCGGCAAGGGTGAAAACCATAACGGCAAAAGCTGTTTTGTGCATGGCGTGCTCCATAATTAGCGTTTACGCGTAGAATACCACAAGGCGATGACTCGACGAGTAACAATATTGAGATTTAGGGCGCAAATTGTCGCGCTCATTTGTGAACCGGAGTAAAATGAGAGAGCTAAGAGCGCCCATGGTGCGAGGCGCCCTTAGACTGCTCTGAATTCTAATTTCTGGCTTAGCCCTCGGCTTTTACACGATCAGACACCGCAGCAACTTCCGAAGCATCACTATTCCACTCATAAATCTTATCAATGAAACACGCATTGGAGAGACCGCCTGCGCGCCCATGATTACCTATTGATCGCTGCCCGCTAATCTTATCGCCTCGGCGCAAGCATGTAGCCAAGCTACCCTCCGTGGTTAGTGAGTTTGCGCGTTCCAGAGAGTTACAACGATGGCGTGTTGTGATCAGATATTCTTTTGTATTGTGCTGTACGATGACAGCGCGTTCCGTTGTTTTTACAAAACCATGGATTTGTGATGGGAAACAGAGTTTCCCAACTTCCTCGCCGCGCCGAATGTCGCCTTCAAATTTGGCTGCAGCTTTTCGATCCACAGAAGACGCTTCAGTTTCAGCGACGGCGGTTGTCATTGTTAAACACAGCGCTGAGACTGTTAAAGCTGAAGCAATAATAATTTTTTTCATAATCTAATCCCCAAGTTAGTGTAATAATACCCTATTTCATTCCATATTTCTTGTGAACTGTAATTCGAATATTTCTAGTATTTTTCTTATAAATGCGGTCTAATTTTTCCGGTTTCTCTTTGAAAATATTCTGCCTCGCGGGAACGGCGCTCAGCCCGTTAAAGTTGGCGCAGTTTCCCCTCTTGCTTTTCTGACCTGAAAGCGCCTACGACATCGCTTGGATTTAAGATCATTCAAGATTAGGCGACCCCATGAGCGACCTGACCTCTCTCACCCTGACTGATGCCCTTGAAGGGCTTGAAAATAAGACGTTTTCCGCCCGTGAACTGACGCAGGCTTTTGTCGATGTGATTGAAGCATCGAACGACACGTTGAATGCCTATGTCGTGAAGACGCCTGAGAAGGCGCTCGATATGGCGGATGTTTCTGATGCGCGTCGAGCTAAGGGTGAGGCTGGCTTGCTGGATGGTGCGCCAATTGGCGTGAAGGATTTGTATTGTACCAAGGGCGTACGCACGACCGCTTGCTCAGAAATCCTCGGCGAGTTTACGCCGACCTATGAGAGTACGGTCACGCAGAATCTGTGGGATCAGGGCGCAGTGATGCTCGGCAAGCTCAATATGGATGAGTTTGCGATGGGGTCTTCGAATGAAACCTCGCGCTTCGGGCCACCAGCCAATCCGTGGCGGCGTGAGGGCAGCAATGCCACACTGACCTCTGGTGGCTCTTCAGGGGGATCAGCGACAGCCGTGGCAGCTGATCTGTGTCTGGCGGCAACCGCGTCTGATACGGGCGGCTCCATTCGCCAGCCCGCTTCGTTTACCGGAACGGTCGGGATCAAGCCGACTTATGGCCGGGCAAGCCGCTATGGCATGGTCGCATTTGCCAGCTCGCTGGATCAGGCGGGTCCAATTGCCAAAACCGTTGCCGATGCCGCACTGCTGACCGAGGTGATGTGCTCGCACGACGCCAAAGACTCGACCTCCTTGCCAGTGGAGACCCCGCAATGGCGTCATGATGTGAGCAAGGGCGTTAAAGGCATGAAGATCGGTATACCGAAAGAATACCGTGTCGACGGCATGCCCCAAGCGATTGAAGACCTCTGGCAACAGGGCATTGATTGGCTCAAAGCCCAGGGGGCTGAAATTGTTGAGGTGTCCCTGCCACATACGAAATATGCTCTACCAGCGTACTATATCGTGGCCCCGGCTGAAGCCTCCTCCAATCTCGCGCGTTATGACGGTATGCGCTATGGCGCGCGGGTACAGGGTGATAATCTGACAGGCACCTATGAAGGTACACGCGCCGATGGTTTTGGGGCCGAAGTGCAGCGTCGCCTGATGATCGGTACTTATGTGCTTTCCAGTGGTTATTATGACGCCTATTACCTGCGCGCGCAAAAGGTGCGGACGCGGATTTTGCAAGATTTTGAGACCGTGTTCACTGAGGTTGATGCTTTGCTGACACCGACCTGCCCAAGCGCCGCTTTTGCTTATGGTGAGAAGTCGGATGACCCGGTTGAGATGTATCTGAACGATATCTTCACCGTGACCGCAAACCTGGCTGGCCTACCGGGGATTTCGGTTCCAGCCGGTGTTGATGGGCAGGGGCTACCGCTTGGCCTGCAAATCGTTGGTAAGGCACTCGATGAGGCGACCTGTTTCCGGGTTGCTGGCGCGATTGAAGAAGCCGCAGGTTTTGTCGCAAAACCGGAGCGTTGGTGGTAGGCTGGCCTGATGACGCGGCGTACAAAAACCCTTTTGATTGTGCTGACAGGCTTTCTGGTTGCGGTGTTTATTATCATTGCCACGGCTTTCAGTCTTGGCGCTGACCCGTTTCATGAGCGCTCGCGCCATATTTGGGCCTTGTCTCTAGTCGCGGCGCTATACGTGGCAGCGCGCGGCGGGGTCATGCTCGAGCGGCATTTGCATCGACGATCGCAAGGGGTTGACCCAACGCTGCCAGGTCTGAACGCGCGCTCTTTCTGGCGCGGGAACCATGCAATTGACCGCCGTATGGCGGCGCGGCGTGAGCGGGTTGAGGCTGCGCGCGAAAAGGCTAAAGAGAACGAAACGAAGAATGAAGGATCAGGCGATGAGTGACCGCCCGACATACACACTGGCTGGTGAGACCGGAGATTGGGAAATCGTTCTGGGGCTGGAAATCCATGCTCAGGTCGCTTCCAAGGCGAAACTGTTCTCTGGCGCGTCGACGCAATATGGCGCGGAGCCGAACAGTAATGTCTCTCTGGTCGATGCGGCCATGCCGGGCATGCTGCCGGTGATCAACGCGTTCTGCGTGGAGCAGGCCGTACGTACTGGCCTTGGCCTGAATGCGCAGATCAACAAGGTTTCGCGCTTTGATCGCAAGAACTATTTCTATCCAGACCTGCCACAGGGCTATCAGATCAGTCAGTTCGCTTTGCCTATCGTGGGTGAGGGTGTGATCGATGTTGATGTTGAACCCGCCCATGGTGATCCGGCCTATACATTCCCGGTGCGGATTGAGCGCTTGCACCTGGAGCAGGATGCCGGGAAATCCATTCACGATATGAGCCCGGCTGAGACCTATGTCGATCTCAACCGCTCTGGCGTTGCGTTGATGGAAATCGTCTCCAAACCGGATATTCGCACCCCGCTTGAGGCGGCGGCCTACGTGAAAAAGCTCAAGTCGATCGTGGTGGCGCTTGGCACCTGTGATGGCGACATGGAGAAGGGCAACCTGCGCGCGGATGTGAACGTTTCCATTTGTAAACCGGGCGCCTATGATAAGTTCCGTGAGACAGGCGATTTTGGTCATCTTGGGACGCGTTGCGAAATCAAGAATATGAACTCGTTCCGCTTCATTCAGGCGGCGATTGAGTATGAAGCGCGTCGCCAGATTGAGATTATCGAGGGCGGCGGCGTCGTTGATCAGGAAACACGCCTCTATGACCCTGATAAGGGGGAGACCCGCTCCATGCGCTCTAAGGAAGACGCGCATGATTATCGCTATTTCCCTGATCCAGACCTGTTGCCGCTGGTGCTTGAAGATGCCTTCATTGAGGGGATCAAGGTCAACCTGCCTGAGCTTCCGGACCAGAAGCGCGCGCGGTTTGAGGCCGATTATGGCCTATCCCGCTATGATGCCGGGGTTTTGACGGCGGATGCAGAGGGTGCTGAGTTCTTTGAAGTCGTGGCCAAGGGCCGCGATGCGAAACTCGCGGCGAACTGGGTTACACAGGAGCTGTTCGGCTATCTCAACAAGGCTGAGCTTGAGTTGAGCGATAGCCCAGTGAGCGCCGTGCAGCTAGGCGGTCTGATCGACCTGATCAGTAGTGATGTGATTTCCGGCAAGATCGCTAAGGATGTCTTCGCGCGCATGATTGATGGCGAAGGTGACCCGGCTGATATTGTTGAAAAGCATGGCCTGAAACAGGTTACCGACACGGGCGCGATTGAGAAAGTCGTTGATGAAGTCATCGCGGCAAACCCTGAACAGGCCGCAGCCGTTAAGGAAAAGCCGAAGACGATGGGCTGGTTTGTTGGTCAGGTGATGAAAGCATCCGGCGGCAAGGCCAACCCACAAGCGGTCAACAAAATCCTGCGTGAGAAGCTGGGCCTCTAGCCGCTTAAGTTACTCAGAACGGAGCGGGCATCGTAAACCTCTGCATCCGCAGGTTTCTCGCCCGTTCCTGTCAGGATTTCCAGAACATGGGTCACCGGCCCGGATGAGCCACCGCCCAGCGGCAGCCCGATGCCAATGCCGACCCCAACACTTGATCGTCCCCGTGATCCGGTCGATCCGCCAATGGAAACCGAGGTTCCACCAGAGCGGCTCTCGGATAAGTCATCATTATAAGCGTTCACGATACGGAACCAGTCGGCATCCTGTTCAAGCGTTATTTCTGCTGCCCGACGCAGCGCATTAGCGCGCGCACTCTCAACCGAATTATCACGATATGAAACGCGGTAACGATTATTCTCAATCGCCAGCTCGCTATAGCCCTTCGCGCCATCTTTCGCGGCGGGGCCATAAGGCACTGTGCTTGCGCAGGCAGCGAAAAGGGCGAAGGCGGGGATCAGGATGAACGGTTTCATAACTAGAACTATACGCCCGTTCAGGAAACTCGCCAAATCACGCTGAACATGAACGAACCTGAACAGACTTACCCAGAGTTCGTTCATATTACATCTTGTACACACAATCGCAGGACAGGGGCTGATGCGCGCATCATGCTGGGGTCCAACCGCTGGTCGAGAGCGCGCAAGTCCGTAGGTCGCGCACCGGCTGGTGCAGGTGCTCAATCCGATTGGAGCACAAGGGCGGGCGGCGTTTTAAAGGGGAGCGTCGCCCGTTCAGTTTTTTAGCATTTTTTCTGAAACACCGACATCCCCTGCCCAACCACCCCAATGGTACTCTCTGCGGGCGGTTGGGCAGGGGATGTCGGTCTAAGGGCGTTAAGCCTAATCGTCCTTACGGCGGCCAAAGTCGGCTTCGGCGGTGTCGAGGCCAGCTTCGATAATGGCTTTGCGGATGCCGCGGGCGCGGGTGAATTCCTTCATCAAAGTATCGCCGTCACCCCAGCGGATCGCGCGTTGTAGAGCGGCAAGATCTTCAGAGAAACGCCCAAGGGTTTCCAGAACAGCCTCTTTATTCGTCAGGAAAACATCCCGCCACATGGTTGGGTCTGAGGCAGCGATACGGGTAAAGTCACGAAAACCACCAGCAGAATACTTTACAACTTCGCCTTCCTCGACGCTTTCCATGTCATGGGCGGTCGAGACGATATTGTAGGCGATGAGGTGGGGCAGGTGGGATGTGATCGCCAAGACTCTGTCATGGCGGGCTGCATCCATGGTTTCCACGCGGGCCCCAAGGGTGGCCCAAAAGGCGCTCAAACGGTCCTGAGCGGAGACATAGGGGGTATCGGTTCGCGCCTGTGGTGTCAGGATATGCCAGGCATCCTGAAACAGGCTGGCAAACCCGGCTTCCGGACCAGATTTCTCGGTTCCGGCAATTGGGTGACCGGGGATCAAGTGAACATGATCAGGGCAAGTACTAGACATGTCAGCCGCAGCTTTGGCTTTTACTGAGCCAACATCAGTCAGGATCGCCCCGTCTTTCAGATGCGGGGCAATCGTTTCAGTGACACTGGCCAGTGTCCCAACCGGCGTGCACAGGATGATGCAATCGGCATCCTGAACAACCTCAGCTGCGGTATTGGTTACGATGCCCGGAACAATGCGCGCAGCGCGTGCCCGTACGTCTTCATCCCGGTCCCAGAGCCGAACCTCATCCGCGCCGCCATACGCTTTCACCGCATGGGCAATGGATGAACCGAGCAGGCCAATGCCGATAATGGCAACGCGGTTGAAGACGGGATCAGACATCAGCTTTTCGCAAACGCCTCAAACGCGGCGAGCATATCGTTGTTCTGCTCGACGGTGCCAATGGACGCGCGCAGGCAATCGGGCAGGCCATAGACGGCAACATTACGGATCACGATGCCATGCTGGCGCAGGAAGGCATCGGCTTCAGCGCTGGTCCGGCCCGGTGTTTCGGGGAAGCGGATCAGCACGAAATTGCCAACGCTTGGGAAAACTTCAAAGCCAAGCTTTTCAATTGCAGCGCTGACGCGAGCCAGTTCGGCATCATTGTGCGCCACTGAAGCGGCCTGAAACGCATCATCATGGATGGCCGCAATCCCGGCGGCCTGCGCAACGGCGTTCACATTGAAAGGGCCGCGCGTGCGGTGAATGGCGTCAATTACGCTTTCCGGACCATAAGCCCAGCCAAGACGCAGGGCGGCAAGGCCATGAATCTTTGAGAAAGTCCGCGTGACCAGAACGTTCGGGGCTTCACCGGCCAATGCCATGCCGCTGTCATAGTCATTCAGCTTCACGTATTCGGCATAGGCCCCGTCGAGGACCAGAAGGACATTCTCTGGCAAACCGTCATGCAGGCGTTTAACCTCGGAATAGGGGATATAGCTGCCGGTTGGATTATTCGGGTTGGCAAGGAAAACAATCTTGGTGTTCTCATCGACAAGAGCGAGCATGGCATCAACATCAGCGGTCAGGTTTTGTTCTGGCGCACTGCGGGTTTCTGCGCCTGATTGCTGGGCCACTAGACGATAGACCAGAAAACCATGCTGGGATTGCACGATATTGTCGCCGGGGCGCAGGTAAGCGCGGGCGAGCAATTGGAAAATCTCGTCACTGCCGCTGCCACAGACTATCCGGTCGGCATCAATGCCATACTTGGCGCCAATCGCCTCACGCAGCGCCATGGCTGAACCATCGGGATAAAGTTCGAGATGCTTGGCGGCTTTGCTGACAGCGGCCTGAGCTTTTGGACTACAGCCAAGCGGGTTCTCATTTGATGAGAGCTTATGGGCATTATCCAGCTTCTGTCCGCCTTTATAGGGCGTAATTTCCAGAATGTTCGGAAGGGCCTGCGGTCCAGCCATTACTAACTCCATTTGTTGCATATGCAACTAATTGCCCATGAAGGTGATGGGATCAAGCCGATGCAGTGCAGGCAATGCACTGAAAAATCAAGCGCCTGTGTTTAGAAGGCTGCCTGCGCACCGATTAGGATGACATCTGTTGTGGCATCGCGCTCTGACCATGTTGAGCCATCCGGGAAGTTGCCACCGCTCAGGAAGTTGAGTGGAACAAAGCCTTCGGCGCGGACGACTTCCCCAAACAGGTTCACACTTGGCGTGAGGAAGGCAGAGTAACCCGCGACCCACTGGTTTTGACGTTCCCACGGCGCGCCTTCATCCCCGGCGACAAATTCGCTGTACTCAAGTGAGAAGGCTGAGCGATCTTTATCTTCACTGACCTCGCCACCAAAGCCATAGCGCGCACCTAGGGTGAAGGCAGAGGTTTTCTGGGCCTCGAAGACGCTGAGTGGATTGGTTGGATCAGGTACAGCTGAGCCCGGCCATTCATCCAGGGTCTGGGCATATTCGCCAAGAACACGAAGTGACCCAAGATCAATCTGACCATAAATCGCGGCGGCTGGGTTCTCATCGTCACAAGGGTCAAAGTGGAAAACGGGATAGTCACTACAATACGGGCTGCCATGCAGGTAAGACGCACCGATAAGGGCAGAGCTTGTCTCACCCCATTCGTACTCATAGCTCGCATCGAGCGCGAAATTGTTCAGCTTTGACGGAACATTTGTGCCGTTAACCGGGGTATTGGCGGCGCGGAACTGGGAGCCGCCCTGAATGGCCATAGCGCGCAGACTCAGTCCGTCTTTGTAATATCCAAGCTCAGCGCCATAGGCGAGGCCAGCGAATGCGTGCCAGCTTGTTGAGTTCGTGAACGGGCTAACTGTATCATTGAGACCGAAAGGTGTGTCCATCTTACCGATCGCCGCATAGATTGGACTTCGTTCAAGATCTCCGAACATCAGGTAGGCTTTGCGCACCTGAACCTGATTGCGGTTCAGGTCGGTAATTGTACCGCTGCCAAAGCTTTGCTGGGGGTTGTAGAGAAACTCCAGGTAGCCCGTGAGATAGTCGGTAAAATCTGCTGTCACGGCGAGCTGCGCCGAGTGCACAACAGCTTCGGACACTTCTGTGCCAATTTGATTGGCAGAGGTTGGATGCCGCATCAGATACCCGAACTTGCTGTCGCTATTGGACTTCTGGTAATTGGCAAGGACCGTTGTTCCACCAGAAACCGTGATCTTGGTCTTGCGCCCGCTGCCCATGCGCCCGCGCAACTGGACAATCCGTTTGCGGTTGGTGGTTTCGGCGTGATCAAGAATGTCATAGCCATACTCAGGATCGACGGACACAAGATCACTCTTGAGAAGAGGCTGTTGAGCTAGCTTTGCTGGTGGCGCAACAGGTTCGGGAACACCGGCAACACGTGGAGATTGCTGGTTTGGCAGGCGTTGTATCGGGTCGGCTTTATATTCTTGAATTGCGATCAGGGTTTGCATCTGTGTGAGAAGCTGCGAATTCATTTGTTCGAGGCGCTGAATACGAGCTTCAAGGTCTTCCTGACTTTGGGCAACCGCTGTCGGCAAAACGCTTAAGGCGCAGGCAGAAAAAAGTAAGCCTGATACAATTCGATAGTTCTGAAGATACACGATACCGTCCCCTATACGCGCTCAAACACATGCGCGTTCAGGATGATCTAGGGACAGTTTATTTCAGAAGGCTGAACAACAGATCGAGGTTGGTAAAAAATAGCCGTGGTTTTCTTAGAATTGGTTCGCAGGGTGTGGTGGGCTAGCGGAACTAAATGAGATTAGCGCACGCTCATCATGACCGCGCCAAGATAGTAGAGAGGGGAGGATATGATGAGGACGAAAAGTGCCGTGAATATGAAGGTGCCCTGACGTTCTTCTTCACTCTCAAACGTTTCCGTGCGTATCCCGCGAAACAGGGCATCAGCATTGGCCAGCGTATAAATGGCCAGTAACAAGAAAATCACCAGGGCTGAACGCGCCATATGATCGCTGAGCCAGTCATAGAGGATCGCGATCCCGGCAATCATGCCGAAAATATCTGTGCTTTTGATTTCGTCGAGTTTGTTTTCGGCGTTCGCCACAACCACTGAAACTGCAGTGATCAAAACCATCAGACCAATATAGGTCCAGACCATCCAGTCGGGCGGAATCCACATGAGATGCCGCCCTCCTTATGTTTGAAATCAGGTCAGCTGCCAATCGCCTGTTCGTTACGCTCCCCTGTGCGGATGCGCAAGATGCTCTCGATGTCAACGACGAAGACTTTGCCATCGCCAATTGTGCCCGTGTTGGCCGCGCCAGAAATGGCATTGACGACGCGCTCTGTATCGCCGGCAGCGCAGGCCACTTCGACTTTGACCTTTGGCAGAAGGCGCACTTCGTATTCAGCGCCGCGATAGACCTCAGTTTTACCCTGTTGGCGACCATAGCCACGGACTTCCGAGACGGTCAGGCCGGATATGCCCGCTTCGCCAAGGGCGTCAATCACGGCGTCAAGGCGGCTTGGTTTGAAGATAGCTGTGACGAGTTTCATTTCCCCGGCTCCCAATTTGATTGCGATTTTAGCGGTACGCCGTTTGGCGCGTTGGTCAATACGGTGTCTTTTGTAGACTTCAATGGGGACGGTTCTGCCTCTTTTCTAGGCAAAGCAGGGCGTTTTGTGCTTACCGGTGTGGCTTGAGTTACCGCTGCCGGGGCGCTGCCACGAGGGTTGGCATAAATGTGCTTCACCGCTTCGACGAGCACGACGCCGCCGAGCCCGGGCATCACCAGTTCCCCGATTCGCTCCCAGCTTTCAGAGGCGGCAGTGATCATTGGCCAGTTCAAAGGCGGCATATGAACGGCTGTGGTTGAAGCCGTGACCTGAAACAGACCATCATTCAACAAGGCAATCAGCTGCCGCCGGGTCCAGGACCGCCCATGCCCGAACGCTTTGGTTTCGGCCAAAGACCAGAAACTCTTGCGATTTGCGGTGGCGACGACAATGCGTCCCTCCGGGGCAAGAACCCGCCAGGCTTCGCGCAGGGCTGCGCGTGGGCTTTCGGCATCTTCCAGCGCGTGCAGCAGGACGATCCGGTCAAAGGTGCCATCTGTAAAAGGGAGGCGATGATCGAGCGCGGGCGCAATCATGCCGCCACGAGCACCTGTATAGGCGTTCGTTGTGACCTCGTTTTCTTCTGTAACGATGCCAACGGTTGCACGTGCATCCTCTTGCCAGAGCGGCAGAACAGGTTGGGGAAACCCAATCCCGAGAACACCGAGCCCGGTGCAAGGTCCCCAAAGGTCACGCAGACGCTGTTTGATCCGCGCAGCGGCGGTTTGCCCCAAACGGGTGGCGTAAAAGGCTTCAAGACTTGCCGCGGACTGACGCATGTGGCTCTTGTTACTTTCATAGTTTGCTACAGGTTACATGGTGCCATGCTGAAGATACATCAATTCCCCTGCCTGAACGATAATTATGGCTATCTGGCCCACGATCCCGTGTCTGGAGATACCGCGGCGATCGATACGCCTGATGCTGATAAATATCTGGCCGAAGCCGAAGCGCTTGGCTGGACGATTTCTGCGATCTGGAACACTCATTGGCATCCCGATCATGCTGGCGGCAATCTGAAGATCAAAGATGCTACAGGCTGCGCGATTATTGGTCCTGCTGGAGAGGCAGAGAAAATTCCTGGGATCGAACAACCCGTCAAAGGCGGGGACACGGTCCGGCTGGGTGATATGACGGCACATGTTATTGATGTGCCAGGCCACACACTTGGCCATATTGCGTTTCATATGCCCGCTGAAAACACAGCCTTTGTTGGCGATGCTGTCTTTGCGCTTGGGTGTGGCCGGGTGTTTGAGGGCGACATGGCGATGATGTGGAACAGCATGCAGGCCATCAAGGCCCTGCCGCCTGAAACCACGCTTTACTGCGCGCATGAATATACGCAGGCGAATGCCCGATTTGCCGAAACAATTGAGACCGACAATACGGCTTTGGCTGACTATATCGCAGAGATCGATGCCAAGCGCGCCAAGGGCGAGCGAACCGTCCCGATGGGGCTTGCGCGCGAGCTGGAAACCAACCCATTTTTGCGGGCTGATGTTGCAAGCTTACAAGCCGCAATGGGGCATCCGGGCGATGCGGTCGCGACATTTGGAGAAATTCGTGGCCGGAAGGATCGGTTTTGAGTTTCGCCAGAGCCGGAGACCTCGGCGCCCGTGAGATCATACGCCTACTCGATATGAAGCCGCACCCGGAAGGGGGGCATTATGTCGAGACCTTTCGGGCGAGCGCGGCGAATGAGCGCGCAGCTTCGACCGCGATTTATTATCTGTTGCAGGCTGATGAAGTCTCCGCCTGGCACCGCGTTGACGCTGATGAGCATTGGCTCTGGCACGCCGGCGGGCCGCTTGTGCTGACGCTTTCACCGCCAGATGGAAAAGGCGCAAAGGCTGAAACCCTGGGGCCGGACCTGCGCGCTGGACAGCTGCCGCAAGTCACCGTGCCAGCGCAGCATTGGCAGACCGCAGAGACACTGGGGGCGTGGACGCTGGTCTCCTGTATCGTCGCGCCGGGGTTCGAGTTTGCCGGGTTCGAACTTGCGCCGGATCATTGGCGGCCTGAGGTTTAGGCTTTCCCACAAAGAAAACCGCCACTCTGTCTACCCGGACAGGACCCTGCATGTTACCCCTGCTTGCAAACACTGACAGGTAGGGACTCCAGATATGAAATCATCAATTATTGCAGGCGTCAGCGCGCTGGCCATTGCTGCTTTTTTGCCCGCTATCGCGCAGGATGAAGAGGGCGATACGAAACGTTTTACCGCAGAACGGGTCTTTGACATCGAATATGCAGGCGACCCACAAATCTCTCCGGATGGGCAAACGATCGTTTATGTGCGCCGTTCAATGGATCGTCAGACCGATACAGATCGCGGTGATCTATGGACGATTGACGTGGAGAGTGGGGCCCATCGCCCGCTTCTGACAGGTGGGGCCTCCAAGGGGGCGCCGCGCTGGTCACCCGATGGCACGCGCTTGCTTTATTCGACCGCGACTGATGGTCGCCCGGATTTACGCGTCATGTATCTCGATACCGGAGATACCTATTCGCTCGGGCAGTTCTTTGAAGGGCCGGGTGGTGCCGTATGGTCGCCCGATGGCAAAACGATTGCCTTCACCATGTTTGTCGCTGGCAAAACGCCGAGCTTTTCCAGCCTGCCAGCCGCGCCAGAAGGGGCCGAATGGTCCCCGCCCGTGCGCGTGTTTGATGATATGACCTTCCGCTTTGATGGGGCAGGGTATCTCAAAGAAGGCGCAACCCATGTCTTCACGATTTCTGCTGAAGGCGGGTCGCCGCGTCAGGTGACCAATGGTGACGCTGATTTCGGCAACCCGGCATGGCTTGGTAATGGTGCCTTGCTCGTGAATGGGAATGAAGCGGAAGACCGTGATCTCGATCCGATTGAAAGCGAGATTTACAAGATTGACCTGTCTGACCTCTCGCGCGTAGCGCTGACCGATCGTGACGGCCCGGATTTTGGGGCGGTCGTTTCTCCGGATGGCAAAACGATTGCCTATCGTGGCTATGATGATGAGTTGCGGGCCTATCAGCAGACCAATCTGTACATGATGGATGCGGATGGCGGGAATGTCCGTGAAGTTGATCCAGGCTTTGATCGTTCAGTGGCCGACATTGCGTGGGGCGCAGACAGCAAGACCATCTATGCGCTGTACGAGAATTCAGGTGTGCATGAGGTCGCGAGCGTGACCAAGCGCGGCACGTTCAAAACTGTGTTCAGCGATATTGGCGGGACCAGTATTGGTCGCCCTTATGGCTCGGGCAGTTTCAGTGTTTCACAGACGCGTAGACCCGTTTTTGCTTATACAGCTGGGTTTTCCGATCGACCTGCCGAGGTTGCAGTGACAGGCGCTGATGTTGATGATCGCGTTCTGACCGATCTGAACGGCGATGTGTTGCCCTTCCTCGACATGGCACCTGTTGAAGAATTCAAAGTGACATCCTCGGTGGATGGGCGTGAGATTGAGGCCTGGGTGGCCCTGCCGCCAGACTTTACCGCTGATGGTAGCTTCCCGATGATTATGGAAATTCATGGCGGGCCATTTGCCATGTATGGCCCGCTGTTCGCGAGTGAGATTCAGCGCTTTGCGGCTGAAGGCTATGTCACGGTCTATGTGAACCCGCGTGGTTCGACCGGGTATGGTGAGGAGTTCGCGCAGCTGATTGATCTCGCCTATCCGGGCGATGATTTCCATGACCTGATGGATGTGGTCGACGACCTGGTGGCCCGAAACTATGTCAGCGAGGATCGCCTGTTTGTTACCGGTGGCTCGGGGGGCGGTATCCTGACGGCATGGATCGTGGGTAAGACAGATCGCTTCGCTGCGGCGGCTTCAGTCAAGCCCGTGATCAACTGGATGACGATGGCATTAGCGGCTGATATCGGTCAGTTTGTGCGTCGTCACTGGATCCGTGCTGACCCATGGAGCGATCCGGATGCGTATCTGAAATTCTCGCCAATCATGCTCATGGATAATGTCGTAACCCCGACCCTCGTCATGGTGGGTGAGGAGGACTGGCGTACCCCAACCTGGGAAGCCGAGCAGTTCTATACGGCCCTGAAGATGAAAGAAGTCGATACGGCTCTGATCCGCGTTCCCGGTGCGCCGCACTATATTGCTTCTCGTCCAAGCCGCCTGATTGCCAAGACGGATAATATCATGGGCTGGTTTGAGAAATATGATCCGGTGAAGATTGCTGAAGCCGAAGAGGATGAAAACGAGTAGGGGGCCATTGGTCCTGAACCCTTTGTCCCTTAAGGTGTCTCCCAAGCCTGACACATACAGGCGAAGGAGGCATCATGAGTTTTCGCGTCAAAGAAACAGGCGCTGCATGCGGCGCAGTCGTAACAGGGCTTGATCTACGGCAAGATTTGTCACTTGATCTGGTCGCTGAGCTGCGCGCGCATTGGGTTAAGTACAAGCTGCTCATATTTCCGGACCAACCGCTGAACGATCATGATCTTGAACGGTTTACGCTCTACTTTGGCGCGTTCGGTGAAGACCCGTTCTTTGGTCATATTGATGGTCATGAACATATTGCGGCAATCCAGCGCAATGCGGATGAGAAGACTCCGATCTTTGCCGAGTTCTTTCATTCGGACTGGAGTTTTCTGGACGTCCCGCCTGCGGGAACGGTGCTCTACGGCATTACGATCCCGCCACATGGCGGAAATACATTATTTGCTGATCAGGTGGCCGCGTATGAACGCCTACCCGATCATCTCAGAGACAAAGCCGATGCGTTGACCGCCATTCACTCGGCGGAGTTAGGTTATGCACCAACCGGGGCCTATGGCGAGAATGATCGCGATGCTGGGCGGAGCATGAAGATTATCCCCAGCGAAAAAGCGCGCGAGAAACGTGAGCATCCTTTCGTGCGCACTCACCGGGAAACCGGAGAGAAAGCGCTCTACAGCTCGCCCGCCTATATTCAGGGGTTTGCAGGTCTTCCTAAAGAAGAGAGCGATGCCCTCATGGCCGAGTTCTATGGCTATCAGACCGATGAGGCGCTGATTTATTCTCACAAATGGCAGAAGGATATGCTGGTAATGTGGGACAATCGCTCGCTTTTGCATGCGGCAACTGGCGGGTATGATGGGCATGACCGATTGCTTCATCGCACAACCATCGCGGACACGGTATTTTAGCTCACCGTCTTACTCTGCGGTCTTGCCTCTGCATGCGCCCTCTGCGATGACCGCATAAAAGATACGGGAGACGCTGACCATGCAAACCATCGCATTTATCGGGCTTGGAAACATGGGCGGCGGTATGGCGGCCAATCAGGTCAAGGCGGGCCGTACGGTTCGCGCGTTTGACTTGTCTGCGGACGCCCTGATCCGCGCGAAAGACGCAGGATGCACGGCCTGCGGGTCAGCCGCAGAAGCCGTTCAGGGCGCGGATGCCGTCATCACCATGCTACCCGCGGGCAAACATGTGCGCAGCGTGTATGCGAGTGATATTTTGCCGAACGCGAAAGTAGGCGCTTTGCTGGTTGATTGCTCCACAATTGATGTCGAGAGCGCGCGAGCTGTGGCCACTCTGGCGCAGGAAGCGGGGAAAGGCTTTCGGCCCGCCGATGCGCCTGTATCTGGTGGGACGGCGGCTGCAGATGCCGGGACGCTGGCCTTCATGGTCGGGTGTGCTGAGGCTGATTTTGCTGATGTCGAATCGGTTCTGGAGCCAATGAGCCGGGTGACGATCCATGCTGGGACAAGCGGCGCAGGGCAGGCGGCGAAGATTTGCAATAATATGCTGCTGGGTATCTCTATGATCGGTACCTGTGAAGCGTTTGCATTGGCAGAACGGCTCGGCCTTGATGCCCCGAAATTCTATGACATTTCCAGTCAGTCGTCTGGTCAGAACTGGTCCATGACCAGCTATTGCCCGGTGGAGGGGGTTGGTCCGGAATCTCCAGCGGATCGTAATTTTGATGGTGGCTTTGCCACGGACATGATGCTCAAGGATTTACGTCTGGCTAAAGAGGCCGCGATATCGAGTGGCGGCGTTACGCCATTGGGCGGGCAGGCCGAAGCGCTCTACGCGGCTCTCTCCGAGGCGGGATTAGGCGGCAAAGACTTTTCCGCCATTATGGAAATGCTCAAGCGCGGTACCGTAAAACCTTAAGCGGCTTTATGCGGTGTGTGCAGGCCCGTTGGCGAGGCTGTGAAAATCTCGCAGCCATCCTTTGTGACGCCAACAGAATGCTCAAACTGAGCTGAGAGCTTGCGATCACGGGTCACCGCGGTCCAGCCATCTTTCAGGATGGCGGCGTCCTTTCGACCGACGTTCAGCATGGGTTCGATTGTGAAGAACATGCCTTCTTTAAGTTCTGGACCCGTTCCTGCCTTGGCGCTGTGCACGACATTCGGTTCGTCATGGAAGAGGCGACCGAGACCATGGCCGCAAAAGTCATCGACAACCGAGTAGCGGTTCTTTCGGGCAATTTCTGAAATTGCCGCGCCAATGTCGCCAAAACGGTTCCCCGGTTTTACCGCCGCAATCCCTGCCATCAGCGATTCATAGGTCACATCCATAAGGCGTTCAGCCAGACGCTTTGGCGTACCAGCGGCATACATGCGGGAATGATCGCCATGCCAGCCATCAACAATTACCGTCACATCAATATTGGCAATGTCGCCATTCTTGAGCTCGCGATCACCTGGGATGCCATGACAGATCACGTGATTGAGGGAAATACAGGAGGCATGTTCATAGCCGCGATAGCCAATCGTTGCTGATTGCGCACCATGATCATAGACAAACTCGCGGATCAGATCATCGAGATGAGCCGTTGTCACGCCGGGTTGGACGTGCGGTGCAATCATATCGAGACACTCGGCGACCAAGCGCCCGGCCTTGCGCATGCCCTCAAACCCTTCTGCGTCATGAATACGGATTTCACCCGTTCGCATAGGCATCAGGAGTTCAGCAGAGTCGGTCATAGGCGGATCTTTCGGGTCTGTCGCAGTCATATCGTCTGCCCCATATAATCCAGCCCCCCTGAAATTGCTATAAGTGACACGCTTCACGCGCATGGCGCGCGAGCTGTGCCGGGTCAGCACAAGCGCGGCTTGTATGGTCTTGTTCCCCCAGAAGCCTGCTATAGGCAGAGCCTATGCTATATCGTCTGGTTTATGTCAGTACGGCCCGTGAAGGTCTAACGGATGAAGAGATCGGTGCGATCCTTGATGTCTCGCAGTCGAACAATCATGAGCGGTATCTGACCGGTTTCCTCGCACATAATGGTCGCCATTTCATGCAAGCGCTGGAAGGCGCCCGCGAAGAGGTCGACGCGGTCTTTAGCCGAATCTTGCAAGATGATCGGCATTTCGGCGTGGTTCAGATTGTTGGCGAGCAAATCACCAAACGCGCTTTCCCGGATTGGGCGATGAACTATTTCCGGGCTGATGATCCTGCTGTTGGCACAATGGTGGTTCGCTACAATGACCCGATTGATAGCTTGTTGCCAAAGGATACGCCCCGCGAGTTGCTGCACCTGTTCACCCGGTTTTTACATATAGAATCACTGACTCCGTAAACGCTCTGGCAAGGGCTTCATTCTAGGTATGGTGCTTAGCTTAAGTGAGGCGTCAATGGACCGGGACTTGCAAGTCATGATGAGCCGCGTGGCGCGCTTAGGCGAGATGTCTGAGTCCGAAGCGCATCGCATTGTGAATCAGGTCTATGAGGATGGAATTGTCAGCCGTGGGGAGGCTGAAGCCCTGTTTCGGTTGAATGGTGTCCTTGCGCATACAGACCCGGCCTGGACAGCGCGGTTTATCGAGGCGGTCAAGGATTACGTCCTGACACGGGAACCACCTCAGGGACAGGTTACAGAAGAAGAAGCCGACTGGCTGATTGCCCGTGTCAGTAATGATGATGCCATGCCAAGCCTTGATGAGATTGACCTGCTGCTGGCTGTCTTGCGCTATGCAAATGGAGCTGCCGATAATCTCGGAGACTTTACGATTCGGGCCATATCAAACCACATCAAGTTTGAACGAGTGGTCCGTCCGCTATGGGTCGAGCGTATGCGGCAAGCCCTTTATGCGCCGCGTGGAGCTGGCGGTGTTTGGGTGACCCAGACCGAAGCACGCATTCTGTTTGAGACCAATGATGCTGTCGCTTTTGCCAAGAATGCACCGGCCTGGAATGATCTGTTCGCCCGGGCAATCGGAAACCACCTTCTCGCACGGGCCCATCCTAGCCCGCAAACGGAGGAAGAGGCATTGGCACGTGAGCTTTGGCTCAGTGATCAATCAAGTGGGGTTGGAAGTTTCTTTGGCCGGATGGGGGGTGCTTTTGGGGATGGCTGGTTTGAAAAGGTCACGCATGACTCAGGCCGTGCAGCGCGGGCACGCATGATTGCGGCAGATGCTGCATTACGCGCAGCCATAGATGTGACACTCGAGGAGAATACTTGGCTGATGAAACGACTGGGTTGGGATGCTCAAATCAGCCCCGCTGAGCGGGCCCTACTTGACTTTTTGAAGGCAGAAGCGCCTGGATTTGCCCAAGGGTTGGCCGTCGCGGCGTAAGCCCGGTTCGACCTGTGGAGCTTTTATGCTGCTTGAAAATCTATTGATCGCGGGGCTTCTGGTCACGATCACGGTTGTGATGCACTTTATGGGGCTGGTTGCTCTGAGCTGGTTCTTGCAGAGGCGTTGGCGTAAGCATGCCAAACGGATCACCTCGATTGTCTGGCAGGGGTCTAGCGTGGTGATTACGGTTTTGGGTTTGTTTGCTCTGCACTCCTTGCAGATTTGGGTCTACGCCATTGCGTATATCCTGCTGGATGAATTTCAGACGATTGAGCAGGCATTGTATTTCTCAACGAGCACCTTCACGACTGTTGGTTTCGGGGATTTGGTACTGGATGAGCGTTGGCGGATGCTGTCTGCCGCAGAATCCGCCAATGGATTTCTTCTGATCGGGTGGTCAACGGCATTCCTGGTCTCGCTGACCTCCCGAGTGCGGGCCTTTGAGGCTGATGTTGAAGGAGCCTAGACGCTTTTCTGTGGGCCGAGTTTCATGATTCGGGCCGCAGCGATCGCAACTCCAATCGCCAGAAAGCCGCCGAGGATCAGAGCCTCTGCACGATCTGCGAAAACCTCAAAGAACTGCGTGTAGAGGTGAATGGCGAAGAACACGAAGGCGCTGACAGACAGGAAGCTACCGCGTGGTGCTTTAACGAAGAGTGCGATGAGAAAAGCGGCCCAACCGATTGAGAAGACAGCTTCCGGAATTTCCAGCGCCTGATCACGCCAGTCCATACGGGCACGCCATCCTTCTCCTGCGGCCCAGTGTTCGCCGATATGATCACCCCAGAGCGACCCCACCCAGAAGCCAAATTGGACAAGGAACAGGCTGGTTCGCGCGGCGACGGTGGCCATACTGGAGAACACTTCTTTCAGGCGTGGTCGCAAAGCATAAAGCGCAAGGGTTAGCAGCCCGAACACAAGGATGGTGATGGTCGGCTCGCGCACGATTAAGGCATAAGAGGCATGCCAGTAGAAGGTGCCCGTCCCGAGTACGGCACCGAGTGCTAGAACCGCCATGGCGGCGAGAAAGCTGGAACGAAAGGTGAGGGCACCAGCAGTCATAATTGCGAAAATGACAAGAGGCGGCCAGATCAGGCCAGCCGTCTCACCGGCTTCAAGTGCAACCCAGGCCGATAGGCCAATTGTCCCCATAACGGCGAAGGCACTACCCAGTAGGTGCCAGCTTTCGTCTTTCTGGAAGAATTTCAGAAAGAGCGCGATTGAAAGTGCAACTAGGGCAAGGATCAAGCCAACAGTGGCAGAAGGCTCAAGCGCCAGAACACCCGCCGCGACGCCCAGTGCTCCAAAGATCAGGATCGCGCTGATCCAGGCTGTACCCGATTTGCTTGGCAAAGCCAGTGTTTCAAGCTTGGCGGCAAGGTCTGCGTCAATCGCACCAGACTGTTGAAGTTGCTCTAAATCAAGTCGAATGATGGGCATCATTATCTCCTGTTAGTGAGCGCTCAATAACATTTATAGTAAAACTCTTCAACCCCTCTGGCGAGGATGGCGTGGACAAGGACGATTGAGCAGCTTAAGTCCGCATGCGAATTGAAACTAAATGGATAGGGCTGAGTATATGTTTGAGAAAATCCTGATCGCCAACCGGGGTGAGATTGCTGTGCGGGTGATTAAAACGTGCCGACGCATGGGGATTAAAACGGTTGTGGTCTACTCAGACGCAGATGCTGGCTCGATGGCGGTCGAAATGGCGGATGAAACTGTTCATATCGGACCTTCTCCAGCCGCTGAATCCTATCTCGTTATGGATAAGATTGTCGATGCGGTCCGTCAGACGGGTGCTGAGGCTGTACATCCCGGATTTGGTTTCCTGTCTGAGAATCCGGAGTTTGCAAAACGTCTGGCTGACGAGAAAATCATCTTCATTGGACCTAACCCACACGCCATTGAGGCGATGGGCGATAAGATCAGCTCCAAGAAACTGGCCGCTGATGCCGGTGTCTCAACCGTGCCGGGCCATATGGGCCTGATCGAAAGCACCGAAGAGGCGGTTAAAATCTCCAAGGAGATTGGCTATCCGGTGATGATCAAGGCCTCTGCTGGGGGTGGGGGTAAGGGCATCCGGATTGCCTACAATGACAAGGATGCCGAGGAAGGCTATCCGGCGGTGAAAGCTGAAGCCACAGCCAGCTTTGGCGATGACCGTATCTTCATCGAGAAGTTCATTCTCGAGCCGCGCCACATCGAAATTCAGGTCATGGGCGATAAGCATGGCAATTGTGTTTATCTGTTCGAGCGGGAGTGCTCGATCCAGCGGCGTAACCAGAAGGTTCTTGAGGAAGCGCCAAGCCCGCTGCTTGATGAAGCCACGCGCAAGAAAATGGGTGAGCAGGCCGTCGCGCTTGCCAAAGCCGTGAATTACGATTCAGCGGGCACAGTTGAGTTCGTCGCAAGCGGCAAGGATAAGAGCTTCTACTTCCTGGAGATGAATACGCGTCTGCAGGTGGAGCACCCGGTGACCGAGATGATTACTGGCGTTGACCTGGTCGAGCAAATGTTACGCTCTGCCTATGGCGAGAAGCTAAACCTTGAGCAGGATAAGCTGAAGATCAATGGCTGGGCCATCGAGTCACGCGTTTACGCTGAAGATCCGTACCGGAACTTCCTGCCTTCTATCGGGCGTCTAAAACGCTTCCAACCGCCTTATGAAGGGCCACTTGAGGGCGGCACAGTTCGCATGGATAGCGGTGTGCGCGAGGGCGATGAAATCTCCATGTTCTACGATCCGATGATCGCCAAACTGATCACGCATGGTAAGGATCGCGACGCAGCGCTTGATACACAAGCCAAGGCGCTCGATCGCTTCTACATTGAGGGCATTCAGGACAACATGCCTTTCTGTGCAGCTGTCATGGATGAGGCGCGCTTCCGCTCAGGCAATATCACGACCGCTTATATCAAGGATGAGTTTCCAGAAGGCTTCCGGGGGACTGAGCCGACAGCAGAACAGTCTTTGATGCTTGCTGCAACAGCCGCCTATGTGCACGGCGTTCAGACGCGCCGGGGTGCCCAGATCACAGGCCGTATGTCACCCATCGAAGAAGTGCGTCGCGATTGGACGGTTATTCTGGGTGAAGCCTATCATGACATTGAAGTGGACCTTGGTGAGGGGGAGGCCACAATCACGGTTGATGGTCAGGCTCATAGCCTCGTTACCGACTGGGTGCCTGGTGAGCACCTGTTCGAAGGCGTCCTTGATGGCAAAGCCTTTGCGGTGAAAGTCGCTGATCGAACAGAAGGCTATTTCGTGACCCATCGCGGTGTCCGCCTGAATGCACTGGTCTGTACGCCAAATGCGGCAGAGATGCACAAGCGCTTGCCAGAAAAAGAAAAGCCGGATCTGTCCAAGCTGATCATTTCGCCAATGCCGGGTCTTGTCGTCTCGATTGATGTTGAACTTGGTCAAGAAGTTCAGGAAGGTGAGGCTGTTTGTATTGTTGAAGCGATGAAGATGCAGAATATTATCCGCGCTGAGGCAAACGGCACCGTCAAGGCGATCAACGTCGCTGCTGGTGACAGCGTGGCCGCCGATGCAATTATGGTTGAGTTCGAATAAGGACCAAGGATATGTCCAACCCAGAAACTGCACCTCACGGCTCGCTCAATTTTGGGCAAGTTCTGTTTAGTCCGAAAGGGCGAATCACTCAGGGGCAATTCTGGGGCGGATGGGCAGCCTTGTTCATTGCCAATATTGTCGTCGGGTTCATTCCGGTGGCGGGTAATTTCCTGTCGATTGCGCTGATTTATGTTGGGGCCTGCATCTATGGCAAACGCTTGCATGATATGGGGAAATCCGGCTGGGTTCACCTTGTGCCATGGGTTGTCACTCTGATTATCGGGATCGGGGTTACAGTACAGAACTATGACGCGGTTGTCGCATTTATGGAGCTTGCGGAGAGTGGCCGTGAACCAACCGAGGAAGAGGCACTGGCGCTCTTTTCCGAGCTTGGTCCATTCTTTTTTGCGATTGTCATCAACCTTCTGATCTGGCTGGTCTATACCATTTGGGTCGGTGCCAGTGATAGCGAGAAGTTTGATAATCGGCACGGTTCGGGTCCTGTTGGAGACGCCTTTTAGACGGGGTGAGCCTGTTTGGAGGTGACCGGATTTCGATAAATGCTTATCGATTATTGATAAATAGATCAAGGCGTGTATAACCGCCTCAGAGATCGACTTCGCCTGAAGGAATTGGGGCTATGACAGACATAACCGCCGTGCAAAAACCGCGTATGAGCTGGTTAGATACGCTTTTCAATCCTTCCGGAAAAAGCACAAAAATCGAGTTTACACGGGCCTGGACTTTGCTGTTCTTTCTGCAGCTGGGTGTGGTGATGTTGCCATGGTTTGCAGCCTTTGTGATGGGGCTCGCTGGCGGTGATGGTCAGGCAATCGGGCGATTTGGTTTATATCTGTCTCCGATCGTTTTTGTGACAACGACGGTCCTGTCATATGTCATCCACACACGACGATTGCGCGATGCGGGAAAGTCGACGCTGTTTGCTCTGCTCATTCTTGTTCCGCTATTGCTTGGACTCGCAAGCTTTGGGTCCTCGGTCATGCAGAAGGCTGGTGAGTATGCGACCCTTTATGAGGACCGGCAGGAATATCTGGATGATCCAATCGCATTTCGCGAGAAAAAAGCCGAAGAGCGTCAAAAGAAAATAGAAGAGGCAGAAGCCGAACGCAAGAAGGCAGAGGAAGAGGCAGCAAAAGCCAAAGATGAAGGCGAGCAAAAAGAAGAAAAAGAGCTGCCAGCTTGTCCGGGTGCTGAAGAAGGACCAGGGCAAGGCCAGGTTGGTCAACGTGGCCCTGGTGGTGGTTTTCGCGGTGGCCCATCCCCTGAAAATCCCTTGCCAGATCAGATAGGCTTTGTCCTGCGTCCGAACCTGCAATCGATTCAAATGGCAATCATTCCGCTCAGCGCTATACTCGCCATCTGGTCCTTGGTCTGGGTTGCCCGCGCTCCGGTTGAACAGCGTTATCAGCATCAAAGTCAGGGATTTGCGCGACTTTACTTCGGTTACTCCGGGCGGATTGGGCAAAAGCAATTCTGGCTGGGATGGCTTGGTTTAGTTGCTATGGTGGGAGCGGGTGTTGTTGTTTCAAGTATTCTTGGGGCTATTTTCCCGCCAGCATCCACAATTATTATGGGGCTGATAGGGATTGCCGCGATCTGGATGATCAATGCTCTGGCCTATAAGCGTATTCACGATATTGGTTTCTCCGGTCTTCGGGCTTTCATTCCGCTAGCGGTGACCGTTGGCGCAGGACTTCTGGTTTTGCTCATCGCCATGCCATTGGGCTGGTTATCTATGCTTCATTGTGGTGTTCCGGCAGGGCTGAACTATCTGGGGATCAGTGCCGGTCTGGCTGTCGTCACCGTATGTTTGCTTCACTTCCTTTGGATGGGCTTTGCTGACCCGGATTTTGACGTTGATCAGTTTGGTGAGCCACCATTGGCGATGGAGTAGGGGTGAGTTACTGGATTTCTTCCGGCAATTTCATGATAGACTTCAATCGCCCCCTTGCCGCGCGTGTTCCTGTCCTCTATACGCGCGGTTTGATTTGAATAGGGCGAGTTGCCCTCGACTGACTGGAAACGAGACAAATGGCTGTCCCTAAGCGAAAAACGACACCGTCCAAGCGGGGCATGCGCCGCGCCCATGACCGCCTGAAAGGCAACACATTTATCGAGGATGCAGACTCTGGTGAGCTGCGTCGTCCACACCACATCGATCTGAAGACCGGTATGTATCGCGGTCGCCAGATTCTTGAGCCAAAGGACGACATCTAGTCGCGCCAACGGTTCATACCGATTGACAGACACCGGCCCTGCTTATCAGCTCGGCCGGTGTTTTTGTATCTGCTGGAGGCGTCATGCACATCCTGATTGCGGGTGGCGGTATAGGGGGCTTAACCGCCGCGCTTTGCCTGAAACAGGCTGGTCACTCGGTTACAGTCCTTGAACAGGCTGAGGCCTTTGGCGAGGTCGGGGCCGGACTTCAGCTCAGTCCGAATGCCATGAAGGTCTACCGTAAGCTTGGTCTGGAAGACGCGCTGGTTGAGCGAGGGTTTGTCCCTGAGGCGGCGGAGATTCGGTTAGGAGAGAGTGGGCAGCGTTTGTTTGCTTTCCCTCTGGCCGCTGAAGCTGAGAAGCGCTGGGGCGCGCCATACCTGCATATTCACCGGGCGGATCTGATTGATGTTCTGCGCGGGGCCGCATTGGACCAGCCGGACATAGCATTGCGTACCGGAGCCATGGTTGAGAGCTACAGCCAGGATCAGGATACGGTAGCGGTCAGTCTCGTCGATGGCGGCGAAGAGCAGGGCGATTTACTGATTGGCGCAGACGGCATCCATTCCGCGATTCGCACGCAGATGCTGGGTGCGGACAAACCGCACTTTACTGGCAATGTTGCCTGGCGCGGGACGGTTCCGATTGAAGCCTTGGGAGAACACGCGCCTGACCCTAATGCCACGATCTGGCTAGGGCGTGGCAAACATGTTGTGACGTATCGGCTAAGACAGGGAACCCTCGCCAACTTCGTTGGTGTCGTCGAGCACAGCAAGTTCCGCAATGAAAGCTGGAGCGAGGAAGGGGCCAAGGCGGAAGCGCTGGCGGACTTTGAAGGCTGGCACCCGATTGTCACAACCATGATTGAAGCCGCGCCGCGCCTGTTCCGCTGGGGCCTATTTGGCCGCCCGACACTGCCAAAGTGGAGCAATGGGCGTGTGGTCCTGCTGGGGGATGCGTGTCACCCAATGCTGCCCTTCATGGCGCAGGGTGCCGCTCAGGCGATTGAAGATGCCTATATGTTGGGCGCTCTATTACGTGAGCCGAGCGATATTGAAGCCGCACTTCGTGACTATGAGGTCACGCGTAAACCCCGCGCCAGTCGGGTACAGGCAGTTTCGAAAAGCAATGCCACGCTCTTCCATCACCGCAACCCGCTGATGCGCCTGTCGACTTATGGCCCAATGTGGATGGCTGGACGTCTAGCCCCGCGCGCTATTATGGCACGTCAGGACTGGCTCTATGCTCATGATGTGACGCGCTAGCCGCGCGACCACCATCCACGTTTCTTTTTCTTGGGTGCAGCGGTTTCCAGCACGGGTTCAGTCGTAACCGGCTGTTCTTCTACTGTTGGTTCAAGAGCAGGTTTCGTTTCTACTTCGACCGCAGCAGGCTCAGGTGTTTCCTCAGGCTCAATGGCGACGATCGGAGCTTCTTCCGCTTCTGCTGGAGCAGGTGTCTCTGCCTTTGGTTCTGGGTCAGGTGTTGCAGTCTCATCTGATCCTGCGTTCACGACCTCCAAACCCTCTGCGCTTTCATCGATCGGACTTTCTGCCTCAACGGAAGTCTCTTCTGCGCTTGCTTCTGCTTGAGCCTCTTCAGTCCGAACTTCATCACGGTTCGGGCGCTTACGACGGCGGCGACGGCGTTTGCGGCTTGTGCCACCCTCACCATCTTCAGAGACTGTTTCAGAGGCTTCAGGTTTTTCGGGCTCGCTCACTGGTTTGGTTGCCATTGGCAGGGCTACAGCACTGGCCTTCAGGCCACCTTCAGCGGCTTCTGGCAGGGCTGGCGGCTCATCGCCGAGCATAGTGTCTAGGCTAAGCGATAGACCATCGAGCAGGGCACCGCCATCAGCGGGCGGTGGTCCAACTTCAATGCCATCGCGGCGACGTCTGCGGCCGCCCCGGCGTCCACGACGGCGACGCTTGCGCTTACCGCCTTCTTCGCCTTCAGAGTCACTTCTTGTCTCTTGGTCGTCTTCATCCGATGCAGGCAGAAGCTCGGCGTCTTCCTCGGCATCATCTTCTTCGGTTGGCAGCAGGTGATCGTCCTCATCCCCGACCAGGAATTCGGCGCGATTCGTCTTCCGGCGACGACGGCGGGCTTTTGGATCCTTGTCCGCATCCAGTTGGAAGTCACCCGGGATCATCTCCCCATCAGACTTAATCGCAATGGTGAACCCGGCTTCTTCTTCGATGGCTGAAATCTGATCGCGCTTGGAGTTCAGTAGGTAGAGCGCCACATCGGTTGGTGCCGTAACGGTCAAACCGCGCAGGCCATACCCTGCGGCGCGCGCCTCAATGGCGCGAAGAAGCTGCAGTGCTGCAGATGGGATAGAGCGACGACGCCCCGTTCCGTCACAGACATCGCATTTCTCGGAGGTAGACTGCAAGACACCGGCGCGGCGCCGCTGACGCGAGATTTCCATCAGGCCGAATTGCGAGATGCGATTGTTCTGAACGCGCGCCCGATCGAGCTTCAGGCACTCTTTCATCTTCTTCTCGACAGCGCGATTATTCTTGTTCTCGTCCATGTCGATGAAGTCGATCACGACAAGGCCCGCGAGGTCGCGCAAACGCATCTGGCGGCAGGCTTCTTCTGCTGCTTCCAGATTGGTCCGCAGGGCTGTGTGCTCAATAGAGCGTTCCTTGGTGGACTTGCCCGAGTTCACATCGATGGCGACCAGTGCTTCAGTCTGATTGATGACCAGATAGCCGCCAGATTTCATCTGTACGACGGGCGAGAAGACCGAGTCTAGCTCACCTTCAACGCCTTCAGAGACGAAAAGCGGAGCAGGAGAGGTCCAGCGTTTCACCTTGCGGGCCTGTGTCGGCATCAAGGTCTTGGCGAGGTCCTTGGCTTCGCGGTACGCCGTGTCACCCTGAACGATGACTTCTTCAATCTCGCGGTCGAACATATCCCGCATGGCGCGATGGACGAGACCGCCTTCCTCATGAATCAGGGCTGGTGCAACTGAATCCATTGTCGTCGAACGGATTTTTGCCCATAGGTTCTGGAGGTAGTCATAGTCGCGGCGAATTTCCGACTTTGTCCGCTTGGCCCCGGCCGTGCGAACAATAAGCCCCATACCTTTCGGCACTTCCAGGCCATCCATGATCGTCTTGAGGCGCTTACGGTCTGCGCCATTTGGAATTTTGCGGGAGATGCCACCACCGCGTGGCGTGTTTGGCATCAGGACCGAATAACGACCTGCCAGAGACAGATAGGTTGTCAGCGCCGCGCCTTTATTGCCGCGCTCTTCCTTAACGACCTGAACCAGCAGGATCTGACGGCGGCGGATAACTTCTTGAATCTTGTAACGTTTCGTCAGGGATGAGCCACGCGTCTTACGGGCCGGGCGCTTGCGACGGGCTGCGCGGGCAGGCTTTTTCTCGCCGCTATCCTCGCTCGCCTCTTCTGTTTCATCCTCGCCAGTGCTGGCGTCAGAGGACTTTTCGTCATCTGTAGCTTCAGCGGTATCACCTTCGCCGTCATCATCTGCGTCGATGACATCAAGTTCGCTCGCTTCGCTGACCTCATCAGAGGCGTCGCTGTCCTCTGTATCGTCGTCAGTGTCATCTTCAGCGCTTGCATCAGACTCCTCCTCGTCGAGATCATCCTCGTCGTCAGGGTCTTCATCTGCGGCTTCTTCAGCCTCGCGCGCAGCTTCTTCTAGCAGGGCCTCGCGGTCTTCCTGTGGAAGCTGGTAATAGTCGGGATGAATCTCGCTAAAGGCGAGGAAGCCATGGCGATTGCCGCCATACTCCACAAAACAGGCCTGTAGAGAGGGTTCTACGCGTGTGACTTTTGCCAGATAAATGTTGCCACGAAGCTGTTCATTGCCTGTGGTTTCAAAATCAAAATCTTCAATGCGGCCGTCGTTGACCAGTGCGACACGGGTCTCTTCCGGGTGGACCGCGTCGATCAGCATTTGCTTTTTCATGTAAGTGAACCTTGAGAACCGGCGGCGCCAGCGCCCGGTCCATCACCGGGAATAGGCCATGCTCGCCAGAGAAATGTGTAGGGGTGCGTGACAGGCCACCACAGAGGACCGCAGCCGATTGCCGGGCAGTCGAGGGGGTGGAGGATACAGTCATCGCGCTCATCTTGTTTATTCCGGTCTGGACGGTGTGCAGGGTGTTAGGCCTGATCACAATGCCCATCGGGGAAGTCTGTTGATCCCATACGGGATTACCCCATAAATGCACCTGCTCGGATTAAAATAAAACCCCCTTTCTGTCCGAACGCTGATTTTCCCTGCTTTAGGTATTTGTCCCTAGCCTGAAATAGCGCACGTATTGCGTCTTTTTTAACTTGACCCGTGAGTGTCTCAGGCCTATTTCCCGCGCCTGACAAGCAAGCGAACCACGACGGGCATTGAGCCGTCAGTACGGGGGAGCCCAACTGTCTTCACTTTCAATGCCGGTACGCCGGTCTTGCTTTGCGAGGATACTGGGATGACTCATCCGACGGCCTATCTGGCCCTGGCCGCTTCCGGTCAACTGATCAAGAAGATTGATATCGCGTTCGATACGTCGACGCTCCTATACGGGACCTTTGCCAAGGATGCCGATTACATGGCAGCCGTGGCTGAACTTTCCAGGCTGTAGCGGGCCGTTGCCCGCCTAATCCGATCGCGCCAGCCGCTGCCTGATAAGGCTCGTCTGACCTTTGTTTATTGCTTTTGCAGTATCCCTTTGCGGACTTTTGCTATGTTTAATTCAGTTTCTCACGCGCATCTTGCGCAGCCCACGACCCTTCCTGATTTCGACCGCCCGTCCGGTCTGCCTGCCTTTAACTCGGTTGAGGAGGCGATTGCCGCCTATGACGGGGATGATGCGATTCATGTGCTGTATCCGCAGGTGATTGCGGCGGCGGCGGAGACCTTCCTGTCCGGCTTTCCGGGCAAGGTGCTCTATGCGGTCAAGGCGAACCCGCACCCGGCGGTTTTGCGTATCCTGTGGAGCGCCGGCCTTCGCCATTTCGATGTAGCCTCGATCCGTGAGATTGATCTTGTGCAAAGTGTTGCCCCGGATGCTGATCTGTTCCTCATGCACCCGATCAAGTCGCGCAAAACCATTGCCCACGCCTATGCACAGGGTGTGCGTCATATGGCGCTCGATTGCCAGGCGGAGCTGGCCAAGATTCTCGATGAGACGCAGAGCGCTGATGATCTCAACCTTCACATCCGTTTGGCAGTGCCAAGTGATGGTGCCGCCATGCCACTGGCCGGAAAGTTCGGGGCTGAGTTCAATGAGGCGGTTGATCTGCTGCGCACGGCACGGCCTTTCGCGGTAAAACTCGGCGTATGCTTCCATGTCGGCAGCCAGTGCATGGATACAGAGGCTTATGCCCGGGCGCTTGGCTATGTCCGACAACTTGCTGATGCGGCGGGTGTGTCGATTGATAGCGTTGATTGTGGCGGTGGTTTCCCGGTTGCCTATCCGGGCATGGTCCCGCCAGCCATGGGCGACTATTTCGCGACTATCCGTGAAGCGCTGGCAGAAAACGGATTTGCCGATCTTGAAATCCTTGGCGAGCCAGGCCGGGCGCTCTGTGCTGAAGGCGGTTCAACGCTGACACGGGTTGAGCTGCGCAAGGGCAGCGACCTCTATCTCAATGACGGATCGTACGGGTCGCTGTTCGATGCGGCGCAGTGCAGCTGGAAATTTCCGGTGCGCTGTGTTTCGAGGCCTACCTCTGAAGACCAGGGCATACAAGCCTTCCGTATGTTTGGGCCAACCTGCGATAGCCTTGATGTCATGGAGGGGCCATTCACCTTGCCAGCTGACATTGATGAAGGTGACTGGATCGAGGTTCAACACCTCGGTGCCTATGGACAGGCGCTGGCAACTGACTTCAACGGCTTCCAGTCTGAATCCACTGTCGCAGTGATGAATCGCGTCTAGGCTTTAAGTCCATTGAGCAGAACATCGATATGGGTCTCGCAATAGGCCTCAAGGTCGATCGGTTCGAATGTATCGAAAATCGTTTTCCAGAGGGCAGCCACCAAGCCGCCGGCCATTGCGATTTTCATCAAGCCGTGCCCCTCGACGGTGCGAAACTCGCCAGTCCTAATGCCGTGTTCAATGATCCCTTTGAAAAGGGCTTTGCCGCGAGACATGACGTTTTCATAGTAAAACTGGGCAATGTGCGGGAATTGCGGACCCTCGGCCATGATCAGACGCATGATATGGCGGCGTTCTGTGTTCAGGACATTGCGATAGAAAAACCGCATCTGCATACGCAGCATGTCCTCTGCTGAGGCATCAGGCGTCGCCACGAGTTCGGATTGCAGCTTCTCAAGTGTCGGGAGCATTTTCTCCCGCACCATGCCTTCGAACAGGGCTTCCTTACTGTCAAAATAAAGATAGAGCGTACCTTTCGAGATGCCCGCCTGCTCTGCCACCGTGTCCATCTTGGACAGAGCAAACCCATCACGTGCAAACACGGTCAGCGCGGCATCGACAATGTCTAGTCGGCGCTGCTCCTTGCGGGCCTCGCGGCGGGATTCGGCAGGGGTTTTTGCTTCGGTCACAAGCTATTCCGCAGGTTGTTTGGGGTTTTCCGTCCCGGTGAGCATTGATTTGAGCATGTTCGACAGATTGCGCAAATCCTCAATAATCAGGGCAATTGCTGGGGTGACGAAAATCACCATCAGTCCAGAGATGACAATGCCAAAGCCCAGACTGACGCCCATCGGGATCAGGAATTGCGCTTGTGGGCTGGTCTCAAACAGCAGTGGGCCAAGGCCCAGAGCGGTTGTCAGTGTGGTGAGCAGGATCGGGCGGAAACGGCGTGCAGAAGCTTCAGCCATTGCATCAACTGGGGCGACACCGTCGCGCCTGCGAACATTATAGAGATCGATGAGGACGACTGACGCATTCACCGCCACCCCGGCCAGCGCAACGATCCCGAAGATCGAAACGAAAGACAGGGGATAACCCAGTATAAAGTGGCCAAGAATCGCACCAGCAACACCAAGCGGAATGGACACAAGGATGGCTATCGGCTGCAAGTAAGAGCGCATCTGCGTTGCGACCAAGGCATAGATGATGACCAAGACAACGAGAAAGGCATTGGCTAGGCTTGCGAGGTCTTCACTTTGCTCACGCGTCGCGCCGGCCTGACTCCAACGCAGGCTTGGATAGGCCGCTTCAATCTCCGGCATAATATCTTGCAGAATCTGATTGTTCGCGATGGTCGATGTTGTGATGGCTTCGTCGACATCGGCTGTCACGGTCACAACTCGGCGTCCATCAATCCGTTGTATGGATGAGAAGGAGCGGCTTTCTTCAATCTCGGCGACAGTGAAGAGCGGTGCCTCGCCGCCATCGCTTAGGCGAACACGAAACTCATCAAGTGCTTGCAGACTTTGTCGCGCGGTTTCCGGATAGCGGACAAAGACACGAACCTCTTCGCGCCCCCGCTGAATGCGCTGAACCTCTTCACCAAAGAAGGCCTGGCGGACTTGCCGGGCAACATCTGCGGGCTGCAGGCCAGCAGCACGTCCGGCGTCGGTCAGCTCGAAAACGAATTGGCGTTTGCCAAGATCGAAACTGTCTTCAATCTCGTTGACACCCGCCATTTCGCCGATGCGAGCTTTCAGTGTATCTGCGGCAGCAATCAGCGTGTCTTCATCCTGTGCTGCGAGTTCAAACTCGATGTCATTGCCGAAGTTCGCGGCTGAGGCGTTGAAGCTGATTTTCTCTGCGCCCTCGATTGTTCCCAATTGCTCTCGCCATAGGCGTTCAATCTCAGCCGCCGAAGTTCGCCTCGCGCCAAAGGGCACCAGCTCAATCTGGATTTGACCAACATTCTCAGCGGCACTGAAACCACCGCCGCCTTGTGGCCCGCCAGCTGGGACTGTCTGACCGCCTGCAGTGGACGAAACGGACAGGAAAAGAACTTCGCCGCGTTCTTTCTCAGCCAAGTGTTCGACTTCAATTGCAGCCGCTTCCAGCTTGGCAACGGCCTCCTGTGTACGCGCAAAAGGCGTGCCCTCGGGCATGGTCACTGTGGCTGAAATCTCATTGCCTTCAATGCTTGGGAAGAAGATGAACTTAACGACGCCACTGGATACCAGACCGAGACATGCAATCACGAATGCGGCAGCGGCACCTGCCGTGGCATAACGCCAGCGTGCGAGAAACCGAACACCCGGTTGGATCAGGTATTCAGAAGCTTGTCGCAGGCGGCGGGCAACACGCCACTGAATGAACCTGACAGGCCCACGAGACCATGCCCCGCCATGAGAAAGGTGGCTGGGCAGGATGAAGAAGGCTTCGACCAGAGAGATCGCCAGAACGCAAATCACAACGATTGGAATAGCGCGTGCGATCTCACCAAAGGTTCCACCCACAAAGAGCAGGGGCGCGAAGGCGGCAACAGTCGTCATGACCCCGACGAGAACTGGAGCAAACACGCCAGTGACGCCTTTAATCGCAGCATCCATGCCACTTAGGCCCGTCAGGCGTTCAGCGTCGATATTCTCCCCGATCACGATGGCATCATCAACCACCAGACCCAGAACAATGATCAGGCCAAACAGCGAGACCATGGTGATAGTCACGCCTGCTGTCCCAAACAGCATGAAGCCACCCATAAAGGCTGTGGTAATGCCGACGCAGACCCAGACGGCGAGTTTCAGGTCCAGCATCAGGATAAGGAACATAAATACCAGAGCGAACCCGAAGAGGGCATTCCGCAACAGTAGGTTGACGCGTTCCTCAAGGATCGCCGTCTGGTCACGGAACTCGATAATCTCCACACCTTGGGGGGGCGTATAGGTTTCCAGATAAGCATCCACAGCGGCTTTGACTTTGAGAACATCCTCAGCCTCGGCGCGGCTGACTTCGACGAAGATCGCAGGCAGGCCATTATAAGTGTTGACCACCTGATCACGTGTGAAGCCGTCGCGCACCACGGCAATGTCAGACAGCAGGATTTTCGAACCGTCTGGATCGGTGCGTACAACGATGGTTTCAAACTCATCGCCGGTCTCGCGAAGCTGGTTGGTGCGCAGCAGGATTTCACCACCTTCGGTAACGATGGAGCCACCTGCCAGGTCCAGTGAGCTTGCGCGCACAGCAGTCGCGACTTCAGAAAAACTCAGCCCGTAATTGCGAAGTGTGTCTTCGCTAACCTCGATTGATATCTCATAATCCCGGTCACCTGCCAGTCCGACCAGAGAGACGCCCGGTTGGGTTAGAAGATCACGTTCGAGTTCCTCTGCCGCTTTGCGGAGCTCCATCGGTGGGATCGTTCCCGTTACAACGAGTGAGACGACGCCTGAAGTGGGCTCAACGGATTGTACGACAAAGCGCTCTGCGTTTTCGGGAGGAAACTGCGCTAGTCGTTCAACCGCAGACTGGATGTCATCTTTTACGATTTGATTATCGGCAAAGTCCTGTACTTCAACCGTTACTGTGCCGATGTTCTCTGCGGCAATGGAAGTGACTTTCTTGACGCCATCAATGCCCAGAACCGCTTCTTCCACGCGTCGTGTAATGCCTTCCTCAACCTCGGCAGGTGTCGCGCCGGGGTAGGGCACGCTGACAGTGATGATGCCTGGATCAATTGTTGGGAAAACCTGCGAGCGCAGACTGCTGGCGGCAAGGAAGCCGCCAAACAGTAAGACAACCATAAGCAGGTTTGCCGCGACCGGATTGCGAATGAACCAGCCGATCAAGCCACCAGCATGTGCTGTATCAGGAGATGAGGGTTCAGCCGGCATTTGAACCTCCCGCAACCTTGCGGTCTTCGCTTGTGGTTCGGCGACTGACCTTCATGCCCTCATAGCCTTCAACAGGAGGCAGGGTGATGACCCCTTCGCCATAATCAAAGCCTTGTACGACAGCATCGCTGCCGCGTTCTCCCAGTCTGATCAGGCTTCGGCGCTCGAGCGCGCCATTGACGATGACCCATACCTCATTGCGCCCAAAGAAGGATGAGGCGGGAATGACCATAGCGTCTGCCACCGGGTCGGCTTGCATGGTGACGTCTATGAAGTCTCCAACTGTCACCCCCGCCAGCGTGTCCAGGGAGATAAAAGCTGTTGCTAGTCGCGTGCGGGCGTCCAGGGTGGCGTCCAGGCGCGTTACGATGCCGTTTATGTTGTCAACGCCATTACCGCGCGGTGTCAGGGTCGCCGTACGCCCGATCAGAGGTGTTAGGCTCGCAATCTGCTCTGTAGAAAGGGGCGCGCGCACTTCAACACTGTTGAGGGCGTATAGGTCTCCGACTGAGACATTTGGGGCCACCACCTGACCCTCATTGAGGGTGGTTGAGAGTACGCGCGCATCAGCAGACGCTGTAATGCGTGTGCGGGTAAGGGCTAGTTGAGAAGTCTTTTGTGCGGCCTGGGCGCTGGCAAGACGGCTGCGCGCGGCGGCAATTTGCGGTTTACGGGCAGCAAGATCAGTGATCGGGCGCCCGGGGAAGAGTTCCTGCCACTCTTCAATCGCCAATTGCGCCTCTGCTTCAAGCAGAGCCAGATCAGATACAGCGCTGGCAATATTCGCTTCAGCTTGCTCAACCGCAAGCTCATAGTCGGATGGATCAATGCGGAACAAGACCTCGCCTTGCGCCACGGTTGCGCCCGGTTTGAAGTTCGGACTGACATAGATCACTCGTCCGCCGACCTGCGGGGTTATGCGAGTCTGTGTTTGGGATTGAATCACCCCGTTCAACTGAACCGTAGCGGCGTAGGTTTCGCGGGTCGGGATCACGGCAGAAACATCTGTCGAGCGTTCTGAGGCGGCTTGAATTTGGCCAGGTGGTGGAGCCCCATTCTTGGCTTTCAAGGCATTGGTCAGGAATAGAGCAACGCCAATAACGGCGATGACGAAAACGAGTTGTATTCCTCCGACGATCCAGCCTTTGCGATCATCTTGCATGTTTTGGCTCCGCTAACCTACTGCAGTGCAGCGATAAATATGACTGACTGGTCAGTTTTCAAGTTAAAAGATGAACATATTGCGTCTTAGAACAGAAAGAATGCAGCTTTCCGCAGGCTTTGCAGATCAAAGTATGAGCGTTAGCCATGTTCCGTGATTGCCTTGTCATTGACTTCATCGCCAATCTCAAACAGTTACAAATGCAACCTTTTGATCTGCCGACAGGAGTATAGGCCATGAAACTCGCCAGTCTGAAGAATGGAACCCGGGATGGCCGGCTCGTAGTTGTCAGTCGTGATTTGACGCGCGCCACGGATGCCGCGCGCATTGTCCCGACCTTGCAAGCCGCCCTTGATGACTGGGAAACCGTTGCGCCACGTCTGGCGCGTATGGCAGAGGGCGTTGAGCTTGGCTCTGTCCCGACCTTCCGGTTCCATGAGCATGAGTGTGAGAGCCCACTGCCACGGGCTTATCAGTGGGCCGATGGCAGCGCCTATATCAACCATGTTGAACTTGTCCGCAAAGCGCGTGGCGCAGAAGTGCCTGAGAGCTTTTATGATGACCCGCTAATGTATCAGGGTGGCAGCGATGCCTTCCTCGGCCCGCGCGATGACATTCCCCTCGGCGACCCGGCCTGGGGTTGTGACATGGAAGGGGAAATCGCAGTCATCACTGACGATGTCCCGATGGGCGTGAGTGAGCAGGACGCAGCCAGCCACATTAAGCTGATCATGCTCTGCAATGATGTGTCCCTGCGTGGGCTGATCCCGGCAGAGCTCGCCAAGGGGTTTGGCTTCTTCCAGTCCAAGCCGCCAAGTGCGTTTAGCCCGGTTGCGGTGACGCCAGATGAGTTGGGCGAGGCCTGGCGCGATGCGCTCGTGCACTTGCCGCTCCGCGTTGACTATAGAGGCGAACCCTTCGGACGCGCAGAAGCCGGAATCGATGCCACGTTCAGTCTGGCGCGGCTCGTGGCACACGCAGCCAAGACGCGGCCATTGACGGCTGGTACGGTGATTGGATCGGGCACCGTCTCGAATAAAGGTAGTGATGGTGGTCCTGGCAAACCTGTCAGCGAAGGCGGCTTGGGTTACTCTTGCATCGCCGAGATCCGCATGATCGAAAAGATTGCGACAGGTGAGTTTAAAACGCCTTTCATGTCGGCTGGAGACACTGTCCGGATTGAGATGATGGACAAGGATGGCCACTCAATTTTTGGCGCAATCGAGCAAACCGTGAAAGCTGTTTAGGGCTATCTGCAAAAACCTGAAATCGGCATTGGACAAGCAGGGCAGGGGCGGTTACATAGCCGCTTCCCCATCTGGCCCGCCCGGGTAGCTCAGGGGTAGAGCAGCGGATTGAAAATCCGCGTGTCGGTGGTTCAAATCCGCCCCCGGGCACCATGTTTTCTTGGTTTACACGCTCAGTTGGCGCTGTTTTGAGGCGTTTATGCCTGTTCTCTGCTCCGCGCTGAGGCGGAGAGAATGTTGACCATTGGGTTAATGTATCGGTTTAAAAATCGACCCTTATATTGGGTGTGTTGCAAGTATATTTGTTTATTCAAACTGCATGCGCAATGATATTTTTTCAACTAATAATTCTATTCGTAGCGTAAAAGACCGTTCGCAGCGTGTGGCGTTCTGGGTCTCGATCACCGGATTGATCGGCAATACGCTGATATTCTTAATATACATTTCTAATGATGATTTGAATGCATTCTTATGCTTCAATTACGCTTTCTATACGGTCGCGATAAGTCTCATCGCGTGGAGCAGCTATAATAATCGATATTTCTCGCTTGTTTTGGGGCTGGGGGTCTTGGCCATTTACCTCCACATGTGGGGAACGACCTTCTATGATGCTTTTGTTGGCAATGCCTCCATCCTGAGTTTCCCGACCCTTTTGCTGGTCCCACTATGCCTGATCCTCGTCTCAAACCATAGGGCCTTGATTTTCTATGCGCTGTTTCAGGCGGCGGCGGTCTATCTCTATGCCGAGCATTTCCTGGCCGGTGTGTACGGCTTTGACGCCGAGATTGTCGATACAAGCTCTTTGGCTGTTCTACTGGCGGTCTTGTCGAGCTTATCGCTGGCCGTGCTGGCGATCGTTTCATACTCCAGAGAGAAAACCGACAAGCGCTTGCTGCGTCTTGTGAAGGAAACCGAGCGTTTAGCCGCAGAAGATCCGCTGACGGGGCTGCAAAACCGCCGAGCTTTCATGGAGCAGGTTGAAGCGTTCTGGGCTGAAAAGAGACCTTTCAGTGTGGCGTTTATCGACCTTGATCGGTTCAAACCCCTTAACGATGAATACGGCCATGCGATCGGCGACACTGTCTTGCAGACGATAGGGGAACGATTGCAAGCCGTACCGAATACGGTTGCTGCGCGGTTTGGTGGTGATGAATTTGCTTTGCTTATCGAAGATGACGCAGGCGACTGCGATGTTGATGAACTTGTTCACCGTGCATTGTCTGAAGTGACGAGTGTAATCGATGTCGATGTGGCGCGCCTCTCCGTTGGGGCGTCTTTTGGGTATGCCCGTGCATATGAGGATGCGGTCAGTGTAAGTGATCTGCTGCATGCGGCGGACACAGCGATGATGCGCTGTAAGGCCAATGGCGGCGGCGTCGCCCGATTCGACCCTCATCGTGATGATGCCTCTCTGGCGTCAGCAGCCATGGAGGAGCTGTTCCGCAAGGCTCTGACGACAGGTCAGATTAAGGCGGCACTCCAGCCGATCATAAAGTGCAAGTCCGGCATTGTCTTGGGTTATGAATTGCTCGCCCGCTGGCAGGACAGTGGTCTGGCCCGCGATCCATCGCCGATGGACTTTATCCCAATTGCAGAGAAGCTCGGGCTTCTGAATGAATTGCTGTGGGTCACGTTGGCTGAAGCAATACCAGTGATCCGGAATCAGAATTGTTTCCTCGCGATCAATGTGTCGCCATCGCAATTGTCCTCGAGTACGTTTCTTGATGACTTACAGGCAGTTGCCAGACTGCATCATTTTGCGATGGACCGCTTTGAGCTGGAAATCACCGAACATGTGGCATTCCGGAATCTTGAGGAAAACATTCGCGTGCTTGAAGAGGCCAGAAAGCTTGGCTGTCAGATTGTTCTTGATGATTTCGGTTCAGGCTATTCGTCCTTGTCACTGCTCGACAAGCTGCCTTTGGACAAGGTCAAACTGGATAAGAGCCTTCAGGAGTCGACAAGTGCCAATGGCGTCCTGAACGCCACGATCCGGTTGACCAAAGATCTCGGCTTTGAGTGTTGTGTTGAAGGCATTGAGACTGAGCAGGCTGCACGTCATGTGGTCGAGCAAGGCGCTGACCGGATGCAAGGCTACTGGTTTGGGCGCCCGCTCACCATTGATGAGCGTAAGCCAAAGCTGAGGCAGGTTTCTTAAATCCTTATCGCCGAACAGCCGGGCTTTCCATTTCTATGCCAGCGCTGCGTGCCGCGAGATAGAGTTCAACTTCAATATAGCGCTGATCGCCATAGGGCAGGGGCTCGGCGCGCACGCCTGTATCGCAGTCGCGCAACCGTCGATGCGATGAGCCAAGGCTTTGCCATTCGAGGCGGTAGGCCGGAAACCCGTTCAAATGGCCCTGGCTGATCGTGTCGCCACGCAATTGGGCACCCCAATTCTGATCATGGCATTGATGGCAAGACAGGTTGAGCTGGCCGCGACGCGTGAAGAAATAGTCCCGGCCATTTTCAAAATGCTGCTCCAGCGCGCCTTCAATTGAGACCGATTGCGCGATGCCTTGGGATTGCTGTGCGACATAGGCGGTGAGGGCCAGCAGGTCTTCGCTCTCATAGGGCAGCGCCTCCACACCCTGATGACGGGTTCGGCAGAGATTGATGCGCCCTTCCAGATTCACGAGCGCACCGCTTTGTTGGTCCAGTTTCGGATAAGTCGCAGCAACACCCGGCAAACCCTCCGCATGACAGGTGGCACAGGCAGGGCTGTTTCCGGGTGCGCTCATAAACAGAGCCTGCCCACGATCGACCCAGAGATAACCCGGATTAGCAAAAGCATCCTGTTGCAGCGCCTGCGTTTCGGGGGTCAGGAAATCAAAGCCGGACTGGACCTGTTCAGGTTGCAAGCCAGCAGTCCAGTCCGGAGCGTCACTGGCATTTCGCCCACATGCCGTAAGGGCCAAGACCAAACCGACAATGGTGCCAATGCGGATCATGTCACCTCGATACGGGCCGTGTCGGACCAAATCTCGCCATTCTGATCAGTCCACTGGAACCTCAAGACGCCAGACTGCGTAGCGCGGGTATAGAATGTTAGGAATGGGTTCGCGGCCACGGCAGGAAAGAAGTCCGCTTCAAACACCGTTTCGCCCTCATACAGGCATTCAAAATGGGTGATGATGTTGCGAGCAATGACCTCGCCGCGTGGACCACGGCGGAAGCCACTTTCCATCGGGTGTTGGATCAGGGCTTTGATCTCAATCACCTCGTCTTGCGCGGCGGTTTTGGGAACGGATAGGCGAATACTGGTCATCGCGTCCTCCTACAGCACGACGCAGGCGGCGAGCGTGACAACGGTTTCTGCCGTCCCGCGGAGCAAGCGGCCTTGATTGGTTTCGGCGATGGCGACCAGCGTTTGCGTACCACTCAGGCGTATGCGTGTTGCAATCTCGGCTTTCCCGGCGCGCGGGCCGAGTTTGAATCGCACAAGGTCCGGCAATGGGTTGCGAGGTGAGAAGAGCGCAATCTGAGTGATGTGGTCGGCTTCAGTCATCGGGCTATCGACGCTCACCGTCAGGGGAACCGAAAACCCGTTTTCCGATATGGGGGGTAGTTTCAGGGAAACCCCAGCGTCTTCGATCGGCCGGTCACCAAAGGCTTCCTTGATGGCGGCATGCATATCGGCTTCATCCGCCATCCCGCGCATTGGCGTTGTCGCAATCAGAACGGCTCCCGCGCCAAGGCCGAGTAGGCCGCGCCGGGTCAGAGCTGCTGGAGCGATTGTCATGTCTTCGCTCATTCCACGCCTCCTAGCGTTGAGAGGTAGGCAACAAGGTCCTCAACCTCTTGCGCGCTCAGCACAGGCTTATCGTGCTGATCCTTATCTACCTGATGTAGGTCGTGTATGCGGTAATAGGAAGGCATGACCGTTCCGGGGCGAACGCGTTGATAGTCGACAATACGCAAGCGCAGTTGGCCGGGATCAAGCCGAATACCAACGGTGGTCAGGTCTGGACCGAGATTCCCCTGAAAGGGGACGTCGAGGCCGCTCACCTGATGGCAGAGGACACAATGGCCGCTGTCACGGTCGGTAAAAATGGCACGGCCACTCTCAGCGTTTCCCGGTATCTCTGTCAAAGCGTCGGGGATGGCATCCCCAACGATCTGGCTTTCGGGAACCAGAGTTTGCTCACTGCTACAGGCCGATAGGGCGAGCAGGGCCAGAGACAGGCCCGCGCGGATCATCCAAAGGCCTCTGCCGTAACTGCTTTGAACCAGCTTTCTGCCTGTCGTGCTTCAGCCTGGCGTACACTGAGCGGCGCGGCGAGCGGGCTGAGGCCGCCAGCACCATCCACATTCGAGAACTGGTCATTACGATTGCTATACACGCCGACTATCGAGACCGCCTCTTCCGGGGTTGTGTAAGAGTAGCAGGTATTGGCAAGCACAGTCGGCTCAGGGGTTTGATCTGCCAGCATCTGCACAATCGCCATGGCGCACAGCTTGCCCTGAAGGTTGGCTGAGAAAGCCGATTTTGGCATCGGTGCAGCAATAGTTGCATCGCCAATGACATGGATATTTGGCTGCAAGCGCGATTCAAAGGTCAGCGGATCAATTGGGCACCAGCCGGTGGCATCGCTGACCCCTGCGGCATCGGCAATCGCTCCGGCCTTTTGTGGTGGAATCACATTGATCACGGCGGCCTGAATATCCTCAAAATCAGTTGAAACGGTCATCGCGGGGGCATCGACGCGGGAGACACGGCCATCATTACTGGCGCTGCGCCATTCCAGATGATCCGGATAATGCTCCGCCCAGGCTTCCTGAAACAGTGGCATCTTCGAAAAGCTGTCTTTGCCATCAAGGATGAGCAGCTTGGAACGCGGCTTCTGGGTTTTCAGATAGTGTGCGATCAGGCTTGCCCGCTCATACGGCCCAGGCGGGCAGCGATAGGGGGCGGGTGGTACGGTCATGACAACCAGCTCGCCATCCTCCAGCGCGTTGAGCTGATCGCGCAGTAGAACTGTCTGCGCGCCAGCTTTCCAGGCATGGGGCAAGCGCTCAGCGGCGGCTTGATCATATCCCTCCAGCGCGCCCCAGCGCATATCGACACCGGGTGATAGGATGAGGCGGTCATAAGGAATCGCGATCCCGTCGCTCAGCATGACGGTTTGGGCGTCCGGGTTTACATCAACCGCGCGCTCATGGACGAGCATTACCCCTTCCTTGTCGAGGGTTTCATATGAGAAAGTCTGGGCAGTCATATCCCGCCTACCAGCCACAACCAGATTACTGAAAGGGCAGGCGGTGTAGGTACGGTTTGGCTCGACCAGAATGATCTCTGCTTCTGGCATCAGTCGTTTAAGTTGGCGGGCCGCTATTGCTCCACCAAAGCCACCACCAACAATAACGACTTGCGCCTGTGTGCGCACAGGCGTGAGGCCCATCAGTGGCACAAGACCAAGGGTGCTTAAAAGGGCGCGTCTGTTGATCTGCCAACTCATTGGGTGCCTGCCCCCAAATAGCTGGCAATAGCCGCGATCTCTTCCTCGCTATAGCCGCGCGCGAGGCGATGCATCACGGTCGTGCCGTCCATGTCCGTTCGATACGTCTCTAAGGCCGCCTTAAGCTTGGCCTCTGTGTAGTCGGAGAGGTCTACAATTGCGCCACCGGAAACCGCGTGACAGCCAGAGCATGACGCCGCCAAAGCCGACACGCGAGCCAGCTCTGCGTCTAATCCGATGGCAGATTCTGGAGGTTCAACGGGTCCCGCGCCACCACAGGCAGCCAGAAGGCTGCCTGCCAGTAGCGCGAATATCCCTGTAGCGCGCGTCACGACTAGACCGCGCGCAGATCCTGATCCTTGATCGGCAGCTGGCGCACCCGCTTACCCGTCGCGGCATAGATCGCATTCAGAACCGCAGGTGCAGCCACAGCAATGGTCGGTTCACCTACACCGCCCCAGAAACCGCCAGAGGCCATGACAAGGGTTTCAACCTCAGGCATGTCTGCGATGCGCAGGGAGTTGAACGTATCAAAATTCCGCTCCTGAACCTCGCCATCCTCATAGGTGATCTCACCATAGAGCATGGCTGAAAGCCCATAGACAAAGGACCCTTCAACTTGTGCCTCAATCTGCTGTGGATTGACCGCTGTACCGGGGTCTGTTGCTGCAACGATACGATCAATCTTAAGGAACCCGTCCTCATCGACAGTCACTTCAGCACAGGCGGCGGTATAGGCCCCGAACGAGTAGAAGGCGCATAGACCGCGATGCTTGCCATCATTACTGCCCCAACCGGATTTTTCGGCCACAGCTCTCAGCACAGCTTGCGATTTCGGGCTGTCCTTCAGGTGTGCGAGACGGAACTCCAGCGGGTCACGGCCTGCGGCATGGGCAAACTCATCCATCGCACATTCCAGATAGATCGCATTCTGGTTGGAGTTGACCCCACGCCAGAAGCCCGGACGGACGGGTGGGTTGCGCATGGCGTGATCGACAAGGAAATTATCGAATGTGTATTTGAGGGTCTGGTCTTCCAAACGTGGATCGATCCCTGCCGGTAACAGGCCCTGGAAGGTCGCGTAATCAACCCCTTCCTGCAGCGCAAATGGCATAAGGGCGGCCAAAATGGACTGACCGGAAATCCGCAAGTGTAGCCCGGTCAGGTTACCCTCAGCATCCAGCGCGCCGCGCACACGGCCCTTGGTTGTTGGATGGAAGAAGCCATGCATCATGTCTTCTTCACGTGACCAGATCAGCTTGATCGGTGTGCCCGGCATCTGCTTGGCGATCAGGACAGCCTGGGTGACATAGTCGGACATGCCGCGCCGCCCGAACCCGCCGCCAAGGTGGAGCTTGTAGACCTCGCATTGCTCAATTGGCAGGTCCGCCGCAGCCGGCATGGCGCCCAGCGCAGCCTCACCATTCTGAGTCGGGCACCAGACTTCGCATTTTTCCGGCGTCCACAGTGCCGTCGCATTCATTGGCTCCATCGGTGCATGGTTTTGCAGAGGCATATTATAGGTCGCCTCAACAATCTGGTCGGCACTGGCAAAAGCCCCGGCCAGATCGCCGCCACCATTACCGACAAAAGCTTCTTCGCTGGTCAGGCCTTCATCGAGTTCGGCCTCAAACGCGGTGGTAGAGAAATCAACGCCGCCTTCCCATTCCACGGGCAGGTTCTGTAGCGCTGAATGTGCGCGCCACCACGTGTCCGCGACAACAGCAACAGCATTGTCACCAACCTGCACAACATTCTTCACGCCCGGCATACCGGACACAGCGCTGGCATCAAAGCTCTTCAGTTTCGCGCCAATCTTCGGCGCCTGCATGATGGACGCATTGAGCAGACCCTCCATTTTCAGGTCCGTACCATATACCTGCTTTCCGGTGAGCTTATCCGCGGTATCCAAACGCTTCTTGGGCTGGCCGATAATCGTCCATTCAGACGGATCTTTCAGGGGCACTTCAAGCGGTGGTGCAAGCTCAGCCGCCGCATTGGCCACTTTGCCAAACGTTGTCGTTTTGCCGCTTGGCGTATGGGTGATGATGCTTTTCTCAGCGCGACATTCACTGGCGGGGACACCCCACTCATTGGCGGCGGCTTCGATCAGCATCATGCGCGCAGCGGCTGCACCCTCGCGAACATATTGATGTGAGCCACGAATGCCCTGTGAGCCACCGGTTGAGAAGCTGCCCCAGACGCGTTCACGCGCGAGATTCTGTCCGGGTGTTGGGTATTCGGTGACGACTTTATCCCAGTCGCAATTGAGCTCTTCGGCGACCAGTTGGGCAAGGCCCGTCAATGTCCCTTGGCCCATTTCAGAGCGCGCAATTCGCACGGTCACCGTGTCATCATGGTCGATATGGACCCAGGCATTCACTTCCGGATTAGGCGGCAGATTGGAATAGTCCGGCTCTTCTGTTCCGGAGGGGGAACATGCGGCCAGAATACCAATGGTCAAGCCTGTGGCTCCGGTGCCGATAATAAATCCGCGGCGAGAAAGATTCAGTGTCTCTGTCATGATCGCCCCCTACGATTTCTTCACGGCGAGGTGGATGCCTTTGCGCACGCGCGCCAGCGTTCCACAACGGCAGATATTGGTGATGGCGGCATCAATATCTTCATCGGTTGGGTTCGGGTTCTCTTTCAGGAGGCCAGAGACCGCCATGATCATGCCGGGCTGGCAGTAACCACATTGCGGGATGTCAAGCTCGGCCCAGGCTTGCTGAACCGGGTGACTGGCATCTTCTGAGAGGCCTTCAATCGTGGTGATCTCCTCCTCACCTGACAAAGCGCCAACCGGGTAGACACAGGAGCGCACGGCCTCGCCATCGATATGTACGGTACAGCTGCCGCACTGCGCCACGCCGCATCCATACTTCGTGCCGGTCAGGCCAAGTTGTTCCCGAATAGCCCACAGTAGGGGGGTATCTTCCTCCACCTCGACTGTAACTGATTGTCCGTTGACTTTGAGTGTCGCCATAGTGCTTCGCCTCCCGCATACGGCGCTGCCACAATAGGCTGCGCAACTTCGCATTAGTGAAGATTGTAGGATTTGTTCAGTGATTGGAAGGGGGGAGACTAAAATTAATTTTCGCGGTGGCTAAATCATCCCAATCCACCGCCAAAGGAGGCGTAAAGCGACATACAGGATCAGAATGGCGGTCATGCGCTTCATCCAGTCGGCACGCAATCGGCCGGCCCCGAGCCATGATCCGATCTGCCCGCCAATCAGGACAGCAACCAAAAGCGGCCAATAGTTTATGACGTCCGAGAGTAAGGCTGTATCGCCAAGCTTTGTAACTTGCCCGCCAAGACCAGAGAGCGAGTTGAGCAGGATAAACAGACTGCACGCTGCCGCGATCTGGCGCGCAGTGCCCCAGCCCATGAGGTATAGGATCGGAGCGAGGAATATCCCGCCGCCAATGCCAACAAGGCCTGAAAGCAGGCCGATGGTTGCCCCAATGACCATTGGTAGCGCTATGCCCGTTTCGCTGGCTTGCTCAGCCGCTTTGGGTTGGGCCATGAATAAAAGCCGCGCACCCGATGCCAGCAGAGCAAAGCCCAACAGGCCAACAAAAACGACTTCTGCAATGGGCAAGCGTCCACCAACCCATGCCGCTGGAATAGATGTGATCAGGAAAGACCAGAATCTGGAGAGCTGCATCTCTCCAGCTCGCGAGAACCGCCAGACACCCCCACTCACCACGATGATATTGCAAGCGAGCGCAATGGTCGGTAGGATCCGGTAGTCGACGCCATAGAGCACTAAAAGCGCGTTATAGGTTGAGCCGCCGCCAAAGCCGACAGCGGCATAGAGCAAGGCCGTTACAAAGAAGAGCGGGGGCAGGAAGAGGCTCAACCCGTTATCCCTGTAAGGGGCCAATCATGATAATCGGTACGGTATCGCCCATGGATTTTCCTGCTGCCCCAATCTCACGCCGGATCAGAGCATTGCAGCTCAGGAAGGGTCGCAGGAGCGAGCTGTCCTGATTGGTGGCCGCTTCGACGCGGAGCTGTCCATCTTCGCCCAGTGTTGCCATGGCGCGCAGGAATTGCTCACGTTTGCCGCTCTCTTTTAAGGGGGCTGACAATTGCGCCATCACCTGCCGCTCCGTCCATGCTGCCCCCAGAAGGGCCGAGGCGAACAGATGCGCGCATACAAAAGCTGAAGCTGGATTGCCCGGCAGACCCAGAACGCGCTGACCCTCGCGGGTGGAGAACCATGTTGGCTTACCTGGCTTCACGGCGATCTTTTCAAAGACGGGTGTAAAGCCTTCTTCAGCAAAGGCGGCACGCATATAGTCATGATCCCCGACGGATGCCCCACCGACAGGCAGGTAGAGGTCAATCTCACCGCCGACATGCATGTGCTCGCGGATCGATTCCACGCTGTCACTTGCAACACCAAGGTCAATGGGTTCACCGCCCCAGGCTTGAATAAGCGGGGCGAGCCCAGCCGGATTTGAATTGACGATTTGCCCGCGCTTCAACTCGCTGCCGGGTGGGCGCAACTCATCCCCGTTGGCGAGGATGCCGACCCGCGGGCGCTGCACGACATTTAGCGTCGCCCGGTTAGCCGCAGCGGCGATGGCAAGCTCTGCTGCGCCAATCACTGTGCCCGCCTCGATGAGTGTTTCACCTTCAGAGAAATCCAGACCTGCAGCGCGGACAAACTGGGCCTGTGCGTAGCTGTCCTTGCAGGTCACCACATCCCCGTTACGGATTGTATCTTCCTGAATGACAATATGGTCTGCCCCATTGGGGAGTTCACCACCCGTAAAGATGCGCACCGCTTCACCTGCGCCAACCGCTTTTTCAAAAGGTGTGCCCGCTGGCGCTTCTCCAATTACCCGCAATTTCGCGCCGGATTCACGTACATCACCCAGGCGCACAGCATAGCCATCCATTGCCGATACGGCAGCGGGGGGGCGTGTCACGCGCGCCAGAACAGGCTCTGCCAAGCGCCGCCCGAGCGCTTCGCTCAAAGGCACAGTGCGATGCACGACAGGGAGAGGGTGCGCGCTCAGATGAGCCAGCGCCTGATCAACGCTGATCAGCCCACTCATGGTTCAATCTTTCGATAGTCGCCGGATTTCCCTCCGGCCTTTTCGATGAGTTCAATCGCGCCAATCACCATTGTCTTGTCGACCGCCTTGAGCATGTCATAGAGCGTCAGACAGGCCGCAGACACTGCCGTCAGTGCTTCCATCTCAACCCCGGTCTTGCCGCTGGTTTTGACCCGTGCAGAGACGATCAAAGCCGGGCTGTTCTCCGCGGCTTCTATCTCAACCTTTACACTGGTCAGGGGTAGGGGATGACAGAGCGGGATCAGGTCAGCCGTCCGCTTGGCCGCCATAATCCCGGCAAGCTCGGCAATGGCAATCGGGTCACCCTTCTTGGTGTCGCGTTTCAGGGCCAGCAACAGCGTCTCCGGCGCCATTGTGATCCGTCCCCGCGCCAGCGCAAAGCGCTCCGTGACCGCCTTATCGCCAATATCGACCATACGTGCGCGGCCATCCGGGCCGATATGGGTCAGCTCACTCATCTATCGCTCCATCAGGCGTGGCATCAGCTCGACCAGATTACACGGCCTGTAGCGGCTATCGAGCTGGTGGGAGATCACCTTATCCCAGCCATCCTTCACTGCACCATTCGAGCCGGGCAGGCAGAAGACAAATGTCCCATTCGCCAGACCCGCCACCGCGCGCGATTGCAGGGTTGAGAGGCCCACACTCTCATAACTCACCTTGTGAAAGATCACTGAGAAGCCCTCAATCACCTTATCAAATAGCGGCGTAATGGCTTCCGGGGTGACATCACGTCCGGTCAGGCCGGTCCCACCTGTAGAGATCACAACATCCACATCCGGGTCGGCGATCCAGCCATAAACCGTATCGCGGATCGCGGCCTGATCATCTGGCACAATCCGTCGTTCAACCAGCTCATGCCCAGCTGCCTCAATACGCTGCGCCAAAGTCAGGCCGGACGTGTCGGTCTCCAGTGTCCGCGTATCGCTGACGACAAGCACAGCAATCCGTACCGGGGTGAAGTCCAGGCTTTCATTGATCCCAGCCATGTCAGGCGTCCTCTTTCTTTGCCCATCGGGCGCTGTCTGTGTAGTCCTCGGCGCGCGGTTCAATCCAGACCGCGCCGTTTTCAGTGACTTCCTTTTTCCAGAACACAGCTTGTGTCTTGAGATAGTCCATCAGGAAGTCAGCCGCCTCAAACGCGGCGCGGCGGTGTGCCGAAGCCGTGGCGACGAAAACAATCGTCTGCCCGGTGGCAATCTCACCAGTTCGGTGCAGGACACGCACGCCCGCAAGGGGCCAACGCGTTTCAGCCTGCGCCACGGCGTCCATTATACCATTCCTCGTCATTGGCTCATAGGCTTGCAGATGGAGCGCCTTGACCGTGCCACTCGCCGAGGTGTCCCGCACCATGCCGGAAAAGCTGACGACGGCACCCGCGCCGGCAATTTCCTTCTCAAAGCTTGCAAGTGTCGCGCTGGCATCAATCGGGGCGTCTGAAACCTCAATCATCATCCCCCTCCAACCGGCGGCATAAGAGCGATTTCCTGCGCGCCTTCGAGCGTATGGGGATCGACCACAATCTCTCCATCCAGCGCAATCCGCACGGTGGGTTCCAGCAACTCTCCCTGTCCATCAAGCCGCGCGTTTAGCCATTCGCGCAGCGCTGCCGTGTCCTGCACATGCTCGGGCAGGTCCAGAGCCTCTTGCGGGCAACCAGAGACGTCACTCAGCTTGCCGAAGTACAAAACTCGCACCATCGCCTTATCCCCCAGTCACCGACATATGCCGGGGCAAAGCCGGGCGGTCGCCGCGCCGCTTGATGGCAAAGTCATGCTTTTCCGGTTTGCGGAACAGGGCTTTATCGAGCGCTTCATTCAAGGCGACTTCAGGCATCGCACTGTCTCGCAGTGCGGCGCGCAGGTCGACATGATCATCCTGACCCAGGCACATATAAATGCGGCCCGTACAGGTGACGCGGACCCGGTTGCATCCGGCACAGAAATTATTCGTCAGCGGGGTAATAAAGCCCAACTTGCCACCGGTTTCGCTGATGCGGACATAACGCGAAGGCCCGGCATTTACGCGCTGATCACTCAGGTCACTCAGCGTCCAGCGGGTTTCCAATTGATCGCGGATCATTGGCAGGGGAATGTACTGGTCAATCCGGTCTTCCCCCGTATCGCCCAGTGGCATGACTTCGATCAGCGTCATCTCCATGCCCTTGCTATGGGCCCATTCGATCATGTCCGGGATAGAGTCGGCATTATCGTGCTTCAGCGCGACCGTATTGATTTTGACCTTCAGGCCAGCCTCAAGCGCGGCATCGACGCCGTCCAGAACCTTGTGGAGGTCACCGCGGCGCGTAATCGCCTGAAAGGCTTCCGGGTCGAGGGAATCGAGCGAGACATTCACCCGCTCAATCCCGCATCGTTTCAGGTGTCCAGCATACTGGCTGAGCAGCGTGCCATTTGTCGTCAAGGTCAGCTCATCCAGTCCGTGTCCAAGCTGTTTGCCCAGTCGTTCAAACAGGGCGAGAATATCCTTGCGCACCAGTGGCTCACCTCCGGTGATGCGGATCTTGCGAACGCCGCGGGCAATGAAAGCGCTGGCAACCTGTTCCAGCTCGTCGAGCGTCAGCAGGTCTTTCTTGGGCAGGAATTGCATATGCTCAGCCATGCAATAGGTGCAGCGCAGGTCACAGCGGTCGGTGACCGAGAGACGCAGGTAAGAAACTTGCCGTCCGAATGCATCAATGAGCGGCGCGCGAGCAGGCAGTAATCCATCAGCCATTGGCAAGCTCCTTCACGCGCTCAAGGTCTTGTCGTGTATCTATGTCTATCGCGGCCTCCGGCGACAGGTTTACAGTCGCGGTATTCGCGAGACCATCGAACACAGATTTTGCCCCGCGATCGCCACTCAGGTTTTTCAGGTCTGCAAACTGATCACGACGGAACAGCGCAGGGGGCATGAGGGTTCCTTCGGATAGGCTCATCACCGCCTGAATGTTTGGGGTGGCGACGTGGAGGAGCGCGTTTAGATGCGCGCCGCTTACATTCGGCATATCGGCCAGCACGATCATCACCTGATCAATTGATGGATCGCCTTCAATGGTTTCAATCGCGCAGCCAAGGGAAGTTGCTTGCCCCGCATGCGCTTGCGAGTTCACAATCGTTTGCCAACCATCCTTTTCGAGTAAGGTTGCGCGTTGATCCTGACCCGGCCCGATCACGGCAAGGCTTTCTCCAAAGGGCAGAGCCACTTTGAGTTCCGATGCTTGGGAGAGAACTGTCTCTCCATTCAGATCAGCAAGTAGTTTGTCACCATTCTCAAACCGGGAAGCCGCCCCTGCGGCGAGTAGGATCAAGGCTGTGTGTTCAGCACCGCGTACCTCCCGGTTGTGAAAGGCCTCAACAATTTCGGCCAGCGTAGAGATCGCCAACATGGACGCATCGCGCAGGGAAGGGACCAATCCAATCGGTCCACGGATACGCCGGATTTGATCGGCAGCAATGCCCATCGATGTCAGCGCTTCGCAACGCCGCTGATGGGTCTGGCGGCTACCGACAGCGCCAATATAGAAAGCCGGGCCAGACAAGGCTTGCTGCAGCAATGGTACTTCCCAATCGCCATCATGGAACATCAGGACAAAAGCCGTCCAGGCATCATCCTGAAGGGCGGGAAGCGCCTTTGGGTTGCTAAGGGGTTCGGCCTCAATGCCCCTGGCTTTTGCTGTTTGTAAATCGTCTTCATCGGTCAGTTGCAAGGTCACCTCAAACCCACCTGCCTTAGCAATTTGCGTCAGGGCCAGACAGTCGGTTCCGCGTCCGGCAATTCGGATTTTGGGTTTTGGATCGTAGGTGACAGTGAGTGTGTCACCCATGTCCCCATCAACCACCCGGCATACCCCCTGCGTATACCCGACATGTACCCTATGTCTCTTTTCAAGACGGGTAATGATCTCGTCTATGACTCCCGATTCCGGCTGCGGTAGGATCATAATTTCAATCGCACCACCACAGGGTAGGGGCAGGTCCACAAACGAGGAGCCAACACCATAACGCACTGTTCTGGAAGTGTTTTCCGCTATCGCTTTCTGGGCCTGCAGAACGACATCGGCGTCAATGCACCCGCCGGAGATATAGCCCGCAGAAGCGCCATCCTCCCGAACCGCCAGTAAAGCCCCCACAGACCGTACAGCTCCGCCAATCGTCTCTGTAATAACGACCAAAGCGCATGCCTGCTCAACCTGCCAAACCTGTAATTGGCGCAACACATCCAGCGGATGTTCAAAGGTTTGCCTGAAGCCACTCATCCATACCGATGTAAACCACCATTCATATCGCGACTAGGGTCAATCCGGTTTCGCCAGCGCTTTTATCTCTGAAACAGGAGCCGCACTCGCCGTTTCAGATGCAGTTTGTAAGGCGCGATAGGCGTTCAGAACGCGCGCGCCGGCTTCCGTGAGAGCAGCACCGCCGCCACTTCGCCCACCATGACTGGTGATCACGAGAGGCTCGATAAATCCCTCATTCAGCTGACCGATCAGTTTCAGAGCACGCGGATAAGACATGCTAAGGGCCTTTGCCGCCCCGCCAACAGAACCACTCTCTCGAATCGCCTCCAGCAAATCAGCTTTACCCGGGCCAAGGCGCGATCCGTTCGGCAATGTTAGCCGTATGCTAAGCGCGCTTAGCGGCATCAGGACGACTTTTCCGGCTGCTTGGTGTCTGATGTTGCCTTTCGGGATGCGGTTTTGCGACGGCGCAAATTATCCCGCAAGGCGGCTTTCAATCGCTTATCACGCTCGGACAACTCTTTCTTTTCAGCCATGATTGCAGTCCACTCTCAGAAACGGTCTTTTCATCTCTGTCTGCATAAGCTAATCCCCGCCAGATCAAAAGGCCGCGGTAGCTCAGTGGTAGAGCGCATCATTGGTAATGATGAGGTCGGGAGTTCAATTCTCCCTCGCGGCACCAGCCTGTTTTCGTTGAACTGACATCCTGCGGATTTGCCCTATAAGTCGGTTTATATCTTCGTTTCATGAGACAGTGCTTTGCATAACTATACCTTCTCTGTTGCCCCTATGATGGATTGGACAGATCGGCATTGTCGGTCTTTCCACCGTATCCTGTCCAAACAGGCCTTGCTGTGGACGGAAATGGTGACGGCGGATGCGGTTATTCATGGTGATCGTGAGCGATTGATCGGCTTCAGCGAGGATGAGCATCCGGTTGTTTTGCAGCTGGGGGGGAATGAGCCAGCCAAAATGGCGGAAGCGTCACGGATTGCCGAAGCGTTCGGTTATGATGAGGTGAACATCAACTGTGGTTGCCCATCGGACAGGGTGCAGTCCGGGGCATTTGGGGCTTGTTTGATGCGCGAGCCCAAGACGGTGGCCGCCTGTGTGAGCGCTATGCAAGAAGCCGTCTCTATTCCGGTCACAGTGAAATGCCGGATTGCGATTGATGAAGACCCGCCACGCGAAACCTTGTTTGACTTTGTCGATCAGGTTGCTGATGCAGGCTGTGAAGTCTTCACTGTTCATGCCCGCAAGGCCTGGCTGAAGGGGCTTAGCCCGAAAGAAAATCGGGATATTCCACCCCTGGATTATGGTCTCGTGGCGGAGCTGAAGGCCGAACGCCCAGAGCTCACCATTATCCTGAATGGTGGAATCACAGACCTAGACGCTTGCAAGAGCCATTTGGATGCCTTCGATGGTGTCATGCTTGGCCGCGCGGCTTATCAACAGCCTGCCTTGCTGGGTCAGGTCGATCAGGCTTTGTTTGACCCAGAGGCTGCGGTGATTGACCCTTTTGAGGCGGTGGCACTCTATCGCCCTTATATTCAAGCGCAGCTTGAGGAGGGGACACGCCTCTCCTCAATCACGCGTCATATGCTTGGTCTGTTCAATGGTCGCCCGGGTGCGCGGCTATGGCGGCGCGTGTTGAGCGAGAAGGGGCCAAAACCCGGATCTGGGCTAGAAGTGCTTGATGAGGCGCTCGAGGCTGTCTCTTCGCGCAACTTTATTCATACGGAACTTGCATAGGCCCTATGAAGAAATCTTCCGTTTAATAAGCGGGGACCCTTTCCAATATCCCACTCCTAAGACGGGCCCGAAGAATGGCCAATGTATGCAAGGAGTAAGATATGTTAAAAGCCCTGTTTGTTTCCGCCGCAATTCTCACAATGGGCGCAACTGGTGTTGCCCACGCAGGGGTATCTACTCCAACCCAGCCGGAGGCGCTTGTTGAGCAAGCTGCTCTGTCGATCGAAGATGCACAAGGCGAAGCGCTTGCCGATGCCGTTCTTTCCGCGCTCGATCTTGATCTGATTGCGCGGTTTACGCTTGGCCGTCATGCCGCAAGCCTGAGTGACGAAGATCAATCCCGGTTTGCTGACGCGCTTGAAGTGTTCTTGCGTAAGCAACTCGTTTCACAGTCAGCAAAACTGCAAAGCGTGTCGCTAGAAATCCTGCAGACCGCCAATCGAAATGCGCGTGATGCCGTTGTGACAACGCGGGTAACGGGTTTCGGAGAGCCTCTGACAGTACGCTGGCGCGTGGTTGAGCGACGTGGTGTCTGGTCTGTTGTTGATCTAGAGTTCCAGGGCGTCTGGCTGGCGATTGAGCAACGGGCTCAGATCAATGCCATTCTTGCGAAACCCGGTGCAGCCATCGAGGATGTTATCAAACAGCTCGGCTAGTTCAGGGCCGCGCGCGTCGCTTCCATGTCCATTGGGCAAGTTTCGCTCTGATGGCGTCGTTCCAATGTCGGCGTAGGTGTTTGCGCCGCTGCGGCCTGCGCGATCAATTGCGCATCTGAAAACATGCCTTCCAGACGTTTCAGGGTTTCGCGGGCTTTCAAAACATCGCTTTGTTCGAGCAGGGCGAGGGTTTGCGTCTCGCTTTCGCTCGCCATGCCGCGGAAAATGCAGCCAAGGTCCTTCGGTCCACCTTTGCTATCATTCCAGACAGCGAGATTTGACGCGGTGCGCCCAAACCGGGAAACGCCGAGGATATAGTCTTCTGAAGGGGCGGTCTTGCGGCCCATGTCGATGACATTGATCAACTGTGCTGTTTGACGTTCCAGCAGGGTGGCATCCTTTCCCCAGCTCTGAGCTTCTTCGGGTGATGCGTGAGATGTTAAAGGAAGGACGATCAGGCCGAGCGCAAGCAGCAAGCGTTTCATGATGGGGCAGACTCCAATATTCGCCTGATAGGCGAGCAAGGGGCGTGCCATTCACTTATCTGCGTGGGCGTGAAGCCTCATGCGGCTTAAAGCGAGGGTTGGATAGGGCCATCGGCGCGCCCATGGACAAACTGATCAACATAGTCATTGCCACTATTATCAATCTCGCTGGCGGCGCCACGCCAGATGATCTTACCATGATAGAGCATTGCGATTTCGTCAGCGATTTTGCGCGCACTCGCCATGTCATGCGTGATCGAAACAGCCGCGGCACCAAGTGCCTTGGTCTGTTCAACGATCAGGTCATTGATCGCATCCGCCGTGATCGGGTCGAGACCAGTTGTCGGTTCATCAAAGAAGATCAGGTCCGGTTTGGTGATAATCGCACGGGCGAGGCCAACGCGCTTCTGCATCCCGCCAGAGATTTCGGCCGGTGTCAGGTCGGCTACATCTGATCCAAGGCGAACCTGTTTCAGCGTTTCAATGGCGCGGTCCTTGGCGTCGCGGCGCTTCACACCGTCAGCATTGAGGAGGCGGAAGGCAACATTCTCCCAGACGGTCAAACTGTCGAACAGAGCGCCGGACTGAAACAGCATGCCCATGCGCGCCCGCTGAGCTTCGCGGCCTTTGCCCTGATCATGGGTGACGTCTTCGCCATCAAAAATGATGCGGCCTGTATTCGGCGTCATCAGGCCCAGCGCGTTCTTGAGCATGACGGATTTGCCCGAGCCTGACCCGCCCAGAATGACAAGGGACTTGCCGGGGGCGACATCAAGATTAACGCCTTTTAGAACCTGCTTCGGGCCGAAGGATTTGTGGACATCTTCAAGGACGAGGATCGGTTGCGTGCTCACAGGCCAATCTCCACAAACAGGGTTGAGAGGGCATAGTTAAAGGCGAGGATCAGAACCGCCGCGCCAACCATGGCGAAGGTAGCCGCTTTACCAACACCGGTCGCGCCGGCCTTCGAGCGGTCACCATGATAACAGCCCATGATCGCAATAATGCCGCCAAAGAAAACGGCCTTGATGATACCAACAAGAACATCGTCGAAGGTCAGAAAATCGAGCGTATTGCGCAAGTATGTGGTTGAGTCGAAGCCCAGCCCATAAACGCTGACAGCCCAGCCGCCCATCACACCGATAATGTCGGCAACAATAACGAGGAGCGGAAGCGTGATGATCCCGGCCAGGAAACGCGGGGCATAGAGATAGCGGAACGGATTGGCGCTGAGCGTTTTCAGGGCATCAATCTGCTCCGTCACGCGCATCGCCCCGACTTCGGCGGCAATCCCGGCGCTGACCCGGCCTGCCAGCATCAGACCTGTAATCACGACGCCAAGCTCACGGGTAATCCCCAAAACCACAATCTGTGGCACGAACTGCTCGGCCCCGTATCGTGTGCCGCCTTCATAGATGTTCAGGGCGAGAGCCGCGCCGATAAAGATGGCGGAGAGGCCAACCACGGGCAGGCTGTAAAAGCCAATGGCAATCATCTGTCTGAAAATCTGGGCGGGGTACCAGCGCGGTGTAAAGCTGGCGAGCGCGGCGCGCGCGGTAAAGATTGAAACCCGGCCAACCTCGCCCAGCATGGCAAGCGTGGCATGGCCAAGCCATTGCAGCGGATTCGGGAAACCGCCTTTAGTCTTCGTAGATCCGTGTGACACGCGGCAGCAATCCTGTTGTCAATTCGTAGCCTATGGTTCCTGCAAGGCTCGCCTGTTCTTCAAGCGGAGCATCCAGGCCGATCAATTGGGCGAAAACGCCTGGCCTTGCAAGGTTTCGGGCTGAAGTTGCGTCAATTGTAATCAAGTCCATAGAAACACGGCCTACGATGGGGCAGCGTTGGGTGCCTATCGTCGCGAAGCCTTTATTGGACGCTGATCTTGGGAAGCCATCGCCATAGCCAATCGCCAAGGTCGCCAACAGGTGTGGCTCAGAAGATTGCCATGTTGCGCCATAGCCAACGCTCTCGCCTGCCTCGATTGAGCGAACCTGCAGGATTGGCGCTTCGAGGGTCATACCCGGTAGCAGCTTCGCGTCTTTCGGGGGCATGCCTCCGCCATAGAGCGCAATGCCCGGCCGTGTCAGGGCATGGTGGTAATCCTGACCGAGCCACACGCCGCCTGAGTTGGCGAAACTGACCGGGACATCAGGGAATAAAGCGCTGATCGCCGACAAGCGTTCCTGTTGGAAGGCATTCATGCCATTCCCATGCTCTTCTGAGCAGGCAAGGTGCGACATGATTAAGCTTGGCAGCATGCCTTCGACGGCCTCCGCCAGTTTAGGCGCGTCGCCCGCCGGAATGCCAAGGCGGTTCATGCCCGTGTCGAAGTGTAGAGCATAGCCATTCTTAAGTTTGCCGCCAGTTTGCAGCCATGTGACAAGTGTTTGAAACTGATGATCTGAATTGACGACTGGGGTGAGATTGGCCTCGCGGTAGAGGGGCTCTTCATAAGGGCCAGGCCCATTCAGAACATAGACGACGGGGTTTGGGCCCAATGCGCGTCTTGCGCTCTCGCCTTCAAAGCTGTGGGCAACAAAGAAGTGATCACAACCTGCATCGTGAAGGACTTCTGCAACCTGGGGGAGGCCATGGCCGTAAGCATCAGCCTTGATCACAGCGCCCGTGAGTCCATCAGGTTGAGCAGCCTGAAGGGTGCGCCAGTTCTCGGCGATATGGTTCAGGTGGATGCGGGCGCGTGGGCGAAGGCTCATAATCTTGAGCTGTTACAGCGCTTTGTGGCGTATGTAAGCCCTTGATCTGACGCTGATTAGATCAGGGCGAGTAGGGGAGTGTATAGCAACAGGATAAGACCGAGGATAACTCGATAGATCACGAAGGGCAGGAAGCTCATCCGTTTGAGGAGCGCCATAAGGCCCCAAATACTGGCAAACCCGCTGACGAAAGAAAAGGCCGCTACGATCAGGCCATCCGTAAGGGTTGCGATGCCAGTATCTTCACTGCCGGAGAGTTGCAGGAAAGCATAAAGGCCAACAGCGGCGAGCAAGGGTGCACCGATCAGCATGGAAAAGCGTGCGGACTCCGTGCGGGAATAGCCAAGCGCCCGCGCGGCAGTCATCGTAATGCCGGAGCGGCTGGTGCCGGGGAGTAGGGCGGCGATGGCCTGTGTTGCGCCGATCAGAATAGCATGGCCGAATGTCATGTCGGATTGGGTGCGGGAATGTCCGCCTTTGCTATCGGCCCACCAGAGCGCAAGCCCAAAAACAATACTGGTTGAGCCGACCACCCAGACAGAACGCAGGCCACCTTTGGCCGCTTCAGGAAGCAAGGCTTCGTAGGCGAGGATAGCGATGATCGTGATTGGCAGCGAAGCGAGAATCATCAGGGCGAGGTGTTGATTTTGTGACAGAGGGGCTTGTCTGAAAGCTTGCGCAGGTAGGCTGAGTCCCCCGGCTACAGCGCGGCTGACATCACGCCAGAAATAGAGCAGGACGGCGCCCAATGTTCCGACATGCGCCATAGCATTGATGAGATATTCATCGCGTCCTTCAAGGTCGAAATAGTCTGCGGCGAGTAGGACATGTCCCGAGGAACTGATGGGGAGCCATTCTGTGATGCCCTGAATTATCGAGATAATCAGGAGCTGCAAAAGGGACATGGCGGGTACTCCGAAGGGGTATGAGCGGATGCTCCAGAGAGACATAGGGAGACAAAGAGGTCACCAATGTGGCATGGATTCGACAATCTCGTCGCATGATCATTAAATATCAATATGATTATTATGTGCGGTAACATCATGATTGATTTATCCAGATTATGAAAAAATGCGTATTATAAATATCATAATAATATTTATTAGATTATTCTCCTCTTGTTCTCACAAAATCTATGTCTCATAAGCAAGGCTCAACCCTTGGAGGGCACCCATGCCGGAGAACATGCTGAAATTCATCAAAGTTGAGCGCGCCATGCCGGATAAGCGTGATGCTAAAGCGCGGACGAGTGACTTTGATGAGATTTATGGGGACTACTCGCAGCAAGCGGCCAAGGATCAAGCCTCGCGCTGTTCACAGTGTGGTGTGCCATTCTGCCAGCAGGGGTGTCCGCTTCAGAACAATATTCCCGACTGGCTGAAGCTGGCTGCGGAAGACCGTCTGGAAGAGGCTTACGCGGTTTCGAGCGCGACGAATAACATGCCGGAGATTTGCGGGCGGATCTGTCCGCAGGATCGTCTTTGCGAAGGGATTTGCACCATTGAGCAATCCGGGCATGGCACTGTGACCATTGGCTCGGTTGAACGCTATATTACAGATACGGCCTGGGAGCAGGGCTGGGTCAAGCCGATTACGCCACCGCGTGAGCGCACTCAATCTGCAGGCATTATTGGCGCTGGTCCGGGCGGTTTAGCTGCGGCTGAACAGCTGCGCCGTAAAGGCTATCAGGTTACGGTTTATGACCGCTATGACCGCGGCGGCGGCTTGCTGGTCTATGGCATTCCGGGTTTCAAGCTTGAAAAGGATGTTGTCGAGCGCCGGATCAAGCGGCTTGAGGATAGCGGCATTGCTTTCAAGTTTAATTGCGATGTCGGTAAAGACATTAGCCTCAATGACATTCGCGATAGCCATGACACCGTACTGATCGCAACGGGTGTTTATAAGGCGCGTGATCTGAAAGTACCGGGCATTGGCGCGGATGGTGTGTTGCCTGCGCTCGATTACCTGACCGTCTCCAACCGTGTCGGCTTTGGCGACAATCTCAAGGCTTATACCGATGGAACGATGAACTCTGAAGGTAAGCGGGTCGTTGTGATCGGCGGCGGTGATACAGCGATGGACTGTGTGCGTACCGCGGTGCGGCAGGGCGCGAAGTCTGTCACCTGTCTCTATCGCCGGGACCGTGCCAACATGCCGGGGTCGCAACGCGAGGTCGCGAACGCGGAAGAAGAAGGTGTTGTTTTTGAGTGGTTATCTGGCCCAGAGGCTGTGCTCCATACCAAGGCGAACAAGGTCAACGGCGTGAGGGTCCGCAAGATGAAGCTGGGCCGCCCGGATGCCTCCGGTCGCCAATCCCCTGAAAAGACCGATGATACGGTCGATATTAAAGCCGACATGGTGATTAAGGCGCTAGGGTTTGACCCGGAAGACTTACCTGTCCTGTTCAATGAAACGGCTCTGCGCGTGAATCGCTGGGGCGCGGTTCAGGTTGATTTCAAGACCATGGAGACCAGCCTACCGGGGGTCTATGCGGCTGGCGATATTGTTCGCGGCGCGTCTCTCGTCGTCTGGGCCATCGTTGATGGTCGTGAAGCCGCTGAGCAGATGCATCTGGCCATGAAAGCCGCCGCCAAACAGCAGAAGGTTGCAGCACAATGAGTAAGACATCCGGACAATGCCTGTGTGGCGCAGTGAAGTATGAAGGGCAGGGCGAGCGGGGCCGCGTTCATCTTTGCCATTGCCGCGATTGTGTGCGCTGGACAGGTGGACCTTTTATGGGCCTGCAATTCTCTGAAGGAATACAGATTGCCGATCCAGAGGCAGTGAATTGGTATCAGAGCTCAGAATGGGGTGAGCGGGGCTCATGCAAGAGCTGTGGAACAACGATGTTCTGGCGTTTGCAGGAAGACCATACGATCACGATTGTGACGGCTGGCAGCCTTGATGAGAAAGACACGATGGAGCCGATTGAGGAGCATATCTTCGTCGATCATCAGCCCGCCTATTATGAGTTTGCCGGAGATGCGCCGCGCGTCACAGCCGCAGAAGTCTTTGCAAGGCTCCAGGAGGCGCAGAGTGACTGATCTCGTAAATGGCCAATGCTTATGCGGCGCTGTGAAGATGCAAGGGCACGGCGATATCGTCCTGAATGCCTGTCACTGTCAGATGTGCCAGCGTTGGCATGGCGGGCCGTCGCTTGCGGCGAATTTTGATGATGGCATTACGATCACTGAAGGCGCAGACAATGTTGGCTGGTTCACCAGCTCTGACTGGGGTGAACGCGGGTTCTGCAAGACGTGCGGCTCCACGTTGTTCTGGCGCTTGCGTGAAGACCCAAGCGTGCTCAGCGGTGAGGCTGGCAGCTTTGCTCTGCCCAGCGGCCTCGAAATCAAAGAGCATTTCTTTGTTGGTGAACAACCCGATTATTACGCCTTTCAGGGCGATGGCGTGCGCCTGACCGGCGCTGAAGTGTTTGCCCGATACGGCATGGAACCACCGGAAAAGACCAATGACTGATTTTGTAGAAAACTATCTCTCCAACCGGGACCGCCTGATCGAGGCTAATGCCTATAATCCCGAGGATGAACACAGCGCTTGTGGTGTTGGCCTTGTGGCTGCGCTGGATGGCAAACCACGGCGTGAAATCGTTGAGATGGGCATTAAGGCGCTGAAAAATGTCTGGCACCGCGGCGCCGTTGATGCCGATGGTAAGACCGGTGATGGGGCAGGCATTCGCATTGAAGTACCACAGGATTTCTTCCGCGAGCAGGTTGAACGCGCAGGGCATAAGCCGACGATTGACCCGATCTGTGTCGGGCAAATCTTCCTGCCGCGCACCAATCTGGCGCAGCAGGAACAGGCTCGTTCCATCGTGGAGACCGAAATCCTGCATTTTGGTTTCTATATCTATGGCTGGCGCCAACCGCCTGTCGACGTATCAGTGATCGGCCAGAAGGCGCAGGACACACGGCCTGAAATCGAACAGATCATGTTCCGTGATGCGCTGGGCCGAGACGCTGAAGAGCTGGAACGCGCGCTCTATATCTGCCGCCGCCGGATCGAACGCAAGGCAAGAGAAGCGGCCATTCCAAGCTTCTATATCTGCTCACTCAGCCACAAGTCCCTGATCTATAAGGGCATGTTCCTGGCCGAGGATATTGATAATTTCTACCTCGATCTGCGCGATGACCGGTTCACTTCTGCCATCGCCATCTACCATCAGCGCTACTCGACGAACACGTTTCCACAATGGTCGCTGGCACAGCCGTTTCGGATGCTTGCCCATAATGGCGAGATCAACACATTGCGTGGCAACCTCAACTGGATGAAGAGCCATGAGATCAAGATGGTCTCCGGGTCTTTTGGTGATCATGTCGAGGATATCAAACCGGTTGCGCCGCAGGGCACGTCCGATTCCGGCGCACTTGATGCGGTGTTTGAAATTCTGTGTAAGGCTGGGCGCACTGCGCCGATGACCAAGGCGCTGCTGATCCCGGAAGCCTGGTCCAAGCGGGCCTCTATCATGCCGGAAAAGCATGGCGCGCTTTATGCCTATTGTAACTCCGTCATGGAGCCCTGGGATGGGCCAGCAGCGGTGTGTGCCTATGATGGGCGCTGGGCTGTGGCGGGGCTGGATCGTAATGGTTTGCGGCCACTGCGTTATGCACTGACCGCCGATGGTGTTCTGGCGGTTGGGTCTGAGACCGGGATGTGCCCATTGTCGGGCCATGAAGTGATCCGACGCGGTCACGTGCAGGCGGGGGGTATGATCGCTGCGGACCTGCAGGAAGGGAAGTTCTACGAGCATACCGAGATTGTCGATCAGCTGGCATCTGAGCATCCTTATGAAAAATGGCTGGAGAATGTTCGCGATCTTGACCCTGAAATTGGGCCGGGGGACGAACCGCGCCTGTTCGATACTGAGGACCTGCTGCGCCGTCAGACCGTATCCGGGTTCACACTGGAGACACTTGAGCTGATCCTTGCCCCAATGGCCGAGAGTGGCAAAGAGGCGATTGGTTCAATGGGCGATGACAGCCCGGTGGCGGTTCTTTCCGAAGATTATCGCCCGCTCAGCCATTTCTTCCGCCAGAACTTCTCTCAGGTGACCAATCCGCCGGTTGACCCGCTTCGGGAAGACCGGGTGATGAGCCTCAAAACCCGGTTCAAGAATCTCGGCAATGTGCTGACCACAGATGAGCGCCAGCAGGACGTGTTTGTGCTGGAAAGCCCGGTATTGTCTACAGGCATGTATGAGCGCCTGACCGGTATGCTCGGTGATGGCGTACAGCAGATTGACTGTACGTTCGCACTCGATGAGGCGGTCGGTGATGGTGGCGCGCTGAAAGCGGCACTGGCACGTATCCGTCAGGAAGCCGAAGATGCGGTTCGGGCCGGGCGCGAGCATATTGTCCTGAGTGATGAGTATCAGGATGCAGACCGTGTCGCGATCCCGATGATCCTTGCCACGGGCGCTGTACACAGTCATCTCGTTGCGCAAGGGTTGCGGACATTCTGTTCGATCACGGTGCGCAGCGCGGAATGTGTCGATACGCACTATTTCGCCGTGCTGATCGGGTGCGGGGCAACCTGTGTAAATGCCTATCTGGCACAGGATGCCATCGCAGAACGCCATGCACGTGGACTGCTCGGCGACATCACGATTGGTCAAGCTGTTCTAAACTTTAAAAAGGCGATTGAGGCGGGTCTTCTGAAGATCATGTCCAAGATGGGGATTTCGGTGATCTCCTCCTATCGCGGGGGTTACAATTTCGAGGCTCTGGGGCTTTCTCGCGCGCTTGTTGCGGACTATTTCCCGGGACTGCCGAGCCGGATTTCAGGGCTTGGTCTGGCAGGCCTCGAAGAGAATGCCCTGCAACGTCATGAGCAGGCATTTGATGAGGATGTCGTGTCCTTACCTGTTGGTGGGTTTTACCGTCTGCGCGCTAAGTCAGAGCCACATGCGCTGGATGGCAATTTGATCCATATGCTGCAAGCGGCCTGTGATCGCGGCGATTATGAGCTGTATGATAAGTATCAGAAAGCGGTTGCCGCAAAGCTGGGCGATCAGCCAATCCAGCTACGTGACCTGATGGACTTTAAGGCGGCTGGCCTTGAAGAGCCGCTGGAGCGGGTTCAGTCGGTCAATGAAATCCGCAAACGCTTTGTTACGCCCGGCATGTCGCTTGGTGCGCTCAGCCCGGAAGCGCATGGTACACTAAACGTGGCGATGAACCGGATTGGTGCAAAGTCAGTCTCGGGTGAGGGCGGCGAGGTTCGTGAGCGTTATCGCCCGCTACCAAATGGCGATAATATGAACTCTGCGGTTAAGCAGGTGGCCTCTGGGCGCTTTGGCGTGACGGCGGAATACCTGAACAATTGTCGCGAGGTCGAGATCAAGATTGCTCAAGGTGCAAAACCGGGTGAAGGTGGGCAGTTGCCGGGCTTCAAGGTGACCGAATTTATTGCCAAGAACCGTCATGCGACACCGGGCGTGACCCTCATCAGTCCACCGCCGCACCACGATATCTATTCGATCGAGGATCTGGCGCAGCTGATCTATGACCTAAAGCAGATTAATCCAGATTGCCGGGTTTGCGTGAAGCTGGTGGCCCAATCTGGGGTTGGCACGGTGGCAGCTGGGGTGGCCAAGGCGAAGGCCGATATCATCCTGATTGCTGGCGGTGTTGGCGGCACCGGAGCGAGCCCGCAAACCTCAATCAAGTATGCCGGTCTGCCTTGGGAAATGGGGTTGGCGGAAGCCCATCAGGTGCTGAGCCTCAACAATTTGCGCGATAAGGTAACCCTGCGAACTGATGGCGGTCTGCGCACGGGGCGCGATATTGTCATCGCGGCGATGCTGGGCGCTGAAGAGTACGGTATCGGCACCGCATCTCTGGTCGCCATGGGCTGTATTATGGTGCGCCAGTGCCACTCGAACACATGTCCAGTTGGGGTCTGTACGCAGCGCGATGATCTGCGTGAGAAGTTCACCGGAACGGCGGATAAGGTCGTCAATCTGATGAGCTTTGTTGCCGAGGATGTGCGCCGGATTCTGGCCTCGCTGGGCCTCAAGTCGCTGGATGAAGCGATTGGCCGGACGGACCTGCTCGCGCAGGTGAGCCGCGGCTGGCCACATCTTGATGACCTCGATCTCAACCCTTTGCTGGTACAGGTCGATACGCAGAAATCTGTAACCTATCAACCAGAGCGCCGTGAAGAGGTTCCAGATACGCTGGATGCGCAAATCCTGCGCGATGCTGAGCCCTTCTTTAGCCGTGGCGAGAAGATGCAGCTGACCTATGAAGTACAGAATGTATTGCGCTCTATCGGGGCGCGCTCAAGCTCTGCCATTGTGCGCAAGTTTGGTGAGAAAGCCTTGCCAGAAGGGCGCTTGCATGTGCGCCTGTCGGGCAGTGCTGGGCAATCGCTCGGCGCGTTCAGTGTTCAGGGTCTGCTGCTCGATGTCATCGGCGACGCAAACGATTACGTTGGTAAAGGCCTGAGCGGAGCGACCATTCAGCTGCGCCCACCAACCAGTGCGCCATTTAAGGCTGGTGAGAATACAATTATCGGCAATACCTGTCTGTATGGTGCGACCAGCGGTCGGCTTTATGCGGCGGGGCAGGCGGGTGTTCGCTTTGCGGTTCGTAATTCCGGCGCAGAAGCGGTTGTTGAGGGCTGCGGCGCGAATGGCTGTGAGTATATGACCGGGGGTCGTGTCGCGATCCTTGGCGCGGTTGGTGACAATTTTGGTGCCGGGATGACAGGCGGTCTGGCCTTCATATGGGACCGCGAAAAGCGCTTTGAGCAAGTGGCGAACCCGGATGCGATTGATTGGTATCCGCTGGCCTACATGGAAGAGAAATATCGCGATCTCTACAAGCTGATGTTGGAACTCCATGTTGAGCGCACAGGCAGTGCGCGGGCTTCAGAGCTGCTGCAGGAATGGGATCAGACTCTGTCTGATACTCTGATGGTCGTGCCCAAGGAAATTGCTGACAAAGTGCTTAGCAAAACACCGGAGCAGCAGGCGATCTGATCCCTGACGCAGCGCCAGCCTTTCGCAAGGGCAGGTCTTGTTAGAGGCCTGCCCTTGTTGCTTTCTGGTGGGCAAAGATAATGCTCATGGGAGAGAAACAATGGCCGAAGCTTATATCATCGATGCGTGCCGCACGCCGCGCGGCATTGGTAAAGTCGGAAAAGGGGCTTTGGCGCATCTCCATCCCCAGCACCTTGGTGCGACCGTTTTGGCGGCGATCCGTGATCGCAATAATCTCAATACCGCTGAGGTGGATGACATTATCTGGGGCACCAGTTCGCAACGCGGATCACAAGGCGCTGACCTTGGTCGAATGGCGGCGCTTGATGCAGGGTATGATGTGAAAGCTTCGGGCGTGACGCTTGATCGGTTTTGTGGATCAGGGATTACAACAGTGTCTCTGGCAGCGGCGCAGGTCATGTCGGGTATGGAAGACGTTGTGATCGCCGGTGGCACTGAGATGATGAGCTACACGTCTGCAACGGCGGACCCAAAAGTTCCACCAATGCTGGATGCCGGGAATATGAGCCTGCGTGAGAAGCATCCGCAGTCCCAGCAAGGCGTGTGCGCTGATGCGATTGCGACATTGGAAGGAATTGATCGCGAGGCTGTGGATCAGCTGGCTGTGACCAGTCAGGAGCGGGCTGCGCGCGCGATTGCTGAAGGGCGGTTCGATAAATCGGTTGTCCCGGTGCATAACCCGGACGGGTCTCTGGCGTTGGACAAGGAAGAGTTCCCGAGGCCCGGCACAACCATGGAAAGCCTTGGCGGGCTGAAAACCGTCTTCAATATGTTCATGGACATTCCGGTCGATGATCAGGGCAATACCTATGGCAAGATGGTGACCAAGAAATACCCTGAGCTGGAAGGCAAGATGGATCACGTTCACCATGCCGGGAACTCCTCTGGTGTTGTCGATGGCGCGGCGGCTCTATTGTTGGCCTCGCAAAGCGCGGTTGAGAAAAATGGCTGGACGCCGCGGGCGCGGATCGTTGCGACGGCGAATATGGGGGATTGCCCAACTCTGATGCTGAACGCGCCTGTGCCAGCGGCTGAGAAAGTTCTGGAGAAAGCGGGTCTGAGCAAAGACGATATTGATGTCTGGGAAATCAATGAGGCGTTTTCTGTCGTTGCGGAGCGCTTCATTCGTCATCTCGATCTTGACCGGGAGAAAGTGAACATCAATGGCGGTGCGATGGCGCTGGGCCATCCGATTGGCGCGACTGGTTCTATCTTGATTGGAACCGCTCTGGACGAGCTGGAGCGTTCTGGCGGGCGCTATGGCCTTGTTACCATGTGTGCCGCTGGCGGCATGGCTCCGGCGATCATTATTGAGCGGGTTGAAGCTTAGGACGCTGGCTCCGCCATTGCTGCTTTCAGGCGGGCTTCCCACTCCTCGGCACTGTCTGGCTTTGAAAAGCTGACAATCCAGAGTGGGTTGTCGAGGTCCCGAACGACAAACCATAAACGATGGTGATCGGTCCGGTATCGATCACCTTGCAGCCATTTATGCTTCCACTCGACAATCTCTTCATACTTGAAGACACGTTTTCGCCCATCGCGGCTTTTCAGGAAGATCTGTCGGCTATCGGGGTCAAGTTCGATCCGTGAGCCCAACATCGCTTTGTATTTATACTTCGGATTGAAATCCATGCATCCCTCCAAGGGTGAATCAGCCTTGGGGAAGAGCGCCACAGCTCTGAGAAAATGGCAAGGAAGTCGCCTTTTTAGGCTTGACGATCAGGGTTAAGAATTTAGGTGAAGGTGATATTATCACATTACAAAGGTTCGCTATGTCCCGTTTCCTCCTTTTATCCGCTGCGTCAGTGGCCTCGCTTTCTCTTGGGCTTACCGTGCAGGCCGAAGAAGCTGTTAGTGTTCAGGAGACCATTATTGTCACAACGCCCGGACCAGACCGTGCGGCTGACGAGCTGATCGGGAATGCTACAGCCCTGAATCGTGAACAGGTTCTGGAGAACCTGTCTTCCACGTTGGGTGACTCACTGGATCGTGAGCCTGGTGTTGCAACGACTTTCTTTGGGCAGGGCGCCAGCCGGCCGGTCCTGCGTGGCCTTGGCGCTGAGCGTGTGCAAGTTCTGACCAATGGGCTTGGCGTTATTGATGTTTCAGCAGCATCTCCTGATCATCAGGTCACAGCAGATGGTATTGATGCGGAGAAAATCGAAATCCTGCGCGGGCCAGCCGCGCTGGCCTATGGTGGTCAAGCGATTGGGGGTGTTGTCAACGTTATCGACGGGTTGATCGCCGAGGAGCTTCCTGAAGAAGCGTTCTCCGCAGATTTGTTTGGTGCCTATAATAGCGCGAATGAGGGCAGCGAACTGGCCGGTCGTGGACAGTTTGTAAGCGGACCATTCGTATTCACCCTCTCAGCGTCGCAGCGTGATTTTGATGACTATGACATTCCAGGCTTTGCTGAGTCAGATCGCCTGATTGCGCTTGAGGAGGCCGAAGAAGACCATGATCACGAACATGAAGATGAGCATGATCACGAAGGGGAAGAAGCGTTTGGGACTCTCGAGAATTCATTCCTGGAGACTCAAACGCTCGCAGCGGGGCTAAGCTGGGTCGGGAATGACGCCTTCTTCGGTGTTGCGATCCGTCAGCAGACAGCTGAATATGGTTTGCCCGGACATAGTCATGCGCATGGTGAGCACGAGGACGAGCATGACCATGACGATGAGGACCATGATCATGAGGAAGAGCATGATGAGGAAGAGGAAAATCCGTTCATCGATCTGGAGCAAACCCGTATTGATGTTCGTGGTGGACTTACGCTCGATGCCGGAATTTTTACAGACCTGACCGCGAGTGCGTCTTTCGTTGAGTACGAGCATACGGAATTTGAAGCGCCCGGAGAGGCTGGGTCTTTCTTTGAGAGTGAAGGCTTTGAAACGCGTGTTGAAGCCGGGACAGAGTTTGGCAATGTGATCGGCGCTGTTGGCTTGCAGTATCTTGATAAGGAACTGGATGCCTCAGGGGCTGAGGCGTTCTTAAGCCCAACCGATACACAAAGCTTTGCCGTCTTTGCTTATCAAACACGCGAGTGGGATAGCGGTGCAGGTATTGAAGGTGGTTTGCGTCTCGAAAACACCGAGTTGGACAATATCAATTTCGGGTCACGGGACTTCAGCCTGCTGAGCGGTTCTTTTGGGGTCCATCAGCATCTCGACAATGGCTGGTTCTTGGGCGCGCAGCTGGCTTATACCCAGCGTGCCCCGAACGAGAGCGAACTCTTCGCATTTGGGCCGCACCTCGCGACCGAGCAGTTTGAGGTTGGCGATGCAAACCTCGATAAAGAAACCGGGTTCAACTTCGATGCAACAGCGCGCTGGACAGGCGACAATGTTCGCTTTGGTGTAAACTTGTTCGCCGCTGACTTCGATGATTTTATTTATCTCACACCCGGCGTGACGACTTATGAAGGCGAAGTGGTAGATGAAGCCGATGGCCTGCCGGTCTTCCTGTTCGTTCAGGAAAGCGCGACTTTCCGCGGCGGTGAAATCTATGGTGGTCTGACGATCCCTGAAGGCCCGATGGGGGGCGAATGGGACTTTACCGCTGGACTCGATTTTGTTGATGCTGAACTCGATGATGGCGGTAACGTACCATTTGTTCCGCCGGTGACCCTGAATGCGGGCGCAAGTGCCGAATGGGGTGCTTTCGAGGTTGGCGCTCATCTGACCTGGGCCGATGACCAAAGCGATGCCGGGGCCGGCCAGCTGGAGACCGATGGTTATACTCAGCTTGATTTGCGCGCTGAGCTTGATCTGTCTGACTTTGGTATCGGCGCTGATGGAACAGAGCTGTTCATTGAGGCCCGTAACGTAACGGATGAAGAAATCCGTTATGCCACCTCAGTCCTGAAAGATGTCGCACCTGCACCGGGCCAAAACACCCGTATCGGACTTCGCCTTTCCTTCTGATCGATCAAATTCAACACATCGTCTGAACCATACTCTCACATCTCTGTGCCATATCGGGGCGTAACGAAATGAACCACGCGCCCCGATAAGCGTGGCAGATAAGGTGATGAGAGTATGGCGAAGACAGTTCTGGTCGTTGATGATGATCCTACACAGCGCCGCCTTTTGACGGCTGCGGTTGAAAAGGCTGGATTTGCTTGTCGAACAGCACCGGACGGGGAAACTGGTGTTGCCACGGCGACCGATAGCGCCGCTGGTGTTGATGTTGTCCTGCTTGATCTGACCATGCCGGGGCTTTCGGGCATGGAAGCGCTTGAAATGCTATCGGAGCGTCGCCCGGACCTGCCTGTGGTTATGCTAACCGCGACCAGCGGGATCGATACAATCGTTTCTGCTATGCGCGCTGGCGCCGTTGATTTCATCGTAAAGCCCGCCAATCCAGAACGCGTCATCGTTTCGATCCGGAATGCCCTGAAACTGTCTTCGCTGAGTGGTGAGGTGAAACGCCTGACCCGGAAAGCCGAAGGCGGTATGGGCTTTGAGGATATGATTGCCAGTGCGCCGTCTATGCTTCAGGTCTTGCGGCTTGGCCAGCGTGCGGCAGCGTCCGATATTCCGGTCTTGATTTTGGGGGAAAGCGGTGTCGGTAAAGAAGTGATCGCGCGCTGTATTCAGGGCGCGTCTGATCGTGCGGGTAAGCCGTTTATCTCTGTGAACTGCGGCGCGATCCCGGAAAATCTGGTCGAGAGCATCCTGTTCGGCCATGAGAAGGGCGCATTTACGGGTGCGGTCTCTCGCTCACCGGGTAAATTCGTTGAGGCTGATGGTGGTACGCTCTTCCTTGATGAAGTGGGTGAACTGCCGCTCGACATGCAGGTCAAATTGCTGCGTGCGCTTCAGGAAGGCGAAGTCGATCCGGTTGGCGCTCGCCGCCCGGTTAAGGTTGATGTGCGGATTATTTCGGCGACAAACCGTGATCTGGCGACCCGTGTGAAGGAAGGGGCTTTCCGTGAGGATCTTTACTACCGCCTGAACGTGTTCCCGGTGGAGATGCCGGCTTTGCGTGAGCGGATCGAGGATGTTCCGGCCTTGGTCGATCACTTTATTGGCCGCTTCAATGCGAGCGAGGGGACCAATATCCAAGGCGCCAGCGAAGAAACGCTGAAAATGCTTTGCGCCTTTGATTGGCCGGGCAACGTACGCCAGTTGGAGAACTCAGTCTTCCGCGCCGTTGTCCTATGCGAGGGCGAGCACCTGCAACCGTTCGATTTCCCGCAGATCAGCGGTGTGATGCCTGAGATTGCAAACCTGCCGGATGTGCCCGCGCGCCCGGCGCCTGCGAATGATATTGAGCCAGTTTCATCGGCAGTCGCCGTGTCAGGGGCAGAAAGCCCGGTTCCCGTCATGGAAGATGGTGAAATCCGCGCTCTGTCTGATGTTGAGCGTGACCTGATCGCTTATGCGATTGAGCACTATGCCGGGCATATGAGCGAGGTGAGCCGCCGCCTTGGGATTGGCCGCTCAACGCTGTACCGCAAGGTGCGCGAGTATGGTCTCGAAGAAGAGACCAAGCGCGAGGCAAGCTAAAGGCCGAGGCTGGCCAGCACAGTTTCTGTATCCGCACCAAGTTTGGGGGGATCAAGGTCTATGCTGGCTGGGGTCGCACTGAAGTGTACAGGGTGCTTTAGGGTGCGGTAGGTGCCTGCATCCGGATGTTGGCGTTCTTGAAAGAAGCCAACCGCGTTGAGATGCTCGTCAGTCAGCACATCCTTCATCTCATTGAACTTCATGGTCGGAATATTGGCGTCATCAAGCAGGGTGAGCCACTCATCTGTTGTCTTGGTCAGGGCGACCTCGCCGATAATCGCATAGAGGTCAGTAATGTTCTCGGTGCGCGCCTGATAGGTTGAGAAGCGCGGGTCTTCGAAGACGCCATCGCGGCCGCCCATTTCGAAGAAAGTCTCCCATTGCTGGTCGCTATAAGGGACAAGGCCGATATAGCCGTCCTTGGTCTTGTACGGCTTGCGATTGGCATTGATGGACCGTGTATAGGCAAGCTTGCCATTGCCGGGCATAAAGGTCTCTCCATACAGGTTTTCGACCATGTTGAAGAAGGTGAAGCTTTCAAGCATGGGGACCTGCACAAACTGGCCTTCGCCGGTCTTCTCGCGATGGTAGAGCGCCGCGAGTGTTGCATAGGTGGCAAACAGGCCGACCGTCTTGTCAGCAACCAGACTTGGCGCATAGGCCGGTTCTGAGCCATCGCGCATGGAGGATAGGCTGGCAAAGCCGGACGCGCCTTGAATCAAGTCATCATAGGCTTGGCGATGCTCATAGGGGCCACCCATGCCAAAGCCCGCACAATGGACATAGACAATGCCCGGATTGATCGCTTTAACGCTGTCATAATCAAGGCCAAGTCGCCGCATCCCGGCAAGGCGGACATTGTGGAAGAAGACATCGGCCTCTTTCAGCATCGCGATAAGCGCGGCTTTGCCGTCTTCTGTCTTGGCATCAAGCTGAACGGACTTTTTGTTACGATTGAGCGCGGTATAGATTGGCCCGAGATCGCCAGTTGGCGATTTACCCGCATAGCGCATCATGTCGCCGGCTTTACCCGGCTGCGCGCTTTCAATTTTGACAACATCTGCGCCCAGATCACCAAAGATCAGAGTCGCAAACGGGCCGAGGACGACAGAAGACATGTCGATGATTTTAACGCCCTGAAGCGGTCCGGTGCGGGTCTCTGTCATGCCTGATGCCTCCATTTTGTATTTGTTCTGACCAGATAGAGTGACGCATAGCCGTTTGGCTAGATTTTCGTTGGGGCAGGTTTTGGGGCTTTTCCAAAAACACAGGCTGCGATAGGGGCAGGCCATGCAAACTACGAAATATGCGATTCCGATTGCCCTGATCCGTGAACCTTGGACGGTGGCCTTCTTCGTAATTTGCGCGCCGCTGCTTTTCCCATTCGTTTTGACAGAGCTAGCGACAGTGCTTCTGCCTCCTGATGCGCGGTCTGGTATTGGCGTTCTGTGGATTGTGATTTGCCTGGCTATGGCTTGTCAGTTCGCAGCAGTTTCAATCTGGAGTGAGCGGATTGGGGCAGGGGCATTCGGTGGGCGTTTAAAGGGCCAGATAGACCTGTTCGTGGCAGCGCTTTTCCTTGGACCACTTTTCCTGATTGGCCCAACTGTCATGATGAGCCTGCTGAGTGGTGGGCAAGATGGGTGGCAATATGCTGATGGCGTCCCACCCGATGTTTATGGCCTACTGAACTGGACCCCGGTTTTTATCTTTATGGCCGTTGTCATGGCCCCCGTCGTTGAGGAAGTCACATTTCGCGGAATTGGTCTCGGCGCGTTGATCGTGCGCGGTGTGCACCCACTTGTCGCTGTAGGGATTATCAGCGCCATTTTTGCGCTTATGCATCAGCAGTACAGTCTGGAAGCGATGTTTGCGGTCTTCCTGACCGGGCTGGGCTTGGGGTGGCTGCGCTTGGCGAGTGGGTCGGTTGGCGTCACCATCGTTGCGCACATGGCGGCCAATGGGAATATCCTCCTCTTGCAGTATGCTTTTACGCAAGCTCCCGCCACGTGAGGGCTTGCCCGCTGCCGGGATGCGGCGCACATCCACTCAATGAGTGATGATCTGACCCTCGAACAGACCTATGATATTCCTGAAGGTTATCAGCCTTTGCCGTGGCACCGAGGCTTCGGGCGGCAGGTCGGCCCCCTGTTTGAAAAACGCGATACCGACGGTTTGATCCGAGGCTTTCGCGTGGGCGAGCACCATACCAATGGCATGATGAATGCGCATGGCGGTATGCTGATGACGTTTGCAGATATGGCCTGGGGCGCCGCTGTTGAGAAAGACGAGGACACCTGGTGGGTCACGATCCGTCTGGTTTGTGACTTTCTGTCCGGAGCCCCGCGTGGCTCATGGGTCGAGGGCCGCGCCAAAGTGCTGTCCGTCGTCGATGGTGTGCATACCGTCGAAGGGCGCATCTGGACAGGGGATAAGACCCTGATGACGGGAATGGGAATTTTCAAAGTGATTGAGAAGCGGGTGTAGCCATGGCGGACGATATACAAGAACTCTCGCCGGAGCAGGCAAATCTTCTGGCCGTCTATGGCGGGGCCAAGCCAACCGCACCAGACTGGTTCACAGCGGTTGTCGAAACGCCTTTCGAAGAGCGCTTTATCGAAGTTGAGGGTGCTCGCGTGCGCTATCAGCGCTGGGGCAGTTCTGGCAAACCTGGCCTTCTATTGGCACATGGCAATGGCGCTCACGCGCACTGGTACGATTTTATCGCGCCATACTTTGCCGAGGACTATTGCGTGGTCGCCATGACCTTTGCGGGGATGGGCGATAGCGATTGGCGGGAGCGTTATTCAGTCGAGACCTTTACCAAGGAGCAGTTGGCTGTCTGCGAAGATGCGGGCCTGTTCGCACATGAGCAAAAACCCACAATCGTTGCGCACTCCTTTGGCGGCTTTATCACGATGCATACCGGGTCAAAGCATTCTGATAAGTTTGCCGGTATCATGATCGTCGACAGTCCAGTTCGCCCGCCAGATGACGAATGGGAAGGGCCGCCAACGCGGCCGCGTGGCAACCGTATCTATGATGATCTGACCAGCGCTCTAGCGCGGTTTCGACTAGCCCCGCCGCAGCCTTGTGAAAACCACTACATTGTCGATTACATTGCCCGGCACAGCCTGAAACATGTGGAGAAAGAAGAGGGTGGAGAAGGCTGGACCTGGAAGTTTGATCCTTTCATCTGGCGTCGCTTTGATGCGATGGATAAGCCCTCAGAGATGCTGATGGGAATTACGTGTCCGCTGACCGTGATGCGCGGCGAGGATTCGATCCTGATGGGAGAAAAGATCTGGTCGTATATGCGCTCTCTGCGCGGCGATATGGCAATGGTCTCCATTCCGGGCGCGCAGCATCACGTCATGCTGGATCAACCATTGGCTTTCGTTACCGCCGTCAGAGCGCAGCTTGCCGCATGGAGCGTGAGCGCTTAAGCGCGCTGCATGGAAGCGTTTCTCTCTGAGTATGGGGTTTTGATACTGGCACTGGCAGGGTGTGGCCTGTTCAGTGGTCTGGTGGCGGGCCTTTTCGGCATTGGCGGCGGCGCGGTGATCGTCCCAGTGCTGATCATCCTGTTCGAATCCCTCGGTTTTTCAGACACAGCCAGCCATGTTGCCATCGGTACATCACTCGCCACGATCATTTTGACTTCGGCGCGTTCCGTGATGGCGCATCATAAGCGCGGCGCGGTTGACTGGCAGATTGTGAAGACATGGATGCCATGGATCATGCTGGGCGCAATCGCTGGCCAACTGGTTGCCGGGATGCTGTCTGCGGCGGCTTTGAAAGGCTTCTTCGGCGCGATGGCTCTATTGCTCGCGGCGCAGCTTTTCTTCGGACGGCCGAGCTGGCGACTGGCTGAGGATCTGCCGGGCGGGGCCAAGCGCGCCGGGTTAGGCGGCGGCATCGGCGCGTTATCGGCGATCATGGGAATTGGCGGTGGGACTTTTGGGGTCAGCCTGATGACGATATGTGGTCGCGCCATCCATCAGGCGGTGGCAACGGCGGCAGGGTTCGGGATCGCCATTGGTTTGCCGAGTGCGGTGACAGCAATCATTGTTGGCTGGGGGCGGGAGGGCCTGCCGCCATTTTCCGTCGGGCATGTCAATCTTGCCGCGTTTGCACTGATCTCAATTTTTACAGTTACTATGGCTCCGGTCGGTGCCCGGCTCGCGCACAGCCTTGATGCGCAGCTTTTGAAAAAACTGTTTGCGATCTTGCTGGCAATCGTCGCAGTGCGAATGCTGTGGAGTGTTATTGCCTAAGGATCAGGCGCTCCCCGCGGAATTCATAGGCATAGAGCTGCGACAGGAAGCTCATCCCCAGAAGCGACTGCTCCAGATCGGTTCTAAGAACCATCGCTTCGACATTGCGGACGTGAACCTGGTTGACCTTTAGGCTATCGAGCACAACGCTCGCGCCCATTGTCTCACCGCCCGCTGTGCTAATCCGCCAGCGATAATCCAGTGTATCTGGCTTCAATCCGAGCCGCCGCGCATCTTCATAGGTCAGAGCGACGACACTCGCTCCAGTATCGACCATGAAGTTTACCGTCGCTTTCTTGTTCACCAGAACGTTCGCCCAGTAATGGCCGTCATTCTTGAGGTTGAGCACAGCGCTACGACGGGTCGCATTCGGAAGCGGAGCACCATCTGGAGCCGTCGTGTTAGTCACAGTCATTGTAGCGGCATTGGTCTTGGGTGTATTCGTCGAAGCAGACTCATCAAACTTTGGGGCCAGAAATACGGCCACCACACCGGCGATCGCGCCAGCGACAATCATACCACCAATAAAGTTACTTGCACTCATTTCACAGGTCCCAGTTTCCCCAATGCGCGCAAGTGGTCCATTCGCTCCGGCAGTTTAGCCATGACAGCCTCGCGACCTTCCGGCCCAAGCTGTACCCAGCCACCAATCTCTTTGAGTGTTCGGCCACAGCCAAGGCACTGCCCGGTTTCGCCATCGACGGCGCAAACCTTGATACAGGGTGACTTGATAGCCTCAATACTCACGCGATTACCTCCAACGCAGAATGCGAATGTTTCACGAAAATCCGAATATTGGATTGACTTAGACTGTAAAATAGTGACGCAAAGGCCAAATATTGACAATGAGGTCTGCTGTGACTGACGCTGCTGCCGATGCGAGCCCTTTTACCGATGTACGCGCCCTGATTGCGCAGCCTGCTGGTCCAAACGATGAGTTTGGTCAGAAAGTGTTTGATGCCCTTTTGGGTATGGGGCGTGAAGGCGATTTTGGTAAGCTGGGTGAGGGCGCGGCCTGGCTGTCATCTTGGCAAAAGCGCTATCCACCGCGCATTGAGAACCCAACTCTAGCGATCTTCGCAGGCTCTCACGGCATGACCGCAGGCGGGGTGAGCCTGTCATCAATTGAGAGCACAAAGCAACGGGTTGATGCCTTGCGAAGTGGGACAGCGCCTTTATCCGCAATTGCTGCGCAGGTCGGCGCGAATATCCGTGTGTTTGAACTCGCCATTGAGAAGCCGACCCCGAATATTGCTGAAACCGCCGCGATGAGTGAGCGCGAGTGTGCAGCCACGATCGCTTATGGTTTTGAGGCGCTTGAGGGCAAGCCGGATGTGATCGCCTTGGGCGTTGTTGGTGCGGGGATTGGAACCGCAGCGGCTGCCGTGGCTTGCGCGCTTTATGGGGGATCACCTGATTATTGGGTGCGGCCGGGGCCACAGGTCCCAAGAGACATGGGACAGGCGCGTGTTGATTTGGTCGAAGCCGCCCTGAGAATGCACCGCGGACATCTTGAGGATCCTTTGCAGGCGTTGCGTTGCCTTGGCGGGCGCGAACTTGCCGCTTGTGTCGGGACAATTATCGCGGCGCGCCAGCAGGGTATACCGGTTCTGATTGATGGGTTTGCTACAACGATTGCCGCGGGCATCGTCCATGCGATCAATCCGCTGGCAATTGATCATGTGCGTGCGGCGCATGTTACCCGTCGCCCGGCGCATCAAGCGGCTTTGGAACGGCTCGGTATCTCGCCGCTGGTTGATCTGGAGTTCAATACGGGGGGCGGAATGGGGTCAGCAGCGGCGATTGGCCTTCTGAAAACCGCCTGCGCGCCTTTCCTCGGGCAGCCTGTTTCCTCATAATTTTCGTCTTGATGTGGTACCCTGTCACATTGTGCAGAGTTCGCGCGACGTGATAGTTGACGTTGACGTTCGCGTTAACTTGCTTTTGAATATCGCGCACGGCAGAAGCATATAAATAGACTCAAGGGATGGCCCATTATGAATCTCGAATTTTCACCAGAAGAAATCGCATTTCGCGATGAAGTGCGTAAGTTTATTGATGAGAATTACCCAAAAGACCTTGTGGGGATGGGTTCTCGTGAAGACCTGACCCGCGAGCAGTTTCTCGCCTGGCATAAGATTCTGGGTAAGAAGGGCTGGTCCGCTCCGGCATGGCCAAAAGAGTATGGCGGCACAGGCTGGACCTCGACACAGCGCTATATCTGGTCGGAAGAGAATGCTCGCGTTGATGCGGTCATGCCGCTTCCGTTTGGTGTCTCTATGGTCGCCCCCGTGATCTACACATTCGGTTCTGACGAGCAGAAAGAACGTTTCCTCCCAAAAATTCTTTCTGGTGAAGAGTGGTGGTGTCAGGGCTATTCAGAGCCAGGCGCTGGTTCTGACTTGGCTTCGGTTAAAACCACGGCGGTGCGCGATGGCGACCACTATGTCATCAATGGGCAAAAGACCTGGACGACACTGGCCCAGCACGCCGATTGGGGCTTCTTCCTGTGCCGCACTGACCCAGATGCGGCCAAGCCTCAGGAAGGTATTTCTTTCATCCTCGTTGATATGAAGACACCGGGTATCGAAGTTCGCCCGATCATCACGATTGATGGCAGCCACGAGGTCAACGAAACCTGGCTGACCGATGTGCGTGTCCCAGTTGAGAACCTTGTTGGTGTTGAGAACAAGGGTTGGACCTATGCGAAATTCCTGCTGGCGCATGAGCGTTCCGGAATTGCTGGCGTCGCGCGATCCAAGCGTGGCATTGCCAAACTGAAGCAGATTGCCTCAACCGAGGTTCTTGATGGTGAGCCGCTCATCTCAGATGACAGTTTTGCCCGCAAAATCAGCCAGCTTGAAATCGATCTGACAGCCCTTGAGTTTACCGAGCTGCGTACACTGGCTGGCGAAGCGCAAGGCAAAGGACCCGGGCCGGAAAGCTCGATCCTGAAGGTCAAAGGGACGGAAATCCAGCAGCGCCTGACACAGCTAACGCTTGAAGCGGTTGGTAATTATGGTGCGCCTTACTTCCGTGGCTTCCCGGAAGATGGCTCGAACGAGTTTCCGATCGGTCCAGATTATGCCCACCATGCGGCGCCGCTTTACTTCAACATGCGGAAGACCTCGATCTATGGTGGATCAAACGAAATTCAGCGTAACATCATCACGAAAATGATCCTGGGCCTTTAAGGCGCGCAGGGCACAGGAGGAAATCTTATGGACTTCAATTTTACCGAAGAGCAGACCATGATCCGCGACAGCCTCGCCCGGCTGATCCGCGAGCAATATGACTGGGATACCCGTGTTGGCGTGGTCAACAGCGAAAGCGGTTGGCGCCCGGAAATGTGGGCACAGTTTGCTGAGCTTGGTCTGCTGATGGCGCCATTTAGCGAAGAAGATGGCGGCCTTGGCGGCGGCCCGGTTGATGCCATGGTGGTGATGGAAGAGTTCGGTAAAGGCCTTGTGGTTGAGCCGTTCGTGCCAAGCGTTGTCTGCGCAGGCGGTTTCCTGAAGCATGCAGGTACAGCCGCGCAGAAAGAAGAGCACCTCCAGGCGATTATGGGTGCGGCAAGTACATTTGCCTTTGCTTATGCAGAGCCGCGTGGCCGCTACAATCTTGCTGATCTGGAAACCACGGCCAAGAAAGATGGCTCAGGCTATGTCCTGAACGGTCACAAGGCTGTCGTGATTGGCGCGCCATGGGCGGACAAGCTGATCGTAACCGCGCGGACCGGCGGTGACCGCCGCGATGCGGGCGGTATTTCGGTCTTTATTGTCGATAAGGCGGCCTCAGGCGTAACAGCCCGCGATTACCCGACTGTCGATGGTCGCCGGGCTTCTGAAGTTTATCTTGAGAACGTTTCTGTTGGCGCTGATGCGCTGATCGGTGCCGAAGGGGAGGCCCTTCCACTGATCGAGCGGGTCGTTGATGAGGCGATTGCCGCAACCTGTGCTGAAGCCATGGGTGCGATGGGCGTTGCGCATAAGATGACTGTTGAGTATTCGCGTCAGCGTAAACAGTTCGGCACGCCAATCGGCAAATTCCAGGTTCTGCAGCACCGCATGGTCGACATGTTCATGGAGCATGAGCAGTCTATCTCTATGACCTATATGGCCACGCTCAAGCTCGACGAAGATGAAGTTGAGCGGAAGAAAGCCGTTTCGGCTGCCAAGGTTCGCATTGGTCAATCTGGCCGCTTTGTTGGGCAGGAGTCGATCCAGATCCATGGCGGCATGGGGATGACGGACGAACTGGCCGTCGGTCACTATTTCAAACGCCTGACCATGATCGACAGCGAGTTCGGAAATATCGACCATCATATGCGTCGCTATACGGCTCTAAGCGCTGGTGAAATGAAGGCGGCTGCTGAATAGCACGACTATATTTTGCGATTACAGAAAGCCCGTGCTTTTAGCGCGGGCTTTTTGCTGGTCTGCGCTCCTGTTTCTCTGGGACCATACAGGTCTGGTTTGACCCGCTCGGTTTCTCCCGTCATTGTGCGGTAAAGAGGATGGAGGATCAGATGCGATTTGGATTAGCGACAGCTGGGATGATGGCTTTTGTCAGTGTGTCCGCAGCGCAAACGCCTGCCCCGGCAGCTCCACCACCTTGCTCAGATGAGGCGTATCAGCAGTTTGATTTCTGGCTTGGCAATTGGGAGGTTACCGGCCCGAACGGGCAGGTTGCAGGGACGAACAGTATCACATCGGAGGAGGGCGGCTGTCTGCTTGTCGAGCGGTGGGCAGGTGCTTCGGGTTCAACGGGGCAGAGCTATAATTACTATAACCCGGTCACGGAGAAATGGCGGCAGGTTTGGGTGAGCCCGGGTGCGTTGATCGATTATGAGGGCGGCCTTACCGAAACCGGGTCAATGAAGCTGGAAGGTCTGATTACCTATCCTGCGAATGGTCAAACAGCGCGATTTACGGGGGAGTGGACCCTTAATGAGGACGGCACCGTCCTGCAGCACTTTGAGCAGTATGATCCGGAAAAGGATGAATGGGCGGTCTGGTTCACCGGAACCTATACCCGGCCACCTGCGGAAGAGTAATCAAACAGGCTCAGCGTAGGTGACAGCGGCAGAGGCTTCTGCCAAAGCATGTCCCAGATTATTCTGGAGATTGATTGATGTCTGTCATTACACTTGAGAAGCAGGGGCCAATTGCCATCCTGACCCTGAACCGCCCGGACATGATGAATGCGCTGGGGCAAGAAGGAGATGGTGCAGCGGTGGTTGCCGCGTGTCAGGAGATTGAGGCCGATCCGTCTATCCGGGTTGCTATTCTGACAGGATCTGGACGGGCTTTCTCTGCGGGTGGTGACGTAAAAGCCATGCGTGATCGCACAGGCGCTTTTGCAGGCTCGCCCTATAGTGTTCGCGAAGGCTATCGCCGGAACATCCATCGCATTGTGAAGGCGCTCTACAATCTGGAAGTGCCTCTGATTGCTGCTGTGAATGGCGCGGCGATTGGTCTGGGCTGTGACGTCGCCTGTATGGCTGATGTCCGGATTGCTTCGGATAAGGCAAAGTTCGGGGTCACCTTCCTGAAGCTCGGCCTGATTCCTGGCGATGGCGGGGCATGGTTGCTGCCGCGCATTATCGGGGCAAGCCGTGCAGCTGAGCTCTTGTTTACAGGTGATGTGATCGATGCCGCCACTGCAGCAGAGTGGGGGCTGATCTCCAAAGCGGTGCCGGGTGAGGCCCTGATGGATGAAGCCATGGCGCTCGCCACGCGTATGGCTGCCCAGCCGCCACAAAGCCTGCGGGTCGCGAAAACCCTACTGCGTCATGGCACGACAGCGAGCTATGACACGATCATGGAAATGTCAGCGGCCGCCCAATCTATGATGCATCATACCGAGGATCATATTGAGGGTGTGAATGCCATTCTGGAGAAGCGTAAGCCATCCTTTGAGGGAAAGTAACATATAGTTGCAAATCATTCGCAGTGGCGTGACGCCTCGTCGCACAATAATGGGGGACAAAAAGCACTGAAATTGGCTACAGTGTTCGGCGAAGGTTCTATTGCGTCGGAGAAGAAAGCGTCTTATCCGACGCCGAATGCTATGCGCTGCATCAGGAGTGTCCCGCAATGAGCGACGTTGAGCGTCTTGCTTTAGACTATATGCCGGTCATCTTATTCCTTGTTTTGGGGGTAGGTTTGTCTCTGGCTTTCATTCTTGGAGCGGCGATTCTGGCCCCCAGTAATCCCGACCCGGAAAAGAATTCCGCATATGAGTGCGGCTTTGAGGCGTTCAGTGATGCGCGTATGAAATTTGATGTGCGGTTTTATCTCGTCGCCATCTTGTTCATCATTTTTGACCTCGAGGTGGCTTTCCTCTTCCCGTGGGCGGTTAGCCTTGGGGAGATTGGTGTCTTTGGCTTCTGGTCCATGGTGATTTTCCTGGCCGTTTTGACCATTGGTTTCATTTACGAGTGGCGTCGCGGCGCACTGGAATGGGAATAGGAGGCTGATATGGCTGACGATTTCAAACCTTATGCTCTCGGTGCAGCGCGCTCTGGCGTCGAAGGCGGCTTTGATGTTCGCCCGGATGACCCATTCTATGCGGGACTTTCCGACCACTTAGCCGATAAAGGCTATTTCACCGCGAAGGCTGATGATCTGATCGCCTGGGCGCGGACAGGCTCGCTGATGTGGATGACCTTTGGTCTGGCTTGCTGCGCGATTGAGATGATGCAAGCGGGTAATCCGCGCTATGACCTTGAGCGCTTTGGTATGGCCCCGCGTGGCTCGCCGCGCCAGTCGGACGTTATGATTGTGGCCGGTACGCTGACCAATAAAATGGCGCCAGCCCTGCGCAAGGTTTACGACCAGATGCCTGAGCCGCGTTATGTGATCTCCATGGGGTCATGTGCGAATGGCGGGGGCTATTACCACTATAGCTACAGTGTTGTGCGCGGCTGTGACCGGATTGTTCCTGTGGACATTTATGTTCCGGGCTGCCCACCAACCGCTGAGGCGCTGGTCTATGGCTTCCTGCAATTGCAGAAGAAGATCCGCCGTGAAGGCTCAATCGAGCGCTAGGAGATCATGGGCATGAGTGAACAGATCGAAGCGCTGAAAGAGTTAGGCGAGCATATTTCCGTGTCGCAGCCTGATGCGGTGCGCAAATATGTGGTCGCTTATGGTGAGCTGACGATTTACGCCGAGCGCGATGCGATTGTGTCTTTGCTGGAATTTCTGGCGCGTGATCAGCTGTGCATGTTTGAAATGCTGATTGACGTATGCGGGGTAGATTATCCGGAACGCAGCCAGCGTTTTGAGGTCGTCTATCACCTTTTGTCCATGCGGATGAACCAACGCATTCGGGTTAAAATCTCAACTGACGAAGAGACAGCCGTGCCGACCGTTACGGAACTGCATCCAACAGCGAACTGGTTTGAGCGCGAGACCTTCGATATGTACGGCGTTCGCTTTGCCGGGCATCCGGACCTGCGTCGCATCCTGACGGATTACGGGTTTGAAGGCTATCCGCTGCGTAAGGACTTCCCGCTGACCGGCTATACCGAAGTACGCTATGATGACCTCGAAAAGCGCGTCGTATATGAGCCTGTTCAACTGACGCAGGAATACCGCAACTTTGACTTCCTCTCCCCATGGGAAGGGATGCAGGCGGTTATGCCGGGCGATGAGAAAGCGACAGTGCAGGAGGGCGATGATGCGTAATCTTGTTCTGGTGCTTGCTCTGTCCGCTTTGGCCGCGCCTGCTTTTGCTCAAACCGCCGAGGAAACTGAGAAGGCTGTGGATTGTCTGGCTTTGACGGAAGTCGCGAATGACAACCGTTCTGTGCCTGACACAGCGCAAATTCGCCAATGGCGCAGCATTGTTGAAACCAGCCCGTTCTGTAAGCAGGCAGAGCAAGGTGTTGAGTATCGCGTTGAAGAATACCGCAATGCGCTGCGCGCGGCTGATGAAACACGCCGTTTTGCTCTTGAGCTGATGATTGAGAGCGAAGCTGAAAAGTGCGTGAGCGGCGCGATGACGACCAGTTATGAGCGAGGTGTGTAATGGCTGATGATATGAAGCCACTTGCCGACGAAGATCGCAAGTTCACCATGAACTTTGGCCCGCAGCACCCTGCGGCGCACGGGGTTCTGCGCATGGTTATGGACCTTGATGGCGAGCTGGTCGATCGTATCGATTGTCATATCGGCCTCTTGCACCGCGGCACTGAAAAGCTGCTTGAGTACAAGACCTACCTTCAAGGGCTGCCTTACTTTGATCGGCTTCACTATTCCGCGCCGATGAACCAGGAACACGCCTGGTGTCTGGCGATTGAGAAGCTGGTTGGTGTGGAAGTGCCACGTAGAGGCAGCTTTATTCGTGTTCTCTATTCCGAAATGGGCCGTATCCTGGAGCACCTCCTGAATATCGGAACATTCATCATGGATGCTGGCGCGCTGACACCGATCACGTGGGCGTTTGAAGAGCGCGAAAAGCTGATGGTGTTCTATGAGCGGGCCTGTGGCGCGCGTTTGCATGCCGCCTATTTCCGCCCGGGTGGCGTTCATCAGGATATTCCGCAGGATCTCGTTGATGACATCATGATCTGGTGTGAGGAATTCCCGGCGATTCTGGCCCGTCTTGAGGGACTGATCACCGAGAACCGCATCTTCAAGCAGCGCAATGTTGATATTGGTGTCGTCGATGAGAAGACGATCATGCAATACGGCTTCTCTGGCGTCATGGCGCGCGGGTCTGGCCTTGCCTGGGACTTGCGCCGCAGCCAGCCATATGAAGTCTATTCAGAAATCCCGCAGGATGTCTTCCCGGTGATTGTTGGTAAGAATGGTGACAATTACGATCGCTATGTCTGCCGGATGGAAGAGATGCTGGTGTCCTGTGACATCATGAAGTGGTGTATCGAGAATATGCCGAAAGGCCCGGTTCTGGCCGAGAATTCCAAGGTTGCCCCGCCGCGCCGTGCTGAGATGAAGCGCAGCATGGAAGCGCTGATCCACCACTTCAAACTCTACACAGAGGGCTTCCATGTTCCTGAGGGCGAGGTTTATGCGGCGGTTGAAGCGCCAGCTGGTGAGTTCGGGGTCTTCCTCGTTGCAGATGGCACCAACCGACCTTACCGCGTGAAGCTGCGCGCACCGAGCTTTGCTCACCTGCAGGCGATGGATCACATGTGCTACGGGCACCAACTGGCGGATGTTTCGACCATCCTTGGTTCGCTCGATATCGTGTTTGGTGAGGTGGACCGGTAGTGTCTGTACTTCCTGAATCCCGCTTGTCGATAATCACACTCGGTGTGCGTGACCGCGCGGCTATGACCGCTTTCTATGAGGACATTATTGGCTTCAAGAATGTTGGCCCGGAAGGTATGGCGATGTTCAATATGGGCGGCTTTGTGCTGGGTCTGTGGGAAGCTGACAAGCTTGCCCATGATGCCGGGCAGATTGCCCATCCGGTAAATGGCTTCCGCAATGTCGCGCTGGCATATAATGCCCGTAGCGAGGCGGAAGTTGACGAGATTTTTGAGCGCCTGAAAACCGCAGGTGTGCAGATTACAACAGAGCCACACAAGGCGTTCTGGGGTGGATATTCAGGGTATTTTGCGGACCCGGAGGGCAATGCCTGGGAAGTCGCATTCAACCCGTTCTGGACTTTTGATAAGGTGGGACGTGTTGTCCTGCCTGTGGAGGCTGAAGCGTAATGGCGCTGAGACGTTTTGATCTTGAGGCTGGTGGCGAAACATTCGCGTTCAAGCCAGAAACAGAGCCAACAATCCAGTTCTGGCTGGACAAGTACCCGGTCGAGCGCAAGCGGTCGGCGGTTATCCCGATGCTATGGTTGGCGCAGAAGGATAATGATGGCTGGCTGTCTGAGCCGGCGATGCGCGAAGTCGCTGATCGTCTCGAAATGCCATATATTCGCGTCTATGAGGTCGCGACCTTCTATACGATGTTCCGTCTGCAGCCAGTTGGAAAGCATCACATCCAGCTTTGCGGCACGACACCCTGCATGCTGCGCGGCGCAAATAATCTAAAAGAGGTTTGTAAGTCCAAAATCGGTAAGCCTATGCATGTTACCGATGATGGCCGCTTGTCTTGGGAAGAAGTTGAGTGTCTTGGCGCTTGCGTGAATGCGCCAATGGTCCAGATCAATGACTATTATTACGAAGACCTGACCCCGGAGAGTTTTGATGAAATTCTCTCCAAGCTTCAGAATGGTGTTGATGTTGCGCCGGGGACTTTCGTTGATCGTTTGAATTCCGGCCCAGCTGGTGAGCTGACAAGCTTGATGGAATCAGGTCTGTTCGATGGCTCTCGCAATGCAATTTCTGAGCTGCCAAACTTACCGGGCGCTGAGCCTGCTGAAGCAGAGACACCAGAGCCTGCACCCGCGCCAAAGAAGAGCGAAGAGGGTAAAACGACCCTGATCGCCGATAGCAAAAAAGCTGAAACTGAAATTGCCGGTGAGAAGCCGGAGGCTGTTGAAGTTGCTGCTGGTGAAGAAGATGACCTTAAGCGCATCAAAGGCATTGGCCCGGTCAATGAGAATGCTCTGAACGATCTGGGGATCTATAAGTTTTCGCAGATCGCCGCATGGACGCAGGATAATATCGATTGGGTCGAGGGCTATCTGTCCTTCCCCGGGCGGATCGAGCGTGAGGACTGGATTGCTCAGGCTAAGGCGCTCGCTGCGGGTGAGGAAACCGAATTCTCAAAACGCGTTGATGCCGGAGAGGTTGAGTCCTCCATGGATGAGGAGGGTGACAGTTGACCCTCGTTTCCAGACCAGACCCAAGAAAAAAGCTGATCCAGGCTGCCTTGATTGATGCAGTGCTGATCGGTTTGGGCGTTGTGGCTTTCATCACGACGGGCAGCCCGCTCTGGATCCTGCTCGCAATTCTGGTGGGCGCAGGAATAAGCGCACCGCTGATGATCTCGGCAATGCGTCAGATAAAGGAGCAAGATAATGCTTCAGGATAAAGACCGTATCTTTACCAACCTGTATGGTGCGCACTCGCCCGGCCTTGAAGAGGCTAAGAAACGCGGCGCATGGCACCTGACGCGTGAAATGCTGGCACAAGGCCCGGACTGGCTGTGTGATCAGATCAAGGCGTCCGGTCTTCGCGGCCGTGGTGGCGCGGGCTTCCCAACAGGTTTGAAATGGACCTTCATGCCAAAAGAGGTGAAGGCAGACCGTGAGCATTATCTCGTCGTCAACGCTGACGAGTCTGAGCCGGGGACCTGCAAAGACCGTGAGATTATGCGCCATGATCCGCATTTGCTGATTGAAGGCTGCATGGTTGCCTCCCGCGCGATGCGGGCACACAAATGCTATGTCTACATTCGCGGTGAATATATCGCTGAGCGTGAGGCGCTCGAAAAGGCCGTTAAAGAGGCTTATGAAGCCAAGCTGATTGGCCAGAATAATGTGAATGGTTGGGATTTCGATCTCTATGTCCACCATGGCGCTGGCGCGTATATTTGCGGTGAGGAAACGGCGCTGCTTGAAAGCCTTGAAGGCAAGAAAGGCCAGCCGCGTCTGAAGCCGCCATTCCCGGCCAATGCTGGGCTTTATGGCAAGCCGACCACTGTGAACAATGTCGAATCGATCGCCGTTGTGCCGACCATTCTACGGCGCGGTGCTGACTGGTTTGCTGGCTTTGGTCGTCCGAATAATACAGGCACCAAACTGTTTTGTGTCTCCGGACATGTGAACAAGCCATGTAATGTCGAGGAAGAGATGTCGATCACGTTCCGCGACCTGATCGATACCCATTGCGGCGGCATTCGTGGTGGCTGGGATAATCTGAAGGCGGTTATTCCGGGAGGATCATCCGTTCCGATGGTGCCAGCCGAGCAGATTGCTGATGCCTATATGGATTTCGACACACTGCGTGATCTGAAATCCGGCCTTGGAACAGCAGCGGTCATTGTCATGGATAAGTCGACAGACCTCATCCAGGCGATTGCCCGCATCGCATACTTCTACAAGCATGAAAGCTGTGGCCAGTGTACGCCATGCCGGGAAGGCACAGGCTGGATGTGGCGCGTTCTGACCCGTATGGCCAAAGGCGAAGCGGAAATGGACGAGATTGATATGCTGCTGGATGTGGCGGGGCAGGTTGAAGGGCACACGATTTGTGCGCTCGGCGATGCTGCCGCATGGCCAGTACAGGGTCTGATCCGTCACTTCCGTCACGAAATCGAAGACCGTATCACCCAATACCGCGCACCGCATACGCAGGTGCAAGGCTCAACGCTTGTGGCGGCGGAGTAGGGCAATGGTTAGTGTTCTTGCTCGCATAGGTATAGCCTTATGGGCATGTGTTGTAACCTATATCACGGCAACGCTAGCCTATTCATGGTATGTCGTCGTTCGAGCACAAGCGCCCCTTGTAGAGTTTGGTTGGGCTCATATCGTCGTGCTGATCCTTGTCTTAAGTTTGGTGGTAGCAGTGATCTGGAGCGTCCTAAGCGTCATTTTCAATGCACTATTGCTTCGCTTGAGCCTGACGCTTTTGATGAGCGCGATAGCTCAGGCAGTTCTGGGCATTTTCAGTGTCTATGGGGGAGTGTTTAGCGCCCTTACTTTACTGATCATGTCATTAATAACATTTGTGATACATCGCATGGTGGTCCTGGCCGATGACGGTTTGAAAGTACCAGCTTTGCAAGGCGAGGAAGCGTCATGAGCGACGATCTTTTCAAACTGAACATTGATGGCCAGGACATTGAGGTTCCGCGTCATTACACACTGATGCAGGCGTGTGAGGAAGCAGGCGCTGAAATTCCGCGCTTCTGTTATCATGAACGCCTGTCTGTGGCTGGGAATTGCCGGATGTGCCTGGTCGAGTGGGAAGGCGCACCGAAGCCGATTGCCTCCTGTGCGCAGACCGTTGGCGACATGCGTCCTAACCGCGATGGCTCGGCACCAAACATCAAGACTCAGGGCGAGTATGTCGAGAAAGCCCGCAGCGGTGTTATGGAATTCCTGCTGATCAACCACCCCCTTGATTGTCCGATTTGTGATCAGGGTGGCGAGTGTGACCTGCAGGATCAGGCAATGGCTTATGGCCGTGCTGGATCGCGTTATGAGCTGAACAAGCGTGCGGTCGAAGACAAGAATATGGGGCCATTGGTCAAGACGATCATGACCCGTTGTATTCAGTGCACCCGCTGTGTGCGGTTCGCGGCTGAAGTGGCCGGTGTTGAAGAGATCGGTATGATCTCTCGCGGCGAAAATGCCGAGATTACGACCTATCTCGAAGAGAGTCTGAGCTCTGAGCTGTCTGGCAATGTCATTGACCTCTGCCCGGTTGGCGCGCTGACCTCCAAACCATACGCGTTCAATGCGCGCCCATGGGAGCTGCGCAAGACCGAAAGCGTCGACATCATGGATGCGATGGGCGCGGCGATCAGCGTTGACGCCAAGGGCACGGCCGTTATGCGGATTATGCCCGTGATCAATGAAGAGGTGAATGAGGAGTGGTTGTCAGACAAGTCCCGCTTCATCTGGGATGGTCTGGGACGCCAGCGTCTTGACCGCCCGTATGTGCGCAAGGATGGCAAGCTGGCCCCAGCCGATTGGGGTGAGGCGTTTGACGCGGTTAAGCAGGCGCTTTCTGGCCCAGCTGAGAAGATTGGCTTTGTCGCGGGTGACCTGATCGAAGTTGAACAAGCGAAAGCCGCGCTCGATCTTGCTCGTGCGATGGGGGTTCAAAATACGGACTGTCGTCCAGCCGGTGCGCGCTATGGCACAGAAGGTGTGCGTGAGCATTACCTGATGAACCCAACCATGCTGAGCGTTGAAGAGGCTGACGCCATCTTCCTCGTCGGTTCTAATCCACGCAAGGAAGCTGCGGTCTGGAATGCGCGTATTCGCAAGGCCTGGCTGTGGAATGAGTTGAAAGTCTTCGTCGTCGGTGAGGCGGCGGACCTGACTTATGAGTACGAACATCTGGGCGATGACCCCTCTGCGATTGCGGCGATTGCCAAACAGAAAGGCTTTGAGAAGCCGATGGTGATTGTCGGTGAAGGCGCTCTGGCGCGTGAAGATGGACAGGCTGTTCTGGCCTCTGCGCATGCTGCTGCAACCAAAATCGGTGCCATCAAGGATGGCTGGGCCGGCTTTGGCGTTCTGCATACTGCAGCTGGCCGGGTTGGCGCCCTTGATGCGGGCTTTGTTCCGGGTGACGGCGGCGCAGATACAGCAACTATTCTTGGCGGTGCTATGGATACGGTGGTTCTGCTTGGTGTTGATGAAGCCGATCTGTCCAACGTATCTGGTTCTACCGTCATCTATGTCGGCAGCCATGGCGATGCGGGGGCGAGCAAGGCGGACATTATCCTGCCTGCGGCCGCCTATACTGAAATGGCAGCGACTTATGTAAACACAGAAGGCCGTGTCCAGATGACGAAACGTGCTGTGGCGCCAAAAGGCGAAGCGCGTGAAGGTTGGGCTATCTTCCGGGCGCTCTCAGATGTCCTCGGCAAGACATTGCCATACGATTCGGCGGATGCTTTGCGCGCGCAGTTGCGTGAGGCCAATCCGGTTTTTGCCGGTCTGAACTATGCGCCGGGCCATTCTGGTTCAGACGCACTGGCCAAACCGATTGAAGCGGCGGGTGAGTTATCCACAAGCCCGTTCACGGCGACGATTGGCGACTTTTACCTGACAAACCCGATTGCACGGGCATCTAAGACCATGGCCGAGTGCTCGATGCAGAAACAGGGTCTTGAAACCCCGATGGCAGCGGAGTAGGGCGGGCCAATGAGTGGTTTGATCGAACAGAACGGAATGCTGGTAGGCTGGCTGATGGTGATCGGCCAGATGCTGCTATTTACCGTTGTCTTGCTTTTATCTCTCGCTTTCCTGCTGCTGATGGATCGCAAGGTCTGGGCGGCTGTGATGATGCGGAAAGGCCCGAACGTGGTCGGTCCATTTGGTCTGTTGCAGAGTTTTGCGGATTTCGGGAAGTTTCTGATCAAGGAAATCGTGATCCCGGCAGGGGCGAATAAAACCGTCTTCCTGCTTGCACCAATCCTGACTTTGACGCTCGCCTTTGCGGCTTGGGCGGCCATTCCAGTGGCGCCGGGCTGGGTGATTTCTGACCTGAATGTCGGAATTCTTTATCTCTTCGCGGTGTCTTCGCTTGGTGTTTACGGGATCATTATGGGCGGTTGGGCCTCCAACTCGAAATACCCGTTCCTTGGATCGCTACGCTCAGCAGCGCAGATGGTCTCCTATGAGGTTTCGATTGGCCTCATCATTGTAACGGTGATCCTGCTGGCTGGTTCTATGAACCTCTCTGTCATCGTGAATGCACAGGATGGTGGCCTGCTGACATGGCACTTGTTCACAGTTGAACACATTCTGATGTGGCCGGTCATGGTCGTGATGTTCGTGATGTTCTTCGTCTCGGCTCTTGCGGAAACAAACCGTCCACCATTCGATCTTCCGGAAGCCGAATCTGAACTCGTTGCCGGGTATCAGGTGGAGTACTCCTCCACGCCATACCTGCTGTTCATGATCGGGGAATACCTCAACATCGTTCTGATGTGTGCGATGATGACCATTCTGTTCCTGGGTGGTTGGCACGGTATCGTTCCGATGGGCGCAGACTTTGTGAACCAGTTCCCGGCCTGGATTGTGAACCTTGGGCATCTGGCCTGGTTCATGGCTAAGGTTGTCTTCTTCTTCTTCCTCTTCGCCCTCGTTAAAGCCGTGGTTCCGCGTTATCGCTATGATCAGCTGATGCGTCTGGGCTGGAAGATCTTCCTGCCGACAGCTCTGGCTGCGGTAGTGATCGTTGGCGGCTATGTTGTTTACGCAGGAGTTCAGGCATGAGCGTGATGCAGACCATACGCGGCGCATTGCTGACGGACTTTCTCTCAGCGTTTGGCTTGGGAATCCGGGAAATGTTCCGTCGCAAGGCCACAGTGAACTATCCCTTTGAGAAGAACCCGCTGAGCCCACGTTTTCGCGGAGAGCATGCTTTGCGCCGCTACGCCAATGGCGAAGAGCGCTGCATCGCCTGTAAACTGTGTGAGGCGATCTGTCCGGCACAGGCCATTCATATTGAAGCTGAACCGCGTGAAGACGGTAGCCGTCGCACGACGCGTTATGACATCGATATGGTGAAGTGCATCTATTGCGGTTTCTGTCAGGAAGCCTGCCCGGTTGATGCCATTGTCGAGGGACCGAACTTCGAGTTCGCAGCGGAAACTCGTGAAGAACTGTATTATGACAAAGAGCGTTTGCTGGCGAATGGGGATCGCTGGGAGCGTTTGATCGCAAAGAATTTGGAGCTGGACGCGCCTTATCGCTAGGGCGCGGATTAATTTTGGTAGGGCGGCAATCGTCGCCGGAAGGGAACTGGGGCTAAGCCCGTGGAAGTCATTGCCTTTTATATCTTCGCGGCCATTGTGACCGTATCGGCGCTCGCTGTTATCATGGCGAAGAACCCGGTGCATTCGGTCCTTTGGCTTATCCTTGCTTTCTTTACCTCGGCAGGATTGCTCGTGCTTATCGGTGCAGAGTTTCTCGCCATGCTGCTTGTCGTCGTCTATGTCGGCGCGGTTGCCGTGCTCTTCCTGTTCGTGGTGATGATGCTCGACGTTGACTTTGTTGAGTTGAAACAGGGGACGCTGCGCTACTGGCCGTTTGCGACCCTGATCGGCATTACCTTCATTGCCCAGATTGCGATTGCCGGTTTTGCCCGTGAAAGCAGCGCGAACGCCAATTTCAATCCGGCCCCTGATGCGCCAACCAATACCGAAGCGATCGGCCAGGTCATGTACACCGATTACTTCCTGTTGTTTCAACTGGCGGGCCTGATCCTGCTGGTGGCGATGATTGGTGCGATTGTTCTGACCCTTCGCCACAAGCCTCACGTGAAACGCCAGAATATTGCCAAGCAGACCAGCCGTCGCCGCAAGGATGCGACCGAGAAGGTCAGCGTTGAACCCGGGAAAGGACTCTAAATATGGACCTTACCGTCAATCACTTTGTGGGTTTGTCTGCGATCCTCTTCACGATCGGGGTTGTTGGCATCTTCGTGAACCGCAAGAATATTATCGTCATTCTGATGGCGATCGAGCTGATCCTGCTTTCGGTCAATATTAACCTTGTCGCTTTTTCCGTGTTCAGTGGAACGATTGAGGGACAGATATTCGCCATGCTGGTTCTGACCGTTGCGGCGGCTGAAGCGGCTGTTGGCCTTGCCATCCTTGTTGTCTACTTCCGCAATCGCGGTGATATTGCGGTCGAGAGCGTCGACCTGATGAAAGGGTAGGGCGCGATGTTACCTGATAGCTTTCTGATCTTTATCGTTCTTGCGCCGGGTCTCGCTGCGGCGATTGCTGGGCTTTTACCACGTTATATTGGTGACCGCGGTGCCATGGTTGTAACCACGGCGACCGTTGGGCTTGCTGGTATTCTCTCGCTTTATCAGCTGTTTGCTTATGCTGCGGGTATGGGCGGGGAGCATGCGGTTCACGCGGCCGATACTGGCCATGCCGCCAGCTATGTTGGCGGGCACGTGATCAAGCTGATGACGTGGATTGATGTTGGCCAGTTCCAGGCCGATTGGGCGATCCGGGTCGATGCCATGTCGATCGTCATGATGGCCGTGATAACCAGCGTTTCTGGCCTCGTGCACCTCTACAGCTGGGGCTATATGGCCGACGATCCGCACCGCGCGCGCTTCTTCAGCTATCTATCACTCTTCACCTTTGCGATGTTGATGCTGGTGACCGCCGACAACTTCATCCAGCTCTTCTTCGGCTGGGAAGGTGTGGGCCTTGCCTCCTATTTGCTGATCGGTTTCTGGTACACAAAGAAAGCGCCGAACGATGCATCCATCAAAGCCTTTGTCACAAACCGGGTTGGTGACTTTGGCCTCGCGCTCGGCATTATGGCCGTCTTCCTTGTCTTTGGCTCTGTCGAGTTTGAGCCTGTGCTCAGCGCGATTAAGGAGAATGCTGAAGTCGTGCCGCTGGCACTTGCTGAAGCCGGGAATGTGCGTGAGCTCATTATCCCATTCCTAAATTGGGATGTGCCTGCGCTAGAGCTGATTGGTGTTTTGCTGTTCATCGGTGCGATGGGGAAATCAGCCCAGTTCTTCCTGCATGTCTGGTTGCCAGACGCGATGGAGGGTCCGACCCCTGTATCCGCGCTGATCCACGCGGCGACCATGGTGACGGCCGGGGTTTACCTCGTCTGTCTTGTGTCACCGATTTATGAGTATGCCCCGTTTGCGGCGGCGATGATTGCGCTGGTTGGGTCTGTCACCGCGCTTTATGCGGCGACGGTTGGTCTGGCGCAGAATGACATTAAGCGCGTTATTGCTTACTCAACCTGTTCGCAGCTCGGCTACATGTTCTTTGCTGCCGGGATCGGGGCCTATGAGGCCGCGATGTTCCACCTGTTCACGCACGCTTTCTTTAAGGCCTTGCTCTTCCTTGGTGCTGGCTCGGTTATTCACGGCGCGCACCATGAGCAGGATATGCGCAACATGGGCGGTTTCGCGAAGTATATGCCGCTAACCTATGGCGCGATGATGATTGGTACGATTGCGATTATCGGCCTTGGTCTTCCGCATGTCTGGGGTCTGTCCGGCTTCTTCTCCAAGGATGCCATCATTGAGACGGCCTATGCCGCTGGAACCGCTGGTGTTACCTTCGGCCAGCTTGCCTTCTGGTTTGGCATTATCGCAGCCCTGCTGACCAGCTTCTACAGCTGGCGTCTGGTCTATATGACTTTCCACGGCCCACGGGCTGAGGTTGCGCATGATGACCATCACGATGATGCGCACGCCCATGACGATCATGGTCACCATGGCGATCCACATGAGTCACCATTGGTGATGTTGATTCCGCTCGGCATCCTGAGTGTCGGTGCAATCTTTGCCGGGTGGTATTTCTATGACGCCTTTGTCGGTCATGACTATAAAGCCTTCTGGGATGGTGCAATTTACACGGCCAAAGAGAACACGGTCCTGAAAGACAAGTATGATGTTCCCGGTTGGGTCTTCTGGGCTCCGGTCACCGTGACCATTATCGGCTTCGTGCTTGCGACATTCACCTATCTGTTCAATCGTGGGGTCGGGAAGCGTATTGCGGATAATCGCGGACCGCTCTGGAGCCTCTTCTATAACAAGTGGTATTTTGACGAGATTTATCAGGCCACTTTGGTCAAGGGATCAGCCTGGCTCGGCAATATCTTCTGGAAGGGCGATAAGAAGGTTATCGACGGGATTGGCCCGGATGGGGTGTCTAACCTCGTTAAATGGGGCTCTCGCCGTCTCTCAGCCATGCATACCGGCTATCTCTATCATTATGCGTTTGTGATCATTGGTGCGGCCTTGATCTTTGGCGCAATCCTGTTCTGGCGCAGCGGAGGCGCGGGCTAATATGGATTTCCCAATTCTCACTGCGGTGACGTTTACACCGCTGGCTGGTGCCTTGCTGATCCTGCTGTTGAAAGCCCTGACGGGGTCTCAGCGGACGGCTGATGGTGAAGTGGTCGAAGACAATCGCGTCATGTACGCCGGGTTGCTCTTCTCAGTCGCAACCTTCCTGGTTTCTTTGTTGATGCTGGTCGGGTTTGATCCGGCCAAAGAAGGTTATCAGATGGTCGAGGAAGTCAGCTGGTATGCTGGCATCCAATACAAGATGGGCGTTGACGGTATGTCATTGCTGCTCGTCCTGTTGACGACTTTCCTAACGCCAATTGCGCTATTTGCCAGTATCGGTTCGGTAAAGCATCGTCTGACCGAGTACATGGTCGCTTTCCTCGTGCTTGAGACCTTCATGATCGGAGTTTTCTGCGCGCTCGATCTGGTCCTTTTCTATGTCTTCTTCGAAGCAGGCCTGATCCCGATGTTTATCATCATCGGCGTCTGGGGCGGGGCTGACCGGATTTATGCGAGCTTTAAATTCTTCCTCTACACACTGCTGGGGTCGCTCTTCATGCTGGCCGCGATTGTCTACATGTACCTGACCGCCGGGACATCCGACATTGTTGCGCTTGAAAGCTTCCGCTTTGATGGCGGCGCACAGACCTGGCTCTGGTTGGCTTTCTTTGCTTCCTTTGCAGTGAAATTGCCGATGTGGCCCGTGCATACCTGGCTGCCCGATGCCCACGTTCAGGCCCCGACGGCCGGTTCGGTCATTCTGGCCGGTATCCTACTGAAGATGGGTGGCTATGGCCTTCTGCGCTTTAGCTTGCCCATGTTCCCGGAAGCGAGCGAGCTGTTCCAGCCACTTGTCTTTGTGCTATCAGTTGTCGCGATCGTCTATGCGTCGCTGGTGGCCTGGCGCCAAACCGACATGAAGAAGCTGATCGCGTATTCCTCTGTCGCGCATATGGGCTTTGTGACGCTGGGCATTTTCTCGTTCACCGAGATTGGCGTCCAAGGCGCGATCTTCCAGATGATCTCCCACGGTCTGATCTCTGGCGCGCTCTTCCTGATCGTTGGTGTTGTCTATGACCGGATGCATACCAGAGAGATTGCCGCCTATGGTGGTCTGGTGGGTAAAATGCCGGTCTATGCAACGCTCTTCATGTTGTTCACAATGGCCAATGTCGGCCTGCCGGGCACGAGTGGCTTTGTTGGCGAAATTCTGACCATGGCGGGGGCTTTCCAGGCTAGCACATGGGCGGCCTTCGGGGCGGCCCTGGGCGTGATCTTCTCAGCTGTTTACATGCTGACCCTCTATCGCCGTGTAATGTTTGGTGAGATGACCAATCCGGCACTGGAAGGCATCCAGGATGTGAATACCAAGGAACTGATCTGCCTCGTTCCACTCGCCATCGGTACAATACTACTGGGTGTGATGCCAAACCTGATTTTTGATATGACGCGCGAGACCAGTCTTCGCGCCCTGGCCATGTTGGCTGGAGGATAAGCGCTATGTTTGACCTTGAAGCCGTAATCATCACGCTTGCCCCTGAGCTGCTCTTGGCAGCGGCAGGCCTGATTGGTGTTTTGCTGGGCGCATTTATGGGCGACCGCTTTAATAGCCTGTCATTCAAGTTTGGCGCGCTTGTGCTGTTCGGGGCTGCGATCCTCGCTGGCCTGCATTGGGATGGTGGACGCGCGTTTGATGGGCTTGTGCAAACCAGCTCTTTTGTGAGTTTTGCCAAAGTCGTCAGCTTTATTTGCGCAGGGATTGCTGTGTTGATGGCCGAGGGTTTCCTTAATCGTCATGGCACGCACCGCTACGAATATTCACTGCTGATCATTTTTGCGGCGCTTGGTATGGGGATCACACTGTCCTCAGCCAACTTCATGACGCTTTACCTCGGCGTCGAGATGCTTTCGCTGTCATCCTATGTCTTGGCATCTTTCCACCGGGATAGTGCGCGGTCTGCTGAGGCGGGTCTGAAATATTTCGTGCTTGGCGCGCTGGCATCTGGCCTGCTGCTCTATGGTATTTCGCTCGTTTACGGCTTTACGGGCAGCGTCACATACAGCGCAGTTGCCGCAACAGAGCCGGGTATGGGCATGTTGTTCGGCATGGTGCTGATGATCACTGGCCTTGCTTTCAAAGTCTCTGCCGCGCCCATGCACGTCTGGACCCCGGATGTTTATGAAGGTAGCCCGAGCCCGGTTGTCGCCTTCTTCGCTACCGCACCGAAAATGGCGAGCATGGTCGTCTTCGCGATCATCATGTTCACGGCCTTTCCGCAGGTTATGGCCTTCCAGAACTGGCAGATCATTATCGGCATCATCGCTGCGGCCTCTATGCTGGTCGGCGCCTTTGGCGCGCTGATCCAGACAAACCTGAAGCGTTTGCTGGGGTATTCATCCATTGCCAATATGGGCTATGCGCTTGTCGCTGTCGCCGCTGGCGCAGAGTACGGTGGCACAGCTTTGCTGATGTTCATGACCGCTTATGTGATCGCTGCCCTCGGCTTGTTTGGCGGTGTCCTCTCCATGCGTCGCGAAGGTGGTATGGTTGAGAACATCAATGAACTGGCGGGCCTCGTGCGGCGCCAGCCAGCACTGGCTCTGGCTTTGACGGTTCTGGTCATTTCAGTCTCTGGCTTCCCGCTGGCTTTTGGCTTCCTCGGAAAACTTGCAGTGTTTGAGGCGGGGATTGATGCGGGCCTGTTGCCGCTAATCATTATCCTCGTACTGAGTTCTGTGATTGCCTTTGGCTATTATCTCCGACTGATCCTGATCATGTGGGTGAGTGACCCGGTTGAAGACTTTGAACCTGTTGATGGCTGGGTGACCGGCAGCGTCTATGTCACAGCGCTGGCCAGCATTAGCTTGTTTATCTTCGTGTCGCCGTTCAGTGAATTGGCGAGGAGTGCGACAGAGAGCCTGTTACCGTGATCAAAGGCGCGCCAGTTTACTGGTACGATGAGATTGATAGCACCAGCGAGGAAGCCAAAAGGCGTGCCCGCAAGGGAGAGGCTGGCCCTGTCTGGATCGCGGCACGTCGTCAGACGGCAGGTCGGGGGCGGTTAGGGCGCCAGTGGTCGTCGCCAGACGGTAACTTGTTTACATCCGTTTTATTTGTCCCACCTGGTGGACTTGGCCTGGCGGGGCGTGTCCCGTTTGCGGCGGCGCTGGCGGCAGTTGATGCGTGTAAGGCAGTGCTGCCGAGTGTTGGCTTCAAACTGAAATGGCCAAATGATGTCCGGGTTGATCGAGCTAAGCTGACAGGCATCCTCGTCGAGTCCGGAGAGACCAATGGTGTTGTCTGGGTCGCGCTGGGTATTGGGATCAATGTTCTGGTTGCACCTGAACTTGACGGACAGGAGACCGTAAGCCTGAACGCGCTTGGGGCGCCGCATGGCCTATCCGCCGATGATGTGCTGAGCAGCTTGCGAGAAGCTCTGGAAAACCGCCTGACACAAGCCCAGAATGCGTTTCCAGCGCTCCTGAATGACTGGAAAACCAATGCCGAAGCATTGGGGCAGGAAGTGGAAGCTGGCCCGGTTGATGCACGTGTTACCGGGATTTTCGAAGATCTCGCCGAAGATGGTGGTCTCATCCTGCGATTGCCGGATGGTAACAGACAGACCATAAGGGCAGGTGACGTCGAATTGGTAAGACAGGTCGAATAATGCTGCTGGTTATTGATATCGGGAACACGAATACAAGTTTCGCGCTGCATAGCGGCAAGGATTGGGTCGCGCGCTGGCGCAGCTCAACCGACCCGAGCCGGACGGCTGATGATTATGCCGTCTGGCTTGCCGCCTTGATGCAGATGGAAAGCCTTGAACTGTCCCATATCAAAGCCTGTATCGTCTCCTCAGTGGTGCCGCAGGCAAAGTTCAATTTCCGCAATCTCTCGCGTCGGTATTTCGATGCTGAGCCGGTCTTCGTTGGTGACCCGGAAACCAAGCTGGGCGTGCCCATCCGGATCCGCCGCCCTGAACAAGTTGGAGCAGACCGACTTGTAACGACGATCGGCGCGCACCAGATTTATCAAGGCCCAAAACTGGTCATTGATAGCGGCACAGCGACGACATTCGATGTGGTTGGGGCCGATGGCGGCTTTGAAGGTGGGATAATCTCTCCCGGGATCAATCTGTCTATGCGGGCGCTACACGACGCTGCGGCGCAATTGCCGCGAATTGCGATACAGCAGCCGGCCAAGGTGATCGGCCAGGATACGGTATCGGCCATGCAGTCCGGTGTGTTCTGGGGCTATGTTGATTTGATCGATGGCCTTGTCCGACGTGTGAAGCATGAATATGGCGGTGACTTGACGGTGATTGCCACGGGCGGCGTTGCGTCGCTCTTTGAAGGTGCAAGCGACACCATAGATCATTTTGACCAGAGTTTAATGGAGGTCGGCCTGCTTGAGGTCTACCGCCGAAATATAAAAGATTGAAACGAATTATATGAACGAAAATAATAACGCTGAGCTTGTCTTCCTGCCCTTGGGTGGATGTGGCGAGATCGGCATGAACCTGAATGCCTATGGCTATGGCCCTGAGGAAGACCGCCGCTGGATTCTGATCGATGTTGGCGTGACCTTTGGCGGGGAAGATACGCCGGGTATTGACCTGATCACGCCTGACCCATCCTTCTTTGAGGATAAGGGGGATCTGATTGACGCCATCTTCCTGACCCATGCGCATGAAGACCACATTGGCGCGATCGGCCTACTCCTACCGCGTTTGCAAACCCGGGCACCGATCTATGCAACGCCCTTTACGGCGCATCTGGCGCAGGCAAAACTGATTGAACGTGGCCTGAAACAGGTGTCGATCAATGTCATTCCGCTTGAGGGCGAGGTAGAGGCTGGACCTTTCAAGGTTCGCTACATCACATTGACGCACTCCATTCCTGAGCCGAACGCATTGTCTCTGGAAACCCCGCTTGGGACAATCCTGCACACGGGCGATTGGAAGATTGATCCTGATCCTCAGCTTGGTGAGACGACGGATATTGAGGGCCTTACAGCGCTTGGTGACAAAGGTGTTGTGGCCATGGTTTGCGATAGCACGAATGTCTTTGTTGAGGGCGAAAGTGGCTCAGAAGGCGTGGTTCGCGAGAACCTGATCAAACTGATTGGCTCCCTGACGGGACGAATTGCGGTCACCACTTTTGCTTCGAATGTCGCGCGGGTGGCAAGTGTCATTGAAGCGGCCCGTCTGGCTGGGCGCAGTGTCTGTTTGGTTGGGCGCTCTATGCATAAGGTGACAGATGCCGCCGTCGCAACTGGTGTGATTGAAACGCTACCCGACCTGATTGATGAGGAGGCCGCTGGCAGCTTGCCGGATGACAATCTACTCTTCCTCTGCACTGGCTCACAAGGTGAAGCCCGCGCTGCGCTTGGTCGGATCAGTCGTGACGATCACCGCCATATCAGCCTTGGTGATGGCGATACCGTGATCTTCTCTAGCCGGGTCATTCCGGGCAATGAGAAGGGCATCTTCGAGATGCAGAATGCGCTGGCAGAGAAGGGCGTTCGCATCATCACGGACCGCATGACGGAAGGGCCGATTCATGTCTCCGGGCATCCAGCGCGCGATGAGTTGCGCCGGATGTATAGTTGGGTTCGGCCCAAGATTGCCGTGCCCGTGCATGGTGAGCGCCGTCATATCGTTGAGCACGCCGCCTATGCGAAAAGCCTGCAGGTCGGGCAGGCGGTCACCCCGCGCAATGGCGATATGATCCGCCTCGCGCCCGGTGATGCTAAAATCATCGATACGGTGCCGAATGGCCGCTTGTATCTAGATGGCAATCGACTGGTCCCGGCAGAGAGTGAGGGTCTGAAGGAACGGCGCGGCCTCTCACAATGGGGGTATGTCTCGGTCTCAGTTGCGATTGATGAAGATGGTGACGTCGTTGACGGGCCACTAATTGCCGCTAGAGGCTTGTCTGAAACCGATGGGCGGAGCGCTGATGAGAGCCTGATTGATGTCGACGAAGCCGCTGAAGAAGCGCTCAATGGCTTGAAGAAACGCAAGCGTCTGGACGATGAAGACGTTGAACGCGCGCTTGTCCGCGCAGTGAAACGCCAATGCGAACGGACGTTTGGACGCAAGCCCATCGTTGATGTCAGTGTGCTAAGAGTGTGATTGTAGGAGACTCAAGATGACAGATTTCAAGATTGGACCGCTCAATCACGTTGGTGTTGCTGTACCGGATATTGAAGCCGCGATGGACACCTACCGCACACTTTACGGCGCGACAGACATTACGACGCCGTTCGACATGCCAGCACAGGGCGTGAAAGTCTGTTTCGTCAATCTGCCCAACAGCCAGATCGAACTGATTGAGCCGCTGAATGAGGAAAGCCCAATCTGGAACTTCATTCAGAAGAACCCGAAAGGCGGGCAGCATCATGTCTGTTTCGAAGTTGAGGACATCCACGAGGCTGTGCGTGAGATGAAGGATCGCGGCGCAACTGTTCTGGGTGAACCGCGGATCGGTGCACACGGTACGCCAATCATTTTCGTACACCCGAAGAATTCCAATGGTGTCCTGATCGAGTTGATGGAAACGCCAAAGGATGGGGCACACTAAATGGACCCGGTCGGAACCGTCGTTGTCTTCTTTATCAGTTGGTGGATCTGTCTTCTGGCGGTCCTGCCAATTGGTGTGAAGGGCCAGTTTGAGGATGGTGGCGAGGTGATTGAGGGGTCCGAAGAGGGCGCCCCTAAAGAGCCTATGCTGCGCAAGAAGGTTATCTGGGCAACGTTAGGGGCGGTCGGTTTGACCATACTCGCCCATTTTGTGATCGTTCCTTATCTGGCAGGGTAGGCTTTCGGCTCGATCAAGTCCCACAGGTTTCCCCATGGGTCACTGAACACAGCAACCGAGCCGTAGGGTTCGTGGCGTGGTTCTTCCTTGAAGGTTACGCCAGCCCGTTTCATTGCTGCGTAATCACGGTCAAAATTATCCGTATTCAGGAAGAAGCCAACCCGACCTCCAGTTTGGTTGCCAATAGCCGCTTCCTGCTTTGGGCCGTCAGCCTTTGCCAGCAATATCGCGGTCTGCGCGCCCTTCGGGGCGACACGAACCCAGCGCTTGGTCTCACTGCGCTTGGTATCCTCAAGCAGTTCAAAACCGAGCTTGCCGACATAGAAATCTATTCCGGCATCATAATCCGGCACGACAAGGGTGATGAGCGCGATGGTCTGGGTCACGCCACTTCAACCTCGGCTGGGTCATAATTCAGGATTGGACCCAGCCAGCGTTCAGCCGTGCGCATCTCCATGCCTTTGCGGGAGGCATAGTCCGCGACTTGATCACGCTCGATCCGGCCCACGGCGAAATAAACTGCTTCAGGATGAGCGATATAGAGGCCGGAGACTGCAGCTGCTGGTGTCATCGCGAAGCTTGTCGTCAATTCCATGCCAATGCGATCAGCCTGTAGTAGCCGGAAAAGCGTTTCCTTTTCAGTATGGTCCGGCTGACACGGATAGCCGGGGGCCGGGCGGATACCCTCATAGGCTTCTTTGATCAGGGCCTCATTATCGAGATCCTCATCACTGGCATAGCCCCAATGGGTTTTGCGGACCTGTTCATGCATGTACTCGGCCATGGCTTCAGCGAAGCGGTCGGCAAGCGCCTTGACCATGATGGCGGAATAATCATCGCCTTTGGCTTCGAACGCCTTGGCGATTTGTTCAGCTTCCGGGCCAGAGGTCACGGCGAAGCCGCCAATATGATCACCGGCTTCAGCGACAAAATCTGACAGCGCGAAATTCGCCCGCTCATTATCCTTCATCATCTGCTGGCGGAGCGTATGGAAGACTTCGCCGCTCTCAAGCACAATATCGTCGCCGCTGCGTTTGGCAGGCCAGAAACCAATCACGGCTTTCGGTTTGAACCAGTCCTGCCCGAGGATTTGCTGCATCATGACTTCGGTATCACGCCACAGGTCACTGGCGGCTTCGCCGACAATCTTGTCTTCGAGGATTTGCGGGAACCGCCCAGCGAGATTCCAGCTGGAGAAGTATGGCGTCCAGTCAATGTAGCGGGCGAGCACAGAGAGGTCGAAATCCTCCAGCACTTTTGTGCCCGTGAACGATGGGGCAGGGGCCGGGCCTGTCTGGAGTTTATGGGCATGCTGACGGGCCACAGCGATCGGATGGCGCGGCTTTGGTGGTCCGCCTGAACGGCTATCGCGCATACGCTGATATTTCGCCTGCGTTGTTTCCACAAAAAGTGGGCGTTCATCATCGGAGAGCAAGGTGGAAACGACACCAACCGCGCGGCTGGCATCGGTAACGTGGACGGTTGGGCCGTTCTGACGGGCCGGATCAATCTTCACGGCGGTATGTGCCGGGCTGGTCGTGGCGCCGCCGATCAGCAGGGGTTGCGTCATCCCGGTGCGCTGCATCTCACGTGCGACATAGACCATTTCATCAAGGCTGGGTGTGATGAGGCCAGACAGGCCGATAATGTCGACCTTTTCATCCTCAGCTTTGGCAAGAATATCCTCGCATGGCACCATGACGCCCATGTCGACAATCTCATAACCGTTACAGGCGAGGACGACGCCAACAATATTCTTGCCGATATCATGCACATCCCCTTTGACTGTGGCCATGAGGACTTTGCCTTTGTTCTGGTCAACGGTTCCCAGCTCGACTTTTTCCGCTTCCATGAACGGGTCGAGATAGGCGACAGCCGCCTTCATCACGCGGGCTGACTTCACCACTTGCGGCAGGAACATTTTACCTGATCCGAACAGGTCCCCCACGACATTCATGCCATCCATTAAGGGGCCTTCGATGACATGAAGCGGGCGAGCCGCCGCAGCGCGAGCTTCCTCAATATCTTCCTCGATAAATTCTGTAATCCCGTTGACGAGGGCATGTTCGAGGCGTTTCTCAACCTTCAGCTCGCGCCAGGACATGTCTTTCTCAGCCGTCTTGCCTTTCTGGCCACGGAACTGTTCGGCGTAATCGACAAGGGCCTCAGTGGCATCTGCATTGCGGTTGAGAATGACATCTTCGACCAGATCGCGAAGCTTCGGTTCGATCTCGTCATAGATGTCGAGCTGACCCGCATTGACGATGCCCATGTCCATGCCTGCAGGGATCGCGTGATAGAGGAAAACCGAGTGCATCGCCCGGCGCACGGGCTCATTGCCGCGGAAGGAGAAACTGACATTGGAAAGCCCGCCGGAGACGTGACAGCCCGGACAGGTCTCGCGGATCACGCGCGTCGCCTCGATGAAGTCCACAGCATAGCTATTGTGCTCTTCGATCCCGGTGGCCACCGCGAAGATGTTCGGATCGAAGATGATGTCTTCGGGCGGGAAGCCGACGGTCTCAGTCAGGATTTTGAATGCGCGCTGGCAAATCTCAATCTTGCGCGGCGCGGTATCGGCCTGCCCAACCTCATCAAAGGCCATCACCACGACAGCCGCGCCATAAGACAGGCATTTGCGAGCCTGCTCAATGAATTGCGCTTCGCCCTCCTTCATCGAGATGGAGTTGACGACAGCCTTGCCCTGCACGCATTTCAGACCTGCCTCGATCACCTCCCACTTGGAGCTGTCAATCATGACGGGGACACGGGCAATATCAGGCTCAGCCGCAATCAGGTTGAGGAATGTCGTCATGGCGAGCGCGCCATCCAACATGCCCTCGTCCATGTTCACATCGATAATCTGAGCGCCATTCTCAACCTGCTGGCGCGCGACTTCTACAGCGGCCGCATAATCACCCGCCGTGATCAGTTTCCGAAAGCGCGCAGAACCCGTGACATTGGTCCGCTCGCCAATATTGACGAAAGTAGTGGAGGCTTGGGAGGTCATATTGTGGAGCTACTCTTTAGGGCGTTCCAAACCGCGCAATCCATCAATGCTTTCCGCATTTTTGGTGTAGCGGCTCTCGGCCCACTCTTCCTTGGGCTTGTTGTCGATATAGCGGGTGAGCTGGTCGCGTTCGCCCTTGAACTCATAGAACGGGACGCCCCAACCGCAGCTATCCTGAATACGGGTCAGCTTGACCTTGAAGATGCCACGTGCGCGATCAAAACCGGGGAATAGGGCGAGCATCTCGTCAAAGCCCTCATCATGCATGTTTATCACCTCACCCGTGCCATAGAGGCGCAGGATGTTCGCTGGCCCTTCGAAGGCACAGAACATGATCGTGATACGGCCGTTTTCCTGAACATGGGCCTGCGTTTCGATGCCCGAGCCGCCAAGGTCGAGCCATGCAACTGTCGTGTCATCGATCACCTTGAAAGCATCATAACCTTTGGGGGAGAGGTTCACATGCCCTTCGGCGGAAAGGGGCGCTGTCGCGACAAAGAAGAGCTTCTGCTCCTCAATGAAGCGGATAATCTTCTCTTCGAGTTTTTCATAGACTTTCATGCGGGCCTCCTATTTACGCGTCTTGCCAGCGTCGAGTGGCCAGTTGCCATCCGGAATTTCAGTATAAGGTTCAACCGACTGGTTGAACCAGTAAATCCATGCGGTCTCGCCAGTGGGCTCAGCCTGATCATCCAGAACCGATACTTTGATCCGCTTATAGAGCGAAGTATCAGGATCATCGGGCAGGACATCCTCAAATGCATCAAGCGCTTCAATTAAGCTCGCATCATCAAGGCGATAGCGCACACCGTGGCATAGCGTGTCACCGTCTACGATCCCTGGGAAACCGCCTAGATTATACAGCCGCCCTTTAAATCGGCAGGTACCGAGGAATTCGCCGGCTGCCTCCAAATCGATATTGGCGGGCATACCGCTCGCGCCCTGTTTGAGCAGGCCGTAGAAAATGAACAGATCGCCTAAAGTGACAGGGCCGTTTGTGCGCATGCCCTAACTCACCAATTCAAACGGCTCGAGGCCGGAGAGGCGCATGGCGCGCTCTTCAACAACAGGCTGGCGTGGTTTTACGCCCTCAATCGCTTTGGCAATGGCGGAAATGTGCTCTGGCGTTGTTCCGCAGCAGCCCCCGAGGATATTGACGAGGCCATCTTGCGCCCATGTTCCAACTTCGCCAGACGTCTTGTGTGGTTCCTCATCATACTGCCCCATTTCATTTGGCAGGCCGGCATTCGGATAAGCCGCGACCAGCGTATCCGCGATGCGTGAAAGCGCGGCAATATGCGGGCGCATCAGGTCGGCGCCGAGGGCGCAGTTAAATCCGATGGCGAACGGTTTGGCATGGCGAACCGAGTGCCAGAACGCTTCAACTGTTTGCCCGGAAAGGGTGCGGCCTGAACGATCTGTGATGGTGCCGGAAATCCAGATGGGCAACTTTTCCATACCCTCGGCTTCCAGGTCCATGATCGCCTTGATCGCGGCCTTGCAGTTCAGTGTGTCCGTGATCGTCTCAATCAGGTAGAGATGAACGCCGCCTTCATTAAGCGCCTGCACCTGTTCGCGATAGGCTTGATAGACCTGATCGAAGGTGACTTCGCGCGCACCGGGATCGTTCACGTCTGAAGACATGGACAGCATCTTGTTGAGCGGGCCGATTGAACCAGCAGCAAAACGCGGTTTATGCGGCTCTTTCTCGGTCCAGCGGTCTGCTGCCTCTCGCGCAAGTTTTGCGCCCTCGAAGTTAATGTCGATAACCGATTGCAGGTCGAGCGCGTAATCATCCTGCGCAATTGTGGTGGCTGAGAAGGTGTTTGTCTCAGAGATGTCGGCCCCAGCTGCGAAATAGGCATCATGCAGCTCTGTCACGCGCTCGGGGCGGGTCAGGCAGAGAATATCATTATTCCCCTTCATCTGGCCCGGATAAGTCGCGGTATCAAAACGATCCCCGCGATAATCCGCCTCTTCCAGACCCATGCGCTGGAACATCACCCCCCATGAGCCGTCGAGCATCAGGATACGGTCCTTCGCGGCGGCGTGGAGTGCGGCGATACGGTCGGTGCGATTGCTCATTGAGAGGCTTCCTTCGGTTTCAGGCCCAGTAGGCGGCAGGTCGAAAGGGCAAGGCTTGCCTTGTTCAGTGTGTAGAAGTGGAAGTCGCTGACGCCTTGCTCTGCGAGTGCCTGACACAGTTCAGCAGCAACATTTGCAGTAATCAGTTCGCGCGTTTCCGGATCGTCCTCGGTGCCCTCATAAAGAGTGTGGAGCCAATCCGGGATGCTGGCCTGACAAAGCTTTGAGATACGCTTCAAACCTGTGAAGTTTGGTTGCAGCATGATCCCGGGAACAATCGGCATGGTGATACCGCCAGCCTGCGCGCGATCCAGGAAAGACAGATACGTGTCAGGCTCAAAGAAGAATTGCGTGATGGCGCGATCCGCCCCGGCATCCTGTTTGGCTTTAAGGAAAGCAATGTCGGCGTCCCAGCTTTGGCTGTCCGGGTGCTGTTCTGGATAACAAGACACTGAAATCTCAAACACCTGACCGAGTTCAGGACGATGTGCCCGAATGCCTTCGATCAGGTCCACGCTATCACGAAATCCGCCGGGATGTTGCTCGAATTGCTCGCCCATTCCTGTTGGGGGATCACCGCGCAGGGCCACGATATGCTTCACGCCCGCATTCCAATAGTCTTCAGCGACCTGCAACACGTCTTCCTTGGTTGCACTGACACAGGTCAGATGCGCTGCAGGTGTCAGAGGTGTATCCTGTGCAATCTTGGCCACGGTGGCATGCGTGCGGTCGCGGGTTGATCCGCCAGCGCCATACGTCACAGACACAAAACGCGGCGTCATTGGGGATAGACGCGCGACAGATTCCCAAAGCTTCGCTTCCATCTTATCAGTCTTGGGCGGAAAGAACTCGAAGGAAACGTTTGGGGCAGGGGAGTCCTGCTGCGTGGCTGTGGCGAGCTGTGTCATGCGACAGCATCCTTTATTGAAGACGGGCGGATGGCTTTCCAGATCAGAACGGACAAGCCTTGTTCCAGTGTTTCGGGTGGATCAATGCGATGTGGGGGCGACACGGTTAAACCAGCATCAGCGCACCAGGTTTCCATGTCCGTATTGCGAATGCCGAGGCGTTTGTGCCCCTGCTTCTCTCTTAGAAAGTCCAGTTCATGGGTGGCAAAGTCGATAATCACAAGCTCACCACCGGGCTTTAGCAGGCGGCAAGCCTCATGGATGACCGCGGAAGGGTCATCCATGAAGTGAAGCACTTGATGGATCGTCACAAGATCCGCCGTGGCATCCTCAAAAGGTGTGGCGGTTACATCTCCTTGTCTGACGCGGGCATGAGCGACGCCTGAGCGTGCGAGATTGGCGCGTGCGACCGTGAGCATGTGATGCGAGATGTCGAGCCCTTCAGCATCTTTCACACGCGGGGCAAACAGGGTGAGCATACGGCCTGTACCAGTACCCAGATCGATCTGTTTCTCAAACGGCCCTTTGTTTGTGATATCGAGAAGCGCGGTTTCAATCGCTGCGGTAGGGAAATGCAATGACCGGATATTGTCCCAATCATCTGCGATGGATGAGAAGTAGGTCTCAGCAGACTGCGCGCGCGTGCCGCGGACTTTCGTGAGCGCGATGCGATCAGCGGCAAAAGGCTCAGAAGCTGTATCCAGGCAGTTAAAGATTGTCGCCAGCAATCGTGAAGCCTGACCATGTCGGGCGGTGCGGTAGTAAACCCATGACCCTTCAGGCAGTCGCTCAACGAGGCCAGCTTGCGTAAGTGTTTTCAGGTGATGCGATAGGCGAGGCTGGCTTTGCCCAAGAATGTCGACCAGTTCGCCAACCGACAGGTCGCCTTGGTGCAAAAGCGCAAGAATGCGAAGCCGGGTGGGCTCGCCGCTCGCCTTCAGGGCTTTCGTCAGGAGATCATTCGCGGTCATAAAAACGTATAAACAAATGTTTATATGAAAATCAACTGAATTATTCACTCATCTTGTGGCTCACACGCAACGTATAAAGAAGTTCACAATTCAGTGTGTTGCAATTCCGCATTTGCGGTCGCATATCGCGTAACGATAAGAAGAAGGAGCCGCCTATGCGGGGGCAAATATTGATTGCGGCGGCTCTGGTAGGGCTTTCTGCGTGTGCAACCACACAAGAGCCAGTCATGGCAGGCGATGTACCTGACCCTCTCGAGGGGTTTAATCGGACTATGTACGGCTTCAATGAGGGTGTCGACAAGGCAGTCCTGGGACCGGTTGCCGATGGCTATCGTGCAATTACCAATGAACCAATCCGTGGCGGTGTCACCAATTTTCTGACCAATCTCAATCAGCCAGTTGTTTTCGTGAATACAGTTCTACAGGGTAAACCTGGCGCAGCGATTGATACAGCCTCGCGTTTTGTTGTGAACACAACAATCGGACTTGGTGGTATTTTTGACCCTGCGACACATTTTGAGGTGCCTCAGCATCGAGAAGATTTTGGCCAGACGCTTGGCAAATGGGGCGTCCCTGCTGGGCCTTACATTGTGCTCCCCCTGCGTGGGCCAACCAACCTGCGTGACCTGACAGGCAGCGGTGTTGATGGTTTTGCCTCACCCCTGAACTATGGTCAGGGTGACACATATGTTGCGACACGCGCAGCGATTGGTGTGGCGGGTGTCGTTTCAGTCAGAGAGCGCCTTGAGCCACAAATTCAAGCCTTACGCTCACAGCCGGAACCTTATGTGGCCCTGCGCCGTAATTATTCACAACAAAGAGACGCCGCAATTCGTGACGGCGTACCGCAAGAAGACCCGTTCGCAAATTTGCCCGAATTTGATGATTACGATTTCGGGGATGAAACTGAGTAGGAAATTGTCATGCGTTTAATGACACCTTTTAGAGCCGCTATATCTGCTGGCCTAGTAATGCTGATGGCAGCTCCAGCGCTCGCTGATGAGAAGACCGAAGCCTATGTGCAGGAAAATGCCAATAATGTGCTGGCTTCTTTGAATGCGCCGGATGTGACACCCGAGGAACGGCGAGAGCAGTTCCAGCTCTATATGGAAGAGTTTTCCAACCTCGATGCTGTGGCAAAGTTTGTGATCGGCAAATATGCCCGCCAGTTCTCCGAAGACGAGCTTGAGCGGTATATCCAGACCTTCCGGACCTATGCACTGGCAGTCTACGAATTCTATTTCAATGAGTATAAGGGCCAGGCGGTTCAGGTCACCGGATCGGTTGACCGTAACGCGCGCGACTCAATCGTTGATACCCAGATTTTACGAGCTGATGGTGAAACACTGACGGTTCGTTGGCGTGTCCTGCTGCGGGGTGGTGAATATCAGGTTGTTGATATTGCCCTGAATGCGGACGGTAACCTGATCTGGTTGGCAATTGAGCAGCAAGCACAGTTCCTGTCCATTCTTGATCAAAATCAGGGATCATCTGATGCACTCATCGCCAAGATTGAGGGCATGACAGCAGACCTTGTCGCGCAGCGCGAAGAGTAGCCTGCTTCAAGTATTAGGGTTTTAAAGAACGCGCGTTTCGGCTTCTGCGCCGCGGCGCGTAACCTGTAATCTGTCTGCTGCGCGCTCCAGTATCGTCTGGGAACAGTAGGTTGGCCGGAAGACGACAGCAGCATCTGAACCTTCCAGGCCGGAAACAATGGCATTGATCGCGACAAAATGAGTGAACACGACAGTATTGTCTGGCAGTGTCACAATCTTGGCGATCAGGGCCTGACGCCAGTCCTGGATTACAGGTGGGGTATCTGACCAGTTTCCTGCCATCAACCCTTTTAACCAGTCCACGCGATCCTGTTGTAGGTCTTCTGGCGTTGGGATTTCTGACACTTCCGGTGTGACAAGTGCTGTTTGATCGAGCACTTTTTCAAGTGCGTGTGCTGTTTCTCGACACCTTTGCATTGGGCTTGTCAGAATCAATGACACTGATCTCGTACTTAAGCTCGATGCAACAGCCTGAGCTTGCGCATAGCCTGTATCCGATAGGCCGGGATCAGGATGGTCGCCCCATCCTGCTGCGGCTTCACCGTGACGGACGAGTGTGATCATGCGGCGACCAGAGCTGGATCAAGGCCCGCGTCAGCGATAATTTTCAGCGCTCGCTTGTACAAAACAGGCTCCCTGATCCCGAGACGTTCGCGAGCTGCGTCCAACGGTTCGGCCAGCAGGGCTTCAATGTCTTGATCAACAATGCGCGCGGCCAGCTTTCCATGGCGCCGACCTTCCTTGAGCACGGCGGGGATTTTGGCTTCTCGTGGGGCATGCTTTGCGACTTCCCGTGATCCCATAAAGGCAATAAAGCTTACGCCAAGGCCACCATTCTGGCTGTGGCTGAACCCGAGCAGAGCGTCTTCACCCAGAGCATCACGACCATAGCCAGTGAGGACATGATAGAGATCATGCGTGTCGCGCAGGCGGTTCATGTACCACAGATAATCGTCATCGAATTGCTGCTGCTTTTCGCGTTGTGTCAGACTCTCAGCCACAAGGCCAGCAGCCGAAAGCCCTTCGCGCTCCATGAAATCGACATAGGCATGGGCAACCGATCCTTCTGGCAGCTTCCTCAGAGCGTCATGATTATCCAGCATCGGGGGCAAATCCCTGTGTATATCAAGGAGTTCTGGGCCTTTAGGTGATGCATAGAATTTCTCAAAATCCCTACGTGTCGCATTCCCGTTCAGCGCCTCGATAATATGAAACACCTGCTTAGTATCTTCCTTGTCGGCGATGAGAGCCTGCATATGCCGCCATGCTTTTAGCGGCTTCAACTTTGGTTTGGGCCTGGCTGGGTCAATGAAAGGAACGGGTCGGAGCATAGTCAATACCTTGTTATTGATACCAGTCTAACAGACTGAGCCCCTCAAAACAATGACGCCTGCGTCACTTTTTGATTGAATGCCTGCCTGATCCTTGTGCACAAGTGGTCATTTTCGATGCAACATCGCTCATGGATTGCAGGTTCTTATTTGTCACCTCTACGCCAGTGAATGGGTAGGCTAAGCCAGTCAGCAGAAGCGAGTCACAGGGGCCGGAGCCATGAAAAAAATCGAAGCGATTATCAAACCGTTCAAACTGGATGATGTGAAGGAAGCCCTTCATGAAGTCGGCGTTCAGGGCATGACCGTCGTTGAAGCCAAGGGCTTCGGTCGCCAGCGCGGACACACAGAGCTGTATCGCGGTGCCGAATATGTTGTGGACTTCCTGCCTAAGCTCAAAGTTGAGGTTGTGATCGCCGATAGTGCTGTTGAAGGTGCCATCGAAGCGATCACCAAGGCCGCCCAGACCGGCAAGATTGGCGATGGAAAGATTTTTGTGAGCGATGTGGGCGAGGCCGTCCGCATCCGCACCGGTGAAACCGGTGATGGGGCTCTCTAGAGACCGCTCGCGTTTGGAACAGGGCTTAAAGACAGGAGAATACTGATGGCCGACAAGATTATGAAAATGATGAAGGAACACGATGTCGAATTCGTGGATCTTCGTTTTACTGACCCGCGCGGCAAGCTGCAGCATGTGACCTTCGATAAAGGCATGATTGATGAAGATTTCTTCACCGATGGTCAGATGTTCGATGGCTCATCTGTGGCGGGTTGGAAAAGCATCAATGAGTCTGACATGACTCTGATGCCGGATGTGGATACTGCAAAGGTCGATCCGTTTTTCCAGCAGACCACGCTGGCTGTCATGTGTGATATTCTCGACCCGATTTCTGGCCAGCCTTATGGCCGTGACCCACGGGGCACAGCGAAGAAAGCGGAAGCTTATCTACAGTCGACGGGCGTTGGGGATACAGCTTACTTTGGCCCAGAAGCTGAGTTCTTCGTCTTCGACGATGTGCGTTGGAATACTGAGCCGCATATGACGGGCTACAGCTTCGATTCGACCGAGCTACCAGCCAATACAGGCAAGTCCTATGAAATGGGCAATATGGGCCACCGCCCTGGGCCAAAAGGGGGCTATTTCCCGGTCCCACCAATCGATAGCGAGCAGGACATGCGTTCTGAAATGCTCTCTGTCATGGGTGAGCTTGGTCTTGAGCCTGAAAAGCATCACCACGAAGTGGCGCCAGCTCAGCATGAGCTTGGTATGAAGTTCAACACGCTGGTGACGATGGCAGATAATCTGCAGCTGTATAAGTATGTGATTCACAATGTTGCTGCGAGCTATGGCAAGACAGCGACCTTTATGCCGAAGCCATATTTCAACGATAACGGCTCTGGTATGCACGTGCACCAGTCAATCTGGTCAGGTGGCAAGCCAACATTTGCAGGCGACCTCTATGCTGGCCTGTCAGAGACATGCCTCTACTACATTGGCGGTATCATTAAGCATGCACGGGCGCTGAATGCTCTGACCAATGCGTCGACAAACTCGTACAAGCGTCTGGTGCCAGGCTTTGAGGCCCCTGTTATGTTGGCTTACTCAGCCCGCAACCGTTCAGCGTCTATCCGTATTCCTTTCGGAACCGGTGCAAAGGCCAAGCGTATTGAAACGCGCTTCCCGGACCCAACGGCCAACCCATATCTGGCCTTTGCTGGCCTGTTGATGGCGGGTCTTGATGGCATTGAAAACAAGATCCATCCGGGTGATGCGATGGACAAGGATCTCTATGACCTGCCACCGGAAGAAGCGAAGTCTATTCCGCAAGTCTGTGGCTCTCTGCGCGAAGCGCTTGAGGCGCTTGATGCGGACCGTGACTTCCTCAAGAAGGGCGGCGTGTTCGATGATGATCAGCTTGACGCTTATATCGACCTGAAAATGGAAGAAGTTGAGCGCCTGCAGTTACACCCGCACCCTGTCGAATTCGACATGTACTACAAGGTGTAGATCACTCTTTTATGGGCGGTATCTTCTTAAGGTGCCGCCTGAAAGTTACGTCTGGGGGAACAGGCGTGGAGAAGAAGACCGGGTTCATCAGGAGCCCGGTCTTTTTGTTTGGTTCTGGATTGTGAAAATAGGCTCTAAGCGGCGAAACGCCCACCGCGATTGGCATAGGCCTGGGTACCCTTTGTCAAAACCGTATCGCTATCCAGAACATCCTCAGGCTTGAGGTCAAACTTGCCAAGCATCTGCGCATAGAAGGGTGCGAAGTCGGTATCCACGGTCGCTCTGAACAGGTCTTCATAGCTGTCGATCACAAAATAGGTCTGCTGGAAATCATCGATGCGATAGTCTGTGCGCATTAGGCGTTCGAGATCAAAGCCAATCCGATTTGGTGAAGGATCTTCCAGACAGAAACGGCTTTCGGCAGGGGAAGAGACAATGCCCGCGCCATAAATGCGCAAGCCTTGATCGGTCTTTATCAGGCCAAACTCAACCGTATACCAGTAGAGCGCGGCCAGATTCTTCAGGCTTGCATGACGCAGGCTGCGCAAGCCCCCTTTGCCATACGCTTCCATATAGTTGGCAAAAACCGGGTCCGTCAGCATTGGCACATGGCCAAAGACATCGTGGAAGACATCCGGTTCCTGAATATAGTCGAGCTGCTCGGGCTTGCGGATAAAGCTCCCGGCTGGGAACCGTCGATTAGCCAGATGCTCAAAGAAAACATCATCAGGCACAAGGCCTGGGACGGCCACGACGCGCCAGCCTGTCAGCTGTTCCAGTTCATCGGATATTTCTTCAAAGTTCGGAATACCACCGCGATTGAGGTTCAGGGCTTCAAGTCCATGCAAAAACTCTGGCGCCGCGCGTCCAGGCAAGACTGCCATTAGACGCTCATATAGCGTGTCCCACGTCTGGTGTTCTGTCTCGGTATAATCAGCCCAGCCCTGATCTATGGTCCAGTCTGGATTGGTGTGTGCGGGTCGTTCAGAATGGTTGCTCATGCAACTAATATAGGCCAGAGTCTGTAACATGTCGTCAAGAGACTTGGTTAAAATTTGCGCGAGGGCAGAGAATGGCTGTTAAACTCTATGATTATTGGCGCTCTTCGGCGGCATATCGCCTGCGTATTGCCCTCAATCTGAAAGGCATTGCCTTTGAGAGCGTGCCAATCAGTCTGCATCCCGATAAGCTTGAGCATAAATCTTCCGAGTACAAAGCCCTTAATCCGCAAATGCGTGTTCCTGCTATTGAGATTGATGGCAAGGTCATTGGCCAATCCATGGCGATTTTGGAGTGGCTAGACGAAACGTGGATTGATGCTCCGATTTTACCTGCCGACCCGCTTATGCGCCTAAAGGCGCGGGCCTTTGCCGATACAATCGCCTGCGATGTCCACCCGCTTAATAATGTCTCTGTCCAAGCTTGGTTGCGTGAGGAAATGGGGCAGGATAGCGCTGCGATTTCGACCTGGTATGCCGAATGGATTCACAGGGGGTTTGCGGCGCTTGAGGCGCGTATCGAAGAGACTAAAGGCCCATTCCTGTTTGCTGAGTATCCGACCATCGCGGAGATAACACTGGTTCCGCAGGTGTATAATGCGCGCCGATTTGATGTGGATCTTGGCGCTTATCCGAAACTGGTCGCAGTGGATGCCGCATGTATGGCTCTGGAGGCTTTTCAGAAAGCTTCACCGGAAGCGAATGCGCCTGTCTGATGTGGTTTAGTTGCGCTGTCCGGGTTTCAGGACATAGGCACCATCGCTGACTTCAAAAACTTTAGCGATGTCAGGGTGCTTGATCGGTGCGTCACTCTCATCGGGGACGAGGTTCTGCTCTGAGACGTAGGCGACATAATGCGTCCGCTCATTTTCCGCGAACAAGTGATAGTAAGGCTGATCCTTGTCCGGGCGGACCTCTTCAGGGATTGCCTCATACCATTCTTCAGTATTGGCATAGGTCGGATCAACATCAAAAACGACACCGCGGAAGTCGAACAGACGGTGGCGCAGGACCTGACCGATCTGATATTTTGCGTCCCGAGAGATGACTGCATTTGGAAGCGGCTGTTCTTCAACAGGCGCTTCAACCGCAGGGGTTGGAGCCACGGCTTGTCGTGATCCAAACAATTGCGCGAGGCGCTGTATGACACTGGGTCGATGACTCATCACACCCTTGTGTGCTACAGCTTTGGGTAACAGACAAGATTTGGGCCGCATATGGCTGACGAAAAAAAGCGTAGCAACCGGGCAGCAAGCAGCCGGAACCGGGGCCACGCAGGGAAGAGACCCCCGCTCTATGCAGCGGTGGATCTTGGGACAAATAATTGCCGGCTGCTGATCGCCGCGCGCAAGCGTGATAGCTTTGCTGTGCTTGATTCACACTCGCAGATTGTTCGTCTCGGTGAGGGGCTTGAGGCAACCGGTCGCCTGTCTGATGCTTCAATTGAACGCGCGATGGATGCGCTAAGAAAGATTTCGGCTAAACTCAAAGCCAAGAAGGTTGCCCATGTCCGCTGTGTGGCAACTGAGGCCTGTCGCCGTGCTGAGAATGGGCCTGATTTCATCAAACGCGTGCGTGAAGAGATTGGCCTGACTTTCAAGATCATCAGTGGTGCCGAGGAAGCGAAGCTGGCCATGGTCGGCTGTCACAACCTTGTCGCGCCAGACGTCAAAAAAGTCTTGGTGCTGGATATTGGTGGCGGATCGACAGAGTTCTCTCTCGTCAATGCCCATCCGGTACAGCAGGATGGGCTTAAGGGGCTTCTGACCCAGTCGCCGATTGAGGCATGGACGAGTTTGCCCATTGGCGTTGTGACGCTGACAGAAGCCTTCGCTCACTTGCCCGAAGACGAAGCCTATCCGGCGATGCTGGGGCATGCAAAAGGCCTTATCGACAAGTGGAAGCGCGCGCCGGGCATCCGCGAAATGTTTGCTAGCGGTGAGGCCCATGTGATCGGAACATCGGGCACGGTGACATGCCTGACCGGGGTGCACCTTGGCCTGACAAAGTATCGGCGTGACGCTGTGGACGGGCAATGGGTGACTGAGGCGGAGATGATGGCAACAGTCAATCGCCTTAAGGATGCCGGCCCTGATGGACGTAAGAGGTTCCCAACAATTGGCGAGGATCGGGCTGGCATGATGTTGGCTGGATGTGCAATTGTCGAAGCGGCCTGGAGCCTTGCGCCGGGTGGCCGAATGCGGGTTGCTGATCGTGGTTTACGTGAAGGGCTCTTGTTATCCATGATGCAGGGCCCACCTCGGCGGAAACGAAACGGTAAAAAGCGTCGACGACGTAAACCGAAACCTATGCAGGCACAGCGCGTGGAGGCGGCAGAATGAGTGAGACCGAAAAACGTCGCTGGAAAGGACCAGACAAGACCAAACGTGGGTCTGGCCGCCGGATGGGTGAACGCAAAGTGACCGCTTATAACGCCAAGTCCGAAAGCTCGAAAAAGTGGATTGAGCGACAGCTCTCAGACCCATATGTGCAGAAAGCCAAGCGTGACGGCTATCGTGCGCGCGCGGCTTACAAATTGCTGGAAATCCATGAGCAAACCGGGATTTTGAAGCCGGGACAAAGAGTGGTCGATCTGGGCTGCGCGCCCGGTGGCTGGTTACAGGTTGTCCTCAAACACAAACCAAAAGAGCTGGTTGGAATTGACCTGCTGGCAATTGAGCCTGTTGTTGGCGCGCATGTGATCGAGGGCGACATCATGAACCCGGATGATGTTGCAGCGATGATGAAGGGGCTGAGTGGTCCGCCTGATCTCGTACTCTCGGATATGGCTGCAAACACGACCGGGCACAGGCAAACTGACCACCTGCGCACGGCGACGCTGGCTGATATGGCCCTTGATTTTGCTGAAGAGCATCTGGTTAAGGGCGGGGCATTTTGCTCCAAGGTCTTCCAAGGCGGCGCGACAGCGGACATGCAGGAGCGGCTGAAGCGCATGTTCAAAACCGTCAAACACATCAAGCCACCCGCCAGCCGTGCGGGCTCCCCTGAACTCTTTGTTGTCGCAATGGGCTATCGTGGCTGAGCCGGATTACCCTGAATTCAAGACTTACTCTGCCAGATTGAGGCTGGTGGCTCTTTTCGTCGTGATTACTCTGTTCCTAGCGGTATGGAGCTATAGCTATTGGATATCACAACCGCCGCCAGTGATCTGGTCGTCTATCCTTTTTGCCGCTTTGATTGTCGCTACCGCGATTGATCTGAGAAGCTATATTTTACCCGATTGGATTACGCTCCCTTTGGTTCTGATTGGCCTTTGGGTCGGCGGCAATTTTGGCTCAGGATACTTTTGGGCATGCATAGGGGCCTTGTTTGGATTTGGCCTGATCGCGGGGCTGCGTTGGCTTTGGCTCAGACAGCGCGGTATTGAAGCGATCGGCCTTGGTGATGCGAAGCTTTTAGCCGCAGGCGGGGCGTGGCTTGGGCCTGCAGGTATACCTTTGTCCTTACTGGTTGCCTCGACAATGGCCATCCTGGTCATGCTGCTAAGTGGCCAGGCACAAGGCAGACAGGCAATCCCATTTGGTCCGTTTTTGGCCGTGGGAATCTGGTTCGCATGGTGCCTGGGGCACTTAATTGCCGGATAGTCACATGACTTAATAGGACTTGTTGTGATGAAACAGTTTCGTCACATTTCCTACACGGGTCGTCAGTATAGGGACTGAAGGTTTGAGAGGCTAACCATAAGCGTTAGCAGAACAGGGTGAGTAAGGATGGCGCAAGCCAACCCAATCGATAGGCTATTAGCGTTCGAGGCGCCTGTGCGTTTTCTGCTCGAATTGCTTCTGGTCGCCGCACTCGCACTACTCCTAGCGCGCTTCGCATGGCTAATCGTGGCGCCGCAAGCGTCAGTTGCTGACTATAGAGAGCGACCTCTGCCGACACTTGCCTTGTCACGCACTGTGACAACCGAGGCCGACCTGACGCTTCTGGTGCGCTCAAACCCTTTTGAGGGGGCAGGCACACTTGATGACACCCCGATCGATGTACCGGAAACCCAGCTTAATCTGGTTTTGGATGGCTTGCTCATGTCGACCCTTGATCGGAACAGTTCAGCGACCATTCGCACACCGAATAATCAACAGAAGCGGTTCACTGTTGGCGAGGAAGTCTTGCCCGGTGTGACTTTAGAACGAATCTTGTCTGATCGTGTGATTTTGAACCGTAACGGTATCGATGAGACGCTTCTGCTGGGGCGCCGTTCAGCAGGCCTTTCTGTCATTAGCGACGGCAGTGTGCCGCGCGCGACAGTTGATGTGGAGCCAGCACCGCGATCTATCAGTATTACTGGGCCTGATGTCCTTTTGCGGACGATCTCACTGAGCGAAGCACGCAGTGAAGGGCGAACCATTGGGTATCGTATCGAGGCGCGTGGGGATGTTGCTGATTTGCAGGCTTTAGGCTTTCAGCCGGGGGATGTTCTAATCGCAGTGAATGGCCGAGAAGTGGCCCTACTGGATACCGATGAGATGCTCAGCGTCATGGGGGCAACATCAGCAGCCTCTTTGGAGATTGACCGGGCCGGGCAGCCAGTACAAGTGATTATTGAGTTTGAAGAATGATGGATAGAGGGCGAGCCATGAAGAGAGTATTTCTTGGAACCGCAGCTGCGATGGTGCTGGCCACACCGATCGCCACAGCGGAAATGAACTCCCCACAGGCATCACGTCATGTGTTGAACCTCAATGATGTTGAGGTGACGGCGCTGATCGATGATGTTTCCATTATCACCGGATATACATTCATTCTGCATCCAGATGTACGGCGCACCAAAGTGACCGTGATGTCGCAAGCGGCCATGACTACGGATGAGGTGTTTCAGGTTTTCCTGTCCACGCTTCGTGTAAATGGATTTACGGCCGTACCTGCTGGGCGCGGTGTTTACCGTATTTTGCCAGAGCAAATGGCGATTGGTGAGGCATCGCTGAATGCATCAGGGGCCAATATCTTCCGGACAGAAGTGATCCGCCTCAACAATTTCTCGGCGATTGAGGCAGCTCAGATGGTCAAACCTCTGGTGGACGCACAGGGACAGGTGATCGCCAATGCGCGGTCGAACACGCTGGTTGTTGTTGATTATGCGTCGAACATGCCGCGTCTACGCGAAGTGGTTGCGGGGCTCGACAGCTCGGATCGCACCAAGATGGAAACGATTGCTCTGCGCAATGTGCCTGCGGTTGAGATGGAAGGTATCCTTTCCAACCTGATGTCGACACGGGAAGATGGCGCAAGAACGAACTTTGAGGTCTCAGCCTCCAAAAGCAGCAATTCTATCGTGGTGCGCGGGGATGAGCTGAATGTTGCTCAGGCGATCCGTGTCGCAACAGAGTTGGATGAGACCGATCCGATTCAAGACAGTTTGCGGGTCATTGCGCTGAAGAATTCTACTGCCGAAGACATTGTTCCCATTCTGGAAAAGCTTAGCGAGTCTATGGCGGCAAAATCCGGTCCCGCGGATGATGTGTCTCGACAAGCAACGATCGCCCATCATGAGGCCACCAATTCCCTCGTCATCAGTGCGCCGCCAGAGTCTTTGCTGGCCATGGAACGCGTTGTCGATGAGCTTGATCGTCGCCGCGCGCAGGTGCTGGTTGAGGCCATCATTGTTGAAGTTTCAGATGATACGGCCCGTGAACTTGGCGTGGAATTCCTGTTGTCTGGGACTGGTGAGTCCCAAATTCCATTCCTGAGCACCAGCTTTTCGCGTTCTGCGCCAAATCTTCTGGCTTTAGGGGGCGCTCTGATTGACCCGGACGTGTTTGGTGGGACGAACCCGTTTACCACACCAGCTGTGAACTCACTCCTAGGGCTCGATGGCGCAACGGTTGGTGGTGTTGGCCAAAGTGGCGACACGCTTTTTGGGGCTGTTCTGACAGCCGTAGAGAAAGACACAGACTCTCGTATCCTCTCCAAACCGTTTAATATGACGCTTGATAATGGCACATCGGAATTGCTGGTGGGTCAGGAGGTTTCGATCGCAACTGGCTCTGTCTTGAGCTCGGATAACTCAAACCCCTTCCAGACGGTCGAGCGCCAGAAAGTTGGTGTGACACTTAGAGTGACCCCGAGTATCTCTGAAGATGACACGGTCCAGCTCGATATCTATCAGGAAGTCTCGAACATCGCGGGTGTGGTGGGAGAAGATGCGACCAACCCGATCTTCAACAAACGTGAAATCACGACACAGGTCCTGGCCGATAATGGCGAGATCATCGTGCTCGGCGGTCTGATCGAACAGGAAGACACGGTTGTGAACTCCAAAGTTCCAATTCTGGGTGATATCCCAGTCGTCGGTAATCTCTTCAAATCCGAAGGGAAGGGACAGAACCGCTCAAACCTGATGGTTTTTATTAAGCCGACCATCGTGCGCAATCGTGAAGAAGCCCGTAGTGTCACAAACCGGAATTATCGCTACATCCGGGCCGAAGAAATGCTGCGTGATGCCGATAATGGTAGCAGCTCGCTCGATACTTTCATTGAGGAAGTGCTGGGGGACAAGCCTCCAATGGAGGAATAACCTATTTGTGCGGCCTCTATGGCGCAGGTAGAGTGGAAAAATGAACGCACAGACTGGTCCAGACCTCAGTTATAGCTTCGCGCGCGATAAGGGGATTGTTGTTCTCGATCGCAGTGACGAGGCCGTACAGCTTGGCGTGCGTAATGGCGCGGACCCATTTGCGCTATCCGAAGCCCGCCGCGTTCTGCGTCTGCCATTTACGCTGCAGGCCATGGATGGCTCGGCTTTTGAGCGCGCCCTGACTGAGCATTATGCTCGCGAAGGGGTTACAGGCGATGAGGCTGAGGCCGCTCTGGATCGAGATGGGGATCTCGCCAGCCTTGTTGAGGGTATTCCGCAAACCGCAGACCTTCTTGATGGTGATGATGACGCTCCGGTCATCCGCCTGATCAATGGCCTGATCTATGAGGCGGTCAATCGCAAAGCCTCGGACGTTCACATCGAACCACATGAAGACCAGATGTCTGTGCGCTACCGTATTGATGGGGTTTTACAGGAAGTGCTGACCCCATCGCGCCGCCTTGCTGCGCCCCTGATCAGCCGGATCAAGGTTATGGCGCGGCTCGATATTGCTGAGAAGCGCATGCCGCAGGATGGCCGGATTTCGCTTTCTATTGGCGGGCGCAGCATTGATGTCCGGGTCTCGACCCTGCCAAGCCGTTATGGTGAGCGCGTCACCATGCGCTTGCTGGACACACGTAATGCGCTGCTTGGGCTAGATGAACTTGGTATGGACGGCGCCACGTTGGCGCGGTTCCGGGAGGTTCTGGCTCAGCCGAATGGCATTACGCTGGTGACTGGCCCAACTGGCTCAGGGAAAACCACGACGCTCTATTCGGCTCTCTCTGTTCTGAACAATGGCGAGCGGAATGTGATGACGCTCGAGGACCCGATCGAATATGGCCTTGAGGGCATCAGCCAGACCCAGATGAACCACAAGGTCGGTCTGACCTTTGCTGCAACTTTACGGGCGATCCTGCGTCACGATCCCGATGTCGTCATGGTCGGGGAGATCCGTGATCTCGAAACCGCCAAAGTCGCCTTCGAGTTTGCCGCCACGGGGCGGCCAGTGCTCTCCACCGTGCACACGAATAGCGCGGCAGGGGCGATTCAGCGTCTGCGCGATATGGGGATTGAGCCCTATGTTCTGGCGGCGACCCTGCGCGCGGTGATTGCGCAGCGTCTGGTGCGAAAGCTTTGCGATCATTGCAAGCGCCCGCATGAGCCCAACCCGGATGAGCTTGCCATGTTCGGCTTGCAAGCAAGTGACGTTCAGGCGTTTTATCGGCCAACAGGTTGTATGGCCTGTGGTAATTCCGGATATGCTGGGCGTCTTGGCGTTTATGAACTGATCACAGTCGACAGCGATCTGCGAGAGCTGATCCGTAATGATGGTTCCGAAGACCAAATTCAGGATCAGGCCTTTGCGCAACACGATACGCTGTTCACCAATGCGGCGCGTTATATCGTAAGCGGCCAAACCAGCGTTGAGGAAGTGCTGCGCGTTTGCCGCCGCGATGAGGAGCGTTAGGCGTGGCGGTTTTTGACTATGTTGCCATCGGCCCGGACGGGAAGCAGGCCACAGGGGTCATAACCGCTGATTCCGCGCGCGCGGCCCGCAAGGAGTTACGCCTACGTCAGATGTCACCGCTGGAGGTGAATGAGACATCCGAGAAAAAGAGCCAAAAGCGTTTTTCACGTTCAGGCGGCTCCATGGGCGGAAATGATCTCGTTCTGACAACCCGTCAGCTGGCTATGCTGATCAGGTCTGGCTCAACAGTTGAAGAGGCTGTTGGGGCAATTGCCGGACAAGCTGAGAAACCCGGCGTACGTGGCGCCTTGATGAGTGTGCGCGCAGCGGTTCAGGAGGGCTACGCGCTGGACGAGGCGCTGGCTCAACAGTCCAAGGTCTTCCCGCAATACTATCGCTCTGTTGTCTCTGCGGGATTGCAGGCCGGGCGGTTGGGTGAGGTGCTGGAGCGTCTCGCCACGCATTTGGAAAAATCCCGCAAGCTTCGTCGTAAACTTCTATCGGCACTGATTTATCCGGCGGTTCTCGCGGTTGTCGCGCTGGTCGTTGTTATTCTGCTTATGGTTTTCGTCGTCCCCGCGGTGGTTGAACAGTTTGATACAATCGGTCAGGATTTGCCGCCCCTGACTGAGGGGGTCATCGCGGTTTCGAATTTTCTGAGAGGGTCGGGTATTATCCTGATCCCGCTCTTGATGCTGGCCGGATGGGGCATGCGACGGGTGTTTACTCAGCCTGCCTTGAAGCTGCGCTGGGATAAGTTTGTGCTGGCTTTACCTCTGATTGGGAAACTGATGCGGACGGTCAATGCCGCGCGGTTCTCGCGAACCTTTGCGACATTGTCCGGTAGTGGCGCCACCGTGCCTGACGCTCTGGTGGCGGCGCGCGGCGCAGTTGGCAATGCAGTCTTTCAAAAGGCTCTCACAACAGTCCGCCGCGACGTCGAAGAGGGCCAATCGCTTAATCGCGCCTTGCGTAAGTCAGAGCTTTTCCCGGGCATGCTGGTCCATATGGTCGCGAGTGGCGAGCGTGGCGGCAACCTGCCGGACATGATGGGTCGCGCAGCTGACTATATGGAAGATGAGCTGGACAATAATGCCACGGTCGCCCTCGGACTGGTTGAGCCATTGCTGATCGTGATCCTGGCGGGGATTGTCGCGCTCATCGTGCTGGCAATCATGCTGCCTATCCTGCAACTTAATACAATGGCCATTGGTGGCTGACGGAGATAATAATGGACCTGAAACGGATCAAACGCCTGCGCCGCGAAGGCGGGTTTACCCTGACAGAGATCATGGTGGTGATCTTTATCATTGGTCTACTCTCAACCGTGGTCCTGTTTAACGTGCTTGGCGCGCGCACCGATGCACAGGTCAAGACCGCACAGACGAATATCACCCGGCTGGCCAACGCGCTCGAACAATACAGCCTTGATATGTACGATTATCCGAGCCAACGACAGGGCCTTGAAGCGCTGGTCACACGCCCGGACAATATCCCCAGCGGTGCGAGCTATCGGCAGGGGGGCTATATCACCAAGTTGCCCATGGACCCGTGGGGACGTCCGTTCGTCTATGAACGCCCCGGTGACAAGTCTGGCCGTGCTTATGATCTCTACTCCTATGGTGCCGATGGCAAAGAAGGTGGGGAAGAGCTCGACGCTGATATCGGTAACTGGGACAACTGATCACAGCCATGATGGGCACCCTCGCACATACGCGCCATAGCGAACGCGGGATGACCCTGATTGAGGTTCTGACGGTTGTTTTTATTATCGCACTTACCAGCAGCCTTGTTGTCCTGACACTGCCTGAGCGTTCAAGCGAGGCAGAGCGCTTTACGGAACGCTTTGCGCAGGATGTGTCTCGCGCACATGACCGGGCAATCCTGTCGGGCCGTGTTGTTGGGATTGGCTTTGCCCGTGATCGCTACCGTTTGCAGGAATGGCGGCAGGGGGAGTGGCACGCGGTTTCAGGAAACAGCCAGTCCGTGCCGGAGCGCGTTGATATTGTGTTTCTGAATGCCCCTGAGACGGAGGCTGATGAGCAAGCTCGCCCTGACATCCTTTTTGATCCGACAGGCGTGAACACACCGACCGAAATGCTGGTTCGCTCACGAGGAGAGCGCTTGTCCGTGACGGTTCTGGCCGATGGTGAGGTACAGATCGATGCGGGCTAGGCATGCGCGATCTGAAGCCGGGTTCAGTCTGGTTGAGACTGTTGCGGCGATGGGCATTCTCGCGATGGCAGCGATCCCGCTTTTGCAGATTTCCTCTGACGCGACACGCAACACAGCTGCGCTTGAAACGCGGCTCTTGGCGCGCACCGTTGGGGAAAATGTCATGGCCTTGGCCATGGTCGAGCCGAATGTCCTGGATGGCGGTATCCAGACCGGGACACAGACTCAGCTTGGACGCCAGTTTGCGTATAGTTTGACAGTTGTTCCTGCTCAGCCGGGTGGCTTGCAGGCGCTGGAAGTGCAGGTCCGCCTTGAAGGGGAAGGGACGCAGGTTCTCTCCCGGTTGGTGTCTTTGAAGGCTGTCCCATTACCGCTTGCTGCAGTTGAGGATGAAGACGGCGGTACCGAAGGGGAGGGCGAACCGTCATGACGCGATCTCCCTCTCAACGCGGGTTCACTTTGGCTGAAACTTTGGTGGCGCTCTTTGTTCTGGCAATTGTTTCTGCCGCAGGTACCGGATTGCTCATGGGTGCAAGTAGTTCCAGTAAACAGCTTCGCGACAAGGAAACTGAAATTCGCACCCTTGATATGGCACAGGCTTTCCTGCGCAATGACATTGCCGCCCTGTCCATGCGGGCAACTGTGCCAGAAACCGGGTTTGGCGCGCCGGGTAATCTGTTTGGCAATGCCTCTGATCAACGTGGACCCATCCTCGCTTTTGTCCGCTCTGGTTGGGTAAACCCGCAAAGCCGCGAAGATCGCAGCACGCTCCAGCACGTTGAGTATCGTCTGGAGAATAACACGCTTATTCGAACGGCCACTGTGCGCCCTGATGCGGTGACCGGTACACCGCGCGTCGAGCGCATTCTACTTGAAGGGGTTAGCCGCATTGATGTCCGCTTCCTGCGCGGCGGCGAATGGTCCCGCGAATGGCAGGGTGATGCGGGACAGGCGCTCCATATCCTGCCCGACCTGATTGAGCTTGAAATCGTCTTTGAGGATGAGCGCGAGCTGATCATCTCCGCGCTGACCGGAGGGCGGATTTGATGCTTTGGACGACACGCAAACATGAACGTGGCGCGGCACTGGTCACAGTGCTGATGATTGTGGCGGCCATGTCAGCTGTCGCCGTTGGGATCAGCCAATCTGTGCGCAGTTCAGTAGACCGCACCCGCTTGCTCGATGGTCAGGCGCAACTCCGACTTTACATTGCCGCCGGTGAGGAAGTGGTGAAATCGCAGTTGACAGCGATCATGCTGGAGACAGAAGGGCGTCTATCTTCTGATTTACCGGGACTGTTGCAGCCTCAGGTGTTTCCGGTCGAGGGTGGATCTGTAACCCTGAGCGTGCGGGATATGACCAATTGCTATGACCTCAATGGCAAGCGCGCGACGACCAATGAAGAGGAAACAACACGCCGCCGCGATACGATTGATCCGTTTCAGGTCTTCCTCGAGGATTTCGAGTTTGAGCGCGGTTTAGCCCAAACTTTGTCAGCCAGCCTGCGGGACTGGAGTGACAATGACAGTATCAGTCGTCTCGGCGGGGCAGAGGATGCCTATTATACTGGACTAACCCCCGCCTATCGTACGTCATCGCAGCCATTGGAGAGTGTTTCTGAAGCTCGTGCGATCCAGGGCTTTACCCAAGACGTCGTCCAGCAACTTGAAGGTCTGGTCTGTGTCTTGCCACAGAACACGCTGCAACCCTCACCACCGCTAAATATCAACACACTCACAGAGCGATCGGCGCCGCGCCTCATCGAGGCTTTCTCAGGCGCTTTAGAGCCCCAGCAGGCCAGATCGCTCATTCTCGCGCGCCCAACAGGCGGCTGGCCAGATGTTGAGGTTTTTTTGCAAGAAGCGGCTGTGAATCAGATTAGCCCTGATCTAAGACGCCTTGAGCGGCTTGGTGTGGTGTCATCTCTGGTGGAAACAACCGCAGATGTTGCCTATCGCGGACAGAGTATGCGCGTGAAGTTTCTGATTGAAATGCCACCGGGGCAGCCAGTCAGAGTTTTGCGTCGGGAAAGGGTTGAATAAGGCGATGGCTGACCTCTTTGCTCTTTTGCCCGATGAAGGGCCACCGCTATTTGCCTGGCGTCAGGGGGAGCGTTGGCAGGTGTCTGAAACCCCGCGTGGTGTCGCCGCAAAGGGGCGCAATGTTAGCGTTTTCATCTCCCCAGTTGAGGTCGCGATGTTACAAGCTGCTCTTCCAATGAAGAGCGAGCGCGATGCCCGCCGCGCTGCGCCTTATGCGGTTGAGGACGACCTCGCTCAATCGGTTGATGAAGTGCACATTGCGCTCGGCGAACGCCTAGAGGATGCAACCGAGAGGTCTGTTTGCGTGATTGGTGAAGACAGGGTTCAGGTCTGGCTTGCGCGGCTGACCGATCTTGGCCTTGGTGATGCCGCCTTGATTGTACCGCAGAGCATCTTCCCGGACGGCGATGTTCTGATCACGAGTGATGCAGGTGTATTCGGCCGCGTCGAGGGCCGCAGCTTTGCTCTGGATGCGACAACCCCTCGTGATCTTTTGCAGGGGCTGACGGGAGAGAGCGAAAATCTTACCCGGTATGAGCTTGGCGGCGATCCTGAAGCTTTACTGGAACAATTGGCGACATGGGCCAGTGCAGGGCAAGCCATCGACCTGCGGCAAGGTCCCTATGCTGTGCGGCGTGCTGTTGATACCGCGCGCTTGAAAAGATGGCGTCTCGTCGGCGGGCTGGCGGCCCTATGGGGTCTTGGCTGGCTTGGTATGCAGTTTTGGTCCGCAGCTAATATGACCCAATTGACCACCACCTTGGATCAGCGGGCAGAGGAAATTGCGCTTGCTGGCTGGCCAGAGTTTGAGGGCGATGTCGACCGCGTATTGGCATCTATCCGCTCACAAGGCGGTCCTACAGCTGTCTTGCCCTCGGTGACTGTGACAACAGCCGCCTTGTATGAAGCCTTGTCCGACATTGAGGGCAGTGAATTGCGCAGCCTGCGTTATGATCGCCAGCGCGGACAGGTTCTGGCAATTGTGGCTTATCCAGACTTTGCCGATGGCGACCGCTTGGCGGGGGCGTTTGACAATTCCGGTCTCCAGGCCCGAGTTGGTGATGCTCGGCAGAGCGGGCGGCAAGTTGTTGCTGAACTGGTTCTGGAGGCGCAATCATGAAGGCGTGGTGGAGCGGATTGAACACGCGTGAACGCGGTCTTGTCGGCACTGCTAGTGTGCTGGTTATCCTGGTTATTCTTTGGCAGTTTTTGCTGGTTCCAGCCTTCACTGCAAAAGCGGATGCTAAGGCGGAACTGGATTTAGCGAGTGCCAGAGTTGATCGGCTCAGCGAAGCTTATGGGCAGCGTCGCCTGACCGGTAACTTGAGTCAGGCTTTGAACTCTGGTGTCCCGATGATGAGCAGTGATGCCTTTAAGGGCGCAGTGACCCGCGATGCCGCCGATAAGGGCTTGTCGATTTCCCGGTTACAAGGGGATGGCGAAGAGAGTATCACCTTGGTCTTCGAACGCGTGCAACCTCAACAGCTCTTCTATTGGATTCAAAATGTTGAGACCTCTCTTGGGGGACAAGTCAGGCGCTTGAATATTGAACAGGTTGGGGAAGGGGCTGTTCGGGCGAGTGTTGAGTTTGAGCGAGGCGTGTCATGATTAAAGGTCTTTTCTTCACAATCATCTTTCTGCTCATAGCGGCCATTGCTGCTGCCTTTTTCACCCCGCTTGAGTTTGTACTCAAGCAAACAGGCGTGAACCGGGCCGGGGTTGGCTGGGCCAGCGCTGAGGGCAACATTATGCAGGGCCGGATCAATGGTTTCTTTGTGCAGAGCCAGTCGGTCGGCGACGTGAAGCTGAAACTGCGTCCGGCGTCGCTTTTGTCTGGCCGCGCGACTTATGACGTGATCTGGTCTGGCGCTGGTGGCCGTGGCGCAGGCGAGGTCAGCCTGTCCTCTGGCACCCTCAGTTATGAAAACTTGCGTGCGCAACAGCAGGTGCGTTCCATTGAAGGGCTTGCGCCAGCGGTTCGGGCGATTGGCGGTGAGGTCCGCCTTGCTGAGGGGGCTGGCCGGGTCACTCGGCAGGGCTGTGAAGAGGCCTCGGGAACGGTTTCTTCTGATACGTTGCGTCTTGCTGCCAGCCAGTATGGCAAAGACTTTGGAGAGGTTTCCGGGCCGATTTCATGTGTCGAAGGTGCCTTTGTGCTTAATCTGGTGGGGCGTTCGGCCAGTACCGCAGATCGCATTACCCTATCGGCAAGTGCCTCTCTGCTCGGCCAAACCAGCTTTGTCGCCACCGTTGAAACGGCTGACCGGGATTTGACATTCATCCTGCCACAGATCGGTTTTGAGCGGCGTGGGAATGAGTGGGAATACAGGCATAGTGCCAATGCAGGAGTAATACGATGATCCGCTATTCGTATGGAATGCTCGGTTTGGGGCTGGCTGTTCTGGCTGGGTGTGCCTCAAACTCATCTGAATCAGCGACTGAGCCAGTTGCCCCTAGAGCGAGCGCCAGCTCTGCTATCCCGGCGTCTGGCCTTGGGCCTCAGCAACTTGCGCCCGGCGAGTGCGGCCTCTTCCTCTGGAGCAAGACAGATTCCAGCAAGTTCATATTCTTCAGTCGCGCGACCTCCGGGCAAGCCCTGTTCAAATACCAGGACGAGTCACTAAACCTGCAGCAGGTCTCCGCCGGCGGGACAATTTTCGGGCAGTTCAATACAGAGCAAGGTTACCAGACAACAGATGGACAATCTGTGGCACTGACCTTTGAATCTGGTGAGCGCATGGATGGTGGTCAGCGTATCGATAATGGTCTGATCACCGTAGAGGATGCCGAAGGCTGGCGCACAAAGCTACCTGTTCTGGGAATCCGGGCGTGTCTGCCTGAATGACCAAGCTTGCCCTCGATCATATTCTCATTGAGCGCAATCCAGGAGAAGTTAGAGCCGCGGCGATTGCATCAGATGGACGACCTTGGCGTCTATTCTGGCAGCGCTGGGAAGGCTTAAGAGAACCCGTCCGGCATGGTCAGATTGTTGAGGCAAGGGTCCGCACCAAGGATGCGGCAGGAAATGTCTTCCTTGAGCATATCGCAACCACGCTTTGGCAAGGCGGGCATGAAACCTTGTTTATGGATAAGGTCCACGCTCAAGACTTGCATGAGGGTCAAACACTGAAGTGCCACGTTGTTTGCGCCGCGCGGCAGGATCATGCGGCCAAAACCGTGCCGTGCGACCCGACATTGTCCGTATCGAAACCGGAGGATGCATTTGAGATGTGGCAGCAGTCCCTTGCCATGCCCTCTATGTCTCCGCTCGGCACCCATCCAGCCCCCCCGGAGGGCCTTTCCAGCGCCTTTGAAGAAGCTGAAGCGACGACTATCTCAATACCAAGCGGGGGAGCGTTGCATATCGAGCGTACTCGCGCCTTAACCGCGATCGATGTCGATTCTGCGGGACGGGTTGGCAAAGGTAGCGCCGGTGCGCGGGCCTTATCTCTGAACCGCGATGCGATCAGTGAAACCGTCCGCCAGCTGGGTTTAAGAGGTCTTGGTGGCGCCGTTGTGGTGGACTGTGTGGAACCGCTTAATCGCAATGCAAAAGATCAGATAAGATCAAAGTTTATTGAGATTTATCAGTCTGTTACTACGGAGCCCCTCGAAGTCATTGCGCCTTCAAAGCTTGGCTTGTTACAGGCGGCTCTGCCTTGGCATGACACCCCTTGGGGTGAGAGTGCAGAAACATCCGAGACCGCACTCCTCAAAGCTTTGAGAGACGCCCAGCGTGAGCTGCAGGCCGATACATCAAGCTTTTTCACACTTATGCTTGGCCCATCCACTTATGAGGCTTATCTGCTGCGCAAGGATGTGGTGGACAGACTTGTCCAGGATCACTTCCACGGGCGCATAAAGCTTGAAAAGACTGGTGCCAACCAAGAGGGATTGAAACGTCAATGAGCAAGATCAAAACCTGCGCCATTTGCGAAAAGAAGCCGGTGAGCCCTGAGTTTAAGCCTTTCTGTTCAAAGCGCTGCGCGGATGTTGATCTGTCACGTTGGCTTAAAGGCAGTTACGCGATACCGGGCCGTCCGGCCGATCAGGCTGATGAGGTTCCGGGGCGTGAAGATAGTAGCGAAGCTTAAACGCTCTAATTGCTATTCGACGCGGCGTTCTTCCAAGGCCCCGCGAATAAATTCGAGGCAATCGCGATACAGCGTCATCGCCGATTCAACCGGGTCCATTCCTGTCAGCAGCTCGATCTGATCTCTGAAGAAAAAGGCGAGAACAGCGAGCAAGACCACATAGACTAGGATCGCGCTAAGGCTGCGCAAGATATAGCCACCAGCACTGCCGAGAACCAGGCCAATGCCGCCAAGGATCAGCGCGCCTTGCCATGGTGGCATGCCAACTTCCAAGGCCTGTCGATAGCCCATAAAGCCGCCGACCAGGGCCCCAATCACGCCAGTTACACCGCCCACTGTTTGTCTCGACATCCCTGGACCCCTTTTCCTGTGTCTCAGTTCAGCTTAAGCCGAAGAAAAGGCTGTGAGCAAGACTCGCGGGATGACAAATACGGAGAGCAGAATGATCAGATCTCTATTGATTGCCAACCGGGGTGAGATCGCGTGTCGGATTATGCGCACTGCGCAGGCCATGGGTATACGCACGATTGCGGTCTATTCTGATGCTGATGCGAGAGCCAAACATGTCCGCGAAGCCGATGAAGCGGTTTGGATTGGCGCGTCACCCGCGCCAGAGAGTTATCTACGTGGTGAGGCCATCATCGCGGCAGCCAAAAGTGCTAAGGCCGATGCCATCCATCCCGGCTATGGCTTCCTGTCAGAGAATGCAGCCTTCGCAAAAGCTGTCTCTGAGGCGGGGTTGATCTGGGTTGGCCCCAAGCCTGAAACGATTGAGGCGATGGGTCTGAAAGATCAGGCGAAAGCGATAGCCGAAGAGGCCGGGGTTCCCGTGTTGCCGGGTTATCGCGGTGAAGCGCAGGATGCTGAAACCCTGTCCAAAGAAGCTGACAAGATTGGCTATCCGCTGCTGATCAAGGCAGTTGCTGGCGGTGGTGGCCGCGGTATCCGTCTCGTTGCTGATAAGGTTTCTCTCGCGTCTGAACTCGAAAGCGCCATTCGTGAGGCTGAGTCAGCCTTCGGGGATGGCCGCGTCATGCTTGAGAAACTGGTCGAGCGTCCACGCCATATTGAAGTCCAGGTGTTTGGCGATAGTCATGGCAATGCCGTTCACTTGTTTGAGCGAGACTGCTCGTTACAGCGCAAACGCCAGAAGGTGATTGAGGAAGCGCCTGCACCGAACATGCCGGAAGAGGTGCGCGCGGCAATGTGTGAAGCCTCTGTCAAACTGGCCAAGGCGGTTGGCTATGAAGGCGCTGGTACTGTTGAGTTTATTGTTGATGGCGCGCGCCCGCTTGCGCTGGATACGTTCTGGTTTTTGGAAATGAACACGCGCTTGCAGGTTGAGCACCCGGTTACCGAAATGGTGACCGGCACCGATCTGGTCGAATGGCAATTGCAAGTCGCGGCAGGTGAAGCTCTGCCGGTTAAGCAGGATGAAATCACGCTGCTCGGCCATGCGATTGAGGCGCGTATCTGTGCTGAAGACCCAGCAGAAGACTTCCGTCCAGGCGCTGGCCTGATTGAAGAGTTCGGTATGCTAGCGGATACGGATGTCGATTGGCTGCGCTGGGAAGCGGGCTTTGAAAGCGGTGACCGCGTGCCTGCTGTCTATGACTCAATGATCGCCAAGCTGGTCATCTGGGGACAGGGCCGGGAAGAAGCGATTGAGCGAACCGTTGATACGTTATCTCACCTGCAACTGGTTGGCGTGCCGGGGAACATTGGCTTCCTGAGGCGCTGCGCCATGGCCGATGCCTTCTTTGAGGGTACCCACCACGTGAACTGGATTGCTGAGCAGGGTGAAACGCTCAGCCAACCACCTGAAGAGCACGAACTGGCTGGCGTTCTGGCCGTTGCGGATATCCAACTTGAAAGCCAAAGCGATGATCCGTGGGGACTTCAAGATGGCTGGCGTTTGAACGCGGCTACTAATCTGCGCGCACCTGTTTCGGTCGGTGAGACAAGTGACTGGGTCGATCCAGATATTCTGGACGTTCCGGAAGAGACGCCGTTGGCCTTGGTGACACAGCTATCAAGCCGACGCTTCGCTGTAACGGTTGGTGGCGATTCAGCCCTGATGACGATCCCGGACTATGAGGCCGAAGCCGAAGCGCTTGCAGGCGAGGATGCCGTTAAGGCGCCTATGCCGGGCAAGGTCATCGCGCTGACCGCGAAAGTCGGTGACACGGTCGAAAAAGGGCAGGGGGTTGCCGTGATGGAGGCCATGAAGATGGAGCACACTTTGGTGGCCCCGCGCGATGGCGTGGTTGAAAGTATTGGCGCAGAAATCGGCGCGCAGGTTGCTGAGGGGCTAGTCCTTGTTGCGCTAGAGGCGGTTTAGTCTCGCCCAAGCAGGAAGTGACCCAGAAGCGCTGCAACGGGCTTGTCGCGTTCTGATTGCCAGGCTTCAGCGCGAACGCTGGCCATGCGTCGACCGAGTTTGACCACCGTGGCCCGCGCATAGAGGTCTTCCGCGCGCCCTTGCCTGAGATAATCAACCGTAATGTTGATCGTGCGAGGTGGCCGCTCAACATCGGCAACGATAAACAGTTGAGCCATCGCCGTCATTTCCAGAAAAGTGCCTATGGCGCCGCCATGCAGCGCTTTGATCGTGAAATTCCCGATCAGCTTGTCCTGATAAGGCAGGACGGCGGTCATGTCGTCGCCCTTGATATCGCAATGCATGCCGAGCGTTTGGACAATCGGTACACGCGCTAGAAAGCCTTCAAGCTGCTCGCCGCGGGTCAGTGTCTCACTCATAGCTGGCTCCCTGGCTTCAGGCTGGTACGTGGTTTGTTGATCGCAAACGCGCCCTGGGCCGTTGCAATCACCTTGTCGCGGTTTTCGTGATAGGCCCATGCCCGGCAGAATGCGACGGAGCGAGTCACATGATAGCATTCGGCTTCGGCAAGAATATCTCGGCCGCTCTCCGCCGGTCGCATATAATCAATGCGCAAGTCCAGCGTTGCGACAAAGCGAAACTCCTTCAAGGCCGCCCCGCATGAGGCCCCACACAAGTTGTCCAGCAAGGTCGTAATCACGCCGCCATGAATGACTCGTGTTTCCGGGTCGCCAATCAGCTTCTCATCGAAGGGTTGAATGCCCCAGACATGGCCTTTCTCGATGCGCGTGACTTCAAAGCCAAGCTCATTCGCCCACGGGGTCATTTTCATCATGCTGCTCATGTTCTGGCGCATGAATTCCAGACGGTCGTCCAGGTTATTGATCGGGTCACTCATTACCAACTCACAAATTGACGTTTGCGTAAGCGGCTATACCATCCTTGAAAGACTATAAAATAGATAACAACGTCACGGGAGGACGAGTATGGCATTCGACGGCGGTCGAGTTGGCAAGGCCTGTATTATTGGGGCTGGCTGCAGCGGTTTTACAATGGCGAAACGGCTGAAGGATTATGGTGTGCCATATGACTGCTTTGAAATGTCAGACAATCTGGGTGGGAATTGGTACTACAAAAATCCCAATGGCATGTCATCCTGCTATCAAAGCCTGCATATCGACACATCAAAGTGGCGATTGGCGTTTGAGGATTTCCCGGTTCCCAAAGATTGGCCTGACTTTCCCCACCACAGCCAGCTACTGCAATACTTCCATGACTATGTAGACCATTTCGGTCTGCGCGAGACGATCACGTTCAATACAGCGGTGACGAAGGCCGCGCGTCGCGACGATGGTGACTGGGATATCACGACTTCAGATGGGCAGACACGCACCTATCAATGGCTATTCGTCGGCAATGGGCATCACTGGGACCCTCGTACGCCTGATGACTATCCAGGGCAGGATACGTTCAAAGGCTATCAGATCCATTCCCATCATTATGAGGACCCATTCGAGGCTTATGATTTTCGGGGCAAGCGCGTTCTGGTCGTTGGGGCGGGAAACTCCGCCATGGATATTTCCTCAGAGCTCTCACAACGCCCGATTGCCAAGAAGCTGACCATCTCCATGCGGCGCGGCGTTTGGGTTTTGCCAAAATATCTGAATGGCGAGCCTGCGGACAAAGCGGTTTTGCCAAGCTGGATGCCAGCGAGCCTTGGACGCAAACTCGCGCGTAAGATGATCAAGAAGCAACTCGGTAATCCAGAGGATTATGGCCTGCCCAAGCCGGATCATGAGCCGCTTGACGCACACCCGTCTGTTTCCGGGGAGTTCCTCACACGTGTGGGCTGCGGTGACATTCATGCCAAAGGCGCGATTGATCGGTTTGACCAGGGCGGTGTGATCTTTGCTGATGGCAGCCGGGAGGATCTCGATGCCATTGTTTGGGCAACTGGCTATAAGGTCAGCTTTCCATTCTTTGATGATCCTGCGCTTACGCCTGATGAGAACCGCTTCCCACTGTTCAAACGTATGGTGAAGCCGGGATATGAGAACCTGTTCTTCCTTGCTTTGGCGCAACCCTTACCAACGCTGGTGAACTTTGCGGAACAGCAATCGAAGCTCGCTGCCGCTGCAATTGTCGGAGATTATGCCTTCCCGGATCATGCAGAAATGGACCGGATCACCAAGGCTGATGAGAAAACCCATATGGGGCATTTCTATCAGGCGGCGCGTCACACGATGCAAGTTGATTTCAATACTTATGTGAAAGATTTGATGAAAGAGATTGAACGCGGAAAGAAACGCGTGAAGATGGCCGCGTAGGTTGAACAGGACGTAAGCGTATGCGGTGGAGTATTGCCTGGATTCTGGGCTTGAGCCTTGTGGCCTGCGCGTCTCCACGTCCGGTCGTATACCCAGATATTTATACAGAACCGCCAGCATCGGACATTCGTACGACAGGTCTTATGCGTAACGCGCCGCCGCAAGGGCCGTTTCAACCGAACGCCTATCTGTTTGCCTGTCGGGACGGGTTTTCCAATCAGCCGCCCTTGGGGCCGGATGGCCGTGTTTTGAACTTCAATCCGATTATTGTGGCGTTTGGTGTGGTGATGGCTGCAGCGCCGGCCAATGATGTCTGCATGTCCTCGGGTTTTGGCATTCGGGGTGGCCGTATGCATAAGGGGATCGATCTGGTCTCGCGCCCGGCAGGGACAATCTACTCCGCCGCACCGGGTGTCATTCTTGAGGTCAGCCAGCAAACCGGCTTTGGCAATCAAGTCGTTATTGATCACGGGTCTGGCGTCTACACGCGGTATGCGCACTTCCAGAGTTTTGCCCCGGCTTTAGCGCCGGGTCAGCGGGTAGGCTTTGGCGAACCGATTGGAACCATGGGGGCAACCGGAAATGCCACAGGTGTGCATCTGCATTTCGAAGTCCTGACCGGGAATTATAATACCCCTCGCAAATCATGGGGACTGGAAGCGCATAACCCACTGGACTTCCCGGCCTGGCAAGGGTTGGATGGTGGCAGCTAATTACGGGAGGGTAATGATGCGCGGTTTTATCTTTGCTTTCATGTTTGCCTTGGCTGCCTGTCAAGCCGGGACAAGTGACCATGATGCAAAAGCTGAAGAGCTTGCAAAGCTTGAGCGCTGGGTGAAAGAGGCAAACGAGAAGCAAGCAGCTCTCACCGCTCCAGCGACTGATGCACAGCGAGAAACTTTTGGCCCGCTGGCTGATCTTCCGGGGCAGCGCTTTCGCGGTGTACCAACGGATGGTTCAAGCGAGCGACAGGATGACTTTCAGCAGTGGCAATGGGCCCTTGGGGGCACGGCCATCCTGATCCGACATGCCTTGACGGACGGCTCCTATGGTGGAGATACCTATGTCTACAAGGACTCGGAAAGCGAAAACCTTGTCTATGTATACATTACCAATGCAGGGTTTCGCACCGAAGGTGTCATCAGCATAAATGAGGATGGTAGTTTTGCTGCGGAAGAGGATGTTGCGGGCCATCCCAGCATCAAAAAAGTTCGGTCAACCAGTACATTTGGCGATGATGGTAAGATATACATGACATCAGAGTATCTTGATGGCGGAAATTGGGTAACGGGACATTCCTTCACATATGAACAAACGATTCAGGACTTGCCTGCTCTGATTGCAAAGTGAGCGCTCAAACTGGCTTTTGATGCTGCAGTGCAGTCAGAAAGTTGACGTTTCGTCATATTTGGACAGACTGGTTCTTAAGGGAGTTGGTATGTCATCTATTATTAATCCACCCATTCGCGCCGGGAAGCGCGCGCTCACCAAGGCCGCCAATCGCCAGGCTATTCTGGATGCTGCGCGCATGGTGTTTGCGCGTATTGGTTATGAGGCGGCAAATATCCGTGACATTATCCGTGAAACCGATCTCGCGAGTGGAACGTTCTATAACTACTTCAAATCCAAGGAAGAGGTGTTTGAAGCGCTCGCAGATGATTCGGTGAAGCGGTTCCGCCCTCTCTTGGCAAAAGTCCGGGAAGAAGCCGAAGATCTCGAAACCTATATCCGTACGGCGTATGGGGCGTATTTTGGCTTTCTTGCTGAAGAGAATGGTGCTGCGATTGAAGAAGGTACGCCGCACATGGCGCTGATCGGTGTTCGGGTCGACACACCGGAGATGCAGACCGTCTCTGATGAAATTCGAACAGACCTGGAATCAGTCCTTCAGAAGACTGGCCATGGTGCCATCGATACCGACTATTTGACCGCTGCCGCGATTGGGATTGCCCGTGAGATGGGTGACAATATGCTCAAAAGGCGTCCTGTTAACCCGGCGGCAGCCGCAGAATTCGCTACACAAATCATCATTACGAGTATCGACGCGCTTGCCAAACAGGTTCGCTAAGGCAGATTAGTTCCCAAACAGAACAAGAGTTTGGGAGGACGGGCGATGAGCCTGCAAGCGACAATTGCGAAACTGATGCTGAAGCTACCCGATAGCTGGAAAGTCAAAATGGCGGGTGGCGAACCGCTCGTCATCGGTGGGCGAACCCTTGATCCGCATATTCAGCTGATCGCGCATGGCGCGAGCAAACAGCCGCCAATGTCCTCGCTTGAGCCTGAAGTTGCGCAAGCGGCGGCCAAGGAAGGTCTTGCCATGTTGGCGGCCAAGCCGGAGCCGGGCGTGACGTGGGACGATATCGAAATCCCAACTTCAGACCCGCATCATGTGCCTGTCCGTGTCTATAAACCGGCGGATCAGAACCCTCAGGCGCCTATGATGGCTTATTGGCATATGGGCGGGGGCGTTATCCTGGATATTGAAGCCTGCCATGCCTTTTGTTCCATGATTGCAAAAGTTGCAAAATGCCCGGTTGTCTCCGTCGATTATCGCCTCGCGCCACAGCACAAGTTTCCGGCCGGGCTTGAAGACTGCCTGACCGCCTATGAGTGGGCGTTGAAAAATGCCGAGAAGTATGGCGCCCCGGCTGGCCGTGCGGCGATAGGTGGCGACAGCATGGGCGGGAATTTCAGTGCAATTATTGCTCAGGAAAGCACGCGGCGTGGTTTGCCAAAACCCGACTTGCAACTGCTCATCTACCCGGCAACAGACTTGGTGACGGAGTTCCCGTCAGCAGAACTGTATGGCGAGACCTATCCGCTTTCGACCGATACGATGCAGTGGTTCATGAAACAGTACCTGCCTGAAGAGTTCGACCGCGCGAACCTGTTGCTCTCACCCGCGCAAGAAGCACGGCTGGAAGGCTTGCCACCTGCGATTATCGCAACAGCCGGGTTTGATCCCCTTGTTGATGATGGCGCCGCCTATGCCAAGAAGCTCGAAGCGGCAGGCGTCGATGTGGTCCATAAATGCTATGATAGCCTCGCGCATGGATTTACCGCCTTCACAGCGGTTGTCCCGGCGGCGCGGGAAGCCTGCCTAGAGATTGCGGGCATGGTGCGTGATACCTATGCGAAGCTTTAATGCGCGCTCTGGTTTGTCATAGGCTCACAGACGATTTGTCGGGTGTTGAGGTTCGTGAGGTTGAACGCCCTGAACCGGCTGACAATGAGGTACTCATTCGCGTGCGCGCGACCAGTATCAACTATCCTGACATATTACTGTGTCAGGGAAAGTATCAGCTAAAGCTCGCGCCGCCTTTCACGCCGGGTATGGATATGGCTGGGGAGGTCATCGCGCTTGGCTCCGCTGTAAAAGACTTCGATATTGGCGATGCGGTTTGTGGTGGCGCGAAGTTTGGGAACTTCGCTAAATATGCCGCTATTCCGGCGGATGGTCTCCAGAAGAAGCCGGAGGCGTTCTCCTTTGAAGAGGCCGCCTCATACAGTGCGGCTTATCTTACGGCTTATGTGGCGCTGGTGCGCCGCGGCAATCTGCAAGCCGGGGAGACTTTGCTGGTACACGGTGCCAGTGGCGGGGTGGGCATGGCGGCGGTTGATGTCGGCAAAGTCCTTGGCGCAACTGTAATCGCGACTGGGGGCAGTGATGAGAAGCTCGCCAAGGTGAAAGCCTATGGTGCGGATCACGTGATCAATACCGCGCATGGTTTTCGGCAAGAAGTGAAGGCTTTGACGGATGGGCGCGGCGCCGACGTTATTTATGATCCGGTGGGCGGTGACATCTTTGATGAGAGCGTTCGCTGCATCGCCTTTAATGGTCGCCTGTTGGTGATCGGGTTCACCTCCGGCCGTATCGCGCAAGTTTCGACAAATATGCCTCTGATCAAAGGTTTCTCAGTCGTCGGCGTCAGGGCAGGGGAGTATGGTCGCCAATTACCCGAGCAAGGCCGCGAGAATATCGAAACAATTTGGAAATGGGCACGCGAAGGGCGAACCCGTCCATATGTCCATGCCTCGTTGCCTTTGGAAGACACTGTCAAAGGCTTCCAGATGCTGCTCGATCGTCAGGTTGTGGGCAAGCTGATCGTCCAGCCCTAGGGCGAGGGCCTACTTGCCTTCCGCGTCGCGGATAAGGTCTGCGAAACGTTCAAACAGATAGAAGCTATCCTGCGGTCCGGGGCTGGCTTCAGGGTGGTGCTGTACCGAAATGATCGGCTTTCCAGCCACGGCCAGTCCGGAATTTGTACCATCAAACAGCGAGCGATGGCTTTCCTCGACCCCCTCAGGCAGCGTGTCTACATCCACAGTGAAGCCATGGTTCATCGATACAATTTCGACTTTTCCAGTCGCAAGATCTTTCACGGGATGGTTCGCGCCGTGGTGCCCTTGCGTCATTTTCTTGGTTTTCGCGCCGAGCGACAGGGCCAGCAATTGATGGCCGAGACAGATTCCGAGGATTGGCAGGCCGCTCTCGACCAGACCTTTTACGGTCTCGCCAACACGTTTGATCGTCGCGGCCGGGTCGCCCGGACCATTTGAGAGGACAATGCCATCTGGCTGTAGAGCAAGAATGGTTTCCAACGAAGCATCACCACCCACCACAGTTGCTCTTAATCCAACATTGGAGAGATTGCGTAATATGTTGTGCTTCACCCCGAAATCGATAACGACGACATGCGCTTCAGGATTTTCCAGAGCCGTAAAGCCAGTACTCAAGTCCCAAAGTTGTTCGCTATGCTCGAATGTCTCGTCTGTTGAGACATTGGCGGCCAGGTCAGCCTGCTCAAGCCCTTCCCAGGCTTGTGCCGCTTTAATCAGGGCTTCTGTGTCGATCTTGCCATCTGGTGCGTGGATAATCGCGCACTTCTGCATGCCATGCTCGCGAATGAGGCGGGTCAGAGCGCGCGTGTCAACGCTGGAGAGACCCACAATACCCTTACGGGTCAGCCAGGCATCAAAGTGATCTTCTGCGCGCCAGTTCGAAGGCGGTGTGATCGGTTCACGGAAAATCGTGCCCCGTGCGGAAACGGTGGCTGCCTCTGAGCTTTCCTCATGATCTTCCGGATTTGCGCCAACATTCCCAATATGCGGGAAGGTAAACAGGACGATCTGATCAGCATAGGACGGGTCGGTCAGGATTTCCTGATACCCGGTTACCGCTGTGTTGAAACAAAGCTCACCCACCGTTGTGCCAACATGCCCGCTACCCTTGCCGAGGAAAACGGTTCCATCCGCCAATGCTATGGCCCCTGTCGCTATGGTTGAAAGCGATTGATTTTCTTGGCTCATGGCATTATCTCCGCTTTTCTGTTGTCAAACGATTAGCCATATTAAGCATTTCGCAGGCAAACGGGTGGCAGATAGAGGGTGTTGTCCCGCGCCGTCAAGCGCATGGATCATCTAAAGAGGCGAATATGGGTCATTTAGACCAAACCATCCACAATTCACTCAAAGGCCGCGTCTGCGCAGCGCTGAGTGCTGCTGAGAGTGTCGATGCCGATAGTGTACGCTCGCAAACCCTGCGGCTTGTGAAATGTGCCATGAACGACCGTGACATGCAGGCGCGTGAAGGTGGCGATTGTGCCGGATGTGCAGATGAAGACATTATCGCTCTTTTGACCACTATGGTGGCGCAAAGGGAGGTCTCTTCAGCCGATTATGACGCCCAAGGTCGGATCACGGACGCAGAGCGTGAGCGTGAGGAAATCGAGATTCTCTCAGAGTTTCTGCCACAACCACTTGCTGGTGATGCTTTGAAGATTGCTGTGCATGATGTCGTGCAGTCCCTCGGTGCGAGTAAGCTTACCGATGTTGGAAAATGTATGACGGCGCTGCGAGCGCGTTATCCTGGCCAAATTGAGTGTAGTGAGGCCGGCAAGGCTGTTCGCACGGCCCTGTCTTAGGACGCCATCTCAACATCTATTCTGATTGTCCCGGTGAGGGTCTGGTTGGGTTCCAGAACCTGAAGGCCTGTTTCTTGTGAAGAGAGGCTCATGTTCAGGGCGTTCGGGGCGTGCGTGATTGGCTCAACGCAGAATGATGGTTCATCCGCCGGTGTGAAAACCGTCAGCTTTGAAAAAACAGGATCGCTTCGTATGATCAGGCGATGGTCTGGCCATTCCATTTCTACAGGGTTAGCGCTGACGTCAAAGGCGGTATCGAGAGCAAGGTCTGCAACAGTGCGTGTATGCCTCAGGTCTGTCTGAGGATCGATTGCGGCGGCCTCTGGTGCCATATGGCGACCTGTCCAGGAGCGCAGGACAGGAGCGGTTAAACTTGCCCCAGACTTTGGAAAATAAGGATGCCAGCCAAAGCCTGCGGGCATGGGGCTTTGGGATTTATTGGTAAGGCTCAAGGTTAGGCTGAGCCTGGTATTCGTGAGCTTGAATTGCTGTCTGGCCACATAGGACCAAGGCCATAAGGCGCCATCATGCTTATGCATCAGAGTGGCTTCGGCATCGCTTGCGTGCTCAACCTCCCAAGCCGACTGCCAGCCAAGTCCATGGATGGCATGGGGTTCAGGCGGCATATTTGCGGGCAGGGCTATTGATTGGCCTTGAAAGACAAACTGCCCTTGATCGATGCGACCAACAAAAGGCACCATGGGGAACGCTGCGAAATCGCGCGCATCCCAGTGGTTCGGAGAAGGCATTTCTGCGGCCCTCAGGAGGTGAGTGCCTCCCTTGCTAAAGCTTGTAACGCAGCCTCCGTGGCTCGGCGCGAGGCAAAGTTCCAGATCGCCATGGCTAAGCGTAATCATGCCTCGCTTTTAGCCGTTGCATACAGGGTCGCAAGGGCGCGGAACTCTTCCTGTGACAGGGTTTCGGCACGTGCAGTTGGATCAATGTCGCAGGATTCAAGCCAGTCCTGCGCGACCAAGTTCACTGTTTTTGCCAAAGCTTTCAGGGAAGCGCGCAGCATTTTGCGTCTTTGTCCAAACGCCGCCGTCGTAACGGCTTCAAGGGCCGCAATATGCTCGAAGCGCTGATCGTCTGGCAGAGGATGAAAAACAGCAACAGCGCTGTCGACTTTAGGGGGCGGACGGAAGGCACCGGGTGGCAGCGTAAAAGCGATATGCGCCGCACATGTCGCTGCAGTCAGTACAGCCAAGCGCCCATAATGAGGGTCGCCGGGTTCAGCGCAGGCACGCTGTGCCACTTCCTTTTGGAACATCAGCGCCATCTCACCGCGCCATGGTCCGGCCTTAAGCCAGTTCACGAAGAGGGGCGTCCCTACATTGTATGGAAGGTTGGCGATGATCATTGCGGGTGTCTCGGCCCCGCTTAAAAGCCCTTCCCAATCAGCTTTGCGGGCATCCATTTGATGGATACTGAGACGGCCTTCACTGGCTTCAGGCCAAGCGCCAAGTGCCTCTGCAAAGCGTGAGTCAGCCTCAACACAGATGACCTTAGCGGCTCCTTGATCAAGCAAGGCTTGCGTTAGACCACCTGGACCGGGGCCAACTTCGATAACCGTCCGCTCCGCAACAGGCCCTGCAGCGAGGGCGGTGCGCCGTAAGATATCAGGATCGAACAGGAAATGCTGGCCTAGCGCTTTGCGGGCAGGGGCATCTGTCAAAGGTGGGCGCGTACTCATGATAGCGATGCGTTTGCCATATCTGCGGCGAGCCGAATAGCGGCAATCAAGCTATCCGGCCGGGCAACCCCGTCACGGGCGGCATCATAGGCTGTGCCATGATCCGGGCTGGTGCGGATGATTGGCAACCCAAGCGTCGTGTTGACTCCGCCCCACATATCAAGCGTTTTGACCGGGATCAGGCCTTGGTCGTGTGTCATGGCGATCACCGCATCGAACGCGCCGCTTAGGGCTTCATGGAAAACCGTATCGGCTGGGCGAGCATCGCTGATGGATATGCCCTGCGCGCGCAGGAAAGCAGCTGCCGGGTTGATGATCTCAACCTCTTCGCGCCCGATCGTCCCCGTCTCACCAGCATGAGGATTAAGGCCCGTGAAGGCGATTCTGGGATCAGCCAAGCCAAAGCGCTCACGCAGGGCTGTATGTGTTATGCTGCCGATTTCGATCAGAAGCTCTTTATTCAAGTGCTTGGGTACATCGCGAAGGGGCATGTGGATGGTTGTCAGCGCAACGCGGAGGCCGCCACCAACCAGCATCATGACAGGTTTTAGGGGCGCTGTGCCATCGGGTGCACAGAGCTGGGCAATAAACTCTGTATGCCCAGGGTGTTTGAAACCTGCATCATAGAGGACAGCCTTGGAAATCGGGTTCGTTACGACACCGGACGCGAGACCGTTTAAGCTATGCGTCACCGCAGTTTCGATAGACTCAATAATATGCGGCGCGGTATCGGTGTTTGGTTGGCCTACTTCGAAGGCTGGTAGAGCTTCTTGGAGGGGAAGGACTGGCAAATTTGAAGCAAATATATTGAGAGCTTCATCGGGTTGCGAAATCACGTCCACGAGATCTTCAGGAAAGACTTGAGGATCAGCAATCACATAGAATGTATGTTGGTCTTGCTCTTTCAGTGCCTGCCAGGCTGCGAGTGTGATTTGCAGTCCACACCCAGCCGGGTCGCCCATAGTAACGGCAAGGGGCTTGTGGCTCGCCAAGGATTAGCGTCGGATAATTGTGGCTTCGCGGCGCAGGTTACGAAGCGAACGTTCAGAAATCATACCCAATTGCTGACCGAACAGGCGGTCTTCGAGCTGCTCTCGGGTCGGCATATTCGGAACATTCTCCTGACGGTCGCAGACGAACATCACTGCAAGCGTCCCGGACGTGGCAAAAATATCTGTGCTTTGCCCAACTTCTGTGGCCTCAACCATACTCCGGCCTTCGGGGCCTAAATCTGCGACATTCAAATCTTCCAGGCGAACAGTTCTCAAGTTCTCATCTTCAGCCGCCATGGTTTCAATAGAGTCACATCCTGTCGCGGCTTGGGCCGCATCCCAGAGCGCCTCATCGCTACCATCATTAACCGTCAAGCGAACAAGATCGACGCGAGAAGTTGTTTGGGATGGATCCTGCTTGCCACGTACCTCAAGCAGATAAACACCCTCTTCTGTAACAATCGCTTCAGTCAGGCCTGGGCCCTGCATAGCTGAGAGAGCATCGGCACGAGCTTGGTCTAGATCATCCAGTGTAACCCAGCCCATATCGCCGCCAGATGCAGACGTGGGGGCCGATGAGAAGCGCTGAGCCGCAACTTGAAAAGGCGCGCCATTGCTTATCTGCTCGCGCAGAGTGGCTGCGACTTCGAGCGCTTGCTGTTTATTCTCTTCATCAGGTGCAAAAAGGAAGATTTCTCGGATCTGATATTGCTCTTTGGCGGCCGAACTCACCATGCGTTTCATTTGGTCGCTGATCTGAGAGGGGGAAATCCGAATGCGGGAACCGTAAAGCCCGCCCATGATCCGTCGCCAGGCAATATCAGCCCGTGTCTGGTCTTCAAGGCTTTTCGGATTAATCCCGGCCTGCAGTAGCGTTCCTATCAATTCTTCTCGGGTGACACCTGACTGACGGGCGAGATTGTTAATTGAGTCGGCAATATCAGAATCGCTAACCTCAACTTCATATTCTGTTGCTTCTTGAAGCTGTAGTTTTTCATCGATCAACTGCTCAAGCGCTTGGTTAGCGAGTTGTTGAATTTGTTCCTGAGTTGGCTGCTGTCCGCCAAGGCTCAAGAGCAACATCTGCGCGCGTTCACGCACATCACTATACGTAATCGGCTCATCATTCACAGTTGCGGCGACGCCTTCGATTTGTTGCACAGCCGGGGTCGCTACCGCTTCCTGCGAAGCAGCCTTCAGGGAAGGACAGAGGCTGATAGCCATGATCGCAGCCAAGGCGGTCAAAGAACGCGTCATACTCAAGAACTCCAAAGAAGGTTCATAGAACCGTTATAGTCTGCCTTAAGCATATCCGACCTGTCGCATCGCGCAATGCAGAGGGTGCTAAAGCTCGGTAATGTTACTGAAAATTAGTCAACATCATTTGAACCAAAATCGCCAAGTGTCTTCAGAGAAAACCTGAACCGCAGGGCATCTGTTGGACCGAGGCGACGATCAATAGACTCAGAACGTTCAAAGGCTAGCTCGAAGCGAGAGCAGTCATCTTCGTAGGCAAGGCCAAATGTGTGGCGGACATCGCGGTCATCAGTAATATCTCGTTGGCGACCATAAACAAACGAGTAACGCTCTGTGAGCTGAAACTCCCCGCGAATATCAATGCCTTCGTCCGCTTCATTAGAAGCGGAGATCTGTTCATCTACTTTAAAGTAGCGCACGGAGCCGTTGAGACGCCAGAAGCGTGTTGAGGCTTTTGCGTCAATGCGATTAAGATTCAGGTCCTTATCATCCAGACGAACCCGGGTTTCGAGCTTAAGGGGAGAACCAAAGTCAGCGCTTAACCCACCAACCCAGTCAGACACAGTGCCATCAAGATTGCTGCTTTCGTTGAGAAATGAGGAGCTTTCAGAGCGCCAGCGGCGTCCGCCCAAGGCACTGACACTAATGCCGTTCTTCCATCGCATGGTTGCGGATATGCCCGCTGAGGCCTTATTGCCATCATCGTATAGGTCAAATCCGCTATAGCCGTTGGAGTCGAATAACCGGGTTTCATCAAACTCAAACAGCAGGCTATCCTCAACCGGAATATCGGCGTCGTTCACGTCGCTTGTGCCAGCGGCAATCATGGCGGTTGGTTCAATCAGAATATCCACGGACTTTCCGGCCCGGAATAGCGGATAGGATAGGGTGAAACCGGCATTCGCTGCGGATCGCTCGACACGATCAACGCCAGTGGTTGTGTCGCCTAGATCATAGGTGTCGTAACGGACATCAACAAATGGTTCCAAGGCGAAGCCACCAGGCAGAATGCGTGTCGTACCCCAATCGGCACTTAAGGTTGCCCGTTGACTGTCAACGCCAGCTTCTCGAGTCAGGAAAGCAGCGGACCCAGCCACAGAGAGCAAGCCATTGTCACCAAAGTCAAATAATTGTTCTGCAAACAAAAGCGGCGCGACTTCAGGTAGGGTGTCGTCTTGATCACCCGCTCTTAGGCCTTCAAAGGCAAGCAGAGAGGCATCAGCATACCATGCCTGTCCCTGACCCTGGAGAAAAAGCTGATTGAGACCACGACGGGGTTGGCCCCGGTATAGGCCACGCTCGGCGCCTTCCCCGGAAATATCATAGCGGCGTGTATAGAGGTCATCACTCACCTGCTCGACGCCAAAGCCCCAAAGCCAGTTTTGGGTAATGTTGAACTGCCCTTCACCGAAAAGGTGGCCCCGCCATTTCTCATCCCCAAAACGTTCACCATCGGAATCAAACTCGGCTTCATTTGTGAAGCTGAAATCGAGATTAAGATCGCCGGACCAGAAGCGTTTGCGATATTCAAATGCCAGAAGCGGGTTCACGTTTGCGGTGACCATCGGGGCAATCGTCAGATCCGAGTATGGTGAGATCGCCCAATAATAAGGTTGCTGGTAGAAAGCGCCCAGTTTGGACGAGAGGCCGGGTGTTGGTGGCAGAAAGCCTGAGCGCCGACCTGATGTCGGATCGGGATGTGCGAAATAGGGCAGATACACAACGGGAATACCGCCAATCTCAATCACCGCGTCGCGGTATGACATCATCTGCTCTTCTTGGTCGAGAACTGCCCTTCGCGCTCTCAGCGCCCATGTTGGGCGCGTTTCACCTTCGCAAAGCTCACAAGCAGTATAAATGACTTTATCCAGAGCATTAAAACCACCGGGTTGGCGGATCGCTGTCTCAGAAGTTGCAATACCGCCTTCAGGCAAACGCGTCGAAAACCCTACCGCATAACCGTCTGAAAGATTGCTGTCTGTTTCGATCTCGTCGGCAAACCGCTCGGTGCCGTCCGGATCGAGAATGATAACATTGCCGCTCGCGCGAACCTTGTCTGTTGTTCGATTGTATTCGAGACGATCAGCCCGCATCACGCGGCCCTCATACTGAGCCTCAACATTGCCTTCAGCGATGACCGTATTGGTCGCCTCATCCACAAAAATATTGTCTGCGTTCAGCGTAACTTGTGGTGTGATCTCTGCTGCTGGTTCCGCTGTTTGCGCATAAGCAGCAGCAAGTGTTGATACCGATAGCGCGATAAGAGCTGTAAAGGGAATCCAGCGTGCCAAAAGGTTCTCCACTCTACTCTGACGAGTCCTGCCTCAGCTTTTTGCCTTAAGCAGATCATACAATCTCGTCCAGACGCAGGGCTGGCCCCTACATGCTTTTAATCACGATGCGTGTTCCGATTACACTGCTTTATGTGCCAAACCGCCCGGCAGCGTTACAGCCTCTCCTGAAAGCTCAAGCTCGCTCAGGATGATCGCGCAGCGGCGTGCGGAAAGGTTTGCGGCCATAGCAAGTTCGGTAATAGGCATTGGATATGGAGTAAGGGCCTGTAGTACGAGCGCATACTGGTCGTCCGGAATATCCGCGTCCTCGCTCTCAAAGTCAGGGGTAGGTGGCGCGGTCACGCGTCTCGCTGTGAATGCAGTAATCGCGTCCAGAACATCATCAGCGTTGCGCACCAAAATCGCGCCATCCTTCAACAAACGATTGGTCCCCGCGGCTCTGGGATCAAGCGGAGAGCCCGGAACCGCCATAACATCGCGGCCTTGCTCGCCAGCTGTACGTGCAGAAATCAGAGAACCTGAGCGCTCGGCTGCCTCAACCACGACAACACCCTGTGACAGGCCTGTTACGATCCGGTTGCGCCTTGGAAAATCTCGGGCCTGCGCTGTGTATCCAAAGGGACTTTCACTGATGATCAAACCGTTTGCGGCGATCTCTGCGTAAAGGCGCTCATGCTGTCGGGGGTAGATATGGTCGATGCCGCCGCCAAGGACGGCTATTGTACCGGTTTTCAGGGAAGCTGCATGGACCTCGCCATCAATGCCGCGAGCCAGGCCTGAAACGATAACCTGACCGGCGCGCCCTAAGTCTGCCGCCATCTCGCGCGCGATTTTTCGGCCAGCCGCTGACGCATCTCGCGCTCCGACAATCGCAAGGGCTGGTTTGCTCATCAGATTTACATCACCAAGTGTGATGAGGACTGGCGGGGGTGAATCCGACGCTGCCAATGGCTCTGAGTATTCCCGCTCGCATTGGCAAATGATGCTCGCGCCATAGTCTTGGATGGCTTCATACTCCCGTGAAACGTCTGCCATAGGAGGTGGTTTCGGTGGCCCGGACTTTCCACGTTTGCCAAGGCTGGGAAGAGCTTCAAGCGCCGCTTCGGCGGATCCAAAACGATTAAGGAGTTGGTAAAACGTGACCGGACCAACACGCGGGGTCCGGCAAAGCCGCAACCAGGCTAGTTTTTCAGGCTCGCTCAGTGTTTGTACGCGCCTCATTGTGAAGATGACCCAAATTTCGGCTCCTCACCGCGAAGCAGACGCCCTAAGTTCGCACGGTGGGTCCAGAACACCAGCACGGACAGAAAGCCCAGCATGGCGCATGCAAACCATGTCTCACCGAGCAAGAAGGCACCAACTGGCACCAGCGCAGCCGCGGTCAGAGCAGAAAGGGAGGAAATACGCGTAATCGCAAATAGCCCGAGCCATATCGGCGCGGCGACAATGAAGCCTTGCCATGATGCGAAGGCTAGAAGCCCAGCATACGTGGCAACGCCTTTACCGCCCTTAAAGGACAACCAAATCGGATAGCAATGCCCCAGAAAAGCCGCCGCGCCAGCGACCAGCCCGACATCCCGATCGCCGGAGAGAAGGCCAAAAAGTAAGGTGATGAGTCCAGCCTTAAAACTGTCGAGCAGGAGAGTTGCCAGCGCAAGATCCTTGCGCCCTGTGCGAAGGACATTGGTCGCGCCAATGTTCCCTGAACCGATTTGGCGTATATCACCCAGCCCCGCGAGGCGTGTAACAAGCAACCCAAACGGAATAGAACCAACAAAGTAACCCACAATTCCGGCAATGGCATACCAGGCGGTCAAAGGAAGTTCGATCATCATGGCCTGAACTTCTGGCTAATTGATCGCGCGCGTCAAGCAGGCTGTCACAATAAGCTGTTCAGAAGGGTATGGGTCATGCGGTTGCAAGACTCACTGCAGGCACGTTACTAGATGTCCATACGATAAGGCTGCACATATGTCCGATGGGTCAACACTGAGAAAAACAGCACCAAGAGGGCGCAATCGTGAGCGCATCTTGCGGGCGGCCTTGCAGATCATTTCCAAGCAAGGCGTTGATAAGGTTACGCACAGAGCTGTTGCTGAGCTTGCGCATGTTTCACCTGGAACGACGACCTACCATTTCGTGTCGCGTGAAGAGATGGTGCGCGAAGCTTTCGCGCTTTATGTCGGGGACTTCAATTCTGGTCTCGTCGCGGCTCTGACGCAAAAGCCAATCTCGACCAAGACGGACCTCATCCAGTTTCTGGTTCAGATGACGAATATAGACCAGTCTGGAGCAGACCTATCGGCAATTGAGCAGGAAATGGTTCTGTTCGCCGCGCGTGACGAAGGCACAAAGATGCAAGTTGCAAGCTGGTCGCGGGCTTTGGAAACTTGGCTATCGGACCCCCTAGAAGCCTTGGGGGCTCAGAAACCTTTGGAGGCCGCACGCTTGCTGGTGGCGGTATGCCGGGGAAGTGAGTTTGAGGTCATGGCGCGCCAACAGCCGCTCTCGACCGCGTCGCTTCAATCGCGGATTGAAACCGTTCTGAATGCGTTGTTGCCTTAAGTGCGTCGGTGGACTTCGCGACCACCAACAAAGGTGCGTGAGACTTGCCCGACCATCCGTCGACCATCGTATGGGGAGTTAACCGAACGGGAGAGAAGCTCCTCGCGTTTGCAATGCCAGGGCTTATTCGGATTGAACAGGATCAGATCAGCCGGTGCCCCTTTTCGAAGCGTACCTTGCTCAAGTCCAAGCAGTTGTCCGGGCGCGGAAGTCAATGGACGTAGCGCCTCCAGGAGGGAAAGCTGCTCATCCTGTACCAGCGCTAAAAGCGTTGAGAGCAGGGTCTCAAGCCCCGCGGCCCCAAAACTGGCCTCACCAAAGGGTAGGCGCTTATTCTCGGGTGGCTGTGGATCATGGGCTGAGGTTACGATATCGATCGTTCCATCAGCGACAGCTTCAATGAGCGCCAACCGATCTGTCTCGCTACGGAATGGCGGGTTGACCTTACAATAGGTGAGATAGTCACCCACATCGATCTCATTGAAGAACAGGCTATAGGCCGCGATGGTCACAGTGATCTTCACGCCAGACGCTTTCGCTCGCTTTATCACGTCTACGCTCTGGGCGGTTGAGATATTGTCGACCAGAAGGTGACACCCGGTGGCTTCCGCCAGAGCGATGTCGCGTTGCAGGCCAATCAGTTCTGCCTCAGCGGTGATCCCTTTAAGACCTTTCTGAGCGGCGAGAGCGCCCGCATTCATGACGCCGTGCCCTGAAAGCTGCGCCTCATCGGGACGGGAAGACACAATCATGTCGCGCCCAGCGGCATAGGTCATGGCGCGCTTCAGAACTCCGGCATTCGTGATCGGGCTATCGCCATTGGTGAAAAAGACAGCGCCTGCGTTGGCCATCAGGCCCAGTTCCGACATCGCCTTGCCTTGCAGACCAGTAGACAAAGCTCCAGCGGGATAGACCCGGTTCAGCGCTGTTTTCTCGCCTTGATTGGAGATGAACTGGACAAGCGCCATGTCATCGATGACCGGGCTGGTATCGGGCATGACAACCATACTCGTAATACCGCCTGCAACCGCTGCCCGGGACGCTGTTGCCAGGGTCTCGCGATGCTCTTCCCCGGGCTCACCCGTCTTGACGCGCAAGTCGATCAGGCCTGGAGCAAGGCAGGCGCCCTGCGCATCAAGGACACGCTCCGCAGCGCTGCCGGGTTTTAGCAAATGCTCGCCAAGATCGAAGATTTGATCTCCGTCGATCAGCAGGCCGCCCATAATGTCCATATCAGTTGCCGGATCAATCAAACGGGCATTGGCGATATGCAAACTCATGACGCGTCCCTCGTCAGTAGATCGAGTACAGCCTCGCGGACGGCAACACCCATTTCGACCTGCTCAGTGATCACCGAACGGGGACCATCTGCGATCGAGCTTTCAATTTCGATCCCGCGATTCATCGGGCCGGGATGCATGACAATGGCATCGGGCGCGGCTTTAGCAAGGCGTTGCTTGGTAAGGCCGTAGAAATGGTAATATTCCCGCCGGGAGGGCAGGTGACCGCCATCCATGCGCTCATTCTGCAAGCGCAGCATCATTACCACATCAGCGCCTTCAATAGCGCTGTCGAAATCCGTTGTGGCATGATTAGCGCCCCAGGTTTCCGCCTTTGAAGGCAGAAGGGTCTTAGGGGCACACAGCGTGACTTCTGCGCCCATGAGATGAAGGCAAAGCGTTGTGGAGCGGGCCACGCGCGAGTGAACAATGTCGCCACAGATCGTGACTTTCAGGCCCTCAACCTTGCCCTTGTTTCGGCGAATGGTGAGTGTATCCAACAGGCCTTGTGTCGGATGCTGGTGCATCCCGTCACCGGCATTGATAACCGCACACTCAACTTTGCGACTTAGCAGTTTCACCCCGCCTGAGGCTGAGTGACGGATGACAATCACGTCAGGCTTCATCGCATTCAGTGTCATCGCTGTATCGATCAGGGTTTCACCCTTTTTGACCGAAGATTGCGCGACCGGCATGGAAACGACATCAGCGCCGAGACGACGGGCAGCAATTTCGAAGCTCGACATCGTGCGGGTCGAGTTTTCGAAGAAGAGATTGATTACCGTTTTCCCCGCCATAATCGGCTCGGGTCGCTGGCTGGCGCGCGTGGCCTCAGCATACTGCTCGGCGAGGTCTAAAATGTGATCGATGTCGAGACGGTTAAGGTCCTCGATGCTGAGCAAATGGTCGTGCTCAAACCTGTACGTGTAGCCCATTGCGGCCATGGCTTACTCCGGATTTTCGGCGGTTTAGGCCCGTTTGAGCGTCACGGCAAGACAGGCTGGGCAGAGCGGATCAATTCGGATAAAGCGCCGCGATGACTTTGAAACTCGCAATATTTGATATGGATGGCACTTTGGTCGATAGCCGGGAGGTTATCCAGACCGCAATGGTTCGCGCTTTTGAAGCCTGCGGCCTCGCCCCACCATCCTATGATGATACGCGCCAGATTGTCGGCTTGGGCCTGAGTGAGGCCTGCCAGCGCCTGGCCCCTGACTATCATGACCTTCCGCAACTCGTCTCTGAATATAAAAGCGCCTTTGTGGCGCGGCGCTCAGACCCCGATTTTCGCGAACCGCTTTATGAGGGCGCGATTGAAACGCTTGAGCATCTTGCCAATGACAATTGGCTAATTGCGATGGCGACCGGAAAGTCTCATGCCGGCATCAAAGCTGTGTTTGGGATGCACCCTCTGGCGCAGTACTTTGATACGATCTGGTGTGCCGATGATGGTCCGGGGAAGCCACACCCTTTCATGTGTCTCGAAGCCATGAAAGCGCTGGGCGCAGAGGCTGATCAGTCTCTGATCATCGGCGATGCGACCTTTGATATGCAAATGGGCCGCGCGGCGGGTATCCGCTCGATCGGCGTGTCTTGGGGCTTCGGAAAAGCGACAGAGCTCAGCGATGCTGGCGCACACGAAGTGCATGATGACTTCAGGACCCTGAACACCTCGCTGGACACTTTCGCAGAGGAACTTGCCTGATGGATAAAGTCGATCGTCCGAAGCGGTTTTACAAAGCCGCACATGCTGTGCCTCTGAATGAGGGATGGACCGTCCATCTTGATGAGCGCGCGCTCAAGACGCCTGCAAAAGTGGCGCTATCGCTTCCTACACAGGCCTTGGCGGAAGCCATTGCACAGGAATGGGATGCCCAAGGCGAAGAATTGGACCTTCACAGCATGACATTGACCCGTCTGGCCAATGTCGCCATTGACCGCACGCCGGAAACACGTGCCGAGATGGTTTCAGAGGTCACACGCTATGGCGAAACCGACGTGACCTGTTACCTCACCGATGCACCAGAAGCGCTACGGAAGCGGCAGGATATGGCTTGGCGGCCATGGCGCGACTGGGCCGGGCAGGAGCTAGGCATCATGCTTGTGCCTGTCATTGGCTTGATGGCCTCACCACAACCGCAGGCAAGTTTGGATCGTATTGCTGAGATTGCTGCTGAGATGGATGATTATGCTCTGACGGGTCTGGCTTGGGGATGCAGCCTGTTTGGGTCAATCGTTCTGGCGCTTGCGGTTAGCCGGACTGCTCTGTCTGGTGAAGACGCCCTGAGCGCCAGCTGTGTGGACGAAGACTGGCAGATTGAGCAGTGGGGTGAGGATGACGAAGCAAAGTCTGTCCGCGCGCGTCGTCTGAAAGATGCCAAGGCGATTGAAGTCTGGTTCAAAGCGCTTGCCAGTTGAGACATCTTCGCTCTGGGCAGAGCGCACTCGACGTTCTAACTTGCCCTTCAGAGGAGATTCCGCATGACCAGTTCTGTCCTAGATGAGCGTCGCCGCAAATTGAAATTCCGGGCATGGCGGCGCGGCTTCCGCGAGATGGACTTGCTTATGGGCTCATTCGCTGATGAGCATCTGGCGACCCTCTCCGAGGATGATGTCTCAGAGTTTGAGCGCCTACTCGGCACACCGGATTGGGAAGTGTTTGCCTGGCTTGTCGGCCAAAAGCCTGTGCCGCCAAATTTTGAAAGCCCACTGCTGACCCGGATCATGGAGTTCCGCTACGAAGCTCATGCGGGATAAGCGCAGCCACAAGACCTATCGTTTTTTGCGAACTGCGTTAGATAGCGCTCTCTTCTGATTATTCTTGCCTCCCTGAAGGACGCTTTCGCATGAGCAGTGTTGATCTTCTATCGCGTTTATCAACGCCTGCCGCCGTCTATGGCGCGCCTTTTGGTGTGGATATTCTGGGCTTGATCGAAGCGCTTGAGAAGCGCGGATCTGCGGCGCTTTACATTGCCCGGGATGACAAGGTTGCTGCAGCCGCCTTGAAGCTCGCGCAATTCTATCGGCCAAGCCTGGAGTTGGTTCGCCTGCCGGGATGGGATGTCCTGCCTTATGACCGGGTTAGTCCATCGCCCGCAGTCGCGGCTGCGCGTTGTGCCGCGCTCGCACAATTGGCTCAACGCGCAGCGAATGCCGAGCCCTGTCTGGTCGTCACAACCGCTGGCTCTCTTGTGCAGCGTGTTCCGCCAATGGAGACGATGCGCGCGTCTTCTCTATCGGTGCATACAGGCGGACGGATCAGTCAGGAGCAGCTTACCAGCTATCTTTCCGTCAATGGTTATGTTCGTACCTCGACCGTTTCGGAAAAGGGCGAGTACTCTATCCGTGGTGGCAAAGTTGACATATATCCGCCAACCGGGATTGAGCCTGTGCGGCTCGACCTGTTTGGTGATGAAGTTGAAACCATCAAGGCCTTTGATCCGGAAACGCAGCTATCGACACGAACGCTTACCCGTGTTGCGCTCGCGCCCGTTTCGGAAATCCTGTTCAATGAAGAGACGCTGGCTCTGTTTCGGGAACGGTATCTGACCGAACTTGGCGCGCCAGCAGGCGATCCGATGTATGAAGCGGCGCGCGCTGAAATCCGTCGAGGCGGTGTTGAAGGCTGGCTCCCACTCTTTCACAGCCGCATGGACACGCTGTTCGATTATATTGGCCCGGACGCGCTGATCGGTATGGGAGCCCTTTCAGCAGAGGCGGCCAGCGAACGCCTGGCACAGGCCAAGGACTATTATGAAGCCCGGTTGGAAGCGGCGGGCGAGACCCGCCAGGCAAAGGTCCTGTCGCCAGAGCATCTCTATCTGAGCGATCGTGAGCTTGAGGCCGGATTGCTCTCGCGCGGCGTGGCGCGCTTCAACAAGTCTACCGGGGAGGGTGGTGTAGACTTAAACGGCTTGGCCGGACGAGACTTTGCCCCTGAACGGGCGCAGCCCGACCTGAATATTTTTGAAGCCGCCGCATCCCATGCCAAGGCAAAGGTCAATGACGCCAAACGAGTTATCTTTGCCGCCTGGACGGATGGCTCGGCCACGCGTCTTGAAGGCGTTTTGGAAGACCACGGTTTGCCAGATGTGGAGCGCGTCTATTCGCTTGAAGCATCCGCTGGCAAAGATGTTGTCATCGCTGAGCTGCCGCTCGAAAGCGGGTTTGAGACAGATGATCTCGTGGTCATCGCCGAGCCGGATATTCTCGGCGATCGTCTGGCGGCACCTCGCAAGAAGCGCAAAGCGGCGAATTTCATTGCAGAGGCAGGCAGCCTCAATCCGGGGGATCTGGTCGTCCATATCGATCATGGCGTCGGCCAATATGTGGGGCTGAAGACATTGGAACTGGCGGGCGCCGCGCATGATTGCCTACAGTTGGAATACGCCAAGGGCGATAAGGTCTTCCTGCCGGTTGAAAATATTGACCTGATCAGTCGTTATGGTTCTGAGGATGCCGAGAGCGCGATTGACCATCTTGGCGGGGTTGGCTGGCAAACCCGCAAAGCCAAAGCCAAGAAGAAAATCCTCGAAATGGCGGCTGAGCTTATGGCGATTGCTGCCGCGCGCGAGATGAAGCGCGCCGACAGCGTGATCTCTGGTGATGGCCTCTATGAAGAGTTTGCCGCGCGGTTCCCTTATGAGGAGACCGATGATCAGCTCAACGCGATTGAAGATGTCCTCGGCGATCTTGCCAGCGGCAAACCCATGGATCGCCTGATATGCGGTGATGTTGGCTTTGGTAAGACGGAAGTGGCCCTGCGCGCGGCCTTTGTCGCGGCGATGCAAGGGATGCAGGTCGCTGTGATCGCCCCAACCACACTGCTTGCGCGTCAGCATTACAATACATTTGCTGAACGTTTCGCGGGTTGGCCTCTTGAGGTTAAGCCGCTCTCACGTTTCGTATCCGCCAAAGACATGACCGCTACGAAAGAAGGCATGGCAAAGGGCACAGTTGATGTCGTCGTCGGTACACACGCATTGCTTGCCAAGAATGTCGAGTTCAAACGGCTTGGCTTGCTGATCGTTGATGAAGAGCAGCGCTTTGGTGTGAAGCATAAGGAGCGCCTGAAAGAGCTTAAAGCCGATGTGCATGTTCTGACCCTGTCAGCAACGCCGATCCCGCGGACCCTACAAATGGCGCTGACGGGTATTCGCGATCTCTCGATCATTGCAACGCCGCCCGTCGACCGCTTGGCGGTTCGGACCTATGTCACTGAATTCGATACGGTCACGATCCGCGAAGCGCTCCTGCGAGAAAAATATCGCGGTGGTCAGAGCTATTATGTCGCCCCGCGTATTTCCGATCTCGATTATCTGGAAAACTTCCTGAAAGAGAATGTGCCCGAAGTCAGCTTCTGTGTTGCGCATGGTCAGATGCCGGCTGGCGAACTCGAAGACCTCATGACCGCTTTCTATGAGGGCGAGTATGACGTTCTCCTCTCAACCACGATTGTTGAAAGCGGCCTCGATATTCCACGTGCGAATACACTGGTGATCCATAAGGCGGATCGCTTCGGCCTTGCACAGCTCTATCAGCTGCGGGGACGAGTTGGCCGATCCAAGTTGCGGGCCTATGCTTATCTGACGACACCCGCTGACCGGGTGATTTCGCCAGCTGCGGAGCGGCGTCTGCGTGTGCTGCAATCGCTCGACAGTCTTGGCGCGGGCTTCCAGCTCGCCAGTCATGATCTCGATATGCGCGGGGGCGGAAATCTGCTCGGCGACCAGCAGTCCGGGCATGTCCGTGAGGTTGGGGTGGAGCTTTACCAGTCCATGCTGGAGGATGCTGTCAAAGCCCTGCAAAGTGGCGCCAATGAAGCGACTGAAGTTGCTGATGACTGGTCACCTGCAATCAATCTCGGACTCTCCGTGCTTATCCCTGAAGGCTATGTTGAAGACCTCGGTGTCCGCTTAGGGCTTTATCGCCGCCTTTCCGAACTGACCTCAGAACAGGAGCGCGAGGCTTTCGCTGCTGAGTTGATCGACCGCTTCGGCCCTCTGCCGGATGAGACCAAACAGCTTCTGGATGTCACTGAAGTCAAAGTGCGTTGCAAGGCGCTTGGGATTGCGAAACTTGATGCGGGCCCGAAAGGGATCGTCCTCAGTTTCCGTGATGACACAGCGGTTGACCCAATGCAGCTGATGACACTTGTGCGCTCTCGTCCGGGTAAAATGAAACTGCGCCCGGACAGCAAGCTTGTCATCATGGGGGTTCCCGCTGAATCCAGAGCGAGAGTGCAAGCCGTAAAAGGGCTGCTTAAAGAGCTTGAGGGTGTTGCAGCGGTCCCGGCTTAAGCGCGTCGGCGCAGGGATGGCCCAGACTTGATGGTCAGGGCGCTGATCAGAGAGTCTGCGGTGTGAAAACGGCGCTTCTCCAGCACGCGGGTCGTCGTTACGTGTTCAATTCTGTCTTGCAAGCGTCGGGCAAAGGCGACCGCGCCCCGGTAAGGTGTATCCGTCAGGCTGACGAGAATATGTCTTGCAGATAGGCGCGCAGCCATATCTGTTTCCCTTAGAAACGGCTTGATCTGTGCAGCGCTAATGAGGGGTGCGCGGAGATGATCCTCAAGTTCAATCGCAACGATACTTAAGGGAGCAGCGGTTTCGTTCGCCACTCTGATTTGCCGGGCAAGGTGCGTTTCGAAAAAATGTCGAGAGTAAAGCCCAGTTGCCTTGTCAAAGGCTTCATTGCTTATCCCATGTCTGGGTTGTGGAACCTGAGGCTGGGTATCAATCTCTGTCAGCAACTCACTAAGCTCTGCTTCATTCAAAACGGAGGCAACAACAACTTTGTCAGCCTCGGCATAGACGGCTTCGTTTGGCTCATTGGCCGAAATGGAAATGAGCTGAAGGGCAGGGCGGTAAGGCAGGCTCGCAAGATAGGCTGCAGTGAAAGGTTCAATCTGCCGACTATCAACGATCAGCGCTGTACAAGACGATTCCAAAAGGGCGTCTTCGAGGTTGCGCTTGGTCAGGAATGACTTGAAGTCAAAGCCATGTATCTGGCAGGCATGCCTAAGCGCAATCTGTTCAGGGCCATGACCCCCAACATAAAAAATGGATTTCTGCTCATCTGGAAGAGCGGATAGTGCAGCTTGATCCAGAAAGCCGGAAAAGGTTTCATTGCGTAGCGTGAGCTCTTTTTGGCGACTGATCTGTCGTTGCTTCAGGGCAAGTTGCGGGAGAAGCGTGTCCAGGGCTGTGACTTCGGGAATATAAATATCAACCTCAACAGAGGTTCCACGTGGGGTGCCGAGACCAATCAGGATGCGCTCGCCGCCAGCACGATTGCGCGTGACAAGCTTTGTCATCTGCTCAGGCGTAATGACATACCCGTCGATCAACAAAGGAACTGGCAGAGATGGATCAGGCTCGGCGGTTGCTCGAATAGGACGCAGACCATTCTGTTTGAGCCGTGTCATCAACATTTCAAGCCGAGGACTGTCTGAGACAACCTCAACGGTTGGGGCGTCAAAATGCAAGGCCTGATTGCTCATAGGTTGTAAGGTCCAAAGCGACGTTGGGTCAGGCCTTTTCTTTGCGCCTTTGAGTCTTAAGGTCTGGTTATAATCTGAAGGCAAACAAGCCTGAATATAAAGGTCAAGGGAGTTGAAAATGGCGCGAGGTCCATTGTCTGGTGTAAAGATTGTTGAGTTTGCTGGCATCGGGCCGGGGCCATTTTGCGGCATGCTTCTGAGCGATCTTGGGGCGGATGTCGTTCGGATTGATCGGGCCGGAAAAAGTCGGCCCGGCATGCCTGCGGATGTGATGAGTCGGGGGCGTCGCTCCATTGCCCTCAACCTCAAAGATGAGGGCGATCGAGAAACGGCGCTGAAGCTTTTAGAGAAAGCTGACGGTCTGATCGAAGGCTTCCGTCCGGGCGTTATGGAGCGCAACGGATTGGGCCCTGATACGGTTTTGGCGCGCAATCCGAAGCTGGTTTATGGCCGCATGACCGGATGGGGGCAGCATGGAGCGCTAAGCCACTCCGCAGGTCATGATCTCAACTATATTGCGATCACTGGCGCGCTTCATGCCATGGGGGATAAAGATGGACGTCCACGACCGCCCCTGAATCTGATCGGCGACTATGGCGGTGGCGCACTTTATCTCGCGATGGGACTTCTGGCAGGTATCCTGAACGTCAAAAATGGCGGCGAAGGGCAGGTGATTGATTGCGCGATGTCAGATGGCGCTGCCTCGCTGGCAACCATGTTCTATGGCATGCGCGCAATGGGCATGTGGACCGACGAGCGTGAGGCAAATCTGCTCGATGGCGGCGCCCATTTCTATGACACTTATGAATGCGCCGACGCAAAGTGGGTCTCTATTGGGTCCATTGAGCCTCAATTCTATGCCCTCCTGATCGAGAAAGCCGGGCTGGCAGACCCGGCATTCCAAAATCAAATGGACCGCGCCCAATGGCCAGACCTGAAACAGAAACTGATGGTGGTCATCAAAACCAAGACGCGTGATGAATGGTGTGAGATTATGGAGGGCACGGACATCTGTTTCGCGCCTGTCCTCTCCATGAGCGAGGCACCGAACTACAAGCATAATGTTGATCGGGAAACTTTTGTGGAAATCGACGGTGTTGTGCAGCCAGCGCCCGCCCCACGGTTTACTAAAACGCCAGGCGCGATACAGGGGAAACCTGCTGGCATTGGCGAGCATCAGGATGAGATTCTTAAAGACTGGGACATTTCGTAAGATATGGGATCATTACCAGGGACAACCGGGCGGCGCCGTCTTTATTTGATGCGTCATGGCTTTGTTGATTACACATCGCCAGAAGTTCGCGCGGCCCGTGATCCCTCTATTGCCTATCTGACCGAGCAGGGCAGGGAAGAGGCAAAAGCAGCGGGTGTAGCGCTCTCAGATGTACCGCTGGATATTGCCTTTCACACTGGGCTTCGGCGCACGCAAGAAACTGCTGAGATTGTGCTGTCGCAGCATGATCTCGTCGCACCGGATCTTGAGTTTGAGCCCCGGTTTCAGGAATTGCAATCTGGTCAGTATATCGACTTCAAATCGGCTGAGCAGCTTGCGGCCACAATGACCTTCCAGTTTGAACGCGCGGGCGAACCGGGCGCAACGTTTCTGGAAGGGGGCGAGAAGTTCTCCGATGCGATGGAACGCATTGAAGATGGTTTGAAAGGTTTGCTCTCTCGTCCCGGCTGGGCAACAGCGTTGTTGGTTGCTCATGAAGTGGTCAACCGCATGATCCTCTCCTGGTCGATTGGCGCACCGCTTGGTTCAAGCGCGGCCTTTGAGCAGGATACCGGGTGTATCAATATTCTGGACTTTGATCTTGTGCCGGATGAGCAAGGCAATACGCGAATCGAGCGTGTTTTGATCAAGGCGGTAAACCTGACGCCCGGAAATTATCTGAAGAATGGCATGAACCTGAGGTCTTTAGAAGCGATTTTCACGCGCGCGGCTGAATAGGCATTCAGAAACCCGCACTTACGCCACATCAACATGAACGAAGGCTTCAGATTGTCCTCCGTCAGTGTTCATGTTGGTTAATCTATAACTGTCTTTGTCGGAGGAGAGCGCAGACTTTCTGGGCGACCCTCTGACGTCCTTCTTGCTTGACCTTGGCCGCCTTTCGGGGCGGTCTTTTTTTGTAACAGGGCTTCAGCTTCAGCCATTGCAGCGTTCAGGTTGGTTTCAAGGGCAAGTCGAAGCGTTTCCTTATCCTGACCTTCTGAAGGAATAATCGGGTCTCCGAAAACAATTGCGCCGCGCGTGAACGGAAATGGGATACGAAAGCGGTCCCATGTCGACAGTCGTTTTGTGGGTGAGGAGATAATCGCATAAGGCAGAATAGGGGCGCCTGTTCGCTGCGCCATGATTATCGGGCCTGCCTGGGCGACCTCGGCTGGTCCTCTTGGCCCATCAGGTGTGACACAGATCGCGCCGCCCTCTTTGAGAATGCGTAACGCTTCGGCCAAAGCGCGCATGCCGCCTTTGTCCTTTTTCTTCTTCTTGTGGGCTGACGAGCCGCGCACGGATTCAAGCCCCATATGGCTGATGGCTTTGGCGACAGGCTCCCCATCGCGGGACAGAGAAATCAGCATCGCGCTACGGGCCTTCTGCTTTGGCCATTTACGAATGATTCTGTTCCAACCGGAAGGAAGCAAAAGAATCGTCGAGTGCCAGGCCGTAACGATTAGGCTGGGATGGGTTAGCCACACATCCAGAGCGCGCTCTTTCCCAGCGACGCGCCAGCGAATAGTGCGATTGCATAGGGCCATATACCCCCAGATCACCCACCCAAGCAGAGTAGTGACCAACGCACTCCGTAGAAAACCCTTCATACGGGTCTCCTTAACGTCGAATTGGGTTTACGGAAATGCCTAAAGACATCGAGTGCCTCTCACTAAACGCAGGCAGGACAGGCGAAAGTTATACGATCTTGGCTAGGAGTTCGTGGGCTCAGGCCATTTATCTGCGAGCTCGGCATACTGTCCGCCATGGTAAACGAGAGGCCGTGCGTTTTGGTTGTGAACCAGGCGTTGGACTTCACCAAGATAGATTACGTGATCACCTGCGGCATGCCGATCATAGATTGAGCACTCGAGGCGCGCTGCACAGCCCTCTAGTAAGGGAACGTCTCCGATCCCTTTGGTTACCGGGAGTGACGCAAACTTGTCTGCTCCTGATCGTGCGAAGCGTTGAGATAATTCAATCTGGTTTTCACCAAGAATATGAACTGCAAAATGGTCTGCTTGTGCGAAAGCGGGCAAACTTTTTGAGCGTGTTCCAATAGACCACAGGACCAAAGGTGGATCCAAAGAGACTGAATTGAAGGAGTTAGCGGTCAACCCAACCGATTCTCCATCAATGCCCTTTGTTGTGATCACTGTAACGCCCGTTACGAATAAACCGAGCGCATCACGGAGCACACGTTGGTCAAAGCTCATAGTATCGTCCTCATCACCCTTATGTGGCTCACTCGCAGCAGGTATCCAGTGGTGTTCGCATGTGCTTTAATCAGCTGATACGTTATGAGTAAGAGCGAATGCTGAGATTTGAGACAATAGCCATGCTTGTGTGGTGAAGATTCGCGCTGGCTTAGGGAAACAATACGCCGCTTACAGTCACCATTAAAAATAGTTCCATGCGATTACGAGACCCTGTTATGCCAATATGAATAGCCCGGGGCTGTGCAATTACTTTCCAACTGAGAGGCTGTTCTCATAAAGTGATCATGAACAAGTGATAATAGAAATATTTTCTAAGAATATAACAGTTTTTTGAAATCACAGCAGCTCTGCTAAAAATATGAACAGCTATTCATTGTGAACAGATGTTCAGCAAAGTGGGCTCTCAAAAATTATTTTTTCGACATGGGGTTGTGACACAACTGTGAAGGCGTATATGAGCGCCATGTTTCGGGCAGCAAGACCCGATTAGCAGTGAAGGACATCTTTTTTACAGTGGTCAGGGAATGACCTGCTCACTCACAAGATGCGGAGATTTATATGAAAGACTGGTGCAACACCGAAGGCGCTAAGCGCCTACAAGAAAAAATTGCTCAATACTGGGCAGAGCGTGGCTATGATGTAGAGGTCGATCTGGTTGATGCCGGATTTGTCCCAGCCATGCGCAGCGCCCGTACAGATGTACGCAGCAACATGGTTAACGGCATGCCACGTCGCAAGCTCGTTAATGCAAACGAAGTACGCAGCGAGTATCGTCCTGACTAAAGGGCGATACGGTTGATTGCAGCTTCCATTTCGGACCAGTGATCAACCAATTCCAAATGCGGTAGTGGCGCTCCCGATAAAGCGCCATAACCAAACGACACCATGATAAAGGGCAGCTTTGCATCGCAGGCTGCCCTTTCGTCTGTGTGGCTGTCGCCTATCATGATGGCCTGCTTTGAATTGCCCGAAGCAAGTTCGACGGTTTCGGTAATATGAGCACCATCAGGCTTCTTGGACTGGGCGCGGTCCCCACCTAGGATGCTGTCAAACTGATCTGCAATACCCATTTCTGACAGGACTTGCTCGGCGAGATGCTGGGCTTTGTTGGTGCATATGGCCAGCTTGGCGCCACTTGCTTTGAGGCGATGTAGCGTGTCCAGCGCACCCTCATAAAGGTGACTGTGGCGCGTGATATTTGCCTCATAATGCTTCAAGAACATTGGCCAAAGCTTTGTATCTATATGATTTTCATCTGGCTCTATACCATTATGGGTCAAACCCTTGCGGATGAGAGCTTTCGCGCCATCGCCGATCATCATCCGGATATCAGCCAAGTCCACTGTGCGAAGATTTTCGCTCTCAAGCACGAAATTCAATGCAGCATGCAGATCAGGCGCGGTTTCGACCAGCGTACCATCGAGATCAATGACAATTGTCCATCCGCTCAAATCCTTTGCCATACAGATGCCTTTCTTTTGGCTCGCTTCGACTCAGAGTTTGGTTTAGGGCAGGGCAAACGAAACGGCGAGGGGTTTTCCCATGGCAGCGAGAGCGGCAATCATTCTGGCAGCGGGGCAAGGGACGCGCATGAAATCTGCCTTGCCCAAAGTGCTGCACTCTGTAGGTGGCCGGCCCATGGTGGACTGGTCGGTTGATCTCGCCCGCCGTGTTGGATGTGAGCGTATTATTGTTGTGTGTAGCCCGGCTGGTATTGCTGTGCAGGATCATGTGCGGTCTGTCCTCGGTGAGGATGCGATCGCCATTCAGGATCCGCCACAGGGCACAGGGCACGCTGTCGGGTGCGCCAAGGAGGCTCTGGGGCCATTCCAGGGAGACATTGTGGTGCTCTATGGGGACACGCCTCTGATTCCAGCTGTTGCAGTTGAGGCGCTGTTTGATGAGTTAGCGAATGGCGCGAGCGTCGGTGTTCTGGGCTTTGATGCTGCCGAACCGGGATCATATGGCCGTTTGATCACAAACCATGCCGGTGATCTTGAGGCGATTGTTGAGGCCAAGGAAGCGAGCGAAGAGCAACTTGCGGTCACGTTCTGCAATTCCGGCGTCATGGCCGCGCGGGCAGAGAACCTGTTCTCGCTATTGTCCAAAGTCACCAATGATAATGCCAAGGGTGAGTATTATTTGACTGATATTGTCGGTCTCGCCCGCGAAGATGGTGGCCTTTGCCGCGCGGTTCATTGCTCAGAGACGGATGTATTGGGGGTAAACTCTCGCGTTGAGCTGGCCCAGGCTGAAACAGCTTTTCAGACCCGTCGCCGTGAAGAGCTTCTGATTGAGGGGGTCACGATGACGAACCCTGAAACCGTCTTCTTCTCTTATGATACGATGATTGAGAATGATGTCATCATTGAGCCAAACGTGGTGTTTGGGCCGGGCGTCTACGTTCGTAGCGGTGCACGCATTCGGGCTTTCTCACATCTTGAGGGGGCGCAAATTTCAAACGGCTGCGAAATCGGCCCTTATGCCCGGCTTCGTCCCGGTGCCGTTTTGGAAGAGGGGGCGAAGATTGGCAACTTCGTTGAGGTCAAGAAAACCCGTATCGGTAAGGGCGCGAAGGCTAATCACCTTGCCTACCTCGGCGATGGGGATGTCGGCGCTGGTGCCAATATCGGGGCAGGAACGATCTTCTGTAACTATGACGGCTTCCTGAAATACCAGACCCGCGTTGGCAAAAACGCGTTTGTTGGCTCCAACAGCTCGCTGGTTGCGCCAGTCTCGATTGGGGATGGCGCGATAATCGGCTCAGGCTCTGTTATTACAAAAGATGTTGAACCCGATGCCCTGTCCGTGGCACGAGGACGGCAGATGCAAAAATCCGGGTGGGCAACCAGCTTCCGGGACAAGATGGCTGAGATCAAAGCCGCAAAGAAAAAGGGCTAAGACCACCCGATGTCGATTGAACTTGAAAAAGAGAATTCTGCGCACGCCGCAATTGAATATGTCGAAGACGGGATGACCATCGGCCTTGGGACAGGCTCCACAGCAAAATACTTCGTCGAACTGCTCGCTGAGGAAGTTGCTGAGGGTTTGGTCGTGCGCGGCGTGCCCACCAGTGAGCAAACACGGCGCCTGGCCGAGTCTCTTGGTGTGCCGCTGGTTGATGTAGAACAGGTGGACCGCATTCACCTGACTGTCGATGGCGCAGACGAGGTTGATCAGCATGCCAACCTGATCAAAGGCGGCGGGGCGGCGCTCCTGCGAGAGAAAATCATTGCCAATGCGAGTGACCTGATGGTCGTGATCGCCGACAGTAGCAAATATGTTGAGGCGCTTGGCAAATTCCCACTGCCGGTTGAGGTCACGCCCTTCGGTTACACGATCACCGCGAAAAAGGTCTATGACGCTTTGTGCAAGGCTAGCGTTTTGAAGCCCATGATCAAGGTCCGCACGGGCCCGGGTCACAAGCCAATCGTTACCGATGGCGGCAACTTCATTCTCGATTGCCAGTGCGGTACGATCCCCGACCCGGCAAAGGCCGCAGCAATGCTGGCCAATGTGCCCGGTGTTGTCGAACACGGATTGTTTATTGGTATGGCCCGCACTGTGATCATAGGTGCGGAAGACGGCGCGACCGTATTTGAATACTAGACCGATCTGCCCCACATGGGCGCAGCACTACAAGACGACTGACAAGACTGGACCCCGCAATGGCTGAGCATTCCTATGATTATGATCTGTTTGTAATTGGAGGGGGCTCCGGCGGTGTTCGCGCGGCCCGTATTGCGGCGGGGCATGGGGCCAAAGTTGCGCTGGCGGAAGAGTATCGCATGGGCGGAACCTGCGTCATCCGCGGCTGTGTGCCGAAGAAGTTCATGGTCTATGCCAGTGACTATGGCCGTAAGCTCAGTGAAGCCCAGAAGTATGGCTGGGATGTCAAAGTTGGTGGCTTTGATTTCGCGGGGTTCATGGCGAACATGCACGCAGAGGTCGATCGCCTGTCCGGGCTCTATATGAGTGGTCAGGTCAATGCCGGTGTCACCGTTTTTGAAGAGCGTGCCGAGTTTGTCGACGCGCACACTTTGAAGCTCGTTAAAAGCGGTAAGACGATTACCGCAGATAAAATCCTCATCGCCGTTGGCGGCACACCATGGCGCCCGGACGAGGATGAACTGCCCGGCGTAGAGCATACGATTACGTCAGATGGCGTCTTCCATTTGACGGAATTACCCAAGCATATTGTGATTGCGGGCGGCGGGTACATTGCCTGTGAGTTCGCGCATGTGTTTGCCGGGCTCGGTGTCGAGACATGCCTCGTCTATCGCGGTGAAACCGTATTGCGCGGCTTTGATATGGATGTCCGCACGCAAGTTCATGAAGGCCTGAAAGAGGCGGGCGTCCGCGTCATCACACAGACAGTCTTCGAGAAGATTGAGAAGACAGATAATGCCGAACAACCGCTTCACCTGACCCTGACGAACGGTATGGAACTTGATGCCAGCGTCATCATGATGGCTGTCGGTCGTCGTCCGCATACAAAGGGGCTGGGTCTTGAAAAGGCTGGGATCGATTTCGCTGAGAATGGCCGAATTAGTGTTGATGACTACTCGCGGACAAATGTCGAAAACGTATTCGCGGTTGGCGATGTTACGCAACGTGCCGAACTGACCCCGGTTGCGATCCGCGAAGGTCATGCCTTTGCCGATACAGAATTTGGGGGTCAGGACCGCAAGTTTAACCATGATCTGATCGCAACTGCAGTGTTTACGCAGCCTGAGGTTGGCACGGTTGGCTTGACTGAGGCTGAGGCGCGCCAAGAATATGGCAATGCGATTGATGTCTACAAAACGCGCTTCCGCCCAATGAAGAACATGCTGAACGGCAAGTCAGAGAAAGTCTTCATGAAGGTGATCGTGCGTCAGTCAGATGATGTTGTCATCGGCGCACATATTGTTTCACCTGACGCTGGTGAGATGATCCAGATGCTCGGGATCGCAGTCAAAATGGGCGCAACCAAAGCCCAGTTTGACGAGACTTGCGCAGTCCACCCAACGATTGCCGAAGAGATCGTCACCCTTCGCACGAAATGGGTGCCGCAGGTAAAAGGCTAGACCGAGAAACTTGTCCCGCAGCCGCATCCTGCCGTTGCGTTCGGATTATTGATCTTGAACGCAGCGCCGATCAGCTCGGTTGAAAAGTCAATTTCTGAGCCATCCATGAATTCCAGGCTCATTTCATCGACGAGGACCGCCACACCGTTGCGTTCGACGATCAGGTCATCGGGATTGGCGGTGTCATCCAGATCGAATTTATATGAGAATCCAGAGCAGCCGCCGCCCTCTACGCTAACGCGGAGGTAGGACTTATCCGGTTGTTTAGCCAGAATCGCCTTAATGCGATTGGCAGCCGATTCAGAAAGAGTGACATTGCTCATGGCCACAAAGATAGTAGCACCCGCCATCCCTGAAAAGAGGGCGGTGTTTGCAACAGACTGGAAAACATCGCGCGGGCGGTTCGTCTCCGAGCCGGAATCGGCCACCCGTACGCCGTTTCAGCGTGACCGCGACCGGATTATTCATGCCTCTGCTTTTCGTCGTTTGAAGCAGAAAACGCAGGTTTTTGTCGCCCATGAAGGCGATCATTATCGCACACGTCTGACGCACTCCTTGGAAGTTGCGCAGATTGCCCGTTCCGTGGCGCGGACCTTGGGTCTGGACGAGGACCTCGCTGAAGGCATGGCGCTCGCGCATGACCTCGGCCATCCGCCCTTTGGTCATGCTGGTGAGGACCAGCTGGATGAGTGTATGGCCGAGTATGAAGGCTTTGATCATAACGCACAGACGCTGCGCGTAGTGACCAAGCTGGAGGACCGCTACCCGACCTTTGATGGCCTCAATCTGACCTGGGAAATGCTTGAAGGGATTTGCAAGCATAATGGGCCACTGGTCACAGCGGATAACTCGATTGAAGACCTACCAGCCGCGTTTCGAGACTTCACGCATCTGGCGGAACTGGAACTTCATCAGTTTGCTGGCCCTGAGGCACAAGTTGCGGCGCTGGCCGACGACATTGCCTACAATAATCATGATATCGATGACGGTATTGGCGCTGGGCTCTTTACGGTTGAGGACATGTTAGAGCTACCCTTGGTTGGGGACATTTTCCGCTCGGTTCGAAATGACTATCCGGTGCTCGATACAAAGCGCACCGTATTTGAAGCCGTTCGGCGATTGATTGGCCATTGGATTGATGACCTGACAGCAGAGACGCAGCGACGCGTAGACAAGTATAACCCGCAAAGCGCTGCCGATGTGCGGGCGATGCCTGTGCCTCTAGTGGCCTTTTCCGAAGAACTTGAGCGCGACCAACGCGCCCTTCGAGCTTTTCTCTACGAACGCATGTACAAGCACTACAAGGTCAATCGCATGCGTAGTCAGGCCAAGCGCATTCTAAGCGAATTGTTTGCGCTGTTCATGGCTGAGCCGGAGACTTTACCTGATCTCTGGCGGCGTGATGCCGAGCAGGCAACAGCCGTTCGCCGAGCACGTTTGGTCTGTGACTATCTGGCCGGGATGACGGACAACTATGCCATCGATTTGCACCGGCGCCTTTTCAGCATGGAAAGCATGCTTTGAGCGCAGGATATTCAATTATCGTTAACGAAACGGGGCGTAATGTTAACGAAATGATCTTGTACGGGGTTGATGATGTCGAGACAGAGTGACAGCGCAGATTACGATTACGGGCCTTACGAGGACGAGTATCGTGGCTTTGATCGTGCTGGTGACGAGAATGGTCGTGGGCCTGTTATTCTGTTTCTGGCGCTCGGCGTATTGATCATCTTTGCTGGGGTTGTCTGGAACACTTACCGTCAGGGTGTACGCCCGGCAGGATCAGCTATTCCGGTCGTCGATGCCTCTGAACAGCCCTATAAGCGGGTGGCTGAGGCTTCACCGGATACTGATAACGTCCGGGACACAGACAAGGCTTATTACGATCTGCTTGAAGGTAAAACAGATGAGGCCACTGTCGAGCGTGCTGCGATCAAGAGCCGCGCGCCCCTTCGCCGTGATAGTGAGACGCTTGCGGGCGCACCAGACGTTGAGATTCCAGCGCCTCCAGCAGTTGAGCAGGTAACTGAACGCACGCAGAGAGCCGACATTGCAGAAGGTCTTGATCCCCGCGCGGAAGATACAGACACCTCTGAGGTGCAGACAGCGTCATTGAATTCAGGGCCAATGCGCTTGACCCGTCCAGCAGATACGCCCGCTACACCGGCGCCGCTTGAGCCTGCGCCAGTCGCGCCAGCCACGGTATCCCGGTTTGCAAGCCAAGGGGCGTTCCAAATCCAGTTGGCGGCTCTTCGCAGCGAAACAGCGGCCCAGGACGCCTGGAATCGCGTCCAACAACGCCATGCACGTTTATTCGATGGCGCTGTCCTGAACATCCAGCGCGCTGATCTTGAGGCGCGTGGCGTTTTCTACCGCCTGCGTGTTGGGTCTTTTGAAACCCGCGAGACCGCAAGTGCCTTTTGTTCAGACTACAAGGCTGCTGGGGGTGACTGTATCGTCGTGGCGGCGAGCCGATAATGCCAATCGGGGCCTGCATACTCAGTGTATCCGGGCCAGCTTTGCTCGCGAGCGAGCAGGCTTTTCTGAAAGAGGCAAACCCGTGGGGTGTTATCCTCATGGGACGGTCCTGTCAGTCAGTAGGGCAGATTCAATCCCTTATTGCGGACATTCACAATGCAACGGGCCGAAAGACTCTGATTTTTATCGATCAGGAAGGCGGACGCGTTGCGCGGCTGCGCCCACCCGTATGGCCGAAATTCCCGGCTGCTGCGCTATATGGCAATCTCTATAAACATGATGCCGAGCGCGGTATTGCTGCGTGTCGTCTGGGTTATCAGCTTCTGGGGTCAGAGCTGATGCATCTTGGCATTCGTGCCGATTGTGCTCCGGTCTGTGATCTCGGACAGCCCGTTACGCATGATTCGATTGGTGATCGGGCATTTGGTGATCGTGTCGACATGGTTGTGGATCTGGCGGGTGCAGCGCTTGATGGGCTACGGCGTGCTGGCATTGCTGGCTGCATCAAGCATATGCCGGGGCAGGGCAGAGCCTCTGTCGATAGCCATCACGACCTGCCAAGCATTGATGCAAGCCTGTCCGAGCTTGAACAGGATTTCAGCGTTTTTGCTGGGGTTAAGGATGCATCCCTGATGGGGATGACAGGGCATGTTTGTCTCGAAGCCATCGCCCCACGCGAAGCAGCAACCGTTTCGAAAACGGTTATTTCTGACGTCATACGCGGGCGAATCGGGTTTGATGGTCTTCTGATGACGGATGATCTTGGCATGCAGGCCCTTGGCGGCACTTTGGCATCACGGGGTGAGCGGGCCTTGGCTGCGGGATGCGATGTGTTGCTACATTGCTCTGGCTTCCTGAAAGAGCCTGATGCGATCCTGCAAGAGATGACCGAAGTTGCAGAGGCTGCTGGCGCACTCTCAGGGCGTTCGCTTGCGCGGGCTGAGGCCGTGGATGCGGGGACCCCGGAGCCTGTCTCTTATGACCGTGAAGCGGCATGGGCAGAGTTCGATCGCCTTCTAGAACCTGTTGCTGAGGCAGGGGCCTGATCACGATGAGTGAGTTGAACATCAATGATATTGAAGGTGAAGACCTCTTCTCGATTGATGTTGAGGGATATGAAGGGCCGCTGCATCTGTTGCTGGATATGGCGCGTCGCCAGAAGGTCGACTTGCTGCATGTCTCAATTCTGGATCTCTCTAATCAGTATCTCGAATTCATTGAGGAAGCGCGCAGCAAGCGGATCGACCTTGCGGCAGAATACCTCCTGATGGCGGCATGGCTCGCCTATCTGAAATCTCGCCTCCTGCTGCCAAAGCAGGATCAGGTCAAAGACGGTGAGGGCAGCGCTGATGAAATGGCGGCGCAGCTCGCTTTCCGCCTGAAACGGCTTGAGGCGATGCGAGAGGCTGGCGAAGCGCTCATGGATGGCCGTATCTTTGGACGCGATGTTTTCTCACGTGGCCAGCCAGAGCGTCCGAAAGTGATCAGCACAACGGAATATGACACCACGGTCTGGCATTTGATGCAGGCTTTTGGCGCGGTACGCCAGCGTCAGGAGATGGAAGCCCCACACGCTATCGAAAATCAGTATGTCTTGCCCCTGGAACAGGCGCGGGACCGTCTACGCGATATTCGTGTGAAACTCACCAATTGGGCGAGTCTGGATGACATTCGCGCCCAAATCATTGCTAATGATGACGAAATCCCGAACAGTTCTGCGACAGCCAGTGTGTTTTCTGCGGCGCTGGAGCTGACACGGGATGGCGAAGTGGATGTCCGGCAAGAGCAGCATTTTGGCCCGCTCTACCTTAAAACCAAGTCGCCGGATGAAGAGGAGGCCGCCTGATGACGGAACAAACAAGCCAAGCGGTTCCGATAGAGGAAGCCCCTGAAGATATTCGTCAGGCTGTGCGCCAACTCTCTTTTGCTTACCAGCGTTCTGCCGAAACCCTGTTTGAGGCCGAGGAAAGCAGTCTGGCTGAGGCCGTTCGCCGGGCTGAGGCCATTCTCTTCGCAGCGGGTGAACCGCTTACGGCGGTGCAGATTACTGAGGCGCTGCCACCCGGTGTAGACGTTGCCAGTGTGCTAATGACCCTGAAAGCCAGCTATGCCACGCGCGGGGTGAGTCTGGTTGAGGTTGGCGGCAAATGGCGGTTTGAAACAGCCGAAGACCTGTCCTTTCTGTTCGTTGAAGAACGCCATGAGCAGAAAAAGCTCTCACAAGCCGCCTTGGAAACGCTTGCCATCATTGCTTATGGACAACCCGTCACACGTGCAGAGATTGAAGCGGTTCGCGGGGTCGCTGTCTCCAAAGGTACGATTGATGTCCTTATGGAAGCAGGATGGGTCAAGCTGAAAGGCCGTCGCCGTACGCCTGGCCGCCCGGTCACGTATGGCACGACACAAGCTTTCCTCGAGCACTTTGGTCTGGAAAGCCTCGACGTTCTGCCGGGCCGGGCTGATCTGGAGGCTGATGGCCTACTGTCAGACGTCATGCCGGAGGGCTTTGCAGTCGATGAGGCGCTTGAAGAAGATGAAGCGGATATGGCCTTCGATGTTGAAACCCAAGATGGTGAGTTCATCACAGACTTCATGCATGAAGCTGAGGACGACTAAGGTCGCGATTTATTCGACATTATTCCCTGAACAAGCCAGTCGCGGGATTGCCGGACTGACAGCGTGAAGCTAGAACACAATCATATCTAGGAGAACGTCATGGCCCCGAGTTGGATGCAATTGCTTATCGTTGCTGTTATTGCGCTCCTCCTGTTTGGAGGAAGAGGGCGTATTTCATCAATCATGGGTGACCTTGCCAAAGGCATTAAAAGCTTCCGCAAGGGCTTGAGCGATGAGGATGAAGCGGCAAAGAAGGCCGTTGAAGGTGAGGATATGGTCAATATCACACCGGAAAAGGATAAGTCGAAAACCACCTCATAGGGGACAGCTCAGGATTATTCGATGCTACCCCAGTTTGGTCTTACCGAGTTTTTGCTCATTGCGATTGTCGCGCTGATTGTTGTCGGCCCGAAAGACCTGCCGCGTATGATGCGCCAGATCGGGCAGTTCGTGGCCCGTGGCCGCGCGATGGCGAATGAGTTTCGCTCCGCCTTTGACGATATTGCCCGGCAGGCAGAGCTTGATGACCTACGGCAGGAGATTGAATCCCTGAAGCGTGAGAATACGGTGAGTCAGGCTGTCGATGACCTCAAAGCGGTTGAGAGCGACATTAATGAGCAGGTTCTAGCGACTGAGCGCGCTGCAAAAGCAAGCGCTGAGGCTGAGGCGGGCACAGAAGACGCCGCTAAACCGGAAAAAGAACCATCCACCGAGGCGAAACATGACGACTGAGCTGCCGGATGATCAGAAACCTGACATCATAGAGGATGAGGTCGAAGCAAGCCGTGCGCCGCTTCTCTCACACCTGACAGAGCTGCGTAATCGCTTGATCTGGTGCATGGCGGCCTTGGGCGTCGCGACGATTGCCTGCTTCTTCATTGCCAAGCCTATTTACAATCTCCTCGTCGAACCGCTTCTCAATGAGGCCGTGCTGGGACGTGGAAAGACTGATTTTGAACTGATCTACACAGCGCCGTTGGAAGTCTTCTTCGTCCAATTGAAGCTTGCCTTGTTTGGGGGGCTATTCCTCGCGTTTCCGGTGATCGCCTGGCAGCTCTACGGCTTTGTCGCGCCGGGTCTCTACAAGAATGAGCGCTACGCCTTCCTGCCATTTCTGATCGCCGCACCCATCCTGTTCACGATTGGCGCGGTCTTCGTTTACTACGCTATGCTGCCTTTGATCGCCCGCTTTGCGCTCTCGTTCGAGCAATTAGGCGGGGAGGGGATTGCCGCGATCGTACCGCAAATCAAAGTCTCAGAATACTTGTCTCTCGTGATGGCGCTGATGATCGCGTTCGGCTTGTCTTTCCAGTTGCCGGTGATCTTGAGCTTGCTGGGTAAGGTTGGCATTATTGGCGCGGAAACCCTTCGCAAAGGTCGCAAGTATGCCCTCGTCGGTATTCTGGCCGCTTCCGCTTTCTTCACGCCACCAGACATGATTTCGCAAATCATGCTGACCGTGCCTGTATATGGCCTTTACGAGGCGAGTATCTGGATTGTCGCGATGTTTGAACGCAAGGCGCAGGAAGAAGAGGCGTCAGAGGCCTAATCGTCGAACGGGCACTGCGGAACGTTCAGGTTTTCTGGCAGCTGCGTAGACCCAATCCAGCACGTGTCCTCAAAATCGACCGTCTCAAGGCCCGCAACATCCGTGAAATTAACATCAACCAAGCGGGCGCCTCGAATTTTTGCGTTGCTGAGGTCCGCATTGGCAAAATTCGTAAAATTCAGGATAGCATTGTCAAATGTTGCACCTGACAAGCGTGCTGCTGTGAAGTCAGCGCGATAAAGATTGGCACCAGAGAAATCTGCGTTGTTCGCCTTCACAGCAATAAGGCGTGCGCCTGGCATTGAGGCACCAATCAGAAGAATGCTGTGCATTTTTGCAGAGACGAGACTGGCATTGCCGAGATTGGCGGTCACGAGGCTCGCTTGGCTTAGAATTGCTCCCGACAAATCCGATCCGCTCAGATCGCTATCATCCAGGGTTGCTCGTCTGAAGTCAGCGCCCACGGCAATAATGTCGGGTAATTCCGCGCCCGTGGCAGCTAGGCCATACAGGTTAGCCCCGGTTAGGTCCGCGCCCGCATAGTTGCTTCTGGAGATATTCCAGCCAGAAAGGTCATGGCCCACGAAAGAGCATTTCGTGCAGGAGCCTGTGTCCGAAGGCGCCCAGGATACACGCGCTGGGCCTTGCTGAGCTCCAGCCATCAGGCCAAGGCTCGCGGCACTCGCAGTCAGAAAAGCAATACGCTTCATCATGGCTTTACTTTTAAAGGCGGAATGGCGTGTCTGTAACTAAACTCGCTGTAATCGCTGTTGCTTTTGCCAAAGTGTTGCCACAAAGCCGCAGACACACCTTATGAAATGCAGCGGGAAATACGCAGGCCTTTCGGCAGTTTTGTTGAGCGATCACCGCAGGCTTTGTTGAGTTGGGCTTGCGACAACCCTTTCGCCATTGAAAGGTCCGCCCCTGACAGATTAACCCCGGAGAGGTTTGCCCCAGATAGGTTGGACGATCCAAAATAGGCACCAACAGCTGTCGCAGACGTCAGGTTCGCCTGGCTGAAATTGCAGCGGTTAAAGCGAGCGCCAAACATATTCGCGACCGACAGGTTCGCGCCTGAGAGGTTTACGCTCTGAAGCGTCGCGAGGGAGAGGTCAGACTGACGCAAACGCGATTTGGAAAGATTGAGACCCGATACATCACGATAGGCCAGATCTGCCTGAAACAGGTTACATCCTTCACAGGATTGGCCCTTCTTCACCTTCGCGATTTGGCTGGCATTTTGGGCAACCGCTGGCATTGAAAGGCTCAAAGCAAGCGCGGTGACAGCAAGAAGATGTTTCATCATGGCACAAAGGTCCTGACTTCAGAGAGGCAACTATCCCATCCTTCGCAAGGTTTGGACCATCAAGGCTTAGCTTAGCGCGACCCCGACCTTGCCACAGGTATCACAATTGATCTGTCCGTCAGTCTCATCGGTATAGAGGGTGAAGCTTCCACATTCCGGGCAAGCATCAGGCATATAGGTCTGTGCTGCCTCGGCTGCTTCTGCTTCGGCTTCCGCTTTAGCAATCTCTTCCTCTGCGGCTTTCTCTTCGCGTTTACGGTTCAGGATGACGATATTGTCCGGGATATGACCGCGAGAGAACCCGCGAGAGATCAATTGCGCGGCTTCTCCTGACAGGGGCTGGCCTTCCGTCTTGCTGATGCCATCACGCTCCCCACGGCCAAGGCCATCATGTGTTGCATCACCGAGCTCTGCCAAGTCTTCACGGTCGAGATAGGAGACAGCCAATTCTCGGAAGATGTAATCGAGAATCGACGTTGCCGCCGTGATACGGTCATTGCCTGTGACCTCACCTGCCGGCTCAAAGCGCGTGAAGACGAAGGCATCAACATATTCTTCGAGCGGGACGCCATATTGCAGGCCCAGGGAGACCGCGATGGCAAAATTGTTCATCAGCGAGCGGAATGCGGCGCCCTCCTTGTGCATATCGATGAAGATTTCACCGAGATGGCCATCACTGAACTCACCTGTATGCAGGTAGACTTTATGTCCGCCAACAGCGGCCTTCTGGATATAGCCTTTACGGCGATCAGGCAGACGGGTGCGAGACACATTTGGGTGATCGGCTATATCGGGCGTGTAAGGGGGCGGTGCTGCATCTTCTTCCGCCACAATATCAGCAGCCAGCGCCTCGATATGGGCCATACGCTCAGCAATGCTACGATCCTGCTCTGCATCCAGTGGCAGCAGCCAGAGTGGTGATGCGGGCCGAGAAACTGCATCCGACTTGCTTGGGAGTGGGCCCGATACGGATTGGATAAGGTGAAGACCTTCCACATCCAGTAAAGCCGTCCAGTCATCTTCCGGGCTTGCAGCTTGCAGCAATCCGGCTTGTTGAAGAACCTGCTGGGTCATCCCCTCAGTGCGATTGTCCAGCGCGGCTTCTGCTGTTGCAATTTCCGCCTTGGTGAAGCCAACAGCCTTCAGAAGGCCGCGGCCATCTGAATCAAAGGCCTCTGGTGGCAGGCGAAGATCACTTGAGATAATTTCATCGCCAAGGACCCATCGTGAAAAGGCCGCATTGAGAGGCAAACCTTCGCCAAGAGCACTTTGGACCTTACCGATGGCGTCTGTTGAGAAGCCTCGTGTCTTCAGAATATCATCGCCAAAGCCCGGGACTGCCTCAATATCTGCCGCATTCGAAAGCTCTGTCAGCAAATGAGCGAGCCCCTCCGGCGTGGTTCTGGCCAAGCCTAGACGGGTTGGTCCGGCGACATCCCAGTGCCCCTCATCATCTTGCAGCACTGTTGCGGTAAAGGGCGCAAACTCTTGAGAACTTGGTTCAAAATCAGAAAGAGCCTGTATGGATAGCGGCGCAATCAAAACAGGGTGGGCATAGGTTTCAGGCTGTTTGCGCAGGCTGGGCAGCCCAAGCATGTCAGCATCACTCTTTCGGAAGCTCTCATCATTGGCGCAAGCTTTTAGAAGCTTGATGAGCTGGATGGCAATATCCGGGCTAAAGGGTTTGCCCAACGCCATTGCCGCAGCGCTTATTCCGCATGGGAGGACACACAGGGCCTCTCCATGAATGTTGCGCGCCGCCTGGATCAGGTCACGCAGGACATCCGTCTCAAACCCATCTGGTGTCACGAATCGGCTGAGATCGATGGCAATTGCCGGCGTATCTGTGGTCAGGAGCGTTTCGCCCAAAAGGACCGAAATTCCGGCGTGGCGCAGTTCATTGAGAGTCTCTTCATCACAGTTTTCAGGCATTTGCGCGGACAGTGTTGGCCCAGAGGCTGTGGCTTGCTCGCGCAGGTCCATGGCCAGTCGTAAGAAGCCCTTATCCTGTGACAAACCGACTGCAATGAGGTTTGTCGGAACGCCCTGTGCCACCGCTTCAGCCAGCTCTGCGTTGCGTGGGCGGTCGCCAAGCCCCTCTAATGTATCAGCCGACGCCAGTAAGCTTGTACGTTTTAATGTCACCGCTCTGGCTGCCTGCAACGCGTCTTCGGCAACCGCATAGTGATCGGAAAAGGCAGGCGAAATGTCACGCAGGGACATCACTGAACTAACCAGCCCAGCCTCCTTTGCGGCCTCTATCAAGGACTGTGGTGAGTATTTTGCGACCATTAGCCTGTCTCCCTACGCAGCAAGGCGGGGTTGACGCGCCTTGCAACATGATGTGTTGCCCTTGTAACTGGATTCGGGCGAGGCCTAGCGCCATATTGCCGCCCTAAAGCATTGGCAGGAACAAAATCATGTTCAAACTGTTTACTTGGTGGAATGGCGTAAGCCCTGGCGGTTGGTTTGATATCAAGCGCCGCAGCCAGCATGTCGGTACAGATGAGTACGGCAATCGCTACTTTGAGGACCGCAAGGTTTCAATCGAGGGGCGTAAGCGTCGCTATGTCATTTACAAAGGACTGGCAGAGCCTTCCAAGGTCCCACCAGAGTGGTATGGCTGGCTGCATTACACCTTTGAAGAGCCGCCAACAGAGGCACCTTTGGCGCGCCGGGATTGGGAAACTGATCACGCCCCTAACATGACCGGGACTGTGTTTGCGTATCGCCCGCAGGGCAGCCTGCGTGAGACAGGTGAGCGTAAAGAAAATGTCGGCGATTACGAGGCTTGGACTCCAGATGCGTGAATCAATTTTTGAGACTCTGATCGGCCTTGGGGTTCTGGTCGTCGCCGGGCTGTTTTTCTTTTTTGCCGTTGGGCAGGGCGGGGATGCCGCGACCGGCGATGAAACCGTTGAGATCGGCGCGCGCTTCAGCTCTGCCAGTGGTATTGAGCGGGGCACAGATGTCCGCATGGCGGGTGTTAAGATCGGCACCGTCCGTGAAAAAGTACTCGACCGCGATCGCGTAGAAGCACAAGTCATTATGGCCATTGATGCGAGCATTCTGCCACTGGGTGACGGCACCACGGCACGGGTTCAGTCTGAAGGTCTACTTGGGGGAAGCTATATCAACATTGAGCCAGCCCCCGGTTTTGGTGAGATTCCTGAGTGCGCCGCTGATGAAACCCTGTTCGGGGAAAGCGGGTGTAATGAGCTTCTCTACGCTCAGGGGTCTGTTGATCTGATGACGCTGTTTGCCTCCTTCGCTCAGGGCAATGGCGGGAGTGACGGTGAATGATTCGATTACTGACCCTCAGCGCGCTTGTTTGCTTTTCCGGCATTGCGATAGCCCAGAGCAACGAGACATATGGTCAGTATGACACGGTCACTTTACGGGCCCTCGACAAGATTACCGGGCGCTCGACCGATTTTGATGTTCGCGTTAGTGAACCGCAGGTCTACGGCTCCTTGCGGATTGATCTGGAGACCTGCTTCCAAGCCCCACCAGAAGAACCGCCTGAGAGTGTTGCCTTTCTGAAGCTGACATCAGCAACCTCCAGGCAGGTGCAGACCATGGCGGCGCCGCGCAGCCTGACAGAGGCAGAGCGTGAAGCGACTGAAGGGGATGATGTCGACTTGCGCTTCAGCGGTTGGATGTACGCATCCTCGCCGGGCCTAAGTGCGCTTGAGCACCCTGTTTACGATATCTGGGTGATCCATTGCAGGGCCGTTGCGCCGGTAACGGCACCTTTGGAGCCAAGCGAGTAGAAGTCTCCCTCGCTCCGCAAAGCGCTCCACAATTGCTGCCGGAAAGCCTCGCGTGGGATTTCCTCAAGCCCAAATTGTTCCAGATGCGCATTATGGAATTGCGCATCGAGGAGTTTGTAATTCCCTGCCTTCAGTCGCGCGACCAGGTGAACCAAAGCCACTTTTGAAGCATCGGTTGCGCGCGAGAACATGCTTTCTCCAAAGAACGCTGCCCCTGTTGAAACGCCGTAGAGACCACCGACCAGTTCATCCGTCTGCGACCAGCATTCGATGGAATGGGCATACCCCTCGCGATGCAGAGCGCTGTAAAGGTTGAGGATTGTGTCATTGATCCATGTCGCGGGCCGCGTTGGGTGTGGCTCGGCACAGGCTTCAATCACGCGATTGAAGGCTGTGTTAATAGTCACCCGAAACCGGTCCTGCCGAACGGTACGGCGAAGCCGCCTTGGAATATGAAAGCCATCCAAGGGCAACACCCCGCGCAGATCCGGATCCATCAGGAAAAGCCGCATATCGTGGCGCGAATCCGCCATTGGAAACACGCCACGTCTGTAGCAATTGAGCAGGTCTTCTGTGTCGAAGCGATTCGACATGGCTGCTCCGTTATTTCAGGCCGAGAAAGCGTTCCAGCCAGTGGATGTCATAATTGCCGTCAATTACATCCTGGGCTTCGACGAGCCTTTGGTGCAAGGGCAGGGTCGTATTGACACCACCAACAACCATTTCACCCAAAGCGCGGCGCAGGCGCATGATGCATTCGTTTCGCGTACGGCCATGCACGATCAGCTTGCCGATCATTGAGTCGTAGTGTGGCGGGATCTTGTACCCGGCATAGGCAGCACTATCGAGACGCACATCGAGGCCACCCGGGGCATGAAACTCTGTAATTGTACCCGGTGATGGCACGAAGGTCTCAGGGTGCTCAGCATTGATTCGGCACTCAATCGCATGGCCAACGAGGATGACATCTTCCTGAGTGAAGGAGAGCTTTTTGCCATCGGCGACGCGGATTTGCTCGCGGATGAGGTCAATTCCGGTGATCATCTCCGTTACCGGGTGCTCCACCTGAATACGCGTGTTCATTTCGATGAAATAGAACTCGCCATCCTCATACAGGAATTCCATGGTGCCAGCGCCGCGATAACCCATTCTCTTGACGGCTTTGGCGACGATCATGCCGATTTCTTCGCGCTGCGCTTGATTCAGGGCCGGGGAAGGCGCTTCCTCAAACACCTTCTGGTGGCGACGTTGCAAAGAGCAATCGCGCTCCCAAAGATGACAAACATTGCCGTGCTTGTCGGCAATGATCTGGATTTCGATATGCCGCGGTCTTGCGAGATATTTCTCAAGATAGACTGCATCATCCCCAAAAGCGGCTTTCGCTTCGGTTTTCGCGGTCTTGATCGCGGTTTCCAGATCTTTCTCGGTTTCAGCGACCTTCATGCCGCGCCCACCGCCACCAGAGGCGGCTTTGATCAAAACAGGGTAACCAATCTTTTTGGCAATTTTCTTGGCTTCACTGATGGTCTTAATGCCACCCTCAGAGCCAGGAACGACAGGTACGCCAGCATCAATCATGGTCTGCTTAGCAGCAATTTTGTCGCCCATCGTTCGGATATGGTCAGCAGTTGGCCCAATAAAGATCAGGTCATGGGCCTCAACCATTTCGGCAAACTGGGCATTCTCGGACAGGAAGCCATAGCCGGGATGAATCGCATCAGCATTGGTAATCTCTGCCGCCGCAATGATTTGCGACTTCTTGAGGTAGCTTTGCGCACTAGGCGCAGGACCAATACAGACAGATTCGTCGGCAAGACGGACAGCCATGGCATCACGGTCAGCCTCGGAATGGACCGCCACAGTCTGCAGACCCATTTCCTTACAGGCGCGATGGATGCGCAAGGCGATCTCACCACGATTGGCGATAAGAACTTTTTCGATCATCGACCTGTTCCTTATTCGATGACGATGAGGGGCTCGCCGAATTCAACCGGCTGGGCATCGCCGACAATAATCTGCTTCACCGTGCCAGCGCTTGGCGCTTCAACCGGATTGAAGGTCTTCATAGCTTCAATGAGCATCAGCGTATCGCCAGCTTTAACCTTGTCGCCCACAGCCACAAATGGCTTCGCGCCCGGCTCAGCAGAGAGATAGACTGTCCCGACCATTGGGCTGTTTACGGCATTGTCCGGGGCACTGGTTGCAGTAGGGGCCGCCGCTGCAGGAGCGGGGCTTGCGGCTGGTGCCACCGGAGCAGGCGCAGCGACTGCTGCCGGCGCCTGAACAAATTGTGCCGCTGGAGCAGGTGGCGGTGTCATGGAAGTCGCTTTGCTGACCCGAATGCGCAGGCCTTCATGCTCAACTTCAACTTCACCAAGATCAGCTTCACGCAAGATCGCAGCAAGTTCGCGGACAAGGCCAGCATCAAGTTTAGATTTAGGGGTAGACATTATCCAAGGGCTCCTCAGGCTGTCATCTGGAGGGCGGCGTCAAGCGCCATGAGATAACCGTGTGCACCAAAACCTGCAATGGTTCCGCTTGCACAGGGGCTGATATAGTTGGTTTCGCGAAACGCCTCACGCGCCGCAGGATTTGACAGGTGGACTTCAATCACAGGGATTTTGCAAGCCCGCAGGGCGTCATGCACTGCAATAGAGGTATGCGTATATGCCCCGGCATTGAGAATCAGGGCGCTCGCTTCGCGTGAAGCTTGCTGCACCCAATCAACAAGCTGACCTTCTGAATTGGTCTGCAGGAACGTGATTTCCGCATCCGGGGCTGCCGAGATCATACGCTGGTGGATGTCATCCAGCGTGTCCTTGCCATAAATCTCTGGCTCGCGTGTGCCGAGCAGGTTGAGATTTGGCCCGTTGAGAACAAATATGTGTTGCGTCATTGTCACACACGGTTTGCGGTGGAATTTAAGCCTTGGCAAGGGCATACACGGGTAAGGAGGCAGTTCAGATGCAGATTATCCTGAATGGCGAATCTCGGAACGTTACAGAAGGCACAAGTGTTGAGGCGCTTGTCCTGACTTTAGGCGGTGATCCACGCGGTATTGCGATAGAACGTAACCTTGAAATCGTTCCGAAAGCAGAGCATGCCACAACCATGCTACAGGATGGCGATCAGCTCGAGATCGTACAGTTTGTCGGTGGCGGTTGAAGAAAGAGATTTGAGTATGAATGATTCGCCTCTGATTGTTGCAGGCCGCACGTTTCAGTCGCGCCTGATCGTTGGCACTGGCAAGTATGCCTCCTATGCGCAAAATGCAGAGGCGGCCCGCGCGGCTGGCGCTGAGATGGTCACTGTGGCGCTGCGCCGCGTGAACTGGTCCAATCCGGACGAAGATCGTCTGCAAGATCATGTGAAGCCGGATGAGTTCACTTATCTGCCGAACACGGCCGGATGCTTCACAGCCGATGATGCTGTACGCACGTTGCGTCTTGCCCGAGAAGCAGGCGGTTGGGATCTGGTCAAATTGGAAGTTCTATCAGACCAGAAGACGCTTTATCCAGATATGGAAGAGACTTTGAAGGCCGCCAAAGATCTGATCGCTGACGGCTTTGAGGTCATGGTCTACTGCTCCGATGATCCGGTCTATGCGCGCAAGCTCGAAGATGCAGGTTGCTGCGCCATTATGCCTTTGGGCAGCCTTATTGGGTCTGGCCTCGGTATTCAGAACCCGCTCAACATCCGATTAATCGTCGAGCAAGCCCGCGTACCGGTCATTGTTGATGCGGGAGTCGGGACGGCTTCAGATGCCGCCATCGCAATGGAACTTGGGTGTGACGGTGTTCTGATGAACACTGCAATAGCAGAAGCAAAAGACCCCATTCTTATGGCAAGCGCCATGAAGCACGCTGTCATAGCTGGCCGGGAAGCGTATCTGGCGGGGCGTATGGGCCGGAAGAAGTATGCCGACCCATCCTCCCCTCTGGCGGGTTTAATCTAGTCCAGCGCAGCCAGTTCAGCGTCAATAAGCGCCTGCACGGCATTGGTGTCCGCGCCAGGGACTTGTGACGTGCCAACGATGAAGTTTGGCGTACCATTAATGTCTAGGGTGCGAGCGAGAGACTTCATGTCAGCCAGTTGGCGCTGAACTTCCATGGAATTCATGTCGGCGCGCATTTTGACAACGTCGACACCAGCCTCTTTTGCGGCGCCATCAATTGCATCAGGGCCAAAGCCTGAACCATTATCCAGCTCCATAAGAGCCATGTGCATTTCCATATACTTGTCTTGCTTTCCCGCAGCGAGCGCGGCCAGCGCAGCTTTTTCGCTTTCAGCCGACAGGATAGGGAGCTCTTTAAAGACAACTCGGACCTGACCATCATACTGCTCAGGCAGGTTTACAGCCCACTCCGCTGAACGCTTACAGAAGCCGCAGCGATAGTCGAAGAATTCTACAACCGTGACAGGTGCATCAGCAGGGCCAACAGAGTAATCTGAGGCGGTGTTGAAAAGCGCATCGGCATTGTTTGCGATGGCCTCACGCGCAGTTTCCATTTCAGCCGCGTTACGCTTCGCCTGCAGGGCGATCAATGCCTCTTCGATGATTTCAGGATTTTCCAGAATATACTCGCGGACAACGTTTTCGATGGCCGCCCGGTCGGACGTGTTAACCTCTTGCTGGGCGCAGGCTGGCGTCAGCGCAATGGCTGAAACAGCTAATGTGAGCGGCAGAAATTTTTGCATGTCGAATCCTTGGACTATCTTGGTCATGTCTACTGGCCTCAAATGCTTTCTACGGCGTGAACCGGCAAGGGGATATCGCTGACAATTGTGTGATTAGCGACGACGACGCCAGAACATCTCATTCTCCGGCAGAGCTGGATCGGTCGCATTTCGGATATCAGACGCTTGCCGCCAGGCTGGTGAGTTGGGCTCAAGCTCGCGCAAGGCTCGGCTCGCAAAGGCATAGGCATTCGGGTAGTCACCAACATTGTAACGCGACTCTGCTGTCGCGAGCTGGGCAAGCGAACGCTTATCTTGCTTTTCATAGGCGATCGACAATTCCCGCCAGGCAAACGCATTATCAGGTTCAAAAGCCAAAGCATCTCGTAGGGCAAACTCGGCAGCTTCGATATCGCCTGGCTCTTCACGGACAAGACGTGCGCGCGCATAAGATATTTTCAAAAGCGAATTGCCTGGCAGTATTTCACGAGCTTTCTCGTAAGGAGCAATGGCCTCACTCGCCTTGTGATTATCCATCAAGATATCGCCCTTAAGTTCGTAGAAATATGGATTCTCAGGATCGATCTCGATCAGAGCGTCAATTTCCTTAAGCGCGCTTTGGTGATCAGCTGACCGCATCGCTGAGATCGCACGAGCATAGCGAGCAGGCTGGGAGTCATCGGTTGGGGGATACTCATTGAAGACGCGTGCTGGCGATTCAAGAAAGCCAATCAGTTTGGCTTTGATCATCTCAAACTGGTGTACGCGGATAGGATCTTCCGGCTTGTCTGCAAGGCCTGAATCATTGGCCAGCGCTCGCGTCGTTCGTACACGCTGCGAGGCGAGCGGGTGAGTGCGGAAGTAGGGATAGCGCCGGGCTTCGGAGAGGACCTCCTGATAGCGATATTTCTCAAAGAATTCAGCAATCCCGTTCGTATTCCATCCCAATGCGGTGAGATAGCGAATAGCCTCCGCATCGGCCATGGCTTCTTCGGCTCGGGTATGAACGAAGAAGTTCAACGCGCCGAACTGGCTGGAGCTTGCAATCAAGGCCGCGCCCGCATCCCCGGCACCCGCAGCAATCGCCAAGATACCCAGGCCGATCGAAACCAACGCTGGGCGTGACGCCACGCGGGCGGCTCTTGCCCGCGTTACGGTATGTCCGCAAGCGATGTGACATGTCTCGTGCGCAATAACGCCAATCACCTGACTGGCATTGTCCGCCGCCATGATCAGGCCAGCATGAATATGAATGCGCTGACCATTCGCAACGAAAGCATTCAGGCTTCTATCATTGATAATGTAGAGACCCACATCGTTAGGCTCGAGTTCCGCCGCTTCAAGGATAGGGTCCGTCCAATCCCGAAGCACTTTCTCGATCTCAGCGTCGCGGATCAGGCCTTGCGCGCGAACTTCTGCGGCAAACACACAAAAGGCGGCGCAGATTAGCAGGCATATTCTGAGGAAAGACGACATATCGGCTCCACACTTTCCTATAAGCTAAGACGCCGCGTGCAGATTGGCGAGGGGCCGAACCCATTCATGACGCAATTGTCAGAATGCATGGAACAGGCCGGGATTGACTTTAATGGCTACGCTTGCGCCAATTTCGGGTTTTGAAGCAGGGACTATTCGGCTTTTTAGGCTCAGTCCGCTTTCATGCTCGAGGATGAGGTCCAGCGTGCTTCCCGTTCGCTGAACACCCGTGATCGTCATATCGATACCGTCTAAGTTATCCGATACTGAAATGGCCTCGGGGCGATAGAAAATTGTCTCGCTCTTAGGTTGGGCAAGTTCGGGCCATAGAGCTGAGAGCGCGCTGGCTGAAACCACTTCTAGCGGGCCAAAGGCTTTTGCGACAATCAGATTTTGCGGGCTCAGGAAAACATCGTCTGGCGTACCCACCTGCAAAAGTTTGCCTTGGTCCAGCACCGCGATCTGATCGCCATAGGCCAAAGCTTCCGAGGCATCATGTGTGACCATCAATGTTGGTATGTTTGCTTTCCGAAGCGCGTCCAGCGCTGCCGTGCGGACTGTATCCCTGTTTGCCGGGTCCAGTCCCGAAAAGGGTTCATCCATCATGATCGCATTTGGATTGGCGGCAAGGGCGCGCGCAATGGCTACCCGCTGTTGCTCGCCTCCTGAGAGGTGATGGGGATAAGCCTCGGCCCTGTGCGCGATGCCAAGTGTTTCTAGCCATTTTTCAATCGTGGCTTCAGCCTCCTGTTTGGAGGTCCCGCGCATTCCGAACCGCACATTCTCCGTTACGCGCATATTCGGAAAGAGGGCAAAGTCCTGAAAGACCAGACCAATCTGCCGTGCCTCAGGGGGCGTTACGTTCTTAGGGCTGGAGAGGCAGGTATCGCCGCTAAAAACGGTCCCTGAAGACGGGGCTTCAAGTCCAGCGACCAAACGTAAAAGTGTGGACTTGCCCGCACCAGAAGCCCCAAGGATCATTGTGACTTCGCCCGGCACAGCCGTCAAAGAGACACTGTCGAGAACAGTTCTCTCACCATACCTTTTGGTCAGGTTTTCTAGGGTCAGGGGCAATGCTTGGGTCATTGTACCTGACGTGAACGCGACATCTGCCAGGAAAGCAAGAGGACAGGTGCAAGCCCTGCAAGGGTAATCAACAAGGACGGGAAGACCGCCTGGGCCAGTCGCTCATCAGCCGCATACTTATAGGCCTCAACTGCAAGTGTATCCCACCCGAAGGGCCGTAGCATCAGCGTCGCGGGTAGCTCTTTCAGGGTCTCGACAAATAGGATCAGAAGCCCAGCCCACAGGCCCGGACTGATCAAGGGGAGATCAACACGAATCAGGCGGCGTAAACCGGTTGCGCCAAGACTGCGTGTCGCGTGATCCAGCGACTTAGGCGCACGTTCGAGCGCTGCTTGCAGTGGTTCTGAGCCTGCTGCGGTAAAGCGGCTCGCGTACACCCAGACAAGGATTGCCAGCGAAAACGGCCCTGAGATAGACAGATTGGAACTGGAAAGGAACAAAACTGCGCCAAGCGCGAGCACAGCACCCGGTGCAGCGTATCCTGCAGCCGTCACAAGTCGGCCAGCTTGTCGACTGCGCCCCCGCGCGCTCAAGGTCAGAGCAATCGCGCAAATCAGGCCGAGGATTGTTCCAAAGCTTGCCAATAACAGTGTGGAGATCAGTGGCCCACTTATGTCTGGCATCACTGCCCGCAATTCCAGAGACAGCCATAGCAACCGGCCAACCGGAAGGATGAAGCTGACAAGAAGAATGATCCCGCAAAAAGCTGATGCGAGGAGGCCGCTTGTGCGCGATAGCGTTTGTGGGTCTGGTGAGCGCCATCGCGAGGAGGTTTCCTGACTGCCTCTTTGCCCACGCGAGACTTTCTCGATGATCATAAAAGCAAAGGCGATCGCGATCAGAACGAGGGCCAGCCGCGCTGCGGTTGCCGGTTCGCCAAAACTGTTCCAGGCACGGATGATACCCACCCCCAAGGTTGGAATTCCCAGAAAGTCTGCGGCGCCATAGTCGGCCGCTGCTTCCATCATGGCCAACGCAAGGCCTGCAACGATAGCGGGGCGCGCCGCAGGCAGGGCAACATGCCAGAATGTTCTGTGGTGGCTGGCCCCCAAACTGCGTGCCGCCTCTAAGGTCGACAGCGACTGGTTGGCGAAGGCCGCTCTCGCCGTAATGTAAACATAGGGGAAGAGCGTCGTCGCCAACACAAATGACAGGCCGGGCAAGTTATAGACATCAGGGAAAAAATAGTCCCGGGCACGCAAGCCTGTCATGTCACGGATGAATGTCTGGAATGGGCCGCTTACCCCGCTCAGTTCCGCCCAGACATAGGCCATAACGTATCCGGGTACAGCCAGTGGTAAGACGAGCGCCCAGTTGAAGATGGCGCGTCCGGGGAATCTGTATCGGCTGACCAGCCACGCAGCCGGAACAGCAATCAGTAGAACCTGTACAGCGACGAGGCAGAGCATGCCCAAAGTTGTCGCCGTATAAGGCGCAAGCCGATTATTGAGAATGTGGCTCCAGGTTTCACCCCCGCCAAGCGTTAGCCCAAACCAAATCGCAACGGCGACGGGCAGCAATATGAAGCCCGTCACTGTCAGAAAGGTCAGTCGTCGCGTTTGTCCCTGATATGCCGTCAGGAGATTCAAAACCTAGTTCCAGCCCGCCAGATCATAGATGCGTTGCGCATCGGCCTGATTTTCCCCGAAGGTTGCAAGCGGGGTTGGACTGACTGTGTACTCCACGGAGGTGCCGTTCGGTAGGTCAAGTTGACCGAGCCTTGCGAGAGGAACTTCTTGTGTTTCAGATGTCAGGAGTGTCTGGCCAGACTCGGTAAGCAGGAATTCAATAAACTGTGCCGCCAGTGCCGGGTCTTCCGCAGAGGCAGAAATCGCAATCCCAGTAATGTTGACATGGGCACCCTGTCCATCACCGAAGGATGGGATCACGAGTGCTGTAGCGGCGGCGGCTTCGGTATCCCGATCCAGGCTGCTCGCCGCCAAGCGAGACCAGTAATAGTGATTAACGATCGCAACGCTACATTCGCCTGCGGCAACAGCGCGGATTTGATCCGTATCACCGCCTTGGGGTGCGCGCGCCATATTGGCCACAACACCTTCTGCCCAAGCCTGCGCTTCAGTCTCGCCAAGGCGGTCAATCAGCTCCGCCATCAGCGAGAGATTGTAGATATTGGATGACGCGCGCACACAAATTTCGCCCTGCAGAGCCGGATCAGCAAGCTTTACCCATTCATCAACCTGATCTTCGGTAATTCGTTCTGGGTCATAGGCGACCAAACGCACGCGATTAGACAGCCCATACCAGTTCCCTTCAGCTTCGCGCATAGAATCTGGAACCTGCTCTTCAAGAGCGGGTGTAGTATAGCCCTGTGTCAGGCCAGCATCCTGAAACCGCCAAACGGCACCAGCATCTGCGGCAATGATCAGATCGGCAGGGCTGTTCTGACCTTCGGCCTTCATTGTTTCAAGCAATTGATCAGATTTTGCCTCGCGTACATCAATCTGCACGCCTGTTTGCTCTTCGAAAGCAGCATAAAGCGCTTTGTCGGAGTCGTAGTGACGCGCACTATATATCTGCAAAGACTTCGATGCGGGTTCAGGCGTGGTCTGCGTTGATGACGCGCTGTCCTGTTCAGTCGGCTGAGAACAAGCGGTAAGGATCAAAGCGGCGAAGGCGGTAGCGGTGACAATCTTTTTCATAAGCTCGCCTTTGCATAGTTGAGAACTATTCGCAATAAGTGATTTAACGGAGGCTGCATTTTGTCGCGCGTTCTGACAATCAGAACTGTGATCAGATAGCTGGCATATACTCGGACCTGCTTTAGAGAAAACGCATGACACAAGATCAAGGCAATGCAGGCAATATGATCACCATTTATGGGGCAGGCATTATTGGCCTGTCCTGCGCTCTTGAATTTTCTAATCGCGGCGCGAGCGTGACCCTTATTGACCCAGTATGGCCGCCACGCGGAGCAAGCTGGGCCGCTGCAGGCATGATTGCGCCAGCATTTGAGGCGGCAGCCGTATCCGGAACGCATCCAAAGCTGTTTGAACTTTGCCTACAAGGGGCTGCGCTTTGGCCAGAATGGAGCCAGCGTCTGGAAGCAGAGACAGGCCTTCCTGCGGGTTATGATGCTGAGCCATCCTTGGCACTGGCTTTCGATGCCGAGCAAACGGCACATCTGCAAGCGATTGTTGCGCGATCAAAGCGGGCGGGATTTGCTGTCGACACAATTGAGCCGAATGATGTCGCGATCAGACCGACACTTGCGCTTGAGATGCCAACCGATACCCATGTCGACAACCGTCTGACCATGACAGCGCTGGTGCGGGCATGCAAGGGACGTGAAAACATTACGCTTGCTGACGCGCCTGATCCGTCTCAACAGGCGACCGCTTTGGTAACCGCTGGATGGCAATCCCCTGATCTTGTTGGTGTAAAACTTCCTGTCTTCCCTTTAGGCGGGCAAATGCTTTCAGTCGAGCCTGTGGCGGGTGCACCCAACCGGACTGTCCGATGTGGCTCTCTTTATATTGTTCCCAAACAAGATCGGGTGATTATCGGGGCCACTGTAGAGCCCGGTATCGCGCGTCAGGATATTGTCGTTGAGGATGTTGAGCATCTTCGCCAGCAAGCCGCCCGCTTGTTTCCCGCACTTGCCAATGCTCCGATCATTGAGCGATGGGCAGGCGTTCGTCCGGGCACGCCCGATCACGCGCCGTATCTTGGGCAGGTCAGTGAAACTAAATTCATTGCGGCAGGGCATCATCGCAACGGCATTCTTTTGGCACCGCTCACAGCGCAAATCATGGCAGATATGATCCTTGAGGGGAAAACAGATCCGCTGATTGAGGCCTTCGCATCTGACCGCGCTCTTGAAGAGCTGCAGTCTTAACCCAGAGTGAGAGTGGACGAGATTCACCAACTTCCATAAACGGGTGGGGACAGGAGACGATCATGCACGCAATTTCAGACATGACAGAAGACCAAATGGCGATTCAGGAAGGCGTTGAGCGTACCGTTTCGCAATTCGATGATGAGTACTGGGCGCGGACAGACGAAACGGGTGAATGGCCGGAAGCTTTCTGTAATGCGATGGCTGAAGGCGGCTGGCTCGGAATTGCTTTCCCTGAAGAGTATGGCGGCGCTGGCCTTGGTCTGACAGAAGCAGCCATGATGATGCAGACCGTGACCCGTTCTGGTGCTGGTTACTCTGGTGCCTCTGCTGTGCACCTGAATATTTTCGGGCCAAAGCCGCTCGAAAAGTTCGGCAATGATGAGCAGAAGCAGGAAAACCTGCCAAAGATCATCTCGGGTGAAGAGAAAATGTGTTTCGCCGTGACCGAGCCAAATAGTGGCCTCGATACCTCTTCACTCGAAACGAAGGCAGAGCGCACCAATACAGGCTACACGATCAATGGCCGGAAAATCTGGACAACCGGAGCGCAGCGCGCCGACAAAATCCTGATCATTGCCCGGACGACACCGAAGGATCAGTGCGCCAAGCCATATCTGGGGCTGTCGCTCTTCTATACCGACTTCAACCGTGACAAGATTGAAGCCAACCCGATCCCGAAAATGGGTCGTAAGGCGGTTGAGTGTAACACGCTCTTCATCGATGGGCTTGAAGTGCCGAAAGAGCATTTGATTGGTGAAGAAGGTGCAGGATTTAAGTATCTGATCCAGGGTCTTAACCCGGAACGTGTTCTGTTTGCTGTTGAAAGCATTGGCCTTGGCTTTGCCGCGCTTGAGAAAGCTTCAACCTATGCCAATGAACGTGTCGTTTTTGGCCGTCCAATAGGCCAGAATCAGGGCATTGCGCACCCGCTCGCAAAGGCTTGGGCTGAACTCTCAGCCGCTGAGTTGCTCGCTTACAAGGCGGCGGCTTTGTTTGATCAAGGCAAGGAATGCGGCGCTGAGGCAAATGCTGCAAAATATCTCGGCACTGAAGCAGGCTTTAATGCTTGTGAGACCGCGGTTCTGACACATGGTGGCATGGGCTATGCGCGCGAGTATCATGTGGAGCGTTATATGCGTGAAGCTATGCTCGCCCGGATTGCTCCGGTCAGCCGTGAGATGATCTTGAACTTCATTGCTGAGCGCGTCCTCGGCCTACCGAAAAGCTACTAAAACGCGCCTGCAGGGCAGGGCGCTGCTTTAGGCAACGCTCTGCAGGTGTGGTGCTTTTAGCGCCTGTGTCAGATCATCAATGATGTCCGCTGGGGTTTCCAGGCCAACAGACAGACGGACAAGCCCGTCGCTGATCCCATGGGCATGACGCTCTTCAGCCGTATAGGTCGAGTGGGTCATACTGGCAGGATGCTGGATCAGCGTTTCAGCATCGCCTAGGCTGACGGCGCGACGGATCAGATTCAGGCGATTCATCAGATTGATCCCCGCCTGAAAGCCACCTTTGAGCTCAAAGGCAATCATCCCACCGCCAAGCGCCATTTGCGCTTTGGCGACATCCCGTTGTGCAAAACCCTCAAGACCTGGATAGTGAACGACATCCACCTGTTCATGGGTGGTTAGAAAGTCTGCCACTACAGCCGCTGAAGCGGCATGGCGCTCAACCCGCATCTCCAAGGTCTTCAGACCGCGCAGGATCAGATGCGCATTAAACGGTGCCAGCACAGCGCCCGTCATATCCTTGACGCCAACCATGCGAACCTCATGCATATGCTCTGCAGAGCCAACGACAATCCCGGCAATCAAGTCACCATGGCCGCCCAGATACTTTGTTGCTGAGTGGAGTACAATGTCTGCGCCATGCTCAATCGGGCGCGTAATGACTGGTGTGGCATAGGTATTGTCGACCACGCTCAGGGCATTATGGCGCTTCGCAATGGCGCTGATCGCTGCAATATCAACCAAGCGCATGTTCGGGTTTGCCGGGGTTTCGAAATAGACCATGCGGGTCTTGTCAGAAATGGCCTCAGCGAGCGCCTGCGGATCGCTCAGGTCAACATGGGTGACCTTTACGCCAAACCGCGACAGGCCATCACGCATGAACGCAAATGTGCAGCCATAAAGCGTCTTGTCTGTGATAACCTCATCACCCGCCTTCAGGAACGTCCACATCACCGACGTGATGGCGCCCATCCCTGAAGCGGTCGCAACCCCGGCTTCTGCGCCTTCAAGGCTCGCCATGCGGTCTTCAAGTAAAGCCGTCGTCGGGTTGGATATCCGGGTGTAGATATGCCCGGCCTCTTCCCCCGCAAAACGTCGTCCGCCCTGTTCGGCGGTATCGAAGGCAAATGTGGAGGTCAGGTGCAGAGGCGGGGTCAAAGCCCCGTGTTCATCCAGAGGGTCATAACCGTGATGGATTGCGCGGGTTGCAAAGCCAGTTTTGGAATCGGTCGTCATGCTTGTCTCCTGATACACTGGCATAATACCGCGATTTGCGCCGCAAGACTTTGCGAACTGGCTCGTCAAGCTTTGCTATTTTGGCATATTCTGCTAATCATGAGCGTATGGACGCAAAAGACTATCAAATCATCGATGCCTTGCAGCAGGATGGTCGACTGAGCAATCAAGACCTCTCAGCAAAAGTGGCATTGTCACCCAGCCCATGCTTACGCCGTGTACGCCTGCTTGAGGAGGCTGGCATCATCGCGGGCTATACAGCGGTTGTAGACCAGAAAAGACTGGGCCTTTCTGTTACGGCCTTTGTCCAGGTTAAGCTGGAACGGCATGGCGATGCCGCCGTGAACCAGTTCGAGGAGGCAATTGAAGCGTTACCGAATGTCATGGATTGCTGGCTGATGACTGGGGAAGCCGACTATCTTTTACGCGTTGTAGCGAAAGATCTCGATGAGTTTGAAAGCTTCATACGAAGCCACCTCCAAAAAGTCCCGGGTATTGCCTCGATCAGCTCCAGTTTTGCTTATGGCCGGGTCAAGCGCTCGCGAGTTCTTCCACTCGGTTAAAAGCTGCATCCTCCAAGCTAGTCCTCTTGTTTTGGGGAGGGGGCAGGGATACCTGTAAGTCAGTTCATTTTTACAAAGGGGTAATTCATGACCAGCTCTAGCCCAACCGCACTTCAATACCTTGATAAGGCCATGGGTGGCCTTCGTGAGATGGGCTTGCTGCCAGACAGAAACGGAGAGGGTGCTGCCCCGATTGTCGCGCTCCTTGAACAGATCAGTGATCTTGATCCAGACAAGGTTGCCGCGATTGCTCGAACGCTCGATCAGGCCAGTGTTTTCAACGATGTCGTCCGCGAGCAGATTTCAGGTATCACTATTGGCGAGCGTTACGAGGGCATCACAACGGCGTTCAATTCTATCCGTGACGATGCCAAGAGCCTCGTGGATCAGTACGCAGATGGCAAGATTTCCACATTTGAGCGTGTCTCAAATGTCTGGATGAAAATGACCCGCGGCGACATTGCCTCGCGCTTTGGCAAGATCAAGGACCTCTACCTCGAAGTTCAGGATGAAAGCGCCAATCAGATTGAGCGCGAGCGTAATATCCTCGAAGCCTATCTCGATTTCCGCGGGGCGATGAAGCAGTCCGAGGTTCTGGCTCTGGATGTTGAAAAGACAGCCATGGGCAAGCTGGAAGAGGCGCGATCTGCTGTGGATACAGCGGTGGCCGCTGTTGCAGGTTATGCGGGTGATGATGCGGCCCAGCGGGCGACCCTTGAACTGGCGCGTGATGAGAAACTCCGCGCGCTACAGGCCGAGGATAAGCGTTATCAGGTCGCCAAGGATATGGCGGATAACCTGACAATTGGGTACAACACATCCGAAGTCATCATGGCGCGTCTGGTGCAGATCACGACAGCCAAAGAGCGCGTCTACGCACAATCGGTCAGCTTTTTCTCGACCAATGAGATTGTTCTCACCGCCCTAACGGCGAGCTTCACGGGCATGCATGGTCTGCATGAGAGCACACAGACACTCGAAGCGATGAAAGAGGGCGTCAATCAAAGCCTCGAAGTCCTCGCAGAGATTGGCGACAAGGTTCAGGAAGCTGCTGTGCGGTCGGGTTATGGCCCGACGGTTTCCGCTGCTTCAGTCAAAATGCTGGTCGATAGCGTTGTGAACTATCAGGAGCGTACACAAACCATCATTGCCGAGATGCGTGATCTCTCAACCAAGAATTCGCAAGAGGTGCGCGAGGCGGTGGAAGATGGCAAGCGCCGCCTGACCAAGCTGGTCAATGAAGGCGCTGCGCTCGCGCTCATTCCTCGGACTTAAGGAGCGTTAGAGCTTGAACGCCCCAACCGTTCATAAGAAGCCCTTAGACGAAGTTCTGGTTGCGATGGACGTGGTCGACACGTTGCGTCATCGTGATCAGGCCTTGTTGAAAGAGCTGGACCGGACAGGTCGCAAGGCTGACCTCATTAAGCGCCTGCGTGAAATCTATGAAGCGCAAGGTATTGAAGTGCCGGATCATGTGATTGAGCAGGGCGTGAAGGCGTTGGAGGAGCAGCGTTTTCGCTACATCCCGCCGAAAGACTCTTTTTCTGTGCGTCTGGCCAAAATCTATGTCTCCCGGTCCCGCTGGTGGAAGCCAGTGGTTGGTGGTATTGCTGCGATCGGTGTTGCCCTGAGTGTCTATCAGTTCGGCTATGTCGGGCCGCAAAACGCGCGGGCTGAAGCCACCCAAATTGCACTTACAGAGACGCTGCCCCGCGAATTGGCAGAAGCCCGGCAAGCGGCCTTGGAGGTTAGCGAGGATGCGGATGCAGACCGCATGGCCGAGAGCCTATACCAGACGGGCTTGGAGGCGGTGCAGGGGGGTCGTGTCACTAACGCTCGGCAAGCCGTCGAGGGCTTAGAGCAATTGGAAACCGATCTGTCTGCGGTTTATGATGTGCGGGTTGTCTATGGGCCAAATGAACCACGCTCAGGGGTTTTCCGGCTGAACGATGCGGCCGCTCAGGTTACGAACTATTACCTGATTGTCGAAGCGGTTAGCCCGGGTGGTGAACTCGTTACCGTTCCCATTACCAGCGAGGAAGATCGAACCACAAAGCGCGTAACACGTTGGGGACAGCGCGTCAGTGAAGCGGCTTTTGATGAGATTGCTGCGGACAAACAGGATGATCTGATCATCCAGAATGCGGTGATTGGGCAAAAGGCGCGCGGCCAACTCAGTCCCGAATTCCGTGTGACCACGCCCGGCGGCGCGATTCTGGAGTGGTAGGATGAGCAAGACACTAACTGGTCAGCAAGCCTTGCAGGAAATCGACCGCTCCATCGCGCGTCTGCGCCGTAGGGTATCTGATGCTGTTAAGGAATCAGAACTTGCCCATCGCCGCGCTGCCGAAGTCCGTGACGAGCAAGTCATGGCCTATCGAAAGCTCGCAGATATTCGCTTACAAGTGCTTTCTGAAGACGAGGCAACCGAGCTGGATGCCTTGCACAAGCAAGCTGTAAGCTTGCTGGCTGAGCATGATGCCTATGTGTTCGCTGCTGAAGAGAACGTCACTGCCGCGCGCGAACATCTGGATACGCTTGAAGCCTCCAGACTGGAGCAGAGCGAAGGCTTGGCCATTGCCATTGAAGCCTATGAAGCGCTCGTCGGTCGTGTGCAGGAAAAGCTTGCCAAGGATCCTGACTATCAATCCTTGGTCAGCGACTTCGATCAGGCCGAAGCCGTTGTAAAGCGTGCAGGCGAAAAGCTTGCTATTGCCAAGGAAGAAATGCTGGAGAAGGGGGAGCCGTATCGTGAGGACGCGCTCTTCCTGTATCTCTGGCAGCGCGGGTTCCGTACCACGGACTATGAGGGAGGCGGGCTGTTCAGAATGCTGGATGGCTGGGTTGCGAAGCTTTGCAACTATGACGACGCCCGAGCCAATTACAAGCGCCTCAATGACCTGCCAGAGTGGCTGGAAGAGCATCTGGAAGAAGAAGAGCGCAATCTGCAGCAGGCTCGGCAAACACTCGAAACAGCGGAGCAAGATGCCCTTGACCAGGCGGGAGCAGGAGAGGCCAGTGCTGGCATAGCAAAAATTCGGCAACAGCTATCGCACTTAGACACACAGATTGAACAAGCTGAGAAAGATTATGCCGATAAGATTGCCGAGTATGAGCAAAGCCGCGCTGGTGACAGCAAACCGGCTTTAAAAGCCCGCGATCTATTGGAAGCCGGCTTGCGCGGTGCAGCCTTCGCAGACCTCCGCGAACTGGCAGCTGAAACCACAACCCAGCAAGATGATGAGCTGGTCGACCACCTTGTGGCTTTGCGCACAGAAGAACTGGACCTCGAAGTCACACAAGAACAGGACACTGAACGCCCTCGCAGGTTGCAACAGGATTTAGTTGAACTTGAGCAACTCCGACGCGGATTTAAGGCGGCGAGAATGGACAGTGGTTACGCTCAGTTTAAACTAAGTGTCTTCAATGAAGCTTTAGCCGATCTCTCGAGGGGGCTATCGGGAGCGGACGCGGTTTTGCGGCGACTTAAGCGCGGTATGGTCCGGCGTGAACCTAAGACCGAATATGGGTTTGGTGGGGAACGGCGACAGGATACGCTTGGTTTACCAACAATCCTGGGCGGAATTGGTCGGGAAATCCTGCGCGAGGTGGAGCGAGAACTGCGTCACAGCAGTGATGGGTCATATGATCGTCGCTATCGTGGGCGGCCAACCAGGTTTCCAAAATCTCGGTCAGGCTCAAAGCGCAGCCGCAAAGGCAAAGGCGGTGGTTTCAGAACCGGGGGTGGGTTCTAGTCGCCGTTGAGTTCAAACAGTTGAACCTGCGCGTTCTCAAATGACAAACCGAGTTTACCGGATAGCAGAGCCTGCGCTTTTCGGCCAAAAACTTCGTGCCGCCAGCCACTCATGGCAGCAATATCGGTGCTTGTTTCCCCGCGAGCCAGGCGTTCAATATCGGCCGCATTGGCGATCAGACGCGGAACAATATTGGCCTCGTCGCTCACCGCCTTCAACAGAACCTTCAGCATTTCTGGCGCGCCAGCCGGCGTTTCCGGATTATGCTGACGCTTTGGCAGGGCAGGGGCATGGGCTTCAGGGTCGGCAATGGCAGCGTGTACAATGTCTTGCAGGCCTTCAGCATATTTTGACCGAATAAACCCTTTTGGAACCGCCCGCAGGCGTTCAAAAGCCTTTTCGCTCGTTGGTTTCTGGTCGGCGATTTCCTGAATCGCTTCGTCCTTCAGGATGCGCCGACGTGGTTTGTTAAACGCTTGCGCTTGCGCCTCACGCCAACCGGCCACCGCTGCAAAAATAGCGACATACTCCTTTTGTGGCTTTCGAATCTTCAGCCGCTGCCAGGCATTCTCGGGAGATGTGTCATAGAGAGCAGGGTCTTCCATGGCCGCCATCTCTTCATTCACCCAATGTGTGCGGCCAAGTGTCTGGAGGTCGTCCTGCATCTTGGTATAAACATCGCGCAAGAAGGTGACATCGCCCAAGGCGTAAACAAGTTGCTTCTCAGTGAGCGGGCGACGGGTCCAGTCAGTAAATTGACTGGACTTATCAACGCGCTTTTTTAGCACGCGCTGAACGAGATTATCATACGAGATGGAGTCGCCAATCCCGAGCGCCATGGCCGCAATTTGTGTGTCAAAGATTGGCCCGGGTGGATGACCGATGAGCCGCGTAAATATCTCAAGGTCTTGCCGGGCCGCATGAAAAACCTTTACCCGATTTTCTTCGGCGATGAGGTTCAGGAATGGGCCAATATCGAGATCTTCTGACATCGGGTCGATCATGATTTCATAGCCGGGGCAAGACGCCTGGATCAGGCACAGCTCTGGCCAGTAAGTCGTCTCTCTATGGAATTCTGTGTCGACGCACAAAAAGGGGCCTTGCGCTAATCGTTCACAGGCTTTCGCCAAGTCTTCTTGAGTGGTTACGGGCACAAGGGCTTGCTTAGTCATTATGGCCGCATAACGCTATTGTGCTGATTTGGCGAGATTATTGCTGCGGTTGTTCACGCTTTCCGCCGAAGGAGAGAAAGCGCCCGTTTGGTTTCAGGCGGGGCTGTCTCAATAACCGGAGCATCAAAGGTAGTGTCGTCATCTTTCACAACCCAATCCATATCGTCGATGGGTTCTTCTTCCGTGCCGCGGATATTACCTCGCATTGCCTTGACGATATTTGTGATCTCCACGGTTTCAGAGCCATCCTGTCTGGCGTCTTCATGAACATGCTGGCTGGTCGGGCGCGCTGAAGCCGCAAGAGTTCGAAAGATCATACGCATTGGTGTCGGCACCGCGCGACCGAAAGCGATGCACTCGCGATCTGCAAGTGAGGACAGGAAAGCGAGCGACGAGCGCGAAGCATTCGATATCGCTTTCGACATCACATGCTGATCCTCGTCATTTCCGAGCCGCATGGCCATAATCGTATTGCACTGAGACAGGATCGTTGAATCCAGCTCGTGTGGGCGCTGTGTGATCACGGCTAGGGACACGCCATACTTGCGGCCTTCCTTGGCGATGCGCGCAATGGCGGCGCGCGTTGGCGCAAAAGCGGAATCAATATCGGCAGGGATGTAGCGGTGCGCCTCTTCGCAGACAACGAGCGTTTTAACACGAGACTCTGAGGCCAGCGCGAGGTCAAAGGCAAGCCGACACAGAACCGAAGCGATAGAGTTGACGACTTCGGATGGAATACCCGACATCTGGAAAACAGTGATGGGTTTGCCCTGTATCGGGATGCGGTAAATATTACCGAGGACTTTGTCCATACGGTCGGTCGCATTATGCGAGCCAAAAATGAACCCAAAACGAGGGTCGTTAATCGCCGCTTCAAGGCGTGATTTCAGACGACGCAGGCTCAAGCGCCTGATCGCACCGTCGAGCGAACCAATCTCATCATCGAGCAGGCCAAGCAAGTCGGCCAAACGGTATGGCATCGGTGTATCCGCCGTAATGCCAGTCTGAGTTGTCTGTTGACGGCGCAGCGTTTGATTTTTGCCTTCCCGATACAGAATCTTCGCTTTCGGGATAAACTCGCGTAAGGCATCTATTTCTTCGCTATTCTCATCCCGGCCGCGGAAAATAACCTGCGCAAACTCTTCAAGCTCTAGTAGCCAGAAGGGGAGATCCAAATCATTCGCGGTAATCGTATGCGCCTTACTGCCGAAAGCACTCGTATATTCATTGTGAGGGTCAAGGATCAGAATACGCTGTGTTGGACGCTTCTCGATAATCAGATGCAGAAGCAGGGAAACAGCTGTGGATTTACCTGTCCCTGTGGTTCCCACAATGGAGAAATGGCGTGCAAGTAGAGCATCAACAGACATAAGTGCGGGGACATCGCGGCTCTGGCTGAGGCTGCCAATTGTAACTGCGCTTGGGTCCGAAGAGCGATAAATCGCCGTCAGGTCTTCTTTGCGGATACGGTGCGCGACGGCACCCATATAGGGGTAACTGGATATCCCAGAAGAGAAGTATTTTTGCCCTTTGTCATTGGTGCGGACTTCCCCGGCAAGCTCAACAGAAAGCATAATCGAATTCTGCTCTTCGCCCTCCCAATCATCCTTATCGACTTCCACCTGATAAAGCAGTCCCACGACGCGATTAGGACCGACCTGTATGGACAGCTGCTGACCAACCGCCCAGTAATCTTCGGATTCATTGTTGGAGCCAGCCACTGTAACGATTCGGGCGCGTGTTCCGTCACATGAAATCACGTGTCCAATAGAGCGATTACGACGGGACGAGCCTTCTTGCCGTCCTTGCGGTGTACCAGGTGCGGCCTGGTGAGGGGAGGATGAAGACGTTTCCATAATTCCTTTAATGCCCATGAGTGTCTAAAAGGGGCGTTAACTTCTCTGCGCATTTTGCGAGACATGCCCGCATGGCCTTGACATTAGGGGCTTGCGTGCGCCTAAAGCCGCGTTTGATTTATCCTTCCGAAATGGAGCGTCTTATGCACGCCTATCGCAGCCATACTTGCGGCGAACTCCGCCAGTCACATGTCGGTCAATCTGTAAAGCTTTCCGGATGGTTGCACCGTCGCCGGGACCATGGCGGTGTGATGTTTATTGATCTGCGCGATCATTACGGTTTGACGCAGTGCGTTTTTGATCCTGACTTTCCTGCCTTTGAGGTCGTTGAGCGTCTGCGGACGGAGAGTGTTATCACTGTTGAGGGTGAAGTGATTGCCCGGTCTGCGGATCTGATAAACCCAAACCTCGACACGGGTGAGATTGAAGTCCGAATCAAGGAAGCGAGCGTGCAGTCTGAAGCCGCTGAATTGCCGCTGCCAGTCTTTGGTGAGCCGGACTATCCTGAAGATATTCGCCTCAAGCACCGCTATCTCGATCTGCGCCGGGAGACCCTTCACGCAAACATGATTCTGCGTGCTGAGGTGATTGCCTCTATCCGCCGCCGGATGGTGGAGCAGGGCTTTACTGAGTACCAGACCCCGATCCTGACGGCTTCTTCGCCGGAAGGTGCGCGGGACTTCCTCGTGCCATCGCGTTTGCATCCCGGTGAGTTCTACGCGCTGCCGCAAGCGCCACAGCAGTTCAAGCAATTGCTGATGGTCTCTGGCTTTGACCGTTACTTCCAGGTTGCCGCCTGTTTCCGTGACGAAGATGCGCGTGCGGATCGTTCACCGGGTGAGTTCTACCAACTCGACATCGAGATGAGCTTTGTCACCCAAGAAGATGTCTTCCAAGCGATTGAGCCGGTTATGAAGGGCGTGTTCGACGAGTTTGCGGACTGGAAGGGTAAAGGCCGCACAGTGCCGGATGGTCCATTCCCGCGCATCCCGTATGCTGAAGCGATGTCGAAGTATGGCAGCGACAAGCCGGACCTGCGTAACCCGATTGAGCTGGTCGATGTGACTGAATTCTTCGCCGATGACAGCAAGACCGGCTTTGGTATCTTTGCCAAAATCATCAAAGGCGGTGGTAAGGTGATTGCTATCCCTGCGCCAAAGGCGACAGAAACCCAATCGCGGAAATTCTTCGACGACCTCGATAAGTGGGCGAAGAAAGAGATGCAAGCACCGGGCCTTGGCTTTGCGCGTCTTCGTAAGGATGATGACGGTAATGTCGTCAGCCAGGACCCAACCCTGAAGAATTTCGAGGCTGAGCACCTGAAGGCTTTCCTTGAGCATGTCGGCCTGACCGATGGTGACGGCATCTTCTTCTCTGCGGGTAAGAAAAGCGATGCGTATAAGCTGGCTGGCGCGGCGCGGATCAAGGTTGGTGAAGACCTCGATCTGGTCGAGCAGGGCGTTTTCCGGTTCTGCTGGATTGTCGATTTCCCAATGTATGAGTGGGACGAGGACAACAAGAAAGTCGACTTCAGCCATAACCCATTCTCGATGCCGCAAGGTGGTCTGGAGGCGTTAGAAGCGGCGCAGAGCGATGATGATCTGCTGGCGATTAATGCGTTCCAGTATGACATTGTGTGTAACGGGATTGAGCTTTCCTCTGGGGCGATCCGGAACCACCGTCCGGAGATCATGTTGAAAGCCTTTGAGAAGGCCGGTTATGGTCCGGAAGTTGTCGAGGCCGAGTTTGGCGGCATGCTGAACGCGTTCCGTTATGGCGCGCCGCCACATGGCGGGATTGCACCGGGTGTGGACCGCATGGTGATGCTGCTTGCCGATGCTGAGAACATTCGCGATGTCACCCTGTTCCCAATGAACCAGCAGGCCCGTGACCTGATGATGCAGGCGCCAAGCCCGGTCCGCGACGCGCAACTGAAAGAGCTACACATCCGTCTGGCCCCGCAAGTCAAAGACAAATAGGCGTCAGGCTCTATTCGTCCTCTGGCGGCAACCACACAGTGAGTGCCAATCCAAACAGGCAGGCCATCATCAGGCCTGCCACTGCAATATCGACAGGCCCAAGCGCGCCAAGGCCGTTGCTGAGAATGTCAGCGTTGCGAAACCATTGCGTGTGGAAGCTGACATAGAGCAGGGCGGCGTTGAGCATCCACGCGGCTGCAAACAGGGCGCGTTGCCGAATACCATCGCGGGTGATCCAGATCGCGGCGATGAGGAGAAGGCCTGCCGAGACCACATCCTCCAGAATAAGCAGCCACTCGCGTTCAAGCTGGCTCACCCGCCACACTTCGGCGAGGAGCAGAGTGAGGGCTATGCCAATGGCCAACCAACGGAGGGTGCGCAAATTGAACATAGCGTGGCCTTTACAGGTTTTTCTCGTTTGAAAACAGGAGTTTTTGTTTGACCCTGCGCTGAGCGGCTTACGCCGCAGCAGGGCGAAGCGGGTTCCCGATCGTCGCTGCGCTCCTCCGATGAACCAAGCTGAGGGCTCCATCTCTCCACACGCACGGTTCTCTCCGAATATAAAACAGCCTTGAGCCCGGTTCATGCGCCGCAGGCGCGGAACCTGCTTCGTGCTGCTGGCCCGCAGGGCCTCAGGGCAGCATAAAACTCAACACATGCCGAACCGCCAGACCGTCTCTCAACGTCCGTTATAACAGAGCCTAGGCGCGCTCAGAGTGCACGCGACATGACTGCTTGCCTCACGACAAGCGATAGCGCCCAACCTGAGCGCGCCCGCGGTGGCACGTTTTCGGTTGTTTCCCATAGCGCTTTCACACCACAGGTCCGGGCTTTAGCGCTTGCCGGGGCTGAGATCGCTCACCCTCTCGCGCCTTGACCACCCGACTGGTCTGCAAGACCGGGTACGGACCCAAATCAGCAGACACAGACCACCGCTCTCCACTCATTCCTAGCCGCTCTAGAAAGGCCCTGTCATAGAGGGGAGATGCAGGTATTATAGCGCCAAGGATAAGGGGGAGGATTGGTTTCGGATCACTCTCTCAATCCCGCTCCCCACGGCTTGACCGTGCAATCCATCTCCTGAGAATTCGTCCGGGATAAAGGGCAATAACGACCCCTTACCTTATCTCTAAGTGTGGGAGATGGGCTCCACGGTCAGCGCAAGCGCTGCCGTGGAGAGCGTGAGGAGGGAAGCTAAAGCGCGCAAAACACACAGCGACCGCAGGCGCACCTGTGGACGGACGGGGCGCAACGGCTTAGGAGCGGTTTTTGATTTGACCTGCTTTAGACGAGGGCCTCGCCATGTTCGATCTTCGCGCCATTCGTGACAACCCGGACGCTTTTAAAACCGCATGGAACCGCAAGGCCGCAGGCCTCGGCGATGAGACGGTTCCGGCCATCCTGTCGCTGGATGAAAAATTGCGCGCAGCCGTGGCTGAGAAGCAGGAAGCTGAGACCGCGCGGAACACCAAGTCCAAACTGATCGGTAAGGCCAAGGCCAGCGGCAACGAGGAAGAGGCGCAAAGCCTGATGGCTGCGGTTGCTGGTGCTAAAGCCGTGATTGAAGAAGCGGGACGGATTGAAGCCGAGATACAGGCTGAGCTGAATGCGATCCTGATGGGCACGCCGAACCTGCCATTGGCCGAAGTGCCGATGGGTGAGGATGAGGCGGGCAACGTCCAGCAAGGCAATGGTTGGGGTACGCCGAAAACCTACGATTTTGAAGTGAAGGATCATGCCGACCTCGGCGCGGACCTGAAGAATGGGCTTGGCCAGTCGCTGATGGATTTTGAAGCTGCTGCGGCGATGTCTGGCGCACGCTTTGTGGCGCTGCGCGGCGGGCTGGCCAAATTGGAGCGGGCGCTGTCAGCGTTTATGCTCGACACGCAGACGGGTCAGAATGGCTATGAGGAAGTCTCTCCGCCGCTGCTGGTGCGGGATAATGCGCTAGAAGGGACAGGGCAGCTTCCGAAGTTTGAGGAGGATTTGTTTGCTACAACTCCAGACTATCTGCTTACAGAATCTGGTGATTTTCTTACTACTGAATCAGGCCATCGAATTGTGCTGGAGAATGGTCATTACCTAATACCCACCGCTGAAGTTCCCCTCACCAATCTCGTACGCGAGAAAATCCTGTCTGAGGATCAACTCCCGATGCGGATGACGGCGCATACGCCATGCTTCCGCTCTGAGGCCGGCAGTGCCGGGCGCGATACCAAGGGCATGATCCGCCTGCATCAGTTTAACAAGGTGGAGCTGGTCTCTATCGTTCGGGATGAAGCCGAAGGCCTTGAAGAGCTGGAGCGGATGACGCGCTGCGCTGAGGGTATTCTGGAGGCGCTGGAGCTGCCATATCGCCGGATGCTGCTGTGTACGGGCGATATGGGCTTTGGCGCGCGCAAGACGTATGACCTTGAGGTCTGGTTGCCGAGCCAGAACACGTATCGTGAGATCAGCTCTTGCTCTTATTGCGGAGACTTTCAAGCGCGCCGGATGAAAGCGCGCTGGCGCCCGGATGCGAGCGAGGAGAATCAGAAGCCAAAGCCGGAATTTGTGCATACGCTGAATGGCTCTGGTCTGGCTGTGGGGCGGACTTTGGTGGCGGTGCTGGAGAACTACCAGAATGCCGATGGCTCGATCACGGTGCCAGAAGTGTTGCGCCCCTATATGGGCGGGCTTGAGGTCATCGCTTAATGCGTATCCTGCTGACCAATGATGACGGCATCAATGCGCCGGGCCTTGGTGTGCTCGAAAGCATCGCGCGGGAGCTGAGCGATGATATCTGGATTGTCGCGCCGGAGCTGGAACAGTCGGGCAAGGGCAGGGCGATCTCGCTGACCGAGTTTGTCCGCGTGCGCGAGCTGGAGCCGCAGCGCTATGCCGTGAATGGCACGCCGAGCGATTGTGTTTTACTGGCGCTGGATGAGCTGATGCCACAGCGGCCGGACTTGATCCTGTCTGGTGTGAATGCCGGGCAGAACATTGCTGAGGATACGACTTTCTCTGGGACGATTGCAGCGGCCTTGTTCGGAATGCAACACGGCGTGCCGAGTATGGCGCTGAGCCAGTCCAAAGGCTTTCAGAACCCGCATTCCTGCCCCTGGGAAACACCTACGGCGTGGGGCGCGAAAGTCCTGGCGCCGCTGATCGAAAAGGGCTGGCCGGACGATTTGATCCTGAACGTCAATTTCCCCGATCGTGCCCCGGATGAGGTTAAAGGCGTGATGATGACGCGGCAGGGTTTTCGTGATGAGCGGATCATTCGCACTGAAGGGCGCGAGGATTTGCGTGGCAATGCCTATTACTGGATTGGCTATCGCGGGAAGCTGTCTAACCCGGATGAGGGGACGGACCTGCGCGCAATCTATGACGGCTATGTCTCTGTCTCACCACTGCATGTGGATTTGACGCATGAGACGTTTTTGGCTGAGATGCGCGCGAGTTTTGATAGCTAAGCCATGGCCGACCTGATCCCTGATCCGCTGCGCGCAGCCCGCCTGATCCTGCAATTGCGACGGCAGGGCATCACCAATGATGCAGTTTTGTCAGCGCTGGAAACGGTCGATCGTGGCGCGTTTGTGGATGCCAAGCTGGCTGAACTGGCGAATGAGGATTGCAGCGTGCCGATTGCCTGCGGGCAGACGATTCCACGCCCACTGGTGACGGCACAGCTGTTGAGTGCGCTGTCGATTTCGCCGGGGAAAGAAGAACGGATTTTGCTGGTTGGATCGGGCAGTGGCTATACCGCCGCTCTGCTCGCCCATAGTGCCCGTCATGTTTATGGGATTGAACGCTACAAGAAGCTCGTGGGCCAATCGCGGGAGCGGCTATCGCGGCTTGGCGTCGAGAATGTGACGATCCGCCATGGCGATGGCTTGCAGGGCTTGTCCGAGCATGGGCCGTTTGACCGAATCTTGTTGTGTGGGGCAGTAACGACCATCCCTCGTGAGCTGTTGGAGCAGCTCTCCAAGGATGGCATTCTGGTGACGCCACTCAATGAAAGCGACACCCAGGTTTTGCGTATCCTCAACGCTGAGCGACATGTCAGTGATCAGCCAATCGCAAATCCGCTATCAGCGCTGGTGGCTGGAAAGGCAGATCACTTTTAGCACGGTGATTATTCTGTGGTGACCTGACCACATTCGCCCTCAGCTGCGACGCTGACACCAGCGCCAGCCGCCGCACAAGCATTGCCGTAAGTCTGGCCGTTACAGCCGCATACCGGAGCATATTCCTGCGTGCAGATCTCTGGCTTGGGCTGGCAGGTGCCTGCGCCATCCATAATTTCCAGACACTGACCAACGGGTTGCTTGCAATAGTAGCCTGAAGGGCACTGTATCGCAGCAAAGCCGCCGCAATCAGCGCCGGCTGCATCCGGGGCAGGGGGTGGCGATGTATCAATGACAGCATCTGTCGCTTCAGAGGTTGAAGTATCTGTTGCGGGAGCATCATCACCAGACCCACCACAGGCGGTCAGTGCAAATGCGGCTAAACCGATAAAGAGTGCTCTCATGGTACTCCCCTTAAGTCCCATCGTGAGTCGCAACATAGATAAAAAAACCGGCAAGGCCAGAGGGCATTGCCGGTTTGATGTTGGTTTATGGCGAGCTGCCTTAAGCTTTGGCAGCGGCTTCCTGCAAGCGGGCAAAGATGTTCTGGCCATGACCGGAGCCACTGTCGAAATGTGTCTGCGTCGATGTGTCCGTAATCTCGTCCCACTTTGCGGCCACCGCCTCAGCGGTCAGGGCGTCCCCTTGGCCAACAAAGGCCCCATTGGTTTCGACAATCTGTGCCATGGAGAAGGCGCCGGCACCCGCTGACAGGATCATGCCGGTCGGTGCGTCGTCTTTCACAAGGTTCATAACACCCGGTGTGACATATTCAGGTTTGAGGTTGTCGAGCATCGCCTGTGGCATCAGGCCTTCCGTCATGCGGGTTGCCGCGATTGGGCAGACCGCATTGACCTTGATGTTGTTTTTCGCGCCTTCAATTTTCAGCGTGTTCATCATACCAACAACGCCAAGCTTGCCCGCGCCATAATTGGCTTGACCAAAATTGCCGTAAAGGCCTGTGGAAGAGGTGGTCACGACGATCCGGCCGTAATTCTGCTCTTTCATGATGTTCCAGGCGGCGTGAACCGGCTTAAATGTGCCCCGCAGGTGGACATCAAGGACAAGGTTGATGTCGTCCATTGTCATCTTCGAGAAAGACTTGTCGCGCAGGATGCCAGCATTGGCGATGATGATGTCGATCCGGCCAAAAGCGTTCATCGTGTCATCAATCATTTTCTGAACGCCAGCGTCATCGGAAACAGACGAGCCATTGGCAATCGCCTCCCCGCCCATCGCCTTGATCTCTGCAACAACTTCTTCAGCTGCAGCGGAATTACCGCCCGTACCATCCATGCTGCCACCAAGGTCGTTGATCACGAGTTTTGCCCCGCGACGCGCCAATTCCAGCGCGTGCTGCTTACCGAGGCCTCCGCCCGCACCGGTTACAATCGCGACGCGGTCGTCAAAACGAATCTCTGACATGGGAAATCTCCTGTCTTTCTGTCTGTTCGGAATACCAGAGCCTTGCACCATCCGCTCACGTAAACGTCAACGGGCGACGCTGCGTTACCTCTTGCCAGCATGCAGGCCGCGTGGTGGCTGGTCGGCTCCACATTGCTATCACAGGAGGCGGATATGCTCGCTTATGTTACCCTTGGATCCAATAATACTGAAAAAGCGCTTGAATTTTATGATGCCGTTCTCGGTGAAATGGGTGTGAAGCGCTTTTTTGATAATGAGCGTCTCTATTTCTATGGCACAGCACCCGGACAACCGATGTTTGCCATTGGCGGCACTTATGACGAGAAAGAAGCGACCTGTGGTAATGGCGTCATGCCAGCGATTGCTGCGCCAGATAATGAGACGGTTGATCGGGTTTATAAGAAGGCGCTGGAGATGGGCGCAACCGATGATGGCGCGCCGGGAAATCGCCTGCCGACTTTCTATGGCGCTTATTTCCGTGACCTTGATGGACACAAGATTTGCATCTGTAAGCTCGGCTAGGGTGACATTGCTGTGACAACAGGACTGGCCCGCTCGTGCAGAGCGGGCTAGGTCTTTGTGTGGTAACGACACAGCGGAGGAGATGCCAATGGAATGGGGCTGGGATAATGCGCGGGCCTTTTTAGGCATAGCCATGATATTTGCGATCGCCTGGGGGCTGTCTGAGAACAAGAAGGCGTTTCCATGGAAACTTGTTCTTGGGGCTGTGGCGATCCAGTTTGGCTTTGCCCTGATCCTGTTTGGTATTCCCATCATCCGCGAAGCCTTGTTTGCGGCGAATATTGTCGTCGATAGCCTGATCGCGGCGACCGCGTATGGTACGAATTTTGTTTTTGGTCCGGTCTTCGGGACACAAGCGGGCTGGGAAGAGCTGACAGGTCAGCCAGGGCCGATCTTTGCGGTTCACCTCTTGCCTCTGATTATTGTGGTCGCCGCACTTTCAGCGATCCTGTGGCACTGGCATATCCTGCGTTGGGTCACGAAGGGTTTTGCCTCAATCTTCCGTCGCTTCATGGGGCTTGGCGGGGCAACCTCTCTGGCGGTTTCGGCCAACGTGTTCATGGGCATGACAGAAGCGCCGGTCCTGATCAAACCTTATATTAAGGGCATGACGCGCTCTGAAATTTTCATCCTGATGACAGCGGGCTTTGCGACCGTGGCGGGCAGTGTGCTCGTACTCTATGGCGTGTTCTTGCAGGATGTGTTGCCGAATGCGCTGGGTCAGCTGCTGGCCGCGTCTCTGATTGCGGCCCCAGCGGCTGTGGCTCTGGCACTGGTCATGATCCCGGAAACGGTGGACGAGAAGCAGCGCGCGCATGAGCCGGATTTTGAATATGAGTCGACCATGGACGCGTTTGCGACAGGGGCGTCGGACGGTCTGAAGATCCTCGCAAACATTGTGACCATGCTGATTGCGGCGTTTGCGTTGCTGTATCTGGTCAATGCTGGCCTTGGCGCATTGCCCGAGGTGGGGGGCGCGAAACTCTCGATTGAACGAATCCTCGGCTGGGTGTTTGCCCCGATCATGTACATGGTTGGTGTGCCGCTGAATGAGGCTGCGCAATCTGGGTCGCTTATCGGAATCAAGACGGTGCTGACCGAGTTTGTCGCCTTCCTGCAATTGTCTGGTGAGGCTGGCGAAGGACTATCAGAACGCTCGGCCATGATCACCGCGCACGCAATTTGTGGCTTTGCCAACTTTGGCTCTATCGGCATCCTGATTGGCGGTCTGTCCATTATTGAGCCAAGCCGGCGTTCGACCTTCCTTGAGCTGGCATGGAAGACGCTTGTGGCGGGGACACTGGCGACATGTCTGTCTGGCGCGGTTGTTGGAGCTTTGCCAGCAAACCTGTTCTTTGGTGGATAAATGTATCGTCTGATTTGTAGTACTGCCCTCGCACTTGCTTTGGTTCCGATGTCCATCAGTGCGCAGGAAGATACTGTATTACCTTGTTCCAAAGCACAAAAAAAAGGCGTCGGAGGGGTTTGCATTGGTGAAGACGGTGAGCAGAAAATATGGTGGGTCTCGCGTTTTTTAGACCCTGTTGAGGTTCTAGGTTTACGTCAGATGACTGAACCTGGCAGTATTACAGTACTGAGTGCTTCTGCTATTTCCGATATCAACGCCGACCACCCGGCTGAAGTGTTGAACATCCTGCCGGGTGTGAACATTCAGATGAATTCCGGGCAGGAGCATTTGCTGGCTATCCGCTCACCCGTGCTCAATGCCGGGGCGGGGCAGGGTAGCTTCCTGATCCTTGAGAATGGCGTGCCGACGCGGTCCCCGGCCTTTGGCAATGTGAACATGTTGCTGGAGCCACACCATGAGGTGGCCGAAGCAATTGAGGTGATCCGCGGACCGGGCTCAGCAGCTTATGGCTCGAATGCGGTGCATGGTCTGGTGAACATCATTCTTGAGGAGACCGTGCCCGGGCCTGAGCTTGACCTGCGCGGCAGCGTTTCCAGCTTGAACCGATACAAAGCCGATATCATTGGCCGTGGTGAGCGTTTTCAAGGGGCGTTATCTGTTCTGGATGAGACGGGGTGGCGCGATGATACCGGAACGGTGCAGATCAAAGCGTCAGGTTTAACAGAGGCTGAGTTTGGTGAGTGGGATGTCACGGCGTGGGCGTCTGCATCCAAGCTGGAACAGGAAACGGCTGGCTTCATCGAAGGCGACAAGGCTTATCGCGATCGTGATCTGGCACGGTCCAACCCGAATCCGGAGGCTTATCGCAATGCGGACTCCCTGCGCGCCGCGGTTCGGTTTGAGCGCGATGTGCTTGAGGGCGAGTTGACGCTGACCCCGTTTGTGCGCTGGCAGGAGATGGAGTTTAGCCAGCACTTTCTGCCCAATGGCGGTGTAGAGACGAATGGCCATACCGGGGCGGGCCTTATGGCCGCCTATACGCAGGAGTTGAGTGATAGGGTGACCTTCACGCTGGGCGGGGATGTCGATTTTGCGCGGGGCTTCCTCACAGAGGTCCAACCCGAGCCGTTTGGCTTCTTTCCCGGTGACAGTCGTTTCCCGCAAGGGCTGCACTATGACTATAGCGTCGAGACTCAGATGGGCGCGCTATGGGGCGAGTTGGACTGGGCACTATCTGAAGACGTACGCCTCGTGGCCGGGCTGCGCGGTGAGGCCCATGCTTATGATTATGAGACGGATGCCCCGGTTGGGGTCAATGGGCGCTTCAATGTTGTCGCTGACCGTAGTGATGACTTCTCCTTTGTCACACCCAAGCTGGGTGTGATCTGGGATGCGAGTGATGATGTTTCGCTATACGCTAATTACGCACGCGGGGCGCGGGCGCCGCAGGCAAGTGACCTCTATCGCCTGCAATCCCAGCAAGTCGCTGGCGAGGTGAAAGTCGAAACGCTGGACAGTTTTGAGATTGGTGCGCGGGGGCAAGCGCTGGATGGGCGGTTGCTGTTCGATATTGCCGCCTATGCCCTCGACAAGGATAATTTCTATTTCCGTGATTCTGATCGGCTGAATGTGCCGAACGGCTCGACGGAGCATTTCGGGATTGAAGCGCAAGGCGTGTTCGACCTGACAGACACGCTACGGATGCAGGGCAATGTCAGCTGGTCAGACCAGTCGTATACATTCACGCGTGTGACCGGCAGTGCATCCGAAACAATTACGGATGGCAATCAGATTGACACCGCGCCGGAATGGTTGGGCGATCTGGCGCTGATCTGGGAAGCGACGGAGGATTTGGAGCTGGCCCTCTCAGCTGAATATGTCGGGGAGTATTTCACCAATCCGGCGAACACGCGGACCTATCCGGGGCATACGCTGACCAATCTACGCGCCAGCTATATGTTGAACGACTCTTTCGAGCTGTTTGGCATCGTGCGGAATGTGTTTGATCTGGAATATGCCGACCGCGCCGATTTTGCGTTTGGCAGCGAGCGCTACTTCCCGGGTGAACCGCTCAATCTGACAGTCGGTATAAGAAAACAAATCGGAGGAAATTAAAAAGGCATGAAACTCTATCACGCACCCAAGGCGGTCAACCCAGAGCGGACCTTTCATTTCCTGAAGGCCAAAGGCAAGCTGGACGCGGTTGAGATTGTCGAAATCTCGATCATGAAGCAGGAGCATAAAACCCCTGAATACAGGGCGTTATCGCCGTTTTCTCAAGTACCTGTTCTGATTCTGGATGACGGCACCAAGATCACGGAAAGCCGCGCGATCTGTACCTATTTTGAGGACGTGTTTTCTGAACCAAACCTGATGGGCCGGGATGGCAAGGAAAAAGCCCTGATTGAAATGTGGGATCGGCGGATCGAGTTCATGCTGATGTTGCAGTTCGCCACCTGGTTCCGCAATGCCCATGAGATGATGGCCCCGCTTGAAAAACCGCAATCAGCAGAAGCCGCCGCAAAAGGGGAGCGGAACGCGAAAGCCTTTGCCAAACGCCTTGATGCGCATCTGGCTGAGCATGAGTGGCTTGCGGCGGATCGGTTTTCGATTGCCGACATTACACTGTACCTGACATGCGGCTTCTGTGGCGTGATGCGCTGGAAGCCCCATCGCGAGCATGAGGCGCTTGGTCGCTGGTATGATACAGTAAAAGCGAAATTTGCGGCAGAGTAGGGGCTTCACATTTTCGGACGACTCCCTTAGGAGGCCGAAAAGGGAGCTCCCCACATGCAAATCCGACAAGCTATTACCTTTGACGACGTGCTTCTCCAGCCTGGCGCCAGCGAAGTGACTCCGTCAGAAGTTGCCACCCATACCCAACTCACCAAATCGATTGGGCTGAATATCCCGCTGATCTCAGCGGCGATGGATACCGTCACCGAAGCGCGCCTTGCCATTGCGATGGCGCAGGCTGGCGGTATTGGCGTTATTCACCGGAACCTGTCGATTGAGGAACAGGCCGCCGAAGTCACGCAGGTGAAGAAGTTTGAAAGCGGCGTGGTGATGAACCCGATCACGATCGCGCCGACGGCCACTCTGGCTGAATTGAAAGCCCTTAAAGACCAGACCGGATTTTCCGGTATTCCAGTGGTCGACAAGGGCAAGCTGGTCGGGATCATCACAAACCGTGATGTCCGCTTTGCACCAGACCTGAACCAGCCTGTGTCGAGCCTGATGACGCGCGATGTTGTGTCTGTGACGATGGATGTGCCGATTGAGCAGGCGCGCACGCTCTTGCACAAGCACCGGATTGAGCGGGTTGTCATCGTCGATGGGGATAATCGTTGCCTCGGTCTGTTGACGGTCAAGGATATGGACAAAGCGGCGGTTAATCCGAATGCTGCCAAGGATGATAGCGGGCGTTTGCGTGTTGCTGCCGCCTCCACAGTTGGCGATGCCGGATTTGAACGCACAGCGGCTCTGATCGAAGCTGGCGCAGACGCAGTGATCATCGACACGGCACATGGCCACTCAAAGGCGGTTGGTGAAGCGGTTACGCGGGCCAAGGGGCTGTCTAACTCGGTTCAGATTATTGCGGGCAATGTTGCGACAGGCGAAGCCACCAAGGCCCTGATTGATGCGGGTGCAGATGCCGTGAAGGTCGGGATTGGACCGGGCTCAATCTGCACAACACGGATTGTGGCCGGGGTTGGTGTTCCACAGCTCACAGCGATTGAGGATTGCGCAAAAGCGGCTGCCGCAAGTGGCACGCCTGTGATCGCCGATGGTGGCATCAAGTTCTCCGGCGATTTTGCCAAGGCGCTGGCGGCCGGAGCGTCCACAGCCATGATGGGCTCGATGTTTGCGGGCACTGAAGAAGCGCCGGGTGAGGTCTTCCTGTATCAGGGCCGCAGCTATAAAGCCTATCGCGGTATGGGCAGCCTCGGCGCAATGGCGCGGGGCTCAGCCGATCGCTATTTCCAGAAAGATGCCGCAACTGACAAGCTGGTCCCGGAAGGGATTGAGGGGCAGGTACCGTTCAAGGGACCAATCGGTCCAATCGTGCACCAGATGGTCGGCGGCCTGCGCGCTGCGATGGGCTATGTCGGCGCGGCGACGATTGCTGAACTGCATGAGAAAGCGACATTTGTTCAGATCACGGGGGCTGGTTTGCATGAAAGCCATGTCCACGATGTGAAGATGACGCGTGAGGCGCCGAATTACTCGCTGAGCAGGGGGTAGGGGGCTCCGGTTGAGCCAGTGTGCAAACATTGTCTCAAATGGAGCTGATACAGAGCCGTCTAAGAAGCGACGCTTCGTGGTTATGGGCGTTTTCGCGAGGCCTTGGATACAAAATTCGATAATCAACATTATGGGAAATAATGAATATGGCTTTTGAGATAGATGGGACGAAGACGCCGTTTCAACAACTCGTGGCCATAATGGCAAAGCTGCGTGATCCGGATGGCGGCTGCCCCTGGGATATTGAGCAGGATTTTGCCTCTATCGCCCCTTACACAATCGAAGAAGCTTATGAGGTCTCTGACGCGATTGATCGCGGCGATATGAGCGACCTGCGCGATGAGTTGGGTGACCTGCTGCTGCAAGTTGTCTTTCATGCACAGATGGCCGCTGAGGCTGGGCATTTTACTGTCGATGAGGTTGCACACTCGATTAATGAAAAGATGATCCGCCGTCATCCGCATGTCTTTGGCAGCAATACTGATATTGATAGCGCCGATGCGCAAACGGCGGCCTGGGAAGATGTTAAAGCGGCTGAGCGCGCTGCGAAGGGGGAAAGCGATAAGCCCCAGAGTGCTTTGGACGGGGTAGCGGTTGCCCTCCCCTCCCTTTTGCGCGCTGAGAAATTGCAGAAGCGCGCAGCGCGCACCGGGTTCGATTGGACCGACCCAAGCGACATTTTTGATAAGCTCGATGAGGAAACCGCTGAGGTTAAAGATGCTGTAGCGTCTGGCGATGCCTCTGCGATTGAGGATGAAATCGGCGATTTGCTCTTTGTCGGTGCCAATCTGGCCCGACGCTTCAAAGTTGATCCTGAACAGGCTCTAAAACGCGCTAATGCGAAGTTTGAGCGGCGTTTTCGGTTAATGGAACAGCTCGCCACAGACCGTGGACACGACTTTAGCGCGCTGAGCCTGGATGAGCAGGAACAGCTCTGGCAAGAAGCCAAGAAACTCTAAAGATCTGTTTTAAAACGGGATTTCCAGCGTCCGACATCCTTTAACGCCAGCGATGCAATGATCTTTGTCTCGCCTGTCTCCAGATAGACTTCTTCTTCAATAATCGCATTCTCGTGCAGCCAGGCGCGCTTCTCCCCTTCGGCAGGTGAAAGTACCAGCTCTGTGATAACGCGGCCCGTACCGATTGCGGCTTCAATTTGCCTTTGCAACTCTTCCACGCCGTCGCCTGACAGAGCCGAGACGAGAACGGCTCTTGGCTCTTCCGCCCGGGTCGCTGCTAGACTGAGCGCCTCATAGCGCTCTGGTGAGAGCATATCGGCCTTGTTCCAGACCTCCAGGATGGGTGGAAGCTCGGCATCCATTGTCTCTGAAAGGCGATTCAGGACCGCTTCAACATCGGTTTTTTGACTCTCATCCACTTCGCTGGCGCGATCACGAACATGCAGGATCAGATCAGCCTCCAGCACCTCTTCCAAGGTCGCGCGGAAACTGTCGATCAGGTGGGTTGGCAGGTCTGTAATGAAACCAACCGTATCGATCACAGCGGCTTCGCCGAGATTAGGCAGCGTCATCTGGCGTACTGTCGGATCAAGTGTCGCGAACGGCATATCCTTGGCGAGCACATCGGCTTCGCATAGGCGATTGAACAGCGTTGACTTGCCGGCATTCGTGTAACCGACCAGTGCAATGATCGGTTTACCGGCTTTGCGCCGCCCCGCCCTCTGCACCCCGCGCGTCCGGCGGACATCGGCGAGATCCCGGCGTAAGCGCTCAAGCTGGCGGTCGAGCATCCGACGGTCAGCCTCAAGCTGGGTCTCCCCTGGACCACCAAGGAAGCCCTTGCCACCACGTTGGCGTTCAAGGTGGGTCCATGTTCGCACCAAACGTGAGCGCTCATAGAGCAATCGCGCCAGTTCGACTTGCAGGATGCCTTCGCGGGTTAGCGCGCGCAGACCGAAGATTTCGAGGATTAACCCAGTTCGGTCGATGACTTTGGCATGAAGGTGATTTTCGAGATTGCGTTGCTGGACCGGGGTGAGCGTGGCGTCGATGATCACAAGATCAGGCTTATGGGTCTCAACATCGGTTTTGAGGCGCTCCAGCAAGCCACCTGAGAGCAGGAAGCGCGGGGTTGGGTTACGCACCTGTTCCGAACGCAGGATGACAGCTTCACAACCCAGTGCCTCTGTGAGGCCCTGAGTCTCTTCCATACGTTCAGGTGTTGGCCGATGGGCCAACTCTGTCCAGGGAATGATAACGACCGCGGTACTGGCAGCCGTTTCAGCGACTTGGTTCAAGCGCCGTCCGTTCCGTCATCGTCAAAGAGTTGTACTGGCGCACCCGGAGCAATGGTTGAAATTGCGTGCTTATAAACCAGTTGTGGTGGACGACCGTCCCCACGAAGTAACACACAAAAGTTGTCGAACCAGGTGACAACACCTTGAAGTTTAACACCATTCACAAGGAAAACTGTGAGTGGCGTCTTTGATTTACGGACCGCATTTAGAAATGTGTCCTGGAGGTTCTGCTTTTTATCTGAAGACATTTTGTCTTGCCTTTCTGTTATCAAGCAGCGGCTAAATCGATTATCGCGTTTTGGCAAGTCAACCGTGAGTTATGAGCGCCAAAAAGATGGATTCAGCGCAGGCAAAAGTGCGATCACTTCCAGCCGCCCCAAGATCATTCCCAATAACGCAGCCAGTATCACTGCTGGATGATCTGAATCAATCTGGTCGACCAGAATATGCCCGGCATTGGCAATAGCGCCGATGGTAATGCGGATTGCACTGTCAAAGCCGACATCCATGAAGCTGAGAAACAAAATACCGAAGACACAGGCGATAATATAGCCCACCAGATAGACCCAAACCCCGATCAGCGATTCTTCTGTTTGTTTGATGCCTCGAAACTGCAAGTGCTGCACGCTGCCGCGATAACCGAGCTGTCGAAATTCTGCGCCGACGCGCCGGGTCAGCAGAATCATTCGGGAGAGTTTGATTCCGCCAGCTGTCGAAAGAGCGGCCCCACCGATCAGAACCGGAAACAGGATCAGGACAAGCGGCAATCGATCGAGTCTGGCTGGGTCTATGAGTTGCATGCCACTGGTCGAAATCGATGAGAGAGACCACCCTGCAGCGGACAGAATGGGTAGTCCCGCAATAAACGCCAGGAAGGCTGCAAGGAAGAACAGACCTGTGAAGCTGATGGTTTCCGGGTCCACCAGAATCCGACCTGGACGACCATTATAGATGTCATCGAATAGGAGCACGCCGAGCGTGCCACCCACTAAGCCGAGAACCAGCATGCCCAGCAGAAAAGGGTTCAGGCCGGGAATTGGCTGCACCGCAAGTTCCGGGTTCACTAAGCCCGTCGTTAAGGCGCTAACGCTTGCCGATAAGGCATCTCTGGGTGCAATGCCGCCACTGATCAAGATGAAACAGAGCAAGCTGCAGAGGAAGAGCAGCGTAATCGCCATGATACGGAGTGTGGGCGCAACGGCTGTAAAGAAACTGCCCTCAGGGATGGTGAAGAAGCGGCTGCGATGGATGCCTGGGCCACCAAGATTTAGAGCCGCGAAGACGGTTACAGCAATGGTCAGGGCAGCAATCCCGCCCAGCAAGTGAAGCATGGCGCGCCAGATCAGGATGCTCGCTGGCATATTCAAGGATGGGTCGACGAGGGAATGCCCCGTCGTTGTCAGATTGGAGGCTGCCTCATAGATCGCTATCAGCAAGCGGGGCTCTCCCTCACTGGTCATAAGGTAGAATGGTGCAGCAAGGGTAATGGGGGTCAATATCCAGAACAGGATCGCAACAGCCAGACCATCAATCGGACGCGACCGCCGGAGCGGTTTGTCGGTCAGCAAAAGGACTGAACCCGAAAGCGCGGATAATCCCCCTGCCATAGCTGCAAAGACAGTAAAGAACTGATACTCGCTCGCGGTAACCGCAAATAAGGCAGCCAACAGGTTCATCGCGGCCATAACCAGGCCGCCCAAAGCCAAGACGCGAACAACAGAGAGATGGTTCATTCTAACCCCTCGCCTGTATCCTAGAAGAAGGTTGAGCTAACGCGGAAGTATTGCTCCACCTTGCGGGTTTGGCTGGTTTCGTAAAACATCAGCAAATGATCTTCCGGCTCGATACGGAGATTTTGCGTTGGGAACAGCACCTCCCCCTCGCGGATAACCGCTGCTGCCGTAACGCCGTCCGGCAAGTCATCATAGTCCACGCGCTTACCAACCAGAGAGGAAGTTTCCAACGTGATCCCTTCGGCAATCTCGGCATCACCATCTTCCAGTGACTGAACCGAGACAATCCGACCCCGGCGCAGCTTGGTAAGAATACGGGAGACACTCAAGGCACGTGGATCGAGCACGGCATCAATATTCAGATCGCCTGCCAATGCTACCAACTCGGTCGCATTCACCAGGACATGTGCTCTCTGTGCCCCAAGCCGCTTGGCGAGTTTGCCGATCAGCATATTGGTTTTGTCATCGTCTGTAACCGCGATCACAATGTCCGACCCGGCGACGCCCGCTTCGTCTAGGATATCACGGCTCAGGCCATCACCGTTGATGACAACCGTCTGTCGCAGGACCGAGACCGCACGGTCAGCCTTTTCCTCTGAAGCTTCGATCAAGCGGACGCGAGCGCCGCTTGTTTGTTCCATCGTGCGCGCAACATGCAGACCGACATTGCCGGCCCCGACAATGATGATCCGGCGCAAGTCCTCATTACTCTTATTGAACAATTTGTAGAGGCGCGGCGTGTCGCGGCGACTGACTGCGACATAGGCTGTGTCGCCTTCCTGAAGCTGGTCTGTGCCACGCGGGGCAATAATCCTGGACTTGTGGCGGATACCAATGATCCGGGCCTGCAAGTCTGGAAAGAGGCCAGCGAGCTGATTGACGGCCGTATCGACGAGCGGGCTATCGCTGTCGACTTTCATACCAAGGATTTGCAACTCACCGCTTTCATAAGCGATGCTGGAAACGGCTCCGGGGCTTTTGATGCGCTGCAGGATGGCCTCGCCAACTTCAATCTCTGGCGAGATGAGCATATCGATGGGGAAGCCATCGCGCGAAAACAGGTCCGTATTGGCCTTATCGAGATAGGCTCCGGCCCGAACGCGGGCAATCTTGGTTGGGAGCGAGAAGAGCGTATCGGCAATCTGGCAGATCACCATGTTGATCTCATCAAAATGTGTGACGGCGATTAGCATCTCTGCCGAGTCTGCCCCTGCCGCGCGCAGCGTATCAGGGTAAGCCGCATTGCCGATGACGCCCTGAACATCCAGATCCGTCTGGACCCGTTCAATCAGGTCAGGCGCCTCATCGATCATGGTAATATCGTGGTGCTCTTTCGCGAGTTGGCGGGCAATGCCCTGACCGACACGCCCTGCCCCGCAGATTATCACGCGCATTAGGTGCTCTCTACACGACTTTCAGAGGCTTTTACCCCAAGAGCCTTTAATTTTCGGTGTAGAGCCGAGCGCTCCATGCCAATAAATTCGGCTGTTCGGGAAATATTCCCGTCAAATCGGGTGATTTGCAGGGTCAGATACTCGCGTTCAAACCGTTCGCGCGCATCGCGCAGCGACAGACCGACAAGCTCAGTCGAGACCGTCGAGTTCAGGCCGCGATCCTTGTCATTATTGTCGAGCGGGAGTTCCTCAACTTTCACATCGCCTTCGGCTGCGCCTCTTGAGAGGATCAGAACCCGCTCCACCAGATTGCGGAGCTGACGGACATTACCCGGCCAGTTCATTGACTGGAGAACCGCGATGGCTTCGGGTGAGAATGGCCGCGGTGTGAGGCCGGAACTGTCAGCGATGCGCCCGGCAAAGAAGGTGATCAGGTCCGGAATATCATCACGGCGGTCAATCAATGACGGCACCGTGACCGGCACCACGTTCAGGCGGAAGTAGAGATCCTTACGGAAGCGCTCTTCGTCTATGGCCTCTGACAAATCCGAGGTTGAAGATGACATGACCCGGACATCGACATGCACATCAGATTTACCATTGACGCGCTGGAAGCGTTGCTCCGTCAAGACGCGCAGGATTTTGCTCTGTGTACCAAGTGGCATCTCGCCAACTTCGTCGAGCAGGAGTGTCCCGGCATGGGCTTTTTCAAACACGCCAACCTTGGTTGGCAGGCCATCAGGCCCTTCTTCCCCGAACAGTTCACTTTCCATGCTTTCAGGGGCAATATTTGCGGCATTGATCACCACAAATGGTCCGGAGGCGCGGTTTGACTTCTGGTGAATGAGTTGCGCGCAGAGCTCTTTGCCTGTTCCGGCTTCGCCCGTAATCATGATCCGGGAATTGGTTGGGCCAACCTTATCGATAGATTGTCGCAGCGCGGTGGCAGCCGGGCTGTCTCCAATCCATTGCGCAGACTTGCCACTGATCGATTTCAGGGCCTCGTTCTCACGCTTGAGCTGAGCCGATTCAATCGCCCGCTCGATAAGGTGAACCAGTTTCGCTGACTTGAATGGCTTCTCAATGAAGTCGTACGCCCCCCGGCGGATTGCAGCGACGGCCGTTTCGATATTGCCATGCCCACTGATTACGATGACCGGCATGAGCGGATCAATCGCTTTCATGTGTTTCAGGACGGTCAGACCGTCCATATCACTGCCCTGTAGCCAGACATCGAGTACAACGAGACTGGGCGTTCGCGATTGCATTTGCGCCAACGCATCATGGGAGGTTGCGGCGAGACGAACACTGTGCCCCTCATCCTCCAGAACACCAGCGATTAGCTCGCGTATGTCCTGTTCATCATCAACAATCAGAATGTCAGTGGTCATGAGAGAGCCTCCGCGGGGGCATTGTCAGCTATGGGGGATGTGGTTGTGCCGGCACTCCAGGCCGGCAAGGTGATGCGCACGGTCGCGCCATGGTCGCCATCCAGGCGCTCCATTAATTGGATTGAACCGCCATGATCCATGATGATCCGGTTCACAATGGCCAGACCCAAACCTGTGCCGCCTTCGCGCATAGTGACGTAAGGTTCAAGCAGACTGTCGCGGGCATCGGGTGGGAAACCGGGACCATTATCATTGATCACGACCTCAATCTGATCATGATCAATCAAGCGGGACTGCACGAGAATTTCACCGACGGTTTCGGTTTCCGGGCCGCGTGAGTTAATTGCCTCGGCGGCATTCTTAACGAGATTACCGAACGCTTGTGACAGCAAGCGCTCGTCGCCGAGGAGTTTCTGGGCCTGCTCATCACTGTCCAGCCGGATCTGAATATCGGGCGTCACGACTTGCTGCGCGAAAATCACTTCGTTGAGCAAGGCTGTCAGGTCACAAAGATTTGGAGAGGGCTTCGGCATCCGGGCAAAGTCAGAGAATTCCTGGACCATACGGCCAATATCACTGACCTGGCGCAAGATTGTGTTCACGCAGCGCTCAAATACGCCACTATCATCTTCGATCTTGTCTGAGTAACGCCGCTTCAGGCGTTCCGCGGAGAGTTGAATCGGCGTGAGAGGATTGCGGATTTCATGGGCGACACGGCGCGCAACATCACGCCAGGCAAGCTGGCGCTGGGCCGTTACGAGGCGAGTGGCATCGTCGAGGGTGATGATACGGCCACCTGACCCATCCGGCCCAACTTTCAGGCGGACATGGCGGGTTTCGCCTTCAACATTCAGGTTCACAGAGAGGTCTGCAACACTCGCCTGCCCAAGGTCATCGCTGAACACTTCAGCAATTTCTGGTGCTAGGCTGGAGAGATCATCGCCCTCTTCCACGCGGCGACCGAGCAAAGCTTCCGCAGAGGGGTTGGCAAGCGTCACGCGGCCAGCTTGGTCCAAGCGTATCACACCAGAACTCATCTCTGCGAGCAGAGTCTCGACAAAGATACGGCGGACATCGGCGTCTTCGCGTGCCTGGACGAGATCGCTTCGGCGTTGATCCAGGGTCTGGGTCATGATGTTGAACGAGTGGGAGAGGTCTTCCACTTCATCGCCCGTTTCCGGTAAATTCACGGTCACGCCACCCTTGCCTCTTGCGACTTCACCGGCAGCGGTGGCAAGGCGCGTGATCGGGTCAGAGATGCGTTCAGCGGCACTTTGCGCGAGGCGCACAGATAAGAGCAGGACCAGAGCGACGATTTGCAAATAGGCCCATACGAACAAGGTCTTGGTTTGCGAACTGCGTTCTTCAGCGAGCCGGTAATCGGTCAGGTTAGCCTGCGCGCGCTCAAGACGCAGCGCCATATCAGTATCAAAGGGTTTGACCAGGTAGAGATAGGCCCCGTCTATATTCGCCAGACGTTTCAGGGAGGTGGCGACCCCCTGCCCCTGATAACTGGTGACGACGACATCATCATTTTGCGCGTCAACGAGTGCGCGCGGGCTGGGCTGCGGGAAGGCAGCACTGGGGCCGAGATTTGTTCCGGTCGCCAGCACTTGCCCTGTGTCATCAACGACGAAAGCTCCGGCCATATTCCGCAGGTAACCCTGAATGCCGAGATATTCTTCAAATCGCACCTTATCGCTGGTCAGCCCAACTGCAGCATTGTTGATGTCAATCGCGACATTGCGTGTGTCTTCCTCAAAGACTTCCTCGGACTCAACGAGGCTTTCACGCGCCACAGTCGCGGTTTCTTCAACCAGGGTAAAGACACGCTCACCAAACCAGGTATCGATCCCGCGCGAGATGCTTGCCCAGAGGAAGATACTGACGACCAGCGCTGGAATCATCGCTGACATGGCAAAAAGCAGCATAAAGCGCCGGGCAAGGCGGCCACCCTTGTCGCGGCCACGACTGCGCACGGCAAGGTAGCGGGACACAACGGCCCATGCCATCCCCGCAAGTAGCATAGTGTTAAGCGCAAGAAGCACACGCAAGAGCTGTGGAATTTCATCCGTCGGGTTTGAGCGCGCCAAGGCAATAAACGTCACGGCCGCACTGATAGCTGCAGCCAGAACGAAGACACCCTGAAAGACCACACTTGGCCTTCCGGACAGTTTATGTGCGGGAGACTGACTCACACGACCTCTACACAGACATGTCGCACATTCGCAACACTGCGACTTTAAAGCAACACAATGCCGTTTCGTCAATCAGGTATCTGCAAGTCCCAAGGCACGCATGCGGGCTCTAAGCGTATTGCGATTAAGCCCGAGCAAGGCTGCAGTCTTGAGCTTATTGCCCGATGTGATGGTCAGCGCGAGCTTGATCAGCGGGCGTTCGACCTGCTCCAGAACCTTTTGGTAGATACGTTCATCGGAAGCATCGCCTTTAAGGAGATCGGCCATGACATGCCGATTGAGCAGGGTTTCGATCTCATGCTCAAGAGAGGCTTGGGCTGTGAGGTCTTTGAGGCTTTCGGCTCGTAACTCGCGCTCAACATCGCGTTGCGAAATGACAGGATCACTGCTGAGAGCGGCAAGACGGAAGATCAGGTTTTCCAGCTCACGAACATTGCCCGGCCAATCATAAGCAAGCAGCAGGTCCATCGCGCTAGGTTCAACTTCCTTGCGTGCGAGACCGCGCTGTTCTGCACGAACAAGGAAGGCTTGAACCAGTTCAGGGATATCCTCCTTGCGTGCGCGCAAAGGCGGCAGATCGATGCGGACAACATTGATGCGATAATAGAGGTCCTCCCGGAACGCGCCCTCATCGACAAGGCGGGACAGTGGTTTGCGGGTTGAAGCGATGATGCGTGCCCCACCCTCTTCCCGCAGGAGTTTCACAAGCTGGGTTTGCGCATCCAATGGCAGGTCGCCAATTTCATCGAGATAAAGCGTGCTGGTCTCGCTATGGGCGAGGCCTTCGGTGCCAGATTTCCCAAACAGCTGTGTGCTGACGTCCTCCGGCGTCATGGTTGCAAGATCAATCGCGTGGAAATCGCCAGTTCGCTCTGTACTGAGATCATGCAGAGCGCGTGCAGCCAACTCTTTGCCTGTCCCGGATTCGCCCTCGATCAGCACCGTCAGATCCGTATTCATTACCCGGCTGATAACACGATAGACATCCTGCATGAGGGCTGAGCGTCCAACGAGTGGTAGCGGATTGGGCGCAGTTTGGGACAAACGCGGCTTCGGCGAAGTTGTCCCTTTACCCGATTTCAAAGCGCGAGCGACGGTTTCAGAAAGCTGATCAATATCGAATGGCTTTGGCAGATAATCGAAGGCGCCATGTTCAGCAGCGGAGGCAGCCGTCAGAATGGTATTCTGGCCACTCATTACGATGATGGGCAGATCCGGACGCGCCAGACGGAAGGATGGCAGAAGGTCAAAAATCGGCGTGTCGGTCAGGTAAACATCTGTGACGATAATATCACCTTCACCGTTGCGCACCCAGCGCTCCAAAGCCTCTGGTGAGCTGGTTGCACGTACCGCATACCCTTCGCCAACCAGGGTTTGATTAACGATCAGGCGGATACTGGCATCATCTTCGGCGAGCAATACGGTTTTCTGGCTCATTTTTTTGTTTTCCGTAATAGCGGCAAATAGATGGAGAAACGGGTGTCCCCCGGTTTGCTGGTGAGTTTGATGCGGCCCTGATGCGCGGAAATGATTTCACTCACGACACTTAGGCCAAGCCCCCTGCCCCCGGACTTTGATGACGAGAAAATCTGGAACAGCTTGTCGCGGCGCTCCTGTGGAATGCCCGGACCATTATCACGAATGGTCACGCGGATCGCGCGCCCGAGCCTTTGTCCGCTTCGCAAACCAGCAATAGCGAACCCGGTTTCAAACGCAGTTTCAACCGTCACGGTTGGTGAGGATGCAACATCCAGAGCAGCCTCGCTGGCATTTCGGATCACATTCAGGAAAGCCTCATGCAGGTGATCCTGATCACCCATAATCTCTGGCAGTGACGGATCATAGCGGCGCTGAAACCTGACCTTGTCGACAAAGACGACTTCTTCAGCGCTGAGAATACGATCGAGCAAGGCATGGATGTTGAAACTGTCAAAGCGTGGTGCAGAGAACAGCTCAAACGCCGATAGGCGCGAGATCAGACGTTCAATCCGCTTGGTTTCATCAAGGATGATCGAAAGGAGCGGCTCTTCGTTTTGATCAGCAGAGCGCTTCAGCAATTGCGCTGCCCCAGAGATGCCTGCGAGGGGGTTCTTCACCTCATGGCCAAGAATACGTCCAAAGGCGGCAACGCCCGGACCGTTCTCCACAACGTCAGGATCATTGGCCTGATTGAACGCGATGACAACACTGGTTGCATCGGCCGGGCGCAAACGCAGATCAACGATCAGCGGGGCACTGAAACCCGGACCATTGAGCACAACCCCGCCTGCGCTCAGGGTGCCATTTTGTGAAAGCGTCTTGTCGATGAGCTCAAAGATGGGTGAGTCGTGGAAGACAATCTCACTCAGCGGTTTGCGTAGCATGACGCGCGATGACTGGCGCAGCATGGATTGCGCCATCTGGTTGGCTGCGACGACGCGGCGCCGCGCATCAATCTGTAACAGGCCAAAAGGGGCGAGGTCAGCAAGGTCAATCAAGGCGGTCACGCAGCGACCTCCAGCACAGCACCTTCATAGAGGTGACGCAGGCGTTTGATCAGCAAAGACGGATCATCAATCTGACAGTATTCTGCGCGCAAAACCCGCCGGGTTTCAGGTGTCAATGGCAGGTCGATCTGGTCAATGCAGGCCGAAACATGCTTCCGGACCATTCGGATGCCGAGATAGTCGCCGTAAAGGGCAAGGCTGTCTTCGACTTGCTCGCTCAGACTATCACACTGCTCGGTGAGTGTTGGTTCTGTATAGGCGCGGCCATCGAGGTGCGCGGCGATCTGGCCGGGCAACCAGGGCCGGCCCATCGCGGCGCGGCCAATCATGACGCCAAAGGCCCGCGAGTCCGTTAGCGCCTGATCCGCCGTTTCAAGGCTAGCAATATCCCCGTTTGCGATAACAGGCAGATCGACGGCTTCGACTGTGTCTCGTATTGCGGCCCAATCGGCGTTGCCTTTGTAGAACTGGCAGCGTGTGCGGCCATGCACTGTCAGCCATTGAATGCCGCGCTCTTGCGCTGCCAGACCAATTTCCGGCGCATTCAGAAGATCATGATCCCAGCCAAGGCGCATTTTCAGTGTGACCGGAACAGGCCCTGCCCCTTCAAGCGCCGCATCGATGATCCGCAGCGCCAGATCAGGCTCGCGCATCAGGGCTGAACCGGACTTGCCACCCGTCACTTGTCGGGAGGGGCAGCCCATATTGATATCAATGACATCAACCCCAAGCTCTCGCAGTAAGGCAGCCGCTGCGCGCATATCCTCGGGTCTGCGGGCAGCGAGCTGAACAATCCACAGCCCTTCCCCATCATGGCGACAGGTCTTGCGCACCATATCCGGACGTGAAGCGACCAGCGCCTCCCCAGCCACCATTTCTGAAACAACAGCAGGCGCTCCAAACCGGACGACCTGTCGCCGGAAAGCCGCATCTGTCGAGCCAGACATCGGGGCGAGCCACACCCGCTCTGCCTTGAATTGGGGCATTCTTAACATTGTCACACTCAAGCATATTACTGCACTGCACAATAGTCAGGCAGTGCAAACATAGTACCGGAGCAGGTATTCGTTGTGGCTTTTTGGCATCACACCGCCTAATCAGAGCTGATGAAGACTCACGCAATCATAGTCGCTGCGGGTAAAGGTGAACGCGCTGGAGGTGGCATACCGAAACAGCGCCAGATGCTTTGTGGAAAGCCTGTTTTCCTATGGAGTGTTGAGGCGTTTCTGGCGGCGGCAGCGATTGAGCAGATTGTTCTGGTTGTGCCCGTTGGAGAAGCTGATCTCTATCGCGAAACGCTGGGCCGTGACGGTGTTTTGGTGGTGGAAGGCGGTGCCAGCAGGACAGCTTCTGTTCTGAATGGCCTGAATGCGTTGGAAGGGGCAGCGGAGGATAAAGTCCTGATCCATGATGCTGCGCGGCCTGGTCTTGATCAGTCAACAATCGCAGCCCTCATAGGCGCTCTGGAGGAGGCAGACGCGGCGGCTCCTGCTCTGCCCGTCATTGATGCGCTGAAACGCCAACTTGGCGCTCAACTTGAAACTGTTGCGCGTGATGAGCTTTATCGGGTGCAAACCCCGCAAGCGTTTCGAGTAGGCGAAGTTCGAAAAGCGCTCGAGGCTTTAACCGGGCCTCTAGTCGATGATCTTGCCGCAATTGAGCAGGCTGGTGGCAGCGTCAAACTGGTTGAAGGCCGCGAAACCCTGAGCAAAATTACATGGCCGGGTGATCTGGCGCGTATGGAGAAAGAGCTGATGCAAACCGTTGCACTGCCAAAGATTGGAACAGGCTTTGATGTGCATGCATTTGCAGAAGGCGATCACGTTACCTTGTGCGGTGTGCAAATCCCGCATGATCAGGGCCTTGCTGGGCATTCCGATGCCGATGTTGCCTGGCATGCGCTGACGGATGCGATTCTGGGTGCGCTGGCGCTCGGCGATATTGGCGATCATTTTCCGCCCAGTGATCCACAATGGAAAGGCGCGGCGTCTTCGGTTTTCCTCAAACACGCTGTGAGCCTTGCGCAGGATAGAGGTTTTGGGATTGGCAATTGCGACCTGACCCTGATCTGTGAAGCCCCCAAGGTGAAACCGCATCGGGAGGCGATGCGGCAAGCGACCGCCGGCTTGCTTGGAATACCTATTGATGCTGTCAGCGTTAAGGCCACCACGACGGAAGGCTTGGGTTTTACCGGAAGACGCGAAGGCATTGCGGCGCAGGCGGTTGCGGTCTTGTCTCCCCTGCCCGCTTCATCATAGGGTCGCGCCATGTTTCCAGATCGTATCCGAAATCTCGCTCTGCTCGTTATGGATGAAGCGATTGAGCGCCGTGTGAAGATCGCCACGGCGGAAAGCTGCACGGGTGGGCTGCTTGCGGGGCTTTTCACTGAGTTTGCAGGCTCCTCGAAATTGCTTGAGCGCGGCTTCGTCACCTACTCTAATCAGGCCAAGGCCGAAATGCTGGGTGTCGCTGGTGACGTATTGGCGGACTATGGCGCGGTGTCTGAAGCTGTGGCCCGTTTAATGGCCGAAGGCGCGCTGGAAAACAGCCGAGCCAATCTCTCCATTGCTGTAACAGGTATTGCAGGACCAGGCGGTGGCACACCCATGAAGCCAGTGGGTACAGTGCATATTGCCTGCGCACGTGAGAATAGGGCCATGCTGCACGAAATGCTGGTTCTGGGTGATATTGGCCGATCAGAAATCAGACTGGCGACAATAGAAGCCGCCCTGAACATGATCCGGGTGCAGATTTAGCTGCTTGGCTTACCGTAGCGCCGATCCGCCTCACTCATGAAAGAAGCCATGATCCGATCCACGGCCAGTCTTGTATTGGCCTTAGCCAGCATGCGGAGAACCGGATTTCGGAATTCGTAGTCGATCAGGAAATGAATGGCTGTCTGACCGTCAGACATCTGTTCGAATCGCCATTGATTGCGTAGATGCCGAAACGGGCCGCGATCGAGCGAAACATCTATCTGACATTTGTCTGGGTCGCCAACGACGTGGGTTGAGAAACGTTCCTCGAAGCCACGAAAGCCCACAAAAGCCGTTCCCGTACATTTGTACAAGTCTTCTTCTATGCGTTCGTTCGAGACCGTAAGGCTTTGAATCCATTTTATAAAGTTTGGGTATTGTTGAATATCACGGACAAGTTCGTACAAGTCCGCGGGTTTATGCCTGACAATCAGTTTTTCCCTAAGACGCGGCACGAGCCAACTGTTCCTGACGCGCCGCACGGAGGCGCTCAAAGTCCGAATCCGCATGATAGCTTGATCGCGTCAACGGAGAAGCAGAGACAATCAGGAAGCCTTTAGACAGGGCAATTTCCTCATAAGCCTTGAACTCATCCGGGCTGACATAGCGATCGACGGCAGCATGCTTGCGCGTTGGCTGGAGGTATTGGCCAATGGTCAGGAAGTCGATGCCGGCTGAGCGCATATCGTCCATGACCTGCATGACCTCTTCCTTGCTCTCGCCCAAGCCAACCATCAGGCCAGACTTGGTGAACTGGCTCGGATCGCGCTCTTTGACTTTCTCAAGCAGGCGCAGCGAGTGGAAATAACGCGCGCCGGGGCGAATGGAGAGGTAGAGCCGCGGCACGGTTTCCAGATTATGGTTGAAGACGTCCGGCTTTGCATCAATGACTTTCTGTTCCCAGCCATCCTTTCGCAGGAAGTCGGGGGTCAGGATCTCAATCGTAGTCCCGGGTGAAGCTTCGCGGATCGCATTAATCGTGTGCACGAAGTGCATCGCGCCGCCATCGTCGAGATCATCCCGGTCAACGGATGTGATCACGACATGCTCAAGGCCCATTTCGGCGACGGCCAGCCCAACCCGGCGCGGCTCATCAAGGTCAAGCGGATTGGGCTTGCCCGTTGAGACATTACAGAAAGAGCATGCACGGGTACACGTCTCGCCCATGATCATCATGGTCGCGTGTTTCTTATCCCAACACTCGCCAATATTCGGGCAGCCAGCCTCTTCGCAGACCGTGACCAACCCCTTGGACTTTACGATCTCGCGGGTCTCTGCATATCCTTTGGAAACAGGAGCCTTGACCCGAATCCAGTCGGGCTTGCGCATGACCGGGGTGTCCGGGCGATTGCGCTTCTCAGGATGCCGATGCTTCGGCTTCATATCAATGAGCGTTGCCATACACCGCTAAATGGCGCGGAACGCCCGCTTCTGCAAGCATACCTTTAGCATAGGTGTGTTGCAGACGCCTGTGAGACGCTACGGAAAGCCTTGCCCGCTTCACCAAGTGTGACAGATTGTTGCAAGAAAGTGAATCCTTGGAGCATAGTCTTCTTATGACAGATTTTACCCCCCCTGCCCCACGACCGTGGAAGGCATCGCGTGCAAAAACCGATATTCTTTCCGCGATCATAGATGCCGCCAAGACGTTCGGAAAATCGAAGATCGCGATTGTTGATGGTGATGGCACCAAGGTTGATTACAAAACCATTCTGCGTGGGACGTTTGCGCTCGGGTCCGCTCTCGGCAAGCGGTTTAAGAAGAATGAAACCGTAGGCATTATGTTGCCAACAGGCACCGGCGCTGTCGTGGCGTTCTGTGCAGTTCTGGCGTCTGGACGTTTGCCAGCGATGCTGAACTTTACGGCTGGGTCGGCCAATATCAAAGCCGCGATGAAAGCAGCCCAGATCACCAAGATTGTGACTGCGCACAAGTTCATTGATTTGGGCAATCTTGAGCCACTGGTGGCAGAGCTCGATGATGTGGCGGAATTTATCTATCTGGAGGACGTGCGCGAGCAGCTTGGCCTGATGGATAAGGTCGCGGGTGGCCTTGGCCCAATCATGCCGGGTCTATTCCATAAGAAACAGAGCCATAAGAAGCCGGGCGTGGTGCTCTTCACGTCGGGAACCGAAGGCGAGCCGAAAGGTGTGGTCCTGTCCCACCACAATATTGTTGCCAATGTCGAACAGGTGCGCTCGCATATTGGCCTCTCGCCAGAGCATGACAGTGTCTTCAATCCGCTGCCGACCTTCCACTGTTTCGGTCTGACGGTTGGCGCGATCTTGCCTCTGGTTGCGGGCGTCAAAGCAGTCTTCCACCCAAGTCCGCTGCAGCCGCGCGAGATTGCCAAGCGGATCGCCGAGAATAAGGCGACGATCCTTCTGGCAACCGACACATTCATTTCGCAATATGCCCGTGTCGCCGGTGATGGCGATCTCGATAGTGTGCGCCTTGCAGTTTGCGGCGCTGAGCGGGTACGTGATGAGACCCGCGCCTTTGTGCGCAAGAAGTTCAATATCGAAATCCTGGAAGGCTATGGTGCGACCGAGGCTGCGCCTGTTGTTGCTGCCAATAGTCTGGAACTAAACAAGCCCGGCACGGTTGGACGGCTGCTCTCGGATATGGAATATGATCTGGTGCCCGTTGAAGGCATTGAAGATGGCGGCAAGCTGCGCATTCGCGGGCCGAACATCATGATGGGCTATATGCGTTCGTCAGCCCCCGGTGTCATTGAGCCTACCAATGAAGGCTGGCATGATACGGGCGATATTGTTGCGATTGATGAGGATGAGTGTATCCGAATTCAGGGCCGGGTGAAGCGGTTTGCCAAGATTGGTGGTGAGATGGTGTCCCTCGCGGTGGTAGAGAATTGTGCCAGTGCGATCTGGCCTGATCACATGCATGCCGCGGCGACCCTGCCCGACCCCCGTAAAGGTGAGCAAGTCGTGCTGATTTCTACGGCTGAAGAGGTTAACCGCGCCGCCATTTTGGCCTGGGCACAATCCCACGGCGTGTCAGAACTCTCTGTGCCGCGAAAGGTCTTCCATGTCAGTGAAGTGCCCGTACTCGGGACAGGAAAGATTGACTATGGCGGCGTCAATCAAATGGTCAAAAGCCTGACCGAGAGCTAACCCGTTTCACGCTCATTGAATTTCTTGATTGAGCGTTTTGTTTTGGCAGGACGCTCTGACAGAGCCACGACCTTGTCTGTATCCGTTGCCATTGCAACAGGTGGAGAGATTGTCATCAAATGGCCGAGCTTCTCAATCGGTTGCGGTCGACTGAACATGAAACCCTGTAGTTCCGCACAGCCATTATCACGTAGGAAGTCTGCCTGTCCCGGCGTTTCTACCCCCTCGCCGGTACAACGCATCTTGAGCGCTTTTGCCAGAGACAAGGTGGCACGGGTAATCGCGCGGCTATCTTCGTCGGTTTCCAACTCCTCGGTGAAGCACTTGTCGATCTTGAGTTTATCGAATGGGAATTGACGCAGATAACTCAAGGAGGAGAATCCCGTACCGAAATCGTCAAGCGCGATGCGAACGCCCAGATTCTGAATTTGCCCAAGGCGCTGCATCGTGAACTTGGCGTCGTTGATCATGACGGATTCAGTGATCTCTAGCTCGATCCGTGATGGGTCTACCCCCGATGTTGCCAGCGCATTTACCAAAGTTGGTAAAAGGTCCTCAGAATGGATTTGAACCGGCGATACATTTATCGCAACCCGGATATCGTCTGGCAAGCGCGCAGCACTCTCAATCGCCTTGCGTAAGGTCCAGGAGCCTATACGGGTTATCAGGCCATTATCTTCGGCAAACTCTATAAACCCTTCTGGACCGAGAATGCCTCTTTGGGGGTGGTTCCAGCGCAGCAAGCTTTCGCAAGCAACAACGGCGCGGGTTTCAGCATCAACAATAGGTTGAAAGAAAAGCTCCAACTCATTGTTATCAATGGCATTTTGCAGCTCCGCCTCAAGCTGTCGCTCGCCGCGCATGCGCTCTTCCATTGTATGGTCGAACATGCACCACGAACCGCGTTCCCGCAGCTTGGCCGCGTGAAGAGCTGTGTCAGCCTGTTTGAGAACTTTTGCCGTATCATAGATGCCATGCGGCAGGATCTTAACCCCAGCCGAGGCCCGACATGTCAACAGACTGTCCCAGATACTGTATGGCTTCTCTAAGGCAGCCATATAGTGATCAACCCTGCCCCTGATGGCGGCATAATCAGATGCATGATCGACCAAAGCGAATTCATCACCTGAAATGCGTGAGACAAAACCGTTTTCGCTCACCAAAGTCCGCAATCGGTCTGCGACCGCGCGTAACATCTCATCGCCAGCCTCATGACCAACCGTATCATTGACCCATTTGAAGCGATCGAGGCCAAACCAGACAATAAACCACTCGCCATCCTTTGAACTGCGCGTGCTTTCCAATGCTCGGAGCGCACGTGTAAAACTGTTCCGATTGGCGAGGCCTGTCAGCTCATCATGGTGCGCCATGAAATCAATCTGTGCTTCGATCTTCCGGGCTTGCGTAATATCGGAAATGACCCCGCGATACCCTTCAAAGCGGCCATTCTGAAAAAGCGGTCGACCTGTAACAGACCACCAACACGTGACGCCTTCGCGTTCGGTTTTCACGGCGATATCCTTAAACGGATGACGATCGCCAATCGCGGCCATGAGAGCTTCAAGAGTGTCGCTGCTTTGGAACTGCTGCAGGAAGTTTTCGCCGACCAAGGCATTCCAGATAGATCCTGTGTGATGACTCGCCACCATTTGCGGGAGCTCAGTGATCACCCCCTCAGCATCCGTTTGCCAGAGCATATCTGACGCATTCTCTTCAAAGTCTCGCAGCAGAAGACCAATCACCTCGGTCTGGTGTTCCAGGGCATCCTGACTGAGATGCTGATCTGCAAATTGAGTGTATGCGAGGCGGCTACCAAAATACAGCATCGCCCCGTATACGATGGTAATGATGGAGAGGAGGTCATTGTGAGGATCTTGCTGAATTTGCAGCGCGGCAAGCATGCCCACAATGATCGGTAGAACAAAGCCCATGGCCGCGTCTGGCATGCGTCCGATTAAGAGAACGCCCCCAAACATTGTCGCTGTCAGAATGATGCCGGCGAGCGCAAACGCCATGTCATCTCCAACTGGAAAAGACATGAGCGGCACTATCGCCCAAAATACGCCAATCAGCGTCGACCCGCGCGTAAACCGACGCATGCGCGCCTCGCTCGATAGCGTTTGCGCCTGTCCCTGATGGCGCACATGAGTGATCATGATGTAACCCATGACGCAGTACAGGGCGATCGCCCAGAGGGAGAATAAATTGCCAAGCGGCCCGCGACCAAACATCAACAACATCACGCTGCTGTTCAGAAAACCGGCCAGCATGGTCACTGTGGTTAGTTCGCTGACACTCTTAAGCTGAGCCAGGCGCAGACGTTCAGCCTGGTCGTCGCTCATGGCTATGTCGCTCACCAGATGCTGCAGGCCTGCTGTCCTCGACAGTCCCTCTAGCCATTGAAGCCCCATTTGCATGCCCTCATAAGTGCTCTCATTTTGGGTATAGTAAAAAGAGGTGAATATGGATGAAGCGAGGTCTTTGAAATTTCATCGATATCTGACTATGCCTTTGGATATAGGAGATATTTTATGAGTTCGAACGTTGTCATCCTGACCTTAGACCAGGGCACGACCTCAACACGCTGTCTGGCGATCAATGCCGCAGGCGCAATAGTGGCAACAGCGCAGAAGGAGTTGCCCCAACACTATCCTGAGCCGGGCTGGGTTGAACATGACGCTCAGGACATTTGGCGCGATAGCCTGACCTGTTTGCAGCAAGTGGTTGAAAAACTGCGAAATACATACAGTCCAATTGCACTGGGCATCACTAATCAGCGCGAAACCACGATCATTTGGGATCGTGAGACGGGTCAGCCGATCCATAAGGCCATCGTCTGGCAGGACCGACGGACAGCTTCGACTTGCAATAGCCTATCGCGCGATGGTCATGAGAGCATGGTGACCGACAAAACAGGATTGTTGCTCGACCCCTATTTCTCCGCCACGAAGATTAGCTGGATCCTCGATCATGTTGACGATGCACGCGCCAAAGCTGAGCGTGGGGAGCTGGCTTTTGGCACGGTTGAGAGCTGGCTGGTCTGGAAGCTGACCAATGGCGCCGTGCATGTCAGTGATGAGACCAATGCGGCGCGCACGTCGCTTTACAATATTCATAGCGGAACATGGGATGAGGCGTTGTTGCAGCTCTTCAATGTGCCGCGCGCGATCCTGCCGGACGTCGTGCCAAGTGCTGGACAGGTCGGTGAAACCAATCGCGACATTACCGGCGTCCAATTGCCGATCACAGGACTAGCTGGCGATCAGCAATCCGCCGCTTTTGGGCAGCTATGCCTGAAGCCCGGTATGTTGAAATCGACCTATGGCACAGGTTGTTTTGCCCTGATGAACACGGGCAGCGTCGCCAAGCGTTCAGCCCACAAATTGCTGACGACACGGGCCTGCCGGATTGGCGCCGATCCGCAATATGCGCTTGAGGGGTCAATCTTCATGGCCGGCGCGATCAGCCAATGGCTGCGTGATGAGATGGGGCTTGTCGCCAGTGCCGCTAAAACTGAAACAGTGGCCCAATCGGTTGCCAACACGGGCGGGGTTTATCTGGTCCCGGCCTTTGCAGGCCTTGGCGCGCCATATTGGGATAGTGAAGCGCGCGCAGCCATTTTTGGTATGACCCGAAATACCGGACAGGCTGAGTTGGTTAGAGCGGCATTGGAGGCCGTCGCCTACCAAACGCAGGATTTGATGCAGGCTTTCGCGGCAGATGGCGGTGCACCAGCCCTGATCCGCGTCGATGGCGGCATGGCGGCCAATAGCTGGCTGATGCAGACCATCTCCAATGTTACGCAAACGCGGTTGGAACGCCCGGCTAATCTTGAAACGACAGCTTTAGGCGCGGCCTTCCTTGCGGGGCTCAGCGTTGGGCTATGGCCGGATACAGATGCACTGGCCGGGCTTGGCGGAATGATGACTGGCTTTGAGCCGATTGCCGATGGCGCATGGCGGACAGAGGGGCTGAAAGGCTGGTCTGCAGCGGTTGAGGCCACACGCCTCTATGCCAGCCACCTAGATTAGCGTTTCAATCACCAGGCCATCATAGCCCGGCTCAACACCTGCTGGCAGGTCCTTGCATAGGGTCTGATAGTCGAGATCGACATGAAGGTTGGTCAGGACGGTTCGTTTTGGGCGAAGCTCCTCGACCCATTCCAGCACTCTATCGAGATGGGCGTGTGAGGGATGCGGGGTATACCGCAAAGCATCAATCACCAATACGTCCAGACCCTGCAAGATCACCTTGCTGGTGTCCGGCAAGTCATTGAGATCATTGCAATAAGCCAGATCACCGATCCGGAAGCCGAGCGAACGGATGCGGCCATGCTCCTGATCAAGAGGAAGCCAGTCCATCTCTCCGCCCGGACCAGATAGGGAGAAAGGCTCATATGCGGCAATTCGGGGTTGAACATCCAGAATGGCGGGATAGCCCCCTGCTCCTTCAAACGCATATCGGAATTTCGGGATCAGGGTGCTGGCCGTGGCTTCATCGAGGTATGTCGGTAAGGCTTTGCGGGTGCGGATGACGAGAGGCCGGATGTCATCAACACCATGGGTCTGGTCAGCATGGTCATGGGTGAAGACAAGCGCATCGAGGTGATCCACATAAGCATCCAGCAATTGCTCACGCAGGTCTGGTGAGGTGTCGATCAGGACGCGCGTTACCGCTTCAGGGGCTTCCTGCGCAAAAACTTCCACAAGGGCAGAGCATCGCCGACGGCGGTTCTTCGGCTCATTAGGGTCACAAGCGCCCCAGTCATTGCCAACACGCGGGACGCCACCGGATGAGCCGGTCCCAAGCAGGGTGAAGCGTAGCGTCCGCATTAGGCGCTCACCCGCGCAAACAGGCGAAGGGCATTCTCTTCCGTGCGCTTGGCAATGTTATCGCGCTCTGTCTCATGTAGTGCGGCCAAAGCATCGGCGACGTAAGGCAAGTGAGACGGCTCATTGCGGCGCCCTCGCAGCGGCATGGGTGAGAGGTACGGGCAATCGGTTTCGAGAATGACCCGGTCGAGTGGTACATCCTTGATCACCGCCCGCACGTCATGCGCGTTCTTGAAGGACAGGATGCCGGAGACAGAGACAAAGGCCCCGAGGGCGAGACCCCGCTGGGCCAGACGTGCGCCGCCTGTGTAGCAATGCAGGAGAATTGGGAACGCGCCTTTGGCATATTCCTCTTCCAGTATGTCGCCAGTCAGATCGTCCGCCTCACGGGTATGTACGATGACAGGAAGACCCGTTTCGCGCGCGGCAGTGATATGGGTGCGGAAGCTCGCTGTCTGCTGTTCCAGAGCGCTGTATCCGTAGTGCAGGTCGAGGCCGGTTTCCCCGATGGCGACGACTTTTGGGTTGGTGGCGCGTTCGATCAGGTCTTCAGGCGTTGTTTCTGTGAAGTCCTTGGCATGGTGGGGATGCGTGCCGACGCTGCACCAGATGTCATCGTTTGCTTGCGCAATGCTGAGCACTTTTGGGAAACTGTCGAGCCGCTCGCAGATGGCCAGCATGCGTGTGACGCCAGCTTCCCGTGCGCGGGTCAGCACCTCTTCGAGATCAGACTCAAAAGCCTCGGCGTGCAAATTGACATGGGTATCGAACATAGGGCCTCAAACCAGGGCCTTGAGCCCATCATTCGCAATGGCGAAGAGTTTGGCGGCCTGCTGTGCCTCTGTAAGGTTTAGCTCAGTCGCATTGGCTCTCGCCTTCTGTAAGGACAGCCACGTAGCGCCAAGTTTGGGTGTGTCAATTGCCCGTTCCGCCATCCAGTCCATGACCGTGTCCGCAAAGGCAGCCAGAGAACTGGCATCACGCCCCGCGGTTTCGAGCGCCCCAGCGACCAGCGTCGGGTTGGGTTTTGGGAAAGTCTGGACCAAAGCGCGGGCAGCGCTCGCGGCGGCCCCGCCCCCGGTTGAGGCAAGCTCTAGCCCATAGCCAGGGCGGCCATGGGCGAGTTGTTGGGCGAGATCATCGCCCTGCCCGATGAGACCATAAACGTCTTTGACTTGCTGCTTGCTCAGACGGGATAGATTGAGCGTCTGGCAGCGCGAGCGAATGGTTGGCAAGAGCGGTTCGCGGCCATGATAGATCAGGAAGAGGATGGCATTCTCTGGCGGTTCCTCAAGGGTTTTGAGGATCGCATTGGTGCCGGATCGGTTTGCCTCATCAATCGCGTCAATGACCCCGACGCGCCAGCCTGATAGTGCCGGACGGAGCGCGAAGAAAGCGTTCAACTCACGGAGCTGATCAACGGAAATATCCTGCTTCAGTTTGCCCCGATCATTCAGCTCGCGCTTAACCCATTTCAGGTCTGGATGGCTGCCTGACAGGACTTTCTGCATCACAGGATCTGTGTCTGAGGCGGAGGGACTCTCAGCCCCAAGCATCATCGCGGCGAGTCTTTGAACGAAACGGGCTTTGCCAATCCCGGACGGCCCGCCAATCAGCCAACCATGATGCAAACGCCCAGAGTCGCGCGCAGCAAGGAAGCGGTCTTCCTGGACCTCATGGCCGATCAGGGGCAGCGCAGCACTCATGGCAGACCTATACGCGTATCAATCGCCTGCAGGCCGGACGCCACAACAGCTTCAGGCGAGACGAGTGCATCAATCACGGCGCAGCGCTCAGGCTCTGCCTCGGCGATAGCGAGGAAGCCATCACGAACCGCGTTATGGAAACCAAGATCACGGGCTTCAAACACATCACTTACCCCGCGTAGGGATCGGCGCTCCTGTAGCCTTTCGGGGTCACCATCAAGGATGAGGGTAATATCAGGTCTGGTTTCACCAACAATCTGCGCTTCCAGCGCTTTCAGAAAACGCTCGCTAACACCATCAATGCCCTGATAAACGCGCGTCGAATCGGCGAACCGATCACTGATCACCCAGCGCCCGGCCCGCAAGGCTGGGCGGATTTGACGATCAAGATGGTCCTGACGCGCGGCATTCATGAGCAAAGCATGGGCCAGCGGACTCCAGCCTTCGTTTTCGTGCTTGGAGAGCGCCAGTTCCCGCACCTGTTCCGCCAGTGGTGTACCACCCGGCTCGCGCGTGGTCAGAACGGCGATCCCGCGTTCCCGGAAGGCCTGCGTCAGCCCCGCGATAAGGGTCGACTTGCCTGTGCCCTCCCCGCCTTCAATGGTTATGAAGCGCCCCTGTAAGTCCACTTACTGACCACCTTCCATCATTCGACTGAGGCCCTCAATCGCGCGGCCCATGAAATCAAGCCGCTTAACACTTTCCATGGCAAGGAGCGGCACTTCAATCGGCTCACGCCCATCAAGGGTCACGCGCAAGGTCGCAACTTCGTCGCCAGCGGTAATCGGTGCTTCAAGCGGGCCCTGATAGATGATTTCTGACTGCCCTTGGGCAAAGGCCCGCTTATGAGCTATGACACTCAAGGGTTCCGCCATACGCACGCCAACAGTGCGTTGCGCGCCCATCCACACATCGAGATCGGCAAGACGTTTGTCAGGGTTAGTGACGGCCCGACTCTCAAACGCGGTAAAGGCAAGCCGCATAAGGCGCTCAGCCTCTCGCGCCCGATCAGCCCGCGACTCCAGACCGTTGATCACAAGAATGCGCCGCTCCCCATCCCGGACCGCAGACGCGGTCAGACCAAAGCCCGACACGCTGAGATGTCCGGTTTTAAGCCCGTCCGCGCCCTGCATGCGACCAAGCAGTGGATTGCGGTTCTGCTGAGTGATGCCATTCCAGGTCATCTCAGGCTCAGCATAATAGCTATAGTAGGCGGGGTATTTCGAGATTTCACGCTGGGCCAGACGTGCGAGGTCGGCGGCTGAAATACGATGGCCTTCGGCGTCGAGACCGCTGGCATTCTTGAAACTTGCCGAAGTCAGACCCATCGACTGAGCCAACGCGGTCATTTCGCGGGCGAAGGCTTCCTCAGAGCCTGACAGACCTTCCGCAAGAACAATACAGGCGTCATTACCAGACAGGACGATCACGCCGCGCAGGAGGTCTTCCACGCTGACCTGCTCGCCAATCTTCAGGCCCATGGTTGAACCACCTGTCGCCCAGCCGCCCTTGCGCCAAGCATTCTCACTGACCGTGAATGTGTCATCCAGCGTAATCTCACCACGCTCCAGCCGATCAAACACGACGTGCGCCGTCATCATCTTGGTCATCGAAGCCGGGATCATCGGCTCCTCGCCATTCTTTGAATAAAGGATCTCGCCGGTTTCAAAATCCATGATCACGGCATACTCAGCCGGCGTATCCAGAATTTGCGTCGTTGCCACTGGCACGAGACCACCAAAGGCCAGACAAAGACCAAGAAAACGCAGGAAACGCATAGAGACCTCCAGAAACAATAACGGCCCTCTTCCTAGTCTGGAAAAAGGGCCGCTTTGCGACAAAGGTCAATGTGACAGCAGGTAAATCCTAGCGCACGACGATGAAGCCGTCGGCAATCCCCGCACGCGACATCTGGTCTCTTTGGCGTTCGGCTTCGGCACGGCTGTTAAACGGTCCAACCATAACACGGAAATAGTCAGAGCCCCTTACCCGTGCAGGCTCAATTTCAACTGGCAGACCGCGGCTCAGAGAGCGGTTCAGGTCTTCTGCATTGCCAATGTCGGCAAACGAGCCAACCTGAACAAAGATATTGCCGTTACCAAACTGAGCTGGTGGCGGTGTCATCACATCGATTGGATCAGGAACACCCAGATTCGGCTCCTGATAAGCCACTGGCTCCGCTACTGGTAGGCGTGGCGGGCTCATGTCCTCAGCAACGACTGTTTTCGAAGCAGCTGTCTGCTGAACCGGCAGGACCGGTGCCGGGCCAAGGTAACGCAGGGTCACTTCAGCAGCACCGCCTTCAGCAATGCCGAGCATATCCGCCGCCCGTTTTGACAGGTCGATAATGCGGCCCGGCTCGAATGGACCGCGATCATTCACACGAATGACAATCTCACGCCCGGTGGCTTCATTCACTACCTGCACAAGGCTTGGCAAAGGTAATGTGCGGTGTGCCCCGGAAAGCGCTGTATCGTCATAGATCTCGCCATTGGCGGTTGGTTCACCATTAAAGATAGCATCATAGACAGACGCGACGCCTTTCTGCTCAGACAGGGTCGCGCCTTTGGTGGCTGAGACTTTGGAGAGGCTTAGCGGCTGGCCTGTCGCAGTGGCAACTTCAGGGCCTTGCGCGGTAATCCGCAGCGGGGCTGTATCCTGATTTCTCTGTTGAGCCTCAACAGCTTTAGCAGCGGCGCGCGCATCAAACCCACCGGTCGTGATCGCCGGGTCGCGGGTAATCGTTGCTGGTGGAGTTACAGCAGCGTACTGGCGCGCGTCTGTGGCAGAGATTGCAGATGTGGCAGACGAAAAAGCGATTGGCGCATCAGCGGCGCCGGCAAGACGGGCGCCCCCTGCCCCATAATATGTATTTGGTTGATCAGGATAGCGGAATTCGATTCGCCGTTTGCGCGGATCAGCAGTCTGTGCCGCTGCTGTATTCTGCTGGGCGTACTGTACCGGTTGAGACGGGGTAGTAGCAGGCGCGCTATAAGCAGCGGGCGGATTTGCTTCGGCATAAACAATCTGGGCACCATTTTGGGCATGTGCGCCAAGAATCGAAAAAATAAGGGCTGTCCCTGTCATCAGAGTGAGCCGTGAAACACTACCGTGCAATTCTGCCATCTGTCCGTCCTTTTTCTAAGGCCATGAACCGATCATAGACCAGTCCACTTTGGAGGGCTTTCAGCGCTCCCATGGCGTCTGTTTACCATGTGAACCTGCATTTATGATGAATACAGCCCGGCATCTTCGCACAAACCGTTTGGGCTTGGTTAACCATAAAACAGGCAATTTCAGGGCAAGGCTTGCATTCCTCTGCAACCTGTAACAAAGAGAGCCTCGCTGCGGAGGAGTGGCAGAGCGGTTGAATGCGGCGGTCTTGAAAACCGTTGAGCTGGCGACAGTTCCGGGGGTTCGAATCCCTCCTCCTCCGCCATCACAAATAAATACTCAATTATTACAGATACTTACCGGTTTCAAAAGAGGCCAATAAGCTCTCTACCACTTATCCTACCACTTTTCAGTGGCGGAGAAGTCTCCGCCAAACCTTTTAGTGACTGATAGCACAGAGAACTTCTTCGCCGGCCACGCTTGTCCGCGGCCGCATCTTCTTAAAAGCAGATGGAGTGGATGGCTCCTGCTCCCGGCGTCGCAATGCGCCATAATACGCAGTCACCATCAGAGTGCTGCAAGTTAAGAGGAGCCATCCACATGTATGTTACCACAATCGGTATCGATCTGGCCAAGACGATTTTTCAAGTTCATGGCGTGACTGCAGACGGAGGCGTTGCCTTCAATCGTTCGCTTCGCCGTCACCAGGTCTTGCCGTTTCTGGCAAAGCTAGAGCCGTGTCTGATCGGCATGGAGGCGTGCGGCACAAGCCATCATTGGGCACGCGAGATCAGCAAGCTTGGCCATCAGGTGAAGCTGATGCCGCCAGCCTATGTGAAGCCCTATGTCAAACGCGGAAAGACGGACGCGGCAGACGCTGAAGCGATCTGCGAGGCGGTTACCCGGCCAACGATGCGGTTCGTGGCCATCAAGTCTCCGGAGCAGCAGGCTCTACTCAGCCAACATCGTGCGCGTCAGCTGCTGATCGGACAGCGCACTCAGCTCTCAAACATGATCCGCGGCCTGATCGGCGAGTTTGGATATGTTGTTCGCAAAGGGCTGAACCATATCCGGGATTTTGCGATAGACCTTCAGGCGGGCAATGGTCCAGAACTGCCGCCTGCCGCGCAAACGGTCATCCTGTCTTTGTGCCAGCAACTGTTACTTCTGCATGCACGGATCAAAGATCTGGAGGCGGAGATCTTCGCGGCGTCGCGCGCTGACAAGCGAGTCATACTGCTGGAGACTATTCCGGGCATCGGACCCGTTACTGCGTCAGCGATCGTTGCGACCGTTGGGTCACCGCATCAATTCAAATCCGGACGTGAGTTTGCCGCGTGGCTGGGGCTCACCCCGCTCAATCGATCGAGCGGCGGAAAGGAACGTCTCGGGCGCATCTCCAAAATGGGTGATCGGTATCTCCGCGCCTTGCTGGTTGCTGGCATGACATCGCGTGTCCGTGCCGCTCGCGCACGGCCGGATCGGGTTGATCCCTGGCTCGTCTCTCTGTTGGAACGCAAGCCTGTTCGCCTCGCCACGGTCGCAATGGCGAACAAGGCGGCACGGATCATCTGGGCTGTGCTGACACGCAGTGAACCCTATCGCGCCCCTGTTACCGCTTAGGAGAGAAAGACAAGCAAGTTTGCAAGGACGATGAGAAGTGATGGCAATCCGGGTCAGACCGGGGATCAGGCAAACCCGCCTAATGTCGAGGACATCAAATGTCCGCAAAGCAGAATGGGACCAGGTCCGCGGAAACCATCAAGGCCAGAGGCAAGACCGCCTCATCAACAGGCCGGACACAAGACTGTACCTGACCACGCTCGCCGAAACTTCAAAAAGCCCTTGCATCGCAGGAGCCATCCACACAAGACATTAGAATCGCGTTTTCACGTAGCCACTTGCAAAAAAGAGAAACGCTCCAAGTTGAGATTGGAAAACATCATCAGTGTCTCACTGTGAATCTGCCAAATAAAACCTGAACACTTTGTAAAACGCCCCTAGGCGCCTATGTTGAGCCAATAGAACTCGAATTCATTCACTGCACTGTCAAAGTCGCGTCGGTGTGCGAGATACTCCGGTGATAGTTGGACCTTGGCAAATCCATCGGCGGTTTCCCATTCGATAAAAGTGATCTGTCCAGGAGCCGCTTCGTCAGCGTCAAAAGTCTGAGCAAAAGGATCGTGCATCTCGTAGACGAACCGCCCGCCAGCGCGCTTTACGGCTGGTTCTATTCCTTCCAAATAACTTGTGTAGTCTGAGCGATCTTTGGGATCGAGCCAAGCGATCCAAGCCGTGTAGTGTTTGCCTGGATCGAAGGTCAGCTTCAGGTCTTCGGTCAGTGCGGAGTCGTAAATCTTCATTTCGTGCCACGCGTCACGGCGCAGGTCCTTAAATGCGGGAAACTGCGGAGCGCTTCGGTAAGCCTGAGTGGCGGCGATGTCGGGCCACGAGAAAAATGCAAATACGCTCGGGTCGTATTCGCTGCGAACCTTGTCTCGAATATTTAGCAGGCCTTCGTTCTTGTATCCAAGGCTCTCTGCAATCGGGAATGCGTTTTGATAATAGGATTGTCGGGCATCGCGGCCTTCTGGTCGCTCCTCTGGCACAACGATCTGAAGGACTTGCCCCTTCTTTAGATCGAGTGTCCATCCTTGCGGCTTCTTTTGATCTGCACCATCTACTTCGATTGCTGGCGGCGCGGCCACACAGGCTGCTGCGCTGACGATACAAGCAAAGATGGCGACAAAAACACTCTTGCGGTGTCCAAACTGGAGCATAGCTTTTCCTCGATAGGTGCTGATCTATTTTTGCACCATAGAGATATGAAACGCCTCTTTGGTGGCTAGATTTTGCAAATCATTGGTGCAAAAATGTTCCAATGAAGGATTGGGATGACTATCGATTAATCCTGGCGTTAGCTCGTACAGGCACCTTGCGCATGGCGGCGCACGCGCTTGGCATGACGCACACAACAGTTTCGCGTCGATTGTCTATTATCGAAGATGCACGTGGCGCACTTTTCGAAAGGCAACCCGGTGGTTATCGTCCAACACCGCTCGGCGATGCATTGATTGACGTAGCAGGCAGGATGGAGAGTCTGACACAAGCCGGTGCCCGCTATGAACAAGCGGTCGAACAAGATCTGGTTGGCGTCGTAACCCTGTCATTGCCTGAACCGGTTGCGCAATATCTCTTACTCGAAGATCTGTTCAAACTCGCAGAGGCGTTTCCGAAAATTGAACTCAGGGTCAATACCAGCGTCCGCTTTGTGGATCTGGATCGGCTTGAGGCGGACGTCGTGGTCCGGGGAACGCAACACCCACCAGAACATCTTGTTGGTCGCCGACTGTATCCAACTCATATTACCTACTACGGTAATCGAGACTATTTGGCATCAACGCCGCCCGACCAACTGCGGTGGATCGCGCCTAGTTCAGCCGGAATGCGCCCGGACTGGCTCGAGATGTCGCCATATCCAAATGCGCCCGTTGCGCTGCTGAGCGATGATATCGTTGCGCGGCACCATGCCTTGGTAAGGGGACTGGGTCTCGCGCGCGGTGCCTGCTTCATGGCTGACCCTGAACCTGATCTTATCCGTCTAACGAATGAGGCCCCTATACCTCAGCAGGATTTCTGGGTTCTCACTCACCCGGATCTTCGCCACACACCGCGCGTGCGTGCCGTCATGGACTTCATGGTTCGTGCGATGAAAGAGAAAGAGGACCTGGTCAGAGGACACAAACCTCAACGCAAGTAATACCTCAGTAAAAGTATCCCTTTGCACCTTAGCTTCTTCTCCTAGGTGTTGAGCGCCATTGTTATGCCGTGCAGTGGCTGCGAGAACGCTATGAGAGGCAATTGAAACCGCTTCCTATCCGCCTATTTGACACGGTTAAAGATCGCAGGCCTGCCGATCACCAAAACCTTAGGGAGACACAGAATGACTACACTTTTGGGCAAGACTATGCGCACGCAACTATTATCGACTTGCGCCGCGCTTGTGCTGGCATCACCGGTCGCATTTGCGCAAGCGCAAACAGGTGAAGTTACAAGCCCTGCCCTGGCGGAGAACCCATTCTTTCAGGATTGGACCGCTCCTTATAGCGCGCCGCCATTTGAGCAGATTGAAGCCAGTCATTTCATTCCTGCCTTTGAACGCGCAATGGCTCTGCACACGGCCGAGATCGAGGCCATTACAGACAATTCTGAGCCGGCCTCCTTTGCAAATACGATTGTTGCCCTGGAACTTGCTGGCGGTGATTTGCAGCGCATCCAGCGGACCTTCTTTACGCTGGCTTCGTCGGCGACAAATGATGACATTCGCGCCATTCAGAGTGAGATGTCGCCGCGGCTGGCCGCGCACAATAGCGCCATAGCGCTGAACGAAGCCTTGTTCGCCCGTATTGATGCCCTTTACCGCTCATCTGATACGCTTGGCCTGAACGCTGAACAGGCTCGCGTCCTAGAACGCACACATACCGGCTTTGTCAGGGCTGGGGCCAAGCTCGAAGGTGCGGACCGTGCGCGTCTCGCAGAAATTACCGAGCAGTTGGCCTCACGTTACACCGCCTTCAGCCAGAATGTACAAAAGAGCGCTGAGTCGTACACGCTCGTGCTGGAGAGTGATGCGGATAAAGCAGGGCTGCCAGAGTCCGTTTTGAGCGCTGCTGCTCAGGCGGCGACTGACCGCGATATGGACGGGCAGCATGTCATCACCCTCGCCCGCTCGTCTTTTGAGCCGTTCATGACCTTCTCAACGCGCCGGGACCTCCGCGAGCAGGCCTTCAATGCCTGGACCAATCGCGGCGATAATGACGATGATTTTGATAATGAAGAGAATATTCGCCAAATCCTGCTGTTGCGCTTGGAGCGTGCCAATCTGCTAGGCTTTGAAAACTTCGCAGCCTTCCGGACCGCGAATACGATGGCGGGAACACCTGAAGCGGCTCACGAGTTGCTGAGCGAAGTGTGGGAAGGTGCCCGCGCAAAAGCCCAACAAGAAGAACAGGAAATCCGCGACATCATGGCCGATATGGACGCTGACCATACGCTCGCGCCGTGGGATTGGTGGTATTATGCGGAGAAAGCGCGCGTTGCGAACTATGCGCTCGATGAAGATGCGGTGAAGGCACACCTTTCCCTCGATAATGTGCTCGATGCCCAGTTTGCCGTTGCTCAGCGCCTGTTCGGTGTGTCTTTCAGTGAACGTGATGATGTCCCTGTCTATCATCCCGATGTGCGCGTCTGGGAAATGACGTCAGCAGAGGGCGAGCCACTTGGCCTGTTCTATGGGGATTATTTTGCGCGACCCGGCAAACGCTCTGGTGCCTGGATGGGTGCACTTCGTACCCAGCACAAGCTTGATGGCTCGGTGACGCCGCTGATCACCAATGCCTGTAACTATAACAAGCCAGCGCCCGGTGAGCCGGCACTGATCTCCCTTCGTGAGGCTGAAGTCGTCTTCCATGAGTTTGGGCATGCCCTGCATGGATTGCTCTCGGATGTGACTCACCCGTCCATCTCAGGGACATCTGTAGACTTCGACTTTGTCGAGTTTCCAGCCCAAATCTATGAGCACTGGATGCGTGAACCTGCGGTGATTGAAGAGTTTGCCCTGCACTATGAGACAGGCGAGCCAATGCCTGCAGACCTGCTTTATAGTGTCCGGGCGGCCCGCAATGCCAAATCTGGCTTTGATAATGTCGAGTTTATCGCCTCAGGCTTTGTGGATCTGGCTTTCCACCGCCTGAGTGATCCGAATATCATTGCCAATCTCGACGTAAACTCGTTTGAGGACGGTGTTCTGGCTCAGGTCGGCATGCCTTACGAGATTGAGATGCGTCACCGTTCACCGCACTTCCTGCATTCGTTCGCAGGCGAGCTCTATGCGGGTGGATACTACACATACATGTGGGCTGGCGTGCTCGATAATGATGGCTATGCCGCGTTTGAAGAAGCTGGCGATCCATTCGATGAAGCCCTCGCCCGTAAACTGTATGAGAATGTCTTCTCTGCCGGGAATAGCCGCCCTGCCATGGATGCGTATATCGGCTTTCGCGGTCGCGAGCCGAGCACAGGGCCACTCTTGCGTAATCGCGGGCTGGTCGTGGACGATAAGGAGTCGTGAATTAACTCACAAGTCCTTTAGGGAAGCGCTGCGGTTAGTGAGGTCCTTGCCGCAGCGCTATTAACGAGTGACCTCGAGGCTACAGAATAGCCTGATCACACCCGTGCTCTTAACGATATAGATCGACGGGTGGCTAATGTCTGTCGCCAAGCGAGCGACTCGTCCGACCTCTTTGACTTCCCCTCAAGGGGTCCTGCGCCTTTATCATCGCCAGGCGAATACAACACTCCACTGTGATCAAATCAGGCGCCTCACCCAGAACCAGCCCAACTTCATACTGTACGCCGCAAAGCAAAAGGGCCAACGCCAAGCCTATCAAGGTGCCCGCATATTTATCCGGTCTGTGTAACAGCTTAGCGATCATCATAGCCAGGTGGTTCACAAGAAGTGCTTATCTGGCTTAACCTTCCCGCAGATATGGGAGATATTGATATGCGAATGTCGGAACATGGCCGAGCTTGGGATGATGTCCAGCGTGACTTGGTGGGCCGCGGCGGCAGGGATGCCAAGTGGCGGGATGGCAAAACCGCTGTCTATGTTTTCAATGCCGGTGAGGAGATCGCCCAAATCCAGAAGGAGGCCTACGCCGCCTATATGTCAGAGAACGGGCTGGGGCCGCTGGCGTTTCCATCGCTTAACCAGATGGAGCAGGACGTCATTTCCATGGGGCTTGGTTTGTTACATGGCCCTGAGGGCTCAACCGGGGCGATGACATCCGGAGGTACTGACTCCATCACGATGGCGATCAAGACCGCTCGCGACTATGCTCGGGCTAACGGTCGCGCGATGCAATCCGCCAATGTTGTCTTACCTTACTCAGCCCATCTTGCCTTTGATAAAGCCTGTCATCTCATGGACATCGACGTGCGTCGTATCCCAGTGCGCACAGATGGAACCTTTGAAGCTGACGCGGACGCTATGGAAGCCGCGTGCGACGCTGAGACGATCATGATGGTTGGGTCAGCCCCCAATTTCCCGCATGGCATTATTGATCCGATTGAACAGCTTGGGGAAGCGGCTGAGCGGCAGGGTGTCTGGCTGCATGTTGATGCCTGTGTTGGTGGCTATTTTGCGCCATTTGCCCGCATGAACGGGGTGCCAGTCCCGCCATTTGACTTCGAAGTGCCAGCCGTTCACTCAATGAGCGCAGACCTGCATAAGTATGGATATGCTGCGAAGGGCGCTTCGACGGTCCTGTTTCGCTCAGAAGAGTTATATCAACACATGCCATTTGATTTCTCGTGCTGGTCAGGCGCGCCGATGAAGACCCCGACCTTGGCGGGCACTCGCCCTGGTGGGGCTATCTCTGCAGCTTGGGCCATTATGAATTATCTCGGTATTGACGGGTATCGTCGCTTGCAGGGAAAGGTTTGCGATACGCGTGAACGCGTAGCAGAAGGCGTGAAGGCGCTGGGGTTTGAAGTTTTGGGCAATCCTATGCTTGGGTTGATCGCTTTCCGTCACCCCGACCACCATGCCTTTGCGATTTATGGCGAGCTTTATAAGCGCGGCTGGTTTACCTCAGCGACAAAAGAACCACCAAGCTTGCATCTTATGCTTTCACCCGAGCACGCGAATTATGTGGATGACTATCTTGAGGATTTATCTGCGAGCCTCAACGCGGTTGTCCAGGCTGCTGGCTCTGCACAGAAAGCCGACGTGCGCTACAGCTAACAACACCAAGTGGCACCTGGATAGTATCTAGCCCGTCTGCCCTTGTTCGGATCGCTTTCGAATGCGCACTAAAGCAACTCGCAATTCCTGCTGCGCGGGAGCTGTCAGACATGGCAGCAGCAAGGCAAAGTGGTGTTCGATACCGCGCTCCTGATCGGCCCAGCTAATCTCTGTCAGGCCTTCAAAGTCGCGCAGATAATCCATCCAGTACCGACTCATGACCCAGATTGACCGCGTAAGCGTTTGCAAATCCGCAACGGCATCAGCGCGGAACATGCCTTCGCCACTCATGCGTTCCATCAAGCCATACAGCTCTTCAAAGTCAGCCTTCAGGTCCACATCAGGGCTCGGAACTTTATCTATGAAATGCATGCGGTCACGCTGAAGGAAACGATTGCTCCAGGTGAGGTCCATCGCAAACAGTAAATGCGCAACATAGTCATCCGCGACCCTGCCCGGCTGCCGTGTCGTTCGGCGCTCGCGCAAGCGCTGTCGGGCTTCAGCATCAATGCGCGCAGCCAAGTCGCTTTTGGCCGGGAAGTGGTATGTGAGATTGCCTTGCGAAATGCCAATAGCCGCAGCGATTTCGCTGAGCGATGTGGCTGCATAGCCTTTGCTGTTGAAGAGGCGCCGACTGGCCTCAAGGATCTTATCCGGCGTACTGGTTCGTGTGGTCATGGTCACCCTTCTTGCACCCGCTTTCTAAAAGAGCCAGTTGACTATTTAGGTTATGAAACCTAATGATAGGTTATTCAACCTAATTGAGTTCTTTAAAATCACTCTGCAGGGGGCGCTGACATGAAATCACAGGCGAAACACATCCTGATCGTTGGGGGCGGAACATCGGGATCAGTCCTTGCGGCGCGATTGAGTGAAGATCCATCGCTACGGGTTACTCTGTTGGAAGCTGGCCCTGACGATGATGTTTATGGTTCTGGCATTCTCGATCCGACGCGGGCACCGGAAGCCTGGCTTGGCGCGCAACCTGTCGCCCTGACACCGATGATGAATGGCACCGGGGTTATCCCGATGCTTCAGGGCCGACTGATGGGAGGGACATCGGCTGTCAATGGATTAGCAACCCTGCGAGGTCTGCCCGAGGATTATGACGGCTGGGCCGCTGCTGGCCTCACTGGCTGGGGATGGGATGAGGTGATCGATACGTTTATCGCGGCTGAAACTGATGCTGATTTTGGGGCTTCACCGCTGCATGGCGACAAAGGCCCCCTACCCGTTCGCAGATGGCGCCGCGATGAGATGGGACGCGCGCAACTTGCTTTCTATGATGGACTGGTCGAGGTCGGCACGAAGACGGTTGCTGATATCAATGACCGCAGCCAGTTACCGGGTCTTGGCGTCTTCCCCGTCACGATTGATGAGACTGCGAACCGGGTCACAACCAGTCGGGCCTATCTGACACCGCAAGTCCGCAAGCGTGAGAACCTGAACATCCGTGCACAGGCGGAAGTCACCAAACTCAATATTGATGGGCATCGGGTGACCGGCGTTATCCTGACTACGGGCGAGGAAATTGAAGCCGATGAAGTCGTTCTGACGGCTGGCGCTTTATGGACCCCAAACCTGTTAATGCGTTCCGGGATTGGTCCCGCCAAGCACTTGGCTGAGCATGGCATCACCGCTCACGTTGATCTACCTGTCGGCGAGACCATGAGCGACCATATCGGTCCTGGTATCCGCTATAGACACGAAGGCCCCCGTGGGGGCAGCGCGGGACCCGCACAATCGCTCCTGATTGGCGCATCAAATGGCGTTGATATTGATTATCACGCCTTCCCGATTGCTCCGCCTCTCACCGATGGTCCGACCGAGTTTGTTATGGCAGTTTTCCTGCTCCGATCATCGGGGTTAGGAAAGGTCAAGCTGGGAGAGAATCCCGGCGATGGCCCACTCGTCATGGCGCCGCCGCTGCCTGAAGGGGCAGATCAGCGGCTGCGCCATGCGTTTGATCAAATTGCAGCCTGGGAAATGTCCAGCGCCGCAAAGGCTCTGGGGTGTGAACAGATTGACCCTATCGATCTGTCCTCGTCTGAAGCCGTGTCACAAGCCCTCGCGAACTACACGATCAGTTATGGGCATATGACCAGCACTTGCCCAATGGGCAGTGTGCTGAATGCCGACTGCCGCGTTCTCGGTATGAGTGGCCTGCGCATCGCTGACGCCTCGGTGATGCCGACCATCCCGTCCGGCAATACATATCTGGGGTGTGTCATGGTGGCCGAGCGGATTGCCCGGAAGATGAAGACCCCGGAACTCAGCCGTCCCGCTTCATTGGCGGCGCAGTAGGAGGGCATCGAGGATGACAGACACGCCTACTGATAAGCCTGCTGTAGACGTCTTCTGGTCGTTTCGCAGTCCCTATTCTTACATCGTAACGCCTGATCTCTTGCGCTTACGTGAGGATTATTCCGTGACCGTAAGACTACGGCCCGTCCTGCCAATTGCCCTGCGCGCCAAGAAGACAATCTTTGACGCAAGTGACAAGAAACGACCGCGCTATATCGTTATGGATGCGCGACGCCGTGCACAACAACTTGGTATGCCCTTTGTCTGGCCCAATCCTGACCCGGTTGTTCAGGATCGTGAGACCTTTGAAACCCCAGCAGAGCAACCGCTGATCTGGCGGCTGACTGGTTTAGGGGTCATCGCTGAGAAGCTTGGCAAAGGTATTGATTTCGCACACTCATCCGCGGCTATTATCTGGGGGGGCACACCCAATTGGGATAGCGGCGATCATCTGTCCAAGGCATGTGCAGATATCGGCCTCAACCTTGCCGAAATGGAAGCCGCGATCATTCCAAGCGAGATCAAAGCCGAAGTTGAGGCCAATCATCAAGCTCTAGAAGAGGCCGGCCACTGGGGCGTGCCGACCATGGTGTTCGAGAACGAGCCTTTCTTCGGCCAGGACCGCATAGACACCCTGCGCTGGCGCCTCAATCAGAACTGGTTGCAGAAAGTGCCGCCTTAAGCCCCCTCGCCAAGTAATTCACGACAAGTCCACAAAGGGGAAAAAGATGGATCTTCAAATCAAAGGCAAGACCGCCATTATGGCTGGCGGCAGCGCTGGCATGGGCCGCGCAACTGCTGAACGCCTCGCTGAGGCTGGCGTCAATCTTTACATTACTGCACGCCGTGAGGAACGTTTGCGCAAAGCGGCCGATGAGATCAGCGAGAAGTATGGTACGCCCGTTACACCGGTTGTCGCAGACTCATCGACCGTTGAAGGGCGCGAAGCCCTGTTCGCAGCCTGCCCGGACCCGGATATTCTGGCCATCACGATAAAACCGCCCGCACCGAACGGAGATTTCCTGAAAGTCACACCGGAAATGTGGCGGGAGTCGATTGAGACCACACTGATCGGTCCGATTGAAATTATGCGGCACTATATTCCAACGATGACGGCCAAGGGCTGGGGGCGGATCGTCAATATCGCGACCTTCTCTGCCAAGAACCCAATGATCTGGCGACTGATGTCCGGGCCTGCGCGCTCTGCTTTGATCAATTACACGGCGAGTGTCTCACGAGAGATCGCCAAGCATGGGGTCAATATCAACAACCTGTTGCCCGGCATGTTCCAGACCGAAGGTGCGAATGAGATCATGAAGGACTATGCGGCAGCATTCGGGCTTGAACCAGTGCCCGAAGTCGTTCGACCGCACTTCCTGGCAAACAATCACATTCCTGCAGGCTTTGTTGGCGATGCCGATGATCTTGCCCCTCTGGCTGCCTTCCTGTGTAGTTCCCTGTCGCGCTTCATTGTCGGTCAGAACATCGTAATCGATGGCGGCCAGCACGCATCCTTGTTCTAGGAAAACTCTAGCAAGATCGGAGGGCATATGGCTGACAATCGCTATAAGCTTCATGGGCTGAAACTGTCTTACTTTACCGGAAAGCTGGAAGCCTACTTTCAAGTCAAAGGCGTGCCCTTTGACTTTGTGCCCATGGATCGCGCGGACTTTCGACGTTGCGCAGAGGCGACCGGGATCGCGCAAATGCCTCAGGTTCAGGCCCCGAATGGAACCTGGCTGACAGATACAACGGCCATCATCACGCACTTTGAGAAGACTTTCGAAGGCCCTGCCCTGTCACCAGAAACACCGATAGCGAAATTCTTCAGCCTGTTACTCGAAGACCTGTTTGATGAATGGTTATGGCGCCCGGCGCTCTATTATCGCTGGGCGTTCAAGGATGATATGCGCCTGATGAGCAGTCAGGCCGCAAAAACCATGCTGCGCGATGTGAAAGCCCCGCTTCGCTTGCGCCAGCATTTCATCAAGGTACGGCAAAAGCGGGTTTATCTTGCCGCAGACGGCGTGACGCGTGAGACTGCACCAGCGATTGAGCAGCTTTACCTCGATACACTCGCGGCATTGGAGCCTGTTTTCAGTCAACAGCCCTTCCTGATGGGAGAGCGTCCTTGTGAAGCTGACTTCGGTCTGTTTGGTCCCTTCTTTCGGCATTTCTCACATGACCCAACACCTGCGGGCATCATGCGTGAACGCGCGCCCAAGACTTTTCTATGGACCGCGCGCCTCTGGGCAACCCGTCCATCCGATCTGGAGAACAAAGCTGCGATCACAGACGTCGACTCCACCCTTGATCCACTTATTGCCATGGCTGGTAATGACTATTTGCCGTATCTGCAGGCAAACGCCGCTGCCTATGCAAATTCAGAAAAGCAGGTGCAGTATCGTCAAGGTGGCGTTGAGTGGTCTGTCCCAACATCTCCCTATCGAGTCTACTGCTTGAACCAACTTAAAACAGCATATACGGAGCTTAAAACTGAAGCACGTAAGACGATATCTAGGCGGATCGGCACTAGTGGAGAAGCCATTCTCATGGGCGAGAGGATACCGCTCTTTCAGAATGCGCCTACAACAGCCGGAAAGCCTACCGACCGATTATGGAAAAATAGCGTAATACCAATCGATCACTAGCGGCGCATATTCGCGCTTGTCTACAGACTTTCATACTGGACTCTGGCAGCATTAGCTTCATTGCAGAAAGGCGTCATGACCCAACCGCGCAATCATCACTCACAATGCCAACATAACTCTGCCTGATCACCTGAACCGATTGGACTACCTGGTGGTGTCGTCAGTTTTTCTCTTTTTTGAATAGGCTCACCTGAGAAATAGCGATCAATCCTTGCGGCAAGGAAAGCAAAATGCTGTTTTTCTTTATTTGACTTAGCGGCTCTTCGCCCGGTGATCCGCTCTCGAATTTCTATGAGCTTTGCATCAATGGCTCCGGCGACTTCTGAAGACGTCGCCGGATTCACAGATACACCAATCAGGCTTTCAATGAAGCGGCTCTGGATAACCCGTGCCAAAAGCTGATGCCGGGGTTCATCTGAGCGTGAGAAGACGGTCTCATCAATCTGAGTGAGAAGACTATCGAGTGCGAAGGCATTGATCGAGCGCTGTTCGTAAGCCGCAATACGTTCCAGCCTTTCTGGTGCCAAAAGCGCATCAAGTGAAAGGTCAACAGAAATAGCTGCTGCCGCTGAGAGGTCAAAAACTGCACCTGTACGGGATGGAAACACCTCTAGCGCCTGCCCGCCACCTGCATAGCCCACATCCCCAGGCGTTAGAGAGTTGAGGAGCTTGTCGGGAAGGTCCAACTCAACTGGATCAAGGGTTCTCAACAGCGCCGATAAAGCCCGTTGCTGATCCTGTGGCGAGACTGGATTGGCCGCTATCGGTGTCTTGCCATTAACACTGTAGGAAAAATCCAAACCGCCAATGAATTTCGCCGCCGCCGCAACCTGATAACGATGATACAAATAGATCGGCACAATTACGGCATTTAGATCTGAAGTCGGACGAGCGTACGCCAAACGATCCAAGCCGAAATTCGCAAGCGCAATACGTCTGACCTCAAGTGTTTCCAATAAGGTCTCAACCGCATCCTCACCATTATCCCAAACAGAGCCATATGGATGCGCAGACCCAACAAATCGGCCATGTTGATCGGCAATAAATCGCAAGCCCTGATCAGTCACAGCTGCCACCATATCATCCAGAGCCCGATCCTCGTTCACCGTTCCAGGGAACTGTGAATAGAGCCATTTCACGGTGAAAATATCCCATGCACCGAGTCCAACACCATAAGCCTGTGAAAAATCTAAACCTCCCCCCTCTTTAGGGCGCACATAAGGGGCTGGGTAATCCATCACGGAAGCGCGATTGTTCGAGCTTGCCGCAAAATTGTGCGCAAAGCCAAGCGTATGACCGACCTCGTGGGCTGCAAGCTGACGAATGCGCGCCAAGGAAATCTCAACAGGGTCATCAGCACGGCCTGTCCCGGTTGCAGATACACCAGCAAGCCCCTCAAAAATCATCCTGTCCTGCCGCACGCGCTGCGAACCAAGGATACCATTTGCTTTCAGAATTTCGCCCGTACGCGGATCAGAGACACTGCCCCCATAGGACCAGCCTCGGGTCTGTCGATGCACCCAGTTGATGACATTGTATCGGACATCGAGTGGATGAGCATGATCAGGTAGAACTTCGACACGATAGGCATCTTCGAACCCGGCCGCTTCAAATCCTTCCGCCCACCATGATGCACCTTCGATCAGGGCAGTGCGTATGGGCTCTGGCGCTCCAGAATCAACATAGAAAACAATCGGGTTCTTGACCGGACCATAGGTTGCATCCGGATCAATGCGCTCTAAGCGGAAGCGGCGTGATAGTCTTTGAACGATCGGCTCCGCAAGATTACTGGAATAGTCATAGAAACCCATACCGATATTGGCTGTACGCTGGTCGAACTTGCGCGTCTGATAACCATCATCTGGTAACCGAACGAAAGAGTGATGCTGAATTAAGGTGATCTGACGAGCATCCGGTGCCGTAGCATAAGTCTGCGCGTTTGGCTGTGAACTGGCAAAGGTCAAATACGCATCGAACTCGACATTATCAGGAAACGCCAGCGCAGCTTTAGTGTCTGGATAGGAAAGGTCAGAAACAAGATTGTAGGAAGCAGCCCCTTCTCCGTGCGCGAGACTGTTGGCAATACCGAACTGATCACGTGTGAGAAAACCGGATAGGTCAAACAGCATTTGCCCATCCTCCTTAATAGCAACGATTTCCGTCGACCATAGGAAAGAACTCGCGAAGGATTGGGTAACAGCTAGCTGTTCAAGCGGGTTATCCGCACTTGCTCGGTAACGCCAGTTTTCCTGCTCAGCAATGATACGGTCGCCAACTTTGCGGAACCGAACAATGACCCCGCTGCTAGCGTTACCACGATCAAGCCCGATTGGATTTGAGCCCAACCCGCCGGTCAACCCTGTTGCATAGATGAAACGCATGGAAATGCCATCGGCATCAGGTTTCGGCAGCGCGGCATAGATATCCCCACCCTCATGATCAATATAAAGATCAATGAAGCCGGCTTTATGTTCATAATCGGCAATTTTATCTTGAAACGAGCTGGCCTCATCTTGCGCCAAAGCAGCGCCTAAAAAGGCGAACCCTAAAATCAGAACTGTAAGAAAAGAGCGCATCCAATCCCCCGGAGAAAAGCCTGTTAGGGACATTGCTTAGACCAGACTCAAGAACTGAGGCAAGGTCGGCAGTTCTCAGAAAGATCTTTTTTGAAGCTATATTTCTTTAAACCATTCACCCTAAGCCGCAGCTTCGGTTTGAGAGGGCTCTTCGGTCAAAAAGTTCGCAATGATCCGTCTGGTCTCGTCCATCTTTGTGACAATGAACAGGTGACCGGCATCTTCCATGACATGCAGCTGGCTATTGGGGAGCGCCATCTTGAGGATTTTGCCGTTTACGACCGGGACGATCGCGTCATTCTCGCCCATCAGGACAAGTGCTGGCATCCTCAGGAGGCGGATGAAAGGCAGGCTCGACCAGCCGAGAAAGGCCATCATCTGGTAAGCATAGCCTTTCGGATCAGGTGGCATCAGGTTTTGAACATGTCCGCCAGCGTTTTCCTCGGCCATATCCCCATAAAGTGTCGCGAAGTTTTCGCGCATATAGTTCGGGTCTGTATAGCGTCGGGCATCAACCATCTTCATCAGGGATGCAGGCCGCCCCGGCACCATGGTCATACCCGCTGTTGTCGCGCACAGGATCAGTTTACCGACCCGGTTGCGGTACTGAAACGCAAATTGCTGGGCCATGGCTCCCCCCCACGAAACGCCCATGACATCAACATCATCAATGCCATACATATCGAGAATCTGGCGGGTCCAGCGGGCCAGCATCCAGGGACGATAGGGCCAGGCAGTGACTTCACTCTCGCCAACGCCGGGGACATCAAACGTGATGACTTCCCGATGTGGGAACATATCTCCAAGCTTCAGCGCCAGCTCGATATTCGCGCCAATCCCGTTGAAAAACAGCAAGGGTCGCGTGTCGAAGTGCGGCTCCCCCGGCCAATGCGCGACACGCAGGCGAACAGGCCCAACCTCACGGAAAGAGAATTCAGGCATGCGGTCGGGTTGGGCTGATGACATTGGGATGGTCCTATAAGGCTTTCATAATCTTAGGCGGATTCGTGTACGTATTCGCCAGGCGCGTCACAGATCGGCTCAAACGCATCGCTGCCGCAAGCCTGCGGAGCAGGTTTCAATCCACCAGCACGCGCCTTGATCCAGTCCCCCCATAAGGGCCACCAGGAGGCTTTCGTTTCCTGCGCCCCAGCCGCCCATGCATCTGCGTCCAGACTAAGGTCAGGATTGGTGAAGTACTTCGCTTTCGGGTTTCCAGGCGGGTTAATTAGAGACTGAATATGACCACTGGAAGAGAGGACAAACTCAATATTCTCTGAACCCAAAAGCCGGGGTGTCCGGAAGCAGGCTTTCCAAGGCGTGATATGATCCGTCAATCCGGCGACCACAAAGGCATCGCAGGTAACTTTGGACAAGTCCGCCATATGACCTGCAACCTCCACTTCACCGGGATGATCAAATGGCTGATCCACAGCCATATCGAGATAATCCGAGTGCAACTGGGCCGGTAAGTTCGTTGTGTCATTGTTCCAGTAGAGGACGTCATACGGTGGAGGATCCTCGCCCATCAGGTAATTGTTCACCACGTAATTCCAGATGAGGTCATTCGGGCGCATCCAGGCAAACATGCGGGCCAGGTCATCACCCTTTAGGACGCCTTTTCGCTTGGAGAATTTACGGGCGATTTCGAGGCTGGATTCAGAGACGATTTCCCCGATTTCGCTATCGTCCTGACGTGGGTTGAGCACACAAACCATGAAGGTCAGCGAGTTCAGACGATCATCACCGGCCGCAGCGAGCAAGCTGGCAAAGGTCGCCGTTGTGATCCCGCCTGAACAGGCCCCTGAAACATTCAGCTTGTCAGAGCCGGTAATCCGCTTGACCACTTCGCTCGCCTTGAAGAGGGAGTCGACATAGGTTTCGAGGCCCCAATGGGCCTGTTTCTTAGTTGGGTTACGCCACGAAATGGTGAAGGTCTGCTGCTGATAGGCCAACAGGAACTGTACCATACTGGTCATCGGGGTCAGATCCATCGCGTAAAACTTGTTGATCTGCGGCGGGATGACCATGAATGGGATCTCATGCACCTCGTCAGTGAGTGGCCGGTACTGGATCAGCTCAAGTACCTCATCGCGCCAGACCACCTTCCCTTCTGAGGTCGCAAGGTTCTCTCCGACTTTAAAGGGCTTGGTATCCACCTGTGACGGCATACCGCCATTCTTGGTGATGTCAGTATAGGCATTTTTCAGGCCATTGACCAAGGACAGGCCACCAGAGTCGACGACGCGTTTCACCGCACCGGGATTACCAACCAGCGTATTTGTCGGGGCCAGTGCATCGGTGATCATATTCATGACGAACTTAGCGCGCGCATGTTCAAGCTGTGTCAGTTTGAGGTCCCCGACCCAGTCATGGAGATGTTGCTGGGTCGCGAGATAGGCCTGCATGCCGCGTTTGTAGAACGGGTTATGCGCCCAAGCCGGATCGCGGAAGCGCCGGTCCTTACGGTCCGGTTCAATTGAGGATTTGCCGAGCATGATCTCGGCATTCTCTTTGGTGATCTTACCGGCATATTTGATTGATGTGACAGGATTGGTCATCGTCGAGCGCAGCATCATGGCGACTGCGCCGAGCAATTCCTGCCTGTTTATACCGCCCAGTAAGGGGTTGAGTGCTGTCGTGTTCTCGGCCGCACTGCTGGCGATATCCTTATCGTGTTCCATCCTATCCTCCCGTCCACATTTCACGGTTTTGACCGTTGTTTTTCATTGTGGGATTTAGATTAGCGCATGAAGTTTAAGTTATTTCAACACTGGGACCTGCGAGTTTTCCGTATTTGTTATCGAGCTCGTCATAGTTTGGCGCTATAGTTTTCCTCAATGAAAACGCGTGATCGTATCCTGTCTGCAAGTCTGACACTGTTCAATTCGGAAGGCGAAGCCAATGTTACAGCGCTCGACGTTGCGAATGTTATGGAGATCAGCCCGGGTAACCTTTACTACCATTTCAAGGGTAAAGACGCGCTCATCAAAGCGCTATTCGATGCCTTCGAAGATGAAATGACAATCATCCTGAAGGGGGCTGAAGATCGCCTGACCTCTCTCGAAGATCACTGGGTTTTCCTCTACATCCTGCTCGAAGAAATCTACGATTTTCGTTTCTTTTATCAGAGCCTTGGCATTTTGACGGCGCGCTATCCCTCTCTGGCTCATCGGCTTGAAGCGCTCAATCAGCGGCTCCGCACGACGCTCGACATTTCCCTCCAGAACTTCGGTCAAGACGCCCAGTTTGCGCAAAACCCACGGGTGAAATCCGTGCTTCTGGACCAGCTCATTTCAACCCTGACCTTCTGGCTTGAAGAGGACGTGATGCATGGCCGGGAAACCCCTGCCGCGGTTCTCATTCACCAGACCGTCTTAAGAGCGCTTCTGACCGTCGCGCCTTATCTGGATGGTGACCAGCAGGAGGCCCAGCGCCAGATACTCGGGAAGTATGATCAGGTTCTAGGCTAAAGCCGCACACACCTAGACTTCAGGTAAGATGCGTGCGGCCTGAGAAACCTTAGGCCTTCACAAGCTGTTTGGCTTGCTTGACCCACTCATCCCGGACCAAACGACCGCGGGCACCGATTTTTTCGTCCAGCTTCACAGCGTCAGCCTTTTTCAGATCAGCCAGATGCGTGAAGGCTGTGATGCCCTGCTCATTGAGCTTCTTCGCCATGGCCGGCCCAACGCCATTAATCACTGTCAGATCGTCAACTTTGACCTTTTTAGGCTTCTTATTAGCCTTCTTCTTTGTGGCTTTTTTCTTGGTCGCTTTGGCGGCTTTAGGGGTTTCCTTGACCTCAGGGGCCGCTTCAGGCGCTTCGAGATCGCCAACATAAGCTTCAATCTCTTCAGAGAGGCGCGCCAGACGCTTCTTAAGCATCAGGTCACCTTGCTTAAGGGTGCCTTTGGTTGCCGTGGCAACATCGTCTTCAAGCTTTTCAAGGCCGCGGACCAGCTTGTTGCCGATCGTGCCTTCCTTGTTGATGCCCAACAGGCCGCGCATACGCTCCATGCGCGCATCAAACCGATCACGAACTTGTTCCTGAATCTTTTGAGAGGTATCGGCAACTTTCTGCGCCTGCTTGGAGGCAGTCGTGAACGCAGAGGTTTCACCGAGCTTGGTCATTACGTCTGTCTCGATCTCGCTGCCGCGCTTGACGAGGTCTTCGAACATCTCAACCGATTGCTCATTCACCGCGACGGCACCTGACCGCGCAACCTGAAAGGCCATGCCATAGGCTCCGATCCCGGCAAGCCAGATATTGCGTGACAGCTCGACTGCACCAGCTTCAATCGCGCGGCCCTTTTTGCGGGCCTTGGCGCGCATATCAGATTTCTTGGTCTCCTTAGCCATGACGGCCTCCTTCAATTGTGCAATGCAGCATTCATATCCGGAAAGATTAGAAACAGCATACTAATCGAAAAACGGAGAGCACTTTCAGAAAGAAGTCTCTGGATTTGGCCCCATCAAATCAACCTTCACTCACTTTGCGCCCAAGAATTGAGATACTATAGCCATACTCCGTCTACTCGAAGCAATTCGGCCACTGAAATTGGCGCAGCCATGTATTGTGCCTGTTGCAACTTCGGTCTGGGTTTCGATGCCATTCGCCTTCAGGAGATCGCCATAGGCAATACATTCATCATAGAGCGGATCAAATTCCGGGATCATGATGAGGGTTGGTGGGGTTCTCGAGAAATCGGTTTCGAGCAGCGGTGTCAGAAGCGGCGAAGTTGGGGATTGGGCTTCGCCGCAATACTGCATGGCTGCACCGACAATCCCATCTGACGTCAGGAAGTGGTTCCCACCCCCATACTTGCGTCGAGATTTGTATTGGGCATCCGGACGCAAATCGATGACGGGATAAAGTAAAGCTTGCGCCTTGATCGTCACCCCTGCCGGGGGATGGTTAGAGATCACAGCCGCGAGATTGCCACCAGCGCTATCCCCAATCAGGCTGACATCGCCGCCATAACTGGTCTGTACCCATGCGATGAAAGCCGACAAAGCTTCATAGGCTGCAGGTGCGGGCTGCTCAGGGGCTTGTGGGAAGTCCGGAACCAGGACCCGCATTCCGGTCTGGGCGCAGAGCCATCGGCCCAGCGGTGCATAACAAAGCGCATTCCCCAGAGACCACCCACCCCCGTGAATGAGGACAAGTGAAGTATCGCCGGGCGCCTGATGAGCGGGTTCGATCACCAGAGCTTGATAACTGTCGCCAAGCTGACAATCGCTCAACCAGCTTTCATTGGTTGGACGATCCGCTGGAGCCGTCCACCCAGCAAACACCTTATCGTAGGCTTTGCGAACAACGGAAATGTCCGGATCACCTTTAGTTAGCGGCTCTATCGCCTTCAGGTCACGCAGAACCGCCTTGGTCTCAGCATCAAGCTTTGGCATCGTGATCAGCCCTAGTAACGCACTGATGCGGTCAGGCTGACGGTACGCGGCGCGCCATAATAGCCAAGCTGGTAGCCAAGGCTGTCTGACAGGTCGAAGCCCTGCGTGCGGTATTCCTTATCCGAAAGGTTCCGCCCAGCCAGAAGCAGCGCATATTTCCCATTGGCAAATTCGAGGCCAATCGAGGCGTCATAAAGCGTGTACCCGCCCTGGCGCAGGATCTCGCTGGAGCTGACCGTTGGGAAAACCTCTCCGCGATAGGAAGCGGCGGCATTGACCACGAGTTCTGTATCCTGGCCGACAGATCGTCGGTAGTTCGCGGCCAGACGCCCAGTCCAGTCAGGGGCATTGGCCGGGGTCAGCGTATCAGAAACATCTGCACCGTTCTCACCGATAAACTCATCATACTCCGCGTCGAGATAACCACCAGAGAGGTCAAAGCGCAGGTTTTCAGTCGCCTGCCAGCTCCCTTCGATCTCGAAGCCTGCGATTTGCGCTTCGGCAGCATTGGTGAAGATGGCTGCGAAGGCGCCATTCTGTTCTGTGAAACTGGAGACTTGCAGGTCTTCATACTCATTGAGGAAGACCGCCGCGCTGGCAAAGATCGCCCCATCGGCAAAATAGCCTTTGATACCAGCTTCATAGGCGGTCAGCGTTTCCGCATCGAAAGGCTGCGCTTCAAAGCCTGAGTTTGACCGTCCGTCAAAACCGCCACTCTTGAACCCCCGCCCGATTGAGGCATAGCCTGTAACATCATCATTAAAGTCGTAAGAGACCGAGATGCGCGGTGAGGTATTGGAGAAGGTTTCAGACGTATCGACGTCCGTGACGCGAGCGCCTTGGCCAATCTGCGGGACCAGCGGTGTTGCCGCATCGAAGAATTCCTGAACGCGCTTGAAGTCTTTTTCTTCTTCTGTCAGGCGCACCCCAACACTGACGCTTAAGCGATCTGAAATGTCGTAGGACAAGTCGCCATAGACCGCCAAAGCCGTCGTCGTCTGGTCATTAATTGAGTTTGAAACAAAGGCGATGTCCGGGCCAAAAATGCCGGATTCGGTGACATCTGCCTCGTCAAAATAGTACAGGCCACCGACCACGGATAAAGGGCCATCCTCGTAATTGGCCTGCAATTCCTGGCTAAACTGGTTCTGGTCCTGAAAGACGAAGACGCCGAAGAGCGGTGACCCGGTCGCATCGAGATCGAGGTTCGCATCATACTCCATTTCCCGATACGCGGTTGTGGAGATAAGGGTCAACGTATCCGACACATCCCATGTCGCGCGTGCAGAAACACCGCGGACACTCAGATCACTGAGGCCATTGAAGTCAGCCTCTACCGTGAATGGGTCTTCGCTGGGAGGAAACGCACCAAAGACCGCTGTTTCACGTGCTGGTGTCCGCGATGCATCAGGCGTGTCTGTCGAGCCATCGGCAGAGAACTGGATGCGAAAATTATCGGTGATGTTGGCCAGAATAGACCCGCGCCAGGCCAGCGTGTCGCGATCTCCATCATCCTCACCTGTGATTGTATTGTCGGAATATCCATCACGGGAGAGATACGCGACTGCGGCTTTGCCGAGTATTTTATCGCCTGAGATTGGGCCAGAAACACCAAGCGAAACATCTTTCTGGTTGAAGTTGCCCAGGGTTGCTGAGGCAGAGAATTCAGGGGTCTCACTGGGCGCGCGAGAGACAAATTTAATCGCGCCACCAATAGTGTTACGGCCATAGAGGGTTCCCTGCGGCCCGCGTAGAACTTCGATACGTTCCACATCAAATACATCAAGGAATGAGCCTTGCGCACGGCCCAGATAAACATCGTCGAGATAGATACCGACACCGGGATCTGCGAAGGCGAGACTATCGAGCTGTCCGACCCCGCGAATATAGGCCACTGTATTTTGGGCATCGCCCTCATGCAGGACGATATTGGGAACGCTTGACTGCAGGTCGCCGATCTCAGTGGCCCCAAATTGAGCAATGTCATCAGCGCCGATGGCTGTCACAGACCCTGGAACGTCTTTCAGGGACTCCTCGCGGCGCCTGGCCGTAACGGTTACACGGTTTAAGGTTTTCACCTCTTCACTGTCAGTCACGGCGCTTTGGCTGGGCGCTTCTGCTTCTTGTGCGAGCGCATTTGGCGCAAAAGCGGTCAGGGCCATTATGGAAACACTGGCCATAGAGAATGCATTCCGAGCGTATCGGCGATTGGTCATGAATTCCTCCCATTTTCTCTTTTCAGCCATTCTGCTCGGTAGCTTAAAAAGAAAAAGCGAGGAGATTGCCGACAAAGTACCCGCAAAAACTGCGTTTACTTCGCAGACTCCGGTACACTTAAAAACGCCTGCACGCGGTCGAGCGTCCTGCGCAAATGATCAACCACCATTTGCTCCAATTCCGGGGTTGGGCGGACATAGGCTGCACGACCATCCTGATCGTCGCGAACCTTGACCAGATAACCGTCATCAACTGCGCGTTTGATCCGCTCTTCCCGTGTCCGGTTAGAGCCAGACTTCATGCGTTGAGCCAACTGACTGACCGTTAAAGGGGACCCGTCCCAATGCGCGCGAACGCAGCCAATCAGCATGTACCAAAACTCTTGCGTGAAATAGTTCGTCTGCGCCCCAAACGTGTCGTCCCAATCCCGAGCATAGAACTCGAGAGCGTCCATCCAGTCAGTGAGTTCTTTCCGATCGCGCATCGAAAATCCTTCTTGTAGCGGCGTAAAGTCTGACCGCTTGAAGAGGATTCGTCAATTTGGTGGGATTTGCACTACCCTTGCGGTATCACGTAAACAGATAAGCCGGGTCCCATGAACCCGGCTAACTGTTGCTGATAACAAAGCTACTCGCTTTCGCGGCGAAGGAGCTCGTCCATAAATCGCACACCCCAGCCAGCATGGCCTTTAGGAGTTGTTGGGGTTCGGCTGTCGAGCCAGTCCACACCAGCAATATCAAGGTGTACCCATGGCAGGTCTTCGGCAATGAATGTGCCGACGACAGCAGCGCCAATGGATGCGCCTGGGCTGCCACCAGTATTCTTGATATCGGCAATATCGGACTTGATCTGCTCGAAGTGAGAGGGGTGCAAAGGCAGTGGCCAGACATCTTCACCTGCAGCTTTACCCACTTCCATCATCTCAAGGCTCAAGGAGATATCACGCGTAATGACAGCGCCATAATCGTCGCCCATCGCGCGGGCGGCAGAGCCTGTCAGGGTCGCAATATTCAGGATCATACGCGGGTCGAACTTCTCCTGTGCATAGTGTACAGCATCGAGCAGCATCAAACGGCCTTCAGCATCGGTCGACATGATCTCAACCGTCTTGCCTGACATGGAAGTGAGGACATCGCCGGGGCGGATCGCATCCTGAGATGGCATATTCTCTGCCAATGGCATCAGGCCAACAACATTGACGTCTTCGCCACGCTTGGCCGCAGCCAGAACGGCACCCGCAACAGCGGCAGCGCCAGACAGGTCAGACTTCATCAGCCACATGCCATTATTCGGCTTGATACTGATCCCGCCAGTGTCAAAGGTCACGCCTTTCCCGACCAACGCAATCGGTGCAGCGTCGCTATCCGCCGCCCCGGTATAACGCACGACCAACAGACGTGGATCGTGGATCGACCCCTGACCAACACCCATCAGCGCGCCCATGCCTTCCCGGCGAATGTCGCGCGCATCAAGCACACTGATGCGTACATTCGGCACACCGCGGAAAGCTTCCCGTACGGTATCAACAAACACTTCAGGCCAAAGAGCGTTACCCGGCTCACTACCGAAATTACGGGAAAGCTCCACACCCTCTACAAGATAAGCCAGGTCGTTTTCATATTTGGCTGCAGCGCTCGCGCCGCCGATCAAACGAACCGTGTCTGGATCACTGGCTTCATGGTCGGACTTGTACTTTGTGAAAGCATAATCGCCAAGGGCGTAGCCAGTCGCAATATAGGCCGCCGCGTCACCACCGCCCGCAGCCAATCCATCAATGATCAGGGACAACCCGTCACTATCATCTGCCGACATTGCGGCATGGCCACCCAGATCCTGCAGCTTGCGTGGGGTCAGCGCTTCATCACCAATCCCGATCAGAGTGACATGATCGTGAGCGCCAACAGCAACGAGTGAAAGGGTTTCACCAAAGCCGCCCTCAAAGCCGGCAACCGCCATGGTTTGCGTGATCCGATTGCCCGTTGTAGCGTCAATCGCGCTTGCCGTTGGGCTGAGCGTTCCATCAGCGCCTACGTACAGGACAAGATCACCGGATTGCGGGGCCTGTGCCGCATCAAAGCTGAATTGCGGGGCGGCCAAAGCCGCCGGGCTAAGGAATGCAGCCGCGATACACGCGGCAGAGAAGGTTTTCGATGTCAACTGGGTCTCCCATATGTTTCTACCCTCTCAGATAGAAACAAAATCGCGCACCCCTCATCGCAAATTCCTATGGTTGCAACAGGAAATCGGGATGGCTGCAAGGCAGGGGCAAACCCTTCAGCCACCGAGCTTAAGGAACGGGTGGCACTTAACGCTGCGACAGTTCGCGGACTCAAAAACTGATAATTCGTGAATTATATGTTTTTCGATTACATCAAAGTATCGACGTATTTTTTTCCGATAGAAACCTCTGGTCGTTATTAGGATTAATCGCTGTTATCCGCAGCTATCTATATTGTTCGCGCTCCAGAAAGGCTGACTTCACCATGCCCTCCCTCCCAAAGTCTGTACGGACCGCCGGTTTTATCTTGCTGGCATTGCTCGCCTACTTCATCATTCGTGGTGTGACGCGTTCGAGTGCGGAAGATGTTCAGGTGCCAAAAGCCAATGCAAGCGCGACCGCCGAAGCTGCGAAACCGGAAGTCATCGTAACGCGAGCGCAGCCCAAACCTCATCAGGTCATCGCTACTCTCAAAGGTCGGACAGAAGCAGACCGCGAGATCACAGTTCGATCCGAAACAATCGGTACCGTAACCAACGCACGGGTGAATGAAGGCATGGTGGTTAAAACGGGCGCACTCCTTTGCGGCCTGGATGTTGAAAGCCGCGCGGCACGCATCGCAGAAGCAGAAGCCAGCGTAGAAGCCGCACGCCTAGATTATGAGGCATCGATGCAATTGGAGGAGAAGGGCTGGACAACCTCTAATCGCGCTGCCGCAACGAAAGCGACGCTCGATCGCGCTGAAGCTGCCCTGGCAACGGCGAGGATTGAGTTGCGCAAGACACGCATCGTGGCCCCATTTGATGGCGTTTTTGAAGCGCGACTGGCCGAGCATGGCGACTTTCTGTCTGTTGGCGCACCTTGTGGCCGACTGGTTGATCTCGATCCGATAATCATCGTCGTAGAGGCCACTGAAGCTCAGATGGGCGCGCTCAATGCTGACATGCCCGTTCAGGTAACCCTCGCGACAGGCGCTGAAGCTGAAGGGACAATTCGCTTCGTCGCTCGCACAGCCAGCCCACAAACCCGAACCTTCCGTATTGAAGTTCAGGTTGATAACCCTGACGGCGCGATTGCAGCGGGTTTGACAGCTTCCGTTGATATTGGTCTCGGCCAGGCACCAGCCGTCTTGCTGACGCCAGCTTCACTTGTGCTGCATGATGATGGCCGTGTCGGCGTTCGCTATGTTGATAATGATGATGTCGTTCAATTTGCTGAAGTGACCGTGATTGATGATGCCTCAGACGGCGTTTGGGTCACTGGCCTACCCGGAGATGTTAACCTGCTTGTTGCCGGACAAGATTATCTTCGTGAGGGCGTCGAAGTCACGAGTTTGCCAACTCAGGATCAACAACCATGAACGGTTTGATTGATGGTGCTATTGGCCGTGCGAGAATGGTTCTGGCCATTCTTTTGGTGGCCCTTATCGCGGGCAGCCTGACCTATATGAACCTGCCCAAGGAAGCAGACCCTGACATTCCAATCCCCTTTGTTGGGGTCACCATTCCACTAGAAGGGGTCTCCCCTGAGGATGCTGAAAGGCTGCTTGTCAGACCTGTTGAAAGTGAGTTGCAGGGTATTGAGGGGGTCAAACAAATCGACTCTTTCGCTCTCGAAGGCGCAGGTCAAATCATTATCGAGTTTGATGTCTCATTCGATCAGGATCAGGCCGTTCTCGACGTTCGAGAAAAAGTGGACCTGGCTGAACGCGAGTTTCCAGACGAAGCCCGAGAACCCGTGATCACTGAAATCAATGCATCACTTTTCCCGATTCTCGCGATCAACCTTTATGGTGATGCGCCTGAACGCGAACTCTTCCGATTGGGGCAAGATCTAAAGGACGAACTTGAAGGTTTGCAAGGTGTCTTGGAGGCCCGCCTTCAGGGGGACCGGGAAGAGGTTCTGGAGATCGTTGTCGATCCGGCTAAACTCGAAGCTTATAATATCTCTTATCAGGATATTCTAGCCACGGTTGCAAACAACAATCGGCTTGTCCCGGCCGGACGCATAGATATGGGCCAGGGCCGCTTTCCAGTGAAGGTTCCCGGCCTGATCAAAACCGCAGAGGATGCTTTCGACTTACCCGTTCTGGCGGAAGGCGATGCCACGATCACTTTGGCGGATGTCTCGACTGTGCGGCGCACGTTCAAGGATCGCGAGGAGTTTGCCAAGTTTAACGGCCAACCCTCAATCTCTCTACAGATCATCAAACGCACCGGTGCAAATATCCTTGATACCGTGGCTGATGTCGAAGCGGTGATTGAGCAATCTCGCGACAGATGGCCAAGCTCGATCAATGTCACGCTGACCTCAGACATGTCAGAAATGATTGATGAGCAACTCGGCCAGCTTCAGGCGTCTATCGCCGTGGCCGTGGTTCTTGTGATGATCATCGTCGTTGCCGCGCTGGGTTTACGGTCTGCCGGTATGGTCGGGCTCGCCATTCCTGGGTCTTTTGTCATGGCCTTTCTTATGCTCGGCGTCTTTGGCTACACGATCAACCTGATGGTGATGTTCGGTATGGTGATCGCCGTCGGAATTCTCGTCGATGGCGCGATTGTTGTGGTTGAGTATGCCGACCGGAAAATGGCCGAAGGTCTGCATCGAAAACAAGCCTATGGTATGGCGGCAAAACGCATGTTCTGGCCGATTGTGGCCTCATCCGCGACGACCCTTGCCGCATTTTTCCCATTCCTGTTCTGGGACAGTCTCGTTGGCAAATTCATGTCCTATTTGCCCATCACCCTGATCTTCGTTCTGGTCGCTTCGCTGGTTATGGCCCTGATCTTCCTGCCTGTTCTTGGGTCGGTCGTCGGCAAGCGCAGCACTGATGACACCAATCAGGGTCTTGCTGGCGTTTCCGGGGTTGATGGAGACCCTCTGGAAGCTTCAGGTTGGTTTGGACGCTACGCCCGCGCAACATCCGCCTTGATCAATCGCCCCTTCCTGGTGACGGCAGGGGCGGCCGCTTTGGTCATATCGATCTTTATGTGGTTTGGCTCGACCTCACACAAATCCGAACTGTTTCTGGATGTTGAGCCTGAACAGCTTTATGTTTTCGTTCAGGCACAAGGCAATCTGTCTGCCGATGAAGAGTATGCGATTGTCGACCGCGTGGTTGAGCGATTGCTGCCCTTGGATGGCATTGAATCCATGGCCTCAACCTCAGGCAGCGAAGGCTCTGGTTCGTTTAACTTTGACGGCGTCAGCTCACCCCCTCAGGATACAATCGGTCGGGTACTGATCAACTTGAAGGATCGCGATGACGGCTATGATGGCCGCGTGACAGAGCAGAACATCCGTAACGCGCTTGTCGGTGTACCGGGCTTGCGCACCGAAGTTCGCAAACTGGAGCAAGGCCCCCCTGTCGGCAAGGATGTTCAAATCGCCCTCAAGTCCAATAATGGCCCAGCCTTGCTGGAAGCCGCAGCGCAAGTTCGGGCTTTTGTGGACTCAATGGATGGCCTCCGTGAAGTCGAGGATAGTCGTCCCCTACCAGGCATTGAGTATCGCCTAGAGGTGGATCGTGCCCAGGCTGGAAAATTCGGCATTGATGTCAGTCAGGTCGGCGCAGCAGTTCAGCTTGTCACAAATGGCATTCTGGTTGGCCGCTATCGGCCGGATGACGCCTTGGATGAAATCGACATTCGCGTGCGCTTTCCTGAAGCCGAACGCAGCGTCGAGGCGCTTGACCGTCTACGGATCGCAACTCCGGAAGGACAGGTGCCCCTCTCGCAATTTGTTACGCGAGAGCCAGCGCCCAAAGTGACAAAGATTGAGCGCCGTGACGGTAAACGCGTCATCATGGTGCGCGCCAATGCCGTTGAACAAGGGGCCGGTGCCGCAAAGGTTGCTGAAGTCAAAGACTGGTTGGAAACCGCGAATCTCAATCCGGCAGTTGATGTTCAGTTTGAGGGCGCAGACGAAGATGCTGCTGAAGCAAGTGCTTTCTTCCAGGTTGCGGCTTTGTCAGCCCTGTTCCTGATGGGCATCATCCTCCTATGGGAATTCAACAATTTCTACCACGTGCTGCTCACACTTTCGGCTGTTGTGCTCTCTACAGCCGGCGTCCTGATCGGCATCCAGCTTGTGTTGCCATACATCTCCATCCTGATGATCGGCACAGGGGTTGTCGCGCTGGCCGGAATTGTCGTGAACAATAATATTGTGTTGATTGATACGTTCCAGCGTTTGCAGCGGGATGGACGAACAAGCGAACAAGCTGCCATCGCCGCCGCAGCTCAAAGAATACGCCCTATTCTTCTAACCACGCTGACAACGATTTGTGGTCTGCTGCCCATGGTCTTCATGATGAATGTGAATTTCGCAGACGGTTCGATCAGCTTTGGAGGGATTACGGCGGAATGGTGGGTACCACTGGCGACTGCTGTCGTCTTTGGTCTCGGATTCTCAACCATGCTCACTCTAATCGTAACACCGGTTTGGCTCGCAGCTCCGGCGAAGATGGGGCGCTGGCGAGACCGCATGTATGCGCGCGTTCGCGGTAAAGTGCCCACATCTGTCACAACTATACCTGATCCAACACAGCACTGGTCAGCGCCCGATGCTGACACTGGTTCAAATGTACGTCCTGCAGCGGAGTAGTAAGCAAGTAGGATATCAAGCCGCAGCGCGAAGCTGAATGGATGAGACCGGCCCATAGTACATCAGTACGGTTTCCTCAGGATCATGCAGTAACGACCTAACTTGCGTTAGGCCGTTACGAGTCATGCCTGAAATGCCTGCCACATAAGCAGGCTCAGACAGACTCTCTGCATGACGTCCCCCCAAGGGTTGTGCGCCCCACGCTTCACGCTGGATTGCTGTGTAGACGTTTTCACGCACAACATATTCCAGCCGACGAATGCCGACCTGCAAGCAATATTCAGTGATCGCGGTGAGCATCCTGGCGCGGACCTCCTTCCAAATTGAGCGATCACCTCCAAAGCGCGGTGTGAAATACCCCAGCCGGGATAGCTCCCAAAGATCATTAGCAATCGGTGGCGCACTGCAATAATCACAATAATGCGCAAATCGTGCACGCATCATATGCGGTCCCGTTGTTGGATTTAAACGGGCAAATCCAACGATATCACGTGCCCCAGGCATCCGTTCGATAATGTAAACTGTACTATCCTGGTCAAAGGCATCCTTATCATATCCCCGTGTCACCCCAACCGCATCTGGACACCAACCGAGACGCTCAAAGAACAGTTCATACCGCCGTTCAAACATCTGTTCGAGGTCCGCCAGATACAGGTCGCGATTATCAGGAAGGATAAGCTCAGCCATGCTCGTGAGTGTCGCCACTCAAAAGCCTGTCCGAAACTATCCGATCGGATAGGGTTTAGATTAAAACCACATTTTTGTTGATCGATTTCGCAATCAATTGCGCGCTCGTATGCGCATTCACTTTGGCCATTGCAGCACGCACATGATGCTTCACCGTCGCTTCGCTGACCTGCAAAGCTGCCGCGGCGCTGCGTGTGGTCATACCCAAAGCCAGCAAACGCACGACTTCGCGCTGGCGGGGCGAGTAATCGGGCTCAACATCCTCGGGAAACGGCCCCATCACCTTGTAAAGCCGCGCGTAAGCCGACGTGAGCACGTGGTGCATCATGCCAATCTGGGTCGGGCTGAAATGTGAAGGATCGAGATCGAAACCAATCGTCCCGGCCCCTTTACGCATATTGATATCGGCGATCGGAAAGGTCAGTCCGTGTTTTTGACCGGTATGTTCAGCGCAAAGATCAGCAACCTGCCGGGCACGTCTGTCAGCATTCATCATCGCCTTTTGCCAGGTAAACGGTGCGGTGCTCTGATGCGAGAGAATGATCGCCGGGTCATGGGCATAGTCATTCATCTCACGGCGAAGTTGAATATAGTCAGAGGACCAATTGGTGACAGTCAAGCGTTGAGCTTCGTTGAGGTCCTGTGATTTCAACTGAAATATGCCGAGAACACCCTTGTGATGAGAATCATGCTCAGCCCCATCAGTAAATTCGCGAAGGAATCGCTTAACGCGCGCAAAAATCCGTTTGGCATCGCCAGCAAGCGCGCAGTCACGGATGGCTGCCGACATCATAACAAATTGGTTTTGTTCTTCTTGATTCACCACTCCGCCCTCTTCCGAAAACAAATAGACGGTTTTTGCCCAAAAGACTATCCAGAGGGCTGAAATGTCTGGCTTAGATGCGTTTTGGCACCTAGGCCTTGTGCCAACGCACAGCCCAGAAGAAGAAGCTGGCAAAGGCAAACAGCAAGAAACCACCTGTGTAGCCTGCCAAAACAGCAGTATCGGCGTAAATGTGAGTTCTACCCAATGTATCGAGCGTGATGGCGAGGCCATCCAAAGTCATTGCGGGCAAGGCGATCAGCACCGTTGGGGCAAGCATGTCATGCTTGGTACGTCCCGTAAAACGCGCGATTACGGGGATCGCTAAAATCGGGAAGAAGAAATTTGCAATCCAGAACACGATATGGATCGACCCGCCATCAAAGACGTAGGGTACGATAAAATGCAGGAGAATGGCGGCACTTAGCCAAAAAGCGACACCAATCAAAACGAAAGTCAGTTTGCGATCCATGCTTTCATCGTAATCGAGTAATGACCTCTTTGAAAAGGCATCATGCGTCGCAGCACATTACGCGGTCACTTCCGCCCCAAGCAGTGACTACTGCCAATCACCACCCAGAGCCAAACTTAGGCCAACCCACTCATCTAGCCTGGCGCGTTCAATCGATACGAGATCAGCATCGGACGAGAAAACACGTTGTTGAATGGTCAATACATCCAGTAAATCCGTTTCCCCTTCGTCATAACGAATTCGAGCGACACGCAATGCCTTGTCAGCTTCATCCGCAGCGATACGCAAAGATGCAGCCCTTTCACGCAATACGATATTGCGATCAAGACCACTTTCAACTTCCTGGAAGGCTTCGAGACTGGCCTGCGCATAAGCAGCTATCGCCTGCTTTTGCTCGGCGCTGGCTTGCTGCACCTGTGATTCACGTAGGCCGCCATCAATCAAAGGAGCCACAAGACTTGTTGCGGCCTGCCAGGCAATGTTGGTGGGATTAAGGACATTCACCAGATCAGGTGAGGAGCCACCAAGACTACCCGTCAAACTGATGGACGGCATTCTGGCCGCTTTAGCTTGATCAAGGCTGTTAAAAGCAGCGGCCACAGTGCGTTCTGCTGCAACAATATCAGGACGCCGCTCAAGTAGCTCAGATGGAATACCGGGTTGTGGCTGCGGCGGAACATCTGGCAGCCCCTCCCTCACATGCAGATCAGCGGCAGGATAACGCCCAAGAAGCACTTCAAGGGCGCGCAGGGCATCCCGCTGCGCACCTTGTGCTGCCGTTAGAGATGCGCGCGTGCGCGCAAGGTCAGATTTCGACAAAGCAACATCTTGAGACGTTGCCAATCCAAACTCGTTTTGCACGCCGACAATTCGATCGATTTCTGTCAGCGCATCGAGATTCTGTTGAGCCACATCAGCTTGCAGACCCGATTCAATGGCCAGAAAATAGGCTCTCGCAACAGCTGCAGCCAAAGAGTACTGGCTGTAAACGTAATCTGCTTCAGCCGACTGCGCACTTAAAACGGCAGCTTGCTCGCCGGCACGGATTCGCCCCCAAACATCTGCCTCCCAGCTTGCTTGAAGTCCGACACTGTAAGTATCAGAGCTGGCCCCTTCGATAGACCCGCCTCGTCCAGCACTCGAGTTCAAGCTCACAACGGGTGACAAAGCAGCCCCCGCCTGACCCGCAAGCGCCCATGATCGTTCAACATTAGCAGCAGCAGCTTGAAGGTTGTTATTGTTTGCCTGAGCCTCCTGCACCAATCCCATCAAGACCGGATCACTAAGCTTCTCGATCCAACCAACTTCAACTTCACCCACGCGCTCACTTGCCATAACCCAAGCGTCCGGAATTTCCGGCAAGGCCTCTTGAGCAACACGCGCAGCGTCTTCTGGAGGCGTGATTGTCGCGCAACCGCCAAGGCTCAACGCAACAAGACAAATCGAAATATATCTGATCATACTGGAAGCCCTTCCTCGATAGGCAAATCTTCTACTGGTTCTGCTGGAGGCGGCATTGCGGTTTCATCTTTGGATATTCTGAACAAAAGAGCGTAAAGAACAGGTGTTACCAAAAGCGTGATCAGCGTTGCGAAGCTCAAACCGAAGGCCAAGACAACCGTCATCGATTTGAAGAACGCATCAAAGTATAGCGGCAATATCCCCAAGACCGTTGTGAAGGCACCCATGGTCACAGGACGCAAACGACTGGCGGCAGACTCAACCAAAGCATCAAACCGCGGCATGCCTTGTGCAATCATCTCATCGGTTGAATCAACCAAAACAAGCGAGTTCTGGATAAGAAGACCGGATAGAGACAGAAGCCCCAATATCCCCATAAACTCCAGGGGGGTCTGAGTTATGACCAGTCCAACCACAACACCGACAATTGCCAGCGGCACAATAGACCATATGACAATCGGCTGGCGCACGGCATTGAACAGGACCACGACCACCAGGATCATCGCCAACAAACCAAGCGGGATCGTGCTGGCGAGGCTTTCATTCGCTTCCGCGGAGTCCCCGGCCTCCCCTTCCCACGTCAAGCGGTAGCCCTCAGGCAGAGGGATCGCTTCAATTTGTGGCCTAATACGGTTTTGCAGATCGCTCGCGAGCATCCCTGACCGCGGGTCACATTGCGCTTTAATCGTCAGAACACGATCCGTACGCAAGAGTTTACCATCACGCCAAAAGATCTCTGCATCATCAATCACCTGTGCAAGCGGCACGGATTGCTGCGTGGTTGGGCTTATAATCTGCAAGGACGCAATGGCCCACGATTCGCGATTTTCTGCCTCTGGAGAGCGAGAGATGATTGGGATCAGGCGATCCCCTTCCCGATACACACCGCGCTGCAGACCTGTCAGATTCTCCTCAAGCGCTTCAGCAACATCTTTTCGCGTAATCCCAACACGCTCGCCTTTGTTTTCTGAGTAAACAGGCTCAAACACCGGCACGGGACGCCGCCAATCGTCCTTAATCAGAATGGCATTGCCATCATTGGCCATGATCTCCTTCGCCTGATTAGCCAGCTGACGGAGAACCTTGGGGTCCGGACCGCTAAAGGCGGCCTCAATCTTGGACCCCCCGCCTGGGCCTAGTCGGAATTTCCAGACTTTGGCTTGAGCATCAGGGAAAGCTTGATCTGCATAAGCCTGAATTTCACGGATTAGTCGGTCATTATCGCGATAATTGGACGTTCGGGCCAAGATCTGGCCTGTAGAGGCATTATCCGACCCCGCATCATAGGTGAGCATATAGCGAAGCGTGCCACCGCCAACCAAGGTATGAACATGCTCAATCCCTTCCTGAGCACGCACAAACTCCTCAAACCGAACCATATCGGTCTTCGTGCGTTCAATATCTGTCCCTTCCGGGAGAAAGTAATCGATAACGATTTGTGGTGTCGTCGAAGCCGGAAAGAAGCCTGACTGCACATAGCGGAACCCCATAACCGCAAGAGCAAACACGCCAACTGTGGCCCCGAGTGCCAGAGCTTTATGCGACAAAACTGTCCTGATAAGGCCCTTGTAAGACCTCATAAAGCGTCCATCCGGTTCCTGAGCCTCATCAGCACCCTTAACCGTTTCAGGAAACGCCCAATAGCAAAACAGCGGTGTAATTGTGAAGGCAAGCGCCCAACTTAGCCCAAGAGCAATCAGAACAACCCAAAACAGAGAATTGGTAAACTCGGCAGTATCTCCCGGAGCAAACCCAATCGGTGCGAAAGCAATGATTCCAACGAGTGTACCGCCAAGTAGCGGTTTCAGATTCTGTTTAGCCACTTCACGAGCAACTTCCAGTTTCTTCCTGCCCTTCTGGACGCCGACTAGAATGCCATCCGTGATAACAACCCCATTATCCACCAGCATGCCGAGAGAGATCACAAGCGCACCTAGTGAAATACGGTGCATTGGTATCCCAGCGACCCACATTATCAAAAGCGTGGATGCCATTGTCAGGAGGACTGTTGCCCCCATGACCAGGCCGGAGCGAAACCCCATAAAGACCAGTAGAGTTACAAATACGATGGCAAGAGCTGAGACTACGTTCCAAGCAAAATCTCCAATCGACTGATCAACGACTTTACCCTGATGATAATATTCATGAAGGACCATACCGACTGGGCGCTGGTTTTCGAGTTCAGCCAGTTTGGCATCGACAGCATCCCCCATCTTCACGACATTAACGCCTGACAGATTGGAAATCCCAATGCCTAGAGCAGGTTGCCCATCATAGCGGATGTATTGTGAAACCGGCTCACGGTAGCCTCGCGTCACATCGGCAATAGCGCCTAAACGCGTTACACTCTCACCGCTGGGGCTGGCGACAATCAATGACTTAATCGCTTCAACAGAAGAAATATCACCTGTTGGCCTGATTTCTACGCGATTATCGCCCAGTAGAATATCCCCTGCTGAAGTTACCGTATTTTGCTGCGTAAGCGTGTCGTAAACCTGGTTGAGGGAGACCCCCAAAGATGCGGCGCGGTCACGCGAGACCTCAACATAGATGACCTCTTCCTGCTCACCAATAATACCAACTTTCGCCACGCCACTGACCAGTAACAGCTCTCGACGCAAAGACTTGGCATAACTTAGCATTTCAGCCGGGGTATAGCCTTCCCCCGTCAGAAGATAATAAACCCCGTACACATCGCCGAAATCGTCCTCAACAACTGTGGGTCCCGCACCAGGTGGGAGATCACGCTGCGCGTCATTCACCTTGTTGCGCACTTTTGTCCAAACCACCTGAAGGTCCGACTTGGTCCGTGAATACTCATAGCGCACATGTACACTGATATCTGAAAGGCCCGCTGATGAAATCGATTCAACGGATTCGACCTCTGGCAACTGTTGTAAGGCTGTTTCCAACGGCTCGGTCACTTCATTCATGACCTCTTCCGGGCTGGCACCAGGATATTGTGTAAACACTTTTGCCACGCGGATTGTGAACTCTGGGTCTTCAAACCTCGACATGTTTTCAAATGCGAGCCAGCCCCCTCCAAGAGCAATCAGCATGGCAATACAACATAAGAGCGGATTCTTGATCGCCCATTCTGCACTATTCATTGGGCACCCCTATTCCGGAACCCAACGGCGAACCGTCATACCGTCATGGAAAAAGGAGACACCCGCAGCGATAAGTGTCTCGTTACCATCAAGTCCCGCTGTAACCGTAACATAGTCACTCACATCTGATCTCACTGTTACCTGACGTTTGGAGATCGTCATTGTCTCCATGTCGACGACCCAAACAAAGGTATCATCACCCTCAGCCAGAATCGCAGAAAGCGGCACAGCTGTCCCTGACGCCACCAAGTCTTCAGCCCCATTCACAACGAAAGAAGTTTCAACAGTCGCGGTCATGCCGGGCAAAATGAATAGATCTTCTGGCGCATTGAACGAGAAGCTGACCTCATAGGTCTGCGTGTTCGGATCAGCTTCCGTCGAGGCTTCTTTAAAGGTCCCGGTAATGTTTGCGTCTGGCGCAGCATCCAGGCGAACTCTGACCCCCACAGGCACGAGTTGTGGCATCCTCGCGATAATGGTGCCGGGAACGTTTACGACAGCCTCAACTTCTTCACTTTGCAGGATGGCGATAGCTTCCTTGGCCTGCACGTTTTGGAATTGGCGGCCAGATACAGTTGAAATAACCCCCTTGAACGGCGTTCTCAGGACTGTGTCTTCAACTGCTTTCTGGGCTGTGCTGAAAGCCGCCTGCGCTACATCTCTCTGCGTTTTCCGGCTTTCCAGGACACTACGGGAAATCGCATCTTGCGCCGCCAACCGTTCAGCACGCTCATATTCGGCGCTTGCGTTCTCCAACTCAGCCTGCGCTTGGGTTAGCCGATTTCGAGCATCACGCTGATCAAGACGTGCAACGACGAGACCGGCCTCAACCTCATCTCCTTCCAGAACATTCAGCTCTCGAATTTCACCAGCAACTTGAAAGGTAAGCTCTGCGGTCTGGGCCGCTCGAATGACTGCTGGAAATGATAGATTCCGTTGGTTGGATGCAGCCTCAACCTGTATCAATTTTGCCGGTCTTGGTGCTGGCGGAGCTTCACTCTCCAGATTGCTCTCTGCCGAGCAGGCAGCAAATATGAGCGTCGCGAGGATTACACTTATGTTACTGAGCCTCATTCACAAACTCCCCTTCATACTTTGCTCGTCTATCATAAGCTTAGAATAGCGTCTCATCATTTTTCCGATGTGCCTGCTAATGTAATTCTCTGCCGCAAAACATAGCAGTTTCGAAACCGCCTAAAGCTTATCAGGGCTAATGGGATACACTGTTTGCAGGGGCTGCGCATGTTTCGCGTGGACACGGTTTGCCCCCTGCCCTATAGAGCGCGGTTTCAGATTACAGCAAAAGCGCTCCCGTAGCGCGGGTCCGAGACAGCAGGGCCTGACCAGATTGAGGAATGATCACCATGGGTGTCGAAACCAATGAAGGCCTGAGCCGGATGTATGAAGTCAGCGTGCCTGCTGCAGATATACAGAAGCGCCTGGATGAACGCATTGAAGAAATTCGTCCTCAAATGAACCTTAAGGGCTTCCGCCCTGGGAAAGTTCCAGCCTCACACGTCAAGAAGATGTTCGGCAAATCTATTATGGGTGAAGTGGTTCAGGCCCTCGTCGAAGAGACCAGCCAGAAAGCCATTGCAGATGCTGAGGTCCGCCCGGCTGGTCAGCCTGAAATGGAAATGGAAAGCGACATGGAAGCGGTTTTGGAAGGCAAAGCCGACCTCGCCTACAAAATGCATGTCGACATCATGCCTGAGTTCGAACCAACCGACATCAAGAAGCTGAAAGTGACCAAGCCTGTCGCCGAGATTTCTGATGAGGAAATCGAAGAGCGCCTGGGACAGATCGCTGAATCGAACCAGCAGTATGACAAGCGCGCTAAAACCGCCAAAGCCCGTGACAAAGATGCTGTGGTTATGGATTTCGTTGGCAAAACAGATGGCGAGGCTTTTGAAGGCGGCGCGGCTGAGAACCACACGCTGGTCCTTGGCTCTGGTAGCTTCATTCCTGGTTTTGAGGATCAATTGGTCGGCGCCAAGGCTGGTGACGAGTTGGAAGTCAATGTGACTTTCCCAGAAGACTATCAAGCCGATCACCTTGCAGGCAAAGAGGCAGTCTTCGAGGTCAAGGTCCACGAGGTTCGCGCGCCAAAAACGCCGGAAGTCGATGAGGACTTCGCTAAAGGTCTTGGACTTGAAAGCCTTGATAAACTCAAAGAGATCGTCACGCAGCAAATTCAAAGTGAATTTGATGGCGCCTCACGCGCAAAAGCCAAACGCGCCTTGCTCGACCTGCTTGACGAAAAGCACGACTTTGACCTGCCACCAAAGATGGTGGATCAGGAGTTTGACCAAATCTGGCAGCAATTGCAGACAGAAATGGATGCTGGGCGCACAGCCGAAGAAGACAAAGATAAGTCTGAAGACGAACTGAAAGAGGAATATCGCAAGATTGCCGAGCGGCGCGTGCGTCTGGGTCTTGTGCTTGCCGAGATTGGGCGTGAGGCCGAGATCACAATTGCTGAGAATGAAGTTCAACAGGCGCTGATCAACGAAGCTCGCAACTTCCCTGGCCAAGAGCGCCAGGTCATCGAGTTCTTCCAGCAGAATCCGAATGCGATGGCACAGCTGCGCGCCCCAATCTATGAAGACAAAGTCGTCGACCACATTATGGACGTGGCCAAGGTTGAGGAAAAAACCGTCTCCAAAGACGAGCTGCTTAAGGAAGATGAGGAGTAAACCACTCCCACCCCTCCTTAAACCAAATAGTGCCGGGCCATGCGCCCGGCATTTTTGTTAGAGGAGATTGTCTCAGCAGACACCCCACGAAAGCTCTGATCCTAAGGTGTATCCCTTAGAGACAAACTGCCTCTTTCATGTTGGAGCGCTTCAAGATACAGCTATCGCGCACAGTTCAGACTAAGGGACCGCTTTATAATGACTTTTTTCAAAACAGCTCTCGCTTCCGGTATCGCCCTCAGCGTTTTGGCAGCCTGTGGAGGCTCTGGCACAGAAAGCGCGCCTGAAGAAACAAAGCCCGTTGAGAATCCAGTCGTTACACCAGAGCCTGCAACTGAAACAGAAGCCCCGGCAGAAACAACCGAAACGCCAACCGAAACTGCAGAAGCTCCAGCACCAGCACCAGAAGTGACACCAGCTGCGGCCCCCGAGGCTGACCTCGCTTCCGAGTTTGCCAACCTTCCAGAACCCTATAAGTCAGCAGACTATGCGCGTGGCCGTCGCACATTCAAGCTTTGCCAGTCCTGTCACACCCTTGCGGAAGGCGGCGGCAATCTGGTTGGCCCAAACCTCTATGGCGTCTTTGGTCGTGAGGTTGGCGCTGTCTCAGACTTCACTTACTCTCGCGCGGTTCAGGAGGCTGACTTCGTCTGGACCCCGGAAGTGCTTGAGCAATGGCTTGAAAACCCACGAGGCTTCCTGCCAGGCAACAAGATGAGCTTCGCCGGTGTACGCCGCCCCGATGATCGCCATGCCGTGATCGCCTATATCATGGTTGAAACGGGCTACGAGACCGCCCAATAGCAGCTTTCGTTAACAGGAAACGAACCGTACACTTTTAATTCAATCAAAAGTGTACGGTTCGTCTTCACTTAAAATCGCCTTGCAAGAGAGATGAAGACAGCATCTTCTTCGAATACGCCTCCCTGCTCGCTGCGATAACCTAAAGCCAGGTCAAAACTGCGCCCCGCCCATAAAACTGAACTTTGCGATTTATAGGATCTGGCAAGACCTCCGCCCTCTTCAAGAAAGGCTTGAGTGATTAGCCAGATATTCTTGGTTGCCTTGCGGCCTATGCCCAACTCCGTCAGGGCACGCGTGCAGCCATCATGCTGCCGTTGAGCCACTTCGACATATGAGAATGTATCCACCTTCTGGAACTTGCCCGACCATGCGGCCCCGGCACGAATTTCGGCTCCGATCCGCGAACAGTTTCCGAACCCACCAATCGCCTCGCCTTGCAAAAGCCCTGCTTCTGCAGAGAGAACCAAACCATCACCAAGCTGAAATGAGCGTCTGACTGTTGTGCGCCACGCATTCGAGTCGAAATCTGAAGCATCTTTGTAGCGGACCTGCTCGACTTTGGTCGTGACTGTCCATTTGGGATTCAGGCCATACTCAAAATAAATATCTGAGCGGATATTCTTGAGGTTCTCAACCTCACCTTGCGAAATACTGGTATAGGCATACAGGCTGCCATCCCCGGCATGCCAAGGCGCCGCAACAGCATGAAGCTGTAGCAGCGCCAGCAAGCAGATCGTCCCCAGTCCCCGCACACATAGACTTTATCTACGGCAAGAGACATGGCCAATCTTTTTTGACTATAACTGGAACCGGATCTGATCGGACCAGAAACGCTCCAGACGAGACACAGTCTTGTTCAGCTGGGTCAAATCATCAGGGCGAACACTCGCCGTTGGCTCAAGCGCAGAAGCCTGGCGATCAAATAGCGCCTGAACACTGTCTCGTACTTTCAGGCCACGCTCTGTCAGTTTCAGATGTACTGTACGCTTATCAGCCTTGGAACGCGTCTGGATGAGATAACCGCCATCCTGCAGCTTCTTCATATTGTAAGACAGGCTGGTACCGGCAAAAGCACCGCGAGCGCGCAGAGTAGAGGCCGGGGTTTCCCCTTCACCAATCTCATAAAGCAGTAGCGCCTGAACGCCTGTCAGGTGACGCTCGCCGTTACGCTCCAGAGAGTCTTTCACGACATCATGGAGGCGGCGATGCGCCTGCTCCAGTAGAGAAAGAGATTTCACGAAGCTATCAGCTACAGTTTCGCTATCGTTTGCAGCCTCGGCTGCACCGTAATTCATTGTCATAACCATCACCACTCAACTTTTGTTGTAGTTTGATTATATTTATTCCAATGAAGCTTATATTTCGTTAAGCAGACCTTGTTTTTGAGGTCTCTTGGTTAACAAAACAGGGGAAAGTGTTACTTAAATACTCGAATTCTAGCTATTTAGCCCCTAAAGGCGTCCCTCTGGCTGCCCACGCTTTTAGTTCTCCGTCGGCAATTGCCATAACCGCACGCAAACCTTCGCTCCCTTTGTTAAGAACATAAGACGCCGTCCACGAAACGATAGTCTCACCATTCGACGAGATCATATCGTCAGCCACTTTGATTGAAACGGCCCCGGCGTCCAGTTCCAAATACTCGATCAAGCGCCTGCGTGCGGCGGCGACATCCTGCGCCTTATAGAAGGAAAGCAGATTGGCCGTATTCTTGTTAAAGTGCTCAGCGTCACGGAAAGTCAGGGATCGACCACCTGAAAGGATCACCGCCGGAAACATCCAATGCGCGCCAATTCCCACCGCATCATAGTTTGAGAAAGCCGCCGTATAGGACTGACACCATTGCTCGATCGCGTCTTTCATATCAGTCAAAGCTCAACTCATCAGCGCCAAGGGGCGCGAAATAGCGATCAACATCTGCGTCACTGACATCCTCAAGCCGGGCTGGTGACCAGGCTGGCGCATTATCCTTGTCGATGATGACGGCGCGAACGCCTTCTATAAAGTCAGGCGATTGCACCTTGCGCCAGCCGATGCGGTATTCCATCCGCATATTCTCTTCGAACGTCTCACAGCGCGCGCCTTCACGAACCTGTCTGAGAGCAACCTTTACTGTCTCAGGGGATTTGGTTCGCAATAGCGCAGCTTGCTTTTGACCCCAATCAGAATCTGAGGCTTCCAGAGCAGCGACCATATCCTCGGCGCGATCACCCCTGAATGCGCTATCAATCAGGGCATGATGTTCGGCATAGCTTGCAGCGGGAATTGTATGCGTGAGGCTTTTCAGGATAACGCCCAGCAATTCCGCGGCGCCAGCAGAGAAGTCAGCGTCGAGAATTTGCGCCTTGAGGTTCGGCACCAGCTCACTTGGCAGGAAATGCGTGGCCACGCCTGCTGCGGCGACATCAGACCCTTTTAGTCGTGCCCCTGTTAGAGCGAGCCATGTGCCAAGCTCACCACGTAATCTTGGCAGGAACCAGCCACCCCCGACGTCCGGGAACAAACCAATCCCCGTCTCAGGCATCGCGAACAGGGTCCGCTCTGTTGCAATCCGATAAGAGCCATGGACAGAAAGACCGACCCCGCCGCCCATCGTGACCCCATCCATGATCGCAACATAGGGCTTGGGAAACGCCTTGATCGCCGCATTCATGCGATACTCTTCGGCAAAGAAGGCGCGCGCCTCACGACCATCGCTCATCCCGCTTTCGCGTAGCATGGCGATATCCCCGCCTGCACAGAAGCCCCGTGTCCCATCGGCATGATCAATCATCACGACGTGGACATCCGGATCGTCCCGCCATTCCCTTAGGGCGGTAAGGATCACCTCACACATTGGCAGGTTGAGAGCATGAAGGGCTTTCGGGCGGTTCAGGGTAATGTACCCTACCCCGCCCTGAATACGCGTCAGAACAGTATCAGTCATGCACCCGCGTTAGCGCGCGGCACAGCGACAATCAATGCCCGCCGCCAAAGATGCCTGTGCGAACATTATAATCGGCGGCAATCTCGTAATCCGGATCATCCTCACTATCGATCATCAACTGCCCTGCCTTGGTCAGCAGCGTATGGCAGTCACGGGAGAGGTGACGCAGTTTCAAGGTCTTACCCTTGGCCTGATACTTGGCGGCCAGGTCTTCAATTGCCTGTAGTGCCGACTGATCAACGATCCGCGAGCGCATGAAATCTATGATGACGACTTCCGGATCATCTTCAGGGTGGAAGAGTTCGGCAAAACCATCCGTGGAGCCAAAGAAGAGCGGACCTTCAATTTCATAGACTGTTGCGCCGGGTGTGCGAATAGAGTCGCGCTGCAGGATACGGATCTGTTTGGCATTGTTCCAGGCATAGACCAGAGCCGAGACGATCACGCCGACAACAACGGCGACTGCGAGGTCTTCCAGAACCGTCACAACCGTCACAAGAATAATGACGAAAGCATCCGTCCATGGGATTTTCCGCATGATGCGCAGGCTGTTCCAGGCAAACGTTCCGATCACCACCATGAACATCACACCGACAAGAGCCGCGAGTGGGATCATCTCAATCCACTGTGAGCCGACTAGAATAAAAGCGAGCAGGAAGAGCGCCGCAGAAATCCCTGAAAGACGCGTTCGGCCGCCCGACTTCACATTGATCATGGACTGGCCAATCATGGCGCAGCCACCCATGCCCCCAAAGAAGCCCGTGACGATATTGGACGTTCCCTGCGCCACACATTCCTGAGACGCGCCACCACGCTTGTTTGTGATCTCCCCAACAAGGTTGAGGGTCAGAAGGCTTTCAATCAGACCGATTGCAGCAAGGATCAGCGCATAGGGAAAGATGATATATAACGTTTCCAGGTTTAGCGGCGGGATGGGCGCAAACCCTGTCTCGCTGCCCTCAAATTTGAAGACGCCATAGACCGGCTCTGAAGACGTGGTGAAAGGAATGTGGAAGGATGGCAGGCCGCCTTTGATGCTGGCAAGGTCACCAACGATCGGCGTATTCAGGCCAAAGCCAATGACAATCGCCGCGACGATACCAATCCCTGCCAACGGCGCAGGGATGACTTTCGTAACTTTGGGCAGGCCCCAGATAATCGCCATGGTCAAAACAATTAGGCCGATCATCATCAACATGTCGGGTGTCGGCAGCCAGTCGCCATTCGGCAGGAAGGAATGCGGGTCAGGTGTTGCAGTGCCCGGGACCTGAAACTGACCGATCTGCGCAAGGCCAATAACGATCGCAAGACCATTCACAAAGCCTAGCATGACCGGATGCGGGACCAGTCGGATGAACTTCCCCATCTTGAAGACGCCAGCGAGCACTTGAAGGATGCCCATCAGGACAACCGTTGCCAGCAGGTATTCAACACCGTGCACGGCTACGAGTGAGACCATGACAACAGCAAGTGCACCCGTCGCGCCTGAAATCATACCAGGTCGACCGCCCATAATGGCTGTGATGAGACCAACAATGAAAGCCGCATAAAGGCCCACGAGGGGCGGCACCCCAGCAACAAAGGCGAAAGCCACGGCCTCAGGCACCAGCGCAAGCGCCACGGTCAGTCCCGCCAGAATCTCAATCTTGATCCGATTAGGGGTAAAGGTCGCCCGCTGGGTCTCCGCCCAGGCAGACAGATTCATACGATCAGCATAGTCATGCAGGATGGATCGAGCCATGCGGCGCGTCCTTTCAAGCTTGGGGTCTCATTCTCAAGGGGCCGCCCTACAGCGTTTATGTAAAAACCGCTAGTTCAGGCTACAGGTATTTATGAAGACAGCTATCGCGCAGCGCGAACCTGCCCAGCATGTAGCGCGCAGATCAGGGTGAATAGTCGCCTGGACGTATCAAAGTCGACCGTAACCTTGCCCTCTAACCGTTCGGCAACCAGTTCCGAGCCTTCATTGTGGATGCCGCGACGCGCCATGTCGATGGCCTCAATCTGGTGCGGCGTCGAGTTGCGGATCGCCTCGTAATAGCTCTCACAGATCATGAAATAATCGCGGATCACCCCTCGGAAAGGGCTCATCGAGAGCAAGAAGATATGTACGGCTTCACCGGCTTCAGTGCGAATATCGAAGACCAGCTTGCGCTCCTGCATCGAGAGATGAAGCACGTAAGGACCAACATCCTTCTCAAGCACTTCAAAGCTGTTTTCCTCAATCAGATCAAAGATGGCCACACGACGTTCGTGTTCCGCATCGGGTCCGGACGCAGCCAGCGTCTCGTCATCAATCTCTACACTGACCAGCCGGTGCTCACCCATGGTCCTGCCTGAAGCCTACACTTTGTTCGTTCGGATGGAGACAGATCGCGCGTGAGCTGGCAACCCTTCGGCCTCAGCCAAAGTCAGAGCCGCTGGCGCGAGCGCTGCAAAGCCATCCGGTCCAGCCCTTTGAACACTCATTCGCTTAAGAAAGTCATACAGCCCAAGCCCGGAACTAAACCGCGCAGCGCGACTGGTCGGCAAGACATGGTTCGACCCGGTAACATAATCGCCCAAGGCTTCCGGTGTGTGATGGCCGAGGAAGACAGCGCCAGCATGCTTGATCTGCGGAAGGAGCGCATCCGGATCAGCAATTGCGAGTTCGAGATGCTCAGCCGCAATCTGGTTCGCAATGCTGGCAGCCTGATCCAGATCCTGCGCGGTGATAATGGCACCATGTGTGTCCCAGGCCTGGCGGGCACGTTGTTCTGTCGACAGCTCAGAGAGCTGTTTATCCACAGCTTCACCCACAGAGTTGTCCACAGCTTCATCCACACAGATCAGAATACTTTGTGAGCTGGCATCATGCTCAGACTGGCTAAGCAGGTCTGCGGCGATCCAATCCGGGTTGGCAGTCTCATCTGCGATCACGAGAATTTCTGAAGGCCCGGCAATCGTATCAATCCCGACAGTGCCAAAAACCTGACGCTTGGCCTCAGCAACATAGGCATTGCCGGGACCGACAATCTTGTCGACGGGTTTCAGGCGCCCAGCGCCATAGGCGAGTGCTGCAACAGCCTGCGCGCCACCAATTGGGTAATACTCATCAACACCAGCTTTCAGGGCAGCATAAGCCACGGCGGGGGCAAGCTGTCCATTCGGAGCTGGCGCAACCATGACAACCCGCTCGACCCCGGCAATCTTTGCAGGGACTGCATTCATCAGAACTGAGCTTGGGTATGAGGCGAGGCCGCCGGGCACATACACGCCAACACTATCAAGCGGCGTCCAGCGCCAGCCAAGTTGCACACCTGCCTCATCGGTAAACTGGTGATCTTCCGGGCGTTGCTTTTCGTGATAGGCAGCAATCCGGTCAGCGGCGAAGTCGATCGCTTGCTTGAGCTCTTCCGGGCACGCATGTGCGAGGCGGTGCAAGTCGACATTGTCCGATTGCAGCAAAGTCGGATCAAGGGTCAGGCGATCAAACTTTGCCGTATAAGTCGCTACCGCTTCGCCGCCCTTGGCGCGGACATCGGCAATCACCTGCCGAACGGTTTCGGCAACATCCTCAACAGCGCCGCGTGGCTCTGCAAGAAACGCATCGAACTGATCCTGAAAGTCGCCTTTACGGGCATCAAACCTGCGGGCCATGTCTAACGCCGCCTCTTGTCATGGTCAGGCGTATGGCGGGTCACCCACTCATACTGACTATCGAGCAGCGTGACATCGAGCGCTTCAGTGTCCAGCGCAAGCTCGCCATCACCTGAGAACAGGATAGAGACTTTACCGCCCGGTGGTTCATCGGCTGGGCTGAACGTGATGGACAGCAAGGACATGACCATATCCGGGTCAGCCTTACTAATCGCGCGGGTCTTCACACCGAGGACACCATCAAAAGCCAGAATCGCGCGCACACGATGCTTCGGCCCCTTCCTGGTCTTGGCGTCTTCCCATTGGAAGCGATTGACTTCGAGCGTGAAGCGATGGCGCTTCTTGTCATATTTCAGGTTCTCGGCCTTCAGGACAGCATCCTGAACCGCTGCTGAGATGATCTCCAGATCGGCGGCATCTTCTGCCATAAGCCGCAGCGGTTTTGTATCAGCCATAGTCTATTCTTCCTCGCCGGAAACACGCCGAATATCGGCCCCACATCCATTTAGTTTCTCTTCAAGCCGTTCAAAACCCCTGTCGAGGTGATAGATACGCCGCACCTCTGTCTCACCTTCTGCCGCAAGCGCTGCAATCACCAGTGAAACAGATGCGCGCAGGTCTGTCGCCATGACGGGCGCGCCACGTAGTTTTTCAACGCCTTTGACGACGGCTTCCTTACCGCGCACCTGAATATCTGCGCCAAGGCGAGAGAGCTCCGGGGCATGCATGAAACGGTTTTCGAAGATATTTTCGCGAATGATGCTTGTGCCATCCGAAATAGACATCAGCGCCATGAACTGGGCCTGCAGGTCGGTTGGGAAGCCGGGGTGAGGCTGGGTATCGACATTTACGGCTTTGAGGTCATGGCCATTGCGTTGAATACGGATAGTGGCGGCGCCTTCATCGGTATCGACCGTGACACCTGACTGCTGTAGCGCATCGACCATGGCACTGAGCGCCTGAACCGGTGCCCCTTCTAGCGTGACATCGCCGCCAGCCGCAGCTGCGGCCATCGCATACGTCCCGGCTTCGATCCGGTCGGGCATCACCGAGTGGGTGGTTCCGTTGAGGCTTTCAACACCCTCGATACGGATGGTCGAGGTTCCTGCGCCACTGACCTTTGCGCCCATTTTGTTGAGGCAATCAGCAAGATCAGCAATCTCTGGCTCACGTGCAGCATTCTCTAATATGGTTTCACCCTTGGCCAGCGTTGCGGCTAGCATCGCATGCTCGGTTGCCCCGACAGAGACAAATGGGAAGACGATGGTTGCGCCTTTCAGTCCATGGATCGCAGCGGCTTTGACATAGCCAGACTCGACTTTCAGGTCCGCGCCCATCGCCTCAAACGCTTTCAGGTGCAGGTCGACGGGCCGTGCCCCAATCGCGCAGCCACCGGGAAGCGACACAGTTGCATGGCCTTCACGTGCCAGCATTGGGCCAAGCACATTAAAACTCGCCCGCATTTTACGCACCTGTTCATAGGGCGCGATGGTGGAGCTTAACTCAGCCGCATTCAGACGGCACTCGCTGTCGCCTTTCGGCCAGTAAACCTCCACACCCAAGCTGGCGAGAAGCTGGCTCAGGAAACGTGTATCCGCCAGATTTGGCATATTGGTCAGCGTAAGCGGCTCACGCGTCAACAAACACGCCGCCATCAGCTTCAGGGCCGAGTTCTTGGCCCCTGAAACCGCAATTGAACCTTTGAGCTTGCGCCCGCCCGTAATCAAAAGTCTATCCATGAAACGTTCTATAAGCCGCGTCGCGGCAAGAGAAAGGCGCAAATGCGGCTATTGTGCTGTCATTGCCTCGATATACGCCCGCCTATCATGGGTTTCGGTGCGCCTGTCGTCATTGGGAAACTGATTGGTAAGCCACGCAGGGTCCGCGCCGCCAGAAGCGCAAAGGCCTCAGCTTCAATCGAATCACCACGCCAGCCAACCTGCTCGGCTGTCAGGATTGGGCACGGCAAAGCCTTTGCGAGCATGTCCATCAGAACAGGATTGTGCCGACCGCCGCCACTGGCAATCACTTTGGTCGGGGTCTCTGGAAGTTGGGCTAAACCTGCCGCAACAGCAGCGGCTGAAAATGCAGTGAGGGTCGCTGCGCCATCTGCGAGCGAGAGCCCACGCGCCATCCCGGCGTGAAAGTCATAGCGATCAAGCGATTTTGGCGGGGTTTCCGAGAACCATGGATGCTCCAATAAATCAGCGAGCAAGCCTTCGTGGACTTGTCCGGCGGCTGCCAACCGCCCTCCTTGGTCATAAGTTCCCTGATCGTGACCCTCGACCCATTCATCAATGGGACCATTCGCTGGCCCGGTATCAAAGGCGATCAGCGCACCATCGGACATACGTACGGTTATATTGGCCACCCCACCCAGATTCAGCACGGCCATTGGCTGACTGCCTTGCCCGGCCATCAATGCGGCATGATAAGCTGGTGCGAGCGGAGCGCCCTGCCCGCCCACAGCTACATCATCAGAGCGGAAGTCATAGGCGACAGGCATGGCAAATACCTGTGATAACGCCTCGGCATCGATTAGCTGAAGCGTTGCTCCCTTGGCCATATCAGTTGGCCGGCGATGCAGAACGGTCTGCCCATGGACCCCGGCGAGCGATACATTGCGATCACCAGCCTGCGCCATGAGCTTTGAAAAAGCGTCAGCATGGGTGGCAGTGATGACCTCTCGAGCCGCCGCGAATGGCGCATCCGGTTGTGGCCCCTGCCAATTCCATTCGCGCGCAGCATCTGTAGCGATTTGCAAGACCGAGCGCTCCTCAGGTGTGTACTTGCGCTCAATGACGGGGCCAAACTCGAAAATACGCTCTCCGTCGGTCAGCAAGAGCGCCCCATCCACCGCATCCAGAGAGGTTCCGGACATAAAGCCCGCTACCCAGATCGGATCAAAATTATCTGCCACCCTGTTCAAACTCGATCCATCCCATGCTAACCGCGCCGCTTCAGACGAAAGATGATCCGATGAGCGACTACAAATCCGAATTTCTCCGCACTTTGGACGAGCGCGGTTACATTAAGCAAGTCACCCATACCACCGAGATGGATGACTATTGCAATGCGGGTGTACCAGTTGCCTATATCGGGTTTGATGCGACGGCGAGCAGTCTGCATGTGGGCTCGCTTGTTGGCATCATGATGTTGCGCCGCTTACAGCAGGCTGGCGGCAAGCCGATTGTCCTGATGGGCGGCGGAACGACCAAGATTGGTGACCCGACCGATAAGGCTGTCTCCAGGCCGATCCTGACGGAAGAGGCCATTGCAGCGAATATTGAAGGCATCAAGAAAGCCTTTGAGCCCTTCCTGACCTTTGGCGAGGGACCGACCGATGCGGTCATGGTCAATAATGACGACTGGCTCAGCCAGCTCGGCTATATTGAGATGCTGCGTGAGGTCGGGAAATTCTTCACCATCAACACAATGGTGAAGCAGGATACAGTGGCGCGCCGCCTGAAAGCCGAAGAGCCTTACACCTTCCTCGAGTTCAACTACCTGCTCCTGCAATCCTATGATTTTCTAGAGTTGGCTCGTCGGCAGAACTGCCTGATGCAGATGGGTGGCTCTGACCAATGGGGGAATATTGTTGGCGGCGTCGACCTGAACCATAAAGCCGATGGCCGTCAGGTGTTTGGCATTACCAGCCCTCTGATCACCACGGCAAGTGGCGGCAAAATGGGTAAAACCGCTGATGGAGCGGTCTGGCTGAATGCCGACATGCGTAGCCCTTACGAATACTGGCAGTTCTGGCGCAATACAGAAGATGCCGATGTTGGCCGTTTCCTCCGCCTGTTCACCGACATCTCACTTGAAGAGATTGCGAAACTTGAGGCGCTTGAAGGCGCTGACATCAATCAGGCCAAGATTGCACTCGCCAATGCGGCAACAGCGATGCTGCATGGTGAACAGGCCGCAAAAGAAGCTGAGGGCGCCGCACAGAAAGCGTTTGCTGGGGGCGGTGTTTCTGCCGACCTGCCTACTTTTGAAATCAACACTGCCGATTACCCTGATGGCCCCACAACAGTTGCTCTGTTGCGCGCCGGAGAGCTGGTCTCATCGAATGGCGAAGCCCGGCGCAAGCTGAATGAAGGCGCTGTTCGCGTGAATGATGAGAAAATCATGGCCGATCAAGGTCATGCCTGGGCGGACATTCTGGACGATGTATCTGCCTTCAAGGTGCAGGTTGGCAAGAAGCGGATCGCGCTCGTTAAGCCAACCTAACCCCCTTGGCCAGAGCCGGGAGCCGGGGCAATCACCTCATCTTCCGGTAGCTCAGGCAACTCGCTCGGTGGTTTCAGATTCGGATCAACCGGAAGCGCTTCGGGAATACTTGTGTCAGATGGATTCTCAAAAATCCGCCGCAGGATGCCTGGCGTAACGGCTGAGAGCGGGTTCACGGCGACCTGCGCTTTCTCAAGCGTGCCGCGAACTGAATAGGTGATTGAGAAAATCCCCTCGCCTTTCCGCCCCACAAACAGGTCCCCAATAATCGGCACGCCACCAAGGGCTGAGTTAACCCCGAAGCTCGGCACCAAAACGCCATCCATCTCAATGCCTTCACCATCTGTGCCGATCCAGCCATTCGCTGTCAGGCCCAGAGCGGGCCCATTAGCGCGGCCACCATCGATGATGTAACGTCCGCCACCAACCGAGACCGGGATCACGATATCACTGAAAAGTACGCCATCCCCTGACAAGGTATCGGATAACCCGCGAAGGGACGCGAGCGACAGGATCTGTGTCACGAATGGCGCATTGACCAGGCGCGCATCGGTGACGCTGACCAATAACCGCGTCGGTTCATCCCCACGCGAAAGTGTGCCCCGTAAATCAAGGGCGCCCCCTTCGATAAACTCAAGGCCAAGGAAGGCCTCTGCAAGGAAACCAGCATTGCCCGCGGTCAGTGATATTTCAGGGGGGCCATTATCGCGATTTTCGTATCGCGCCGAAAGCGTCTCACCAGTTGTTGTGGTTCCGGTTGCGCTGGCCTCCAGCAGGCGATCGAGAGCAGTCTCCACCCGCGCTTCGGCATCGGTGAGGTCAAGCCCGCGGCGCAAACGTAACCGCTCCACATCAGCCTCAAGCCGAAGCGGCAAACTGAACCCGTCCGTGCTTCCATCTTCAAATTCACCTGCGCCGCGCAAGATCGGATCAAGGTTCAAAAACGCTCCTGTGAAGACCATATTGGCTTCCCCATTGCGTGTTCGACTGATCTCGCCTGACAGGTCAGCCGTCCCATCGATGAACAAACGACGCAATTGTAAACTCTCAAGCCGCCCATCGGACTGAAGACGAATATCTCCATCAATAATCGCCGTCTCACTCTCGAGCAGGACAGAGGACTCATTTAGACCATCCTCACCCGCATAGATGATCACGGCACGGGCAGGCTCGCCAGCAGGCTTTGACCAGCCAATCTCATCAATCGCCAGTCGTGCGCCACGCAGGTCAAAGCCGAACTTGGCGCTCCCCAATCCTTCGGCAGAAACCTCGCCCTGCACCTCAACCGGCACTTCCCCGGTAAGATAGGCCCGCCCGACCAGACCAAACTCATTGAGGATATCCGGGCTCAAAACCCCGCTGGCGGACAGATCAGCAGGTCGATTGTCCGGCCCAAGACCATCGCGCCAGGTGAACTGTACCGGAACCGCACCAAGGTCAGCAAAACCACTCAGAACCAGTCGCTCCTGGGTCATATCAACATTGATCCGCCCGCCGGTAAGAGATTGTTCCAGAACAACATCCTTCAGACCCGCCTGCTCGATGACCCCGGTAACCTTCAGATTTGTGTCTTCAAACGGCACCTGCCCCACTGTCGGACGAGAGAATTCAAACCGCGCAGTCGCCTGACCACTCACGCGTTCCGGATCAAAGCCGGTATTTTCCTGAAGCTTGACCCGTGACTGCGAAAGCTGGCGTAGGATAGAGACAACCGGCCCTGAGCCTTCGGCCACAACGAAGAAATCCTCACCTCTCGGATTAAAAGCTGGAAAATCCACGCGCCCGGAATCGATGACCCAATCATCATATAGCGCCTCGGTAACGGTGGCCGAAAAACTATTGCCGCCAACCTGCCCTGTGCCGATGGCGCTTCTGACAGGCGGCATATCGGACAGGAACCGCACTTGCCCATCCTGAAAGCCGAAGGAAACCGCAAGGTCTTCGTCACGCAGATAACCTTCAGCCCGGCTGTCAGGCCTGAGCTTCAGCACTGCATTCGCCCCTGTCACGCGAATGTCTTCAATCCGGTCCCTGACAAATCGCCGGCCACCATCACCGAGTGTTTCCGGCCAGAAGGACAAGACCGTCTCCTTGCCGGTTTCGCCTACCATTTCCGCGGCAAGATCGATCGCTACAGGAATCTCGCCTGGTTCATACTCTATCGAAAAATCCGCCTGGCCAGCTGCTGAGAAATTCAAATCGCCATATGTGGCGTTCAAACGTTCAACTTCAAAAATGGAGTAATCGTCCGAAGTGTCAGCGCGCAGATCAACCGTTTCAAATGTCCAGGCCTGCGGAAAGTATGGGGTCAAATTCACCTGCACATCGGTTCCGGTTAACTCCAAACGATGCAAGGCATTGTCGGACAAGATATTACTCAACGATCCACTGAACACGCCCGAAACCTGATCAGCAGCTAGGCTGACTCGCCGAATGTCGAGTATATCGGCACCGGGACGATAGGATAACCAGGCGTCAATCTCAGACAGAGTGATCGGCAGGGTTTGCAAAGCCAGACTGCCATCTTCGCGAGCCAGAACCATTTCAATCTCTTCGAGCCCTTCCGCCTCGCTCGCACGCGCCGCAAACGATGTTCCGATTGACAAGTCCTCACCGCCACTGAGCGCCTCAACCCCGGCCAGAGACAGCAGATCAGATAAACGCCAGATTCCAAGATCCAGATTCGCCTGAATGTCAGCGGTTTGTCCGGAGGTAGTAATCAAGGCGGCAAACTCTCCGGGCAATCCAATCCCGGCACCACTACCGCTAAGCGAGAGCGACCAATCCTGATCACTATGTTCCAGACCACCCGAAGCCGTTTCGATTGTCGCGATAACCCGGTCTTCTTCGCCTAGAATACGGATATCCATCTTGTCGAAGGACAGGCTGTCGAAGGCGACAGATTGATTGAAAATACGCAAGCCTGCACGAACATCCGCAAGCACCCGGTTGATCAGATCAAGCCATTCCTGCGGGTTCGTTGGTAAACCGCGGGCTTGAATTTCTGGGACAGGTTCCCCTGCAACTTCCCACTGATTAGGCCCCGTGCTTCGAACGTCGAGCCACCCTGATTCCAGCTCCGCGCCGAGTACAGTCACCTTGCCGGTGAGCAAGGCTCCGGAATCAAGAATGATCCGTGCCTGCTGCGCCATACCCCGCTCAACTCGATCAATATCCTGCAAAGACACACCATAGGCCATGACAGCTACGCGGCGCTCAGATGGTTCCCACTGCAGTGTAAGACGCTCAATCTCGACCGGACGATCACTACGTACCTGGCTGATTGCTTGCTCGACACGCTCGTGCAGGAAACCCAGCTCCACTGGTCCACTGGCCAGCCGGATCGCCATAAAGGCCACAGCCGCCATGAGCAGGAGCGAGATGCCCCCCAGGACCTCGAAAAAAATTACCTTCGTGGTCTGGCGAACCAAGCTATTTACTCCACTTTCAGGTCAGTGTTTGACCAATTGACGAAAACTCTCAAGGAAACTGCCATGACAACCCGACCAGAAAAAGGCAACTCTGCGCCACAGATTACCCTTCCTGCTATACCCGGTGACGAAGTGACACTGGGTCGAGGCCAGCGCGGACAAGTCGTCTTCTTCTATCCAAAGGATAACACCCCCGGCTGCACCAATGAGGCCAAGGATTTCACAGCCCTGAAGGCCGAATTTGATGCGCTCGGTTATGATATTATTGGCGTTTCGAAAGATAGCCTGAAAGCGCATGGCAATTTCATTACCAAACAGGAACTTGGCGTTACACTCGCCAGTGACCCCGATGGCGATGCTTGTGAAGCTTTTGGGGTCTGGGTCGAAAAGAAAATGTACGGAAAAACCTATATGGGGATTGAGCGCAGCACCTTTCTGATTTCAGTCAGCGGGAAACTCGAAGAGGTTTGGCGCAAAGTTCGCGTCAAAGGTCATGCTCAAGCGGTTCTGGAGGCCGCGAGAGGCTAAACACAAAAAATGGACAATCCCGTATTCCTTAAGCACGTTTTAACGGCTTACATGAGATTAATATGTGAAGACTTCATTATAGGGGTTTCCGTTGACGGTTTTTGTGCTTTATCTGTTGCATCACCAACAGACACGAAAATGTGAAGTCCCTCTACACGTGTTATCGGCAAACAGGTGCGTAGAATGAAAACTGTAGCAAAGATCTCTGATTTCATGCGGAATGCATTTCCGGAACGTCAGATTTATCACCGTACAGGTGGCACAGTTCGCTACTTCACAATTTCCCCGCTTCAACAAATCATGCTCGCCGGGGTCGCTGCTGCAGCGCTTGCCTGGACGTGTTTTGCAACAGCAAATGTCCTGTTTTTCAAGAACAATACGAACATGATCGCCAGCGATAGCGAACTCCACAAACTGGAGCGCTGGCTACAGCAAGCGAATGCAAAAACCGAGTTGTCGACATCGCAACTGACTGAACGGACGGATGCTTTCCAGAAAGCCACGCTGGATTTTGAGCGTCGTCACCAGACGCTTGAAACGATGCTCAGCGCCCTCAAGACTGGTGGTGAACTCGATGTCGCTGCATTGCGGGGTGATTCGGCTTCACTCCTCATCACGGCTACGATTGATGAGGCTGATGCTCGTCAATCGCAAAGACTGGCTGCTGTCGCTCAGCCCCTGCCTCAGGTCGGGCTGAGTGGGCAGGTAAGTGAAATCAGGGCCTCTCAGCAGGAGTTCCTGGATGAGATCGAGAATATCGCCGTTGAGCGCGCTGAGGCTGCCCGCGGCGTGCTTCGCTTAACCAAGGTTGGCGCCAGCCGTATTGAAAGCGGCGGCAATATGGGTGGTCCAGCAATTGAGTTTGCAGCCCTGACCAAAGGCAGCTTCGACAGTCCAGAAGAGGCTGCTTTTGCAACCCGCGTTGCGCAGGTGGCAGCGCGTATGGAAGAAGCGCGTTACTTTGAAACATTGGTCGAAACCGTTCCTCTGGCCAACCCAATTGGGGTTCCATCTCGGCTGACATCACCATTCGGTATTCGGACAGACCCTTTCAGCGGACGCCCGAACTGGCACAATGGTGTCGATATGGCCGCATATTGGAACGCACCAATTGTTGCTGCCGGGCCAGGTAAAGTTATTTTTTCCGGTCGAAAAGGCGGATATGGCGTTGCCGTTGATGTTGACCACGGCAATGGATTTATTTCGCGTTATGCGCACTTGAAGCGAACAACTGTGAAACGCGGAGACACTGTTGCTATTGGCGATCAGGTTGGTTTGATGGGCTCAACGGGGCGAAGCACTGGACCTCACTTGCATTATGAGGTCTATTTCAACGGCACTGCGCACAATCCAGTAGAATTCATGAAAGCGGGAAACCATGTTCACAAAGACTAAAGGTGACGGAACGGACACACCAATCACACCAGCTCAGGCTGCTGTACGGAGTGCATCAAGCAAACCCGCCTCAAAAGTTGGCGCATCTATTATCTGCGCAGATATGACGATCACAGGGTCAATCGCTTCGGACGGCGCGATCCAGATTGATGGCAAAGTTGATGGCGACATCACCGCCAGTGACATGGTTATCGGCTCAACTGGCGAAATCGTGGGTGAGATCAAGGCCGACACTTTGCGCGTCAAAGGCAAGATCAGAGGCTCTATCCGCGCCAAAAAAGTTGAACTGGAAACTGGCGCGAGCGTGATTGGTGATATTATTCATTCTGCGCTTGTTATCCAGCCCGATGCGTCCTTTGAAGGACAGGTCAAGCGCGAGGATAACCCGCTTGCCGACAAAACACCGCAAGCCGCTACAACTACGCCTGCGTCAGCTTCAACAGCTACAGGATCGGCATCCGCATCCAGCAGCACGTCCAATCCGTTTTCATCCACCAGCGGGACTGCGTAGTAGACCCCGTTTAGGTTGGCCTAACATGGTATGAAAAGAATTTGCCGGAGCCAACGCTCCGGCATTTTTTATGCGTCCTCAGTTTCCTGATGGTCACCAAGCGCATGTGATAGCGCAGCACTGAGAAACGGTGTTAAATCCCCATCGAGAACGCCACCCGTGTCGGATGTCTCATGATTGGTCCGCAGGTCTTTGACGAGTTGATAGGGCTGAAGGACGTAGGATCTGATTTGATGGCCCCAGCCGATTTCTGACTTGCTGTCATGACTGTCCTGGGCCGCCTGCTGACGCTTTTGCAATTCCAACTCATACAGACGCGAACGGAGCATTTCCCAGGCTTTATCACGGTTCTGGTGCTGAGAACGACCAGATTGGCATGCGGCGACAATCCCGGTTGGCTCGTGTGTCAGGCGCACAGCGCTGTCTGTCTTGTTGACGTGCTGCCCACCTTTACCGGATGCGCGATAGGTATCGGTACGCACATCCGATGGATTGATGTCGACCTCAATCGTTTCATCGATCACAGGAGAGACAGCAACACTGGCAAAACTGGTATGACGGCGCGCCGAGCTATCATATGGCGAGATGCGCACGAGACGGTGGACACCCTGCTCTGACTTGAGCCAGCCATAGGCATTCTCCCCTTTGACAAGAAGCGTAGCGGATTTGATCCCGGCCTCTTCGCCGTCATGGCTTTCCACCTCTTCTACACTATAGCCAGCTTTCTCTGCCCAACGGACATACATGCGGCGCAGCATAGAGGCCCAGTCCTGACTCTCGGTCCCGCCGGCCCCGGCGTTGATGTTGATATAGCAATCATTGCCATCTGCTTCGCCAGATAAGAGCGCTTCAAGTTCTGCAGTTTGTGCCCGTTTAAACGCGCGCTCCAGAGAGGTTTTAACATCGGCGAGCATATCCGCGTCGCCTTCGGCCAACTCAATAAGCTCGCCAGCGTCAGCCGCTTCTTGCTCAAGGACTTTGACTGTCTCAATGCCATTCTCGAGCTTCTGGCGCTCAGCCATAAGTTTGCGGGCCTCTTGAGGGTCATCCCAAAAGTCCGGGCGCTCAGATAGCGCATTCAACTCATCTAGACGTTTGTGGGCAACGTCCCAGTCAAAGACGCCTCCTCAGCAGCTCTGTAGACTGCTTGATCTGTTCGGCCATGGACAGAAGTTCTGCGGACATAAACGCTCCATAAGGTCAGGATTGGACAATCCGAATCCTGAGACCTTAGTAGATATCGCCGAGGTCTTCTTCAACCGTCGTTGAAGGTGGGACTGTATCTTGTCCAGGGAACATCCCATCTTCTACAGGCGAAGGATTAGTTGTGGGCTGGCGCCCGAAGAGATCACCATCCTGAGTTCCGGACAGGCTGAGCGTGCCATCTCCAGCAAACACCATTCCCGGCTCTGTTCCCGGCCGGAACGCCTCCAGAATGACCTCCTCACTGGAGAAAGTTGGCAGATTCCCCGTGCGATGATCAATCGATACGAGACGAACGCCCGGAGGGATACGGAATGGCAGCGCGGGCTCATCGGCCAGGGCGCGCTCCATGAATTCCGTGAAGATCACGCCAGCGACAACACCGCCGCCTTCATTCTCTCCCAGTGAGCGTGGCTCATCAAAACCTGTCCAGATGCCGACGACCAGGTCAGGTGAGAAGCCAAAGAACAGAGCATCGACATAATCATTCGTGGTCCCTGTCTTCCCGGCAAGCGGTTTACCAATCCGCTTAGCCCGGCGTCCGGTTCCGCGCTCTACAACGCCCTCAAGCATATGCACGATCTGATAAGCGATAATCGGATCAACCAGTTGCTGACGTGTGTCCTCAAGGACAGGCGGACGTTGGCCATCCCATGCTTCTGTAACACAGCCTTCGCAAGGCCGTGTATCGTGACGATAGAGCGTTGTCCCATTGCGATCCTGAATACGGTCCAGCAGTGTTGGGGTGACTTCCTTGCCACCATTTACAAAGGCCGCATACGCCTTGGCCATCCGCCATGGGGAGGTTTCGCCCGAACCAAGGGACATGGCCGGGTAAGGCGGCAGGCGATCATAAATACCGAACCGCTCACCAAACTCGGAAACCGCTTCCATCCCAATGTCCGTCGCGATCCGCGCTGTCACCTGATTATAGGACTTCTCAAGCGCAGCCCGCATGGTGACCTCACCGTAGGAGCGCCCTTCGGCATAGTTCTCAGGCTTCCAGACATCGCCCGTAAACTCATCATAATAGACGTAGGGACTGTCCAGAATGGTACTAGCAGGCGTGTAGCCGCGCTCCAAAGCAGCGCCATAGACGAAAGGCTTGAAAGACGAGCCAGGCTGACGCTGCGCCTGTGTCACGCGGTTGAACGGGCTCTTGAAGAAGGAATAGCCGCCCATCATTGCGAGGACACGACCAGTGTGAGGGTCAAGCGCGATCAAAGCCCCATCGATCTCTGGCACCTGCCGCAATATGGCGCTTTCAGCAGGGATCAGGATTGGCTCAGGCGCAATCTCTTGGGTCTGATCATCATCTGCCGCCTGCCCTTCAACTGAAGGGGCCACTTCTGCGGCAGGTAACTGTGTACGTTGCACCTCTACGAGGATGACATCGCCCGGCTTAAGGCCAGTTTGCCCGCCATCACGTTCATAGGTTTGGGCCCATTCGAGATCTTCTTGCGGGATTGAGGTTTGCGCGGCATCGGTCAGGATAATCTCAGCGCCATTCTCAGTCAGGCGATTGACCATGCCTGCTTCCCAAGTGCCATAGCCGCCGGGCAGGCGCACGTCTCCTAGCTGCTCGATGACATCAGACGCAGCAATATCAAGGCTCGCGACCGGACCACGATAGGCGTGGCGACGGTCATAGATTTCCAAGCCCGTTTGCAGGGCTTCCTGGGCTGCTAGCTGCAGTTTTGTATCAATGGTCGTGCGAATGGACAGACCGCCCTGCTCCAACTCTTCCTCACCATAAATTTCGATTAGTTGCTTGCGCAGCTCCTGCACGAAATAGGTCGCAGCCGCATATTCCGGTCCGCGTAACCGACGTGTCGTATTGAGCGGTTTCTCAATCGCGGCATCGGCCTGCTCACGGGTGATATAGCCGTCATCAACCATGCGATTGAGTACATAGTTGCGTCGAATAAGCACGCGCTCCGGATTTGTGTAGGGATTTACGCGTCCGGGGAATTTTGGCAGCGAAGCCAAAACAGCCGCCTCGGCCAAATCCAACTCGGGCAGCGACTTGTTGAAGTAATTCAATGCAGCCGAACCAACCCCGTAAGAGCGTCCGCCAAGATAGATTTCGTTCAGATAAAGCTCGATAATGTGCTCTTTGCTGAACGCACTTTCCATCCTGCGGGCAACGATGGCCTCTTTAAGCTTACGAACAACCGTCTGATCTCGCGTCAGCAGCATATTCTTGGCGACTTGCTGGGTGATCGTCGACCCACCTTGCATGCCACCTTTGCCACTAATCTTGTTCCGTGCGGTGTTAATCACGCCACGCGTCATACCCAGCCAGTCAATACCTTTATGGGTGAAAAACTTTTTGTCCTCGGCAGAAACAAAAGCCTGAACCACATGCTCCGGGATGGCTTCATAGGGAACAAAGACGCGGTGTTCATCCGCAAATTCGTAAATCAGCGTTCCATCGCCAGCATGCACACGGGACGTAACAGGTGGATTATACTCTGAGAGCTTCTCAACAGATGGGACCGTCCGCGCCAAAGCCATCATATAGATCGCAAACGCGATAATCATGATCACGCCAAGCAGGAAACCCGCAATCAGCAACCGGAAAAACCATTTCCAGGTCAAGAAACGTCGTTTTACTGCCTCGGTCATTCGGGCGCTCCTGATCTGTTTCACCGTGGGTGAATCACATGGTTGTGCGGCAAGACTAAGGCGCTGGCGCGATCTGTGAAAGGTTCACGCCTCAGTTCGCTGCCAGGATCAAATCCTGACGATCAAAATAAGCGTCGATGGCTCGCTTAATCGCCTTGGCGGCTTTTTGTTGTCCCCTCTTGGACTTCAGACGCTTAGCGTCAGCGCTATTTGTGATGAAACCGAGTTCAATCAGGACAGCGGGCACATCTGGTGCGAGCAGGACAGCCAGATTATCGCGCCGGAACGGGTTCTTGAGGAGTGGCCCAGCCTGAGCGAGCTCTGGTAAAACCAATTCAGCGAAAATAGCCGAGTTTGACTTGGTTTCCCGCTTGATGAGGTCTTTGAGGATACCCTCAACCTCAGCCGATTGCGCCTCGCCTGTCTTCATATGCCAACCATTGTCACGCGCGGCGCCTTCTTTGCGTCGCTCGCCTTTCGTGTCGATGGAATAGACGGAGGCCCCATCCGTACGCGGGGAGCCGCTGGCATCAACATGCATGGAAATAAACAGGTCTGCGCCCCAGTCCCGCGCCTTACTGACACGATCCTCATGATCGACATAAATGTCCGTTGTGCGGGTCAGATAGACGTCATAGCGTGCGTCCTGAGACAGGTAATCCTTCAGAACAAGGCTCGCGCTCAGGACAATCGTTTTTTCCTGTCCCCCAACTATGGAGGATGTTCCTGGGTCACGTCCACCATGGCCAGGGTCAATCACAATCACTTTCTTACGGGCCTGCGCCAGATCAACAAACCGATCCAGCCCCCAGGGCTTCAGGCTTGGCGGCGCAGATGGCTGAGCTTCTGGAGATACTGTTTCCGTCGCTGAAGGTGTTGCAGCGGCAAGCGTCACTGTCGGCTCCCGCGCTGGAGATAGCGCCGCAGCAAGCCGCTTGGCATCACGCTTGGCTGCCCGGTTATAGCGGGCCGACGAGACCCGCGTGAGATCAATGATAAACCGCCGGGTCTGCGCACCTGCTTCAGGCGGAGGCGCAAGTTCACGCATCACCATCATCGCGTGGGACAGTTCAAAACTCACACGATCAGAGTTTAACGTATAAGCGATCACAGCCCCTGTCGGCTGCCCAAGATACGCATCCGGACTGACGCTGGCATCAGATGGCACGAATTCGATGACCGGTTGGCCATCTGCAAGGCTCAGAAAAACGTCACCCTCGCTGTCACTGCCAGTTTCAATCGTCAAACGCGTCAGATCGCCATCCCCGGCCACCGCGACAGAACGAATTTCGGCATGCGCCTGCACGAATGCCATAGCGGTCAGCCAGAGAAGAAAGACGGTTAGTATACGCACCCGCTCACCTTGTGGATATTCGCTTCTCTTCTAGTCACCGCCGTGTTTACCAGAGGTGAATAGATCAGGTGTTCACCGTGACTTTATTCGCGGAAATATCCAAGCTCACCGTCACATCTCCCTCGAAATGTGCTTCAGCAAGTTTCTCTAGGGGGCCGATGGCGGCTTTGAGCAGATCATAATCACGATCATCACCGATCTTGGTCCCATCTAAACGCCGGGACTCAAGATGATAATTTGTGGTGGCGGTGCCATCTTCAGTGGAGAAGGTGCGCGAGAAAGAGACTGTGGCCGCCCCGGGTAAAGCGGCAAACTTTAGCGGGGCGGTCCAGATATCCATTATGTGTCGAGGAAGGAGCGCAGCTTACGGCTGCGGCTTGGGTGCTTCAACTTGCGCAGCGCTTTGGCTTCAATCTGGCGAATACGTTCCCGCGTCACGCTGAATTGCTGGCCAACCTCTTCGAGTGTGTGATCAGTATTCATACCGATACCGAAGCGCATCCGCAGAACGCGCTCTTCACGCGGTGTAAGAGAGGCAAGCACGCGCGTTGTGGTCTCACGCAGGTTCGATTGGATCGCCGCATCAACCGGCAAAAGTGCAGCCTTGTCCTCGATAAAGTCACCGAGGTTTGAATCCTCGTCATCACCGATGGGTGTTTCAAGCGAGATTGGCTCTTTGGCAATCTTGAGAACCTTGCGGATTTTCTCCAACGGCAGGCCAAGCTTTTCCGCCAGCTCTTCCGGGGTCGGTTCACGACCAATTTCATGCAGCATCTGACGTTGAGAGCGGACAATCTTATTAATCGTCTCAATCATGTGCACCGGAATACGGATGGTGCGCGCCTGATCAGCGATAGAGCGCGTGATCGCCTGACGAATCCACCATGTTGCATAGGTCGAGAATTTATAGCCGCGGCGATATTCAAACTTATCAACCGCCTTCATCAGGCCGATATTGCCTTCCTGAATGAGGTCGAGGAATTGCAGGCCGCGATTGGTGTATTTCTTGGCAATCGAAATCACGAGGCGAAGGTTTGCTTCGACCATTTCCTTCTTAGCGATGCGTGCTTCGCGCTCACCTTTTTGAACGCGCTGAACGATCTGACGGTAGTCATCGATTGGAATACCGATCTCTTCGGCGACTGCGCGAATCTCGCTGCGAATATCTTCGATTTTCTGGGCTTCGCGTGTGGTGAAGCGTTCCCACTTCTTACCCATTGACGCAACATCTTCGGCCCAGGTTGGGTCCAGCTCGCGCCCGAAATAATTCTTCAGGAAGTCTGCGCGCGAAACACCATGAGCATCGGCCAGGCGCATCAACTGGCCTTCAAGGCCCATCAGCTTCTTGTTAATCGCATAAAGCTGCTCAACCAATGCCTCGATCCGGGCATTGTTGATGTGCATGGTCTTGAGCGTGTCGACAATGTTTGTCGAAATCTCATCATAGCTTTCCTGAGATTTTGTCGTCAGCCCCTTGCCTTCCAGGCGGCTGGCAACCAGCTTTTCCTGAAGCTTGCGGAACTTGACGAAGCCATTGGCCATCTCATCAAGCTTGTCCAAAACCCCTTCACGAAGCTCAGCTTCCATGCCGGACATCGACATGGCTGCGCCTTCTTCCTCGTCCTCGCGTTCCTCGCGGGCATGGCGCTCTTCGACGGTTTCTTCGCGCTCTTCTTCTTCCTCGTCCTCTTCCTCAGGCTCAGGCGCGGGGTTTTCTGCACCATAGGTGGCCTCAAGGTCGATCAGGTCACGCAGCAGGATACGCTCGTTCACAAGCTCATCACGCCAGACCATCATCGCTTCAAAAGTCAGAGGGGATTCGCAGAGGCCACGGATCATCGCATCGCGGCCTGCCTCGATACGCTTGGCAATCGCGATTTCGCCTTCACGGGACAGAAGCTCAACCGCGCCCATCTCGCGCAGGTACATGCGGACCGGGTCATCAGTCCGGTCAGAGCCACGAGCATTGCCTTTCTTGGTAACGGCACCAGCTGTGTCGGTTTTGGCCAGCGCTGTACCTTTGGCGGCGTTTTCGCCTTCTTCCTCAGTCTCAACGACAGTGACGCCTTCCTCGGAAAGCATCGCCATTGTGTCCTCGATCCGGTCAGACGACATCTCGTCTGCAGGGAGAATCTTGTTCAATTCTTCGACGGTCACATAGCCTTTGGCCTTCGCGTCCTTCATGAACTTTTTGACTTTGGTATTGTTCATGTCGAGGACGGGGCGGTCTTCGACACTCATATTTGTATTGGCTCCGGCTTTCGCCATGAAACGCTCTCCCGTCTGCCGTCTCCTTAACGGCATTCAAACCTCGTACCAAAGAAGGGGTCAGTCCTGATCCGCCTTCTCTGCCGCCTCGCTCAAACGCGCTGCGCGCGCCCGCCTTTCAGAGACCAAACGATGACGAAGCCGTGCGTCCTCCGGTGTCGCAAACGCGTCACCTGACACTTCGGCTCCATCGCTGGACCCTTCAGGGCGCGCATACTGCTCAAGGGCGATAAGCCATTCCCGTTCCTCAGCTCCACCGGGAGTCATTTGAGGCACATCAGGATAAGAGTTTAGCAGGTCTGCAGCGCGTGTTTTTCCACAATCCTCCAAATGGGCACAAACGGTGGTTCGGTCAACCGCTAAATCTGCATCTATTTGACTAAGCAGTGCATCGCGGATCGCCGCGACGTGTTCTGATTTGAAACTGGCAAGCGCTAAAGCCTCATAGCCAAGCTCCGCCAGATGCGGGTTATCCACAGCCCGCGCCAGATGCCCCAAGCCGGTTGTTTTTGCCGGCGCGCCTCGTGATAGGCGCGCACTGCCCCGCTGACCCGGCCCGGTTTTCTGCGTGCGCGCGGCAACCCGCAAAGACCAGAAATAGTCTTTCATCCGCCCTTTAAGATCACGCTCATATGCGGCTTTGACGGCGCTATTTCGAATCGTTGACACGGCCTGCATCAGGCGAACTTCAAGGCCAGCCTGTCGCTCTGGGGTGTCCAGAGGCTCCAAATCCCGTTCACGCCGCCACAGCCGCGCAACCAGAGGTTCTCCGTTCGCCAGTCGGTCCCGCATCTCTTGTGCGGAGTGCTTTTTCAGGAAGTCATCCGGGTCCATCCCGCTGGGTAACTCACAGAAAAACAGGGACTTGCCCGGCTGTACATCGGGAAGAGCGTTCTCGATCGCCTTGTTCATCGCGCGCTGACCAGCCGCATCACCATCAAAACAAACCACTGGCTCAGGCCCGGCGCGCCAGAGCAAGTCGAGCTGCGGCACCGTCAATGCTGTCCCGAGCGGCGCTACAGCATGACCAATCCCGACCTGCGCCAGTGCGATGACATCCATATAGCCTTCGCAAACGATCAGGCCGCCAGAATCAGTGCTTCCAAACGCTTCACGGGCCGCTTTGTAACGATACAAGCTACGGGACTTATCAAATAGCTCGGTGTCACCCGTGTTGAGGTATTTCGGGTTATCCTCATTGCTTAAGGCCCGCGCACCGAAGGCGACCACACGTCCGCGGATATCCTCAATCGGAAACATCAGGCGATTGCGGAAGAAGCTGATCGGGTTACGCCCCTCTTTGACGCTTGCGAGACCTGCATCGGCCAACTCATTCATCGTGAAGCCCTGATCCCGCAGAACATCCAGTGTGGTCTGCCAACCATTCGGCGCATAGCCAAGTCGATAGCGTTGCCACGAGGCCGGAAGCAGCCCTCTGCCCTCCAGATACGCACGCGCCTCAGAGCCAGCAGGAGACCGCAACTGTTCCTCAAACAAAGCAGCTGCCGCTTCACAGGCGAGATAAAGCCGCTCGCGTCGATCATAGGCTTCGCGATCTTCCGGTGTTGCCTTGGGCAAGGACATGCCCGCTTCCTCCGCGAGCTTTTCAACCGCCTCCATAAAGGACAGGCGTTCGGTCTCCATGACAAAGGTCAGGACATCACCGCCGAGGCCAGATGAGAAACATTTGAAAATCTTCTTCTGGTCATTGACGTAGAAGCTTGGGCTTTTCTCATTGGTGAAAGGCGAGAGACCTACCCACTCTTTACCCTGCTTTTTCAGCTTCACCTTGCGTCCGATAATGTCAGAGGGCCGCAAACGCGCTTTCAGCTCGTCAACAAAACCATCAGGAATACGGATAGAAGGCGCGTTCATCATGGCAACATAGCGCATGCAACTCGCAAAGCTAAGGTCATGGCAACAGAAAAGCCCCGGTCAAATGACCGGGGCTCTCTAAATCGTCTTGTAAGCGGGAGCTTAGCTGTAGATCTCAAACAGACCTGCTGCGCCCATACCGCCACCGATACACATGGTGACAACGCCCCATTTCGCGCCGCGACGCTTACCTTCGAGCAGAAGAGAGCCTGTGCAGCGCGCGCCCGTCATACCGAATGGGTGACCGATAGAAATCGATCCGCCGTTGACGTTATACTTCTCCGGGTCGATGCCCAGGCGATCACGTGAGTAGAGACACTGAGACGCGAAAGCTTCGTTCAGCTCCCACAGATCAATGTCATCAACCGTCAGGCCATGACGCTCTAGCAGGCGTGGTACAGCGAAAACCGGGCCAATGCCCATCTCGTCCGGATCACAGCCAGCCACGTTGAAACCCGCGAAACGGCCGAGCGGCTCAATGTTACGCTTGGCGGCTTCTTCAGCTTCCATAACGACAACAGCGGCAGCACCATCAGACAACTGAGACGCGTTACCCGCTGTGATATACTTGCCTTCTTTGACTTGCTGACCACCAGAGAAGACCGGCTTCAGACCAGCGAGGGTCTCAACAGTTGTTCCAGGGCGGTTACACTCATCGCGCTCACAGACAACATCCTGATATGTCTCTTCGCCAGTTTCCCGGTTAACCAGCTTCATGCGGGTCTTCAGAGGAACGATCTCCTCGGCCATGTAGCCTTTTTCCTGGAAGATCGCAGTGCGGCGCTGAGATTCGGCAGAATACTCATCCTGCGCTTCACGGCTGACGCCATAACGCTCAGCTACGATTTCAGCTGTTTCAATCATGGTCATCCAGATGGCTGGGTGCTTCGCCATCAGCTCATCTTCGGTATAGCGGTGCAGGTTCATGTGCCCTGAACGCGAAACGAGGGAGAGGCTTTCAACTCCGCCACCAACAGCAACTGGCGCGCCTTCATGCTTCACGCTGTGAGCGGCAAGTGCAATCGCATTAAGACCGGACGAGCAGAAGCGGTTAACCGTGCCGCCGGAAGTCGTCGTTGGACAACCGGCCCAAAGCGCTGCGTTCCGCGCAATGTTGTGGCCTGTCGCGCCTTCTGGCTGAGCTGACCCTAGATAAACATCCTCAACCTCAGCGGCTTCGATCCCAGCGCGCGCAATCGCGTGCTTAATGGCGTGACCCGCCATTGTGATACCATGCGTATCGTTGAGCGAGCCGCGGCCCGTTTTGGCAAGGCCCGTGCGGGCTGTGGATACGATTACGGCTTCGCGCATTTGGAAAATCTCCCGTGGGTAGTTTTGTATTCGAGGGGCACCCTACTCGTCTGAAAGCATCCCGCCTAGGGGTGACGTTGACGTAAACAGGAAGGACGTCGCGGAAACCTCTTTGCAAATCCAGCCGCTCCGCCTAGCGTTGCCTCCTCAACAAAGGGGAGAGAGCCTATGGGCATGTTTAAGTTTGTGAAGAGCAAGGGCAAAGAACTAATCGCCGAGCGAGACCGCGTGGCAGAGAAAGCCATCCGAAAAGAAGTCGAAGACCTTGGCCTTGATGATGATCTTGGCGGTGACTTCCGCGTGTTGGTCGATGGCCCAAAGGTCAAGATTGAGGGGAAGGTTCCCGATCACGCCACCAAGGAGAAGATCATACTGGCCGCCGGGAACGTGAATGGCATTGGCGAAGTCGAAGACATCATGAAGGTTAAGTCCAAGGCCAAAGTTGCTGACTCTATTTTCTATACCGTGAAGTCCGGCGACAGCTTGTCCAAGATTGCCAAGAAGCATTACGGCGACGCCATGCGCTACCCGGATATTTTTGAAGCCAATACACCAATGCTCAAACATCCAGATCGGATCTATCCGGGACAGGTTCTACGCATCCCGGGCGCTCAATCTAAAGCCTAAGGCATTGCTAATGTAGCAGAGAGCAAAGAAATACGCTTTCTGAAAACAAATCAGGCTCGCGGAGCAATGCGTGGGTCTGATTTTGTGTAAGCGTCGTGACATAGTTTCCTATATGCACTGAGACATCAGTCTCAGTATGATATCCGCCAGATATAGTTATTGGCGGCATTCAAAACACTAGGAGCAACACGTGGACGCCGGATCACTTCTCGCATTTGCAATTGGAATGACGCTGCTGGCAGCCTCTCCCGGGCCGGGCTTAGCTGCCGTTCTATCCAGATCAATCATATCTGGTCCGATGTCCGGCACGATGGTGGTGATTGGGATGGTCCTTGTGGACTTCTTGTTTTTAGCTCTGGCTCTCATTGGCCTGTCAGCCATCTCGACCCTCTTGGGGCCACTTTTTCAGATCGTTAAATACGCAGCGGCGCTTTACCTGCTTTGGCTTGGATATCAATCGATCAAAACGGCAGGCCAACCAATTGCGATAACGCCCCAGTCTACGTCTTCTTATCTCAAAGATATTGGTCTTGGCGCGATTGTAACGCTCGGGAACCCGAAAGCGATCCTGTTCTATAGTGCGTTCCTGCCAACCTTTTTCGATGTTTCGCAAATTCAGCTTGGGGATTTTGTCGTAATATGCGCGATACTCACCGCGATCTCATTTCTCGTCTACAGCGCATACATGCTTCTCGCCGGACGGCTTGGGCGAGCCTTTGGGTCGTCTAAACTGAAGAAACGCCTCAATCAGACGACAGGTGTTGTCTATATCGGTTCTGGTGCAGCCATCGCCCTGAGATGATCAGGCCCACACCTTCCTAATGAACCAGCCGCGGCCTGCAAAAAATAAGCCCGCACCTCTCGGTACGGGCTTAGCTTTAGGATGTATTCAGCTTTAGAAATCGTAGCGGACTTCGATGCCATAAGTGCGTGGTTCATTTACGAACCCGGTCAGGTTGTTGAAGTCGATCGCGCCTTCCAGAACCACCTCATCCGTAATGTTGCGCGCAAAGACAGAAGCTTCGACGCCATTATCACCCTGCCAGCCAGCACGCAGCCCGCCTTGCCAATAACCGTCTTCCCCAAACTCAATGCTGTCATAGAGGAAGAAGTTGGTTTCTCCCTTATACGCCCAATCTGTGAAGGCAAAAAATTCACCATTACGGAATGGGATGGCGTATCGTGCTGTAAAGTTACCGATCCATTCCGGAGCATTCGGGAAGCTGTTTCCAGAGATGTTGAAGCCGAGGCTGTTGCCACTGCCATCAAACACTTCCGGGTCAAGAATTGTACACGGCGCACCACAGCCCGGAGCGATCAAAAGGTCGTCTTTGATCTCCGTATTGTTGTATGACACGCCAGCCGTCAGCAGCAAGTTCGGCATCGGAGCCGCCTCAATATCCGCTTCAAAGCCATAGCCCTGCCCTTCATCGGCATTGAACAGGGCAACCGTGTTGTTGATGCCGCCAACGATGGTGAGCTGCTGGTTTTCCAGCTCATAAAAGAAGACGTTCGCATTCACGCGAACCCGATTGTCCAGAAGCTCGGATTTCACACCCGCCTCATAGGACAGCACAGTCTCGCTGTCGGCGTCAGACACCGTGTCCCCGAAGACCAGACGGCCCTGAATAGACGGTCCACGGAAGCCTTTAGCGATCCGCGCATAATAGGTCAGGTCTTCTGTTTGACGATAAGTTGCAGAGGCATCCCAGCTGATCTGCTCATCACCGACACTGCCAGTAATTGGGCCCAAAGGTCCGGCTCCAAAGGGGCTGAGCTGGCGCTCCACGACGAAGTCTTTTTTCTCATCAGTAAAACGTGCACCACCCGCCAGAGTCAGTTGATCTGTGACATCATACTCAAGCGAACCGAAGAAACTGAATGCCTGTGTCTGACCTGTCCGAACGGCGCGACCATTCTCAGGGCGCCCCGGTGCCAGCGTATCAAAACTGCGCGAGGTGATCTGCAAGTCTTCGTCGAACAGGAAAACCCCAGCCTGCCAACGCGCTTTCCCACCATTATCGTAGGCGAGGCGTAGCTCATTGGTTGTCTGGGTCAGATCATCAACCGCGCCAGAGCTTTCGGACGGGAATGGAATGAAACCCGGCCCGAAATTGCCAGCTCCGAGGAAACCCGCACCAAACCCACCATCAATGTCGCCCCGAGAAGACACCTCTGCGGTTTCACGGCCCAAAATATAGGTCAGGTCCAGAGCGTCATTAATCTCACGATCGACGCGCAAAGTAAGACCAGACGCGTCCTGAGTCAGGAAATTGTCGCCATCAAAGGAAACGGTGTCGAAGTCAAAGCCTGGGGCGAGCCCGCGCTGCCCCTGCTCAATGATATTGGCCCGGAACAGGCGGGCATCGGAATCATTCGAACGCGCGTGAAGGTTCAACAGAACATCAGTATCGGCAAAAGGTGACCAGAGGAGCTGAACCCGGCCCGCATACTCTTCAAAACCCTCATAACGATCCGTTTCACCCGTAAAGGCATTGTCAACGAATGGATCCCGATCCTGCCAGATGCCGGAGACACGGAAAGCAAAATCGTCGCTCAAGCGTGTGCCGAATGCCCCTTCCACCTCTTTTGTGTTATATGTGCCGTAAGACGCACGCACATACCCATTGGCCTCATCGCCGGGCTTCACACTGTCAAACTTGATAATGCCGCCTGGCGTGTTGCGTCCGAAAAGTGTGCCCTGTGGCCCACGAAGCACCTCGATACCTTCAAGGTCAAAGACTGGATAGCCTTTCAGGACCGGGTTTTCGTAAGGCACATCATCATAGACAAGCGACACCGGCTGTGACGCATTCAAGTCAAAATCGGTATTCCCGATCCCGCGAATGTAAAACCGTGGGAAGGCTCGACCAAAAGAGCTTTCCGCAATCACGCTTGGCACGCGCGCTGACAGGAAACGAATGTCCGCACCGCCCGCTTTCAAGTTATCGAGCTTCTCGTCCGCGACCGTTGTGATCGAGATCGGAACATTCTGGGCATCTTCCTCAACCCGTTGTGCTGTCGTGACGACCGGCGCCAGTCGCGCCTCCTCATCGACTTCCTGTGCAAAAGCTGGAACCGAAAAAGCGGTTGCTGCCGCGGCTGACGCGACGGTAAGCTTAAGAGCTGTTTTTAGGGACATAGCGCGCAAGACCTTTTCTCATAGGTTGCTAAGGGCCCATCCCGCATGGGCCCGTTAACGCTGCTTTGTCCAAATCTGAACCGCCCCGCAAGGAAATGCGGCAGGAATGCTGTTACAAGTCTGACATTGCCCTCTTTATGTTGCACAAGCGCAACGTCAGCCGATCAGCAATCGGTCAGGGCTGCACAAGACTTATGCAGATCAGGTCCAGGGATTAAAACGCGTCCGCGGAGTCAGGGAAACATCCTCTTCAGACGTTTCGGAGCTTTCTGGCTCCTCCTCTTGGGTGGCCGTCACAACCTCTTCTGTAGATTCCGCAATCGGCTCAGCGACGTCTTGCAAGTCAGCGACTTCCGGCAGGGTCTCTTCGGTCACAATGTCAGACGTTTCTGATACGTCCGAAAGTGGAACCTCATCCGTTGCGTCGATGAGGATCGTATCCTGTGGCGCTTCGGTTTGCTCAGTATCGCCAGAAGCTGGCCCCGGAACGCCGGATGCTTCGCCTTTGACTTGCAAGGCACCCAGACCAAACCCTGCACCAATGGCGCTCAAGCTAATCTCGCTATCAAGCGTATTCGGTGTCTCTGCTTCTGATGAAACAACAGCAGCTTCTGGCTCTTGAGATGAGACCGTTTCAGCATCACTCGAACCGGTGATACTCAGGTCTTCCGCCTCGTCGGCCGCATCATCGTTTGCGGCACCCTCAATTGTAAGAACGGTCGCTTCGCTGTGCTCTTCAGAGCTATCGACGACAGCCTCTTCCTGCGTAAGCGGCGCAATGGCTTCAGGTTGATCAAATGATGCTTCCGCAGATGGCTCGGCAGTCTGACTGGCATCAGATGTAAACGTGACGTCTCCATCCTCACCGAACACATCAACAGGCGCAGATTCAGCGGTTTCATCACGCGCATCAACCCCGTCAGTCTCGGCTTCATCTTGACCGTACGCCTCAGCGACACTTTCATCTGCTCCCGGTGCCGCTGTCTCGTAAGTGACTGGCTCGGAAACAGGCTCATCGGCTTCGGTCTCAACGCCTGTTTCAGTAACTGTTACCGGAGCGTCTTCAGAAGCACTGATTGTTGTGTCTTCATCAGCGGGCTCTTCAGAGTCTGATCTGCTTTCGTCGGAGGAGACTTCCGCCATAGCAACGGTTGTTGCAATACCCGCCGCCGTAGCGCTTAGCTCACCAACGATAGAATGCGCCTTTGTTTCTTCTGTCTGTTCCGCCTCAACCGTCTCTGTATCACCAGTTTCAGCAAAAACAGGCTCCGTACTTTCAATCGGTGTTTCAATCGCTTCAACGGTCGACTCGGTCGCACCTAAAGCCACATCGCTTGTAGTGTCTTTATCACTCGCCGATGGTGTATCTTCGAGGGTGTCTGCGCCTTGTGCAGCTGCTTCTTCCTCGCGACCATTCACTTCATCAGCAAGACGCGCAACGGCTTCGGTCATGTCGGACTCAGGCTCTAGTGTCGCCTCGGCAGAAACGGAGATTTCTTCCGCAACGATCAGCCCCTCATCTATGGCGGCCACATCCTCAGCTTCTGCAACCCCCTCTTCCTCAACGACCTCAGTTTCGACGGCCATCATTGCGCTCGCGGCACTCTCATCACCACTATCTTCAAGCGGCATCGGCTCCTCAGAGGTCTCTTCAGCGAGCGCAGCAGGCTCATCCGGAACACCGTCTCCATCTGTATCGATCCCGGCCAAAAGTGTTGAAATGGCAGTATCAATCCCTTTTGCCTTGCGGACCGCTTCACGCGTCATCTCAGCAACCCGCAAAGTGTAGCTTATGCCTGCGCCATCGGTCGCTTCTGCGAGCTCTTCAGCGCTGGCGCGCTCCAGCTCGCGGCCATCCACACTGGTAATGACCAGTTCGTTGGGCTCCTGCTCCAAAGTCACGCTATAGCCTTCAGTGGTATAGGTCACCGCACCAGCGTCACCCTCCTGCCAATCAATCTTTGCCACGCTCGTCATTTCAACAAGACGGTCTATCAGTTTCTTCGTTGACGGATGCAGCATGCCTTGGGTCCACCTTATCGTTGGCTGGGTTAACCTCTTCGTAATACCCTTCGTAAGCGAATTGGGCAAACCTCGATTCGCCCTCCCTGCCTTAATTTTTCAGTTAATTGCAGGTGATCGACAGAATGATTCGGACGGGTGTCCGAAACGACCATTTCTGGACACATTCTTACAGGTTTGCGACATGCGTGGTCTTACACACTTTCGCGTGCATGAGCTGGCGTAGGGTCTGGGGAATGCTTACATAGCAAGCATGTTCGCTTTAATCGTGACGATAAGCTGTTTCATCCTGTTCGCCTTGTTGGAGTCTTTCTGGCCCCGACGCGGCTTACCTTTGAGTCGTCGTGAAAGATGGCTTGGTGCCTTGAGCCTTGTGGCGATCGGTGGCCTGCTATCGCGCCTTATTCTTCCGATTGGCCTGGTAGGGATCGCGGTCGTAATTCAGCACAGCCAGTTTGGCTTGTTGAATCAGATGCCCTTGTCCGAGCTGCTTGCATTCGTAATCGCCTTTGCCTTGCTCGACCTCGCTGTATGGGGCCAGCATGTCGTTATGCATCGCGTGTCATGGCTATGGCGATTACACCGGGTCCATCACACAGATCCCGGATTTGATGTCACAACGGCTCTACGCTTCCATCCCTTGGAATTGTTACTGTCCCTGGCCTGGAAAGGGAGCGTGATCATCTTGCTTGGGGCCAGTCCGGAAGCCGTGGCCGCTTTTGTCATCATTCTGAATGCATCGGCCATGTTCAACCATGCTAATCTGGACCTGCCTCTGTGGCTTGATCGCTGGTTGCGCCTGATCATTGTGACCCCGGACATGCATAGAGTGCATCACTCAACCAATCATCATGAAGCAGGCCGCAACTTCGGATTCTTCCTGCCCTGGTGGGATCGCCTGTTCGGTTTGTATAAAGCAGCCCCCAATGATGGACACGAAACGATGGGCCTCGGTAGCGATCAATGGCGAGAAGCCGCAGACCAGTCGCCAATAGCTCTGCTTCGCCAACCCTTTGAGAGCCGCTAGTTTGATGCCGCCCAGATACGCCGGGTTTTCTGAATATCCTGCACAAATTGCTCAACCCCATCCTCGCCGGCATCCGCAAGGCTCGTCCGGAAACCTTGTACAGTCCGATCTGGTGCAATCACCAGATAAGAGGGGGTCCAGCGAATCTTGAGCACCGTCCGCAACCGCGCATCGGCATCGATCACCGTCGGATAGAGGTAACCAGCTTCCTCAAAGAAGGCGCCAACACTCTCATAATTGCGCGTCGCGTAGTCAGCTCGATCGGCATTTTGTGGGACATGGATGGACATGAACCCGATTTCATCACCCGGGCTGGCGTTAAGCGCATCGGAGAGTTGCGCCGCCTGCTCCAACTCGCCACGACTGTCATGGCACCACAACCCCCAGACCCGAATAATGGTCCACTGCCCCTCAAGCTGAGCAGAGTCAAAAATCTCCCCAGTCGTTAGCTGGCCAGAGAAGTCCGGGAGGGCTTGCCCCAGATACTCATACGTATACGGCCGCCCATACTCATCACGCGGAACATCACCGCGGCTAAGGTCTGCTGTTGTCGGTACGCTCATGGTGGGGCGGATATAATATGTCGCTTCACGCTGATCAGCAGGTGCCTGAAAGGCCTCAATCTCGGCTGCCCCTGTTTCGGGGGCTTCACTATTCCCCGGCACGCAGGCCGCCAGCAGCCCCATAAAAACCAAAGCACGAACGCTGATCATATATCTTACTCCGCTGCGACTGTCGCACGGGCAGGATGCGTCCAGCCCTTGCCACTTAGCAAGCGGAATAAGCGGTAAATCGGCTTCATGGTCATAATCCGGTACATGGCAGGCGCGAAATACAGGGCCAGCAAAGCCGATCCAGCCACGCCCCCTGCAATCGCTGTCGCAAGCGGCAACCAGAAGACATCCCCGGTCAGGATAATCGGCACAAAGCCGCCCATCGTTGTCAGGGTCGTCGCCACAATATGCCGAGTCGCAGCAACCACGACCTCACGTTGGGCAATCACATCATCATTGCGCGCGGCTTCGTTGCCCTGCAACAGAGACAGAACAACAATTGAGCCATTAATTGCGATCCCTAACAGGCCAAGGGCACCGACAATCGCGTTAAAGCCCATCGGCAGATTGAACATCCAGACCCCACCAAAGGCCAAGCCAACAGACATGCCGCCTATCGCCATGATCAGGAAGCTCATCCGGAAGGAATTAAACACCAGAGCTACGGCACCGACCATGACCAGAATGAGAGGCACAGCCAGAGTCAGCAAATCGGCCATGGCATCAGCCTGGTTTTCCGCCTGCCCACCTATACGCAGCGAGTAGCCAGGCGGAAGATCGAAACCACGGACCTCAAGCTTGGACTGGAATTCGGCGAAGATCGGGTCTGGCAAGGAATATGGCTCAGTATAGCCATAAATCTCATTCACGCGCTGACCATTCAGCCGAACAATAACAGCGGTTTGCGGATCCAGTTTTACCTCACCCAACGCGGCCAGTGGCGTTCCCGCTCCTTGCGCGCCATTTCCGATTGTTTTGGAGCGCAAGTCGACCAACTCTCCACGACGCTGGGCTGGGGCAATCACCCGCACAGGTACTTCCTCAATCCCCTCTAGGATGGAACCTGCTGGTACCCCTTCGAGTTCCGCACGCAAATCGGCCGCGAGACCGGTCAAGCGTAGACCGGAAATCGCCGTCGCTGCTTCATCCGCATTGATCGTCAGGGTTGGCGCCCCAAGCTGCAAACGCGCCTGTGTAAATGTGATGCCGGGGGTTTCAGCCAGAATAGAGCGCGCCTCATTGCCAAGCCGATTAAGTGTCTCAAGGCTGTTGCCCTCGATAAAGAAGGCGATCGGCGCATCAGCGGGAGGTCCCTGCTCAAACGGGATGGCCAGAACTTGCGCCTCCGGGAATTCAGTCCGCAGAAACTTCTGCACATCGGCAACAAGAACCCGCGTATCATTATTGCTTCGCAGTTGAACAAAGCCAGCCGCATAGCCGGCAACACCGCGCTGATTGTTAAAGGCATTATAATAAACGCGTGGTCCTGGCTCTCCGACAGCGAAGTGAATACCAGTGATCTGGGGATAACGCTGCTTCAGCAAACGTTCGGCGCGCTCTGCCGCGTCGATCCCCTCATAGATTGTGGCTTGGGGCGGCAGGGTAATTTCGACCTGAAACTGATCACGCTCTGTTTGCGGGAAAAACTGGCTCGGCAATGATCCGCCGAGCATGAAGCCCGCCATAACCGGAACGACACCGATCAGAACACCCAGAATCGGGTAACGCAGCACCGTGCCAATCGTCCAGCGGTAGCCATCGGTTACGGTGTCAATCTTGATCCCATCACGCCACCAGCGCTTTACCTCAACCGCTTGTCGCGGGCGATCAAGCCAACCAGCAACTGCCGGAATAACCGTCATCGCAATCACGAAGGAACAGACGACAGAGAAGATCACCGATGTGCCGATCATACCAATAAACTCACCCGCTGCGCCAGGCATGAGAGCAATGGGAGCAAAGGCCAGCGCGGTTGTCAGTGTTGAGGCAAAGAGCGGTCCGAATAGCTTGCCAAGCGAATGATCAATCGCGTCAAGCACAGTCCGCCCACCAGCCCGTTCCTGATCATATTCGTCGACCACGACAATCGCATTATCGATCAAAAGCCCGAGTGATATCACCAACCCCGTCACTGACATCTGGTGCAAGGGGTAATTGAACAGGCGGAAGAGCAGTAGCACCAACGCCACTGTAAGCGGTAGAGCCAAACCCACGACAATGGCTGAACGCCAGCCCATGACAAAGAACAGAACCGCAAAGACAATCAGCGCCGAAATAAGCAGGTTTTGCGCCAGACCATTCAGGCGCTCATTTGTGTACTTCGCCTGGCTGAATGTGATGTCGACCTTGATGTCGCCTGGAATATTGACCGCAAAGTCTTCAACGGCGGCCTCTGCCTGAAGCGCCCATTGGTCAACCCGGTTATTGGACTGGATGTAGGCGGCCACAAAGATCGCGCGTTTGCCATCCGAAAAGGCAAGACCTGTCGGCGGATTTTCAATCCCTTTCTCAACCTCAGCGATATCGCCAACCCGCAAGGCCGAGCCATCAGGGCGCTGCAATAGCGGGACCGCGCGTATTCGCGCAATGCCATCAAACTCACCGCCAATCTCAACACCAATATCACTCCCGCTACCCCGGAATTGTCCAGCAGGAGCCTTAGCATCACCCGCCCCGATCAGGCGGGCCGCTTCCGTCATGGATAGACCCGCAGCTGCCAATGCCTCAGGATCGGCCACGACGCGGACTTCCTCGCGAGGCTGACCGAAGAGTTCAGTTTCTTCCGTAGCGGACAAGTTCCGCAAGCGATCTTCCAAACCCTCAGCAAGGCGCGCCATGACGGCCAGAGGGGGATCACCCTCCCCTTGCCATGAAAGGGAAACCAGCATGGTGGCCGCGCCGACATATACGCGCTCCACAATTGGTGTTCGCACATCCGAAGGTAGCTCCGCTCGCGCCAACTCGACTTGAGAGCGGATCAGCGTCCAGGCATCATCAACCTCAGCTTCGGTCAGGTCTTCACGTACATCGATGCTGATCTGTGAGACATTTGCGCGGGAGGTCGACTTGATTTCTGCGATCTCTGGCAATTGTTGCAAGCGCCGTTCAATCGGCTCAGTAACGATCGCCTCGACCCGTTCCGCATCAGCGCCAGGCATAGCGGTGAGGACATAGCCAAACCGCTCAACCAATGTGGGGTCTTCCTGTCGCCCTAAAGTGAGGATCGCGCCAATACCGCTAATAATGGCAATAAAGATGATCAGCAGCGTCAACCGTGGCAAACGATAGAAAAGCGTTGTCATGCCTACTGCTCCAATGCAGCGGTCTTCGGGGCCTCGAATATCCCCGCGACCTCAACAGGGGTCACCGCTTGCCCGGGAGTGATCCGTTGCAGCCCATCAATGATAACCAGATCGCCATTGCGAATAGCCCCGCGAACATAAGCGCGATCCCCTTCGGAATGGACAATCTCGACAACACTTTTCTGAGCGCGGATCGTTTCCCCTTCCGAGCGCGCCAGATAGACCGACCATAAGCCACGTTGGCTCTCAGCCAGAGCTGAGACTGGCACCCAGAGCCCCTGTTCAGTGACATCGCGCGATAACGTGATCCGAACCACCGCTCCGGAGGCAACCTCATCAATATTGTTAATATCAAAAATTGTGGTCACCGTGCGCTGGTTGGCATCGATAACCCCAGTCACAGCACGCAGTGTCGCTGAAACCTCACCCTGGTCAGCGATCAGCAAATAAGTCTCACCTATTGTCAGCGTCTGAGACAGCTCTGCGGGCAAGCCAATACGGGCTTCCAAAACACCATTTTCAACCAGTTCAAAGACGGGCTGACCTGGTGCCGCGATGGCCCCTTCATCTGCCATACGCGCGGTGATTACCCCTGCATATGGCGCAACGATCCGCGCAAGATCGATCTGAACCTGCAATGTATCCGCGCTGGCCCGAGCCGCGTCTATGCGCGCGAGTGATGTATTCGCTTGGGCAATGGCTTCATCAACGCGCTGTTGTGAAACGTGCCCGCGCTCATTCAAGGTTTTCTGGCGCTCAACCGTCGCCTGCGCCAACGCATATGCGGCTTCAGCCTCAACAACAGTCGCCTCAGCTGCTGCCAACTGCGCCTCCAAAGCACGCGTATCAAGGCGAGCAAGCACAGCACCTGTACGGACACGATCCCCAATATCAGCACGCAGCGCCACGATCCGTCCACCACTTTGAAACCCGAGTGCACTGGTTCGGCGTGGACTAACCAGTCCCGTAAAGCGCTCTTCCAGCGACAAGGTATCAGAAAGTGAAACCTCTACGACATCAACTGAGATGGGAACGGGCGCCGCCGTCGGCACCAATGGCCCCTCTTCCGAGCGCTGCGTCAGAACAAAAGCCGCCAGAAGAGCGACAATTACGGCGATCACCAAAAGGAAGACCAATCCCTTCAGGAAGCTGGGCTTTGGCGTTCGTGCGTGCTCAAGCTCTGTACTATCCGTCATGCTCGTGCCTCCAGTCCTTTGACCAATTGGTCAGCGTGTAAATTAATAAAAGCCGTACGATCGAGTTCCGTGCAATCGCCGGTCAGTTTTGGAAATGTTGGGATGTGGATCATCATCATGGCCAAGCCATGCATCGAGGCCCAAATCGATTTTGCGGCAAGCTGGGCATCCAGGTCACCTCGGAAATGCCCAGCCGCAATACCTTCTTGAACCATGCCCTGTAAAACCAAAAAAGCCCGCCCACGTGAGCGCTCATCAAATCCAGGCTCGCTCGCATCAAACCCACCATCCTGTGCAGTTCCAGAAAAGGCAGCCGCATAATGATAAGGCTTGGCAATCGCCTCCTGCACATAGGTGGACAGACACTGTGCCATACGCTCTGGGAAGGGACGCGATGTATCGGCAATCTTATGCACCTGCTCCAGCAGGCGCTCAAAGAACGCCTCTTTGAGCTCATCCACCAGATCATCCTTGCTGGAAAAATACTTGTATATCGCCGCAGGAGAATAATCGATCTTCCGCGCCAGTCGACGAATAGACAATCCGGCCTCCCCCTCACGGGCAAATACGCGCTCAGCTGCCGTGAGAATGGCCTCACGAACTTTCAAGCGGCGCTTTTCAGCAGGGGTCAGGGAGGACAATGGCACGGTTAATTCCTGTTTTCTATGACACAGAAATAGGTCACTTGTTCAATTAGTAAACACCGTTCACTCATCTTTTTGCGTTTTTTGTTTTTCGACCATGACAAGCAAAGGCTATGCCCCTATCTGCCGATCATGACACATCGCTTCCCTCCCGCCCCTGCAATTGGTGAGCCAATGTTGGCCACCCGACCGAGTAAACCAGCGCGTGACCTGATTGCGCTTCGCCGCTCAATGAGCAAACAAATGATCGGCGCCCCCGGGCCGACCGGTCATGAGTTGACCGAATTGCTAAAGATTGCCGCTCGGGTGCCCGACCATCGCCGCCTTGGGCCATGGCGCTTTATCGTGTTTGAAGGTGAGACGCGCGCCGCCTTTGGGGCAGCCGCCGCAGAGATACAAAAACAGGAACAGCCCGAGGCAAGCGAGCATATGCTCGAAACAACCAAGAACTACTTCCTGAGAGCACCAACCGTAATTGCGGTTGTTTCAAGCCCGAAAAACGACCCCAAGCAAACCCCTATCTGGGAGCAGGAGCTTTCAGCCGGGGCGCTTTGTCAAAACCTGCTCCTCGCCGCCAATGCCAGTGGCTGGGCCGGGTGTTGGTTGAGCGAATGGATCGCCTACAGTGATGGTATCAACACCCTGCTTGGCCTTGAGGCCTCGGAGCGTATTGCAGGCTATATCTATCTTGGCACCGCCAAGGCCAATCCGCAGGAGCGGATGCGCCCGGATCTATCAGAGCGCATCTCGCATTGGACGCCTTAAGCGATCCCGAAAAGCGCTTCGCTTTCCTCAAGCACTTTTGCGCCACCTTGGGTGATTCCAGCGACGGCACCGGGAGCGCCCGCAAGAGAGGTTTCCGCAAAGAAGCCAGCAAGCGCCGTCATCCGGCCACGGGTCTGGCCACTTTCGCTGCGCGCCGCTACAGCGCCCTTGGTTAGGAAATGCCCCCCGATGACGTCACCGGCAAGCGCAAGATAGGCGGTCGCGCCAGCCAGCGCGGTGTCACGGTCCTCTTTCATCGCCTGTTTCATCCATGCGGTTGCTTCGCTCAGCGCTTCATTCGCAGCTTTCAAGCGCTCGGCAATTGATACAAGCCCCGGATCATTGGTTGCGCGCGCTTCACGGACTGTTTCATCGATCTCAACCTGCATATCCGCCATCGCCTGACCATCCGCCATGGACAGCTTGCGGCCGACCAGATCGATCGCCTGAATCCCGTTCGTGCCTTCATAGATCGGCGCGATCCGGGCATCACGATAAAGCTGGGCTGCGAGGGTTTCATTCATGAAGCCCATACCGCCATGCACTTGCACACCAAGACTTGCCACATCAACGCCCATATCGGTTGACCAGGCCTTTGCGATTGGGGTCAGTAATTCTTCTCGTAGCTTGGCTTTCGCGCGCTCTTCTGGCGTTGAGGCGACTTCAGCCATATCCGTCGCGACACCACAAGCATAACAAATCGCTCGGGCGGCCTGCACTTTGGCGCGCATGGTGATCAACTGACGACGAATATCAGAGTGGTGCAGGATTGGTGCAGCCCCATCAACGCCAGCGGCTTTGCCCTGCTTACGCTCCTGTGCGTAGGCAAATGCTGTCTGATAAGCAGCCTCGCCAACACCGACCCCTTCGAGACCAACATTCAGGCGGGCCGAGTTCATCATCGTGAACATACAGGCAAGCCCCTTATTGGCCTCCCCGATCAGCCACCCCGTCGCCCCGTCATATTCCATGACGCAAGTTGGTGAGGCATGAATACCAACCTTATTCTCTAGACCAATACATTTCACAGCATTGTTTTCGCCGAGGCTGCCATCATCATTGACCATAGTCTTGGGCACGATGAAGAGTGAGACCCCGCGTGAGCCCGCTGGTGCATCTGGCAGGCGTGCCAGAACCAGGTGGATGATGTTCTCAGCCACATCATGGTCACCCCATGTGATGTAAATCTTCTGCCCGGTAATTGCGTAAGAGCCATCACTATTCGGCACAGCCTTGGCTTTTAGCGCACCGACATCTGATCCGGCCTGTGGCTCGGTCAGGTTCATCGTCCCGGTCCAATCTGCGCTGACCAGTTTCGGTAGATACTTCGCTTTCTGGTCGTCCGTGCCGTGCTCCAGCAAGGCTTCAATCGCGCCAAAGCTGAGCATCGGACACAAGCCAAACGCCATGTTCGCCCCATGCAGCATTTCCATGACGGCAAGACCAAGCACTTTGGGTAGCCCCTGCCCGCCCCATTCTTCCGGCACCGATAGCCCCATCCAGCCACCTTCCCGAAACGCAGCATAAGCCTCAGCAAAGCCCGGCGCGGCCTTAACGCCGTCTGCCGTCAGTTGCGCGCCATGTTTGTCACCAGACTGGTTCAACGGCGCGATGACATCGCGCATTAGCTTCCCGGCTTCCTCAAGGATGGGATCGATCAGGTCGGCATCATAGGCTTCAAACGCCCCTGTCTCACCAAGGCGGTCCAGACCGGTCACCTTGCGCAGTGTGAAAGCAATATCATCAACAGGGGCATCATAAGACATGATCATGCGACTCCGGCATAAAAGTTATTTTCGGTTCTCCATATAACGCGTCTAGCCATTGCAAAAGGGTGCGCTACCTATTGGCGCAGGATAAATGAAATCGGAGATTCCCTCATGCGTACACTAGCTCTTGCCGTATCGGCCCTCGCGCTTGCCATTCCTGCCAGCGCTGAAGTCACCCTAAACGGCGCGGATGAAGGCACTTATAGCCTTGAAAAGAACCATGCATTCCTGACCTGGTCGGTGAAACATATTGGTATCTCTGACTACACTGTGAACTTCACCGACTTTGACGCCACGCTGGATTTCAACCCGGAGAACCCAACCGCCTCGACCATTAGCGTCACCATCAACCCGCTGGCCATTGAAACGCATTATCCTGATGCTGAGAAGAAAATCGAATGGCACGACAAGCTGACCAAGGGCGAAAACTATTTCAACGCCGAAGCCTTCCCTGCCATTACCTTCACGTCGACCTCTGCAGACCTGACCAGTGATTTTGCTGGTACGGTGACCGGCGATCTGACTTTTCTGGGCGTGACAAAGCCTGTCACTCTGGACGTCACCTATAATGGCACAACCAATGTGCCATGGTTCGGTCAGCGTGACTTGCTCGGCTTTAATGCCTCAACCACAATCGATCGCACTGAGTGGGGTTTGACCGCGAATGGCGGATCAGTCTCAAGTGATGTGACCATCGAATTCTCTGGTGAGTTCCTGCAAGACGAATAGCCAGGCCAGCACAAAGGACTAATCCAATGAAACTTCATATCCTTTTAGGGTCTGCTGCAGGACTGGCACTTGCTGCCTGTGGCGGTGCAGACACATCGCCTACATCGACAACCGAGGCTGAAACGCCACCCTCTGTCGCTGATACCCCGGATAGCCTGCATGAGAAACTTCGCGATGTCGCAGCTGGCGACTACAGCCTTGATAAGAACCATGCCTTTCTGACCTTCAAGGTGGGACATGGTGGCGGCCTTTCGCAGTATCGCGTCAACTTTACAGATTTCGACGCGGACTTGAGCTTTGACCCTGCCGTGCCAGAGGCTGCAGTCCTATCCGTCACGATCAACCCCGCAGCCGTCCAAACCAATTATCCCGGCAACTATAAAAGCTCACATCAGGACAGCCCTTATGAAAGTTGGAATGAGGATCTCTCCCAGAATCCGCAATGGCTGAACGCTGGTGAGTTTTCGGAAATCACCTTCACCTCAACAGAGATCACGCGCACAGATGACCTTACAGGTCAGGTCACAGGTGATCTGGGTTTCCTCGGCCAGACCAAGCCTGTCACGCTGGATGTTACTTATAATGGCGCAACGAATGTGCCATGGCTTGGCGAACGTGACTTGATCGGGTTCAACGCATCAACGACCATTACGCGTTCCGAATGGGGTATGGGTGCTTTCCTGCCTCTGATCGGTGATGAAGTGACCGTCGAGTTTTCCGGCGAATTCGTACAGGACGAATAGGAACCAGATATGGGTGCGCGCAGCGAACGATACACAGCCGTAGCGATAATCCTTCACTGGCTGATCGCAATCGCCATTATCGGCATGATTTTTGGTGGCTGGTATATGGGTGACCTGCCGGACGGAGCACCAGGACAATACTTCCTGTACCAGTTGCATAAGTCGATCGGGATTACGATCCTGCTGCTAACCGTTGCGCGCATTCTCTGGCGGGTCATGAACCCGCCGCCTGGCCTTCCCGAGGATATGAAGCCGCTGGAGAAAACCGCCAGCCATTTGGTTCATATTGGCTTTTACGCCGTAATGCTGCTGCTACCCCTGACTGGCTGGCTCTACAGCTCGGTTAGCGTCAAGCTCGACGTCCCAACCGTGCTCTTCGGTATCATCAGCTGGCCTGATATCCCCTTTGTCGAAGGTCTGAAGACTGAAAGCGCCAGTGGCGCGGTCAATTTCATTCACTCAAAACTCGCCTGGGTCACATTCGCTCTGCTAGCTTTGCATATCGCAGGCGCCATCAAGCATGAGTTCAGCGCAGAGGAAGGCGTTCTGAAACGTATGATGCCGGGCCTGTTCGGGGAAACCCGGCCGCCAGCCCTGCCTGCCAATGGCGCCGTGGCCGCGTTTGGTTCGGCAATTGGCCTTCTCATCCTGATTGCCGGCGCACCAGTCTTGATTAAGGCGATTTCCGGGGGTGGCGCGCCGGTTCAAAACACATCTGGGATCACGACCAACTGGCAGGTTGACTATGAGCAATCTGAAATCCGTTTTGGCGGCGTCCATGATGGCAATGACTATACCGGGACATTCGACAACTGGGATGCTGCCATCCGGTTTGATCCTGCCGCGCCTGAAAGCGCTGAAGTCAATGTCACCGTCTCCACGCAAAGCGCGCAGGCCAATCAGAAACTTTATACAGACAGCCTTCCGGCCCCTGAATGGCTAAACACATCCGCCTTCCCGACAGCGCAAGTTGAGATTGTCGACATCACTGGCTCGGAAGACACAGGGTTCACCTCCACCGCGCGATTGACCTTGAAAGGCATCACCGTCGAGGCACCCTTTGCCTTTACTCTGAGTCTTGATGGCAACACAGCAAGCATGACCGGGCAAACCGTCCTGCAACGCACACCGCTCGACCTTGGACAAGATTCAGACGCGTCTGCTGATTGGGTCGGCGAAGACGTGACCGTGGACGTGACGGTCACCGCCACCCGCGCACAATAGTGTCATTTGCATCTTGGGCGACACGCCCTAGTCTCCCTTCCAACTGGAGGAGACACAGAGATGCGCGCCCTGACCACATTCCTTGCAAGCGCCCTGACGCTATCGCTCAGCGCTGGTATAGCAACGGCTCAAAGCACCGAACCAGCTGCGCCGAAGATATCCAAGCCCGGCCCTGGAGACCGGATGCCATCAGGCCGCGATATTGGCACACGAAGCGCTGTGGTCGCCCCAAATGCCGCCGCGGCGACAGCTCATCCGCTCGCCACGCAAGTTGCACTCGACATCATGAAAGATGGCGGCAGCGCGATGGATGCCGCGATTGCTGCAAATGCAATGCTTGGTCTGGTTGAGCCAACTGGCAATGGCATTGGCGGGGACTTGTTCGCCATTGTCTGGGATCCCGAAACGCAACAGCTCTATGGCTATAATGGCTCTGGCCGCAGCCCAATGGGCGCAACGCTAGCTGATATGCAGGCCGCCGCTGATGAGCATGAGGACGGCGAAGAAATCCCGCCCTTTGGCGCCGCGCCAGTAAGCGTTCCGGGTACAGTGGATGGCTGGTTTGCCTTGCATGAAAAGTTTGGCCGTCTGCCGATGCAGGATAACCTGACCCCAACGATTGAGTATGCCCGCAACGGCGCACCCATTCCGGAAGTCATCGCCTATTATTGGGGGCGCAATGAGACGCGCCTGGCCGAAGCCTATGAAAGCGGCATGCTCGAAGAGTATGCCAACGCCAAAGCGACCTATTTCTCCCCTGCGCCACGCGAAGGCAGCCTGTTCCGTAACCCGGACCTTGCCAACACGCTTGAGGCAATCGCAACCGAAGGCCGGGATGCCTTCTACAAGGGTGAACTGGCGCGGACGATGGACGCCTATATGGAACGTATTGGCGGGTTTATGAGCTATGAAGACCTCGCCGCCCATGAAGGTGAGTGGATTGAGCCGATCTGCGTTACCTATCGCGCTGAAGTCTCCCTCTGCGAACTCGGCCCGAACACGCAAGGCGTCGCGGCGCTGCAAATGCTACAAATGCTGGAGCGGTTCGACCTGCGCGACATGGGTTTTGGCTCGGCTGACAGCCTGATGGCGCAAGTTGAGGCGAAGCGTCTGGCCTTTGCTGATCGCGCAGCAGGATATGCGGACCCAGCGTTTAGCGGAATTGATCCAACAACATTTGTTCGCCCTGGTTACAATGAAGAACGTGGTCGCGCCATTGATATTAGTCAGGCCATGGAGCCTCCTGCACCCGGCTTCGCCAAAGCCGACAAAAAGCTCGAAGACGGTGACACGACCTATCTGACCGTAACCGATAAAGACGGCATGATGGTGTCGCTGATCCAATCGAATTATCGCGGCATGGGGTCTGGCCTTGTGCCGGATGGGCTTGGTTTCATGCTACAAGATCGCGGACAGCTCTTCAGCCTCGACCCAGAGCATCCAAATGTCTTCGAGCCCGGCAAGCGACCTTTCCACACGATTATTCCAGCCTTTGCTTTCAAAGCGGATTTAGGCACGTGCGATCCGTGGATACAGGACTTCTATATCATGAGTGGCGAAATGCCGACCTGGAACAATACAGAGCTTCCAGCCCGTAGCCTCAAGCAATGCGAGTTTAAACCCTGGCTCAGCTTCGGCCTGATGGGGGGCGGAATGCAGCCACAAGGCCACGTTCAGATCATCCTGAACCTTGTCGACTACAATATGGGTCTGCAAGAAGCTGGCGATGCAGCACGCTGGGAACATCGCGGCGGCTGCGAACCAACCGATAATCTAAGCGGCGACGAATGCGAAAGCGATATGGGCGTTATCTGGCTCGAAAGCGGTATTCCAGAAGAAACCCGCGCTGAACTGGAACGCCGTGGCCATACGGTCAAATGCTGCCAGGCCAATGGCGGGGGGTATCAGGCCATCATGCGCGATTTCGAAACCGGGGCGTGGATCGCCGCAACAGAGATGCGCAAGGATGGCAATGCCAGCGGATACTAAGAAAAAGCACACGCATATGGATCCAATGATCGGCTTCGTTCGTAATAGATTTTAGAGACCCTTGTCTCGCCGCGCTTTTTTGGCGTTTCCTCCCTCCCCTTAATACGCTGAGAGAGCGCGGCTACGCCTCAAAGGTCTTCGGGTATGACGTGCTCTTCGGCCATATACTCAACCGAGCGCATTTCATGCAGTCGGCTGACCGTGCGCTGAAATTCAAAGCTGCCATCTCCCATCGTGTATAGCGCTTCAGGGTCTGCCTCCGCCGTTGCCACCAGCTTCACCTTAGCCTCATAAAGGGCATCAATCAGACTGACGAAACGGGTTGCCTCATCGCGCTGGTCACGGGCCATGACCGGAATATCGTCGAGCAGGATGGTGTGGAACGTTGCAGCAATGGTCAGATAATCCTGCGGCCCTAGCGGCCTTTTACACAGCTCCTCGAAGGTGAAACGGGCAACCCCAGCGGCTTCACGCTCAACCTGCAGCTTTCGCCCCTGTACAGTCAGCGTACAACTCTGCGGCTCTGCGCCCAAGGTCAAACGCTCAAACGCCCGGTCCAGCGCATGCTCACCCTCTGCGCCAACATACCAGACCGGAGCCTCCGTCAGACGCTCAAGCCGATAGTCACGCTCCGAGGCCAGCTCGAACACCTCACACTGGTCTTTGAGTAAGCCAATAAACGGCGTGAACAGTTCCCGGTTCAAGCCATTCTTGTACAGCTCATCGGGATGACGATTGGACGTCGCGACCACCGTGACACCGCGTTCAAACAATTCTTCAAACAGACGCGAGAGGATCATCGCATCAGCAATCTGGGTCACCTGAAACTCGTCAAAGCAGAGGAGCTGCACCTCGCTGGCAAACTCTTTGGCTACGGGTGGGATCGGATCACTCACGGACGTGTCCGCCCGCGCTTTGGTCAGACGCCTATGCACACGGCCCATGAATTCATGGAAGTGCACGCGCTTGGACTTTACCGGTGAATGCGCATGGAAGAGGTCCATCAGCATGGATTTCCCACGCCCAACGCCACCCCACATATAAAGGCCGGTAACAGCTTTGGGCTTACTGAAAAACCAGCCGCCTTTGCCGCCTGCCTTCAGGCGCCCGAGAACCGCATCAAGGCGCTTTGCCGCTTCGGTTTGCGCGGGATCAGAGTTAAGCTGCCCTGCCTCAATCCGGGCGGCAAGAGCTTCAGAAACAACGCCCATACCGCTCAGCCCCCACCAAGGCGAGCTGCGACTTGTTCGGAGAAAATCGACAGAGCGTCCGGGCGCACCAACATCGTCGCGATGAGACCGGCAAGCGCTCCGCCAAGATGCGCCTCATGCCCGATGACCTTATTCTCGCGCTGCGCGAGAACAGCGCTCAAAACAATGAAAACGACGCCGAAAACGACAGCAGGCATCGGGATCACAAACAGGATCAAGGTCGCAAACGGAGCGAACAGGCAGACGCTCAAAATAATCCCGGACGTCGCTCCTGATGCCCCAAGCGCGCGATAGTCAGGCTTTCGGCGGTTCTCTAGCAACGACCAGAAACTACCGCCAAGGAGCGCGGCCCCATAGACAATCAGAAAACCACCCGTGCCAAGGACATTCGGATGCTCCAGCAGGCGCCCGAAGCCATACAGGACATACATATTGATCAGCAGGTGAAAGAAGCCCCCATGGAGAAAACCACTCGTGACAATGCGATGCCATTCCCGGCCCTGTAGGATAGGACCAACATGAAACAGGTTCTGCTCCATAAACCGGGGATTGGAAAAGGCGATCATGCTGGCAATCACATTTGCGGCGATAAGCACAAAAGTGGCAGGGCTCTGATAAAAGACTTCCATCTCTTCGCCCTAACCGCAGAGCCTTGAGGGCGCAACGGCCTATCTTACGCTGTGCGCAAGAGTTGACCCTTTGGCAAACAGTATTACCCCGTGCGGAAACGCTGGAGCCGTAATGACAACGCATCGCACACCTGTTGATTGGGCCCTCTTCGCAGCGGTCACTCTGATCTGGGCAAGTGCATATGCCTTCACGCGAATCGCAGTGAGCCAGTCTGATCCCGCATCCGGATTCCCGCCTCAGTTCATTATCCCAGCCCGTCTGACCCTTGGCGGCATCATTTTACTCTGCGTCGCTTTCATCGCTCGTCAGAAATGGCCGGCGTTAAGCGCCTGGAAGAGCTGGCTCGCAATGGCTGTGATGGGCATTGTCGGCACAGCGGCACCTTTCTTTGTTATTACAACAGCACAGAAAACCGTCGATTCGAGCTTGGCAGCCCTTTATGTAGCCGCCTCGCCTTTATTCGTTTCCGTGCTCGCCCACGCCTTATTCCATGATGATCAGATGACGAAAGGCAAAGCGCTTGGCCTTGGGGTTGGATTTATGGGCGTTGCCGTTCTGTTTGGTCCCGAAGCGATCACGGCCTTTGGGTCTACCAGCATGACCGCACAAGCCCTCTGCCTGCTCGGGACGGTTTTCTACGCGATCTCGACGATCACGGCGCGCTATGCGCGAGACATACCGCCTTTTGTCTTTTCAGCGGGTTTTATATCGATTGGAGCGGTGGCAACCTGGCCACTCCTGTTGAGTGTCGAATTCAGCACGCTCACCCCCTCTAACGCAGCAATACTGGGGGTGATTGGCTTGGGGATTGGGCCAACAGCGATGGCCTCTGTGCTCTATATGGTCCTGATCAAACGAACGAGCGCGACCTTCCTGTCTCTGACCGGATACACAATCCCAATCGTCTCGGCGATTATTGGCTATTTCGCCTTCCAAGAGGTTCAGGACTGGAATGCAGCCCTCGCCTTTGCCTTAATCCTGCTTGGCGTCTGGCTCGCCCAGCGCGGCACGAAAACAGCTCAGCCAATTACAGATTAAACGCGCCTTCAATCACCGTGACACAGCGCCCGCGCAGTTTCACGCGATCAGCTCTTTTCTCGACCTCGATATGGGCACCGCGTCCCGGATAGGCTTGATAGCATTGTATCGGGCCCTGTTTGCGCGACGCCATAATCGCCGCGACCATACAGTGCCAACTGCCTGTTGCCGGATCTTCCTCAATCCCGCTGCCGGGGGCAAAGAAGCGACTTGTCACGTCCACACCATCGCCATCGACAGCCAGGCAACCAAAATTACCCCGCTCCCAGCCATCACCTGTCATACCAAGATGAGCCAATGCGCTATGATTAGGGTTTAGTGCTTTCACCTGCGCGGCTGTTTCGAAAATGGCCGCATAGAAAGGACCACCAAGGACTTCCACGGGCCGGGCGCCCAAGGCTTCTACAACCGCCTCATCAATCTCCATCGGAAAAACCTCAGGCGCAGGGAAGTCCATCTCTAGCCGCCCGTCTGGCAGGCGCGAAACATAGAGCTCACCCGATTTGACGGTTTCAAATGTGATCTTATCGCCTTCAAAACCGCCATGTGCCCACAGCCAGTGAGCGGTCGCCAATGTTGCGTGACCACAGAGTGGCACTTCAACCGCCGGGGTGAACCAGCGAAGCTTCCAGCGCGCGGGGCCCTCAGCAGTGATATAGGCGGTTTCTGCGACATTATTCTCAGCCGCAATCGCTTGCAGGACATCATCCGGCAGCCAGGCCTCCAATGGCATGACGCAGGCCTGATTACCCTCGAAGGGTTGGCTCGCGAACGCATCAATCTGTGCAAATGGAATCTGAGCCATTAGGTGAGCCTCCTTACACTATGCCCCATCTTGCGCCCGGGCTTGGCTTCTCGCTTACCATATAGGGTGACGATCTCGCCGGCTGCGAGACGCTGATCCGTAGAAAGGATTTCATCGCCCAGCAGGTTCTCCATGACGACATCATGATAACGCGTCACCAGACCAAGCGGCCAACCTGCGACGGCGCGAATATGCTGTTCAAACTGGCCTGTCGCGCAAGCCTCTGGCGTCCAGTGTCCGGAATTGTGAACACGCGGGGCAAACTCATTCGCGACGACATCCCCGTTCTCCAGAACAAAAAATTCCAGTGCAAGAACGCCGATATAATCGAGCGCTTCAGCAAGGGCCTTTGCTGCCCTCTTTGTCTCCTGCGAGGTGCTCTCTGTCACCTCTGCGGGTACCGTTGAGGTCCTCAAAATCCCATTCACGTGGCCATTCTCTGGAATATCCCAGACCCGCGTTTCACCATCCGCGCCACGCGCGATCAGGACAGAAACTTCCTTTTCAAACGGGATGAAAGCTTCAAGAATTGCTGGCGCATACGCCAAGGCATGATGGGCTTCCTCAAAGTCATCACCTGCTACAAGCCGCACCTGCCCTTTACCATCATAGCCATCACGCCGTGTCTTCAGGATGCCTTTGCCACCAAACTGATTGAGAGGCGTCTCAATTTCGGATGCTGCACCAATCCCGGCAAAATCAGCTGTTGGGATACCACATTGTTTCAGAAAGGTTTTTTCGATGACGCGATCCTGCGCCATTTCCAGAGGCTTCGCCCCCGGACGGACCAGGACACCTGCATCAATCAGCGCCTGCGCCGTCGCAACCGGCACATTCTCAAACTCATAGGTCACCACATCACAGGCTTTGCCCCATGCGATAACCGCGTCGAGATCAGTGTAATCCGCGCGAACCTCTAAAGCGACAACACGGCTGGCCGGACTATCAGGCTCGGGCCCATAAACGGACACATCAAACCCAAGCCGCGCCGCAGCTTCGGCCAGCATTCGACCCAATTGCCCATTTCCAAGTATGCCGATTGTTGCCCCGACAGGTAAAGGCGCGATCAAACCGGTTTCTCCCCCACAGCCGCTGTCTGCTTGGCCCGGAAAGCGTCGAGCTTTTCAGCCACAGTCTGATCCTCAAGCGCGACAATAGATGCGGCTAGAATACCCGCATTGGCGGCACCGGCCTCCCCAATCGCTAATGTACCAACTGGCACCCCTTTAGGCATCTGCGCAATCGAAAGCAGGCTATCGAAGCCATTCAAAGCGCGCGATTGAACCGGGACACCCAGCACTGGCAGGGGTGTCATCGCTGCGGCCATGCCCGGAAGGTGCGCAGCGCCACCCGCTCCGGCAATGATCACGCTCAACCCGCGATCCTTCGCGCTATTGGCATACTCAACCAGTCTTTGCGGCGTACGATGCGCCGAGACAATGCGTGTCTCATAGGCAACGCCCATTTCGTCAAGCATGTCACAGGCCTTTTGCATCACGGGCCAGTCTGACTGGCTACCCATGATGACACCGACTTTTGGTGGACGGGAATCTGTCTGCTCCATGAAGAGCCCCCATGCAAAGCGCGCACAATAGGAATCCGCGCGCCATCGTCAACCACCTGATAGACCTGTCCAAACGTGTGCACTCACGCTAGGCTGATCTTGATGACTGAGATCACCGCGCCTTCCGATACAACTCGCCTCGCGCTGTTGCGCGCATTGGGCATCGAGATGGATACCCTGCCACGTGACCTGGCGGCGACCATGGAAGCATTGGCCGGGGAAATTCTCAGCCTGCGGGCCGAGCGGGATGAGCTTCTGTCACAGCTCAAGAATGCTGAAGCACTCGCCGACCGGGACACGCTTTGCCCTCTATTCAATCGCCGAGCTTTTACCCGCGAGTTAAGCCGGGAAATTGCGCTGTCAGAACGTTATGGGACGCCTTTAAGCCTGATCTATATCGACCTTGATCGGTTTAAACTGGTCAATGATCGCTTCGGCCATGCCACCGGGGACCGGGTTTTACTGCACGTTGCACAGATCATTCTGGAAAATGTGCGCCAGACCGACATTCCTGGGCGTTTGGGCGGCGATGAATTTGCGCTCCTCCTGCCCCATGCAGAATATGCTGATGCGCGCCGCAAAGCGATTGATCTCGAACAAGCGCTGAGCGGCCTTGTCGTGCGCGATAGTGCAGACAAAACGATTGAACCTGTTCATGTCGGTGCTTCTTGCGGGACTGTCGCGTGGCGCCGGGGCTTAAGCGCAGAAGGCCTGATCGATCAGGCGGATGAGCGCATGTTCATTGCGAAAACACGGCGTAAGGGAAACGCCGCAAGAGGCTAAACGTCGCAAAATATGAGTCGAAATACACGTGACAGGCGTATCTCCTCGTGATTTACTGTGGCTATAAAGTCACAGATTTTCAAAGCCAAGAGAAGGAGAAGCCTATGTCCCTGAACCGTCGGATTGAAGAGTTGAACCGCCGTCACTCCCAACTGGATGAGAAAATCAACGAAGAACAGAAGCGACCGTCAGCCGACGTGACGGTGTTGAAAGACCTTAAAAGGCAAAAACTTCGCCTCAAAGAAGAAATAGGAATGCTGCGCGCAAGTTGACGCGCCCCTCTTTTTCCTGTCTGCGCATTAAGACTGCGTAGACAGGAGCTGTCATGGAAAAACCCGTCAGCCTGATCATTGGCCTTGGCCAGACTGTTGGCGAAGCTGTGGCCCGACGCTTTCTTGATGCGGGTCACACAGTTCTCGCCGTCGACCCTGATGAGAAACAGCTCTCTGAGTTGGAAAAGCTCTTAGGCGATAAAGTCGATCTACATCATGGCGATGTTCACACAAAAATCGGGTTGAAGAACGCGTTGGCTTTGTGCCTGGAAAGCTATGGCCGGATCGACAATGTCGTTGCTGTACCGACGCTTCCAGAGCCAGATAACCTGTTTGATCTCGACACCAAGGGCTTCGAGAACAAGCTGACGACCGTCATCCGTGCCAGCGTGAATGCGCTGCGCATTTTCTCAGATCAGATGATCGAGCAGATTCAAGACCCCGAGAATGCTGCAGACCGTACACGGCAAGCAGGAACGTTTACATTTGTCCTGTCTCTGGGCGCTGTTGCGTCCCAGCCGGGCTGGTTCAGCGAAGGGGTGACCCAGAAAGCCATTCTTGGCGTGGTAAAGTCGGCGTCAGTCGAGCTGGCACCGGAACATGTGCGTGTGAATGCTGTTGTCGCCTTGCGCCCACGCGCAGAGGGTCGCGAACCCTGGTTGAAACTACGCACCCCTATTGGGCGACCAGCCAGCGCGGAAGAAATTGCCGAAACGGCGCTATTCCTGTCAAACCCGGCATCCAACATCATTACAGGCGAAGCCATCACTCTGGATGGCGGACGCGTTCAATTGTCAGGTCTGTTGGAGAGCGAAGACTAAGCCGCGCTTTTCGCACGTAAACGCTTGGCTTTCTTGACTTTATCAACCGCTCTCTGCCGCTTCAGACGTGACAAGTGGTCGATGAAAAGTGTGCCCTCAAGGTGATCCATTTCATGCTGGATGCAGACAGCAAACAGGCCTTCTGCAACCTCTTCGACCTCTTTGCCGTCATAGTCGAGATAGCGGATACGGCATTCCGTCGGACGCTCAACTTCATCGAAGACATCCGGCACTGAAAGACAGCCCTCTTCATAAGGCGCTGTATCTTCCGTCAGAGGCAGGATTTCAGGGTTCACGAAATACCGGGGTTGTGGCTCCTCACCTTCCCCAGCCAGATCCATCACGATCACACGCAAGGGCACACCAACCTGAATTGCAGCGAGGCCGATGCCCGGCGCGTCATACATGGTTTCCAGCATGTCATCCATCAAAGCGCGGATATCATCGGTCACGCCGCCTTCAACAGGTTTGGACACCTCTTTAAGACGCGGATCAGGAACGGTCAGAATTTCTCGAATAGCCATGCGTGTCAGGTATGCAGCGAATGGGCCAAGGTCAATATCAGGACGCTTTATCAATCAGCTCTAGCTGCGCTGTCCCATTCGTATCGGCGCTGGATTCGATGCGTTTAGGCTCCGGAATCGTCTTGTCTGGCGGGGCAATGGAAAGGTCTTCCAGCTTCCGCATGGTCGGTAAAACACGCTTATCCAGAGACGAACTCATCTTGTTATAGTTGTCGACAGCGCCATTAAGCGACTTACCCAGTCTTTGGATATGTTCAGCCATAACCGCGATACGGCTATACAACTCCTCGCCGAGCTTAGCCGCTTCACGCGCATTCTCGGTCATCTTTTCCTGCCGCCAGACATAGGAGACCGTCTTGGCGAGGCCGATCAACGTAGATGGCGTTGTGACAATCACACCTTTTGAATAAGCCTTCTCCAGAAGGTCCGGCGAGTATTCCAGCGCTGCGGCAAAGAAATTCTCACCCGGAATGAACATCGCAACAAAGTCCACGCGCTCCTCAAGATTGTCCTGATAGCGTTTGGACGCGAGCCCCTCGATATGGCGACGGACGCTTTCGGCATGGGCTTTAAGGTGAACGGCGCGTTGGGTTGGATCGCCTTCACTCGCCGCTTCCATATAGGCGCTCAGAGAGACCTTGGAGTCGACAACGATCTCGCGACCACCCGGCAAATGGATAATCGCATCCGGGCGCTGGCGCCCTTCCTCTGTCTCATCGCTGACTTGCTCGTTGAAATCGCAATGCGCTGATAACCCCGCCTGCTCCATGACATTGCGCAAGGTCATCTCGCCCCAGCGGCCACCACCTTTCGGTGCGGTCAGAGCATTCACAAGCTTTCCAGTCTCCGCGGTATTGCGGTGCAGGCTTTCGCCAATCGCCTTGACCTGTTCCTGAATGACCGATTTATCTTCGGCGCGAACTTTTTCGATGGCTTCAACGCGTTTCTTGAAAGCGTCAAAGTTTTCCCCGATCGGTTGCATGAGCTGCTTCAGCTCGCCCTTGCTGCCTTCCCGGTGTTTCTTGAAGGTCTCATCGGCAAGCTGCATGAACTGCGCTTGGGTCTTCTGCATGACCCCTTGGGCAATCTCAGCAAACTGTTCGCGCTCACGCGCCGTTTGTCCCCGCAATTCGGCCAATTCAACTTTTGCATCTTCAACAAGTGCTCGCTGGTCTTCGAGCTTCTCGGTGACCAGCGCAAGGTCAGCCTCAGCCTCTTGCCGGGCCTGCTTTTCCTGATTGCGGCGGTCATTGAGCAGGAAAGCTGTGATCCCGAGCGCCAGCGCAAGGCCCACAGAGATAATGTGGATCAGGTCGAGGCCTGTCTGACCGATTTGGATGATGGGTTCCATATAAAATCCTATACCCGATTCGGGATAGAACATATACGGAACTATGTCGAGATTTAGTCCGTTTTAGACATTGAAGCGGAACAGCATGACATCGCCGTCCTGAACGACATAATCCTTACCCTCCGCGCGCATCTTGCCTGCCTCTTTGGCACCTGCCTCACCGCCACTGGCAACATAGTCCTCAAAGGCGATGGTTTCAGCGCGGATGAAGCCTTTTTCAAAGTCGCCATGAATGACGCCCGCAGCCTGTGGCGCGGTATAGCCTTTGCGAATGGTCCAGGCGCGCGACTCTTTTGGACCAGCGGTGAAATAGGTCTGCAGGCCCAGCAAATCATAGCCCGCATGGATGAGGCGATTCAGGCCCGGCTCTTCCAGTCCCAGTGTTTCGAGGAAGTCAGCCTGCTCCTCATCATCAAGCTGTGAAATTTCCGCCTCGATCTGGGCTGAGATCACGACCGCTTGCGAGCCTTCCTCGGCAGCATAATCAAGGACGCGCTGTGAATGCTCATTGCCCTCAGCAGCACTTCCCTCATCAACATTGGCAACATAGAGAACAGGCTTGGCTGTCAGAAGCTGCAGCATGTTCCAGGCTTTGCGTTCTTCATCATCGACATCCGCGCGACGGGCCGGACGCCCCTCATCAAGCTCGGCAAGCGCCTTATCAATGAGCGCAACCTGTGCCTTGGCTTCCTTATCGCCGGAATTGGCTTTCTTGACCCAGTTCACCTTACGCTTCTCAAGGCTTTCAAGGTCAGCCAGCATAAGCTCGGTCTCGACGACAGCGAGATCAGCGATCGGATCCACTTTCCCGGAGACGTGCGTGATGTCGTCATCTTCAAAGCAGCGCAGTACATAAATAACCGCATCGGTCTCGCGGATATTGGCGAGGAACTGGTTGCCGAGGCCCTCTCCTTTTGAGGCACCCTCAACCAGACCCGCAATATCTACAAAGTTCATACGCGCCGGAATAATCTCCTTGGAGCCTGCGATCTCCGCTAATGCGTTCAAACGCGGCTCAGGCACGGCAACCTCACCGACATTCGGCTCAATCGTACAGAAGGGATAGTTCGCGGCTTGCGCAGCCGCCGTTTGCGTCAACGCATTAAAAAGCGTCGACTTTCCGACATTAGGAAGACCGACAATCCCGCACTGGAAGCCCATGACTTGCTCCGTTTCATTCACAAACAGCGCCGCTTAGCGCTTTTTTGAAGGAAGAAACACCCGCTTTTCGCGCCTTGTCCTGAAATCCTCTGGCCAGCAAGAGGAGTCTTGCTAAGCTGAAAGGCGCGAATAGGAGTTTGCTATGCGGTATGATGTGTTTTTGGTGAGCGCACTGAAAGATCAGGAAAAGGCCGAATTGATCGTACGAAAGTTGCGCGCCCTGAAATTCAAAGTCCGTTATGACAAGAAACGTGAGCATACGACGCCAACACCCAAGGATTATCGGGATGCCGATAATGCACAGTCCATTCTGGTTTTATGGTCAAAGGCAGCCTGCAACACGAAGAGCAAAGATAGCGACTGGGTCCATGCGATTGCCCATCATGCGCGTTCTAAACCAGGCGTTCTGATCCAGGCTGGCTTGGACAAGACCGTACCAGATGAGCCGTTTGCTGACGATGATCGCTACGCCCTTTCCGGGCTAACTGCCCGTACAACAGTTAAAGGCCTCTATGAGCTGGTTGATGATCTCGGCAAACGCGATGGCCGCAAAGACCTGCGCGAATGGATGGAAATCAAAACGCGTGACAAGGACGCCAAAGACGCATGGAAAGCCAAACATCCCACTGACCCGCTATCATTGGTTGGCAAACCCAAGCCTAAGCCGGCGCCTGCCCCGAAAGCTGTAGTCAGCACAAGTGCAGAAGCGGTAGCGGCGCCAACAGCCCCGGCACTGAAACCTGCACCTGTCGTAACTGCCCATGCCCCTGGCTATGAGGAAGAAGGTGACGATGTTCCTGACATTGGTCAGTGGATGATTATCGGCATTTTAGCCAGTATCGGGGTTTTGCTGTTTTTCTCATGGTTGCTCAGAACTCAGGCTGGTGCACCTGCGATCGGTAATGCCGCTGTGATGAGTGCTGAATGTCCAGCCGGACAAATGCCAGCTTATCTTCTTGATACGGGGCCTTTGGAAGCCGGACCGATCATCGACGATACGGTTGAGGAACCCTCTTAAGGGCCCGCGCACTACTCGTTGAACTTACCGCGCTCGAGATCTTCACGAAGCTGAATTTCTTCCGGCTGACCACTCAGGCGATGGCGGTAAACCTGTGTATTTTCCAGAACGCGCTGCACGTAATTGCGGGTCTCGCTGAACGGAATGAACTCAACCCAGTCAATCGGGTCGATCTCGCCAGCGCGCGGATCACCATACTCGCCAATCCAGCGCTGTGGGCGCGAGGCCCCGGCATTATAGGCCGCCGCCGTCATGATATAGCTGCCATTGAACTGCCCCAGCAAAGTGTCGAGATGGGCCCCGCCTAACGTCATGTTATAGCCCGGGTCGTCGGTCAGCCAGCTTGTCCGGAATGGTAGCCCTTGTCGCCGTGCCTCAAGTGAGGCTGTGCGCGGAATAAACTGCATGAGACCCCGCGCGTTTGCATGGCTGATCGCGGCAGGATTCATCTCGCTTTCCTGACGGGATAAAGCCAGCATGAGCGATCGCTCGACACGCGGCTCTTTTAGGAGTGGATATTCGACCACAGGATAAGCCGCATCCGGGGCAACGACGCCTTTTGCAAGACCTGCCTTGGCACCACGCACGCCAATATCCGCATAATGATATTCACGGCCAAATTCGGCCAGAAGCTCAAAATCCTGCGGGCGGGTGAGCTGATCATCAAGATGATAAGCAAACTTGCGGAAAGCTGCGTCCCAACCATTCTCAGCAAACAGGCGCATCGCGCGAACCGTTGAGCGGCTATTGAACGCCGTACGGTCCTGCTCGGTCACACTATAACTTTTAGGCAGATAGATCGTGTCTTCTGCTGACTTTTGAGCCGCGAGCTGGCCATAATAGGTGAAATCATATTGGCCTGCTGAAGCATAAACAGCCTGCGCGCCTACGGTATCGCCCAGAGCTTCCTTGGCCCGGCCCTGCCAATAGCGTGCACGGGAAAGACTGATCGGTGTACTGACACCTTTCTCTAGATTCTCAAAATGCTGGAGCCCTTTGGCCGCATCACCAAGATGACGCAAAGCAATCCAGCCCGCATTAAACTCAGCCGCCGCGAAATCTGTTCCACCTGTCATGCCGTGCCGTGACGCCAAATCATAAGCCAGCAGCCAGTCCTGATTCTTCAGCGCCGTGCGCATCGCGATGTTGCGCTCATCCCAGAGGCGGCCCTGTCCGGCTGCAGGCACCTGCTGACCATCAATTTCACGGAGAAGCGGTGCAATCCGATCCTGACTGATATGGGCCTTGCGCCGCCACCAGGCCCGATCGAAGACCAGACCAGGGTGATTTTGCAGGCTGGTCGGAACCGCGCCAATCGCGCTTTCTACCCCGCGGCTACGGCTGATCAAACGCGTGCGTGCATCCACCAAAGCCCGCCAATCGCGCCCCAAATAAGGTTTCATCGCTGTGGCGGAAGACGTCTGGCGGGCCCATAACAGGAAATCGGCGCGCTTCTCGTGATCTTCTTGAGACAGGCGATCACCCCATTTATTCAGGATGGTCCGCATGTCAGACGAAGACAGAGTACGCCCATGCCAAGCCTTGCGTATTTCGATAATGGCTTGCTCGTTTTGCCCAAGGCTCTCAAGCGCTTTAGCGTAAGCCAAATGGCCGGCTCCCGTCTTGGCCCCATCATGGCTGCGGAACCAGGCCACACGCGCGCTCATACTCAAGGCGGAGTCATCAATAGCGTCTTCAGCACGGGCACGGATATCGCTAATATCAGGCCAGCTCGACAAACGTGTCAAAGCCTGATCGATCCTGTCAAATGACATCGTGGTATCACGGCGGGCCAAGTACCAGGTCAGGATATCCTTGGCCGTGGAATCGCGAACTTGCCCCTCAATGCGCCGGACAGTTGACCACTTTCCCTCATCGACAGCTTCAAGACCATCGCGCAACAAGGCCGCATCATACGTAGCTACAACTTCTGAAGCGGCGATGATATCTGGTTTCAAACTGGGCGCAGGGGCGATGAAGGCGTTCGCCGCGCCGTTTGCTGTAGTCAAAGCCAAAGCGAAAATCAGTCCAGAAATACCAAAACGCATATGTTGCATCTCTATCCTTTGTCGAAAGCCTCAATCATGGTTATAGGCCAGATGTGACCAAAGTCTGTCGATTTGTGTCCGACCGCAATATGAAGGCCATTCTGTCCAATGTTTCATGGTTCTATTCCTGCCCTTGTTACCCCTTTCAAGAATGGGGCCATAGATCGCGAAGCGTTTGCGAATTTGATCGATTGGCAAATTGAGCAAGGCTCCAGTGCTTTGGTTCCCTGTGGAACAACAGGCGAATCAGCCACGCTATCCCACGACGAGCACCGTATGGTCGTCGAAAACTGTATAGAGAGTGCTAAAGGCCGTGTGCCTGTCATTGCTGGGGCAGGATCAAACTCGACCCGGGAAGCGATTGAACTGGTGAGCCATGCCAAAAGCGTGGGCGCCGATGCCGCTCTGGTCATCTGTCCGTACTACAATAAGCCCAATCAGGACGGTCTCGAGGCCCACTTCCGCGCAATCAATGATTCTGTCTCCCTGCCGCTGATTGTCTATAATGTACCGAGCCGCACAGCCTGCGACCTGTTACCTGAAACCGTCGCGAAGCTCGCCAAACTGCCAAACGTCATCGGTATCAAGGATGCCACAGGGGACCTTGGCCGCGTCTCCCTGCACACAGCGCTGACACAAGGCGAGCAATTCCACCAACTGTCTGGCGATGACATGTCAGCCCTAGGCCATCGCGGCATGGGCGGTGCTGGATGTATCTCCGTTACTGCGAATGTCGCCCCGCGCCAGTGCGCAGATATGCATGACGCTTTCAATCGCGGTGACCTTAAAGCGGCCCAAGCCATCGAAGCGCGTCTGATCCGTCTGCATAATGCGATGTTTGAAACACCCTCACCGGGTCCGGCGAAATACGTCCTGGCCAAGATGGGTCTGTGTGATGCTGAAGTCCGCCTGCCGATTACAGCGTCTGATGAAGCCGCACAGGCGATTATTGACGAAGCGCTAGAGGCCGCCCAACTTTAAGCCATGGCAAAGAAGTCCCAAACCAAAGGCCGCAGCGACGGCCTCGTTGCAGAGAATCGGCGCTCTCGCTTCGACTATGCTGTCGAGGATACGCTGGAGGCTGGCATTATGCTGGTTGGCAGTGAGGTGAAATCCCTACGCAACGGAAAAGCCAATATTGCAGAGAGCTATGCCAGCGTTGAGGAAGGTGAACTTTGGCTGATCAATGCGGATATCCCGACCTATGAAGGTGCAAACCGCTTCAACCATGCCCCTCGTCGCAAGCGTAAACTGCTTGTTTCCAAACGTGAGCGCGCCAAGCTTTCGCAAGCGGTGGAGCGCGCTGGTCGCACGATCATTCCTCTGAAGCTTTATTTCAACGATCGTGGCTTCGCAAAGCTCCTCATCGGGATCGGCACAGGTAAGAAAAAAGCGGATAAGCGCGAGACAGCCGCCAAGCGCGACTGGCAACGCCAGAAGGCGCGCCTGATGAAAGAGGCCTAGCCTTTCAAGATTTGCGCGAACAGGTCTGCATCGACATTCCCGCCAGTCAGCACAACGCCAACACGCTGCCCTTTCATGGCTTCGGGCAGAGCAAATAAAGCGACGGCGAGCGCTGCAGCGCCACCCGGTTCAACAACCAGTTTCAAATGGCGAAACGCAAGGCGCATCGCCTCGCGGATTTGATCATCACTCACAGCCAAACCGCCACTCAGACGGCTCTGTCCCACCCCCCAGGTCAGATCTCCCGGCTGCGGTGTCAGAATCGCATCACAAATGGAATGCGTTCCCGGTGCATTGCGCTGAATGTGCCCCGTGGCCAAGGACCGCGCCCAGTCATTGTGGTGCTCAGGTTCAGCGGTCCATATCTGCGTTTCTGGTGACAGCCCCTCAAAAGCCAGCGCAATGCCGCTGATCAAACCTCCACCACCAGCACAGCACATCAGGTGATCAAGTCCGTCTACTTGGCGGGCAAACTCGACGCCGCTTGTCCCCTGTCCGGCAATGATCATTGCATCGTCAAAGCTTGGGACAAGAACAGCACCGCGCTCCCCTGCAATGGTCGCAGCAATCTCTTCGCGGCCTTCGGTATTGCGGTCATAGCTGTATATTTCTGCGCCATCAGCCAGAACGCCATCGACTTTCACCTGGGGGGCATCAGCAGGCATAACAATCAAGGCAGGCATCGACAGATACTTCGCAGCGCGGGCAATCCCTTGCGCATGATTACCGGATGAGAAGGCAACAACGCCAGCAGCGCGATTTTCTTCCGGGATTTGCAAAAGCCGGTTCATGGCCCCGCGCAGCTTAAAGCTTCCCGTCTCCTGCAAACATTCTGCCTTAAGAAACAGATCTGCCCCTGCACGCTCATTCAAAACTGAATTGGTCAGGATCGGTGTTTCAACAACCTGTCCACGAATTCGTTCATATGCAGCAAGAATGTCTGTGTGCGTAGGCAGCGGCAAATCAGACATTGAACCCTCTACTCAACCAGCATCTCTTCACGGAACCAGGAGACAAACCGGCTGATGCCATCGCTCAGAGCAACCTTGGGTGCATAGCCATAATCTGTTTGCATACGGGTGATATCTGCGCAGGTTTCTGTCACGTCGCCCGGCTGCATGGGCTCCATCTGCTTATGCGCTGTACGCCCTGTCGCACGCTCAATTGTGGCAATAAAATCAAGCAAAGCAATCGGTTCATTGTGCCCGATATTATAGATGTGATGAGGACGCCTGCCGCTTTCAAAATGCGGTGTTTCGGTAGCGATCGCCATAACCCCTGAAACGGCGTCATCAATGTACGTGAAATCGCGTTTCATCTGGCCACCATTGAATACGCGAATGGTTTCACCTTTCAGGATTTTTTCGGTAAACGACCAGTAGGCCATATCGGGTCGGCCCCAAGGTCCGTAGACGGTGAAAAAACGCATACCGATCTGCTGTAACCCGTACAGTTTGGCATAAGTCTGGCTCATGAGTTCGTCTGCGCGCTTGGTCGCCGCATAGAGCGAGACCGGACTATCCACTGCAGCGTCTTCCCGAAACGGGGCCTGCGTATTGTCGCCATAAACCGAACTTGAAGATGCATAAGCGAGAAGAGGCTGGCGCGCGGCATGTCGGCAGAACTCCAGAACCGACAAATGCCCGGTCAGGTTGGATGAGGCGTAAGCAAATGGATTTTCGATCGAATAACGTACGCCCGCCTGCGCCGCTAAATGGATTACGCGATCAATATCGTCGCGTTCTGGAAGCTGTAGAAGAGCATCGTGATCGGCCAAATCCATTCTGCGAAAGGTAAAAGCAGCATTGCCTTGCAATTGCGCCAAACGCGCGTCTTTTAGAGCTGGGCTGTAATAATCATTGAGGTTATCGATACCAAGCACTTGATGGCCAGCTTTCAACAAGCTTGCAGCCACCCGCGAGCCAATGAAACCAGCAACACCTGTAACCAGAAAGAACATCGCGACTCCTCAGTCCGTCCGGTCTAAACCCGCCGCAGATTTATTGAAAGTCAGTAAATACTGCCAAGATGACATATATTACTTTGCGGCGTTGACCAGCTCGCGTGCGACAGCCCCGATCTCAGCATGGTCAAGCGCATGCGCAAGGACAGCCTCAAAATAGCCCTCCTTGGATCCGCAATCATAGTCCTTGCCCTCGAACTCATAAGCGTGGAAGGCCTGAGCCTCCATAAGGCGCGCCATAGCGTCGGTCAGTTGGATTTCACCCCCTGCCCCAGCGCCCTGATCCTCAAGCAGACCAAAAATTTCAGGCTGCAAGATGTAGCGTCCGGTAATCTTGAGGTTAGATGGCGCTTCATCACGGGGTGGTTTTTCCACCATGCCAGACATTTCGATTAAGCGGTCATTTCGCGACTTTGGCGCGATGACACCGTACGACGATACGCGATCCTCAGGCACCTGATCAACGGCAATCACATTTCCGCCAACTTGATCATAGGCCTCAACCATTTGGGCAAGACAGGATTTTTCCGCTTTCACGATCACGTCTGGCAGCAGGATCGCAAAGGGTTCGTTGCCCACAATGTCACGAGCACACCAGATTGCATGACCAAGCCCCAAAGGCGCCTGCTGACGCACGAAGCTCGCAGCACCGGGCTTGAGAAGGCGAGCCTCAAGATCTTCGAGAACGCCAGCCTTGCGCTTTTGCTGTAGCGTTGCCTCCAGCTCATAGGCACGGTCAAAATAGTCCTCGATGGCCCCTTTATTTCGGCCCGTCACAAAGACGATGTGCTCAACTCCGGCCTCAAGTGCTTCATCGACCACGTACTGGATCGCTGGCCGGTCCACGACTGGCAGCATTTCTTTCGGAATCGCTTTCGTAGCGGGCAAAACCCGTGTCCCCAAACCAGCAACCGGCAGTACAGCCTTACGAATCGTCATCGACGTCTCCTTAACTTTGAAGACGTGATAGCGCCGAACACCCTAAGATGACCAGTCACGCACTGCCGATCAGCATTCCCTACAATGATGAGTATAGACCTATACCGCCAAGCCAGGTTCCTACACAGGCCCCGATGACCAGCCATGTGATAAACTGCGCCGAGAACTTGGTCTGACGCACAGAGAAATGGCGATTCAACTTGTCCTGAAGGGCCTTTGCAGGCGAGGTGACAGGAACCACCAATGAACCCGCGTCCAAATCAGCGACCTCACCATTCGAGACATCGCTGGCATCCTCTAAGGGTTGCTTGTCTGGCTTTCGTAGCGCTTCACCCATGATCGCTCTCCTAATGTCGAAAGATCACTATCGGAAATTAGGCCTAAGCAAGTCCTAAAATCAGGTAGCAGATTTCATACGCCCCAAAATTCCCCAGAGACGGGAATTTCCGGTGTGTTCATCACCAAAACTCCCCTCAAAGATGAATAATTCTCAGGGACAGCTAATTTTTGTTGCAATTCCGTAATGAAATTTCCTACCAAGCCCATGACTAACAGCGATGAAGGGGTCGGCTGATGGGTCTACAAAGCCTCAATTTTGAGGCTGGCACTGCTTTTTCAGCAGAGCCAGCGACAGGATATAATGAATCTGACTCGCGGCTACTCGGCCTTAACGGACCGGTGAAGAGAGCCATGGATATTGCGCTGGTTATGCCAGCGCTGATCTTCCTGCTTCCAGTTTTCCTTATTATTGCTCTGATCATCAAACTTGAGGGTGGGCCCATCTTCTTTATCCAGCAGCGCCTGGGACGAGACGGCAAACGCTTCGGCATGATTAAATTCCGAACCATGCACACGGACGCAGAGGCGCGGTTGGATGCTCTGCTTGAACAATGCGTCGATAGCCGTGCGGAATGGGAAACTTTCCAGAAACTGAAGCGGGATCCCCGTATCACGCGATCTGGTGATTTCCTTCGACGCTCCTCTCTGGATGAACTCCCGCAGCTGCTCAATATTCTGATCGGAGATATGTCTGTCGTCGGTCAGCGCCCGATCTTGCTCAATCAGCGCGATGCCTATGGTGTGCATATCAAAGGGTATGAGCGCGCACGCCCAGGACTGACCGGCCTCTGGCAAGTCTCCGGGCGCAATGCATTAAGTTTTCAGGACCGCGCGGCCCTCGGCAGTGAATATGTCAATCAATGGAGCTTGTGGTTTGATATCAAACTCATCGCACTCACCGTGCCGCGGGTCCTGCTCAGCAAAGACGCTTTCTAAGCTTCTAAAGTGATGCCCACTGGTGGCCACCATCAACAACGATGGTTGATCCCGTCATGAACCCCCCCGCCTCAGACGCGAGCAGCAAGAGCGGGCCAGACAGCTCTTCATGCTGCCCAAAGCGGCGCATCGGGATACGCTTGCGCATCTTCTCGCCTTCATCACTATCAAGGAAGGTGTCGTTGATTTCGGTCTTGAAATAGCCCGGCGCAATCGCATTCACGCGCACACCATAACGCGCCATTTCAAGCGCCATCGCTCGGGTCATGTGATCACATGCTGCTTTCGATGCGCAGTAAGCCGCCATCGTCTGACCCACACGGAGCCCGGCGACGGAGGCAATATTGATCATGCTGCCTGGCTTACCCGCCTTCGCCAGCGCACCAGCAAAGGTCCGCGCAACCAGCCAGACCCCTTTGACATTGGTGTCCATGACCAGATCGAAATCGTCTTCATCCATTCTGATAAAAAAGTCTTCGCGGCTAAGGCCAGAATTGTTGATGATAATATCCGCAGGACCACCAAAGCGCTCGATCGTCGCGGCAAGGGCCGCTTCAATCGTATCCGCCTTGGTCACATCCATCGCCACAGGCAGGGCCTCCCCGCCACTCGTCTCAATTTCAGAGGCCAGCGCCTCAAGACGATCAACGCGTCGCGCCGCCAAAACAACCTTTGCGCCAGCGGCTGCAAGAGTCTTGGCAAAATGCCGTCCAAGCCCGGAAGATGCCCCCGTTACGAGCGCAACTTTGCCCGTCAGATCAAATCGATCCGCCATAGTATTTTCCTTCAAACTGATTCAAGAGATGTCTTAGACGGTCCGTTTCGCCCTGTCTTTGGCATTTGTGGCTTCAATCGCCTCACGTGCGGCCTGCCACTGCGCATCACCCCATTGGGCCAGCTGTGAGAAATTGCCGCCAGTTGCATTATAGGCGGCACCATCAATCGCGATGGTCTGACCATTCACATATTCAGCGCCCGGTCCCATCAGGAAGACGGCCAGGTTGACCAGCTCATGCATCTTGCCGATCCGGCCCATCGGGTTGCGCCCATCTCTGGCCATGTCCTCTGTACTGTCGGCATCGGGGGCGAGACGCTTGGTCATCCCTTCGGTTGGGAAAGGGCCCGGTGCAATTGCATTGAAGCGAAGGTTGTAACGCCCCCACTCCACCGCGAGAGATTGCGTCATCGTGTTGACCGCTGACTTGGACATCGCAGAGGGCACAACGAATGGACCACCATTCCAGATCCACGTGGTCAGGATGGAAATGACATTGCCCTTCAGCCCCTCTTTGATCCAGCGCGTGCCAATGTCATGGGTCATGTAGAACGTACCGCGGAACACGATATTCGCGATGGCATCAAAGCCACGGATCGAGAGGTCTTCGGTGCGTGAAATGAAGTTTCCGGCCGCATTGTTCACAAGACCTGTCAGCGGCCCATGCTCGCTCCAGATCTTGTCATTCATTTCAGTGATCGCTTCAGCGACGCGAATATCGCAAGCATGACCGACAACCTTGCCGCCATGCTTTTCCATCAATTCCTTGGCAGTCTCTTCGACTACGCCGCCGCGTCGCCCGCAAATATGGACTTCTGCTCCAAGCTTGAGAAAACCTTCCGCCATCTCTTTGCCAAGCCCGGTTCCACCACCCGTGACAAGGATACGCTCCCCGTTCATCAGACCGTCCTTGAACATCATATGCGCCATATCCATAGCGTCTCTCCCTGTCTTTTTATCTGACAAAGAGACTATGCCGAATGGGAGAAAGGAAAAGCGGTCGCGTCGGGTTAGTCTTCGCTGGGAGGTTGATAAGCCTCGTTCGGGAAAAAGGCCCGCGAGCAGGATGACGTTGTATAATAACCGTCCTCAGCGCCCTTATAGGCAATCACGACATGCGTTTCATCGCGGGCGAAGCTTGTGCCGCACGTCGCGCTGTACTGCCCCGGCAAATGCACGATCGCGATATTCATACCCGGCTTGCCCTTGATTTCACGGCTGACCTGAAAAGTTGTGACATCACGGCGATACTCAAACTCAGGCGGACCCAAAACCGCGCGCTGCACACGTTGCCACCATGTCAGGTTCAGCTTCTCCGGCGCGACATTGATCACCTGCCCTTCAAAGACGAGATCAGCGCCTTGCATCTGCTGGTCAGCGGACTCGGGTAACATACAGCTACAGGCCAAGGCTGGCGCAGTCGCAAAAGCGGAAAGAGCGGAAAGAGCGGCAAGAGCAAGAATGCGATTCTTCATGCTCACATTTAAACCCTGCCAGCGTGGCGAAACCAAGGCGTTACTTCCGGAACGGTAATGTCAGTAGCCGCCACAGGAACCAGATTGGTAAGACGATCCCTGCACCAGCCAGGGCCGGCTTCCAGAAGTTTGTAACGGCCCATCGCAAGGCCCCGCCCAATGTCGAGAGGAAAGACCCGATTGCGGCTGTCATGTCGACATTGGGTGATGCTGGATCGAACTCGGCAGCCATGACAAGGAAGCCAACGAGAATGCAGAGAAGGATCAGTTTGACCCAGCCCCACAGTTTGATTCCAAAGAGGCGAAGCAGGATATGCCGCTTTTGCCGTTTGGGTTTTTCAACCTGAACAGGCTCGGGCGCCACAGGTTTGGCTTCCTGTGGCGCTGGCGCGGATGGTTCTGCTTCACTCAAAGTGTTAGCTCGATTTCTGGATCATCATTGTATGCGGGTATGGAATGGAAATACCCTGCTCATCGAACGCAGCTTTGACTTTCTTGGTAATGTCAAACTTCACATCCCAATAGTCAGCGCCTTTGACCCATGACCGGGATTGAATATCGACTGAGCTGTCATTCAGGTTCACGACTTTAATGAATGGCGCAGGGTCAGACATGATCCGGTCATCCGCTTCGACAATGCCGTGAATAATGCTGATCGCTTTATCCATGTCATCATTATAATCGATCCCGAAGGTGACATCGACTCGGCGGGTCGGGAAACCGGAATAGTTCTTGATCACCCCAGCAATCGCTTGGCTGTTTGGCACCATGATCTGTACATTATCCGGTGTCGCCATAACCGTCTGGAACAGGTTGATCTCCTTCACGGTGCCTGCAACGCCTGCCAGCTCAACATAGTCTGACAATTTGTAAGGGCGGAAAATCATGATCATGATGCCTGACGCGATATTCCCGAGCGCGCCCTGTAGCGACAAACCAATCGCCAAAGTAAGTGCACCCAGAATAGCAACGAGGCTGGTGGCCTGAACCCCAAAGACCTGTAACGCTGCGATCAGCACGGCTGCTGTGATTGCCCAGCGCACCATCGAGCCAAAGAAATTGCCGAGCGTATTGTCAATGCTTTCTTGCTTGAGGGCGGTCCGCTTAACCAGATTGCCGAGCCAACTGGCAACCCGCAGACCAATGATCAGAACAATCAGGGCCCCAAGGGCATTCAACCCAAACCCGATAATGCTATCACTATAGGCAGCCCAGATTTCAGCCGGATTGGTCCAATCCATACCCTGTGTGCTCGGGCTTATTTCTGCTGCTTCGTTTTCCATGGGGACCCCTCTTAGTTTTAAGTCTCAAGCTTGTCCTAGCTTGTGAATGTGACAGGGCTTTACAGGCTTTTACTCAAAGCCGCCACTTGCCAAGATCAGAGCGCGCGCCATCCGGTACCAGGCGTTTGGTTGAAATCGGAATGACCGCATCCTGTGTCATCGCAAACACCATCATGCCTCCTTCCGGAAAACACGGCTCATAAGCAGTATCCAAGACGTTCAGACCGCCAGTAAACACCCCCATAGCCGGCATAATGAGCCGTTCTCCGTCGGTGACGAAACATCGCCTGCGCAATGACCTCACGCGACTGATCACGCGCGCGCAGGGATGAAGGTGCCCCGCTATCTCGCCGCTTTCCCCCGTTGGTTCATGCCGAAAGACCAGATCGGCGATTCGCAGGGCCTTAGCGGCGCGTCCGCCCAAATGCGCTGGTGGGTCAGGATCATGGTTCCCTTCCACCCAGATCCAGTCCGTGCGCCGCGTAAGACTTCTAACGCGTTCAGTGTCGGCTTCATCCATGCGGCGCTCAGCTTTGCCATCATGGAAACTATCCCCCAAACTGATGACACAATCGGGTGCGAAGTCTGCAACCAGCTGCTCAACCAGCCCAAGCGTTGCACTGGTATCGTAGGGCGGCAACATCTGCCCGCGCGCGGCATAGCTGGAGCCCTTTTCCAGATGCAGGTCAGAAACAATCAATATGCGTTGATCAGACCACCAGAGTGCCCCTTGCGGCAAGGGTTCAAGCAATTCACCCCGCAAGTGAAGGCGCATCTGAGAGGATTGAGCTGTTGCGTGTGCTGACATACCTGAACCCTGACGCGGACTTGAATTCTGGTCAATTCTGATTTGTCTCTGATCCGCGACGCGGTATGTTTGTATAGATGACTGATTCCCAGAAACAGGTTCCACATTGGCAAGGTCACCGCGACCGCCTGCGCGGAAAACTGCTCAATCGCGGTCCTGACGCGCTCGAAGATTATGAGCTCCTGGAAACGCTGCTCTTCGCTTTCATCCCACGCCGGGATGTCAAACCCATCGCAAAAACACTCTTGCAGAGATTTGGTTCAATCTCGGCAATCTTTAGTGCCGATCCTGATGCGCTTACACAGGTTAAAGGTATTGGTGAGAGCGCAGCCGCCTACCTCAAAGCGACGCAGGAGATTGGGCTGCGCGCTTCACGCGAGACGTTACAAAACCTGCCCATCATCTCCAACTGGGCCGCGCTGCTCGCTTATGTCCGTACGCAGTTACAGCATGAAACCCGTGAGCAGTTCCGCGTGCTTTTTCTGGACAAGAAAAACCAGCTTCTGAGTGATGAGTTGATGGGTCAAGGCACGGTCGATCATGCGCCCGTCTACCCCCGCGAGATTGCCCGGCGCGCATTAGAGCTTCATGCATCCGCTCTAATCCTTGTGCATAATCATCCTAGCGGGGACCCGACCCCGTCACGCACGGACATTGATATGACGCGTGAGATTATCGACGCCCTGTCACCGCTTGATATTGTTGTGCACGATCATCTGATCGCCGCAAAACAGGGCGTTACAAGTTTCAAGACCCAGGGCCTGATCTAATGCCCTACATACCGCGCATATGCGGCTGTTCAAATGGGAAGTCAGAGACCGCGAGAGCATCCATGCGGATTTGCTCATCTGCAGAGAATTTGCCCTGCTGATGCTCTGGTAAAGCCGACGCAATCACACTCATCAGCTTGTCGCCAAATTCGTCCAGGACAAGCCGACGTTCTGGCCCTTTCAAGCTGGTGACCGGTGGATCAAGTGGAGGGTGGAAAACGATCCGAACCTTTGAGCGGCCCTTCTTAAGCAATGCTGACGCCCCGATGATCGAAACCGGAACCACTTGCGCGCCGCTCATTTGCGCGATCATGGCTGTCCCCGGCCGTGCCGGACGCACGGTTTCAGCCCATGAGCCACCTTCAGGGAAGATACAAAGCGGCGCATCCTGCGCGAGAACATCCAGCGACTTTCGCAGGGTCGAGCGCGAGTATGTGCCGCGATAAGCGGGGATAATCCCCCACATCTTCGGCAGGATTTTCGCCCATGCTGGCGCATCCACCATGTTTGCGCCGCCGATGAACTCAAGCATACGCGGCGCGGCATACAGCATCAAAGGGGCATCGACGAAATTGAAATGATTGGCCGCAAGAATCACTCGTCCCTGTTTCGGAACATGTTCAAGCCCGACCAATTCAAGGTCGCCCAACACGCTGATAAGGCGCCCTGTCAGCCATCGCATGACAGTTCGCAGAACGGTTCGGCGTGGATACCGGATCGATTTAGCCTCTCCCATCCACAAACGCTAAGCAGAGCGATCTGTTCTGGCAAACCCGGAGCTGTAATCGATTTCTTCTCGACAAGCGTCCGAACTCTGATCACCTTATTGGAAAACCATTGGAGGAGAGATCATGTTGAGAACGATAGGAACCATAGCTGCGGCCTGTCTTGTCGCCACGATGGCAAACGGACAAGTGACTCAGGACGCGTCCGACCGTGGGTGGTATCCCTCCAAGTATGGTGGCGCGGACCGCCTAGGGGCCATGAACAATCTCTCAGCTGAAAAAACCGCTGAGGCAGCAAAACTGATTCAAACCGGAAAAACCTTCAGTCTCGGAATGATTACAGGCCGCGATACGCCCGCATACGGTCCGCGTGAGTATGATGTCACCGTGCTACAGCTTTCCGATGGATCAGGCACGCCTATTGGAGCCAATCGCGCGACAGGCAATGACGATATTGTAGATGTCTGGGTCGGTATTGGCAGTCAGATTGATGGGCTCGGTCATATGGGGATCGACCACCGCTACTATAACGGGGTTCCCGTCAAAGACTTCGTCACCCCGGCAGGCCTCACGCAGTTTGGTACGCATGGCCTACCCCCGATCGCCACACGCGGCATCCTGCTGGACATGACGAAAAGCTTTGCCGATCCGGTGCCTGACGGTACGGCCTTTAACCGTGCCGAGATTGATGCTGCCGCTTCGCGGGCAGATGTGACAATTGAGAAAGGTGACATTGTCATTTTCCACACTGGAAAAATGAAAGCCACAGAAGGTCAGAAAGCGCTGGCACCCGGTATTCCAGGTCTTGGTGTTGAGGGGGCCCAATACCTCTCTGATCTAGGTGTTGTTGCGGTCGGCGCAGACACCTGGGCACTCGAAGTGATTCCCTTTGAAGAAGAAACACGCCCGTTTGATGTGCACTTAACCCTGCTTGCAAAGAATGGCGTCTATATCCTTGAAAACATGAACACAACTGCGCTTGCAGAAGATGGCGAGGGGGTGTTCTTCTTCACACTTGGGGTGCCAAGACTGGAGGGAACCGTGCAGGCAATTATCAACCCAATCGCTATTCGCTAGCATCGCATCGGTTGCCGCCGCGAAAAGGCTTGCACCGAACCTGCGTCGCGCTACCGTAGTTTGGATTACAGCGTCGACAGACAGGCGCGTTTATTCATGGGAGACACCAGATGAGCGACACCGCAGGCGCGGCGCCGATCAATACCGGTAACAGCTATGGCAGCTTCAACTATCGCACTTATGTGCTGGTAACGCTGACCATTGTTTACACGTTCAACTTCATTGACCGCATTCTGATCAGTGTTGTCAGTGTTCCAATCATCAATGAATTCGGGCTTTCGCAATTCCAGTTTGGCCTGCTTTCAGGGATCGGTTTCGCCCTCTTCTATACCTTGCTGGGTATCCCGATTGCGAACCTGTCAGAGAAGTATAGTCGCGTCCGCATTATCGGCATTTGCGTTATCCTTTGGTCATTGGCCACCGTGCTTTGTGGCTTCACCGTTGGCTTCATTACGCTGCTGCTTGCACGGATGCTGGTCGGTGTCGGTGAGGCTGGCTGTACGCCGCCCGCCAACTCACTCATCAGTGACTATTATACGCCCCTCGCTCGCCCAACCGCGCTTGGCATCTATGCTATGGGCGTTACGGCTGGCGGCGTTCTGGCCCAGCTTTTTGGCGGCTTTATCCTCGAAATCTTCACCTGGCGCGAAGCGTTTATCTATGTCGGGGCACCCGGCATCGTCGTAGGCATTATCGTTCTGGCAACGATCAAGGAACCGCCTCGCGGATACTCTGATCCGCCCGGTACAGAAAAGCCTGAGAAAGCCGGGTTCGGCGAGGCGATGAGCGAGATCCTTAGCAAGCCAACCTTCTGGGTGATGACAACCGGGGCGACCCTGGCGGCATTCGCGGGCTATGCTCTGGTTACCCTGCAGCCCCAGCATGTTGTCTTTACGCATGGCTACACACCCGGACAAACCGCAATCATGTTTATGGCACCGGTAGGTCTTGCCGGTACATTTGGTGCCTTTCTGGGCGGCTATCTGACCCAACGCGCCAGTGTCCGCTCACAGACGGCGGCGACCTGGGTTCCTGGCGTCGCCTTCCTGTTCTGCGCACCGATCTATGGGGCCTCTTTCTTTGTTGGCTCACCAACCGTGATGCTTGTTGGTCTGATGATTGCCGGGCTGCTACAATACTTCTATCTCGGCGCGCAGTATAACATTGCGCAGGCCGTTGTGAGCCTGCGGGTGCGCGCAACCTCAATTGCTATCCTGCTCTTTGTTGTAAACTTGATTGGTTATGGTGCCGGCCCGCCAGCCCTTGGCCTCATCGCCGATCATATGACCAATCAGTTCATTGCCAATAATGATCTTGTTGGCGCGATCACGGCCAAGTGTAGCCTGACGGATCCAAATCTATCAGCTGAGCTGGTTGAAGCTTGCCGCGATGCCAGGGGTTATGGCGTAAAATGGGCCTGTGCTGCCGCAACCAGCCTGTTTGCGTTTGCTGGTCTCTTCTTCCTATTATCCGGCCGCACTTTTGTTCGCGATCTTTACATTAATCAGACATCCCAGAAGCAAGAGGAGGCTCTGGCGTAATTTTAACAAGAAGACTGCCCCTCATGACCCCGCATAAGACTGGGGCATGAGGCAGGCAGCATAGTGAGGAAACCCTTTGAGCGATACACATGCAGACGCAGCACAAGCTGCGTCCACCTCAAACACCGTTGAAGGCTATGGCAGCAAAGGCTACCGCGCCTATGTCCTGTTTGCCCTGATTGTTGTTTACACATTCAACTTCATTGACCGTACTTTGATTGGCGTTCTCGGCGAACAAATCCGGGAAACATTCGGTCTCTCTGACTTTATGATTGGCATCTTGTCGGGGCTTGCATTTGCAACACTCTACACTTTACTCGGCATTCCGTTTGCGATGCTGGCAGAGCGTAAGAACCGAACCACAATCATTGCCATCGCTATGGCCGCATGGAGCGGTATGACCGTGCTGTGCGGCATGGCGCAGAACACAGCTCAATTTGCCCTTGCACGCATCGGCGTTGGGATTGGTGAAGCCGGGTGCTCACCCCCCTCTCACTCCCTGATCTCTGACTATTTCCCTCCGGAGAAACGCGCCTCAGCGCTGGGAATCTTTGCCTTGGGGATCCCGATCGGGTCCATGTTGGCTGCCCTTGGAGGCGCCTATATCGCAACACGTGGCGGCCTGGATTGGCGCGACGCCTTCATCTGGATGGGTTTGCCCGGCATTATCGGGGCCATCATCTTCAAGATGACCGTGAAGGAACCCCCTCGAGGCTTCTCTGATCCAGGGGGCGCAGCAGCCGCAGCAGCGCGACAAATGCCTTCGCCGTTCAAGGTTTTCAGTGTTGTGCTGAACAAACCAACTTTCTGGCATGTCTCTATGGGTGGTGCCATGGCATCGTTTGCCGGTTACGGCATTGGCCAGTTCATCGCTCCGTTCTGGATGCGGGCACACGGGCTGGACCTGATGACAGCGGCCCTGATCTATGGCGGCGTTCTTGGCGTCGCTGCGGGGGTCGGAACCTTCGGCTCGGGACTGATCGCGGACCGTGTTCGCAACCGCCACCCAAACTCGGACAGCTGGCTCCCAGCACTTGGTATGTCGCTTTGTGTGCCTTTGATGATCTTTGGCTATAATACGCTAAGCTTCTCTTCTGGTGCAGTCGCCATATGGCTCGCGGTTCCAGTGCTCGTTGTCGCGGCCGTCCTGCGCTATTCTTATCTTGCGCCTATGTTTGCGGTAACACAGAAACTGGTCGAGCCACGCATGCGGGCCACGGCAGCCGCTTTGCTGCTCTTCGTCGTCAATATGATTGGCTACGGCCTCGGTCCACCAGCCATCGGCTGGTTCTCTGATCAGGGCACACGCTATCAATTGTCCAGCGTTGATGCGCCTGTAACTCAATCTGAGTGCGGTCGTGTTGAGAAGTCCCTATCCGCGACCAGACGTGGAACAGAGAATGCACTTGAAGGCGCTGAGCTGGAAGCCGCCATGGCAACAAACGAACAGTATTGTAAACCCGCGCGCGCCTTTGGAAACAGACTTGGCGTTTCCATCGGTTCACTCTTCCTGCTCTGGGCTGCACTCCACTTCCTGTTAATGGGGCGCACGATGCAACGTGACCTCTGGACCGAAGAGGCATCTCCGGCTACCGCCTAGTTTATGGCTGTATACACCACTGTCACAGATGACGACCTCAACCAGTTCCTCGCCGAATATGATATCGGCGAGGCTACGGCGTTCAAAGGCATCGCTGAAGGCGTTGAGAACTCGAACTATTACCTGGAAACCACGACCGGGCGCTTTATCCTAACCCTGTTCGAAAAGCGGGCCGATCCAGCGGACCTCCCCTACTTCATCGCCCTGAAGCAGCATCTAGCAGCGAACGACTTTCCATGTCCGCTCCCCGTCGCGGCGCGTGATGGTGAAAGCCTACGGACACTTGCCGGACGGCCAGCGGTTATCGTGACATTCCTGACGGGACTATCACCCAGAATGCCCAATGCGCGGCAATGCTGGGAACTGGGCGCGGGGCTTGCGCGTCTGCATATGACAGCCGCTGATTTCCCGATGACGCGACCCAATGCGCTTGGCCCGGAAAGCTGGCCCGAACTCTGGGCAGGCCGCGAGAATGAAGCAGACGCTTTGCAGAGCGGTCTCAGCGCCTTTGTTGCGCGAGACTTGCAAACCCTGAGCAACGCACAGGAGCTGTGGAGTAGTCTGCCCAATGGCACGGTTCATGCCGACCTGTTCCCAGACAATGCTTTCTTCCTCGGAGATAGCTTCAGCGGTGCGATCGACTTCTATTTCGCATGCACCGATGCGCTTGCTTATGATCTGGCCATTTGCCTCAATGCCTGGGCGTTCGAAGCGGATGGCGCATTCAATTTCTCAAAAGGCGCAAATCTCATTTCGGGTTATGAATCCATTCGTCCGCTGCAGGATGATGAGAAGAACGCATTCCCAAGCCTTTGCCTTGGCGCGGCCATGCGGTTCTTTCTGACCCGTTTGGTTGACTGGACTGACACCCCGGCAGATGCATTGGTTAAACCCAAGAATCCTTTGGATTATGCCGCGCGCTTACGCTTTCACAGAACCGCAACCAGCATTTCAGACTATGGCGCAAAATAGGTAAGGCCGTAGTGCGCACAGAGGCTCTTAAAGTCCTCTCCTGGTAATGCCTCATGCTCTCTGGATACACCTTGGGTATCCATGAAGTTTAGTCGCAAAGCATGAAGCATGAGGCGCGGCGCGACAGGACCACAATAGAGATTATCACCAAGCAGCGGCGTGCCTATATGCGCAAGGTGTGCGCGAATTTGGTGCATCCGGCCTGTAACCGGCCTCACCTCCAGCAGAGCATATCCATCAGTTCGGTCGAGCTGCTTCCAATGAGTTATTGCAGGGCGCCCTTGCCCACTCACTTCCGCTTTAGGCGGACGCTTCTCGCGCGACTTCAATGGCGCATCAATTGTCCCGTTCTCATCGCACCCCTTAGCGCACCTGACGACCGCCAGATATGTTTTCTTAACGCGCCGCTCGGCAAACTGGCTTGAGAGATACACAGCAACAGGATGTGTTTTTGCCGCGATCACAAGACCAGAGGTGCCCGTGTCGATGCGATGAACCAGGCGTGGTCGCTTGCCATTCGAACGCGCGAAAGCCCACAGCAAATGATCGAGATTACGGCCTCGATTGCCACGCGTCTGAACCGGGAAACCAGAAGGCTTATTGAAAACCAGATACTCAGGATCCTCATGGATCAAGAGCTTTCGGATATAAGCCTGATCGGCATCCTGCAGCTTTGGAATGGGGCGGTTTCGCATACCAAGTCCCGCTCTTGAGGTTCATGGGTCAAACAAAGAAAAATGGCGGACCCGAGGGTCCGCCATTTCGATTTCGATCAGGTAAAAATCCTAGAAACGGACTTTCGCGCTGACATAGGCTGTACGACCAAAGACGTCGTATGTACCTGGGTATGTATTCGCCTGCTCGGCAATGCTGTCTGGAAGAATTTGTGGCTCTTCGTCCAGCAGGTTATCGATACCACCGCTGATGCGGAGGTTGTCGTTAACGTCCCAAGCACCGTTGATGTTGAAGTAGCTTGTCGCATCAATGGTTGTGCCTGAGCCACCATCGTCTTCAGCTTCACCGATATACTCCCAACGCAGCTGGGCTTGGAATGGGCCGTTCGCCCAGCCGAATGTTGCGTTGTGCTTGTACTCTGGGATTGGGTCATCACAGAAGTTACCGAAGAAGCCAGCACAATCCTGGACGTCAGACGCTGCAGACGCTTGGAAGTCCCACTTATCCAGCAACAGAGCGGCATAAGTCACTGTGAAGTCACCTGGGACAGCATCTACATCGAAGCCATAATTGGCAGAGATGTCGATACCAGATGTTTCAAGGAAACCAGAGTTCGCATTTGGCAGAAGCGGTAGAGCTTCACCGTTAGACTGACGGTTCAGAGCGATACAGAATGGGTTGTTTGGATCCTGGCTCGGGTTGAACGCCGCACCATAACACTGATCCAGAACCCCTTGTGCACCACCACCGAAGGAAGTGATGTAGTCCTCAATCTCAATTGTGTAGTAGTCTACAGCAATTGTCAGACCATCAATGAAGTATGGTTCCCATACTGCACCAACAGTCAGGGTTTCAGCTTCTTCCTGAGCCAGGTCAGGGTTCACACCGTTAAACAGAGACTCAATTTGTGAGTTACGCTGTTGGTAGAACGCTGGGTTTGCTGGGTCGCCTTCTGGTGTATCACCAATCAGGTTCGCAGGAACGCCGGTTGCCGCACAAAGTGTGGCGATGCCGTTAGCAACAGGACGGTTCGTTGTAGAACATGGGTCCTGAGCACCCGGGAAGCCGTTGCTCTGTGGAGAGAACAGTTCTGCAACGTTTGGTGCACGAACCGCAGTGTTGAAGAGCGTACGGAAACGTAGACCTTCAACAGGAGCCCACTCACCACCAACCTTATAGGCTTCAGTCTGACCAACTGTTGAGTAGTCAGAAACCCGGATCGCACCTTCAACCGCAAGAATTTCAGCAAATGGAACATCTGCCAGAATTGGTGCGTAGAATTCGGCAAAGACATCATAGACGTCGAAGCCACCAGAAACTGGAGGTGCAGCGTTAAAGCCGAGGATATTACCTTGAGCGAGCGCGTCAGATGGACGGAAGTCGAAAGTCTCTTCACGATACTCACCACCGAAGGCCCAACCGATTGGACCACCTGGAAGTTCGATCAGACCAGATGTGTCCCCGGCCAGAGACGCACCGAACACAGTCTGGTTGTACTCAGACTTCGCATTAATGCGGTTACGGACGAAGTTTGCAGCCTCAGCACTGATATTGCCCTGACCAAAGAGGTTCAGAGGCGCACAGCCATTAGAAGTGTCAACACAAACCGCGTTGCCGTTTGCATCTGCAGTAACGTTTACAGCCTGTAGGAAGCGATCAAGAGAGATATCGCCTTCAAGGTCGTTATTGTTTTGCGTACGGCCCTTCTGGAAGTACACATCGTAGTCATAACGGTCAGCGATCAGACCTTGCAGACCAACCTGGAACTGGAATGCGAAACGGTCATCGTTAGAAATACGACCGCCTGTTTCTTCCATACGACGACCGATGAAGGTAGTCGCAGAACCGTCACCATCGGTATCAAGCTGGGCAAGAGCCGCTCTGGCTTGATCGCTCAGGAATGGGTTATCAACCTGAGTTGTGATCGATGTAAACGCTGGTGTTGGCGCGAGCTGTTGTGGAACCTGGTTAAAGGAGCCTGTGAAACGACCGTAGACTTCCATGTCATCGGTAATTTCGTAGCGTGCGATTGTTGTTGTCGCAAAGCGCTCTTGTGGCAGCTGCAGGTAGTTAACCGGCGCATAGTTGTAGCGGTCAGAGTTTGCACCACTGTCAATCCATGGGCGGAAGCCATCTGGACCAGCAAAGATACCTTGGCCACCACAGAACTCATCACCAGAAGTGAACGGTGTCAGTGGGTTGCCATTATCATCCATGGTTGCAAGTGAACCATCAGTATCAACGATGCTTGTGCCTTCAACGCCACAAGAAATACCTGCTGGGTCAGTTGGGTTCAGAACTGGCGAAACACCGAGTGCTGTGAAGTCAAAAGTGTCAAATGTGTGACCATCCGGAACACCAGAAGAACCACCACCACCTGGGATGATCGCAGCAAAGTCACGCTGAGACGCAAACACGTCTTCACGATCTGTGAAGGAGAAGTTTGTGGTTACGTTACCGCGGCCATTGTCAAAGTTCGCACCGATTGTGAAATCAGCAGACCAGAACTGGGCATCGCCATACTCAACAGTTGACTCATAACCAAGGTTTGCTTCGAAACCCTCAAAGTCATCTTTAAGGATGAAGTTCACAACACCTGCGATCGCATCAGAACCGTAAACCGCTGAAGCACCACCGGTGATAACTTCAACACGCTCAATCATCGCTGGCGGGATAGTGTTCAGGTCAACAACACCGTCTGAACGGGCTGGAACCATACGGCGGCCATCAACCAGAACGAGCGTACGCGCTGAACCTAGACCACGAAGGTTGGCTGTCGCTGTACCGTCACCTGGGTTGTTCGACGTACGGTCAAAACCAGGAATAGCCTGTGGAAGGCTGTTCAGAACATCTTCGGTGTTAACTGAACCTGTCAGCTCAAATGTTTCAGCATCGACCGTGGCGATCGGGCTGTTGGACACAAAGTCCTGCTTAGCAATACGTGAACCAGTAACAAGCACTGTTTCCTGTACCGCTTCCGCCTCATCTTCTTGTGCAACAGCTGGTGCTGCTACGACCGCCATCGCTGCGCCTGCAAAAACAGACGAAGCGAGAAGGCGATTTCTGAATGTCTTCCCGTTCACTATGGAACCTCCGATTATTTAAAATACTGAGCGCACAACGCACCCGCCCGGACCCCAAATTCCGGGATGTGCCTAGCTATTGCAGCATCATAAAGTGGGTCAATGTTACGGGGACGGCCCAAGACAAGTTTGTGACAAGAGTGTGGCGAAAGTGTCTCACTCTTATGAATCACGAACGGCCGATTACATCTCGATTGCGCTTAAAACCGTTGCGATCACGGTCGCGATAAAGACCAAAACGACCCAGGAGAAGAGCAAGGAAATGGTCCGCCAGCTTGCCATCAACACCCCTGTAGAGCCCGTCACCATGAGACTGCGGCACACATAGACAGGAATGGCGACCCCATAGGCGAGCCCCAACCAACCACCCCCCAAAGGCAACAAAAGCAAAAACAGCGTTGCGGTTATGTAGAGCCATGAATGCAAATGCAGGGCATGGATCGCATGATCATAGATATAAAGCTTGCGGCGCCAGAAATGCAGAATCGCCAATGAGAGAATCGTCATCGGCACCAAGAGTAAACTCAGACGTGGCGCCCACTTCTCCAGACCCGCTAGAAACAAGCGCGGGTCATCGACAATATCAAAAGCCTGCTCTGCAATAGCATCCGCTTCCGGGGGCAAGGTTCCCCCATCTGCCAGCGCCTCTTTTGCAGCCACCCGATCAACATCGCCATTACCATCAAAGATTTGCTCGAGACCGCCCTGCTGTGCCGGATCGGCCGTCATATCGGCATCGGAGGTATTGGCCTCTTGTTCCTCTGATGAGGGCAAAGCCAGATTATCGATCCACCCCGCATTCCCGACGAAGGCAAATACACTGAAGAAGAAGAGTAAACTGGCGAGCAAGAAGAGCCGAAATGGCGGCACATACCGGGCACGCGCACCAGCAGTGTAACGCTGCGTTAAGCGCCCCGGGCGAAACAACAGCAAAGGCATGGTTCTTGAGAGGCGGCCGTCAAGCGCTAGCGTATCACCCAGTGTCTCCCCAATGAGAGACCAGATCGGGCGATGAAAACTTGCGGCGAGTTGTCCACAATTGCCGCAATAGCGTTGCTCAACAAGCACACCACAGTTTCGGCAAGGCTGGCCAGAAAGATCTGCTTTCTGACCAGCGCTTAGGCCCCCGACGGCCAAACCTGCCGCCGTTTCGAGTTCTCCTGACATGGTGCCCCTCCCTCAAGGGCCAGTTCGTTTATTCCGCTTTTGCAGCAGCAATATCCGGACGACAAAGCCAACGTGAGCGGTGGTTATCTTCCGCATTCTCAGCCCAACCAGTCAGCCGTGGATCAACCAAATTCTTGGTGACCTGGAACCACATCGGTGTCACCGGTGTCTCTTCCAGCATAATGGCTTCAGCTTGAGCGAACAGTGCCGCGCGTTTCTCCAGATCACGCTCCTGACCCGCCTGCGCCAGCAGGGCGTCATACTCAGCGTTGGCATAGTTGCCGTAATTCTGCTGCCCCGTCGCAGAATCCAGCAGATACAGGAAGTTCAGTGGGTCATTGTAGTCGGCAAGCCACGCCCCGTCAGAAACCTCAAAATTCGATTGGCGCAAGCGGCTGTAGAGCACCTTTGTATCCTGCAACAAGATTTCCGCATTCACCCATGGAGCAATCTCATTCCAGTTGGCTTGCGCCACAGGGGCAGCCTTCGGATTGTCGTCGGTGGAGCGATAAATATACTCAAAATTCAAAGGGTTATCTGGACCGAAACCGGCATCTTCCAGCAGGCGTCGCGCCTCCACCAAACGTTCGCGGCGATCCATAGTCTTCCAGCTCACTTCTGGACGTTCAGTTTCATAATTGTTGATGCCCGGGGGAACGAAACTATACGCTGGAACAAAGCCAGGGGTCAGAACCTGCTCGACGAGGAACTCTCGATCCAGCGCCATAGCCAAAGCCTGACGCACACGCACATCGTCAAACGGCTCCTGAGAGGAGTTGAAGCTCCAATACGTTGTCAGAAGTGCTGGTGTCGTGCGCGCCCATCCTGGCAGTCTTTGATCAAGCTCAGCCTTACGACCGCCATCAAAAGCATTGTTGATATCGAGCTCGCCCGCCTCAATCCGGCGCTCAACCGCAGACAAGTCAGACAGCTCGAAGTAAGCCACGCGCTCGAAGCACAGCGTGTCCGCCTCAAAGAAGTTTGGATTCTTGTCGGCGACAATCTGATCGCCCGTGACCCAGTAAACCAGTTTGTAGGGTCCGTTGACCTCAATATTCTCGGGTTGGACCCATGCCTCGCCGTACTGCTCGACGATATGTTGGGGCACGGGGAATGTCGTATAGTGCGTAAGCAGACCAAGCAGGTATGGTGCGGGTTTCATCAGCGTGATTTCAAGCGTATAATCATCAATCGCACGCACACCGAGTTCTTCAGGGGGCAGCGTTTGATTGTTCACAGCCTCAGCGTTCTTGATGACGTACAACAAGGATGAGTACTGCGAGGCAACCGCCGGGTCTTGGATACGGCGCAGCGCAAACACAAAGTCATGAGCCGTCAGGGGCACACCGTCAGACCATTCTGTTTCTTTCAACTTGAATGTCCAGGTCAGGCCATCTTCGCTAATCTCCCAGCTGTCCGCGACGGCGGGAATCACCTGTCCATCGGCCGTATGCTGCATCAACCCCAGGAACATGTCGCCAATAATGATGTTTTCCCAAGCAGCCGAAGACCGATGCGGGTCAAGCGTGTCGACTTGCGCTGAAATACCACGTCGCAGTGTCGGGACATCCTCCTCCCCGGATTGTCCACCACCGCAAGAAGCAACAGCGAGAGTTAAAGCAAGGGCAGTGCCCGCGAACAGGGTTTTAAGGCTCATGAATGTGTCTCCGGTCTTTCTTTGGGCCAGATAGTCTGCCACATTTACTCAGATTAATGTGGCTTTGCCTAGCTCATCTGTGCCATACATGACCGGAGTCAAAACCCATGCGTTTTATTTTACCTTCTCTTGCCCTTATTCTTGGCACATCTGCGGCTATCGCACAGGATGATCAGCCTATCTCCACACAAGCGGTCTACGATTGTGCTGCATTAAGCGATGATACCGAAAGGCTTGCCTGCTACGATAATGCAGTTGGTCGTCTAAAAGCGGCTGAGGAATCAGGCGAAGTCACAACCATCAGCCGAAGTGAAGTCGAAACGGTGCAACGCGAGGCCTTCGGGTTTTCACTCCCGTCTTTACCGCGTTTGGCTATGCCTCGGCTTGGCGGCGGCGATGATGATGGAGCCGCCGTCACCGAAATCACCTCAGGCGTGAAATCTATTCGCAGTTCGAAAGTCAGCGGCCTGACCATAACCCTTGAGAACGGTCAGATATGGCGACAGACCGACAATCGGCGCGTAAACTACTCCAAGCGCGAAGGCGTTGACCAAGCGGTCGTCAAGCAAGCCGCGTTTGGTAGCTTCATGATGAAGCTGGATGGTGGTGTCGCCTTCCGGGTGAAACGTATTCAGTGACCCCGGAAAAAGCGTGCTGCGCCAAACAGACCAGCGAGTAGCGAACCAATTCCACCAATCACCATAATGATCGGACTGATTGACTGTGCGGTTGCAACCGCCTGTCCAAACCGCGAAACCTCAACAACGATTTCATCGCGGAAGGTCCGAACAGGCAACGCTTCATTCCCATCCAAGGCAAACAGCTCAAGTGTGAGTTGCTGAGAGCCTGTTTCACGTGGCGTAACTCGCCAGCGCCAGACGTTCTGAGTAAGCGGGGAAACGGTTTGTGCCTCTGGTGTCGTTGCTTCAATATCGAAGGCCGCCCCGGATAGAGTGGCTTGGGCCTTCACCCCGACAAAGCCTTCCCCTTCAACAATGTTTCCACGCCCCGGAAGCGCTTCGCGCGCATTGTCACCACCGGTACCATCAACTGCGAGGGTCACATCAAACGGGCGTCCAAACTTTGCTCGCTCCGGTGTTTCATGCGCCAAAGGCACTTTCTGAAGTGTATCGAGAACATTCGGCACAGAGGTCGAGGCCATATCGACCTCTGTGTCCTCAAAGCCGGCAATCTCCGGAACAGTCATCTTGGCCAAAGGTGCTTCATCAAGTCGGGGCTTTGATGCATCCATTTCAGTAGGGGTAGCCTGACTTTCTGCAGCAACCGCAACCTCATTTATCTCGCTGCTAGCGGCTGGTGTTGGTGCAAGCTCCGGGCCCTCACCCAGAAACCGGACGCCGCCATAAGCAACCGCAGCTAAACCCGCGATAATCAACAAGACTGATAACAGACGAAACATGACAGGCCCTTCCTCTCCCAAGCCAGTTCGGAACTGCCTTACATTGAAAACATCAAACTGGGCAGCCGCAAGGCAAAGAAAAACAGAATGGGTTAAGGCTCCAGATGCTTAGCGCTCAACGATGTTGAACTCTGTGCGTCGGTTTTTCTGATAGGCCTGATTAGTCATAGCTGGGTCCAAAGGTTGCGTTTCGCCATAACCCGTCGCCGTCAGATTTGAAGGAGAAACACCATGATTGATCAGGTATGTCTTGATCGAATCTGCTCGCTCCTGCGACAGGATCAAATTGTAACCGTCTGATCCACGGGCATCTGTATGGACCCCAATCTCAAGCTCATAATCCTTGCATAACAGAGCGATGGCTGTGGCCGCATCAAGCAAACGTTCACTAGCGGGCCTAAGTGAAGCCTGGTTCAAGGCAAACTCAACTTTGCGGTCAACGATGACCTGCTCGAAAGCAGACTGGCATTGTCCTGACGTTGGCTGAAGCGGTAATTCGCTGACGATGTTACCAAATGACGGCTCGCCTCCGCTGACGGAGATAGCATCAACGAGCACGTACACTTCATCCAAAAGCGCGCGATCGCTTGCGATCACTTGTTGAGCGGCGAGATACGCGTCCTCCTTGATTGCCCGTGTCGGGGCCACACCGGATAGCGTTGCAATTTTTGGTCTGGCTTCGACCGTCAGCCAATCATATCCAAGACTCTCAATCGCTTGAGATAGTAGGCTAACATCTTGAGTATTCTGATCGTGGGAAACAGTGATCCGATCATCGATCTGAGCAATTGCCCCTGCCCTGGCATTGGGATGGGTCAGGATAACAGCTTTCGCGGCAGCAAACCCAGTTCGCTTTGATTCTGCGTCCGGGGCCTCTCCACGAATAGTGACTGTGTTCCAGTTCAGGTCCACCTTCATCCAGTCAAAGCCGAGCTTATCGACAATGGCAGGAATTTCATAAGCGGTTCTGACCGCATTGGTCACTGACGCAGGGCGAAACTTTCCATCGACCATCGCAAAGAGATCAGCATCAGGAATATCGACACAATGTGGCTGGCCGGCTGCTGATCTAGCTTCAGGAGGGCTTGCTTGTCCGCAGGAAGCTATCGCAAGGACAAAGGGTAATACTAAACCCCACGCAAATCGCGATCGCATACTTCGCCCTCTCTGGTGCACTCTACTCAGGATACTATCCATAGGGCTGAACTATGACGGCGTTCGGAAGGGTTTAAAACCCCTCGAAGCATAGAATTAATGTGTTCCCGGACGAAAAATTTGCCCGTCTTTGACAACGAGTGTGATGCTTTTCAGCGCATTGATATCCGCCAGCGGGTCGGAGGACATAGCAATGAGATCGCCATACTTTCCCGCCTCAATTGTACCAATCTGATCTGTCATCTCGACATGTTCCGCAGCAATCACGGTTGCGGCTCGAATAGCTTCTTCTTCAGAGAACCCGGCGTCAATCATCAGCATGAATTCATCGGCATTCTGGCCATGCTTGGACACACCCGTATCAGTTCCGAACGCGATATTAACGCCCCCGGCCTTCGCACGGGCAAGCATGTCGAGCATAAGCGGGCCAACCACTGCCGCTTTCTCTCGGCTTGGCTCAGGCAGCCATGGCTCTTCAGTCCAGCCTGTTACGGTCACACCCGCCAGAACAGTCGGCACCAGTGTGGCATTCTTGGCTTTGAACAGAGCAATTGTTTCATCATCGAGATAGGTCCCGTGTTCAATCGAGTGGACGCCATTACGAAGTGCTGCCTCAATCCCGCCCTTACCATGAGCATGCGCCGTAACTTTCCGGCCCATCATGGCCGCTGTTTCAACGATGGCCGCGATCTCATCATCATAAAATTGCTGCTCTAAACCAGCCTTTGTGTTGGAGAGGACGCCGCCTGTCGCAGTAATCTTGATGACATCGGCTCCTGAGCGCACTGCGTCACGAACAGCGCGTCGGCAATCATCTGCGCCATCGCAGGCATTTGGCCCGGTGAATATCTTGGTTAAGGCAGGTGAAAAGCCATTCGCATCACCATGGCCGCCCGTTGGGGTAATCGCCCGTCCTGATGCGCGGATGCGTGGTCCGGCTACTTTGCCGGCACGAATTGCATCGCGCAGGGAGAAGATGGCCTCATTCGCGCCGCCGACATCCTGCACCGTTGTAAACCCGGCCAGCAGTGTTCGCCGGGCATGCAAAGCTCCATTCAAAGCAGCATCAGCCTCTGATTCGCTGAGTATATTCACACGCGAGGTTGGCGAGAACTCATTGGTCAGATGGACATGACTATCAATCAGACCAGGCAGAACATAGCCATCGCGCATGTTGACCACACGAGCGCCCGCAGGATGTCGTTTAAAGCCTGCCTCAACCGATACGATCTTGCCGTCTTCAATGGTCACCGTCTGATCACTCAGATAGCCCTGCCCGGGAACTGCAAGCAATTTGCCTGCTTCAATAACAGTAACGTCCTGCGCCGCAGCCCAACCTGCTGCGCCAACCAGTGCCGTCATCGCAATCACTGCGCGTCTTAGTGAACCCTTCATGGGTGCTTCCTCCACAATAGCCTTTGTCCCACCCTGTCTCGGTGACTGCAATCTGACAAGCGCAACCTTGCCCTCTCCCCGCGTCCGCTCCATTTCTGACATATTCGCAGGAGATATTTTCGCCCATGTTCAAATTTCTGACCGCCATCCTGACCGTTTTCTCTTTCTCAACGTTCACGGCACTCGCAGATGATATTGTATTTGATGCCCCCGATGGCGAAACCAGTGCCCTTGTCGCACAATGTCTGGAAACAGAGGGCGTCAGTTATTTTGAGGATAGTCAGAGCATTTGCTACAATTCCGCGATCTTCCCAGAGCAATTCCTGAAACTACGAGATCTCCCCCCGGCACAACGGATTATCATTACAAGTCCGGGCGGGAATGTTGCGACGGCGCGGCTCATGAGCACAATTCTGGATGAACGTGGTGAACCCGCCATTATCGCCGGGCCATGCATGTCGGCTTGTGCGATGGTCTTGCTGTCCGGCCTCGATAGCATCCATATCCATCACAGCGCTCACATCGCCGTTCATGGCATTGCAATGATGGACTATCGGACCTGGTGGGGCTGGTTGAAAGAGGATCGCGAACCAAGCGCAATGGCGCTCATGACGGCACAGATGGGCTATGATTTTGGCTTTACCATGCACGCCAGCGGAAGCGAGCATATGGAAAAGCATCTGGTCGGTCAGGATGTTGATCTCGACTATATTCAAACGATTAGCGACCGGATGTTAGAGGATGCCAGGGCTGAGCCTTGCCGCGTCGACCCCAAGGATTATTGGGGCATGCTCGATGCCATGCACTTGCAAACCTACATTGGAGATCGAATCACACGGATGGAACGTTTTGCACAAAGCTGGGATGACCCCAGCAATGCCTACTATAAGGATGTCACCCATCCGATCAGCGATCAGACCTATATCTTTAAAAGGGATTATGAGGACAAGACTTGTCCATAAATCGGTTTGAACGCGCGGAGGTTCACCAAACCAACCCCGCACCATCAGCGGCAATGGCTTCAAGTGTTTGCGTCCGCTCACCCCCTCGCGCTTGATAAAGGTCTACCCCTGCGAGCAGTTTCAACGGCCCCGGTCGTAACCCTTTGCGGGCACGCACCAAAACCCGTTTTGCCTCTTCTCCGGGGGCGCTGCGAACAGGCAGCACCGTGATATCTCCGGAACGCCGCTCCAGAACGCTCAGTATCCGCGCCAGCTCGGCGGCGCGATGGATCATGACAATCGTGCCTTTGGGGCGAACAGCGAATAGCATGCCGGATAGCCAGTCCTTTAAGGACAGCGTTTCGATATAGGCATCCTGCTTACCCTGACCCGGCTCCATGATCTTGCCTGCCTCAAAAAAGGGTGGATTGGAGAAGACCAGATCAAACCGATTTTCCCACTCTGCTGGTAAATTCCCAGCATCCCCTTCGACGATCATAACCCGGTCTTCGAGATTATTGATCGCCACGCCTTCCACGGCCAAGGCCGCACTTGGCAAGTCACGCTCCAAACCGGTAAATTGCATCCCCTGGACACGCCAAGCAGCTGGCAGAAGGGCTCCGCCTGCGCCGCACCCAATCTCAAGCGCTTCTCCGCGCGCGCCAGCATTCAGAGCCGCCGCGAGTAAAACACTGTCAGTTCCAGCCCGAAAGCCTTTTGCAGGTTGTACCACTTGTACGCGCCCGGACAGAAAGTCATCCACAGTTGTCAGCGTGTCTTCGCTCACCCGTCCTGCTCCACCTCTCTCAGAGCCGCCCGCGCCTTGTCGGCCAAATCCTCATGGACGACAACGCGAATGGGAACCAGCGGCCCTCGCCCATCAATGAATGCCGTGTGCTCATCGAGGACAAAAGGCTCAATCCCGGCTTCCCATAGCAAGTGTTTGACATAGGATAAGGTCACTGGATCGTTGGTACGGAATACTTCTTCCAAGCTGAAATCTCCAAAATGTCACGCTGCGGTCGCATACCGCAGGTTTTGTGACACAAATTTGCGTTATCTCTATGGAAAGCGATGCGAAAGTGGAATAGGACAGCGCCCGTGAAAGCCAATGCCCCCTCTCTTGCGAACGCCGATGCGGCAAATGTAGTCGAACGCCTGCAATCTATGCTGGCCGATGACCTTGCCGCAACCGAAGCCCTGCTGAAAGCGCGAGCGACCAGTCCAGTTGCGGTCATCCCAGACCTGTCAGGCTATATCGTCTCGGCGGGTGGCAAGCGCCTACGCCCGATCCTGACGCTGGCAGCCGCCAATGCTGTCGGCAAAGCTAATCCAGGTAGCCATGCTCTGGCGACCGCGGTTGAGTTTATTCATACGGCAACCCTTCTCCACGATGATGTCGTGGATGAGAGCGACCTACGCCGTGGCAAGCAAGCCGCCAAGAATGTCTGGGGCAATAGCGCGTCTATTCTGGTTGGCGATTTTCTGTTTGCGCGTGCCTTCACGTTGATGGTTGAGACTGACAGTCTGGAAGTCCTCGGTATCTTGTCTGAAGCCTCCAGCGTCATTGCCGAGGGCGAAGTCCGCCAACTCGCGGCTGCTGGGCGTAAAGATCTACCAACCGAAGAATACCTTGCGATTATCGAAGCCAAAACAGCGGCCCTATTTGAGGCCGCCGCCCGTGCTGGCGCGCTCAGTGGCGGCCCTGAAGGGGCAAAGCATGCAGATGCTCTGGCCGCCTATGGCAAGAATCTTGGTCTCGCTTTCCAAATTATCGACGATGCCCTCGACTATGGCGGAACAACCTCAGTAATTGGCAAAGCTGTCGGGGATGACTTCCGGGAAGGTAAAACGACCCTTCCAGTAATTATTGCCCGCCGACGCGGAAGTAGCGAAGACCAGGCTTTCTGGGATCGTGCCCTCGATATTGAGCAACAGACCGACAACGATCTTTCCCATGCAATCCATTTGATCCGCTCAACCGGGGCGGCTGAGGCGACGCTTGCAGAAGCTGATGCTTATGCCGAGCTTGCCAAAACGGCGCTGAAATCTCTGCCGCAAAGCGAATGGACCAAGGCCTTGTCAGACTTGGCTGATTTTTGCGTTAGCCGCGCCCACTAAGCCTAAACTATTGCTCACAAAAGCGTGGCTCTCTGGACACGGCCTTGTCGGGATTGCACACTGCTGCTCGACTATAAGGATAAGACCTCATGCTCGCGTTTCGCGCTTCTTTTATCTCCCTCTCAGTTCTTACGCTTGCGGCCTGTACGACCCCGCCTGTCGGTTCTTTTGATGGCCCGATCACCGAAAGAGAAAAACAGATAACCGAAGCCTTAGGAGCCTTTAGCGGGGATTATCCGGTCTCAGAGAATGCTCTCTTGCTCGCAGTTAAAGATACTGAGGGCAAACCTGTTGGTTTGTTCGCCTATGAAAACCCTTCAGATGCCCTGAAAGCTGGGGATATTGCTGCCTTCATCGCCGCTATTAAAGCTGGGGAATTTGATCAGAATACCCCGAATGCATTCCCAGCCCTAGTTATTGCCATAGATGCGGCTGCTGCTGGTAATTATGACCGCGCGATAGAAGCATTAGAGCCTGCGAAAGCCGAGCCTGATACCGAAGCCATGGCTGGCTTTATTGAGGCCTGGACGCTGGCTCTAAGCGGTAAGGAAAACGAGGCAATCCGCACGCACCGCCGCGTTGGTGCGAGCCTCCCGGGTATGACAGGTGACCTGTCTCTGGCTGCCATGTTGGAGGCTTTTGGTCGAACCGATGAAGCGCTCAGCGTCTATTCTGCGCTGGTACCAACCCGGATTGTTGCACCCGAACATGACTTTGACCCGCAGGGGCTGGTTTATTCCCACGTCCAGACCGTGATTGCCAGACAAGCCATCCTGTTGCGCGACCTTGGCCGGATTGAAGAAGCCCAGACGCTCTATCGTCGTCTGGCAGAAGCTGAACCTGAAGAAGCCGTGCGGTTTGAAGCGGCCATCGACTCCTTGGCGACCGGTCGCGGCCTCGACACCGAAGAGCTGACCGTGGAACGAGCTTTCTCTCAGGCCCTTGGCGATTATTCGCTGTCCATGACGTATCAGCGCATTATCGCCAATGTGATGACCGGCGTGCGCGAACGCGACTATGACACATTCAAGGGCATGTTTGACCAACTCGCGCTGGTCATAGATCCAAGCCATGAAGACATGCGCTTAGCGGTCTTTGATGACTTGTTTGATCAGAACCTGTTTGCCGGGGCCCTTCATGTCCTGCAGTCTGCCCCCGAAGCCACTGCGCAACTGAAACTGGCTGAGGCCACCACGCTTCTGCGCATGGATGACTTTCCTGGTGCAGATGAAGCCCTGACAAATGCCATTGAGCTATCGGATGAAGATGAGAAGCTCGGCATCAGCACCGCCGCCATGCGCATCTATGCTCTAAAGAAGAATGAGGGTCGTGCTCTTCCTATCGCCAACAGTATTACCGATTTTGCCCAAACCCCCGCTGAGAAAGCCGCAGCGCACGCTATGGCCGGTGGTGTCTATGCTCAGTTCGGCAAGCATGATCGCGCTCTGATTGAAGCCCGCGCCGCCCAGGCGATTGAGGATACCCATGATCGCCGCATGTCTCTGGCAACTGCCCTTGCAGATGCTGGTGAGATCGAAGAGGGCTTGTTGATCCTGCGGACCGAGGCATTGGCCCGGCCCAACGACCCCTACATGCTGAACTCGCTGGGCTATTATCTTGTCTTGCATACAGACCGTCTGGACGAGGCCTATAAAGTCTTGGCGCGCGCCTCGGCTCTGGCTCCGAACGATAGCTATATCGCGGACAGTTTTGGCTGGGTCCGTTTCATGATGGGCGATCTTGAGGGTGCCCGTCGCTATATTGAACTCAGTCAACGCGAATTGCTGCCACAGCGGCACTGGGAAATCGAAGACCACCTCGGCGATGTCTATTGGCATCTTGGGCGCGAGGAAGATGCAAAAACAGCGTGGGCCAATGCCTTGGCCGAATTCCCCCCTGCTGATGAGCGCCCTGCCATTGAGGACAAGCTAAGCAATGGCATTGATGGTCCACCACCAGAAAAACGGCCTCTCCCAGATGTCTCGCTGAGCGACGATGCCGAGATTGATCGAAACGACATCTAAGCTTGCCGATCTGCGCGGATACTGGAATCACATCAGATATGCTGCGTGTCTCTGTTCTTCTCTGCTGTATTGCACTGCTGTCGGCTTGTGCGAGCCGCCCGACGAGCAGTGACCCAATTGAAGCCCTGAAGCGTGCCCAGCTAGAGAGCAAGATCCGCGCTGAGGCACAGGATTATGCCCGCTTTACAATCGCGCGTTACGCCGAACTCACCGGTGATCCGATCACAGCAGCGGAAAACTATGCAAAGCTCGTTGATCGCGCTCGAGACGACGTTGCGATTGCCGAGCGCGCCATCTTTGCATCACTCCTGATCAATGATTTTCAAACCGCCGCCAGCAAAGCCGGAAGATTGCCTGACGACAAGCTGGCTAAGGCCGATCTTGCCAGAATCACTCTGGCCGTTGAGGCTATCTCAAAAGGGCGGAACAAGAATGCAATTGGGCACCTGAATGGGCCATGGAACAGCCCCTTCCACAGCGTTATGGCCCGAAGCCTTTTGGCCTGGGTCGCGTTTGAAGCAGATCCTGAAGCCGCCATTTCCCTACAAGCTGGGGCGGGTGACAATGATCCCATACTATCGAGTGTCGCCCGTACGCTCGCGGCAGTCATGCTGGCCAATAGCAATCATCCAGAAAAAGCCCTGGAACAACTGGAAACACTCTGGGATGAGCAGATTCGCTTCGCCATAGGCGTCGACGCACTGGCCAGACTTCTTGCCACTGAAGGCGAGACCGAGAAGGCTCTTGCGCGTTTGAAGGTTTTTCGCGACACGATCGGGCGCAATCCAGCTTTGACGGACCTGACTGCACGCCTTGAGGCTGATCAGATACCCGCACCGCCAACCTATACAACGCGAGCAGGTGCTGCCCTTGCTGTTTACACCGCAACAGCCGCCTTGGCTGATCAGTCTGAAACAGACCTCCCTGCTGTTTACTTCACACTCGCGCTTGCGCTTGACCCTGACTTACATGCCGCGCGAACCCTTTCCGCCCGTGCCCTTGATAACGCCCAAAGGTTTGAAGAAGCGGAGGCTCTGTTAGCAGCCATTCCGGAAAGCTCGATCTACCACACCAATGCGCAGGGGCAGCTTGCCTGGATCAAGCGCCGTCAGGGCCAAAATGTTGAAGCGCTCAGACTCGCAAATGCGACGCTCGAACGTACCAATGATCGCAACATCCGGATTCAGTTGGCCGATCTCTATCAGTCTCTGGATCGACATGGCGAAGCCGCTTTTGTGCTCACGCAGGTCATAGAAGCCGACAAGCTGGAAGGGCGCTATGACTGGCGGCTTTTCTTTGCGCGCGGCGCCGCCCGTGAACGCATGGGGGAATGGCCCCGCGCCGAGAACGACCTGCAAACGGCGCGTGGGCTAAACCCCGGCAATGCGACCATTCTCAACTATCTCGGCTATGGCTGGATCTCGCGTGGCATGAACCTCGACGAGGGCCTTGAGCTGATTGAGCAGGCTCTACGCCTCAACCCTCGCAGCGGCGCAATTACCGACAGCCTCGGCTGGGCGCATTATCAGCTCGGAAATTATGATCGGGCGGTTTTCTATCTGGAGCGCGCGACAGAGCTATCCCCGCAAGACCCGGAAATCCTTGATCATCTCGGTGATGCCTATTGGCAGGTCGGGCGCTATACCGAAGCCGGTTACCAATGGCAGCGCGCTTTGCTTTACTTAGAGACCGGAACGTCCGAACATACTGCCACTCAAAGCAAGTTAAGCACGGGTTTAAATGCGGTTGAGCCGTCAGCCACGGGGCAAGACCTGCGATGACTATTACAATGGAACGGGCCCCAGCCAAGGTGAATCTCTCGCTACATGTCGGGCCGCCAAAGCTAAACGGTCGACATGACCTCATTTCGCTTGTCAGTTTTGGCGACTCCCAAGCCGCTGACACTGTGACCGCACGTCCTGCCAGCCATTTCAGTCTAGCCGTCGAAGGTCCATTTGCAGACGCAACGGGTCCAGCGCGCGACAACCTTATCCTGCAAGCGGCCCGTGCAATGGATGAGGCTCTCGATGGCTCTGCGCCAAAACTCGCTTTTCGTCTAACCAAAACACTCCCTTGCGCCAGCGGAATTGGGGGCGGATCAGCAGATGCAGCAGCAGCTTTGCGTCTAATCATCCGCGCCCATGGCGGCGATGAAGCGCTGGCTATTGCCAGACAGGTTGCCCCCAGCATTGGCGGGGATGTGCTGGCCTGCCTGACGGACTTGCCCGGTATCATGTCCGGCGAGGGGGAGCATTATGAACCCCTGCTTGGCCTTCCCCCGCTGCCTATCCTTCTGGTCAATTCAGGTCACGCCTGCCCAACCGGACCGGTCTTCCATGCCTATGACGACACAGCTCCGGCAGTCGTACCCGAACACCCCTTGCCGCCAGCTGGCCGTGCCCGTGAGGCTGACTTTATCGAGTGGCTGACCCAGAACACCACCAATAGCCTTGAAGCCGCCGCTATTCGCTTAGTGCCAGAGATTGCGCAGACGCTGGATCGATTACACGCGCTCCCGAAAGCACGTCTTGTCCGGATGAGCGGATCTGGCGCAACATGCTTTGCCGTATTTGATCGTATTGAAGAGGCCGAAACAGCAATGCAAGCGCTCTTGAAAGACCATCCGGAATGGTGGATCAAAGCCACACTTCTTGGGGGTGGATAATGGGATTTGCAGGCATGTCAGTAATCGCCTTTGGCGTGGCATTAATGCTAGCCTGGATGCTTGGACTGGTAACGCGGCGCTGGGGCAGCGTTGATGCCCCAGATGAAGAGCGCAAACACCAATCCGTACCGATCCCTCGCTTGGGCGGTGTCGCCATTTTCCTCGCGCTGCTGACAACTGCGCTTCTCATTACGGCTCTGACGAAGCTGTCGATCACGCAAAGTGCCTACACGCCAGCAGCTTTAGTTGCACTCGCTTTCCTGATCGGCCTGTGGGATGACATCGTCACGGCACCAACTGTCGTAAAACTGCTACTCCTAGTGATCGGTGGCGCGATCTGCGCATTCTACGGCCTCGTCCCTGACGCTCTAAATAGCCCTTTTGGTTCAATCGAGACATCTGTCCCCTTGATCATTGGCAGCGTGCTCTGGCTGCTTGTCTTCACAAATAGCACGAACTTCATGGATGGCTCGAATGGGCTTGCGATTGGCAGCTTGCTCATCATGTTTTCCGGGCTTTGTGCCGCAATGATCGCTGTTGACCCAAACGCGGACATCTTTCTTCCGCTATGGTTCGCTCTATTGGGTGCCATAGCGGGCTTTCTGATCCACAATCTGCGCGGAAAACTTTATGCCGGGGATGCTGGCGCACTTGGTCTTGGGGCTTTGTTTGCCAGCCTTGGTCTTGTCAGCGGTGTTGAAGTCTGGACTGTCGCAACGCTGGCCCTGCCCTTCCTGATCGATGTTTTGATGACCCTGATCTGGCGGGCAAAGCATGGCCGTTCATGGCTTAAGCCGCATCTTGATCATGCCTATCAGAAACTCCGTAAGTCGGGCTGGTCACATATGGAAACAGCCTTCCTGTATTGGGGATTGAGCGCGACATGCGCCGCCGCAGCCTATATTGCGGCAAAGGCCGGGGGTGAGGCTCCCTTTATCGTCTTCTGGACCTTATGCCTGTCAGGCATCGTCATCTGGACGGTCCATCGGCGCAGTCATTCCGCCGAGCAATAAGGTCATGTCCTTCGGGCTGAGTGTTTGCACATCTCGCCATGGCGCAAAGCTCCAAGCCATTAAACCAAAGACACCTGCAAAACCGGCACCCAGCATGATCGCCATGACCTCACCGCGTTTCACATTCCCCGTGATACCTGCCCAGACAAAGAACAATCCGACCAGAACGGCCCCCAAACCCATCAGGAAAAGTGACCATCTCAGGGCGTCGCCGCCGCCCTGACGAATTTGTACGTCCGGGTGCTCACGCGCCAAAGCCTCACAGACCTTGTGGCAAAGCTGCAAGAAGGTCTCGCGGCTTTTACTGCCACCCGCATCACTGCATTCAATCTTCACAACACCATCTGGCCCCGTCAAATGCAGCCAGGCATTCCGCGTGCCACGATGGGTCATATCACCCCAACTCGCCTGCGAAACGTCAGAAAGCTTCAGCGCCGATTCAGCCCCGCGCTTAAGCAAGTGTCCTTCGCGGATGGTCCAGCTCTGCGGCTTGCGAAACGCAGCTGATTTGAATGTGTATTCCTGCATGCCTGAAGCTCCGGAAAGCAATATAGAGATATTATGGTGTGAGCCTGATTGCACGATCAGAGCACATTTAAAACTGGAGTTAGAACAGAGTTCTTTCCTATAAGGATGTGAAAGACAGTTCTCTAGCGAGAAAGATGCTCCATGCCAGCCAGTGTTCCTAAAGAGCAAATTCTCAGTTCAACGTCTTCCAGTGTGATCTATCGATCGCGCGTAAGTCTGGCGAAGTTGCACAAGAATCGTGTGCCCTGCATCATCATTGGCGACAAAGAACCCATTTCAGTTGAAACGCCACAGGGACTGATCAGAGGAGAGGCTGTCTATATCGCACCAGATCAGCCTCACCGCGTACACTTTGGCAAGCAATCAAGCCGGACACTTTATCTGGAAAGTGTACGCCATGAGCCCTTGTTGAATGGCAAGGTTGCCAGACGTTTTGAGGATAGCGAACTTAACTGGGTTATGGACGCCATTGATTTGTGGTCCTGTGAACAGGAAAATGCGTTTTTGGAGCGTTTTGACAACCAAGAGCCAATCGTACCCATGCCTGAGAAGCTTGTTCATTGCCTGGAACAGCTGGGAGCAAACCCTCATACCAGGCTCAGCCAACAGCAGCTCGCTCAGGATCTTGGGTTAGAGCGGACACAAGCTCTGAAGCTCTTCAAAGCCTGCACTGGAATGACGCTGAGATCATTTCAGATATGGAAGGCGATACGAGGCGCTCTTGAAGATGTCGCTGCTGGCGCTCACTTCCAAACAGCCGGGTTCGACAACGGGTTTTGCGACGCAGCTCATTTCTCACGCTCGTTTCGTTCAACCTTCGGCATGAGTTTATCCCAAGCTTTGGATAGCAAGCCGACAAGCTAAGCACGTTTGTTCAAACGGTTCTGTAAAACTCCGTCTACACTGGTCTTATCAGGGCAATATCCATGTCACCCTGCCCGCATATGCCCAGGAGTTAACATGAGTGTTTTAGGTGAACTATTCTTACCTTCACAGAGCCATATCTGGCTTCTGGGAACAGGCGCTTTTGCCCTTCTTATATCTCTTACCCAAGCCTGGATCGTATCGCTGATATACTATGTCCGTCTAAACTTCCTGCGATCGATATTCCCCTCACCACATCAGCTTATTCGCTCACATGTTGATTACTGCATCATGGTTGGCCTGCTTGGCTTCTTGTACATTTCCACCGCTTACCTTGAGGTAATCCTGCCCAACATCATCGTGTTCTTGATTTGCTTGGGCGCGCTGTGGAATCCCTTCCCCTTTGTGTTTCTCGCCATGGAAAAGGATGTGGAGGCCAAACGACGAAACATGAGCATTGGCGAAAGAGCGATGCTCTGTATCGGTTTCTTACCGCTAACAATTGGCTTTGGTTACACAGCCATACGAGTTCTGGCTCGGCTTTTGGCTGGATGAGGTTTCCGCACTAACAGCATCATGAAAAAAGCCCGCACCTTACAGCGCGGGCTTATCTTACTCAGTTTGCCCCCATTGAGGGCCAATCCTGGTTTATGTATTCGGATAGGCCGGACCGCCAGCGCCCTCGGGCGTGACCCAGTTAATGTTCTGGTTCGGGTCTTTAATATCGCACGTCTTACAGTGAATGCAGTTCTGCGAGTTGATCTGGAATTTCGGCTCCTGACCTTCTTCCTCAACCCACTCATACACCCCTGCCGGGCAATACCGTGCAGATGGGCCAGCAAACACATCCAACTCAGATGATTTTTGCAGGGCCAGATCAGCAACCTTGAGGTGCTTGGGCTGGTCTTCAGCATGATAGGTGTTGGTAAAAGACACATTGGTCAGCTTATCGAAAGACAAGACACCATCGGGCTTCGGATACTCAATCTTTTTGCACTGAGCCGCAGGCTTGAGGTATTCGTGATCAGCTTTCTTGTGCCGTTGCGTTGTCATAATACCAACCGCGCCGCCTGTCAGGTAACGCAGCCACATATCTGGCATGGTGACAACCGCCCCGGCCAGCGTTCCAATCTTGCCCATCATCGGCTTCACATTGCGCACCAGAGACAGGTCTTTCTTCACCCAGCTCTTCTCATAAGCCTCTTCATAGGCCTCAAGCGCATCGCCAGAGCGGCCCTCACGGATCGCTTCGACCGCAGCCTCTGCCGCCATCATGCCCGTCTTCATGGCATTATGGGTGCCCTTAATCCGTGGCAGGTTCACAAAGCCTGCAGAACAGCCAATCAGCGCGCCGCCATCAAAAGCGAGCTTCGGAACTGATTGAACGCCGCCAGAGGTAATCGCACGCGCGCCATAGGCTTCACGCTTCCCGCCACGCAGGAATTTCGCGATCTCATCATGGTGCTTATAGCGCTGGAACTCATCATACGGGGAGAGCCATGGGTTCTTATAGTTCAGGTGAACCACATAGCCGACAGAGACATAATTCTCGCCGCCTTCACTGAAGTGATAGAGGAAGCCCCCGCCATTGCCGTCCTTGTCTTTTACCGGCCAGCCAAAGGTATGCTGAACATAACCAGCACTGAACTCAGGATGGTCAGCCGGTACTTTCCAGACTTCTTTCAGGCCAATGCCGTATTTCTGTGGGTCGCAATTGGCTTCCAGATCGAACTTCGCCTTGACCTCTTTGGTCAGGGAACCACGTGCGCCTTCGGCAAAGAAAGTATACTTGCCGAGCAGTTCCATGCCCGGCTCATAGTCCGGCTTATGGCTGCCATCCTCGGCAATGCCCATGACGCCAGCAACAACACCGCGAACTTCACCATTATCCCCATACAGCACTTCAGACGCGGCAAAGCCCGGAAACACCTGAACGCCCAGCTCTTCGGCCCGCTCACCCAGCCAGCGTGTGACATTGGCGAGTGATCCAGCAAAACAGCCATGATTGTGCATGAAGGGTGGGAAGGCAAAGGTTGGCATACCCATGGAGCCATGCTCACCGAGTAGGAAATACTTGTCGGCCTTCACTTCCGTGCGGATCGGCATGTCATCGCGACTGCGCCAATCCGGGATCAACTCGTCCATAGCCTTCGGGTCAAGTACAACGCCGGACAGGATATGCGCGCCAATCTCGCCACCCTTCTCCAGTACCACGACTTCCAGCTCTTCTCCGGCCTCATTCGCCATCTGCTTGGCCCGGATCGCTGCGGAGAGACCGGCTGGTCCGCCCCCAACAATCACCAAGTCGAATTCCATAGACTCCCGTTCGCTCATCAATTCTCTCCCAAAGGTGGCGGCACCCTTGCGCCTGCCCTATACCTATCTGTAACTGGTTCGAATTGGGTTTAGCGCAAGTTTACAAGGTCACAATGCCCCAAAATGCTCCTTCCGTTGCGTTACAGGCGCTCACCGAATGGTGGGAAGAGATGGGTGTGGACATTGATCACACTGAATTACGGGCGCTGTCAGCCCAAACCACACCGCAGCAAACGCCAGCAAAACCTGAAGCTGCACAGGCTCAGTCTGGTGACGTAGCTCCCGCCCCACGGCGTCGCAATAAGTCAAAATCGCTACATGACTGGATCATGGAAGCCGAATCGCTTGCCGCAGCCGCAAATGATCTTCCAAGCCTGAAAGCGGCGATCGAATCCTATGAGGGGTGCGACCTAAAAAAACTCAGCAACAAGACGGTTGTCTATGATGGCACACTGGATGCGCCCGTCATGGTCCTCGGTGAAGGCCCGGGTGGCCAGGAAGACCGCATCGGGTTACCCTTTGTTGGTAAAGCCGGGCAATTGCTCGACAAAATGCTGACCGCGATCAATCTCGATCGCAAGACCAACACTTTCATCAGCAATGTGAATTACTGGCGCCCACCGGGCAATCGCAATCCGGAAGCTGAAGAGCTCGCGGTCTGTCGCCCCTTCGTCAATCGGATGATCGACCTTGCCCAGCCGAAAGTGATTATCGTTGCGGGCGGTGTGGCGGCGAAATCTCTGCTCGACACCAAAACCGGGATTATGCGCCTACGCGGGTCTGAACGTCCTTTCGAGACACCTGCAGGCACAAGAGTGCCCATCTTCCCGATGTTCCACCCGGCCTATCTGCTCCGCCGTCCACAGGATAAAAGCCGCGCTTGGCGGGATTTGTTGTTGGTACAGTCGCGACTGGCTGAAATGGGAATAGACCTCTAAGTGCCCGCCCCCATTTCGATTATCATTCCGGCTTATAATGCGCAGGCCAATCTGCCTGACTGTCTGGCCAGTCTGATGCCGGGCCTTGAGGGTGGGCTGATCCGGGAAGTCATCCTCGTCGATGGGGGCAGTGACGACCACACCACAAAGATCGCCGAGAGCACGGGCGCAAATATTCTGATCGCTCCAGAGAAAGGTCGATCAGCGCAGCTTCGCCACGGCGCCGACCACGCGCGTGGGGATTGGCTTCTGTTCCTGCATGCCGATACGACCCTTTCCCCGGAATGGGTTGAGCGAACCAGCGCCCATATCACCGAACGCCCGAACAAGGCCGCAGCCTTTACCCTCGCCTTTCGCAGTGATCATCCAATGGCTAAAACAGTTGCCCGGCGGGCCAATTGGCGTTCGCGCGTGCTCGGCCTACCCTATGGTGATCAAGGCTTGCTTGTCTCCCGTACGCTCTATGATCAGGTCGGCGGATTTCCGGATGTCCCCCTGATGGAAGATGTCGAGCTTGTCCGCGCGATTGGCAAAAAGCGCCTCTCTATCCTCTCTGCAGAAGCCCGCACTGATGCTTCAAAATATGAGCGTGATGGCTGGCGTAAGCGTAGCTGGCATAACGCATCTCTGATCACGCGCTATTTACTTGGGGCCAGCCCGGAAAAGCTGGCAAAGCACTACACATGAGCCGCGCCCATATCCTGATCTATGCCAAGCCACCGCGCATGGGGCTTGCCAAAACCCGTCTGGCGAAAAGCTTGGGGTCAGCCGTAGAGGCAAGACGTATCGCGTTCATGACCCTCGCCAGAACGATGCGCGCCGTTACATCTGGTCCATGGACACCGCGCCTCTACACCGCGCCGGACAGCGCCTTGAGCGAATCTCTTGGGGGTCTCTGGCCTGCGGGCCTTGAGCGCTACTCTCAGGGCTATGGCGACCTGACAGCCCGGCTCACCAAAGGCCTGAACGAGAGTCCGCCCGGCCCGGTCCTATTCATTGGTGCCGATACTCCCGATATTTCCCCGGCCCTTCTCCGCTGCGCGATCAAAGCCCTGCAAAACCATGATGCCGTGTTTGGCCCGGCCAGCGATGGCGGGTTCTGGCTATTTGGCCTGAACAAGACCGCGCGCACACCCACCCCTTTCCATAAGGCCCGCTGGTCAACCGAACACGCCATGGGTGATGTCTGGTCAAACCTGCCAAGGCGAAGCCGCGTCGCGATGCTGCCGACACTGATCGACATAGATACGGCTGAGGATTGGAGAACATGGCGCGCACAGAAATCCTAGCTGTGGATAGGCCTGTCTAAATCCTCTTAACGAGGCAGGGGTTGCCGCCTTCCCCCTCTCCCGGTCAAAGCCGTATCGTGGTTAACTGACAAGATGACCGATATCGTGCCTATGCCTGCCCAGTCCGATAATGCAGATCGCCCGGACCTGCCGCACAACCTCTCCGCAGAGGCCGCGGTGATCGGCTCTATCCTTTACGACAATAATGCCTTCCAGCGCGTCGCCGATATCCTGCGTCCGAGTGATTTCTACGCCCCGGCACATGAGGAAATCTACGCCGCCTGCCAATTGCTGATCCAGAATGGCCGTGTCGCCGATGGTGTCACCCTGCGCGAGCAGTTTGAGAAGGATGAGCGCCTGACTAATATTGGTGGCGCGCAATATCTCGCTGAGCTGCTTGATAGCGCCGCCTTCGGACCGGAGGTGCAGGATTACGCTCGTATCATCCGCGATCTTGCGATGCGGCGGGAGCTGATCAATATCGGTGCCGGCGTACAATCGCGCGCTATGGTCCCCGACCGTGAAACCGATGGCTCACAACAGGTTGAGCTGGCCGAGCGCGAACTGTTTGCCTTGGCTGAGCGCGGCTCAACCGGGCGTGGCTTTTCCACCTTTGGTGAAGCGCTGACCGAGTCGCTTCAAATGGCCGAGGCGGCCTTCAAGCGAGATGGTAAGATTGCCGGGATCGCTACGCGGCTTGATGATCTCGATCACAAGATGGGCGGCTTACACAGCTCTGACCTGATCATCCTAGCGGGGCGGCCCTCCATGGGAAAAACCTCCCTCGTCACCAATATCGCCTATAATGTCGCTGCTGATTATCGCGGTGAGAAGCTCGAAGACGGGTCTACGAAAACTATTGCAGGCGGCAAGGTCGCCTTCTTCTCTCTGGAAATGTCGTCTGAGCAACTTGCCACCCGTATTTTAGCTGAACGGACCGGCATCAACGCCCACAAAATCCGTCAAGGTGACCTCGACAAATATGACTTTGAGAAGCTCCGCGATGCGACTGAGGAGCTACAAAACCTACCCCTCTATATCGATGATCAGGGTGGCATTTCAGTCAGCCAACTTGCCGCCCGCGCGCGGCGTTTGCAACGCTCGGTCGGCATTGACCTCATCATTATTGACTATATCCAGCTGCTATCGGGGACATCCGGCAAGTCCGACGTCAACCGCGTGCAGGAAGTCACACAGATCACGACAACCCTGAAAGCCCTCGCTAAGGAACTATCCGTCCCGGTGATTGGCTTGTCCCAGCTTTCCCGCGCCGTCGAGCAGCGCGATGACAAACGCCCGCAGCTCTCGGACCTGCGTGAATCCGGTTCGATCGAACAAGACGCCGATGTCGTTATGTTCGTCTATCGGGAGTCCTATTATCTGGAGCGGACAGAACCGCAGGCTGATCCAAATGACCCAGCCTCTAGCGATAAATGGACGGCCTGGCGCCAGCGCATGGATGATGTCTATGGCACCGCCGAGGTGATTCTCGGCAAACAACGCCACGGCCCGATCGGCAAAGTCGTCCTCGCCTTCGACGCCAACATTACCCGCTTTGGCAATCTGGATCGCCAGCCTCGGGGCGACTTTGACGAGTAATCCCGTTCGAAAACGCGCACGAAAATCACTCTAAATCGCGTGTCTTGACACTTTTTCAGTGGCGTCTTGGCACGTTCGCGCTTTTAATCCAGTCATCACCTGAAACAGATTGGGGCTGTCGGCCCTGCAACTTTGATTAGGTCACGATGAAACGACGCGAAAAGAAAAGCGAGACCCTGGATATTCGCCTGCCTCATGAACAGAAGCAGGCTTTCATGTCCGCCACTCGCGCCCAGGGCGAAACCGCCTCTCAGGCGCTCCGTCGTTACATCGCCAGCTATATCGAAGAGGCACAGGCCGCAGAGCAAACAACCCCTGTTCAGGAATTGACCATGACCCTTCTGCGCCACCGTATTAAAACCGCCATGACCGCCAGCGCCGCTGCGCTCGGCCTGTTTGCCTTCACGGCCATGCCTTCCGCTGCCACCCCTTCCGCTTTTGACAAGCTTGATAAGAACAAAGACGGCTTCATCACCGAGGGTGAAATTTTGCCCGGTGAGGATGCCGACATCATTGCCAAACTCGATACAGATGGCTCAGGCAGCGTAAGCCGTGAAGAGTTGGAAGCCGCAGGCAATCGCATTGTCATCGAGAAGAGCTCGACCGAAACCAATGATGAAGGCCACAATGTCACCAAGAAGCGCGTGAAAGTGCTTGAGTTCAGTGATGGAGATGTCTCTTCCAGCTCCGAACACTCTGTAGAGAAGCGCGTCAGCATCCGCCTGAAAGGTGATCAGGAGCTTTCCGAGGAAGAACTCGACACTCTGATCGCTGAGGCCATGGAAGACGCAGACCTTGACCTGGATGGCGAAGTTGATGTCGACATTCAAATCGGCAAACCAACGGAAGAGTGACGCGCCCGAAAAGCCTGTCCGGACACAATTTCTCTGGCGTATGAACGGGCTTTCGGTTTTCATATCCTCCTGATCGGCATCCTTATCGGGTATCCGACGGGAGGACATTTATGAGCAAATCACGCAAAGAGAAAAAGTCTGAAATGATTGAAGTACGCATTCCGTACTCCAAGAAGCAGGCCTTCATGAAAGCGTGCGAGGAAGAAGGAATTACGGCAAGCCACGCAATCCGCACCTTCATCGATGTTTATCTGAAACGCTCCCGCCGGATGAAAGTGAAACAGGTCGCACAGGAGCTTTCCATGACCCTCATCCGCAATCCGATCAAAACCACTGGAACTTTAGGAACAGCCATCGCTGGCACTGTGGCTGTGTTTGTCCTCACAGCAACACCGAGCGTTGCTGATCGCGACGCACAGCCTATTGCACCACCGGTCCCATCATGGCCCGCTGATCTGCCCACCATTACGCAAGACATGCTGACAAATGGGTTTGTTGCAAAATGTGATGCTAAATTTGATGTAGACACGCGCGGCTTTGTCGAAACACCAATCGAGGTGACATGTAATGATCCAAGCTTCGTGGAATCGACTCGTGCAGCAACTCAAAACTTGCGCTTTGAGCCGAAATTAGTCGACGGCACAGCCGTGCAACGTACGGGTGTTATCTACCCATACGAATTCCGGCTTAAGCCAGAATAACGAAGGGCCTTAAGCGCTTTCGGTTTCCTGGTGGTACTGCCCATAAGGCCGGAAGCGCCAGAGGTAGGACGGGACAATCGCCTCAATGCTTTCAGCGCCATCAATGCCAAGGTCCGCGAGGGTCAGCGCGCCTTCGCCAACCACATTGTCTGTTTTCAGCATTTCGACCTGATTGCCTGTAATCGGTGGAGCGCCCAGAATACCTGTCGACAGTGGCCAGACATAACGCCAAATCGCACCAAGGGTCATGCCCATCGGCTTCGCGACCATGAAGGGTAGCGGCATCGCATAGCGTTTGCGGTCAATCGTTTTGCCAATGAAGTCATACAGCTCAATAAATGTGTAAGTTCGCGGGCCACCAAGCTCATAGGTTTTCCCGTCGACATCCTCGCGGGTCACAGCATTGGCAATCGCCTCTGCAACATCGCCCGCATAAACAGGCTGAAGTTTGGTTTTACCTCCGCCAATTGCAGGCAGGAATGGCAACACATTCGTCATAGGATGGCTCGCCATCGCCGCAAAGCGGTTGAAGAAGTCATCTTCCGGGCCAAACACGATGGATGGACGCAGGATCACGGTTTCAGGGATCAGCTCGCGTATAGCAGCTTCTGCTTCGCCCTTGGTTTCAGCGTAATCAGCCTTGGCTTCAGGATCAGCACCAATGGCGGAGACATGCACAAGGCGCGTAATCCCGGCTTCCTTACAGGCCTCGGCGATATGGATCGCACCATCCCGCTGCGCGCCTTCAAAGCTCTGCTTGCCCTTCTCATAAAGGATGCCAACGAGGTTTACGACCGCATCAGCGCCTTCAACAGCAGCAGCGACAGAAGCCTTGTGACGGACATTTGCCTGCACAATGTCGACCCAGCCCGGAGATCCGGCCAAACGAACATCTCCGGCCAGATGCGGGCGACGCACAGCGATGCGAACGCGATACCCGGCCTCAACCAAGGTCCGTGCAGCATACCGCCCGATAAAGCCAGAGCCGCCAAAGACCGTAACCAGACCTTTTGCCATTGTGTCAGACCCTCATCATTTCAGCGTTCAGGACGCACTCATCATAGATGCGCCGCTTTGATCATGAGTTCACGAACTTGTCCATGTGGCAAAAGACGTGGATGGACGCCGCTGCTCATATCCAGTAGGCACCCCACAATTTCTATGGGGACACACATGTCTGACTTTGATCTTCTGCTCGATCTACATAAACCGTCCCATCGCCAAGGCCCTGGCGGCGATGATGAAACCCGTCTGGCGATCACCTTGTCTGGCCTGTCTGGGCAGAAAAATCTCAAGATTGCAGACATTGGCTGCGGTACCGGTGCTTCCACAATCACCTTGGCCAAGGCGCTCGATGCGGAGATCACAGCCATAGACTTTTTGCCGGCTTTTCTCGAGGAATTGAAACAGCGCGCAAGCCTTGTGGGCGTGGCTGACCAAATCACCCCTATGGCCGCCTCAATGGAGGATTTGCCTTTTGCACCAGCCTCACTTGATGCGATTTGGTCAGAAGGTGCGATCTATAATATCGGATTCGAAGCAGGCATTCAAAGCTGGCGTAAATTCCTGAAACCCGGCGGCATTCTCGCGGTTTCAGAGTTAACCTGGCTGACGGCTGAGCGTCCTGCAGAGCTTGAGCAGCACTGGCAGCAGGAATACCCGGAAGTCGGTATGGCCTCCGAAAAGATCGCCCAACTCGAAGCCCATGGCTATAGTCTGGAGGGCTACTTTCCTTTGGGAAGAACCTGCTGGCTCGACAATTACTATCGTCCGATGCAGATGCAGTTCGAGACGCTCTTGAAAATGCACAATCATTCAGAAGCCGCGCAAGCCATCATCTCTGCGGAACAGGCCGAGATCAGCCTGTACGAGCGCTATGCGGACTTTGTCAGCTATGGCTATTATATTGCGCGGAAGCTTTCGGATTAGCATCACACTTGCATATCTCAGCGCTGCACGCTGATGCCTATTGCGTGATTCTCAGCTCTGTGATGCGCGCAGCAATGTCTTCAAAAGCTTCGGAAATATCCAGGCTTTCGACATGATAGTACTGGCTTTCCGATGACGCACAGACCTTCAAATTCTTGTCCGCGATCGAGCCTTTCTTGATCTGAAATCCGATCGTGTAGATCGAGATATTGTTCTGCTTCGCAGTTTCGCAAATCTGCAAGAAACGGCCAATCGCGGAGTCATGGCTGGACGTATCCGAAGAGCCACCCTTTGAGAGCACCGTCTGCATATTCTTACTGTTGCCCTGATTGCTATACGAGTTCTGGTTCGGTACGCGATTGCTATTCCGGTTCGTGTGTACGTTCAGGCGCGTGACATCTTTTGGACGGTTCTGGGCGGTAATTTCCCCGTCAGTCATGATAATCATGATCTTGCGGGAATCCTCAGCATCGAAATCAAGTGGCCGGTCAGCATAGTCCCCACCGACAATGCCTCTGAAATCGGGGGACAGGACCTTCAGACCCCACATTGCCCCGACATCCATGCCCGTCCCGTCTGACAGCACCATATTATCCAGACGCGTTTTCAGCACATCAGGCTTGTTGGAATTCAGGAGGACAGAACTGTCTTCCCCCGGACACCAAGGGTGGAAGTTCCACCATCTCCAGAAGTGCGGCACCTGTGCACGGCTATTGGGTGGAATGCGATCAGTATCATAGTCTTCCTTGCGCGCTTCCAGACATTTGTCGCCATTGGAAAAACGGAAAGCCTGATCCTCAACAGCTTGACCGATATTGTACTGAGACGTGTTCGGGTTCTCAATGGTAGAGGGATGCCCCGGCAGCACAGCAAAATGGTCGAACAGATCACCAATATTCACTGTGCCCCCAAACGGCACGACATTGACCGACGTTGTATCAATTGTTGTGTCTGTCAGCACAGAATCGATGAACTGAAGAGATGCGGCTTTCAGGTTCGCGATACGGTTGCCACGCATCGATGAAGACACGTCAAGCACCATGGCAATCTCGATATTGGAAATTGCCTGCTCAGCGACCGAGCGCACTTCCAGATCGATATGACGCTCCCCCCTGCTCGACATCAGGATCAATGGGTACTTCACTTGTACAATGGCTTCGACACGACGAGAGTTGTACGTAATCGTGCGGTCTATCCTGATCGAGATATCTTCACTTGGCACCCCTAGCTCATTGAGGTGCGCACGCACCATACTATCAACGAGCGTATCAACATCGTCATTGGTCCGCAGGTTACTGGCCGCCAGCGTTGCAGTATCAAGGGCCAGCTCCATCTTCTTCTTGAAATTGACGGAGCGTTGCATGTCGATCGCCATGCCCATGACCAGAACAATCGGCAAAAGCACGAGCGCAAATATGACCGCCGTGGTGCCGCGTTTATTCTTCCACAATCCCAATACCATAGCCTAAGCCCCTATGACTCTAAGGGGTGACTATACATTCGGATGGTAACAGCGCTCTCAAACCCAGCCTTAAATCTGAGCCGACTGCGGTAACCTTTGGGAAAGCCCTTTCAGGGTCCGCTTTCTTCAGAGCGGATGTTTGGTAAACCCTTAAACCTCACCGAGCAGGCGACGCACATGATCCTCTAGACCATGCTCCCGCAGGCGCTTGGTCCGTTCAACCAAGAGAATACGGCGCAGCTTTTCATAGGCGATTTCCAGATCGTCATTGACGATACAATAGTCATAACGGCGCCAATGCAGGATTTCGGCCTTAGCATCGCGCATACGCCGGGCGACCATCTCATCATCAGACCCCGGACGGGCTCTTAGGCGTGCTTCCAGCGCCTCAATGCTTGGCGGCAAGACAAAGACAGAGACACAATCATTCGGCATCTGGTCATGCAGGGCATCCGCCCCCTGCCAGTCGACATCAAAGAGGACATCACGACCCGCTTCCAGCTCAGCGACCGTGTCCGCACGCGGTGTTCCGTAATAGCGGTCAAACACTTTCGCCCATTCCAGGAATTCGCGCTTGGCAATCATCTGGCGAAACTCTGTTTCGGAGCGGAAGTGATAGTCTACACCATCCGTTTCATTCGGGCGTGGACTACGCGTCGTCGCACTGACGGAAAGCACCACATCCTCAAACTCGGCCATCAGTTTGCGAGCTAGCGTCGTCTTTCCAGCGCCAGATGGACTGGAAATCACCAGCATCAGGCCACGGCGGGGATCTTCGGCAGCATCATTCGACATTAGCGCTTTGCTCCTTGAACTGATCAATCACGCTTTTGAGGGCGAGTCCGCAATTCGTCAATTCAAGGCTCGCAGACTTTGCGCAAAGCGTGTTTGCCTCGCGGTGAAATTCCTGCGCCAGAAAGCCGAGTTTGCGGCCAATGGCGTTCTCGGCCTCAAGCATGGCTCGCGCGCTGACAACATGGGCATCCAGGCGATCAAGTTCCTCGGTTACATCGGCTTTGGTTAGCAGGACCGCCACTTCTGCGGCCAATCGCTCTGCATCCACGCGGCCTTCAACATCAAACTCAGCAAGCTTGCCTTCAAACCGCTTCCTGACCTGCGCAATCTGGTCATCAGCGAAGGTTCGGGCCTGGGCTACAAAATTGGCGATCTCGCTGACTTGAGCACTCAGCAGACTTCCGAGTTTCTCACCCTCTTCCCGCCGGGCTTCGTCGAGAGCCTGAAAAACCACGTCTATCGCCGCAAGGATGATCTCTTCATCACTTTTGGTGACCTCTAAGTCTCCCGCCGTATCCTCCAGAACGCCTTTGGCGGTCATCAATGTCGCCAGCGCGGTCCCGGTGGCAAGCTGACCATCGGCCTGCTCATAAGCATCAATCAGAGCCTTAAGTGCATCAGGATTGATGTGCACGCCAACCGCCCCTTGAGACCGCTCATATTTCAGGCTGACCTGAAAACTACCGCGCGAAAAACGCTGTGAGAGCCTTGATTTTATACGTGTTTCTAGCCCCTGAAACTCGCGTGGCAGGTTCAGACGAATGTCCATGCCCTTGCCGTTTACACTCTTCGCCTCAAGCGTAAATGTGCCGAAACTGGCCTGCCCACCAGTCCGGGCAAAGCCAGTCATACTTGATACAGTGGCCATCAATTCCCCCGTTCGCGCGCAATCTCCTGGCGCTCAAATTCTCTATATTTTGCAACGTTTCTCTGATGCTCTTCATAGGTCTTGGCAAAGAGGTGTCCCCCTTTTCCATCCGCAACAAAGAAGACATAGTCGGTGTCTGGCGGGTTCAAAACCGCTTCAATCGCATCTCGTCCTGGATTACAAATCGGTGTCTTCGGAAGACCGTCAATCTGATAGGTGTTCCAGTCTGTTTTACGATCAATTTCAGAGCGATAGAGCGTCCGGCGCTGCCCCTGTCGGTTGTAGAGCGGTTCGCCCTGGCTCACGCCATAAATGATCGTCGGATCGCTTTCCAAGCGCATGCCCTTCTTGAGACGCCCGACAAAAAGTCCGGCAACTTTCCCCCGCTCGCCATCAATTCCGGTTTCCTTCTCAACGACTGAAGCCAGTGTCACGGCCTCATAGGGTGTTTGCAGGGGCAAACCCTCCTGACGCTCCTCCCATAAACGCTCAAGCAAGCGGTCCTGCGCGGTTTCCATACGGCTGATGAACTGCTCCCGCGTGGTTCCTGTTCCGAAGACATACGTATCCGGCAGCAAGACACCCTCGCCAATCTCCCGTTCAGGCATATCACCGCTCAAGACGTCAGCTGCTTCAACGCGGCGCAGAATTTGCGCTGTCGTCAGCCCTTCCGGAATGGTCAGGCGGAGCTGAATGACCTCGCCCTCCACCAATTGATCAAGAAGCGAGACAATGCTGACCCCGGCAGGAATCGCATAAGTCCCCGCCTTGATCGCAGTTTCTGTTTCATCAATGCGTGCTTTGAGTTGCAAAAGCTGGCGACGTTTGATGATGCCTTCGGCTTCGAGCTTAGCAGCGACACTCGCCAGCCCCTCACCGCGATCCACTGTGAACTCGGTTGGCACCATCAGAGGTCCAGGCCGTGAAACCTGATCGTTAAACCAGATCCAGCCACCTAGCCCTGCCGCCGTGGCCAGAACCGTCAGCACAAAAATGAACGCAATCAGGCTTTTCAGGAACCGCACCCGTTATCCTCCGGCTGTTTCCCCTTAACGCCCCTATAGTCTTAATCGACGCGCTTAAGAACCAATGAAGCATTTGTTCCGCCGAATCCGAAAGAGTTCGAAATTGCAGCACGAACGGGGGCTTTCTTGGCCTTGTGCGGGATCAGATCAATATCGGTTTCAACGCTCGGATTATCGAGGTTCAGCGTTGGTGGCATGATCTGATCGCGAATCGCGAGTGCGCAGAACGCTGTCTCAATCGCGCCAGCCCCGCCCAGCAAGTGACCAACAGCCGACTTGGTTGAGGAAAGCGACAGCGCCTTGGAGTGATCGCCAAACAGGCGCTCAACCGCGCCAACTTCACCTTCGTCTCCTTTTGGAGTCGAAGTGCCGTGGGCGTTGACATAATCGATTTGGTCGAGGTCCAGACCGAGATTTCGTTTGGCATGGTCGGTTGCCATTTTCATGGCACGATAACCGCCTTCTGAGCCCTCAGCAGGTGCAGTGATGTGATAAGCATCGCCGGTCAGGCCATAACCTGCCACTTCGGCGTAAATCTTAGCGCCCCGCGCTTTGGCGTGCTCGTATTCTTCAAGAATGAGGACGGCTGCGCCCTCGCCCATGACAAACCCGTCCCGATCCTTGTCATAAGGACGCGACGCCTTTTTCGGCTCATCATTGAAATTTGTAGACATGGCCTTGGCTGAACAGAAACCGGCAATGGCCAGCTTACAGATCACAGCCTCAGATCCACCGGCAACCATTACGTCCGCGTCGCCATACTGAATAAGGCGCGCCGAATCGCCAATCGCGTGCGCGCCTGTGGCACAAGCGGTTACGACCGAATGGTTCGGGCCTTTAAAGCCATGCTTGATCGAAACTTGCCCAGAAGCGAGGTTGATCAGAGCAGATGGAATGAAGAAAGGGCTCACCTTACGCGGCCCGTTCTCATGCAGATTGATGGCTGAGTCGTAAATCGACTGCAGGCCACCAATACCAGAGCCAATCAGAACGCCCGTGCGCTCTTTTTGTTCATCAGTTTCAGCGACCCAGCCAGAATCCTGAACGGCTTCTTCTGCTGCGCCAATGGCGTAGAGAATAAACTCGTCAATTCGGCGGCGTTCTTTGGCACTTGCGACCGTATCAGGGTCAAACGCATGCTCGTCATCCGCCGATCCACCGCCGCGGCCATCCTTATAGGGCACCTGGAAAGCAATCTTGCTGGCAACATCAGACGGATCGAACACATCGATCGGTCCGGCGCCAGATTCTCCAGCAATCAGTCTTTCCCATGTCGCCTCGCGATTAGCCGCGAGAGGCGAAATGATTCCAATACCCGTGATGACAACGCGACGCATGGCAGCCCCTCTTAAGAAACGTGGGCCTTGATGTGGGATACCGCATCACCAACGGTGCGGATGTTTTCCTGCACGTCGTCCGGGATTTCGATATTGAACTCTTCTTCAAAGGCCATAACCAGCTCGACCAGGTCGAGAGAGTCAGCGCCCAGGTCATCAATGAAGCTTGCGCTTTCAACAACCTTGTCACCATCAACGTCGAGATTCTCGACAACAATTTTTTTAACACGCTCAAGAACGTCAGACATGGATACCTCTCTGATACTGCCTGAAAGATAGGTCTCTAAGGGACCATGTGTTGCGGTTAGCACACACTTTGTGACAACGCCAAGCCCTTAGAGTTTGTTTGCGCTGCAGCAATTACAGCGATTTAGATCATCGCCATGCCGCCATTCACATGTAGCGTCTGCCCCGTGACGTATGCAGCTTCATCCGAAGACAGGTAAACCGCCGCCGCGGCAATGTCGCTGCCCTGCCCCAACTTCCCGGCTGGAATCTGGCCCAGCAGCGCTTCTTTTTGCGCATCCGGCAGGACATCCGTCATCGGTGATTCGATGAAACCCGGTGCGATTGTATTCGCGGTGATGCCGCGGCTACCAACTTCCTGAGCAAGTGATTTTGTAAAACCGATCATGCCCGCTTTAGAAGCGCAATAGTTTGACTGGCCCGGGTTTCCGGTCACGCCCACAATTGAGGTAATCCCGATAATCCGGCCATGGCGGGCCTTCATCATTGGGCGAACGGCGCTGCGTGTTAGGCGGAAATAGCTTTCTAGATTGACCCGCAAAATATCGGCCCAGTCATCATCTTTCATCTGCATCAGCAGCCTATCACGGGTCACGCCAGCATTTGCGACGAGAATATTGATCGTTCCGATCTGCTCAGAAGCCTTTCCGACCAGCGTGTCTGCCTCGTCTGGATTGGAGAGGTCACCGGGGACAATTGCAGTCCGATCACCCAACTCTCCGGCGAGCGCTTCAAGCTTGCCAGTATTGCGGCCAGAAAGCGCGACTGTTGCGCCCTGCGCGTGCAGGGATCGTGCAATCGCTTGGCCAATCCCGCCCGTTGCGCCGGTCACCAGCGCTGTTTTTCCTGTCAGATCAAACATCTTTTTCTCCTTTAGCCGTTCAGGCGTTCCGCCACGGCGTGAATCTCTTCCGGCGTGCCCATGGTCAGCCCTTCAAGGCCTTTAACCGTGCGCCGATTCATAACACTCAGAACTTTGCCAGCGCCTGCTTCAATCATCAGCTCGACACCCTCACCCGCCATGTACTGAACAGACTCCGTCCAGCGGACCTGCCCTGTCACTTGCTCAACCAGTTGCTTACGGATTGCGTCAGCATCAGTACCCGCCGTCGCTGTGACATTGGCAACCAATGGCGCGGATGGCGCTGAAATCTCAATACCCGAAAGGGCCTCTGCCATCGCATCAGCAGCAGGCTGCATCAGCGAACAATGGAATGGCGCACTTACCGGAAGCAAAACAGCTTTCTTCACGCCAGCTTCTTTCGCTCCGGAAATGGCAAGTTCAACCGCGGGCTTGCTGCCGGAAATCACGATCTGGCCCGGCGCGTTGTCATTTGCCATCTCGCAAACACCTTCTGGCGCACCCGCCTCACATAGCGCTGCGGCCTGCTCAGGGCTCGCGCCCAGTAGCGCCGCCATAGCCCCTTCCCCGGCGGGGACAGCGGCCTGCATCGCATTACCGCGAATGCGCAGAACACGGGCACAGTCGCCAACCGAGATTGACCGTGCTGATGCCAGCGCTGAATATTCCCCAAGTGAATGACCCGCAATAAAGGCCGCACGATCAGCGCCAATGCCGTGAGCTTCTTCCAATGCGCGCATCGCAGCGACGCTCACAGCCATTAAAGCTGGCTGGGTGTTTGAAGTCAGTTTCAGCTCATCTTCAGAACCAGCCCACATCAGGCCGGACAGGTCCTGACCCAACGCCTCATCAACCTCTTGAAAGACGGCTTTGGCGGCTGGAAAAGCCTCGGCAAGATCCTTGCCCATACCGATGAATTGACTGCCCTGACCGGGAAAGATGAACGCAAACTTGGTCATATGCGGCTCCTGAACTTGAAAGCGCCCGCTTATAGCGCTGCTCCAACTGGTGCAAGCGACTTGATTCTGTCCCTGTTTTGCGCTTTACGACGCGCTTCGCAAGATGTGCGGTCCTCATAGCTGGAATGAGCCAGTGAGCGAGGGGCCATCGCCGGACCGGTTTCCCGCCGCTCCAGCGCCGCGCATCAGAACTTGGGAAAAGAGACATGTCACTATACGAACACGTCTTCATTGCACGTCCGGATATCTCTCCGGCACAAGTGGAGACACTGGTGGAAGAGCTGACAGCCTTCCTCGACAAGCAGGGCGCAAAAGTTGCCAAAACTGAATATTGGGGCCTGCGCAACCTGTCATATCCAATCAACAAGCAGCGCAAGGGTCACTATTCCCTGCTCAACATTGATGGCCCGGCAGACGCAATCCACGAGTTGGAACGCGCCCACCGCATCTCTGATGACATCATGCGCTACATGACCGTCAAAGTTGATGAGCTTGAAGAAGGCCCGTCTGCCATGATGGGTCGTAAGGACCGTGGCTCACGCCGCGACTAGAGGAAAGGAATACGATTATGGCTTCCAGAAACACCTCTGGCATGAACATCACAAACATCCCGGCTCGCCGTTCATTCGGTCGTCGCCGCAAGGTTGATCCGTTTTCCGGCGCGAAAGCCCCGGCGATTGACTACAAAGATGTTAAACTCCTGCAGCGCTACATCTCTGAGAAGGGCAAGATTGTTCCTTCCCGGATCACCGCTGTGAACTTCAAGAACCAGCGTAAGCTTGCCCGCGCCATCAAACGCGCCCGTATGCTTGCCCTGCTTCCATTCACCGTGAAATAGAGGAGACAGACCCATGCAAGTTATTCTCCTCGAACGCGTTGAAAACCTTGGCGGCCTTGGCGACGAAGTCAGCGTCAAGAACGGCTTTGCCCGTAACTACCTGCTGCCGCAAGGCAAAGCACTTATGGCCAATAAAGCCAACCGTATGCGCTTTGAAGCTGAGCGCGAAGTACTTGAAAAGCGTAACGCTGAAGCGCGCGACGCAGCCTCATCTGCTGGTGAGTCCCTGGACGGCGCACAATTCGTGCTGATCCGCTCTTCCGGTGCAACAGGCGTCCTGTACGGTTCCGTCAGCGCCCGCGACATCGTTGAAGCTGCTGGTGAGAACGGTCACAAGATCAAGCGTGAGCAGGTTCGCCTGAACGCACCGATCAAGACCCTCGGCATCCACGAAGTTGGTATCCGTCTGCACGCGGAAGTTCGCGTTGACATCACCGTCAACGTTGCCCGCTCTGAAGATGAAGCCGAGCGTCAGGCCGCTGGTGAGAACATCATCGAAACCATGCAGGCTGAACAGCAAGCTGCTTCTGAAGAGCAAGCTGCTGAAATGGCTGAAGCTGCTGCAGAACTCGACACAGCCCCTGAGGGCGACGACGCGTAAGCAGACCCTGTTCTAGGATTGAGACAAGGCCGCTCCGTTTGGGGCGGCCTTTTTCTTTGGCTCTCGTATAGCGCTGCTTAGTCTTCAAACATGGCTCCTTGTAGGGCTAACACCATTCTGTCCGCTTGGGGTGGGGGTTGGTCGGACAAAGCGATGATAATCACCCCCTTGTCGGCGAACTCGCGCCAGTGCGCGTTGAAATGGCGGCTGCCGCCATTGTGCCAGTAAATCGTGCCGAGCGCGTCATCTTCCTCGATGACCAGACCATAACCATAGTAAGATATTCCCTCCCCCGTTTCGTCTACATAAGGCGTGCGGGCAAGATCGCGGGCTTTTGCGGAAACAAGTCTGCCTTCACTATAGGCTGAAAGCCACCGAACCATGTCACTTGGCGTTGAAACCATACCCCCGTTTCCGATTAGGTTACCGCCCGGATACTGGCCACCCCAAGAAACCTCACCTATGTTGCGGCCATCAGCCAGAGTGACCGAGTTTGTAGAGTCGAACACATTGGTATATCCAGTCGAGACTGCATTCACACGTGCCAAACGACGCATCGCAAATGCCTCATAAGACATTCCCGAATGCTGCTCCAGCACTGCAGCCAGAAGAGAATAGCCCAGATTGGAATATCGATACTTTTCTCCGGGCTCATAAAGTAGTGGCGTTTGCGCCGCACGCTGGACAACGTCACGCAGATCAATAGCCTCTGCATCTTCCCCCACAACGTCAACTAGACCGGCAGTATGCGTCAACAATTGCTCGATTGTGATCGCAGCAAGAGGTGTGTCCGCAACATCGAAAAACGCATTGAGCTGTGTATCTGGCTTCAAGCGTCCTTGTGCAATCTCCTCAGCAACGAGGAGCCCAGTGATTGTCTTGGTTACCGACGCGATATCAAACTGAGTGAATTCAGTGAACGGTGCGCCGCTTTGGATATCAGCGATTCCGCTCCCTCGCGAAAAGATAGCCTGCCCTTCTCGAACGATAACGACAAAGCCTGTAAATCCTTCCGCACTCTGTATCTCAAACGCTTCAGTAGCGCGATCAACTTCATCTGCATCAGCAGCACATGAGGAAAAAATAAGCATGCAGGCGAGCAAAAGCGGTTTCAATCTGGTCGATTTGGAAATAGTTTTCATGATACTCCTACCAATCATTGTTTAGGTCAGTATCTATGGTCTCGCGACCGATACGAAGCCTGACCAAAACGTGTTCGAAACACATGCCCAACCCAGATTCCCCCAAATCTACCTCGCCCCGCCGCGTCGCAATTGGTGATGCTGTATGCGATCTTTCTACAGGTACGATTGAGACGAATGGCAAGCTATCTCGACTGGAACCTCGATTGTGTGGAGTGCTGGCGCTTTTCATCCAACGCGGCTCGACAGTTATCACTCGAGACGAGTTCCTTGAGATTGTGTGGGATAATGAAGGTTCGGATGAGGCGTTAACTCAAGCAGTTTCGCGACTAAGAAAACTACTGGGCGACACTGAGCTTATCGAGACCGTTCCAAGAATTGGCTATCGGCTCACTAAGGTTGTAGAGACCGTTACCGTTGATCAAGCAGTCCAGACATGGGCAACTAAGAAGAATATATTCCCTTCAGCGCCCCCCAAAGCGGTCTATGTAGGAATTGCGATTATACTCGTTGGTGTTGCAGCTTTTTGGTTAGGGACACAGCACAATAATACTCCTAACCGCACACTCGAACTCGAGACTGAGCTAGGACGCGATGTCGAGTTTCACAAAATCCCGGACAGGTAGCCCCAGTCATCATGACTGGGTTCTACCGAGTATTTTTAGTAAGGTGAAACCTCGTTTTGTAAGCATCCGCTGCACGGCGGTACAAAACACTCAACGAATGTCTTCTCATCTTAAGCCATATTCAGTTGCTCAGCCTTGCAACGCGCCCTAACGATGAGCCATGGCTAAATCTGTCTTCGTTTGTCAGTCCTGCGGGGCCGTCCACAAGAAGTGGAGCGGGCGTTGTGATGCCTGTGGGGAATGGAACACGCTGACAGAAGAAGCCGCCAGCGGTCCTCCCGGCGGCCTGAAAGCCCCCAAGGGGAATGCCAAGACCTCCAGCAATCTCGATTTCACGGCCCTGAATGGCGAAACCGAGCCACCGGCCCGTATTGTTATGGGCGTTGATGAGCTCGACCGCGTTTTCGGTGGCGGCATTGTCCCTTCTTCTGCGACCCTGATTGGCGGTGATCCGGGGATCGGCAAGTCGACCCTGCTCTTGCAAGTTGCCGCCCGTCTTGCCCGTAATGGATTGAAGTCTGTTTATGTCTCAGGCGAGGAAGCCACCGCGCAGATACAGGAGCGGGCCCGCCGCCTGAAAGTCGCCGACAGCCCGGTTGATCTCGCAACTGAAACCGACCTGCGCAAAGTTCTCTCGGCCCTGAAAAAAGCCAAGCCGGATTTCGTCGTCATCGATTCGATCCAGACCATGTGGTCAGACAGTCTGGAGGCCGCGCCCGGTTCGGTCAGTCAGGTCCGGGCCTGCGGCCAGGAACTCACCCGCTGGGCCAAGAAATCTGGCGCCGCGCTGATCCTGGTCGGCCATGTCACCAAAGAAGGGCAAATCGCTGGCCCGCGCGTCGTCGAACATATGGTCGACACTGTCTTTTACTTTGAAGGCGAGCGTGGCCACCAATTCCGTATCCTGCGCGCGGTCAAAAACCGTTTTGGTCCGACTGACGAGATCGGCATCTTTGAGATGCATCAATATGGCCTTGCGCCTGCGCGTGAGCCGTCAGCCCTATTCTTGTCCAGCGAGCAGGATGAGACTGGTGGCGCAGCTGTGTTTGCGGCGATGGAAGGTTCGCGCCCGGTCCTCGCCGAGGTACAGGCCCTCGTTGCGCCGAGCGCCTATGGCACCCCGCGACGCTCAATTGTTGGCTGGGACAGCAATCGCCTCGCCATGCTGCTCGCTGTCCTAGAAGCACGGTGCGGCATTGGACTGGGTGGGCGTGATGTCTATCTCTCTGTCGCGGGAGGCTACAAAATGTCAGAACCTGCTGGCGACCTCGCCGCCGCAGCAGCCCTCCTCACTTCGGCGGCCAATACACCCGGGCCAAGCAAAGCGATATTTTTTGGCGAGGTCGCCCTATCGGGCGCTATTCGTCCTGTTGCCCGCATGGAACAGCGGCTAAAAGAAGCCGAAAGACTTGGTTTTGAGCAAGCTTTCGTCCCAGAAGGCAGCCCAACAGCCATCGAAGGCTTGACGATTACCCCCCTCAAGCGCCTATCTGATCTTGTAGAGTTACTTGCGGCGGATCTTGTCCAATGATGGAAGCCCTGACACCGTTCGATGGAATCGCGATTGTGATTGTCATCGTCTCTGTCCTGATGGCTTTAGCGCGTGGCTTCATGCGGGAGCTGGCGACCTTGGGCGCGTTCATGGCTGCCCTTGCCGCGGCTTACTATACGCGTGAAATCTTCCACCAGCCTCTAAGCAACCTGATGCCAGAGGGGTCTCCGCCTTGGGTTCCAGACGCGATTCTCGTAGTTGGGGCGTTTATCCTAATTTATATTGTCGTTGCGTGGTTTGGGGCGAGCCTCTCGAAAAACCTGCAGGGTGCTGATGGCATCACGCTGATTGATCGTCTGGCTGGCGCAGCCTTTGGTTTACTCCGTGGTGCCGTCATTCTGGTCTTCTTTGGTTTCCTGCTCGACCTGGCCATGGATAAGGACCAGATCCCGGAATTCATAAGTGAAGCTCAGACTTACCCTTTGATTGAGGCCGGCGTGGACTATATCAAGGATAACATACCAGAGTTCGCTGAGCGCAATAGTGACACGCTCTCCCTTGACGTGGAACCTGACGCAGAATAATCCGCCCCCATACAGACCAGAGAGGGTTTAGTCGGATGATCTTTGACCACGATGACGACAAGCCCCGCGAGGAATGTGGCATTGTCGGCGTTTTCAATAATGAAGAAGCCTCCCTTCTTGCCGCTCTCGGCCTGCATGCCCTCCAGCACCGCGGACAGGAAGCTTGCGGGATCACCACCTATGATGGTGAGCGCTTCCATAATGAACGTCACATGGGTCTGGTCGGCGAAAACTTTCAGGGTGACTTCTCTGATCGTCTGCCCGGCCGCAACAGTATTGGTCACAATCGATATTCTACGCAGGGAAAACCCGCGCTTCGTAATATCCAACCAATTTATGCCGACCTCGACTCAGGCGGCTTTGCGGTTGCCCATAATGGCAACCTGACCAATTCGCGTGCGTTGCGCCGCAAACTTGTCAGCCGCGGCGCGATCTTCCAATCCACCATGGACACAGAGGTTATCCTGCACCTGCTCGCGCGCAGCGATCAGGAAACCGTGGCTGACCGTTTCCTCGATGCCATCCGCCAGATTGAGGGGGGTTTTGCCCTCGTCTGTCTGACCAATAAGAAGCTGATCGGCGCACGGGATCCCTCGGGTCTGCGCCCACTCATCCTTGGGAAACGCGGCGAAGGCTATGTTCTAGCCTCTGAAACCTGTGCGCTTGACCTGATGGGCGCAGAAGTGATCCGCGAGATTGAACCAGGCGAAGTCGTCATCATCGCTTCGGATGGGCTGAAAAGCTATTCGCCTTTCCCGACTCAACCTGTTCGCCCCTGCTTATTTGAGTACGTCTACTTCGCGCGACCGGACAGCATCGTGCAGGGCCGTTCCGTGTATGAGGTTCGCCGCCGCATGGGCCATCAGCTTGCGCGTGAGCATCCTGCGGAAGTCGATGTTGTTGTGCCTGTACCCGATTCCGGCGTACCCGCAGCGATTGGCTTCTCGGAGCATTCCGGCGCGCCGTTCCAGCTTGGCATTATCCGTAGCCACTATGTCGGACGGACCTTTATTCAACCAACGCAAAGCGGACGCCAAAAAGCGGTATCACGCAAACACTCTCCGAACCGCGCGGTTCTGGAAGGTAAGCGGGTGCTGCTCGTCGATGATTCCATCGTACGCGGCAACACATCCCGCAAGATCGTTCAGATGGTCCGCGATGCCGGGGCCAAGGAAATTCACTTTCGCTCAGCCAGCCCCCCAATTACGCATCAGGATTTCTATGGCATTGATATGGCCGACCGTTCCGAGTTGCTGGCCGCGAATAACTCCCTCGAAGAAATGCGCGAATATCTGAAAGTGGAAAGCCTTGGCTTCCTGTCTGTCCCGGGTCTCTATCGCGCAATCGGCATCGAATATGACCCAGAGTACCCACAATTTGCCGACCATTGCTTCACTGGCCAATATCCAACGCGGCTGATTGACCACGAACAGAATGAGAGTGGCAAAGAGAAGCAGCTTTCCCTGCTGGACTAGCCCTCATCGGCGCGCTACGCCGCCGCCATGGATAAGCGTATCATTCTTATTACGGGCGCCTCGCGAGGCATTGGCCGCGCCGCCGCTCTCGCCTTGGTCAAAGCTGGCCACCATGTCATCGCGCTGGCGCGCTCCAAGGCAGCGCTCGAAAAGCTGGATGATGAAGCCAAAGCGCTTGGCGGCAGCATGACGCTAATCCCCTTCGACCTGAAAGACTCAGCCGCCTTCGAGCCTATGGGCCAGGCGATTGCCAGCAAGTTTGGTCGCATTGATGGCCTGATCGCAAATGCTGCGATTCTCGGCAGTCTCGGCCCACTGCAAGCTGGCGGTGAGCGTCAATTCAACGAGACCATCGATGTAAACCTCAATGCCAATTGGCGGCTCATCCGTGCAATTGACCCGCTTCTACGTCGGTCTGAGAGCCCACGCGCTGTGTTTGTGACCTCAAGCGTTGCAACCAACCCTCAAGCCTTCTGGGGGCCATATCAGGCATCCAAAGCGGGCCTTGAAGCCATGGTCCAAGCCTGGGCACAGGAAAACGAGCAGATGCCCCTTCGCGTCAATATCTTTGATCCGGGCGGCACGCGAACCACAATGCGCGCGGATGCCTTTCCCGGTGAAGACCCAATGACACTACCAACCGCAGAAGCGGTCGCCTCTCATCTTGTACCGCTGGTTAATGCCAGCGAAATACGGACAGGCCAAACCATACGCGCCAAGGCTTTAATGGCCTGACGCACACGATCTGGTCTATAATTGTATTTAGTCGCTGACCGGTGGAAACCAGGTTAGCGAGGAATGGTGCAGGGAGATCAGAACCCGCCCATCCAATTTGTGATAGGCAAACGTGTAGTCCGCACGAGTCGCATTCCCATCACCATCAATGAACGTGTAGTGGCCCATATCCTTATAACCGAGGCCACCAGCCTTCAGAATCGGCCCAACGGCGCTCTGGAACTCAACATGCGTCCAACCGCGATTGAGAAACCCAAAATCGTGGGGATAGTCCGGGTCATCGCCGACGAAGTAAGATCGCGCCCCTGCCCGGTCTAACCGAATCACGTCGGCCAATGTCGGTTTAAACAAAAGCGGCTCATCCGCTGTTCCAAAGTCATAGAGCTCAAGAAGCTTATCAACATTGGGTTCGGTAACATATTTAGCCCACTCGCGCTGGGCTGCGATAACCTCAGCTTTGGTCATCGGCTCATAAATTCGTTCTGTGATTGCCCGCACTCCTAAATGTTTTTTTAGAAATCGTGCCGGATGCAGCTTGCGATGTCCAGTATATGTCGCATGCGCCTGATATGGTGAAACCTAACGATAAAGGCAGGTTCGGATACCCCGTTTAAAGGAACTAAACAGGCAGTGTAGGAGGATAAAACCCTACACGTTGCAATCTAATGCTTACGCCGCGCTTTAGTCGCGTAAGGGTTCGCCCCTTGCCGTACGATCAGGCGGATCGGGACACCCGCAAGGTCAAACGCTTCGCGTAATCCATTGACCAGATAACGCTTGTACTGTTCTGGCATTTGATTGCCGCGCGAGGCCATGAGCACGAATGTCGGCGGACGCGCTTTAATCTGAGCCATATAGCGCGGTTTGATCCGCTTGCCCTGCACACTTGGCGGTGGGTTACGTTCAATCATGTATCGCAGCCAGCGGTTCAAGTCGCCCGTTTTCACCCGCGCGCACCAGTCATCATAGGTTTTGACAACCGCTGGCATCAGCCGCTCAACGCGCTTCCCCGTCAGGCCCGATAGAGTCACCAAAGGCGCCCCTTTCGCCTGTGGCAGATGCTCTTTCAAGCGTCGCTCCAGCTCTTTCATCGCCATGCCGTGATTGGTGATGATATCCCATTTGGAAACCACAAAAACGACGGCGCGGCCTTCACGCAGGGCCAGATCAGCAATCTGCAAGTCCTGCTTCTCGAAGGCTTCTTCCGGCTCCATGACCAGCGCGACGACATCAGCATATTTCAAGGAGCGCACGGTTTCACCCGTCGACATTTTCTCCAGCCGATCATTCACACGGGCTTTGCGGCGCAAGCCGGCTGTATCAACCAGGCGAACCTCACGACCCTCCCATTCCCAACTCAGTGTCACAGAGTCCCGCGTAATCCCGGCTTCCGGGCCAGTTAGCATGCGGTCCTCACCGACAAGCTGATTGATCAGGGTCGACTTGCCAGCATTCGGGCGACCAACAATGGCCAACCGGATCGGCTTGACCTTGGCGTCCGACTTTGCCGCTTCGATCGCTTCAGCTTCCGTCGCTTCATCCGCGCCAGCGGCTTCGAGCACTGCCTCAAGCTTCTCCTCGGTCAGGTGTGGATCATCAATGTCGAGGCCTTCTAGACGATCCAGCAGCCCTTCATTGAAGGTGTCTTTGTCTTCCTCTGTGTCCTCCTCAAGCGCTTTGAGGAAAGCCTCTTCTCCAAGGGCTTCGCGAATAGCCGAATAAAGCTCGGACAGGCCTTCACCATGTGCCCCAGACAGGCCAACTGGCTCGCCCAATCCAAGACCCCAAGCTTCACTGATACCAATATCGCCAGCAGCGCCTTCAGCCTTGTTGGCAGCAAGAACGATGGGCAAGTCCGCCTTACGCAGAATTTGCGCAAACCGCTCATCCAGCGCCGTAACACCGACGCGCGCATCAATCAGGAAAAGCGCAAGCTCAGCTTCTCGAATGGCAATCTCAGTCTGGGCACGCATTCGCGCTTCCAGCGACTCGTCATTCACGTCCTCAAACCCAGCCGTATCGATCAGCTTTAGAGGCAGATCAGCCAAACGCCCATCAGCTTCCTTTCGGTCGCGCGTAACGCCCGGCTGGTCATCAACAATAGCGATTTGCTTGCCAACCAAACGATTGAACAGCGTGGACTTGCCGACATTCGGCCGCCCGACAATGGCTACTTTCAGCGGCATGGGCCGACTTTCTTTTCTTTAAGGCGCTACTGAATCGCGATCAGGCGCCCTTCATCTGTCAGTACAATCAGTTTGTCCTGTACAGCGATCGGCTCAATGAAAACAGGCCCGCCAAGCTTTAAACGCTGCATTTCGCTCCCTGTTTCAGGGTTAACCGCAATCAATTCACCTGAGGATGACGCAACGATGAGGCGTCCAGATGCCAGAATAGGTCCGGCATAGGTAATCCGCCCCTTCTTCTTGTCTTCATTGCGATACTTATCCAGCTGGGTCACCCAGAAGATCTGCCCAGTCGGTGCACGGACCGCCACAAGTTGCGATTCCGTGGTCGACACGAACAAATACTCACCTGTCAAAGACGGGGCCTGTGTTGAGCCGACAGGCTGTTGCCAGATGATCTGCCCACTGCGGCCCTCAATCGCGGCCATAACGCCGGACTGACTGGTTGCGAAGACAAGACCGCCACCGACCACTGGACGCGCGCCAATGTCGTTGATCGATGAGATTGGTGTAAACTGCCCGGGCGCGGCCAAAGCCTCACTCCAAAGGCGACGGCCATTTGGCGCGAGATAGGCAATCACTTCCCCGGAAGAGTAAGGTGCGATGACAATATCATCGGCTGCCGCCGGGCTTGGTGATCCAAGTACACGGGCTGATTCAGCAATCGCCTGATCAGACCAGAGAACTTCGCCAGTATCGACATCAAAGGCGATCGTCTCATTATTGTTAGAGGCAACAAAAATACGACCATCCAAAACCGCCGGAGACCCGATCATGGGGGCCTCTGTATTGGTCCGCCATAGCTCGGCACCCGAATTGACATCCAAGGCCGCCACAAAGCCAAAAGCGCTGGCAATGAGTAGCTTGTCATCATCTAAGGCAATACCGGACCCGATCGCGACACTATCGCGACGATTTCCTGAATCAAGGCTGACCTGCCAGCGCCGCGCGCCCGTAGCTGCGTCAAAGGCACGAACACTCTGGGCCGCATCAATAACGAAAACGGTGTCGCTATTCGCAACCGGCGGTGTCGTCAGGGCCGATGTCTTATCGGAGCCTCGCCCGGCATTCACACTCCAGGCAATGTCAAAATTCTGCGCGACACTCAAATGGCCCGTAATCTTCGTGGAGCGGCGACCAGCTTGTGGCCACGCTTCCACAGGCTCAGCGTCTGGTAGCGTGATCGCTGTACCAGCCAGCGCAGGGTCGGCCTGCAATTCCTGGTCACCGAGGACCATGGCAATCCGGCCATCCTTCTCGGCTTCGCTGACTTCATCCTTATTCCCTCGATTGCCGAGCACCGAACAGGCGGACAATGTGAGAATACCGCCACAAAGCAAAGCGAGCTTCAGAGGTTTCGAGCGAATCATTCTGTTGTCTCCTCAACCGGCGCTTCTGTTGCGGGCGCCGCTTCTTCAACAGGCTCCTCGACTGTTACAACTGGCATGGCCGCGAGTGCTTGGCTCGCCCGTCTTGCTACGCCTGGAGGAACATTCGCTGAAACGCGAATTAAATTGAATTCAGACCGGGCAAAAGCGTAGTCCCCTTCCGCCATCGCCTTGGCGGCAACCAGTTCCAGAGCGAGCGTGCCAAACGCTGAACTCTCTGAAGTCAGGTTACCAAGATAGGCTTGAAGCTCAGCGCGGGTCATACTGTCCGCTTTGAGATAGGCTGATTTGATCAGGGCCAGTTTTTCAATCGCGCTGTCTGCCGCGCCATCCATTGAGTCTGCAAGGGTTTGTGCCGCAGCATCGGCATCGCCATACCCTTCAAGTCGGACCTGAGACAGATACTGGGCTGCCACTGGCGCCAGGGCCGCATCGCTTTGCGCCAGACCGGAGAAGGTCGTGCCCGCAGCCTCGTAATCGCCTTGCGTTAACGCATCGATTCCGCCCTCAAGCTGGGAAGCATTGCGGATGGTTGTTTGCTGACTTTGATAGTTCAGATACTCATTTAAAGCGACGCCACCGATCACCAGGCCTGCCGCAAGCCATGCGGCCCAGCCATACTTACGCCACAGCTCCGTCATCCGATCCTGACGGACGCCTTCTTCAACTTCTTCGAAAATGTCAGCCAAGGCTGGCGTCTCCTGTTCCAATCAATTCGCGCGCACCCTAGCTGCGGCTTTTCTGTGCGGCAATCGCTTAACCGTTTTTAGCTGCTAGGTTTGCTGAGTTTGTAAGTTTGCGCCGCTTCGGGAAATTTGCGGCCGCGAACATCGGCGGCATACTCTGCAGCAGCCTTAACGATCACGCTGCGCAAATCAGCATACCGTTTTACAAAGCGCGGCGCCCACTCAAACATGCCCAGCAAATCATCCGTTACGAGGATTTGGCCATCACATCCAGCGGAAGCACCGATACCAATGGTTGGGCATTTCACCGATTGTGTGACCTGATCGGCCAGTTCAGGCGCAACCCCTTCCACAACGATGGCAAACGCACCCGCCTGATCCGCTGCAATCGCTTCATCGAGTACTCGTGACCATTCCTCCTGAGAGCGCCCCTTCGCACGGAAACCGCCATCAACATTGATCGCCTGAGGACGCAGGCCAACATGCCCCATGACCGGAATACCGCGTTCGGTCAGGTGCGCAATCTGTGTCGCGGCATAGGTGCCACTTTCAATTTTCACCGCCTGACAACCCGTTTCCTGAAGGATGCGCGCCGCGTTCAAGAAGGCCTGATCAGAATTTGTCTCATAGGACCCAAACGGCATATCAACGACAACGAAAGCCTGCTGCGAACCACGCATGACCGCTTGACCATGCAGGATCATCATCTCCATCGTGACCCCAACCGTCGACGGCAGGCCATGAACCACCATGCCAACACTGTCTCCGACCAGCAAAACATCACAATGCGGATCAAGGATACCCGCCATAGCTGCGTCATAAGCGGTCAGGCAGACCAGTGGCTGATCGCCCTTGGCCTTGGCAATATCGCGCACAGTTTTACGGCGGGCTTGTGTTTGGGCTGACATAAAGCGTTCTCCTTGGCGCTGGCGTTAGCAAACCCTACGCAACACGCAAGGGCCTCACATGCCAGGGACTGCGCTAACACCAAACAGGATCGGGTGTAGCCAAAACGCCAATATAGCCCAAACGGCCAATCCACCGACAATGGCAACACCATCCATCATAGCGCTGAGTTCTGCATCCGGCCCTGGACCATTATCGCCGCGCCGCTTGACCATAATCCGGTCGAACACCGCATAGACCAGGAAACTGCCGAACAGAATGACGCTGTTAAGTTCGCCATTTGAAAGGAGGTGACCGAGTGCCCATAACTTCACCGCGACGAGCATCGGATGCTTGGTCACTTTCTTGATGTACCCGGCCGGAACCTGAGAAGCGACCAGCAGGATCAGCGCCGGGATCATCAACAGAATATTGATATGCTGTAATCCGGTTGGCGACACATAGAGCACACCTGCGCCGCGAGTTTGTCCAAAGCCAATGCAAATCAGGACAAACCCAATCAGCGAAATAAGAGAGTACAGCCCCATATAGGGTCCATATCCGAGACGAACCTTCAGGTCTTTCTCGACTTCACGAGAGCGCACCGCCGAGTAGAGATGCACTCCGAAAAAAATCAGCAACCCTGCGATAAATGTTAGCATCCCAGCACACTCCTAGCATTCAATATAAGCGTTGGGAGCAAGCCTAACACAGCTATGGCAAAGACTGTCACAAAATTTTTGTTTGTTGTTTTTCGATAATGTGATATTGTTTTTCAATACATGGCATAGACCATGATTGAGAGAGAAGGATAAAACAATGATGAAAGCCTTGATCACTACCGCAATCCTCCCGCTACTGATTGGCACCGCCAATGCTGCTGATTGGCATCCCACGCCGGGTCAGGACGCAGAGGCACCAAGCGCTGTTTATTCAGAGACGGAAACCGGCACTGCGCTCCTGACCTGCAACGCAGAAGGAAAACTGACAGCCATGCTAAGCCAAGTCACGGACGATTTTGCCAAAACGATGGGAAAATCTGCGCCTTACCGTCGCTCAGTCGATGTTGAATTGTCAGGGGGCGATTGGCTGGTTGATGCCAAATGGGTGTCTGTCCCTGCAATCAAGACCATTATCTCTGGGTCCCATTCGCATGCGGCAAAAATCTTCAATGCGGTTGTCCGTCAAGAGAACTTAACCGTAAATGTCGAAGGCAAGGACTTCGTGTCTATCGACCTGCCTGAAGTCGATAGCACATTCACCGCGTTCGCTAAGACATGTAAGGAAAAACGATAGAGCCTTACTCTGCGGCGACAGGAACGATTGTTACGCTTTCGCCGCAGCCACAGGCATCGGTCTGGTTCGGATTGCCAAACGTGAAGCGCTCATGGAGCAAGGTCGTCTCATAATCCACAGTTGAGCCCAGCAGGAACAAAACCGCCTTGGAATCAACGACAATTTTGACGCCTTTATCCTCGACAATCTCGTCGAGGGCTTCAGGGGCCTCAACATAGTCCATAATGTATTCCATGCCCGCGCAGCCACCATTGGTGACGCCCACACGCAGATAGCCTGCGCCTTTTTCGGACATGATTTCAGCGACACGCGCCGCGGCCGCATCGGTCAAGGTGACAAGTTTCGGTCTAGGTCGTCTGGCCATGGCTTTCAAATGGTTGCGGTTGGCAGTCTGGTCAAGAGTCAATCGTACGATTTACAGGCGGCTCAAAACTTCCCTTAACGCCCCAACATCAAAGCATATTGAGCGCCAGGCGCGCTTCATCTGACATGCGGGACGGATCCCATGGTGGATCAAAGGTCAGGCGCACCTCAACATCATCGACACCCGTTACGCCACGTGCAGCCATTTCAACCCAGCCTGGCATATCACCAGCCACAGGACAGTTGGGCGCAGTCAGCGTCATATCGATGTCGACCTTGCGGTCATCATCAATATCAACCTTGTATATCAGGCCAAGCTCGTAAATATCGACCGGAATTTCCGGATCATACACGGTCTTGAAGGCCTCAATGAGATCATCTGTGATCTTGTTCAGCTCGGCTTGCGGAATCGCACTTTTCTCCGCAGTCGTGTCCGTAGCGGCTACATCAAGCGTATCGTGAGCGGTCATATCGTCTGCCATATCGGAACCTATATAAGCATATTTCGTGCTTTATGAAGCGCTTCGATCAAGGTATCGACCTCGGCCTCAGTATTATACAGGCCAAAACTGGCCCGGGCCGTAGCCGTTACCCCTAAATGATCCATCAGAGGTTGGGCACAATGATGCCCCGCCCGCACCGCCACGCCATAACGATCGAGCAATTGCGCGATATCGTGCGGGTGGGCTCCTTCCAGACTGAAAGACATCACCGCGCCTTTGCCTGCGGCTGTGCCGTGGACTTTGATCCCGTTTACACCACGTACGCCGTCAATGGCACGCTGATACAAGGCATGTTCATGCGCCTGAACCTCTTCCATATTGAATGCAGACAGCCATTCAAGCGCCGCACCGAAGCCAATTGCCTCAAGAATCGGTGGCGTTCCCGCTTCGAACTTATGTGGCGCTTCATTATAAGTGACGCGTTCTTTTTCGACGATCTCAATCATCTCGCCGCCGCCCTGATAGGGACGAAGACGCGCCAGCGACTCTGCCTTGCCATACAGCGCGCCAATCCCGGTCGGCCCATAAATCTTGTGCGCTGTCAGAACATAGTAATCACAGCCTAGCGCCTGCACATCCACGTCAAGATGCACGCCCGCCTGACAGCCATCGAACAGGACTTCGGCTCCTGCGGCATGCGCAATCTCAACAATCCGCGCGGCGTCTGTGACGGTGCCAAGCACGTTCGACATATGAGTCATGGTAACCAGACGCGTTTTCGGTCCCACTGCGGCTTCCAGCGCCGCCATATCCAGTGCACCAGTCTCGTCGACATCCACCCATTTCAAAACGGCACCATGACGCTCCCGCAGGAAATGCCAGGGCACAATATTGGAATGGTGTTCCATCACTGAGAGGACAATCTCATCGCCAGGCTGGATTTCACCTGCAAGCCCTGAGGCGACCAGATTGAAAGCCTCTGTCCCACCCTTGGTGAAGATGACATTGTTGACGCTCGGCGCATTCAGGAAACGGCGAACCCACTCACGGGCCTGCTCAAACGCTTCTGTGGTTTCATTCGCCATGGTGTGCAGCCCACGGTGCACATTGGCATAGGAGGTCCGCATTTGACCGGCCATTGCATCAATCACCGCATTCGGTTTTTGCGCACTGGCCGCATTATCGAGATAGCAAAGGGGGTTGCCATTCACCTCCCGCTGCAGAATTGGAAATTCCGAGCGGATGGCCTCGATATCAAATGCGCGTGTCATGACACCGTCTCTGACAGGAATTCACGTGCTGCGGCAAGCATCGCCTCTGCAACGCTCTCATGCGCCTCTTCCAAAGCCTCTGCCACAAAGGCTTCCGTCAGCAAGGCGCGAGCCTGTGCTTCAGGGATGCCGCGCTGACGCATATAGAAGAGTTGGTTGGGGTCGAGTGCGCCGGATGTATTGCCGTGGGCGCATTCGACATCATCAGCATAAATCTCAAGCTCAGGCTTGGCGAAGATCTGTGCGCCATCTTCCAGCAAGAGTGCCTGATGCTGCATATCCGCATCAGTATGCTGACCGACAATCCGGGGCACAAAGAACTTGCCCTGAAACACGCCTGTCCCGCCGTCCAGAACCGCGCCCTTGGTGGTCTGTCGCGTAATACAGGATGGCGCGCCATGACGAACATGGCTGGTATAATCGGCATGGTAGCCATCGGCGCAGAGATAAGCCCCGTTTAGCGTGGCATGACTCTCCGTTTCCTGATGCACGAGCCGCGTTTCAAGCCGCGCAACTTTCGCACCAAATGCCAGAGCGGTCTGCACATATTCAGACTTCTCACCAAGGTGAATCAACGCCGTTATAGCCTGTGCCTCATCTGTGCTTCCGCGCTGCAGGATCGTGCGCGATACACGGCCACCGCCCTGCATCCCGATCTCCAGCAGGAAGGAAGAAAACCCAGCCCCACCAAGATGGCTTTCAATCAGATCAATGGAGGCGTCTGCACGCACCGTAATGCCAACGCGCGCAAAATTGGTTTCGTCGCGATCACCTTCGCAAATGATGTGAAGCGGAACGCTGACAGCTTCGGTTACTTCGACCAGGAGAGTATCGAGGCCACCTTTGCGCGCAGCCAGTGCTGCCGTCATCGCCCCAAGTGGGATATCTTCCGCATCGCCCAAGGCTTGCGCCTCGTCGCGACGGTGTAGCTTAATGCCCTTCGGCAAAGCTTCTGGTAGCTCAACACCACCCGCCTTGAAGCGGATCATGACGGCCTCTTCTGCGCTTGGCAGTGCCTGCGTATAAGCAGGTTTTTCCGAGGCTTCAACAGCCTTGAGCGCGGCCTTGAAGTCCGTCCACTTCCACGCCTCCATGCGGCGATGCGGCAAACCCGTTGCAGCAAAGGCATCAAAGGCACGCTTGCGCCGCCCATCCTCCGGCAGCATGGCATAGCGAGCAATCAGTTCCAGTTCAGCCGCATTGGGGTTGGCAAACTTGTCCCGGATATCAGCAACAGACAGCGCCATTACGCGGCCTCTCCCAACACCCCATCATAGCCTTCGGCTTCCAGACGCAGAGCCAACTCCGGGCCGCCGGTCGTGATGATCCGCCCCTTGGCCAGCACATGCACTTTATCCGGTTTGATATGGTCGAGCAGACGTTGGTAGTGCGTGATGACCAGCATACCGCGTTCTGGAGAGCGCAAAGCGTTCACACCATCGGCCACCGTGCGCAGCGCATCAATATCGAGACCAGAATCGGTTTCATCCAGAATCGCAAAACGCGGTTCCAGCATCATCATCTGAAAGATTTCCAACCGCTTCTTTTCACCACCGGAGAAGCCAACATTCAAAGGCCGCTTGAGCATATCCGCATCGAGATTGAGCTGCTTGCCAATCTCACGGGCTTTCTTGATGAAGTCAGGTGCTGAAATCTCATCCTCGCCCCGCGCTTTGCGCTGCGCATTCATGGCGGTGCGTACAAAAGTCATAACCGGAACACCGGGAATCTCGACCGGGTACTGGAAAGACAGGAACAGGCCAGCCGCGGCGCGCTCTTCTGGATCCATGTCCAGAATATCCTCACCCTCAAGCAGGGCCTCACCGCCCGTGACTTCATAACCGTCACGTCCAGTCAGAACATAAGACAATGTCGATTTGCCTGCACCGTTCGGCCCCATGATGGCATGAACCTCGCCCGCAGGCACTTCAAGAGACAAGCCATCAATAATGGTCTTGGCCTCGTCTTCTTCGCCAACTGTGGCGCTGAGATGATCAAGTTTCAACATGCAGCGGATGTAGATACATGGCGGCCAATTTAAAGGGTGAAAGCGACCCGGACTGCCGAAAATCAGCCATCCCAATCGCGTTGATCCAGCCCCATCAGATCACGACCACTCATTGCCTTCCGCAAATCGACCTCATTGAGCAGCAATGTCCCAATATAATGGACGCTTTCTTCCTTACCCTGCACGACCCGTTTAAGCGCTGTATTGATCGGTGTCGCAACACCCTGCGGGCCAACCAGAACAAAGGTATCAAAGCCCGGATCAACACCATAATGTTCTGCAAAGGCTGGGTTGGCCGCAAGGAAACGATCAAACCGCTCCCAGTTCCAGGTCAGAGATGAGTTGGCGCGGATCACTTCGCCCAGGTACAGCCCGGCAAACATCACCGAATTATCCCCGCGCCCATCCATCATCAAAAGCTCGCCTGCTTGACCCTCGCCGGCCTGCAAACGGTTGACCGTGTGAACATCGGCCAGCCAGCGGTCGATCTCCTTCAGGCTCTCAATCGAATAATCGAGCGCACTTTTGTCGAGCCGATTAGGCAGCAGAATAAGATCATCACCTTCGGGGCTGAGATAGGTTAGCAACGCAGCGTCAATGTCGGTTGTTTCAGCCGCCGCGCCCCAGACTTCAGTCGTGCTGCCATCCTGTGAAGCGAGTGGCACAACCCGGCCATCCGGATACAGAATGCGCGTTTCCTGCACAGGAGCACTCGCGCATCCCGCGAGAAATAGCGCCGGAACTAGCCAAAAACGGGACATTTCGCTCATTTTTCCCCTTAAACACGAACTGCATGCTTAACTACAGCAAACTCCGTGCCGCCCTGACGGGCAAGGGTTAATGGCAGTTTGGTTTTCTAGAAATTGATGAAGGGCAGCGCCTCAATCATGAGAAAAACATATGTCAGCATTATTATCATTGGTATTATCTGAGCAATCAGAGTGCCTGTAATTCCAAAGCGGGGCTTATCAACATATGGAAAGTTAGTTCCCATAGCTTTCTTCATAGCTTTACCATATTGCCCCATACGCCGAACTACTAGGAATTGCATAAGCATTAAGACGCAACCTAAAGCCAAAACCATAACCGGAAGAAACCACGATCCCTTATCCTTTATTATGTACCAACCAGCAAACACCCCGGCAGCAATAGTAGGCGTAGCATAGATCGCTCCCCACATTTGTTGACTGTAATTGATCCACAAATCCGCCAGTTTATCCTGACTGATCTTATCCTCGTCCACTACCCAACGCTCCCCTCCAGGCTGACCTTCAGCAGGCTTTGCGCTTCAACCGCAAACTCCATGGGCAGCTCCTGGAGCACTTCGCGGACAAAGCCATTGACGAGCAGGGCCACCGCCTCTTCCTCACCAATCCCGCGTTGGCGGACATAGAACATCTGGTCGTCGGCCAGCTTGGTCGTCGTCGCCTCATGTTCCAGTTGCGCATCGGCACGGCGATTCTCGACATAAGGCACCGTGTGGGCCCCGCAGCGGTCGCCAATCAGCAGGCTGTCACATTGGGTAAAGTTCCGGGCTTTTTCCGCTTTTTTGTTCACAGACACCAGACCGCGATAGGTGTTGTCCGATTTACCCGCAGAAATCCCTTTGGAAATGATGCGGGACTTTGTGCGCTTGCCCAGATGGATCATCTTGGTGCCCGTGTCGGCCATCTGACGGCCATTGGTTACCGCAATGGAATAGAATTCGCCAACACTGTCATCGCCGCGCAGGACACAGCTTGGATACTTCCATGTTACAGCAGATCCGGTCTCAACCTGCGTCCATGAGATCTTGGAACGCGCACCACGGCAGTCACCACGTTTGGTCACGAAATTATAGATGCCGCCTTTGCCATTCTCATCACCCGGCCACCAATTCTGAACCGTCGAGTATTTGATCTCGGCATCTTCCAGCGCGACGAGCTCAACCACTGCCGCATGCAGCTGATTCTCATCGCGCATCGGGGCGGTACAGCCCTCCAGATAGGAGACATAGCTGCCCTTATCGGCAATGATCAAAGTGCGCTCAAACTGACCCGTATTCTCCGCATTCATCCGGAAATAGGTCGACAACTCCATCGGGCAGCGTACGCCCGGCGGGACATAAACAAATGTCCCATCAGAGAAGACTGCGCTGTTCAGCGTCGCAAAGTAATTGTCCGATTGCGGCACAACCGAGCCAAGATACTTCTTCACCAGTTCCGGATGCTCATGCACAGCCTCAGAGATGGACATGAAGATGACGCCTGCTTTTTCCAGCTCGGCGCGGAACGTCGTCGCGACCGAGACAGAGTCAAACACCGCATCTACAGCGACCTTTGGGCGATCCATACGCGCATCCGCCGCCGACTCAGCGGCACCTTCGACCCCAAGCAGAACCTCAGCCTCACGCAGTGGAATCCCAAGCTTCTTATAGGTCTCCAGAATCTCTTCCGGGACATCATCAATCGACTCATATTTCGCGCCCGTCTTTGGCGCGGCGTAGAAATAGGTTTCCTGATAATCGACCGGATCATAGCGCACCATCGCCCAGTCCGGCTCTTCCATGGTCAGCCAGCGATCATAGGCCTTCATCCGCCAGTCGAGCAGCCATTCAGGCTCTTCCTTCTTCTCGGAAATGAAGCGAACAATGTCCTTGTTCAGGCCCTTCGGCGCATACTCGGTTTCAATATCCGTGGTGAATCCAGCCGAATAATTCTCAGATTCCAGCGCCTTCGCCGCTGCAACTGTGCCCTCGTCAATGCTATCTTTTACTTTGACGTCCACGCAATCATCCTCGTGCTCTTCAATGCCACCGCAGCAATCCATGAGTATCGCTCCTAATCTCTTGGGTGACATATGGCGCGTTAGGAGCGTTTTTTAACCCCAAATCGACACTTTACTTCGGAATCTACGTAGTTGCCCCTTTAAGCGTTCAGAACGCGCGCATGGTGGGCGATATGATCGCCAATAAAGCTCGCCACAAAATAATAGGAATGATCATAGCCGGGCTGATAACGATGGGTCACGGCCTGCCCATGATTACGGCACATTTTCAGGAACAGAGCCGGGTCGAGCTGCTCATTCAGAAACTGATCCGCTTCCCCCTGATCAATCAGGATCGTGGTATCGCTTTGGCGTTTCTGAACGAGTTCGGTTGCATCATAGGCTTCCCAAACCGGGCTCGGTGCACCGAGATAGGCCTCAAAAGCTTTCTTGCCCCATGGCACCCGCGCCGGGGACACAATTGGCGAGAAGGCTGAGCAGGATTTATATGTGTCCATATTCTTCAAGTGTAGCGTGATCGCGCCATGCCCGCCCATCGAATGCCCGGTAATCCCCTGCCGCGCCATATCCGCCGGAAAATGTTCGGCGATCAGTTTGGGTAACTCCTCAGTGATATAGACATCCATGCGAAAATGCTTCGCCCATGGCTCCTGCGTGGCAGTCAGGTAGAACCCAGCCCCCTGCCCCAGATCGTAAGCTTCATCATCGGCAACATCCTCGCCACGCGGGCTGGTATCAGGCGCGATGATCATCAGCCCATGCGCCGCAGCATGAGCCATAATCCCCGATTTCTCCATGACATTTGCCCACGTGCACGTCAGCCCGGACAGATACCAAAGTACAGGCACCGGCCCATCCTTGGCCTGCGGCGGCGTATAGACCGCAAACCGCATCGTGCAATTGGTCGTGTCGGCGGCATGATCATGAACGGTCAGCTGACCGCCATGGCAGGCCCAAGAAGAAACCGGGGTTAGGGTCATGAATGCTCTAGCCCCGACAAAGCGCGCAGAGCTTGTTGCCGTCCGGGTCGCGCAAGTAAGCGAGATAGAGCCTGCCATTCGGATTCTCGCGCCAGCCCGGTGGGTCTTCGATTGGCTTGCCGCCAGCCGCCGCGCCCGCTTTGTGCCAGGCATCGGCTTGTTCAGGATTGTCCATGGCAAAACCGATTGTCATGCCATTGCCGTGAGTCGTTGGCTCGCCATCAATCGGGTTGGTGACGAGGAAGGCGGCACCCTTATGCAGGTAAACCAATCGACCTTTCGGGTCCGTAATCCCTGGATTGGCGCCGACAGCGGTAAAGACTGCGTCGTAAAAGGTCTTGGCTTTATCAAGGTCATCCGACCCGACCATCATGTGACTGAACATATTCAATTCCTCCAAATCTGATTTTTTAGAACACCACCACAGACCGAATGCTTTCGCCTGCATGCATCAGGTCAAAGGCTTTATTGATGTCTTCGAGTGGCATCGTGTGCGTGATCATCGGATCAATCTCGATCTTGCCGTTGACGTACCAGTCAACAATTTTCGGAACATCGGTGCGCCCTTTCGCGCCGCCAAAGGCTGTGCCTTTCCAAACCCGCCCGGTGACCAGCTGGAAGGGCCGCGTGGAAATTTCTTTGCCCGCCTCAGCTACACCAATGATGATGCTCTCGCCCCAACCGCGATGACAACATTCGAGCGCATCACGCATGACATCTGTATTGCCGGTACAGTCAAAGCTGTAATCGGCGCCACCATCGGTCAGTTCAACCAAATGCGCGACGATGTCATCAACCTCTTTCGGATTGACGAAATGGGTCATGCCGAACTTGCGGCCCCACTCTTCCTTGCTGTTATTGATGTCGACCCCGACAATCATATCTGCGCCCGCCATACGCGCGCCCTGGATGACATTGAGGCCAATCCCGCCAAGGCCAAAGACGACGACATTATCGCCCGGCTTGACCTTCGCCGTGTTGGTCACCGCGCCCACACCTGTGGTGACACCGCAACCAATATAGCAGGCTTTGTCGAACGGCGCATCGGTCCGGATTTTCGCCACTGCAATCTCAGGCAAAACTGTGAAGTTCGAAAAGGTCGAGCAGCCCATATAATGATAAATGGTCTGGCCCTTATAGCTGAACCGACTAGTGCCATCTGGCATCAGGCCCTTGCCCTGCGTTGCGCGGATCGCAGTACAAAGATTGGTCTTACCCGACAGGCAGCTTTTACACTGGCGGCATTCCGGTGTGTAGAGCGGGATGACATGATCACCTGGTTTCACACTGGTAACGCCCGCGCCCACCTCGCGAACAATTCCGGCGCCTTCATGGCCCAGAATGCTTGGAAATATTCCCTCGCTGTCAAACCCGTCAAGCGTGTAGGCATCAGTGTGGCAAATCCCGGTCGCCATGATCTCGACAAGAACTTCTCCCTCTTTCGGCCCTTCCAAATCCAGCTCAACAATTTCAAGCGGTTTCTTGGCTTCAAAAGCAACAGCAGCACGCGTTTTCATGGCAGGTCCTCATACTTAGGCAACACACCATAAGTCAGCAAAAACGTTGGACAAGCCAGAATCTAGACCAAGACAAGCTTCTGCATCGCACTACGCCCAGCGCCTTGTCACACTAGGTTTAAACTGTAAGGTCCGCCGCATTCTAATGCTATTGAGTAATTGCGCGTAATGGTTTCTAGCCTGTACCAAAAAGCCCGATCCATTCTCGCTAACTGGCTTCGAAAGCTTGGTGAAACAACTGAAAAGACTTTTGTCGATGAAGGCTCCAATAACCACATCGATATTGGCGATAACATCGAACTAAGCGGTTCGATCATTGGCGATAATAATACTATCATCATTCATGATTCAGAATTGCTATCTTGTATAAGAATCACTCTGAAGGGCAGTGGAAACAAGATTCAAATCGGTAAGAAAAGCCGCTGCAAGGATCTGGATATCCGTATTGGAAGCTATCTCCCTGCGTTTGAAACAACGCTTGAAATCGGTGATGAGTTTAGCGCGGAAGGGAGCTGTAAGCTCCTGCTCTACAATTCAGGTAGTGTCCTGAAAATTGGTCAGGACTGTATGTTCTCTAATAACATTATTGTCCGCTGTGGAGAGACGCCGCATCTGATTTTCGACTCTGAAACCGGTGAATATCTAGACGTTTCAGAAGGTGTCTTCATTGGTGATCATGTCTGGGTGGGCGAACAGTCCTACATCACCAAAAGGTGCAGTTTGCCGGATAATTCCATCCTTGCGGCAGGCAGTGTTGCAACGCGACGTTTCGATGAACCGAATATCGTAATTGGCGGTAACCCTGCGCAAGTCGTACGCAAGAACGTTAAATGGGTGCGCAACCGGGCTTCTTTGGTGCCGGACTCACCCGAAAAAAAGTCCTATGAAAAGGTCATTGCCCAATACAAAACTAAAAGTCGCGACTAGATAGATACGACACGCTTGGCCGCCTGTAACCAGACATCTGCAACGCGGTCAAAGTCTTCAGGCTTGGTATCCCATCCAAAGCTGATGCGGATCGCACTATCGGCAAGCGCATCTTCCACACCCATGGCGGCAAGGACGAGGGAGCGTTTCACCTTACCGCTCGAACACGCCGAGCCAGACGAGACCGCCACGCCGCCAAGATCCATCGCCATCACTTGCGTTTCAGCGCGGAAACCAGCGATCGCAAAGTTTGATGTCTGCGCAAGGCGTTCGGCACCCTTGCCGAACACAGTCACGCCACCTTCAGAGATCAGTCGCGCCTCCATAGCATCGCGGGCAGTCGCCAGACCCTGCAGTTTGCCCATATCGCGCACGCCTGCTTCCGCCGCTGCACCAAACCCGGTTATCCCAATCAGGTTCTCAGTGCCCGAGCGCAGCGAACGCTCCTGACCACCACCAAACAGGACCGGCTTGAGCGGTGCACCCGAGCGCACCCACAGCGCGCCCGCCCCTTGTGGTCCGCCAACCTTATGTGCGGACAGCGCAAGATAATCGACGCCCAGCAGGCCAACATTGACCATCAGTTTGCCAAGCCCTTGCACGGCGTCGCAATGGGTCAGGCCGCCAGCTTCGCGCACCATAGTTGCTGCTTCCGCAACAGGCTGGACAACCCCGGTCTCATTATTCGCCATCATGCTTGCCAGAACAGGCATGCCATCGCGCGCCATGTCCCATTTAGCGAGGCGATCACGCAGCCAGTCCAGATCAAGCACGCCCGCGGGCGTCACATAAGCGGTTTCCACCGCCACACCGGCATAGCCCGCATTCTTGATCACCGCCTCATGCTCAATCGCGGAAACCAGCAACGTACATTTCTTGTCGAGCTGCGCCACAACGCCATGAAGGGCCAGCGCATTCGCTTCGGTGCCCCCACTGGTGAAGACAATATCCTGCGCCCGTGCGCCGATGGCCACAGCCACCTGACTGCGCGCAGTTTCGAGCAATTTGCGCGCGGCCCGGCCCGGCCCATGCACCGAAGACGGGTTGGCACCAGCGTCCATCGCGACCAGCATGGCTTCACGGGCTTCAGGCCGCAAAGGCGCCGTTGCATTGTAATCTGCGTAAATCATGAGCGCGATATAACACCACGCCAATTTATATGCAGAAAAATTTGCATTCGCGCCCCTGTATTTGCTACAGCGCCCGCTCACCCTTTTTCTTCCCGTAGAAGCGAGACCATAATCATGGCCGAAATGCTCATCTCAGGCCCGGAAGGGCGGATCGAAGCGCGATACACGCCGCCGCCTCATGAAGGGGCCTCCGTAGCGCTGATCCTGCACCCACACCCCCGCGCAGGCGGAACCATGCAGGACCCAATCACTATCCGCCTCTACCAGATGTTTGAGCGCAAGGGCTTTGGCGTACTGCGGTTTAACACACGCGGTGTAGGCCGCTCACAAGGCGTCTATGATCAGGGCATTGGCGAGCTTGAAGATGCCGCCTGGATTCTCGACTATCTTGAGAACATGGTAGAAAGCCCACGCTATGTCTGGTGCGCTGGATACAGTTTTGGCGCGTGGATTACGCTGCAATTGCTGATGCGCCGTCCGGAGATTGATGGTTTCCTGGCCATTGCGCCACCCGCCAACCACTATGATTTCAGCTTCCTTGCGCCTTGCCCGGCCTCTGGCCTGATCATTTCCGGCGAAGAGGATGCCATCTCAAAGCCTTCAGATGTCGAACGGGCTCTGACCAAGGTCCGCATCCAGAAGGGCGAGGTGATCGATCGCGAAAGCATTGAAGGGGCCAACCACTTCTTCACTGGCAAACATGACGAGCTGATCGACATTTGCGAAGCCTATGTTGATCGCCGCCTGGTTGAGGATGAGGAAAAACTGCGCCGTGAAGCTGAAGCGGCCGCAGCAAAGGCTGGCTCTCGCAAGCCACCTCTGCCGCGCGCCCTGCCTCTAAAACCAGAAGACAATGATCCAGTAGAGTAAGCCCCCTGATTGTCGCCTGAAGGGAAGCGGCTTAAAGCGTTAGATATGCGCGACGAACGCCTCTTCCCTTTGTTTCAGCCGCTTGATGCCCTACCCGGTATCGGTCCGAAGCTGAAAGCGCCGCTCGAACATCTCGTTGGCGGTGAGACCATTTGGGATCTACTCCTGCATATGCCCGATCGCTGGCTTGATCGGCGGCCGCGCGATACGTTTGACGATATGGTGGCTGATGAAGTCGCGACGGTTCGCGGCGAGGTTCAGGCTGTCATCGCCCCGTATAATGATCGCGCCCCAACCCGTGTACGCCTGTTTGATGGCACCGCTTTCCTGACCATCACCTATTTCCGCGCCGATGGCCGCTGGCTGCAAGGGCAATTCCCAATTGGCAAGGAGCGCATCGTCTCTGGCCGGGTTGCTGAATATCAGGGCGAAATGCAGATGACCCACCCGGATTATGTCATCGATCCGGAACGCGGCCCGATGCCGCCCCCGGTTGAGCCAATCTATCCCCTGACCGCTGGACTAACAAACAAACGCGTCCACAGCGCGGCAAAAGCCGCTGTTGAGCTGGTCCCTGATGAGCTGCCTGAATGGATCGACCCGGCTCTGGTCGAGCGTGAAAAATGGCCTGCGTTCAAAACAGCTCTGACAAGGGTTCATGCCCCAAGCGAATGGGATGAGGAAGCGATTGCCGCGGCCCGAACACGGCTTGCTTATGACGAGGCGCTCGCTCGTGAGCTGACTTTTGGCCGCGCCCGCGCCGCGCGACGCAATACGCCTTCGGTCTCGGTCAGCCCGCAGCCCGACACGCTCAACGCCTTAGTCAAAACCCTACCCTATCGCCCAACGACTGCGCAGGTGCGCGCAACAAAGGAAATCATGGCCGATCTTGCCCGTGAATATCCCATGCGCCGGATGCTGCAGGGTGATGTTGGCGCGGGTAAAACGCTGGTCGGGGCCTTCGCTGCCGTGCAGGCGGCTGCTGGCGGTTTCCAGACAGCCTTCATGGCTCCAACAGAAGTTCTGGCCCGCCAGCAATATGAAACGCTCAATACACTGCTCTCGCCGCTCGGCTATTCTGTCGCCGTCCTGACCGGGCGAGATAAGGGCAAGGCCCGCGAAGCCACTTTGATGGGGCTTGCCGATGGCAGCATCCAGATCGTGGCGGGCACCCATGCCCTGTTCCAGTCCGGGGTCAGCTTCCGCAATCTCGCACTGACCATAGTGGATGAGCAGCATCGCTTCGGGGTCGCGGACCGCACCAAGCTGATGAATAAAGGCAAAGCCCCCCATACGCTGGTCATGTCAGCGACACCCATACCGCGTACCCTTGCCCAGACCGTGCATGGCGATCTGGATGTCTCTATCCTTGATGAGAAACCTGCCGGGCGTCAGCCAGTGGAGACCCGCGCCATCGCCGATACGCGTATTGAAGATGTCGTTGATGCTGTCGGACGCGCCATGCAGCGCGGAGAACGCGCCTTCTGGGTCTGTCCGCGTGTAGACACAGATGAAGACGATAACAGCTCAGCGGTCTCTCGCGCCGCCATGTTGCGAGACGTCTTGCGTGTCCCTGTTGGCCTCGTCCATGGCCGCCTGAAGGGCGAAGAGAAAGATGCCGCGCTCGAAGCCTTCCGCACGGGCGAGACCAAGCTTCTGGTCGCCACAACGGTTATCGAAGTCGGCGTTGATGTGCCCGAAGCGACCATCATGGTGATCGAGCGCGCTGAGGGCTTTGGTCTTGCCCAGCTCCACCAGCTACGGGGCCGGGTTGGGCGCGGCGATAAAGCCAGTTTCTGCCTCCTGCTCTACCGTGCGCCGCTGACCGAAACCGCACGCGAGCGCCTCGATACGCTAAGGCGCACAGAGGATGGGTTCGAAATTGCCGAAGCTGATTTCAAACTGCGTGGCCCCGGCGATATGCTCGGTAAGGCCCAGTCAGGCCTGATCGCGCATCGCCTGATCACCCTGCCAGAGCATGCCGACCTGATCGAGACGGCCCACAAGGACGCCCTGCACGCGATTGATATGGCTGAGACAATGAACCCGGAACGGGCAGAAGCCTTGGGCCTACTCAGCCAGCTACTCAGCCCCGACCTCGCCTTTAGCGACTGATTTTGCCACAGGCTCAGGAACAGTATCCGGGCTAGGAATGCCATTTGGATAGTCTGGAACAACAAGCCCGGCCGTCAGGATCATCTTGGCGCCATCTTCGACACTCATGTCCATGTCGATCACTTCAGACGGGTGCACATAAATCAGAAAGCCAGAAGTCGGGTTTGGTGTTGTCGGAATAAACACACCAATCATTTCTGTGCTGAGCTTCACGCCAATTTCTCCCTTGGCATGGGAGGACACAAAACCAAGGCACCATGATCCACGCTTGGGATATTCAACCATAACACAGCGATCAAAGCTCGCCTGCTGATTGTTCGCCAAAACTTCGGTCAGCTGTTTCAGCGCCGCATAAACATTCCGGACAAGCGGAATACGCGAGAGGATCCGATCCGTTGCTGCCAGCAGAGAACGCCCAACAAGGTTTGCGGTCACCGCGCCCAGAACGGTCAGCGCAATCACCAGCACCAGAACCCCGAAACCCGGGATGGCATAATTGGTATAGGTTTCCGGCTTGAGCAGTGGCGGCAGAAGCGGTTTGACCCGGTTATCAATGAATGTGATCAGGAATTGCAGGATGAAATATGTCGCGGCCAAAGGCGCCGCGATCACCATGCCAGCAAAGAAACGGCCCCGCAGCCAGGCAAACAAGCCCACCTTGCGTGGTGGCTCGGCCATACCGGGAATCATTTCATCGGGACGTTTGCCCTTGGACATTGCCTGTATCTCCTGAAAACGCGGCCTACCCCGCCGTTATACCTTGGCGAGGCTATGGTTTCGGTTAATTGTGGCAAAGATGGGAACAATATCTGACTTTGAAAGCGCCTTAAGGCCTCTATTCACAGGGATTTTTGGCCCGAGTACTGTTTTAGAGCAGCACAAGCGCCTTTCCGGCGGCGCCAGTCAGGAAACATGGGCGCTTAGCGGCTCAGGCTATGAAGCGATTCTGCGCCGCGCCCCCGGCGGGACCAGTGCAGCGCGCTCCTCGGCAGCCATCGGCTTGCCAGCGGAAGCGGTCTTAATCGCCGCAGCTGAAGCAACAGGTGTTCCGGTTCCGAAAGTCCTGCATGTTCTGCAAAACAAAGACAATCTGGGCGACGGCTTTGTGATGAGCCGGGTTCATGGTGAGACGATCGCGCGTCCGATCCTGCGCGATGAGACCTTCGCGACGGCGCGCGCAGCCCTACCAGCCCAATGCGGGGAAGCGCTTGCCGCGATTCACGCCATCCCGACGGAAGACTTGCCAGACGTTATCACAGTTAGCGGCGGGCTGGATCAGATCGCGCAGTATGAAGAGATTTACCGCAGTTTTGATGTCCCCCGCCCGGTTTTAGAACTGGCGCTGCAATGGCTCAAAGCAAACGCGCCGAAACCTTTGAAACCCGTTCTGGTGCATGGGGATTTCCGGCTGGGCAATCTCATGGTGGATGAGAATGGCCTTGTTGCTGTTCTGGACTGGGAACTCGCCCACCTTGGCGATCCGCGTGAAGATATTGCCTGGATTTGCGTTAATTCATGGCGCTTTGGCCAAAGCCAGAACCGCGTTGGCGGCTTCGGTCAGCTTGAAAACCTGCTTGCAGCTTACAATCAGGCGAGCGGCCAGGCTTTCACAATCAAGGATATTGATTGGTGGGAAATGCTCGGCACTCTGAAATGGGGTGTCATGTGCATGATCATGTATGAAGCCTTTCGTTCTGGCGCCGATCCCAGCGTCGAACGCGCCGCGATTGGCCGCCGCGTTTCAGAAACCGAAATTGACCTGATCAATCTGTTGGAGGCGGCCCATGCATGACCAACCTTCAGTCTCCGAGCTCATCGCCGCAGTGAAGCATTTCATTGACGAAACCGCTGCGCCAAACCTGTCCGGTCATGCTGGCTTCCATGCCCGTGTCGCCAGTAATGCGCTTGCCACGGTCTTGCGGGACCTTAAGGCGCGTGTGCCGAATGACATGGCCGAAGCCAAGCGCTTACGCGACCTGCTCAGTGCCCCAAATACCGTGTTTCTGGCTGAGCTAAATCGCAATCTATGTGACCGCATCCGCTCCGGTGAAATAACCCCGGAAACACCCGGCCTGTTGGCACATCTCAAAGCCACAACCATGGCGCAGGTTGAGGTTGACCAGCCCCGCTATTCAGGCCTCAAGACCGCAAAAGAAAAAAGCCCCACCGTCTAGTCTCAGACAGCGGGGCTTCTTTATGATTGATCGCCAGTGTTACCAGCGATTTGGGTCGGTAGGATACCGGTCTACCGCATCGGCGTAACCATCCTTATCCGCATCCTTTTCATAGGCTTGGTCCTTAACACCAGGCAGATCACAATCCTCGGCATCGTTACAGCCTTTGGCTGCGCCAGCAGCGCCGCCAAGAACCGCGCCGATAACAGCGCCCGTCTGCGCGTCACCATCGCCAACATTGTTGCCGATGACGGCACCCGCAACAGCCCCAATGGCGGCGCCGGTTGCTGCACTCCGTTCTGTTTGACCTGTCTGGGTCGCACAAGCAGCTAGACCAAGCCCGGCAAGGGCCACGAGAGAAACTTTGTAAAACTGAGTCATCTTAAACTCCTGAGTTTGCATTTGAGCCTTCGCTCGGCCGCGAACCTGATCGGAGCATGTGGCGAGAAATCCGATTTTTGGTGGCCAGAAGAAGGCAAGGCCACACTGTGCTATCCTAGCAACACCCACCGACAGGCGCTGGCCCGGGTTCACTGATGGTTTCAGCGAATACGTCTGGTGCAGCGCAGCCCGGGAAAAGACCAAAATGGGTTTCCCCGCACCCAATCGTGTCAAAATATGGCGCAAACCGGGTCTGCTTCAGCATAGCGAGCGTATTCCCGCAGACGGGAAAGACCCGGCCTTTCTCAATCTTGTGTTCAACATCAAGGTCGAAAATCGTCTCCATCCCCTCAACCCCGCCGCGATAAATCACAGCCTGTCCATAATCCTCGCAAGCCGCATCAAGACTTTCGAGCTTCATCAGACGCGCAGTAACACTGGCAAAACGGATCGGCTCGACCTTGGCTTTCAGGGCCGGATCAATGATTTTGAGCAGACGGTGCTCGACCACGCGTGGATCACCAAAGCCCGCAGCCATCGCCATTGTATTATAGTCCCCCCAGTACAGGGCGCCGGAAAGGCATTCGCCATACAAGACCGGATCATCGATCAAGGCCTGCGGCACCCGGCGGTCCGCGTAGACGTCAGAGAAATAAAGCTCGCCGCCCGGCTTGAGCAGCTTATACGCAGCTCGGAAGACGGCTGGCTTATCGGTGCAGAGGTTGATCACACAATTGGAAATGATCAGGTCAAACGAACCCGGCTCCAGATCAAGTTCATCCAGGCGCTCAAGATAACCTTTCACGAACCGCGTGTTTGGCGCGTCATAGCCATATTGTTCTGCATGCCAAGCTTCATGTGAACGCGCGACTTCGAGCTGCTCATCAGTCATATCAACACCGGTGACATGGCCATTCGGACCAACCAGTTTGGCAAGCGCGAAAACGTCTCGGCCCGCGCCACAGCCTAGGTCCAGGACCTTCAGCCCATTCAACTCCGCCGGAATGGCGAGGCCACAACCATAATAGCGCGCGGAAACATCATCATGGACCGCGCCAAGCGCCTCAATCACATGCCGCGGCGGGGCCGCCTCGGTACAACAGGCATCCGTCTTGAGATCAGAAGAGCCTTGCAGAGTCTCCCCATAATACGCTTTCACCACATCATTCAGGGCGTTCATCAACTCTCTCCAATTCTCAGATGATCAGGCAGAACAAGACCCGCCACCGAGCACACAAAAACTCGCACAATACGGGTGGTTTAACTGTACCGAGCCGCGCGACTCTTCGAGCGTGTTTCCAAGCTCAAACTGCAAATCATAAGGTAGCAAGGTACACGCCACGACACTTGCGCGCTCTGCCCCCTTGCGGCGCACAACCATACGCTGGCTCGCGCACATCTGGTCATCCGGGGAGACATTCAGGATACCCCAGCAATCAGTTGTGATCTCTGGTGGGTCACCATCATCCTTCATTTCCGGAAACAGAACCAAACGCGTCGTATCGGCTGGATCAAGATCAAGGCCAATCTGCTCAATTAGCTCGGCATAGCCTGCACGCGCGGCTGGCTCTTCCTCATCCCACATGGTCCGCCCGGCAAGGTCGACGCGAAACTTATTCTCCGCAAGCCAGGTCAGCCCCATCACGGTCAGGCCAAACGAGCCCATACCACGTTCTTCATCATGCAGACGCGCCGTATAATGATCGAGGCTGACCCGAAGGGTCAGGCGATCGCCAAACCGCTCATTCAGGTCCATCAGGCCGCCTTTGATATGCGGGCGCATCATGGGTTGCATTGCATTGGTGAGGACCAGAGCCGTAAAGCCACGTTTCAGGGTCTCTTTCAGAATTGGAATGATCTCTGGTGCCATAAACGGCTCACCACCAGTGAACCCGATTTCACAGCCGCCTTCACTCGCCGCCTCAAGCTCATCGAGATAAGGCTTCACGTCTTCCAGAGTCAGATAGACCAGACGGTCATTGCGCGGGGAGCTTTCAATATAGCAATTGACGCACTCAATATTGCACAGCGTCCCGGTATTGAACCACAGCGTTTTGGTTCCGGTATAGGCAACGCTCGCGCGCGTCTCGCCCTTGGCCGTAATATGGGGGTCCGTGAATTTCTGCGGCGTGCGTTCTGTATCAGGCATAGAGATTTGTATACTGCGTTCGCGCTGCACCGGAAGTCACGAAACTGTCAGTCTACAGTCACAGTTTCTTGAGCGGTCAGTGCAGATCAGCTTCGCCCGGCCCAGTTTCCAGAAACGCGATCACGGCATCCCAGTGCGCCAAAGCCTCAGCATCGCCCATCGCAGCGACTTCTGCAGCGCGCAGCGTGGCAATGACCGCCGCATCCTCGCCATACTGACGCATCAGGGCCATAGCCGCATCGCGGGCCGAGCGGTCACTCTCGCTACTCATTGCCAGTGCTCGGCAATCCAAGCGGTCGGCTTCACATGCTTGTAGTGGCGCTTGTACCAGGGCGCAGGCCAATTCCCATCCCGCGCCTCGTCCGGGTCCGGGTGCCCGGTAAAGGCAACGACCTTTGCTTCGCTTGGAAGCTCCGGCACTTTGAACCAGTTCATTGGGAATTTCGGCATCAGCGAGTGTTTGAAGCTGACACACCATTCACTTGGCCAGTAATGCTGTTCCTCAATGAAGCGGGAAATATAGACCTGTTCAATCCGGATAGACCCAACCACCGCTTCAGGATCAGCATTAAACTCATCAAACAATTGCGAATAGCGCCCGACCGGAAAGCGGAAGACGGACGTGTTGCCAATCCCGCCACCCTTCTGGGTCCAGTTCTCAATGACGCAATACTCACCGGGCTTATAGGTGAAGAAATCGTCGAGTGGCCCGGTAATCACCAGATCCAGATCGAGGAAAAGGACATCGCCCTCAAGGCCCGCGAGAGGGGTCTGCCAGACCGCCAGTTTACGCCAAGGCGACCAGCGCACCCGCTCCGGCAGGTTAATCGGCGGCAGAGGCTGGGCATCAACCGCTTCATCAAAGCCATCATCATTGTCGGTGAAACAGACAAACCGGAACTCGCCCGTCATGTTGCGGCGACAGGCCCGATAGAGACGGTTCACAAACTCCGCCCCATAGCGTGTGCCCCAATTCATACAGATAATTGTCCGCATGGGTTCGTCCTTAAATCCGTTCATGGGTCAGGATGCCGGCAGACACCCCGGAGCGATAGCCTGATGTGCGCCAATCGCTGTTATTCCACTCAATTTCAATATTCGGCATACCACCTGCGCCGCGGGTTGTCGGATGCGCTTCGGCATAGGCAACAATTGTATCGAGGAAGAAACGGCGATTGATCATGATCGACTGGTTCGTCCACGGCAGATAAGGCGCGCCGACCCGCCACCAGCGCCCATCCTGCATCGGCTCAATCTCAGGGTGATGGTCATGCGGGGCATCATGGACATAACAGGCACCGCCAATCAGGCGTTTGGCCTTTCCCGGCCGGCTCAGTCGCCGCAGCATCGGCATCACCCCTTCGCCGTAATAACGATTATACTTCTCTGTCAGCGGAAATTTCTGCCCTGGATGCGCGCGGCTACGCAAGCGAAATACATCCACCTCGCCCGCCTTCAAACTCTCAAGCGCCAGAGCCAGTTCCTCGGCGATGACTTCACGTGGTTCGATCAGTGGCAGGTCATTTTCCAGCAGGACAACATAATCGGTCGAAACGCTGGACGCTGCACCTTTCAGGCCGCCAATGATCCCGGTATTTTCCGGGGTTCCGGCATAGGCAATGCCCATCCGATCTGCGAACGCCGCAGCCTTATCATCCAGGCTGTTGAAATAGACTTTGACCTCTTCAAAGAAGTCAAAAAAGCCGCGCTCGCGATACGTATCCAGCGCGGCTTCGAATGTATCGAATTCACGCCAGCATAACATGCCCAGACCAAGGCCCGGCAGGGCCGCTGTCCCGCCCTCTGCGCCCATCGTCTTATGCGTCTTCTTTGGCGAACTGTTTGGCGAGCCCGTCAAATGCCATGATGCGGCTGATCAGGCGCTCAGCATCGTCGAGGCGGACCATGTTCGGGCCATCTGATGGGGCGCTATCCGGGTCTTGGTGAACCTCCATAAACACCGCCGCGATCCCCACTGCCGCTGCTGCGCTGGCCAGTGTCGGGACAAATTCACGCTGGCCGCCTGATGACCCGCCCTTGCCGCCCGGCTGTTGAACCGAATGGGTCGCATCAAACACGACTGGACAGCCAATCTTCGCAAGCTCCGGCAACGCGCGCATATCGCTGACCAGCGTGTTATAGCCAAAGCTCGCCCCGCGCTCACACGCCATGACGTTTGGATTGCCGCCAGCAACAACCTTGTTGATCACATTTTTCATGTCCCATGGCGCGAGGAATTGACCCTTTTTGACATTCACAACTTTGCCCGTCGCCGCAGCGGCCAACAGAAGATCGGTCTGGCGACAGAGATAGGCCGGGATTTGCAGAACATCGACGACTTCGCCGACCACCGCACACTGCTCTTCAGTGTGCACATCCGTCAAAATGGGCAGACCAGTTTCGGTTCGTACATCCTCAAAAATCCGGAGCGCTTCATCGAGCGGCAGACCGCGATAACCGGAAATGCTGGTCCGGTTGGCTTTGTCAAAGCTGGTCTTGTAAACAAGATCAAAGCCCAGCTTCTCTGAAATCTTTTTCAGCTCAGAAGACATGAACAGCGCATGGTCGCGGCTTTCCAGCGCGCATGGTCCGGCCAGAAACGCAACCGGCTGGTCATTGCCAATCGTCACGGTTTTCTGCGCGGTCTTGATCTCGATCACCCGGTTCGGGCTCAGGGGCATGGAATCGGCCATAACGGTCACTTTCATCTGTTACGTACGGATATACAGCCTCGGGCGTCCGATACAAAGCCCGCCGAACACACATTGCGTGAGATTTATGTCATCCATAGGCAAAGCCGATACGTAACAAGACATTAGCAGCGATGTTCGGGAGGTCTGCCATCACTAATGCCGTATCCGCTCCAACCCTGATGTGGTTTCGCCGCGACCTGCGGCTGAGCGATAATCCGGCGCTGGATGCGGCTCTAAATCATGGTGATGGCCCGCTAATCTGCCTCTATATCCTCGAAACTGATGAGGCTTTGCGCCCGCTCGGTGGTGCGTCGAAATGGTGGTTGGATAAGTCCCTTAAAGCGCTCGCTCGTGATCTTGAAGCGATTGGTGGCCACTTGATCCTACGCCGCGGCCCCGCACAGGAAACGCTCAACAGTGTGATCGCTGAGACCGGAGCGAAAGCCGTGTTCTGGAACCGCCGCTATGATCAGGCTGGCCGGGAGATCGATGCGGCGATTAAAACCGACCTCAAAGCCCGAGACATCACAGTCGAGAGCTTTAATGGCTCCGTCCTGACAGAACCCTGGACGCAGACCACGGGGTCAGGCGGCTATTACAAGGTTTTCACCCCTTACTGGAAATCGGTTCAGGCGAATTACAAACCCGACGCGGAATGCCCCCGTCCGACACAGATAAAGAGCCTCGCCCTGACCTCGGAAGCGCTGTCTGACTGGAACTTGCACCCCAGCGCGCCGGATTGGTCAGAAGGCTTTAACCAGGATTGGGTGCCAGGAGAGGCTGGCGCGAAAGACAGACTCGCAAATTTCCTCGATGGCCCGGTGAACACCTATAAGGAAGACCGCAATCGCCCGGATATTGAGACCGGGACTTCCGGCCTCTCACCGCATCTCGCCTTTGGTGAAATCAGCCCCGCACAAATCTGGCGCGCCACGAAAGCTCGTATGGAGGCCGGACAGCTCAATGAGCGCAGTGCGCATCACTTCCTGTCCGAGGTGTGCTGGCGCGATTTTTCCTATGTCCTGCTCTTCCATAATCCAGACCTTGCAACAGAGAATTTCAAGCCTGACTTCGACCTGATGCCATGGCGCGACAGCCCGGAAAACCTGGAAGCCTGGCAGCGCGGCCAGACCGGATACCCGATCGTTGATGCGGGTATGCGCCAACTCTGGCACACGGGCTGGATGCACAATCGCGTGCGCATGATCGTCGCCTCTTTCCTGACCAAACATCTGCTGATCCACTGGGGACATGGCGAGGACTGGTTCTGGGATTGCCTTGTCGATGCCGACCCGGCTTCCAACAGCGCCAGTTGGCAATGGACGGCTGGGTCCGGCGCGGACGCCGCCCCCTATTTCCGTGTGTTCAATCCGATCACGCAGGGCGAGAAGTTCGATGAGACGGGCGACTATGTTCGCAAATGGTGCCCGGAACTCGCGCGCCTGCCCCGCAAATACCTGTACCAGCCATGGGAAGCTGGCCCGCTGATCCTGCACGAAGCCGGGATCAAGCTCGGTACGACTTATCCAAAGCCCATTGTTGACCATAAAGAGGGCCGCCAACGCGCCCTCGACGCCTATGACACGCTAAAGCAAAAGAGAGACGCCGCATGAAGCGCATCGCCATAATCGGATCGGGAATCTCAGGCCTCGGGGCCGCTTACGCCTTGAAAGATACAGCAGACATTACGGTATATGAGGCAGGTGATCGCGCGGGTGGCCATGCCCACACAATGGATGTCGATTATGAGGGCACACCGCTCAGCGTCGATGTTGGTTTCATTGTCTATAATGGGCTCAACTATCCCAACCTGATCGGCTTTTTCGATGCACTGGGTGTTGAGACCGAGGCCAGCGATATGAGCTTCGCGGTTTCCAACCCAGACGGCTATGAGTGGGCCTCGACCCTGAATGGTATTTTCGCGCAGCGCTCAAACTTGTTCAAACCGCGCTTCCACAAGTTCTGGCGGACCATCCTGAAGTTTAATGACCTTGCCCGCGCCGAACTCGCCGCCGGGAAGATTGACGACATCTCCCTCGGCTTCTGGCTGAAAAAGCATGGCTTTAATCAGGACTTCCTCGACAATTACATCCTGCCCATGGGTGGCGCGATCTGGTCAACACCGGAAGCAGAGATGATGGACTATCCCGCCCGGTCATTTTTTCAGTTCTTTGAGAACCACCGCCTGATGCATAAGGAGCGTCCGAAATGGCGCACGGTTACGGGGGGCTCACGAAACTATGTAAACAAGGTCGCTGAGCTGCTCGACCACCGTCTACGCCTCAATTCCCCCATCGCTTCGATCAAGCCATTTGGCGAGAAGGTCCGCGTCGTCGAAACCAGCGGCAACAGTGACCTGTTCGACGATGTGATCATCGCCACCCATTCCGATACAGCGCGCTCCATTCTGGATGAAAGCTATGAGGACGCGCGCTTCCTGCTAGGCTCGGTGCGCTACCGCCCGAATGATATTTACCTGCATCGCGATCCATCACTGATGCCAAAGCGCAAGGCAGCTTGGGCGAGCTGGAACGTCCTGAAACAGGATGGCCCGGACATCTGCCTGACCTATTGGATGAACAAGCTGCAAAACCTGCCCGGTGAGCACCCGCTCTTTGTCACGCTGAACCCGGAAACACCGCCTGCCGAGCATCTGACCTTTGCCCGCATGGAAAAGGCCCATCCACAGTTTGACGCCGCAGCCGAGGCCGCCGTGCGCGCCCTTAAGCGCCAGCAAGGCAAAGACCGGATCTGGCTCGCAGGCGCCTGGATGGGCAGCGGCTTCCACGAGGATGGCCTCAAGTCCGGTCTCTCCTGCGCACTCTCGCTCGGCGGGCAAGTGCCGTGGATCGCTGAGCATGTCGAAATCGTTTCGCCTTCGACGCAAAGCCCAGAAAATGCTAAAGTGGCTTTGGGAGGTCACTAATATGGCGATCAAGCCCGCCATACGTCTGCTGCGCGGTCATACGACCCATGAACGCTCGATGCCTTTTACGCACCGGTTCAAGTACGGCTTGTCGATGATCGAGGTCGATATTGATCGACTGGATGAAGCCCCAGAGCATTCCAGCCTGTTTAGCTTTGAACGTCCAAACCTGTTTTCCTTCCACCGTCGCGATCATGGCGCACGACAGGCTGTTCCGCTGCGCCCATGGGCTGAGGAACAGTTCGCCAAGGCCGGGATTGACCTTCAAGGTGGAGCCATCCGTCTCGTCACCTACCCTCGCCACCTCTTTTACAAGTTCGCACCAATCTCGCTCTGGCTTGGCTATGGCCCCGAGGGTGAGCTGCGCGGGATCCTGTATGAGGTGAATAATACATTCGGCGAAAGCCATACCTATGCCGCGGCCACGCCGGACATACCGCGCAGCCAGCATGAGACAGAGAAAGTCTTCCACGTCTCGCCCTTCTTTGATGTCTCCGGTCGCTATGAATTCACCCTTCGTAATGACGATAAGCGCCTCAGCCTCATGGTTGCGACGCAGACCCCAAATGGCCAGCAGCACCTCGCGACCATTATGGCGCGCAAACAGCCGTTGACCACCGCGCAGCTCCTCTGGGTCACCCTGACAAAGCCCTTCAGCACACTCTCAGTCACCCTCGCCATTCACTGGCAGGCGCTCAGAATTTGGCTCAAAGGCGCGCGCTATCATTCTAAACCGAAACAGGCTGAGCCGCGTATAACAATTGCAACACAAACGGGCGAAAGCCCAGCCCGGGAGAAAGCGGCATGAGCTACACAGCCCTTGATGAGAAAATCCGCGATTCTGTCGATATTATTACAGCTTCCCCCGAAGCCCTTCGCCAGCTTTCCGGCGTTCCGGCCAGCTTTCGGTTGGCCGGGATGATGCTGCTCCGCGCCCATCGTGGGTCGATCCGGTTTGATCTTCCTGATGGCCGCCGCATCCTGTTCGATCATGGCCAGAAAGGCCCCCATGCCGTGGTTGAGGTTCACAAGTTTGACTTTGCAAAGCGCGCCATTGCCGGCGGCGATGTCGGCTTTGCTGAAAGCTATATGGATCAGGAATGGTCGACGCCTGACCTGACCTCAGTGCTGGAGTTTTTCTCAGAGAATTTCGAAGCTGCCGGACAGCTTGCTGTTGGCGGTTTCATGGTTCGTGTGACCAACATGATCCGCCACGTGTTTAACCGGAACTCCAAGTCTGGCTCGAAACGCAATATCGAAGCTCACTATGATCTCGGCAATGATTTCTACAGGCTGTGGTTGGATGAAACGATGACTTATTCATCGGCACTCTATACCAAGCCGGGCCTTTCCCTTGCTGAGGCGCAAAATGAGAAATATGCCCGCATCGCCGACCAGATTGGCCTTTCAGAGGGCAAGTCCGTGCTTGAAATTGGCTGCGGTTGGGGCGGTTTTGCTGAATATGCTGCCAAGCATCGCGGGGCGAATGTCACTTGCCTGACCATTTCCCCATCGCAGCGTGAGTGGGCGCTGGAGCGCATGGCACGACAGGGTTTGAGCGACAAAGTCGATATTCGACTTGAAGACTATCGCGATCATAAGGGCCAGTATGATGGCGTTGCATCGATCGAAATGTTCGAAGCGGTCGGGGAAAGCTATTGGCCGAGCTATTTCGCCAAGGTCGCCGAATGCTTGAAACCGGAAGGCCGCGCCGCTTTGCAAATCATCACCATCGATAATGATCTCTTCCCGCGCTACCGCAAACGCGCCGACTTCATTCAGCGCTATATCTTCCCGGGTGGAATGTTGCCAAGCGAGGAAGCGCTGGCTCAACAGTTTACCACCGCAGGCCTGGCCCTTCAGGACAAGCATTATTTCCGAAAGGATTATGCCAAGACCCTGCGCGTGTGGGCCAAGGCTTTTGAAGAGACATGGGCACAGATTGAACCTCAGGGCTTTGATGAACGCTTCCGCCGTCTCTGGCGCTTCTACTTATCTTATTGTGAGGCTGGCTTTGACAATGGCCGCATTGATGTCGGGCATTTCACCCTCAGCCATCAATAAATGAAAAAGCGGACCTCGCAATGAGATCCGCCTTTCCAAGTTCATGCTTCCATTGAGTTCATACACATGGATAAGGACGGAAAGCTAATAAATATTTTGCAATACATATTTAATTTCCTGTCCGCGGGCCTCAAAGATCAATTTCACCCAGCGATTCTGGTAATCATACCAAAGGTCGACGGTCAGATCTGACTTCAGTCGATAATGCGTCGCGGGCACCTCTGTCCCGTTGACCATCACGACATCCTCACCAATGCGCTCAACCTCAATGTCGAGGATTTCACCCGTCTCGGTGGAGATCATTCGGTCGCCCATCACTTGCAGAATATTCCAATGGCTCGATGGAATGATTGATGTCGGCAATACCCCATCAAACTTGGTACTGTCGACAACGAGTTGGCCACCATCGGCGCGCGCGGAGACTTTGCCCCGACGGCCATCATTGTTTGATTTGCCATCAAGGCTAATCAGGCGGCCACTCTCCCAGATCTCAGTCGCATCCAGACGATATTTAAACGCCGTGATCGGACCAAATTTCACATCCAGATCAACATCTGTGGTTACTTCCAGAGTGCCATCCTCACGCTCGTCAAAGGTCAGGACATGGCGACCAAAGGGTTTGCCCTTGCGTAGGACCTGAAAGTCAATCACCGCGCCATCATAGGCGACAAACGGGGTTGGCATAGAGGTTTGCACGGCCTCGACATCTGCTTCCCCAAAGGCCATTCCGGCCATTAAACCTGCAACAGCCCCCGCTATCGCATACCTGATCATTAACTGAGCCTCCAAAACGGGGTGGGTTCCTGAGCAACATAACAAATGCACATCTGGTCACCGTGAGCAGAGGGACGATGTGTCATCCCCGGACGGCCAAGCACAAGATCGCCGCGTTTGTAACAGCCGTGACCATCTTCAAATTCACCTTCCAGAACGACCGTCGCTTCCAGGGCGGAATGCCCATGTTCGGGTGCACTCTGGCCAGGGTCGAGGCGCATTAGCTTCCCCTTACCGGCGCCACGCTTTGCATAGTGCACGCCTGACAGCCCGCGTTTCCATGGCACCGTCTCAAACGTGCTTTGGGAAAGCTCCAGCGCCTCGGGCAGATAAGCATGCTCAACATCGCGGGCATCATTGGCCCAAAGGCCAATCGCATCTCGGGCACAGCCCCATACCGCCATGATATCCCGGGCCTGCGGGCACAGCAGACCGTGCAATTCTGCCGCAAGGCTCATGTCCGGAGACAAAGCCCCGGAAACATGGTCGAGCAGGAAGGCGTGATAAGCGTCGGATTTCATTCAGGAATACTCAAGTGTCTATCTTGTTGCTCTTTACGTTGGCAAACCCCAACTGGATCAGTTCATAAGCAGTTGAATTGCAGCACCCACAGGCTTAGCCTGATACTCTCAAATCAAGGCCCGACATGACTATCAAGACTTCCGTTCTAGACCTTATCGGCAACACGCCGCTTTTACGCCTGAACCGCCTCTCTGAAGAGACCGGTTGCGAGATCCTCGGCAAGTGCGAATTTCTCAATCCCGGCCAGTCGGTAAAGGATCGCCCGGCGCTGGAAATCGTTCGCGCAGCCGAGCGCGATGGCTCGCTCAAGCCCGGCGGAACAATTGTTGAAGGCACTGCAGGCAATACCGGGATTGGTATTGCTCTGGTTGGTGCTGCGCTTGGCTACAAGGTCGTGATTGTGATGCCGCGCACGCAATCCAAAGAGAAGAAAGACGCGGTGCGGAACTTCGGCGCAAAGCTGATTGAAGTGGACGCGGTCCCATACAAGAATCCGAACAATTACCAACACTTCTCTCGTCGCCTTGCCGAAGAGATGAATGAGACAGAGCCGAATGGTGCAATCTGGGCCAACCAGTTTGATAACACCGCCAACCGCGACGCTCATATCAAGACCACAGGCCCGGAAATCTGGGCACAGACCGAGGGCAAGGTCGATGGCTTCATCTGCGCGGTCGGCTCAGGGGGCACCCTAGCCGGCACCGCGATGGCCCTGCGCGATCTCTCCGGCGGCAAGGTCAAAATTGGCATCGCTGACCCGGGTGGCGCGGCCCTCTACGAATATTACAAGAATGGCGAGCTGAAATCCGAAGGCACTTCGATCACCGAAGGGATTGGGCAAGGCCGGATCACCGCCAACCTTGAGGGTCTAACTGTCGATCATGCCTATCGCATCAATGATACGGACGCCCTGAAGACGATCTATGACCTGATCCAGTATGAAGGGGTTTGCCTTGGTGGCTCTGCCGGGATCAATATGGCGGGCGCGGCGCAAATGGCCCGCGATTTAGGGCCAGGCCACACCATCGTTACGATACTCTGTGACTACGGTAATCGCTATCAGGACAAATTGTTCAACCCAGACTTCCTGCGCTCGAAAGAGCTACCAGTCCCGCCATGGATGGAGTAACCCTTGTCAAATAATGACCCCCTCGTCAGTGCCGTTTGGCTGAAAGACAATATCGGCGCGCCGGACATTCGCGTCGTGGATGCGACATGGGTTCCACCCTTTCTGGTCGGGCGCACACCGGGCTCAGAGCTGTATAAACAGGGCCACATTCCCGGTGCTGTCTATTTCGACATTGATGAGATTGCTGATCAGGATAGCGACCTGCCGCATATGCTCCCCTCGCCGATCCTGTTCTCCTCGCGCGCACGCAAACTCGGACTGGGCGATGGCAACCGGATCATCGTCTACGACCAAAACGGCTTCTTCGCCTCCGCCCGAGTCTGGTGGATGCTGCGCGTGATGGGGCATCAGGATGTGCATGTCCTCAATGGCGGTTTCTCAGCCTGGCAGGCCGTTGGCGGTGAAACCGAAGATCTGCCTCCGATGCCTGTTGAGCGTCATTTCACGGCACGTGTTCGCGCCGATCTGGTGCGTGACCGGGCGCAGGTTGCGAGTGCTGTCGAAGATGGTTCTGCCCGCATTCTCGACGCCCGTGCTGAAGGCCGCTTCAAGGGCACGGCCCCTGAACCCCGCGCTGACCTGCAATCCGGGCATATGCCCGGCGCGGCGAACATCCCGGCCTCCGACTTGCTAACGCCAGCGGGAATGCTGAAAGAGGCTGAGGACCTACGTCCCTTGCTGCAGGACTATGTTGACGCAACCGTAATCACTTCTTGCGGCTCTGGCGTAAGTGCGGCCTTGATCAATCTCGCCCTGGCACGCCTCGGACATTGGGACACAGCCCTCTATGATGGCTCATGGAGTGAATGGGCGGCCCATGCTGACAGTCCGATTGCGACTGCGCCATGAAAGACGAAACCCGCCTCATCCACACCCGGAAGGATCGCCTCTCACGCAAGATCGTGAACCCGCCGATTGAACGCGCGTCTACGGTTTTGCTGCCGACACGCGATGCGCTTTACGGCGAGCTGCCAACCTATGGGCGGATGGGGCTGACCGTCCACCGCGAACTGGAAGCGGCCCTGCGTACATTAGAGAATGCTGCCCATTGCCGTCTGACGACCAATGGCCTGCAAGCCTGCGCCCTAGCCATCGCTAGCCTTGTTGAAAGCGGCGATCATGTCCTGATCTCGGATAGCCTTTACGGCCCAACCAGCCGTTTCTGCACACGCCGCCTGAAGGCCATGGGCGTGAACGTTACTCGTTTCGACCCAACCGTGGGCGCTGGTATTGCTGACCTGGTTCAGGACAATACCAAAGCCATTTATCTGGAATCGCCCGGCTCTCTGACCTTCGACATCATGGACACGCCCGCCATTGTCCGCGTTGCGAAGAACCGAGGCCTGCTGACCGTGTTCGACAATACGTGGGGCGTTGGCCTGCTGCATCGCCCGCTCGACCTTGGTGTGGATGTCGTCTTGCAGGCGCTCACCAAATACCCGGTTGGCCATGCCGATGCGCTTGGCGGGGCTGTGCTCACAAACTCGGACCGCCTCGCCAACAAGATCAATATGTGCGCCGAGGATTGGGGGATCAGTCTTTCCCCGGATGATGCCTATACCGCCCTGCGCGGCTTGCGCACCTTGCCCGCGCGCCTGAAACAGCATGAAGAAAGCGCCTACACCGTTGCACGCTGGTTGGCCGACCGCCCCGAAGTCGCAACCATCCTGCATCCAGGCCTTGAGAGCCATCCGGAGCATGATCTCTGGAAACGCGACTTTAAAGGTGCAAATGGCTTGTTCGGGATCATCCTGAATGAGACGACAATCGAACACCTCGACGCTTTCCTCGAAGCCCTCAAACTGTTCGGCATGGGCTTTTCATGGGGCGGCTATGAAAGCCTGCTCATCCCATGCTGTGATCAGCTTGATCGCCTCGAAACCGATCGCATTCACAACCGGCCCGGCCCGCTCTTGCGGCTACATATCGGGCTTGAGAATGTTGATGACCTGATCAGTGACCTTGCAGGTGCCTTTGAGGTGCTCTCCAGCCACCCTTGAGGTACCCTAAAGTCTCCTTATGTCGCTGGCCCGGCAGCAATTCTGGCGCGGGCAATCTCATCAGCGACGTAGTTGGTTGGCGTGTCAGTGCTCAGGGCCTGATCCAACACTTCCCCCAATGTATCCATCAACGTATCCAGCTTCTGATCGACCCATGGGCGTGAATAGGTGCCGGAAATCTCAGCCGCGACATTGATGATCCCGCCACCATTGATGACGTAATCAGGGGCATACAGAATACCCGCCCGGCGCACGAACTCACCCATGGCTGGCACGACCAGTTGATTGTTCGCCCCGCCCGCAATCACTTTGACTTTAAGGCGTTTCAGCGTGTCCTCATTGATGATCGCGCCCAGAGCATTGGGCGAGAAAATATCAGCCTCAGCATCATAAATCTCATCCGGTGCAACAACTTTTGCGCCTGTCTTGGCCTTGATGTCGGCCAGTGCATCCTGATCGATGTCGGTGATGATCAGGTTGGCTCCGGCTTCGGCCAGATGCAGCGCAGTATAGCCACCAACGGAGCCAACACCCTGAACTGCAACAGTTTTTCCGTTCAAATCATCACTGCCAAAGGCGCGGATGGCGCATTGTTTGATGCCGCGAAACACACCCAGCGCCGTCACCGGGGATGGATCCCCGCTCGCGGCTTCACTCGTCGTCAGGCCCGCTGCATAGCGGGTTTCCTGCGCTGCAATCTCAATATCGGCGGTGTCGATGCCAACATCTTCAGCCGTCCAGTAACGGCCTTGCAGGCTGTCGACAGCACGACCAAAGGCACGGAACAAAGCCTCTGACTTATCGGTACGGGAGTTACCCCAGATCACGGCTTTACCACCGCCATGAGGAATAGAAGCCATCGCATTCTTATAGCTCATCCCCTGGCTAAGGCGCAGAACGTCTGTCAGCATCGCGTCGCTGTCGGGATAGTCCCACATCCGCGTACCACCTGCGGACGGACCAAGTGCAGTCGAATGGACGGCAATCACTGCACGCAAGCCGCTCTCAGCATCATGGAAGAAGTGAACACCTTCGTGATTGTCGAACGAGGAATTATCGAACATCAGGCCCGCCTAAATTCATTGCAAATGAAACAAGCTGCGGGGTGTAGCGCATGATCCCGCTACGTCAATTGCGCCCCGGTACTTCTCCAACACCACTGGGCAGTGGCGCATCCGGATTCTTCAGGAATGACAGCACATCTTCAAAGACCAACTCGGCCTGTAAGTCCCGCAACAGCATATGATACCCGTCCGGATAATAGGCTGTTTGCACATGTGGCGGCAGGATGCGCGCGGTTCGCTTCACACCGCTCTTTGGGATGACAATGTCCCGCGCGCCATATGTCAGTAACATCGGCGTTTCACTCGACAGGTAAGGTGCTGCGCGATGGGCAGACTCCATAACGGAAACGACGCCATGAACCTGTTCAATCTTGTTGACGCGAATGCCCAGCGGATCCGTCCAGAGGCGATGCAGCATCTCAATATTATCACTCGGTTCAATCTTCACAAAGCGCGGGGGCCGTACGACCCAACCGGGCCGAACCCGCGGTCCAGCCCACAGGCCAATCCGCTGAATAACTGGCAGGCTTCCCCACCCCCGCAGCCCCGGCCCACTAAACACAACCCGGTCCACCCTTCCGGTGGGCGCTCAGATCCAAACGCACTCATCGTCACCGCGCCGCCCATGGAGATGCCGACAACCGCGAGGGTGGCTCCCGGGTACTCGGCACGTGCAATCCTCACGGCTGTCCGCAAGTCTTCGCGCATCAGCTCTTCATCCGGCCAGTCGCCACGACCGGGAGAGCGGCCAAAGCCGCGTTGGTCATAAGCATATGTTTTCACGCCTCTTTCTGCCCAATAGGGCGCGGCCATATGGAAAGCATGGGCGTAGTCATTCATGCCGTGCAGACCGACAATGACGATCTCTGGCTCCACATCAGGTTCCCAAACGGTCAGACCAAGTTCAGCCCCATCAAACGAGATAAAACGATCATTCTCAGGCTCAAAACGGGGCATAGGTGGAACCTCCGGAGTATACGCAGAGAAGGTGTAAGGGGTCTGGCAGGAGACAAAAAGGAGACAGGCGACGACAATGGCTAGAGCAAAGCCTGCACCTTTTTGCGTAGCACAGGTAAGGCATCTTCCTCGAACCATGGATTGCGTTTTAGCCATCCGGTATTTCTCCAGCTTGGATGCGGCGTTGTGAACAAGCCCTCACTAACATATTCTCGCCACTTGGCAACCGTCGCAGTCAAAGTCTTCTCTACACGCGAGCCAAGATGCCATTTTTGTGCATAGCCCCCGACCAGAATGATCAGCTCAACTTGCGACAGCGCTTCCATCAATTGTGGTCGCCAGGTTGGTGCGCAGCGTTTCATGGGCGGAATATCACTGCCATTCTTGTCATAGCCGGGGAAACAAAACCCCATTGGGACAATCGCAACTTTCGAAGCATCATAGAATGTCTCTTCATCCATCCCGAGCCAGTCTCGCAAGCGAACGCCAGATGGGTCGGTAAAGGGGCGACCAGACAAATCGGCCAGGTTGCCCGGGGCCTGCCCCGCTATAAGTATCCTGGCTGTGGAGGAAACTTGCAGGATTGGATTTGGCGCCCGTTCCATGTCGTTTCGGCATAATTGACATGCCCGGATTTCACTTTCGAGCGCGTGAAGATCATGTTCCATAGCTCAATACCTGCAACAGACTTCAAAACTTGCCAAGGAACGACATTGTGACTGCTTTTATCGACAAGATTATCAAGCCCCGGGAGAAGGACCTTGGCGACGGCTTTGTGGTCAGACGGATACTGCCCTTTCACGCCCAGAAAATGGTCGGCCCCTTCATTTTCTTCGACCATTTTGGCCCTGTAAATTACGCGCCCGGTAAGGGCTTCGATGTTCGCCCGCATCCTCATATCGGCCTTGCGACGGTGACTTTTCTGTATGAAGGGGCCATCCGCCATAAGGACATGCTGGGCAATGATCTGGTTATCCGTCCCGGCGCGGTAAACTGGATGACCGCCGGGCGCGGGATTAGTCACTCGGAACGCACGCCGGATGAAGAACGCGCAAGCGGACAGTCCATGCATGGCATTCAAACCTGGGTCGCTTTGCCCGAAGACTTGCAGGAAATTGAGCCGGACTTCGTTCACCACCCGGCAGAAACCCTGCCCGAGTTTGACCTCGGCGGCGCCAAAGCACGGGTCTTGGCGGGCAAGGCGTTTGGCCATGAAAGCCCGGTCGAGTACCCACACCCGATCTGGTATGTCGGCGCGGATGCCCTGAATGGCGCTGAGTTCGTGATCAGTAAGGATGAGTGCGAGGAACGCGCGCTCTATGTCGCTGATGGGAAAGCATTGATCGATGGGACAGAGGTTGAAGCCGGACAAATGGCAATTCTAACCCCCGGGACAGATGTTCCTGTATCAGTTGCTCCAGACACGCGCTTCATGCTGGCGGGCGGTGCGCCAATGGATGGGCCACGAAAGATCGATTGGAACTTTGTCTCCACAGACACAGCGCGCATTGAGCAGGCAAAAGCAGACTGGCGCGCCTCTATTGCGGGGAACTGGAAAGGTACACCGTTTGGTATGCCACCGGGTGAAAGTGACTATATCCCCCTGCCCGGTGAGGATTGAGCTTAGCGAGACCCCAGCACACCCGAATTCTTGTCGCTCTGTCATGACTGTGCCAAACAGCTTGCAATATGACAGTTCCGACAGGAGTCGCTTCAATGCTTCGTACAACCCTTGCCGTATCGGCTATCGCCCTTCTCACTGCCTGTTCCGGTGAGACCCCACCCGTCGAAACAGAGGCAGATACCCCTCCTGTTGTCCTGGAGACCACAGAAGCCCCTGAAGCCGTTAGCCTACCGCTCCCGCTGCCAACAAATACCACAGCCGCAATCACAGCCGAAGATATGGCCGTGCGAATCAAAACGCTGGCGGATGATGCATTTGAGGGGCGCGGCCCCGGCTCCGAAGTCGGCGAGAAGGCCGCTGACTGGATTGCTCAGGAAATGGCCCGTATCGGCGTTCAGCCAGGCGGCGACAATGGCAGCTACTTTCAGGACGTTGGTATGGTTGAGCAGACCATTGACGAAGCCAAGTCCAGCTTAACCTTCGCTGGCGGCGCTTCCGGCGAGACCTTCCCAATGACCCTGAAAGAGGATGCCGTCCTGTGGACCAAGCGTCAGTCCGTCAATGAGCTTGACTGGACTGACAGTGAACTGGTCTTTGTCGGCTATGGCGTTGTTGCGCCGGAATATGGCTGGAATGATTATGCAGGCCTTGATGTCGAAGGCAAAACCGTCGTCATGCTGGTCAACGATCCGGGCTATGCGCTGGAAGGTGAGCTCTTCAAAGGCAAGGCGATGACCTATTATGGCCGCTGGACCTACAAATTCGAGGAAGCTGCCCGTCAGGGTGCCACCGGAGCGATTGTCATTCATGAAACGGCCCCGGCCTCTTATGGCTGGGATGTGGTGGCCAATTCCTGGTCCGGTGCGCAGGCTGATCTGGTTCGCGGTGATGGTGGCGACAGCCGCACCGTCTTTGAAAGCTGGATCACCGAAGAAACCGCGCGCGCCCTATTTGCCGAAGCGGGTCTCGATTTCAATGAGATGAAAGTGGCCGCAAAAACCCAGGGCTTTACGCCTGTCGATATGGGTGAGCTGACAGCAAGCGGCAGCCTCACACAGACTGTGACCACAACGACCTCTCGCAATGTCGTTGGCATCCTGCCGGGCAAGACAGCCCCTGATGAGCATGTCCTGTTCACGGCGCACTGGGACCACCTCGGCAAGAAGTCTGAAGAAAGATCAGGTGAACCAACGCAGGACTTCTACCGCGATGATATTTTCAATGGCGCGGTCGATAATGCTACAGGGACATCAGCTCTCTTGGAAATGGCCGAAGCCATGGCGGCGCAAGACCTAGATCGCTCTGCACTCTTCCTCGCTGTAACACTGGAAGAAAGCGGCCTGCTTGGCTCAGCCTATTATGCCGAGAACCCAACCGTTCCGATGAACCAGATTGTGGCTGGCCTGAACATGGATGGCATGCTGCCAGTTGGCCGGACCAAGGATATGGTTGTTGTCGGCTATGGTGCGTCAGAGCTTGAGGATCGCCTGAAAGCGATTCTGGATGAAGCTGACCGGGTGATTGTCCCTGATCCAAATCCGCAAGCGGGTTATTTCTATCGCTCGGACCACGTCTCCTTCGCGAAAAAAGGCGTACCAATGCTGTATGCCGATGGCGGCTTCGACAAGCTTGATGGCGGGGTTGCGGCAGGGCGTGCGTTTGGCGATACCTATACCGCCCAGCGTTATCACAAGCCTATGGACGAGTATGCCGAGAGCTGGGACCTGACGGGCTTTGAGGAAGACGTTACCGTTCTCTATGAACTCGGCCTGGGTATTGCAAACTCAACGGACTGGCCGACCTGGTATCCGGGCAATGAGTTCGAAGCGATCCGTAAGACCTCTCTGGCTGAGAAAGAGTAGACCTTGCTTTCTTACCAGCACGGCTATCACGCGGGGAACCGCGCCGATGTGCTCAAGCACGCCGTGCTGCATGCTGTGCTGGAAGAAGAAGCCAAAGCCGGAAAGCCTCTGCTCTATGTGGAAACCCATTCTGCGCGGGGCTTTTACGACCTGACTGGGGATAAAGCCCGCAAGACCGGCGAGGCTGATCTTGGCGTGCTAGCTATGCCCAAGGCCGATAAAGCCGCACGGGCGCTACAACCCTGGCTGCGCCATGTTCAAGGTAAGGGCCCAAAGTCCTATCCCGGATCACCGGCATTGGCTGTGCAGCTGCTTGGCCCATCTGCGCGGATTGCCTTGTTTGAAAAGCATCCAGCTGAACATGCCGCGCTTGCCAAAGCCCTCGCCAAGGAACCCCGCGCGCTCATCCGTAAGGAAGACGGCTATCGTGGTGCGTTGCGTCTGCAGCCGCGGCGCGGCGAAGAGATGCTGGTTATGCTCGACCCCAGCTATGAAACCGAGGCCGATATGGATGCCCTCGCCAATTGGGTGCCACGGGCGATGATGAAATGGCCCAAGGCGCGCTTCCTGATCTGGCTACCTCTGTTCGCCGATGGCCGCGAGGAAGAGTTTGGCGCCTTCTTGTCAGAGCTGGATGAAGGGTTTGTTGCCGGGTCCCGCTGGGCCAGACGCTCGCAAGACCCATCCGCGCTTGAGGGCTCAGCGATGATCGGGTTGCGGATTAGCGGCCCGGCGGCGAAACGCGCTTTCGCAATCGCTGCGGAGCTGGACAAGCTATGGGCCTAACCCTTTAAGCCGTCTCGCGATTCTTCACGTCAGTCTGTTGGTCAATTTCCCGTGGAACATAGCTGGAGGCTGGCAACACAAGGGTCGCCGTTGTACCAACACCAACACGGCTCTTCAGGATGACATCACCGTCATGCAGACGGGCCAAGTGACGACACAGCGTCAGGCCAAGGCCTGCGCCATTCGTATCGCGCGCAAGTCCACCATCGGTCTGATAGAAGGCTTCGAACACATGATCGAGTTCATCCTGAGGGATACCGGGGCCAAAGTCACGAATGGAAATGAACGGACGACCCGCTTCATCCAGACGCGCACGAATGACCAGCCGCGGATCCGTTTCACGGAACCGGAAGGCATTTGACAGCAGGCTGATCAGGATACGCTGACAAACGAACTCATCAACCAGCAGATATTGCAGCTTCGGACTGACAGAAACATCAAGGATGGATAGATCCTTGATGCCTTCAAAGCTCGCCGCCAGAGAGATGGATTTGGCCAAGACCGATCGCAAATCAACGCGGTGCGGTTCAACCAGGAATCTCCCTAAACCGACTTTCGAATAGTCGATAATGTCATCGACCAGCCGCAACAGGTGATCCCCACTCTGCTGAATGCCGTCGGCATAGTCGGTGATTTCCTTGCGACTGAGCTCAACCTTTGAGCTGGTCGACATCAAGGTCGAGTAACCGATAATGACGTTGAGGGGTGTACGTAATTCATGGCTCATGGTCGACAGGAAGCGGCTCTTGGCCTCATCGGCTTCCTCAGCCTCGCGGCGCGCATCAACCAGTTCGCGCTCACGCGCCTTCATCGCCGTGACATCGGTGTGGACAACGACACTACCGCCCGATTCCACTTCGTGGACAGAGCGCAAGAGCCAATGGCTACCTTGGCGAATGGTCCGCACGCCTTGCTCGCTATTTCCAAACGTATCGCGCGTCAGCTGGCTCTCGAACAAAGCTCGGTGACGATCATTCGCCAGAACCAGTGAACCATCGGTTCCAAAGAAAGCAAAAGCGTCATGTGACGCATTAATCGCATTCGATAGCGTGTTCTTGGCCATCAGCGTTTCGTGCGTTCGATTGATGTTGGCTTTCAACTGATTGTAACTCATCAAGCTGCTATTGGCCAAAGCCATGAGAAACAGACCGCCCATAACCGACAAAGCCAGTGCGAAGTCTCCATCGTACACGAAGACTGCCATGATTGACGGCAGCAAGCATGGAAAAACAAACCGGACCGTGTGACGCGGGAGTGGCGTGATCAAGCTGACTACACCGGCCGCCATGCCCGCATGCATGACAAACAGGAAGAGCATCAAGGTCGTGTCACCTGATGCAAATCCAAACAGGAAGCCGGTTCCACCCCACAATATGCCCGCAATCAGAGAGGCATATTCTCCTTTGCGCAGATACGAGCCGCTGACCGATTTTGGCTCAGGCAGCTTACGCATGCGCCAGGAAGTGTACATCTGAAACAGGCCAATAGCGACGACAACCCCCGTCCAGCTCAGGACGATCCATGGCTTGCTCGATCCCCAAACCGTAAAGCCAATAAGGATCGCTGCCAGACTGTTGATGAATCCCATTGGCAATTGCTGTTTGGTCAGCAAAAGCTGTTGGGCAAGATAAACGTCCGCTTGTGCCCCATCAGCAGGTTTGCCAAAGGGGCCAAACAAGGCCATGAATGTTGCCGAGGGATCACGCGCGATTTTCATTACGGCCACTGATGGCATATCCGACTTAACATGACGCAAAGCTGGCATTTGAATTGCGTAATCTGCAGTAACTTTTACAGAACACTTAGTAGAGTGGAATTTGATGAATATGGCTCAAAGTTCAACTTCCAATCCTCCGCATGGCGAACGCACTGATCATATCGGAAAGGCTTTTGGCCTGGATAGCCGCATGGCGATTATCGGCGGGGGTCCAGCAGGATTAAGTCTGGCTCGCCTTCTGAAAGAACAGGGCTTCACAAATATCGAGGTGCTGGAGGCACTCCCCCAGGTCGGCGGGAAATCCTTTACCGTGTATCATGGCAAGACCGTGGTTGAGATGGGAACCTGCTATGCGACCTTCTCGCATAAGGTGACCAATCGCTGGATGCGTGAAATGGGCATCAAGATGTCTGGTCTTAAGAAGCAGACTTTCGAAGGCGACCGATTTACCCGCTACGTTCGCAAAGGTCCGGGCCCAAACCTCTTCCTGCAACTGTATCGCTACTGGACAGACAAGGCAAAGCTGCAAAAGGCTCTTGCTCTGGAGACACCGCCAGAATGGGCACTGGAACAGGCGGCGATGCCGATCCAGGATTGGTTGGCAGAACGTAACCTGGGCAAGATCGAACGCTTCATGCACCGATCCACGACGAACATCGCCTATGGTTTTGTTGATGAAATTCCGACCGTGCAGGCTTTGAACTGGAATGACATGGCCCTGCTCTGGACTGGCATCCTTAAACAATTGAAAATGCCCGATATTGGCTGGGCCAGATTCTGGAGCAGAATTGCTGATGATCTGAATGTGCGGGTTAATGCCCGCGTCACCTTGATCGACCGGACCGGACCTGAAATCACCGTCACAACAGAGGATGGGGAAACAAAGGCCTATGATCAGCTTGTGTGCGCCATTCCAGTGGATGACTTTATGAAGCTGACGGCGCCCACCGAAGACGAATCCTATGTCGCGAACTCTGTGTTCTGGAATGGCTACACGACCACCCTGTTTGCGGCAGAGAACTGGTTCACCGATACAGATGTGGAGAGCTATCTCGCCTCTGTTATCCCAGGCGCAGAGCGGGGGCAGCTCCTGTCCGCCCGCCTCGACGGGTATGAAGCCGATCTTGGGGGCCACCTTTATCTGTCCGGTCAGCTCTCTGGCGATTACGACTCTGACGAATTGAAAGAGATCCTGCGTAAGGATATCAGCGACAAAGGTGGCAACGTCACCAACATCATTTTGCAAAAAATGTGGAAGTATCATGCGCTGTATCAGTCGGATGCCATACGTGAGGGGCTTTTGACCCGACTAAAGACAATGCAAGGCGGCGATTCACGCACTTGGTATACAGGCGCAACATTCTCGTATGAGGCCGTCTCCCATATCGTCAATTTTAACGTTCAACTGGCGCAGGATATGCACCAGTCAGCACTCGCCTCATAAGGGAGTGTCAAAGTGAACCTGTTTTTCCGCCTTGTCCGTATTTTTCTCGCCGCACTCTTTTCAAAAAAGGATGGCGGCATCACCGATCTCTATAAGCTGAAGTTTAGCGTCTGGCTGACCGATCAGGACATGTTCGCGCATATGACGAACAGTCGGTATTTTTCATTCTCTGATCTTGGCACCATTAACTTTATCATTCGCTCAAACTGCTGGGGCACCATGCGCAAGCGTGGCTGGATCCCAGTCATTCTGTCTGAAAAAGTCATTGTCGGGAAAATGCTGAAATTCCCACAAGCGTTTGAGCTTGAAACCCAGATCACATGCTGGGACGACACCTATGTCGCTATCCAGCATAAGTTTGTCCGCAAAGGTCGAACCCATGCCACCGTCGAGCTGGTCGCCAAGTTTGCTGCAACGGACAGATCATTCGTGAACCCAGAGATGGTGCTGAAAGCCGTCGGCCATGACGTGACCTCACCGCCCCTGACCAAGACGTTCATAGAACTCAGAGACGATATTATTGCCGCGCGGCAAAAGAATAAAAATTCTACTTAATGTTGATTAAATCCAATTTTCCCCTAATATTGTAATTGTAACATGACTGGGGACACACGAGAGTTATGCCACAATGGCGGTTTGAACATGAAGTGCTCAAGCGATCGCTTGCAACACTCTCCACCTATGACACAGCCACATGGCGGCAGACGCCTGAGAGTTTTGAAGCGATTGAATTCAACTTGCTGATTGAAGACATGACCGAAGCATTGGAGCACCTTTACCGGACATGCGAAAAACTGGAGCATCATGCGGCAAAACATGTTCTGCAGGCCCCTGCTCTGGCACCGCTTAAACGATCCGGGACTTAACCCTCCCTTACCCATATAAAAACTAAACAGTAGACTAGGCTGCAATCTACACGGTTGAATGCAGGCACCTTTCTATTAGGTGGAAGCGCAATCGACCACCAAACAGGACACGTGTGCCACAGTGACATCGCTTACGCATCTCGACCGGCTCGAAGCCGAGAGTATCCACATCATTCGCGAGGTTGCCGCCTCAACGGAAAACCCGGTCATGCTCTACTCTGTGGGCAAGGACAGCGCCGTGATGTTGCATCTGGCGATGAAGGCTTTTTATCCCGGTATACCGCCATTTCCGCTAATGCATGTCGATACGACCTGGAAGTTCAGCGAGATGATCGCGTTTCGTGATCGCAAGGCCAAAGAGCTCGGGCTGGACCTGATCGTCCACAAGAATGAAGACGGGATTGCCGAGGGCATTGGCCCGTTCACGCATGGATCTGCGCTCCATACAGACGTGATGAAAACACAAGCGCTGAAGGCCGCGCTGACAAAGTACAAGTTTGATGCTGCATTCGGAGGTGCCCGCCGAGATGAGGAAAAGTCACGCGCGAAAGAGCGTATCTTCTCCTTCCGAACCGCAGAGCATCGCTGGGATCCAAAGAACCAGCGCCCTGAGCTTTGGAACCTCTACAATGCCCGTCTGGCACCGGGTGAAAGCATTCGTGCATTCCCGCTCTCGAATTGGACTGAGCTCGACATCTGGCAGTATATCCGCCGCGAAAAGATTGAGATCGTCCCGCTCTACTATGCCGCCGAACGCCCGGTTGTGAACTGGGAAGGCACCGATATCATGGTTGATGACGATCGCGTTCCAGAAGACTTGCGCAAAACCGCTGTGATGAAAAAAGTCCGCTTCCGGACCCTTGGTTGTTATCCGCTCACTGGCGCCGTTGAGAGCGAGGCGGATACGCTCGACGAGATTATCAAGGAAATGCTCCTCTCCACCAGCTCTGAGCGCGAAGGCCGCGTCATCGACCGCGATCAGGCCGCCTCCATGGAGAAGAAAAAACAAGAGGGGTATTTCTAATGCGCCAGACCGATATGGAGGCCATTGCCGCCGATGTGGCCGGATACCTCGAAACCCACGAGAACAAGTCCCTGCTCCGCTTCATCACGTGCGGCAGCGTGGATGATGGCAAGTCGACCCTGATCGGGCGGCTGCTCTATGATTCCAAACTGATCTATGAGGATCAGCTCGCCGCGTTGGAGGCCGATTCCAAACGCTCTGGCACACAGGGCGAGAATATCGATTTTGCCTTGCTCGTTGATGGGCTCGCAGCAGAGCGCGAACAAGGCATCACGATTGATGTTGCCTACCGCTTCTTCTCAACCGACAAACGCAAATTTATTGTCGCCGATACGCCCGGACATGAGCAATACACGCGGAATATGGCGACCGGAGCCTCGACAGCGGATGTTGCTATTCTGATGATTGATGCCCGCAAGGGCATCCTGACCCAGACCCGTCGTCATAGCTTCATCGTATCAAGTCTCGGCATTCGCAATCTGGTCCTCGCCATCAACAAGATGGACCTGGTCGATTATGATGAGGCGGTCTTCAAGCAGATTGAGGCCGACTTTGCAGAGTTTGCCAAAAGCCTTGGCAAAGACCTTAACATTACGCCGATCCCGATGTCGGCGCTTGCCGGGGATAATATTACCGAACCCAAAGGGAATACGGACTGGTATACCGGACCAAGCCTGATCGACTATCTCGAAACGGTTCCGGTTGGTGATCGGCGCGATAAAGGCCCATTCCGCATGCCCGTGCAGTGGGTCAATCGCCCCAATCTCGACTTTCGTGGCTTCTCAGGAACCGTTGTTTCCGGTCACGTGAAACCCGGCGATGCTATACGTGTTACACCCGGTGGACAGGAAGCGATTGTTGAGCGGATCGTCGTACAGGGTGGTGATCTGCCAGAAGCCATTCCGGGCCAGTCGATTACGCTGACACTGGATCGGGAAATCGACATTTCGCGAGGTGATGTGCTCTCCACAAAAGATGCCCCTGCCGAAGCCTCTGATCAGTTTCAGGCCCGCATCCTGTGGATGTCAGATAAGCCCATGCTGCCGGGCCGACGCTATCTGGTGAAGCTTGGCACAAATGTTGTTCCCGCCACAGTCAACACACCTAAATACGGCATTGATATCAATACACTGGCAGAGAAACCCGCAAAAACGCTAGAGCTGAATGAGATTGGCGTCACGACGCTCTCACTCGACAAGCCGGTTGCGTTTGACCCCTATGACAGCGTGCAGGAAATGGGCGGCTTCATCCTGATTGATCGCCTGACCAATGATACAGTTGGCATGGGCCTGATCGACTTCGCCCTGCGCCGTGCCAGCAATATCCACTGGCAAGCCATGGATGTGGATCGCGCCGCCCTCGCCGACCAGAAGGCCCAGAAACCAGCGGTGCTCTGGTTCACGGGTCTGTCTGGATCAGGCAAATCGACCATTGCCAATGCCTTGCAGCAAAAGCTGTTCGCGCGATCCAAGCACACATTCCTGCTTGATGGCGACAATGTCCGCCATGGTCTGAACCGTGATCTTGGCTTTACCGATGCGGACCGCGTGGAAAACATCCGCCGCGTGGCCAATGTTGCCAAGCTGATGAGTGATGCTGGCTTGATCACGCTGGTCAGCTTCATTTCACCCTTCCGGTCTGAGCGTCGCATGGCGCGCAACCTGATGGCAGAGGGCGAGTATGTGGAAATCTTTGTTGATACCCCTCTGGACGTTGCCGAAGAACGCGACGTCAAAGGCCTCTACAAGAAAGCCCGCGCGGGTGAGATCAAGAACTTCACCGGGATCGATAGCCCGTATGAAGCGCCACACAATCCGGAAATCACCATTAACACGGTAGATCAAAGCCCCAAAGACGCCGCCGACCAGATCATCCTCTGGCTGGAACAGAATGGTTTCCTACAGGGCGCGTAAGAGAAAACCCCAGACCGCAATAATCCGGGGTTTTTCGTTTATCTATAGGGCTTTCCCTTATTTAAGGGGAAACCCTACCTCCACATTATTTGCCGAACAGATATTTGACATGCATCACGCCACTCAAAGGCGTGATGTTGCAAGATGCAATGGATAATCATTTGAAGCATTTATACAGCATTAGCGTGCTCGCGGTTTTAATCGGTTGCACAATCAATGGCACAGAAAGTACCCCAAAAAGTGATAGCAAGAATGGTTGTCGAACTGTTTATCAAAGCATCTACCAACCACCTGTCGTTGCTGGACAAGCAGGCACAATGATCCGAGTTCCAGTTGGGGAGGAATGCGACAGCTCTGAAAGTAGCAAGACGTCTACCTCAAACGCACTGCAAGCTCCACTCATTACACACCAGATAAATGTAGCGCAGAGGGAAAGCATAAGCGCTCTCAGCGAACACTATGGCACAGACTTTGATTGCGTTTTTGAAGACAGGGGCCGCAAAGCATTAGACGCCGTGGAATGCGCGAAGCGGACTGGCAATGATTTATGCTGGCAAGGACAGTTCAGGGACGGAAAGCTGGATAACAGACCTATTTGCTTCTCAACACCGATGACCGCCAAATTGATTGATACAACAATGGTGACTTTGGGACCTACTGAGAAACACCTGCTGCAGTCCTGGAGAATATGGGAGACGGGCACTTCCAAGCCTGTTGTTTACAATAGCCTATTTGTAAATTTCTACGATCAAGGCTGGGAGCTAAAATCTGGAGGATTTGGTGATCCTCCAGATAGTCTTGCTGTACACTATGCTCCTCTATTGGCGCGCTTCTGAGTGCTTCTAATCACCCAGTCCTTCGCTTGGGAGCACTTACCGATTCTGGCGGTTCTCGATCAAGTCGTCGACCACTTCAGGTTCGGCCAATGTGCTGGTATCGCCGAGATTGTCGTAACTGTTCTCGGCAATCTTGCGCAGGATACGGCGCATGATCTTCCCTGAGCGCGTCTTTGGCAGCCCGCCCGCAAACTGGATCAGGTCTGGTGAAGCAATCGGGCCGATCTCCGCGCGCACCCATTTGACCAGATCTTTCTTGATCTCGTCCGTGGGTTCAGTGCCCGCCAGCAGCGTGACATAGGCATAGATGCCCTGCCCTTTAATGTCGTGGGGATAACCAACCACGGCAGCTTCTGACACAAGGTCATGGGCGACCAATGCGCTTTCGACTTCAGCGGTGCCCATACGATGACCAGAGACATTGATGACATCATCAACACGGCCTGTGATCCAGTAGAAGCCATCGCTATCGCGGCGGCAGCCATCACCAGTGAAATAGGTACCCGGATAGGCGCTGAAATAGGTATCAATGAAGCGTTGGTGGTCGCCATACACGGTGCGCATCTGACCCGGCCAGCTATCGGTGATGATCAGGTTGCCTTCGGTCGCGCCCGTGAGCTCGCCGCCCTCAGCGTCAACCAGCTTGGGCTGAATGCCAAAGAAAGGATGGCTTGCAGCGCCCGGCTTTTGCGCCGTCGCGCCTGGCAGGGGCACCATCAAGGTCGCGCCTGTTTCGGTTTGCCAATAGGTATCGACGATCGGGCAGCGCTGTTCCCCCACGACATTATAGTACCATTCCCAGGCTTCCGGATTGATCGGCTCACCGACCGAACCGAGCAAGCGAATAGAGCTGCGATCGGTGGCTTTGACCGGACCATCGCCTTCGCGCATCAGGGCACGGATCGCGGTTGGTGCGGTGTAGAAGATCGTCACCTTATGCTTGTCACAGGCGTGCCAGAAACGGCTGGCATCTGGATAGCTCGGCACACCTTCAAACATCATCGTCGTCGCGCCATTCGCAAGCGGGCCATAGACAATATAGGTATGCCCGGTGACCCAGCCGACATCAGCGGTACACCAGAAGACGTCATCTTCTTTGAGGTCAAAGACATATTCATGTGTCATGGACGCCCAGACGAGATAGCCGCCTGTTGTGTGCAGAACGCCTTTTGGCTTTCCGGTTGACCCAGATGTGTAGAGGATGAAGAGCGGGTCTTCAGCATTCATCGGCTCTGGATCACAGAACTCATCGACACCTTGCGCAGCCTCGTGCCACCAGACATCGCGGCTGCCTTTCATTGGCACTTCATTGCCTGTGTTTTCCACCACCAGAACCTTGGTCAGACCTGGCGCATGTTTAGCGGCTTCATCGACATTCTTCTTGAGCGGGACAAGACGTCCACCGCGACGGCCTTCATCGGCAGTAATGACAATGCTGGAATCACAATCATTGATCCGCTGCGCCAGCGCTTCGGGCGAAAAGCCGCCAAAGACAACGCTATGTACCGCGCCAATCCGCGAACAGGCGAGCATCGCGTAAGCGGCCTCAATGATCATTGGCAGATAGATCGTAACCCGGTCGCCTTTCTTGACGCCCAGCTTCTTCAGAACATTGGCAAAGCGGCAGACCCGCTCATGCAGCTCGGTATAGGTGACAGAAAGGTCGTGATCAGGGTGGTCCCCCTCCCAGATGATCGCGGTCTTATCGCCGCGGGTTTCCAGATGGCGATCAATACAATTGTAGGAGACGTTCAGAACGCCATCAGAATACCACTTCACATGCAGGTCTGATTTATCCCAGCTGACATCCTTGACGGTGGTGTATGGCTTAAACCAATCAAGGCGCTGCCCATGCTCGCCCCAAAAGGCTTCCGGGTCGGCAATCGACGCGGCATACATCGACTTGTATTGCTCGGGCGTCAGATTTGCTTTCGCCGCAAAGGCCGACGGGACCTCATAGACAGGATCATCAGACATATTCATTTCTCCATCGGCCATTTGCTTTATCCCCTGAAGGTTAGATTAGAATCCATACTTGGTCGAGAAGGTCAGCCTCGTGAAATCGCCCTCAAGGCCGCTTTCAAGTTCCCGCACGCCATACATGAGCTCAGTTCCAAGCGTGACTTTCGGGGCGATATCCCAAAGGACCGCGCCATAGGCCGACTGAACAGATTTGTTCACAGCCCCGCCAAGATAATCGGGATTGTCGACGAACAGACCGGAATATCCCAGATTGAACCGCGCGGTATCACCGAATGGATGACGCCAGGCGACATGTCCGCCATAGCTCGCAATCGCTTCAAGATCGCCATTCGGGTCGAGCGCTGTGGCGCGGCTGGCGGCCAGGCCAATATACCGGCCAAGACCTTCACCGCCTGTCAAACCAAAGCGAATATCGTCTTTCTCACCGACTTTGACCCGCCCTGAAACACTCAGACCATAGCCGAAGACTTCATCTTCTGTTGTGCCGAAGTCAGCGCGCAATTGCCGGGCAATCGCCGCCACGGAGACATTGCCGAAGTCACCTTTGAAATTATAGCGACCCACAACATCTGGCAGCAGATTGTCATCCACCGAACCGAAATTCAGGCTGGTCGTATTCGGGTTCTCTAACGCGAATTGCCAATTCCCATTAGTATAGCGGATCTGTGCCTGACGAACGAAGACCATGCCATCAGATAGAGCCAGGAAGCTGGCGCTTTCCGGGATGGCCGATGTGTTCTGGAAGGTCGACCATTCTTGACCCACACGCCAGCCCTTGTAATCGACATAAGCACGGCGCAGGCGTGGTGAGTAGGAGTTGGAAACCAGTTCATTGCCTTGGGCTGAACCAAGGAAGTCCAGCTCCAGATAGCCTGTCACCTGATTATCGCCGACGGGCTTTTGCGCCGTTACCGCAAACCGTGAAGCCTGCGCTGTCAGGTCGGTAACGCTATACTCATCGCCGCCAATCGGGGTCGCACTTGGGATATAGAAATCACGCGCAATCGAGTTTGAGCCAACCTGGCCATCGCTGAAGCTTGTGGCATGCGCATCAACATCGATGAATCCACTGAGCTTAAACGTTGTATCACCGACCATGAAGCCGCTGGTTGTTGTCACAGGGCGATCCGTGGCTTCGGCCTTGGCCACGCTTTCAATCCGGACAATATCTTGATCTGTTTGCGCTTTTTCGGCTGCTAGCTCGCTTTTTAACTCTGCAACCATGGCTTCAAGCGCAGCAATACGCTCTTCAACGCTCTGCTCTTGCGCCGCCGCTGTTTGCAAGGCCAGTGCCGCAACACCGGCAAGCATCGTGTGCTTCAAGTAGGCTTTCATCGTTATTCCTCCCCGATGATATTTTTCTTATGGGAGAAGTATCAGCGACGGGGCCTCAAGCCGCTATTGGCCATTGGTGCTAATCCCTTGGTCGCATAGACTTTTTTACGATCTGGCCGACACCGTGAATCAAGGCTAGACTTTAGTTCAATACAGATCCGGTATAGAAAAATAATCGGACGTGGGAGGACAATATGCAAAAGGCGCCAAAGGCTCTGATCGTTGACGATCATCCACTTTTCAGAGACGCATTAGAAACCGCTTTGCGCGAAGCCTTTGGCAATCATGCAACGACCACGCATGCCAAGGATTTGACCAGTGCAGTGACAGCCCTTGAAGAGGATCCGCATGACTTGATCTTGCTGGATCTCAATCTGCCCGATGTCGATGGTTTTGATGGCCTGACAAAGCTGAAGGCAAAGTTTGCCGACTGCCCAATCGTGATCGTCTCAGCGACCGAGGCTTCTGATGCCTTCCAACGCGCGCAAACCCTCGGTGCGGCGGGCTATATGCCCAAGAGTCTAGGGCTTGAGGAAATGGCTGCGGTGATGGTGACAGTAACCGATGGCGGAACATGGTTCCCGCCAAGCGCAGGGGATGCAGACGAGAGCAACAAAGCCGAATTGGCGGAGCGCGTTGCCTCCCTGACGCCAGCACAGCAGCGTGTGCTGGCCGGCCTCTCAGACGGTCTTTTGAATAAACAGATTGCTTATGAAATGGGTATTTCGATCGCCACGGTGAAAGCGCACATGACGGCAATCTTCCGAAAGCTCGGCGCGAATAACCGAACACAGGCGCTGCTCATTTATAAGGAAGGGACAGCGCTCTAGCGGTGCCCTATTCTGCGGCTTGAGAAGGCTGCGACCTGATCGTCTCCAGAAAACGCCGTAAGGTTCCGGCGGCAATCGGTTTGCCTTCGACCTTGACGCCTAAACTCTTCGCACGCTCATGCACGGCCTCAGCCCGATGTGCAGTAACCAGAATAGTCCGATCGACCAAACCTGACTGGGTTTGGAAAGCCTCGATCAGATCAAGCCCCGTGCGGTCTGAATTGAGTTCATAATCGGCAACCATCGCATCAAAACTTTGTGTGGCAATCGCCTGATCAAAAGCCTTTGGCGAAGACACAACTACCACATGACAATCCCAGGCCGAGAGGAGCATTTCCAGACTTTCAAGGATCGGCTTCTCATCATCGACGCAGAGAACACGAAGACCTTTCAAATGCACCGGAGCGCCTGCCATTGGATGCGCTTCCTGGCGAGGCTTTTGTGGCACTCGACGAACTCTTGGGACCTCAACCGAGAATACACTGCCCTTCCCGACTATCGAGCGAACCTTGATCTCTGTTTCCAACAACTCCGCAATCCGTTGCGCCACAGACAGGCCAAGGCCAGCGCCGCGCAGACCGAGATTATCCATGTCTTCAAATCGGCGGAACTCATCAAACAAATAAGGTAAGCGCTCTTCCGGAATCCCCGGCCCAGTATCCCAGACTTCCAGGCGAACATTATCGCCACGGGGCCGCGCCCCAACCAGAATCGCTCCACTCTGGGTATAGCGGCGCGCATTAGAGATAAAGTTCCGCAAGATACTCTTCAGAAACTCAGGATCGGTTTCAACGATCAGGCGGCTTGGAACCAACCGAATTTCCAAACCAGCTTTCGTGGCCATGGGCTCGGCCTCATCGACCAGATCCTCTAGCAAGGGCCCAATCGGCAGATCGGTGAGGCCCGGTTTGATCGCGTCATGGTCGAGACGCGAAATATCCAGCAAGCCTTTCAGTAACTCATCCGCAGACTGGATCGAGCGATCAGCCTTGGCCACGACATCGGCAATCTTGTCTGGATCGCCGCTGTTTGGTCCTTGCAAGGCCCCAAGGAAGAGCCGCGCCGCATTCAGCGGCTGCAACAGATCATGGCTGGCAGCCGCCAGAAACCGCGTCTTTGAGGCATTGGCGGCTTCGGCTTCCTGCCGGGCTGCATCGAGGGCGAGCGAGGCTTCAGAGAGTTCGCGCGTTCGCTCTTGTACCCTCGCCTCTAGTTGTTCATTGGCTTCGCGCAGGGCCGCCTCGCGGGCGCGATCTTCGGTAATGTCGGTGAATGTGGTAACATACCCCCCACCCGGCATGGGATGCCCCGTAATCCGAATAAAGCGCCCATCAGGATTCTGGCGCTCATAGACGTGTACGCTGCCCGCGCGCATGAAGTCGATCCGGCGCTGGGCTTCTGCGGCTGGATCGCCATCAATCCAGCCCGACTGAAGATTATGGCCAATCAGTTCAGCGATCGGCTGACCCACCCGAACGAGATCATCGGGATAATTAAACAGATCAACATAAGCTGTGTTCCAGGCCACAAGATGTTGCTCATGATCGACCACGCTGATCCCTTGCGAGATGTTCTCCAGCATGGATTGCAGCATATGGCGGTCAAACCGTTCTGCCCTTGTCTGCATATCCAGAATGGAAAGGATTTCCGGTAGCGCGACATCGACCCCGCCAATTGCGGAGGTCATTACGACCCGAGCGGAGGAGGCCCCAAGCGCACTCGCAAGCAGCCGCTCTGTGCGTTGCACCAGACGCCAATCGGCAGGTTCATCGCCGCTCGCCAGAACGCCCGTCTCCTTCTCAAAGGCCGCAAAGGCATTCTCTACAGCATCTGGAGAAAGGAACCGCGCAGAGAGGGTCTTCAATCCGTTTGGGGAAACCGCTTCAATTGACGACAAGGCTGTATTGCTGGCGATGGAACGATCACCACCGCGTCCCGTAAAGGCGGCCGCCTGTACCCGATCACGCAGACGCTCTGCCACACGCATAGAGATAAAGACAAAAAGCAATGTGTTGAGGCCAAGGCTCCAGATCACGCCATGCGTCAACGGATCACCAAAGCTGAACCCAAACAGAGCATGCGGGTCGAGCAAAACGGGCACACTGGCCGCCATCATGTCATGACCAATCAAAGCTGGCAGGAACAGCGTGTAGGCCCAGACCAGAACACCGCAGCTCAATCCGAAAATCACACCCAGACGCTGGCCGCCGCGCCAATAAACTGCGCCGATCAAAGCCGGAGCAAACTGGACCGCCGCCGCAAAGGATAAAAGCCCGATACTGGCCAGCGCTTCACTGCCAGCAAACCGATAATAGAAATAGGCGAGCAGGATCAGCACAATCACCACGATCCGGCGCAAAGTCACCAATCGCGCGCCCGAGGCGCCGGTCACATCGGTAAAACGACCTGTCCGCATCAGAGTCGGTACGATCAAATCGTTCGTCACCATGGTTGAGAGCGCAACCGTCGAGACAATCACCATGCCGGAAGCGGCCGAGAACCCACCAAGGAAGACCAGCATGGCAAGCATGCCATCCCCCTGAGAGAGTGGCAGCTGTAAAACATAGATGTCAGGGGAAGTTCCCGCGGGAAGCAGGCTGAGACCCGCCATTGTGATCGGAATCACTACGATGGTCGTGACAACGAGATAAAGCGGAAACATCCAGCGCGAGCGCGCATTATCGCGATCATTGCGGCGCTCTATCATCGCCACATGGAACTGGCGGGGCAAACAGATCATCGCGGCCATAGAAAGAAGCGTAATCGTCATGAAACGCCCGGACAGGCCCTCAACAGCGAATGGCGATGGCGCAAGCTCCGGAGCCCCACCTCCAAAGCCTGTCAGCATCGTGACAGACAACGCACATACCGCAATCAGGGCGACCAGCTTTACAATCGCCTCAAAAGCCAAGACCTGCATCAGGCCAGCATTGTGGCGGGTTGTATCGGCGTAGCGGGCGCCAAACAGGATGGCAAAAGCGCCCAGCGCAAGGCCTGTAAGCAGGACAGTTTCGTCAGGTGTAGACGCACTGCCCTCTGCGCCAGAGGATAGCGCCTGAAAGCTCATACCGACTGATTTCAGCTGAAGCGCAATATAAGGCAGACTTCCGGCAACGGCGGCCAGTGTTGCAACGGCTGCAACCGTCCGGCTCTTACCATAGCGGGCCGACAGAAAGTCCGAGAGTGAGGTAATGCTCTCTCTCTGCACGATCCGGCCAATTCGGCGGATGAACCCGGGCATCAGCGTAAAGACGAGGATCGGTCCCAGATAGATCGGCAAATAATCCCACCCGCTGGATGCAGCTGTCCCAACAGCCCCGAAATACGTCCACGATGTACAATAGACCGCCAGAGCGAGCGCATAGACGGTTGGACTTTGTGAAAAATCAGGCTTTTGGGCTTGCTGGTCCCGCCGCGCAGCGATCACGAAGAGCAGCGCCATATAGAGCGCACCACAGAACAGGATTAGCCAAGCGGGCATCGTCATTCTCCCACGCTATCATGGCGCACGCCCATGTCGATGGCCTAGTCAGCCCTTAGTCGTAGATATGGATTTAGAGATCATGATCCACCCGCTCCCCCTCCCAACCGCCCGCAGAGGCTACCCTTGGGGTGGTTGGGAGGGGGAGCGGGTGGCACAAGCCATAGAAGATACCCAAATCAACGAACACAAATGCGCCTGCGGCCCGGTTCATGTGAGCGCTTAAAGCGCGATACGGAACCCACTTATCGTCTGTGTGGCGAAGCCACTTAGCAGGCGCATAAAAAGAGGGCGGCCTTTCAGCCGCCCTTTTGGAGTTTACCCTTGGGAGGGGTGTCTTATTCGGCAGGCATTGGCGCCATGCCTGCGTCAGCCTCACCATGTGGCTGGCGCGTGCCCGGTACCCGGATATCCTCGACGAGGTCCTGAATATCCTGCGGTGGAGGGGCTGTGACCAAGGCGGTGACAATGCCCAGGGCTCCAGCGGCCCACATGAAGACAAAGCCAATACCTTCTGGAGATACGCCAAACAGATACTGATCCGGTGTACCGCCACCAAACTTGAAGTAGTAGATATAGGCAAAGGTCGAAACGAGGCCGAAGACCATGGAGGCAATCGCACCTTCCTTATTCATCCGCTTCCAGAAAATACCCAGGAAGATGATCGGGAAGAGCGAGGCCGCCGCAAGACCGAAGGCAAAGGCCACAACCTGTGCCACAAAGCCGAGCTGTCCGGCGAAGATGCCGAGGAGACCAGCGGCCACAACAGCCCCAGCCGCTGCGAAACGCGCCACCAGCAATTCGGTACTGTCATTCATCTCCGGGAAGAAGGTGCGTCGACAGAGGTCATGACTGACCGCAGACGAGATCACCATCAGGAGCCCCGCCGCCGTGGAGAGCGCTGCGGCTAAGCCACCGGCAACCACGAGCCCGATGACCCATCCCGGCAGATTGGCAATCTGCGGGTTCGCCAGCACGAAGATATCACGGTTTGGAACAACCTCATTCTCGATACCGTCTGGTGCATTCGGACCACGGTATTGCATGATGCCGTCACCGTTTTTGTCGTCATAGCTGAGCAGTCCGGTTTTTTCCCAGGTCTTATACCACTGTGGAACTGGCTTGCCGCCATCGGCTGCAATCGCTGCCGCTTCAGCTTCATAGTCAACGCCATCCTGAATGTAGGTCGCTTCATTGACGCTATCGATGAAGTTGATCCGGGCAAAAGCGCCAACTGCAGGAGCGGTTGTGTAAAGCAGTGCGATGAAGACCAGCGCCCACCCTGCAGATACACGGGCATTCTTGGCTGAAGACACCGTGAAGAAGCGAATGATGACGTGTGGCAGACCCGCGGTGCCGAACATCAGCGCCCCGGTAATCGCGAACACGTCGAACATACTCTTATTCGTACTGGTATATTCCAAGAAGCCTAAATCGGTCACCGTCTTGTTGAGCTTATCTAGCATGGCAACATCTTCGCCTGCTGCATTGCCGATAAAGCCAAGCTGCGGGATCGGATTGCCCGTGATGATCATCGACATGAAGATCGCCGGAACCGTGTAGGCAAAGATCAGAACGCAGTACTGAGCGACCTGTGTATAGGTCACGCCCTTCATGCCACCGAACGTCGCGTAGACGAACACGATGCCCATCCCGATCAGGATGCCGAGGTTGAAGTCAACGCCAAGGAAGCTTGAGAAAGCCACACCAACGCCCTTCATCTGTCCGGCAATGTAGGTGAACGAAACAAACAGGGCGCAAAGCACCGCGATCAGGCGGGCGGCGTTGGAGTAATAGCGGTCACCCACGAAATCCGGCACGGTAAACTTACCAAACTCACGCAGGAATGGCGCGAGCAGAACGGCGAGCAGAACATAGCCGCCGGTCCAGCCCATCAGGTAGACAGAGCCACCATAGCCCAGGAAGGCAATCAAACCTGCCATGGACAGGAAAGACGCCGCAGACATCCAGTCCGCAGCGGTCGCCATACCATTCACGGTTGGATGCACGTCATGGCCAGCAACGTAGAAATCATCGGTGGAACCGGCTTTCGCCCAGATCGCAATCCCGATGTAAAGCGCAAACGTCGTAACGACGAAGAACATGGTCCAATCCATAACCCTATCCTTTCACGCCGAATTTCTTCTCAAGGCGGTTCATCGCGTAGCAATAGTACCCAATGAGGCCGAGGAAGACGTAGATCGCGCCTTGTTGCGCAAACCAGAAGCCGAGCGGCGCACCGCCGATCGAGACTTGATCCAGGACATCCCGGAAGAGAATGCCAGCGCCGTAAGACGCGACAAACCAGATGACGAGAAGTGTAATGGTCAAACGAACCGTCGCCGCCCAATACCCTTTCGTATCGATTTCATTGATATCTTGCACTTTGCAGGTCCTCCCCTGTCATTATCTTGGACGGCCTTTGCCGCAGATACAGGGTCGGGGAGAATGCCGCCTTTGCGTAGACGGACTTTGGTCTAAGCCTCGTCTGAGCCCGGTTTTTCAGCTTTGAAAGCGCGCCATTCGCGCCAGCCGCTATACATGAGATAACCAGCAATCAGCAGGCCGCCCGCAAGATATAGCTCACGAAAGCCAAGTCCCGGCTCTACCAGCGCATTGGCCATGCGAAAGGCAAACAAAAGCGCCATAAGAATACCCAGCGCAATCATGATATGATGTTTCATACTATCGTCTCCTTCCGCTGTTTAGAGACTGGCGCGTGTCAGGACATCGCGCAAGCAGGCGAGACTAAAGTCTTATCAGCTCAATCGTCAGATTGAACTTTACCACGAAGGGATTTCACCTCGCTGCGCACTTTCTTGGCCTTCAGACGGCGCCGCACCGCCCCTTTTGTGGGCTTTGTTGCGATCCGGCGTTTGGGTGGCTTGGCCACGCCGCGCACCATCTCTGCTAGACGTTTACGCGCGGCTTCGCGGTTCAAGGCCTGTGAACGATGATCCTTGGCTTCGATGATGATGTCACCATCCTTGGTCAGGCGTGATCCAAAACGACGGCAGAAACGCGCTTTTACGGCTGCCGGCAAGGCGCTTGCCTCAACATTCCAGCGCAACTGGACGGCAGTGGACACTTTGTTGACATTCTGCCCGCCCGGACCGGAGGCGCGCACGAATTGCTCGACCAGTTCCCATTCGGGAATGGACAGCTCATCGGTCACCTTGATTGCCCCGCTCTGCAAGCTGAAGCCTCCGTTCAGTTAAAGTTCAGCCTGTGAGTGGCAGCTTACATCCAAGGCTGGAAAGGATCTGACAGGATTGTCCTGTTTGCTCCGTCCCTAACCGAAGGAGGTGACTATGACCATCCTCACGAAACTTGTGGCCGGTGTTGCTGCATCTGCCTTGAGCTTTGCCACCCTGGCCCCTGCGGCCATGGCGACCAAGCCTGATAATGGGCGTTTTACCCATGCTTCGGAACGCCCGCAGAATCGCGAGGCTCGTAGCGAACGCCGTCAGGAAAGACGGGCGGAGCGACGGTTTGAAGAAAGACGTTCAGAACGGCGTGATGACCGCCGAGCAGAGCGCCGTGAAGTTCGTCGCGACGAAAGACGTACGGAAAGACGCCAAGAACGCCGCGCAGAACGTAGAGATGAACGACGCGCGGATATAAGAGAAGAACGTCGAACCGAGAGACGCGCCGAGCGTAGAGAAGAGCGGCGCGCAGATAGACGAGAGGAACGCAGAGCGGAGAGACGTGCGGACCGCCGGGACGATCGGCGTTATGAGCGCCGTCAGGAAAGACGCGCGGAGCGGCGCTATCGTGATCGTGTCGAGAACCGCCAGATCAGACGGCACGCCTATCGGGATGGCTATCGCGATGCCCGGCGTCACTACCGCCATTCAGGCTATCGCTATCACACACCACGGCGCCACTATTACAGTCGTCCACGGCATTATCGGCCATACTATGCTAGGCCTCATCATAGCCGCGTGATCTATGGACGGTATCACCGCCCGCACTACCACTATACCCCGCGGTATCGCATTGGTGGCTATTATGGTTACCACCAGCATACGGTGATCCTGAGTGATTATTGGGCCTATGGTCTCTACGATCCACCACATGGGTATCACTGGGTCCGTGACCATGACACGGGCGATGCTATCCTCGCCTCTGTCGCTACCGGTGCCATCATCGGCCTGATCATCGGAGCCTTGGCAAACTAACCAGATAGCAACCAAAACAGAAAAGCCTGCTTTCACGAGCAGGCTTTTTTCTTGCGTGAATAGTAAGAATGGCGACCCCTGCAGGATTCGAACCTGCGACCGTCCGCTTAGAAGGCGGGTGCTCTATCCAGCTGAGCTAAGGGGCCGAACCAAAAGGATCAGTGCGTCCAGGGTTGCTTCCTGTCAAACGCGAAATTCTCTGAATAGGATTTTACCAAACGTTTTGTCTCGCGCGGCTCTTCAACCGTGAAGGTCAGTTCTTCGCGCTTGGCATAGGCAATGGCCTGCTCACGCGTATCAAAATGCAAGCGAACCTGTCCGGTTGTATCATCAATGCTGGTCCAGCCCATCAAAGGGTCAACGCTGCGACTTCCACCATTGGTAAACTCGAGCACCCACTCCCTGGTTTTACCGCGCCCGGACTGCATGGCTGTTTTAGCAGGCTTGTAGATACGGGCGTCCATAGAAACCTCCGGGGACAAAATGGTCGGAGCGAGAGGATTCGAACCTCCGACCCCCTGGTCCCAAACCAGGTGCGCTACCAGGCTGCGCCACGCTCCGGACTCCCGATATACTTTGGGTTTTTTGAACCGCAACCCTATTTTGCTGTGCGACGCAGTGACCGGAATGTCGCATCGGCTCTGGCAGCCAGCTTTCCCCCGTCAATCAACAGATCTGCGCTGACTTGGACGATACCATTTTCTGCAGAAAGCACGACTGGATGGGCTTCCAGCCAGTCATGCAGACGCACAGTTTCATAGAAATGCATGGTCAGTTTAAGCGTCACGGACATTTTTTGGGTGGCATTCCAAACCGCAACAGCGAGCGAACGGTCAGCAAAAGCGCTGGCCATCCCCCCATGCAGAAAGCCCATCCCATTGCAATGGCGGTCCAGGACGAACATGCCTGAACGCAGGTCACCCTTGGCACTCGTCATGTAAACGGGACCATTATGATTGGTGAACCGTCCGCGAGAGGACGACAGGACGAAGCCATCTGGAACACGAAGATGATCGGGCAGGTCCGATTCGCGCATTACTCTTCAGTGTCAGTATTACCAAAGATCGGATGAATAACGGTGTCCATCGGCTCAATCCCAAGCTCGGCCGCGCGCCCGCCATTCAGCTCAAGAACCGCTTTAACTGGAATACCTGCTGAAATAGTCCGCAAAGAGCCGGGCACGGTGTTACGCGCAATCATCTCAATCGTACCATCTGTGGAAATGAAGAGCATGTCGAGCGAGATCAGTGTATTCTTCATATACATCGCCGGATCGCGTGGCTGGGCGAAATCGAACAACATGCCCGCATCGGCGTCCATGCTCTCGCGGTTCATCAGGCCATAACTGATTTCTTCCTGATCATCGGCAATTTCGACCGTGAACGTATGCGAACCTTCATCGGTTTCAATTGTGAGCGGCGTGACCTGCATAGGATCGGCATGCGCTGCCAGTGAAATGGCAGAAAGAGCAAGGGCTACAGCGGCAGAATGAATGTATCTCATACGGTTCGATTAACCGCCTGAGCAGCCTCAGGCAAGCAACAAAAAACGGCTCAATCGGCCTTAATCTGTTTGACGTTGAGTCCTTTATTGCCATTCGAGATGACAACATCCAAAGTCATACCCGGCTCAACTGTTTCCAATCCCGCACGCCTGACGGTCGTAATGTGCAGGAAAATATCTTCGCTCTGCCCCGTTCTGTTCACAAAGCCAAAGCCTTTGACGTTGTCGAACCACTTAACAGTGACAGCCTCAAAAACTACAGCACTGCCGCGGCGCTCTGAAACCATCGAGCGTTCCATCTCTATGATATGAGCGACCTGCCACCCCTTCTCCCGAAGCTCTATATTGCACACAATGCGTGCGCCTTCATCGACAAGGTTCTCACCATAGGCCCGTAAACAGGAGACATGCAGCATGACATCGCCATCGATGCTGACGCTTTCGACAGTCTCAGGAATGATGAAGCCAAAGCCCTTGCTGATATCAAACCATTTGACATGGCCGATCATTCGCACCGCTTCGGGCTCGTTAATCATATCAGGATTTGTTTCAGCAGTGCTCACTCAACGCCCCTTATTGCCCAATATCTAAACATGGACTCACGTAAAGTCACCTACAAGGCGAACATGTCAGACATTTTTCTAGTGAATGGTGGCAAACTGGCACTCCCTAGGGGAATCGAACCCCTCTTTCCAGGTTGAAAACCTGGCGTCCTAACCGATAGACGAAGGGAGCGCTCTGTTTGAACGGGCGATATAGCGGGGTGGGTTTTGCGTTGCAAGCATCTTCGTGCGTCGATGTGATATTTTTTGCAGAAAGCCCAAAAATCCTGAAAAGAATTGTTTCCAATGTGTTGACGCTCGCCCTACTGACACCTACTTCCCCGCCATCGTTAGCAGTCTAAGGGCGCGAGTGCTAAAGCACTCAAACTCATGCCAGCGAACCAAACAATTCAACCTGACGAACAAAGGGTATGTCCATGAAGTTCCGTCCATTAGGCGACCGCGTTCTGGTCCGCCGCGTCGAAGAAGCCACCAAAACTGCTGGTGGCATCATCATTCCAGACACAGCAACTGAAAAGCCACAGGAAGGCGAAGTCCTCGCTGTTGGTAATGGCGCAATCGGCGATGACAATGAGCGTGTTCCGCTCGACGTAAAGCCAGGCGACAAAATCCTATTCGGCAAATGGGGTGGCACCGAGGTCAAGATTGACGGTGAAGACCTGCTGATCATGAAAGAAAGCGACATCATGGGTGTGATCGAGAGCTAGGCCCTCTTGCTGGTCGCGCTGGTTTAACTGAAAACTGCAAACACTTTTCAGGCCCGCGCTCTCACTCACTCGTCGTTTCAACTGAAATTCAAATCAAGGATTGAGCACAATGGCTGCAAAAATCGTAAAGTTCGGTGCTTCTGCACGCGAAAAAATGCTCCGCGGTGTCGACACACTGGCTGATGCCGTAAAAACAACCCTCGGCCCAAAAGGCCGCAACGTTGTTATCGAAAAATCATTCGGTGCCCCGCGCACAACCAAAGACGGTGTAACCGTTGCTAAAGAGATCGAGCTTGAAGATAAGTTCGAGAACATGGGCGCCCAGATGCTTCGCGAAGTTGCATCTAAAGCCAACGATGTTGCCGGTGACGGTACAACAACCGCGACTGTTCTGGCTCAGGCCATCGTTCGTGAAGGCCTTAAGCGCGTTGCCGCCGGTATGAACCCAATGGACCTGAAGCGCGGTATCGATAAAGCTGCTGCTGAAGTTGTTTCTGACCTTGCTCACCACTCTCGCAAAGTCTCAGCAAACAGTGAAATCGCTCAGGTTGGCGCGATCTCTGCGAACGGCGACAGCGAAGTTGGCGACATGATCGCTCAGGCGATGGAAAAAGTCGGCAATGAAGGCGTCATCACAGTTGAAGAAGCCAAGTCTCTCGAAACTGAACTCGACGTTGTTGAGGGTATGCAGTTCGACCGCGGCTACCTGTCTCCATACTTCGTCACCAATGCTGACAAGATGACGGCTGAGCTGGATGATCCATACATCCTGCTGCACGAGAAGAAGCTGTCTTCCCTCCAGCCAATGCTGCCAATCCTTGAAAACGTTGTTCAGTCTCAGCGCCCACTGCTGATCATTGCTGAAGACGTAGACGGCGAAGCGCTGGCCACTCTGGTTGTCAACAAGCTGCGTGGCGGTCTGAAAATCGCTGCGGTGAAAGCACCAGGTTTCGGTGACCGTCGTAAAGCCATGCTGCAGGACATTGCGATCCTGACAGGCGGTCAGGTCATCTCTGAAGACCTCGGTATCAAGCTTGAGAACGTCTCTCTCGACATGCTCGGCACAGCCAAGCGCGTAAACATCACCAAAGACGACACAACCGTTGTTGATGGTGCTGGCGGTAAAGACGAAATCGAAGCCCGTGTTGGTCAGATCCGCAAGCAGATCGAAGATACATCTTCTGATTATGACCGTGAGAAGCTGCAAGAGCGTCTGGCGAAACTCGCTGGCGGTGTTGCAGTCATCAAGGTTGGCGGCGCAACTGAAATCGAAGTGAAAGAGCGTAAGGACCGCGTTGATGACGCGCTGAACGCGACCCGCGCTGCGGTTGAAGAAGGTATCGTCCCTGGCGGCGGTACAGCTCTGCTTTACGCAGCCGGCAATATCGACGTCAAAGGCATCAATGATGACGAGCAGGCCGGTATCGATATCGTCCGCAAGGCGCTTGAAGCTCCAATCCGTCAGATTGCTGAGAACGCTGGTGTTGAAGGCTCTGTTGTCGTCAACACAATCGTCAACCAGAAGGAGAAGACCTACGGCTTCAACGCGCAGACTGAAGAGTATGGCGACCTGGTTGAAATGGGTGTTATCGACCCAGCTAAAGTGGTTCGCTCTGCCCTGCAGAACGCCGCTTCTGTTGCAGGCCTTCTGATCACCACAGAAGCCGCGATTGCCGAAGCGCCAAAAGCGGACGCCCCTGCAATGCCAGGTGGCGGTATGCCAGACATGGGCGGCATGGGCTTCTAAGCCAACCCGCATAACGAATGAGAAAGCCTCGGAGCACATGCTTCGGGGCTTTTTCTATATGAGCGAAACTGTCCTTTTCAGTCGCGCTAGAGAGTCCCCTTGCACCTTACGCTAACGCAGCGTAACGAACACCGCATGAGCAAAGTATATGACAGCGCAGCCGCAGCGCTTGAAGGCGTTTTGTTCGACGGCATAACGATTGCCGCCGGAGGATTTGGTCTTTGTGGCATTCCAGAGCTTTCAATCGCGGCGATCCGTGATGCAGGGACGAAAGACCTGACCGTCTATTCCAATAATGCGGGTGTGGATGAGTTTGGCCTCGGTGTTCTGCTGCAGACCCGGCAGGTCAAGAAAATGTGCTCGTCTTATGTGGGTGAGAATGCCGAGTTTATGCGCCAATACCTCTCTGGTGAGCTGGAGCTGGAATTTAATCCGCAAGGCACGCTCGCTGAGCGGATGCGCGCTGGCGGCGCAGGCATTCCGGGCTTTTATACCAAGACCGGTGTTGGCACCGTCATCGCTGAGGGCAAGGAAGTGAAGTCTTTCAATGGCGAGGACTATATCCTCGAAGAAGGCATCTTTGCTGACCTCGCCATCGTCAAAGCCTGGAAAGCCGACACGACTGGCAATGCCATCTTCCGCAAGACCGCCCGCAACTTCAACCTGCCCGCAGCAACCTGTGGCAAGATTTGCGTCATGGAAGTCGAAGAGATTGTCGAACCCGGCACACTCGACCCGGACCATATTCATATTCCCGGCATCTATGTGCACCGCCTCGTGCAAGGCGAACATGAGAAGCGGATCGAGCAACGCACTGTAAGGGAGAAAGCCTAATGCCCTGGACACGTGATGATATGGCGGCGCGGGCCGCGCAAGAGCTTGAAGACGGGATGTATGTAAACCTCGGGATCGGTATTCCGACACTGGTTGCCAACCATATTCCGGACGGCATGACCGTTACCCTTCAGAGCGAGAACGGCATGCTCGGCATGGGGCCGTTTCCGTTTGAGGGTGAGGAAGACGCGGACCTGATCAATGCGGGTAAGCAGACAATTACCGAACTGCCCCATACCGCCTATTTCGACAGCGCCACCAGCTTTGGCATGATCCGTGGTGGCAAGATTGCGATGGCGATCCTCGGAGCCATGGAAGTCGCCGAAAATGGCGACCTTGCCAATTGGATGATCCCCGGTAAGCTCGTCAAAGGCATGGGCGGGGCCATGGATCTCGTAGCGGGCGTTGGCCGCGTGATTGTCATTACCGATCACAATAACAAGAAGGGCGACGCCAAGCTGCTCAAGGCGTGCACCCTGCCTCTGACTGGCAAGAATGTTGTTGACCGGATCATTACCGACCTCGGCGTCTTTGATGTGGTAGAAGGTGGCTTGAAAGTGGTCGAGCTGGCTCCTGACGTAACCATGGACATGGTTGAGGACCGCACCGAAGCCGCTCTGGTCAACTAGAGCCGTATCATGCCCCTGCAGAACCGCGTTGATCCATTTTCCAAGATCCATGCGGTGTCTGCACGGGGGCTATTCACCGGCAATCGCGGCATCATCCATGACGCGGATACGCAGACCCTGAAGAAAACCAGCTGGGCAGCCGAAGGCTGGGTCATCTGTACGCTCGCCCCTCTACCCCGTCGTGAGAAACGCACACGCCTGATGAGTCAGGGTTGTTGGACAGAGCTGTTCTTTCTCGACGAGTTTACGGGCCTCGCCGCTGGTCATCGCCCTTGTTATGCCTGCCGCAAACAAGAGGCTGCTGCGTTCAGGGATGCCGCTGGTGTTGAGAAAGTGAGCCACCTCAACACGTTGATCAATGCAGAGATGAAACCGCGCCTTCGGATGCGCGGCCCTGCTTCACCAGACCCATGCAATCCGCATGACTTGCCCGACGGTGCGATGTTTGCGGTTGAGGGAAACGCCTATCTGAAATGGCATGGCCGAGCGATCAAATGGTCGTTTGAGGGCTATTCAGACCCAATTGACCTACCCAAGAGCGGCCTTCGGTTGACCCCTGAAGTCACCTGCAAGGCGCTTCGCAACGGTTATGCCCCAGTTGCGCATCCAAGCCTTTCCGCGTTTGTGGCGACATAAGCCACAAAGGTCATCCGATGTCTCTGTCCCCATGTCCAAAATGCGCCAGTGAGTTCACCTATGAGGATGGCGCGCTGCTTGTTTGCCCGGAGTGCGGCCATGAATGGTCGGCTGATCCAAATCTCGACCCGGATACCAAAGTCTTCAAAGATGCGAATGGCAATACACTGGTCGATGGAGACACGGTGACTGTGATCAAGGACTTGAAGGTCAAAGGCTCTTCCCTCGTTGTGAAGGTCGGCACCAAGGTGACTAATATCCGCCTGATCGATGGCGACCATGACATTGATTGCAAAATCCCCGGCATTGGCCCGATGCAACTGAAAACACAGTTCGTGAAGAAGGCTTAGCTTCGCCCTCCCCCAACGGCACGGATTGAACCTAGCCCTCAATTGCCTATCCCTCAGCTCAAACAGTATCGGGAGACAGCATCATGCCAAAGGGATCCATCCCTGTTCTTGTCGGGGTCGGGCAGTTTACCAGCCATTGGGATGGCACGGAGGGCGCTGATGGGGCGCCAAGCCCGAAGAGCTTGTGCGTTACGGCTGCTGAAACCGCCCTTAAAGATGCTGGCATCCCAGCAAGTGCGATTGATACGCTGGCTGTGGTCCGAATTTTTGAAGACTCGGTGCCCGGCGATAATCACCCACATGGGCACAATTCAAACCTGCCCGGCACAATTGCCCGTGATCTTGGCGCAACGCCACAACGCGCGATCTATGCTGCCGTTGGCGGACAGAGTCCACAGCAACTCGCGAATGAGATGGCCGCTCGTATTCATGCCGGAGAAGTTGAGTGCGCCCTAATCACCGGGTCAGAGGCCAACAAGGCCTCAAAAGCCGCGCGTAAGCATGGCGTGGCGATCGATTGGACCGATACCAGTGACCTCGCCTTCGAGGATCGCGGTATGGGTGACATGCTGCTGAGCCGGACCGAGATCAAACATGGCATCATTGCCCCGGCCTATTTCTATGCCTTCTTTGAAAACGCAATGGCCGCGCGGGAGGGTCAAACCCGTAGTGAGCGCCGAACCGTAATGTCGAGCCTGTTCGCCAAGTTCGCAGCTGTCGCGGCAAACAACCCACACTCACAATTCGATACAAGCAGCTTTAACACTGACTTCCTCGCGACACCCAGCAAAGCAAACTATCCATTCGCGGACCCCTTCCTGAAATGGCATATTGCACAAGATGCGGTGAATCAGGGCGCGGCGATGATCCTGATGTCCGAAGAGAAAGCCAATGAACTTGGTGTGGCACAGGACAAGCGCGTCTACCTGCATGGCGGCGGCGAAGCCGGGGATGACTATATTTCTGAGCGCCCGAAACTGGATGGCTCGTGGGCTATGGAAACCGCGATCGCGCGCGCGCTGACACAAGCAGGTAAGACGCCAGCCGATATGGCGGCCTTTGATCTCTATTCCTGTTTCCCGTGCGCAGTGTTCAGCTCTATGGCGGTGCTTGGTATTGATCACGAAACGGAAACCCGTCCCCTGACCGTCACCGGCGGTCTGCCCTTCTTTGGCGGGCCGGGGAACAATTACTCCCTGCATGGCATTGTTAGTATGACAGAGCATCTTCGTGCCAATCGGGGGGAATATGGCCTTGTTCTCGCAAATGGTGGCTGGATGACCAAGGAAGCAGTTGGCGTCTGGTCGACAGAAAAACCCTCAACCTTTGCGCCTGTCGAACCGATGGCAAAAGCCCCTACGAAAGTCACCCTGACGGACGTCCCAAGTACCGGAACCATTGAGACCTATACCGTTACCCACGGCAAGAATGGCCCGTCCGGCGGCATCGTCTTTGCCCGTACCGAAGACGGCGAGCGCTTTATTGCGGTCGCTGCGCCGGAAGCGTTACCACGCCTTCTGGAAGAGGATAGCCCGGTAGGCCTGTCGATTTCTGTTACAAGCGAAAATGAGCGCAACACTTTCGTCTTCGCGTAGAATTGAAGACGCAATAGGCTGCCCTGCCCCAGCGTTCGGGATTTACGCCCGGCATGCTTACGCTAAGTAGGGAGTGTAAAATGAAATATGACGGGAGGCCTGCACCATGGTCCATGGCGGCAATGCACAGGAAATGTTCACAGGCACAAAGGATGTGGCTGACAGCCACAAGTTCAACGAGGCAAACCTCGCCGCGTGGATGGAAGCCAATGTCGAAGGCTATGAAGGCCCACTGACCGTCAAACAGTTCAAAGGCGGGCAATCCAACCCGACCTATAAACTGTTCACCCCGAACAAAACCTATGTGATGCGCCGCAAGCCTCCAGGTAAACTGCTACCATCCGCACATGCTGTGGATCGCGAGTTTCGCGTCATCAACGCACTCTACCCGCTCGGCTTCCCGGTCGCGCGCCCTTATGGGCTTTGTATGGATGAGGATGTCGTCGGCACGATTTTCTACATCATGGATTGTGTCGAGGGCCGCATCCTCTGGGATGGCACCCTACCTGATTCTGATCCTGCTGAACGCCGAGCGATCTATGAAGCCAAGGTCAAAACCTTTGCTGACTTGCATAACGTCGACTGGCGCGCCGCGGGCCTCGAAGGCTTCGGCAAGGAAGGCGACTATATCGCGCGCCAGACCCATCGCTGGTCCAAACAATATGTCGCCTCTGAGACGGACAAGATTGACGAGATGGACAAGCTGATGGCCTGGCTGCCGGAGAATATTCCGCCCGGTGACAAGACCACAATCGTCCATGGTGATTATCGCCTCGACAATATGATCCTGCACCCGACCGAGCCAAAAGTGATTGCGGTGCTCGATTGGGAATTGTGTACGCTGGGCGACCCGCTGGCGGATTTCACCTATCACCTGATGAATTGGGTAATGCCAAGCTCTGATCCCGCGCGCGGCGCCATCGTCGATATTGAAAACCTGAAAGAGTACGGCATCCCGACGATGGAGGAATATACTGACCTCTATTGCGGCTATACTGGCCGGGACGGTCTGCCGGAGTTGAACTTCTACTTCGCCTATAATGCCTTCCGCCTCGCCGCGATTTGTCAGGGCATTGTCGGTCGTGTCCGTGATGGCACCGCCAATAGCGCGCAAGCCGCCAGCATGGCTGAGCGCGTGAAGCCGCTCGCCGTATTCGCTGCTGATTGCGCGCGTAAAGCAGGCATGGCCGGATGACCGGATTCGCGCGCGATATTCTGTTTCTCTTGCCGCCCGGTTTTGAGGATAATGACCGCCGCGAGTTCTGCCCTGAATGCGCAGAGCTGTGGGGCGTCCTCTCCTACTTCCCGTCGATCAAGGACAGCGTCGAGATCCGGCATGTCGGCATCGAACATCCACGCGCGCCCATCTGCGCGCTGCTTGGCGATGGACAGTGGAACGCGCCCACGCTCGTGCTCGGTCCGGGCAATCGCGCAGCGGATGATGTTCCGATTGAAACCGCAGCCGGGCGCGAATTCATCGGCAGCGCTCGCGGGATTGCGCTTTATTGGGCCAGGAAATACGGCACACCTGTACCCAGAGGATACACACCACGCTAACAGCATCAGCCAAGGTCTTAACCCTTTGCACCAGTAAGACTGAGCTTTAACCGCGATCCACACCTTGCAACGTCTTGCGAATGGACAAATATGGAAGCGTCTGCCAGACCGTGGCAAACAGATTATACGATGCAAGGTTCTCCGATGATTGATCTCCGTCCGACTGATGTAAATCTCGTCCCAACTGTTATTGAGCAGACGAGCCGCGGAGAGCGGGCCTTTGACATCTTTTCCCGACTCCTCAAAGAGCGGATCATTTTCATTACCGGCCCGATTGATGATGCGACCGCCGCGCTGGTCTCTGCGCAGCTTTTGTTTCTGGAGTCCGAGAACCCGAAAAAAGACATCGCGATGTATATTAACAGCCCGGGTGGTTACGTAACCGCCGGTCTCGCGATCTATGACACGATGCAATATATCCGCTGCCCAATCTCGACCGTCTGCATCGGTCAGGCCGCCAGCATGGGCTCTCTCTTGCTCTCTGCCGGTGAGCCCGGTTCCCGCATCGCCTTGCCCAATGCCCGTGTGATGGTGCACCAGCCTTCAGGCGGTTATCGCGGTGTTGCCACAGACATTGAGCGTCATGCCGAGGAAATCCTCGACCTGAAGAAGCGTCTGAACAATATCTACGTCAAACACACTGGCCAAGAATATGACACAATCGAGCGCAAACTTGATCGTGATACGTTCATGACGGCTGAAGAGGCGAAAGAGTTTGGCATTATCGATACCGTATTCGAGCGGCGCGCAGACGAAGACGAAAGCTAGTTTATCCGCTGATATCGCGATGCGAGCGCGGGCTTGCACACTGCGTTTGAGGCTCTAAAGTTCAATTTTAATGGGCAGTGCGGCGCTTTTTAAAGCCCGTGTTAATCCCTGTCCGTCATTGAGGTTGCCTATGGCAAAGCAAAATGGTTCCGGCGATTCTAAGAATACGCTCTATTGTTCCTTCTGTGGCAAAAGCCAGCATGAGGTGAAAAAACTCATCGCAGGCCCGACAGTGTTCATCTGTGATGAATGCGTTGAGCTCTGTATGGACATCATTCGGGAAGAGAACAAAACCTCTGGCTTCAAGGCCAAGGAAGGTGTTCCGACCCCGGCTGAGATTTGCGAGGTCCTCGATGACTATGTGATCGGCCAACCTTATGCCAAGCGCATCCTCTCGGTTGCGGTTCACAACCATTACAAGCGCCTCGCCAACCCTGGTGGCTCGGATGGCGTTGAGCTGGCCAAATCGAATATCATGCTGATCGGACCGACCGGTTGCGGTAAGACCTTGCTGGCTCAAACGCTTGCACGCGTTTTGGACGTACCATTCACAATGGCCGACGCCACGACGCTGACTGAAGCCGGTTATGTTGGTGAAGATGTTGAGAATATCGTCCTGAAACTGCTGCAGGCCTCTGACTATAATGTCGAACGGGCCCAGCGCGGCATCGTTTACATTGATGAGATCGACAAGATTTCCCGCAAATCGGACAACCCATCCATAACGCGCGATGTGTCTGGCGAAGGGGTTCAACAGGCCCTGCTTAAGCTGATGGAAGGCACGGTTGCCGCTGTTCCTCCACAAGGCGGGCGCAAGCACCCGCAACAGGAATTCCTGCAAGTCGACACGACCAACATCCTGTTCATTTGTGGCGGTGCCTTTGCAGGTCTCGACAAGATCATCTCTTCACGCGGTGAGAGCACAACAATCGGCTTCGGTGCTGCGGTCAAAGATCCGGAAGCGCGCCGTGTTGGTGAAATCCTCCGGACCGTCGAACCAGAAGACCTTCAGCGCTACGGCCTGATCCCGGAATTCATTGGTCGTCTGCCCGTTCTGGCAACACTTGAAGACCTCGACGAAGACGCGCTGATCACCATTCTCACAGAGCCAAAGAATGCGCTGGTCAAACAGTATCAAAAACTGTTTGAGATGGAGAGTGTTGACCTGACCTTCACGGATGATGCGCTAACCGCGATCGCCCAAAAGGCCATCACCCGGAAAACAGGGGCTCGTGGCCTGCGTTCCATCATGGAGGCTATCCTGCTCGACACCATGTATGAGCTGCCAAGCCTGCGTGGTGTTTCAGAAGTTGTGATCAATGCCGAAGTGGTCGCAGGCAATACCAAGCCACTTTACGTGCATACTGAGCAAGCACAGCCTAACGAGGCGTCATAATCAGGTAGATTTTATCCGTAGGATGAAATTGCCTGATTTCCACCGTTTTTTTGCGGTTGAAGTGCCATACTCGGTACATCACATGAGACATATGCCAGAATCATCCAACAATAGGATGAAGGCGTCAGGTTGCCGCTGAGCGGGGCCTGTCATCAAAAGGAGTCTCGATATGACGACGACAAAAACCCTCCCAGTGCTTCCCCTTCGGGACATTGTGGTCTTCCCAGACATGGTGGCGCCGCTTTTTGTGGGCCGGGACAAGTCTGTACGTGCCCTTGAAATGGTCGAAGAAGGCCAAAACGAAATTATGCTGGTCGCCCAAAAGGACCCCGCCACGGATGACCCGAATGGCGAGGATGTCCATGTTATTGGAACGACCGCCACCATCCTGCAGCTTCTGAAGCTTCCTGACGGGACCGTCAAAGTCCTTGTTGAAGGTGGCGCGCGCGCGCGCGTTCACTCGCTCGTCGATAAGGGTGATCACTATGTCGCCGAAGTTGAAGCAATTGCGCCCATCGATGCTGAAGGCGGCGAGATTGAAGCCATGCTGCGCGCTGTCGTTGAGCAATTTGAAAATTACGCCAAGCTGAACCGGAAAATTCCACCGGAATCCGTCTCCACGATTGGTGAGATTACCGATGCTGGAAAGCTGGCCGATGCAGTGGCCTCCCAGCTTCAAGTCAAGCTGGCTGAGAAACAGGCTTTGCTTGAGCTACCCGACGCCAAAGCCCGTCTGGAAAAGGTTCTCTCCCTGATGGAAGGCGAGATGGGCATGATGCAGATGGAGCGGAAGATCAAAAACCGCGTCAAGCGTCAGATGGAGAAGTCCCAGCGCGAGTATTACCTGAATGAGCAAATGAAAGCCATTCAGCGTGAGCTTGGCGATGGCGGCGAAGGCGAGCGCGACGAAGTTGCCGAGATCGAAGACAAGATCAAGGAAGCTGGCCTCTCAGAAGAAGCCCGCACCAAGGCTGAAGCTGAGGTCAAAAAGCTTCGCCAGATGAGCCCGATGTCGGCTGAATCGACAGTCGTACGAAACTATCTCGACTGGATTCTGTCTCTGCCATGGGACAAGCGCAAGGATATCTCAACCGATCTCATTGCCGCTGAGAAGCAGCTAAATGACGACCATTATGGCCTCGACAAGGTCAAGGAGCGCATCCTTGAATATCTTGCCGTTCAGAAACGCACGAACAAGCTGCGTGGTCCGATCCTGTGTCTCGTTGGCCCTCCAGGGGTTGGTAAGACCTCGCTGGGCAAGTCGATTGCGGAAGCGACCGGACGCGACTTTGTGCGCGTCTCTCTGGGCGGCGTTCGTGATGAGTCAGAAATCCGCGGCCACCGCCGGACCTATATCGGCTCTATGCCGGGACGGATCATTCAGAGCCTGAAGAAAGCCAAGACGGGTAACCCCCTCTTCCTGCTCGATGAGATCGACAAGATGGGCATGGACCATCGCGGCGATCCGTCTGCGGCTCTGCTTGAGGTGCTCGATCCGGCGCAGAACTCGACCTTCAACGACCACTATCTTGAAGTCGATTATGACCTGTCGGACATCATGTTTGTCACGACGGCCAACAGCCTCAACATGCCTCAGCCACTTCTTGATCGGATGGAGATCATCCGTATCGCGGGCTATACCGAGGATGAGAAGCTTGAAATCGCTCGTCGTCACCTGTTGCCAAAGATCAAGGAAGATCACGGCCTTGGCGATGCGGAATGGCTTGTTGAAGACAGCGCCATCCGTAACCTGCTGCGCTATTACACGCGTGAAGCCGGGGTCCGCTCGCTTGAACGTGAGTTGGCAAAGCTTGCCCGTAAGGCCGTGCGTGAGCTCGGCAATGAAGGCACAGACGTGGTCCGCGTGACGGATGAGAATATTGCCGACTATTCCGGCGTTCAGAAATTCCGCTTCGGCCTTGCCGACGAGGAAGATCAGATCGGTGCCGTAACAGGCCTCGCCTGGACGGAAGTTGGCGGTGACCTGCTGACGATTGAAGCGCTCTCCATGCCAGGGCGTGGTAATACGAAAGTCACGGGCAACCTTCGCGATGTGATGAAAGAGTCGATTTCTGCGGCTGGGTCTCTGGTCCGCTCGCGAGCTGTTGATCTTGGCATCAAGCCGACAACCTTCAACACGACTGACATTCACGTTCACGTTCCTGATGGTGCAACGCCGAAGGATGGACCAAGTGCCGGTATCGCCATGACAACTGCGATGGTGTCTCTTCTGACCAGTAATCCGGTCCGCCGGGATGTGGCCATGACCGGAGAGGTCTCTCTGCGTGGACGCGTTCTGCCGATTGGTGGTTTGAAAGAAAAACTTCTGGCGGCGCTACGTGGCGGGATCAAGACGGTTCTGATCCCACAAGAGAATGAGAAAGACCTCGCCGATATTCCGGATAATGTGAAGGAAAGCCTGACCATTATCCCAGTATCGGACATTAAAGAGGTATTCTCTCATGCTCTGGTCCAGCCTCTGAGCCCCATTGAGTGGTCCGAAGCTGATGAAGCGGCACTGGCCGCGACCCTCTCTGGTCGCCCTGCGCCGACAGATGGGTCAGCGCCAGTTCGGCACTAGTCGAAGCTCTAGCAAAAAACACTGGAGAAAGCCGGGCCTTCGCGCTCGGCTTTTTCGTATAGCGGTACCCCAAGAACATAGCCTGCAAGCCATCCAAGATTGCTAGGACTTTATTCCTATGTTAGGGTTACCCTGCTCGATTCACTCTTCAAGTAAGCCGGACCGCTTATGAGACACACAGATATTTGGCGCGGCCTTGATGCCATTGCAGAACACCATGAGATGAGCGTTTCCGGCCTGGCGCGACTGGCAGGTCTGGACCCGACAAGCTTTAACAAGTCCAAGCGTGAATCGCGGGATGGACGTGCGCGCTGGCCATCCACCGAAAGCCTCGCCCGCGTGCTGGAAGCGGTTGATATGGGCTTTGATGACTTTGCAAGGCTGGTCGAAGGTCGCCTCAGCATCACGGCGCCCTTGTTGGGCTTTGCGCAAGCTGGTTCTGATGGCTTCTTTGATGATGCTGGCTTTCCAATAGATGCAGGATGGGAGCGCGTCCGCTTTCCCGGCGTAGATCAGGAAGATGGACTGTATGCCCTGGAAATCTCCGGTAACAGCATGGAACCTGCTTACCGCGCCGGGGATCGTATCATCGTTTCCCCAGCGACACAGATCCACCTTGGCGATCGCGTTGTGGCCAAGACAGTTGCCGGGGAAGTCATGGCCAAAACCCTGCAACGGCAGTCGGCAAAAGCGATAGAACTTGCCTCTCTTAACCCCGACCACGCCTTACGCACTTTTAGGCCGAGTGAGATTGCTTGGATGGCGCGCATTCTCTGGGTAAGCCAGTAATTCTTTCATCAAGGGTCTAGCCAAGATAGGCCATAATGTTCCATTCAAACAGGCTGGTGTTGGAGGACAGGTATGGACTGGGATAAACTCAAGTCTTTTCACGCGGCTGCCGAAACGGGCAGCCTGACTGCGGCGGGTAACCGCCTGAACATTTCTCAATCCGCTGTATCCCGGCAGATTGCAGCGCTTGAGCAGCAATTGGGGGTATCCCTGTTCCAGCGTCACGCACGGGGTCTGGTTCTGACTGATGCGGGGCATACGCTGTATCGCTCGACTTCGGAGATGGCCACCGCCGCACAGGGGGCGAGTGCTGCCTTGCGCGACCAGCAGGATATTGCTCAAGGCGAGCTAACGGTAACCGCACCCGTGGCGTTTGGCTCCACATGGCTGGTGCCGCGCCTCGGACGGTTCATGGATCGCCACGAGGATATGCGCGTGGACCTGCGCCTCGATGATGGCGAGAATTATGACCTGCTCAAGCTTGAGGCTGAATGCGCCATTCGGCTTTGGGCGGCGGATAAAGCCGATCTTATTCAACGTAAACTCGGTACCGTTGGCACCAGTCTCTATGCTTCCCCAAGCTATCTGGCGACCCACGGCACCCCTGAAACCCCTGAAGAACTCGATCAACATCGTATCATTGCCTATGGCGATATTGCCTCGCCTATGGACAAGATGAGTTTTGCCCAGCGGGTTGGCCGCGACGATACAGAACCGCGAAAGGCTGCTCTGCTGGTCAACAATGTCCCCGCCATGTTGCGCGCTGTCGCCGCCGGGATCGGAATTGCTGACCTGCCAGACTATATGGCCAGCGCCGTCCCGGATCTAAAGAAAGTCCTGCCCGAACATAGAGGCCCACAATTCGACCTCTACTTTGTCTATCCAAGCGATCTGAAACGTTCAAAACGCGTCTCAGCCTTCAGGGACTTCCTGACCAAGGAAATCGAGGCTTTCCGGATTGCAAACAAGTAGGGGAAAGCCCCTATAATCATTACGAATTTGCATATGAAACTTGCTGAGATGCATGTTGATTTTGCGAGGGTCTTTCCCATATATGCGGTGTGTTACGGTTCCGGACACAACCCGATCACTCCTCCGATTGGGCGTTTCCTCCCCCAGACGGAACCAAACTTTATAAGCCCGGCGCGTTATCCGCAGCCGGGCTTTTTTTATGCTTTATATTAGCCGGTGAGGCACAAAAGCGCCCTACCCATTCTTCCCGAACTTGCGATCACGGCCCGCGAGGATGCGTAGGCGCAGGGCGTTCAGTTTGATGAAGCCCTCGGCGTCTTTCTGATCATAGGCACCATGATCATCCTCGAAGGTCACAATATCTTCGCGATAGAGGGAATATGGTGAGGTGCGGCCAATTAGGTGTGCTGCGCCTTTGTAGAGTTTCAAGCGCACTTCACCGCTAACATAGCGCTGAGAGTGATCAATCGCCGCCTGTAGCATTTCACGCTCAGGGCTCCACCAGAAACCATTATAGATCAGCTCAGCATATCTCGGCATAAGCTCATCTTTCAGGTGCCCAGCGCCGCGATCGAGGGTAATCTCTTCCATACCGCGGTGTGCGGTGAGCAGAATCGTACCGCCCGGTGTCTCGTAGATCCCGCGGGACTTCATACCGACAAAGCGGTTCTCCAAGAGGTCAAGGCGGCCAATGCCATGCTTGCGGCCATACTCGTTCAACGCCGTCAGCAATGTGGCCGGGCTCATCGCCTCGCCATTAATGGCAACCGGATCGCCCTTCTCAAAGGCGATCGTGATGATTTCCGGCGTGTCCGGCGCGTCTTCAGGGGCAACAGTGCGCTGGAACACATAGTCAGGGGCTTCCTCGCCTGGGTTTTCCAGCACGCGGCCCTCAGAAGAGGTGTGCAACAGATTGGCATCGACAGAGAACGGGGCCTCGCCGCGCTTATCCTTGGCAATCTCGATGCCATGCGTCTCAGCGAATTCGAGCAGGTCGGTGCGCGATTTGAAATCCCAATCCCGCCAAGGCGCGATGACCTTGATATCCGGGTTCAGGCCATAGTAGCCAAGTTCAAACCGGACCTGATCATTGCCTTTACCCGTCGCGCCATGACAGACCGCATCAGCGCCCATCTGGTCAGCAATCTCGATCTGGCGCTTGGAGATGAGCGGGCGTGCGATGGATGTCCCAAGCAGGTAAACCCCTTCATAAACCGCATTTGCCCGAAACATCGGGAAGACGAAATCGCGAACAAACTCTTCGCGCAAATCCTCAATAAAAATGTTCTCTGGCTTCACACCGGCAGCAAGTGCTTTGGCACGTGCTGGCTCCAACTCTTCGCCCTGCCCCAGATCGGCGGTGAATGTGATCACTTCACACCCAAACTCGACCTGCAACCATTTCAGGATAATCGAGGTGTCGAGACCACCAGAATAGGCCAAAACAACTTTCTTGGGCGCTGTGGACATAAGCGGGCTCCTCTTTACAGGCGGTCAAACATATCCGGCGCGGTATGGCGCGAGCAGAGAGAGCACGCAAGGGCAGATGAACGCACCGCAACATTTTCGCCCGAAAACAGCCGTTTTTGTCGTCAAATCACCCCATTTCGTATCCAGCGTCTGCCTTGTTTAGCGGGGATGCTTCCCAAATCGATCTGAATGGGAGGACCCGAAAATGAAGACGATTTATGCAAGCCTGTTTGGCGCCACGATGGCCACCGCCATGGTCTTGAGTGCAAACGCCCAAAAGCCAACGCCAGAATTTACGACCGCGCCCACGACATCCAATTCGGTCAGTTCCTACATCCTGCTTGACCGAACCGGGTCCATGAACTCTATCTGGGATGAAGCCCTGACCAGCGTAAACGCTTATGCCAAAGCCGTTGGCGAAACTGAGGAAGGCGAAGTCGACGATCTGGATACAACTGTCACACTGGCTGCGTTCGATCATCAGGATGGCTTCCAGTTCGACATTCTGCGGTCCGGCGTAGATCCCGAAAACTGGGAAACCGTGACCAGTGAAGAAGTCAGCCCCCGCGGTATGACCCCACTCTTTGATGCCATCAACCGCACCATCAGTCTCGCCGAAGCCGACAACCCAGAGAAGGCCGTCATCGTGATCATGACTGATGGTAAGGAGAACTCATCCTCTGAGGTGACCAAAGAAGGCGCAAAAGCCGCGCTTGAGCGCGCCGAAAAACGCGGCTGGGAGGTTGTCTTCCTCGGTGCTGAATTTGCCATGTTTGATGATGCTGATGCTGTCGGCGTTGCCCAAGACAAACAAATGGCCGTCAGCGCAGGCTCGCTAACCGCGACACAGGAGCGCCTCGCCAAAAAAGCGCGCTCTTATGGGAAAGGCGAAGAAGCTGAAATCATCTTTGATGAGCAAGACCGCGCCATTGCCGAAGAAGAAGATGTGAAAGAGCGCAAAGGCTCAAGCCGATAGGGTAACCTTAATACGGCCAACTAAACTGCGCTCGAGAACATAACTCGGTTATAAAAATCACTACTCCATAACCGCTATTGCCAGACTCTCTCTCACCGGACAGTCTGGCTTCAGTGCTTATCGAGTCGAGGGAGGTCGCATGATATCAGCATACAAGTCACCTTTAAGAGAGGTTTCCACAGCCATCGCCATCCTCATGGCCGGGGGCCTTGTTGCAGCATGTGGTGGTGGCGGAGGAGGTGGTGGTGGAACCACTGTCGTCCCGCCTCCTCCTCCCCCGCCGCCCCCTCCGCCGCCGCCACCGCCACCGCCATCTGGTACAGTGACAATTAGTGGTACGGTTACTTTCGATAAGGTCCCCCACAATCTCCCGAGCTTTCGGGGTTTGGACTATAGTGCGACAACGCAAGAGCCTGTGCGCGGGGCTATTCTGGAAGCTGTAGACGCTGGTGGAACAGTTCTGGCTACTGACACGCTTGATAATAGCGGCGCCTATGATGTGACCGTTGATGCAGGCACAGATGTGCGCATTCGCGTTCGTAGCCAGCTCCAAAATACGTCCGGGGCAACCTGGAACATTCAGGTTCTGGACAATACATCCAGCAATGCCATTTACATCCTAAATGGCAGCCTGAGCAGTTCCGGCACAGCTGACTCCACGCGCAATCTGAACGCTGGGTCAGGCTGGGGTGGGAGCAGTTATACGGGCACACGCGCAGCCGCTCCGTTTGCTATTCTCGACTCCATGTATGATGCGATTCAAGACATTGCTGCGGTAGACGCCGACGTTGTCTTCCCGGATCTGCAGGTTTTCTGGAGTACACAGAACAGGGCAGCTTCAGGCGACATTGCGAATGGCGAGATTGGTACCTCATCCTACACGCGGATCGGCGGTGTCCCAACCATTCTCATCCTCGGTGATGAGAATAATGATACGGATGAATATGATAGTCACGTCATTGTTCACGAGTTCGGGCACTATTTCGAGGATCAACTCTCACGGTCTGAATCAACCGGTGGCCCGCATAGCCTATCTCAACGCCTCGACCCACGCCTTGCCTTTGGTGAAGGTTGGGGAAATGCCTTCTCTGGTATGATCCTTGGCGACCCTAACTATCGTGACAGTGGCGGCACTGCACAGGCCGCGGGCTTTACGTTTAGTGTTGAAAACAATACCGCGACCAATCAGGGCTGGTTTAATGAAGCCTCTATTCAATCCATCCTGTACGATATTTTCGATAGTACAAATGATGGCCCAGATACAATATCGGCTGGGCTCGCTCCGATTTATGAAGCCTATACCAATGCCAGTTATCTGGCCTCAGGGGATTTCACGACAATCTTTTCCTTCGCCAGTCAGATCAGAACTGACAGTCGTGTAAGCGGCACAGTGTTGGACAACTTACTCACGGCACAAGGCATCTCAGGCACGGGTCCACGTGGAACCGGGGAAACCAATGATGGGGGGCGTTCACAAGTCCTGCCTATCTATAAGACAGCCACGATTGGCGGTGGCGCGGTTACGGTCTGCTCATCTGCAGTGAATGGCACGACCAATAAACTAGGGGTGAGAGATTTCATCACCCTGACTGTTCCTACAACGGGCACCTATACATTGACCGCAACAAAATCATCAGGTGCTGCGGCCACGACAGACCCGGATTTCTTTATCTGGGAGCAAGGCCGTCTGTTCACCAACAAAGTCGCTCGCAGCAGTGTGATCGACAGCGAGACATGGACCGGAACCCTGAATGCAGGCGTCACCTATGCTATCGAAATCTTTGACACGAATAATTTCGATAGCGCGAGTGCCGCCGATAGCTGCTTCGCATTCTCGGCATCATAATTGGAGGAAAGATCATGGATAGAATGAAAACAACTCTTGGTGCCCTTACAGCAACCATACTCCTCCTTGCAGGATGCAGTCAGACCGCATTGCAAGACCAGCAAGCGGTAACTGAAACGGCAAAAGAAGAACCTGCAAAACTCGGCCCACCGATCAAGACCGTGAAACCCGGAGCTGGTATTGCATTAGACTATGAGCTCGCTGGACCTGTTGCAGCGGGTGAGAATGGCAGCGTAACCCTGACACTAACAGAACTTTACCTGGAGGGCAGTCTAATCGTTGAAGCACGTGGGGATGATGGGCTAGAAGTTTTTGGCTCCGAAGCTTCAAGCCGCTTTGACCTAGCCAGCGCAGATACACATACAATGCGTGTGGAGTACCGCGCTGAAACTGACGGTGTCTACTATATCGGCCTCATGGCCACTGTAACGACAGCCGATGGTCAGCAAGAAACCCGTGCTCATTCTGTGCGCGTGGATATCGGTGACTGGCAAGCCGCAGAGGCCAAGGCTGAAAAACCACAAGTCGAAGTCTCAGAGAGCGGCGAAGCCATGGTCATTCTCGAAGCTGAAGAAACAACCGAGTAACGCGGCCTTATAATGCAAACGAATGCGAGGGAGCCTTGGCTCCCTCGTTCTGTATCTAGATTATATAATCTGACTCAACCTGCTTATCTGCAGCGCCCCGCCAGACAAGGAATGAGTAGATAAAACAGATCGCCGTTACTGTAAGCACCATGGCCGGGACTGCAAAGGCCAGCGCTAAACCATCCAGAACAAAGGCGATGACCAGCCCGACCAAGCCAACAAGCATGAACAGTCGGCCACCCAATCGGTGGGTCTTCTCCCACGCCTCATCACTCGACAGGGTCCATGGGGTCCGAATGCCGAGGAACCAGTTAGGCCGCGTTTTAGGCAGATAATTTCCCAGCACGATAAACATCAGCGCGGTACCAGCCATGACAAAGCGCACGAACGGGATACCGCTCACGTCCGGCCCGGCGGCAGTTGATACCGAAGAGACTTTCAACCAGCCAATACCGACTGAAACACCCGCAAGCAGGACCATCACGGCGACCCAGACGATGCCATATGTCTTGGCACTCTTTTCCAGATTGGCGCGGCGTGGGTCAAGCTTTGGAACGACCGCGAGTAAGATAGTCGTAAACAAGACAACGACTGGCATAACGGCCAGACCAAACATGGCTTCGCGTTTGCTGCCCCAACGATCAGCCTCACCCGCCGCATTCCAATGCAGCGGAATCTGTTCGCCTTCAGGCAGAGCCATCCAAACCCAAGCGATGACACCGAGCATCGTGGCGATCGCCAAGCCTGATGCAATGAGTCCATTTCGGATTGCGGTTTTCATTCTGCGGCCTCCTTTTGCTCGTCATCGCCATTGTCATGTCCGATCATCCCCATCAGGGAGCTAATCGCGTCCTCAATCACACTGGTATTGGCGCGGTAGATAATGCTGGTGCCCTTGCGTTCTGCCGTGATCAGATCTGCATCCTTAAGAACATTCAGATGCCGCGTGACCGTTGGCCAGGCTGCATCAAAATGTTCAGCCAGATCGCCTGAACTGCGGGGTCCCTTGCGCAGCATATCCATAACTTGCCGACGCAGAGGATGACCAAGGGCTTTGAAGACTTCATTTGCCATATTTGCTAATTAGCATTTTTGATAATTATGAGTCAAGCTAATTACCAAATGCCACGAGCCCATAGCCAAACCGGGCAGTCCCGTGTATGGCGCGCGCAAAGAGACATTGCTGTGAAAGCCTCCCGAAATGACTGAGCCGACTTCCCTTCGCAATATTGCGATCATCGCCCACGTGGACCATGGCAAGACGACCCTTGTTGATTGCTTGCTCAAACAGTCTGGTACGTTCCGTGAGAACGAGGCCACGCAAGAGCGTATGATGGACTCCAACGATCTTGAGAAAGAGCGCGGGATTACCATTCTGGCCAAGACCACCAGCGTCGTCTGGGGCGATACACGCATCAACATCGTAGACACACCCGGCCACGCCGACTTTGGCGGCGAGGTTGAGCGGATCCTGTCTATGGTCGATGGCGCGATCGTTCTGGTTGATGCTGCCGAAGGCCCAATGCCGCAAACCAAGTTTGTTGTCTCAAAGGCTCTCAAGATTGGCCTTCGTCCCATCGTTGCTGTGAACAAGATCGACAAGCCTGAACGTCGCCCGGATGAGGTGATTGACGAAGTGTTTGACCTCTTCGCCAATCTCGACGCGACCGATGATCAGCTCGATTTCCCGATCCTCTATGGCTCTGCCAAGAATGGCTGGATGAGCACGCAGTACGAGGAAGAGCGCACCAATATGGATGAACTCTTCGACCTCGTGGTCAAGCATGTCCCAGAGCCAAAGGTCGAAGACGAGCCATTCCGTATGCTCGCGACAACGATCAGTGCGGACAATTTCCTTGGCCGCATTCTCACGGGCCGGATCGCGTCTGGCACCGTAAAGCCAAATCAGAGCGTTAAGGTCTTGGCCCGTGATGGCTCGCTGATCGAGCAAGGCCGCGTGTCCAAGGTTCTCGCTTTCCGCGGTCTACAACGTGAACCAATCGAAGAAGGTCTCGCGGGTGACATTGTTTCCATCGCTGGGCTCGCCAAGGCCAACGTCGCTGATACATTCGTTGACCCCAGCGTCACAGAGCCGATTGAAGCTCAACCGATTGATCCGCCAACGCTGTCTATGACATTCCGCGTCAATGACAGCCCGCTGGCGGGAACAGAAGGCGACAAGGTCACTAGCCGTGTGATCTGGGACCGCCTTCAAAAAGAGGCCGAGGGCAATGTTGCTCTAAAAGTTGAGCGCTCAACCGAAGCCGAGGCTTTCGTCGTGTCGGGTCGTGGTGAACTGCAACTTGCCGTTCTGATCGAGACCATGCGCCGTGAAGGCTATGAACTTGGCGTATCGCGTCCACAGGTTCTGATGAAAGAAGGGGAAGGTGGCGAAAAGCTGGAACCCATCGAAGAAGTCGTGATCGATGTCGATGACGAGTATTCCGGCTCCGTTGTTCAGAAACTCGCCGAACGTAAAGGCGAAATGGTCGAGATGAAGCCGTCTGGTGTCGGTCGTACCCGTATGGTGTTCCACGCGCCAACACGCGGCCTGATCGGGTATCAGGGCGAGCTGATGACGGACTCGCGCGGTACAGCGATCATGAACCGCCTCTTCCTCGAATACGCGCCTTATAAGGGCAAGATTCAGGGCCGCCGCACCGGCACGCTGATCGCCATGGATAAAGGCGAAGCTGTTGCCTTTGCCCTGTGGAATTTGGAAGATCGCGGACCGATGATGATCCATCCGGGCGATAAGGTCTATCAGGGTATGATTATCGGTGAACATACGCGCGATAATGATCTGGAAGTGAATGTCCTGAAGGGCAAGAAGCTGACCAATGTGCGCGCGTCGGGTACTGACGAAGCTGTTCGCCTCACCCCGCCTCTGAAAATGACGCTGGAACGCTCGCTCGCCTATATCGCTGATGATGAGCTGGTTGAGGTGACGCCGGAAAGCATCCGCCTGCGTAAGGTCTACCTTGACCCGCATGAGCGCAAACGCGCCGCAAAGAAAGCGGACTAGCGTCTAAATCTGGTCATATCCCTTTGCTGCATTGGGATATGACTCTGACACGCCGCGATACGCTCTCTTGCTTACTGGCTTTGCCGCTGGCGACGGCGGAAGCGTCCACTGAGACCACGAAAACCAGCAAGCTGATTGAAGCCGCGCGAGAACGTATCGGCATCACACGCCTTTATGACCCGGCCTACGTTTCGATGGTTTATCCCGGCGGTGATGTGCCTCAGGATCGCGGCGTGTGCATTGATGTTATCATCCGCGCCTATCGCACGGCCTTTGACTTCGATTTCCAGCAGCATGTGCATGAGGATATGGCTGCAAACTTTGGAGCCTATCCGAAAATCTGGGGCCTGACCCGCACCGATCGCAATATTGACCACCGCCGGGTGCCGAACGTTGAAGTCTGGCTGGAGCGCCACAGTCATGAACTGCCAGCGCGGGATTGGATGCCGGGCGACCTGATGACCTGCCGCGTCGGTGGCACCCTGCCTCATATTGGCATCCTTTCAGACCGCCGGGGCAGAGACGGAAACTGGCGAGCCATCCACAATATTGGCCTCGGTACGCTGGAGGACAGCCGCATCTGGGCCTATGGCCACAAACGCCGCTTTCGCTTCCTGCCGTCTACCAGCTGACAACACTGCGCAGGCGCATGAAGTGCTCATCCCAGCCTGTATCGTGCCCGGTAAGCTGATCCAGGGTCGTGATCCCTGTATGGGTCATCGTGAGCTGCGTGCCACCATCCACGGGCTTCAGCGCCCAGGTCACTGTGGTGATCACGCCCTCCAGAAACGGGTGTGTAAAGGTATGAACCAGCTTTTTGAGTGGATCGACCTCAAGGACATCACCCCACATCAGTTTGCGGTCTTCCTTATCTTCATGGTGGCTAAGATACTGGAATGAAGTCTTCTCAGTCAGGTCACGGTCGGTTTCCTGAAACCACCGCGCGAGCAGATCTTTCTTCGTAATGTAGCGCCAGACTGTTTCTGGTTTAGCTTTCAGGTAAATCGTTTTGATCATGACTGCGTCACTCATCATCTGCCTCCACAGCTTGCTTTAGGTTTTCGAGTTTCTCATCCCAGAACTGGCTATAGAAACTCAGCCAATCGGATACGGTCTTCAGCGCTTCGGGCCGTAATCTGTGAACCCGCTCACGACCTCTGGCTTCCACTTCAATCAAGCCACCCTCTCGCAATACGCCGAGATGTTTAGCGACGGCGGGGCGAGACATCTCATAATCTGAGGCAATCTGGTTCAGAGAGCGCTCCCCGGTGGCCAGCATCGCCATGATGCTGCGCCGGGTTGGATCTGCGATGGCGCGAAAGACAAGTTGTTCTGTCAAAATATGAAACCTTTCAGTTTCATATTTATTAGAAACTAAAAGGTTTCATGTCAACCTACAATCGAAGGCTGGCACTTCACCCGAAGCGCGCTAAACAAGAGCCATGAAAATTGCGACCTGGAATGTGAACTCTATCAAAGCCCGGATGCCCACCGTTCTGGACGTCCTGAAGGCTATTGATTGCGATGTGGTCTGTCTGCAGGAAATCAAATGCGAGACGGACGCGTTTCCTTATTTGGAGATTGAGGAGCTTGGCTATACAGCCCATGTGCATGGTCAGAAGAGTTATAATGGCGTTGCCCTGCTCTCACGGTTTGATGTTGAAGACCTGACACGCGGCCTGCCCGGCAATGAAGATGATGATCAGGCGCGCTATATCGAGGCTCTGATCCTTGCTGATCGCCCGGTTCGGGTTGGCGGGCTCTATCTGCCAAATGGCAATCCGGCTCCTGGGCCAAAATATGAGTATAAGCTCGGCTGGATGGAGCATCTGAAGAATCACGCTTCAGACCTGCTCAAGCATGAGGAAGCCACTGTGCTGTGCGGGGACTATAACATTATCCCGCGCGCGGAAGATTGTTGGGACGAGACCGTCTGGTCGGATGATGCGCTGGCACTACCCGATAGCCGCGCTGCCTTCCGCCGCCTGAAAAATCTCGGCCTGACCGAAGCGTTTGAAGCCAGCGATAATCGCGCGCATCAATATACGTTCTGGGATTATCAGGGCGGCGCTTTCCCAAAAGACCACGGCATCCGGATTGATCACCATCTGCTCAGCCCGCAAGCTGCCGATCGTCTCAATGGGGTTGAGATTTATCGCAAGGCCCGTGAGATGACCAAGCCGTCAGACCATGTTCCGGTTGTTCTGGAGCTTGCCGACTAAAGCCTAGTCCTTCACGCAAAGCGCATTATAGGCGGCGACATCTTCATTGATCTGGTTGACCAGAGATTGAACCGCCATGTTTTGCTTGAGCAGGTCAGCTTTCAGGGTCTCATACTTTGCCTTGGCCTCATCAGCGGTCTTGGCATGTCCAGCACTTGCGAGACGATGGATTTCAACATCATCCCAGGCATCGCCAGCGGCTTCCGTCTTCTCATGCAGAAGTTCGCGAGCTTCGGCTTTCTTGGTTGCCTCAGCCTGCCGCGCCTTCAGGCTCTTGCCCATGGCGTTACACTGTTTGATCTCAGCCGAGGTCAGGGCCAATGCTGCAGGGGCAGACAGGCTGGCAATCGAGGCGAAAAGCGCGAGAGAGGTAAGTGTCTTGATCATATGGGATTTATTCCATGAAGAACCTGAATCACCTGTGAACATAGCCGCCCTGATGCTGCCCTGCGATAGCCTTTTTTCACTTCCGCAGCAGGCCGCCTGACAAAGCCCTGTCCAGAGCCTGCATTACCGCCTAAAGCAGCAACATGACTGCCCCTCAACTCACCCGCCAGAAGGTTATGCGGCTTGCTGTTCCTGTGATGCTTGCACAGGTCGCGATTGCAGCGACCGGGGTTGTCGATACCGCCATCATGGGCTTGTCGGGCGACAAGGCAGACCTTGCTGCCGTCGCCGTCGCAGCTGCGGCCTTCGGTTTCATCTATTGGGGCTTTGGCTTCCTGCGTATGTCGACCACCGGGCTAACCGCGCAAGCGGTGGGCCGAGAGGATTTTGGTGAAAGTCGCGCGGTGCTACAGCGAGGTTTAGTCGTCGGCATAGTTATCGGCACCGTGATTTTCGCCCTTGGCCCCATACTCAAACCATTGGTCTTTATGCCATTTGGAACGGAGCCAAAGGTTGAAGCCCTCGCCAAGGATTATTTCGCGGCCCGTATCTGGGGCGCCCCTGCTTTGCTCATGAGCTACGCCATTACAGGCTGGCTATTGGGTACAGGCCGGACCGGGGCTTTGCTGGCGATGCAGATCGTCATGAACGGGGTGAACGTTATCCTTGATGTCTGGTTTGTCATGGGCCTTGGCTGGGGCCCAGCCGGGATTGGCGCAGGCACCGCGATTGCCGAATGGGTCGCGCTCTTCTTTGGCCTCGCGCTGGTCGCAAAAAACCTGAAGCCCGAAGCGAGCCTGAGCGATCGCGCTGCCCTGCTCGCCATGTTTAACGCCAATCGCGATGTTCTGATCCGCACGCTGGCGCTGCTCTTCTGCTTTGCCTGGTTTGTTCGCTCTGGTGCGATGATGGGCACGGAATATCTGGCCGGTAATGAAGTGCTCCTTCAGTTCATCACCGTGGCCGCCTTCGTGCTCGATGGCTTTGCCTTTGTCGCGGAAAAGGAAGTTGGCGAGGCGTATGGCGCCAAAGACCGCGCGAGACTCTTGCGCGCCATGCGGATCACCAGTGAACTCGCCCTTGGGTTCGGGGCGATTGCGTCCTTGATTTACCTCACAGGCGGCAGCGCGATTATTGAAGCCGTGGTCAAAGATATCGAAGCTAGAGAAGCCGCCCTCGCCTTCCTGCCTTTCTGTGCTGTTGTCCCTTTGCTCGGCGTCGCAGCATGGCAGCTCGATGGCTTCTTCCTTGGCGCGACACGAGGCAAAGCGATGCGTAATGCAGGCGTCATTTCTGCTATTGCTTATGTTTCTTTGGATATCGCGCTGCGTCCGGCTTTCGGAAATAGCGGGGTCTGGACAGCTTTCCTGTTCATGTATGTGTTCCGCGCGGCAGCACTGGCAGTCTACGTGCCCGGCCTCCTCAATGCGACGTCACATCCGCCCCTACAGCCTGCGCGACCGAGTTAAAACCATCTCGTTTTAGCAGCTCAGCCAGCTCAGAATTGATCCGCGCAACCAATCCCGGGCCAGCATAGACCAGAGCGGAGTAAAGCTGGACCGCGCTCGCCCCGGCCCGGATCTTGACATAGGCGTCTGCGCCACTGGCAATACCACCAACCCCAATCAGATCAAACTGGCCATTCAAGGCTTTGGCAAAGGCTTTGAGAACCTCTGTTGACGGCACCATCAGCGGCGCCCCGGACAGCCCACCAGCCTCACCGCGATGGTGCGATTGCAGCGCTTCAGGGCGCGCAATGGTCGTGTTCGAGACGATCAAACCAGAGAGCCAGCTCCCCTCATTCATGACCGTCTCAGCAATCTCTCCAATGCCTTCGGCATCAAGGTCTGGTGCCACTTTCAGAAAGACAGGTTTATACCCACCCGCCTGTTGGTGCGCCTCACCTGTCCGGTTCAACAGAGCGCGCAATGCCTCCCGCCCCTGAAGGCCGCGCAGGCCCGGCGTGTTCGGGCTGGAGATATTGATCGTGATATAGTCGGCCAGATCGTGGACTTCACTGATCCCGGTTTCATAATCGCCAATGAAGTCATCACTGGTCTTGTTAGCACCGACATTCGCGCCCACCGGAATCGGGACATTCCCGGTTTTCTGCATGCGTCGCGTGAAAGCCAAAAGCCCTTCATTATTGAAGCCCATTCGGTTGATGACAGCACGGTCTTCACTCAAGCGAAACAGGCGGGGTTTCGGGTTACCAGCCTGCGGTTTCGGGGTCACCGTTCCGCACTCGACGAAGCCAAAGCCAAACCGGGCCATCGGCTCAAAAACTTCGGCATTCTTATCGAAACCAGCCGCCAGCCCGACCGGGTTTGGCAAGGTGAGCTTTGAGTGGGGTAGCGTAACCGACAGATCCCATTGTTTTGGGTCTGTATTCGGCAAGCCCAGACCAGATTTCAGTCCCTGAACCGTCGCCTTATGCGCCATCTCAGCGGGCAGCATTTTCACAAATGGCAAGGCCATATCCGCAAGGCTCATGATGCAACCTCCTCGGGCGTAATCGGGTTCCCAGCTTCATCATTGGCAAGCGCCCACTGGCGGACAGCTTTGGCGATAAACAAACTGCCATAAAGATGCGGGAACAATTGCCCACCACGGCTTTCTTCCCATCGAACATCCCCGCCTAAGCTGTCCAGATCATATTCCAGAAGCTGCACGCCGGTCTGCCCGGCATAGTGCAGGCGCAAAGTTTCTGCGACCTGCTCACCCGTAGAGAGATGGACATAACCATCCCCCTCATCCAGCGCAGTTTTGCTATACCCTAGCTCACTGGCCACCTGCCAGTCGCTCGCGCTCAAGATCTTATAGACCAGCGTATTTGATTGCAGTGTCATGAGCGTGGCTTTGATCAGGTTTCGATATTCAGCGCAAGCCAGCAGGCCGTCGCTTTAAAGGCCTCAGATAAAGGAAGTGGATGGTGGGCGATAACGGGCTCGAACCGCTGACCCTCTCGGTGTAAACGAGATGCTCTACCAACTGAGCTAATCGCCCATCCAAGGCGTGCGATATGCGACACGTGGCAACGTTTGGCAAGTGCCATTACCAGTTATTCCTGTGGAGGGCCTGGTGGACGCTCAGGACGCGGGCCACGTTTATGATGTCTTGCCCCTCTACGCCCCATATCTCGCATGATCATTTCGCGTTGCTCAGGGGTTAGGCGCCCCAGCTGCTGGGCAAGTTCGGCCTGTAATTTAGCGCGTGCCAGCGTTTCAGCCTCTTGTACTGCCTTGAGTGCTGTATCGACCGCTTCAACATCATAAGGGTCAGCCACGACTGCACGCCGCAAGTCCTGTCGCGCACGGCGAACAAGGCGTCGCTCAGCCCGCGAGGCTGCAAAAGCCTGGCGCATGGCTTGACGAATTTCAGCGCGTTCAGGCTCAGGCGCAGCCCGCTCTAAGCCGCGAACCAAGGCCCGCTCAGCACCCACTTGCGGCGAAGTTTGCCCTTGCTTGGACAATCCGCCGCCAACCAGCAAACCGATCAGCAAGCCATTCAGGACCAGAGAAATCATCAAAATGATTGGCAAGCGAGGCTTTGCGGAATCACTCATCTTGTCTGCTCTCCTGTACCCAACCAGCCTTCAAAACTGTCCTCAACAGCCAACGTATAGTTGCCATCATCTGCTTCAAGATAGGCATCAAAACCGATATCACTGGCATAACTATACCCGGCAACCAGACCAACACCCAAGCTCGCCAAGGCGGCGCCTGCGGGTAACCGTATATGACCAGGAAGCAAACGCTGTAACCAATTTAGCCGTGTGCCTCTTACAGAAGCCGTCGTCGGCGCTGCAACGAGTATACGCTCAGCCAAGTTCGATGATGGTTCCGGTAGAGCTTCCAAATCAAGTAAACGGTCGAGTGCGCGCGCTTCTACCAAAGCCACCTCAAACTGGTCCGGCTCTTCACGCAAAAGAGCCTCTGCCGCTTCACGCTCGTCTTCCGGCCAGCCGCCCGGCTCTGCCCCATAAGCCGAGATGAGCTCGATCACCCGTTCGATTGTGATAGCGGCCTTGGCCATTGCTCTAGTCCTTACTCTCTTGTTCCATCAAAGCGGCACGAAGTGTCCGTCGAGCCCGCCCCAGAAGGCTTTCAAGGGCATGAACTGTGATATCCATGACCTCTGCAGCTTGTTTGTTGCCTAACCCTTCTAGCGCCGAAAGGGTCAGGGCTTCTTTTTGTCGCTCCGGCAAGGCTGCGATATGTGCCTCAATACCCATAATCGCTTGGGCCGAAGCGAGCCGTTCATCCGGCCTCAGGGCCATATCGACACGCTCTGGTGGCGTATCCATAAGAATGGGCCGTTTCTTGCGAAGGCGGTCCCGACATAGGTTCAGAGCGACAGTACAGGCCCATGTCGAGAATTTTGCCTTGGGTTGCCAATCTGGCAGGATTTTCCATGCGCGCAGGAAGGTCTCCTGTGTGACATCCTCGGCTTCGGCCTGATCACCAAGCATCCGATAGGCAACGCGAAAAATCATATCCATATGCCGATTGACCAGCGCAGCTTGTGCACCCCGGTCACCCGCAGCCGCTTTGGTAATCTGATCAAGGTCGCTGATGCTGGCCACCAGTTCTGTTTAAAGGATTCATGGGCTGTGGCGAGAGGAGGGGGAGAAACAACCGCCACAGCCCGTTTACGCAAGGCGACTTACTATTTGTCGCCCCAGCGTTTCATGCGGCGCTCTTTTCTCTTGGCTTTGGCTGCTTCGCGCTCTTCAGCGGAAATCATTCCATCGCCATTCGTATCTACGCGCTCAAACCGGCGTGCCATGCGCTCATCATCTGCAGCAGCGTGCTCCTCAGCACTGACATAGCCATCACCATTCGCATCGAGACGGGCAAAGCGGCGCTCACGGCGCTGGGCTTCACGTTTGGCTTTCTCGGCTAGGGCATGCGCTTCAAATTCCTCAAAAGAAACAAGGCCATCACCACTTGTGTCGGCTGCGGCGAAGCGGTTTGCCTTGTGCGCTTCGAGTTCGGTTTTGCTGATGTTTCCATCGCCGTTGGTATCAACCTCTTCCAGAGCTGGCATCCGCATGCCGGGGCCACGAAGCTGGGCAGAGGCTGTAAAAGCAATTGCACCGATGAGGGAGGCTGCACAAACTGTTGTTATAATTGTTTTTTTCATTTGATCAGGTCCTTTCCATTCAAACCTGATCATAAAACGGCTTAGCGCGTGGATTCCGGCGCTGGAACGCCTACTTTTTTGCAGAAAAGTACAGAAACTGTCTCTAAGTGGCCCTCAAGCCTCTGTTTTAGAAGAGAAAAGTTTTCACACCCCGTTGCACGACATAAACGGTCTTTGAGGCCCTCTGAAAGGGTTTCAGCCTCCAGCTTGGCCCCAACAGCAACGCGCTGCACCTGCTGCAAAGCGCTCAAAAAACCATGAGCCTGACGGAGACATAGGGCATCTGCGGAGGTCATCGCGGGGGTATCAGAGAGGGTTTTAAGGGCGCTGGAAAGAGACAAAGGGAGACCAATCTCGACGCCACTGGTCAAAAGCGCATGCTGGATGATGAACTCAATATCGACCAGTCCCCCTGCCCGCATTTTCAGATCCCAGTCCCCTTCCGGTGGCTTTTCCCGGTAGAGACGATTGCGCATGTCGAGGATATCCGTGGTGCGGGCCTCTGCTTCACCTCCGAGAACAACGTGTCGGGCGGCATCAGCTTCGACCTGCTGGCCCAAAGCGGTATCGCCGGCAACGGCCCGCAAACGGGTCAGCGCCATATGTTCCCAAGTCCAGGCGCTTTCACCATGGTAGCGATTGAAGGAGGTCAGCGAGGTCGCAACAGGACCGGCCCGTCCGGATGGGCGCAGGCGCATATCGACCTCATATAAGGCCCCCTCCCCGGTCTCTGCCGACAGCGCCGTGATCAGGCGCTGAGTAAACCGGGTAAACCAAGTCTGGGCTTCATCAGGCTCTGATGCATCATAAATGACGAGCAAATCGAGGTCTGAGCCAGCGGTCATTTCCTGCCCGCCAAACTTGCCAAGCCCAGCGACGATCCATTTCCCCGGCGCTGGGCCATAGCGGCGGATCGTTTCGCGTTCCGCCGCACCCGCCATCAGCCGAACCGTCATATCGGCAAGATCACTATATTCAGAAGCTGCATCCCGCGCCGCCAGTTTGCCGTGGAGCAGGCGATGCCCAATGATGAAAGCCCGCTCACCGTGCCAACGCCTGACCAGCTCCATCGCAGTTTCAAAGTCGGTCTCATCGGTCAGGACAGGCGCCTCTTTGCGATCACTGACCGAGAGCAATGCCTCAAGCAGGCCGGGTCGACGCGACAACTCTCCGCCAATACGCGGTGCCAGGGCCAGCGTCGTGACGAGGTCCTCCATCAGATCAGGCTGCGCCACAAGCATGGAGAGCGTTTGAACCCCGGAGCGCAACCCCTCAAAGAACCGGGAGAAACGGCGAAACGCTTCGTCAGCACCGCCCGTCCGCCCCATTGCCGCCAGCAGGTCTGGCAATAACGCCGTCAGCAACTCACGTCCTCTGGTCGTACGCGTTGCGGGCGTGTGCCCTCGGTGCCAATTGCGGACCGTTTCGATAATGTGTGAGGCGTTGGAGAAACCAAGCCCCGTAATCGTCTCTACCGTACCAGGATCATCATCGACGCCCGTGAAAACGAGATTACCCTCTACGGCAGCTTGTCGCTTGCGCGCCTCATCCGCGAACAGCGCATTATAATGGCGATGCACGAGACGGCGGGTTTCCAAAATGGCCGCGTCAAACGCTGCCAGCTCACTATAGCCGCATAGCGCCGCAACCGCAGCGCGGCGATTATCAAAACTGGGCAGGCTGTGGGTTTGCTGATCATCCAGCATCTGAATGCGATGCTCAACATTGCGCAGAGTGTCATAGGCGACCGCGAGATCATCTGCGACGGCTTTTTCCACCACACCCAGCGCGACAAGCGCTTCCAGTCCTTGCAAAGTACCGCGCACCCGCAAACTGGGGTTTCGCCCTCCCAGAATAACTTGCTGGGTTTGGACAAAGAACTCGATCTCACGAATCCCGCCAGGGCCAAGTTTAAGGTCCGCTGATGGATCGGCCAGCTCCCGCTCCCCAGCCTTGGCATTGATCATCGACTTGATCGCCTGCACATCGGCCAACGCCCAGTAATCAAGATGGCGCCGCCAGACAAATGGCTCGAGTGTCTTCAGAAATGCGTTGCCCAAGGCCATGTCACCAGCCGAAGGGCGGCCTTTGATCCAGACCATACGCTCCCAGTTCTGGCCTACGCTTTCATAATAGAGCTCTGCTCGCCGTGTCGAAACGGCCAGAGGGGTCGAACTTGGGTCCGGGCGCAAACGTAAATCGGTCCGAAAAACATAGCCTTCAGGTGTGCGCTCAGAGAGGATACGCATGGCTTCGCGTACAGCGCGGCTTGCGGCCTCAGCTGCATCGCGATCACCGCCGTCAAAAGCCTCGCCGTCATAGAAGGCGGCCATGTCGATATCGCTGGAATAATTGAGCTCAAACGCCCCCATTTTGCCGAGGGCAAACAGGGTAAGGCCGTCAGGGCCACACCCTGACTTTTGCAGGGCATGTGACAACGCAGCCTCGCAGCAGCGGTCAGCAAAGCGACTGAGCCATTCAGTCACTTCGCCCTGACTCAGCTCCCCAGAGAGATCGCTTAGAGCCAAAGCCAGATGGAGGCGCGCTTTATCCTCCCGAAGCGTGCGCATCAAGGTTGGTGTATCCCCAGCGATCAGGTCCGGCTGCGGGGCCTGCAGACAGGTTTGCAGCAGGCCCGTTAGATACGGTTGTGTAATGTCTGATTCTGTAAGCGTTTCCCGGTCAAGCAAACGGGTGAGATAAGGCGCGTGGATTTTAATTGCCTCAACGGTCTGCGCCAGACTGCCTATCGGCTTCACCCATGCCCCCTGCCCGCTCATCATGCCGCCTTCAAGCGCAAGGTGGCTTTCAGACCTGGCGGCGTTTCATCCGGATAGGCTGCTTCCAGTTCGAGCGCGCCACCATGCAAGCCAGCGACCGCATCAACCAGTGCCAGTCCAAGGCCAGAGCCTGTTTGGGTGCGCGCCTCATCTAGCCGTACGAACCGATCCTTGACCCGCTCACGATCGGCTTCAGGAATACCCGGCCCACTATCGCTGACCATGATGGCAATACCTGTCTTATCGCCCGTAACATTGACGCTGATATCTCCGCCTGAGGGCGTATACTTGATGGCATTGTCGATCAGGTTGGAAACGGCTTGCGCCAGCAGCGCCCGGTCAGCTTTAGCGGTCAGGTCTGGCGCGATCTGTGCCTCAAAAGACAAGCCCGCATCTTCGCACGCTGGCTCAAACAGATCAGCGATCTCGGTTGTAAGCTCGCTGACATCCAGGGGTGTAAGATATTCCTCTCCCGTGGACCGCACGCGTGAGAGGTTCAGGATGGCGTTAAAAGTGGCCAGCACCTGATCAACCTGCTCAACCGTTTCGCCAAGGGTATCGCGCGCCGTCATCTCATCCATCGGCCCACGCAGGCTGTCCTCCAGCCGATTACGCAATCGAGAGAGCGGCGACCGTAAGTCATGCGCAATGGCATCCCCGGCATGGCGGGTTGCCGCCATCAGGTTCTCAATCTTGGCCAACATCGCGTTGACCATATCGGCGAGGCGATCAAACTCGTCATCTGTGCCAATAACTGGAACGCGTTGGGAAAGATCCCCCGCCATCACAGCGCTGGCGGTTCTGGACAGGGCTTCAGCACGGCGCGCGGCATAGCGCGAAGAGACAAAGCCCCCAAGCAACGCCAACAGAATGCCGACAGGGCCAGCAATAAAGATTGCCTGCGTGATCTTGTTTACCACCGCGAGACGGTCACTCATCTCAATCCCAACAAGCAGGACACTCCGATTAGAAAGGCGGACGATCCGGCCTTCAATCTGAATGATCGAGCTCTCGCCACTTGGGCGTCGGCCTTCAATCTCAAAAGTGACCGCGTCGACCGCGCCCGGCAGCGTTGGTGCCGGAACAGGCATGGCCGACATATCCCCAACAATCTTGACGCCATCCCCGGTTTCGAACTGGTAGGTGAAATTGCGAACACGAACGATAGAGCGTTCCCGCACGGCCATTTCAAGCCGCGCTTGCCCGCCTGTATTGTAAGCCACAGCCAGGGAACGAAGTTCAGCCTCAAGCTGTGACTTCGCCTCGGTCCGCAGGCCACCAACCGTCGATTGGTAAACATAAGCCATCAACGCGGCCGAAAAGACCGCGAAGACCAAGGCATAGATTAGCGCGAGCCGGAAGCTCGTTGTGCGCAGAAATGCAAAGGGACCAGGCTTCATGCCTGCAGGCAGTAACCCGCCCCACGCACAGTCTGCAACAACTGACTGTCGAATTCTTTATCAATCTTGGCGCGCAAGCGTGAGATATGAACATCAATCACATTGGTCTGAGGGTCAAAGTGATAGTTCCAAACGCCTTCGAGCAACATGGTCCGAGTTACGGTCTGTCCAGCATGACGCATCAGATATTCGAGCAGTTTGAACTCACGTGGCTGTAGATCGATCTTGGTCTCACCACGCATGACTTTGCGTGACAGGAGATCCATTTCCAGATCACCGACTTTCAGCTTGGTTACCGGTGGCTCACCTGTATTCTGGCGGCGCCCAAGGGCCTCAACCCTGGCAATCAGCTCTTCTGGAGCGAAGGGCTTGGCGAGATAGTCATCAGCACCGGCCTTCAACCCCTCAACGCGATTGTCCACGTCAGAGAGTGCTGAGAGGAACAAAGCTGGCGTGGTTCCGCCACCATTGCGATATTCTTCAACCAGTTGCAGGCCAGGCTTTTCCGGGAGCATCCGGTCTACGACCAGAGCATCGAACTCGCTCTCGCGGGCGCGAACCAAGCCGCCCTCGCCGTCTTCAGCGGTCTCAACATCGTGCCCGGCATCGCCGAGCACTTTCTTGATGAAGCCCGCTTGTTCGCGGTCATCTTCTATAACCAGGACACGCATTGGCCGCTCCGTTCTATTCAGTTTCAGCAATATCGACGGTCACAAACAGGGTCCGCTGACCACTGCGTACGGCCATCAGGACTTTATCGCGGCCACGGTTCAGCGTCGCTGAGATTTCATCCTCAAGCACCTCAACCGAAGTTAGCGGTTTACCGTTGACGTCCAGAATGACCATGCCGGGGCGAAGACCAATCTCTCGCAAGGGGCTGTCACGCTCAAGATCAACGATAATCATGCCAGGCTCGTCGGCATCCATATCCATATCGTCGCGAACATCGCCATCCAACTCACTCAGAACCAGCCCCAGTGGGGCTTCTTGTGAATCGCTTTCGCTATCCGGACGATCATTGTCGCCAGTTGAGAAACTCGTATCAAGATCATCCGGGCGCTCACCCACGGTGACAGAAACATTCACACGTCCACCATCCCGCAACACAACGAAATCATTCTTGGATCCCGCCAGCAGCGCGCCGACGACACGAGTTGTCGATGTGGCATCAGAGACTTTGGTGCCATTGACCTCAACGATGATATCCCCGCGCTGGATACCAGACGCCTTGGCAGGTCCTTTAGCCGCAAGGTCAGCAACAATCGCGCCTTCAGCGGACACCAAACCGCGGGCTTCGGCCATATCCTCGGTAACATCCTGAATGGTGACCCCAAGCCAGCCGCGCGAGACTTTGCCCTTCTCAATGAGCACATCAGTAATCATTTTGGCTTGGTCAGACGTGATCGCAAAGCCAATGCCAACAGACCCGCCAGTCGGGGAATAGATGGCTGTGTTGACCCCGACAACCTGACCATAAAGATCAAATGTCGGCCCACCGGAATTCCCCCGGTTAATCGCGGCATCAATCTGCAGATAATCGGTATAGGTGCTGGAGCGGCCACGATCACCCGGTTCACCCACCGCAGAGACAATCCCGGCGGTCGCCGTACCGCCAAGGCCAAACGGGTTACCAACAGCAACAACCCAGTCGCCGCGGCGCAGAGCGGATGAATTGCCAAAGCTCACGTGTGGGAAGGTGCCCGACTCATCAACCTTCAGAACCGCCAGATCGGTCGCCGCATCGGCACCGACCAATTCAGCCTCAAGCTCGCGGCCATCTTCCAGGACAACCTCAATCTGGGTTGCGCCCTCAATCACATGATTATTGGTGACGATGTAGCCATCACCGGAAATAAAGAACCCAGAGCCAAGTGAGCGTGCCTCACGGGTTGGGCCTTCGTCTTCGTCTTCCTGACCTTCAGGCGCTGGACCGTTACGGAAACGGTCGAAGAAGCGTTCAAGTTCAGACAGGTCGCTAACTTCCTGCTCAGAAACGACATTGACGGAAACAACCGCCGGGCTGACCTGTTCAATCAGGTCTGCAAAGCTGACAGGGGCACCAGCCGGGGCCTGAACCGTAATGGGGCGCGCATCTGCCTGCAGCAATTGCGGACCCATGACCAAGCTACCCATAGCGCCTGCTCCGATCAGTCCTGCCAATAGCGCACCGCGCGAAATTCCCAATAGTTTCATAGTGTTCTCTTTCTTCCGTCGAACCGTGAAAGTCCTATTTGAGTATATTATTACGCCTCAAATGTGATTGTTTGTCATTAAAGATCATTAAGCCGGATTCGGAGCAAGCCTTGTCTCAACCTGCGCATCACGCTCCAGTGTCCGGTGCACTGGGCATTTATCGGCAATTTCAACTAGCTTCTGACGCTGTTCAGCATCCAAATCGCCCTCAATTTCAATCTCGCGCGTGAACAGATCAATGCGGTCCGTAGGCTTGCAATCAATGCAGTCTTCAGAGTGAACTTTGTTATGGAAGAGATGAACGGTTACGCGATCCAGCGGCCATTTCTTGCGCGCGGCATACATACGCAGAGTCATGGATGTACATGCACCCAGCCCAGCCGTGACAAGGGCATAAGGGTCAGGCCCACTATCATTGCCGCCAACACTGACAGGCTCATCAGACAGGAAGCGCCGTGGGCCGATGATGACTTCATTCTGGTATGGGCCAGCCTGACGGGTTTCACGCACCGTGACCTCACCATGTCCTGTCGACAGCGGTGTCTTCGGAGGTTCGGGATGGGCCATATAGCTGCTTGCCCAACCCGCGATCACGCCCGCTGCGTAGTCGGCATCATCGCGCTTTGTGATCAAGTGATCCGCCTGATCCAGGCTGACAAAACTTTTCGGATGTTTGGCAGCAAGGAAGAGATTGGTCGCATTATCAATACTAACCGTCTCATCAATGGGGGAGTGCATCACCAATAGAGGGCGCTTCAAGTTCGCGGCCGCCTCACGCACGTTGGCGCCGCGCACGTCCTCAAGGAAAGACTTGCGGAGCACAAAAGGACGTCCCGCAAGATCGACCTGTTTTTCGCCCTTTGCCTCAATATCGGGAACATGATCGGAAAACTGATTGATGACGCGATCGGCATCCGATGGGGCCCCAAGAGTCACAACCGCTTTGACGTCAGGGAGTTGGTTTGCAGCGACAACGCTCGCGGCGCCGCCAAGCGAGTGACCGATCATCAAAGTCACCGGACGCCCTTCATCGCTCATCCAGGCGACCGCATCGATGAGGTCCTGAACATTGGTGGAGAACCCGGTTCCGGAGAAATCACCGTCGCTTTCTCCGAGGCCGGTAAAGTCAAAGCGTAAAATCCCGATACCACGGGAGGCCAGACTGCGTGTAATCCGGCTCGCAGCGAGGCCTGTCTTAGAGCAGGTAAAACAATGCGCAAACACCGCCCAGCCCCGCAAATTATCGGCTGGCGTTTCCAAAACCCCCGAGAGGCTTAAACCATTTCTGTTTGGAAAAGTAACTTTCTCGCTCGCCATATGCGGCTCCCTATCTCTATCGGCAAAGAGATAGGGATATTTTGCAGGCTGTGCCAATCACGCAGACGTGTGCAAGCGATATATGTCTTATGCTTCTTCAGGATCGATCGGATCGACAGCCGCCTGTCGGCCAGCCTGACTGCGCATGAAGAGCAATCCACCGCCAACCAGCAAGAGCGCAAACGGCAGCCCCCAAAGGAGCTTACCCGTTACGCCCTCTGAATCAGGGCGAAACAAAACAAATTCGCCATAGCGCGCGACGAACCAGTCGCGGATTTCTTCGTCTGTCTTGCCTTCGGCCACCAGCGTCCGGATGCGTGCACGCATATCACGGGCAATGTCTGATCCCGATTGGCTGACCGGCTCATTCTCACAGGCGACACAGCGAATTTCGCGCATCAAGTCTTGCGCGCGGGCCTCTTCCTTTGGGTCGTCCAAAGGCTGCGTGCCCTGCATCGCCAGCATCAAAGAGAAGAGCGCGGCTTTGATCATGTCTCTCTCTTAGCCGATTTGCGCCCCGGCATGAAGCACAGAAGCCCGCCAATAGACATCAGGATCACGCCCCAATAGATCAGATCGACCAGCGGCTTCTTGAACACTTCGAAGGTCCAGCGGGTGACCCCGTCTGCACGGCGGCTCTCGCCCAGTGCGACATAAAGATCTGACAGACCTGAACTGTAAATCGCGGTCTCTGTTGTGGGCATTCTTGCAGCCGGATAAATCCGCTTCTCCGGGCTCAGGCTGGCTGTTGTACCGCCGCGCGTCGCCGTCAGGAAAGCCCGGTCAGCGTACCAATTGGGGCCCTCGACCGCCTGAACATCATCCAGTGTGATCGTCCATCCCGCCATGCGAAGCGACTGCCCCTCTTCCAGGGCCAGGGTTTGATGCTGGCGCAGGCTGGTCTCACCAACCGCCCCAAGAATGAAGACGCCAAGTCCGGCATGCGTCAGGGTCATGCCCCAGACACGGCCGGGCAATTTCGGCAAACGCTGTAGGGTCTTGGCACGGCGCCAAATTTCCCAGGCCGCCCCGCCAATCAACCACACGCCCAGACCAAACCCGAAGCCTGCCAGGAGCGAAATCTCAAGTGGACCAACCCCTATGAGCCAGAAGACAGCCACAATACCGATGAAAGCAGCCGCCCATTTCCACAGATTGCGCAAATCAGCCTTGCCCCACGCCCATGCCTGCACCACCGGCAAAGTGATCAAGGCCAAGGCCATGATCGGTGTGAAGGTCAGGTTGAAATATGGTTCCCCCACCGACATGACTTCGCCGGCAGCCTCTGCAATCAACGGGAACATCGTCCCGAGCAGGACCGTCAACGTCGCCACCGCAAAAACGAGGTTGTTCCCCATCAATGCGCCCTCACGGCTGATCAACATGTGCTCAGCGCCGCCCTTCAAGCTTGGCGCACGGATCGCAAACAAGGTGAGGGCGAACCCGCCATAAGCCAACAGGCCAATCAATAGCAGAGTCCCGCGTTCCGGATCGACAGCAAAGGCATGCACGCTGGTCAACAGACCCGAGCGGACCAAGAAAGCTCCAAGGATGGAGAAACAGAAAGCCATCACCGCTAACAGGACTGTCCACGCCCGGAAGCTGTCACGCTTCTCGGTAACGACAACACTGTGCAGGAAAGCGGCACCAACCAGCCAAGGCATCAGGCTGGCATTCTCAACCGGGTCCCAGAACCACCAGCCGCCCCAGCCGAGTTCATAGTAAGCCCAATAGGAGCCAAGCGCGATGCCCGCTGTAAGTGGAACGAATGCCGCCATCGCCCAGAGCCGGGCGGTTTTGGCCCATTGCCGGTCTATTCGACCTTCCATCAAACCAGCGGCCGCAAGCGCAAATACAAAGGAGTATCCGACATAGCCGAGATACAGCATCGGCGGATGTGCCGCGAGTGCGGGGTCTTGCAGAAGCGGGTTCAGATCCGAGCCCTGCAAGGGCGGATTATCCAAGCGTATATAGGGCGACGACGCAAACAGCAGGTAAGCCATTGCGCCAAGCGTCAACAGACCTTGCAACCCAAGCGTTCGTGCCTCGAAGACATCGCGCCCGGTTCGCATGATCCAGGCCCCGGCGGCAGCAAAGCCGAACATCACCAGACACCAAAGCGCCATGGAGCCTTCATGGTTCCCCCATGTCCCCGCAAACTTATAGATTAAAGGCTTCTCCGTATGGGAGTTGATCGCAACCAGCTGAACCGAGAAATCGGAGATCAGAAAGGACCGGATCAGAATCAGAAACGAGATCGCCATGAGGACAAAACCAGCAATTGCCAGTTTGCCCGCCATTGCGCGCTGTCCACGTAGCCCCGCATAAGCCAGCCCTCCGCTGACTGTCATCGCCAGAAAGGCGAGAAAATGACCAAGTTCAATCATGTTGTCGGGCTGTATGCGCCTTCACCGCGCTCAAGATCGCGTAACTCGCGCGGCTCATAGGTTTCATCATGCTTGGCCAGAATTTGCTCGGCTCCGAAAGTTGTTTCACCTGCCCCAAAACGGCCTGTCGCCACAACGCCTTCGCCTTCCCGGAAAAGATCCGGGACTATGCCAACATAGCTGACATCGACCGAAGCCCCCGACCCATCAACGATGGTGAACAGGATTTCTGCCCCCTCGCCATAAGTCAAAGACCCCTCTTCAACGAACCCGCCAATGCGGATGCGCTGCTCAGCTTCAGGCATACCGCGCTCCACCAAAAGCTGCGGTGTATAGAACAGGTCCGCATGCTGGCGCAGGGCAAACGCTGCCAAAGTGGCCGCAGCGACGACAAGAACGCCCGCCAAGCCTACTCCATATAATCGTTTCGTACGTGCTCTCATAACAATGCCTATAATCGTCTTTTTATCACCGGGAACTGCGGCAATTACGGAGTCTCTTCCTGCGTGAGACGCTCTTCCTCAGCAGCGGAAATCATGGCCGCCAGCATACCACGTTTAGGATCATCTGCTGCAAGCTGCTCTTCAATCGCCTGCCAACGGGCGTTAGCCTCATCATCACGCCCCGCACGATAGGCTTCAAGGCCAGCCATAAAGCCGGACCGGACCTGTGTTGCATCCAGACGCCAGGCACGCTCATAAAGCTGGGTCGCCATTTCCCCAATCTCGCCCTGATTCTCCACTGTCAGAAGATCAGCAAGCGCAACCAGAGACGGCACATGGCGATCATCACGTCGCAAGGCAGACTGAAACGCACGAACCGCATCTTCCGGACGTCCTGTCGTTCGCAGCAATACGGCGATATGATAGTGTGGCTCAGGCTCTGTCGGTCGCTCTTGGGCCACAGCCTGAAGCCGGGCCAGTAACTCATCGGGGGACAAAGTAGATGGGTCTGCCGCTGCGATTTCTGCAGCCCGCTCTGCAAAGGGCTGCTCTGGCATACCCGGCCGCCCAAGCCAGAAGTAAAAGCCTGCGGCAATCGCAATCAGAACAGCGATCAGGATATGGTCCTTGAAAGTCATGCCACCTGCCTCAAGCTGATGGTCGCGCGCAACCCTCCAATCGGGCTGTCTGACAAGGTCAAACGACCGCTATTCATATCCGCAATGTCGGCAACAATCGATAAACCGAGCCCCGTTCCCGGGGCGGTCTCATCAAGGCGCACCCCTCGCTTGATCGCTTTTTCACGTTGCTCAAGGGGCAACCCCGGACCATCATCATCAATATAGATTTCCATGAGGCCGTTCTCTCCTGAGCGCGCGGAAACGTCGATGCGTGATTTTGCCCATTTGCAGGCATTTTCCATCAAGTTTCCCAGCATCTCTTCTAAATCCTGCTGTTCAATGCGGAGATGTACGGAGGGAATATTCTGGGCGCTAATCGTTTTTCCCTCATGACCGAATAGTTTTGAGAATGTCCGAACAAGGCGCTCAACCGATGGCTCAAGTGGGGTACGAGCATTCAGGGTTTCAGCCCGCGCGGCGGCCTGTGCCCGCTTGAGATAATGCTCAACATTGGTTTGCATATGCAGGGTTTGTCGGCGGACGACATCATCAAGCTGCTCCTTTCCAGTCGCTTCGTTGCGCAGGACCGCCAAAGGCGTCTTGAGGGCATGCGCGAGATTGCCAACATGGGTGCGGGCGCGATCCACAACTGAGCGATTATGCTCCAGCAACTTGTTCAACTCTTCTGTAAGGGGCTGCACTTCAGACGGATAATCGCCGGTCAAGGACGCCAAACGGCCAGCCCTGACATCCGTAATATCGGCCTGCACGCGATCCAGCGGGCGAAGCGCAAGCCGCAACGCCAGCGCCATCGCGACCAACGTTCCCCCAGCAAGGGTAAGCATGGCGACAACGAGAATTGTTCCGAGTCTATTCGCCCCTTCATTTGAGGCAGATATATCGGCAGACGCCATAAAAAGGATGGGTGTTGCCCGGTCCGGAAAGATAAGCGCTTGTAATGCCACACGGACAGGCTCCTCAGCGGGGCCTTGTTCAGTTCCCCGAACAATTAACCCGGGCTGTGCCAATGCAGCCCGCGCTAAGGGTTCAGAAATCGGTATGTTCCCATCCCAGACACTGCGTGAGCGAATGTCAGCCCCAGGATTGCCATTCTCATCGGTCGCAATGATCGCCCAATACCGCCCCGAAAGCGGGGTTTCAAACCGCGGATCGGGCGGGCGTTTATCTTCGATATCCTGCACACGCCCGGTACCATCATCAAGAGGATCAACCGCGCGGGACAGCGTGATCAGTGTTGTATCAAGCTCATCATCAAGAAGGTTGATCGCTTCAGCACGATAGACTGCTGTGATTGTGACCACACCGCCGGCAACAACGATCAAACTCCACAAAAGCGCACCAATCAGCAGGCGCCGCGCAAGAGACAGCCTGCCAAAACGTTCACGTAAAGTTGGAGACGATTCGCTCATGGCCTTGGGCTTACGGCGATCGCGCGATCAAAGCTAGCCAATCACGCCGGTGCGCTCTTCCTCCGGAACAACCAGACGATAGCCAAGACCCCGCTCGGTCTGAATACGATCTGTTCCAATCTTTTTGCGCAGGCGCCCGATAAACACTTCGATCGTATTGGAATCACGGTCGAAGTCTTGATCATAAATATGCTCCACCAGCTCGGTGCGCGGGACGACCCGGCCCTGGTGGTGGATGAGATAAGACAGCACTTTATACTCATGCGCGGTCAGCTTGATCGGCTCACCATTTACCGTGGCGCGGGCGGCCCGTGTATCAAGGCGCAAGGACCCTGCTTCAATCGCTGCGACCGCATGTCCGGAAGCACGGCGCAACAAGGCCCGAAGGCGCGCGAGCACTTCTTCTGTATAGAAGGGCTTGGTGACATAATCATCCGCGCCCGCATCAAAACCAGAGACTTTTTCGCTCCAGCGATCACGGGCCGTCAGGATCATAACCGGGAAGGTCTTACCGTCTTCACGCCAGCGCTCCAGCACAGTAACGCCATCCATCTTGGGCAAGCCAAGGTCCAGGATCACCGCATCATAAGGCTCGGTATCGCCCAAAAAGTGACCATCCTCCCCATCGGCAGCAAGATCGACGGCATAGCCGGCATGGGTCAATGCATCCGCCAGTTGGCGGCGCAGATCAGCTTCATCTTCAACAACAAGTATTCGCATATCTATAACTCTACTTTGAACTGAGGATTCGTCCAGTTTTAGCATCGACGGTGAATTGCACACGGCGACCGTTCTCGGTTACCCAATCAATAATATAGACCTGTCGGCCATTACGATTGAACAATTCTGCATCCACTTGATAGCCACCATGAGCCCGGCGCAACTGGCGAAAAATTTCGGATAACGGTTTCACATCACCCTTATTTCGGGCATCGCGCGCTTCATCCGGCGTAAACGAATTGCCCCACTGGCCCTGCGCATGCGCAGGGGTCGCTGTTAAAGCGAAGGCCCCGAAGGCCAGAAGGGCGACAATCTTTTTCATCTTGAAACGGGTATGGGCCAGACGCGCTGAATGCTTTCTGAATAAGGCTGAAGACTTACAGTCACCTTACCATGCCTTTGGCCCAGTCTCGAAGAGCCTCATCCTTGAGATTCTCAATTACCGCCTCAAGCCGCGCGTACAAATGCCCAGCCTTTCCGGGCAACTGCACCCCCTTGCCACGCAGGCGTAAAGTCGCCCCGGTATTCGAGCCTTCAGGCACTTTAAGAGTCACAGAACCCGCAGGAGTCGTGACCTCAACACTGCCGCCGAGCACCATGGTTTGCAGGGGAACGCCGACCGCCATACGCAAGTCTGCCCCATCACGGGTCCAGACTTTGCTATCACGCACAACAATTTCAAGCAGAGCATCACCGGGTGGTCCACCATAGGCCGAACGCTGCCCCTGACTTTTCAGGCGTAGCGTTTTGCCTGTTTCAATCCCGGCTGGAATCGCAACCGTGAGCGTGCGGCCATCCGCCATGGTCATATCGCGCTTTGCGCCGAGCACCGCATCCTCAAAGGCGATTTCAACGCGATACCGCAGATCAGCCCCTTTGCGCGGCCCTGGACGACGGCGCCCCCCGCCAAACATGCCTGACAGAATATCTTCGAACGGATCCCCCTGAAAGCCGCCCGCGCCACTATGGTGCCCTCCACCAAAGCCACCTCCGGCACCGGCGAATCCTCTGGGATTACCCTCTGCATCGATTTCGCCACGGTCAAACTGTTTGCGCTTGGCCTCATCGCCGATGATCTCGAACGCTGATGAAACGGCCTTGAACTCATTGGCCTTGGCCTCGTCATTAGGGTGCAGGTCAGGATGAAGCTCTTTGGCCTTGCGGCGATAGGCGCGGCGAATTTCATCACTGCTCGCACTCTTGCTCACACCAAGAATCTTATACGGGTCGCGCACAGGTCAAGCCATCCAAAATCTACAATTGAGACAGACTTAGGGAGCATTCAGGGAAATGGAAACCCATGGACCAATACGACCATCAGCACCGCGCTGTGCAATACGAACTCCGTTTGCACCATTCTGGATAGGAATATGTGCCTGCTGCGTTTCAGAAGCTTGCAGGATAGTATCACCATCAAGCCACTCAATCAGGTAATTCCCCGTATTAACGGCGTCTGGCAGCAGCCAGTTATCAGACACATCCCGACCACGCCGCGTCCAGCTGATCTTATTCCTGTCACGTCTGACATGCGCGACAGGAAGCGGCAGGTTGCCACGCGCCTCATAGGTAAAGACAAATGGGGCCGCATCATTTGCCCGCCAGGTCAGATTGAGGCCAACCTCCTGATCTTCGAGTACCACCTGCTGCAGCCTTGAATCTGCGAGCACGACTCGTGCACCAGGCATGGCCACTAGCGACCTTGTTCCGGACTGTCCGCGTAGCAAATCAGACAACCGCCAGACATTCTCACCTATGAGCTCTGCATGACTAAAAGCGATCAGCTCCCACCGATCATGTCCTTCGACAAACATCCGGTTTGCCCCGGCCAGAGCAGCTAAGCGTGTCACAGACGATAAATCAGCGCCGGGTACCTCAACGACAAGGTCGTTGGCTTTATCCCAACGCCCGATAGGTCCTCCCTGTAAAGGTGCCACGAGCTGACCCATTGCAATTGGCGCATCAAATACCGCCCGTTCAGAAAGGTTCGAAACATCAGGTCCTGCAAATACTCGGATTCGCCGCCCCCATGGCCGTGCCGTAACCCCAACAAATGGCCCTTCCCCGGGCACGGCATCAATCACAACCATTTCCGGTTCGGCGCGTACTTGAGCCGACTCTCCACCACTGGGAGGCTCAACGGCTCTCAAAATATCTCCCCCACGCATAGGTACGAACCCAACATCTCGGCGTAATCCGACATCGCGAACCGTATCTATGGACCAGACAACACCATCAATCTGCAGGCGATCGCCCGGCTCACACTTAAGCCCAGCAGGCCCCAGAGAGACTTGCCCGTTTTCGGAGAGGAGAGCTTCACTCAGCAATCGTCCGGCGAGGTCACGCGCGCGGGCACCCCCCAGCACCACCGGCAAACTCAGCCGGATGGTATAATCACGGTCGCCTTTATCCGAACGTGCCTCTGCCGTACTCGCATCATAGCCGCCTTCGCCATTGATATAGGTCACAACCAGACGACCGGGTCGTTTATCCAAAAGCTGGCGCTCGAACTGTAAGCTACCTTCAACGACCTCCGACAGATCAAGTATTTGCAGGCGCGTTCGGCCTTGTCGAAACGTCAGAATGCCATCGCGTTCAATTGCTTGAATAGCAAATGCTGCCTCCAGCGGCGCCAACGCGGTCCGTAGATCACTCACCCCTTCCAAAGCATAACCATCGACAAATCCTGCAAGTGCAGACGTATCGACGGAAACCCCAGCTCGGCGCGCAAGGTCCTCAACAATCTCGTCCAATGAGATCAGACCCGTTCGCCCATTGAGCCAGTGTCCATACTGCCAGTTTGGTCCATCGCTCCAGATCGGTGTTAGATTTGGCCAATACGGAAACGGGCGCCCGTCCCAAGCCCAGACCAAGGCTTGCTCCACACAGCCCTGCGCCTGCCAAAACCCAAGCGCGGCTTCCAAGGCACGTCTTTGATAGAGATCATCGCGCTGACCATGCGAATACGGCGGAAAGGCACTCTCGCTGCTCTTGGGATCGTAAAAGACATTCGGACCATTGCCACCGCGATCAACAGCCGGAAACCCGATCTCAATCAGACGTACGGGCTTGGAGGCTGGCACCCATGCGGTAGAGACCGGTGCTCGCGCGCCATCCGGGCGCTCAAAATGAGCATTCTGCCACCACCCGATCAAGTCCTTGGGGCGAAACACCCAATGCTCGCCATATCCGGTATCGATAATCGGCGTGCGGACCTGATTATCACGGTCGGACGTATTGGCATAATACCAGTCATAGCCTTCCCCACCAGCCATGTTTGCCACGAGATAGGCGGCATCATCCGCGTCCTGATAGCCAGCGATTGCGTCGAGATGACCATCACCATCCCGCCAGTCTCCGGCTGGCGGATACCAATCTACCCCAACAAAATCGATATGCGGAGAAGCCCACAACGCGTCCAGTGGAAACAGGACATCACTACTGCCATCTTGGGGGACATAAGCGCCATACTCGGTCCAGTCCGCCGCATAGGAGATTTTGACCGCCGGGCCGACAATCTCGCGCACTTCCTGTGCGAGATCGACCAAAGCCTCAACGAAAGGAAACCGCCCCTGATTGTCCCGCACACGCGTCAGGCCAACAAGCTCTGATCCCAGCAGGAACGACTCAATCGGTGTGCCTTGCTCGGCAGCACGCTGCGCAAGACGGGCATGGTGCAGAATAAAATGACGAAACCCAAACCCGCCATCAAGGCCAACCAGAGCTTCAATCTCCGCTCTGGCTGCGCTCGTACCGTCTGCTTCGGCAGTGATCCGTCCCCGCCATGGAAACCCTGCGCTATCCATCAGGATGAAAGGTGACAGGGTCACAGCAATGCCCGCCGCGTGCAGCGCCGCGATCCCTTCTAGGACACAGGTATCGGCAGGTGTCCCACCGTAGACGGCATTACCATTCTCATCTTTTGAGATCAGGTGCGCCGCGCCGCGTACAATACCATCAACCTGCCAGGCATAGGGCACAGTCCCGCGCTCATAGGTTTCCACACCCGGTTTGAGCTGACACACACCTGCCCGTGTATCCGTGCCGAACCAAGCGACCGTAAGGGCCGCTGTAGAGACCCTTGGCAGGTCTGCTTTGAGCTGATCAACTGAGACAGAGAAATCACTGCGTCCATCGCCATTATTCATATTCAGCGCGCGCTCAATTCCTGGAAAGCGCCGCTCGCGCACAACCTGCGTGCCATAAACAAACTCACCTGAGGCGGGAATAATGTTCACGCCGCGAACCACATCCCGCAGCGTGGACACATGGCCCTCCCCGGCCCGAACTACTTCAAAAGACAGTTGCGGCAGGCGATTGCCAAACGCTTCCAATGGCAAATCTTCAAATACGATATAGGCGACCCCGCGATAGGCCGGGGCTTGCCCGCTACCCTCAATTGCCTCAATGAGCGGATCCGGCACCTGATCCTCATGCCCCTGATAGAGACGCCAGGTGACATCATTCAAAGCCAATGGCTCATTATTCGCCCAAATACGATCAACCCGCGTAATCGGACCTTCGCAGAGCGCTACGGCAAAGCTCACCGTATAGGAATACTCAGTATATCTTGGTCCACCCTTGCCGCCGCTGCGTTCCTCACGTTTCTCTCGAAACCGCGAGGCCCAGATCACTTGCCCACCAACGCGGTAGCGCCCGTAAACTGTTGGCAGCCCAGCTCCTTCCCGGCTTTCCATCACATGCAGGGATTTCACGCGCGGACCTTCAAGCGGCGGGGCTAAGGAGGCATCAATTGCGCGCCCGGCCAGTGAACCCGCGAACCGACCTATTGCTGCCCCTGAAATCGTCTGACCGAGAATGCTCAGCCCATTAGGCAAGAGCGTAGAGCCTAAGGCGGCCCCAGCTTGTGTCAGCGCAATTTCTGCCATGTTTACCCCCCAAAAGAAAACCGGCCACCCAAAGGGTGACCGGCTATCAAAAAGTTACAAAATCTAAGTATTAAGGACTAAAGGTTGCTACCGCCCCAAAGCACTGAGTAAGCCTCGCAGTGAACCAGAACGCTGCCATAATCAGCAAGGTTCACACCAGCAGGGACCTCATATTCCTGAACACCTTTGGTTGATTTCAACTTACCAATATTCAAAGCGCCTTCTGTGGCATTCTTACCTGTCGCGGCCGAAACACTTTTCGGGGACAGAAAGATTTTCAGGTCTGGGCCGTTCGCCGCACGAAAGTCATCGCTGAACACGATGAACGTCTTGGCCCCACGCTGAACCACTTCATAGCTGCCTTTCAGTTTCTTGGACTTCTTCACAAAGTCACCACCGGGCAAGTCTTGAACCCGTTCGATAGAAACAGGCTGAACCGGGGCGGCTTGCGCAAAGCTCGGTGCACAAACACCAGCCCCCGCCAGAGCGACGAGAATCGCAGCGGTTGCAGATTTATAGTAAGACATTTGGGATCTCCTGACAGTAAAATTCGGCTCGCCAACACTTGGCGCAAGCCTCACCTATGAAATCCCTCAAACAAATGCCAATCACCTGTCTTCACGCTGCCGTGTCAGCCCTGTGAGCTGCCGTTTCCGGAAACGCAAAAGCGGCCGCAATACGCCGCTGCCACCATGGGACAAGCCGGGTCTCACAGACGCTACGGCCCCAGTAAGCATGAATGATCCGACCCGGTCCGGAAACAATCGCGCAATGCTTGGCTGGCATGCCCAGCCCCATTCGGAACAGCAAAACATCGCCCGCCACTGCCTGCCCCGGCGCAATCTCAACCATATGCCGCTGCGCTGTTTCCAGCAAAGTTTCCTGCCCCAACGCCTCGGCCCAGTCCGGTGAGTATGGTGGCGGGTGTTCCGGTTCCGGCCCGATCACTTCGCGCCAGACCCCGCGCAACAAGCCCAGACAATCTGTCCCCACACCTTTGCGGCTCGCCTGATGACGATACGGCGTCCCAATCCAGCCCCGCGCAGCCTTGACAATATCCTCCCGCATTATCGCTTCCCCCCATCATTACGATCTGCGGCGGGGCCTGAGAGCACGAAATCGGTTCCTGGCATGTGCGGAAAGCCGCGGAAGTTTTCCGTGTTCGCAAACACATCCCGGCACATTTCAAATCGCTTGTCACAGGTCCGCCCCAGCGCTGCGATTCCACAGCGCTCATCCCCCAGCACCGCATCACACTGGCGCTGCAGAACTCTTCCCACCGGGCGCTCCAAATCCGCCTTCAGGGAGACAAGCTCAGCTTCAAACCCGCCATGCGCCCCATGCGACAGCTCACTTAAATAACCCGACCAGACTGAAACGCCGCCCAGCTCTGGCGCAGTCCAATCGACGCGGAACACATCTACGCGCGCGCCATCCCAAAGCCCTGCAGATAAGTCTTCTTCGGTAATCGCTTCACTCGACAGAACGCCACCCGCTGCCCCGCGCCCGGGCTTTAGATCCGCGCTTTGCGTGAACTTACCCGCCTCTACTGCCGCGCCCGGCGAATAGGAAACCCCCGCCATCTCCAGCGCCTGATCGTGATCGCTTACCCCAATCACCAGCCCATCGCGGCGGGTTAACCTCCAGCACAAGCATAGCGTTGGTGTCTCTGACGCTAAACGCGCAGAGAGTTCTTCTGATATCTGTTTCATGATTTCAGACCACTTCTACAAGACCGATACGTGTTGCGCGGCCTGTCCCCATGGCCTCGACAACGCCTTCAAAGCGCTCATTCTCGAACCGCACGACACAATCAAACTCGAACCCGGCTGAAACGGCAACACCGACCGCGGGCGGGACATCAAACACAATCTCATGCTCCTCTACCTGCCAGCCGCTCACCACCGTCACAAAATCAAGCGCGACCTGAACACTACTCTCAACCGGCTGGCGAATGCTCCGCCACACATCACCATAGGCCTTGCGCAGCGCGAACCGGGTCTGCACTCCATCACCAAGCCCTAAAACCTGATCCAGAGCGCTTACGTCCACACCAGGGCGCGCACTCGAATGATCCAACGGGTCGCGAAACCGAAATGCCTTAAGCGGCCCCTGACGCGCTTCGAAGAAGGCCATGATCTCATATAATCGGTCCAGCGTATCGACTGCTCCACTCACATCCCATCGCCGCCGCGAGCCTGCCCAGCTACTCCCGCGAACCTCTCGTCCGCTCGCCAGTTTCAAAACCTCAACTAGGCGCTCCGGACCACCGCGCGCACCCTGCGCCAGTACAAGCGGAAAGCGGACATCATCAAAATTCTGCACTAGAAAAACCTCCCACCCCGCGCTGTTGCCGCTGCAATCAGTTCAGACAAATCCCCAGATGCCCCAACCGCCCCGCGCGCGCTCGCGGCCAGTTCAATCCCGGTCTGAAGTTGCAGGATTTGCGCATTGATCCCGGTGATCTCTTTCAGGAGCAGCTCAATCAAGCGCTCGATTTGTTCGTCCAGAACTTCACGCAAAACATCTTGTAGAACCTCATTCACTACGGTTCTTGGGTCATCCCCCTGCATGGAGCACCTCCGTGATCAGTTTGACCCGCAACACGCCGCGATAAGCCCGTCGATCGCGCGTGCGCATGACATCGCTATAGGTCACCATGGCCGTCACGATCCTTTGGCCGGGCACGCTCTCGTCCGACCAATCCGTTGCCTCAATCGCGGCGCGCAAAGCGCCCAGAATACCTTTCGCTTCCGAAAGACCGCTATGGCGTGACAGGCTCACAAATTGCAGAACATGCTCATGCCTGGGCGGGCTGACCGCATCACCGGGCCGAACCTCATGACGCTCTAGCCGCACATAGGGAAAGGCTTCCACCCGCGTTTCGCCATCCACCACGCGTGCCGGATCGCCCAAAGCCTCGCGCACCGCCAATCCATCCCGCAACACCCGCAAGACCGTTTCAGCGATCACCGCTTCAGCGCTGGCAACAAATCCATCAAAACTCATAGTCTCACCCCCCGTCGGCTTTGCAGGATGGCCTCGGCTCGCTCAGGCAGCGGCCCTTCATCACGCACGCGACGCAGCGCCGTATCCCGCCGCTCATAGGTTTCCTGCAGGGTCAGCAGCACCGCCTCAATCAGGTCATCGGGCACGTCGCTCGCCAGGCCGAACCCGGCTTCAAACACGATCTCAACCTGCCCGCCCGGCGGGATGCCGGGCACCATGCTCCACGGGCGCAAGCTCAAGCGGCCACAATCCAAACGAAAACGGGCGGTCTCATCTGAAACCGCCCCGTTCTCATCGATTAGATTGACTGCCTGCAACGCCCTGACCGGTCCGACTGGCAAACGCGCGCCACGTCCGTTCAAATCTGGCGGCCAGCGCGACCAGACCGCCTGCACAGTGCGCGTGATGAGGGCCAGTCCTCCCGCCTGCTCAACCCGCGCAGTGGCCTGTCCAATCAGGTCAGACACCAGTGCATCTTCCCCATCATGCCCAATCCGCAAAAACGCCTTCGCCTGCGACAGAGACACAGCCTCCCCCGCTGGCGGTGAAATCACCGTCAGGTTTGTCATTTTGGTTTTCCTTGAATTTGTCTGAGCGTTCGATTCAGACTTCTATTTCAATTATTCGTATCCCTAGAAGCGATCCGACAAAGTCCTGCGGGCCAGAGTACAACTTATTCTTATTCGATGGTACTGGGTAGGTCTTGTTCAAGGTCCGATAGCAACAGACGAAGTTTGTCTTTTGCCTCTTCGCATAATTTCTGAGAGCGTCCGGTATTGTTGTCGAATCCACCACACTCTTCTGATCCGTCGGCCCATGCGTGAGCCAAAAATTCTGCCTGCTCGAAGACCGCACTTCTATTGTTGCGTTCTCGGAGATACCGAATTCCTTTCAAAGCAACTTTCACATTTCTTATGTAAGCACCTCGGTGCCATAAGCGGAGGCTTTCCTCATCATAAGCCCCTCGCTGAATTTGGATGGACATGTGTTCGAGGAGATTTAGATAATTTACCACCCGCTGATACGCATCTTCTATATCAGCCAAATCTTCTGGCTGCTCAGCACCGTCACTAACTTTCTTCTGTTCCTCATACCGAGTTTTGAATAGTTCCTCGATTTTGTTGGTGCCATCACGCGATTGCTCTCTCAAAATTGCAAATTCACGCCTCGCTTTGAGGTATTCTGCATCTGTCTCCAATTTCATGATGAAATCGGCCGCAGCTAATCGTCTTTGAGCACTAGTGATTTGGTTATTCGCTAAAATCGATACATATACCGAGTTCAAAGCTGTTTTAAGTTGCGCATTAGCGATTCTTAATTGCCACCAAATCAGCCCTATAGTTGCTATGCCGATGGCTAGTGTGATCGCTAGAGGTAACCAGTCAGTCGGTACTCGTTCTACTGAAACACTAAGGCCATTCTCTAAAAGGGCCACAATGTCTTTTTGACTCTGATCGCTTGCACCAGTCATATTACCCCCAATAAAAAACCTCGGTCTTTCGACCGAGGCTTCTACGGCAGAGACAACAGTCTAGCCTTGGGCCAGGCTTAGTCCCAGCCTTCAACTTTACGCGCCATCACGGCCTCCACTTTTCGGCTCAGATTATGACTGAACTTATCAACCATAACGTTCGCCCCCTCGTCTGGAATCGGGTCTAGCAAACGAAATTCGTCGGTGCAACCACTTAGTTTCATAGCGACTAAACCCTTACTTTCTGCATGCCCTGCGAAGGGCGTTGTCATGCAATAATTATTCATAAGCATAATTCATGCCTCCTTTCAAAGCTATTAACTCATGAGATGAAAATTGGATGCCTAAACTAGGGCAAAAAGTGTGATAAGGTGTGACACTGCTGTTGTGCTCCTATTCATGTGCACATCAATGATTGAATGTGCACCTTTATTAGATGTCTCAATTTCCATGAGTTTATTATGGGTGATTCAAACTAAAAAAGCAAGGATATTTATTGAAAAACAATAATTACATCCTGTTTTTCGTTTAAAACACCATCGCCTTGATCGCGTCGAAGTTCTGGACGCCGCCGCCGACACGTTTGGTCGTGTAGAACAGGACATAAGGTTTGGCGCTGAAGGGGTCACGTAGGACGCGCGCACCCTGTCGATCCGCGATCAGGTAACCGCGCCGGAAATCCCCAAATGCAATCGCAGCATTGCCGATGCCAATATCTGGCATGTCCTCCAACTCCGTCACCGGATAGCCGAGTACGGTTGCCGCTTCACCCGCCGCGCCCGGTGCCCACAGATAATGCCCATCCGCCGCTTTCAGTTTCCGCACCACAGCCGCCGTGCGCCGATTCATCACAAACCGCCCATTCACCCGGAATTGCGATTTCGGCGTATGGATCAGGTCAATCAGCTGATCCCCGGCATTGGTCTGCGTAAAGTCCCCAGCAACCGAGCCGATATTGCCCCAGTCATGCGCGCTCTCATCGACAATTGTATAATCGAGAAAGCCCTTCGGCTTGCCGATCCCATCGCCGGAGACAAAAGCCGCGCTTTCCTGAACTGAGAACGCCGCCTCAACCTCATCGGCGAGCCATTCATCAACATCGGCATAGGCATCTTCCAGCAGGGTCTGCGTCGCCGCTGGCATGGCATAGAGTTCGCCCGCCGGGAATTCCAGCAGACTGAGCCCCGCTGTCGTCGTTTCTGGACGCGGGGCCACCTCTCCCGCCCATTGCGCCCCAACACCCAGTGAAACCGGCTTGCGATAAACCCCCGCAGACGTCTGGCGCACGGTCGCAATCTGGCGCATTGGGCTCGTCTGCATCAGGCGCGCCTCGATCAGGCGATCGAGCTCCGGCGGGGCAACATAGCCCCCCTGCTCATCGGTACCCGCCGACAGCGCCTTGGTATCGAGCCGCGCCAGACCACTTTCATCGCCTTTGCGAAGATATTGGCCCCAGGCCTCATTATGCTCGCGCACCTCCGGCGCACTCACCCCCTCAGCCGGACGCGCCGCTTTCAGGCTTAGCGCATCCAGCCGCTTGTCCAGTTTGCGCAGCTTTTCATCGAGCAGCGTATCGGCTGCGCCCTTCTGTTCAATCTCGGCAAGGCGCTCATCATTTGTCGCCTTATAGGCTTCAAACGCCGCCATCATTTCAGCGGCCAGCACCTTGCCCTCACCGTCCATTGCTTTGACTTCCTTGGTCATTTTTTCTCCTTTGACCTAAACCACCACGAACCGCGCTGCAGGCAGCATCGGCTCAGCCACCAGTGACACCTCGACCAGATCCACGTCGGCCAGCGTGCGCCCCCGTTCCCCACGCGGGGTCCAGACCCGCGGGCGAAACCCAATCGACAGACCATCAAGCGCGCTCTTACGCACCAGACGCGCCGCGCCATCACCCTCAATCAGACCGCGCACGAACAAGCCCCGCCCATCCTCAATCATCCGGACCCAGCGCCCGGCCACAGCCCCGCTTCGATGCTGCAGCAGCATGGGAACACCGCCCCGCCGTAAACTCCGCGCAAAGGCTCCGGCCCGCACGACGTCCCCGGATTGATCCGCCACCCCGAACAAAGAGGCATAACCTTCGATCAACAAGCACCCATTAGGCACGCGTTTGACCTCATCCTGAGCCTGTCGAAGGATCAAAGCTGATCGACCTTGGTTTCAATCCGGTCGAGTTGACTGCGCACGGCTTCGATCTGCGCCTCAACTCGCGCCAGGCGTTCGGCAACAGGCTGGGCAGCCTCTACGCGCTGTTCCAGCACTTCAATCCGATGCATCGCTGCCCCGGCCCATAACAGGGCTGCGCCCGTCTGAATGGCCAGCGCCAATAAAAACCCATATGTCAGTTTTCGTTCTACCATCATAACCCCGAGGGGGGATGCCCCCGCCTTCAATTGCCGCCACCCTGCCCTCACAATTGAGGAGAGGTCGCGCATGAAAAATTCTGTCATTGTCTTTACCTTCACGGCTCTTGCAGCCTGCAGCACAGCCCCGGTTGTGACGGAGCCAGAACCGGAAAAAGCCATGCTCTCGGATGAGGCCTTTCAGGTCCTTTGGGACGCTGCCTATAAATCTGATCCTGAATCCGACAGCGAGATCGCGTTCACCGAACTCCTCGCTCGCGATGACCTGACCGGACGCCAGCGTGGCGAGGCCTATTATGGTCGCGGCACGATGCGCGGCATCTATGTTCGCGACTGGGACATGGCCTATCCGCAATACGCGCTTGGCGACTTCATGCAGGCCAAGGATTATCCCATCTCTGAGGCTCGTATGACCCAGATGAAAAAGAGCATGGCCTACCAGCTTGATCGCCGGAAACACTTCCCCAAAGCTCCGCGCCTCTGCATGGAATACGCTGCCGAAGCTTCTGTCTGGCTCTATGCTGGCGAAGGCAAGGAAGAGTGAGGGGCAAGCCCCAGCATCTCTCGCTTCTCTATATCACTCAGGAACTCAGCCGCTGAAATACGGCTCCAAAGTGCTGCGCGTTCATCAGCAAAGGCTGGCACCTCATCCAGATCGGGCATGAGGCACACATCCTCAAACCGCCCTGACAGCCAGACAGAGATTGCCTCTGCCACCTTCGTGACGAGCGGCAAAACGGTCATCCGCCAGAAGGCGAGATTGGCCTCTCGATAATTCGAGTAGGTATTGTCACCCGGAATGCCGAGCAGCATGGGCGGCACGCCAAAGGCGAGCGCAATCTCCCGCGCCGCCGCATTGCGCGCCTCCTGAAAATCCATCTCTGCGGGGCTGAGGCTCATTGGTTTCCACTCCAGCCCGCCTTCCAGAAGTAAAGGGCGTCCGGCATTGGCCGCCCCAGCATGCCCATCAGCCAACTCGCCTTTTAAACGATCAAACTGCTCATCGCTCAGGCGCGCGCCATCCTTGCCATAGATCAGCGCACCGCTTGGCCGCGCCGCATTATCGATCAGCGCTTTTGCCCAACCCGCAGCCCCATTGTGCAAATCGAGCGCTTTGCGCGCCGCGCCAAGCGGCGAGAGGCCATAATGCGGGTCAGAGGGGTGATAGAGCTTTAGATGCAGGACCGGGCTCCAGCCATCCATCTCTCGCCCGATCATACGTTCACCGCGCTTGGCACGAACCGCATAGCCTGAGACATGCCCCTGCCCGTCCTGCATGACGCGAACCGTGTCAGCCCGCAGGGCGAAAACCCCACGCGGCGCTTCTTCCTCATCAAGCGTTACCGCCTCGGCCCAGGCATTGCCGGTAATCTGCAGGTCGGCATAAAGCCGCTCCAAAAGGGTCCGCCCCGTCTCATCCGGATTCGGCTCACGGATCAGGCGGGCTACGGCGTGATCACCACAGCGCAGCGGAATGCTCGCCGCAGCCTCGGCAATCATGCGCACACAGCGATACGCCACCGCATTTCCGGCAAAGCCATCCCGCATTAGCGAGGCTGCATCCCCCCGCCCCCAGACCGCGCCCGGCAACTGTGCCAGCGCAACCATGGATACAGCCGACTTCGCCTCCGGTTTTGACCAGGGTAATCTCATCGCCTCACCTCATTTCTCTGAACTGTAGGCAATTTACGCCAATCTTCGTCCCGGTCGGATTGATTCATATCCGCTTAAGCATTCGCGGGCTTAGCTATGGGGATAAAGGGGCTGTCTATCCAACAAAGTGGAAGGTCTGGCCCGCATGCGTGGCATTTCCCACGCAGAATTCAGATGCAAAGGAGCCGACATGCTCGGACGAGTCATTTCTATAGCCAATTCAAAGGGCGGTGTGGGCAAAACCACAACCACGGTATCACTGGCAGAGGCTTTTGCGGCAGAGGGGTTCAAGACTCTCGTTGTTGACCTCGACAGTCAGGCGAATGCCTCCCTCCTGATCTATGGCGAAGATGGCGACGAGCGGCTCTATCAGGCGATCAACGACTATACCAATGTCTCTGACTATTTGCGTGAGAACTTCCTTGGCGAATGCTTCGCGCACATGAACAAGTTCATCGTGCCGAATGCCAGCGATGTTTCCTATATGGGTAAACGGCTCGATCTGTCTCTGGTTCCAGCCACGCCGGGCCTGCGTCGCGCTGAGCGAGAGCTGATCTATATCCTGACCGAGCAAGGCTATTCCATGACCGCGATTGAGGGTCGTGTCGGCCTGCGCTTGCGACAGGATATGGCCGACCTGCGCAAACAGTTCGACATCGTGATCTGTGACTGTCCACCCGGCATCTCCGCGATGACAGAAGCCACCCTTTCGGCCAGTGACCTGATCATCGTACCGACCATTCCGGACTTCATGTCGACGCTCGGCCTCGACCTCTTTACCGGGGACATTATCCAGAGCCTTAAGAAACGTGGTCTGTCTAGCGTGCCTGTCGTTCTCGCCACCAAGTATGACAACTCCCCGCACCAACAGGCTGTCCTCCACGCCATGCGCGAGGGCGCCAGCGATCCGGACATCGAATACGACATGTTCGAAACCGTTGTCCCGAACAGTGCTGACTTCGCCGCGAACCCGGTTGAGCTTGGCGCCAACCCGACCCTTGCCCAGAAATGGCAGGGTGAAGCCTTGACCACCATCAACATGCTCTATCAGGAAGTACAGGCGCGACTCGCCGCGCAGACCACATCTGAAGCCGCCTGAAAGTCAGCCTCATGAGCCTCACCATCGATGGCAAAGCCGCCCTCAAGGCCATTCTTGAACGCGAAGACCTGTTTAACCGGGTCAAACCGGCTGATCTGTCTCAAGCCGCCGTCAAACTTGCCAGGAAGCAGCTCAATGCTGCCGGGCAAGGCAAGGATGACCTGCTCGCTCTGAAAGCGGCCCTCGGCGATGACGTGTTTAAGAAATGCCTCGACACGCTGACGGCGCATCAGGTCAAACTCCTGGCCCGCCGCCTCGATCCGGGCGCAGAAGAGATTCAGGTCAACACAGGCAGTTCGGCTCTGCGCCATGTCCGGGCGATCCTGTCCGGTTCAGTAACCGCGTCCGCCGCCCCAACTGAAGCCCCCAAAGCCACTGAGACAGCCCCTAAGAAGAACAAATATCTCGGGCGCAAAGCCTTCCGGACAGGCCGCTAGAAGCCACGCACGCGCGGCCCCTGCCCGCCTTCCAGCATCAGTGCCGTGACCGCCCAGACGAGCGCATCGACACGATCCGGCGATCCGGTAAACCCCGCCGCGCCAAACCGGCACATCTCGTCTTCCAGCTCAGCCAGTACACCGACATGCGCCACGTCCCCTCGCGCATAAAACGCCGCCACAGGCTCAGCCCGAACCCGTTTGCCAAGCTTCGCATGGCGCAACAGGACTGGCACATCACATCCCGCGCTTTCCAGAACCGAGCGTACCATTTCCCCGCCCTGATTGGCCTCGGCGACGACCGCGCGCGCACCAACTGAGCGCACCAAAGCGCCAACCCGCGCGCCCCAATCGAGTGGGCGCAAGCCCTGCACTGACCCATCCGCCAGCACAAAGCAGCGCCGTCCAAACCCCTCGGCAATCGCAAGCCCTGCTGCTATGATCCCACATGTATCAGCCTTGGCCCCGCTCGTGGCTGGTGGATCAACCGCCACGATAATATCCTCAAACTGCTCTGGCGGCACGGTCACCCGCGTATGATCAATCATGCCGCGCGTCCAGACTGCGCCCTCCGGTGTATCCAGCAGTTCTCCAAGCAATTCCTGCCGCGCCAGCGCTGTCCCCCCATAAATCGCTTCCATTGCCTCAACAAAGCCACTCGCCAGATACGCCGCATTATCTTTGGTCGCGGCTCGTGTCAGAACCGCTTCACCATCCACCAGCCGCTTCACCAAAGGCACGGGGCGCGGCGTCGTCGTCGCCACGCATTGGGGATGCACACCCAGCCGCAAACCCATTTGCAATGTATCCCAGACCGCCTCGCCCTCACGCCAGGCGGCAATCTCATCACACCACGCCGCTTCAAATTGTGGGCCGCGCAGACTGTCAGCATCCTCAGCGGAAAAGACTTGCCCCACAGCCCCATTCGGCCATTCCAAAGTCCGGCGGGAGACATGATACACAGGCTGCGCATCCGATAGGTTTCCCAGATGGCGTAGGCCAGAAACACCTTCAATCATCACCTCGCGCACATCCGTCAGGGTTGGTCCGACCAGCGCTACACGCCCGACCCCGCAATGATTGACGGCAAACCGAACCCATTCGGCCCCGGCCCGCGTCTTGCCTGCCCCCCGTCCACCCAGAAACAACCAGTTCCGCCAGTTCGTTACATCTGGCGGGGGTTTCTGCGCGGCCTGCACTGTCTTCAGAAACGGATACTGCGCCAAAAACTCCCGCTCTTCACGGCTCCAGCCCGTCAGCGGCCTTTGTCTCCAATCCCGGAACCAGGGACTCCAGATACGCGTCCAGTTCGGCATCACTCATCTCTTTGATTTTCTTGATCGACATCATGGCCGAACTCCCCCCTTCAGGTGCGCTCTGATCCTTCAGGGCTTTCAGCTCATCAATTGCGCGCTTGGCTTGCGCGCTGCCGGTTTCAGCATCCAGAAAGGCCTCAATCGCCTTTAGCCGCCGCAACTCATCAACCAGTCCCAGCTGCACTTCAACACTCAAGGGCGCGTGCAGGTTTTCCTTCACCGCGCGCTTCTTCACGGTTGTATGCGCAAACCCGATCGCCTTAGAAACCTGAACACAAGTCTGCCCCAGTGCCAGACGCAATTGCGTCTCCAGCGTATGCCGCCGTGTCCAAAGTTTGAGTGGTTTCCCCGCCATACCGCTTTATTGCACAGGCAAAGTCTCGGTCGGATTGATTGTGCAAATCCCAGAATCAGTGCGCACTGAAATGCCCAAAATAAGCACTCATCCTTTCACTGATCAGTCTATAGCGCGGGCTTTCGCGATCGCCTTATCCACCATGAATTGGGTAAAATTAGCCTCGCAATACTTCGGCTCAGGGCCATACTGACTGCCCGTATCTCTAAACATTGTATGCTGTTCCAGAGCTGCATTTACCGCTGCACCCTCAAAGCCACCATTCAAATCTGGATTGTTCAGCGCGCTAAAATAAGATTCCATGAGGGGTGCCTCAATTTGCAACTGCGCATAGGCACCCAAGTCTGACTTATCCGCTTTTGTCCGCGCCAGAAGATTTTCTAGAACAGGTTGCGCCGCAACGGTACAGGATGCTGCTGCGTCCCCCACATCGCTCAACCCGGTATCGACAAAAATCGGAAACCCTTCCGCTTTCCCAGGCCACTCAAGATGCGGTGGCTCGACATCACCGCCGCTTCCCCCAGTACCGAAAATGAAGTCTGCGAGCGCTTCAATTTCCGCATCATCCATTGAATAAAGACCACCGTCTTCCTCCTCTGCCTGCGGTGGGCCCTGTACAGTCTCAACAGGTTCAAGCGGCGGCGGCAACAAATGTATCGCGCCAGCCTCGCGAACAGCCTCAATCGGCAAGCTATCGAGCATGTATCTTGCGCTCGTAGATCCAAGCTTATCGGCATGCATGATCCATTTGGCCGCCTGTACGGGATAAGCCTGCCCACCCCATTCCCCATCACGGTAAAGCCCCGCCAGAGTCTGAGCAGAAGCATAATCGGTCTGTGCGGCAGCAATGAGCAGTTCATGGCTTTCCCCGCGCGTGGTTACGCAGGTCCGACCACGCAAGCATTCACGCGCCAAGACTTTTGCCGCATCGCGATGCCCAGCCCTTGCCACTGTTAGCAAAGTCTCTCCCCCTGTCCCATCACTGACAAAAGAGCTAATGGCAGAACTGATTTCAGGCATCGGAATCTGCGTTGAAATACTCGCACGCGTCTCAGGGTCGAACATGGGTGCCGTCTGCGCATTCGCCTGCCCAGCCACAATCATAGCGACCCCTAATCCTGCCAATACGTACCGCATTCGATCAAACTCCCTGACTTGACCGATAGGTTAGCGCCGTTTTGAGAAAAATATATGCCCCCAACGGGTGATGCCTTCCAGGCCCTGACTTTTTGCGCCATTACCCCATATCCCGCCTATGCTGCCCATCATCCACCATCCAGACTATGACGCGACCAGTGTTGATGATGGCCACCGCTTCCCCATGCGCAAATACTCGCTAGTAGCCGAGCTTTTGCACGCCAAAGGGCACCTATTCGAAACACCGGACCATGCCAGCCAATCCGATCTCGAGCGTGCGCACCACCCCGATTATGTTCATGCGGTTCTCACCTCCCGGCTTGACCGAAAGGATGCCCGCAAGATTGGTTTCGAGATGACCCCGGCAATTGCAGCACGCTCACGGGCTTCTTGCGGCGGGACGCTATTGGCCGGGCATCGAGCCCTACAAACCGGGGCCGCCGCTACGCTTGCTGGAGGCAGTCACCATGCCGGACCCGATGGCGGGGCTGGCTTCTGCGTTTTCAATGATGTCGCGGTCGCCGCCCTTGCTTTGCTGGCGGAACAGCCGAACTTGAAAATCGCTATCCTCGATTTTGATGTCCATCACGGTGACGGGACAGCGCTCATCTTTGCAGATGACCCGCGCGTCTTCACAACCAGCCTGCACTGCGCGGAGAATTGGCCGCGAACAAAGCCTCCATCTGACCTTGATCTCGCGCTACCGAAAGACACGGGCGATGAAGCTTACCTTGCTGCCGCAACAACGGCCCTGAACACCACGATTGATCGCGCCAAGCCCGATCTCATCTTTTACAATGGCGGCGTTGATCCTCATCATGAAGACCGCCTTGGCCTGCTCAACCTCTCAGATACCAGCCTCCAAGCCCGCGAAGCCTTGGTGGCGCAAACCTGCCACGCCAAAGGCATTCCCCTCGCCACAACCCTTGGCGGCGGCTACCAGGCCGAGGCCGCTAAAGTCGCAGAGCGCCACACCTGGATGATTGATGCCCTACAGGCGCAATTCGGTTGAACTGACTTTTCGTAACTCAAGACCTATCAACAGATTGCCCCGCATGCCGAGTCTGCCCACGGGTATGCATTATGGCTATTCCGGCACGCCGCCCCGACTATGGAGACACACAGGATCTCTCCGCCGCGCTTGATCTGCTCAAGCGGGTCTACGGCTATGACGCCTTTCGGGGTTTGCAACAGGATGTCATTGCTGACGCCCTTGCCGGGAAAGACGTGCTCGCCGTCCTGCCAACCGGGGGTGGTAAGTCGATCTGTTATCAGATCCCGGCCCTCCTTCGACCGGGCGTCGGTCTGGTCGTCTCCCCGCTAATCGCGCTGATGGCTGATCAGGTCGAAGCCCTCAAGGCGGTCGGCGTCCGCGCGGAGCGCCTGGACAGCTCGCTTTCCTTTGATGAGCGCCGCGCAGCTCTGGCCGCAGCTGCCAATGGCGAGATGGACATCCTCTATGTCTCGCCAGAGGCGCTCTCGAGCAGCCTTGCAAACGCCCTGACTGGGCTAAACATCTCACTCATCGCAATCGACGAGGCGCACTGCGTCAGCCAATGGGGCCATGACTTCCGCCCCGACTATCGCGCCCTAGGCCGCCTCAAGGTTCTCTTCCCAAACGTCCCGCGAATCGCTGTGACAGCTACAGCAGACGAGCGAACGCGCCGCGATATCCTGAGCCAGCTCGCCTTTGATGACGCCGCCGTCCATGTCGCGAGTTTCGACCGCCCCAATCTCATCCTCTCGGCTGAACCCAAATCGGGCAACCGAACCGACACGCTGATCCGTCTGATCACACAGAGGGAAAACCAGTCCGGGATCATCTATGCCGCAAGCCGCAAAGCGACCGAGAGCATCGCTGAAGCCCTCACCAATAATGGTATTACGGCCCTCGCTTATCATGCAGGCCTTGATGGGGATACGCGGGCGGAAAACCAGCGCCGCTTCCTCCTTGAGGATGGCATTGTTATGTGCGCAACCGTCGCTTTCGGCATGGGTGTCGACAAGCCTGACGTACGCTTTGTCATCCATGCCGACAGCCCGAAGTCTATTGAGGCTTATTGGCAGGAGGTTGGCCGCGCCGGGCGTGACGGTGAGCCTGCCGAAGGGATTGCCCTCTATGGTCCCGCCGACCTGCGCCGCGCCTTAATGTGGGCCCATGACAGCGATGCAGACGAAGCCATCAAGCGCGTCCAGATCACCAAGGCGCGACAACTCTTCGCGTTCCTGAATGGCGAGACCTGCCGCCGTGCAGCTATCCGGACCTATTTCGGGGAAACAGACACTGCCCCCTGCGGGGAATGCGATATGTGCCGCGCAGGCCCGAGCGAGCACCATGATGTCACGCGCTATGCGCAAATGGCCGTTTCGGCTGTCTTGCGCTGTGGTCAAAAGATCGGGCGCACACGCATCCTGATCCACCTGATGGGACAGGCTAAAGACGATTTCGACCAGGACCTGTCCCGCCACTCCACCTATGGTATTGGTACAGACCTCCCCAAAACGGGGTGGGCCATGGTGTTTGATGAACTCCTCTTTAAGGGCCTTCTAGGCGAGGGTGGAGAGCCCACGCGCCCGTTCCTCTATGTCCCCGATCATGACGCAGCAAAACGCCTGTTCAGTGGTGAGCAGGCTTTGGCATTGCGCACAGACCCAACTGCGCGCCGCACCCGCAAGGGCCGAGCAAGCGCCACGGCAAAAGCCGCCTTCGCAGACTTATCGGATCGCGACCGCGATCTGTTTGAAGCGTTGCGAACCTGGCGCGCTGAAATCGCCCGAAAAATTGCCAAACCGCCCTATGTTATCTTTCATGATCGAACGCTGGCCGCGATTGCGCAGAATCGCCCGCGCGATGCGCATGAATTGCGCTTGATTTCAGGGGTCGGAGAGAGAAAGGCCAAGCGCTATGGCGAAGCCGTCATCAAAATTGTGCTTCAAACGGATTGAGCGCGGCATGGCGCACAAACAATCCACACATCTTCTGCACATCGCCGCAAATACCCCCTTGCAGACCCCGTCTTTTTCGGCTTTATCGCGCTTTCGGCTGACGAGACATTCAGTCGACTTACCCATTCAGGACGCGGGCGTAGCTCAGGGGTAGAGCACAACCTTGCCAAGGTTGGGGTCGTGAGTTCGAATCTCATCGCCCGCTCCAAAAATCAATTATTAGCTCATACTCCGAGACCCTTGCCTCACGAGTATAGAGTCTAGTTCTTGAATTGACTGCCCTTAAGCATCTCAGCGAAATCGCCATCTTTAACCGGAAACTAAAGCCGTTTCTGGAGCAACATGCATTATGAGTGAAAGAGTGGCTCCGCGAGTAGGACTCGAACCTACGACCGGGCGATTAACAGTCGCCTGCTCTACCAACTGAGCTATCGCGGATCACCAACGAAGCGGTGTCATACCAGAGGCCATTTTCCTGTCAAACGGGGAATGTCATACATCAGGCAAAAAAATGGCGGGACAACAGTCCCGCCGAGGCATTGGGTGATGGTGGGTGTCTCCAAATGAAGACAGTTAACCTTATCCAGCACAATAGTTAACGACCCGTTAGCAATCTCTGTCTTGCACGTAAGAAAGGATTCACCATACGCGCCGAATAGCCGCCAAAACCACGTATAAGTCCGTAATATCATGATCAGGAAAGGGTTGGAGGCTCCGGCCGGAATCGAACCGGCGTACACGGATTTGCAATCCGCTGCGTCACCACTCCGCCACAGAGCCGCCGAAGTGAAGCGGTGCCATAGCAGTGCCTGCGCAGGCTTGCAATCGGGTAAATCACGCAATTGGACTTGCATCTGCGCATAAGGCCATATTGCACCGACGCGCACCACACGCTATGGCGCGCAGATAGATAGAGGCAGGACGAGGGTTCCAAGATGGATTTCGAAAAAGCACGCCGCATCATGGTCGACTCGCAAGTGCGGGTAAACGATGTGACAGAGCCCGCTATTGTTGCAGCTTTCCTCTATACACCGCGTGAAAACTTCGTGCCCAAGGCCATGCAGGAAATCGCCTATTCCGAGCATGAAATGGAACTCAGCGAATCTCGCGCGATGTGGACGCCGCGTGATCTCGGTAAGATACTCAAAAATCTGAACATCAAACGCTCCGATACCGCTTTGGTCATCGGTGCAGGCGCTGGCTATAGCAGCGCCTTGATTTCAAAGTTGGGTGAAGCGGTAATTGCGCTTGAAGATGCAGACGAAAACGTGGACCGTCTTACAGAGCGCTTTGCGGCCACCACGCTTGACAACGCCGTTGCCGTGAAAGGTGATCTCGCCGCTGGTATGCCCAGTCAGGGGCCATTCGATGTGATTCTGATCAACGGCATGGTCGAAACCGTACCGCAGGCATGGCTCGACCAGCTATCTGAAGGCGGCCGCCTTGGTGTCGTCGTGCGCCAGACCAGCAAGCTTGGAACCGCCCGCATCTATACGCGCGCTGGCGAGACTGTGTCTTCGCGTGATGCGTTTGAGTGCTGTCCCCCGGTTCTGCCTGGGTTTGAGAAAGAAACCAGCTTCGTCTTTTAGGATAAAGCCTTCCAGGCCTGATCAAGCAAACTGTAACTAGCGATACGAGCTTCTGGGCTCTCAGCAATTGTTAGGACGAAAAGTTCATTTGCCTGCGCTTCGCGGGCCTTTTCCAACAGGCGCTCAGCGACTGTCTCGGCCCGCCCAATAACAGCACGATTAGGCGGTGCTTCCAATGGTGCTTCTTCAAGTTTGGCAAGCGCGGCATCCGCGGTGAGATAGGGACGGAATAGCCCTGCCCCACGGCTGAGTGACCAAGCTTTGACTGTCGCGGACAACCGCTCCGCCTCTGCCTCAGTCTCAGCGGCCAAAGCGACCAGACCAATAGCAGCATAAGGCTGCGCCGCAAAAGGTGATGGCTCAAAGGCCTGCCGGTAAGCCGCCAAAGCCGCCGCGGCCCCTTCAGGCGCGAGGAAATCAGCAAAAGCGAGTTTTAAACCCATTTGCCCGGCGAACGCAGCCGATTCAGAGGAAGAGCACAGCATCCATAGATCCGGCCTCGGTCCAGACGGGCGCGCGGCAATCCCTTTGGCGCGATGGTCAGCCTCCAAAGCCTGCTCGCCACTGGCATCCAGCCACCAATCCATCGCCATGCGCAACATGGTTGGAAAGGTCTGCGCACCCGGCCCCAGCAAAGCCGCAGAGGCTCTCGGGTCTGCACCGGTAGCACGGCCTAAGCCAATCTCGATTCGTCCGGGATAGAGCGCATTCAAGGCCTGACCGATCTCAGCGACTTTCAAGGGGGAGTAATTGGGCAGCATAATGCCGCCAGAGCCAAGTATGATCCGCGAGGTTCGAGCGGCAAGGTCTGCCATCAGGACCTCAGGTACGCTGCCGGCAAAGCTCGCCGCATTATGATGCTCCTGCACCCAATAGGATCGGTAAGACAAAGCGTCTGCGGCCTGCGCCAACGCGCGCGTTTCATCCAAGGCCTGCGCCGCCGAGCGCCCTTCAAAGACAGGTGAGGGATCAAGAATGGAAAGCGCAACAGACATGCACAAACACTAAACTGGCCTTGGTTTTGCCCACAAGCAGAAATATGCCGGGATATGGACTGAACAATAAGCCTGTATACAGATTGCCTGTCATCTAGCACTTGCTAATTTGGTGTGATTCGGGCGCTATAATGCTAGGTGTTGAGTAAAGGAACCAGCCATGGCTTCGCGTTGGCGACAAGGCAAGCGAGTTCGCCCGTCAACCTGGCGACAAGCGCTGCTGTTCAATGCTCTGGCGCTTCTTCTGCCTGTGCTTGCCGCCAATACAATCATTGCGGCTTTCACAACATCCGCCATCACCAATCCAAACAGTATTGAAGCCCGCACCGAAACCCGCGCAGAGATCGACAAGGCTTTCGAGGCCTTACGCCTGTCTGATACGACTGCGCGCCAAAGCTGGGCTTCGCGCATTGATCAAACCGTGACAGAGCGCGCTTTCTCAGCCGCGCGGGGCTACTTGCTGGCTGCGCCGCAAATGCTGAATGAAGATGATGCCCGCGCTGTGCGCGCCGCTGCTGCAACCGAGGAAAGTGGCACACAGGACCAGCGCATTGTCCGCGCCGCTTTGCTTTTCCTGCCCGATAATGTCAGGGCAAATTATCAGCGCGCGGTCTCGCCACCACCACCGCCTACCCCAGAGATCGGAGATCTGGATACAGAGAGCGCAACTGAACCTGAAACTGTTGAAGCAATGCCCGAGACAACGCCGACAATCGCTTTGAGTGACCTCGGCGCGGCTCTGCCGACAAGCAGTCGCTTCTCCATTCTCGGCGATACTGAAGATCTCGTCCGCCGCAGCCAGAGCTGGCTCGGGGGGAGCGGTGTTGATGATATTCAGCTTCGTCTGCGCGCGTTGGGCCTGATGTCCAGAGCCGATCAAGGCAGCGATAGTGATATCTTTGAAAAGGGGGTCACCGTTTTGCTAACCGCACGGCGCGCAAGCCGTCTCGACCCTCGATTCGACAACTACCTTCGCACGCGCGTTGAGGACGCTTTACCCGCTGACCGTTTGCGTCAGCAGCTAAGCCTGGCCTTTGAACCTGTGCTGACATTCGATCAGCGTTCGGCACGCATCATTGAGGATTATCGTACCGCAATTGAACCCGCCGCCCTGGAACGTCTGAAAAGAGACATGCAGACAATCGCAACGCTGGCTGACCTGACAAGCACCACAGGTGCGGTCACGCTGGTTGAACAAACCGGCAGCCCGGAAGACATGCGCCGCATTCTTCTCGTCACAAGGGCTGGCGGGGATAGAGCGGTTGCCCTTACTCGTGAACTTGGCCCCAATACGCTAAAACTCGCCCAAATCGGCGTGAAGTGGACAACACAGCTGGTGCTTCAGATCATGGCGATTGCAGCAATCGGCATCGCCCTGATCATGACAATGCTATCGACCATTACCCGCGCGGAGACGCTCAGCCGTTATATCCGCTAAAGGAGCAAGCCTCTAAGCCAGACCAAATGCGCCTTTGATGCCATCAATCAAAAGCTGCACTGAAAGCGCCGCCAGGATTACGCCGAAAATCCGAGTCACCGCGCCAGCAACGCTTTCACCCAGTGCCCGGACAATCGGTCCAGCGGCCAGGAAAACCAGAAGGCAAATCACCATATTGATCGCGATCGCAGAAAGGACTGCCGCCTTAATCGTCCAATCGGACGCTTCGGACATGAACAGCATAGCCGTGGCAATCGATCCCGGTCCGGCCAGCATGGGAATACCGATAGGAAAGACGGAAACATCGTCCAGCGCGCCTTTTTCATCTTCATCAGCCAGAACGCTTTCAGCGCGATTTTCGCGCCGTTCTGTGCGCTTTTCAAACACCATATCCAGCGCGATCAGAAACAGAAGGATACCGCCAGCCGCACGGAAGGCATCAATGCTGATATGGAGGGCTCCAAGCAGCCATGCCCCAAAAAACGCAAAACCAAAAATGATCAGCGTGCCGACTAAAACCGAACGGATCGCCATCGAACGCCGATAAGCCCCGTCCCCCTTCACTGTGAGAGAGGCAAACACTGGCGCAACGCCAATGGCATCAATCAAAACAAAGAACGTGACGAAGGCACTGATAAAGACAGTGATAAACTCACCAGACATGGCAAAGCCCCATTAGATCGGAAAATTCGCCATAGTCCTTTTAGCGCAGGGCGTCGAGGATTTCAGCCACACGCGGATGCAAGACCGGCTTGCCAGAACGCAGAGGCTGAACCTTATCCTGTCGTGGCACACGCAAGGTGTTCAACACGCGCTGCAATCCCAACAATCTCTGCAAGGCTCCTCCACTCGCGATGTCATCAGCAGAAAAAGCAATTACGCGATCCCCCAAAGCAAGAGAAAGCCCTTGCTCTGCCGCGCCAGACTGTAAGAGGGAAATTGCCTCGCTCATTGAGGAGGCTTGTGCACCAGACCCCACCATATCCAGGCTAGCCAAGTCAGCCATCACGCCCTCCATCAACTTTTAGGAGTTTTCGGCATTTGGAAAGCGCCATATAGGTGTCGCCTGCTGCTGCAGAGATCGCAATATCCTGAACACGCTGAGCGACGAGGTCATCCTTTGTGCCCAGTACAATATCACAGAGCGAGACGATAGCATCGTCATATATTGCCCCGGACGTCTCACCCGTCAGATAAAGCTGCATCAAAGCGAAGTAAGCATGCTCGGCTGCGGTCTGAACCGCTTCGGGGAAAACAATGTCTTTCTCCCGCATCACGCGCGCTTTGTTCTCAAGCACCATAATGCCACGGCGCTCACCATTTCGCATAACCGCGCCATTAACGATGACGGCCTCGCTAGGTTTAAGAGAGAGCTTAAGCGGCATAGGTTTCCCTTTGTTCTATCAACTGTGGATAGAGCGAAAGGGTTAACGTCATCTTGCAATTTATGCACCTTTGTCCCGTGGTCGCGGGACGTGCAGCCCTCCAAACGCAGCTCATTTGCGCAACGTCACGGTTGCCCTGTAGCCTTACCGACGTATTGTTATTCACTGTTACTGGAGGACTCCCATGCGCTTTGAAGGCACTGAAAACTATGTCGCTACTGATGACCTGCGGGTGGCTGTGAATGCGGCGATTGCGCTTGAGCGTCCGCTCCTAATTAAAGGTGAACCGGGAACCGGTAAAACTGTTCTGGCTGTAGAAGTTGCCAAAGCGCTCGGCGTGGACCTGATCGAGTGGCACATCAAATCAACCACAAAAGCCCAGCAAGGCCTCTACGAATATGATGCGGTATCCCGCCTGCGCGATGGCCAAATGGGCGAAGAGCGCGCCAAGGATGTTCGCAACTACATCAAAAAAGGTAAGCTCTGGGAGGCCTTCACAGCTGAGGGGCGTCCAATCCTGCTGATTGATGAGATTGACAAGGCCGATATCGAATTCCCGAACGACCTCCTGCAGGAACTCGATCGCATGGAATTCTATGTCTACGAGACTGATGAAACCGTCAAAGCGACCCAGCGCCCGATTGTGATCATTACCTCAAACAATGAAAAGGAACTGCCTGACGCCTTCCTGCGCCGCTGCTTCTTCCACTTCATCAAGTTCCCTGATGAGCAAACGATGAAAGACATTGTCGAGGTGCACTATCCGGGCATCAAGCAAAAGCTTGTCTCAGATGCGCTAACCACATTCTACTCCATGCGCGAAGTTCCCGGCATGAAGAAGAAACCTTCGACCAGCGAGCTGCTCGACTGGCTGAAACTACTGATGAATGAAGATGTCGACCTTGAGACAATGGCCGAGCAAGATCCGGACAAGCTGACACCTCCCCTTCACGGTGCATTGCTCAAGAATGAGCAAGATGTAGCCCTGTTCGAGCGTCTTGCCTTCCTGAACCGCCGCCAGACCGGTGGCGGCGCACGTGGTCCTGCCGGGTAGACGATAGTTCTGAACTTTTGAGAAAGCCCTCACCCAAAAAGTGAGGGTTATTTCTTACGGGCGTGGATCAGGCGTTCTGCATTGCCATCACCGCCTGTGATCGGACTGTCGATTCGCGCCAAAACCTGCCATCCCTCACCCGCCAACCACTCAATAAAAGCCTCTTCGGCCTGTTCTACAGCGTTTGTGTCTTTCACGATCCCGCCCTTACCAATATTTTCGCGTCCGACTTCGAACTGGGGTTTGAACAGCGTAATGAGCTGAGCACCCTGCTGCGCATATGATAGCGGCACCCGCAAAAGCTTATTGAGCGAGATAAAGCTCGCATCACAGACAATCAGCTTTGGCTTACCAACCTGCTCAGCCTTCAAATGGCGAGCATCCGTGCTCTCTAGAGAGATCACACGAGTATCAGCCTTTATCCGTGCATGTAACTGCTCGCGCCCAACATCAACTGCAACAACAGAGGCTGCACCCTGCGTCAGCAATACGTCTGTGAATCCGCCTGTCGAGGCGCCAATATCAAGACAAGGCTTACCTGTAGGATCAGCCTCAAAAGCGGTCAGAGCATGGGCGAGCTTTATGCCCGCGCGCGACACCCAGGGATGCGCCGTTTCCGCTTCGATCTTGGCCGCCAGTGAAATCTTCTCAGACGCTTTGCTCAGCACCCGCCCATTCACCAGAACCTTACCCGCCGCAATCGCCGCCTGAGCCGCCGCCCGGCTCTCAAAATGGCCGAGCGCGACCAAAACCTTATCAGCCCGATCATTTTTACTTTCCAAGGCTGACACCCTCACCGAACGCTCTATTATTTTCGTACTCAAATCTTTGGAGTTCGAACCATGATCCGTAAAGCCCTGTTTGCCGCTCTTCTTCCTTTTGCAGCCTGCATGCATGCCCCGGCACAAGATGCCCACCAGTCTCTCCCCGAACCGCATGAAATGCCCGGTCCCGCTGACGGCGTCTTTCCTAGCATGATGCGGATGAGCGGTGATGTTATCGGAGTTGAGGGCCAATCAATCGGCGCCCTGAATCTCATTGGCGGCCCGAACGGTGTCCTGATGGAAGTAACAATTGCCGAAGGCGGCCTTGCGCCAGGCTGGCATGGCTTGCACCTGCACCAGGTCGGGGATTGCAGTGATCTTGGCGTATTCAAGAAATCTGGCGGACATCTCGGTCTCGTCAAAGGCGGCCATGGGCTGCTCAACCCAAATGGGCCGGAAGGCGGTGATTTGCCGAACATCTGGGCCGCTGCAGATGGCTCTGCTGGCTATGAGGCCTTCTCAACCCTGTTCAGCCTCGCAGATCTGGCTGATAAGGATGGCGCAGCTTTGATTATCCATGAAAATCGCGACGATCACATGACGCAACCCATTGGGGGCGCTGGACCACGTGTCGCCTGCTCTGTTGTTAAGTAGCTATTGCAAGCTCAGACCACCATCCGCGATCACGGTATGACCCATTACATAAGACGCCAGTGGTGAGGCCAAGAACAGGGCCACCCCTGCCATATCCTCAGGGGTGCCCATACGGCGCTGCGGGATCGCCCGCAGCGCTCCTTCCAAGCGCTTTTCATGCTTGGTCGTAACATGGGTCAGCTTGGTCTCGACCAGCCCCGGAGCCAGACCATTCACACGAATGCCATCACTGGCCCAGGCCGCTCCCAAAGTCTTGGTCAGGCCAACCGCTCCAAACTTAGAGGCCGAATAAGCTGGATTACCAATCGTCGCATCGAACCCGGCCACTGAACTCACGATGATCATCGCCCCCTTCGCCGCTGCTAAGGCTGTATGAAATTTCCGCGCCACCGCCATGACAGAGTTGATATTCACATCCATCACAGTGTCCCAGCCCTCACGCGTGAACTCTTCGCGATTATAGCGCACGGTCCCCTGACACTGCACCAGCACGTCAAGCCGCTCGCCGGGTTCTACCGCTTCAACCGCATCGATATCGGCAACATTCACCTGGCTATAATCAAGCCCTGACAGGTCGCTTCCCTCTGCGCCCGCATAGTCTTCTGCGCTTGGCCGCGTACCCCAGACTTCAACGCTCGCCCCACGCGATAGAAAGCCATGCGCGATGCCATTTCCAATCCCGCTAGACCCACCAACGATGAGCACACGCTTGCCACTGAAATCCAAATCCATCATTCACTTTCCACCATCATCGCTGCTTCAATCTCGGGTCGTGCTTCGGCTGTTGCCAGATAGCGCGGCTCGACACGTTTCTGGCTAATCTGCTCATACGCATACGCGTAGGACAGGACGGCGACGTCATCCCCTTCACTTGCCATCAAAGAGAACCCCACCGGTATGCCGTGTACATCCCCCATTGGAACGCTGGCATGGGGATAGCCTGCAATCGCAGCCATCCAGCCTGCGCCTGCCCAACTCGGCCAGACATCGCCATTGACCGGATCAACGCGGGAACTAACCGGACCAGACGGCGAAACAAGGACAGCCACATTATGCTCAGCCATAAGAGCATCAATGCCCTTCGCGCGTGTGGCTGCCTGGATCGTATCGCGAGCACGGATATAGTCTTCGTCACTTAAAGGCCCACGCGCCTCAGAGGCTTCGAAGAGGTCCTGACCAAACAAGGCAAGCTCGGTATCCCCCTCACCTTGATTGAACGCAATCACATCCGCCAAAGTACGCACCGTCACAGTATCTGGTGTCGTCGCCAGATAAGCATTCAGCCCGTCTTTGAATTCATATTGCAGCACAGCAAGGGCATCGCCCCAGAAATTCTCCGCATCGGGCGAGAAGGCCTCAATCTCAACCAGAATCGCGCCTGCTGTCTCGAGATCAGCGAGGGCGTCATCAAAAAGCGCTTGAATGTCTGCATTCGATCCTTGCGCAAAACGCATTACTCCGACGCGAACCCCATTCAGGCTTTCTGCATTGAGCTCAGCAGCATAGATTGCCTCCCCAGTCATCGCATCCATCATCAGCGCGGCACCGGTCACCGTCTTGGTCATCGGCCCGGCAGTATCTTGCGAAGCGGAAATCGGCACGATCCCCTCTTGCGACAGGACACCGACAGTCGGTTTGAAACCGACAATACCGTTAACCTGCGCTGGGCAAATGATCGAGCCATTCGTCTCCGTTCCAACAGCTCCCGCAGCCAGCGAAGCGGCTATAGCTGCACCGGAGCCTGAACTCGACCCGCAGGGTGAGCGGTCCAGCATATGGGGGTTTCGCACCTGCCCACCTAGCGCAGACCAACCACTCACAGAATTGTTCGAACGGAAATTCGCCCACTGGCTTAAATTCGTCTTGCCGAGGATAACAGCGCCTTCAGCACGCACGCCAGCCACGAGTGGGCTATCCCGCCCTGTCACATTGTCTTTGAGCGCGAGCGATCCTGCAGTCGTCGCTACCGGATCAGCGCTCTCAACATTGTCTTTCAGAAGGATCGGCACGCCATCAAGTGGCCCAAGGGTCTCTCCCGCAGCGCGGCGCGCATCACTTGCCTTGGCTTGCGACAGAGCATCGGGATTGAGCGCGAGGACACTTTGCAAACGTGGTCCGGATCGATCAACAGCCTCAATCCGGTCCAGATAAAGTTCCGTAAGCGTTTCAGACGTTGCCTCTCCCGCGGCCAAGGCCTCAACAAGTTCCGGCAACGTTTGCGCGACAAGTCCTTGTGCTTCAACATTCACCTCTGCAGATGCTTCAGGCTGCACAGTACGATCCGCAGGCTCTGCGCAGGCCATTACTAAAGCCAATGCCCCACATGCTAAAACAGCCCGCATTTCTCTCTCCATCTTTCATGAGATGGAGCGTGGCACGGCGAGGGCGATTGTCAACGCGAACGCAAGGTCAGCTAATGCTAGCGATCAAACTTCTTGAACTTCACGCGCTTGGGTTCAACCGCTTCTGGGCCTAGGCGGCGTTTCTTGTCTTCAAGATAGGACGAGAAATCGCCCTCAAACCACTCAACGTGGCTATCGCCCTCAAAAGCGAGAATATGCGTCGCCATGCGGTCAAGGAACCAGCGGTCGTGTGAGATCACAACAGCGCAGCCGGGGAAGTTCTCAAGACCGTCCTCAAGCGCTTGCAAGGTCTCAACATCAAGGTCGTTGGTCGGTTCGTCGAGCAGGAGCAAGTTGCCGCCTTCACGCAGCATCTTGGCGAGGTGTACGCGGTTGCGCTCACCACCAGAGAGCTTGCCAACTGGCTTTTGCTGATCGGTCTTCTTGAAGTTAAACGCGCTGACATAGGCACGAGAGTTCATCTCGACATTGCCGAGTTTGATGACGTCCAATCCATCAGAGATCTCTTCCCAGACATTCTTCTTGTCATCCAGCGCATCACGGCTTTGGTCGACATAGCCAAGCTTGACCGTCTCACCGAGTTCAAGGGTTCCGGAATCCGGTTGTTCCTTACCCATGATCATCTTGAACAGGGTGGATTTACCCGCGCCGTTAGGACCAATAACCCCAACAATACCACCGGGTGGCAGTTTGAAATCAAGGTCTTCGATCAGTAGGTTATTGCCAAAGCCCTTGCGCAGATTTTCTGCTTCCAGAACTTTGTTGCCCAAACGCGGTCCGGGTGGGATACGGATTGTCGCTGTCCCAACGGTTTCACGCTCGGCCTTACTCGCCATTTCCTCATAAGACTGGATACGCGCCTTGGATTTGGCCTGCCGCGCTTTCGGGCTGGATCGAACCCATTCAAGTTCCTTGGCAAGCGCGCGCTGGCGCCCCTTGTCTTCGCGGGCTTCCTGCTCCATCCGCTTGGCTTTTTGTTCAAGCCAGTTGGAATAGTTGCCCTCATAAGGAATGCCGCGACCGCGATCGAGTTCCAGAATCCATCCGGTAATATCGTCGAGGAAATAACGGTCGTGCGTAACGAGGATCACACAGCCTTTGAAATTGATCAGGTAGTTTTGCAGCCAGGCAACCGTTTCCGCATCAAGGTGGTTGGTCGGTTCGTCCATCAGGATCATATCCGGACGCGACAACAGCAGGCGACAGATCGCGACCCGGCGAATCTCACCCCCCGAAAGGCTTTTCACATCCGCCGTATCCGGCGGGCAGCGCAGCGCCTCCATCGCCATTTCGATCTTGTTATCAATGTCCCAGGCATCGGCAGCATCAACCTTTTCCTGAAGCGCGGTCATCTCTTCTATCAACTCATCTGAATAGTCCTCAGCCAGCTTCATGGAGATGGCATTGAAATCATCCAGCAGTTTCTTTTCCGGACACTCAGAAGCAACGTTCTCGAATACTGACAGGTCCGGGTTCAGTTGCGGCTCTTGCGGCAGGTAGCCAACCTTGATCCCATCCGCCGCCCAGGCTTCACCATTAAATTCGGTCTCAACCCCCGCCATGATTTTCAGCAAGGTCGACTTACCGGCCCCGTTTACGCCCACGACCCCAATCTTGGCATCGGGCAGGAAAGACAAATGGATATTCTCAAAGACTTGTTTTCCACCGGGATACGTCTTGGACACACCCTGCATATGATAAACGTATTGCGGTCCGGACATGCGGCTTGCTCCTTACAGGACAGGAAAAAGAAAAGTGGCCGTTACTTGCGCGCACCGGGCAGAAAATCAAGCTTTAGCGACCGCACTAACGCTTTCGTTTTAGAATCGCGCCCTGGCGCGCCCCAAATTTGGTCTTTTTGTCATAAGCAGCATGCGCATCTTCGGCCTCTGCTTGAAGGGTGGCCGTTGTCATCCCGGCTGCAGCTTTTAAGGCCTCACACGTCTCAAATGGCTCCATTGCCAGCAATGCGGCTTTTATCTCTTGAGCCGTGTTCAGGTTGATCTCCACATGTCCGTCTTGATGCATTCTCAAGGCCGCCAGATACCGCGCCCACTCGGCCTGAATCTTGGCATTCATCTCCTCAACATCAGCCCAATTAGGCAAGGTCATTTCAGTGTTTAGCGTGACAGAAACGTTTGTTAGCCTGCAGCCATCTTCATGTTGTTCGGTCGAAACGCTGAGTTTCCAGTCGGCATTCACATCAGCCGCTTTGGGTTCTCCCGATTCAATAATCGGGGAAGCTTCCAGCATCAGGTCCGCCGCCCTCTGCAGTGCATTTGATTCAAAGTCATATCGTACTTCGGTGATATTATGAATGATATCATCCTGAGCACTAGCGACACCAATGCTCACTATAAAACCGCCTACAAGGCTTTTAAGCGCGACATCCCACCACGTCATTATGCGTCCTCCTGATCTTGTTCACAGTATGACGTGTGAAGCTGCCATCACACAAGTCCACAACTTGGCCAGACACCAGAGATGACAGATCACCAAAGCACGCTAAGGTCATGTCATGTTGAAAACTCATCTCATTCCCGCAATTGCCTTGCTCGCATCAGCCTGCACAGCCTCTACGGCCCAGACCTCAAATTCCATATCGGAGACCGCCGCCCCCATGGTTCAAACTGAAGAGCTCACCCTAGAGCGCCTGTATGCCAGCCCCTCCTTATCTGGCCCGACACCCAGTGGTGTGAAGTACAGCCCGGATGGCAAGCGGGTCACTTTCCTGAAAGCTCGCGAGAATGAAAGCGACCGCTACGACCTCTGGCAGTTCGATGTGGCGACAGGGGGCCAATCCATGCTGGTCGATTCCAAACTGCTGGAGCCAGAGGAGGTTGAACTCTCCGAGGAAGAAAAGGCCCTGCGGGAACGTAAACGCATTGCCGGGCGCAAAGGGATTGTCTCTTATGATTGGGGCACGGCAAATACAATCCTCGTCCCAATTGGCGGGGATCTGCATCTCGTCACGCTGCCAAATGCCGATGGCACACCCCATAGTATAAGCATTGATGAGGCAAAGGCCGCCGAATTCGATCTGTCTGTTGCATCAATCCAAACCCAGATTGATGAAGCCAGTACGGGGTTGGGCAATGTCAGCCCAGAAGCGGCTGATCTTGAAAACCTCGTCCTGACGGTAAAAGACGACACGGTTGTGCGACTATCAGACGTTGCAACAATTGGACGTGCTCTTCAGGTGCCCGAAGCCCGTCAACTCACCGCCACAGATGCCTTCGAGTATGATGCGAAGGTCAGCCCGCTGGGCAGGTCTGTCAGCTTCGTGCGCGATGGCGCGGTTTGTGTCATCGACCTTGAAACTGGCGCAGAAACCCGTGCCACGCCAGCTGCTGAACCTGACAAAGCGATCTCCTACGGCGTCGCAGAGTTCGTCGCGCAGGAAGAAATGAGCCGCTATACAGGCTACTGGTGGAGCCCGGATGATCGCTATCTCGCCTATACCAAGGTGGATGAAAGCACCGTCGACATTATCCCGCGTTTCGACATCGCCGCCGATGAGGTGACAGTCATCGAGCAACGCTACCCACGCGCCGGACGACCGAACGCCATTGTCGATCTTTTTGTTCGAGATATGGAAACAGGTGAAGTCACAGAAGTTAAATGGCGACGCGAAGACTGGGGGCCAGCAACGGATCAGTATCTGGCACGCGTGAATTGGAAAAAAGCCGAAGCCGATATGGCTTTGATCGTCAGCTCAGTTGATCGTGATCAGAAAACCATCCTGATGAACACGTTTGGTCTTGATGGCGCGCCTCAGAAACAGATGCGCGAAATTCAACCGAACTGGGTGAACCTGTCCTTTGACCTCAAACCCAACACAGCCGCTGGCCTTTTGCTGACTGACGAAATGACCGGTTTTCGTCACATCAAACTGATGGATAATGATGAAGGCACCTACTTAACCTCAGGCGATTGGGACGTTTCGGAAATTGCTGGTCTTGATGGCGAAACAGTCTTCTTCACAGGCTACAAAGACACACCGCTTGAACGCCATCTTTATGCGGTTTCAGCGACTGGCGCTGAGCCAGAGCGCCTCACCGAACTTGGCAAATCCTGGTCGATTACGATGGCCCCGGATGGAAAGTCCTTCATCGGGACCAGTTCCAGCCCGACCCAGCCACCACAAACTGGCCTCTATCGAGTTACACAGCCGCAAAGCGATGCTGAGCTAGAGGAGGCTGGTGCCAAACGCCTACCAGGCACCAATTGCATCGACACGACACCGATGGCCGCGAAAGTGACCCGCCATTGTCCGGACCCGACAATGCTGATTGCGTGGATTGAGGAAAACGCCCTCAGCGAGGATCACCCCTATGCCCCATATCTGAAGGATCACACGGTTCCGGAATATGGCACGCTTACGGCTGAGGATGGCCAGACGCTTTACTATTCGATCCAAACGCCACCTGATTTTGATCCGACGAAAAAGTACCCCGTTCTTGTCAACGTTTACGGTGGGCCACACGTACAGACTGTGGACCGGGATTGGGAACGCTGGGATGATCAATTCTATAGCCGTCAGGGCTATATTGTCTTCCGCCTCGATAATCGTGGCAGTTCCAATCGCGGTAAACGGTTCGAAGATGTCATCTATCGCCTGACTGGTGTCCCAGAAGTACGCGACCAGTTGGTTGGCGTGAACTGGCTGAAAGCTCAACCCTTCGTCGATGCCGACAATATTGCCATTCAGGGCTGGTCCTATGGCGGCTACATGACGCTGATGACGATCCTGCAAGCCCCGGAAGGGACTTTCAAAGCTGCCGTATCGGGCGCGCCGGTTACCGATTGGACCCTGTATGATACGTTCTATACCGAACGCTACATGGATACACCGCAGGACAATCCGGACGGCTATGAGCAGTCTTCGGTCTTCCATCATCTGGAAAAGCTTGAGACCGAGCTTCCAAACCTGCTTCTCATCCATGGCATGGCCGATGATAATGTCACCTTCGATAACACCACCCGTCTGATGGCGGAGCTACAACAACGCGGTATCGTGTTTGATCTGATGACCTATCCCGGACAGCGTCATGGCATTCGCGGCGAAAAACTGCGCACGCACCTGATGCGCACGCGCATGGCATTTCTGGATCGGCATTTGAAGGGAGAGTAAATGCGAGAAAAAATGAACTGGCAGCACGCCGGGATTATCGGATTCGAGGCTGGTTTAATCTACCTGGTCTTCAATCTTTCAGGAATGGATGACGCACTTCCAAAATGGCAATCTGGATTGCTATTTATATTAGCCAGCTCTGTTATTTTTTATGTCACCATAAAAATCTTGGAGACGACGAACAAAGCCTAGACAGACCGAAGGTTCCTCCTGAATATTCAGAAAAGATATCAGGAGGACATCATGCAGGCTGACACAAGCAATCGCCCCGCCCATTTCGGGGATTATCAGAACGAGATTTACTTTGGCGGCCTGCAAGGCGTCATCCCCAAATATCCGGTTGAGTTCAAAACACTCGTCCAGCGTGCAACCGAGGCCATGCCGCCGCATGTGCTCAGCTATGTGCAGGGCGGCTGCGGTGATGAGTTGACCCAAGACCGCAATGCCAGCGCCTTTGCCCATTGGGGCATGGTTCCACGCATGATGGTTGATAGTCGTGTCCGCGATCTCTCAATCCTCCTGTTTGGGGATAAGCTTCATAGCCCCGCCTTCATGGCCCCGATTGGCGTGAACGGCATCGTCACGCAGGATGAACATGGTGACATCGCGGCAGCGAAAGCCTCGGCAATCACTGGCGTGCCCTTCATGGCCTCCACGCTTGCCAATGATCCGCTCGAAGAGGTCATCAAACATTGTGGTGACACCCCAGCCTATTTCCAGCTCTATACGCCGCGCCACAAGGGGCTGGCCGAGAGCCTGATCAGCCGCGCTGAGAAAGCTGGCTATAAGGCTCTGGTCGTCACGCTTGATACGTGGGTTACAGGGTGGCGTCCGCGAGACCTCGCAACCTCGAACTTCCCGCAATTGCGCGGCCATGTTCTGCAAAACTATTTCACCGACCCGGTCTTCCGCAGCCTGCTGGAGAAACCGCCGGAAGAAGATCCGGCAACCGCCATTCGCACATGGGCACCAATCTTTGCCGAGACGATGACCTGGGATCACCTGTCATGGCTGCGTGAGAGCACAAACATGCCGATTGTGCTGAAAGGTATCTGTCATGAGGACGATGCCCGTCGCGCCAATGATATGGGCGTGGATGCGATATACTGCTCCAACCATGGCGGGCGACAGGCAAATGGCGGGATTGGCGCGATTGATATGCTGCCCGGCGTCGTCAAAGGCGCAGGGGATACCCCGGTCCTGTTTGATTCCGGCATTCGCTCCGGCAGTGACATGGTCAAGGCTATTGCCCTTGGCGCAACTGCTGTTGGCGTTGGTCGCCCTTATGCCTATGGCCTCGCGCTCGGCGGCGCTGAGGGGGCGGCGCATGTCCTGAAATGCATCCTTGCCGAAGCCGACCTGATGATGGCCGTGAACGGCTATCCAACGCTTGAACATGTCCGCGCGCAAGGCGCACAACGCGTCGACGGATAGGAGAAACTGCCATGCCTGCTTTCCAACCCACCGCAGACCAGTTCCGCGCCTTTCGCGATGATCCGCATGATGGTCCTGTCTCTCAGGTCAATCTCCTCAAGTTCCGCGTGAAAGCCGAGTACAAGCCTGAAGACCCAGAATATGGTGAAGACTGCGATGGCCAGACGGCCTATGTCCGCTATTCAGAAGCCTTCACCAAAGCCGCAGCAGAAGTCGGGGGCACAACCAGCCTGCTCTCTGTAACAGAGCGCTACTTCATCGGTGGGGGGGATTGGGATGGCGTGCTGGTGAACACTTTCCCCAGCCGGCAAGCGTTCATTCAAACGTTGAACCATCCCAATTACAAAGACATGTCCCGCCACCGTGATGCAGGGCTTTTATGTCAGGAGTTGATCGTGACCCGCCCCCTCTGGCTGCACGGGGAAGAACAATGAGTGAGACCTATCACGTCTATGGCGCGTTAGGGTCCCCCTACTCCATGAAGGTCCGCGCTGCGATGCGCGCCAAGCGCCTGATCCATACCTGGACGGGGATGACCGTTGTGGACCGAATGGCGGTTATGCCGAACGCTAAAGTTCCAGTTATACCCGTCATTAAACGGCCCGACGGCACATGGACGAATGACTCAACGCCCTTCCTGATCGGCCTGGAAGGTGAAGGACGGGATCTACTCCCCCCTGATCCACTCGCGCATTTTGCCTGTCTCTTGCTCGAAGACATGGCCGATGAATGGTTCATGAAAGCCATGTTCCACTATCGCTGGGCGTACGAAGAGGATGCCGAATGGTGTGCCAACTGGCTGATGTTTGACAGCCTGCCCAATGCCGGACAGGAGCAAGTCGAGGAAGCGGCTGCTGACATTCGAGCGCGCCAGATTTCACGCATGGCTCTGGTTGGCTGTACCCCGCAAACAGGCCCACTGATTGAGGCAAGTTGGAAGCGCTGTTGCCGCCATTTGGAGGCCATGAGCCTGTCAGGCCAGCGCTTCCTGTTTGGTGATCGGATCAGCCTCGCCGATCTGGCTTTTTATGGCCAACTCAAAGTCATGTCCTACGACCCGACACCGATGGCGTGGCTACGGTCCGAAACGCCTTATCTCTACCGGTGGCTCGATCATGCCGATGATGCCAGCGGCATTGAAGGCGATTGGGTAGATGAGCTTTCCGTACCTGCAAAAGTCTTGCTGGGTGAAGCCGGGAAAACCTATCTCCCCTTCCTGCAAGCCAATCTCGACGCTCTGGAGGCAGGTGAGAAAACCTTCTCTCTTACCATTGAAGACGGAACGTATGAGCAAGGCACATTTGGATATCAGGCCAAGTGTCTGAAAAATCTGCGCGAAGCGTGGGCTGAGCTATCGCTTGAGAGTCAGAAACAGCTCGCCGATTGGATCGGTCCGAACGCCAGCATTTTGGCTTAGGACAAGCAAGGTCGAATCAAACCGTCAGCAGATCACGACAGATCGCTTCAAGCCCGGCCTGATCGATCTCATCAAAGGCATCCGGCTGCTCACTGTCGACATCGAGCACCGCAGCAAGATCGCCATTGGCATCAAAGACGGGCACTACAATTTCAGAATTGGTACGACTGTCACAGGCAATATGCCCCGGGAAAGCATGCACATCCGGCACAATAATAGTCTTCCCTTGGTCAGCGCAGGCCCCGCAAACCCCGCGCTCAAAAGGGATCCGCAGGCACCCCAAAGTGCCCTGATAGGGCCCCACAACCAGCTCGCGCTCCTTCAACGGATCAACAACATAGAACCCGGTCCAGAAAAACCGTGGACGAAACGCTTCGGCCAACAGGCAAGCAGCACTGGCATAACGCGCCGGAACATAGGTTTCTCCGGCAACCACCGCATCAATTTCTGCTTTTAACTCAGCATATTGCCTAGTCCGGTCCATGGTCTCGCCTTGTTTCTGCCAAGTCCGCCATATCGGATGAGATCATGCGCCGCGCAAGAGGCCATAGACGGCGCGCAAATCGTTTGGAATAAGCGTGGAATGCGGGAGGACTGGGTTTGAGCATAAATCAGCAAATGGCTTGGTACACAGGATTGCTCCTTGCGGCCTTTGTTTTGATGCTGCCCCTCACAGCGACTGCTCAAACAAACGAGACTATTCCTCCCGATGTGATTGAGGAACTCGCCACTCAAGACCCATATGAAGTTGATGCAAGCAATGCTGAAGTAAACGCCACTTTCTATGGCCTTGAAGCGATAGAGATCGAAGACTCACGTCTTGATGCAGCTCTTTCCAGTCTGGATGACCAAACCGACCTCCAAACCGAAAGGCCCGAAGAAGAGCCAGAACCCATCGAATTTCGAGAGCCCCGCGACCGCAATCCCATTCTTGAGGCCATCGGTGACTTCTTCGCGGATGTGTTCGGGTTTCTCGGCAGCACACTCGGCTACATCACGCTCTTTGTTGTCGCATTAGCGATACTTGTGGGCCTCTATTTCATGTTCGGTGAGGGGTTTGCTCTGCGCCGCCGTGAGGCAGAGACAAAACAAGGCAAGGATATCTCCATTGCGCCTGATCTGATGCCTGATGAAGCTTCCGCGCGGGCTTTGCTTGGCGATGCTGAAGCCCTCGCGCGCCAAGGGCGGTTTGCCGAGGCTGTTCATGCGCTCCTCTTCCGCTCCATTGACCTCATTCAGGAGCGCCAACCCGCCAGCGTAAAGCGCTCGCTTACGGCCCGTGAGATTGGCCGCCTGTCCAATTTACCGGACCTGATCCGTATGGGACTGGCCCCGATCATCAGGATTGTGGAGCGCAGCTATTTTGGCGGACGTCCCGTCGATGAAAATGGCTGGATAGAAGCGCGAACCGCCTATCAAAGCTTCGCCTTTGGGGAGGCACCATCATGAGTGAGCGGCTTCCTCAAACAGCCAATCCATTTTCAGCCCAGATCGTCGGTATTCTGGTTGCGGTTGGCCTGCTGACCTTTACCGCCATATTTGCCATGCTGGGCTGGTCGCCTGATCTGGCAGACAAAAACCGTGCTGGCGAACATCCCTACTCGACCTCAGCGCTCGGCTATCAGGGGCTTTTCCGTCTCCTCGAGGCAGATGGGCAAACCGTTACAATCTCGCGCCTTGCTCAAACACGCGACTATGCCGACGGCCTCCTGATCATCGCGATCCCTAGGTTTGGATTTGATCGTCTGGATGACTTCGTTCCCTCTACGACGAGTGAACCAACCCTCTATGTCTTACCGAAATGGTATGGACGCGCAGACCGCACGAAACGGTCCTGGCAGGAAGATACAGGCCTGCTCAGCAGTCATCTTGTTTCTGATATCCTGTCCACATTTGATAGTGATGCCAGGGTCTGGCGTTTGCGAAACCCGGGACAATTCTCAACACCCTTTGGTCTCGTCCAACCGGATTTTGAGCATGAGATGCAAGTAATTGACTCTGATAGCCTGAGACCGGTTATCAGTGTTCCCGGGGGTACCCTTGTCGCACAGATTCCAGCAACGGACATCTTCATTCTCTCAGACCCAGATATCTTGAACACGTTTGGCATTGTTCGGCGTGAAAATGCCCGCTTTGCCCTCGGCCTGATCGAAAGCCTCAAGCCCTACCCTGAAGCCCCGATTACGTTTGATGCGACCATTCACGGCTTTGAACGGTCGGAAAACCTCCTCAAGGCGATATTTGACATTCCTTTCCTAGGCGCGACCCTGATCGCCTTTGCAACTATGTTGTTGATCGGCTGGGGCGCAGCAATCCGCTTCGGACCACCCCAACGCGAGACCCGCGCCATTGCTTTTGGGAAACAAGCATTGGCCGACAATAGTGCGGGCCTGATCGCCATGGCGCGGCGCGAGGGCACAATGGCCCCGCGCTATCTCGAAGCGACCCGCCGTACCCTGATCCGCCATCTCGGTCTGCCCCGGCAAACCGATGATGCCACGCTTACAACAACCCTGAATGCCATCGCCAAACAGCGCGGCATAGACAGCAAGTTTGAAGACACAGGCGGGCCGCTCACCAGCGATGCTCGCACCCGCGAAGATTTGACAGATAAAGCCAACCGCTTGTGGCGTTGGCGCAAGGAGATCACTCATGGAGATTGATGCCATTAAAGACCTCGCCGGTCGCATCCGTGAACAGGTGGCAAAAGGGATTATCGGCCAGAGCGAAACCGTTGACCTGATGCTGACGGCCCTGTTCAGCGCAGGGCACGTGCTTCTGGAAGGCCCACCTGGAACCGCCAAGACCCTCCTCACGCAATGCTTCTCAGCCGCCATCAAACTCGATTTTGGCCGTATTCAGTTCACACCGGACCTGATGCCCGGCGATGTCCTCGGCACGAACTTGTTCAACTTCTCCACCAATGAGTTCACCCTGACCAAGGGACCGATCTTCACGGATATTCTGCTGGCAGATGAGATCAACCGAACCCCGCCTAAGACACAGGCCGCCTTGCTCGAAGCGATGCAGGAACGCAAGGTCACGATTGACGGTGATACTTATCCGCTGAACCCGCGTTTTACTGTCATCGCGACTCAGAACCCGATTGAGCAGCAAGGCACTTACCCGCTTCCGGAAGCCCAGCTTGACCGCTTCCTGTTCAAGCATGTCCTTGCCTACCCTACACACGAAGAAGAGCTCGCCATCGTTTCCGGCCATGGCAACCGGACAGGCATGAAAACCGCGAATGCTTTCGGGGTTGAAGCCGCTGTCACCGCAGAAGAGTTACAGGACGCCGTAGATAGCGTGTCTCAGGTTCGCGTTCAGGATGATATTGTCGCCTACATTGTCGACATCATTCGCGCGACCCGCGAGACACCGGCCCTGAGTGTTGGCGCAAGCCCACGCGCAGCTGCTGCGCTTGCCGCCGCCAGCCGTGCCCGTGCTGCCCTCGATGGGCGAGACTATGTTGTGCCCGATGATGTAAAATATCTGGCGCTCCCAGCCCTGCGCCACCGTGTTATCCTGTCTCCAGCCGCAGAAATTGAAGGGCGCACAACCGACGAGACACTGATCGATATTATCGAACAGACCGCAGCGCCACGTTAAGGGCAAACTGCCATGATCGCCCCGACCCTGCGTTCCATCCTGCTGATGTTTACTGGCCTGCCAGTCCTGCTCTTCGTAGCGGTGGCTGCGCCACAGTTATGGGTGATCAGTGCCGGCTGGCTCGCCGGGATTGCGGGTTTGATGCTGACCGACCTGATCCTGGCTGGTCGTCCAGCGCAGGCCGATATAGGGCTCAAGGCTCCGCCCCTGTTATATATGGGGGCAGACGACCCCGTCGATTTCAGCCTGACCATGATGGCGGGCCCCAAGCCCGGCAAGGTCAACGCCTTGCTTGAAGTGAACACGCTCATCACCTCCCCCATCCCAACCGAGTTGCGGGGATGGACCGGGCGCACTCATGAATGGTCTATCCCGCTAACACCGATACGCCGCGGCGAAGGAAAGCTGATCCGCTTATGGCTTGATTGGACAGGGCCTTTGGGCCTCTTGCGCCTGCGAAAAGTCGTCCCACTGGACCACGCCATTCCGATCACTCCAAATACGCGCTGGGTGCAGGAAGAAGCCGTTCGCCTGTACACCAGAGATGCTGATTTCGGCATCAAGATGCAGATTGATCGCGGCGATGGATCTGAGTTCGACGCTTTGCGAGAATTTGTCAGTGGCATGGATCGCCGCGCCATCGACTGGAAGCATTCAGCCCGCCACCGCACGCTCCTCGCCAAAGAGTTCCGAACCGAGCGCAACCACAATATCGTCTTTGCGTTCGATACTGGCCGTTTGATGTGCGAGCCGCTTGGCGGCGTGCCCAAGATTGACCGGGCCATCAATGCTGCGCTTCTGCTGGCCTATGTCAGCTTACGTTCAGGCGACAAAACTGCCCTGTTCGGCTTTGATGCCCGCCCAACCGTGACCTCTAATGTCCTGACCGGAGCGGGCGCCTTCCCCCATATGCAGCGCTTGGCTTCGCGGTTGGATTACTCGGCTGAAGAAGCCAATTATACTCTCGCCCTGACGGCGCTTGCTTCCCGACTTGAGCGGCGCAGCCTGATCATTCTGTTCTCGGATTTTGTAGATACGATTTCCGCCGAGCTGATGCTCGAAAACGTACGTCGCTTGCAAGATCGCCATCTGGTCGTATTCGCCTGTTTCGAGGATGAGCCGCTAAACCAGCTTATAGATGCTGAGCCTAGACAAGCCGCAGACGTCTCCCGCGCTGTCATAGCTGATAGCCTGCTGCGGGACCGGGAGCTGGTCTTGCGCAAGCTTGAACATATGGGCGTTCAGGTGATTGAAACGCGGCCAGAGCGCTTTGGCGCTGATCTGATCAGCCGCTACCTTGAGATCAAGCGGAGGGAAATGCTGTGAACGATCGCGTCATCAAATCCTACCGCTTCCGTGAAGAGCGCGAGACCGACTGGCACCGCCTTGATCACATCATCAAGAAGGCCGAGGCGCGCGGTTCCGCAGGCCTCAGTGATGAGGACATGGCCGCCCTGCCCGGTCTCTATCGACAAGCTGTGTCTTCCTTGTCCGTCGCGCGTAGCATTTCCCTTGATCAGAATGTGATCGCCTATCTCGAAAGCCTGACCGCGCGCGCTTACTTCTTCGTCTATGGATCGCGAACCCGAATGGGTGAGCGGATCGTACAATTCTTCCGGACCGATTGGCCCGCAGCGGTTTCCGGGGCATGGCGACCGACCTTGCTGGCCTTTGTCTGTCTGTTTGGCCCGGCTTTGTTGGCCTTCATCCTGACTTTGAATGATAGCGAGTGGTTCTGGACCTTCCACTCTGGATGGGAATCCCGCAATCCCAATGCAACCTATGCTGAGTTACGAGATACGCTGTATACCGAAGACACCGATATTATAGACCTGCTCAGCGCTTTTGCGGCGGATCTGTTCTCTCATAACAGCCGAATTGCGATTTTTGCTTTTGCACTAGGGTTCGCCTTTGGCATCCCGACGGCTGTTTTGCTGGCCTATAATGGCGTGTATCTCGGCAGCTTCTATGCCGTCTTCTGGGCCAAGGGTCTGGGATATGAGCTTACGGGCTGGCTCTTCATTCACGGCGTAACCGAGCTGTTCGCGGTCATCCTTGCTGGCGCGGCAGGCTTCATGATTGGCGGGGCTGCGGCCTTCCCCGGTCGACATTCGCGATTAGAAGCGCTGCGCTTGCGGGGAGAGAAGGCCGGAAACGTCATTGCAGGCGCAGTTGTCATGCTCTTCATCGCCGCCTTGATCGAAGCATTTGGACGACAGCTCATCAATAATGATGTGGTGCGCTATGCCTTTGCTGGCACCTCTCTCATCCTGTGGCTCACCTACTTCTACCTCCCGCGTCGCCAACCCGGAGACCGCGCATGAGCGATGTGAGTGTTGGAAAGCAGCGCCGTGCGGCTTTGGCCCGCCGAAAGGCCTTGGAAAAGCACGCTCAGAAAGAGGCCAAGCGTGTCAAAACGCTGATCACACCTGAAGGGGCCGCTCTGAATTTGCGTATCGCCAGCGCCGGGGAACGCGCTGGGGCCTTCCTCCTCGATTTCGCCATCCAGATTGTCAGCATCATTCTCGTTATCCTCGGGATCAGTATTATTGCCGGTTCCATGGGCATGCGCGGCTGGCAGGTCGCAGGCGCCGTTGCCACGGTCATTATTTTCTTCATCCGTAATTTCTACTTTATCTTCTTCGAAATCGGTCGCCGCGCGGCGACTCCCGGCAAACGCGCCCTCGGTCTGCGCGTCGCGGCCAGAAATGGCGGACGTCTGAAGTCAAACGCCGTGATCGTCCGAAACTTTATGCGGGAACTGGAAGTCTTTGTTCCGCTAAGCGTGCTGGCCTCATTCCTGTTCATAGACAGTCAGATCAGTGCCTGGATAAACCTCGCACTGCTCGTCTGGAGCGGGATATTCCTGCTTTTTCCACTGTTCAATCGCGAAAAGATGCGAGCGGGTGATCTGATCGCGGGAACGATTGTTGTCCACGCCCCAAAGGTTCAGCTTCTTAAAGACATCACCACCACGACAGCCAGTACCGAGGCAAACGCGCTTTCATTCACACCAGAGCAGCTAAACGTGTATGGCATTCACGAACTGCATGTTCTTGAAGATGTGCTGCGTCAGTCCACGCCGGAAATCCGCAAAACGGTTACAGAACGCATCCAAAAGAAAATCGCATGGGAGGAAGGCCCCATGGATGATCTCAAGTTTCTGGAAGGCTTCTACACTGCCCTGCGTAAGCACCTTGAACAGCGCATGCTGTTTGGCGAGCGCAAGGCAGACAAGTTTGATAAACGCTGAGTGCTAAGCAGCCTTGCGCAAACGTGCTGCATCAAGGCGAGCCTTGATATCGGTCAGGTCCGCCAGAACAGCTTCGAGCTTTCGACCAGTCTCAGCGCGCTCAGCGGGCGCAAATTTGGCGTCGAATGATTTTGCGACTGTTTCCTGAAGCGCGCGGGCCGGACTATCGACCGGGTCTTCTGTCTTGGCCTCAGCGGGCGCTGAAACCAGATTCACATCCCCTTCCAGAACAGCCGCAACACTCTGCTCGTTAAGAAGATTGAGCGCCCCTTTCAGGGTCAGACCACGCTCATGCACCAGGATCTGAATGGCCCGCAAGGCAGCCATATCCTCAGGCCGGAACATGCGCCGGCCATCGCGGCGCTTGAGCGGTTTTACAAACTTGCCAAACTTGGTTTCCCAATAGCGCAACACATGGGTTTGCAGGCCGAGTTCCTCTGCGGCTTCACCGATTGAACGGTAAGCATCTGCGGATTTCTCTACACGGCGTGCGGTTGTGCGGGCCATTGGCAAGTCTTTCTTGTCTAATTGCCGTCGACCTTGGTTTTCAGGGCCGGCGAAGGTTTAAAGGTCACGACCCGCCGTGCTGAAATTGTCGCCTCTACCCCGGTCTTGGGGTTGCGTCCTTCACGTGCAGCCTTGCGGCGCACCTGAAAATTGCCAAAGCGCGAGAGCTTCACCAGCCCTTCATGCTCCAGGCTGGATGAAACGAGTTCAAGCATACGATCAAGCAGGTCTGAGGATTCCTGCCGCGTCAGACCAACCTCACGCACAATCGCGTCAGTCAGTTCAACTCGGGTCAGGGTTTGCTGAGTAGTCACAGGTTCAGGCTCCTCTTCGTTAACAATAGAGGGCCAAGTCTTAACGAAATACCAAAAATTAGAGGCGGAAGAGGCTAGCCCCCCATGAAAATCCACCCCCCATGGCCTCGCTCAGGATTAACTGGCCCGGTTTTATACGACCATCGCTGACCGCAGTGTGCAAAGCAAGAGGAATCGACGCCGCAGACGTGTTGCCATGCTGGGATACAGTCGAGACAACCTTATTCTCATCGAGCTTCATTTTCTTGGCCACACCGCTCAAAATCCGCTGATTGGCCTGATGGGGGACAAACCAGTCAATCTCATCGACATGCGTTCCGGTTTCTTTCAGGACGACATCAATTGCGCTGGAAATATTGGTCACCGCATGGCGGAACACCTGGTTCCCTTGCATGCGCACATGGCCAATCGTTCCTGTCGAAGATGCGCCACCATCGACATAGAGTAAGTCACTTTTGGTGCCATCGGTCTGAATGTGATGCGCGAGAATTCCGCGATCACCAGACGTGTCAGCAGCCTCGCGTGTCATGACAACCGCGCCGGCACCATCCCCGAACAGCACGCATGTACCACGATCAGACCAATCCAATAGCCGTGTGAAGGTCTCTGCACCAATCACCAGTGCCGTCTTGAACAGGCCATTCTTGAGCATGGAATCTGCGGTCGCCATGGCAAACAGAAAGCCCGAACAGACTGCCTGCACATCAAACGCAGCACCAGCACCGGTTTCCAGCTTTGCCTGCACGGCTGTGGCCGTCGCCGGGAAGGTCTGATCTGGTGTCGTCGTTGCAAGAATGATCAGATCAACATCAGCAGCAGCGATGCCCGCATTTGACAAGGCCTGTCGCGCCGCAGCCGTGGCGAGATCAGATGTCAGCTCTCCATCAGCCGCAATATGACGCTGCTTGATCCCTGTCCGCGCCTGGATCCACTCATCAGATGTATCGACAATCTTCGACATATCATCATTGGTCATGATCCGCTCAGGCAGATAACCGCCCGTGCTACGAATTATGCTGCGCCATTCACTCACGCCTGATCCTCCGCCATCACACCATTTGCTGCCCGGATAAGACCGCGGGCGACCTCATCCATGTAGTTGCTATCAGCCAGACTTGCCGCCAAGCCAAGCGCCGTCTCAAAACCTTCGGCATCTGTGCCACCATGACTCTTCACTGCAACCCCATTCAGGCCGAGTAAAACGCCACCGTTAACACGCGACGGGTTCATCATATGCTTAAGCTTCTTTAACCCAGAAGCCGCAAGCCCTGCGCCCAGCTTGCTCATCGTTGAACTCGTCAGCGCATCCCTGACATAGCTTGCCACCAGCCGGGCTGTCCCCTCCGCCGTTTTCAGTGCGACATTGCCGGTAAACCCATCGGTCACGATAACATCGACTGCCCCCGTAGAGATATCATTGCCTTCGACATAGCCACGGAAGTCCAGTCCGAGCGCATCATCGCGCAAGCGCTCAGCCGCAAGCTTCAGTGTATCGCGTCCCTTTTCCTCTTCGGAGCCAATATTCAACAGGCCAATTGTCGGTTTAGCTGTACCGAGCACAGCACGGGCGTAAGCCTCGCCCATAATGGCATAGGTTACCAATTGATCAGAATCAGCTTCGAGATTCGCACCAACGTCGAGCACGATGGAGCGCCCCGTTACGGTCGGCCAGATCGCCGTCATTGCAGGGCGATGAACGCCCTCCATCTTGCGCAAGGACATCATCGCAAACGCCATGAGTGCGCCTGTATTCCCAGCAGATACCGCCGCAGCCGCTTCACCGGCTTTCACAGACTGAACAGCGCCCCACATGCTCGTACCATTACGTCGACGCAGCGCCGCTGAAGGCTTCTCACTCATTGAGATCACGTCATCATGGTGCAGGATCTGGCAACGTTCGCTCAAGCCACGAGCCGACAGGCCGGGCTCGAGGACAGATGCTTTACCATGAACCAAAAATGAGACATCGCTTCGCTGGTCAGCGAAACGCTTCAGCCCGTCGAGCACAACATCCGGCGCATTGTCGCCGCCCATGCCATCGACGGACAGGATCAGACTGCCCATAGACAGACCTCCATTCCTCTACAGATCGCGCAACCTATGCGGCGTTATCACCAAAGGCAACGCCCGTAACGCAAGCAAGCTATGCAAGCTTGCGCCAACCGACTTGCCCGGCCAGCAAAGCTGCCTCATCCAATCTGGCTAACTCACCCTCACGCAGCATCACCCAATCGGCCAAGGCCTCCTTGTGTTCGTCCGCTTTGATGATGCCGTTACGGCGCAAGACTTCAGCCAGGGGTTCATCCCCCTTTCCTGCAAGCGCGGCATCGATTGCACGAGCTAGGCCAAAGAATTCCTCCCCCATCTTGCGCATGCGTCGCGCAATGGATGAATCGCCAACACCATGCTCGCGCAAGGCATGATCAAATCCTGAAAAAACTTCGCGATAGACGCCATCCGCCAGCGCGCGCCCTTCGCTGCCAATATCCCGCAGGCGGCGCAAAACCAGAATTGTGACCAGTGACGCCATGGCGAATCGCCCTTCCAGCGTGTCCGTTACCCAACCGCGCAGAAAGGGCTCTGGATCACGGGCCATCGCCATAATCTCGCTATGCCACTGCTCTGACACCCGCTTATCTGCGTCTTGCTTGCCCAGCCATTTCCGAATCTGACCAAACATCAATGTTCCTTCCTGCCGCCGGGCGCTTGCCAGCAGGCCTGTTTCACCGTTATCTCAGCGCCAGTAACAGGAGTTCCGCCATGGCGCGACGTGTCATTCTTGCTTCCATCGCCTTATCAGCGCTGACAACGGCTTGTATTACACCGATTGAAGACTTTCACGGGTATACATCAGATGATGTGCAGCCCGCTGAAATCCAGCCTGGAATCGATACCCGCGCCAGCGTTCTGGCACAACTTGGGTCGCCATCGACTGAGAGTATCTTTGACGAGAACACATGGTTCTATATCTCCACACAGCGTGAGCGGATTGCGTACCTAACGCCAAAGACCAAAGAACGTTTGATTACAGCTATCCGCTTCACTGAAGAAAACGTCGTTGATGAAGTTGTTGAGTATGATGAGACTGATGGTCAAATCATCTCCTACGCTTCCCGCGAAACCGCCACACGGGGTCGCGAACTGAATGTCTGGGAACAGCTATTCGGCAATATCGGCGCTGTTGGCCTGCCTCGTACTGATGAATCAACACCGGGCAACCCAACCGGCCGCCGCTAGATAAAAGATAGCCCTATAGGGTCATTACTTTTGCGAACCACGTGATAGTCTCAAGGAGGTTATTGAATGGGTGCGACATGAAGTATTGGAAAAGCATGCTGGCTTGTGCTGCTGCGTCTGCGGCCATTAACGTCTCTGTGCATGCTGAAAACGACCTCGTCACTCTGGAAGCCATAAACCATTATAAAGCACTGACCGTGGCCGAGATGGTGGATGACAAATGCCATCAAATGCCCTTCGTCGAGCGAGCTTTGCTCGTAGATGCCATGATTGAAGCGGCTCATATGTTGCCGCCTATCGCCGAAAGCGTTGCAAATGGCAATGATTCCCAAACCTATTTCACCGTATGGGAGCAAACGACCAAACCAATCAGGGAAGAGGTTGCCGTAGCTGTTGAGTCCTTTCCCTGTGACAATGCCCATATCGCTTTCGGGCGCGCGCGTATGCTCACCTATATTGATATCGTCGCACATTTCCAGAATGGCCGGGAAACATTTTTGGCAACCGCCTCCAATCGAGAAAAAGCTAATCTTTCGGGAATCATAGACTTCGTGAAGCAACGTTTCTCGACCTCTCAAGAAGGATCGTTCGAGCGCGCAATAGCGCAACGTATGCAAAAGATTGAGTATACGGGCGAGGATGCTGCCAATCGCACGAAATACATGCTGGGCCTAATGTTCATCACTCAGCTTCTGGGTGACAAAGAGCACGATATTCGCTGGCAAGCCGACTCCATGACATGGGGCCTCTATGACATCCAAAAGAATAGATTCGTGCGCGGTTACCACTTTGAAAAGCCAAGGCTAGATTATCGGTTTACGGTGGAAGGCGATACGGTCTTGGACCGAACTTATGACAAAGAACCTGTCGTGATTATCCCCGGCACACGCGATAAAAGAATTACAATTCTGGCCCTGTCCACAAATCCCACTGCTCCGCTTCAAAACACGGAAGCAACAATAATCATGGGAACGGGCATCTTCGGGACTTACAAAAGTAACCCGGCTTATGACTGCCCAGTCGACGCTTGTCTGGAATTCTCAAGCTTAGACACACAAGTCATTCGTGACCGGATTGAACGCGATAATGGCGAACACTCCGCCTCCTTTTACCTCAACGAAATCAGCGAGAATTTTGGCTCAATCACGCCGAAAGATCTGCGCCAGGACCAGGGTTTGTCACCTTTCCAAGGACCAAAACTATTCCTTCGAGACGAGTTCTTTGACGAATAGCCAGAAACAAAAAAAGCCCCGGATCACTCCGGGGCTTTTCCAAATTTAAATATTGAGATGTGCACCTAGTGGCCACCAGCCAGAACAGCCAGCATCAAGAGCGCCACGATATTCGTGATCTTGATCATCGGGTTCACCGCAGGGCCAGACGTATCCTTGTACGGGTCACCAACAGTATCACCGGTTACAGCAGCTTTGTGGGCCTCAGAGCCCTTTCCGCCATGATTGCCATCTTCGATATACTTTTTCGCATTATCCCAAGCACCACCGCCTGATGTCATGGAAATCGCCACGAAGAGACCGGTGACAATCACACCAAGCAACATCGCGCCAACCGCAGCGAGCGCCGCAGATGGCCCTGCAATCAGCCAGATCGCAACAAAGAGAACAATCGGTGACAGCACTGGCAGCAGTGATGGCACAATCATTTCCTTGATCGCGGCAGATGTCAGAATATCCACAGCCTTACCATAGTTTGGCTTGGATGTGCCCTCCATGATGCCTGGATCATTCTTGAACTGGCTACGCACCTCTTCCACAACGGCTTGCGCCGCGCGGCCCACGGCCATCATCGACATACCGCCAAACAGGAATGGCAACAGGCCACCGAACAACAGGCCAACAACCACGTACGGGTTAGCGATCGAGAAGTTCACTGCGCCAATGCCATAGAAGAAGCTGCCTTCTACGGCATTTGCCGCAAAGTATTTCAGGTCTTCATTATAGGCAGCAAACAGCACCAGAGCTCCAAGACCAGCTGAGCCAATCGCATAGCCCTTGGTCACCGCTTTTGTCGTGTTTCCAACCGCATCCAGGGCATCTGTTGTGTCGCGCACAGAACTGTCCAGTTCGGCCATTTCAGCAATACCGCCAGCATTGTCGGTCACAGGACCAAACGCGTCGAGCGCCACAATCATACCGGCCAGAGCCAGCATGGTTGTGGTTGCAATCGCGATCCCGAACAGACCGGCGAGGTTAAAGGTCAGGATGATCCCGGCAATAATTGTCAGAGCCGGAAGCGCTGTGGATTCAAGCGATACCGCCAGCCCCTGGATCACATTTGTACCATGACCAGACTCAGAGGCCTTGGCCACAGACTTCACCGGACGATAGCCGGTTCCTGTATAGTACTCGGTGATCACAACGATCAGAGCGGTGACTGCAAGACCAACAAGACCACATAGGAACAGATCCATACCGGTCACGCTTGCGGCGCTCGAACCATCTGCCGTTGTCAGGCCAAGAGCTGCGCCAGCACCTGCCAGTTCACCGAAGCCACTTGGTAGAGCGTACTGAACCGCAACGGCCAGACCAACAATGGTCAGAAGCCCTGTCACGATCAGGCCTTTATATAAAGCCCCCATAATATTGGTGGAGCCTTTACCGAGCTTCACAAACCATGTGCCGATGATCGAGGCAATGATACACACCGCGCAGATCGCCAGCGGGAATAGCATGAGCGCACCAAGATAGGCCTGTCCGCCAAAATAGATCGCGGTCAGAACCATGGTCGCCACAATTGTCACCGCATAGGTTTCGAACAGGTCAGCGGCCATACCGGCACAGTCACCAACATTGTCACCAACATTGTCCGCAATCGTTGCAGCGTTACGTGGGTCATCCTCTGGAATACCAGCTTCAACCTTACCAACCATGTCGCCGCCAACGTCAGCACCCTTGGTGAAGATACCGCCGCCGAGACGCGCGAAGATCGAGATCAGAGAAGCGCCGAAGCCGAGTGCCACAAGGCCATCAACAACAGCACGGCTTTTCACTTCATAGCCAACAACGCCAACCAGCAGGCCGTAATAAGCAACAACCCCAAGCAGAGCGAGGCCAACCACAAGCAGACCTGTCACCGCACCAGACTTGAACGCCATTGAAAGGCCGCCCTGCAGGCTTTCGCTTGCCGCATGAGTTGTACGTACGTTTGCCTGCACCGAAACTTTCATCCCGATAAAGCCGGCTGCACCGGACAAAACCGCGCCCAGCACGAAGCCGAGCGGCACTTCCCAGTTACGGAACAGGATGACGAGTAGGATTGTGACCCCCACGCCAACATAGGCAATTGTTGTATACTGGCGCTTCAGATAGGCATTCGCGCCTTCCTGAATGGCTGCAGCGATTTCCTGCATGCGGTCGTTACCGGCACTTGCCTTCATGATGCTGCTCGACTGCAGCCAGCCATAGAAAATCGCGCCAACCGCCGCGACTAAGGCTATCCAAAACCAGAGGGTCATATTTCCCCTTCTCCCTTACATTATATTGCTTTTCAGGGCCTTCGGCCCCACGCTTATTTTTTATGTGCCCCATGACTGCTACACAGACCGTGAGTCTGCAAGAAATATCGCGTCAAAGGCGAATCAGCACTCTACCAGAAGCCTTAATGCTCAAAGCCAAGGGTTGATGGCACGTTAACGCGTGCGCCCTTATAAGTGAGGTTCAAACTCGGCCTATCCGTCAAAATACCAATCTCGCTAAAATTTTTCAGCGCCAGACCTTTTGGCGCGCTGATCAGGATGCGGTAATCATCACCGCCTGCGCATTGAGCCAGGATTGCTTCCAAATCACTTGTTGGCTCTGCCAGGGGTACACGGTCCAGAAATAGTTCGGCACCGCAGTCACTCGCTTCTGCCAGACGATTCACGTCGATCAACAGACCATCAGAAATATCCATACTCGCTGAGGCATGACTTGCGACGATTTTGGCAGAGTTCAGCGGGCTAATAGCAGGAACGCGATAGCGGTAAGCGACGTCGTTTTCCTCACCACGCTGCGTGGCCTGTAAGCCCAAATAGCCCCAGCCAATCTCACCACACAGATACAATGCTTCGCCAGCACGCCCGCCACCACGCTTGATTGGGCGCTCAGCTAAACATTTCCCAGTCATGGTGATAGTCACCGTCAAAGGCCCGGTCGTACCAACCATATCCCCGCCAACCAAAGACACATCATAGCGTTTCAGATCTTCACCGAGGCCTTCGATGAAAGCCGCGAAGCGTTGCTCATCCCAATCCCGCGGCCAGGCAATCGATAACAGCGCCTCAAGCGGGCGCGCGCCCTTGGCATAAATATCAGAGACATTCACGCGGATGGCTTTCTGGCCAACCGTCCGCAACGGATCGTCAGGGAGAAAATGCACCCCCTCAACGATTGTATCCATGGTTGCGATAATCGTGCCCGACGTGTGCAAGGTCGCAACATCATCGCGCAGCCCATCAGCGCCAGGAGCATCCACAAGTGGAGAAATATAGCGCCTGATCCATGTCGTTTCATGCATCAGATTATCTTGGCCTAGGCTTCCTCAGGCCGCAAATCTTTCGAGACATTATCGAGGACGGCATTGACGAAATTCGCCTCAGTCTTGTCGAAGAAATCGTGCGCAAGTGAAACATACTCATCCAGCAGGATACGCCGCGATAATTCCTGATGCGCGACCAGTTCAGCAACCGCCGCCCGCAAGATCGACCGCGTTGTGCTGTCGAGCCGGGACAACTTCCAGCCCTTTGAGAGGCGCGACAGGATTGCCTTATCAACCGTCGTTTGATGCTCAATGGTTGCGTTGACGATCGACTTGAACAAGTCTGGATCGGCTTCCTCAATCGGAATTTCATCCGCGCCCATACCCAAACGATCATCCATCAGGTCACGGATCGCCGCTTTACCGCTCTGCCCGGTCTGCTCCATCTGATAGAGTGCCTGTACGGCAGCCAGGCGGGCACCGGCGCGACGCGCACGGATAATATCGAAAGGAAGCTTCTGTTCAGTCATCGCGCGTCCATGCCATCGGCGCATCTAAAAAGCCATGCCGTTTAGCTGTCGCAGGTGTCAAAAACCACCTTTAGCGGACGAACTTCTTGCGCAGCTTCAGCATCTCGAGACACGCAAGCGCCGCGTCACGACCCTTATTTTTCTCGCTGCGGCGCGCGCGCGCCAGGGCCTGCGCTTCATTCTCGACCGTCAGGATACCATAACCAATCGCCAGACGGCGCTCTGTTGCAAGACGCATCAGGCCACGCGCACTCTCACCACAGACATAATCATAATGGCTGGTTTCACCGCGGATTACACAGCCAAGAGCAATGTAGCCATCCCAGCGCCCGCTATCGGCAGCCATAGCAATCGCACCGGGTACCTCAAATGCACCGGGCACCATAATGGTTTCAATCTCGATCTCGTCTTCAGACTCTGCCAGCGTATCGCGAACGCCTGCTTCAAGCTCTTCAGAGATGTGCTGGTAGTAAGGAGAATTGACGATCAGGATACGGTGTAGCGCCATGGTCTAGTCTTTCTTTGTCGTAAGGGGCTGCCACCCTTCAATGGTCAGGTCATATCCATCCAGACCAGCCACACGGGTCGGTTCTGTGTCGGACAAGTAAATCATTTTCCGCACACCAAGCTCACGCAGGATCTGAGCGCCAACGCCATATTCCCGGATCGGCGTATGTCCATCGGCAGGTTCAGGCGTTTTCAGCCCCAGACGCTCGGCCAGCGCATTGGGTCGCATCGTATTGACGAAAACCACAACGCCCGGCTCATCTGCTTCGGCAATAATCTTCATCGCTTTCTCAACAAGGCCTTCGCGAGGGCCTTTCTCGCCGAGAATATCGGCCAAGACGTCAGTGCGGTGCACGCGGACAATTGTTGTGCTGTCTGGTTTGATCTCACCATGGACGATCGCGATATGCTCCGAACCATCCAGCGCATTACGATAGATTACTGTTCTGAAGCCGTTTCCGTATGCGCTCTCCAAAGGTGCCTCGACCCGGCGCTCCAGATAGCGGTCATGCTTGCGCCGCCACTCAATCAGATCAGCAATCGTACCAATTTTCAGATTGTGGAATTGGGCAAAGGTCACAAGCTCTGGCAAGCGGGCCATCGAGCCATCATCGTTCATGATCTCACAAATGACACCAGCCGGATAAAGCCCGGCCATGCGGGAAATATCCACGGCCGCTTCAGTATGCCCGGCACGCACCAAAGTCCCGCCATCGCGCGCCACCAGCGGGAAGACATGCCCCGGTGAGACAATATCGTTCTCATCCTTGGTTGGGTCGATTGCCACCATAACCGTATGACTGCGGTCATGGGCTGAAATTCCGGTCGTTACCCCTTCAGCCGCCTCGATTGATACTGTGAAGGCCGTCCCCATGCTCTCGCGGTTTTCACGCGCCATCATGTCCAGCTTTAGAGACCGCGCCCGTTCATCCGTCATCGCCAGGCAGATCAGGCCACGGCCATACTTCGCCATGAAGTTGACCGCCTCCGGTGTCGCAAAATTCGCCGGGATAATCAGATCACCTTCATTCTCGCGATCTTCGGCATCGACGAGAATATACATCTTGCCGTTACGAGCATCCTCGATGATCTCATCAATCGACGAGATGGCGCTGGAAAAATCTTCAGCCATTTTTGGACCCTTCGGCATCATGGGGCTTAGGCGCATCAACGCCGATCATGCGGGCGACGTAACGTGCCAGCATATCAATCTCAAGGTTTACGCGGCTACCGGGCTGCAATTGAGCCAGCGTCGTCACTTCCCATGTATGCGGAATAATCGCCAATTGGAAATCTCCATTCGGCAAAGCATCCGCCACAGTGAGCGAGACACCGTTTACAGCCGCTGATCCTTTTTTGGCGAAGTATTTTGCAATCTCGGCGGGCGGGCGAATCGTCAAACGCCAGCTTTGCCCCTCTGGTTCCACCGAAACCACTTCGCCAACGCCATCAACATGTCCAAATACAAAGTGCCCACCGAGCTCCTGACCCAGCTTAAGGCTCTGCTCCAGGTTGACCTTACTGCCGACGCTCCATTCGCCCAGAACGGTGACATCAAGCGTTTCCGGAACAGCTTCAACAGCAAACCAGCTACCGTCTTCACGCGCGCCAAAGTCGACAACGGTCAGGCAGACCCCGGCATGCATAATCGATGCGCCCATCTCTATGCTGTCAGGCTCAAACGAGGACTCGACTTCAAATCGGCGCAGGCCATTGCGGTCTTCAGCCTTCCGAATAGTGCCAACGTCAGTGACGAGACCTGTAAACATATCCGCCCTCCTCTTGAGCTTTAGGCCCTTACATAAGTCTCCAGAACGTCATCCCCAATCCGTTCCGTGGCGGCAGTGTGCCAACGCGGCGCAGCTTTCATCTCTGTCAGGCCCAAAGCCGCGACGGCAGGTAATCCATCCCCGCCGATCAGAATCGGTGCCCGGAACCATTCAATCCGGTCAACCAGCCCCGCCATAATGAAGCTCGCCGCCAGCTTTCCACCGCCTTCAAGAAAGATGCTTTGCAGATTTGCAACCGCGCAATGATCTAGCAAACGGGTCGGTGACACCTGACCATCTGTATCGCCGCAGCGCCAGACTTTCGCCCCCCTGTCTTCAAGCGCTTGAACCCGCCCACCATCGGGCTGGGCTGCCGCAATGATCACCGGGCCGACACTGACCGACTGAAGCAGCCGGCCTGTAACAGGGGTTCGGGCATGACTATCGGCAATCACCCGAACGGGCTGGCGCTCTGGCGGGGGAACCGTGCGGGCCGTCAACAAAGGGTCATCAGCCATGACTGTGCCAACACCGACCAGGACGGCATCGTGCTCAGCTCGCATTTTATGTACGCGGGCCCGCGACTCACTTCCGGTAATCCACTGGCTAACCCCATTGGAAAGGGCAATTCGGCCATCCATACTTGTGGCAATTTTCAGCGTAACTTCAGGGCGCGGCATGCCTTAGTCTCCATGATTTATGCCTGTTTCACCCGACTCCGCCCCTGCGGCAAGGCGTCATCACTTCTGCCAATACGTAAGCTCCGCAGTTGAAATACCGCGCAACCCGCGCTAGGCGGCGGTTTGGAATGGGGAGGCATTGCGTCGCTGCGCCGCAATGATCAGTGCCTCCAAACTGTGTATCTGGGTGCAAACCCTAATGTCGAAGGACCTTAATTCGTGAGCGATTCCCAAACGACACACCCCGAAGCCATTGACGAAGAGCGTCGTGACTTCATTCATGTTGCTGCCGTAACCACTACAGTTGTTGGTGCAGGCCTTGTCGGATATGTCTTTGTCGATCAGATGAATGCAGCCGGTGATACAAAGGCCGCTTCCAGCCTCGAAATTGATATTTCGAAAATCCCGGTTGGCGGTGAAATCCGCGTTCTGATCGGTGGTAAACCTTTCTTTCTGCGCAATCGGACCCCGGAAGAAATCGCCGCAGCAGTAAATGTCAGCCTGGATAAGCTGCCTGATCCGGAAAGCGATGCCGATCGTCTTCGCCCGCTTCCAAGTGGCGAACTGAACCCGGCCATCATCGTGACCTCGGGCAGTTGTACACACCTTGGTTGTGTTCCCGTTGGCCCAGGTGGCGGTGCTCTGGGTGATTATGGTGGCTGGTACTGCCCTTGCCATGGCTCACACTACGACACCTCTGGTCGTATCCGCAAAGGCCCGGCGCCAACCAACCTGCCGGTTCCTGATTATGAATACGTGACCGATACGGTCGTGAAGATTTCACTCTAAAGGAAGGACAAGAGATCCATGAGCGGACACGAGTCCACCTATAAGCCGCAGACTGGCTTCACGAAGTGGCTGGATAGCCGCCTTCCGATTGTTCGGTTGGCGCATGACAGCTTTGTTGATTTCCCAACCCCGAAGAACCTCAACTACTGGTACACATTCGGCGGCATTCTGGCGATCTGTCTCGCCATTCAGATCATTACCGGTGTGGTTCTGGCCATGCACTATACTGCCACCGTTGGCGAGGCATTTGCCTCGGTTGAGCGGATCATGCGCGATGTGCCTTATGGCTGGCTGATCCGGAATATTCACATGGTCGGTGCGTCCATGTTCTTCTTGGCTGTGTATGTCCACATGTTCCGTGGCCTCTATTACGGCTCGTACAAGGCACCGCGCGAAGTCTTGTGGATCCTTGGCTGTATCATCTTCCTTCTGATGATGGCGACGGCTTTCCTTGGCTACATGCTGCCATGGGGTCAGATGTCTTTGCACGGTGCGAACGTGATTATCGGCCTGTTTGGTGCAATCCCACTGGTTGGTGAGAGCATCCAGTCATGGTTGATGGGCGGACCGTCTGTCGGAAACCAGACTCTGCAACGCTTCTTCTCGCTGCACTATCTGCTGCCCTTCATGATTGCGGGTGTTGTTATCCTGCACATCTGGGCGCTCCACGTCCCTGGCAATAACAACCCAACCGGGGTTGAGGTCAAAGACGTTGAGAAAGACACTGTGCCATTCCACCCGTATTACACGGTCAAAGACGGGTTCGCGATTGTTATCTTCCTACTGATCTTTGCGGCTTTCGTGTTCTATTTCCCGAACGTGCTTGGCCATGCCGATAACTATATCGAAGCCAATCCATTGGTGACCCCTGCGCACATTGTGCCGGAGTGGTACTTGTTGCCATTCTACGCGATCCTGCGGGCAATTACCTTTGATATCGGCCCGATTGACGCGAAGCTTCTGGGCGTGATCTTTATGTTCGGTGCGATCGCTGTGCTGTTCATTCTGCCATGGCTCGACACGTCCAAGGTCAAGTCCATGCGCTATCGCCCTGTGGCAAAGCAGTTCTTCTTTGGCTTTGTCGTGGCCTGCCTTCTACTTGGCTGGTGCGGCGCGACAAACCCGGACAACCCAATCGTCTCATTTGGCTCTGACAAGCTGATCGTGACCTATACTGATAGCGCAGGCATTGAAGGCTCAGCTGTCTTTGACGGTTATGAAGAAGCTGCAGCTTTCCGTGGTGAGCAAGTCACAGCAGGTGGTACAGCCTCACTTGCGATCGAAAAAGCAGGTGCGTTCACCTTCCTGCATCTCGGTCAGATTTTGACCGCTTACTACTTTGCCTACTTCCTGCTGATCCTGCCAATCCTGGGTCTGCGTGAGAAGCCAAAGAATGAGCCAGAGTCTATTCACCAGTCCATTCTGGACACACCGCACGCTCGGTCTGAACCAACGCCAATTGCGGCCGAATAGAGGACACAGAGAGATATGAAACTCCTACGTACACTCATTGTTGGTCTTGGCGCGGCGTCCTTGGTCCTGTCTGCGCACGCCGCTGGCGGCAGCAAAAAAGCGAAAGCCCCTGAAGGCGGCTGGGCATTTGCTGGCCCTCTTGGCGAGCTTGAAATGGACAGTGTGGCCCGTGGTTATCAGGTCTACCGCGAGGTTTGCGCCGCTTGTCATGGCATGAAGCTTCTATCTTACCGGAACCTCGGTGAGAAAGGTGGCCCATTCTACGACCCCAAATACCCAAATGCGAATGACAACCCACTTGTCAAAGCATTTGCGGCTGAGGATGAAATCCTTGACCCAAACCCGGATGAGAATGGCGACCCGGTCTACCGCCCAGCCCGTCCGTCTGATCCATTCCGCTATCCATATGCCAATGAGCAGCTGGGCCGCGCCGCGAATGGCGGTGCTTATCCACCGGATCTTTCTGTGATCACCAAAGCCCGCGGCAAAGGCAATGATGGCGATGGCGCAAGCTATGTTTATTCCCTGCTGAAAGGCTATCCTGATCCAGATACGATCAAGACTCGCGAAGGTGAGGATGGTCAGCGCGTCAACTATATCAAGTTTGATAAAGGTGACACGCACGGCACTCTGATCCAGCCAATTGGTCAGTACTACAATCCCTACATGGCTGGTGACTCAACGGCTCAGTGGGAAGGTGATCCACGCCACGTGCCTTATGGTGGCTTCCTTGCCATGGCACCACAGCTCACAGATGGCCGTGTCGAGTACATGGATGGTACAGAAGCCACTGTTCAACAGATGGCCTATGACGTTGCCCAATTCCTGCACTGGGCCGGTGATCCAAAGCAGTCCCAGCGCAAGACGCTAGGCCTGCCAACCATGATCTACCTGCTTCTGCTCGCAGTTCTGTTGTGGTTCTCTTACAAGCGCATCTGGCGGAACGTTAAGCACTAGCCGCTTAACAGCCACGTGAATTGACGACCCCGCTCTGGACTGTTCCAAGGGCGGGGTTTTCGATTCTGGAGTGGACAAAATGAGCAAGTGGACAATCGGGGTAATCGGTGGCTCTGGCCTCTACGAGATTGATGGGCTTGAGAACGCCGAAAGCCTTACGGTTGAAACGCCTTGGGGCACACCATCCGACACCCTGATGAAGGGACAGATTGGCGAGGTTGAGCTGATCTTCCTGCCCCGGCATGGCAAAGGCCACCGCCTGACCCCCACAACCGTCCCCTATCGCGCCAATATTGATGCCCTCAAGCGGCTGGGCTGTACCGATATTCTCTCCATCTCTGCCTGTGGCTCACTGAAAGAGGCCTATGCGCCCGGCGATTTCGTGATGATTGACCAACTGATTGATCGCACGTTCGCGCGTGAGAAGACTTTCTTTGGTCCCGGCATGGTTGCGCATGTCTCTATGGCGGACCCGATCTGCCCTCGCCTCTCGCAACTGGCCGGGGACGCTGCGCTTGCTGCGGGAGCAACAGTCCATCGTGGCGGAACTTACCTCACCATGGAAGGCCCGCAATTCTCCTCACGTGCTGAAAGCCATCTCTATCGCCAGTGGGGCTGCGATGTCATCGGCATGACCAATGCGCCCGAAGCCAAGCTCGCACGTGAAGCCGAGCTTCCTTACGCAACGATCGCGATGGTGACAGACTATGATTGCTGGCGTGAGGAAGAAGAAGGCGTCACCGTCGCCAATGTTCTGGAGGTCATGGCGGCCAATACGAGCAAAGCCAAAACCGCGATCCAAACCCTCGCTGACAACTTGCAGGGCATTCCCCGGACGACCTCGCCACTCGGAACAGAGACGTGTCTCGACTATGCCTTGATCACAGCGCCCGAAGCCCGCGATCCGGCAGTTCTGGCGAAACTCGACGCTGTCGCTGGACGTGTGCTTTAGGTGATGACCTCGCCCACACCCCCTTCCCAACCGCCCGCAGAGGCTACCCTTGGGGTGGCTGGGAAGGGGGCGTGGGCGGTGCTTGTTGATTGAAATCAATAAGCATCAGGCCTATCAAAAATCATGACTGATCAACCAACCGCCGCCATTTGCCTGATTGGTGATGAGCTTCTCTCCGGGCGAACTCGCGATATCAACGTTCAGACGATTGCACGTTTCCTCGCACCTTACGGTATCCCGATCAAAGAAGTTCGTATCGTTAGCGATGAGCAGGCTGACATCGTCAAAGCTGTAAACGACCTGCGCGCGGCCTATACCTACGTTTTCACGACGGGCGGCATTGGCCCAACTCATGATGACATTACCGCCGATGCCATTGCTGCGGCTTTTGATGTTTCGATCGATGAGCATCCAGAAGCGCTGGCCATCCTGTCGGAACGTTATGCCGCTGTCGATACAGAGTTCACGCCGGCCCGCCGCCGTATGGCGCGCGTCCCGGATGGGGCAAACCTGATCGCTAACCCGGTTTCCGGTGCCCCCGGGTTCCAGACGGGCAATGTCTTCACCCTCGCGGGCGTGCCCAAGATTGTTGAAGGCATGCTGGGCGATATCGGGCATAGGCTAAAAACCGGCAAAGTGGTTCAGAGCGTTACGGTGCGCGGCGCTAATCTCCGCGAAGGTGACCTTGCTGAGGGGCTGGCCAAACTCGCCGCTGAGTTTGAAACCCTCAGCCTTGGTTCTTACCCATGGTTCCGCACCGTTCAGGATCATGGCGTTGCCCTTGTCGCGCGGGGGACTGATGAGGTGCTCTTGAGGTCCGCTGCAGACGCCTTGGAGGCGCTAATCGTCACTCAAGGCATCACCCCAGAACGCCTGAATGGCGAAGCGGGTGGTAATGGCGGCCCAGCCCAAACCGGAGCACAATAATCATGATCCAGTTCCTTTCTCGCCCCCCTGTTCTAATCATCCTGTTTGTTCTGACGCTTGCCATCATGATCAGCTTTGAAGCCGTTCGCGCTGCGGCTGGTGATCCGCTGCTCGATATGCTGATGACAGGCTCGGAAGCTCAAACCCGCCTTGCCGCGATGAGCGCTGAAACCAAACAGGCCCATTTCTGGGGCACCGTGCTCAACGATACTGCCTATCCCCTCGCCTATGGAAGCTTATTTGCTGGCCTCGCCTTTCGGTTTGGTGCTCCAAAGTTGATCTATGGCCTACCGAGTTTCGCAGGAGCCTTCATCGACCTGTGTGAGAACACAATTCAGGCGCTGGCCCTCTCCGGAACAATCGATTTCCTCGCTGCGAAGACAGTCCTGACCCCTTTGAAATTCGCACTGGTCGCCGCTGCGGCAGGGCTTGCACTGATCCTGATGGCGCGGGCACTGTGGCGAAAACTCAAGCCCAAGCGGAGCGAACCCGATGTCTGAAGCCCCTATTGTCCTGGTTGAGCATGATGGCCCTGTTGCCATTGTCACACTGAACCGTCCGGATGCCCTGAATGCGCTGAGCCGAGCTCTGCGCGCAGAAATCGTTCGTGTGTTCGCTGAACTCGCCAAGGATGACACCGTACGCGTCGCTGTCCTGACGGGGGCTGGCCGCGCGTTCACGGCCGGTGTTGATCTCAAAGAAGCCGGGCAGACGGGCTTCGCCTTGGGCGCAGATGGCGGGGACATTGATCTTGCAAAAGGGCTCGCGGCTTTCCCATGGCCAATTATCGGGGCCATCAATGGCTTTGCGATCACTGGCGGCTTCGAGCTTGCTCTCATGTGTGATGTTCTGATCGCGTCTGAGAATGCAAAATTCGCAGACACGCATGCCCGTGTCGGAATCATGCCCGGCTGGGGGCTGAGCCAGAAACTGTCTCGCCTCATCGGCATCAGCCGTGCCAAGGAACTTTCCTTCACCGGGAATTTCCTTGATGCCGAAACCGCAGAGCGCTGGGGGCTGGTAAACCGCGTCTATGCTGCAGATGAGCTGGTTCCTGCGGCTGTAAAAATGGCGCATGAAATGGCAAGCTGCGATCCGGTTCTGCTGCGCAATTATAAAGCTGTCATCGATGAAGGCTTTGCCATGACGTTTGGCGAAGGCTCACGCATGGAAGTGAAACGCTCTGCTCAACATGCGGCCTCAGTCACCGCTGAAAGTGTTGAAGAAGCGCGTAAAGCCGTCACCGCCCGTGGTCGCGAAAAGCAGAGCTAGGCCACTTCCGCTCTGCTCTCATCCGGATGTCCGATTGTCCCCTTTTTTGGATCAGGCAGCAGCTTGGTGGGGACAACCGCTTCACCCGTAGCCTCGGCGATCAGTTCAGCTGAGCGAGCCTCGATGACCTCTGTCAAACGCGCCATAGCCTCTGCCTTCGGCAACCCTGCCGGGATAGGCTCAAGGAACTCAATCACAGCCTTACCGGGCGTTTTCTCAATCTCTTCCTGTTGCCAGAAACAGTTCAGGTTTGTGGCTACGGGAACGATTGGGACATCCATTGCTTCCTGCATATGCCAGACACCCGGCTTGTAGCGGAAATGATACCCTACCGGTGCCAAGTGCCCTTCAGGATAGATCAGAACGCGTCGGCCACCCTCTTTGGCCCTCGCCATACCTTCAGCAAGGCTTGCGGCTTTGCGATGGCCACCACCACACGTATCAATGACAATCGCGCCCAGCTTGCGCAGAATACCGCCGACCAGCGGAAACCGCTCAAGATGGTCCCCGGTTACGAAGGCGAGGTTTCTGACCTCCGGATAGACCATAAACCCATCCCCCCAACTGGCATGTTTGGCGGCAATGATGAACGCCCCTTCGGGCATATGTTCACGTCCACGAACCTCTTTGCGCACACCACAAATCAGCCACAGCGCAAGATTGATCGCGCGGGTATAGCTGCGAATGATCAAGGTCACCGGTCCGCGCCACGGCAAGATGAGAAATGGCAGTGATACGATCACGTAGATTGCCGACAGCAGGTAGTACACTCCTGTAAACAGGAAGCCTCTGAGCTTGTTCATTTCAAATGCTCCTATCTCTGATGCAGGATGGCCATAATCGCGCGGGTAAAGGCCTCGATGTGCTGACTGAACGGCCCCGGCAGGCGATTATAGATTTTGTTCTGACCCGATTGCATGACAACGCCCAGACACATCGAAGCTATAATGGCTGGGTCCCCTTTCGGAACATCGCCATTATCCATCAGCATCTGAACCAGACGCTCCAATACGGTGACCGGGTCATCATCCCGGCGGGTATCATGCGGTAGAAAACGATTGAGAGAGACCAGATGGAAACTGAAAAGCAACCAGTCCTCATCGGCGAGTTTGCAATAGGAGGTCACAGCCCGGCGGACCTTCTCTTCAATACTGCCAGGCTCAAAGAAAGCCTGCTGCAACATTTCACCAAGGCGATTATGGGTCTCCATAAACAGCGCCAGTGCCAACTCGTCTTTGCCCTTATAGTGCCGGTAGAGCGCGCCTTCAGACACCCCTGCCTCATCGGCAATCTCACGCGTTGTGGCCGCATCAACGCCTTCGCTGACGAATAGTTTCAGGGCGGCCCGCTCAATTTTTGGGCGGGCATTACGAGCGCGAGGGCGTTTTTCGACGGCTGGTGTCATAGTCTCAATCTCCAAAGTGAGCGCTTGATAACATCATACGAAAAACCTTTCAAGTGATTAATTGCTCACAATTGTATGTCTCACCGACCTCTGAGGCCAATAAAAGGTTTGAACCGTGCGAAAGGGCATCCTATGTCCCCTAGCATGTTCATTCTTGCCCTGCCCTAAACAGCAGGACGATTGCCACCAGTGAGCCGCGCCGATAGAAGGGCGCGATATTTTTAAAGATCGAAACGGGATTCGTTCATGCGCAAGCTTATCGCCCTTATTGCCGCTTCTGCCATTATGGCACCTGCCGCCCTCGCTCAGGCAGCCGATAGCACTGGCGGTCTTTTGGTAAACATTCTACCGCTTATTTTCATCGGTGTTGTCTTCTACTTCCTGCTGATCCGTCCAGCGAACCAGCGCCAGAAGAAGCACCGTGAAATGATCAATGCGGTCAAAAAGAATGATGAAGTCGTCACCGCAGGTGGCCTGATCGGCAAAGTTACGAAAGTCACCGATGACGAAGTAACTGTGGAGGTTGCTGAAGGTGTTCGCGTGAAAGCCCTGAAGGGTATGCTCGCCGATGTTCGCCCTAAAGGCGCGCCAGCAGCTGCGAATGACACGACCAAGTAAAAACAAAACCTGACGGAGCCGCGCTGCCATGCTGAATTTTCCCGCTTGGAAAGTCGCCATCATATCAATCACCTTGCTTTGGGGCGCGCTGCTGGCTCTACCAAACCTGTTCTCAGACGGGTTCCTGGGCATTGAGCCTCGCGATACGGGCGCGACCGATCCGCAGGCGATTGCGGCCTATGAACAGCAGCTTGCTGAAGCTGATGCATCATGGTGGCCGGGCTTCTTACCCAAGAATAAACTCAGTCTCGGCCTCGACTTGCAGGGCGGGGTTTACCTGTTGATGGAAATCGACCCGGCAGAAGTCGTTGGCAACCAGTTTGAAAGCTTCAAAGGCGATGTCCGCGACGCTTGGCGTCAAACCAACAATCAGGAAATCATCCTGCGCGACAGTGAGCCTGTGATTAGCGACAGCCGTATGATCTATCAGCTGCGTGACCCGCAGGAAGACGCTCAGCAACGCTTTGACTGGACCGCAGAAGAGCAGATGGAAGATGCGCTGAAGCGTCTGCGCCGCGTTAATCCGAATATCGGAACGACACAAACCAAGACCTTCAACATCTCTGAAGGGGCCAACAATACTGTTATCATTGCGGTCACTGATGCTTCACGCAGTGAGCTTACCCGCAAAGCGCGTAATGATATGATGACAACAATCCGCAACCGGATCGACCCGAATGGTGTCGCTGAAATTCAGATCACACCCCAAGGCGATGATCGCATCATTCTTGAAGCCCCTGGTGAATCTGATCCCAAGCGCATCAAAGACCTTTTGAGCCGCGATGGTCGCCTGACCTTCAACATGGCTGACACGAGTGGTTCTGCTGTGCGTATTGCTCAAGAAACAGGCCGTGCACGTCCAGGCTGGCAACTGATCCCATCGCGGGAAGGTTTCCCTCTTCTCATTAACAACATTCCGGAAATTGAGGGCAAGGATATTGCCTCGGCCAACCGCTGCCCGGACCCGGATGATAACACCCCTTCGGTCTGTTTCCGTCTCAACAGCTCGGCTGCCAAGAAGTTCTACAATCTGACGGCCAGCCGCCGCGGTGAACTGTTTGCGATCGTTCTGGATGGCGAATCCATGTCAGCGCCGCGCATTAATGATCCGATCCCAGGCGGAAACGTCATCATTACGGGTGACTTCACGATTGAAGAAGCCGACGATCTCTCCGCGATCATCGCTGCCGGTGAGCTTGCAGCTAAACCGCAATTCATCGAGGAACGTACTGTCGGTCCGGGCCTGGGTCAGGAATCTATTGCTGCAGGGTCTCGCGCCAGCATGATCGGGATCATCCTCGTCGGCATCTTCATGATGCTCGCCTATGGCTTGATCGGTGGGTTTGCTGTCGGTTCACTCATTGCAAACATCATCCTGATTGTTGGTGCCCTGTCTGGCTTTGGAGCCACATTGACCCTGCCCGGCATTGCCGGAATTATTCTGACCATTGGTATGGCCGTGGATGCGAACGTGATCGTGTTTGAACGTATCCGCGAGGAGCAACGCTCAGGCCGTTCCCCGGCAACCGCCATTCAGGCTGGCTATGAACGGGCCTTCTCAGCTATTCTCGATGCCAACGTCACGACCTTTATCGCCGCCTCTATTCTATATCTGGTTGGCGCTGGCCCGGTAAAAGGCTTCGCGGTGACCCTCGCCATCGGTATTCTAACTTCGGTCTTTACCGCTTTCGTTGTGACCCGCTGGTTCACAGTCATGTACCTCCGCACAATGCGCCCTAAGCGCTTGGCGATGTAGAAAAGGACCAGACCCAATGTTACTCCGTCTCTGGCCTGAAGAAACCAAAGTCTCTTTCATGAAGGTGCGCTTTATCGCACTGATCATTTCAGTATGTGCCCTTGCCGCCTCTGCTGCCATGCTCGGCACGCGCGGTCTCAACCTCGGGATCGATTTCGCGGGTGGCTCCGTTATCGAAATTGAAGAACCTGAAGGCGTCAGCACGGACGATGTCCGCGCGATTATTGAACCGCTCGGCCTTGGGGAAATCATCATTAACAGTGCCCGCAGCACGGGCGCTGATGCGGTAAACCTCGAAGTCATCCGCTTCAAAACCCAAGAACCGCGTGAAGGCGAAGATGTTGAAGCTGCTCAACAGAACGCCAACAACCGTGTGCGCGCAGCCTTGGAAGAGGCCTATCCAGACGTGGTTATTCGCTCAAGCGCCGCAGTTGGCCCAAAGGTATCCGGGGAGCTATTCCGCGCTGGTGTCACAGCGCTTGGCGTCGCCTTGCTGCTGATGATGATCTACATCTCGATTCGCTTCCAATGGCAGTATGCACTCGGCGCTGTGGCAGCCCTCTTCCACGATGTGATCCTGACCATGGGTATGTTCGCACTGACCGGGTTTGAGTTTAACCTCGCAACCATTGCGGCGCTTCTCACGATTGTTGGTTACTCAATGAACGATACTGTGATCGTGTTCGACCGGGTGCGTGAAGAGGCCCGTAAGTATAAGAAGCTGGAATTATCGAAAGTTGTGGACCTCGCGATTAATGCGACCATGTCCCGAACCCTTCTGACATCTGGTACGACGCTTCTGGCGCTGATTTCGATTTTCGTGTTTGGCGGCCCAGTCCTGCGCGGGATGAGCTTTGGTTTGATTTTCGGTGTTGTTGTCGGAACCTATTCGTCTGTCTTTGTCGCATCCGCAGTCGTATTGCTGCTCGGCATTGATCGTGGTGACAAACCTAAGCGCGAAGTCGAGGGCTTTAGCGGCGTCTGACCAAGCGGTCAGATGACCCGTCGCACCTGTATTTCCAACGCTTCACAAACTGCATCGGCGAGATCGGTACGCGCATCTTCATTGCCATAGGCCCAAGCCTGACAGGCCTGTACATGCAGATTGACCAGCGCCTGATTATCCATGGCGCTGACCTGGCTCTCAAGCAGGCGCTGCAGGCTCGTTGTAAGACGCGTCAGCGCACCACCGCCATAAATACCGGATGCGCCATGCAGGTTGTGCGCAGCCTTGGCAAACTCAGTCCAATGCTTATGCGAAGGGTCATCACAAAAGGCGACCCAAGTGGTCGAGATCAACTCTATGTCTCGCTCCAGCCATGTCGCCATATCCGGCGCATCCTGTGGCACATCTGCCTTATCTTCAGCAGGCGATAGATTCAGACGCGACAGATCCGGCTTCGTCAGATCCGGATTGTCTTTTGCGGCGTTCTTTTTCAGGCGGTCAATCAGTGAAAATATCATGCCATCTCTATACACAAAGAGACTTAACAACTGGTCGCCAAAAGCCGCCGAATACTAAACTGGAAGTTAAAACGCGAACTGTTCCTGCAAAATCCGCTCATCAAGCGCATGTCCAGGATCAAACAACATGGTCAAACGCTGATTTCGGTCTTCATGGATCGACACTTTTGCAACCGAGCGCACCTCCTGATTATCCGCAGCAGCGGAAACAGGCCGGCGCTCTGGAGACGATATCTCGATCTCGACCTGGGCATCATGGCGCAGCAAAGCCCCCCGCCAACGGCGCGGACGGAAAGCGCTGATCGGCGTCAAAGCCAACAGATTGGCCCCAATCGGCAGGATTGGACCATGCGCTGATAGGTTATAGGCGGTCGACCCGGCCGGGGTTGCGACCATAACGCCATCGCAGGTCAGCTCATTCATCCGCTCACGTCCATCGACCAGAATACGCAGCTTGGCCGATTGAGCTGTCTGACGCAGCAAAGACACTTCATTGATCGCCAAAGCCTGATGATGTTGCCCAAGTGTATCAACGGCATTCATCCGCAGGGGGCTCAGTGTTGCCCGCTCGGCGCGATCAATGCGCTCCGGCAAATCGTCTTCGAGATATTCATTCATCAGGAACCCAACTGTTCCACGGTTCATCCCATAGACCGGCTTATGATCTCCGAATCGACGGCGCAACGTGTCGAGCATGGCACCATCCCCGCCCAGGGCGACGATAACATCGGCTTCATCTTCGCCAACATCGCCATAACGGCGAACAAGACGAACCTTGGCTTCTTGCGCCTCTGGGCGCTTCGAGCAGGAAAAAGACAGGCGCAAACTCATGGTCTCTATGTCAGGGGTGTTCGCCGCGGGGTCAAGCACTTGAGCTGATTGCGCTATTTTGGACGGCGGGGTACTGTGCAGGGAAACAAAAGATCAGGAGGATAAGATGGCTGACGGTATGCAAATCGCTAGCATGAAGGGTAAAGTCAGCGAGGAGGAATGGGAAACGCGCGTCAACCTCGCGGCCATGTATCGCCTTACGGCCCTCTATGGCTGGGATGACATGATCTTCACCCATATCTCACACCGTGTGCCAGGCCCTGATCATCACTTTCTGATCAATCCTTACGGCATGTTGTTTGAAGAGATTACCGCGTCATCTCTGGTTAAAGTCGATCTTGACGGCAACATCGTGCAGGAGACGCCTTATTTCATCAATCCAGCCGGCTTCACGATCCACTCGGCCATTCACGCTGCGCGGGACGATGCCCATGTTGTGATGCATTTGCATACCGATGACGGCGTTGCTGTCTCGGCGCAGAAAGAGGGGCTCCTGCCGCTGAGCCAGACTGGCATGATTGTTGGCCATGACCTGTCTTACCACGAGTATGAAGGCATCGCGCTAGACCATGGCGAGCGCGAGCGTCTGGTTGCCGATATTGGCACTACGAACAATATGATTCTTCGCAACCACGGGACACTGACCGTTGGCGGAACAGCCGCAGAATGCTTCCTACGCATGTTCTTTCTGGAGCGTGCCTGCACAATGCAGGTCCGCGCGCTCAGTGTTGGACGTGACAATGTCCTGATCGCGCCCGAAGCCGCACAGGAAACCGTGAAGCAGCAATCCAATCCAGAGGGGACCAAAACCCTTGCCAATATGCTCGCCTGGCCAGGTCTGCTGCGTCGGCTTGACCGTCAACTTCCGGGATATGCCGTATAGAGAACATCTTTATACGGGGTATTGCGTATTCAAATTGGTCGCCTGCGGCTTTTGATGCCATTACGTTGCAAGACAAGCCGTCCTATATGGCGGTCAGAACAAAGTGAAAGCCATATCAGATGAAACACCTTAAGGCCTTTGAAGACGCGCTTGAGTCCATTCACGAAGAAGGACGCTACCGTGTATTCGTAGACCTGCAGCGCCATCGCGGACAGTTCCCGCGGGCGACGGCACGGTTTGAGCATGGTGAGCGTGAAATCATCGTCTGGTGTTCAAACGACTATCTCGGCATGGGTCAGGATCAAGACGTTCTGGATGCTATGCATGAAGCCATTGATGGTTTCGGTGCGGGGTCTGGCGGAACACGCAACATTTCTGGCACAACGCGCTATCATGTTGATCTTGAACGAGAATTGGCGAGCCTTCATGGCAAAAGTGGTGCGCTTCTGTTCACATCCGGCTACGTCGCCAATGATGCGACACTCTCAACGCTTGGTAAAATCCTGCCAGATCTAATCATCTATTCAGATGCCCTGAACCACGCCTCAATGATTGAAGGCATCCGTCGTTCCAAAGCCGACTATCGCGTCTTCCGTCATAACGATGTCGAACATTTGCGGGCTCTGTTGGAAAATGACGATCCTGATCGTCCAAAGCTGATTGCATTTGAGAGCGTCTATTCCATGGACGGCGATGTTGGCCCGATTGAAGAGATTTGTGACCTCGCTGACGAGTTCAATGCCCTGACCTATCTTGATGAAGTCCACGCGGTTGGCATGTACGGTCATGAAGGCGCTGGTGTTGCTCAGCGGGATGATGTGATGGACCGCGTCGACATTATCGAGGGCACTTTGGGTAAGGCTTACGGTGTGATGGGCGGCTATATCGCAGCGCATGAAACCATGATTGATGCCATCCGTTCGACAGCATCTGGCTTTATCTTCACCACATCGACCTGCCCCGTCATGGCGGCTGGCGCACTGGCCAGCATCCGCAAACTGCGCACGGATGACGGTCGTAAGCTGCGTCATCAACACCAATCGCAGGCCGCCCTGCTAAAACAGAAGTTCCGCGATGCCGGTCTGCCCGTCATGGACAGCGAGACTCATATTGTCCCGCTACTCGTAGGCGATCCGGAAAAATGTAAGGCCCTGTCAGATACTTTGCTATTCGATTTCGGCATCTATGTTCAGCCAATCAACTATCCAACCGTACCGCGCGGCACAGAACGTCTGCGCTTCACTCCTGGTCCGGTTCACACAGAAGAAATGATGAATGATCTGGTTGCTGCCATTTTGGCCGTGTGGAAACAGCTTGGTCTAGAGCAAGAGGCTGCCTAGGGCTTCCATTTCCTCCCATAAGAAAAGCGCGCCCGTTGAGGCGCGCTTTTTAGTTTCAGCTTAGGAAAAACCTAGCTAGCTCTCTTACGTCCCAAACCAATCTCCTTGGCTTTCTGTGAACGGACTTTCGCATAGTTGGGCGCGACCATCGGATACTCCGATGACAGGTTCCAACGTGCCCGATACTCATCGGGAGTCATGTCATAACGCGTCCGCAAGTAACGCTTCAACATTTTAAGTTTACGCCCATCTTCAAGACAGATCAGATAGTCAGGTGTGATTGACTTCGAAATCGGAACGGCCGGATCCGGACGTTCCTCTTCCTTTGGTGCATCACTGGCCAGGTCTGTCAGTGTTGCATGAACCGATTGAATTAAATCGGATAGCCCGCTTGATGGTACAGGGTTATTGGCGACATAAGCTGAAACGATCTCCGTCGTTAGGTCCAGCATCTCGCTTTTTGATTCCGCTTCCATACTATTCTCATTTTGTTACTGCATCATTTTTTATTTTTGATGCAGATTATAAGCCCACCACTCTTATTGAATACACATATCATACGTATGTAAGTATTTACAAACCCCTCATATACTCTGTGAATACTCCATACAGTTATGTGTCATAGCTTCTCTTGCAGGCATCCTCGGCCAAGTCTAGTAACAACTCGCACCTAGGAGTTCGCCATGCCTGATTCTATTCGATCCGTTGATACGACCACAGACGCCTTCTTCGGCCAGTCCCTTTCCGCCCGCGATCCAGACGTTTTTGCGGCGGTTGAACAGGAACAAACCCGCCAACAACATCAGATTGAGCTGATCGCTTCAGAGAACATTGTCTCGCAAGCTGTTCTTGAGGCACAGGGTACAGTTCTGACGAATAAGTATGCAGAAGGTTATCCCGGACGGCGTTACTATGGCGGTTGCGAATACGTCGATGTGGTCGAAACTCTGGCCATTGAGCGCGCCAAAAAGCTGTTTGATTGTGGCTTTGCGAATGTTCAGCCCAATTCTGGTAGCCAAGCCAATCAGGCTGTCTTTCAGGCCCTGATCAAACCCGGTGATACAATTCTTGGCATGAGCCTGGATGCCGGTGGGCACCTGACCCATGGCTCGCGCCCGAATCAGTCCGGTAAATGGTTTAATGCCGTCCAGTATGGTGTACGCAAGGATGATGATCTGATTGATTTTGATGAAGTTGAGGCGCTTGCTAAAGAGCACAAACCTCAACTCATCATTGCTGGTGGTTCCGCTTATCCACGCCAAATCGATTTTGCTCGTTTCCGCGCGATTGCAGATGAAGTCGGGGCCTATTTCCTTGTCGACATGGCGCATTTCTCTGGCCTCGTCGCCGGGGGTCAGCACCCAAATCCGCTAGATCACGCCCATGTTGCCACAACAACGACGCACAAGACTTTGCGCGGCCCACGTGGTGGCATGATCCTGACCAATGACGAGGCGCTGGCCAAGAAGTTCAACTCAGCAATCTTCCCCGGTATTCAGGGCGGTCCATTGATGCATGTCATCGCAGGTAAAGCTGTCGCTTTCGGTGAAGCCCTCACAGACGAATATCGCGCATATACAGCGCAAGTTGTCGCCAATGCGAAAGCCATGGCGCAGGCCGCCAAGGATAGCGGCCTCGACATCGTATCCGGCGGCACAGACACGCATGTCGCCCTGATCGACCTGCGCCCGAAAGGCGTTAAAGGGAATGCCACCGAGCAAGCTCTGGAGCGGGCTTACATTACATGCAACAAAAACGGCGTACCGTTTGATCCAGAGAAGCCAACTGTGACCAGTGGTATCCGCGTTGGCTCTCCAGCAGGCACAACGCGCGGCTTTAAAGAGGCTGAGTTTACACAAATCGGCAAGTGGATTGGCGAAGTTGTTGATGCTCTGGCCAAAGGCGACAGCACAGCGACCGAGGACAAGGTCCGCGCTGAGGTTCGCGAGCTTACTGCCCGTTTCCCGATCTATAATGGACTTGGAGCATAGAATTTGCGCTGCCCGTTTTGTGGTTCTGAGAATACCGGGGTCAAAGACTCCCGTCCGGCGGAAGACAATACAGCCGTCCGCCGGCGTCGGGGCTGTGATAATTGTGGCGGGCGGTTCACCACTTTTGAACGGGTTCAATTGCGGGAAGTCACCGTTCTGAAACGCGATGGCAAACGAACACTCTTCGACCGCGACAAGCTTTCCCGTTCCGTCACCATTGCGCTGCGCAAACGCCCTGTTGAGCCTGAAAAGATTGACCAGCTTGTCTCTGGTATTGCCCGCGAACTGGAAGCCACTGGTGATGCGGAAATCACCTCGAAAGACATTGGCCAGATGGTCATGGAACGCCTGCGCGAAGTCGATCCGGTTGGCTATGTCCGTTATGCCAGCGTCTACAAGGATTTCGGTGACCCCAAGGATTTTGCGGCCTTTATCGAAGACAGCGCCCTCGACGAGTAAAATACATGACTACAACAGACGATCAAAAGGCCCGGGCAAAGGCTTGGTTCAGCACGCTTCAGGCCGATATTATTGCCCGTTTCGAAGCCATTGAGGACGAGGCCACCCCGCCCCTTTATTCCGGGCCTGCCGGACGGTTCGAGAAGACTGACTGGACCCGCGGCGATGGCAGCGAAGACCTTGGCGGTGGCACCATGGCCATAATGAAAGGCAAAGTGTTCGAAAAAGTCGGTGTCCACGTCTCTGAGGTTTACGGCACATTCTCTGAAGCGTTTCAGGCGCAAATCCCGGGCGCCGCTGAGTCAGAAGGCCGCTTCTGGGCCTCAGGCATTTCCCTGATCGCGCATATGACCAACCCGCGTGTTCCAGCCGTGCACATGAATACGCGCATGCTGGTGACAAGCGAAAGCTGGTTTGGTGGCGGGGGCGACCTGACCCCCCTGCTCGACTATCAGCGCCGCGATGATTTTGAGGACACGATCGATTTCCATGCGGCGATGAAAGCCGCCTGTGATCCTTATGATGCGAGCTGGTATCCGCGAATGAAGCAACAATGCGATGAGTATTTCCATCTCGCGCATCGTGACGAACCGCGCGGCACAGGCGGGATCTTCTATGACCGCCACAATACCGGCGATTGGGAAGCTGATTTCGCTTTTACCCAGACCGTGGGCAAACAATTCGCCGACATCTACCCAAAACTGGTTCGCCGCCGTATGAATGAAGGCTGGACGCAGGCAGAGCGTGACGAACAACTCATCCGCCGGGGCCGCTATGTCGAGTTTAACCTGCTCTATGATCGCGGCACGACGTTCGGCCTGAAGACAGGCGGCAATGTGAACAGCATCCTGTCCTCCATGCCGCCTGTCGTGAAATGGCCCTAGGATGACGCCCAAAACCGCTTCTGCTAGGTTTGATGCATGATCCATAAACGCCCAGCTGCTGTAACCCTGATCCTGATCCTGCTTGTGACGGTCGCAACAGCCGCGCTTGGCGCACTGGTCAGCGGTGGGGATAGTGACCCCTGGTATGCGGCCTTGAACAAGGCTCCACTTAATCCCCCCGGCGCCGTCTTCGGAATTGTCTGGCCAATCCTCTACACGCTTATGGCGCTTGGTGCGGTTCTGGTCCGGATGAAAGCAGGCAGCTTTGCAGCCGCCTCCAGCGCGCTTGGCCTCTACTTCACACAGCTTGCCGTCAACCTGTCCTGGAGCTGGCTCTTCTTCGGCTTTCACAGCCCGCTTCTGGCAATGATTGCGCTGGTGATCCTATGGTTCCTGATCCTTGCAATGATCCGCAGTTTCGCCAAACACTCATGGGCCGCTGCGGGCTTGCAAATCCCCTACCTTGTATGGGTTACCTTCGCTGGGTACTTGAACGGTTCAATCCTCTTGTTGAACCAATAGCGGCAGTAAAGCCTCACGTTCCAACTCAAAATCGCTATCCACCCAGACCCGCGCCACGCGGCTAAGCGCCTGCCCAATCTCTGGCCCTTTCAGACCTGCGGCGAGCGCATCATCGCCGCCAATCGGAAAGTCCGGAGCCTGCCAGATATTCACCGCCGCGAGCAGGTCACGCACATCCGCCCCAGCCAGCAAGGCCCGATCCACGATCGCTTGCTTTCCATGCCAGTATAATTCGGCGCGCAACTCTTTAGATCGCAAGCCGACAACCTCCGGCAAGTTATCGGCGGCCCAGGCTGTTAGACGGGATTTGTCATCATTGGAAAGACGCAAGGCCTCGCCCACTTCCTGAACCGCCAAAGCCGATCGTGGCATCAGCGCCATCAGCCGCAAAAGCGGGTCAGGTTGCACGCCGCAAAGCTGCTCACTGACGCGCAAATCATGGAGACCATCTGCCGACGTTTCGACGGGCAAGACATGGCCCAGAACACCACTTTTTGCCATCGCTTCAACCGCCGCCACCGGATCAGGCGCAGCCAGCAATTTGCGAAACTCTTTCCAGATCCGCTCCCGCGCAATCTTTGTCAGGCCCTCACGCTGGCGCTCACATGCCGCCAGCCCCTCCTGATCAATGCCCGCTCCATACCAGGCATTAAACCGGAAAAAGCGCAGGATGCGCAGATAATCCTCGCGCAGCCTCTGGTCCCCATCGCCAATAAAAATAACCCGTCCAGCTAAGGCGTCCTCATAACCGCCCCCAACCGGGTCAAACACTTCCCCATCAGGAGCGGCATAGAGTGCATTCAGGCGGAAATCGCGGCGCTGGGCATCCTCAGCCCACTCCGTTGTGAAGGCGACCACGGCGCGGCGGCCATCGGTTTCAACATCGCGGCGCAGGCTGGTAATCTCAAACGGGACATGATCAACAACCGCCGTCACCGTGCCATGCTCAATCCCGGTTGGAATTGCGCGAATGCCGGCCGCTTCTAGCGCGCCCAACGTTTGCTCAGGCTCAAGCTGCGTCGCAATATCAATATCATCGACCGCGCGGCCCATAATCGTATTGCGCACACACCCACCGACAAAGCGTGCGCAGGCGGGCTGGGCTGCCTCAAGCGCAGCAATCACCGCTTTGGTTTGCGGGGTGTTCAGCCAATCAGCGCTCAGGTGTACCAAGACGCTCTGCCGTTTCTTCGTCAATTTCCGTGGGTTGGCTCAGCTGTTGCCGCTCGCCAATCCCCTCAGCCTGTCCACCCGGGTCTTCTGATCGGGGAATGCCGATGCCGCTAACATCACGATCGCAAGGATAATAACTACCTTCGACGAACTCGCCTGTTTCCTGATCAATATAGGACGCGCGATAACAGAGGTCGCCACCACCACGGTCGAGGAAGATAAAGACCAGCCAAGAGCCAACGGCGAGCACCAGTCCGATGCCGAATAGCATACGGATCGGCCAGGGCTTTCGTCCTTCCTGTTCGGCTTCAGCGATTGCCAGCCGATAGAGTCCAAACAAAATGAATGGCAACAGGAAAAAGACCAGTTGAAACAGAACTCTCGCGCCCATTCTTAATCCTCTACATCATACAAGGTCTTGTGCAGATCACGGATAATTCCCGCAGTCACGCCCCATATCCGAAACCCTTGCCAAGGCATTTCCGTAAACCGTCTGCGCCGCCCTTTCCAGACCGCTTCTCCAGTCTGATGGTTGGCTTGATTGAACAGAAAGTCCAGAGGCGCCTCAAACACTTCTGCGACCTCAGTCGGATCGGGCTTAGCCTGAAAGTCTGAAGGCAGCACCCCGATGACAGGCGTGATCCGAAAGGCTGTCCCGGTAACATAGGACGCGGACCGCCCAACAAGGTCAACTTGTGAGGGAATGACTCCCACTTCTTCTTCTGCCTCACGCAGCGCTGCGGCCACTTCATCAGCGTCAACCGCATCAACTTTTCCGCCCGGAAAAGCCACTTGTCCAGGATGGGCCGCCATCGTATCCGGTCGCTTCGTCAGCAGGGCCGTTGGCCCTGAAACCCGTGGAATGACGGGTATAAGCACCGCTGCCGGACGAATGTACGAGATCGCTTCTGCCTCGACAAAATCAAGATCTCCACCTTCCGGCAAATGCCGCTCACCATGGATCGGATCCAGCCGATCACTGGCCCGCAACAGGAAATCATCAAGATCAGAAAACGCCATTACGAAGCTGGTCCCAGCTCAAAGAATTGCCCCTTGGACCACACGCCCAGCATCCCGCTTGCACCTTCATGCGCGACGGCCATGTCTGCCAGTTCGTAGAATACAGCGCGGCTCAGTTTTGCCTCCAATCGATCTCTAACCAGAATATAGGGTGAAGGCTCCAGAGTCACAGGATCGGTTTCAATCCGCAAGGGCGCATCAGGCCCCGCCATTGTGACATCGCCAAGATTGGTCTTGAATACCAGAACCTGATCTGGTCCCGTCTCGCCAACCCGGTCGACACGGATCGCCAAAAACGGCGCATCCTCAACATGAACAATCACTTTCTCATACGGTGTGACCAAATAAATCTGACCATCATCATCCTTGCGCAGGATTCGCGAGAACAGTTTCACAAGGCGCTCACGCTTGATTCGGTCACCTTCATGCCACCAGGAGCCATCGGCGCGAATTTCCATCTGAATGTCGGCGCAGCGTTCCGGGTTCCAGAGATGCACAGGTGGCAATTTACCGTCCAGCCCGTCCGGGGCGATGGCTTTTAGCACCTCCTCCAAAGAGATGACAGTATTTCCATTTGATTTCATCTCGCGCTCCGCCATGATGGTACTAAAGTGAAATCATAATCCACCCGCTCCCCCTTCCCAACCGCCCGCAGAGGCTACCCTTGGGGTGGTTGGGAAGGGGGAGCGGGTGGATCGTGACAGCAACCTCTTTGTAGAGGTAATGCGAACACTGCACAGAGTGAAGATGGAGACCCCATGGCGGATGATAATCAGGCAATCGTAGCACAGGCTGAAGCGGCTGGTGAAACCCTTGCCAAGGTACGTGCAGAGATTGGCAAAGCCGTTTTCGGACAAGATCGCGTCATTGAGTTGGCCTTGTCGGCTATTCTGGCTGGCGGTCACGCACTCCTGATCGGTGCACCCGGCCTTGCTAAAACCCGCCTGGTTGAGGCCATCGGCACTGCACTGGGCCTCGATAATGCGCGTATCCAGTTTACGCCTGATCTGATGCCCGGTGATATTCTGGGCTCCGAAGTTCTGGATGAGGGCGCTGATGGGGCGCGTGCTTTCCGCTTTATCAAAGGCCCGATCTTTACCAGCCTGCTCATGGCGGACGAAATCAATCGTGCCTCCCCGCGTACCCAGTCCGCCTTGCTGCAAGCGATGCAGGAAAAGCATGTCACGGTCGCCGGGGTTCGCTATGACCTGCCAGCGCCTTTCCATGTTCTGGCCACACAAAACCCGATTGAACAGGAAGGCACCTATCCCCTGCCCGAGGCACAGCTTGATCGTTTCCTCTTGAAGATTGATGTGACCTATCCCGACCTCGATACAGAGCGGCGTATCCTTGTCGAAACCACAGGCGGCGATGAGCAAGCGGTTGAAACCGCCCTAAACCCGCTCGGCCTGCAGCAGTTACAGGCCCTCGTCCGTCAAATGCCTGTCGGGGAGAAAGTCTTGAATGCCATTCTCGGCATCGTTCGCGATGCCCGCCCTGAACAATCTCAGGATGACCGCGTGCGCCGCTTCATTGACTGGGGCCCATCACCGCGCGCCGGACAAGCTCTAATGCTCGCCAGCCGCGCGCGGGCTCTGCTGCGCGGTCGCCTTGCGCCAAGCATTGAAGACGTCGAAGCCCTCGCCGAACCTTGCCTCGCTCACCGTATGGGCCTGCGCTATGACCCAACTGGCGAAGCGCCGGACCTTGAAACGCTGATAGGCGATCTCGTGAAGAAAGCGGCCTAAAGGCAAATCGTGTCTGATCTTGCGACCCTCCGCGCTGAAGCCGAAACTCTTGCCCGGCAATTGCCCGACCTGTCTTTACAGGCCGAGGCGGCTGATCTTGTGCATCCGGGGGCTGCAGGGCGAAAGCGCGCTGGCTCTGGTGAGCAATTCTGGCAGTATCGCCGTTATGCCCAGACCGATGCTGCCGACCGGATCGATTGGCGGCGCAGTGCACGCGGTGATGAGTATTATGTTCGCGAGACTGAGCTGGAAACGGCACGCACCATCCTGTTCTGGACCGACCCCAATGCCGGGTTTGACTGGCGCAGCGATCACAGCGGGCCAACGAAAGCCGACCGCGCCCGCACGCTGATGCTCGCGCTGGGCATCCTCCTGTCAAAGGAAGGGGAGCGGATTGGCGTCCTGAATGGCCCACGCCCGGCTTCGCTGGGGAAGACGGCTCCAGATCGGCTGGCAGAGGACATGCTCGTCAAAGGCAGTGAAGCCCTGACCCCACCCAAATCCACAGCGCTCACCATTGTGGCCAGTGATTTCTATGACCCGCTTGATTCATGGCGCGCCCGCCTTGCGCCCCTGGCGGCAAAGTGCCGACACGGCATCCTGCTCTGCGTGAGTGACCCGATTGAGCATGATTTCCCCTATTCCGGTCGGACGAAATTCTCTCGCCCTGGCTCTACGCTGGATCGTATCTTTGGCCGCGCTGAAACAGTGCGTGAGGACTATCTTGCCCGCTTCGCCGCGCAACGCGAAGGATTGAGCGCGCTCGCTGCTCAGATGGGTTGGGCACTTGTCACGCATCGCACGGACGAACCCGCCCTGCACGGCGCCGCAGCACTCTTGAGCGCCTTGCAGCAGTTTGGGGTTAAGGCATGACGCTCGGTCCATTCCTGTTTGGGGCACCGCTTGCTCTGATTGGCCTGATCGCCTTGCCAGTCATCTGGTGGATCCTGCGCGCGACGCCGCCAACGCCCAAAGATGCTGAGCTACCCAGTTTGCGCCTGCTGGATGATGTCGATCCAAGAGAAGAAACCCCTGCCCGCACGCCTTGGTGGATCCTGCTCTTGCGTCTAGCCGCCGCGGCACTTGCCATTGCCGGGCTATCACTCCCGCTCTATGCGCCAGGCGCGCAATCTGGCGAAGATGCCAGCGGGCCGGTTCTGGTCGTGATCGACGATGGCTGGACCTCGGCGCAACGCTGGGGCGAGCTGCGCAACGCCGCGCTGACCGCGCTTGATGGCGAGGACAGGGATACACCTGCACATCTCCTGCTGACCGCGCCACGCAGCTTGAACGCTGACCCAGCCGAGCGCCTCAATCGCAGCGACTTTGAAGCCCGTATCCGTTCCCTTCAGCCTCAACCGTGGGCCGTGGACCGCGCAGAGGCTTTAGAGCGCCTTGAGGCATCCTCTCTACGCCCTGCGCGTATCCTCTATGTCTCCGATGGTCTCAACCCCGAAACGGCCACAGACTTTACCCGCGCACTGGCTGCGAAAGCGCCTTTAAGCATCTATGCCGCAACGCCGCGCGGCCCTGCCGCTATTACAGGTCTCACCTCAGCGGCTGATGGCGTCACCCTGACCATCCACCGCACTGATCCGGCAAATGCCAGCGACCACTTCATCTCTGCCCTCACTCTCGATGGGGCAGCCCTCGCAACGACTGAAGCCAGCTTTGCCGCCGGCGAAACCGATACAAATGCCACCTTCACCCTACCGCCTGCCGCACTCGCACGTATAGCCCGGTTTCAAGTCACCGGCAGTGCCAGCGCAGGAACCATATGGCTCTGGGATAGCGCGGACCGCTCCCGCCGCATCGGGCTTGTCAGCGGAGATAGCACCGCCCAACCCCTGCTCAGCGATATGCATTATGTCCGCAAAGCCCTCGAACCCTTTGCAACCATCACAGAAGGCGATCTGTCCGCTCTGATCGCAGAAAACCCGGACGCGATCATCCTGACCGATATTGGGCAGATTGATCCGACTGCGCTTGAGGCTGTGACCGCCTGGGTCGAAGAAGGCGGCGCTCTGATCCGCTTTGCCGGGCCGCGCATGGCGGCGAGTGGCGAAACGCTTGTCCCTGCACCACTTCGCCGGGCAAGCCGTGCCATTGGCGGGGCGCTGACATGGGAAACCCCGCAACCGCTTGGCAGCTTCCCTGAAACCTCTCCGTTTGCAGGCCTGCCTGTCCCCGACGATATTCGTGTGCGCCAACAGGTTCTGGCCCGCCCCGGACCAGACCTTGCTCGTCGAACCTGGGCGCGCCTTGAAGATGGCAGCCCACTGGTCACAGCCGATCAGCGTGGTCAGGGCAGTTTGATCCTGTTTCACATCACCGCAGGTCCAGATTGGTCCGACCTGCCCTATTCGGGCCTGTTCGTGGACATGCTGCGCCGGGCCATTGCGGCTGGAAAAGGTGAAGCAGTCTCAGACGAGCAAGGGCTCTACACCCCGACCCTCTCGCTTAATGCGCGCGGGCAGTTGCAACAGCCAAGTCCAATCGCCACGCCGTTGGAGGCGAGTGAATTCGGGATTGTTGAGCCCTCTGAAACGCACCCCCCGGGTCTTTATCAGGGGCCAGGAGGGACACGCGCCTTGAATATAGCGGCCGGTGAGCGCCTCATTCCGATGACAGACTGGCCAACAAGCGCAACCCTGCTCGGTGATGCGCAGGTCAGCACCCTGCACCTTGCCGGACCGCTCCTTGGTTTAGCCGGCCTTCTATTGGCCATCGATTTGATCATTGCCCTCAGCCTTGCTGGTCACCTCCCCTTGCGGCGCAAAGCTGCGACAGCAGCCCTTCTGCTGCTTTGCACAGTACCACTCGCCTCACAGGTTCCAATTGCAGAGGCCCAAGGCTTCCGCTTCGATCCAGTCCCTGAACAGCGTGAGCCGCTACCCAAGGATATCGAAGCCGCTCTTATGATGCGCCTTGCCTATATCGAAACTGGCGATGCTCGAACGGATCGTCGTACTCGTGAAGGCCTCAACGGGGTTAGCCTCACCCTGTTCCGCCGCTCCAGCGTCGAGCCCGCAGACCCACATGCGGTGAACCCGGAAACTGACGCCCTCGATGTCTACCCTGTCATCTTTCTGGTTCTGCCAGATGATCCAACGCCCTTAAGTGAAACAGCGATTGCCCGCCTCAACGCCTATATGCGTGGCGGAGGCACTCTGTTCATCGATACACGCGCAGGGGGCTCCATTGGTCAAAGCGGTTTTGATGGCCTGACCAATATTCTTCCCGGCCTCGACACCCCGGCTTTAGCCCCGGTTGCCGATGATCACGTTCTGTCACGTACGTTCTACCTGCTACAGGCCTATCCGGGTCGCTATGCCAACCGACCTCTATGGATGGAAGCCACAGGCACAGCTGAGCGCAGTGAGCGGCGCGGCGACGGCGTTAGCCGCCTGTTTGTCACAGATGCCGATTACACATCTGCCTGGGCTGTCGATGATCGCGGCCGGGCGCTCTATTCCGTTGATGGCGGCGATGATCAGCGCGAACAAGCTATGCGTTTTGGCGTCAATCTGATCATGTATGTGCTGACCGGGAACTATAAGGAAGATCAGGTTCATATCCCGGCCTTGCTTGAACGGCTTGGGGAAGAAGATGGGGTTGGCAATTTTGAGGACGGCCCTGAAGGCGAGGTCATCCCATGATTGAAGCCTCCCGCCTCGCTTTCGACCCTTTCCTACCCTGGCCATGGCTTTGGACTCTGGCGGCTCTCTGCGGACTTGCTCTGCTCGGCTACCTTGTCCTGCGCGGGCGCGCATGGCTGACCCGCACATTGGGCCTATTTCTCTTGCTTGTTGCCACAGCCAACCCTTCCTTTGTGCAGGAAGAACGCGAGCCGCTGCCCTCTGTCGCTGCCTTGGTTCTTGATCGCAGTGACAGTATGAGCTTTGGCGAACGACAGGCCTTGGCCCAAGCCGCTTTTGAAGCGCTTCAAACAGAGCTGGAAGCCAACACCTCCATTGATCTGCGCGTGATAGAAGTCGACGGAAATGGTGATGGGACACGCCTCATTGGCGCGCTTGAGGGTCTGATGGCCGATGTTCCCCGCGACAGGATTGCTGGCTCTATTCTGGTGACGGACGGACAAGTCCATGACGTTCCCGAAAACCTCTCGCGCCTGACTGAGCTTGGGCCAATCCATGGCATCATTGCTGGTGATCCGAATGCACGCGATCGACGGATCACACTCGTGGATGCGCCTGATTTCGGCATTGTCGGCGAGACCGGAAGCTTCACCCTACGCGTCGACGATCCAGGCTCAGGGCGCATCCCCATCGAGATTTCAATCAATGGCGAGCGCCTGCGAACTGTCATGGTCGATGCGGGCGAAGACACTCTGATCGAGATTGAAACAGAACGGCGCGGCGATAACATTATCGTCTTTGAAACGCCCGAGGGGCCGCAGGAGCTGACGCTCGCCAATAACCGGACAGCAGCAAACCTGTCAGGGGTTCGCGACGGCTTGCGTGTCCTGCTTGTAACCGGGCGGCCAAACTCATCCGGGCGGGTGTGGCGTGACCTCTTAAAGTCTGACCCTTCGGTGGATCTGGTGCACTTCACCATCCTTCGTTCAGCCTACAAATTCGACATTACCCCACTGGAAGAACTTGCCCTCATCGCCTTCCCAACCGAGGAATTGTTCGAAGAGAAGCTTGGCAGTTTCGACCTCTTGATCTTCGACCAGTATGAACGCCGCGGCATCATCACGATGGCCTATCTCGCCGATGTCGCAAACTATGTTGATGAAGGCGGCGCGCTGCTGATTGCGGGTGGCCCGGAATTCTCCAGCGGAGCCAGTCTCGCGCGCACGCCTCTGGCCGGGGTTCTGCCGGCGCTGCCAACCGGGCGCACCGTTGAAGGGCGCATGGTGCCCGAGCTTTCCGACACAGGCCGCCGCCATACGATTACGGAAGACTTTGATGGCCAGAACTGGGGCGCATGGCTGCGCTATATCGAGACAATCTCGGACACCGGCGATGTGCTGATGACGACCCCGGATGGCAGCCCGCTTCTGGCGGTTGATCGCGTCGGCGATGGCCGGGTCGCGCAGCTTAATTCTGATCAAATCTGGCTTTGGGCGCGCGGCTATGATGGCGGTGGCCCCTTCGCAGACCTGATCCGACGCACGGTCCACTGGTTGATGAAAGAACCCGAGCTTGATGAGCGCCAGCTAAAACTCACAGCCATTGGCGACACGGTTCGCGCTGACCTACGCACGCTCTCTGATCGCGCGGCCCCTCTGATCATTACCGCGCCGGATGGCTCATTTCTGGAACCTGACTGGCGCGCGGAAGGGCCTGGCAGTTACAGCGCGGAAGTCCCGGTCGATCAGCTCGGCCTTTATCGCGCCGAAAGTGGCGGCCTCTCGACCGTGGTCCTCAATGGCCCAGTAAACCCGCGCGAGTATGCGGCTCTGGAGGCGACACCAGACATCTTACAACCGCTGGCCGATCTATCCGGTGGGGAGACCTATCAACTTGCGACAGCGAGTGAGTTGCCAGACATCCGCATGGTTGGCCGCCGTGCAGATGCCTCTGGACGTAACTGGCTTGGCCTGCGTGAGCGCGGCGCCTATGCCGTCCGCAGCTCAACCAGCCTACCGCTCTTGCCGGGCTTACTCGCGGTCTTCCTGATCCTCGGTTTCACCGTCTGGGCCTGGAGACGCGAAGGGCGCTAACGCGGTACGCGCACGGCTCCTTCGAGTACATGTGCGTCCCCCGCCAAATCACGCACCATAACTCTCTCTGGATCCTGTGGCCCTGGAAAACACAGTCGCTTCCCAACCACCTCAAACCCAATCTCACCAAAATAGCGTGGCGCACCGATCAGAACGGCGGCAGGCCACCCCGCCTGCGTTGCCGCTTCGAGCGCTTCACCCGTTACAGTAAGGCCAAGACGTTGCCCCTGAAAATCTGGATCGACTGCAACAGGGCCCACAAATACCGCTCGGTTCGCTGCTTCACCCACAACAATTGGCCAGAGCCGCGTCACCGCAATTACGCCGCCATCCTTCATCGCAACACGGCTGAGGTCCGGCAAAGACCGTGTCCCTTCCCGCAAACGCTCTGCCGTTTTAGCAAAGTGACCCGGCCCGAATGTGCGGTCATATAGTGCCTCAATCGCCTCGGCATGACGCTCGGGAATTTCTGGAACGATCTCAATCATCGCCGCGCCATAAAGCGCAAGCCTTTAAAAAACAATAGCTTAATTCTGCGTGTGATAAATACGGTACGGATATTGCAATGACAAAATCACACTCTTTTGCTTAAATCAGCTTTGATCTTCTTGTGTCAGGACCCTCCCCATGACTGTTCAATGGCCTCAAACGACCGCCGCCGCTTTTGGCAATGATCTGATCTACGCCACACATGACCTACATAAGCGCGATGTCTTCTCTGATGAGGGGATCATCCGCATTCTGGACGAGTTTCCGCGCGATCAACTCGCGATCTGGAAATTTGGCGGTCATAGCGAAGGCCTTGGCGAGTCGATCAGAGGCCAAGCCCCCAAGGCCAGCGGCGCTGAGATCATGGAAGCCGTGCGGTCAGGAAAATTCTGGCTCAATGTTAGGCGCTCTAACCTGCTGCTCGACTATATGGCCGAGATTGGCCAGGAAATTTTTGGCAGCCTTGAAGACGCGACAGGCCGGAAAACGCGCAAGCAGGATATGGGCCTTCTGATTTCCTCACCGGGCATTCACGTCAATTACCATCTCGATATCCCGATCGTCGCTTTGGTTCAGATACGTGGCGAGAAAACACTCTGGCTCTATCCAAATGATGACATCCATGCACCAGCCGATCAGATTGAAGACATTGTGCATATGCGCCGTGAAGAAGACCTGCCTTTCCGGGATGGCTTCGACGACAATGCGATCAAGATTGACCTGAAGCCTGGTATGGCCCTGACATGGCCACAAGCGGCTCCACACCGGGTCCAGAATGCCGATTGTGTCAACGTTTCTCTTTCGTGCGAGTACATGACGCTACCAGCACTGATGAAAGCAAACGCCATCTACACGAATGGTATCCTACGCTCGCAGTTTGGAATGAATCCGCAAACGGCCCGTAAGCTTACCCCCATGAACATGAGTAAAGCTGTCGCCGCACAAGCACTCAAAAAGATCACAAGGCATAAGCCAATCAATAAATCGACCCCGCCGACTTTCGAGTTGGACCTTTCGGCAGAAAATTACGCTCGCCCCCTGTAAATCGGTAATTTCCGCCTCGTGACATCTTGCCAAGCGCAATAAACGCGCCACAGTCCCACAATCAATAGTTTTGCGGGAGACGACATGAAACACGCTATCGTGGCAAGTACGTTCGCGCTGATCCTCGCCGGGGGGCTTGCCGCCTGCGGTGGAAATGGATCAAGCGAGAACTCAAAGGATAACACTGAAAAATTCGTCGTGGATGCGAACCCTTTTCCATCCACTTATACCCCTTATCCGTCTGAAACGGTGCTTCTAAAAGATGCCACCGTTCTGGATGGGCTAGGCGGCCTGATCGAGGGTGGAGATGTTCTGCTTGTTGACGGGGATGTCGCAGAAGTTGGCCAAGACATTACCGCACCTGACGGCGCTACCATCATTGATGCGACAGGCAAATGGGTGACCCCTGGAATCATCGACAATCACAGTCATCTTGGCGTCTATCCCTCCCCATCCGTCGATGCCCATGGTGATGGCAATGAGATTTCTGGTGCCGTGACCGCTGAAGTCTGGGCCGAACATGGCATCTGGCCACAGGACCCAGGCTTTCCACGCGCGCTTGCTGGCGGAATCACCAGCCTGCAAATCCTGCCTGGCTCAGCCAATCTGTTTGGTGGACGCGGTGTCACACTGAAAAACGTTCCGGCGCGTACGATGCAAGGCATGAAGTTCCCAGATGCCCCCTACACCCTGAAGATGGCGTGCGGAGAAAACCCGAAACGTGTCTATGGTTATGGCGGTGGGCGTTTCCCCGGTGGAGCCCCTTATTCCCGTATGGGCAATGTCGCCGGTTATCGCATGGCCTGGGCAAAGGCAGTCGAATACAAACGCGCATGGGAAAAGTATGAAGCCGAAGGCGGGACACCCCCTACCCGTGATCTGGAACTTGATACGCTGATGGGCGTTCTGGATGGTGACATCCTTGTGCACATGCACTGCTATCGCGCCGACGAGATGGCGCTGATCATGGATATGAGCGAGGAGTTTGGTTACAAGGTCGCAAGCTTCCACCATGCAGTTGAGAGCTATAAGATTGCCGACAAGCTCGCCAAGTATGACACCTGCTCATCCATGTGGGCCGACTGGTGGGGCTTCAAAATGGAAGCCTATGATGGCATCCGCGAAAACATCCCAATGGTTCATAATGCCGGGGCTTGTGCCATCGTTCACTCTGACAGTGACATTGGCATCCAGCGTCTCAATCAGGAAGCGGCCAAAGCGCTTTCCGATGGCCGCCGTGCCGGGATCGATATCTCCAAGGCTGATGCCTGGACCTGGCTCTCGGCCAATCCAGCCAAATCTCTTGGGGTGTTCGATCAAACGGGCAGCCTTGAAACTGGCAAGGACGCAGATATCGTCGTTTGGTCCGGTGATCCGTTCAGCGTCTATACGCAAGCTGAGCTCGTCTATATTGACGGCGCCCTGATGTATGACCGGAACGATCCGGAGCTGCGCCCTGTAATGGATTTCGAACTCGGCCAACCTGGTGAAGGAGACGTCAAATGATCCGCACTCTTATTCTCACTGCCGTCAGCGGACTTGCGCTCGCCAGCGCCGCTGCTCAAGACATTGCTATTACCAATGCCAAAGTCTGGACGGGCACGACGGCTGGAACATTAGACAATGCCACAGTTATGGTCACCGATGGCGAAGTTACCGCCATAGGCGAGAATCTTGGCGCACCCCGTCCGGGTGTTCCGGTCATCGACGCGGATGGCAAATGGCTGACGCCCGGCATCATCGCCCCCTTCAGTCGCGTTGGAATTGTTGAAGTTGGGGCTGAAGACTCAACCAATGACACCAGTGCCAGCGGAACAGTCTTCTCCGTCGCCTTGCGCGCTTCAGATGGGTTCAATCCATCTGCGACCCCGATCGCAGTGACGCGCCTTGAAGGCGTTACACGTGTTGCGGTCGCACCATCTAATGGTGGCAATATTATTGCTGGGCAGGGTTTCATTGCCGATACATCCGGCGCAATCGACAGCATCACCCAAGACCGCGCTTTCGTTTATATTGATCTGAGTGAACGCGGGGCCGGTATTGCAGGCGGCTCACGTCCAGCGGCGTGGGCAGCCCTTCGCGGTGCGTTTGCTGATGCACGGGGCTATCCCGCCCGCTTCATGGCGCACAATGAAGGGGACAGCCTTACCCGCACAGATGCTCAAGCGTTTGGGCGCGCCGTCCGGGGTCAGCAACTCATCCTCGTCAATGCGCATCGCGCCAGCGACATTCGCCAAATCATCGAGTTGAAGGCTGATAATAGCAACATTGATGTCGCTATAGTCGGCGCCGATGAAGCCTGGATGGTGGCCGACGAGTTGGCAGCAGCAGATATCCCAGTCATCATTGATCCATTCTCCAACTTGCCAGCAAGCTTCTCACAACTCGGCGCAACCAGCCGGAACGCCGAACGCCTTATAGATGCTGGCGTACTGACGGCATTCGCTCACCTGGGGGACAATGGTCACCAGGCACGTCTGGTTCTGCAAAGCGCCGGGAATGCTGTTGCAAACGGAGTGAGCTTTGATGATGCTATGGCAGCCATCACAATTGCTCCGGCCAGCATTTTCGGCCTTGGCACACTCGGCACAATTGCACCGGGTAGCACAGGCGATCTTGTGCTGTGGGATGGTGATCCTCTCGAGGTCATGAGTGCGCCTGAAGCTGTTATCATCAATGGTGAGGTACAATCACTTGAAAGCCGCCAGACCAAGCTGCGTGATCGCTACCTGGATCTGGATGAGACCGAAAGACCGCTCGCCTACAGACGTTAAAAACAGGAGGGCGGGCCTTTGCAGGTCCGCCTTTTTTACAGTCGATGACGCTCACACTCTATCACTGCAAAGATGCCCGCTCCCTGCGCCCCTTATGGTGCCTTGAAGAAATGGAGCTGCCCTATGAATTGGTCACACTTCCATTTCCACCACGCGTCTTCGCCAAAGAGTATAAAGATATCAATCCACTCGGCACGATCCCATACCTGATTGATGGGGATACGCGAATGAGCGAAAGTACCGGGATATGCCATTACCTGACCAACTCATATGGCCCAACTGATCTTGCTCTAACGCCGGACCATTCGGACTATGGGGCCTTCCTGAACTGGCTCTATTTCAGCGATGCAACCCTGACATTCCCGCAAACTCTGGTCTTGCGCTATTCTGTACTTGAACCAGAAGAGCGCCGCCTCCCCCAAGCTGCAGAAGACTATGCGAAATGGTTTTCAGGCCGCCTGCGCCATGTCGAAGCCGCTCTGGAGGGGAAGGACTTTCTGGTCGCAGACCGCTTTACGATTGCTGATATTGCAATCGGTTACGCGCTCTTCCTCGCCAGCACTTTGAAGCCGCTCGCTCCGCTTCTAACCCCAAACTGCCTGCGCTACCTTCACGCGCTTAAAGCCCGTGATGGTTTCAAGCGCGCACAAGATGCCCAGAGCACTTAAGAACAGTAGGTTTCTATTCGGCCGGGCTTGGGTTCGGAACCGTTTTCGACTCAACCTCAAGCCGCCGCGCCACATCCCCAGGTGAACCAGACCCTCGCGCAATCAAGGCATAAGCAGTCGGGACGAAAAGCACCGTCACCAGTACCGCAGAGATCACGCCGAACAGGATCACCACGCCAATGGCAGCACGCGTTTCAGACCCTGCTCCGCTTGAGAGGATCAGAGGCAAAGCCCCCGCAGCCGTGGTCAGACCAGTCATCACAATCGGGCGGAACCGGGCAAGCGCAGCCTCTTTGAGCGCATCATGGAAGGCCTGCCCTTGATCGCGCAACTGGTTCGCGAACTCAACGATCAGAATACCATTCTTTGCCGCCAAACCGACCAACATGATCAAGCCAATCTGGGTATAGATGTTCAACGAGTTCCCGGTCAGCCAAAGTCCCGCCAATCCGCCAGCCAGCGTTGCAGGGACACACAGCATGATAATCACGGGGTGGCGATAACTCTCAAACTGCGCAGCCAGAACAAGGAAGACGATCACCAAGCCGGTGGCAAAGACAAACAGAATTGATGACCCGGAAGTTTTGAAGTCAAGGGACTGGCCCTTGAAATCAATTGTCGCCTCAACGGGTAAAGTGTCCCGCGCAATCGTCTGCATAGCATCGAGAACATCACCCAGTGCTGCCCCATCCGCCAAACCAGCTTCAATCGTGATCGCACGCACACGGTTATAGCGGTTCAGGGTCGGGCTGTCGGCCAGTGCGTCTATCGTGATCAGATTAGAAAGTGGAATGAGCTGTCCAGACCGCGCCGAACGAACATAGATGTTCTCAACATCGTTTGGATTATTCTGGTCGGACCGCAGGCCTTCGAGGATTACATCATACTCTTCGCCATCATCAATATACGTGGTCACGCGCCGTGACCCCAACATGGTCTGGAGGGTCACCCCAATATCGGCCACGGTGACGCCAAGATCAGCAGCACGCTCATAATCAACCTGAATGCGATATTGCGGCTGGGTTTCCTTATAATCCCAATCAATATCGATCAGGCCGGGATTTTGGTCCTCCAGTGCGGCAACGAAGGTATCCCGCCACTCAGTGAGAACCTCATAGCTTGGTCCACCAATCACGAACTGTACCGGTTTCCCGGTACCGCCGCCCAAGCCCTGCCGCATGATCGCAAACCCGCGAACACCGGGCAGGTCGGACAGGCTGCGATTAACCTCGCCAATGATTTCATCTGCAGGGCGACGCTTGCTCCAGTCATTCATAACCACAATCACGAAAGCCTGATTAAACGCTGAGGAGCCAAAGCCAGGGGCGCGGAGGAGCAAGCGATTGACCTCTGGCTCACGGCCATCCTGACTTTCCGTATAAGGCAGGAGCCGCCGTTCAATCTCATCAATATAGCGTTCCATATAGGAGTAAGAGGCTCCTTGCGGCCCGCGAACCGCCACAAAGAAACCGCCTCTATCTTCACGCGGGACATATTCCTCCTTTACGGTGCCGGAAAGCTGCCAAGCCCCTGCGAACAAACCCATCAAAACCAAACCAACCACGATCGGACGCGGGATCAGGCGATCCAAAATCCAGCTATAGCCATTGCGAAACCAGCCAAACGCCCCATCCACCATACGCGGTAGGACAGACCATACGCCCGCCTGCTGTCTCGGCTTTAGCAGCTTGGACGCGAGCATAGGCGTGAGCGTCAAAGCAAGAATACTGGAAAAGGCGACTGCAGCTGCGATTGTCAGCGCAAACTCTGTGAACAAGCGCCCGACATCGCCTTGCAGGAATGTGATCGGTACGAAAACCGAGATCAGAACAAGCGTCGTCGCGATAACAGCAAACCCAACCTGTCGAGTCCCGCGATACGCCGCCACAAGGGGTGTCTCTCCCTTTTCATCCATGCGCCGTGAAATGTTCTCCAGCACCACAATGGCATCATCGACAACCAGACCAATCGCCAAAACCAGCGCCAGCAAAGTCAGCAGGTTCACTGAAAGCCCAAGTGCATACAGCACAGAGAATGTCGCAATGATCGAGATCGGCACGGTCACGGCCGGAATAATCGTCGCGCGAACAGAACCAAGAAACAGGAAGATCACCAGTGTAACCAGCGCCACCGCAATACCCAAAGTGATGTACACTTCGCGAATTGAGGCAGAGATGAAGACAGAGCTGTCAAAGCTGCGCTCAATCGACATCCCCTCCGGTAACGTCTGGTTCAGCCGATCGGCAAGCTCGCGTGCACCCGCTGCGACATCAACCGTATTGGCGGTGGACTGTTTGACGATCCCAAGCCCCACCATCGGTACACCATTACCTCGAAACATGTTCCGGTCTTCAACCGTACCCTGTTCAACCCGCGAAACATCACCCAGTCGAACCAGATAACCACCATCGCCTTCGGCAATGACCAGTTTTGCAAAATCATCGGGGGTCTGAAACGCGCGATCAATGCGAACGGTATATGAGCGTGTATCGGATTCAATGCTACCGGCCGGAGCTTCAATGTTTTCACGCCGTAGGGCTTGCTCAATATCAGAAACGGTGAGGTCACGTGCCGCCAGCGCACGTCGGTCAATCCATATCCGCAGGGCGTAGTTCCGCGACCCGCCAACCCGCACGCGCGCCACACCATCAACCGCAGAAAACCGGTCCACCAGATAGCGCTCGGCATAATCGGACAATTCGGGTGTTGTCATGTTCTCTGCTGCGAGGTTCAGCCAGATGATCACATCATCATTTGAATCAGCCTTCTCGACCTCTGGCGGGTCTGCTTCTTCAGGCAGATTATCCAAAACCCCGGAAATACGATCCCGAATATCATTTGCGGCGGCATCGATGTCCTGATTGATGCCAAACTCAATCGTAATCCGTGATCGCCCATCGGTAGAGTTGGAATTGATAAAGCGGATGCCCTCAACCCCGGCAATCCTATCCTCAATGACTTGGGTAATCCGGGTCTCAACAACATTCGCTGACGCCCCGGCATAGCGTGTATCAATCGACACAATGGGCGCATCAATATCAGGATACTCACGCAAGCTGAGCCGATCAAAACTGACCACGCCAAAAATGATCAGGATCAGAGAGATGACAGAGGCAAAAACCGGCCGCTTGATGGATGTATCAGAGATCAGCATCGCTTGGTGTCCCTATTCTGAGACTGTTGGTGAACCAGGTCCACGCCCCGCCGGAGCATTGGCTTTCGCACGGGGATACAACATGGATTGGTCGCGCACGCGCACAGGTGCCCCTTCGCGGACACGGATAATCCCCTCTGTGACCACCTGATCTCCGGCTTCCAACCCATCGGCAATTTCAATATAGCCGCCTGAGCGCTGGCCCAACTCAACCTCAACGCGCCGCGCAACCTGTTGCTCACCTTCGGTTTGAACAAGCCATACAAATGAATCCGGACCAACGGGCTGAACAGCCTCTTCTGGCACGGCCAAACTTCGTCTGGGGGAAGCGGTGACAGTGACCTGCATGAACATACCTGCGCGCAAAATGCCATCCGGGTTGGGTAAGCGGGCTCGCACGCGAACAGAGCGCGTCACGGGATCAATACGATTGTCCAGAGTCGCGACTACACCCTCAAAAACTTCCCCCGGAAGGTCGGCCGTCTCAGCCCGAATCTCGGTGCCCGGCTGGACGGAGCGCAAAGCGATTGAAGGGACATCAAAATCGAGATTCATCTCGCTATCATCAACGAGAATAGCCACGATATCCCCCGGCCCAACAAAGCTGCCGACACTGACCTGACGAAAGCCCAACAGCCCATCAAACGGAGCCACAAGAATGCGGTCGCTTTGACGCGACTGAAGGGCCCGCAAATTAGCTTCGGCACTATCGACATCACGTTGTGCCGCATCAAGCTCAGCTTGTGACACTGCCTCCGCACTGGCGAGTCGGGCGATCCGATCTCGCTGACGGCGCGCCTCGTCTGCTGTGGCTTCAGCAGCCTGAACCAGCGCAGCTTGTTCACGTTGAGCAAGTGAGAGAAGCGTTTTACCTGCGCGAACGCGCTGCCCATCCTCGAAATAAACGGCAGTGACCCGGTCAGCCGCATTTAGCATCAACTCAACTTGCTCTTTTGGTTCAAGCGTGCCCAAAGCCTCGATTTCCCGCGAAAACTCGCGTTCTGTAACCGGCTCAACAAAGACACTTGCCGGACCGCCACGCTGCGCTGTGGCAGCAGGCACAAGGGCCAATGTCCAAAGGATACCGATTGCGAGTAATGCCCTGATCATTCCTGGGTCTCCGCTACTTGTTCACTGGCTTCATTTAACCAGACCCCACCTAAAGCTCGATACATGGTAATCGCGCGTTTGGTTGTCTCAATCCTGTTTTGCTCCAGCCGGTCTTCAGCGGCGAGCAGTGTGCGCTGAGCATCAATCACATCCAGAAAGTCATCAACGCCTTCTGAAAAGCGAACACGCGCCAGCTCTTCAGCCCGTGCCGCCGAACGCGCAGCGGCTTCCAGATCACCGCGCTGCACATAGGCTTGCACATACTCGGCCAGCGCAACCTCAACCTCGCCAAGCGCTGTGATGACAGTGTCCTCATAGCGGGCAAACGCCGCTTGAGTGCGCGCATCTGCGATTGTGATATCAGCGCGGACGCGGCGCAAATCCGGTCCCTCCCAGCGAATGGCTGGTCCAAGACCAAACCCGAAACTGTCGCCAAGATCATTCGTCTCGTTCAACAGGGCAAAGACATCCGCATTAAAGGTAATCGTTGGGAAGAGACGCGCCCGTTCTGCTTCACCAAGTGATAGCAGACTGCCGATTTCTGCCTCTACGGCGCGCACATCCGGACGACGGCGAATAAGCGCCTCCGGTGTGTCCACATTCAAAGTCGCCGCCAATTCGGGAACAGCCATGTCGACAGATGCAGCCTCTGCGATGAGGGGAGATACACTTGCGGATGGATATGCGGTCAAGGTTGCCAGACGCGCAGTTGAGACCCGTAGACTGGCCTCCAGCTGACGTAGCGCGGCCAGTGTCGTTCGATATTGCGACTCAGCTCGCTCAATATCCAGACGCGTCGCACGGCCATTCTCAAACAGGACTTTGAGCAGATCGAGGCTTTCATCCTGCAGGGCAGCATTCCTCTGTGCCACATCCAGCCGAATTTGCGCGCCCCTGAAATCGACATAGGATTGCGCCGTTTCAGCCGCGATGATGACCGCAACATCACGCTCTGCCTGCTCAGCAGCAGTTACATCGAGCTCGGCACTACTGATCAGAGCTGCGATACGGTCAAATGCATCATACTCCCATTGAAAGCCTAGATTTCCGCGGCCTGAGAACTCAACATCCCGATTATTTCCCGTTGCACGACCGAGGCTGACATCTCCGGTCGACAGAAAGTCCCCTGTTCCATCCAGGCGACGTGCCGCGAGCAAGGCACGCGCGGTCTCAACATTTGCGCGGGCAATGTCCAAGGACGTATTTCTCTTCAACGCCTCAGCAATCATGGCACTCAGGACAGGATCGTTGAACTGTTCCCACCATGCTGTCGCGCTGGCATCAGCAGACATGATATCCTGATCTATTGAGAAGGCGTCAGGCATAACCAGCGCGGGCCGTTCAGGGGCCTCAGGTATGGCAACGCAGCCAACCAGAACCATGCCGCATAAAACAGGAAAAATCGATCGCAAGGAGGCACTCACTCTATACATTTGCCCTATATAGGGCGCTTGAAGATGAAACCAGCAGACAGACACGACATGCAACATCCCGATCATTCTGTTTACTAGATCAACAAGCCTTAAACGCGTGAGTGTTTAAATACCGTCGCCATTCTTCGACATTTCTTATCAATCGTGCACTTGGCGACCTATAAGACAGTGAGCATAGGACTTATGCAGACTTCATTTCTTTTCATAGAAGTAAGGCGACCTCCCAGTTGAGAGGTCGCCCCGGATGTCCTAAAGGGCTCGGCTAAAGTGCTGCAGCCCCAGACTATGAAGCTTAGTGTATAGGCAACAGATGTTGTGGTGCCTACTGCGGTGTCGCGGGTGTCGACATGATGATCCTGAGAACCCCGGAGAGGGTCTGAGAGAAGGTCACATCATCGAAACGGTTCATATGCAAAACCATCACAGTATCTGCGGCGGGAATGTAAAAAGCTGCGGACAAATAGCCATCAATCGCGCCCGTATGGCCAAGGATTTCTGCACCACTACGAGAGATCAGGATTTCAACACCCAACCCTTGAAGTTTGCGCTCTCTTTCCTGTACTGGATTGGCACTCATCCGCTGACCAAAATCGTGGAACGCTCCATTTTCGGCATACAAAGCCCTTATCCATAGTGCGACATCATCCGCACGCCCGAACATGCCGCCATCCGGCCCTGTGTTCTCTCGGAAGGATGATGTATCTTCCCAATCCCCAAAGGGTGAGCCGTAACCATGAATGGTGTCTCCTGGCGGGGAGTCGATCCCGTAATATGTCGCTTCCAGGTTCATCGGTGTGAAAATGTAAGTTGCCAGCAAGTCTTTCACAGATTGCCCGGAAACCGCCTCCAGCGCCAAAGCGACAAGATGATAATTGGTGTTTGAGTAGGAAAACTCCGCGCCTGGCTCCGATGTTGCTGGTACATCACGGATCGCGTGCAAAACCAGTTCAGGGGTCAAAGGCTTCGTCCGATCCCAGTCAGTCTCATAGAATCGCTCGCTATAATAGTCTGGAACGCCGGATGTGTGGTTGAGCAGTTGGCGGATTGTCGGGTCCAATCCGGCCGGGAGCTTCGATAGAGTTTCTGCATCCAGATAAGTGGAAATCGGTTTGTCGAGGTCAATTTTACCCTCATCAGATATGCGCAGAGTCAGAGCGGCGATATATGACTTCGTAATACTGGCAAGCCGCAGGGTTGCATCAGCACTCATCGGCGCTTTTGTCTCCCGGTCTTCATAGCCTGCCGCAATACGATAAGGCGCACCTGGCGTGTCAAGGACGAGGATAACACCCGGAATTTCATCACCCACAACACTCTTGACGAGCGCGTCGAGTTGCGCGTCCCTGCTTAAGTCTGTTTTCGTATTTTCACAGCCTGCTAAGAAAGCGAGCCATAAAAAAATCAAAGGAATTGCGATCATTCGGATGGACATTAAATAGCCTCTCAAGATTCTTAGAGAGCGCTTTATAGCGGGAAATCGATAGACTATCTCGCCGATTTACGCCGCCATAACGACCCATATCGTCATCAGGAGACGCAATGACGACGAATTTCGCCAATCTCGATCACTTTGACCGGGCTATCCTGAACTTGGTACAGCAAAATAATCAGCTCACACATGCTGCAATCGGCGATAAGGTCAGCCTCTCCTCATCGGCTGTACGGCGGCGTCTGAAAGTCATGCGCGATGCCGGTATCATTGAGCGGGACGTATCGATCCTGAGGAATTCCGGGGTTGGGCTACGCTTTATCGTCACCCTTTCCTTTCGTGATGAGCGCGTGGAGACCTATGCCGACTTTGATGCCTTCATCAAAACGGTCCCTGAAGTCCTGCAATCCTATCATGTCTCCGGTACCATTGATTATATCTTGATCGTTCAAGGCCCGAATGTCGAATGGTATGAGGACTGGGGAAAGCGCGTCTTCATGAACAACCCTAATATCAAGCGCTATGACACGCATGTGGTCTGGTCCTGTAAAAAATTTGAAACGGCTATCCCTACAGAAACGGTTTGAGGCAGCGATCACGCCTTCTTTAAAACCTTCTCGATTTCAGCCAGCGCCTTGTGAGCGTGATCACCACTGATTTCGTGCACGATGGCATTGCGGGCCTGATCCGATAATTGCGTGCGCAGCCGTCCCAGTGTTTTGGGATCGGCGACAAGAACCAGTTTGGCGACACCATCCTTCTGGATACCCTTGTCGAGAGCCACTGCCGTGGATTGAACGAACCGATGCTCTGCAAGGTCCTCAACATCCGTGGACTGTGCCCGCCCCACACGGGCCTTGTGCCCATCGGGTGAGGGACCACGGTTCTCCCGCCCTTGTATCGCTTTAGTGTCAATCTCCTCATGACTGACCACACGCAAATCCAAAAGATCTGCATCCCCGTTGTTTTGCAGCAGCAAGAACTTGCCGCCGTCACAAACGGCCACCCATGTTCCATTATCAACTCTCATAATCTTGGTCTCCAAGTCAGCGCTCACAGATTATGGTGGTTTTGGGAGGACGATTTGATTCTGCTCAAGTCCATCCTGGAATGAGGTCTCTAGACATCTCTTCGTAAAATGGAGCAGCTCATCATGATCACCACATCAATTTTCCCTGGCCGCTATGTACAGGGGGCTCACGCCCTGAAACAGCTCGGCGAGGAAGCAAAACGACTTGGCCAATCCCCACTCGTTCTGATCGACCCGTTTGTTCTGTCCAGTATGAAGGATGAAATCACAGAACCGCTGGCCAAGCTGACACCAATCCTGGAGAAATTTGATGGCGAGTGCAGTCAGGATGAAATTGATCGCCTCCTGAAAATTGCCACTGAGGAAAAAGTTGATCTCATCATCGGTATTGGCGGCGGCAAGGCCATGGACACCGCGAAAGCCGTGGCGCACGCCTTTGCCTGTCCAGTCATTATTGTGCCGACAATCGCCTCAACCGATGCCCCATGCTCGGCCCTTTCGGTTGTTTATACCCCAGATGGTCAGTTTGAACGTTACGAAATTCTGCCCAATAACCCTGAAACCGTATTGGTTGACACTCAACTCATCGCAAAAGCTCCGGTCCGGTTTCTGGTCGCGGGCATGGGCGACGCCCTCGCCACCTGGTTCGAGGCAGAGAGCTGCCGCATCCGCCGCGCCGCGAATATGACTGGGCGCCTCGGCACCATGACGGCCTATGCATTGGCCGAACTCTGCTACAAAACCCTTATGGATTATGGCCGCATCGCGGCTACGGCGTGTGCGCAAGGCGTTATCACGCCAGCGCTCGAACATGTCGTTGAGGCGAATACGCTTTTGTCTGGTCTTGGGTTTGAATCCGGAGGCCTCGCCGCCTGCCACGCCATCCATAATGGCCTGACAACCCAGCACGAAACCCACGCCTATTGGCATGGAGAGAAAGTGGCGATCGGGGTTCTTGCCGGCCTCTTCCTCACTGACCAACCCAGCGCGCGGATCGATGAGGTGTTTGACTTCTGTCTTGATGTTGGCCTTCCCGTGACACTCGCTGATATCGGTTTGGATACGGTGACAGAAGAGCAGCTGTACCAAATCGCTGAAGCAGCCTGTGCCCCGGGTGAAACCATTCACAATGAGCCGCATGAAATCTCGCCGGAGCGCGTTGTCTGGGCGCTCAAAGCTGCAGATGCCGAAGGTCGCAGACGCAAGCCCCTACATGCCCGGACAGAAGGTCCACACATCATGGTCGCCGAATAGGCTCCGCAATTCCACAACAGGTCGGCACCGCTGTCGCACTTGATGCGTATCAAGCCGCAATGGCGGTGCCCCGCATAACCTTCGATCACTGTCTTCATCTTGCTGTGCGGGGTTCACATGGCTCTTTCTGTTCAATTTCTCGGAGCTGCTGGCACGGTTACTGGATCGAAATTCCTTCTGACCCTTAATGAACAAAGGGTCTTGGTCGATTGCGGTCTGTTTCAGGGATATAAACAGCTTCGCTTGTGCAACCGGAAGCCTCTTCCGATTGATCCTGGCAAGATTGACGCCGTTATCCTGACCCATGCCCACATTGACCATTCCGGGTATGTCCCGGTTCTGGTTGCGGGTGGGTTTGATGGTCCTGTCCATTGCACTGAGGGCACAAAAGCACTCTGCGATATTCTGTGGCTCGATAGCGGGCAATTGCAGGAACGCGAAGCCAAAGCCACCAATCGCGGTGGCTATACACGACACAAACCTGCCCGCCCGCTTTATGATAAAAAACAAGCTGAACAGGCCTTGCCACACTTAAGCCAGCACCCCTTTGACAGCTGGGTTCAGATCACCCCGGATATAAGTGCGAAATTCCATGTCGCTGGCCATATTCTGGGGGCGGCGATCGTTGAAATTGAGGCAGGCTCCAAACAACTCGTCTTTTCCGGGGTCTTGGTCGTCTGGATAACCCGATCATGCAGAACCCAACCACCATTTCGCAAACGGACTATCTGACCCGCCACACAAGCTAAAGCCCCGATACCCTTCCAGGATATCAGGGCTATGGGACTAGAAGCACTCGTCCGGCATTACCGGGGAGGCAGGAACTAGGACGAGCGCCGATTGCCGTTATTCAGCGGCAACCAAATCGATCTTGCCCGTCTCAAGTGGGCGCTCCAGCGCGGCCCAGTCAATCTCGGCGTCGCATGCCGCATTCTCATAATGCAGCACTCCCAGCTTCTCGAACTTCGGTTTGACACTCTCAGTCAGCAAACCAACCCGTTTCAGATTCGGGATCATCCGTTCAAACAGGAAGTTCCGGAACGCCTGACCATTTTGTGAGTCAATCGAGATGCGCCGTGCCTCTTCGGCATCAAAGCCAAACTCTTCCTCAACAACGGTCGAGAAAAGTCGTTCACGCATAATCGCGCAGGCTTCATAGGCGAACTGAGCCCGCTCCTCGATCTCTTCCTCGGACAGAGCCTTGATCCAGTCTTCCAGATAATTGACGCCAAAGGCGACATGACGGCCTTCATCGCGCATGACCAGCATCAGAATCTGTCGCAACAGGGGATCACGCGTTGTGTGTGCCATGGTCTGGAACGCTGCCAGCGCCAGACCTTCGATCAGAACCTGCATCCCGATAAACTTCAGATCCCAGCGCTCATCGGTCAGGATCTTGTCGAGTAACAGTTTCAAGCTTGGATTGACCGGGTACTCAACATTACAGCGATAGCGCAGATACTTGTTGAACACCTCAACATGGCGCGCCTCATCAAAGGTCTGCGATGCCGCGTACAGCTTGGCGTCATAAGTTGGTGCGCATGAAACAAGCTGCGATGCCACCATCATGGCCCCCTGCTCCCCATGCAGGAATTGCGATAATACCTGCGCAAGAGAGCGCCAAGCATATTCGGTTTTCTCCTCCTCGCTTAGCGCGAGATAGGTTGGATGATCATGGAAAGGGTTCATGCCTGCCTGCGACGGCCCTTCAGACTTATCAAATGGCACATCCCAATCGACGTCCATTTGCGCATCCCAGTTGAACTTTTTCCCGAGCTCATACAGGCGCCGAATTTTTACGTTCGCGCTCTCATAATCCCAATTATAGGACCCCGTAAGCGGCGTATTGAAGATTTCCCGGACGATTTCAACATCATCAGCGGAGAGCTGATCAGCAAGCTCACCTGGGTCTCCAAACTCTCTGACATCAATGGGCGGATGATCTACGACTTTGACTTTCATGGTTTTTTCTCCCTTGGGTGCCCCGAATTCGTCGTGTTCGGGTGCTATGTCCGGGAAATGTACGGCGTTAGATATATCAAATAAATACGGAAAATGACGTATGCGTCATTTTTTTGTGTGCGCCTGCACAGTTAACAAATGGCTTGGACAGGACTGACAATCACTGCTGCCAAACCCGGCAACAGCCACTTCGTATACACCTGTTTTCAAGAGATGATTGACCAATGTGCACTCCTGTCCGTCAGGCCACACAAAAGCCGCGAGCCTGCTTGCTTCAACGGTCAGTCTGTCGACATGCCAATGAATGGCCTTGTCAGCCTTGAAGTGCCGCGCGAGCCGCGCCCCAATGCCGCCAGCCCCATAGGCGCTCCCAACATAGAGGTAGAGCCCCGGCTCTACACATGCAGTCTTGAGCTTGCGGATATTGAGCACGACGGCGTGTTCCAGAGCAATAAGGAGGCCATATGCGCCTTTCACGCGCCTGAACGCCTCAACCTCACATGGCGTAATCCAGGTACCTTCAAGGATGGAATCATCCCAGCCAGCTCTTACCGCTTCAAAGGCCTGGTTCGCATCCATCATGCCATAAGACACCATAGTGCCTTATAGGCAAAGCATAATGCTCTGTCTTCAAATCAGTCTCACTCTACAGACTTAAAAGAGATGGTACGCCCAACAGGATTCGAACCTGTGACCTACTGATTAAAAGTCAGTTGCTCTACCAACTGAGCTATGGGCGCATCCGAACGCGTCACATAGTCTGACCATTGTATTAGGTCAACGCCGATTACTGCGTCTTAGTGCACTAATTTTCCTTGATTTTGCAGGCAGGCTAGGATTGGCTGAAAATATGCTTCGATCTGCTCTCCTTCCCATCATGATCTGCCTTCTTGGCACCGCCTGTGCAACAGGTGCTCAACCCTCCGAACAATCAGATAACTCTAGCTCCAGTAGCATTGACCGTGCCGTTGGAAGCACACAGTCCGGATTCACTGAGGCGGCGCTGACCCCAATCGAAGACCTTAATCTCAAACGCGATGAAATTCCGCTTCTGCTCAGGCAAATCAAAGACCCTTATCTGGTGCCTGCTGATACTTCCTGCGAAGCGCTGTCTAAACAGGTCATAGCCCTCGATGCGATACTGGGGCGCGATTGGGATGTTCCCGTTCCGGAAGATGATCGTAGCTTAGGGGACCAGGCGGCAGATGGCACATCAAGCGCGCTTCTAGATACGATTGCTTCGGAGGCTGGCGGCATCATTCCGTTTCGCGGTATCGTTCGAACGGTAACGGGCGCCAAGGCCTGGAACAAGAAAGTTCTGCGTGCGTATGAGCGAGGCAGCCACAGGCGGACATTTCTGAAAGGACTGGGCTACGCAAATGGCTGCGCTCCACCAGCAGCTCCATTGCCGCCACCGCCAGAAGAGCAGAAAATATTCTATAAATAGAAACAGAAGACTAAATTCCACTATTTTTAGAATTTCATATTTATTCAATAATTATTAACATGTGACATACATGCTCGGATCTGTCGCGGGTGGGGCACACGCACCGCGCGGGACAGCTCATTCAATCCGGGTTCTCCGCCCTCTTCCCGGAGTGAATTTCTTGGCGGGATACTCAAAACGAGTATCCCGCCTTTTTGCTGTTCAAAAGCAGAGGGCCCCGCAAAGAATGCGAGGCCCTGTACGGAACAGAAATTTCAATTATCGCGTTAGAACTTACGCTTCAGGCCAAGGCTTAGAACTGTACCAAGATCATAGACATCAACATTGATCCGGTCTCCATCGGCTTCCTGATAGGCCTCATAGCCTTCACCAAGAATGTTCTCGATATTCAGAGAGAACTCATAATCGCCACCCCAAGCTTGGAATTGCTTATTGTAAACAAAATCAAGCGTCATTGGCGGCTCTTCGATGATCGCTGGCAATCTACGCCCGATGACCTCACCAGAACGAATGCGCTCACTGACATAGTTGAGAAGTAGGTTATATTCGGCGCCAGCCTCAACATCAGAAATACCAAGCTGAAGATTGAACAAATGCTCCGATTGCCCCTGAAGACGTCGACCATCTTCAATACGATCACCAGCAGGCGTTAGCCCTCTGACAGGGAACAGGTTATTGGCAACATTTACGGCAATACAATCAGACGGGAACTGTTCACAGAATTGCGCATTATTAAGACCTGAATCATCAGGATTTTCGCGCGCCTGCACTTCTGAATCTGACCAAGTATAGTTTGTCTTGACGGTAAAATCACGATCTTCGAAGAAGCCCCACCCGAACCAGTCATTCAATGGAAGAATTTGTTCGTACTCCACCTCAAAACCGTACAACTCAGCGGAAGGAACATTAATGAAGGTCGTCTGAATGGTTTCGGCAGGGTCCAGAATCTCTTCAATTGGATTTTCGAGGTCCTTATAGAAGAAACCAAGCGTAATGAATTGTCCGCGTGAGAAGTAGTATTCTCCACGCACGTCATAGTTCTTGATCGCGGCGTTTACGAGGTATGGATTACCAAAGAAATTGGCATCAGTCTCTGTGTTTACAAAGACTGCGGGGGCAAGCTCGCGAAATTGTGGGCGTGTAATCGTTTCTGAGTATCCTGCACGAACCTGCAAATCATCGATTGGGTTCCAGGTGATTGTAACAGCGGGCAGGAAGTCTTCCTCGTCGATGACACCCTCAACCGTATTGCCATCGAGGCTTGCACCAATTTCTCTGGTATCAACAGCCTGAATTGCATCCTCAAAACGGCCACCGATAGCTGCGCGAATGTAAGGTGTGATCTGTGCGTCTAGCCCAACATACCCTGCATCGATTTCCATGGTTGCAACATAAAGCTGAGGGAATTGCAGACCAGCAACCTCGACAACGCGTCCACTGCCACCATTAAAAATAAAGGAGTAGACAAAATCAACACGCTCATTCGTAAGTTGAGTGTCTCCAGCGCCATCTATCGCATAAAGTATAGAAGTCGCGTTTCGGTCATTTTCCACATAGGAATAACCTGCTTTGAGTTCGACCTCACACAGAAACGTACATGTAGCCGGATCGCCGAATTCAAGCGGTAGAGTGAAGTCGATACCGAAGTCGGTCGTGTCGTCATCAACACGGCTATACTGAATAACATTATCCGTAGGACCCGTACCGAGTTCAAGTATACCTGTCTGTACATTAGCAATATATCTATTCGAGAGCTGATAGGGGGCATCCCGAAGCGCTTCAGAGTATGAACCGCGCCATTCGACTTCTAAATTCATCAATTCAGGAAAATAAGATGTACCCTGAATCTGCGTGGTCCAAAGCTGGCGTTCAAACCACTCAAGACTGTCCTGACGTACCTCAACATCCTCTGCGTTTACACCAGACACAATACGAGCTTCTTTATCTGTTGAACGAGAAACCAACCCAGTCAGTTTGATTTCGTGGTTATCCAGAATATCAAAACCAGCCGTCAACAGGCCATTCAATTTGACGGTATTCTCGGTGCTTCTGAGGTCCTGATTAAAGAAAGGCGTCAACCCGACAGTGGCGCGTGAGGCAAGGCCGCGTTCGCCTTCTTTTGTTTGCCAGGAATTTGAGTACCCAACAGCGCCAAGCAATCCCATTGAAAGATATTCATTGAAATCAAAACGATCGCCTGCGGTCATACCGAGGCTAAAGTTTGGAGAAATCTCACCCTCCTGCATCACAAGAAGCGAGGAATCATCGGTGAGTTGGCGTCCGAACTCTTGGGTCAAACCATTCTCAATTGAAGGACGGTCGCGCGTACCATCGTCAAAACCCAGATAATCCAGATCACCACCATCATAGAGTAGACCGTCCTGAAGGGTCGTCTCCGTGTTGAAACCGCCGTCAATGGACATGGTCAGGAAGCGCTCATCAGGAATGGCTTTTGTCCGCAAATCGACAAGACCACCACCAAATTCACCAGGTAGATTTGGAGAGAAAGTCTTCTGCACCAGAACGCTATCGAGCGCAGATGTTGGGAAGAGATCAAGCGGTGCAACCCGGCGGAGCGGCGCTGGTGATGGCAGTGGTGAGCCATTCAGAAGCGCGCTGGAATAGCGCTCATTCAAGCCACGAACGTAGATGAACTGATTATCAGCCGTTGCGATACCCGCTACGCGCGCAAGCGCAGATGCGGCGTCGCTATCGCCCTGCAGAGCAAAGTCTTCCTCGTCAATCAGGGCAGAAACCTCTGATGTTGACCGCTTCTCATCGGGAATAAATTGCCCGCGAACGACGATGGTCTGCTGGCGAGCTTCTTCATCCGGAGCATTCGGATCGACAGTTTCCTGAGCTGTCGCGCTAGCAATGGTTGCGAGGCACGCACCTGCAAGAAGAAAAGAATTAAACGATCGTGTACGGCTCATCTTGGTCATCCCGTATGAATGCCGCGATCCCCCTTTTAGTGATCGTGGCTACCTTAAATTAAAGATGCAGGCGGAGTGATGAGAGATCACGCCGCCTGCACAATCAGGTTGTGTTTAGTTTACAGATGTCAGGTTGCCTTCCTGGTCGATTGACCAGCCCAGGAACCATGTATCATTCGCATCTTCGACAGCGCCAACATATGTCGTAGCGGTCAGAGCACCTTCGCCCGTCACGTCAAAGACAGGAACAGCCTGCTCATTTGCACCTGGAACCACACCTGGACGACCGGTCCGGAATGTGAAGCCGCTTGTTGTGACGGTTTGACCAGTGACCATGTTATTAGCCGCTGTGAAGGTGACATCCGTGCCATCATTTTCAAGATCGTCACCATTTCCAGACAGGAAGATGGACTGGATTTCAAGAGCGCCATTGTTGAAGTTGGTAACGGTTTCAGCATCATCCACGTCAATACCGGCATCTGGCCAGCCAAGAACAATGCCGTTTGCGATAACACCGCCCATGCCGCGGCGAAGCACAACACCTGTATCTGAAGCTGTATCGCCACCAGAAATGATCGTGAAGTTAGACACTTTAGCGTCGGTCACAGGTGTCGCAGCAAAGTTACCGGACAGGTTATCGCCCTCGATACCACGCGGGTCTCCAGAGATACCACCAGTCGCCGAAGCAACACCACTATAGACGATGGCGTACTGGATGGAACCATTCCAGCCATCTGTCCAATCGAGGCTATCATCACCACAACCGATCGCCAGCAGGTGAGTTGCGTTAGTTGTACCACCGAACCACTCGAAGCAGTCATCAAGATTGTTGTAGATTTGAACATGGTCAACTTCGAGACCTGATCCGGTTCCTTGGAAAGCAATACCGTTCAGCTCATCAGTATTGGTCAGACGCGTCCCAGCGTACTGAACACGTGTATAGTAGATGTGACCGCTATCATCATCTGCTGTCGCACCACCAAACAGGCCGGAAGACCCTTCGCCTGATTTCTCACAATCTACGGTTCCGCCAGTCGCACCGCCCTGACAGGCATTGATAGGCGCGCGTCCATTGATCACGACACCGCCCCAAAGGCCTTTAGTATCCTGATCAAGTGTTGTTGTACCGTCAACTGCACCTTTAGCCGTGAACACGACAGGAGCAGCGGCTGTACCATTAGAACGAATTTCTGATCCACGAGTGATCACCAGATAGTCATCATTGCCTTCGCCGACGATCGTCACACCAGGCTCAATCGTCAGAATAGCTGCATCACCGGTTGCCAGCGGGTTCGCTGGGTCCGAACCAAGATCTTCGCCGATAAAGACAGGGCCCACGAGTTCATAGATCAGCTGACCGCCATCAGAAAGAGTCAGATCGTTGACGATTGGGTTAGCGCTTGAAATCTGACAAAGTTTTTTGCCATCAAGTGTCCCATTCTCAACTGTTCCAGTTGGACAGTTGGCCTCATTGATAACCGCATCAAACAGCGTGTTGGCCAATGTGAAGTTCGCCCAGTTTGCAGCCGCTGTTTCAGTTGGGCCGAAGGCACCGACATAGTCAGCTGCAGAGAAGAAGGCATCGCCAGAAAGCGCAGTAGAGGTTGGGAAGTTCCCTTCAGCTGTGCCTGGGAAGAAGCCATCCGTCAGGCTGTTTGTGTAACCACGAACATTGGCAGAGACCGGAATTGCAGGAACGCCATCGCTATCGCTGGCAAAGTTCTGACCATTATCAAGCGCGATGGATTCAAAGACCAGATCACCGCTTGTGTAATTGTCGAATGTCTCCTGATTGTCGACGTCAAAGCCAGGTGTGAAGCCGGTTACAATACCGTTGATGAACGTACCGGCAGACCCACGACGCACCAGCATACCCTGCTGATTGTTCGGAGAGCCAACCATTGTGAAGTTTGCAATCTTCGGATTAGACACGGGTGTCGCTGCAAAATCACCTGAGAGATTATCGCCTTCAATACCACGTGGATCCCCGGAAGTCGGGCGGTCAGAATTTACCGCAGCAAATTGCAGGCTACCAGTCCAACCATCTGTCCAGTCAATGCTGTCATCGCCAGCACCCGTTACAGCAGCGTACTTTACATTCACTGTACCGCCAAACCACTCAATGCCGTCATCAAGATTGTTGTGGACCTGAATGTAGTTGACCTCAGTACCACTACCCACACCTTGGAAAGCAATACCGTTCAGCTCGTCATTATTGGTCAGGCGCGCGCCCGCATACTCAACAATGACATAGCGCAGCTCACCAGAGTCATCTGTGGCCGCATCACCGCCAAAGAAACCTGAAGACCCTTCACCAGATTTCTCACAATCGGCAGTGCCGCCAACCGCAGCGCCTTGACAGGCATTGATCGGTGCGAAGCCATTAATGACCAGACCGCCCCATTGCGCATCAGTTGTTGCAGTCAGGATCGAAGACCCTGTTTCTTCGTCATTAACCGCAGCGCGGGCTGTGAAACGAATAGGAGCAGCCTCAGTACCAACAGCTTCAATCGCTGACCCACGAGAAATGACGATGTAATCATCAATGGCTGAGCCAGTTCCACTCTCGGAAGCACCAAAGAAACGGACACCTTCACCAACGGTCAGCGTTACAGCTGAACCGGCACCGCCTTTTGTGTCTTCACCAATGAAGACAGGTCCCTGAAGCGCGATGGACGTGTTTGCAGGGATGGTAATGTTTGATGTGATGGTGCCTGTCAGCTCACATACATCAATGTCTGAAAACCCGTCAGCTGGGACTGCCGCATAGTTCACCTCAGTCGTGCCTGTTGGGCAACCAGCGGCTGGAACCAGATCAATAGTCGCGGCTGGTGGTGGCGGCGGCGGTGGTGGTGGCGGTGGAGTTGGTGTTGTCGGTGTTCCCGGAGACGAAATGTCTGTGTCCGAACAGCCCGTCAGAACCAGTGCCGCAGCACTAGCCATGATCGCCAGCTTGAAAGCAGTACGCGTTTTCATTTGGATCTACCCCTTGAGCGTTATACGCCTGTTGTCGTGCAGAACTGCGCATACCGAGAGACTCGATGTTCACGCGTTCAAAGGGGCCACTAGCAGCGATGTTTGACGCTTTTCCAACAGTTCAACAAAGCTTTTGTGACAGCGCGGTAATGTTGCTTTTGAGCATCGCTCGCTCTTCAACAAATAAAAAACCGCCCATGCATGAGCGGCTTTCGCATTTAATGGTTAACGCGCAAGTTTTACGGGATAGCTCGATCTGCAGTTAGCACTGCGGCAAGCGGGACTTCGTACAAACTCCCTTCCTGTGAGAAGAAGAGTGTCTCCCCATCCCAAGACAAGCCTGCCCCAAACTCGATCCCTTCCGTATTCAGGAAAGGCCCCAGATTTTCAGCCGGCTGCCACTCACCAGAGGCATCACGCTCGGATATCCAAAGGTCGACATACCCCATTTTGGGGCTGCGATGGCTGTAGAAGATCATCCAGTTACCCTCAGGATCAACAACCAGGTGATCATCGGTACGCATATCATTCACGCCGTCTGGCATCGCCTCCAGCGTCCACGCGCCGTCTTCCGCCTCTCTGGCCTTCATAATGTCATAACTGCCCCCACCGGCATGGGTATGATTGGTCACGAAGTATAGCGTGCCATCCTTAGTCGTTGCTGTATCAGTCTCATTCGCACCTGTATTAATCCCAAACATGGCAAGAGGTTCAGCCTCGCCAAATTGCCCATCCCCAAGATAAGGCGCACGCCAGATATTGATATCCGTGTTGCCTTCGCGACCCGGAACAGCCGCGTCACTGGAGAAGTAAAACATCTCATCAAAGCGACTGAAATGCGGCCCTGTCAGGGTCCGTCGTGTTGGTAGATCGACGACAAGCTCTGGCTCACTCCATCCGTTTCCGACTGGACGAATGAGTTTCATTTCCGTTGTGTCGCCGTTTTCCTGCACATAAACCCGGATTCCGTCAGGGGCCTCGGTCATGGAATATGCCCGGGTGAACGGCGTTGGTTCAGGCGCACCAGGAAGAACCCGCGTCGCCTCAACAGGCTCCGGTGCTGCACAGGAAACCACAGTACACAGACCGCCCAGCAAGAAAGCTGAGAATGCATTTTTCATGTCGAGTCTCCGCAGGACGAATAGAGTTGTGCAAGCCGATCAGGGCTTTTCAGGCGCTTCCTAACGTTCACAGACAGAAAATGTCAGGTGAAGGTTTTGTGAAAAGCGTAGAGGGATAAGCACACCGCCAACGCACATCCCGTTTCGCTTGCCCGAATGCAGGCATCAGATTAACTCTACTAACAAGCTATCCACATTCTGCTTTGGGGACTTCCTATGTCTAAATCGCTTCGCCCTCTCCTGCTCGCCACTGTATTCAGCCTTAGCGCACCAATGGGCGTAGCCTTTGCACAGGAAGCGCCTGTAATCGAACAGGCCGCGACGCTCGAATCCCTGATCGAAGACTATGATGTCTTTGCCCGTGTTGGGGACCCTGTGGCCGAGGCCCGGTTCAATGACACCTCGCCCCGCACCTGGGGTCAGGTAACACCTGAATACATTGCAGACCGGGCCGCACAGGCCACAACCCTTCTGCAAAGGCTGGAAGCACTTCCAGAGATTGGCCAAGGGCCGGAAGCCGCCATCCTGCGCCACCTTCTGCAACAGGAAATCGACGCGCAGACTTTCGATACAGCTCGCCTGCCGATGGTTGGCGATTGGGGCTTCTTTGCAGCGCCACATTTCGCTGCTGGACGTACACGCCTGACCACGCGGGATGATGCTGAGGCCTGGATTGCCCGGCTGCGTGATGTGCCTCGTTTCTTTGCTGATAATGTCGTGAACATGCGCCGCGGCATCGCCACGGGCTGGACTGCTTACAAAGACCCGCTCAATACGGGTATGGATCAGATCCGCGAGCAGCTTGTTGAAACGGCTGATGATAGCGTCCTGCTTATGCCATTTGAGTCTCTCGATAGTGGATCACTGCCCGCCGAAGAGATTGAAGCTCTGAAAGCAGAGGGCAGAATTGCAGTGATGGAAGCGGTTGCCGCCTATGCCGATACGCTGCGCTTCCTTGAAACAGAATATGCCCCAGTTGCCCGTGAAGGCGCAGGCCTGGCAACACTGGAAGGTGGACAGACCGCCTATGCCGCTGCCGTCGCTCATCATACCGCTGGCTCAGGTTACTCTCCAGAAGACATCCATGCGCTCGGTCAATCCGAAGTCGCCCGTATCCGCGCAGAAATGGAAACCATTATCGAAGAAGTGGCTTTTGAAGGCAGCTTCGAGGACTTCACCAATTTCCTGCGTACAGATTCGCAATTCTATGCCCGCACACCTGCGGAGCTGATCGAAAAAGCCTCGGAAATGAGCAAGCGGCTCGATATGCTCATGCCACAATGGTTCCGGGTTCTACCGCGCCTGCCCTATGGTGTTGAAGCTGTTCCGGCTGCGATCGCACCAGGATATACAACCGGGCGTTACTCCAGTGGTGACGCCGATGAAGGCCGCGCTGGCACCTATTGGGTCAACACCTATCGCCTGAACCAGCGCCCGCTTTATGAGCTGCCAGCCCTATCCGCGCACGAAGCCGTTCCCGGTCACCACCATCAGATCGCGATCGCGCAAGAACTGGAAGACGTGCCGGAATTCCGCCGCACCTACTATGCCACCGCCTTTGGTGAAGGGTGGGGCCTCTATGCCGAGAAACTGGCTGGCGAAGGCGGCTTCTATCGCACCCCATATGAACGTTTCGGGCAACTTTCCTATGAGATGTGGCGCGCCTGCCGCCTCGTCGCCGATACTGGCCTACACTGGTATGGCTGGACACGTGAAGAGGCCGAAGCCTGTTTCAAAGAGAATACCGCGCTGGCACCACTCAACATCCAGACCGAGGTCACCCGCTACATTGGCTGGCCCGGTCAGGCCACCGCTTATAAAGTCGGCGAGCTGAAAATCCTGGAGCTGCGCGCAATGGCAAAAGAGGAACTCGGGGAAGCCTTCGACCTGCGCGATTTCCATGATCACCTTCTGGGTGCTGGCGCGATGCCACTTGATGCCTTGGAAGCGCGTATGGTGGCATGGGTCGAGGCACAAAAGCCCGCATAACGCCAAGCGTAAATGAAATGAAAGCCCGGCCTTTGAGTCGGGCTTTTTCTATATAACATCCGAGTGCTTGCCTCATCCAAACAAATATCGCAAAGCGTTTTCATGCCGACTCTTACGATTATTGAAACCGGACAGGCCCCAGAAGCGATTCGCGCAGACTGGCCGAGCTATCCAGACATGTTTGAGACCCTGCTCGCCCCGCACTTACCGGGCTGGGATTATAAGAGTCTTCGCCTCTCACAAGGGGATGCGTTGCCCGACCCAGAAACGCTTGACGCAACCCTGATTACGGGATCCCCGGCAGGGGTTTATGATGACATGCCATGGATGAGCCCACTTATGGATTTCATCCGGTGGAGTGCTGCGGCGACACTCCCTCAAATCGGTATCTGTTTTGGTCATCAGGCCATTGCTCATGCTCTGGGTGCTCAGGTTGGTAAGTCTGACAAAGGCTGGGGCATTGGTCGCCATGTCTATGATATCGTCGCCCCGCAAGGCTGGATGGGGGAGACGGCTCCGGAAACCTTCAGCCTTGGCGTCAGTCATCAGGATCAGGTCCAGTCCCTGCCACCCGGCGCGGCTCTGGTTGGGCGAAGCGACTTTTGTGAATATGCTGCCCTTACTTACCCCGCCATCAAAGCCATCAGCTTTCAGGGCCACCCTGAGTTCAGCCCAGCTTTCAATTGCGCGCTCTACAGCATCCGCAAAGGCACAGCCTTACCCATTGATATGGTCGATGCGGCTGAGGAAAGCCTCAAAACCCCTGTCGACAATGATTTGGTCGGCCAGTGGATGGCGAGCTTTCTACAGGCCGCCACAGCCTGATCTTATTCGGCGGGGACCTGCGCAGGTTTGCCATTACGCCCACGGTTCTTGGCAAATGGGTAAGCAGACTTCCAGTCCTCCTGCCCCTCACCTTTCTCAACATAGTGGCAACCAATCAGGGTCCGCGCGAAATCGAACAGAACAAATCGATCTGATTTAATATACCACTCGCCCAAGGCCGGAGCGACGGCATCGGTCGCCTCTTGTAAGCGATAATGCGGGATCGTCGGGAACACGTGATGGATCATGTGCAGATTGCCAATATTGTGCGTAATCCAGTTGAACGGCCCATAATTGCGATCAACGCTGGCCAGTGATCCTTTCAGCCGCGTCCAGTCCCCCTCATCATAAACAGGTACCTCCGGTGCCACGTGCTGCATGTAGGTCACGAAGGTCAGCCATGCTCCATAAATCAGGTAAGGCGCGAGAATATACTTCGCGAAAAAGCCCCAGCCATAAACAACGCCGAGCCCGATATAGAGCGCCAGAAATGCCACGAGCACAGCGAGACCGACATACCAGGACCAACGCACACTCTTGGTATAAAGGTCACTGGTCGGCAGATAGTGGCTGCCATTGATCGGATCATAGGTCGTCAGATTCCGGAAGCCGAGTTTGTACATCGGCCAGCCGATCAGCACGAAGATACCAGACCGGAACAGAATTTTCCGAAACAGGCGGTCTTCTTCAGCGCGGCAGGGGCGGAACACTTCTTCCTTGCGGAAATGCCCGGTTTTCATGTGGTGCTGGGCATGGCTCCGCTGCCAACCACGATAGGGCACCAGGATCGCTGAATGGGTCAGAATACCGACAATCGTATTTACCGTTCGGCTTTTGGAAAACGATCCATGTCCAGCATCATGCCCAATGACAAAGAGCGACCAACAGAATGTCCCGATCAAAAAGATCAGGGGCCATTCCAACCACCAAACAGACACATTCGCCAAGGCGATGTAACAGGCTGCGATACACGCAACATCAAACAAGAGATAAGCCAGCGATCGCCAGACATTGGGTTGAAAACATCGATCCGGAATCATCCGGCGTAAATCTGCCTCAGATAGCGTCAATTCTGCTCGCGCCATATCGCGTCTCCTCTACTCCACCCAGTAATGACAACAGGATAAGCAAGATCGCGACCAATTTACAAGCGGCTATTGAGCGGCCTTTCCAACCCCTTCTTTCACTTTGCCCAGAGATTCAGTGATCTGAATATAGCCCGCTTCGACTGGGATATGCAGACACGGGGCACCCGCCTCATCCTGACCGATAACCGGGAGAACGGTCACAACTGCCTCGTTAGAGAATCGCGTGAGCGCGGCCTCAACACTTTGAACTTCAGCGAGTTTTCCAAGATTCATACGGGTCGGAAAAATGATCGTTGCATCACCCGCCGCTTCCATATCCAGCGCCTGCTGCGCGCCAAGCCAGACCGCTTCTGTGGTTTCGCGACCATCCTGCTCAGCCTTCTGATCTGGCGGGGTTGGGGCCAGATAGAAATGTGTATCAAAACGCTTGGGCATCATGTCCGGTGTGATCCAGTGCCCAAAATGAACCAGCGTATCGAGCGCCAGAACCAGATCATGATCCTGCATCAACTCAACAAAGCTCTGCTGCCCGCGATCAACAGCGCCGCGAAAAGGCTCCAGAGCCTTAGCGACATCTGGCCCAACCAAAGGCGCTCCTTCCCCTCGTGCATTTGCCGGACGCGCGAGAATGATCCCCGCTTCTTCATAGGCTTCACGCACCGCAGAAACCCGCGCCGCGCGATCCTTGCCTTCAAAATCACCGTCGCTCAGCGCATCCCAGGCCTCGTTCTCATCCTCGGCATTCGCCTTGCCGCCAGGAAACACCAAAGCGCCCGAAGCAAAATCAATCTCGTAATGCCGCTTGACCATCAAGACCTGCAAATCAGGCTGATCACGCAGCAACAGGACTGTTGCCGATAAACGCGGTTCACTCGGGGCTTTCGTCATTTTCTCTCCTGTGGCGGTCTATTAAATTTCAAACAAATCATGCCGCCCATATGCGCGTGATTTCAACGCTGTGTCTGTATCTGTCATGCTTCACGCAACGTCACGGAAGCAGAATGCACCAGACTTCACCCTCTTCTCACGCCCGCCCATCACAGGTGCGTTTTACCCCTGTTCTGAACCTCACCTCAGGCGAGCCAATGACGCTTCTGGCAGAAACCCTGAAGCCATTTGAAGAGCGTGTGGCATTTGGTCCGGCAGCCAGCCAAAGTGAGCCGATTTCACCGGCTGCTTTCCTTGCCGAGCAACTGGTTCAAATCGCACGTATGGCGCATGAAGAGACGGATATCCGCCCGGTCATCGTTCCCATATCCATGGCGGCGCTCATCCATGCTGATACCCCAATCGCCTGCGATGCAGCGATCCGGCGCACCGTTCTGTGCCCACAGGAAATCTGTTTTGAGGTCAATGACAGCACTTTGGCGCTACCATCTCCGGAAGCGCGGCAAGGTCTCATGGCCCTGCGCAAGCTTGGCTTCCGTCTATCTCTTGATGCCACACGTTCATGGCAGGCAGCGCTCAGCACCGACTTGCGCATCCTGCTCGAAACCATGCGCATCGACAGCCGCCAGATTGAGCTTGAGCCTGCACTGGAAGAACGTATCGAAACGGCCTCAACCTGCGGCATGCAGATCATTGCAGAGCAGGCAAGCTGGCGCGATGGCGACTGGCTCGCGTCTATGGGGATTGATTACGGTGTGCGTCCGCGCGCAGACGCCTGATCAGGCAACGGCCTCTTCACGCCGCTTGGCTTGTTCTGAATAAGCATCCAGTTTCTCAAGCAGGTAGTCGAGGTCTTCTTTCGGGATCGCCTGGAACTGCGTCAGCACACGTTCAATCATACGCATACGGAAGCGGGCCCGGTCATTGGCTTCACCATCCATTTCCAACTCGTGATAGACTTTCACGCCTGCGCGGAAGGCTGGCAACATTTTGCGGTGCAGACCCGCGCGATCAAACACAGCCTGCAAGCCCAATGGCCCGGCATCATGGATCATCAGCCAGACCCGGCCATGCGGTACCCCGGAAAGCTCCGCTAGCGCATGTTCAACAAACGGCATATGCCCGACGCATAGCGCCCGCATAATCAGCGACTGAGTCAAACGACCATTGAGGTTCAGTTGCGCAACAAAGCGCGGCAAATCATTGGTTCGCCCAGCCTGCTCAACCAGATCAATTGTCGCCCGCTCACGGGACCCTGCCGCCAGATCGATCGCCAGCTGGGCTGGCAACTCATGGCGGTTGATCAGCATATCGAATACAGCGCCGGAGACGAGGGAAACCATCTTCTCAGCAATATGAACCGGCACATTATCCCGCAGAACAATCTTCTCATGCAGGTTCGCATTCTTCGGGAAACGCGCAATTTGATGCTCATAGGCTTTGTCGGACAGGTTCGCCCCTGGATTTGCCGCCAAGGTCTCAACCGCAATTTCTGCCGCATGTTCAGAGATAACCTCACCCAGTTCCGAAGACACTTCCGAGCGAGAGGCAATGGCTGCCTGCTTCGCCGCCGTAACTGCCAAGACCAGCTCACAAAGGTCTTCATCTGAAAATACCGGAGAGTTTTCCAGCACAGGAAGCGCAACCGACTCAACATCTTTGGCCAGCTTCAGCGCGACATCGCGCGGAAGCTTCGGCGAGTTGCGCAATGTGACGGACAGAGTTCGCCGTACCAATTCGGTCGCATCCGCAGCCAGAATCTGGATGATTTCATCGGCATACTTGCGCTCTTCTTCAGACAATGCATCAATCGAGATACGACGGCACAGACGGTGTGCCACACTGGCGCGCTCTTCAGAGGTTTCCCCCTTCATCAAACGAATAATATCGTTCTCTGTCAGTTGCGGGCGCATGCTTTGAATAGTCATATCAGGCAGTCTTCCTTATCCCCAAAAGAGATTTGGTCGACAATTAAACAAACCGGGTTAATACCCGGTTTACTAAACTGCCTGCGACAGACAGGCGGATAACACCTTAAGGGAGAGATTATGCTCGACGGAATTCGCGTCATTGAACACGCCACCTATATGGCCGCCCCCGGTGCTGGCAGCATTCTGAGCGACTGGGGCGCAGATGTTATCAAGATCGAACCGCCGGGCGGCGATCCGATTCGCAATTTCTTCTCCACAATCGGTACCGACATTCAGGACAATCCGGTTTTTGACTTTGATAATCGCGGCAAGAAATCCGTCATCCTCGACACCCGCACTGAGGAAGGTAACGCGATCCTGCGTAAGCTGGCAGGCGACGCCGATGTCTTCCTGACCAATGTCCGCCCCGGCGGCCTGACCCGCGCCGGGCTAGACTATGCGAGCCTCGCCAAAGCTAACCGCAAACTGGTTTACTGCACGCTCACGGGATATGGCCTTGAGGGCCCGGATGCGGACAAGCCAGGCTTCGATGTCGCCTCATTCTGGTCCCGCGCCGGGGTCGCAAACCTGACCATCCCTAAGGGCCAAGAACCGTTTGCCTTGCGCACCGCCTTTGGTGATCACACCACCAGCATGGCCGCGGCTGCTGGCATTTGCGCCGCTCTGGTCAAGGCTCAGCGTACGGGCGAGGGGCAGCTTGTGGAGGCGTCCCTGCTGCGCGCCGCCCTCTTCGCGATGGGCAGTGATTTTGCCATCCAGCTCTTCTTCAACCGGATTGGGTCAACCAAATCCCGGCATGAAACCATTCAGCCCCTGATGAACTTCTTTCAGAGCAGTGATGGCGCATGGATATGTATTGTTTCCCGGCAAGGCAGCGTCGACTGGGCCCCTATCTGCCGCGCTTGCGGGCGTGATGACCTGATCGAGGATGAACGATTCACCAGCGCCAAGGGTCGCCGTGCCAATGCCCGCGAACTCGTTGATCTGCTCGATGCAGGCTTTGCCCGCTACACCAAAGTAGAATTGGCCGAGCGCTTGGACGCAGAAAGCATTGCCTGGGCCCCCGTTCAAACCCTCGCTGAAGTCGCAGCCGATCCACAAGTCGCAGCGGCTGGCGCCATCACAGAAGTGCCAAGCGCCAGTGGCGACGGATCAACCTTTAAATCGCCAGCTTCACCGATCCGTTTCCCCGGTGCCGATGACGGTCCATCCGGCCCATCCCCGCGCATGGGAGAGCATACGCGCGATGTTCTGGATCGCCTCGGTTACAGCGCCAGCGATATGGACGCATTGTTTGAAAAAGGCGTTGTCGCTTAGTTTTCCTGAACGGGCGCAAGCGCCTTATAGACCGTCGCCGCGAGCGCATGGCCGAGCCATGCTGCCGGGGTGCAGGCCAGCATGGTGAGACCGGCGGCAAGCGCAGCTTCTATAGCTGTTGGCTCATTCCCCCAAATGGCTTGGCCCGCAAAAACCCCAATGACCAACCCAACAGCTAAAGGCAAAAAGGTCATTACAAGCAGAGCTGGCCCGAGACGTTTGAACTGCCCTTTTGTCCAGCTCCAGGTCCGGAAAACATGAACCTGCGCGCGATGACTGGTTGCAGCGGCAAACGTCATCAGCCTCGTGACAAACCAGAAAAGAGCGAAAAAAGAGGCGATAAAAACGATGAAGAGCGGCCAGAATGTCCCGCCCTGTTGCATCAGTTCAGTGATATCGGAGATCTGGCCGGCATCGCCCTCTCCGGAAACAATACCAACACTGGCCCCAACCATGGAGAAGAACAGCGTCCAGATCGAGAAGATGATGGCCATCACGGTAAACACCAACAGCCATGACAGGGTCAGCTTGAACGCAGCCGACCGCATGCTAGCTTCGCTCCCCAGCAAAACCCGATACATAGAGACAGAAAACAGGCTATGGGCGTATAGGGTAAGCAGCGCCAACCCAGCGAACAAGATTGAACTTATCGCGCTTTCCGGCAAAGCCGCTGCCGCCCAAACCAGATACCCCCAAGCGAAAATAAATAGAGCCGTCCAGGGCAAGCTGGGTACAATCACTCGCCCTGCCCCTTTCAGGGTCTCACGCAATAATCCAGCAAAAGTCAGTCGATCAGTCATACCGCGTCAGGTAAACGCGGCCACCAGAAGCGCAAGGGCAAACCCTGCATAAGTCAGGAGGGTCAGCACCATACCAATTTGTCGAAAGGCGATCGGGCCGCCCTTCATGCCAATTGGGTGCAATAGTCGTCCCAGTGTGAATGCCCCGCCAAGGACATGAAGTTGCCAGGTTGCTGCGCCCATCAGGGCCAGCACGACTAAGCCGATCATCGCCCCTGCGCTATATTCACTGGCATTGCCATGCACACGGATCGCGACCGCCAAATCATCTGATCCACCGTCCCCATGCGCGATACGCCCTTTAAAGCGCCGGGCAATCACACGTATGGCAAGCCAAAGCAGGATGAGCAGGTTCGCAGCGATATAGATGGCTGCAACTTCTAACTTCGTCATCTTTACGCTCTAATCGTCACGGCGCGCGTCAGGCAGGCGATCATTGATATCGTCGCGAATGTCGAGAAGTGTTACGATCAAACCACCTACGACACTTGCGGCAATCCAGCCGAGAAGCGACATGGCCACCAAGGTCAGAACCCGTCCGGGCATACCATCAATACCAACCGCCAGTTCTGCGCTGCTCACTTCTTCAACGAAGCCATTGTAATAGCCCAGGAAGATACCGCCTGCGATAATCGCCAGATAGGCCGCATAGACCATCATGCGGAAACTGTTGATGATGAAGAATTTCATGTCTTCCTCCCAAAAAAGGTAAAACCCGGATCAGGTGTTAACCAAATCCGGGTTTCTGTCTAGCTTGGCTTTATGACAGCCTACTGGCCAAGGCCGCAGGTCATGCCCGCTGACATGGCAAAGCCCATGAACTGGTTCATTTGCTCAGGGGTCAGCTCACCCATCATCGCGGCCATAGCCTCATCAGACTGGTCGCCGGACTTGGCGGCATCGACCAGAATTTTCAGCAGATCCTTGTCCAATTGCTCAACCGCAGCATCCGCCATGCACTCACATTCTTGGGCAGAGCTACCCTCTTCAGCCATACAGGCTTTGATAAGCTCAGCTTTAGGGTTTCCGCCACCGCCGCCACAGGCCGCAAGACCAATCAAACCAGCTGCCATTAAGCCGCCCACAAACATCTTCTTCATAGCGATCCCTTCCAAATCAACTCGCTCAGCGAACGTTTTCATGAATCCCCAAACGTGACCAGCAAAAAATCGATTATTCACGGCGCAGAAGCTCACTCAGGCGCAGCTTGCCTTTGCCGCTTGCCAGGAATTCTTCCTTCATTGCAACGCGATCATAGACACTGGTCAGCCAGTCCTCGAACGAGATATCATGCTGCTCGGCATAGGCGATGTATTCTTCAAAGAAATGATCGAGCAATCCCGTTTTGCCTTCACGCAGGTGTAGGTATTTCTTGGAGAGCTGTTCAATCGCTTCCTTAATCGGCAACCCCTGTCGGAAATGCATATACAGCACGCTCATCAGGCCTGCCCGGTCTGCACCAGACTTGCAATGCATAACTGCCGGATAGGCAATTTCCTCGAACAGAGCCTTCGCGCCCAAGACCGTTTCCACTTTAGGCGTGTCCCGGGAAAAAACCTGAAAGTCGACCAGCGTCACACCATTGGCTTCGCAGGCCTCTTTCTCCAGAAAATAGTAGCCCTTGGTGGACACGCCACGCAGATTCAGGATCGTCTTGATCCCACGTTCTGCAGCATGTTCGACAATCTGCTTCGGGCTTGGCTGATTGGATCGCCACATCTCATCTGAAATCTGATGCAGGTTCTGGAACTTCAGACGCAGAAAGTGGTGATCCCCCCACATGAGCTCATTGTTCGCGCGCTTGCGGCCCTCAGGGGTCGACAAGTCTGGTGCGACATGGGGCTTACGCATGTGTTTCGGGCGGATTTTCATGGTCTCGCGTTACTCCAGCCATCCCCTGCTCGCAAGCATTGCGCGGCACCTGTCAGGTGAAATCCTTGTCACGGGCCTAGGTTTGATAACCCAGCCCTGTCAGCGCATTCATGGCCTCATAGACCGGCAGCCCCATAACCCCGGTATAGCTGCCGGAAATGTGCTTGATATAGGCCCCGGCCAGCCCCTGAATGGCATATCCACCCGCCTTACCAATCCCCTCACCACTCGCAAGATAGGCGCTCACCTCTTCATCGGATAAGCGCTTGAGAATCACCCGTGTATCACTCAAGCGTTCAACCCTGCGTCCGTCCGGTGAAATCACAACGAGCGACGTTAAAACCCGATGCGCCCGCCCGGACAGCAGCCGCAAGCAGACCTCAACTTCAGCATCGGTTTCCGCTTTGGGCAAAATACGCCGCCCAAGTGCCACAACCGTATCGCCCGCCAGGGTGAACTGCCCCTCCTGATGAACGACGAGCGCTTTCTCCCGCCCCATACGCTCAGCATAGGGACGCGGCAGTTCTGCTTTCATCGGAGTTTCATCAATATCGGCGGGCGCGATCTCATCTGGCACAATACCGACCTGAGCCAGCAATTGCCGCCGACGCGGGCTAGCAGAAGCAAGAACAAGCCGCATCAGAGAATCTTGAAGGTCGCGTTCGCCATGGCAACTGGCACATCATTCGACGTAATCAAAGCACGGGCAAAACAGATTGAGTCGCCAACCTTAACCGGTTCGGGGTTGATCTGTAGCCACTCCCCCAGTTTTCCAGCTCCCAGATAGTCTGTCCCCAGCGAGACCGTCACCAGCCCCTTACCAGCATCTCTACCCGCAGCTGCCAGCGCAAAAACACAGGACAGCCCCATCGCATTATCAGCCAAAGCTGCGATCAACCCGCCGTGCACTAAGCCACGCGAGTTACAATGCGGCTCAGCCAGAACCAGGCCCATCAAGAGCCGATCATCTTGTTTTCTGGAATAAAGCGGTTCCCACGGATCAGTCAGACCAGAACGGCGAAAATGGCGCTCAAAGCCGTCTGGCGGAAGCATCCGATCCTGTGGCATAAATCTTATTTGAAACGATAAGTGATACGACCCTTAGTCAGGTCATATGGTGTCATTTCGACCAGAACTTTATCGCCCGTGAGGATACGAATGCGGTTCTTGCGCATTTTTCCGGCTGTATAGCCAATGATCTCGTGATCATTTTCCAGCTTCACGCGAAACGTCGCGTTTGGCAGCAATTCAACGATAGTTCCGTTGAATTCGATGATTTCTTCTTTTGACATCCTGTCTCCATATTGACCGGCGCAACCTGCGCGCCGTTTCAGATATGGGGTGCTTCGTATCTTTCGTCACCCCATGGGGCAAGAGACCAGATGCGATAGCCCCACAAAAAAGAAAGGGCGACCCAACGGATCGCCCTTCCCTGTGTCAGTTTTTGGTGTGCTTACATTCCACAAGTCGTGGTCAGGAAGCGCTCCATATTCTCAAGGACATCTGCCTTATGCTCAGGCAGCCACTTATTTGACTGATGTCCCATCTGCTTCAGTACGATCAGCTCACTCTGTGGGGAGTCCCGCTTAATCGCATTATAGAAGTCACGGCTGTGGAAGAGCGGCACGCGTACGTCATAATCCCCGTGATAGAGTTGGATCGGGATATTCACCTTCTCGGTGTTCCGCATTGGGTCCATACCTTTAACGGTCTGTCCTTGAACAACCCGTTGTATACGGTTGTCACCCCAGACATTTCCGAGCTTGGCAAGATCAGCCACACCCGCACCGGCTATTGCACACTGGTATGGGCTATTTGGACGAACGGAGGCCGCGATCGCGGCAAATCCGCCATAAGAATAACCATGGATAGCGATTTTGTCGGCATCGACATAGCCTTGGCTAACAAGCCATGCAGCTGTGTCATCCTTATCATCCTGCATCTTCTGGCCCCATTCTTTATCGCCAGCGAGCCATAGGGCGCGGCCGAAACCGGTGCTTCCGCGATACTGAGGGCGCAAGATGATGTAACCACGGTTAGCGAAGTACTGAACCCAACCGGCATTATCAAAGCCAGCAAAGTCACGCGCCCATGGTCCACCATGAGGATGGATAATAGCGCCGCGAGCCTTATCCTTGCCTTTCTGGAAGTTCGGCGGATAGGTCACGAGAGATGGCACTTTAAGACCGTCACGCGCCGTGATGTATGTCAGCTCTGTCTCGCCCAAGTCTGCTGGATCAATCCAAGGACGGCTAGACCCAATCGTCGCCACTTTAGCCTTATCGATGAGCAAGAAGTAAGCAGTCGGCATAGACCCGCTGCTGACTGTAAAGAGAATCCGATTTCGGTCTGCCGTCATATCTCCCAAGGAGACGTTGCGATTTGGAAACGCCGCATCAAGACCCTTCTGAATCGAATCCATTTCTGGGTCTAACCAATACGTCTTTGCAACATCGGCCAAATAAGTAAAACCAAGGACCGCACCGAAGTCCTGCTCACGGGTCGAGAACTCTATGCCCGATATATCAAACTCAGGATGCGCAAATACTGGCTCTGAACTGAATTGATCAGTAGATGCATCGTACATGTAGACCGAGACTTTATCGGAGAATTTATCTGTCCCGACGAAGTACTGATTTGTCTCGCTATGGAAGCCGTAAATATCTAGAGTGTAGCGGTCTTCAATATTCGTGGTCAGAGCATCTTCTCGTGTGAGTCTACCTGTCGCTGGATCGCGAAGGTTAATGAAGGACTGCCATTCGCCGTTTGTGAACTCGAGCTCAGTTGAACCATATGGCTCACCTGTACGATCGCTAATTAGATAATTCTCGAACTCTTTACCGCGATACTGAAACTGTTCCCGTCCTGTACGCAGGTTATGCAGGAAGTAACCAACACCATTTTTCGTAGTTGTTCGAGAGAGAAGAACATTTTCAGAGTCCAGCGGCAGCAAAGATGCAATACCAGTTTCACCTTCTAACTCAAAACAGCGAAGCAGGACTTTGCTGGCACCAACTTCAGCTGACCCATTTGGCAAATCATCAATTTTTTTGATCCGTTCATTGCCCATGTACACCTTTTGGATGTACTTTTTGGTGGATCCAGTCGTTTTACCCTCACCACATCCTTGTAAAGAGCCCGTGTAAGCTTGGACTGTAAACCAAAGAGACTTTTTCTGTTTTAGTGCATTCGCAGCAAAAAAGTTTGTCCGCGTTCCACTCGGAGTGATGTTTGAAGGCAACAAAGGCTTTGTGGTGTCAATTTCACCTGACAAATCCCAATAAGCTGCAGCCATCTCCTCTCCATCCTTAGATGGATCGGCTACAAGACCAACCAGAACATCTCCTTCAAGTGACATGGAAACACCTGTCACCGAAGGTTGTTTAGAGAATGCCTCAATACTAACACGGTCAACCTGAGCTAGTGCATGCGGCGCACTAGCTATGACCGCTAAGCTAAGAAGCGAGCGAAGCTTGTTCATCATATCTATGTCTCTCCCAGAACGCATGTTTGATATACTGTCGCTACCCCTGATTTGGTCAAGAGCAGACACTGACGAAATTCACCCCTGATGGCAAAGAATGAGGCGCATCTCATGCGCTAAAGCCATTCTGGGACGAAAATCTTGCTCCAATTCACCAGAAGTGTCCAAAAAACCACACTCCTCGACGGTTTTGTTACAGAACTGTCAGGAATTCGTCTAAAGAGCTTGCACGTTTTTTCAATAAGGCTCACAAAAAATTCATCTCGGCTTAAGATCGAGGAAAATCGGATTAGTAACACCAACGTTCAGGGGAATTTATATGAGCTTCAGCTCTTACAAGAAGACTGTTTTTGGCAGCGTTGCGGTTAGCGCACTTATGTTGTCCGGAGCAGCCTATGCCCAAGAAGAGGGCACAGAAGAAGTCGTTGAAATCGTCGAAGAAGATACCAGCGAAGCCAGACAGGAAAAGATTGTCGTTACAGGCTCTCTGATCGCCCGTGATGAATTCTCTTCCTCATCACCGATCCAGGTTATTACCGCTGAGGTCGCTACGCTCGAGGGTCTGGTCGACACAGCCTCACTCCTGCAAGGGTCTTCACTGGCCTCTGGTGCGACACAGCTAAACAACACCTTCCAGAACTTCGTTACCAATGGTGGTGTTGGCTCACAGACTATTGACCTTCGTGGTTGTGGCGACACACGAACGCTCGTTCTGATCGATGGCAAGCGTCCTGGCCCAGCGGGTACACGTGGTGGTGTTTCATCTGTTGATCTTAACACAATCCCACAATCAGCCGTTAGCCGCATTGAGATCCTCAAAGATGGCGCTTCAACCATTTATGGTTCTGACGCCGTTTGTGGTGTTGTAAATATTATCACACGTGATGCTGTCGACAGCCCAGAAATCAACGTGTTTGCCTCACAGCCATTCGAGCAGGGTGGTGAAGAATACCGTATCAGCGGTGCGTTCGGTTTTGAACTCGGTGACATTGGTACATTCGCATTCTCAGGTGAGTATCGTCTTCAAGAAGAGCTTGACGGCGCTGATCGTGACTATCTTGATTGCCCAATCGACCGCGTACGAAACCCAGACACCGGAGAGCTGATCGATCGCCGTGACCAATCTGCACGCCCGGCCGGCCCATTCGGCTGTGACAATATCTATCACGATACAGTCATTGACCAGTTCTCAGGTGAGCGTCTGATTCCATCGCCTGATGGTTCAACTGGCCCAACAGCCTTCGGCGGAAGCATCACTGGCTACCGCCCACGTGTTGGCACAGGCACAAACCCGGATGGAACACTCTTCTTTGAAGATATTCTTGATGGTGATTTTTACGATAACACCGACTATCGTCCGAAAAACGAGAACATCTCGTTCATGGCAACTTCTGACCTTACATTTGGTAATGGTATGAACTGGGATAGTGAGCTTTTGCTTACGCGCCGTACAACAGAAGTTGAAGGATGGCGTCAATTCTTCCCATCCGTTGGTTCAGCACTTAACCCTGCAGGCAACAACCCTGGATTTGGGTATATTTCTGACCCAACCTACTCCAACGACATCCAGTCTCTTGCACTCCCTGTGCTGCCTTTCCCAACCTACGACAAGGTTGAGCAAGACTACCTGATGGTATCTTCTGAACTATCTGGGCAGTTTGGTATCGATGCTCTATCTGAATGGGGCTGGCGCCTGACGGGTATCTACTCAAAGTCAGATGCCACTTATGAAGGCAATGAGATTCTCAATGCTCGTTCAGGTGACTGGGGTATTGATGGGGTCGACTATAACGATGATGGTGTTGTCGACTTTATCGCGCCACCTTCAGTTAACTTCCTTGACCCTGACTTCCTGAATGGTACGCGCGTCAATGATCTCGTAGCGGCCATTGGCGGTTATCAATCAGGTAACACAACCTATGAGCAAACACAGTTCACAGCTGTTGCCACTGGTCCATTGTTTGAGCTGCCAGCTGGTGACGTAAACATCGGGATCGGTGCTGAGTATCGTGAATTCGAGATTGATGATCAGCCTGGTGTCCTGACTCAAACTGGTGAAGTTTGGGGTTCTTCGGTTTCGAAACCTACTCAAGGTACCAATGAAGTGATGGAAATCTTCGCTGAATTGGATGTTCCGATCATCAAAGGCGCGGCATTTGCTGAAGAGCTGACGCTGAACCTTTCAGGTCGTGCATTCGACTATGATGTTGGCGGCGAGGATTCAATCTACAAGATTGGCCTGAACTGGCAGATCAACCCGACGCTACGTTTACGGTCCAGCTTTGGAACGTCGTACCGTGCACCTGCATTGTTCGAAACGTATCTGGATGACGAACTGGCCTTCTTCTCTCAGTTGAATGATCCATGCAACAACGTTGATGTAACAACCAACCAAAACCTGATCGATAACTGTGCAGCTGTGGGTATTACCACTGCTAATATCAACCAGGTCGGTAATGGTAGCTCAGGCAGCATTCGTACATTTGGTAGTGCAAGCCAAACAGTTCAGGACATCATTCTTGACCGTTTCGACCAAGATACACTCGATCTCTATAATGAGCTTACAGGCGGTCCTGGTGGACTGAGACCAGAAACCAGTGAGACATTCACTGCTGGTTTTGTCTTCTCCCCAACCTTCACAGACCTCCGTGTAGCCATTGACTATTATGAAGTTGAAATCGAGGATCAGATCACGCGTTTGAGCGCGGGACAGGTGCTTGGTGGTTGTTATGGTGCTGTGAACTTCCCGAACACATTCTGTGACTTGATCATCAGAAACCCAGGAACAGCACCAGGTACTAATGCTTTCCGGATCACAGAAGTCATTGCACCGATCATCAACCTCGATAGCCAACAACAGCGCGGTATCGATCTTGAAGCCCGGTATGAAAGAGGCTTCACATTCGGTGACCTGATTGTTGAAGGGTCGGTAAACTGGGCACTCGAGCGCTTTATCAGCGTATTTGGTTCAGAGCTTGATACAGGCGTTGCAAATGATGACTTCAACGGCTCAATCGGCTTCCCGAACGTTGTTGGTAATGCTGATATCCGCCTTGAGCGCGGTGACTTCACATACTCCTGGTTCATTGATTACATTGGACATCAGGACAATAACCGTGACTTCGTCGCTGACCTGAACCTGCCAGCAAACTACTTCGGTCTCCAAGGTCTTTACGATGTTGAGACAGAGGCTGTGTTCTATCACGGTGCGTCTGTTCGTTGGGAAGGTGACACATGGACATTCACAGCAGGTATCTCGAACCTGTTTGATGAGCACCCACCAGCTGTCTCTGCTGGCCAGGTAACCACTGTTGGCGGCAACACTCCTGTTAACGCCACTGGTTATGATGTCTTAGGGCGTCGTGGCTTCATCGAAGTCTCCAAGACGTTCTAAGTCTCTGGAAACATCCGAAATAAGAAGGGCGGTCTTTATGACCGCCCTTTTCTTTTGCCCAAAAGTCAATCGAGCATGCCTATTTGGGTAACCCCTTGCTTGGGCCGCGGTCTCCGAACCACCAGAGCGTTGCTGCCGTGGCCGCGAAAGTGGCGGTTTCGGTTATCGCGCTGCGGTCAACTTCTGACGCGCCGAGCCATATCGCCCCGGCGATGAGCCATAAGAGCAAAGTCAAAACCGGACGCGTAATCCCGCGGGCCGCATCCACCCATTTATAGCTCGCACGCATAGCAGCTTCTGCCGCAATGGATGTATCCAAGCCGCGCCAGCTTCCGGCCAAATCGGTGAGTGCGATCTCTGCTTCCGTTTCCGCGCGCGCCGCAGCTTGCTGTAGCTCAATCAATTGAACCTCATGCTGCCAGCGGGCTTTCTCATGCGCGAGTTGCTGGCGCTTCTCAAAAAAACCCGCAACACGTCCAAGGGCCGTTCCCAGCAGGCCAAACAGCCCGCCCCCTGCAGCGCTCGCGGCCAATCCTGCTATATCTGCCATGCCTCTTTACTCCTTCCATAATACCAAATCGCCGGGTCGCGCCGTCGGTCGAGATGCAGGAACGTCCGTGCCAAACCTTGCCCGGTGAACCCCTGTCGTACTGCAGCCTCTCGCAGGACATGACGATCATGCCCGGCCAAAGCGACATCCACCGCCAGCGTTTTGTGCTGCGATAAGGGCGCGCCACCAACCGCTGCATTCCACTGAGCACAACGATGTCCGGAAGTGATGACAAGCGCGCGGCCAACCGCCGCGCGTACCGCCTCCAGGGCATCCAGAAAAACCGGCTCATGCCAGTACTCACCGTGACAGAACCGCCCCCCACAATGGCAGGCCAATTCAGATATGGAGAAATGCGGCCATAGCCATCTACCGGACAGCGCCTCATGCGCTGCACTGGGACTCTCAAACTGCATGAGATTGCTCTAAGCGTTCAAGTCGAATGCTAAGATTCTGAATCGCGGCAACCAGAACAGCGATCAACTCGTCAGGTGACAAGAGCTGCTGACTGTCCTGATCATCCGGGTCAGCCAGTCGCCAAAGCGCTGCATCATCGTGCCCAACGGCTATCAGAGCCTCACGAACTTCTTGAGCAACAAACCCGAAATGACGCTTGCCCATTGGTGTTCTCTGGAAAGACACTGGGCGCAGAAAATCCAGAAAGCGCAAAGGCTCCTGCAGGTCTTCAATCTCGGTCTTGCTGCGACGGTCAGAGCTGATCGTTGGTGCGTTTTGCAAATAAAGATCACGCCAGATCTGGTTTGCCTGCCCCAGATCCAATGCAGCCGAACTGGTCGGCACTGGCGAGGCTCCAAAATGTACGGTCTGATCGATCGGATGAATGGACACAGCATCATACCAGGTACCGCCATCAGGGCTCACCCGGAAGCTTAGGTTGTTCTGGCCCACCAGCCCAATTTCAGCCCGCCCACTCCAGCCAGACTGGAACACGAGAGACCCGACCGCACTTTCGGATTCCTTATTCAAAGTGATCCGCAAATCCCCGCTGCCGCCATCCCAGCCTTCGCGTGCTGTAAACAGAGCTTGATTGAGCCGCACAGCAAGAGGATTGTTGGTATCAGCCGTTGTCGCTAGCCCTAAAAGCTCCAGATTCTGTGGTTCCTTCGATACAGGTTGCCAGCCGCCGCCATCAAAAACGATAACCTGCTGGATCGACTTGTCCCAAACCTGCCAACCTGCAACTGGGGTGTAGAAGTGCCAGGCCCCATCAAGCCAGACAGCCAGTTGTGTATCCATGGCTTGCCAAGCATCTGTTGCAGCAGCGCCAATCAGCCAGCTTTCTCCTTCGAACGGAGCAGCGGGCGGAACGGTTGCCCCCTGTCCTTCAATCGCGGCCATCAACAGCGTGTCCACCGCCTTAAGGCTCTCATTCAAGGTGACGTGCTTCTGCGCCTGATTAGGCAATAGGTAGGGAAGCCCCAATCGCGGGGTAAAATCCGATCCACTCATCTTGGTCCACCATCCTCTGGCCAGTCACTTTCTGGACAAAGAGTGCACCGAATGAATATCCGGTCGGATTGATTCTGGATTATGCTTGCTGGATATGAGCGCATTGCAGGATAATCGACGATCTATCCCTTGATAACACTTCACATCGATAAGGGGCCGGAGCATGTCCCCTTCAGCACCTTTTCAGATACCTCATGTCTCGCTTCAGATACTCTTGAGCGCCCTAACCGAAATCCACAGAGGGCGGCGTACTGAGGGCGGCGCGATCATCCCCAAGATCAAAGAAGTCACGCACCTCAAAATTGAAGCTTCCCGCCACAAGTGATCCGGGGAACTGCTCTCGCGCCGTATTATAGTCCTGGACCGCGCTGTTATAGAAACGCCGCGCTGCCGCGATCTTATCCTCAATCACAGACAGTTCATCCTGCAGATCGAGGAAGTTCGTATTAGCCTTCAGATCGGGATAGGCCTCGGCCAGCGCAAACAGCTTGCCAAGCGCACCACTCAGCAGCCCTTCAGCTTGCGCCATGTCACCCGGCTCTGTTGCATTCACAGCAGCCTGACGTGCCTGAATGACGGCATCAAGCGTCTCTTTCTCATGCCCGGCATAGCCTTTGACCGCCTCAACCAGATTGGGGATGATATTCTGACGCTGCTTCAGTTGAACATCAACATCGGCAAAAGCCTGATTGCACCGCTGACGCTTGCTGACCAAGCCATTGTAGATGCCAATCACAACAACGGCCAAAAGAGCGATTACGCCAAGCACAATGAGAAGCGGTGTCATTCAGATACTCCCTATATCCAGATTGGCTTCTAGCGTTATCTCTCATCGCCGCGCCGCGCAAGTTTTCACCCGTCGAGCAAGGCCCGCGCCCGCGCGAAAACAGTGTCGAACATCTCCTCGGTCAGGCGGCCTGTATTGGTATTGTAGCGTGAGCAATGATAGCTTGAAAGCAAGGTTACCTCGCCAATCTCATACTCACTCGCATGCCCGAATGGGTAATCCTTCAAACGTCCACCCAAAGCGCGCACCGTTGAATCATGCGAGATTTTCCCAAGGCATAACAAGACCTTGAGATCAGGGAATGCGGCCATACGGGCCTGCAGAAAGGGGCGGCATTGATTGATTTCAGCGCCAACCGGCTTGTTCTGCGGCGGCACACAGCGCACGGCATTGGTGATCATGGCATCTTTCAGGATCAGCCCATCATCAATGCGTTTATCATACTGGCCCTCGGTGAACCCGAACTTGGCCAGCGTCCCGTAGAGCAGATCACCAGCCCAGTCGCCTGTAAACGGACGCCCCGTTCGGTTTGCTCCGGTCAAACCCGGGGCTAAACCGATGACCAGCAATCTTGCATCCGGATCCCCAAAACTTGGAACAGCGCCATTGAACCAGTCCGGTTCTTTCTCGCGTTGTTCAAGAATAAACCCACGCAGGCGCGGGCAAAGATCACAATCCTTGGGCGCTTCAGCTGGCGCGTCAGTCGTCATACTCGTCATTGCTCACCGGACCTCGGTCGTCATTATCCCGTCTGGGCCGGGCGATCAGGTCACCCAACTCATCGAGATCAATGAAGACATCCGCCTCACGACGCAACTCATCACCGATCATTTGCGGTTGGCTTTTGATGGTGGAGACAACCGTCACCCGGACACCCTTTGCCTTCACAGCCTCAACAACACGCCGGAAATCACTATTCCCCGAGAACAGAATGACATGGTCGAGATAGGCTGAAGCTTCGAGCATGTCAGTGGCCAACTCTACATCCATGTTACCCCGCATACGCCGACGGCCTTCGCGGTCGGTATACTCACGCGCTGTTTTAACAATTGTGTTAAAGCCATTATAGGCAAGCCAATCTACAAGCGGTTTGATTGGATTATGATCATCGCTTTCAAGAATAGTGGTATAATAATTGGCACGCAGCAATCGACCTCGTTTGCGAAATTCATCCAATAGTTTGCGAAAGTCGATTTCCAGCCCCAACCCTCTAGCTGAAGAGTAAAGGTTTGCCCCATCAATAAATAAAGCAATCCTCTCGTCTTTATAGAATGCCATTCCTATACCTTACCAAAACCCTAATCCTCTTGCGTAAAACAGTGTGCAATCCAATGCAAGCACGGGTTGCGAAAGCATGTTGCAGCGCATATAGAGGGGGATTACAGGAGACATTCATGGCCCGTGTGACCGTTGAGGACTGCGTCGAGCAGGTCCCGAACCGTTTTGAACTGATTTTGCTGGCCGCACAGCGTGCGCGCATGATCCGCGAAGGCTCACCGCTGACCGTTGATCGTGATAATGACAAGGATCCAGTCGTATCCTTGCGTGAAATCGCGGAAAAATCTGTTGACCTCAAGATCGTCAAGGAATCTCTTGTTGCCGACCTTCAGGAAGTTCGCCCTGGTGAAGAAGAAGAACGTGAAGCCGACCGCATCGCGCTGGAATCTGCCCCGACGGCGACTGAGGAAGATGTTATGCGCGCCTACCAGGCTGAACTGGAATCTGGCCGCGACGATCGAATGTAATCTTCGATGACAAGCAGGGCCGCCAGACTGGAAGATCGGGCGGGTGAAACCCCGCAACCCAGAGCCATACGCGCTGACGTTCCGTTCCTGACCGCGGAGCAGCTTGCCGATACGGTTATCACATATCAGCCTGACGCGGACCGTGACCGCCTGCTTCGGGCTTATAATTTTGCGCGTGAGAAGCATGGCGAACAGCTGCGTCAGTCTGGCGATCCATACTACTCCCACCCCGTCCGGGTCGCGACCCTTCTGACGACGATCAAGCTTGATGATGCAACCGTCATTGCCGGGCTTTTGCATGACACTGTAGAAGACTGCGAAGATGTCGATTTCTCCGACATCGCAGACCAGTTTGGAGCCGACGTCGCTGAACTGGTCGATGGCGTTACAAAACTCGGGCAACTTGAATATCAAAGCGAAGCCACAAAGCAGGCTGAGAACTTCCAGAAGTTCATTCTCGCGACCGTCAATGATGTGCGTGTGCTGCTCATCAAGCTTGCAGATCGTATGCACAATATGCGGACCCTGCATTTCAAAAGAAAAGAAGAATCACGTCGACGGGTTGCCCGTGAAACCATGGACCTCTACGCGCCGCTCGCCCGGCGGATCGGTCTTCACTATGTCGCATCCGAAATGGAGGATCTTTCCTTCCTGCATCTGAATCCCGAGGCACGTGAGCAGATCCTGAATCAGCTCGAAGCGCTGGAATCTGAGAATAAGGATGATCTCGAGCGGATCCGTGAAGCGATCTATGAGGTCATGGACCGCGAGCAGATTCCCTGCCGGGTCAAAGGGCGCCGCAAGGAACCCTATTCCATCTGGCGAAAACTGGAAAAGAAGTCGATTTCCTTCCGCGATGTCGCCGACATCTTCGGCTTCCGCGTGATCGTGGATACGGTCCCACATTGTTATCAGGCGCTCGGGGCTTTCCACACGGCCTGGGCCTGTCTGCCAGATCGGTTTCGCGACTTCATCTCTGTTCCAAAGCCAAACGGATACACCTCTCTCCACACAACCGTGCGCGCCAGTGGCAACCGGCTGGTAGAGCTGCAAATCCGCACCGAAGAAATGGATGACACCGCAGAGCGCGGGGTTGCTGCACATTGGAGCTACAAAAACAGCGCCTATGGCTTTGATCCTGAAAGTTCCAAGGCGGCAGGTCTTGACCCGGCTGCGAACCTGCGCGCTTTCGGTGAGTTGCTCTCACATGGCGGGGATGCCGATGAATTTCTCGAGCATGCCAAGATGGAGATGTACCGAACACACGTCTTCGCTTTCACACCCAAGGGCCGCCTTGTCCTGTTACCAGCAGGCTCCATGCCGCTGGACTTTGCCTATGCCGTACACACCGCCGTTGGAGACACCTGCGAAGGGGTCAAGATCAATGGCGTGCCAAGGGGTCTGCGCACAGCCCTTAACAATGGCGATGTGGTTGAAATCATCCGGCGTTCAGACCCCCGCCCTGTCGCTGGCTATGAGGCCCTGACGGTCACGGGTCGTGCCCGCGCGGCACAACGCAAACTCAGAAGAGAATTGGAAACCAGTGAGTTCGAGCGCCTGGGTCAATCCATGCTTGAACGTAGCTTGCGCCGCGTCGATATCGATCCCGTCACGGTTGACATGCGCCGCATTGCCAAACGCGCGGGTCATCAGGGTGTTAGCGCCATGTTTGAGGCGATTGGGCGCAGCCATGATCAGGTGCACCGCATCATCCTACTCGCGTTTCCCGGAGTTGATACCGAGGTCGCCGCCGAGCATGAGCGCGTCACACTTGATGAGGCGAGCCCGAGAGACCTGATTGTCAGCGAAGGCTTGAAACCCGGTGTAACGCTTCACCTTGGTGAGTGCTGTCACCCCATTCCCGGTGACCGTATTATTGGCTTGCGTGAACCCGACAAAGGCCTCGTCGTTCACACAATCTATTGTTCAACCGTTGCCAAATATGATGACCAGCCCGATCGCTGGGTTGATCTGCAATGGAGCGAGCTCGCCAAGAGCGGTGTACGCGCTGTTGGGCGGATTGCTGTCAACGCAGCCAACGCCAAAGGCGTTCTGGCACAACAGTGCAATGTCGTCGCACAAGCCGGCGGAAACATTACCGGTGTGCGTACCCGTTCGCGTGGCCCCGGCTTTATAGAGCTTGTCTTTGACATCGAAGTGGACGACTTACGCCACTTGGAACAGATCAAGGCAGCCTTACGCGCACTCGCTGTCGTCGAGCGTGTGGAACGGCTGGAGGAGAGCGATTTTGAATAATGACGATGTGCTGCAGGTTTTCCGCGATGCCGGGGCGCTGCTGGAAGGCCACTTCATTCTGTCTTCAGGGCGCCGCAGCCCGGTTTTCCTTCAGAAGGCCCTCGTCTTCTCGCAGCCAGAATTGTCTTCAAAACTCTGTGCGGCGCTGGCTGAAAAGGTCAAAGCGCGATTGGGCGACATTGATGTCGTTGTTGGCCCGGCCATGGGCGGGGTTATCCCCAGTTATGAACTCGCGCGCCATCTTGGTTGCCGCGCTGTCTTTGTTGAACGCGTGAACGGCGCATTTGAATTGCGCCGAAGCTTTGAAATCGCTGAGACGGACCGCGTTTTGATCGCTGAAGACATTGTCACAACGGGTCTCTCTTTCCGCGAAACAGTTGAATCGCTGAGTAAACTGCCAGGCACTGTTGTTGGCGGCTCCTGCATCATTGACCGCAGTGGCGGGGAAGCGGACGTTGGTTGTGAGCTGGTCTCACTCGCGGCCATAAAGTTCCCGGACTATGACGCCGATAACCTACCACCAGAACTTGAAGCGATTCCGGCCCATAAGCCCGGTAGTCGAGGGCTTAACCCTCAAACGAGCAAAAGAATGGACCTGACAGCGCAACTTAAATCTTATGGCTGGCTGATTATAGTCGGTATTGTCATCGCCTTTAGCTACCAAGTCGGCAAAGATATGGCAGAGCGTGATAATGCCAGAGACCGCGCTGCCTCTGAGGTCTGTTGCGAATGACCGGTCACCTTCGCCTCGGTGTAAACATCGATCACGTTGCCACCATCCGTAACGCGCGCGGCGGGGTACACCCTGACCCGGCGCGAGCTGCTGTGCTCGCGACAGAGGCAGGCGCAGATGGCGTAACGCTGCACCTGCGCGAAGACAGAAGACATATTCGAGATGGCGACCTCGACCGTATTCGAGAAGTAACGCACCTGCCCATCAACATGGAAATGGCCGCCACGGAAGAAATGCTGGAGATCGCATTGCGGTTTAAGCCCGAAACAGCAATGTTTGTCCCGGAAAAACGCGCTGAGCTAACAACTGAGGGCGGCCTCGATGCGGTGCGGCAGCACAACCACCTTTCAGACTATGTCCGTCGGCTGCAAGACAATGGCAGCCGTGTCTCCTTCTTCATTGAGCCAGACCCCGTTCAGCTCATCGCAGCTAGCCGTATGGGCGCTGATATTACCGAGTTTCATACAGGCCGGTATGTTGAACTTGTTCAGGCCGGTGAAGGCGAACTCGCTGGCGCTGAACTCGCCAGAATTACAGAATGCGCCGCCCAAGCGGTTGAATTGGGTATCGAGCCGCAGGCTGGCCACGGCCTTACTTTCGATACGGTCACGCCAATTGCCGCTATTCCGGAGCTAACCGAGCTGAATATTGGTCACTTCCTTATGGGCGAAGCCATCTTTGTTGGGCTTAATAAAGCCGTGAGCGAGATGAAGCGCCTCATGCAGGCCGCCAGAGCTGAGAGTACGGAATGATTATCGGCTTTGGCAACGACCTCTGTAATATCGAGCGCATTCAGGGCTCTCTGGACCGATTTGGTGAGAAGTTTGAAAAGCGCTGTTTTACCGAAGGCGAGATTGCCAAGGCCCGCAAACGCATGCGCACAGCAGAGACCTATGCCAAACGGTTCGCCGCCAAGGAAGCCTGCGCCAAAGCGCTTGGCACAGGTGTCCCACGTCGTGGTGTACACTGGAAAATGATGGAGGTGATCAACCTCCCCTCCGGCAAACCAACCCTCAGCCTCACAGAAGGGGCGGCCAAACGCCTCGCCGAGATCACTCCGGATGGCTATGTCGCCCATGTGCACCTGACCATGACGGATGACCATCCATGGGCTGAAGCGCAGGTTATTATTGAGGCTCATCCCTCATGAGCCGTAACGCAGCGAAACCAAGCCGCCCCAAGCGCACCCGTCATCGCGCCGCCGCCAAGGCTCGCAAACGCCCGACATTGACGGCTGATAAGCGCAAAGCGCTGGAAACAGCGATCGGCTACCGCTTCAAGGATGAGGCTATCCTGACCCGTGCCCTCACCCATCCCAGTTTGATTGATGAGTATCAGGGCAGTGTCGGCTTCTCGAACCAGCGCATGGAATTCCTGGGCGATCGCGTCCTCGGCCTCGTCATGGCTGAAATCTTGATCAACAAATATCCGAAAGAGCGCGAAGGCTATCTCACCAAGCTCTTCCACCACCTCGTCAGTGGCCCGGTTTGTGCCAAGGTTGGCGAGCAACTCAATCTGCGCGATTATCTCTTTATGGATGCCTCGATGCACTCGAACCAGTCGAGCCACTATGACAAAGCCGTGGCCGATGCTGTCGAAGCTCTGATTGCGGCAATCTATAATGATAGCGGTTTGGATGCCGCTGAGCGCTTCATCAAGAAATGCTGGATATTTGATACACTGACCAAAGAAACAGCCGAGCCGGATGCTAACCCCAAGACCCTTTTAAGCGATTGGTGCGGGGCAAACCGTGCGGCCTATGCCGTTTATGAGACGGTCGGCACAAGCGGCCCGGACCATGCCCCGAAATTCACGGTCAAAGTCTCTGTTGAAAACCATGGCGAAGCGACCGCAAAAGGCAGTAACAAGGCAGAAGCAGAGAGAGCCGCAGCACGCGCCCTTCTCGATCTTCTGGAAAAGACATGACCGACACTGAACACGCCACGCCTGACATAGACGACATCAAACGGGCTGGCTTTGCCGCGATTATTGGCGCGCCGAACGCTGGAAAATCAACATTGGTGAACCATCTGGTTGGCACAAAAGTCGCCATCGTGACGCATAAGGTTCAAACAACCCGCTTCCCGGTACGCGGGGTCGCCCATCACGGTGATGCACAAATCGTTCTTGTCGACACGCCCGGTATTTTCCGGGCCAAGAAGCGTCTCGACCGCGCCATGGTCAAGGCTGCATGGGCGGGCGCTGATGATGCCGATGCGGTCGTCCATCTGATTGATGCCTCGGCCTGGGTTGCAGAGAAAGCCGGAGAGGCCAGCGGCGCGCAGCGGCTCTCCGTTGAAGACGATCGGCGCGTGATCGAAACCCTGAAGGAAAGCGGTCGCAAAGTCTTCCTCGCCCTCAACAAGATTGATCTCTTCCCACATGAGCAGGTTTTACCGCTGATGGCTGAGCTGAATGAAGCTGAGGTCTATCAGGAGATTTTCATGATCTCTGCCCTGAATGGCGATGGCGTTGATCGTCTGCTCGCGGCGTTAGCAGGGCAAATGCCAGAAGGCCCAGCCATGTATCCGCCAGAGCAGACCGCTGATCTGCCCATGCGCCTGCTCGCCGCCGAGGTCACACGTGAGAAGCTGATGCTGCGCCTGCATCAGGAATTGCCTTATCAACTGATGGTCGAGACCGAGAGCTGGGAGCCGTTCGACAACGGTTCAGTACGCATTCGCCAAGCTGTAATTATCGCCCGCGAACAGCATAAAGGCATGGTGCTCGGCAAAGGCGGTTCCTCAATCAAGGCGATTGGCAAAGCCGCACGCGAAGAGCTGACCGAAATGCTGGGACAGACGGTTCACCTGATCCTGTTCGTCAAGGTCGACCCGAAATGGATGGAGCGGCGCGAAGCCTATTCCGCTGTCGGACTGGAGTTTGATGCTTAAGGGGCTTCTCTGATGCAATGGCGCGACGAGGCATTGATCCTTGGCGGGCGGCGATTTGGGGAAAGCGGCCTGATCCTTGAAGTTCTCACGGCAACGAAAGGCCGCCAGTCCGGTCTTGTCTATGGCGGGGCCAGCCGCAAGAAACGCCCACAATTTGAGCCTGGCAACACCGTTACGCTAAGTTGGACCGGGCGGTTGGAAGAACAGCTTGGCCGCTTTGATGTTGCCGAAGTCACTGTCAGTCGTGCCGCCCGCTTCCTCGATCAACCTGAAGCGCTCGCAGCGATTAGTGCCGTCACCAGCCTGCTGCGCGGCGCGTTGGATGAGGGTGATAAGGATGGCTCCGCCCTGTTCGCGCCGACCGCTCTATTTCTGGATATGTTGGATCAGGAGACCGTCTGGCCGACACTCTACTGTCGGTGGGAACTGGGCCTTCTTAGTGCGCTTGGCTTTGGCCTCGACCTCGATCGTTGCGCCCTGTCCGGCGCCAATGATGGTTTAACCCATGTCTCACCCAAAACCGGGCGCGCCGTGCGGGGGTCGGAAGCGGCTGACTATGTTGACCGCCTGTTCCCGCTTCCCCCTTTCCTGCTCGACCCATATGCGCCGCTCGGACCAGAAGACCTCTCAAATGCCCTTGATCTGACGGGATATTTCATTGAGCAACGCCTGTTCGGCACTGTAAACAAGACAACACCAGCGGCCCGAGAGCATGTGGTTCAAAAGCTACGCCGCAAAGCCATTTGACATCGAAAAACGATATTCGACTTGTGTTCAGACACCGCTTCGCACAGTGTGCGCGCGTGTTCAGGGGTGGAGAGACCCATAACCTCTCAGACAAGGGCTGATATAATGAAAACGAAACTTGCAATTGCTGCTGCAGCACTGTCCCTCACCACGCTGGCTGGATGCATCCATGTCAGTGATGATGGCGTGAGCAATCTGGACGAAATCGCCATCAACACTGAAACCGCGCTGCGCGTTTGTGGAGGCGAAGGCACAGTAGCCGAAGTCACGGATGATGGCTTTGAGTGTAAAGACGACGAGTAGCCCCTAACGGCACGTCTCACTTCTGCCCATGTCGAAATGAAAATGATCGGCATGGGCAGCATTATAATCGGGGCCCAGCGTAACTGAGAATAACCGACACGCGCCCTTGTGAACCTTCGACAAATACTCGCCGTTCACACTATCCTCGCGCCAGTGATCCAGAACGCTGATCCGGCGTCCATCCTCCAGTACAAATCCCGCAATATCGATTGCATTGGCATAAGAATGCTCACTACGCGTCCTTGTTCCAGCGATGTTGCGACAGGAAAAACTGCCAAAAGTATCAATTCGGCTGAGCGGACTACCCAATATATCCTCCGCCAATGGCCGAGCGACATGCCGTTCCCACATATGCAACGCGGCAATCTGATGACAGGTCATCCGCAATGGCGCGGCATTGTAAGGTGTCAGCGATTTTTGTAGCACCATGGTCTCACCAAGACTGCATCGCGCTTTTGGGTCGTCTTTTTCAAGGATTGCAACCTCAACCCCTGCTTCCAAGAGCGCTGCCTGGCACAAACCCGCGTTATATTTGAGGTCCGTCAGCTTATTGTAAGTCGCCATGCCGATCGGATCGGCAAGATTGAGCGGCTTGAACGGATTATGCTGAACCGGCAGCCAACGATAAAACCCATAGCCCAGAAGCCCAATAAACAGGGTCATCGCAATGATCAGTCCAATCTCCTTGATCTGATACCAGAGCCCCACCTGTTCTCCTTTCCTTAACCAAAAGCCGTTTTCTGTTAACCTCACTCAGGAAAAAGGCGATTCTACGCCACCTGACAGAATGCGGGGCCTTATGTCTGACATTATCGACGAGCCAGAAGACGACCGGATTATCAATGAACCGCTGAGCGAGGCGCTGACCAAGCGCTATCTTGCTTACGCGCTCTCAACCATTACCTCTCGCGCCCTGCCCGATGTCCGTGATGGCCTCAAGCCTGTGCAGCGCCGCATTCTCTATGGCATGCGCGAGCTGAAGCTGAACCCGGATGGCGGCTATCGCAAATGCGCGAAAGTGGTCGGTGAGGTGATGGGTAACTATCACCCACATGGCGACGCTTCGATCTATGACACGATGGTCCGCCTCGCACAGGATTTCTCAGTCCGTTACCCGCTCGTCGACGGGCAAGGGAATTTCGGAAATATCGATGGCGATAGCCCCGCTGCGATGCGTTATACCGAAAGCCGGATGACAGAGGCGGCCAAGCTGCTTCTCGAAGGTCTTGATGAAGACGCCGTCGATTTCAAAGACACCTATGACGAGAATGATCGCGAGCCAGTCGTTCTGCCCGCGGGCTTCCCGAATCTACTCGCCAATGGCGCGACAGGGATCGCGGTTGGCATGGCAACGAGTATTCCACCGCACAATGTCGCTGAGGTGATCGATGCGGCTCTGATGCTGGTCGATAAGAAAACCACCACGACTGAAGAGCTGATGACTGTCTTGCCAGGGCCGGACTTTCCAACCGGCGGTGTGATTGTCGAGCCACAACACTCCATTCTGAATGCCTATGAAACAGGGCGCGGTAGCTTCCGCATGCGCGCCAAGTATACGGTTGAAGACCTCGGGCGTGGCCAATGGCAAATTGTAGTCACGGAAATTCCCTATCAGGTTCAGAAAGGCAAACTGATCGAGAAAATCGCCGAGCTGATTGAGAGCAAGAAAGCGCCTCTGCTCGGTGATGTGCGAGATGAAAGCGCTGAAGACATTCGCCTGATCCTAGAGCCGCGCGCCAAGACGGTTGAGCCGGATGTTCTGATGGAGAGCCTGTTCAAGATCTGTGATCTGGAAACCCGGTTCAGCCTGAACATGAATGTCTTGCACAAGGGCGCACCGCAGGTCATGGGCCTGCGCGATGTCCTGCGGGCTTATCTCGATCACCGCCGCGAAGTTGTGGTGCGCCGCGCACAGTTCCGTCTCGACAAGATCGAAAAGCGCCTGCACCTACTCGATGGCTACCTGATCGCCTATCTCAATATCGACGAAGTGATCCGCATCATCCGCGAGGAAGATGAGCCGAAAGAGGTGATGATCGCTCGCTTCGGGATTACTGAGATCCAGGCCGAAGCCATTCTGAACCTGCGCTTGCGTGCCTTGCGCAAGCTCGAAGAGTTCGAGATCCGCAAGGAACACGAAAATCTCTCTGAAGAGCGTAGCGAAATCATTGCTATGCTTGGTTCTGAAGCCCGTCAGTGGACCAAGGTGAAGAAAGAGCTGCGTGAAGCGCGTAAAGTGTTTGATCCGTCGACAGAACTCGGGCGTCGCCGAGCGGCCTTTGAAATCGCCCCGGAAATTGATGTCGATGCAGCGCTTGAGGCTTCTATGCCGAAAGAGCCGCTCACCGTGGTTCTGTCTACAAAAGGCTGGATCCGCGGCATGAAGGGCCATGGCCTCGACATGGACGGAACGAAATTCAAGGACGGTGATAGCCTCGCCTTCCATGAAGAGGTCTACACAACGGACAAGCTGATCCTGATGGCCAGTGATGGTCGCGCCTTTACGCTAACCTGTGACAAGCTTCCGGGCGGTCGCGGGCACGGCGAACCCATCCGCATTTCCATCGATCTGGAAGACAGCGTCGAGATTGTTGCGATGTTCAAGCTGGATGGCACCCGCAAGCGCCTGATGGCCTCCGATGCCGGATACGGTTTTGTCGTGCAGGAAAGCGAGCTGGAATCTAACCGCAAGGCCGGGAAGTCCGTTGTCACGGTTCCAGATGGCTCGAAACTGCTCGTAACAGACCTTGCCCGCGGGGATCATGTCGCGGTTATCGGTACGAACCGCAAACTGCTAATCTTCCCGCTCGATGAGCTTCCCGAAATGAGCCGCGGTAAGGGTAACAAGCTGCAAAACTATCGCGGCACCGACAAGCTTGGCGACGCGATGGTGTTTGACGGTGAGGATGGCCTGATCGTCACCGACTCAGCTGGCCGTATGCGCGGCTTCACCGAATGGCGCGAGTGGCTCGGGAAACGGGCTCAAGCCGGTAAAGCCGTGATGAAAGGCTTCCCGAAAAGCGGACGCTTCTCAGGCTAGCTAGTCCGCCTTTACAAGGTCGCAGCTCACATCCTGAAGCTGATAATACTCAGACGTCGCGGTTTCGAGCAGCCAGCACCCGCCGCGTTGGCTGTAGACTTGGAAACTGCGCGGAAGCGCGGGATTATTCCCCTCGAGCGGTGTAGAGCGCGGCGGCAGGACACTCAGAACGGTCGCTTGCCCCTTATCAATCGGCCCGAACTCGACTTGCCCTTCACCAAGCGCCTCTGCGACGCTTGCTGAAAGTTTCACGAGCGCCTCATCACTTGTATCGGCAAGTTTTGCTGGCTGCAGACCTTTATCAACCGCCAGACAAGCCGAACAGGTCATCACACAAAGCAGAACGCTTACGGTCAGTCGCTTGATCATTTCTGCCACCTCTCGCGCGGCATCGTCATATCGCGGTTGTTCTCTAGAACACTCTGAACCGGGGTTAAGTCCACAACTTTCACATCCGCCTCAAAGGCCATCTTCTCGCTAACCGGCTTAGGAGACACTTTTGGGGAAGCAGCTGGGCAAACCCCATTCTCCCGATAGGAAAGGGCTGTCGCGAGCATGGCTTCCTGTGGGTCGCCTAACTGACGAGTGTAGTCATCAGCAACAACACACCCACTCGCGCGAACGCCAAATGCCTCGGCTGAATTCCCTGGAATGAAGCCATCGGCAAACTCACCGAAACCTTTATCGTTCACACCCTGAAATTGGATCGTGTAATAGGTCTCGCCACAATTATCCGTTGGATAGAATCCGAACGGCTTACCGCACGTTGTATCACCAATGAGGATGACCTCGACATCAATGCCGCGCAGTCCATTGATCACGGCCTCACTCGCGCTGCATGTCCCACTGGTTGAGAGAATAAATACGCGGTTCAAATCAAGTGTATCAAGCGGGGTCCCTTGCGCGAGCGTGAAGCCCAGGCCCTGATTATAGAATGGGATAGGCTGGTTAAGCTGTCCGGTCACCGGATTGAAATTTCCCGCATCATCATTGAAGCGTAGTAGTTCAAACGTCTTATTATCAGTCGCCGTTGGTCCGGCAATCATATACCCAAGCTGCGCCGCCACAGCGAGCAGACCGCCCCCATTATAACGCAGATCAAGAACAAGGTCGGTGACCCCTTCAGTGTCGAGCGTTGAGATGGCTGTCGCAATCTCTTCCTCAGAACTGAAAGGACTAAAGGTGGTGAAATGGATATAGCCGACCTTACCCGTGGGCGTATCAATCACTTCCGTTGCATTGACGGGCTTGCGGCTGACATTGGCAGCGCTCAGCGTGATGGTCCGCGAGGTGTTGCTGCCCGCATCCTGAACTTCAAATGTATGCGTTTCACCAACTGTATCGGGGAAAAGGCCCGCATTCAGAACAGCGATGTCCGCCTGGCTTGTCGCATTGACCAAATCGACACCGTCAATTTCCAGAATGCGTGTGCCACGCAACAGATTGGTCACTCCGTTAACGCTCTCACTCGCAGGCGACCCTGGCTCTGTATACTGTATGCGATAATCACGCGGGACAGAGGTTGAGAACGCAACAACCCGCGCGCCATAGCTTGGCGATGGGGCTGAATTGCGCTGCTCAAGGAATTCCTCAGTCGATTGGCTGAAATGGAAATCATCCTTATCTTTGCCGGAAGGCGTTTGCGCCGTTGTTCGCAGAACTGCGAAATAATCCGTTCGGCTGTTAAAGCCGCCGGGATCCTGATCTGTGACCTCATCGTTCCAGAGGTAGGTTTCATTCGTCCAGGAGCGGAGCCAGAAAAGCTCTTCAGCGAGTGAGCCCGCCTCATCCGGGAAAGCATTCCCCTCAATGTCCGTTCCAGAGCGCGGCGTTTGACACTGATCTTTAAACTGACTGGCGGCTTCAAAAGTCCCTTGCGTCCAAACTGGGCCAGAAGGTGGGGGTGGCGGAGGAGGCGGGGGAGGAGGAGGTGGTGGTGGTGGCGGAACAACAGCAGCGGCTGTGCTACCGCCACCACCGCCGCCACAGGCACCAAGCAAGGCTAACCCAATTGCTGAAAAGCATACTGCGCCGAGAGTATGAAAAGACTTCTGTTGCATGCGTTTTGTGTCCCACTTTACTATTGCGTCCTAGTCTAGGGGTTTGAGACTAACAAGCATGGCATAGTTGTAAATCCAGATAAGTGTGATTTTTTATTATAATCGCCAGGCTATATATTAGATCGCTTTCAGAAGCGGCTCGATCACATTCGCCCCTAGCCGTTTCGCATGTGCGGGGGACCAGCCAACGCGCGTATCTGGATGGTTCGCATCATCTTTAAACGGCATTTCCAAAGTCATCGCGAGACAATCAAACTCTTGTGCCAATGCATTGGTGCAAATGGTCAGGTTTGCTGTTCCCGGCTTACTGATCGGATAGCCAATTTTGGTCTGAAAGACGCCGCCCGTTGATTGCACATAGTCGTGCTTAAACGCAGCCAACTCAGCTGCCATATCGTCATTCCAGCGCGGTATGCCTTCAGCGCCCGCGATAAAATTGTATGGCAGCGCCTCATCGCCATGAACATCAAGGGCCAGATGGCAGCCTGTTTCCCGCATCTTTTCCAATACCAGAAACACTTCCGGGCTTTTTTCCATTGTCGGGGTCTGCCATTCGCGATTGAGATTCACGCCAGCAGCATTCGTCCGCAAATGCCCACGTGCAGAACCATCCGGGTTCATATTTGGAACAATGCACAGGCTGACCTGATCGAGCAGCTTCAGCGCCATCTCATCAGTTGGGTCCAGCAGACGCTCTAGAAAACCTTCCATCCACCATTCGGCCATGGTTTCACCAGGATGCTGGCGCGCAGTGATCCAGAACACAGGCTTACCACTTTCAATGTCGCCAATCGTGATCAGATCCAGCGGGCGTCCATCAAGCGTCTCCCCCAGAATGCTAACCTTCGCGAGACCACTGCCCTGCGCTCCTGAAATCAGCGCCATGTGCCGTTCTTCGGTGTAAGGGGCAAAGTAAGCCACCCACAGCGTATTGCGGCGCATCTTTGTCTCGATGGTCAGGTGCTTCCCATCATAGCTGGTCGGGACACGCACCCAGTCATTCAGGTCATAAGAGACCACAGCCCGGTAATCATCCCAACCGCCCGTATAGGCCGCGCCACCGGCATTCTCGATGACCATTTTCAGGTCCGTTCCTTCCACGCCGGTTACACGGAAATAGAACCATTGATAGAAGTCAGACTGATGATCCTTGCGAATATCCAGACGAATATTCTGTGGATCAGAGGCCTCTTTGACGATGATATTGCCACCATCGAAGGCGCTGGAAATGTGAAGGGTCATGCAGGGCGTCCTTAATCCAAACCCGCGTGGTAGCGTTTGGCCATCTTCGCGTCGAGACCCTGCATCTTGAGGAATGCAGAGAAAACCCCAAGCTTGCGATTGACCGGCTTACCATCAGCGACCGCATGAAGCTGACTATAGAACCAGGATTGCATCCCGAACCCGTTCAACGCCTTAACCAAGCCAATTGGTGAATTTGGCCCAAACCACCCGGGTCCAATCCGCAGGGTCTTCTCCCATTTCGGTAGCTCCTGTCGCAAACCGCCCAGTAATTGATAAGGCGCATCAATATCGACGCAGAGCGGGCGTCCAAGACCGATCATATCCGCCTCACCCCCCGCCAAAGCCGCGTTCATGCCATCCAGAGTCCGAAAGCCACCTGTGACCATCAAGGGCATATTGGCGATATCCTGAACCTCACGCGCATAATCGAGGAAGTACGCCTCGCGCGCTTTCGTGCTTTCGCGCACGCCTTCCTCAAAGACAGGTTTGAGCCCTTCCATATCCATCATCTTGGGCTGCTCATAATTACCACCCGAAATCTCCACAAAGTCGAGACCAAGACCGTTGAGCATTTCAATAACCGCCATGGAATCGGCTTTAGAGAAGCCGCCTTTCTGGAAGTCAGTCGAGTTCAGTTTTACAGACACGCCAAAACCCGGCCCAGCCTCGGCTTTTGCGGCGCGCACAGCCTCCAACAAGAAGCGCGCACGGTTTTCCAGACTGCCACCCCAGTCGTCTTGGCGTTGATTGGTCAGCGGTGACAGAAACTGGCTGACAAGATAACCGTGCGCCGCATGGATCTGAACGCCATTAAAATCGGCAGTCCGTGCGGCTTTGGCGGCAATGCCATAGCGCTCAATCAAGGTTTTGATCTTATCCCCGGTCAGAGCCTTCGGCGTTCCAAATTGACCGCCGGGCAAATCAACCGACACGGCACTCGGCGCATCCGGAGTTTCATTCACAAGTTTCTGCGTCTGCCGCCCGGCATGGGAGAGCTGCATGATCGCCGCAGCGCCATCCGTTTTGATCGCCTCGGCCCATTTGGCGAGCATGACGGCATGTTCATTCGATGGCGGGCCATCAATCACGACATTTCCCGGCGCCTCAAGGTTACGCCGATCGATCAATACGTTGCCCGTAATATGCATCCCGGCCCCGCCCTGCCCCCAGGCGCGGTAGAGTTTCAGATGGCGATCAGTGACCTCATTGCGTGGATTCGCGAGCCTTTCAGTCATCGCGGCCTTCACTAAACGATTGGGAATTTGCACCCCGGATGGCAAAGTTAATGGGGTGTTAATTGTATTCGTCATGATGGAAGTCCTTGGAATCAGCTCATGAATGGGCTTACGGGGAGGAAGAAACCATTATGGGCGCCGTAAAGCAAACAAACCTATTCGATGACATGACCACTGATCCTTCCTCTCAAGGCTACAGCGCCTCGGACATTGAAGTCCTTGAAGGCCTCGAACCGGTGCGCAAACGCCCAGGCATGTATATCGGCGGCACCGATGAGCGCGCCTACCATCACCTCTTTGCCGAAATCCTCGATAATGCGATGGATGAGGCAACCGCAGGCCATGCCAGCCGGATCGAGGTTTATGTCCGCGCGGATGGCTATGTTGAGGTGACCGATAATGGTCGTGGTATCCCGGTTGGTGAACATCCTAAATATCCGGGCAAGTCAGCGTTGGAAGTGATCTTCACCGTGCTCCACGCTGGCGGAAAGTTCTCCGGCAAAGCCTATGCGACCGCTGGCGGTCTGCACGGGGTTGGCTCCTCCGTCGTAAACGCGCTTTCGGAACGGCTCGAAGTCGAAGTCGCTCGCGATAAGAAGCTCTATTTCCAGGCCTTTGAGCGTGGCCACGTTATGGGCCAGATCGAGCTGAAAGGTGCAGCGCCGAACCGTCGCGGAACCACCGTTCGCTTCAAACCCGATATTGAAATCTTCGGCGAGAAACTCCGTTTCAAACCTGCCCGCCTATTCCAGATGACGCGTTCCAAAGCGTATCTCTATCGCGGCGTAGAAGTGCGCTGGAAGTGTGACGCAGAGCTTCTGCCTGAGGACTCCAAGGTTCCGGCTGAAAAAGTCCTGTCCTATCCAAATGGTCTGGCGGACCAGTTGGACGAGGTCTTCAAAGGCAAGGCCACGATCACCGAGCAACACTTTTCTGGTCTGGTTGAAACCGAAGACGGCAAAGTTGAGTGGGCCATCGCCTGGACCGCCGCCGGATTTGGCGAAAGCGACGGTTTCTCACGCTCTTACTGTAATACGATCCCAACCCCAGACGGCGGTACGCATGAGGCAGGCTTCCGCGCCGCGATCACAAAAGCGGTACGCAACTATGCAGAGCTGACAGGCCAGAAAAAAGGCACTTCGATCACGGCAGATGACATTATGGGCCATTCTGGCCTCTTGCTCTCTGTCTTCATCCGCAACCCTGAATTTGTCGGTCAGACCAAGGACAAGCTCTCAACCACAGCAGCCTTCCGTCTGGTTGAAAACGCTGTACGGGATCGCTTCGACCACTGGCTCGCCGCCTCACCAAAGGAAGCAGACAAGCTTCTCGTCTGGGCGATTGAGCGCGCTGATGAGCGGGCCAAGCGCCGTAAAGCGAAAGAGATTTCCCGAAAGTCTGCAACCAAGAAGTTGCGTCTTCCCGGTAAACTCGCTGATTGTTCCAACCCTGGTCCTGAAGGGACTGAAATCTTCTTCGTTGAGGGCGACTCAGCGGGTGGTTCAGCCAAGCAGGCCCGTGACCGTAAGACTCAGGCAATCCACCCCCTGCGTGGTAAAATCCTGAACGTGGCCTCGGCCACTGCAGAGAAGATGCACGCCAATCAGGAACTCTCAGACGTCCTGCTGGCGCTGGGTGTTGGTACAGGGTCACGCTTCAACGTTGATGACCTGCGTTATGAGAAGATCATCATCATGACCGATGCTGACGTGGATGGGGCCCATATCGCGGCGCTGTTGATCACGTTCTTCTTCAAGACGATGCCGGGCCTGATTGAAAGCGGTCGCCTTTATATGGCAATGCCACCGCTTTACAGACTATCCAACCGTAAAGGAAAATCTGTCTATGCGATGGATGAAGAGGACAAGGACCGCTTGATGGAAAGCGAGTTCAAGCCGAATGAAAAAATCGAGCTTGGGCGCTTTAAGGGTCTGGGTGAAATGAACCCGTCTCAGCTTAAAGAAACAACGATGGACCCGGCGACACGCATTCTAGCTCGGATCACGCTTCCAGACAGCATTGACGAGCTGACAGAGGCTAAACCTGCTGAGCTGATCGAGACCCTGATGGGTAAAAAAGCCGAGCATCGCTTCCGCTTTATTCAGGAAAATGCGCACTTCGCGGACGATCTTGATATTTAGAAGCTGGATGAAAATCTCGGGGCAGTTTCTGCATCCCCTTATCAGTGTTGTCATGATCAAGAGATAAAGTAACATCGGTCGACACACAGAGGGAGAATGAGATGGATTTTAATCCAAACTTTGCGATCGAGATTACGAAGAAAAACATCCTGGAACGCTACTGGGATCCGGATGGGCGCGAAACACGCAAACCCTTTTGGCATTTCTTTGCCGTCATCTTCGCCGTGAATATAATCGTTTCGGTCATCGGGTCGATATTAGGGATCATCCCCCTTATCGGCGGCCTATTATCATTACTTTTGTCGCTCGCGACGCTCGTTCTGATCCCGCCAACACTCAGCGCTGGCATTCGGCGTGTACACGACAATGGTCTGCCATGGTGGCATGCTATTATTCCATTATGGAATCTCTGGCAGTTCGCCCAGCCTGGTCAAACTGAAAGCAATGATTATGGGCCTGCACCGACACCAGCGGGAACTTAAAAGCGAAAGATTTCTTCTGCGTTCACCTTCCGTTAGGCACGACTCATGCTTAGTTGACTGTATCTGATCCTCGCGTGGGACAGATTTGTTCAACAACTGAAAGGAGGTGATCCAATGTCAAGTGAGAAACCAGGTAAGGCGAATGAATTCGTTTGTGTTGGATATCTCGTGGAGCAGCCTCTGCGAGCCATCTAAACAGGCACGACAGCCCTGTTGAACGCTGTCAGAATTCAAGAGCTAAACCGGCTCACGAAAGCCGCCTCTTCTTTGCTCAAGAGGCGGCTTTTTTGTGCATAGGTATCCTATGACCTTACGGCAATTCTATTTCACGAGCTTGTGAAAATGAGCAAACTATTTCCTTCATTTAGCTTTTCTTATTGCGCCGCAGCATAATTGTACCTTAATACGAAAGCATGAGACTTTCGATACTCAAGGAAATGGCTATGGGGGAAACCCGTGTGGCCGCCACTCCTGACACCGTTAAAAAGCTTACTGACCTTGGCCATGAGGTCACCATAGAGGCCGGGGCTGGCATCGCTGCGGGGTATATTGATACTGCGTATGAAGCCGCAGGGGCCAAGCTCCTCAAGACACCAGCCAGTGTCGTCAAAGGGGCTGACCTTATCCTGTGCGTGCACCTGCCAGCAGCCAGCAAACTGCCCAAAGGAAGCACCGTTCTTGGCTTGCTGGACCCGTTTAAGCTGGACGCTGCGCCGCTCAATGCCAAGGCAATTACGACCCTGGCGATGGAATTCACCCCCCGGATCAGTCGTGCCCAGAGTATGGATGCGCTCTCCAGTCAATCGAACCTCGGCGGTTATCGCGCAGTTATTGAAGGCGCACAGATCTATGGCCGCGCGATGCCAATGATGATGACCGCCGCGGGTACAGTCGCCCCGGCTCGCGTCTTCGTCATGGGCGCGGGTGTTGCAGGTCTGCAGGCGATTGCGACCGCGCGGCGTCTCGGCGCGATTGTAACCGCCACCGATGTTCGCCCCGCCGCCAAGGAACAGGTGGCGTCCCTCGGCGCAAAATTCATTGCGGTCGAGGATGATGAGTTTGCCGCTGCTGAAACGGCCGGCGGCTATGCCAAATTCATGTCCGAAGAGTATCAAGCCAAGCAAGCTGTTCTGATCGCTGAGCATATCGCCAAGCAGGATATTGTTGTCACCACGGCGCTTATCCCCGGAAGGCCAGCGCCTGTCCTCGTTAGCGAGGAGATGATCAAGACGATGCGGCCGGGCTCAGTAATTGTCGATATGGCCGTCGCGCAGGGTGGAAACTGCCCACTTTCTGAGGCCGATCAGATCGTCGATGTCGATGGGGTTAAGATCGCGGGCTTCTCGAATCTCCCTGCGCGTCTGCCCGCTGATTCCAGCGCGCTCTACGCTAAGAACCTACTGGCCTTCCTGCCCCTGATCACGGCCGAAGACGGGGCGCTGAACCTCGATACGGAAGATGAAATCGTTACTGCCATGTTGCTCACGCGCGATGGCCAAACCGTCAATGAAAGGCTTTCCTGATGAAATCCATACTTTGTCTTATGAGCCTTGTTGCCATTAGCCTGCCTGCCCATGCGGTGGGCGTGGCTGACATTCACCCGTCCGTCTTTCTCGCCGGGATTTTCGTTTTGGCCTGCTTCGTGGGTTATTATGTCGTCTGGAGCGTAACCCCGGCCCTGCACACGCCATTGATGTCGGTGACCAACGCGATCTCTGCCGTTGTCGTCGTTGGCGCAATCATTGCCGCCGCTGCAACCGCTGCAGGGGCAGCAGCCGCCAGCAATGATGTCTGGGTCGCGCGCTGGCTCGGCGCGGGCGCTGTCTTCCTGGCATCGGTCAACATTTTTGGCGGCTTTCTGGTCACCCGCCGCATGCTGGCCATGTACAAGAAGAAGGAGCGATAGGCATGATCAACGCTTCTGTCTCCGCCAGCCTTTATCTCCTATCGGCGGTTCTCTTCATTTTTGCACTTCGCGGTCTTTCCAGCCCTGCAACCGCGCGGCGTGGTAATGGCCTCGGCATGCTCGGTATGGCCGTTGCTGTCGGGACAACCTTTGCCATCGTGGCACCGGACATAGAGCCGATCACGATGGTCATGATTGTCAGTGGCCTGTTGCTCGGCGCTGGGGTTGGCATCTTGCTTGCCCAAAAAGCCCCGATGACGGCAATGCCGCAACTCGTTGGAGCGTTTAACGCGCTTGGCGGTGGTGCCAGCCTGCTTATCGCTCTGGCCGCTTTTTATGCCCCTGCGAGCTTTAGTTTGCTTTCTCCCGATGCCATCGCGCAGGGAGACGGTTTTCTGAGCCCGCGCTCGATTGTCGAACTCTCCCTGTCTGTCCTGCTTGGTGCCGTCACCCTGACAGGGTCTTTCATTGCCTTCGCCAAACTGAATGGGAACATTTCTGGCGCACCAATCATGATCCCGGGGCGTCATATCCTGAACATACTCCTTGGTCTTGGCGCAATTGTCCTGATTGGTCTTGCCATCACAAGCGGCGGCACTGTGCCTTGGCATATCTGGGCGCTGGTTGGCGTGGCTCTGGTGCTTGGCATTACCCTGATCATCCCGATTGGCGGGGCGGACATGCCGGTCGTCATTTCCATGCTGAATTCCTATTCCGGCTGGGCCGCAACGGCGCTTGGCTTTGGCCTTGGGAACTTCGCCCTGATCATCGTGGGCACACTGGTGGGCAGCTCTGGTGCGATCCTGTCCTACATCATGTGTAAAGGCATGAACCGCTCCTTCCTGTCGGTTATCCTTGGTGGCTTTGGCGCTGCAGACGGTGACGGCGCCAGCGCAGGTGGCCCGGGTGAGGACCGCCCCTACAAGCGCGGCAGCGCCGAGGACGCGGCCTTCATCATGAAGAATGCCAGCAAGGTGATCATTGTCCCCGGATACGGGATGGCGGTTGCTCAAGCCCAACATGCACTCAAAGAGATGGCTGACAAGCTTAAAGCTGAAGGGGTTGAGGTGAAGTATGCCATTCACCCTGTGGCGGGGCGCATGCCCGGACATATGAACGTCCTGCTCGCCGAGGCACAGGTACCCTATGATGAAGTCTTCGAGCTGGAAGATATCAATTCTGACTTCCGCAATTCCGAAGTAGCTTTCGTGATTGGCGCAAATGACGTGACCAACCCTGCCGCGAAAGAAGACAGCTCCAGCCCAATCTTCGGCATGCCCGTTCTGAATGTCGAAGAGGCAGGCACCGTCCTCTTCATCAAGCGCAGCATGGGCTCAGGCTATGCTGGTATTCAGAACGAGCTGTTCTATCGCGACAATACGATGATGCTGCTGGCTGATGCCAAGAAAATGGTCGAGGATGTGGTTAAAGCGCTTTAGGAGCCTGCGAATAAGAAACGCTAGTGTTCTTCCTGCGCTTCAGCTGATGCCAGCACAGCGCTTGCGCGCGCACCATCATGGCTATGGTCAATCGCCTTTGCGGGGTCGGTAACGCTATGAATACCGCCAATTTGCTCGAAAGAAGCACTCAGTTCCGGCCCCACCCTCACCAGGGCGGTAAGCAGGACAAGGGCAACCAGCCCGGTAAGGATCGCACGTTCAGCCATGGCGGTCTTGGGTGCAAAGCCCATGCCACATTCTCCTAAGGCGCGAGTGCAAATCTGGCACACCTCAGTGAGACTCTGTTAACGGTCTTCATTCTGCATTTGCGAATCCATCACGATGTCCTACATCTGTTCTCATGGCTTCCAAACCGACTTCCGGCGTTTCAGACGCCTCCGCTTCATTTGACTGGACTGGTGCTGCCCGCGATGCCGTGGGCGGCCTGCCCAGCAGTGAATGGACCCCGCACCGCCCGGACCGTCAGTGGGAAAAACTGGAAGGTGGAAAGCGCTTCAAGGTGCATTCCCCTTACGAAGCGGCTGGCGACCAACGCACGGCCATTCCGGAACTGGTCGAGGGTATAGGCGAAGGCGAACGTGATCAGGTCCTGCTCGGCGCGACTGGAACCGGTAAAACGTTTACCATGGCCAAGATTATTGAGGCGACCCAACGCCCTGCTCTGATCCTTGCCCCAAACAAAACCCTTGCCGCGCAACTCTATGGCGAGTTCAAAAGCTTCTTCCCGGAAAATGCGGTCGAGTATTTCGTCTCTTACTATGACTATTATCAACCCGAAGCCTACGTCCCTCGCCGCGATCTCTATATCGAGAAGGAAAGCTCGATAAACGAAGCAATTGACCGGATGCGCCACTCCGCCACCCGCGCCATTCTGGAGCGGGACGATTGCATCATCGTGGCCTCAGTATCCTGCATTTACGGCATTGGTTCCGTTGAGACCTATACGTCAATGACGCAGAAGCTTGAGGCGGGTCAGCGCATCGATCCGCGTGACCTGGCCGCGCAATTGGTGGCTTTGCAGTACACCCGCAATGACATGGCCTTCAATCGCGGGACGTTCCGGATCAAGGGCGATGTCATCGACATCTTCCCGGCTCACTATGATGACCGCGCATGGAAGCTGAACTTCTTTGGCGATGAACTTGAAAGCATTGCAGAATTTGACCCTCTAACCGGCCGCAAGACCGAAGACTTGCCTGCCATCAAGCTCTACGCGAACAGCCACCACGTCACCCCGCGCCCAACCCTCAATCAGGCCATCGACCGGATCAAGGCCGAGCTTAAACAGACACTCGCGCATTTCCAGAAAGAGGGAAAACTGCTTGAGGCCCAGCGGATCGAGCAGCGCGTTCAGTATGACATGGAAATGATGGCCGCCACGGGTAGCTGTAATGGTATCGAGAACTATTCCCGCTACCTCACGGGCCGCAAACCCGGTGAGCCGCCGCCAACCATGTTCGAGTATCTGCCTGAAAACGCGTTGGTCTTCACGGATGAAAGTCATCAGACGATTCCGCAGATTGGCGCCATGTACCGGGGTGACTTTAACCGCAAGCGGACGCTGGCTGAGTATGGGTTCCGGTTGCCGTCGTGTCTCGACAACCGCCCGCTCAAGTTCGAAGAATGGGACGCCATGCGCCCGCAGACTGTCCATGTCAGCGCCACCCCGGGCCCGTGGGAGATGGAGCGCACGGGCGGCGTCTTCACCGAACAGGTCATCCGCCCAACCGGCCTGCTCGACCCAACCGTCGAGGTTCGCCCCGTTTCCACAGGCACCACCAATCAGGTCGATGACGTCACTGCCGAGATCCGCGCCACCACGGCCAAGGGCTTCCGCACCCTCGTCACGACACTAACCAAGAAAATGGCCGAAGACCTGACCGAATACCTGCACGAACAGGGCATCAAGGTCCGCTACATGCACTCGGATGTCGACACGGTGGAGCGGATTGAGATCATTCGCGACCTGCGCCTAGGCGAGTTTGATGTGCTCGTCGGCATCAACCTGCTGCGCGAGGGGCTGGATATTCCCGAATGTGGCCTCGTCGGCATCCTCGACGCGGACAAGGAAGGCTTCCTGCGTTCGGAGACCAGCCTGGTTCAGACCATTGGCCGCGCCGCCCGCAATGCAGAGGCGCGCGTCATCCTCTATGCTGACAAGATCACGGGCAGTATGGAACGCGCTATGGCCGAAACCGACCGCCGGCGCGAGAAACAGATGGCCCACAATCTCGAGCACGGCATCACCCCGACGACGATCAAACGCGATGTCGCCGACATTCTGGGCGAGCTGGGCGAAAAGCCGGGCGGTCGCACCCAACTGAAAGGCGGTAAGTCTCGCAAACGTGCCATGGCCGAAGACGCTGTCACCTATGACAGCGGCACCGCCGGCCACAACCTCGCTGCCGTCATCGCCGACACCGAAAAACGCATGCGCGAAGCCGCTGCGAACCTTGAGTTTGAAGAGGCGGCGAGACTTAGAGACGAAGTTAAGCGTCTTAGAGAAGAAGAACTTGGAGTTTGATTAGAGTCAGCATTGCGCGCAAAAGCATGGGTAATCGGGCGGACTGTTAGCCAGTCGGGCTCCTGATAGGTTCGTAGCATTGGGCTGCGGACATGAAGGAGAAGACGATGAACTTGTTTATTGGATTGGATGTCTCACTGCGGTCAGTGGCGATGTGCGTGCTTGGTGCGGATGGTGATCCGATCGAAGAGACCAACCTGGAGTGCGAGGTTGAGGCGATCGCAGATCATATCCGAACCAGAGGCTATTCAGTCGAACGGATTGGCTTTGAAGCTGGTACAATGAGCCAGGCGTTATTCCATGGTCTGACAGCCGAGGGCTTTGACGTGGTCTGCATGGAATCCCGCCAAGTCTCAGCAGCTATGTCTGCTATGCGGAACAAAACCGACAAGACGGATGCACGTGGCATCGCCCAGATTCTTCGGGCGGGCTGGTACAACCCGGTTCATATGAAGAGCCGCGAGAGCCATGAGGTCAAAGCCCTGCTGGCGGCTCGAAAAGCCATCCTCAACCGTTGTATCGATTTGGAGAATGAGATCCGAGGGCTGTTCAAGGCGTTCGGGATCAGACTGCCATCCCGTCTCAGCCGACTTCGGTTCGATGAGAAAGTCCGGCCAATCATAGAGGCCGACGATACGCTCGCCTTTGCACTCCTGCCCATGCTGGATGTCCGGGGTGACCTCTACGATGCTTATCGATTGATGGAGAAGCGCGTCATCGCTGTGTCACGGAAGGACCCGGTTTGCAAACTTCTGATGACGGCGCCTGGCGTCGGTCCGATCACAGCCCTCTCCTTCAAAGCGGCTGTCGATGACCCAGCACGCTTTAAGTCTTCCAGACTTGTTGGGGCACACTTCGGTCTCACGCCGAGACGCTTCCAATCGGGAGAGATGAATAATACGGGACGCATCTCCCGGGCCGGTGACAGAGACGTACGCGCGACGCTCTATATTGCAGCCAACTCGCTTCTGATCGTATCGGGTCGACCATCGTCATTGAAGACTTGGGGCCTGAAGTTGATCCGAACGAAGGGCGTCCGGCGTGCCCGCATCGCAGTCGCGCGCAAGCTTGCTGTGATCCTGCACCGGATGTGGATCACTGATACGCCATTCCAGACGGAGGGCGTCTCATGATCTAAACCACCCGAACACCCGGTTCGTCCTGGTCTGGACGAAGTGTGTGGATGACGCCGTTTATGTCTCCTGCGCTCGAAGACGAAGCGCGCGCAAAAGCAAGGCGCTCCACAACACAAGATCACACACATGCATGCAGCGGTGCCAACGCTATGCGCCAACCAGACTGCGAAGAGAAGCGTGACCCAGACTTGGCGAAGAGCCGGATCAAAGACGAAAATATGGAGCTTGACCCGAAAGCCCGATTAGAGAAGCAGGACATAAGCCCCAAGAACGCTATTGCTCTCGATTGATTGGTTTTGAGTGGCTCATCTTCACTCTGCTTCAGAGCACTTAATCTCTACTCTGCGATTTAGAGACCTCCCGGCTTCGTCATCATTACTCGCGATAGGCTCGTCTTCTCCGCGACCTGACGCTAAGAGTTTGGTTGGATCGATGCCTAAATCGACTAATGCGGTCGCGACCGATTGAGCGCGTCTCCGCGAGAGATCACGATTGTAGTCTGCCGCCCCTTCACTCGAAGAATGTCCCACGATTTCGATGGCTTCGGCGGTTTCCGCACTTAGCCCACTGAACAGTGCATCAATCACGGGCCAGGACTCCTCCCGCAGCGCATCGCTGTCATAATCGAAGCCGATGCCGTGGATGATTGAGCCGCAGCCAAGCTTGGGGGGCTCAGGAGGCTTACAGACGGGCGCCCTATCAGAGACTTCTCCATTGTATGGCTTAAACGGTGCGCCATTGGTTGAACGTAAGCCTTGAAAATCTCCTTCAGCATCTGCCAGCAGGATGAATTGTGAGCCAATGCCCGCATCGTTTTCGCCGACCGCGCGCAAGATGTTTCCGTCCACGGTGCCTGAGAGTCGACCATTATTGTCGTAGCAACCGGAAACCGTCACACCGTCTTGCGCCAGTTCAATTTTAACGCCGCGACCGCGCCATATCCCATCGAATTGATCCGACGGCTCACGCGGCGCTTGTGTTCCATTACCGATGATTTCAGAGAACTCGAGAAAGGTCTTTTCGGCTTCAATTTTGATGCCGCCGCTTAGCCGCATACGGATCCATCGAACCTCAGGTTGATCTTCGGTCAGCGTTAATTCAGTGCTCAAACCGTCTTCAGCGTGAGTCGAAAGCCTTCCAGACGCAAGCAACGTGTATCCGTCATCTGATGTTTCGGCGCTCCCCCAAATCTCGACTGTTCTGAAAAACGTCTGATAAGCGCTGGGCGTTTCGGTGATGTTTGGGACGGCAAACCGATGAAACAATGTCTCGGCAGGGAGTTCGAAAACGACCTCAACAAAGTCCCCATCAACCGCTGGCTTTCCCAAAGCGCTGAAACCTCTTGGGTTTCCATCGATCATGGCGATGGCTTTGTCCATTTTTACTCTCAAGTCGTTTTCGCCCGTAGCAATACTGATCGGCAGAGCGCCTTGCGCGAATGTTAGCAGGTCGGGTTCGACCTCCTCAGCGACGGCGTGTGTTGATAACGCCATCAGAACACAAGCGACCCCAGTTAAGGCGCGAAGGTGGTTACGTTGTGTCATGGGTAGAGTACCTCCAGAGACGGATTTATTTCGAATAAGATTTTAGGTGTGGTGCATTAGTCTCCAAAACCTATCACGGCTTCGGCATCGAGACGACTTGAACCAATTGTGTCTCACCGTTCTGTGTGATCGTATAAGCGGTCAATCGATCGTCTTTTTCGAACGAAACCCGAGACATCTGCGGTGTCATCTGAGAGCTTTCAGCTTCGGTCCACCCTGCTTGTGACATCTCCTGTCTCACGGTCTCTAACACCGCGTTGACGCTATCTTTGGTCAATGCCTGAACCATATAGTTCTGCGGCATTGGAGAATTCGCTGCCATAATATTCCAATCAGATGGAACGATCACATCGTTCGGAAATCCTGGCGGCAGCTCGAGGCCGGTGCCAACCTGACCGCCAGCTGTGTTCACCACGACTTGCTTCGTGTCACCCGTTTCACTGAGTTTAACATCAACGTCGATTCCATGTTTGGCCGCTAAGTCTTCCATGGCGCGTTCGCGGTCTTCGATCGAATCGGTTCCTCCACAGGCCGACATCAAGAGCGCTGCTGCGAGCGCCAAACCTATCCGTGCTTTCGTAACTACGCTCAATCGTGATCCCCTTCATCTACAGGGTGAAGCTTTTCCGACCACCTCCAAACCGTCAACTGGGTCATCTGACCTAGTATTATCCAATCCAACACCAATTAAGATGCGCCCTACGTTCAGGTCATGAGCGATATCCGGAGGACGATATGCGTCGCGAAATTCTGATCATTCTATCTTTCCTGATCGGATTGCCCAGCTTCGCCGAGCCTCAATATCCACAAGTCAAATCGAACGCGTTCATCGAAGCTATCGCGCAACGCGGGGCCGAATGCAGACTGCTAACAAGGTGGCAAGCGCTCTCATTGCGCGCGATGGCGCTCGAGGACCGAAAACGTTTCACCCCACAGCAACGCTCTGGGATCGACGCTGCTATTCGAAACCAATTGGCCAGTATGACGTGCAAAAGCGACAGCCTGACGGTTTGGGTTGATGCTGCGCGTGAGGGGTTCGAAACTGAAATGTTGGCACCGTACCTCATTGTCTATCAGAGCCTCGCGAAGATGCCGGATCCTCCGCAAACGTTTTCGGCAGTCTCCCTTCGAACAGACTATGCGCCCGTTCTAGAGATGATCGATACGAAGCTGAAAGAATTTGAAACGTCGGGGCGAGTTGCAGAGGGTGGGAAACCCTGGCCCAACTATATTGAAAGAACTAAGGACGCAGCCTTGGGCTTTGTATCTTCATTGGAGAATGACGGAGGCGATCAGGCGGCGGCTTGGATCGCGCAATCGGCACTGATCGTCGAGAGCTGGTATGAAGAGGAGACCAGCGAGTGATCCGGTTTGCTTTGGCTTTGATTGGCGCGCTCGCCGCAGCCTCCAACATGTACAGTCAAGACTGCGCGCCTACACCTCAAACACTTGCGATCAGCGTACCAAGTGACTCTGCCGAAGCCGAAGTGTTTGGCGACCACGAGTTCTACCAAGTTCTTAGCAACGGCTGGGTTTTTGCACTGCGGCGCTCCAAGTTTGGTTGGTCGGTCAGAATCTATGATCGCGAGCCGATCGGTGACGCGGTTGATCTGACTGCGATGACCCCGCCATTGCGACACGCGCCAAATCCGCGCGACATCGATGGATGGCACTTCCGCAACGCTGATAATACCGGCCCCAATAATGGGGACGTAAACGCGCCACAACGCTTAAGGGGGTTTGTGATCTCACCCAGCTTAGCAGGCACAGGCGGTTTGCGGCTGCCGAAGGAACCGATTGACCCTTCACCGGATGATGGAATTGGGTGGCTCAGGATCCTGGATTTTGGGCTCGATAATTCGGAGCCTGGTGCGAAGGCGCGGATGAATTACTTGAACTTCAATGCCTGCGTGTCATGGCCGAGATCGGAAGCCGAACAGATGACGTACTCGGAATCGACGCGTCTCGAGTTTTCACCTGAAGACTCCGAAACTTATGGGGCTTGTGGTTTGTCATTGGGCACACACACATTGTCAGCCGCGTTTTCACCGCGCCAACTTGGGGGCGATCTCGACGGCGATGGCGCACTGGATGAAGTTGCGCAGATATTAAGATCCACTGATGGTCGACGGGGGCTCGCGCTCTGTCGTGCTGGCACTTGGCTAGATATGATCGATCTCGAAACCGATCGCGTGACTGGGTTGCGTGACGGTTTTGTTGGACAAGTTGAAGCTTGGCAATGGATCTCACAAGACGAAGCCTTGCCTCTACATCTAACGGGCTATGAAATGCCGGAAGCGGATGGCGACTACCTTGTTTTAGAGCGCTTCGAGAAAGAGGCTTTCGTCCTGTTCTGGCATGATGGCAAACTGCAAGCAAAACGGATGTATGGCCATGTTGAACCTTAGGTCTTTATCCCTTTTGATCCTGCCCGCAGCGGCTTTGGATGCTTTTGCCACACCAAATTGTGCACCTGATTGGGAGCACCACGCGGAATTGATAGAAGGCGCGCCAGTAAACGGTTCACCGCTCTCGACACCACTCAGCGGCGGACTGATCGTGGACCTCTCCTGGCAAAAGGGTGCGATCTCGCCAGCGATTAAAAAACCGTCGGGTGATGTCATTCCGATCCGCAAAGTTCGTCGCAGCGTCACTCCGGTTCGGGGCGAAAACCCTATTGCGGATCACTATGTGTTTGGACCCGATGTTTTAGATCCGGCGTTGAGCCCTGAGTTTTCCGTGTCTGGCGAAACGGCACCCATCGCAACTGTGGAACCCACCCCTGGATACCGAGGTCAGATCTGGGTGATGCCTACTCGACAAAACCACACGCAAACAAAAACACTGTCCGATGGGGGTGTTAAAGCATGTGTGAGGTGGACCTACTTTCCACGAGAAGCCGACATATCGCATTATCCAACGCCAGATGCGCTGGTCAATTTTCCGAGCTGGGTGGTGCATGCCTTTGACGATTGCGGTTTGCCGAGATCAACCCTGTTATCTGGCCGAATGCCCAGGCTTGGATATCGCAACCGCGCGCATCTGGAACCCGATTTAGATGGCGATGGGTTGTATGACCTTGTGGCCTTGATCAACGATCTAGAGACCGGGCGATCTGGCCTTGCCATTTGCTCTCAGTCGGATCGGCAGCTTGAGTTGATCGGCTTAAGCGACGCGTCGGATGAGGAGCCTCTGTCGAGCGACTTTCTGGAACGGTTAGAATGGTGGTCGGCAGATGGGCGTAACATTACACTCGGCTCTCCAAGCGCGGGAAGCAAAAGGCTATATCGAGACTCAGACGGCACACTCGCGTCAGGCTTGATTGGCGATTAGGCGCTTCGCTTCACGCGGGCTCAATCATTCATCGTCGAGTGAACCTCCGTTAGGCGTGGCTGGGTCAGATTGCAGGATGGGACCGTCAATCGCGATGGCGTTTTGGAGATCTTCCAGCCACGTTCCTGGCGTAACCATTTCACTGGTGTGCACAAACCGCACTTGGGCATAGGTAAAAGGGATATTGCTCCCTGCAATTTGGCCGATCGGAGCGGTTGAGAGATCGAGCTGCAGCGCCCCTTCACCATCGCTGCCCGGCAGCAGACCAGGCATTTGTTGCAGCGCCGCGGCGGCTTCCGGATTATTCGCCATTGCATCCGCCAGTGCCGATTGCGCGATCGCCCCTCCTAATCCTTGCTCGGAAAGAGCTGTGGACTGGCCGAGAATTCTTGCATCGACATACCCACCAAGGCGCGCTGAAAACCCTGATGTTCCAAACATGCCCATCACGCTATCCCCGCCTTTAGATGCTCCCATGGCTTGAAAGTTCCGTGGGCTCTGGCCGAAAGTCGACATCGGTATGTGAAGAAAGGCCGGACTCGCGGGATCACTGATATAGGCCTCGTCTTCACAAAACGTTGGACCCGGGCGGTATCTGACCGCGGTACCCGTCGAAATCACCACACCGAGGCGGCGGGTTTGATTAACGGCCATGACACTGGTCTCAGGATCCGCGTAAAAGCCATAGTAAATGACCAATGGTTCTTCCGCATCTTCATCACAGTCTGGCCCCTGTCCGGGGATGTAATCCTGAATGAGCGCGGCGCCGCTCGCGGCATCTAGTATGAACGCGCCAGGTTCTTGCGCGCCCGGCGCACTGGCCTTTGCCATATCTCCAAATCCGCCATCTTTAACGGGAAAATACTGGGTTTGATCATTGGTGCTTAGAAAGAACGCAGCTGGGTCCAATTCCTCGATAAGCTCGACGATCTCCTCGAGGTTTGAGGGCTCCACCCTATCAGGCAATTGAGCCTGAGCTGCTAGGGTGGCAAGGGCCAGAGACGTGACATAGAAAAGTCTTGGAAACGAGCGCATATTTTTCCCCTTTAATTGCTCTTACTAAAGCTGGGAAATTGCGCCGCACCTGACAATTAGGACAGATGACCCAGTATATTATCTCGTCTGAAACGCGTAAGACAAAGCCGAGGGAGACATAGATGATCAGCATCTTGATTGCAGATGATCATCCGATTTTTCGAGCCGGGCTGCGGGTCACGATTGAGGATAGTCTCAGGACCGTTTCGTTTTCGGAGGTCGGCACCGCGGCTGCAATGTTTGCCGAGCTTGAAAAACAGGTCCCTGACTTGCTTGTGCTTGACGTGTTCTTTCCGGGTCTTGAACCTGAAGCGCACATTCAGATGCTTCGCGCTCAGTATCCTCTGATGGCCATCTTGATCATTTCAATGCTCACCGAGCGATCAGCGGTCGAGCGCCTTGTGCGAGCCGGCGCGAATGGGTTTGTATCCAAGTCTATCCCGCCTGATGAAATCAAGCGTGCATTTCACGAAGTGCTGGAAGGCGACCGCCCTATCTATTTGCCACCACGCGGGCGCGGTCGTCCCTCGGGAGGCAGCGATGATCCGATTGATGGACTACCAATCCGTCAAAGACAGGTGCTGGAGCTGATTTGCATGGGACTTTCGAATAAAGAAATTGCGCGCGATCTTAATCTATCCGTATCGACTGTTCGGGCGCACGTATCTGCGCTCCTGCAAAAACTCGGTGTGTCTAACCGTGCCGCTGCAGCCTCTTATGGCGCTGCGCACGCAGTGCTATCATCTACCGATCAGGCTGAGAATAGCTGACCGCAATTGCGCTGGGCGAACAGGCTTCAACAATAACAAAATCCCATGTGATTCGACCGCTTTGCGGACCGCATCAGTCGAATTGCCGGAGATGACAATGGCCGGACAGGCTGGACGTTTGGACTGCACCAAAGTGACTACATCAAGACCCGTTACGCCGTGACCGAGCTCGTAATCCGTTACAAGCAAATCGGTGCTTTCAAATGTCTCCTGAGTGATTTCCGCAGTACTCGTATGAGCAGATATGTCCCAGCCCCAATTCGATAAGAGCACGCTCGTTGCTTGAAGTGTTGCGGGATCATCATCCACCACAAGAACCCGGCCATTGGGAAGAAATGACTCTTTTTCCTCGATAAGGCTTGGTTGGAAATCTGGAGCCATCATTATCTGCAAGGGGCCGACAATAAAACGTGCGCCCTGATCTGCGCTCAGATCGAGAGATACATTGGTTCCCAGCGCAGAACAGAGTCGCCGAACGATCGCAAGACCAAGACCCAGCCCCTCTGCAGAGTCGCTAATCCCGCCAGGGCGCTCAAACGCTTCGAATATTAATTGAGCGTCTTCGGCGTCGATCCCAGCGCCGCTGTCTTGTATAGCCACAAACGCGACGTCCTGCCTCTGCTCAGACGAAATCAAGATATCGCCTTCACCATGCCGAATTGCGTTTGATATCAAATTCTGGATGATTCGGCGCAGTAAAATCGGATCGCTTAGAACAAATATTTCATTGATCTGAACCGAGAACGAGCACGCTTCGGCATCTGCTGCAGGCCGAAACTCTTCCACAATTTGACCCACTATCGTTTTAAGGTCTACGGTGTCTTTACTGGGCTCGAGCTTACCGGAGTCAAGCAGCGTGACATCGAGCAATGAATTGAAGAGCTTTGATAGGACGTCAACAGATTGCGTCAGCCGATGCGTCAACATAGCGCCCGCATCCGACAATTGCTCACGTTCTAGTGATGCAAGAAACAAGCCCATAGAGTGGACAGGTTGACGCAAATCGTGGCTCGCTTGCGCAAGAAACCGGGACTTTGCCAGATTTGCGTCTTCAGCTTCTGCGCGCGCAATTGCAAGGGCATCAGCAAGTTCGGATTTTTCCCATTGCAGAATAAACCCACGACGCGTGAAGGACCGAAGCACCCAGCCAAGTCCCAACATTAAACCCAAAAATGCGAACAGCATCGCGGCGCCGGTTGCACCCTGGCCACCAATGTCTTCGACCCAGGTTCGCGCCGCTTGCGCTGGGATAATAATAAGCAGCGTCACTACCAGCATACGGTAGTGCATATTATGGGTGCCGGTCCCTGTAAGAATGCCACCACTAATGATGAACCCAACAAACACCGATAGCGGCTCATTGCCGGAAGGCGTGAGCGAATAGGCAAGCCAACCATAGCCAATGGCGGCCATAATCGCCGTCAAATCGAACTGCCAGGCCCAATGCGAGAGTGGGCGCTCATTGTTTGCGTCGCGGCTTCCGCGAAAGCTGATCCACCCTTGAGAGAGCCCCCAAACTGTCATCCAAACCGCCCAGATGGTTAGCTCAGTTTGATCAACGTAGTTCTTCAACGCCACCCACAAAACTAGCGCCGAAATAATATGCATCTGCCAGATAAAGCGTGCGAGCTTCAAAACGAGTGTATCGGATTGGTATCGAACGAATTCGTCTCGCTTGGTCACTATTGTTACCACTCATCCGCCTTAGACTTTAAGATAGATACTGAACATCACGGGTTTCGAAAAGATATACTGTCGTGGTGAGGTCTTGGTGTATAGTGTGCGAGTACTTTGGGATACCTCAGGCGGTCTGTAGGGGCGTGTGAGCGAGCAAATGGAGATTCCTCGTTGCGGTTGGTCCGGCTTTTCCAGAGTGCTAGGACAATGTCACCGATCAACGGTTGTACTGTTTCGTTGCGGTTGGTCCGGCTTTTCCAGAGTGCTAGGACGAATTGATCCTTGCGTAACATCGAACCGTCGTTGCGGTTGGTCCGGCTTTTCCAGAGTGCTAGGACTGCGTCCTGGCGAGATCGCGCCTGCTGAATGTTGCGGTTGGTCCGGCTTTTCCAGAGTGCTAGGACTCAGTTCGCTTCAAGATCGCGTAAGCTTGGGTTGCGGTTGGTCCGGCTTTTCCAGAGTGCTAGGACCGCTTGACCGATGATTTGCGCGGCGCGTTTGTTGCGGTTGGTCCGGCTTTTCCAGAGTGCTAGGACCTTCAAGGAGTACGCATCTGCGGATTATCGGTTGCGGTTGGTCCGGCTTTTCCAGAGTGCTAGGACATGATGAGGCGCTGGATACAGAGCAGCTGAGTTGCGGTTGGTCCGGCTTTTCCAGAGTGCTAGGACGCCGACCAACCTGAATAGGCTTCCCTCGTAGTTGCGGTTGGTCCGGCTTTTCCAGAGTGCTAGGACATTAGCGCCAATCGCACCGATGACGCCAAGGTTGCGGTTGGTCCGGCTTTTCCAGAGTGCTAGGACGGTGTTGTCAAAGATCATTGAGGGGTTTGAGTTGCGGTTGGTCCGGCTTTTCCAGAGTGCTAGGACACCCTGATGAAAATTGTCTAGCCGTGCGCAGTTGCGGTTGGTCCGGCTTTTCCAGAGTGCTAGGACGAGTGATCTCCTTCATGTCATCCTGGATCAGTTGCGGTTGGTCCGGCTTTTCCAGAGTGCTAGGACCAGGCTCACAATGGCGAAGCCGGCAAGCCAGTTGCGGTTGGTCCGGCTTTTCCAGAGTGCTAGGACCGTAACAGGGTTAGGTGATTGAAAAGACAGGACATGTTTTCTTGTCTATGTCTGAAAATCACCTGCCTCTCCCTTAAAATAGAGCGAGCTGATCCGGATTTTCACGCGAATCGATTCGTCTTTTTCCTCTCAAACTGACAATATCTGCATATTGTCGGTCGGTAAATTGCAGAATATCGACTTTTCCTTCGAGCGGGACGGCAGATTTAATGCGCTCAATAATTGGGCTTGCTTGCGCTCGCCCTGAAACATGCCGCAAATAGATTGAGTATTGTGACATGGTGAAGCTTTGATCGAGCAGGAAATCACGAAACTCGGTATAGGCAGACCGCTCTTCCCTCGTTGTCGTTGGTAAATCGAACATAACCATGATCCACATATGCTGATAGGCTGAGAGATGCGACAGGGCCCTCACAATTTGCCTCCCCCGTCAGAGAATACAGGGCCATCAGGCAGATCAAGGCGCGCTGCCTCACCTAGACAGATACGAGCAAGGCTTTGGCATAAGCGATTCAGGCAGGTTTGCACCGGACTGGCGCCATAAGGGGTGTGCAGATCGAGATTGAGAACGCTGATAATCTCGGCTTTTCGGGCTTTATCGAGATCCGCGCCCGTTTCAGGCAAGTTCCTGGCCATGCGCGCAACTTTCAAGTCCACATAGGCACGGAAAGGTTCCATCATGTCTGAAGATAGTCGTAAGGCCTCGCCCCGACTTTCATGATGAAGAGAAAAGCTGGGATGCAAGCCCGCCGAAACAATCGCGCGCGCAGCGCCTGCTCTGAGCACTGCGTACCCATAGTTAAGCCAGCTATTAAGACCGCTGGCGGCTGTATCACGTTTGAAACCGTCTTCGAGTGCGCTCATCAAACGGGGCCAATAGGCACGCGCGGCTCTCGCTTCCAGATTGTCCGGATCGCCTGATCGAACCTGACGCGCCATCATTCGAAGATCGTTTGCCGTATGACCATCGGCTTCCAATACATAAGCCTGAGCGAGTATTTTAGCCTGTACCAAGGCTTGCCACAGGCGTTTTTGCTTCGGACGGGATAGGTCGCTTTGCGCCTGCATGATCCGGCCTTGGGCATGGTGTCCATTTAGCGGCCACAGAATAGACGAAGGTGCTTGATCTGACCCACAAAGGATGACCGGGATATTCTCCTCTGCGAGCCGTGCCGCCATGCTTAAGGACAGAGATGCGCCATAGCCCCGAATCAGGACCGCGCCGATATCCGGGATAGGTACACGGCCCACCTCTTCCCCCTCGCGCGCGAGTTTAAGGAAACCGCGCATCAAGGACAGATGAACATCATCACTGGCAATTTCGACAATTCGGTTTTGCATGGATCGTCCCCCATTCTGGAGAGACGAAGCAATTTCTATGCCTTGTGGCGTTTGACCTTTCCTGAAGGACTAACAGAAATACGAACCGCATTGGCTTTTTGAAGAGAGGCAGGAGACATTTGATAGCCTAGCAACTCTTTGGCGCGAATACGGGCAGACGCATTGGCTTCATGGTGCTCGGACATGTGAATTCTGCCGGCTGAAAACTTGTAAACAATAACGGCTTTTCGGCCATTATTTGTATCAATCTCCAGCATATCGCCTTTCCTGATCCGCATGATCAGGGGCGTTCCGTCTTCGTGTTGGAGGTCCTGCCACCACGCCTTGCTTTTCCGGGCGCGTTGATAGGCCTCAAACGTCGTAATGACCTCTCCATCCCAGCGGCCTTTTGTGCCCATAAAGATGTCGTAGCAGTAATTGCCATCGCCCTTATAGGCTTTGACATGTTCGCCTTGTTCTCCATGCCTGATCGTAACGAAACTGCTTGGCTTCATCGGGGTTGTCAGGCGCAGCTTGTAAACGGGCGGATGCAGCTCATCCGCTGCTTTGCGCATGGCGTTCTGAAACGCAGCCCCGCTTAGCCCCTCGGTCGCATAGGCAAAGTGACGTCGCAATTCACGATCAACGATATTGACGATGTCCTTTTGATCAAGCGTTTCAATCGGTTTTCGGGTAACGAGAAGCGCTTGTTTCTTCTCGTCCAAGTCCCCTGTTATACCATAAGATGTATCGTTGTGCATCGCGTCCTGAAAGCCGTGATCCGGCTTGTGGGAGACCACCAGTTTCGACAAGCGGTCCTCGGCCGAACGACGATACCGTTTCAGCGGCTCGGTCATGGCTTGCAGGATTTCGGACTGATCAGCAGCTTCTTCCCGTTTGGCGAGATCGGCGCTACGTTTGAGCATAGATGGGTCTGTAAGAGCGATGACCAGCGCATCTACCGCGTGATGGCGATGATCGGTGCGGTCTTTCATATTCAGATCAACAAAACCGCTCAGCGTGTTAAAGCCTGCATGATAGCGCAAATCGGAGGTCAGTCGCCCGGGCACAACCCAGACATGGCGGCGCTCGCCTTTTCCGGCCTGACCGCCATACAGAGCCTCGACAAAGGTTTTGCCCAAACGCGAGATGTAGCGTGTATCGTTTAACTGGCGGGCGATAAAATCACCGCCGCGTGCCTCCCATTGCTGCATTGTGTCGGGGGCAAACCGCCATGACTTACTTTTTGGCAAGTCCTTTGCGCGTTGGCTGATTGCTTCCCAGTCAAATCCGGCGGGATTGTGCCCAAAAGCCTCAAACGGCGTTTGATTTTTCTTGAGCCGGTTTGCAATGCGTTTTGAGAGAACCTTGTTTGAGAAGCTATCATCCCAGGTTCGTGACAAAGGCAGGATGTGCTCGATTTCGATCTCACCAGTGAACAGGGACGTCATATTGATCGTATCCCCCGTAAAGGCACAAAGCGCTGTCCCGCCAAAGCATTCAAGCGCTTCCTCATACAGCCGAAGCTTCATTCGGTTCTCATAAGTATCTGCGACCTTCAGTGTCTCAAGCTCTTTACGTCGCTTTTCGTTCAGATCCTGGTTCTTCTTTTGCGTCGTCTCAAGCTCTCGCAAGCCGCGATCAGACAGTGGGAGATCCCGCGCCATCTCCAGCACAATTTCGGTAGGTGGGCCCCAGCGTTTGATCAGATCATTGATGACTTTTCGAAGCTCGTTCAGCGCAACATGGACCGTCGGGTTCGCGACGCGTCCATAACGCTCCTCGTCATTGCGGGTATCTTCGCTGCCCTGAGGTGGGTCCCTTTCAAACGCCGTATGACGAGACAGAACTTCGCCATAATAGGGCAAGCCGTCTTCATGGATAACGCCATCGCCGCGTCCCCGATGATCTTTGAACAGGGCCGTTGCGGCTTCATCATATCTCTGGCCTTGTTCCAGAAGAGGAATGAGGCGCGCAATCGCCTCAAGCGAAAGACGGGCGTACTGATCAGGTAGACGCACTTTACTAACGGCTTCCGCGCGCCCTTTTTCAAGAGCGTGATTTTGCATCAACCACTCAATAAGAACGTCGTTCTCTTCGGTATCGAGAAGCGTTTGAATAATGTCGTCTTGCACTGCGCGATCCAAGCTTAGCCAGTCTGGCCCCCAGGCATCGGCCTGCATCATTCGGCCAGCCGTTTCATCGCCAACAAGATGATCGCGTTTGCGGCTTTCAAGGTTGAAAATCTGAGATTCTGGCAGGCTTAACGTTTTCCGCATCGCCTTGAATGTCCGCCGGGCGGTCTTAGAACTCGGCTGCATCAACAGATCGACAAGCTGCTTCCGCTCATCGGCAGACAACCATCTTTGCGGTTCGCCGACAGCGCCGACTTTCAGATTATTCAGCTCCTGCAAAACACGCATATATTGCGCGCTGGAAAGCGCTTTCGGGGCGCGTTCAAGATGCGGCAGGAAAGTACATTTACCGGCTTTTTGCGGTTTCAATGGGCGTTGGTGTTCAATGACATGCCGGACAGAGCGCTGCGCACTCTCCGTCATCAAGTCGGGATAATGCTTCGCCTGTGCTGCCCAGATTTGATCGAACTCATCCAGGATCATGGCACGATCAGGATAATAATCATAAGCCATCTTGGAGCCGGTCATCTGGGCTTTAACGCGGGCTTGCGGCATAGGGGTGCCCTGCCCCTTCCGAGCGACCCGGTTCGCGCCGTGCGTCGCCTTTCTCGGTCGTCCGAAGAGCTCACCGAGCGTGCGCGCCTCTTGTATAGCCATCTTGGACCGGGCAGCCTCAATCGCATCATACATGGCCCCGTCTTTATCCCCGTCGGTTTTACGGTTGGATTTGAAGCCGCGACGTTGCTGAAGGTGAAACAAGGCCCGTCCGATTTCATGGAGCGCAAGTTTGCGGTCAAGCGCATCGGTACGAAGAATCCACGGATCAAGGGCCTCAAGCGCTTTACGCTCGCTCTCGCCAGATGGCATCAGACCGGCCGCGATAAGGGCGTGCAGCATGGCCCTGCCACGCGAGAGCCTGCGATCCCGGTTGCGCCGCATACCGCGCGGCCCGCGCCGCTGCGCTGCGTTAGACGATTTGTCTTTTGGATTGCGCGCATCTGAAAAAATCCGCACGCCAAGATCAAGCAGCGGTCCAGTCTCAAATGCATCGGGCTGTGTCTCCAGCAACTGAATCGCCGCCCAACCGAGCGAGTTTGTGCCAAGGTCAATTCCGAGTCGATAATCCATTTTGCCCCCTAATATAATTATATTGACTTTATCTGAAAACTTTTGTCAAGTGACAGAATACGAAGGAGAATCGCTATGAGAAGACTTTGAGCCTTCAACTTGGTGTCAGACGTGTTGAAGGCGAGGATATGAGAATATGGCATTTCGGATAGTAAAGCAGACTGCAGGTTCGTTGCCGTCAATTTTATTAGTTGCGATTAGTCCGATTTTTCCAGAGTGCTAGACAGACCGCAACAAGCCCGATATTGAAAGAGTGCATTTCTAGCACTCTGGAAAAGTCGGGCTTTCCGTTAACAAGGGTCACTCCTTAGGAAACCCACGAAATGCGAAGGCGAGCCACGGCTCGCCTTCTTTTATTTGAATTGCAAACAAAAACTGTAAGGCAGACCCTTAAGCGAAAAAGGACTCGCTTTGTAAGGCTCTCTAGTAATTTCAGGGCCTGCTTCCATGCTTAATAGATCAGGACACTCCTTCGCCCGATGTTGAGACTAATGAGTATCTCGCTATGCCAGCTTTTAGGAAAGAAACCGACAAGACGGATGCTCGCGGCATCGCCCAGATTCTTCGAGCTGGTTGGTACAACCCGGCTCATATGAAGAGCAGCGAGAGCCATGAGGTCAAAGCCCTGTTGGCTGATCGAAAAGCCATACTCAACCGCTGTATCGATTTGGAGAATGAGATCCGAGGGCTGTTCAAGACGTTCGGGATCAGACTGCTAAGAGAAGCGTGATCCAGACTTGGCGAAGAGCCGGACCGAAGACGAAAATACGGAGCTTGACCTGAAAGCCCGATTAGAGAAGATATCGCTAAGTTACTATATTGTGTTCTGCGGCATAAGTTGAAACCAGTTGGGGTAAGTTCTCTTTGCTAACTGAAGAAATTGACCCTCTGCCAATGCTGTAAACAGTATCAGCGCGCTGAATAAGCGCGGGGCGATGAGCGACCACCACACGTGTGATATTCAAGGATTGGATCAAGTCCGCGATTTCTGCTTCGGTTTTTGGATCCAGATTGGCTGTGCCTTCGTCCAGGAATAGCAGGCGTGGTCTGCGATAGAGCGCGCGTGCTAATAAGACGCGCTGTCGCTGCCCGCCTGATAACGCCGACCCCATATCACCTACAAGGGATAGATATTGCATTGGCATTTGTAGGATATCTTCATGGATGCGGGCAAGGGCAGCAGCTTCTTGAACACGCGCCATATCTAAATCCGGGTCGAAGAACGCAATATTGTCGGCCAGGCTCCCGGACAAGAGCTGGTCATCTTGAGCAACCACGCCGACATGATCTCTCCATGCTCGCCACATTTCAGGGGTGGCGCGCTTACCGTCAAGATAAATATCACCCTCATTCGGTTGATAGAGCCCCAAGAGAAGTTTCAGTAGTGTGGTCTTACCGCCACCAGATGTTCCAGTCAGGGCGACGCATTCTCCTGCGTTTATAGTGAGGGACACGTTTTCCAAGACGTTCCGATCAGAAGCTCCATAACTGAAAGAAATGTTCTTGAGTTCAATCGCACCATCTGGTTCAAATAGGGTTCCGCTTGTGTCAGACGTAACTTCCCTTTCTGCGTGGACGATGTCGCCGACGCGTTCAAGATGAAGGGTCAGATATCGAAAAGCGATCACCTGATTAATAAGTGCAAGAACACGATCCGAAAGCGTCTGCCTGTAACTCATAAAGGCAAATAGCATTCCGACAGAAAAGCCATCCCCTGCTAGAATCATGCGCGCCGCCAGATAGACGACAAGGATCAAGATGAGCCCGGTTAAAAGCGATTGCACGGCCGTCATCCCGATTTGGTATTTCCCGATCGAGAACCCTGTATTCGTCACATCCGCAAAATGATTGCGCCAGGCTGCTTCGCGCTCGCCCTCGCGGCCCATGAGCTTGATCGTCGTCGCTGCTCTGACGCTTTCGACAAGATGGGTTTGCTCTTTGGCGCTAGCGATAATTTGCTCGGCCGTTCGTTCGCGCTGAAAGGGATACAGAACAAACGTTAGGACAACGGTCAGAACCAGGCCGCCAAGCACGATAAAAGCGAGTAGAGGCGAATAAATGAAGAGTATGATCGCCGCGATAATTGCCATTACACCGTCAATCACAGAGGTAATGACGCCCGCTGTAATCGCGTCACGGATCGGTCCGACAGATTGCAACCGCGACAGGATATCGCCGACGTGGCGTTTCTCAAAATATGATACAGGGAGCCGCAGGAGATGCCGCACAAGATTACCGGTCATCTGATAGCCCATTAACTGGCCAATGGCCATGAGTGCCCAAGACCGAAGTGCGGTGAGCGCCACTTGTATGAGCAGAAGTGCGCCAAACCCTACAGCAAGGACTGTCAGCAGATCACGGTCTGTGGTTTGTATAGCCTGATCGACGGTGAGTTGAAGATAAAATGGGGCTGCAAACACCGCGATTTGAAGCGCGATAGACAGCAATAGGACCTGAACCATCGAAGTCCAAAACCCGTCCAGCTTAGACCACAGGCTGCGTAACCGGGTCGGCTTTTCTGCTTTGACTTTGCTAAACTCTGCCGAAGGGCTGAGTTCGAGAACCACGCCGGTAAAGTGTCTGGAAGCATCCTTCCAGCTGAGTGTGCGTGCACCGTAAGCGGGATCATGGATAATGATCCCTTTCCGGGTTGTCTTTTTCAGGACAACAAAATGATTGAGGTCCCAATGCAAAATTGCGGGTGCCTTGACCTCTGGCAGCGCTTCCAGATCGACGCGAAGGGCGCGTGTCCCAAACCCGAGGGCATCAGCAAAACCCATCAAAGAGCGCAGGCTTGCCCCACTAATGGATAAGGAGAAGCGCTGGCGTAAACCGTTCAAGTCCACGTCATGGCCGTGATAGCGTGCTACCATCGTCATGCAGCAAAGGCCACACTCTGCAGCCTCTGCGCCCGTAATAACAGGCAGACGGCGCTTTCCAGTAAAATTTATAAATGCGTCCATAATAAGCATGCCCCCCTTAAAGAGTAGATATTGTTTTATGCAATGATCTGGCAATACAGATTGGTTTTTTATTCAATCCGAAATAGCTTCAATTTCGATAGAATATTTTTATTGTACTAAAATATACATTTATCGCATTTAAAAAGGGCTCAATTTTGAGCAGGACATTTATGGAGAAATACAATGCAATTTGTGCAAGCAACAAATACGCCGAGTATCCGTGAACTGGGTGTGGATGAGATTGATAATGTGAGTGGAGCGTGTCCGCCTTGTGCTGTACCGGTCGTAAAGATCATAGTTAAAATTGTTGCCGCGGATGTTGCGCTTATCGCCGGTACCGCCGCCTATTTGGAAACACGTGAACAGGATTAAAAGTATGAGAACGTTGTCCGTTAAAGAAATCGATGAAGTATCCGGTTCTGCCCCTCCTGTTGTCGCCGGAGTCATTTGGGCAGTAAAAACAATTGCTAAGGCCGCGACAGGTGGCGCTGCTGTTGGCGTTGCAGCAGGCCTCGTGCACAATGCCGCAACACCAGATAGTCAGGAATCCTCTGAATCAAATGATTGAGCAGAAAATGAGTGATGGACACATCATTTTATGTGTTCGTCGCCCTTTTCATTGGAAGAGATAATGAAAATTCTATCGAGCCAGCACTTTGGCGAACAAATATCCTTCATATCATTAGGGTCCATGTTCACCGTATACTTCTTTTTTGCTTTTTTTACATCTAGCATGATTTTTTTTGAGAATCTAGTAATGCTAATTTTCTCATTAATGGTTTTGATTTTTGGCTTATCTATGAATTTCATCGGTGGTATAATTAAAAGAATGGTCTTTCCTGTAGTTTTATTATTTCTTCTATTTAATGTTATGTTGGGGATGTGATGGATGCTTCTGAAAATCGACTCAATAAGCTAATGGAAGAAGATGACTCAACATGGATAACCCCATTGGAAATGTTGCTGGTTGTTTCCCTTCTCTGGCTTGTTGTCAGGCTTTTTAGATCGATCCTGTAAACTTTGGCGTCATCCAGAACTTTACCAAAATCAAAAAATGAATAGGAAAAAATATGCGTGAACTAACTTTGAATGAACTGAATGCTGTTAATGGCGGGATATTGGCACCCTTAGTCATCGTTCCTGTTGTAATCAGAACAGTTGCCTATATTGTCACTGGCACACCTGCACCAAGTGGAAGTGAAGATTCATCCCAAACTTCGGACTAGTGTTTGGATGTGCCAACAAGAGGCGCGAACGATTGTGAGGATCGGTGTCCGTACATCGGTCTTCCTCCCCCCTCTGTCTTTGACAGAAGGGGGCATTCTTTGCAGAATGACAGTTTAATAATATGGATAGCACAAGATCGGCATTTGCCGCCATTTTCATATTATTATTATGCCTACTTGCGCTCATGCCTCTGCTGGGAGGTAATGCAATTCCAATTTGTATTGGGGCTAGCCTTGCCAATTTCTTTATCTCACGTGGGAGAGCCATGTCGATATCAAAAACTATAGGATTTGTTTCTGCGCTGCAGATAGTGCTTCTTGCCTCTGTCACTTCTGTCGTGTTTATAATCGATCGCTTTTTGGGATTCAGTTTTAGTAATGTCGGCTTTATGGGCTGATCCATTAAAATGAATATTAGATTTTGTATTCGAAAGCTATCCAGCAGATAAAAAAGCCATGTCAGATCTATTCCGCAAAGAAGCCGTTTCAGCCGCGACATCCCGCTTGGATGGAAAAGTCATGTTTCCATCTTTGTTGCGTATTTGGGTGTTAGGCGGCCTGCTCATTATTATCATAGCTACAGCCGTCACATTTCTGAGCCTCGCAGAATATGAGCGCAAGCAAACCGTCGCGGGTTGGATCGTCCCGGAAAACGGGGCTGTTCGTGCCGCGGCGCTCCGCGGTGGTATTGTTGAGGACACCTATGTCATACCGGGTGCGCAAGTTGAGAAAGGGACGCCTCTTCTCGCACTCCGCCTTTCAGCCGAGACCGCAGAAGGTGATATCCTTAGCGTTCTCAATGAAACCCTTGAAGCACAAGTAGAGGCCGCCCGTAACGGCGCTGACGCAACGCTTGAGCGCATTGATGCGGAGGACCGGCGGTTGCTCAAGCTCATTTCTGGACGGGAAACAGAACAAATTGCTCTGACCACCCAGATTCAAGCCCAGACCCAGCGACTGCAACAAATGACGGAAACAGCGCTCTGGGCGCGAGAAAACTTTGAGGAAGGACTGACGACGCGCGCGGATGCGGAGAGCTGGAAATTGCAGAAACAGGAGATCGAACAAGATCTCTTGACCCTCAAGCGAGCGCTTCGTTCAACGGAAACAGAAATAGAGGATTTCAGGCGTCAACTCGATCGTCTGCCTGCGGAGCGGCGCACTGCAATGTCTGAACGGGATCAGGTGATCGCTGCGCTCAATGAAAGGACTGTTCGTAATGAAGCGGATGGCCAATACATTTTGACTGCACCTGTCGCGGGCCGCGTGGAGGTTGTTCCAATCGAAAAGGGGCAATTGATTGCATCTGGTGAGACGGGTGCCATTCTGACGCCTGAGGGTGATGCCCTTCTTGCGGAGATATTCGTCCCAAGTCGCGCAATTGGCTTTATTGAGACCGGTCAAGAGGTTCGGCTAAAATATGATGCATTCCCCTTCCAGAGCTTTGGGACCGGGCAAGCTGTTATTGAAGATATTTCTCAGACAATCCTCGCACCTGATGAAGTATCTCTCGCGGGCATCTCGTTGCAGGAGCCGGTCTTTCGGGTCCGTGCCCGCATAAAAAGCGACCAGATCGAAGCCTACGGGCGTGATATCACCTTGCGTAGTGGATTGACCTTGACCGCAGATGTTATCGTCGATGATAGAACACTCATCGAGTGGTTGCTAGACCCCTTATTTGCTGCAGGGCGGGCTTGAATAATACTCCCAGAATACGAGAACTATCTGACCAAGCGTAGTCATAAGTGGCGCCCTCACTTATGTCTGCTAATAGGAAGTTTCTGCCGCTCCGTTCACGACCGCTATCTGGGATTCAGCTGCCTCTATCCTCTCCCTCCCGCGCTAACGTATACTCTACGAATGACTGCTCCCATTCCCCAGCCCTCCGCGTGCGCTGCAGGCCTTGCTTCGGCAGATCACTCTACAGGATCAAAGCCGTATCCGACGCGAGACTTACGGGCTCTGACGATTGAAGACCGCCAGGCGCTGGCGGCGGAGGCGGGGCGGTTGGCACGGCTGGGCGTGTCCCCCGCCGATATACGTGCGCAGCTTGGCATTCGTGTTGGCACTTATGCCCGCTGGGCCAAGCTGTATGGCTTTCGTCAGGGGGATTTGCACCCGCAGGCCCATCGCGCCGGGGCGCCCCTCACCACCCCCGCCGGGCCGGGCGGGTATTGTCGCTCTGGTCAACTTTACCTGAACCAGCCCGTGCCCGAGGATGACCCGCGCCGGGTCAGCGGGCCGGACCATCCGTCCTGGCGTGGAGGCAGGGCCGCCGCGCGGGAAAAGTACCAGACCCTGCGCGATGACCGCCGCAATGCCTTCATGCGCAAGGTCGCGCAGATGCCGGACGGCGATATCCTGTCCACGGTGCGGGACTTGCTCGACAAGGATGAATTGACAGAGGCGGACCGCTGGCTCAGCGCCTGGCGCGCCGCGCGGCGGCGGGAGAAGACGCTGGGTGATTTGGAAAAGGCGATGACGCGCCAGATTGCCCGGCAGCCAATCACCTATGATGAAAATGGCCTGTCGATCTGTACCGACCCCAAAATTAAGGCGATGAGCGATGAGGAGCTGGACGCGTATCTGGAGGCGCTTATGCCGAAGCCACAAAGCTCGAATGGATAAGAGTGCCGGGCAGCGAGAGCCTGTTTTTGCTCCAGCGGCTTAAGCTCCTGCCGCAGCATTCTAATCCTAAAATCGATCCAGTGGATCGATTTTTTGAGCAAGGCTCAACCGGATTAGAATGGTGGGCCCGGAGGGACTTGAACCCCCGACCAGACCGTTATGAGCGGTCCGCTCTAACCAACTGAGCTACAGGCCCACGCAAAGGGATGAAGGCAACCTGAAAATAGCGGCCTTGATCTTGTCGCAATGGCGCAATTCAATAGGAACATCAAGTCTATCTCTGTTGAAAGGAGAACGCCATGACCTTGTCTCTTCGCGCCCTGTTGGGCTCTGTTGCAGTCCTGTCGCTGGCTGCCTGTGGTGGGGCGCAGAGCCCTGAGGCAACGCAGGCCACAGGGGAGCCGGATGCGCCCCTGCCCGCACCCGCTGTGACGCCGACCGTGACACCGAATGCCGCACCGCTGGCCAGTACGCACCCGAACTCGATCCAGCCGGAAACCACGCTGAATATCTCCGCTGAGGGCCAGGTGATGCGCGCGCCGGATATTGCCTTCCTGTCGGCCGGTGTGACCAGCGAGGCTGAAACGGCGAAACAGGCCATGGCGGATAATCGCAGCGCCATGAATGGCGTGTTCGATGCCCTCGCAAGTGCTGGCGTTGACCGCCGGGATATGCAGACCTCGAACTTCTCGCTGAACCCGCGTTATGATTATTCCAACCGCGATGGCCAGCCCCCGCGCCTGATTGGCTACACGGCCTCCAACCAGCTATCGGTGAAGGTGCGCGATCTTGATGATCTCGGTGAAACGATGGATGCATTGGTTGAGGCTGGCGGGAACACGTTTAACGGCCTGCGCTTTGCCCTCGACGATGACCGCGCCGCCAAGGATGAGGCCCGTCGCATCGCAATGAATGCCGCAATTGCCCGGGCTGAGCTGTACGCTGCGGCCTCTGGCTATGAAGTCGCGCGGATTGTCACCCTGTCAGAAAGTGGCGGCTATCAACCCCAGCCAATGATGATGGCCCGCGCCGAAATGGCGATGGACAAGTCCACCCCGATCGCCAGCGGCGAAGTTGGCTACTCTATGACCGTCAACGTCACGTTCGAGCTGCGTAAGCCTGCTGAATAAGCAGCAAACCTGCCCCAAACCCAGAAAGCCCGCACCCTTACCCGTGCGGGCTTTTTCATGGCCAACTCAGTCAAAAGCCTCGGCAACCTCTACCGAGGAAGGTCCCTCATGGGACCGCAGCAAGACAACATAAACCGATGCGACAATAACCATTTCAACATAGTGTTTGAGAAATGCCCAAATCGAGTTGATGACCTTATAGCCAATCAGAACAGTTTCCCGATCGAAACCACTGCTCATAACCATTTGCAGCACAGCCGTTCGGACAGCACTCTGTAAGGCTGAGAGTAACAGACTAGCAACAACAAAGCAGAGGATGAACCAGCGCGCGCCACGCGTAAGTTCGAAGCTCTTACGTATAGCACCAAGAGGCCATAACCGTTTATCCGCTGCGGCAAAGGCAGCCACAAAGCATACGACGCTCAGATAAATATACGGGATCACGAATAGGATAAAAGCAAACCCAAACAGGACGAAAGCGCACAGCAGGTAAAGCCAAACCGGAAGTATTCCGGGAAGCACTTTTTCGATGAGAGACTTGGGTGTCAAAAACTCATCTTTTTTCCAGGCCACAGCAGTGACCGATACCACAGCCACCGCTGTAGAAATAAATACGCCATAAAGAAGAAGATTAAAGATCTGACTGAGCCCAGACCTCTGCAGCCAGTAGATAATCAGGGAGACTGTATCGTACCCTGCAAAGTCAGGCGCTGGAAGTAGCGCGTTTTGGAACCAGACATGAAGATTTGGCAACAGATCCAGGTAAGTAAGCCAACTATAGACTTGGCCTGGCAGGACGCTAATCAAGCTTGCCAGCAGCAACACACCCCATCGCGCACGTACGAATGCAAGGGCCGTCGTCACAAATCCGGAAATAGAAACACCCATTACGCAAGACCATGACCTAATCCCTGATAGCGCGCAATCCTACGTTCAAACGCCCTAATCTACGGGCACGGAATTCTTTGAGAGGTGCAGAGCTTAGCTTTGTGGTGCCACACATCCTTCATCTGTACAGCTGGTTGTGGCGGCGGTCTCGTATCGTGAGGCTGGAGAGAGAGGGGGGCCATCCTCCCTAAGCAGTGACATGATTTCAGCGCCCAGAACCATGTCATCGTCACGGCCGAACTTGTGCTTGCGAATATAGCCATTGCGGTCGATCAAAATCGTTGTGGGCGTCCCTCGCATACCATATGCGGACATGGTCAGCGGTAGCCCGGATGCCCCTGACGACTTGTCGATACCAATCGGGAAGCTCAGACGGTATTCATGCACAAACGCTTCCAAAGCCGCCTGTGTACCCTGAGCTTCATGATGCTCAAAGACCGAGTGCAAACCAATCACGGCCACATCATTCTGATGAAAGAGCTGATGGACTTTCTGCGCCTGTGGCAGGCTGTGGGCCACACATGACGGGCAGAGCATCTGGAAAGCTTCCAGGACGATGACCTTGCCTCTCAGAGTCTCCAGGCTGTGGGGTTGGTTGGCATTGATCCACTGGCTGATCGACCAAGCTGGCGCCTTTCGCGGGCTGGCTAAAGAGTCTGACTGTTTCATATTCTCGCTCATAAGTTTTTACTCGAAACTATACTAGCGTTAACGCATATGATGCGGCCTTGCAATATATGTTTTTAGTCGATACCAAATGAGGCATGACAACACTATCAGTGACTCATGTGATCGAGCGCCTCATACGCCTTCTAACCAATGAGGCCTATTCCGAAGGCCTGAATCCAACGCAGTGGGAGGTCCTGCGCTACCTTGCCAAGGCGAACCGATTTTCCCGCACCCCCGGTGCTTTACGCGCCTATTTGGGCATCACGAAGGGAACTATCTCCCAAACGGTAACGGCACTTGTCCGGAAGGGATTTGTCAGCAAGACGCATGACCAGCGCGATAAGAGAATCATTCAACTCGCCCTGACCGAAGCCGGACACACTGTCCTGCAAAACGACCCATTGCATAAGCTGGAACAGGCAATCCACGGGATGACCGACACCCACCGGGCGCAGTTATCAGAAACAACACAGCAAGTTCTGGTGACAATGCTAGAGGCAAGAGGTGGACATCCTTTTGGAGCCTGCAAAACGTGTAAATACTTCACGGAGGTTCACGCTAACGGGGCGCCTCACTTCTGCGGGCTGTTGAATACGCCGCTCACCACGCAGGATAGCCAGCACATTTGTGTTGAGCAGATTGGAGCCCTTTGATGAGTTTACCCACTAGCCGCATCTCAGGCCTGTTTGTCGGTAAGGTTGAAACCCTATGGGAGGGCAAACCACCATCCGCCATTAATAAGCAACCGGCCACAGGCCCCTTGCATGCTGAAGCCCACGGGTTCGTCGAGGACAGACAAGCTGACCTCAAAGTTCATGGCGGCGCGGAGAAAGCCATCCATCACTATGCCGGTGACCATATGGCGTTCTGGCAGGCAGAATATCCGGATCATGCACGCAGTTTCAAACCTGGCTGCTTTGGCGAGAATATATCAACAATCGGCCTGACCGAGGAGAATCTCTGCCTTGGGGATATCTTGCTGATCGGCAGCCTGCGCGCACAGGTCTGCCAGGGGCGCCAACCTTGCTGGAAACTGAATGCGCATACCGGGATCGACTCGATGGCGCACAAGTTTCAAGTCACAGGCAAAACCGGATGGTACTATCGTGTTCTGGAAGAAGGGTCTGCGGCCGTCGGGGACGAAATACGTGTGACGGAACGGCTCTACCCGGATCTCCCGATTTCAGTCGTGACAATGGCCCGCTTCAATCCACGCCTCGATCCAGCGACTGCGGAAAGCCTTAGCAAGCTGGAAGCCCTCTCGAAAAACTGGCGGAGCGCTTTCGCGAAGAAGGCTGACAAGCACTATCGCGAGAACACAGATCAGCGCCTGAAAGGCGGACACTGACCTGCATTTGAATCCGGGTACCTGAATACCCTTCAGCCCAAAGAAAAACCCGCAGCCTGTTGGCTACGGGTTTTGATAATCTGGAGGTGAACCGAAGCCCTACTCTTCCATCATTTCCATTTCAGCTTCGTGGCGCGCACGGTCAGCAGCGCCGCGAGCATCTTCATCACGATCAACCAGTTCGATGACGGCGCGAGGTGCGTTGTCGCCAAAGCGGTAACCGGCCTTCAGAACACGGGTATAACCACCATTGCGGTCTTTATAACGCTCACCGAAGACTTCGAAGAGCTTCTTCACGGCTTCCTTGTTACGCACCTTGGAGATCGCCTGACGACGGGCGTGCAGGTCACCCTTTTTGGCCAGCGTGATCAGCTTGTCCATAAAAGGCTTCATTTCTTTCGCCTTTGGCAGGGTCGTCACGATCTGCTCGTGCTCGATCAGGGACGCCGCCATGTTGGCGAACATCGCTTTGCGGTGCGAAGCGGTGCGGTTCAATTTGCGATGTGCAATGCCGTGGCGCATGTCAGTCTCCGTTGTGGGCCTTCGCAGGCCTACTCCTTAAAGGTGGTCGTCGTATTTCTTGGCGAGGGCTTCAATGTCCTCTGGTGGCCAGTCCGGCACATCCATGCCGAGGTGCAGGCCCATACCAGCGAGGACTTCCTTGATCTCATTCAGAGACTTGCGGCCGAAGTTCGGTGTCCGCAGCATCTCTGCTTCAGATTTCTGGATCAGATCGCCAATGTAAACAATGTTGTCATTCTTCAGGCAGTTGGCAGAGCGAACAGAGAGTTCAAGCTCGTCAACTTTCTTGAGAAGGACTGGGTTGAAGCCGAGATCACTCTCTTCAGTCTGTGTCCCGCTATCGCTCTCTGGCTCATCAAAGGTGATGAAGAGCTGAAGCTGATCCTGCATGATACGCGCAGCATAAGCCACAGCATCCTCAGGTGTGATAGACCCATCGGTTTCGATGGTCAGGGTCAGCTTGTCATAGTCGAGAACGGTGCCCTCACGGGTGTCTTCAACCTGATACCCAACGCGGCGAACCGGTGAATAGATCGCATCGATCGGAATATAGCCGATAGGCGCATCCTCAGGACGGTTCTCGCTTGCTGGGACATAGCCTTTGCCCGTCGCAATAGTGAATTCCATGTGCAGGTCAGCACCATCATCCAGCGTACAAATCACGTGATCTGGATTAAGGATTTTAACGTCGCCCGGAGTTTCGATCTGACCGGCTTTTACCTCACCTGCGCCACTGGCTTTCAGGATCATGCGCTTCTGGCCTTCGCCCTGCATGTCCACAGCCACCTGCTTCAGGTTCAGGATAATCGTCGTGACGTCTTCACGAACACCTGGAATTGAAGAAAACTCGTGCACAACGCCGTCAATCTGAACGCCAATAATCGCAGCGCCCTGAAGCGAAGACAGGAGAATACGGCGCAGAGCATTACCAAGGGTCGTTCCGAAGCCACGCTCAAGCGGCTCAACAGTCAGATTGGCAACACGGTTACCATCACGTCCTGGCACCACAACCGGGCGGTTCGGACGAATGAGGGCTTTCCAGTTACGGTCGTTTACAACAGCAGTATCGGCCATGGGGCCTCCTCGAGTGCTTGAACGGTCAGGCGATTAGACGCGGCGGCGCTTGGGTGGGCGGCAACCATTGTGCGGCACCGGTGTGGTGTCACGAATGGCGGTAACTGCCAGACCTGCGGCCTGCAGTGCGCGCACAGCGCTTTCACGGCCCGAACCTGGACCTTTAACATTGATCTCAACAGTCTGAAGACCGTGCTCCATCGCTTTCTTGGCCGCATCCTCAGCTGCAACCTGCGCTGCGTATGGGGTCGACTTACGAGAGCCTTTGAAGCCCATGGCACCAGAAGATGACCAGGAAATGGTATTTCCCTGCGCATCCGCGATGGTGATCATGGTGTTGTTGAATGTTGAGTTCACGAAGACGACACCGGAAGAAATGTTCTTGCGGGCGCGACGTGCAACGCGTGTGGTCTGACGAGCCATGTTCTACCAGTCCTATTTCTTCTTGCCGGCGATCGGCTTGGCCGGGCCCTTACGGGTCCGCGCATTAGTATGTGTGCGCTGTCCACGGACAGGCAGACGCTTACGGTGACGCAGACCACGATAGCAACCAAGGTCCATCAGACGCTTGATGTTCAGGGACACTTCACGGCGAAGGTCACCCTCTACCATGTAGTCCTTGTCGATAGTCTCACGAATCTGAATCACTTCCGCATCGGAAAGTTCTGCAACGCGACGCTCTGGTGCGATGCCAATTTTTTCACAGATCTCATCGGCTTTGGCTGCACCAATGCCGTGGATATAGCGAAGCGCGATTGGAACGCGCTTATTCGTCGGTATATTGACGCCTGCAATACGGGCCAAAGCCTGTCTCCTAAATATCAAAAAAGAGAGCCGCAGTTCGCACAGCAAAATGAGCGCCGCACGCTTGCAGACTCGACCTCTTAACGAAGTGCGTCGTTATAGACGCGAAAGCGAGTACGTCAACCGCTGATTCAGCGACAATGGCAGACGCACCCAAACACTTTAAACGAGTTCCTTCAATGCCCCATCAATGCTGGCGCTCACCTCATCAATCGATGCCATGCCATCCACTTCACGAAGTAGACCGCGTTCGGCATAGATTGGAATCAGAGGCGCTGTATCCTCGTTATACTTTTCAAGACGCGTGGAGAAGATCTCCGGATTGTCATCCTTGCGGCCCTGTTCTTCAAAACGCTTACTGATCCGCGCCAGAAGCTGGTCCTCATCGACAACCAGACGCAGGACACAATGCACAGCGGTGCCACGAGCTTCCAACAGGTCATCAAGTGCCTTGGCCTGACCAACCGTGCGTGGAAAGCCGTCAAAGATAAATCCTGGTGCGCCTTTATGATTGGTCAGCTGCTCATCAATCAGGCCGATGACGATATCGTCTGAAACCAGACCACCTTCATCGAGGATTTTCGAAACACGCTGCCCCAGCTCAGACCCGGATGCCCGCGCCGCGCGCAGCATGTCTCCGGTGGAGAGCTGAATAAAGCCATGATCTTGGACAAGGCGCTTGGCCTGCGTCCCTTTACCGGCCGCAGGCGGCCCAAACAGGATCAGATTCATCTTTTACGTTTTCCTCCCAGCCGGGACTTCTTGATGAGGCCCTCATATTGGTGCGCAATCAGGTGAGACTGAATTTGCGTTACCGTATCCATCGTCACCGACACCACGATCAGCAGGCTGGTTCCGCCAATATAGAACGGAATGCCTGGTACATAGCGGCGCAGCACCTCTGGCATGAGACACACGAACACCAGATAGATCGCACCGATCGTCGTCAGTCGAGTTAGCACATAGTCGAAGTAAGCGGCTGTATTCTTCCCCGGACGAATGCCAGGGACAAAGCCACCATACTTGCGCAGATTATCTGCTGTCTCTTCCGGGTTGAACATGATGGACGTGTAGAAGAACGTGAAGAATGCGACGAGCACACCATAGGTGATGATATAGGTCCATGTCCCCGGCGCGAAGTTCGTCGCGACCCAGCCCATAACCCCTTCACTGGCAACGGCATTCGGATCAACCGTGCTGCCGCCCATAAAGCCAACAGCCGTCATTGGCAGCATCAGAATCGCAATCGCGAAGATTGGCGGGATAACACCCGAAGTATTGAGCTTGAGCGGCATAAAGGAAGACTGCCCCTGGGCCGGCGCATTCGCGGCCTGCTGACGCTTTGGATACTGGATCAATACCCGGCGCTGCGAACGCTCAATAAACACAATGAACAGGGTCAGGGCGATGATGAGAGCTGCAATACCGATCACAAAGACAACATTGACCCCCTGCTCCCGCGAACCGCTGAACAGGTTGAAGATCGCCTTTGGCATCTCAGCAATGATGCCTGCGAAGATGATCAGGGAGATACCATTCCCCACACCGCGCGCAGTGATCTGCTCACCCATCCACATCAGGAACATGGTTCCACCTGTAAAGGTGACAACAGCCGTCAGGATGAAGAACCAGCGTGCAATCTCGTCATAAGCAAAGCCAGACAGCCCAACCGCGATCCCGAAAGACTGAACAACTGCAAAGCCCAGTGTCAGGTAACGTGTATACTGGTTGATCTGCTTACGACCCGCCTCGCCTTCTTTCTTCAGCTTTTCCAGCGAAGGGACCGAAGATGTCATCATCTGAATGATGATTGATGCGGTAATGTAAGGCATCACGTTGAGCGCAAAGACACTCATCCGCTCAACCGCACCACCGGCAAACATGTTCATGCTGCCGAGCATGCCGCCGCCCTGGGTCGCAAAATATTGCGCAAAGGCAGAAGCATCGAGGCCCGGCAGTGGGATAAACGTCCCGAGCCGGTACAGTACGAGAATGAAGAGTGTGAACAGGATACGATTTTGTAGATCCTTGGCTTTGGCAAAGCTGCCAAAGTTCATGTTTCGCGCGAGTTGTTCTTGAGCTGTGGCCAACGCAGGGCTCCCTTATCCCGAAAACAGTTTCGCCGCCAAGATTGGCGGCGAAAGCAGGTTTGTGAAGAGGCTTAGTGGAAAAAGCAGAGAAAAACTACTCTGCTGTGTCTTCTTTGACAGGACCGGTTACGGTCACTTTTCCGCCAGCCTTCTCGATCGCCTCAATCGCTGCCTTGGAGGCACCTGTGACTGTGATCTTCAGCTTCTTGGGCGCATCGCCCTTCGCCAGGATACGAACACCGTCTTTGATACGACGGACGATACCAGCAGCAACCAGATCCGCTTCGGTGATTTCACCTTTCAGGTCCAGCTTGCCAGCTTCAACAGCCTTGGACAGGATGCCAAGATTGACCCAGGCGTGCTGCTTCTTGTTGCGAGACGTAAAGCCACGCTTTGGCAGACGCATATAGATTGGCATCTGGCCGCCTTCAAAACCATTGATGGCAACACCAGAACGGGACTTTTGACCTTTGACACCACGGCCACCGGTTTTGCCCTTACCAGAACCAACCCCACGACCGACACGATGGCGATTCTTGGTGGAGCCTTCTGCTGGAGAAAGTTCGTTGAGTTTCATGGGTCTATCCCTCGATCACTTCAACAAGGTGAGACACCTTGTTGATCATCCCGCGCACAGCGGGCGTATCTTCCAGAGTGCGCTCGCGACCCATCTTGTTCAGACCAAGACCAACAAGGGTCTGGCGCTGATCTGGGGCGCGGCGGATCGGGCTGCCGATCTGGCGCACGGTGAGTGTCGCTTTTGCCTTAGCCATGGCGATCAGATCCTCTCTTACTCAGTGGTTGCTTCAGTCGGCTCGGAAACCGATTCGGCCATACCGGCCTCAGAAGCGCCATCTGTACGGCGGCCAACAATGTCCTGAACTTTCAGGCCACGCTTGGACGCCACAGACCGTGGGCTGGCTTGCAGCTTCAGCGCGTCAAATGTCGCACGAACCATGTTGTACGGGTTAGACGAACCAATCGACTTACCAACAACATCCTGAATGCCCAGCACTTCCATAACGGCCCGCATTGGACCACCGGCGATCACGCCAGTCCCTGGAGGCGCTGCACGGAGCACGACTTTACCAGCGCCGTGACGACCGCGGCCATCATGGTGCAGGGTGCGGCCTTCACGCAGTGGAACGCGAACCATGTTACGCTTGGCTTCTTCGGTTGCCTTACGGATCGCCTCAGGCACCTCGCGGGCTTTACCCTTACCGAAGCCTGCGCGACCTTTCTGATCACCAACAACGACGAGCGCTGCAAAACCGAAATTCTTACCGCCCTTCACTGTCTTCGCAACGCGGTTAATGCCGACCAGCTTGTCAACAAATTCGCTTTGCTCTTCTTCGCGATCGCGGCGACGTCCGCGGCCTCTGCCTCTTTCTTCAGCCATGGTGACCTCCTAGAACTTCAGTCCGCCCTCACGGGCGGCATCTGCCAGGGCTTTCACCCGGCCATGGAACACAAAACCACCGCGGTCGAAGACAACTTCTTCAACACCGGCTTTCTTGGCGCGCTCAGCAACCGCTTTACCGACCTTTTCAGCCGCCTCGATAGTTGAGGTGGACTTCAGGCCCTTGCGCACATCTGCTTCAAGCGTCGATGCAGAGGCGAGCGTGATGCCCTTCTCGTCGTCGATGACCTGAGCAGAGATATTCTTGCCAGAACGAGCGACAGACAGGCGCAGCTTGCCTTCGGCCGTCTTGCGCAGCTTGTTGCGGTTCCGCATTGCGCGGCGCATATGTTTTTCGCGTGACGTCAACATGGCTACTTCTTCTTGCCTTCCTTACGGCGGACATATTCGCCTTGATAACGCACACCCTTGCCTTTGAACGGCTCTGGGCGGCGATAGTTACGGATTTCGGCGGCAACCTGACCAACAACCTGCTTGTCAGCACCAGCGATTTCGATCTCAGTTGGCTTGGCACATTTGATTTCGATGCCTTCCGGTGCCTGGTAGATCACATCATGCGAGAAGCCGAGGGCGAGTTTGAGGTCTTTACCCTGCATTTGAGCACGGTAACCAACACCCACCAGCTCGAGGTTCTTTTTGAACCCTTCAGCAGCGCCCTGAACCAGGTTCGAGGCGTTCGCACGTGAGGTTCCCCACATTGTGCGCGCAGAAGCATCAAGCGCCTGAGCGAAGGTCATTTTCTTGCGACCTTTCTCATCGTTGAGGCGGATTTTTTCATTCGCCGCTTCGACAAGATCTTCACGAGGATTGATCGTCAGCTCAGCGCCTTCAAGCTTGGCCGTGATAACGTCCGGCAGTTCCATCGTCAGCTGGCCTTTCGGGCCTTTTGCTGACAGGACCTGACCTTCAATCGTTACGGTCGTACCAGACGGAACCGTGATCGGGAGTTTACCAATACGAGACATTTCCCTAGTCGCTCCCTTAGAAGACGCGGCAGAGAATTTCGCCGCCCACGTTTTCCGAGCGCGCGACGTTATCAGACATCACACCCTTGGACGTAGACAGGATCGAAATCCCAAGCCCGTTACGGACGAGCGGAATGTCACTCTTGGAAGAGTAGACGCGCCGTCCAGGTTTAGATACGCGGCGGATCTCGGAGATAACCGGCGTACCATCGAAATATTTCAGCTCGATCTCAATGTTCTTGTGACCGTCTTTCTCAACCTCGGCATAGCCGCGGATGTAGCCTTCGGCCTGCAGAACGTCGAGTACGCGAGCGCGCAGTTTTGACGCCGGCGTGATCACCTTGTCCATACCGCGCATTTGCGCGTTACGGATGCGGGTCAGCATATCGCCGAGGGGATCAGAAAATGACATCGTGTTCCCTCCTTACCAGCTTGATTTCACGAGACCCGGGATCTTGCCGAGTGAGCCAAGCTCACGCAGCGCGATACGGGACATTTTGAGTTTACGGTAATAACCGCGCGGACGACCAGTCACTTCGCAACGGTTGCGCACACGGTTTGGCGCAGAGTTGCGAGGAAGATCTGCCAGCTTGAGACGCGCTTTGTAGCGTTCCTCGAGCGGAAGCTCTTCGTTCATGATGATCTCTTTCAGCGCGGCACGCTTGGCGGCATACTGTTCCACCAGACGCTTACGCTTATTGTTCCGCTCAACAGCACTTTTCTTGGCCATGTTCGTCTTCCCTCTAAGCGCTAGTTCCGGAACGGGAAGCCACACTGCGCGAGCAGGCTCTTGGCTTCTTCGTTCGTCTTGGCGGTGGTACAGACAATGATGTCCATACCGCGAATGTCATCAACATCGTCATAGTTGATCTCTGGGAACACGAGTTGTTCCTTTAGACCCATGGCGAAGTTGCCGCGACCATCAAAGCTTTTGCCATTGAGACCACGGAAATCCTTCACGCGAGGCAGCGCGATATTGGTCAGACGATCGAGGAATTCGAACATCTGATCACGGCGCAGCGTTACTTTACAACCGATCACCATGTCCTCACGCAGCTTGAAGCCCGCGATGGACTTACGTGCTTTGGTTGCGACAGGCTTTTGACCAGCGATCTTTTCCATCTCAGCCAGAGCAGTTTTGATCTTCTTGGAGTCAGACGCAGCTTCGCCAACACCCATGTTGATCACGACCTTGTCGAGCTTCGGAATCTGCATGTCGTTCGTGTAGCCAAACTCTTCCTTGAGCTTGTCACGAATTTGCTCGTCATACTTCTTCTTCAAACGAGGTGTGTAGTCTTTAGACATCGAGAGACTCCCCCGAACGCTTGGCATAGCGCGTCTTGCGACCATGCTCGTCAATCTTGAACCCAACCCGTGTCGGCTTGCCATCACGTGGATCGATCAAAGCAACGTTAGAAGCCGCGATTGGCGCTTCAAACGTGTTGATACCACCCTGTGGGTTTGCCTGAGTTGGCTTGGTGTGACGCTTCACAACATTCACGCCGCGCACAACAACGCGGTTGTCCGCTGGGATCACCTTCAGGACTTCGCCTTCGGCACCCTTGTTACGGCCCGTCAGGACCATAACGCGATCACCTTTTTTAACCTTGGAAGCCATAACTACAGCACCTCCGGCGCGAGCGAGACGATCTTCATGTGGTTCTTGGCGCGCAGTTCACGAGGAACAGGGCCAAAGATCCGTGTGCCGATCGGCTCATTGTTGTTGTTGATCAGAACAGCAGCATTGGTGTCGAAACGGATTGTAGAGCCATCTGGACGATTGATGTCCTTGGCAACCCGCACGACGACCGCCTTGCGAACTTCACCCTTTTTCACGCGGCCTGTTGGAATTGCTTCCTTGATCGAGACCACAATGATGTCACCCACGGAGGCGTAACGACGCCCGGCACCGCCCAGCACTTTAATGCACTGAACACGGCGTGCGCCGGAATTGTCGGCGACCCGCAGGTTTGATTGCATCTGAATCATGCGTCGCCTCCATCAGCTGGAACAACTTCCCAGCGCTTCAGCTTTGACTTGGGCGGACACTCACGGATCATGATTGTCTGACCCTCAACAGCAGCATTGGCTTCGTCATGGGCGTGGTAACGCTTAGAACGACGCACAGTTTTCTTGAGCAGCGGGTGGAGGAAACGGCGCTCCACACGCACGATTGCGGTCTTGTCCTGCTTGGTCGAGACCACGACGCCTTCCATAACTCGTCTAGGCATACTCTTCTCCTACGCCTCGGCGTCCGCGCGGGCCTTCTCGCGAAGGATTGTCTGAACGCGAGCAATATCGCGACGGACAACTCTGATGCGAGCGGTCTTTTCCAGTTGGCCAGTGGCTACCTGGAAGCGGAGGTTAAACTGTTCCTTCTTCAGCTGCAGGAGCTCTTCCTTCAGCTGGTCAGGGCTTTTCGAACGGAAATCAGCGGCTTTTGCCATGGCTTAAATCCCCTCAATCCGGCGCACGATCTTGGTTTTGATCGGCAGTTTAGCGGCACCAAGACGCAGGGCTTCGAGCGCCACGTCATCTGGAACACCATCAATCTCAAACAGGATACGGCCAGGCTGAACACGGGCGACCCAACGATCGACAGAGCCCTTACCTTTACCCATCCGAACTTCAATCGGCTTGGCAGAGACAGGTGTATCCGGGAATACGCGGATCCAGACCTTACCCTGACGCTTCATCTCACGGGTGACCGCACGACGTGTCGCCTCAATCTGACGGGCCGTTACGCGCTCAGGCTCAAGAGCCTTAAGACCGAAAGACCCAAATGCGATTGAGTAACCGCCTTTGGCATTCCCGCTGATGCGGCCTTTGAAGGCCTTGCGGTATTTTGTACGCTTAGGCTGACGCATGACTTATGCTCCTGCCTGTGCGCCCGAAGCCGGGCCACGTTGGTTGCTGCTACGTGCGCGAGACTCACCAGAGTCTTCAGCGCGGCGATCGCGGGCCAGTGGATCATGCTCCATGATCTCACCCTTGTAGATCCAGATCTTGATCCCGATAATCCCGTAAGTGGTCAGCGCTTCGGCTGTACCGTAGTCGATGTCAGCGCGCAGCGTGTGCAGCGGGACAGACCCTTCGGAATACTGCTCGGTCCGGGCAATCTCAGCACCGCCAAGACGACCAGAAACCATGATCTTGATACCCTGTGCACCCAGACGCATTGTGTTCTGGATAGAGCGCTTCATCGCACGGCGGAAAGAACCACGACGCTCAAGCTGACGGGCAATGTCTTCTGCAACCAGTGTTGCATCAAGCTCAGGCTTGCGGATCTCAACAAGGTTCACACGAACCTCGTCTTCCGTCATCTTGGACAGCTCACGGCGCAGGTTCTCAATGTCCGCACCTTTTTTACCGATCACCAGACCTGGACGGGCTGTGTGAACTGTAACCAGGCACTTCTTGTGAGGACGCTCGATGATGATGCGGGAAATCCCGGCCTGACCAAGCTTCTTCTTGATATGCTTCTGGATGGAAAGATCCTCGTGCAGCAAACGACCAAAGTCTTCACTGTCTGCATACCAGCGGCTGTCTGCCGTCCGGTTGATGCCGAGGCGCAAACCAATCGGATTGACTTTCTGACCCATTACGCGGCCTCCGCTTCAACTGATGTGTCACGCAGAACAATGGTGATCTGGGCGAACGGCTTCATGATCCGGGCCGCACGGCCACGGGCACGAGCACGAATACGCTTCATGACAAGGTTTTTACCGACATGGGCCTCAGCGACGACAAGGCTGTCGACATCGAGGTCATGATTATTCTCAGCATTCGCAACAGCGCTTTTCAGCAGCTTGCGAACGTCAGCCGCGGCACGCTTGCGAGAGAATTCCATCTCATCGATTGCGCGCTGCACCGGCAAGCCACGGATTTGCTGAGCCAGAAGGTTCAGCTTTTGCGGGCTGTGCTTGTACATGCGCAGAACAGCGCGTGCCTCATTGCTTGCCTGCTTTGGAGGATTCTTGGCCTGACCCATGGCTTATTTCCTCTTCGCTTTTTTATCAGCGCCGTGACCGTAATAGATACGTGTTGGCGCAAACTCACCGAGCTTGTGGCCAACCATCTCTTCAGTCACGAGAACCGGGATGAACTTGTTGCCATTGTGGACCTGGAAGTTCAGGCCAACAAATTGCGGCAGGATGGTCGAGCGACGCGACCAGGTCTTGATGACCTCCCGGCGCTCAGAAGCGTGGGCCTTTTCGGCCTTCTTCAGGAGGTACCCATCAACAAATGGGCCTTTCCAGACAGAACGGGACATGATCCGGCCTCTCCTCTAGCGTTTCGCGTTACGGCGACGGATGATCAGACGATCCGAAGCCTGCTTCTTGCGGGTTTTAGGTCCGCGGGTTTTCTTACCCCAAGGCGTCACTGGGTGACGGCCACCAGAGGATTTACCCTCACCACCACCGTGCGGGTGATCGAATGGGTTCATAACAACACCACGCACAGACGGGCGCTTGCCCTTGTGACGCATGCGGCCAGCCTTAGACATGACCTGGTTCATGTTGTCTGGGTTAGACACCGCACCGATGGTTGCGATGCACTGATCAGGAACCATGCGAAGCTCACCAGAGGTCAGCTTGATTTGCGCATAACCTGAGTCACGACCAACCAGCTGAGCGTAGCAGCCAGCAGAGCGCACCATTTGCGCACCCTTCAGAGGCTTCATCTCAATATTGTGGATGATTGTACCAACCGGGATATTCTTCAGCGGAAGAACATTACCCGGCTTGATGTCAGCGGTTTTGGAGCTGATCACAGTATCACCAACAGACAGACGCTGTGGCGCGATGATGTAGGATTGCTCCCCATCTTCATACTTGATCAGAGCGATAAAAGCTGTGCGGTTTGGATCATACTCCAGACGCTCAACCGTCGCAGGCACATCCCACTTGTTCCGCTTGAAGTCGATCTTACGGTACAGGCGCTTGGCAGCACCGCCACGGCGGCGCGCAGTGATGCGACCTTTATTGTTACGACCACCAGACTTGGTCAGACCCTCTGTGAGCGCCTTGACCGGGCGGCCTTTGTGCAGCTCAGAGCGATCAACAAGAACCAGCTGACGCTGACCTGGTGACGTTGGATTATAAGTCTTCAAAGCCATCTTGCGTCTCCCTTACAATCCGGTCGTGATGTCGACGGACTGACCGTCCTTGAGCGTCACGATGGCCTTCTTGTAGTCAGAGCGACGACCGAGCATGCCCCGGAAGCGCTTGGTTTTACCTTTAACCAGGATCGTGTTGACCTTGGTTACGTCCACTTTGAACAGGCTCTCAACCGCTTCCTTGATCATCGGCTTGGTGGCCGTCAGAGGAACACGGAAGATGACCTTGTTCTCTTCAGCAACCAGCGTGGATTTCTCCGTGATGATCGGCGAGAGAAGCGTGTCATAGTTATGAGGCTTGATATCAGCCATGGATTAAGCCTCCTCTTTCGCGCCAGTGAAGCGCGCCTCGATGCCGGCCAGCGCATCCTTGGTCACAACCAGGGTCTTGCGGCGCAGGACATCATAAACATTCAGGCCAGCAACCGGCAGAACATCCACGTTTGGAATGTTGCGGGCCGCCTTGGCGAAATTGTCATCAACAGCAACACCGCCAATGATCAGAGCATTCTCAACACCCAGCTTACCCAGCTTGGCAGAGAGGTCCTTGGTTTTCGCCTCTTTCAGCTCAGCCTTGTCGAGAACGATGATCGCATCATCCTTGACCTTGGAAGACAAAGCGTGTGCCAGAGCCAGCTTGCGAACCTTCTTTGGAAGATCATGCGCATGGCTACGAACGCGAGGCCCGTGCGCAACAGCACCACCAACAAAAATGTTAGCATTCTTGGAGCCGTGACGCGCGCCGCCAGAACCTTTCTGACGGATGTATTTCTTGGTCGTGACAGAAACGTCACCACGCTCTTGCGTCTTGTGTGTACCAGCCTGGCGCTTAGCCAGTTGCCAGCGAACGGTACGCTGCAGGATGTCACCGCGAATCTCTTCAACACCAAAAATAGCGTCATCGAGGGTCGCTTTGCCCGCAGCCTTTCCGTCCAGGGTTTTGACGGCGAGTTCCATTATTCACCACCCTCTTTGAGAAGTTTCTTCAACAGGTCCTGATCGACCTTCGCGCGCGGTTGACCGCCCGCAAGAATGTCTTTGGCCTGACCAACCCAGTCCTCGTTCGCGGCATCTTCAGTGACACCAAGCTCTTCGAGAACCGCATTACGCTCAGCTTCGTCAGCATTCACAAACGCAGAGAGTGAGCCATAGCCCTTCTCTTTCAGCGCTTCTTCAGTCTTTGGACCAATGCCATCGACGAGAACAATATTGTCTGCGGCTGTACCTTCGATTTTCACGCCACCATCTGCTGCAGCTGCTGGCGCCTTGAAGGAACCATCAACCGGTGCATCAGCGTGAAGCGCCTTCTTCACCGCGTCGCGAACCTCAACGTAAGACCCCTCAGCACCCGGGATCGCACCCTTAACCAGGATCAGACCACGCTCAGCATCTGTGCGAACGATTTCGAGGTTCTGAACTGTGACGCGCTCGACACCGTAGTGACCAGCCATCTTCTTACCTTTGAAGACCTTACCCGGGTCTTGGCACTGACCAGTAGAACCATGCGAACGGTGAGAGATAGACACACCGTGAGAGGCCCGCAGACCACCAAAGTTCCAGCGCTTCATCGCACCAGCAAAGCCTTTACCGATGGTCACACCAGCAACGTCAACTTTTTGACCCGGAACAAAGTGATCAGCCTGAACCTCAGCACCGAGATCCGGCAGAGCCGTTTCGTCTTTAATGCGGAACTCAACAACCTTACGCTTCGGCGCAACGCCTGCTTTCGCAAACTGCTCGCGCTGAGCCTTCGGTGTGCGCTTGGCTTTCTTTTCGCCCGCGCCCATCACAATGGCTTTATAATTGTCGTTACGAACGGTGTCGCCACCCTTCTTGGTCTTAACGGCGCGGTCTTCATTGGTGCGGTGACCAACAACCTGACAACCGTCGAGCGAGAGAACAGTCACAGGAACGTGACGGCCTTCGTCGCTAAAGATACGCGTCATGCCCAGCTTGCGAGCAAGAACGCCTGTACGCTGTGCCGGAAGAGCCATTAGCGCGCTCCCTCGAGTTTAATCTCAATACCGACACCAGCAGACAGGTCGAGCTTCATCAGCGCGTCGACAGTTTGCGGGGTTGGGTCAACAATATCGAGGATACGCTTGTGCGTACGGATCTCGAATTGCTCGCGAGACTTTTTGTTGACGTGGGGAGAGCGATTAACAGTAAAGCGCTCCATGCGGGTTGGAAGCGGGATTGGACCACGCACTTCCGCGCCAGTGCGCTTGGCTGTCGAAACGATTTCACGCGCCGACAAGTCCAGCGCGCGGTGGTCGAAGGCTTTCAGCCTGATCCGTATATTCTGTTTTTCCATCCTGCGATGTCCGTTCACAATAAAACCACATATCAAGGCAGCACGCGGGACGTGCGCCCAGACACGAGGAAATCCAGTTGTCCGTTTCTTCAGCCAGCGTTCGCCATTCAAGGCGCAGCCTGACTATCGAAGTGGTGGCCAATACGGGAATCATAGCCCCCCGTCAACAGCTGTTTATGCAGAATATGTGACGAAGCGCAGAATGCGCTTCTAGATCAACAAATATCGGGAAAAATGGCACGGGCGCCAGGACTCGAACCCGGGACCCTCGGTTTTGGAGACCGATGCTCTACCAACTGAGCTACACCCGCCAAGTGAAGCGTGTTCATGCCCCAAGGCGATCACACTTGCAATGGCGCGATGCAGGAAATTTGCGCTTCCTGCATCGAGATAATATCAGTCCTCTGCTGTAATCGGTCGACCAACCAGCATGGCATGCGGTTCCTCAAAGCAATCCCCGCGCAAAGCGACCCATGTGCCGGGAAAATCAGGGTCTACGAAGCTCAGCGTCACACGCCCCCAAACATCCGAACTTTCGCCGGTTTGCGGGTCGCTGACTTCAACGGCGCAACCGCTCTCGCCATCCACGGAACCTGGCTCCACCCAATAACCGTGATAGGTTGTGCGCCCCGTATAGACGCCTGCTAACCCCGGAAGGAAGGCTTTACCGCGCCAGCCCTCTTCAGACTCTAATGGATAAGACCAAACCGCCTGCCCATTTGGCAAGTCAGCCTCATAGACGACATCACCAATCTCGGTGCTCCAGACCTCATCGGCAAAAGCCGATCCGCCAATCATAGCCAAGGCCGCCAGAGTGATTCCTGTTTTACGATACATATCTCTCTCCCTCTCTCTCTAAGTCGGTTCAGACTATAGACAGAAAGCGAAAGGAATAAGGCCACAAAAAAAGCCGCCCCATGAGGAGCGGCTTTTCTAGGTTGTATGCGCGTTAGCGTTTAGCCTTTAACGCTTGCCACGACGCCGGCGCCGACGGTACGGCCGCCTTCACGGATCGCAAAGCGCAGGCCCTGGTCCATGGCGATCGGCTGGATCAGCTCAACATCCATCTTCACATTGTCACCCGGCAGGACCATTTCCTTGTCCGCTGGCAGGGTCACAACACCGGTCACGTCTGTGGTCCGGAAGTAGAATTGTGGACGATAGTTGGTGAAGAATGGCGTGTGACGACCACCTTCTTCTTTCGTCAGGATGTAAGCCTCAGCTTCGAATGTTGTGTGTGGGGTAATGGAACCCGGGGCACACAGAACCTGACCGCGCTGAACGCCGTCACGATCGATACCACGGATCAGAACACCAACATTGTCACCGGCCTGGCCCTGGTCGAGCAGCTTGCGGAACATTTCAACACCGGTACAGGTGGTTTTCTGCGTGTCGCGGATACCCACGATCTCAACTTCGTCACCAACCTTGATGATCCCGGTCTCAACCCGGCCGGTCACAACCGTACCACGGCCAGAGATTGAGAACACGTCCTCAACCGGCATCAGGAATGGCTTGTCGAGCGGACGCTCAGGGGTTGGGATATACTCATCAACCGCCGCCATCAGCTCAAGGACTTTTTCCTTACCGATATTGTCGTCACGGCCTTCAACCGCTGCCAGCGCAGAACCGGCAATGATCGGAATATCGTCGCCTGGGAAGTCGTAAGAACTCAGCAGTTCACGGATTTCCATTTCAACCAGCTCAAGCAGCTCTTCATCGTCAACCTGATCAACCTTGTTCATGAAGACAACCAGAGCCGGCACGCCAACCTGACGGGCGAGCAGAATGTGCTCACGGGTCTGTGGCATTGGGCCGTCAGCCGCGTTCACAACCAGGATCGCGCCGTCCATCTGGGCCGCACCAGTGATCATGTTCTTAACATAGTCAGCGTGACCTGGGCAGTCGACGTGAGCGTAGTGACGGTTCTCTGTCTCATACTCAACGTGGGCAGTGTTAATGGTAATGCCGCGGGCTTTCTCTTCCGGCGCACTGTCAATGTCTTCATAAGACTTCGCCGCACCGCCAGTCGCTTCCGCAAGCGTCATCGTAATCGCCGCCGTCAGCGTCGTCTTACCGTGGTCAACGTGGCCGATCGTGCCAATGTTCACGTGCGGCTTTGTACGCTCAAACTTCTCCTTGGCCATTGTACGCTCCTCGTATTTACAGCCTGAATTAAATTATCTGGCCCCACTTCAAAAAGTGGAGCCAGACGATCTCAAATTAACCCGCAAGATCCTGCGTGATTTTCATTGCTTCGGCCTTTGGAACCTCAGCATAGTGGTCGAACTGCATGGTGAATTGCGCACGACCTTGTGACATACCGCGCAGGTTTGACACGTATCCGAACATGTTCACCAGTGGCACGAAAGCGTTGATCGCTGTCGCATTCCCGCGTGGCTCAGACCCTTGAATCTGTCCGCGGCGAGAGTTCAGGTCACCAATGATGTCGCCCATATAGTCTTCAGGTGTCACCACCTCGACCTTCATGACTGGTTCCATCAGCTTTGGATCACCTTCTGATTTCAACTCACGGAAAGCTGCGCGAGCAGCGATTTCGAAAGCCAGGACAGAAGAGTCAACATCGTGGAAAGCGCCATCGATCAGGGTCGCCTTGAAGTCGGTTACAGGATAACCGGCCAGAAGACCATTTTCCTTGGCCATACCAAGACCTTTTTCAACGCCCGGGATGTACTCCTTAGGCACCGCACCACCGACAATCTTGCTTTCGAACTGGAAGCCTTCACCAGCCTCAAGTGGCTCAAACTGAACCTTGATACGGGCAAACTGTCCAGAACCACCAGACTGCTTCTTGTGCGTATAGTCGATTTCAGCCGGACGACCGATCGCTTCACGGTAAGCCACCTGTGGCTGACCAATGTTCGCTTCAACTTTAAACTCACGCTTCAGACGGTCGACCAGAATGTCGAGGTGAAGTTCGCCCATACCTTTCATGATGGTCTGGCCACTCTCGTGATCAGACTCAACCTGGAAGCTTGGATCTTCAGCGGCAAGACGCGCAAGACCGGCAGACATCTTCTCTTGGTCAGCCTTTGTTTTTGGCTCAACCGCAATCTCGATCACCGGATCCGGGAAGTTCATGGTCTCAAGGACAACGGGCTGCTGCTTATCAGCAAGTGTGTCCCCAGTGGTTGTACCCTTAAGACCCGCCAGCGCGATAATATCGCCCGCATAGGCTTCTTCAATCTCTTCACGGTCGTTGGAGTGCATGATCATCATACGACCAACGCGCTCAGGCTTGCCCTTGGTCGAGTTCAGAACAGAACCGCCCTTGGTCAGAACACCGGAATAGATACGAACGAAAGTCAGAGAGCCAACGAATGGGTCATTCCAGATTTTGAACGCAAGACCGGAGAACGGTTCTTCATCAGATGCTGTGCGGGCAATGTCACGAACTTCGTTCTCATCGCCGGGCTTAAAGCCCATGTAAGCTGGCACATCGAGTGGGCTTGGCAGGTAATCAAGAACCGCGTTCAGCATTGGCTGCACGCCCTTGTTCTTAAATGCAGAACCACACAGAACCGGCACGAAAGACATGCTCAGCGTACCCTTACGGATCAGCGCACGAAGCTGCTCAACATCTGGCTCTTCCCCGTCGAGGTAAGCCATCATGGCTTCTTCGTCCTGCTCAACCGCAAGCTCAACCAGTGTCGCGCGCATCTCTGCACACTTGTCTTTCAGTTCGTCACGGATCTCACGGAGCTCCCAGCTCGCGCCGAGGTCTTCACCAGCCCAGACCCACTCCTGCATCGTGACCAAGTCAACATGGCCTTCCAGCTCATTCTCAGCACCAATTGGGCACTGGATTGGCGCAGGCGTTGTACCTGTACGGTCCCGGATCATCTCGACACAGTTGAAGAAGTCCGCGCCGATCTTGTCCATCTTGTTGACGAATACGATACGCGGAACCTTGTAGCGGTCAGCCTGACGCCAAACGGTTTCAGTCTGCGGCTCAACACCAGCATTGGCATCAAGCACACAAACGGCACCATCAAGAACCGCCAGAGAACGCTCAACTTCAATCGTGAAGTCAACGTGCCCGGGTGTATCAATGATATTCAGGCGGTGCTTTTCTGTTTGCGCATTCTCACCATCGTCCGTGCGCTCCCAGAATGTTGTCGTCGCAGCTGAGGTAATAGTGATGCCGCGCTCTTGCTCTTGCTCCATGTGATCCATGGTCGCCGCGCCATCGTGCACCTCACCAATCTTGTGAGACTTACCAGTGTAATAAAGAATGCGCTCAGACGTTGTAGTCTTACCGGCATCAATGTGCGCCATGATACCAAAGTTACGATAGCGCTCCAGCGGATATTCGCGGGCCATGGGGTTCACCTTCGTTCAAGGTTTGGGAGGAGTTGGTTTAATTACCAGCGATAGTGAGAGAAGGCGCGGTTCGCTTCAGCCATCTTGTGCGTGTCTTCACGCTTCTTGACGGCGTTACCGCGGCCTTGGCTTGCGTCCATAAGTTCGCCAGCCAGACGCTCACGCATTGTGTTTTCGTTGCGTCCACCAGCGGCCGCAGCAAGCCAGCGAATGGCCAGCGCTTGACGACGCTCAGGACGAACTTCAACAGGAACCTGGTACGTCGCACCACCAACACGGCGGGAACGCACCTCAACAGCAGGGGAAATCGCTTCGAGCGCTTCATGGAAAACCTCAATCGGGTCTTTCTTGGCGCGAGCTTCCACCAGATCCAGAGCACCATAAACAATGCGCTCGGCAGTGGATTTCTTGCCGTCCTGCATGATCTGATTCATGAACTTGGACAGGACAACATTTTTAAACTTCGGATCAGGCAGAACCTGACGTTTCTCAGCACGGTGACGACGAGACATAGATCAGCCCTCCCTTATTTCGGTTTCTTAACGCCGTAATGCGAACGACGCTGCTTACGATCTTTAACGCCCTGGGTATCCAGAACACCACGAAGGATGTGATAGCGCACACCTGGAAGGTCTTTCACACGACCACCACGGATCAGAACAACTGAGTGCTCCTGCAGGTTATGACCTTCACCCGGGATATAGCACAAAGATTCGAAACCTGTTGTCAGGCGAACTTTTGCCACTTTACGAAGCGCCGAGTTCGGCTTCTTCGGTGTCGTTGTATAGACGCGTGTACATACGCCACGACGTTGCGGGTTGCCTTTAAGGGCGGGAGTTTTGGAACGCTGCGGCTTAGGTTTGCGCGGCTTCCGGATCAGCTGTTGAATCGTCGGCATAGGGGCCTTTGATCTCTCTAGTTTCGTGGCCCCTGTCGGACCAAATAATGACAAGACGTTACACAGGCCGTGAGTTTCCCATACAACATCCGCTCGATTTTGGTGTTTGCCAAACGATGCCACCCAAAAGGATGACGGGCAGACTCTTCGGAAGTCTGCCCAGCCAGCATTTGGCGCGTGTTAAGACTATGAAGCCGCCCCGTCAAGCCTTGTGGGCAGATGCTATCTTGTAACCAGTTTCTAATCGCTCAAGTGGCCCTTTGAAAGAGATAGAAACCAAACCCCATAGTTTCACGCCCCCACTTCTCATAACCTTCATACCATTCACGGTGCGTTTTGAGTTTCTCTTCAACATCACTGCCAGCTGAGGCATCACTCATGCGGTCCTCAGCGCGCCGTAAATGGTCCTGCTCAAATGTATCCCATTCCTGAAGAGTCGCCTGATCAGCTTCAATCACCCTCAGCCCAATAGACGCCGCACATGCAATATTCTCGTCAAAACTGCGGTAAACGCCAACAGGTTCGCCAATCAATTTCAAGTAATCTGGCTCCGGTTCCTTTTTCCAGAAGCACTCCCCGATCAGAATCTTCCCGTTGGGCCGGATTAGTCTATTCAAACATTCAAGCATTTCCGGGTAAGCACGTTCTGCCTCTGCGAAGGCGTGGCTTGAGCCTAAACATATGACGACGTCAAAATTTTCACGGATCGCGTTAGAATTGCGCAAGTCCATGCGCTTGAGATCTAAACGCCCTGCCTCGATCAAATCACCTGCTCTTTGTGCCCCTAGATCTAGAACCGCCTGATCGATGTCGATCCCAAACCCCAGACATCCGGTCGCTCTCGATAGGTTGATCAGAAATTCAGCAGACCCACACCCGGCATCAAGTACCCAGTCACCAGAGTTAAGACTGAGCTTCGAGATCAGTTCAGATGCCCGGTGTTCGGACATAGGGCAATTGTACGGGGTAAATGACACCAGCTTGACCTTTAGAATCAGACGTCAACAAAGCGAAAGGCCGCGCTCAAACAAAGCACGGCCTTTCAAAATTAAGCTCTAAAGCAAAGCTTATTCGGCCGCGTCCGGCGCTGGCAGAGCGGCAGCAGCCTCAGCCGCAGCAGCTTCGCGCTTGGCCCGCAGTTTCTTGTCACGCTCGCCGGCGACGCGGCGGAACTGACGCATACCACCACCTGTACCAGCTGGGATCAGACGCCCAACAATCACATTCTCTTTCAGACCTTCCAGCGTATCAACCTTACCCTGAAGGGCAGCTTCGGTCAGAACGCGGGTTGTCTCCTGGAACGACGCCGCAGAGATGAAGCTACGTGTCTGTAGCGACGCTTTGGTGATCCCGAGCAGAACTGGAACCGCTGTCGCTTCACGCTGATCCTGCTTGCGTGAGCGGCGGATGGCGGCATTGGCTTCTTCAAGCTCAAGCGCATCAACATGCTCACCCTTGATCAGCGTCGTTGTCCCGGCATCGGTAACCTCGAACTTCTGCAGCATCTGGCGAACGATCACTTCAATGTGCTTATCGTTGATCGGCACCCCTTGCAGACGGTAAACCTTCTGAACCTCATCGACGAGATAGTTGGCCAGAGCCTCAATCCCCATGGTCGCCAGAATGTCCTGCGGCGCTGGGTTACCATCGATGATATAGTCACCACGCTTCACATAGTCGCCATCCTGCACGTCGAGACGGCGGGACTTTGGCACCAGGAAGTCAATGGCTTCTTTTTCCGGATCATCCGGAATGATCGCAATCTTACGCTTCTGTTTGTACTCGCGCAGGAAGGAAATCCGGCCATCAATCTCAGCGATCACCGCATGGTCCTTCGGACGGCGAGCTTCGAACAGTTCAGCAACCCGTGGCAGACCACCGGTAATATCCTTGGTTTTCGCACCGCCTGTTGCGACACGCGCCATGGATTCACCAACATTGATCACATCGCCATCGTCAACCGAGAGAATCGCCCCTGGTGACAGCATGTAACGGGCCTCATTACCGTTCGGCAGAGACAGAGCCTCGCCTTTATCGTCCACCAGCATGATAGACGGACGAAGGTCGGCACCTTTCGAGCCACGCCCATCAATGATCACGCGAGACGAAATACCGGTTGCTTCATCCGTTTCTTCGCGTGCCGTCAGGCCATCGACGATATCAATCAGACGGACCGTACCAGCGACTTCGGCAATCATTGGCTGCGCAAATGGATCCCACTCGGCAATCTTGTCACCCGGCTTGACCTTCTTCTTGTTCTTCACAAACAGGGTCGTGCCGTAGGTCGGCTTGAAGGTTTGACGCGTACGACCATCAGCATCTTCAACCGAGATGATCATGTGACGGCCAGTTACAACCATCGCGCCGTCTTCACGGGTAACAAAGGTTGGGTTCTCAAACTTGATCTTACCCTCAACCTGAGCCTCGGTAGAGCTTTCCTCAGCCACAGACGCCGCGCCACCAATGTGGAAGGTCCGCATGGTCAGCTGGGTGCCTGGCTCACCAATTGATTGGGCCGCGATAACCCCGACCGCTTCACCTTTATTGACGACAGTACCGCGTGCCAGATCACGTCCATAACACGCAACACAGACCCCAACCTTGGTTTCACAGGTCAATGGCGAGCGCACCTTGATGCGATCAACACCAGCGTCCTCGATCTCTTGGGCAAGAGCCTCATCAATATAGGTGTTGGCTGGCGCGATCAGGTCACCGGATTTCGGTGCCTTGACGTCCTCGCCAGTTGTCCGGCCCAGAATACGTTCGCTCAGAGAGACGACGACATCGGCGCCTTCCATAACCGCAGACAGTTCGATGCCCTGATCCGTACCGCAATCATCTTCATTGACGATACAGTCCTGAGCAACGTCAACGAGACGGCGCGTCAGGTAACCTGAGTTCGCTGTTTTCAGAGCGGTATCGGCGAGACCCTTACGGGCCCCGTGGGTGGAGTTAAAGTACTCCTGAACGGTCAGACCCTCCTTAAAGTTCGAAATAATTGGTGTTTCGATAATCGAACCATCCGGACGAGCCATCAGACCACGCATACCCGCCAGCTGCTTCATCTGGTTCTTGGAACCCCGCGCACCGGAATGGGCCATCATGAAGACCGAGTTGGTCTCTTTCAGGCGGCCAGTATCCTTGTCGATCTCGGCTTCACCCGCCGCATCCATCATCGCGTCAGCAACTTTGTCAGTACAGGTCGACCAGGCATCAACAACCTTGTTGTACTTCTCACCACGGGTGATCAGACCATCGGCATATTGACGCTCATACTCGGTCACTTGCTCTTTGGTTTGCTCAACCAGTTTCACCTTACTGGCCGGGATTTTCATGTCATCCTTACCGAAGGAAATACCGGCTTTCGCCGCTTCGCGGAAACCAAGGCCCATCAGGCGGTCAGCAAAGATCACAGTCGCCTTCTGACCACAGGTCCGATAGACCTCATCAATCAGTTTTCCAACATTCTTCTTCACCATCAACTGGTTCAACAGGACATCGGCATCAATCTGGTGATGTCGTGGCAGGATATCACCGATCATGTAACGACCTGGTGTTGTATCCAGAATCTTCACAACCGGATTACCATCAGCATCGACCGTCTCGTAACGCGCCTTGATCTTAGCGTGCAGGGAGAGTTGCCCAGTCGACAGAGCCAGCTCAAGCTCGGCCATATCAGAGATAACCATGCCCTCGCCCGGCTCCTTATCCTTGTCGAGCGACAGGTAGTAGAGACCCAGAACGATATCCTGAGATGGAACGATAATCGGCTTACCATTCGCAGGGGACAGGATGTTGTTTGTAGACATCATCAGCACGCGCGCTTCCAGCTGGGCCTCAAGGCTCAGCGGCACGTGAACCGCCATCTGGTCACCGTCAAAGTCAGCGTTAAACGCCGCACAGACGAGTGGGTGCAGGTTAATTGCCTTACCTTCGATCAGCTTCGGCTCAAATGCCTGGATGCCCAGACGGTGCAGAGTCGGCGCACGGTTCAGCATAACCGGGTGCTCACGGATCACCTCTTCGAGGATGTCCCAGACTTCCGGTTTTTCTTTCTCAACCAGCTTCTTCGCGGCTTTAACTGTACCAGCAAGACCTTTCGCGTCGAGACGGGCGTAGATGAACGGCTTGAACAGCTCCAGCGCCATCTTCTTCGGCAGACCACACTCGTGCAGCTTCAGGTTCGGGCCAACCACGATGACCGAACGACCAGAATAGTCGACGCGCTTACCCAGAAGGTTCTGACGGAAACGACCGTGCTTACCTTTCAGCATGTCTGACAGAGATTTCAGCGGACGCTTATTGGTCCCGGTAATCGTACGACCACGGCGACCATTATCGAACAGCGCATCCACCGACTCCTGAAGCATACGCTTCTCGTTCCGGATAATGATGTCCGGCGCGCGCAGCTCCATCAGGCGCTTCAGGCGGTTATTCCGGTTGATCACACGGCGGTACAGATCGTTCAGGTCAGAGGTCGCAAATCGCCCACCATCCAGCGGCACGAGTGGACGCAGATCCGGCGGAATAACCGGCACGATTGTCATGATCATCCACTCTGGCTTGGCACCAGAGGCAAGGAACGCTTCGACAACTTTCAGACGCTTGGAAAACTTCTTGGTTTTCAGCTCTGAAGTCGACTCAGCGAGGTCGTCACGAAGCGTGTCGGCCATCAGCTCAAGGTCCATGTTTTCAAACACTTCCTTGATCGCTTCAGCACCGATCATCGCGGTGAAAGCGTCCTCACCATGCTCGTCTTGCAGGTCCATATACTCTTCTTCAGAGAGCAGCTGCATCGGCTCAAGCGGGGTCAGACCCGGTTCGATGACCAGATAGCTTTCAAAGTACAGAACGCGCTCAACATCCTTCAGAGTCATGTCGAGCAGGGTCGCAATTCTGGAGGGCAGAGACTTCAGGAACCAGATGTGCGCAACCGGAGAGGCCAGCTCAATGTGGCCCATACGCTCGCGGCGCACCTTGGCAAGAGTGACCTCAACGCCGCACTTCTCACAGATAATACCGCGATATTTGATGCGCTTATACTTCCCGCATAGACACTCATAATCCTTGATCGGACCAAAGATACGAGCACAGAACAGGCCGTCACGTTCCGGTTTGAACGTCCGGTAATTGATGGTTTCCGGCTTCTTGATCTCACCAGAAGACCAGCTGCGGATTTTTTCCGGGCTGGCAATGGTGATCTTGATGGCTTCGAAGCTCGGGACTTCTTCTTTTTGCTTGTAGATGCTGGCGACGTCTTGGCGCATGGTGCCTGCTCCTTCGGGCGTTGGGCCGGATTTTCTCCTGGATCGTCCGGCCTATTTTATCTGGAAGACTTTGCCTCGTTCAACGGCGAGGCAACCGTGACCGCTTATTCAGCGGCCACTGGTGATCCACCATCCTCATTATCAGCTTCGATCATCTCGACGTTGAGACCAAGAGACCGCATTTCCTTGACGAGCACGTTAAAGCTCTCCGGGATACCAGCTTCGAACGTATCATCCCCGCGGACAATCGCTTCGTAAACCTTGGCCCGGCCCGCCGTGTCATCCGACTTAACCGTCAGCATTTCCTGCAGGGTATAGGCGGCGCCGTAAGCTTCAAGAGCCCAGACCTCCATCTCCCCGAAGCGCTGGCCACCGAACTGAGCCTTACCGCCCAGGGGTTGCTGGGTGACGAGAGAGTACGGCCCGGTTGAGCGGGCGTGAATCTTCTCATCCACCAGGTGGTGCAGCTTCAGCAGGTATTTGTATCCAACCGTTACCGGGCGCTTGAACTGCTCACCGGTCCGTCCATCAAACACGATAGACTGACCTGATCCATCAAGGCCTGCGCGCTCCAGCATGGTGACAATGTCTGGCTCGCGGGCACCGTCAAACACTGGGGTCGCCATCGGCACACCCTTATGCAGGTTCCCGGCCAGTTCGACCAGTTCCTCTTCGGTATCCGGCAGCTCTTCACCTTCACCATAGACGGTTTGAAGTGTCTTGCGCAGGGCATCAGCATCATTGTTCTCATGCCATTCGGCAAGCGATTCCGTCACCATCTTGCCCAGACCCGCTGCAGCCCAACCAAGGTGGGTTTCGAGAATCTGTCCGACATTCATCCGCGATGGAACCCCGAGCGGGTTCAGAACGATGTCGACCGGTGTGCCATCCTCAAGGAAAGGCATGTCCTCGATCGGGTTGATCTTAGAAATAACACCCTTGTTTCCGTGACGTCCGGCCATCTTGTCGCCCGGCTGCAGCTTACGCTTCACAGCGAGGAAGACTTTGACAACCTTCATCACGCCTGGTGGCAGGTCATCGCCCTGCTGGACCTTATCAACCTTGTCGTTGAAGCGAGCCTCAAGCTCACGGATCGACTCATTGAAGCGGTTCTGCAGGTCATCAATCTCAGCCTGATGCTTCTCAGACTTCAGAGCAATGTCCCAAAGTTCGCTCTCGCGAACCTCTTCCAGCGCATCGGCAGTGATCTTGCCTGTGCTGAAGCCTTTTGGCCCAGCCGCAGCGTCTTTGCCAACGAGGAAGGTTTTCAGACGAGAATAAGTGTTGCGCTCAAGGATGGACTGCTCGTCCTCTTTATCCTCTTGCAGCTGCTCGATCTGCTCCCGCTCGATTTGCAGAGCCCGCTGGTCCTTGTCGATGCCGTGGCGGTTAAACACACGCACCTCAACAACTGTACCGGCATCGCCCGGAGGCACACGCAGAGATGTGTCACGAACGTCAGAGGCTTTCTCACCAAAGATGGCGCGCAGCAGCTTCTCTTCCGGTGTCATTGGGCTCTCGCCTTTCGGCGTCACCTTACCAACCAGAATATCGCCGGCTTTCACCTCGGCTCCGACAGCAACAATACCGGCTTCGTCGAGGTTCCGCAGAGCTTCTTCACCAACGTTCGGAATATCGCGGGTGATCTCTTCCGGGCCAAGCTTGGTATCGCGCGCGGCAATATCGAACTCTTCAAGGTGGATCGATGTATAGACATCGTCGCGCACAATACGCTCAGAAATCAGGATCGAGTCCTCAAAGTTGTAGCCATTCCAGGGCATGAACGCGACGAGCACGTTACGGCCAAGCGCCAGTTCACCAAGGTCTGTTGATGGGCCATCGGCAATGATGTCGCCCTTCTTGACCTCATCGCCCACTTTGACGATTGGGCGCTGGTTGATGCACGAGTTTTGGTTCGAGCGACGGAATTTGGACAGGCGGTAGATGTCTACACCGGACCGGCCTTCCAGCTCTTCAGTCGCGCGGACAACGATACGGGTCGCATCCACCTGCTCAATCACACCAGAGCGAGACGCCATGATGGTTGCGCGACTATCACGAGCCACAACAGATTCCATACCCGTCCCGACCAGTGGCGCATCGGTTTGCACCAGCGGCACGGCCTGACGTTGCATGTTCGAGCCCATCAGCGCGCGGTTCGCATCGTCATTCTCAAGGAACGGGATCAGTGCCGCAGCAACAGACACAACCTGTTTCGGCGAGACGTCCATGTACTGGACTTCTTCTTTCAGAACGAGCATCGCTTCGCCGTTGACACGGGAGTTAGCGAACTCATTGACGAGCTCACCCTTCTCATCAACCTGCGTGTTGGCCTGAGCAATCTTGTAGAGCTGCTCTTCCATTGCAGAGAGGTAAACCACCTCATCGGTCAGCTTGCCATCAACCACCTTACGGTACGGGCTCTCGATGAAGCCATACTTGTTGACGCGCGCATGGGTGGCGAGCGAGTTGATCAGACCAATGTTCGGACCTTCCGGTGTCTCAATCGGACAGATCCGGCCATAGTGGGTCGGGTGCACGTCGCGCACCTCAAAGCCCGCACGCTCACGCGTCAGACCACCCGGGCCAAGCGCCGAAAGACGACGCTTATGCGTAATCTCTGATAGCGGGTTCGTCTGGTCCATGAACTGAGACAGCTGCGAGCTGCCGAAGAATTCACGTACAGACGCAACAACCGGCTTAGCATTGATCAGGTCGTTCGGCATCACCGTATCGATGTCAACAGAGCCCATACGCTCCTTGATCGCGCGCTCCATGCGCACCAGACCGATCCGGTAATTGTTTTCCATCAGCTCACCGACAGAACGAACACGGCGGTTACCGAGATTGTCGATATCGTCGACCTCACCCTTGCCATCTTTCAGGTCGAGGATGACCTTCATGACACCAAGAATATCGTCATTGCGCAGTGTCCGAACGGTATCTTCGGCAGGCTCGAAGCCCTCAACCGCGACTTTCAGACGGGTGTTCATTTTCACCCGGCCAACTGCCGAGAGATCATAGCGCTCGCCATCGAAGAAGAGCTGATTGAACAATGCGTCAGCCGCCTCCTGGGTTGGCGGCTCACCCGGGCGCATAACACGGTAAATGTCAGACAGTGCCTCAAAACGGGTATCATTCTTGTCAGCTTTCAGCGTGTTGCGCAGCCATGGGCCACGACCACCATTGTCAACGTCGAGAATCTCGATCGCTTTGACCTTCTGGTCACGCAATTCAGCAAGCAGCTCTTCGTCCAGCAGGTCACCAGACTCACCATAAATCTCACCGGTCTTGCGGTTGACGATGTCACGCGCGAGGAACTTGCCCTCAACGGCCGCTGTCGGCAGCAGCAGCTCATCTGTGCCGCCCTCAGCGATCCGCTTAACCGCAAGCGCTGTGATCTTACGGCCCGCAGGCGCAACGACCTTACCAGAAGCTGCGTCCACGAGGTCAAAGTCAGGCTTCTGACCTTTCCACTGATCCGGGTTGAAACCACAGATCCAACCCGCTTTGTCCAGGCGATAGACAGAGTGGGTGTAGAACATGTCGAGGATTTGATCAGCATCATAACCAAGCGCCATCAGCAGCGTTGTCGCTGGCAGTTTACGCTTACGGTCGATGCGAACATTCAGAATATCCTTGGCGTCAAACTCAAAGTCGAGCCATGAACCGCGATATGGGATGATCCGAGCAGCAAACAACAGCTTACCAGAGCTGTGAGTCTTGCCCTTATCGTGATCAAAGAACACACCCGGCGACCGGTGCATCTGAGATACGATAACGCGCTCGGTTCCGTTCACGATGAACGTCCCCTTATTGGTCATCAGCGGGATGTCACCGAGGTAGACTTCCTGCTCCTTAACTTCCTTGACGGATTTTGCACCCGTGTCCTCGTCAATGTCGAAAACAACCAGCTGAAGACGAACCTTCAGCGGCGCAGCGTAGGTCAAGTCACGCTGCATACATTCTTCTGTATCAAATTTCGGTGGCTCGAACTCGTATGAAACATATTCCAGAGACGCCCGCTCGTTGAAATCAACGATTGGGAAAACACCCTTGAAAACACCGCCCAGACCATCGTCTGTGCGCTCAGCTTGCGCCGTGTGCATCTGTAGGAATTGTTCATATGAGGAGCGCTGAACCTCAATGAGGTTTGGCATATCGATGGCTTCGGGGATTTTACCGAAGGATTTGCGGATGCGTTTCTTTTCTGTGAAAGAGAGTGCCATCTTGTGTCCCGTATTTTGCCGCATCACCTCGAAGGCAAAAGCGGCGTGTCGCCTGAAACGCGAGGACGCGGCAAAGCCAGAATGACTTTGCCGCGCTTACTCAAACCGGTAACAGCCTCTCGCGCGTGACTGCCCCGTACTCTACAGCCCCGAACCGGGGCAGAAGCCTTACTTGATCTCGACGGTCGCGCCGGCTTCTTCGAATTTTTTCTTCAGCTCTTCGGCCTCGTCTTTTGAGACGCCTTCTTTGATTGGCTTTGGAGCAGATTCGACGAGCTCTTTCGCTTCCTTCAGGCCAAGGCCAGAAACGACTTCGCGAACGACTTTAATTACGCCAATTTTCTTGGCGCCGCCGTCCTTAAGAATGACGTCGAATTCGTCTTTCTCTTCAGCCGCTGCGCCGCCGGCATCGCCGCCGCCTGCAGGGCCAGCTACAGCAACTGCTGCTGCCGCTTTAATACCACGCTCTTCGAGAAAATCGTTGAGCTCTTTTGCTTCCAGAATGGTGAGGCCAAGAAGCTCTTCACCGAGTTTTGCGATATCAGCCATAATTCCTGATGTCCTAATTGGGGTTGATGTGTGTTTGCTGGTCTTTGTTGGGGATACGACCTTACGCTGCTGCCTTCTCGCCGATCACATTGATAGCACCGGCCAGGCCCTGGCCTGGCGCCGCAAGACGCTGACCAATCTGGCTTGCCTGTCCAAGTAGACGGGCAACAACAGTAGCAATTTGCTCCTCGCGAGATGGCATTTTGGAGAGCGCGTCAACGCCCGCCGCATCAAGAATCTCGTCACCCATAAGACCGCCAATGATAACGAGCTTGTCATTATCTTTAGCGAATTCAGAAGCGCCCTTTGCCGCAGCAACAGGATCCTCTGCATAAGCGATAATGGTCTGGTCAACGAACATAGCATCAGCTGCGTCGCCACCTTTTCCATCAAGCGCTTTCTTAAAGAGACGGTTCTTGACCACTTTCGCAACAGCGCCCTGCTCACGCAGTTTGCCACGGAACTCAGTCATCTCCGCAACTGAAAGACCGGTGTAACGCGCCACGATGACGCTGCCAGAGTCAGCAATAACGCCTTCCAGCGTTTTGATGGCTTCGGCTTTTCCGGCTCTATCCATTACGGATCTCCTTCAAACAAGGCGACCGGACCATCCGGGCGCCTGGGGTTGCCTTTACCGGCGTCTAAGACGCCGATTCCAGCGCCTGCCCAGGGCCTCAGCAGACCAGTCAAATCTGTGAAATCCACAGACCAACCTGCATCACCCCGTCTATCAGGGGATTTACGCCTCTTAGAGAAGCCACCCATGGTCTCGGACAGGAAACGGGAGACCGCCAAAATGCCGATCTCCCGCAAGCCGCGTTCCTTAACGCGTCATCCACAAGGGGGCAACCCCCTAATTCACAAAAGTCAAGAGCTTACTCGAGAGGCGCTTGGCGCGCATTCGTCATGTCCTTCATGCGACGCTGAACTTCCTCATCGTAAGCATCCCATTCTGCCTGCGTCGCACAGCGCTTGGTCATGCGTACGCGAGAGCCGGTTTGTGGCTTCTTACGACAAATCACCTCTTCACCATCTTCATTGGCTTCAATGGTGGTCTTGTTGCTGTAATCCGCGCGCTTTCCAGAATACTCTGTGGTCTGTCCGGAAACACAGGCCGCTAAACCGAATAGCGCTGCAGAGGCCGCAATAATCTTCAACATAAAATATCTCCCCAAATTATCAGAATGCCGACTAACGATAAATCAAAGGGACATGCAAATGAAAAATGCCCGCCAAATTTCTTTGACGGGCATTCTAAAAAATATTGGGCAGACTTAGCTTTCAGGAAGCGCGTCACCTGTATCCAGCATGACACCAGCGCCCATGGTTGAGCTCAGCGTGATCCGCTTCACATACGTACCTTTTGCGCCTGATGGCTTGGCCTTCATAAGCGCCCCCACAAAGGCACGAACATTTTTCTCGATCGCATCTTCAGTGAAGGATGCCTTACCGATACCTGCGTGCACGATGCCCATTTTCTCAACGCGGAACTCAACCGAGCCGCCTTTGGCATCTTTAACAGCCTGCGCCACGTTTGGCGTAACCGTACCAACCTTCGGGTTCGGCATCAGGCCGCGTGGGCCAAGCACCTTACCAAGACGTCCAACCACAGACATCATGTCTGGTGAGGCAATGACGCGATCAAAGTCAGACTTACCGTTCTGAATTTCTTCCATAAGGTCTTCAGCGCCGACGATCTCTGCGCCAGCTTCGCGGGCTTCGTCAGCCTTCGCATCACGAGCGAAAACAGCGACGCGAACGTCTTTACCTGTACCAGATGGCAGAGAGACAACACCGCGAACCATTTGGTCAGCGTATTTTGGATCAACACCAAGATTGACCGCAATCTCGATTGTCTCATCGAACTTGGATGTTGCATTGGATTTCACCAGAGCAACAGCTTCGCTGACAGCATAAGCCTTGTCAGCATCTACGGCCTCAGCGGCGGCGCGATAACGTTTTCCAGCCATCTCTCTTACTCCGTCACTTCCAGACCCATTGAGCGCGCAGAGCCCTCAATGATCTTTGTCGCTTGATCAAGATCGTTGGCGTTCAGGTCAGCCATTTTAACCTCGGCAATCTCACGGCACTGGGCACGTGTGACCTTACCGGCAACGCTACGGCCTGGTTCCTGGCTGCCTGACTTCAGACCAGCGGCCTTCTTCAGCAGAACAGACGCAGGCGCCGTTTTCACGATGAATGTGAAAGACTTGTCCTGATAGTAATCGATGACGACAGGCAGCGGCAGGCCTTTTTCCATCTTCTCTGTCTTGGCGTTAAACGCCTTACAGAATTCCATGATGTTGATGCCGCGCTGACCCAGCGCCGGGCCGACAGGCGGAGACGGGTTCGCCGCACCTGCAGGAATCTGGAGCTTCAGCTGCCCCAGCAGTTTCTTAGCCATGATAACCTCTCTGGCTTGATTAAAGTGGCCGGTGGTCTTTCGATCCGGCCGCCGGTTGAGAAGGCCCGTGGTGCGGTCTGGCGACCCTCCCACAGACAAATGTGTTTCACCCCGAAGGACGAAGCGCTGCGTAAACCGTATTCATCTCCATACGTCAAGAGACAGGCACACAGAAGCGTTCTAATAGTATGTCGCTAATTGTACGCCTAATCGATATTGTAGGTCGCCTTAAACTCGGCAAGCTTCGCAACCGCCATCGGAGCCGCACTGCGCATGCGCCGGAGCACGGCTTTCTTCTCAACATCATCAGGAGAAACTTCGTTTAGCATACTCACCGGCCCTGACAGCCGGTTATGGGTCATCCAGTCCCGCACCTTTGGTTCCTGCGACCACATATACTGGTTCATGAATCCAGTTGAGGTAAAGCGAATGAAATCAATGTCGGCGTCTGGCAAAGCCACAGGCGTACAGAGAATGTTCTGCTTGGCCTCATCTCCAAAATTCAACTCAACGTGGGCAATCAGAGCCGCACTGAAAACAGGCTGAAAGGGCCGGATCATCTGTGGTGTGATTAAGGTGCCCTCAAAAACAGGGCGCGGTGTGAGCGCCTTAAGAGCACTCGCAGAGCAATCAACATGCACAGTATTTGGCGTTGTCGAGATAATACCTTCTGCAAGCGTGACCTTATCAGAGCCAATATGCTGCACATGCCCCATACGAACCACATTCTTGATTTTGAGAATTTCATCCCGTTCGGCCCTTGAGATCGTTGCGCCATGGAACATGGTTGGACGCACCTCATCATGAAGCCTGAGGAAATAGCCACACGCCTCAAGCCGATCGAACATGTCATCCTTATCGCTTGCCGCAGCGATGCTTTCCATCATGGCCGCTTGCGTACCCATTGTCTGATCAAAAAAGTCGATATGGGTTTGGGTGTTCTCACGGTCCAACCACCAGGCATCACGACTGATGACCCAGGTAATGTCATCGGGATCAACCCTTTGCTCAAGTAGCCACAAGCATGCATCCAAGCCTGTCTTGCCGCCGCCAATCACGACAAACCCATCAGGGGCATCTGTTATGGTTGGCAAGTCATTCAGGGGCAGGAACCGCACATCCTCATCAATCGAAAAGTTCGGTTTATGTGTTTTGGGAACCGATGTATTGAGGAAACTGCAATCGACCAGTTTTCGACGCGCATGTGCCGTCCGCACTTGCCCTGTGAGCTTACAGGTGAAGTGTCCATCCTTGTGATACTCGCACATCGGGAAGTAGCGAACGCGTCCAGTTGGCAGATAATCTTGCCGCATCAGGTCATCATAATAAGCAAGAATAGCAGCGCCGCTGGATAGCTCCTCTAAACCCGCATTGAGAGTACCCTGCTCGCGCGCCCCGGTTTCAAGTCTGCGTGAACTGACCCCGTAATAGGCTGCAGGCTGGTGCAGTTGAACAAAAGGATAGGCATCATTCCAGTGCCCGCCAGGCTTGGCATACCGATCGATCAGGATGATATCAGCATCAGACTCATGGATCAGGATATCCGCAAACGCCATACCGACCGCACCGGTTCCAACGATCACATAATCAGCCTCAAGTCGCTCAGTCATTCATCATCCTTACTTTGCGTGACGTCATCATCGCCGTGAAGCGTGATAGACAAAGCCGAAGGAAACGTTTCCGCACCTGCAATTGGGCGCGCCCACTCTCTATAACGCATGAAGCACCCCCATGTCCTCACAGGGGTGCTTCAGCAGAAAAAGAATGCACACCGCGATGAACCCTAGATCAGCGCATAGCCTTTGGCATTAATATAGTTTCTGAGCTCAACCGCCCGGCGCGCCGGGTCAGGATGCGTGGACATGAATTCTGGCGGACGGTTCCCGGCGCTCTTGGCATCCATCAACTCCCACAAACGCGGCGCCTGCTTCACGTCATAGCCAGCCTTGTGCATATAATCGACGCCGAGCTTATCAGCCTCTAATTCATGGCGGCGGCTGTATGGCAGGATGACCCCGAACTGCAGGGCTGCACCGCCGAGAGCAGCGATCTCATTTCCATATTTCTGGCCTGTTTCGGTCTGAGCAATCGCAATCGACCCGGCTACGAGGCCAACCTGTGAAGCCATCTGGACAGACATCCGTTCGGCCGCATGACGCCCGGCAACATGCCCAAGCTCGTGCCCTAGGACGGATGATATCTGGTCATCATTTTCTGTCAGCTCAGTGATACCCCGATAAACACCAACTTTATTCCCCGGCATTACGAATGCATTGACGTCATCAGTGTCAAAAACAGCAACTTCCCAGTCTTCCTGATTCCACTTGCGGCCTGAAGCACTGGCGGCCGTGGCCCCGTTCTCAATCCGCTCCCAGATATTAAGAACGCGAGAGCGCAAACGACTATCGCTTGTTTGTGGGGTTTGCTTTTTCATATCTGACCAGGCCGTGACCGCCATTGACGCAATCTGCTGCTCACCAAACATGATGAACTGCGACTGCCCGGTTTCTGGATTGGTCGAACAGCTCGACAGGATCGGCACAACCGTTCCGCAGGCGAGACCTTTGATAATCCCACGACGCGACATCCGGACGGTTGGAGCGTCTTTCAGAATTGCACTGTCAAACTCAACGCTTTCAGCGTTTTCAATTGTTTCGTGGTCAATCATGCCATCTCTCCCTTTGTCCATTTACCATACCCCAGAACATCACGCGGTAAAGCCAGCGTTCAGATTGGCATGCCCGACCTGAACTTAATCTGAAGACACTTATTCAATCAGGGCCTTAGCTTGCGCGATCCACTGCTCGCGTTCAACCCGGCCTTTGAAAGACAAATGCTCCTCGACCCATGCAGCATTTTCCGGCGTCCAAGACGCAATTTGCGCATACGTCCAAATGCCTAAGCCATTCAGCACTTCAGCAATGCGCGGCCCGATCCCACCAATAGCGGTCAGGTCATCGCCGCCATCTTTGGGCTCGTTAAAGGCTTCTGGCTGGGCGGCCTCACCGGCATCACTAACAGCCTCTTCTGGAACTTCTGCTTCTTCGCTCTCAGCCTCATCGCCCTCGAGACTGCGCAGCACAGCTTCTGCAGGATGTTCTTCGGCAGTCTCCTCTGGAGCAGCCTCTTCCTGTGGTGCTTCTTCAGCCGGCTCAGACTCTGCTTCTTCTACGACTTCAGGCTCAGCTTCAGATACCTCGGTCTCCGAAGTCTCTTCTTCAACTTCAACATCACCCGCATCATCGACCTGAGGCTCTTCAGCGGGGGCTTCTTCAACCGCGTCTTCCATTACCTCTTCTTGGATAGGTTCCGGTTCGGGTGTCGCCTCAGCCAGGTCTTCGGCATTGGCTTCTTCTTCATAGTAAGCCAGACGCCCTTCAAGATAGCGGTTACGCCAACGCAAGCGCGCCATTTCCTCATCCTGCTGCGGATTCGCCTCAACAACTGGGACTTCAGCAGTCTCTGCCTCTGCAGGTTCTGCCTCATTGTCGACAGCCAAAACCGGGGTCACCGTCATCCGATTTTCTAGGGCCTCTACGCGCTGGCGAAGGTAGGTATTCTGCCATTCCAGCTTCGTCAGATTGATCGACGTCTCTGCCTCATCGCTCTCAACAGGCGCAGGAGCGACAACTTCAGCGCTCGCTTGTCCGAGTGTCTCAATATCAGCCTCAAGCGCCTGAATACGCTCCTCAAGCCAGACATTACGCTCCTCAAGCTCACGAACCTTGTCACCATCGCCACCAAGGACAGCACCAACAGCTGCGCCTGCAAGCGCAGCACCAGTGGCCTTGATACCATCTGCATTCGTTTCGGCGCTAGCATGGGCCTGTTGAGCCACTTCAAGATCATCCCGCGCGCTTTGAAGCGCCGCTTCAAGTTCGCTCAAACGCTGATCGCGGACACCAATTTCAGCTTTCAGCGCATCTGTTTCCTGGGTGTTAGGTACAGCGCCCTGCCCGGCATTCTCTTCTTTTAGTTTACGTTGCGACGCATAGAGCGCATCGATCTCCGCGCGCGCTTGTCCCAGCTCCGTACGTGCAACATCACGTTCAACCGTGGCCCGGCGAAGCTTGTTCCCGCCCATCAGGCCACGCAAAGCCAACCCAAGGATAAGGCCGAGAAAGCCTGCGACCGCCAGCAAAATCCAGATCTGGGAAATAAGCCACTGCATCTATTCACTCCGCTCCTGAACGGTAAATTCAATACGCCGGTTCATGGCGCGTCCTTCGGGTGTTTCATTGTCCGTTTTTGGGATATCCGGACCATAGCCTTTGACAATAAGGCGTTCTGCCTCAAATCCTGCATCTCTCATATAGTTGGCGACAGCCTGCGCGCGATCCTGACTGAGAGTCATGTTCGCCTCTCTGGCGCCGCTTGTATCGGTGTGTCCGCCAACCTCGAAAAGCAGTGTCTCTGCACAAGTGTCAGAGACAGCCATAATTTTGTCGAGGGTGATACCACTTTCCCGCGAGATAACGGCATTTCCGGTTTCAAACATAACCGCATTGGCATCCATGATCAGATCAAAGGAAGCCTGGCAAGCCTGCAAAGGGTCATCGCCAAGATCAACACCCTGCAGCTCCTCAAGAATCACAGCAACAGGCTCAGCATCAATCGTGACAGCATAGTCCCCTTCCAGCTTGCCCATATCTTCACGCAAGAATTGCAAGGTTGAGGTTGAAGCCTCTCCATCAAAAGTGAAACCGATTTCTTCGGGTTCAAAGGCCATTTCACCACTTTCAAACTGTGTAAAATGCGGCAATCCAAGGCGTACACCTTGAATCCAGTCTTCATACTGGGTGTCCGCTACAGTCATATTATCAATGATTGGTCCATCAAAATGGGTCTGCGCAATCTGGGCAATCTCCGCCCGGTCAGCATCCGTCTCACAACTGCCCGACAACACTAAAGCGCCATCTATATGTTCTGCGGTCCATAGACTTGGGCCGGAAATCCGCGCGATGCCCTGCCATGGGTCTGAAAGGTTAGAAACAGCCGCTGTTACGGCAATGCGGTTGGCATCATCCATCGCGATACCGCTAACCTTAAGCACCCTGTCCGTTAGTCGTGCCTCGCCGGAATCCAGTTTCTGCAATTGCGTGAGGCCAAACTTGGCAATTTCACCCCAGTCACCATCTGGCGCACCCTCCGCAAGCTTCGTACGATCACTCAGTGTATTCGGCATGACCGACATTGCTGCTGTCGCCAACTCAGTCTGCAACGCTTCACTCGGCACAACACCAGTCAGAATATAATCTTGCCCTTCTGTCTTGGTCGCCCGCCAGACAAAAGGCGAAACGACTGAAACTTCAGTTGCTTCCGTCAGTTCGGTTTCGACGCGAACAATACCGCCTCGCAACCAGCCACCTGGTCCGGCTGACGTCAGCACAAGCTGCTGGGCTGCCGCTATGGCACCATCACTTGGAGCATTCCCGGTAATCGTGGCGACCTGACCATCCATAGTGATTGTAGCCCAGCCGAAATCGCCATCATGCAAAGCTGCCTCAGCCTTGGCTTGCAAAGTGGCCTGCATCTGCGCAGCACTCATATGGAAGTCTGACTGACCATGCGTGGCAACAAAACCAAGCAAGACCAGTCCCGAGGCTGAGAGGCCAGCAACGATCGTATTATAAGCACTCATTTGCAATCTCCCCTTCAGACTGCGCGATGCCATACATCTGCATCATGACTTGGAATCACACAAGTGCATGTTACACGGGCCATCATGACTGTTTCCCCCGACCTTATAAGCTCAGCAAGCAATCCTCGCATTAAGCGGCTTCGTAGCCTGGAACGCAAGAAAGGCCGTGCAGAAAACAGCCTTTTCCTGGCTGAAGGCGCGCGATTGATTGAACAGGCGCTTGCGGCAGGCTGGGAGGTTGAGACACTTGTGATCTCTAATTCCGGTAGTGAACGAGACTTTGTTCAAGCGCTTGCTGAGCGAGTTTCTGCAGCTGGCGGAGACGTCCTTCAGGTGCCTGACCGTCTCGCCGGGTCGATCGCCCGCAAGGATAATCCGCAATCTGTGATCGCTGCCATCAAACAGCGCCCACTCACACTGAATGATCTTGATACCAGTCATAAGGGTCTATGGATTGGCCTTTATGAATGTCGCGACCCCGGCAATCTCGGCACGATCCTGCGGACCGCTGACTGCGCGGATGTTGCAGGCGTGATCATGATCGAACAATGCTGTGATCCTTACAGTGTGGAAGCCGTGCGGGCCTCAATGGGGTCGCTATTTGATGTTCGCCTGGCTCGTGCAGATTTTGCGACCTTCAATATCTGGCGCAAGACGGCAGGACTGAACATGGTGGCCGCCAGCGTAAACGGCGATACCAGTCATGTTGGTGTCGATTTCGTACGACCCAGCCTGATACTGATGGGCAATGAGCAATCAGGTTTGCCGGATGCGGTTGAAGCCGAGTGCAATACGCTCTGTTTGATCCCAATGCGTGGCGGTGCCGATAGCCTCAACCTCGCGCAGGCCACCGCGATCATGCTGTATGAAGGCTGGCGTCAGAGAGGGTTTGCCTGATGGAACTGAAGTCCACCCTTTTCCTTGCTGATCAATGGAACAACGACCAGTATAGCCTGCTTGATAGCGGCGATGGGCAGAAGCTCGAACGGTTTGGCAGCCAGACCGTAATCCGGCCCGACCCACAAGCCTTTTGGCCCCCTGCAGCCCCGATAGAAAACTGGACAGCCGATGCACATTTTGATGCAAAATCCGGCGATGATGATCGCGGCAATTGGCGGCTTTTGAACCCCGCAGCCCCTAACGAGTGGCCAATGGAGTGGCGTGGTCTGCATCTGAATGCGCGCCGTACCCCTTTCCGGCATCTTGGCCTGTTTCAGGAACACAGCGTTCACTGGGCTTTTGCCCAGGAGAAAATACGTAGCGCAGGCCGTCCGGTCAAACTGCTCAACCTGTTTGGCTATACAGGCATGATGAGCCTTGCAGCCGCGCAAGCTGGCGCCGAAGTCACGCACCTGGATGCCAGCCCCAAATCGAATGGCTATGGCAAAGAGCATCAGGCCATAAGCGGGTTGGAGGACAAGCCCATCCGCTGGATCGCCGATGATGCGATGAAGTTCACCGCTCGCGAGATCCGCCGCGGCAATCGCTATGACGCCATCGTGCTTGATCCTCCGAAATTCGGACGCGGGACCAAGAATGAAACCTGGCGGTTTGAGGAAGACCTGCCCGGCCTCCTCGCCAATGTCCGCGCTTTGTTGTCTGACGAACCACTCTTTGTAATCCTGACGGCCTATGCCGTGCGCCTGTCTCATATCGCCTTGGCGCAGGCCCTCGCCGGACACTTGAAGGGTTTGGGCGGGCAGATTGAAATGGGCGAAATGGCGATCCCGCATGCCCATGATGACCGCCTGCTACCTACCGCCATCTGCGCGCGCTGGTCGAAAACATAGAAAAACGGCGAGCTTCTGCCCGCCGTCATCAATTGAGATGTGTAAGAACGCTCTTAAGCGACTTTGACTTTCAGGCTGTTGCCTGCCGTGTCTTCGACAATGACGCCGGTGCCGCTCACCGGATTGCTGCCATCGACCGTCTGGGCTGACCATTCGGTATCGCCAAGCTTCACCCGGCCCGAGCCGCCAACAAAGTCTGTAGCAACCACACCGCGCTGACCAAGGGTTCCGGCCATACGCTTGTTCAGCGTTGGGTGCTCCTCAATATTCTCACGCATTTTGCGAAACACTGTGCGTCCCATAATGAACAAGCCTGTCGAGGCGATGGCGAAGACAATCAATTGCCCTTGCCAGGCGGCCATTTCAGCCGGGGCGAGCGCCGCGAACACTGATGTCAAAGCTGCGGCTATCGCGATCCAGAGCAGATCAAATGTCCCCAAAACCATCTCAACCGAGATCAGGAACAGTCCCAGGGCCAGCCAGTGCCAGGCCGTGGGCGGCCACAGAGAGAAATCAAGACCGTCCATTAGTTACCCCCTGTTGGTGGCACCCCTAGACGGGCCGTCGTCGCATCCTTGGCCGCATCGGTGAGGCCTTTAATGCCCTCAATCGTGCCGAGGATTGAGCTGAACTCAGCCGGGATGATAACCGTCTTGTTGCCACCCGCCATCGCCAGCTTCTCAAAGGCGGCAACATATTGCTGTCCAAGGAAGTAATTAATCGCGTTAACGTCACCCTTGGCAATCGCTTCAGATACGAAGGCTGTCGCTTTGGCTTCGGCTTCACCCTCACGCTCACGCGCTTCAGCATCACGGAAAGCAGCTTCCCGGCGCCCTTCAGCCTCAAGGATAGTAGACTGCTTTTCCCCTTCGGCACGCAGAATGGCTGACTGTTTTTCACCTTCAGCGGTCAGAATTTCCGCACGCTTGAGGCGCTCGGCCTTCATCTGGCGCGCCATGGCTTCGGTGATGTCGGCTGGTGGAGAAAGATCGGCAATCTCAATCCGAGTGACCTTCACGCCCCAAGGGTTGGTCGCAGAATCAACCACTGAGAGCAAACGCGCATTGATGTCATCGCGATTAGACAGGACTTCATCGAGGTCCATTGAGCCAACCACTGTCCTGATATTGGTTAGCGAGAGGTTGGTAATCGCGTTTTCAAGATTATTCACCTCATAAGCGGCAGCAACCGGATCAATCACTTGTGTAAACACAACCGCGTCACAGGATACCTGCGCATTATCGCGGGTAATCACTTCCTGTGTCGGGATATCGAGTACACTCTCCATCATGTTCATCTTGCGCCCAACGCGCTGATAGAACGGGATCAGAAAGTGCATGCCAGGCCCCAGCGTGCGCGTATAACGCCCAAACGCCTCGACCGTGAAATTAAAGCCTTGCGGGACCACTTTCACCGCTGAAGTCAGCAAGACAAAAGCAGCAACCGCCAAAAGGCCAAGTAGGATAAGTTGAGATTCCATTTTTGGTCCTCCCTGATTATGACCAATAGTTCATGTGGGAAGACATTTTCCGTTTTTCAATAATTTATCATCGAAAAACGGCGCATCTGTCCTCCAGATACGCCGTTGTCACACGATTCCGTGACTCTTTTCGCTTTATTTAGAGCTGGCCGAGCAGGTGCTCTGCACTGGACACGGCAAAGCCGCCGCCATCTTCAACGTTCAGCTCAGCCACTTCGCCATCTTTGACCAGCATGGAGTAGCGCTGAGACCGGCTGCCCATACCAAAACCACTGGCATCCAGCTCAAGGCCAATCGCCTTGGCAAAGTCACCATTGCCATCGGCAAGCATGCGTACTTTGCCATCCGCGCCGCTCTCGCTGCCCCATGCCCCCATAACGAAAACATCATTCACGGATGTACAGACAATCTCGTCCACACCTTTGGCGGCCAGCTCGCCTTGCTTCTCAACAAAGCCCGGCAGGTGCTTGGCAGAACATGTCGGCGTATAGGCGCCCGGTACAGCAAACATGGCAACCGTCTTGCCCGCGAACACGTCCGCCGTGCTGCGCGGTTCTGGTCCATTTGCCGTCATTTCCATGAAGGTCGTTTCGGGAAGTTTATCACCAACCTTGATTGTCATCGCCGTCTCTCCTGTTTTGACTTACCTGCCATGTAAGGGCGATGTGTCGCTTGCCAAGCCAAGAAAGTTCCGTCAGCCTCTTCGCCATGGATGAAACAGACACAGATGGCCTGACAGGCAAATTGCTGGTGGCGATGCCCGGGATTGGCGATGATCGGTTCGAGCGAGCCGTGATCCTCGTCTGCGCCCATGCCGAGAGCTATGCCATGGGGCTGGTCCTGAATGATCCGATGGATAATCTTACCCTGCCTGATCTCTTTGATCAGCTAGGCATTGAGCAGGATATAAAACTGCCCGAAGTCCCGGTGTTGAATGGCGGACCAGTTGGCACCGATCGTGGCTTTGTCATCCATTCCAATGACTATTTCAGTGATGGCGCAACGATGACTGTCACTGACAGCCTATGTATGACGGCAACGCGGGATGTGCTTGTGGCCATGGCCAGTGGCGCGTCCCCGCGCAAATCAGTGCTGAGCCTTGGCTATTCTGGCTGGGGACCAGGGCAGCTGGAATATGAGCTTAGCCAGAATGCCTGGATCGTTGCAGACCCCATCCCAGATTTGGTGTTCAGCGCTGACTATGCCGCAAAGTGGGAAGCCACGCTTGAGCAGATCGGGATCGATCCAGCTTTCCTGCACATGGATGGCGGCGAGGCCTAACGCGCGCTAGCTCGCCGCTTTCACCATGACCTCGCGCATGTCCGCATAGCCTTTGGCGACATCTGCTTTCACGTTTCGGCCAAACAGGCTGACTATAATTGCGGAAGCCCCTGCCATGAGGAAGCCCGGAACGATCTCATAAATCACGCTTGAGAGGCTCTGCCCATCAATTGTAATAGGCGCATAGAGCCAGAACAGAACAGTCCCTGCCCCGACAATCATGCCGGCGAGTGCGCCATCGCGGGTCATCTTACCCCAAAACAGGCTTAGCAAGATGATTGGCCCAAATGCGGCGCCAAATCCGGCCCATGCATTTGAAACCAGTGAGAGAATATTGCTGGAGCGATCAAACGCTAAAGCAATTGCGACGAGGCAAACGACGATCGTCGCAACCCGCCCAATCAGGACCAATTCTGACTGGCTCGCTTCCCGGCGCAGGAAAGTCTTGTACAGATCCTCTGTCAAAGAACTGGATGAGACCAGAAGCTGCGAGGAGATCGTGCTCATAATCGCAGCGAGTATGGCTGCCAACAAGAAGCCGGACACAAGTGGATGGAACAGGGTCTGGCTCAGCAAAATGAAGATGGTTTCCGGGTCAGACAGGTCTGCCTGCAATCCGTTTTGCTGAACATATGCGACGCCAACATAGCCGACCAGAACCGCCCCAAGGACGGTCACAAACATCCAGCTCATACCGATCCAACGGGCGACAGCAACGTCCTTCAGGCTACGAATGGCCATGAACCGAACGATAATGTGCGGCTGGCCGAAATAGCCGAGCCCCCAAGCCATGAGCGAGATAAAGCCTAACAAGGTCATGCTTTCAGGCCAAAGCGAAAAGAACTGCGTACCTGAATCTGTGCCCGCAGGAACCGTCGCTTCGACAATACTGGTTTCTGCGCCGCCTATCCCGCCAATCGCAAAGAAAGCGATCACCGGAACCAGAACCAGCGCGATGAACATGATGCAGCCCTGCACAAAGTCCGTCAGACTGACCGCCATGAACCCGCCAATCACAGTATAAGCCAAGACAACGCCGGCTGTGAGGAACAGCCCTAATTGATAATCAAGCCCAAACGAGGCTTCAAACAGCTTTCCACCCGCGACGATCCCAGCGGATGTGTAGAGCGTAAAAAAGATGATGATTACCAGAGCCGAGATCAGCCGCAAGGCATGCGAGCGATCATTGAACCGGTTCTCGAAAAAGTCCGGAATGGTAATCGAGTCATTCGCCATCTCCGTATAAACACGAAGACGGGGCGCTACGAAGCGATAGTTCAGGTAAGCACCAATCAACAAACCAACGACAATCCAGGCGGCGGAAAAACCACCGACATAAACCGCGCCCGGCAAGCCCATCAGCATCCAGCCACTCATGTCCGACGCCCCAGCTGATAAAGCACCAACTGCAGGATGCAGTTTGCGTCCACCAAGCATGTATTCCGAAACATCACTGGTCGATGTTCGATAGGCGTAAAGGCCAATGGCCAACATCAGAGCGAAATAGGCCCCAAGCGAAATCATTTCAGGTAAGCTGATTGTCATGGGAATCGTCTTTATCGCGCCTCATACGATTTGTCTTGTACCCACGATTTTCTAAGCGTCAGCGCTCGGAACACCCTAAAACAGATGACAAACTATTATGCAGGACTTGCGGCGATCCCGCACTTGACCCTTTTGGCAAAAAAGCGCACCCCTCGCCCCGACTTTAAGGACACCAGTAAACTGAGAGGTGAGCCATGCGTGTAGCGATGATTGGGACAGGCTATGTTGGTCTTGTCAGTGGGGCTTGTTTTGCCGATTTCGGCCATGTCGTAACTTGCGTTGATAAGGACGCCAGCAAGATTGACCGCCTGCACGAAGGCATCATGCCGATTTATGAGCCGGGCCTCGACAAGCTGGTTGAAACCAATGTTCAGGAAGAGCGCCTCTTCTTCACGACAGAGGCGAAGGATGCAATTGCCGATGCCGATGCCGTTTTCATTGCTGTCGGCACACCCTCCCGGCGTGGCGATGGTCATGCGGACCTGTCTTACGTTTATGCCGCCGCTGAAGAAATCGCCAAGCTGATGACTGGCTTCACTGTGGTTGTCACTAAATCGACGGTCCCGGTTGGCACAGGCGATGAGGTCGAAGCGATCATTCGCAAGACCAATCCAGATGCGGATTTTGCGGTTGTCTCAAACCCGGAATTCCTGCGCGAAGGTGCTGCAATTGGCGACTTCAAACGTCCGGATCGCGTGGTCGTCGGCACTGATAATGAGCAAGCCAAAGAGGTCATGCGCGAGCTTTACCGCCCGCTTTACCTGAATGAGACCCCAATCGTCTTCACCAACCGCCGCACATCTGAACTAATCAAATATGCCGCCAACGCTTTCCTTGCAGTGAAGATCACCTTCATCAACGAGATGGCGGACCTTTGCGAAAAAGTCGGCGCGAACGTACAGGAAGTTTCTAAAGGCATCGGTCTTGATGGCCGGATCGGGCCAAAATTCCTGAATGCCGGGCCCGGCTATGGCGGCTCCTGCTTCCCGAAAGATACGCTGGCGCTCACCAAAACCGCCAATGATCATAATAGTCCAGTGCGCATTGTCGATACGGTTGTGGAGGTCAACGCTGCGCGCAAGAAAGCGATGGCGGATAAAGTCATCGCGGCCATGGGCGGCGACGTCTCCGGCAAGACAATTGGTATTCTAGGCCTCGCCTTTAAGCCGAACACAGACGATATGCGCGATGCTCCAAGCCTCGACATCATTCCAGCGCTGATCGCTGCAGGCGCAACTATCAAAGCCTATGACCCCGAAAGCATGGAAGAAGCCAGCCACATGATGGAAGGTATCAACTATGCCAAGAACCCGTATGAAGCGCTGGAAGGCGCTGATGCCATGGTGATCATCACCGAGTGGAACCAGTTCCGTGCGCTTGATCTGGATCGCGTTAAAGACACGCTGAATGGCAATGTCGTTGTTGACCTGCGTAATATTTACGAAGCATCTGACATGGCCAAACGCGGTTTTGCCTATACGAGCATCGGACGACCTGTCTGATGGTGATCAGTCGGGCCTCATTCGTCTTTCTCTTTGTTATTTTGGGAATGATGGGATACCTGACAGGCGGATCGCCTACCGAGAGTGAAGTCTTCAAATATACTGGTGTCGGCTTGTTATCTGTTGGCACATTGAGCTTCGTTCTTGTGTTACAAAGGCTTCAACGCTGGCAAGTTGTTGTTCTATCCTTTTTGGCGGCTCCAATTTATTGGGGCATTGGAAGACTAGTGACTACGATACTGACTTGATATCGAAAGCTATATCCCCCTTGCCAAATGGCATCACCCACGCTTGAGAAATGACATGCATCTTGAAAAACGTATCCTAGTGACCGGCGGAGCCGGATTTATCGGGTCTCACCTATGTGAGGCTTTGCTAAAAACTGGCGCTGAAGTGCTCTGTGTCGACAATTTCTTCACGGGCGCACGGGCAAATGTCGCGCATCTGCTCGACAATAAGCATTTCGAAATGCTGCGCCACGATGTGACGATCCCGCTCTTTGTTGAGGTTGATCAGGTCTACAACATGGCTTGCCCGGCAAGTCCGGTGCACTATCAGTTTGACCCGGTTCAGACGACCAAAACCAGCGTGCATGGCGCTATCAACATGCTTGGCCTCGCCAAGCGGACCAAGGCGCGCATTCTGCAAGCTTCCACCTCTGAAGTGTATGGCGACCCGGACGTTCACCCCCAACAGGAAGACTATTGGGGCAATGTGAACCCAATCGGCCCGCGCTCCTGCTATGATGAGGGCAAGCGCTGCGCCGAAACCCTGTTCTTTGACTATTACCGTCAGCACCAACTCGACATCAAAGTCGCGCGGATCTTCAACACCTATGGCCCGCGTATGCATCCTAATGATGGCCGGGTTGTCTCTAATTTCATTGTACAGGCCCTGCGCGGTGAGGACATAACGCTTTACGGCGATGGCCAGCAAACCCGTAGCTTCTGCTATGTTGACGATCTGGTTCGTGGGCTGATCGCCCTCATGGAAAGCCCTGAAGGTGTGACCGGACCGATCAATCTCGGAAATCCAGGCGAGTTCACCATTCGCGAACTGGCCGAGCATGTGATCGACCTGACCGGCTCAAAATCACAGCTGACCAACAAGCCTCTACCCGAGGATGATCCCAAGAAGCGTCGCCCGGACATTACCCGCGCCAAGGATCAGCTTGATTGGGAGCCAACGATCAAACTGCGCGACGGTTTGGTGAAAACGATCACCTATTTTGATGAGCTGCTGCAAAAGCTCTAGGAATCGCGGCACGATGCGCTAAGCGGTTGGATTATACGCACCAGAGGGGCTTGCCATGAAATTCTTCGTCGACACTGCCGATACCACAGAGATTAAAGACCTCGCCGCGACAGGCCTGATCGATGGGGTGACGACCAATCCTTCCCTGATCACAAAGTCTGGTCGCGACTTTAAGGAAGTCATCGCCGAAATTTGTGACCTGACCGAAGGCCATGTCAGTGCTGAAGTCGTAGCCACTGAGTGGCAAGCGATGGTTGATGAAGGCAAGAAACTGCAAGCCATTGCAAGCAATGTCGCGGTTAAACTGCCGCTCACCATGGATGGGTTGCGCGCTTGCCGCATCCTTACGGATGCTGGAACAGCCGTGAATGTGACGCTCTGTTTCTCTGCCAACCAGGCTCTGCTCGCAGCCAAGGCGGGTGCAGCCTACATTTCCCCTTTCATCGGGCGGCTCGATGACATCAATGTCGACGGAATGGAGTTGATCGAAGACATCCGCACCATCTATGACAATTACATGTTCGAAACTGAGATTCTTGCGGCCTCAATCCGCAATGCAAACCATGTAAAGCTCTCGGCGCTGGCTGGCGCCGACGTGGCCACCGTGCCGCCAAATGTCCTCAAAGGCCTCGCTAACCACCCACTGACGGACAAAGGCCTCGCAGCTTTCCTGAAAGACGCGGAAAAAGGCGGCGTGAAAGTCTAATCTGAGGCGGCAAGAGGCAGGCGGATAATCATTTCCGTGCCATGCCCTCGCGCGCTGCGGATGCGAAACTCACCATTCTGCATGGCCACAAGTTTTTTGACCAAAGCCAATCCCAATCCAGTCCCTTCGCGCCCATCCGTATGGCTGGCCTGTACATAGGGCTGTGCCAGCTTTTCCAGATCTTCCGCCCCAATCCCGGTCCCTCTATCCTGTACGGTTAGCCTCGCCCAGCGGGGTTCCATCTCCACACGAAGACTAATTGTATCCCCCGCTTCCGCATACTTGATCGCATTCGTAACCAGGTTTTCAATAATCCGGGCCATTGCCTCTGGATCGGCAAAGGCCTGACAGGTCTCATCCCCGCTTAAACGAAAGCCGACACTGGTCGCCTTTGCGACCCCAGAGAGCCTAGCGAGACTATCCCGAGCTAGATCATAGACATTCACGGGGCGCATGTTCAGCGACAAGTTCCCGCTGTCAGCTTTGATCAAGTCGAGGAGCTGTTCCACACGGCTGAGGAGGACCTGCCCGGCCTCGCTGATGAACCCGGGATAGTCTTTGAATGCACTCGGGAGCGCCTTCGTGTCCCCTTCCATCAGGCCTGAGAAGCCCAGAATCGCATTGAGCGGACTTTTCAGATCATGCCCCAAACCCGCAATATCCTGCAGTGACGTCTCATCATCAACGGCCTCTGTAGACGTGAAGATCAACAAACGCCCCTTCTCGTGCGACAGGTCGAGTGTCGGGCGACGCTCATTACGCACCAATAGGGCCGTCACTTCTTGGCCAGTGCGCACCCCAGGGAGCATAGATTCGTCGCCATGCAGGGCGCGAATACGACCATACTCGGAAACGTCGACCAGCAAGGCAGGCATATGGTTCGGCTGAATGACTTTTGCTCCCTCTTGTGAAGGTCGCGCAAGAGCCACCTCGCCGCCCCAAAGGCGATCCCGGCGTAAAAACAAAAGGATGGCCAGCGTGATTGCCGCCGCCAAGACCCAGTTTGAGACTTCCCGGAAGAACGCAATCGGCGGCGGCATCAGAGCTAGAACATGCATCAAACCAAGGAGAGTAAACGCGGCAACGGCATACAGAATCGCTGATCGGACAGCACGCAGGCCGGCCGTCAGGCCAATCAGGATCGGGAACAGGACCACAAGCGCGATGGCTGGAGAGGCCAGTCCGCCTGCCAACATAACCAGACCGACCAAAAGCGCCGCCAATCCGCCCTGTATCAATACAGAGAAAAAAGCAGGATCATCGGCCTCAAAGGTCAATTCATTAACAGAACGGTGAGATTTGTTAGCCATTATCCTCATCAGCGCCGTCTAAAATTTCGGTCATGTGCCGACGAAAGACACAGACTAACCTTTGCCACAGGCAAAAGATAGGCCACACTAGTTAACCAGAGTAGCGTGCAAGGAAACCGCCATGAAACTGAAACACCTGACTACAGTTTTTGCCGCGATCGCAGGGCTCAGCCTGCCAGCAATGGCCCAAGTCATCGCACCTGAAACGCCTGCAGCCGAGCCTGTTGCGGCAGTTACGACACCCGCCCCGATGGTTGATCCACTGGCTCGGGCCGCGGCGGTTTACGGCACATATCATGGTGATGTTACGGACGTGAAGTCACAAGGCTTCCGGTCTGCAAGCGATATTGACGAAGCGCTTAGCAATCTTGGCGGTCACAACTCTAACCAACTCACACAGGGTTGGCTCTCCTACTCCGCCCTTGTCGCTGCTCAGGATTCTGAGTTCCGCGCCGCCGTGCTCGATATTGAGGGCTATTATGGTCGCGAAACCCTGATGCGGGGCCTGAACAATGACGTCCGCTATGCGCGCAGCCTGAATGGCGGTGGCTCTGCCGTTGGTTCATCTCTGACAGCGACCAGCGCGGATAGCCGCCGTCTGATTGGCGCTGCAGCCTATGTCAAAGAGCAAGCCTATAGCCTGCAAGGTGCTGGCTGGGCGAAAGGTCGCGTTGGCGATTCAGGTGCCATCGCCGATAGCCTGATGAGTTCCTCCAAGATCGGCATCCCTGCTCAGGGCGGCCTGGTCACAGCGCTTTCGTCTCCTGAAATCAACAGTGTTTTGGCGCAAGCGGGTCAAAGCGGATCACCATCTGTCTGGGAAAGCGTCACAAGCGCCGCAAGCACGATCCGTCTACCGGCCTCTGTGTCCCGTCTGAACAACCAACAGCGGATCGCCTATGGTAAAGAACCCATCGCTGATCGGATTGCGACCCTGGCGGCCTATCGTATCCTTGGGGCCGACAGTGGCTCTATCGACGGTATGCGTCTGGCAATGCAGGAACGCGAAACCGCAGGCTGTCTGAACATGGCACAGCTCAATCTACAGCAATGCGTTGCTGCCGCCCACAAGCATTATGAAGTGCCTTTCTGTATCGGCGAGCACGCTCTGTCCGATGTCGGCAAGTGCATTGGAAAGGTCTCCCAGTAGGCTGCGATCATATCCAAGCGGAAAAGCCTCCGGTTATAACGGGGGCTTTTTTGTGTCTGCCGCAATTTCCAGAGACACGCTTATGGACATCAATACCCGCTTTGGTAAATCGACTTCATGGTGCCACTCCTGGAAACCGAACGGCTGATTTTACGCGAACCGCGGGCTGAGGACTTCCCCGTCTATCGGGCTTTCTTTGCCGATGAGGAGGCTTCCCAAGCCTACGGAGGGCCGCTCTCAGATGGTCAAGCCTGGCGCGTGCTGGCAACTGATATCGGACACTGGGCGTTACGTGGCTATGGACGCTGGGCTGTCACCCTTAAGAACAATGGGGAAATGATTGGCGGATGCGGCCTGTGGTGGCCGGAGGCCTATCCGCGCTCAGAACTCACATGGTGGATCATCCCATCCGCACGCCAGAAAGGCTATGCTAAAGAGGCTTCACAAGCGGCTATTCGATTTGGTTATGATGAACTTGGTTGGGACATGGTGGAAACACATATGAATGACGAGAATATTGCGGCACGCAAACTCGTCGAATCCCTGGGTGGCACTGTCTTCACGCGGGAGACGTTTCCCGATGGCCTATCTCGTAATGTGTTCCACCTTCCGAACAGATAGATCACTGATTTTTCGCATCCGAAATTGTCGATCTGCCTGATGCACAGGGGTTTTCTTTTCCCCCCGCCTGCCCCATGTCAGCGCCATGACAATTACAGCCCGTGCCAGCGATATTGAAGATGAGTTTGCCTTCCTGGAAGACTGGGAAGAGCGCTATGCGCACATCATTGATCTCGGCAAGGCCAATGAGGGCCTCGAAGAAGCCGAAAAGACAGAAGAGTCTCGTGTACGGGGCTGCGCCTCGCAAGTCTGGATGGTCATCACAGATTCCGATGATCGTATCAGCATTCGGGCTGAATCTGATGCGATGATTGTCTCTGGCCTCATTGCGCTGCTGATTCGGCTCTTCTCAGGAGCCACCCATGCAGAGGTTAGAAGCTTTGATGCGAAAGGCTTCCTCGACAAGATTGGTGTGTCTGGCGCCCTGTCTGCTCAGCGCTCCAACGGGCTGGCTTCAATGCTTGATCGCATTCAAAAATCTGTCGCCTGATTAACATCATATCCTAGACGGGCTTATCAAGTCACGTTCATAGAGGTCTGCGAGGTGTGAAAGATGCGCCTGTGCGCGGACCTCAACTTTCCGCCGTGAAACATTGAAAGCCTCTGAGAAACGGTTGCGCGAAACCTCATCCACAACCAGACTGTTGAGCTCCCTGAGCTGATCCATTCCGAAGCGTTCAGCCACTTTCTGCAAGCGCCAACCGGCCTGACTGGCATATCGGTTCGATAGAGGACGATCGGGCATACCTGATGAATCGACCCGCACACCAAGGGCCAAGCCACGCCAGTTCATACCCGATATCGCGCCAGCCTGCGTAGCCCACATGATGTCTTCGCGATAAGTTGTGACCGCACTCAACAGGCGTCCACGGGTCTTCTCACAAGGAAGCGCGTTCAAGCATCGATCCACCAATGAGCCATAGGGTCTTGGCACATTTTCTAATACCAAAGCCTGTGTTGGAAAATGCTGCGGCGTAAATTGGCCACCAGCCCCATCGGTCCACACCAACCGGATCGGATCAAAGTCTCCCAACCGCTTGAGGTGGCCATCGCGGCAAAGGCTTGCGACACGCTCAGCCTCTAACTGCCCAATTGTTGTGCTGCGTGCGTCCCGTGTCCGCTTGATGTCCCAGCCTGCATCAGAGCGATTGATCGCACAACCGCCCCGTTTGAGAGCACGGATCATACGCTCTCCGGTCATGCGACGGCCCGTGACAGGGGCACAATCATGGCAATGCCATCCTCCAACCCTGTCACCCAGCTATCAAAGGCCTCATCTTCTCGGCGATCTTCCACCAGGTGACAGGCATGCGCGACCGTTGAACGATCCCTTTGAAAGGCCAAAGCCACACGCGCCAGAGACAGCCCAAGCGCCGTATGTGCGAGATACATCGCAACCTGTCGCGCCCTGGAAACTTCCAGGCTGCCACGTTCGTTTGATAAAATGTCGTTTGTGCGCACGTGAAGCGCATAGCCAACCAGGCCAGAAACGAGCCGCGCTCGTCGTCGATCTCTCACGTATTGTACGTCCATATTGTCCACCCAAATCTGCTCGTCTCAACATGATAGACTCGCAGGGAAGAGTGTAGGACTTTTTTCCTATTCAGAAAGATTATTCTTTACAAATCAGGCTGCCAAGCGCTCGAACTGTGTGGATAGGCGCTCTGAAGGCGTGCCCTCCTGTCCGCGATTCTGGCGTACAGGAAGAACCTCATCATAGCAGAGGATCAGCAGGCGCGCGCCACAGTCACTGACCATGGGCAAGCGTAACCAGTGATGGATACCCCGCTTGGTGCTGCGCACACCGCGCACGGGCTTTGCGGCTTCCAGCAGTGCTGTCAAACCCAGGGCGTAAAGCGTTGAAAGCGTCTCACCAGGAAACGCATGCCCAAGACGAGAGCCCGTCACCCGGCTATTAACCTGCCCGGTTTCACTCAGTTCCAGAATAGAAACGCCACCAAGATAGCGAACAATGGCCCCAGGATCGAGATCACCACGCTTCGGCAAACGGCCTTCAGGGGTCACGCTTCTCCAGTAAGATAGGATCGCTGATTGCGATTCAGTGAGTTTTGTCTGTTCTCTTGACTCGGTCATTGCCACCCCCGTGGTGATTCGTTCGAATCACTATTGTGAGAATTCGAGTCACCGATCAAGAGTCAAAGCAACGATTCGTTTACCAAGGTTAAATATTTAATGCGTTACGATATCGAAACCAAAATAAATCGAATCCGAAACGAACTATTTAGCGCCCTTGCCTAAGCCCATCTTCTTAGCAAGATCTGAGCGTTTGCGAGCGTAACTCGGTGCAACCATAGGATAGTCGTAAGGCAGCCCCCATTTCTCACGATATTCTTCTGGGGTCATATCGTATTTCGAACGCAAATGCCGCTTCAGGGATTTGAACTTTTTCCCATCTTCAAGACAGATCAGATAGTCATCCGTGATAGACTTTCGAATTGGCACAGCCGGATCAAGTAGCACAACATCCTGAGTCTCAACTTCAAGTTCAGACAATGTTTTGTGGACCATTGTGATCAAACCCGGCAATTCCCCAGAAGGCAGAGAATTCTTACCGACATAAGCAGAAACAATATCTGCAGCACAGATAAGAATGGTGTCTGGATCAGTTGCGGCAGCCGCTTCATTTGACATCTGTATTATCCCTTTATTTGCCTAATCTAAGGTGAAGGCAAAGCAAGTGGAATATATAAAAAGCAGATGAATAAGTGCGCGCTGCTGCTGATTGTCTTATGACGTATAAACCTTTGGTCTAACTAGACAACAAGACAACCAGCATAACGACTCCGAGCAGAACTGCAGACCATAGTGCCATACCACTGGTCAGAGCGCCTTTTGCCAGCGCGCCGCGTGGACTGAAGGCCTCTTCGAGACGATCAAAGACGCGCCCGCCAGCATTGCCAGCAACCCCGGTCATGGCCGGTCCAGCTTTCCCCCAAACCTGGCCGCTCCACTTGGCAAGGCCATAGCCCCAACGGCGGTAGAACCAGTCTGTGTCGAGGATCGTCCCTGGCTTTTCGGCCGGATACAGGCCAAACCGCTTGAGCAGGATGAAGGCCAGCAGCGCCGCCATCAGCAGCTGCATCTGTGTCAGGATATGCTCCAGCGTATATGGCTCATAGCTAACCACCGCCTTACCTGAGACCTCACAAACGGCCGATCCAACAGCCGCCGTACAGGGCAGCAAGCCATAGAGCCAATCATAGCCGAAGCCCGGCGCAAAGGCCGGTAGGCCAATCGCGATACAGATGGCCGCAGCAAGCCCCATTGCCAGCAGCATGTTAAACGGTGCTTCCTTGGGACGATGCCCGGTATCATGACCGAAGAAGGTAAAGTACGGGATTTTGATCCCTGAATGCTCCAGCACACCGGCAGAGGCAAAAAGCAACATCAGCCAGATGATCACATAGCCTTCTTTTGCAACGGCACTCATCGTCATCGACTTTGCCACAAAGCCAGAGAATAGCGGGAAGGCTGAAATCGAAACCGCGCCAATGATGCAGAAGATCGTTGTCCAGGGCATGGATCGCCAGAGCCCACCAAGCTCGCTCGCTTTGGTCGTGCCGACCCGATACAGGACCGCGCCGATACTCATAAACAAGAGGCCCTTATAGATGATGTGAGCAAAGGCATGAGCCGCTGCGCCATTGAGCGCCAGTGGCGTGCCGATACCAACCGCACAGATCATGAAGCCAAGCTGGTTGTTCAGCGAGTAAGACAGAACCTTGCGCAGGTCATTTTCGATCACCGCGAAGAAGACCGGGAAGACCGTCATGATCGCACCGATCCAGATCAGGATTTCAAACCCTGGGAACATCCGGGCAAAGGCATAAACGGCCAGCTTTGTTGTAAAGGCTGAGAGGACAACAGCGCCAACCACGGTCGCCTTTGGATACGCATCCTGAAGCCAGTTGTGCAGGAATGGGAAAGCCGCCTTGATTGCGAATGCGGCAAACACGTATTTCGCGCCCGGATCCTCAAAGGACAGGAAGGTTCCGATCTCATCGAACCGCAGAGAACCAGCAGACTTGTAAACATAGGCCAAGCCGTCGAGCAAAAGCACACCAGACAGGATCTGAATGCCGAGATAACGCATGGCTGCCTGATAGGCCGCCTTGGTCCGGGCTCTCAGGATCAGGAAGACCGAGCTGACCGCTGTAATCTCCCAGAAGATAAACAGGGTCATCAAGTCGCCCGCAAACGTAGCCGAGACTGCCGCGCCAGCATATGTCAGGGCCATGCCATCCTGCAGGCGGTCATCCGTATGCAGCGCATAGATGGCATTCAGGAAAGCCGCGAGCAGGAACGCTAAGCCGAATATAAAATTCAGACTATCAACCTTGTAGAGGACCAGCTCAATATCGAGCACGGCTGTCGTCGATAGATTGATACCGCGGTCAGCCATAGCCAGAAGGATCATGGCAACCACTGGGGTAGCAACCATCAGGGCCTGACGCACACGCTTAACTGGCGTGAAACACCCGATAATCCCGACAATAACGAGCAGGAAACCCGGATTGATATGGGTGAGAAACTCGATCATTGCCGCTCCTCGATATCATCAGGCGTGATATCCGCTTCGCCATAATAGTCTTCGTCGCGGCGCAGGAGTCTCCCCAGAGGCCAACCGGACAGAACCGCAAGCGCAAATGCGCCAAAGCCCCAAAGGGCGTAAAAGCCTGTTGCATTCGCCTCATCGACATATTCGTGCCGGTCCAGTGTCAGGTCGAGAACAACCAGAAGGCCACAAATCACCGCGACCACAACCAACAGGATCAAGCCAATGCGGGGATGCTGCGTCCATCCAAACAAGAGCTTGGAAAGCGGATGTATATCCCCTTCCGGTACAGGCCTTGGCTCTTCAACCGGTTTTACAAAACGACCGTTTTCGTCACGTTCAGGTTGAGTGCTCATGGCTGACCTCCCGCCATGTAGATGGCTGCCGGGCGTTCGCCGAGCGCCCCTTCAAGGAAATTCGACAGCGGCCCGACCGTGAAGAACATCAGGAAGCACAGGAAGGCTGTGAAACACGGCGCGGCAACTGTCAGCATTGGTGCACCGCCCGGGCGCTTATATGGCGCTGGCTCAGGCGTTCCCGGTGGCGGCATCAAGGCCAGGATCGGGATCGGCAAGAGGTAAGCAATATTCAGGAGCGATGAGATGATCAGGATAATCGGCACATAGTCGAGCCCAGCATCAGCCGCGCCTTGCATCAGCTCATACTTTGGCCAGTCCCCGGCCAATGGCGGAATCCCGATAATCGACAAGGAAGCGATGAAGAAAGCAATGAAGACCAAGGGCATACGTCGCCCAAGCCCTCTCATATCCGAAATATTGGTCAGCCCGGTCGCAACATAGATTGCCCCGGCACACATGAAGAGGGTGATCTTACCAACCGCGTGCGCGGCGATCTGCAAAGCCCCACCCATAAAGCCAGCCTGATCCGCCAGCATCGCGCCACATGTGACATAAGCCAGCTGCGCAACGGTGGAATACGCCAGACGGGCTTTGAGATTGTCTTTGGTAATGGCGATCAGGGAGGCCGTGATAATCGTGAAACACGCAACCGCCAGAATGAATTCTCGCGAGGCTGTCGCGTTCAGAACTTCTTCCCCGAAGATGTAAACGGCGACTTTCAGGATGGTGAACACACCGGCCTTAACAACCGCCACGGCGTGCAACAAAGCCGAGACCGGCGTTGGCGCGACCATCGCATTGGGAAGCCAGAAATGGAATGGCATCAACGCCGCTTTACCAACACCAAAGGCAAACAAGATCAGCAGAACACTCGCAACAATCGGCTTGAGGTCTTCAACCTGAGACAGCAAGCCACCCGGCACGAAATCAAGACTGCCTGCAACCGCACCTGTCCAGATGATTGCGACAAGCAGGAAACCAATCGATGTCCCCAGCAGGGTCATCAGATAAATCCGTGCGCCCCGCTGCGCATTCTCGTCGCCCTTATGGGCCACGAGTGGATAGGTCGATAGGGTCAAAATCTCATAGAAGACAAACAGCGTGAACAGGTTTGCCGACATCGCAACACCCATCGCGCCAAACAGCGCGATCGCGAAACACATGTAGAAACGGGTCTGATTGCGCTCGCGATTCCCGCGCATATAGCCGATGGAATAGAAGCTATTCACGATCCAAAGACCACTCGCCACCAGCGCGAATAAGGCACCGAGCGGCTCAGCCTTGAACGCAAACTCAAGTCCCGGAGCTGCTGCCCAGAGCTTCAACTCCGGGGCATTACCGTTTGAGGTCATCACCGCGATGATAATCGCAACGATAAACAGGCAGGTTGCCCCAACCAAAGTTACGCCTTCACGCAGGTTTGGGACACGCCCAGCCAGCCATATCCCGCCGCAAATGATTAGCGGCAGGACGAGCGCCAGAGTAATGGCCAACTCACCGCTCATCGCACATCTCCAATAAACAGCGCACTGGCTGCATCATTTGCAAGGCCCGCAACAAAGCTGCCCTGTATCCCAATCCAGAGGCTGGCCAGTGCCATGATCCAGAGTGGGATCAGTACCAGCATCGGGGCCTCATTGTGTTTCTTGTTCGGATTCAGCGGCGCGCGGAAGAAAACCAGCTCCAGAATACGGCCCATGTAAACCACGGCGAGAACGCTGGAGAACATCACAACGGCTGCCCCCCACCACCAGCCATGCTCAAGCAAAGCGCTGACAAGCGCATACTTGGACTGGAAACCCGCGGTTAGCGGCACACCGATCAAAGAGAGCGCCGAAATCGCAAATGCGGTCATCGTCAACGGCGCCGTGCGCCCAATGCCACGGAAATCATTCAGTGTTGTGCCCTTGTGCATCAACACGACAGCCGCAACCGCCATGAACAGAGCGCCTTTGATGATGGCGTGATTGACGAGGTGGAACATGCCCGCAGCCACACCCGCTGCGGTTCCGATCGATACGCCGAGCAGCATATAGCCAACCTGCGCGACCGAAGAATAGGCCAGTGTCCGCTTCACATCGGTCTGGAAAACCGCCTGGAATGAACAGGCCAGCATGGCCGCAATTCCCATCGGCATCAGCACCCAGATCAGGCTGGACCCTTCAAAGGTGAAGTCGAGGCCAAACACAGTGAACAAGAAGCGGATCAGTGCATAGATCGCCACTTTGGTCGCGGTTGCCGCAAGGAACATGGTAATGAAACTTGGACTATAGGCATAGGCGCTTGGCAGCCATTGGTGCAGAGGAAACATCGCGGCCTTGATCCCAAGCCCGACGAAAATGAAGGCATACCCTGCCATCACGGCTTTACTGTCTGCGACCTCTCTCAGCATAACGCTGAGTTCTGCCATGTTGAGCGTACCCGTTGCGGCATAGAGGAAGCCTACACCAACGACGAAGAAGGACGCGCCAATCGTCCCAAGGATCAGATAGTTCCCCGCAGCTGGCAAAGCACGACGATCGCGCCCGGCCCCCAACGCAACCAGCACATAGGTCGCCAGCGATGAAATCTCGAGGAAGACGAACAGGTTAAAGGCATCAGCCGTACTCGCAACACCACAAAGACCCGTAAAGCAGATCAGATAGGTGCCAAAGAACATCGCACGCTTGGCTTCGCGAATCTCAGATTTAACCGTCGGCCAGGCAAAGATCGAAGCCAAAAAACCAATGCTGGTCACAAGCAACAGAACCACGCTGTTCAGCGCATCAATACGGAACTCAATCCCCGCTGGTGGTGCCCAACCGCCCATTGCATAGGAGATAACAGCCCCACCTTCGACAGACCGGACCTGTGTTAACAGGACCAGCGCCATCAGGACAGACAGACCCGTCGCAACGATGGAGACAATCCACGCTAAACGTCCATTTGGCAGGAAGGCGCAAAACGGCCCAGCCAGCATCGGGATAACAACCAGCAAAGCAGGCGCATGCATCGCCCACGTTTCAGGCACCAGTGAAGTTAGCAATTCAATCATGCGCCGCTTGCTCCTTGCGCAGCTTCGCGCTCTTCGGCCTCATCAGCGGCCTGAGCAATGGCGACCTCGATATCCTGATCGCGGATCTCGTCGGCCTCAATTGTACCATAAGCTTCCCGAATACGAACAATGATCGCAAGACCAACCGCAAGGGTGGCAACCCCCACAACAATCGCGGTCAGCATCAAAACATGCGGCAGCGGGTTAGAGTAAACATGCTCCAGCCCCTTTGAGGCGGCTTCATAAGCACCGTGCCCTGCCTCGCCGGCATAATCGGCTGCGCCATGAGCTGCGTCACCCGCGTCATGCTTCTCTTTTTTGTAGTCAGCCCCAAACAGAATAGGCGCCGTCCCACCGTCGATCCGCGAGAACGACACATAGATCAGGATGATTGAGGTCTGGAACAGGCCAAGACCAATCAGACGCTTAATCAGATTGCTGGCGGAAAACGCAATGAACAGACCGATCATCATCAAGCCGATGATTGCCCAGTAATTGCCGCGCTCAAGGATAAACTCGACCATGCCTTACCAATCCTCGTCGCGGATTTCTGTGACACGCCCGGCAAAGGCATAATAGATCGACACCATCGCACCGGCGACCGCCATCAGAACCCCGACCTCAATCATGATAATGCCCATATGCTGGCCGACATGCCCGCCCGGCTCTTCGCGCAAGAGCGCATTATACTGAAGATAATTACCACCTGCGAGCATCGCCCAGACACCCACGCCAGCATAAATCAAAAAGCCTAGTCCTGCGACGCCGCGGGCGAACCCCGGGGTTACGGCCTTCATGGTGGGTGCAATACCAAAGATCAGCGAGTAAAGCACCAGCGCCACGGCCAGAATAACGCCAGCCTGGAACCCACCCCCGGGGCTATATTCCCCATGAAAGTGTACGTAGAATCCATAGATCGTAATGATCGGGATCAGGACTTTTGCAACCACGCGCAGAACGATGTGGTGATCGGTCATTCCAGGCCTCCATCGTCTTCTTCTTCGCGGCGACGTCCACCTTGTGGCAGCTGCGCCCCAAGTGCCCGCTCACCAAAACCAAGCAGCAGCACAACACCCAGCCCGGCCATGAACACCACGCCAACTTCGCCCAGCGTATCGAAGCCACGATAAGAGGCGAGAACAGCGGTCACGACGTTTGGAATCGCAATCTCAGGTTTGGTTCGCTCGAGATATTCGACTCCAACATGCGTGTTGGCCGGAGAATTTGGATCACCGAAGCCCGGTAGATCGATCGAGGCATAAACCAGGATTGCGCCAACAGCGATCACGACCAAACCGGCAATAATGTGCCGACGCATATTCGGTGCCGCCTTGGCTGTACGGGAGGTCAGCACCATCGCGCCGAGGAACAGAACAGTGGAAATCCCAGCCCCAACAGCCGCTTCTGTGAAAGCCACGTCAACCGCATCGAGGGCGACAAACCAAACCGCAGACACCAGCGAGTAAATCCCAGCCAGCATGACAATGGCAAACAGGCTGCGCAAACGCGCAATCGCAATTGCGATCACAAACAAAGTCGAGAGAAGCGTAATGTTCAGGAGGGCGACCGACAGGTCTGCCCCTTCAAGACCGGTCATGAAGCGCCTCCATCCGTCCCGGTTTTCTCACCGCGGGCTTCGCCGCCAATCATCGGCTGGATACCCGCCTTATAAGCTGCGTTTACAAGTGCGTGACTGGAGGTCGGCCCTGTAATGAACAGGAAGAGCCAGATGGCAGCCAGCTTGATCACAATCGTAATAGTCGGGGCAAGCAGCACCATGCCGAAGATCGCAACAGTCATCGCGCCGGTATCAATAATACTGGCCGCATGAACACGCGTATACACATCAGGAAAACGCAAAATTCCAATCGCGCCAATAATGCCCATAATGCCGCCAGCAAGCAAAAGCGCTGCACCGAGGATGGGTTTGATGACCAGGAGAAGATCAATTATCGCACTCATTCTCCGCCTCCGGACTTGCGTACCATTGGCACCTGGAAGGAACGATAGCGGAAGAATTTCAGGATCGCGATCGTCGTCACGAAGTTGATCAAAGCATAAAGCAGAGCGATATCCAGCCATTCCGGGCGCCCAAGCAGGAAGCCAATCGCGCCAATAAGGAGCACGGTCTTGGTGCCGAGCGCATTCACCGCCGCAACACGGTCATAAAGCGTTGGCCCACGCAAAGCGCGAATCAGCAAAAGCATCACCGCAATAACCAATGCGAGCGATGCGGCTCCAATCATACCAATCATGAGGTCGCCCCTCGTCCATCAGAAGCTTCTTTGGAACGGCGATCCATTTCATCAAATGCCCCCGGACCAGCATCTTCTTCATTCAAGGCATGCACCAGCATACTCTTGCCCTCTATAGCGACAGTCACTGTGCCGGGTGTCAGAGTAATCGAGTTTGCAAAAACAGTTTTTGCCAAATCGCTTTCACACTGCGTTTTGACTTTCACCAAGGCTGGGTTGATCGTCAGGTCTGCACTCAACACCGCCTTAATCACCTGCCAGTTGGCTTTGAAGATTTCGATTACCAACCAGACCCAGTACCACATCAATTGCGGCAGGCGTCCATATGGAACCCCTTCGCGATCGATGACCTTAAGGCGGACCGCAAGCACCATGGTCAGAACGACCGATACAGCCATCAAGGCTAGAATAAGCGTCTTGTAGAGCCCGGAAAGGCCCAACCAGAGCGCTGTAATTACGAAAAGTAAGCCGATAAAATAGCCCACGCGCCCTGCAATCCTCGCTTCATAACCGTTTCTTGGCGTGGAATTAGAATGCAGAAGCAGGTTTGACTAGGGCTAACCGAAGAAAGACCTGCGAAATATCGCAGTCGAGGTTAATTTTCGAAGACGAGACGGGCTGTTCGGCGTGATGTGGAGAAATCACTTTCGTCATTGGCCTCCTCCTCGATCAGCGCCCTTTTGTTCGCCGACGGAGAGAAAGATGATGATAATGACCAGTTCCAATAACGCAGTGTGGTCTGTGCCTTGGCAACTGTCAGCAAGTCATAAGTCTCCAAAGTATAGGCAAATAGCGAGTGGAGGCTGCCATCCTCATTCTTGAGGGGGCGCTTTAGGGCTGACCAAAGCTCCGCCAAGGGGCGTTTCTTTAGCCCCGTCGCCTTGCAGAGAACCGCAACACCCTCGCCGCCATAATCGCTCATGATCTTTGCCGCCGTTACAGGCCTTATCCCGGAAAGGTAGCCAATTTCCTGCGCGAGTTCGGGATCCATGCCATGAACAGAAGCATGGTGAATGGCGTCTTCAAGGCTTTCATAATCGCTTTTCTCGATCGCGCCACGGTTTCGCTGCCGCCGCTCAATCAGCTGCAGCGCCTTTCGAACTACCGGATCCCCCCAGTTTTCTTCCGCCGCCATAGCGAACACATCGCTACACATTTCGATCATCTCAAGACGGTCAGCCGAATAGCGGCGCAGAATCTCACGCCGGGTTGCCCCATCCGACCACCAGAACAGGATCATCGCTTGTGAAGGGCGCAAATCCAGCCGCGCAACCAGCAGCGGACACAACCGCTCATGTTTACGGGACCGCCTGACCATAACATCCATAGCATGTTCGGAGAATTGCGCGCCCTGGTTCTTGGCCAGCGCCTCCAGAACGTGAGGTTCACCAAACTCAGCCAGCTTATCGGTTAGTGCAGGCTCGACAACTTTCCGGCTGGCAATGGCCAAACGGTGTTCCGGTGTGACGCGCTCAACGATCTGGCACAGGTCAGACGCATCGAATGCCTCATTCTGCTCAAGAATGGGCTGCGCTACATCGAACGAGCACTGCGCCAGATAGCGCAGCAAGCGTCGCGGGGCATCGCGCATCACCGCCAGACGCCGCGCACACAGCGCCCGGTCATCTTCATCAGCGTGAAAGAGCATCTCAAGCAGGATGTCACCTGCCATTGCCCGGTCTTGATGGGCAATATTGGACCCCGGAATGGCGACATAATCGATCAAGCGACGCAGCAATGTGCGGCGCGCACGCCCGCCATTCTTCTCGGTCAGAAGCGGAATTGGTTCAGCCATGGCCCATATACCTGCTCTATTCTTGCCCGGCATCTGAGCAGAAACAGGTTAATAGTCCGGTATCAGGCGTCTTTTTTACCCGGATGGATCACCAGAACCAGCAAACTGGCTGTGAGCATGGCAATGGATAAAGCGAAGAGCTGTCCACCATCTGTGGCGGTTTCCCCCGGCATAAGCGATACTGGAACCTCACGACCCAGAACATTCGGCATCAAATGCGCTGTCACAGCTCCTGCAAGAATCAGGAAGCTCAGCAACGCGCCAAAGCGGCGTAGGGTTGGCAAGAGCAGGCACAATGCAGCGAGTAACTCTGCAAGAGCGACCAAAACCCGGCCCGTTGGCTCCATCAACCCAATACCGGTTTTCTGTGCCATTGTGACAAAGACGATGTTTTCTCCGGAGGCATCAAACAGTTTCACCTGCCCGATCGGTGGGTTCGGTAAAGGATGAATGGTTGCCTGCACAAACATGAAAATCAAAAACAGAGCCAACGCCCAGCTGGCCAGATGCCGTAAAAGCCGCATGAGACATCTCCCTCTTCATCACAGGGCTACCATGCCGCGAGGATACCACCAATAAGGATTCCAGACCGACTGTGGTTTTTTGCTTTTGTGTCATGTTTCTTGCTCATACAGTCGGCCTAACAAAAAACTGGAGCGGCCATGACCGACACGAATGGGGATGATTTGGACACAGTAGACGCGACCATCGAAGATGATGGCGATATGCTGGAAGAATCGCGAGCCCCGATTAGCGGCATGGGCGCAGCGCTAACTGCGGGTGCAAACTTCCTGCCCACGGCGCAATCCCTTCTGGCCCGTAAGGCTCGCCGTGGGGTAAAAGTCGAACTGCCCGCCTACCTCTCAGTTCAGGCTACCTGGTTTATCGCCTTTGGCCTGCAGATGGTGCTATTCCCATACCTGATCACCAATAAGCTCGGTCTGGGCGGGGCAGAACTTGGGGTGGCCAATCTCGCGCTATCGGCGCCATCCGTTGTTTTCTTGTTGATTGGCGGTGTTGTGGCTGAGCGCGCGAGTGTGAAGTCTCTATTGATGATTTTGCATGTGTTCGCCGCCCTGCCCGCATTTGGCCTCGCCTTCGCACTGGCGACAGGGAATCTCTCTTACCCCATCATGATCGCTTACGGGTTGGCTCTTGGAACGGTTGGGGCCTTCATGATGCCGGCCCGCGATTCGATGCTGAATGAAGTGGTTGAGCGCCGTTCCCGCGTTGGGTCTGGCGTTACCCTGCAACAGGGAGTGGCCTTTGCGACACTGGCCCAGTTTGCCGCCCAGATTACCGGCCTCATCCTTGGCGGCTATGCGGACAAGATGACCCAGATGCCCTCCTGGCTTGGCGGGTTTGGCGTTGGCCCCATTGCCAGTTGGCAATTGCTGACTCTGCAAGGGATTGTTGTTGTCCTCGGCGCGGTCCTGACCTTCATGCTGGCGCGGGGCCGTAAGGTCAAAACCGGCCGCTCCGGTCTGACAGCCGCGTTTGGCGATATCGGGGAAGGCTTCAAAGTCGTCGCCGCCAATCCAAAGCTGTGGGCTATGACCGTTTTGATGTTTGGCGTTGGGATCTTCGTGATCGGCGCGTTTCTAGTGGTCTTGCCGATCATCAACCGCGACGTTTATGGCCTCAGCGGTGACGGCATCCGCGATATGTTCGTCACCTTCTGGCTTGGGGCTTTTGTCTCTTCGGTCGCCCTATCCCTGTTTCGGAATATCAAACGTCAGGGACGTCTTCTGCTGACGGCGCAATTGCTTGGCTCGCTGGCCATCCTGCCAATGATGACCAGCATCCCGCATGCGGGCTTTTTGGTCATTGTCTTTATCTGGGGCCTGTCAGGCGGGGTCTCAATCGCAATGAGCCGCTCAATCGTTCAAGATGCCGCACCCAAGGATCAGCTCGCCAGGGTCCTGTCGATCTATCAGCTCGGCTTCATGGCAGGCGCCCCGCTTGGCGCCTTCATCATGGGCTTCCTCGTTGATGCCTTTGGCCCCTACAAGATTGCCATTGTACCCGCCGCGGGGATGACCCTGCTCATCCTGTGGATGGTTATCCGCACACCAATCTGGAACCTCAAGAATGAGGCCCACAAAGCCTAGTACTTGACCGAGCAGCCATATGGCGCGCTGGTTGCAAGAGGCACAGGCTCGCCAGCAATGACCGCGTTTACAGCATCCTGAAAATACGGATCAGCCTTGGCGATATCATCGACACTGGCAGACCGAATGGAGTCGATCGCGCCATTATAGGCCAACATGCCATCGCCTTTAATGACATACATATGTGGCGTGGTTTTCGCGCCATAGGCGCGGCCAATATCACCGCTCTCATCAATGATCGTGTAAGCGGGTACGGCGCCGCGGTCAGTATTGAGTTGGACCGCTTGTTCAGAGCTAACATGCCCTTGCTTTCCTGGCGCGGAAGAGATGACCTGAAGCCAGACAATCTCGGCTTCACCCGCCTCAGCTTGCAGGCTCTGCATATTCGCAGGCGGGGTCGCATAATGCTTTTTCACAAAGGGACAGTCATGATTGGTCCACTCCAACACAACCGTCTTGCCTTCAAAATCAGACAGGGAAACGGTCTCGCCTTGCGCCGTAGCCGCATCCGAGAATGCAGGTGCTACTGTTCCGGGTTCGACAACCGTTTGCGCTTCGGCAGATGAGAAAGCGATCAAAGCCGCCGCGGTTAAACCAACAGCCGTCGCCATGCCAGCCGCCAAACCAAAATTCCGTCGTGTCAGTTCAACCATTACCTATCTCCATTGCCATGTATTCGAAATACTCGCTCAGCGGCCTTCGACAAGGCCCGTCACGAGAGAAATTGACAGCGCTTCTGGCAGAACTTCCGGCTCGCTCTGCCCGGCAGGATACCACAGATAAAGCGGCACGCCTGCCCTTCCGTGCTTTTGCAGCTCTGCCGCGATAACCGGATCAGGCCGCGTGTAATCAGCAACCAGAAAAGCGACATTTGCTGCCTCAAAGGCTTCCGTCACCGGGCGGGTCTGTAGCGTCTGCAACTTGTTTGCCTGACATATGGCGCACCATTCGGCGGTGAAATCGATAAAGATCGGACGTCCCTCTGCGACCAGTTCCGCGACGCGTTCGGGTGACCAGACTTCGGTTTCATATTTTGCAGCATAAGCCTCGCCAGGCGTTGTGTTTTCCGCCGCGACGCGCGACTGCATTACCGGCCACAGAAGCCCTGCGACAATGGCGAGTCCGGCCAGACCCTTGGCCAAGCCGCCAGCCACACCCGCAGGCGCTTTGACGACAGCAACAAAACCACCAACAATAACAGCCAGCCAGATCAGGCCCATGACAAGATCAGTGCCCGATGTTGCCCCGATCAACATGAAAGCCGGAATGATCACGGCAAGACCGAGAATGCTCAGCAAGATGGCTTTTGCTCCCTTCCCCGCTGTCCTGAAGGCCCAAAGGCCAAACCCAACCAGAGCGGCCCCCGCGACCACGATGGCGGCGGTGCGATAGCCCGCCAGAGCGCCGAGCACAGAGAGCAACCAGGCCGCCGTCAGGAACATTGGGAACGCAAACACCTGTTTCAGGGTCTCCATCCACGCGCCCGGCTTGGGCAGCAAACGTTGCAGGCTTGGGACAAAACTCAGAATCAGGAAAGGCAATGCCAAGCCAAGCCCCATGGCCATAAGAACGGTCACAACTTCAAAGGCTGGACGGGCGAATACGGCACCCAATGCCGCGCCAAGGAATGGCCCGACACAGGGCGCTCCCACTATCGTCGCCAGAACTCCGGTGAAGAAAGCGCCTGCTGGCCCTTGTTTCGCCGCGAGGCCTGATCCGACATTCTGAACCGAAGAGCCCAGCTCAAACAGACCAAGCAACCACAGACCAATCATGAAAATGATCAGGATCAAAACGGTGACCACAACTGGGTCCTGCAACCAGAACCCCCAGGTTGCCACACCCGTTGCCGCGCGAACCGCAAGGATGGCTGCAGCCAAAGCTGCAAAACTGAGCAGGACACCCGCCGTATACCAAAGCCCATGTGAGCGGGCCTCACCGGCATGGCCATTAGCAGCAGCCGACACCATGCCCATCGCCTTGATCGACAGGACTGGCAGAACACAAGGCATAAGGTTGAGGATCAGCCCCCCAATCAGCGCCAATCCAATCAAGAGCGGTAAGTTCACGGGTGCCCCAAAACTTGCAGCTCCTGACCCCTCTGTTCCAGATAAAACAGCGCCGGGTGTGACGGTCACATCAACAGCGGTCTCACCAACCTTGATGACGCCCTTCAGAACATCCGGGACCGACGCATCACTCTTTGCCGGGGTCAAGCGTAGCTGCAACCCGTCTTCACCAAAGGAAACTGGTTGGTCTGCAGCATGGACAATTTCATGCCCCTCAGGGAAGAAGCGCGCCTCCCCGGACAGGCCCGCCAATTGAGCACCTTTAGCGGAAAGCACCCAAACATCACCTTGCTTGGTCAGGGCGGCCTCTCCATCAAAGGCCGGCGGCTGCGCGAGCAATCCGCTTTGGATCAGCGTGCCGCCATACGTATCAGGAACCTGCCCCGCGCCGACTGATTGCAGTAGGCGCAGATCAACGCTTTCAGGGATACAGATGTCATAGCAGATCAGGTAATCGACTCGCATTGCGATATCGACAGGGCCTGTCGCATCATCAGCAAGTGTCACTGCAAATGGCAGGACGACCTGATTTGAGTAGCCATAATCCATGATCTGGCCGGGCACGACAGGCAGCAATTCAGGCGTTGGCCAATGAAAGTCTTCAACCTCTGTGAGAGCAGCTGGCGGGCCATAGTCGCCCCAGGCGATCACAGGTGGCAGGCCCGCATCACCCGCATTTTTCCAGTAAATGTGCCACTTCTCGTCCAGCTCGAAAGAGAGCCCCAGATAAAATGTCTCTCCTGGCATCGCGACAGCGCGCTCGGACACCAGTTCAACCGTGGCATGCCCGCCATCCACTTTTTGCGCATTGGCCGTCCCGATAAAGGCAGCAGCAAGCATAAAAAGACTGAGAGCTAAACGGATAAAGGCCATCATGGATTACGGGCTCCTGAACAATATGAAGCCGCATATACCCGCAATAGACCAGCAAAGAACCCCAGATGACACGCTTGTGATGTCACATGCCAAGATAGCAATAAAAAAGGCGGCTCAATGAGCCGCCTTTAAAAACAGATTATGTTGCAGTCTATGCGGTTGCTGGCTGCTGCTCTTGCTGAACCATAACTGCACGTTGGATGACGCGCTGCCAGTTCAGGAGCGAAATCATATGCGCATAGATTGCGCCAAGTGCACCATTGTCACGAAGCTGTTTGAACTGCTCTTCGGACAGATCGTTGAGCTTGTTCTCATCAATTGCGAAATAGTCAGCGATTTTCTGCTGCTCGCCAGATGGCTGACCATCCGGGTTACGCGGCTGGAAAGAAACAGACTTCTGCTCGAACAAACCAAGTGACTTAACAAGATTGATGAACTCAACCGTTGAACGACGCTGGCGCTCATATTCCTTACAGAATTCGATCGCGTTATTCGTAAAGTCGGTTGCCTGCCCATCCTGGAAGAATGGGATTTCAGGCTGGTTTGAAACCATTGGCGCATCGCGATCAACGCAGAGCAGAAGACGGTCAGCATCCTGATCGTTTGCAAATACAAACGGGTAGCGGCGAATAAAGGCCGGGATATAGAAATCCTGGTCAACTTTACCATCGGCCTGTACGAACAGGTTTTCGCTCTGACGGATACCCATAACCGCAACTGGTGTCAGCTCTTCGCCTACAAAAATAACGGGATAGGCGGTTCCAGCCATACCGAACTCGGTAACGGTCACAGGCACGGCATGCGCCTCGCGCAGGAAACCGAAAGGCTGGTCAATCTTCTTGACGCCAAGACCGGCATGCTGCTCTGGAGACAGAGGCTGCGGATTCTTGTAGAACATGACGTTGCCGGTGAGGGCGGGCTGTTGGCTTGCTTGATTATTTTCCACAGGTAACTCCCCTTGGTGAATGGGCGGGGTTTAACGGATTAGGTATAGGGCGACAACAGTAAAGGGCTGCACAGATGCAGGTGTTGCAAGACTTTCATAAAATTGCGGTTGTGCTTTGCCTCTCTCTATTGCCGCTTAGCGGGTGTGAGCAACGGTCTGAAGCACCGCGGATGACAGCAAAAACGCTTGCGGCGACCGAAGCGCTTCTCGACGATGTCGCCCGAACAGAAACCGCTCTGAATCCGCAGATAGCCAGTCGTCTCGGCCTTGATATCGACTATGCCCGTGATGCCCGGCGCAAGCTAAACGGAACCTCTCAAGCCGCTTTTGAACGTTCGCGGCTGTTGCGTCTGGACTTACAGGCCCGTTTAGCGGCTGGCCCAAGAATGTCGGGTGACCATGCGTTATCCCGTGATCTTCTGATCACCATGAATGCGTTGCAGCAGCTGATTAACCTGCAAAAGTCAGGTCATGGCCGCCTTTCCTTATCCGAAGCCCGGCCCTACACGATCGATCCCTTCGCAGGGTTATGGATAGAAGGGCCTGAAACCCTCGTTCAGGATCATATCATTGAAACGCCGCAGGATGCCGAAGACTACCTTTTCCGCCTTAGCGCTTTGGCCGATGGCCTTCAGGATACAAGGCGACGATTGCAAGCTGATGCACAGACGGGCCACCTCCCCCCGGCACCCTTGCTTCAAGAAACACGGATCCGAATGGAGCAGCTACAAGCGGATACAGCTTTAACCGCTATAATCGAAACGCTGTCTGACTTCACAGCCAGCCTTGTATTCGAGACAGAAGAAACGCGTGAGACCCTGATCCTGACTGCTCAGAAAATCCTAAATGAAGACATCCGTCCGGCCTATCAGAATCTGATTCAAACCCTGTCCGAACTTGAGCCACAAGCCCCTATCCCGGCTGGGTTGTGGGCGCAAACAGGCGGGGTTACCTTATATAGGGATCTAGTCACGACTCTGGCCGAACCGGGCCTGAACCTTGAAAGCACATACCAAGAGCTTCAGAATGATCTGGCGGCGCTCAAGCAAGTTGTCGTAGAGGCCCCTACCCAGGCAGAAGCCACGACCGAGACAACACCCCCGTCTCCGATCGCATTGGAAGAGGCTTCACCTGTCGTGCCAGCGATTGCTGGCATTGTGCGCACCTATATGCCGACATCACGACCAAGCGTAACAGGTGTGCACTTTCGTCCGGCCCGTCTTGATGATCGCCGTCCCGCCCTAACCGAACTCGATGCCTCACAGCTCGCAGCATGGCCCCTCTATTTTCAAATGGTTTACACTGACCAACATCGGCTGGAGGCCGAACTCGCCTATGATCGCGAGGTCAAACAAGCCGCCATGCGCTCACCTGTTCGAGGGGTTATCCAAAGAGAAGGTTTTCACTCTGGCTGGCTGATCTATCGCCAAAAACAAACTTTGGCCGTACCCGATCAATACCTGCTCTTCATCACGGTTCTGGCCGCGGCTGATTTAGGGTTACACCATCAACGCTGGTCCCTGGAAGAGACAGTGACCTTTATTCAGGCGGAAACCAGCCTCACTTCAGAGCTAAGTCGTGACCTGGCCCTGCGGATCGCGGCAAATCCAGCAGCCGCGCTTTCCACATATGTCCATTACGCCCGATTTGTTTCGCTCGAAACGCGCACTCGTCAGGTTCTGGACCAGGACTTTAACCAAACTCATTTCAACACAGCGCTTTTAACTGACGGTCCGCGTCCCTTAGCCTTGGTCGAGCGCGACATTGAAAGCTGGTACCAGGCCATCCTCGACGCACGAAACTAGGCTGCGAGCGCCACGGTACCGCCTGTCTCACGACAAACAGGATTAAGCCCGGCCTCAAGATCAGCCATTATTGCTGCGCAGCGATCGGCGTCATCCTCTGCCATGACGAAAACAGCTTTCGCACCATAGCGCTCAGCCTCGGCAAACGCCCAGATCGGCTGGACATCATGCTCACGACCACGCAGCTTGCACATCCGAATGACCCGCAACCCAAAAGGCCCCTGCGCGGCGAATAAAGCGGCGCCTCGCACCTTTGCCCATGGCGCATTCACAGCCATCCGTGTGAATCTGTATGCTTTTCCTGACTGGCCTCTGAACTTCATCTCACGCATAATGTTCTCCCTGTGTTCCAGTTCTTTATATTCTACTTTTGTTCTCACGCAAGAACTTTATCGTTAACGAAAGGTTACCAGCACTCGTCACGATATTTTGCCGCAAGACTTGGCAAAATGCTTCGCTTTGGGTAAGAGCGCTTATGCTCACTTTCAGCAAAAGAAGGGAGCGGAGACGAGATTATGCTTGAAAAGCATTACTCTCACACCCAAATAATGCTCAGATTGAGCAAAACAGGAGGCTGACATGGCGAGATTGATTGATTCAGGACCAGGTTGTCCGACCCCAACGCCACTGCGTGCCACAAACAGTGCTGCTGATCGCGGGCTAGAGTATAATGACGCAGTAAAAGCCAAAACCGATGCGCTTTATCCACTGGTCAGTGACTTCATCACACCGATGGAGTGGCCTGCAGTTGCCCCCCTCGTCGCAGCCATCAATGATCTGAAAGCTGAAAAGAATGCGGTTATTCTAGCGCATAACTACATGACGCCGGATATTTTCCGTCTGGTCGGTGACTTTCGCGGTGACAGCCTGCAGCTCGCCCGCGAAGCCGCAAATGTTGATGCCGACGTGATTGTACAGGCCGGTGTCCATTTCATGGCCGAGACATCCAAGATCCTTGCGCCCAGCAAGACCGTCCTGATCTCAAGTCTTGAAGCTGGCTGTTCGCTTGCAAGCTCGATCACAGGTGAGGATGTTCGTCTGATCAAGGAGCATTATCCAGATTATCCGGTTGTCACCTATGTGAATACAACTGCGGACGTGAAAGCCGAGTGCCATATTACCTGTACCAGCTCAAACGCTGCACAGGTTGTCGAAGCCGTGGCCAAGGAGTGGAACACAGATACCGTTATCCTCGTTCCTGATCAGTACCTTGCCAAGAATGTTGCGGCCCAGACCGATATCCGCATCATCACCTGGCCGGGCGCTTGTGAAGTCCATGAACTGTTCAGCGCCGATGATGTTGATGCCCTGCGCGAGGCTCATCCCGGCGTGGTCATCCTCGCCCACCCGGAATGCCCACCCGATGTGCTTGAAGCTGCTGACTTTGCAGGCTCTACAGCAGCCCTCGCAAACTATGTCAGCGACAATAAACCCGCCAAAGTCGTGCTGATGACGGAATGCTCCATGTCCGACAATGTTGCGGCTGAGAACCCGACGGTCGACTTCGTTCGCCCCTGCAATCTCTGCCCGCACATGAAGCAGATTACGCTCGAGAATATCTATGATTGCCTCATCGAGATGAAGCATGAAGTGACCATGGATGAAGACGTGCGAGTGCGCGCAAAGGCAGCGATTGATGCCATGCTCGCCCTGCCTAAGATGGCCACCCCACTTGCCTTCGAGACGGGTCTGACCCCGATGGAGATTGAGGTTTTTTCACCGCAAAACCGCCTTGCGATTGCCTGATCTCTCCATAAGGTAGACTTCATAGCTGCAAAGGATGCCCATCATGATAGCCAGACTGCTCGCCGCACTGACGATAAGTCTGGCCATGGTGATCCCAGCTGCAGCAAGTGACCAGCGCGACCCTGGCGATGTGCTTGGCACTTGGACCTTCCAAACCAAACCCTATCGCGATGGTGCCTGTATTATGACAGGTACCATGCATCTGCGCGATCACCCGGACGCTGGCCTTTATGCGTGTGAACTGACCGCCGTTGAAGTTTGCTCTATGTGGGGACGGTCTGTCGTCCTGCAGCGATGTGAAGCGCGTCGTTTTGGAGATCAGGTTTCAGTCCGCTCAGAGATTAGCCAATTCCTCGAAAAGAAGGCCGAAGGCCTGCTCTATGTCCCCGACAACTTCACTCTGACGATTCAGGATGAAAGCCGGATGTGGGGCGCACTGGTCTCTGCGGCTACGGCACCTGTGGAGTTTCGCCGGGCTGAGGAAGGCATTTCATGATCCGCACCATTTCCGCCGCCTTGATTATTCTTGCCCTGTCAGCCCCTGCGCAAGCTGATGAAGCCGCGAATGTGGCGGGTCGCTGGGTGTTTACGGCACAAATCGGTATGGGCTGTGATTTTGGTGGACAAGCCTTTCTCAAACAGATCAGCCCGGATCGCTATAAAGGTGAACTGACCGCCACGCAGAGCTGTGTCGACTTGCCAGAAGATTACATCGTGCGTCAGGAGTGTGAGGCCTCACGTCTTGGTGACCAATTATCTATTCGCTGCACTGTCGTCGAATTCATGAATGGCTTCTCCAGCGAGTTCTACTATCCGGACAATTTCACCCTGACGATTGCATCTTCAGAGCGCATGCATGGCGCGCTGGTCAGTGCCTCGACAGCCCCAGCTGTCTGGCAGCGGAATGACGGGGGCATCTCCTAGCTTTGACAACACCGCTAGAGTTTCGCGCCGCCCCACCGGCAGGCGATGGCCGCATCCTGATTGTCGGGGCGGGATTGGCTGGGCTGTTTCTGGCGCTGCGGCTCGCGCCTCATCCCTGCACAATCATTTCGCCAGCTCCATTGGGGGAAGCGGCCTCTTCAGCCTGGGCACAAGGCGGACTGGCGGCGGCGCTGCATCCAGAAGACAGCCCGGAGCAACACGCAGCCGATACGATTGCCGCAGGCGCTGGCCTAGTCGATCCAGTGATCGCGCGCCTGATTGCCGAACAGGGCCCATCGCGGGTCCGCGACCTGATTGAGCTTGGCGTCCCGTTTGATCGCACCCCCGATGGACAACTTGCGCTGAGCCTTGAGGCTGCCCACTCCCAACCCCGTGTCGCGCGGGTGGCTGGTGACCTCGCCGGCAAAGCCATTATGGGCGCTCTGACAGCTGCCGTTCGCGCGGCCAGTCACATCCAATTGATCGAACACGCCAAAGCCGTTGGCCTTCTCCAAGATGATAACGGCCGGATTGCCGGCGCCATCTTGCGCGACAAGCATGATCGTCATTCCACATTCACAGCGAATGAAACGGTCTTGTGTACAGGTGGCTCAGGTGGCCTATTTCGCGTTACAACCAATCCGCCACAATCGCGCGGGGATGCCCTCGCCATGGCCTATGATGCGGGCGCGGTGATTGCTGATCCAGAATTTGTGCAATTCCATCCCACAGCAATGGATGTCGGCCTCGACCCATCCCCGCTTGCAACAGAAGCCCTACGCGGCGAAGGGGCGATCCTGACTCATGCGGATGGGACGGCCTTCATGGCCAACTATCATGACAAGGCAGAGCTTGCGCCCCGCGATGAGGTTGCTCGCGCCATCCATAGCGAGATTGCGGCAGGCCGTCCGGTCTATCTCGACACACGCCCATCGATTGGCGCGCATATCCAGGATCATTTCCCGACGGTCTTCTCCGCCTGCATGGCCGCAGGGATTGATCCACGCGACAGCTTGATCCCGGTGGCCCCGGCCATGCACTATCATATGGGCGGTATCCTTTCGGACACCTGGGGCAAGTCGAGCCTGAATGGCCTGAGCGTGTGCGGTGAATGCGCCAGTACAGGGGCGCACGGGGCCAATCGCCTCGCCTCAAACTCTCTGCTCGAAGCGGTGGTCTTTGCCGCGCGCATTGCTGATCGCCTGAAGCAGGAAACGCTGAAATCGCCCGGAGAAAGCGTTGGCTATGTGCCTACCGAACTGCCTGACCCGGCTCTACAAACCTTGCGCAGCAGCATGGCTGAGCACTGCGGGGTCGTCCGCAATGCCAAAGGGCTTGAGACACTTTTATCCACGATTGACCGTCTGGAAGACCAGTATGGTTCCGCCCGCGCCCTGACAGCGGCCCGGCTTATCGCATCGGCTGCCCTGCAGCGCACTGAAAGCCGCGGCGGTCACTTCCGCGCCGACTTTAAAGATACGTCTGAAACCGCTCAGCGTACATTTGTCATTCCGGGGGAACCGCTCCCCCAGACCAGCCTTGAGGCCATTTCATGACCCACATTGCTCCCCCGCCACTGCCTGCCATTGTGCTAGACCCGATCGTGCGTCTCGCTCTATCTGAAGACCTTGGGCGCGCCGGGGATCTCACAACTGACGCCACCATCACGCCCGGCACAGAGCTGACCGCACACATTCGAGCGCGCAAAAACGGTGTATTGGCAGGCATGGACGCGGCAAGCCATGCCCTTCATCTGGTCGATCCGAAAGTCGATTTCGACGTACAGATTCAGGATGGTCAGCAGCTTGCACCCGGCGCCACCATCGCCGTCATGCAAGGCGATGCGCGCTCAATCCTGATTGCAGAACGGACCATGCTGAACTTCCTCGGAAGACTCTCAGGAATTGCCACCTTAACCGCTGAATTTGCAGAGAAAATTACTCATACAAAAGCCAAGGTCGTGTGCACGCGCAAGACCACGCCAGGGCATCGCGCAGTGGAGAAACGCGCGGTTCGCTGCGGCGGTGGCACTTCGCATCGCTATGGCCTTGATGATGCGATCCTTATCAAGGATAATCATATCGCTGCTTGTGGTTCGATTGCTGATGCCCTGCAACGCGCCCATGCCTATGCCGGGCACTTGCGAATGATTGAGATTGAGGTCGACACGCTCGATCAGCTTGCAGAAGCCCTACCTCACAAACCACACGCGGTCCTGCTTGATAATATGGCGCCTGAAACCCTGCGCGAAGCCGTTGCAATGATTGATGGCCAGTGCCTCGCTGAGGCCAGTGGCGGTATCACGCTTGAGACGATTGCCGCAAAAGCTGAAACCGGCGTTGATTATCTCTCTGTCGGTGCCCTGACCCATTCGGCCATCAACCTTGACGTGGGTCTTGATATCCTTTGATCTGATCTGAAAAAGATCAATCAGGAGGAATGTCGGATGGGTGAAGCCCGCGGACGCAAGAGTATTTTCATCACCGGGGCAGCTTCCGGCATCGGCGCAGAAACCGCCCGGCATTTTGCCGGTAAGGGCTGGTTTGTTGGCCTCTATGATATTGATGAGCGCGGCTTGAAAGATGTTGCCGCTGAGATCGGTGAAGATAACTGCCATCAGGCCAGGCTTGATGTCACAAAACGCGAAGACTGGGCCAGCGCCACAGCAGCCTTTGCAGAGGCCACAGACGGTCAGATGAATGTCCTCTTCAACAATGCTGGTATCGGTCGCCACGGCTGGATCGAAGACATCCCCCCTGAAGAATCCGACCTTGTGATCGACATCAATGTCAAAGGCGTCATCAATGGCGTCTATGCTGCCCTGCCCTATCTCAAGCAGACAGACGGCGCACGGATCGTCAACACGGCCTCAACCGCAGGCATTGCCGCTGCACCTCAACTCGCGGTCTATTCCGCGAGCAAATTCGCGGTGCGCGCCCTGACTGAAGCGCTTGATGCAGAATTTCAGGAGTTTGACATCCGCGTGACCAGCCTCATGCCCTGGTTCATCGACACGCCTATCCTCGACATGGGTAAGACCGAAGGCGCGAATGAGAAAATGTCGGATCAACTCAAAGAGAATGATGCCGAAGTCTATCCGGTCTCACTTGCCGCTGAGCGGGCATGGGATGCCGCCCATGGTAAGGATACGCACTATATGGCGGGCAAGATGGCGGAGAAGACACGCTTTGCCGCGCGATGGATGCCAAAATCACTTCTGAAACGGATTAAGCGGGAAACCCCGCCCCGCTCATAATCCCCTTAAGGGGCTGGAGTCAGCGTCTTCAGCCCCGCGCGATGACGGGCAAGACGCTCTTTTTGGCGCGCGCTTGCCAACTGCCACTCGCCGCCCCGTGGGAAACGATAGAAAATGTGGGTTCCGAACTGACGCGTCTTGATCAGGCCTGAATTCCAGACCGGGTTCACATAAGTCGCGTGATAGTGCGTCGCACCACGTGTCCGCTCTTCGTAGAGGCCCATCATGACATGGCTGGCAATTGTCTGAGCTTCATCCCAGCGGCTGCCGCGCGGCGTTTTGTTCATGGCGCCATCACAGGTGAAGGTGAACTGGCATCCAGTGGTCCTAGTCGCGCCCTGAAACACCACATCACAAATCGTATTCGGATAGCGGTGATCCTTAACCCGGTTGACGATCACTTCGGCAACTGCGAGTTGCCCCTCAGCCTTCTCACTGCGGGCTTCATAATACACAGCCTGCGCGAGACACTGGGTCTGCGCCGCCATATCCTCAGCTTTTGCAAGATGGATGGTCTCAAAGCTCTTCAGGCTATCAAGCGCGGCACGGTCGCGTTCATACGCAGCAAAAGTGCTGAGCGCAGAGCCTGGGTCACGCTCAAGAGAATATTCAACACTGCGTAACCAGTCACGGCGCAGCAGGGATGGGGCAGACTCATCAGCGCGGATCAGCGCGCCAGCATCCTGAACCTCTGCGAGCTTCTCATTCTTTACCCGCCAGTCCTGCGCCTCAAGCTGCATGGAGGCGGACTGTCCAATCACGGGCATACCAACAAAGACCACACTGGCACAGGCGGCAACCAAAGCGGAACGGCGCGCAATCACGACCTGACGATCCGGACCTTGAGTCCGCCACCATTTGGAAATGCGGGACACGAGCGACTGCCCCGTAGAGAGTGTGAGAGGATTCTGCATTTGAACTTTTTCCCACCATGTTGCGAGCACTCTGCGGACCCTGCAAGATGTGAACCTTTTCCTTCCGACGCCTGTACGTCTGTCTTTAGCGGACTGCATATTTGTGTCCTTAACCAAAAATCAATCAAAAGGGCGGTAATTCAACGCATATTTCTTATACGTCATGATGCTGAATCGGGTGTGAATCTCGGCTCCTTTTTACGCATCTGCGCGTAAACTGCTGCATTCGTTACAGTTTCAAGACAAATCCAGCATGACATTGCTGCAATGCACAACTGCGTGTGTTGCAAAAAGAGCACGATTTTTCACAACGGAATACCGCCCTGACCCTGTGCATAGGCGGTTAAAAGAGGCCGATTTAAGCCTCTTTCAGGGCTGCATGGGCTGCCGCCAGACGCGCAATTGGCACACGATATGGCGAACAGGACACGTAATCGAGTCCAATATTGTGACAGAATATGACCGATGCTGGGTCACCGCCATGCTCACCGCAAATCCCAAGCTTAATACCATCGCGGGTCGAGCGGCCACGCTCCGCCGCGAGTTTCACCAGCTCACCGACACCGTCCTGATCAATGGTCACAAACGGGTCTTTCTCGTAAATGCCCTGATGCTCATAGGCGGTCAGAAAACGGCCTGCATCATCGCGGGAAATCCCAAGTGTGGTCTGGGTCAGATCATTCGTTCCGAAGGAGAAGAATTCCGCCGTATGTGCGATTTCACCAGCCTGTAGCGCTGCGCGGGGTAGCTCAATCATCGTGCCGACAAGATAGTCCAACTCCATCCCGGTTTCGGTAAACACAGCTTTCGCAGAACGGTCGACGACATCCTTCAGAATGTCCAATTCCTTGCGCGTACCGACCAGCGGGATCATCACTTCAGGCACCGGCTTGGAACCGGTCGCTTTCGCCACTGAGACAGCCGCCTCAAAGATTGCGCGGGCCTGCATGGCGTAAATCTCAGGATAGGTAATTCCAAGGCGACAACCGCGGTGGCCGAGCATCGGATTGCTCTCATGCAAGGCATCGGCTTGCGCCTTGAGCACTTTAATATCAACGCCGGACGAGGCCGCCACTTCTTCCATTTCTGCATCGCTGTGCGGCATGAACTCATGCAATGGCGGATCAAGCAGACGGATCGTGCAAGGCAGCTCGCCCATAATGCCAAAGATCGCCTCAAAGTCAGAGCGCTGCATCGGCAACAGCTTTTCAAGCGCGGCCTCACGGCCCTTCTTGTCGCCCGCCAGGATCATAGACCGCACGACCGGAATACGCTCGGCATCGAAGAACATGTGCTCGGTCCGGCAAAGGCCGATCCCTTCTGCGCCAAACTCTTTGGCCACCGTCACATCGGCTGGCGTTTCCGCATTGGTGCGCACATTCAGGCGACGAACCTTATCAGCCCATGCCATAAGCAGGCCGAAGTCGCCTGACAGGTCAGGCTGCTGCATATCAACTTCGCCGAACAGGACTTGGCCTTCAGCGCCATCAACGGTGATGATCTCACCTTTCTTGATCTCGCGACCGCCAACGCGGAACACGCCAGCTTCGGCATCGATTTGCAGGCTGCCAGCGCCGCAAACACAAGGCCGCCCCATGCCGCGCGCAACAACCGCTGCGTGAGAGGTCATCCCGCCACGCGCCGTAACAATTGCGCGTGCCGCGTGCATACCGTGAATATCTTCCGGGCTGGTCTCAACCCGAACCAGAATAACAGCCCGGCCCGCTTCGGCCAGATGCGCCGCCTCGTCACTGTCAAACACAACCTGCCCAACCGCAGCGCCCGGTGAAGCCGGAAGTCCGGTGACAATCACATCGCGCTTTGCATCAGGTTTGATCGTCGGGTGGAGCAACTGATCGAGCTGCCCCGGCTCCAGACGCAGGATCGCCTCCTGCTCACTGATCAGGCCTTCACGCGCCATCTCAACGGCAATTTTCAGCGCCGCCGCAGCGGTGCGTTTCCCGTTCCGGGTTTGCAGCATGTAAAGCACGCCGTCTTCCACCGTGAACTCAATATCCTGCATATCGCAATAATGGGCTTCCAGCTTATCAGCGACAGCAACCAATTCCTGATAAACACGTGGCATCACCTCTTCGAGCGGCGCTTCATCAGACTGCAACTCATCAGCGCGAGCGCGCGAGATTGGCGCGGGTGTACGGATACCCGCCACAACATCCTCGCCCTGCGCATTGGTCAGGAACTCACCATAGAACGTGTTCTCACCCGTTGATGGATCACGCGTAAAGGCCACACCTGTCGCGGATGTCTCGCCCATATTGCCGAACACCATGGACTGTACGTTGACTGCAGTGCCCCACTCCGCCGGAATATCATTCAGCTTGCGATAAAGGATCGCCCGGTCATTCATCCAGCTGCCAAACACCGCGCCAATCGCGCCCCAGAGCTGTTCCATCGGATCATCCGGGAACGGCTTGCCCAGCTCGCTTTGAACGGCAGCCTTATAGTGGCCGATAATCTCTTTCCAGTCAGCCGCCATCATATCGGTGTCGAGGTGATAATCTTGGCGCTCTTTATAATCGTCGAGAATGTACTCAAACGTGTCGTGGCCAAGGCCCATCACAACATTGGAATACATCTGGATGAAACGGCGATAGCTGTCATAGGCAAAGCGTTCGCCGGCCTTTGCCGCCAGCCCCTGCACTGTCGCTTCGGAGAGGCCAAGGTTCAGAACCGTATCCATCATGCCCGGCATCGACGCGCGCGCGCCCGAGCGCACAGACACCAGCAAAGGATTGGCCGCATCGCCAAACGCCTTACCCGTCTTGGTCTCAAGCGCAGAGAGCGCCTCTTTGACCTGCGCCTCAAGGCCATCAGGATATTTACGGTCGAGATCATAGTACGCCGTGCAGACTTCCGTGGTCAGCGTGAACCCCGGTGGCACAGGCAATCCAAGGCTCGCCATCTCAGCGAGATTCGCGCCCTTCCCGCCCAGCAGGTTCTTCAGCGAGGCATCACCATCAGAGCCACCACCGCCAAACGAATAGACCCATTTCGTGTCCGCGCGTTGTACAGTATCGGCCATGTCGTGTTTCCTCCGACTCTATGAAACGCTGCAAACCGTCACGTTTGCGACATAGAATCAAGAGGGCATTTCGCATGACAGCGCGGTCACGCTGTTTTTTATGCTGCGGCGCAATAAATCGGCCTATCCAGAGACCTTGCTAAAGTCCGCAACCGTACTAATTGCGGCCCGCATCTGGTTAAGCAGGTTCAGGCGATTCTCCCGAATTTTCGGATCATCAGCATTGACCATGACGCTGCCCTCGCCATCGAAGAAGGCATCCACTGGACCACGCAGCGACGCAAGCGCTGACATCGCGGCGGCGAAATCCTCAGCCTCAATCGCGGTTTTGGCGGCGGTGGTCGCCTGCCCCATCGCGGCATAGAGCGCTTTTTCAGCCTCAGCCTCAAACAGGGCGGTATCAACATCGCCATCAAAGGCGCGCTTATCCTTCTTCTCTTCCGCTTTCAGGATATTCGCGGCACGCTTATATCCCGCCAACAGGTTCGCACCATCCTCGGTCTCAAGGAAAGCGCCTAACGCCTCAACCCGGCGCGTAATCAGGACAAGATCATCCTCACCCAGCGCAAACACAGCATCGATCAGATCATGCCGCTGCCCCTGATCGCGAAGGTACTGCTTCAGGCGGTCTGCGAAGAAAGAGAGGAGGTCATCTGTTTTAACGGACGCCTCTTTTGCAATCGAAGTTAGCTGCTCAGAAGTAAGTCTGAACTCCTCCGAACAGATTTCCTCGTAATGCTTCCAATCCTCATCAAAAGACGCATCATCCTGATCAAGATCGAGGCGCAAAGCCATTTTGATCTCTATTGCTCTGACTTCGAATGCTTTTGAACGCTCAAACTTTTGCTCTGTAAGATAAATTAGCGCTGCAACCATCTCCCCGAAAATGTTCGAACGCAAAGGAAGGTATGCACCATTCTCAAGAAGTATGCGCACCACACCCAGCGCCGCGCGGCGCAACGCAAACGGATCCTTACTCCCGGTCGGTTTCTCATCAATCGCCCAGAAGCCGACCAGCGTATCGAGCTTATCGGCCAGCGCGACGGCGATCCCTACCGGATCAGTTGGCACGGCATCGCTTGGCCCTTGAGGTTTATAGTGATCGCGGATGGCATCGGCGACAGTAATCGCGGCCTCGGCGGAATATGGGCGCGCCGCGGCGAGCTTTTCATCGGCCACCTTGCTTGGGTTCAACGGGTCAAGCCCAGCTTCAGCCAGCGCATAATAGCGCCCCATCACCCCCTGCAATTCCGGGAACTCATAGACCATTTCAGACGTCAGATCGGCCTTGGCAAGCTTTGCCGCCACACCGGCCAGATCAGGGTCCGCACCAACCTTCGGCGCCAGCTCCCGCGCCAGCGCATGCACTCGCTCTGTCTTGTCGAGCAGGCTGCCCAACTCTTCCTTGAACGTGATCGCGCCGAGCTTCGGAATAAACGCGCCGAGCTTCTTCGAGCGATCATTATCCCAGAAGAAGCGCCCATCATCGAGGCGCGCCGACAGGACCTTCCGGTTCCCCTTGGCAATCGCCGTCCCGCCATCGGTTGCGGCAATATTCGCCACGACAACAAAGTTCGGCGCCAGCTCGCCAGTCTTCGGGTCCCGCACGGCAAAGTACTTCTGGTGGGTCCGCATGGAAAGCTGGATGACCTCTGGCGGCAGGGTCAGGAAAGACGGGTCCATCTCGCCCAGTACGACGCTCGGCCATTCGGCGAGGCCAACCACTTCTTCCAGCAGGCCCTTATCCTCGACCAGTTCCAGACCCGCCGCAGCGCAGACCGCCTTGGCCTCGGTCTCAATCTTTTCCCGCCGGGCCTCGCGCGTCAGCATGACATGGCCGTCACCAGACAGCGCCGCCTCATATTCGGCGGCATTGGTCACCGTATATGGCCCGCGCCCATGCACGCGGTGACCTTCGGTGACATTACCGCTCTGATGGCCATCAATCTCAAACGGCACCACCGCGCCATCAAACACACAGACAATGCCTTGAATCGGGCGCACCCAGCGCAACTCCCCGCGCCCGGTCCGCATCGATTTTGGCCAGTGGAAATTGCGAATAATGCCCGGCACCAGATCGGCGACAATATCGCTCGTATCCCGGCCTACAATCTTCTTCACAGCAACATAGAAGTCGCCCTTTTTCGGGTCGCTGCGGATTTCAGCCTGCGAAATATCAGACAGCCCGGCCCCGCGCAGGAAGCCCGCCACCGCCTGCTCCGGCGCACCGACTTTCGGGCCTTTGCGCTCTTCCTCAACATCGGCGGAGCGTTTCGGCAGCCCCTCAATCACCACGGCCAGTCGCCGCGGCCCGGACATGGAGCGACTGCACGACATGTCCAGCCCCGCCTCTTTCAGGCCCTTCTCAACCGCGCCCAGCAAATCGGCCTCAGCCTTGGCCTGCATCCGCGCCGGGATTTCTTCAGAGAATATTTCAAGGAGGAGTTCAGACATATCTATCGGTCAATCTCTATGGGTGCCTATGCACCGTATTTCTTAAATTCGATCCAGCTCGGTGATGGTCAGCTTTGAGTCTGGATTATCACCTGTGTTTACCGTGGTTGCTGGCTCCAGCAGCAGGACATGGCATTCCTCGCCCACAGCGCCGGGGCGATGCTCCACGCCGCGTGGGACGATGATGAACTCACCCTCGCCAACAATCTCTTCGCGATCGCGGAACGCCATCCGCATCTGCCCTTTAATGACAAGGAACAGCTCGTCTTCATGCTCATGGGCGTGCCAGTCAAAATCCCCGCGAAATTTGGCGAGTTTGACGTGCATGTCATTCACTTGGCCGGCAATTTTCGGCGTCCAGGCTTCTGAGAATAGAGCAAATTTATCGGCGAGATTGACTTTGGTCATGCGTTCGCCCGTTCCGCTTCCTGGATCGCCCACTGCTCAGCCGCCCCGCGCGCCAGATCGCGGACGCGGGCAATATAGGCCTGTCGCTCAGTCGGGCTGATCGCCCCGCGCGCATCGATCAGGTTAAACGTATGGCTGGCTTTCAGCGCATAGTCATAGGCAGGCAGCGGCTTGCCCGCTTCGCGCAGGGCATTTGACTGGCGCTCACAATCAGTAAACCAGCGCAGCAGCATCTCAACATCGGAATGTTCGAAATTGAACGCTGATTGCTGGACTTCATTCTCGTGGAACACATCACCGTAAGAGAGCGGTACATCGCCTGCCGGATCGTTAAACGGCAGGTCGTAAACATTGTCGACACCAAACACATACATGGCGAGGCGTTCCAGACCGTAAGTCAGCTCACCCGAAACCGGGAACACGTCGAGACCGCCAACCTGTTGGAAATAGGTATACTGGCTGACCTCCATCCCGTCGCACCAGACCTCCCAGCCAAGGCCCCACGCCCCGACCGTCGGGTTCTCCCAGTCATCCTCGACAAATCGGATGTCATGGACAGCCGGGTCAATACCAATCTCGTACAGGGAGTTCAGGTAGAGGTCCTGTAAGTTTGCCGGGTTCGGCTTCAGGATAACCTGATACTGATAGTAATGGCCAAGCCGCATCGGGTTCTCACCATAGCGCGCATCGGCTGGCCGGCGCGACGGCTGCACATAGGCCGCGCGCCAGTCCTTCGGCCCTAATGCGCGCAGCACCGTCGCTGGGTGCAAAGTCCCCGCCCCAACTTCCATGTCATAAGGCTGCAGGATCGCACAACCTTGCGCGCTCCAATAGCTTTGCAAGCGCAGGATCAAGTCCTGAAACGATTTGGGTTTTTCTTTCGCTTGTGGCGCAGTCATGGCGGCATTATCCGGCAGCTAGAATTCAACAGCTACCGCCTACCCCCGCCCGCACTTTTGCGCAACCGAAGAGACTGATGTCGGCGACGACTTGCTTTCGGCATGATCCCTGCACGAAATACTCCATGCGCTGCGCCACACTCCTTGCTGCCCTTGTTTTCTTCGTTCTGTCAGGACCGATGGAATCGCTGGTGGCGCGTCATATCTCCGCGGATCTACAATACCGACTGACCATCCTGTTTTCATTTCTGATGGGAACCGGGCTCACAGCCTATGCGGCAAAACAGGTCCCGGACCGACTTTGGATGGCCCTGCAAGCAGCCTGGCCTTTACTGGCATTCTCGGCGCTGGCAATCATCAGCACCGCCTGGTCAATCATGCCTCAATCCACAATCCTATCTTCCCTTGCTCTAACCTTCTTCACGCTGGCCGCGATCGCAGCATGTGCCCTGTGCGATTGGACAGCGATGCTTAAAGGGATAGCCTTCGCCTGTTTTGTTCTCGGCATCCTGTCGCTAATCCTGATCCCATTTGGTGGTCTGATGACAGAATTGCATGAAGGCGCCTTGCGCGGACCGTTCGGAGAAAAAAACCGCGCCGGCATGGTCTATGCGATTGGCGCCATTGCAAGTGGCGGCGTTGCCTTTACCACCCGGCGCATTCGCTGGTTGGTGCCGATCCCCTTCTTTATCATCCTGCTTTTCCTGAGCCAGTCGGGCACTTCGACCATTGCTTGCATAATCGGTCTTGGCGCTTTGGCTTATGGCGAAATCCTGCGCGGAAAGCCGGCCCGTCTGGTGCTTGGCTCATGGCTTGGCGCAATCGCGGCAATTGGCATTTTCACACTGGTCACCCTAAACGCTGAAACCATTCTCGATATGGTTGGCGAGGATGCGACTTTCACAGGTCGTGATCGAATCTGGCCAGCGGTTCTACTCCGGATACAGGAGAGCCCGATACTCGGGTATGGTTACGACACCTATTGGCGAGAGGGTAATCTGGACTTGGAATGGCTTTGGTATGAAGTCGGCTTTGAGGTCTACAACGCCCATAATGGTTGGCTGGAAACGATGCTCGCTGTTGGAATTCCTGGGGTGGCACTGTTAGGGTGGCTCGTTGTACGCACCGGTTTTGCAGGCCTGACAGGCCTTTATCAGAGCAACGATCCACGCCGGATGGCGATCCCGATGATTGCCTTGATCATGATGATGAGCGTTACTGAAAGCGCCATTGGGGGCCCCGAGGGACCGAGCTGGTTGCTCCTGCTCCTGATCACGACCAAAGCCGCTATGGGAGAGGAAAAGCCAGCCCGCGTCCCCCTACCCAGCGGCAATCAACGTCGTTTTCGCACGCGGCAACGCACCTGACGGCCATCCAGCCCATAGCTCTGCCTCAACCGCAGCAGCTTTCTCAACCGCAGCTTCCTTAACATGGCCATAGCCGCGAATCTCATCCGGAACCTCGGCAATCGCGATCGCAAGCTCATGGTTCTTGGCGTTTAACTCACCTGCGAGCGTTTCAAGTTTTGACAGGTAATCATCCCGCAAACCGCGCTCCATCTTGCGCTCCTCGGTCCAGCCGAAGGGATCAAAGGCTGTGCCGCGTAGCCCCTTGAATTGCTTCATGATCTTGAAGCCAGTTTTCATCCACGGCCCAAAACTCTTCTTCTTCAAGTGCCCATTCTCGTCCTTCTTGGACATTAGAGGGGGTGCGAGGTGGAATTTGACCTTTCCGCCTTTGAACGTCTTGGCGAGGTAGGCGTCAAACTTGCCATCGGTCCACAGCCGGGCAACCTCATACTCATCCTTATAGGCCATTAGTTTGTAGGCGTATTTTGCTACCGCCATAGTCAGACGCTCGCCCAGTTCTGCCTGGGACTCAGCGGCCCGAACCTTGGCAACAGCATCACGGTACTGCTGGGCATAGTCGGCATTCTGATAGGCCGTTAGACGCGTGGCCCGATCTTCGATCACTTCATCCAGCGTCTTTGGCGCAACATAACCGCGCGGGTCCTTCGCCTTTTCCAAGCGGCTCGGATCGTGGGCCGCAATCCGGCCCAGATCAAACGCAGACATATTGTCCTGCGCCTTCACTCCGTTCAGCTTGATCGCGCGATAAACGCCGCGCAGAGACACCGGCACGCCGCCTTTCTGCCAGGCATATCCAGCCATGATCATATTCGTGTAGATCGCATCATTGAAGTAGAGGATGGACAGAGCCTCGGCATCAAATGTCGCAAAATCAGTCGCCTGACGCTTCACACGGGCTGCCAGCAAATCGGCTTCGAACTTCTTCTTACGGTCACGGATAAACTCACTGGTCGGGGTGACATCACTGTTCGCCCACGCTTTGGTTCGCTCAGCATCCATCAGGTTCAGGGCATCACCACCCGCTGCCACGACCAGATCACACGCAATCATGCAATCGGTACTCGCTGGCGGTACGCGTCCGGTGGAAATCATGTCCGGCTCACGTGCAAAACGCAGGTGAGAGAGTACCGGTCCACCCTTTTGCGCCAGACCTGTCATATCAAGGCTGGACGCGGCATGGCCATCAACATGGGCCGCCATAGCTAGGATGGCCGCAACCGTTGTCACGCCTGTTCCACCCACACCGGTGAACAGGACGTTCCACGCCCGCTCCAGACTTGGAATTTCAGGCAATGGCAGCGCTGAGGCATCAATGTCAGGGCGCGGCTGGTCCATGGCCGTAAACTCGGCATCAGTGACCGTGATAAAGCTTGGGCAGAACCCGGTAACGCAGGAGAGGTCAGTATTACAGGTCGACTGGTTGATCCGACGCTTGCGACCAAGCTCGGTTTCGACCGGCTCAACCGACAGACAGTTCGACTTGATCGAGCAATCCCCGCAGCCCTCACAGACTTCAGTATTGATCATAACACGGGTCCGGTCGGGCTTGCGCAGGCCACGCTTGGATCGGCGACGCTTCTCGGTCGCGCAAATCTGATCATAGATCAGGACGGAAACGCCCGGCGTATCCCGCAGCATTTTCTGTACGGCGTCCATCTCGGCGCGGTCATAGATTCTAACGCCACGTGGCAAGCCTTTGACATTGGCGTAACGCGAGGTGTCTTCGGTGACGATGACAATGGTTTTAACACCCTCACCCTCAACCTGCTGGGCAATCTGTTGTGGGGTCTGGCCAGACTCGACCGTCTGTCCCCCGGTCATTGCGACCGCATCATTATAGAGGATTTTGTAGGTGATGTTTGCGCTCGATGTCACCGCGGCACGAATCGCCAGAGACCCGGAATGGGAATAGGTACCATCGCCCAGATTGACGAACATATGGTCTTCTTCGGTGGCAAAGTGCTGACCAACCCAGGCAATGCCCTCACCGCCCATCTGGCTGGTCATATCGGTGTTCCGGTCCGGCATGAAGTTCGCCATGTAATGGCAGCCAATCCCGGCCAGTGCGCGCGAGCCTTCCGGCACAACGGTCGACGTATTGTGCGGACAGCCAGAGCAATAGTGCGGGGTCCGTACCGTTTCGGTGGCATTGTTTCGTGCCGCTTCACCTGAACGGCCAACCCGTTCAAAATACGTATCAGCGCGGCTGGTATCCCAACCCTTCGGCAAGACACTCATCAGTGCTTCGGCAATCTCCGGCACCGGGATTGACCCAACCTGACTGAGCAGAGGCTTACCCTCAACCGTACGCTTACCTTCAAGCTTCGGACGCTTCTTCTCTGGCAGATCATACAGCGCCGCCCGCAGCTGATCTTCAATCAGTGGGCGCTTATGCTCAATCACCAGCACGCGTTCCAAGCCTTCACAGAAGCCGCGAATACTCGTCGGCTCCAATGGCCACGGCATTGCGACTTTGAAGATTGAGACCCCCAAATCAGCGGCCTGCTCAGGCGAGAGGCCAATCGCTGCCATCGCCTCAAACACATCCCGCGCCGCCTGTCCGGTGACGATCAGGCCAACCCGCGGCTTCTTACTAGGCAGGATCACATCATCCAGACGGTTCGCCCGTACCCAGGCCTGCGCCGCTGGCAGTTTGAACTGGCGCAGGCGCTTTTCTTTCTCCAGCGGTGGATCACTGCGGCGCATGTGAACGCCATCTTCAGGGAATTCGAATTGCGGGACCACAAAGCGCATCCGCTCCAGCGTCACATCAACCACCGAGCCGCTATCCATCGTATCGGCGAGCGCCGTCATCGCACTCCATGCCCCGGTAAATCGGCTCATCGCAAAGCCATGCAGGCCGTAATCCATAACGTCCTGAATAGACGCCGGATTGAGGACCGGGATTTCCGCATCCATCATCGCGTATTCAGACTGCGATGGCAGGGTCGATGATTTACACATATGGTCATCGCCGAGCACCGCAACAACGCCGCCATGCTTGGAGCTGCCCGCTGCGTTCGCGTGCTTAAACACATCACCCGTACGATCGACGCCCGGTGCCTTGCCGTACCAGATGCCGAACAGACCGTCTTTCTTCGCGCCGGGGAACAGGCCGAGCTGCTGGCTGCCCCAAACCGCCGTCGCACCAAGGTCTTCGTTCAAACCTTCCCAGAACTCAATCTCGTGCGCATCCAGCAGTTTTTGCGAGTTCCGCAATTGCTGATCATATCCACCAAGGGGCGAGCCACGATAGCCTGAAATGAAACCGCCCGTATTAAGGCCAGCCTTCAGATCAAGACGCTTTTGATCGAGTGGCAAACGAACCAGCGCCTGAATCCCGGTCATATAGGCTTTGCCCTCGACAAGGTCATATTTGTCGTCGAGTGTAACTTCGCGGTGCTCCACGGAGATCTCCTAGGTTTATATGCGTAGGGATATATATCGCGCCGATTGAGGGAAATAGCTTGCCTTAATTGCGCAAAATACGCTATTCAATGCAAATACATTCTTTGGTGAGCGAATTTTGGGGTAAACTTTGTCTGAAACACTTGATGCAATCGATGCTAAGATTCTTGATCTTATACAGAAAGACGCCTCGCTGTCAGTAGCTGATATTGCCGACCGGGTCGGGCTATCCTCCTCGCCCTGCTGGCGCCGGATCAAACGGCTGGAAGAAGTTGGCATCATCAAAGGCCGGGTCACCCTGCTTGAACGCCAGTCCCTTGGCTTAGGCTTTGAAGTTATGGCAAACGTCAAACTGGCCCTGCCCAGCAAAGCCAATCTTGAAGCTTTTGAAACTCTCGTTCGCAAATGGCCAGAGGTCATGGAGTGCATGACGGTGACCGGTGCGGTCGATTACATTATCCGCGTAACCACGACCGATATGTACGCCTATGACACGTTCCTGCGTGAGAAACTGCTCGGCTCGGAACTGGTTTCAGATGTCCAGTCCCGCATCATCATCAATGTCGCCAAACGGACCACAGCCCTGCCGCTTGGCCTTGTCAGCGATTACGTCCCGGCGACCTGATTTCCGCTTGCGGCCTTGATAGGGTCGTTTAACTTCGTTGCATGAAACGCCTCATCATAGTTTTTGCCTGCACGCTTTTCAGTGTCTGTTTCAGCCTTGCACCCTCCGCCCATGGGCAGGACCTGAACCTTCAAGCCATCGTGGACAATGCCCAAAATAGCAATGATGTCATCGGCATGGGCGCGATCGTCATGCATAGTGATGGCCGCTATCAAATTGCCGTGGCTGGAGAGCGGGTTGTCAACAGCCATGACCTCGTGCGTGAAGAGGACCACTGGCATATTGGCTCCAATACCAAATCCATCACCGCCCTGCTCTATGGCCGCTTGGTTGAGGACGGCCTCGCCTCCTGGGACGCAACCATACCGGAGCTGTTTCCAAACCTTTCTGGAGAGATTGATCTGACCTGGGAAACCATCACGATCAAAGACCTGTTCGCCCATCGCGCTGGTCTTGGCCCCCTTAAACGGGCTTGGTTCAAAGACAGACGCATGAATGTGCAGCCTTTGCCAGAGCAGCGGATGGAAACGACACGTGATCTCTTGCGTGCTCCGCCAACGCATACGGTTGGATACTATCGCTACGCCAATGTCGGGTATGTTATTGCCGGAGCCGCGATCGAACGCATCCTGAGCGACGAGCGGGGCCGATCGGTTTCATGGGAGAACGCGGTTCAGGAGTTTGTTTTCGATCAGCTTTCTGACCCAAAGGACCAACGCGCATGGGGCACCGGCCCGCCCCAAAACGGGATTCAGGGTCATCGCAGCCCCTTTGGTTTGGGGTTTGCTCAATCCGCTATGGGTCTGGATGTTGACGCCGATAACCCTCTGGCCCTCGGCCCGGCTGGTACGCTTCATACATCCCTCAAAGCCCATGCGGCCCTGAGCCGCGAATACTTGATCGATGACAGCGCATTGATCCCGCCTGATCTGCGCCAGCAGCTCTTTGAGCCCTACCCCTATCCAGAGGCAGACTATGCCATGGGTTGGGCAATGTATGAACGTCCCGGTACGGGCCGATATTATGGTCATAGTGGATCAAACACGATCTGGCTGTCCGACATACGTATCGTCCCGGAATACGGGATCGTTGTAATCGTCAATTCCAACCATTTGAACTGGCGGGTCGAAGACGCGCATCAGGATGTCCTGACCGCGATTTTCAATCACTATGAAACCGTAATGCTGCTGGAAGGCGATTAAGCGGCCTCGAAATAGGTAACATGCCCATCCGTATAGCCCAGCACCTGAACCTCGCCCCCTGGCCAAGTCTGTAACCGAACCTGAAACACACCAAGCTTGGGATTGTCTTCTGCAAAGACAGAGTCGGGTTCCATACAGAGCCAGGCCAGCGGCGCATCCATACTGGCCTGCGCACCAGCCGCTTCAATCGCGCCTATGATCCGTGCACGCACTTCGCCCGGCGGATAGTGCAGGAAGACAGAATGGAACACGGCCGTTGTCCCGGTTTTGGGTCGATCCGCCAGTTTGCGTTCGATCCAGTCCGCCGCATCGGCCCGCTCAACCTGCACGCCTGTTTCAAGCGCCAGCGCCATTGCCGCATCCAATCGCTTCAAACGTTCAGGCTGGTCGGCCCAGGTATAGGCTTTCAAGCGCCAGCGCGCCTCCTGCGTGCTCAAATCAATCGGGTTCAAATCACAGGCTGCTCGGCTTGCCACCTCAAGCGTCAGGTCACTCCACAAAGCTGGCGCGCGCCACGCGGTTGAGACATGCACATCGCTCTGCCCTTCCCGCACCCAATCGCCTGCCGTGTAGTTGAACACGGCAAGGTTCTGATTAAGGCCCGCACTCGCCCCAAGCTCCAGAAGGTGAAACGGTTGATCGAAGCTTTCGGCAATTTTCAGAAAGCCGGGCAGAAGCGCAATTGTGCGTCGCGTCTCATTGGTTTGCGGATCAGACGCAATGAAGCGTTTGACATGCTCTATGTCGCTTTTCAGGTACTCCACAGCCGCCTTCCAGGTGCTCTGGATATCCCAGCGAGCGCCCGATTTTGGATAGGCCTTGGCCAATTCAGGCGCACGCCCACTTAGCACACCATAGTGCAAAGCCCCGGCTAAACGCAGTGATGTCGCCCGCTTGCGATGCGGCGGCGGCACAGTTTCCGCGAGCTGCGCGACCACACCGCCTGCCTCTGCATCTGCAGCAAACGCTTCACAAAGCGCCGCTGTGAACGGCGAGCCGAGCTCTGCACACCAGCCCGCCTGTTCACGGCAATGCCTGACAAAATCGCCAGTGTCTTTAGGCCCGCTCCACGCACATGGCGATGCCTTCACCCCCACCGATGCAAAGCGAGGCAACCCCCTTCTCAACGCCGCGATCTTCCATCGCCGCTAGCAGGGTTACGAGGATACGGGCTCCGGACGCGCCGATCGGGTGCCCCATGGCACAAGCGCCGCCATTGACGTTGACGATATCGTGGCTGATGCCAAGCTCTTTCATCGCGATCATTGGGACCACAGCAAAGGCTTCATTGATCTCCCAGAGACCAACCTCATCCTTGCTCCAGCCCGCTTTTTCGAGGGCTTTTTTCATCGCTGGAACTGGCGCAGTTGTGAAGTATTCCGGCTCATGGGCATGGCTGGAAGACGATACGATTTTCGCAATTGGCTTGAGGCCGCGCTTCTCAGCTTCGGATTGTTTCATCAGGACGAGCGCGGCAGCGCCATCAGAAATCGCTGAAGCATTGGCCGCTGTAACCGTCCCTTCCTTATTGAAGGCTGGACGCAGGCTTGGGATTTTATCCGGGCGGGCAGTGCGCGGCAGTTCATCGCTATCAACGACTGTCTCGCCCTTACGGCTTTTAATGGTGACAGGCGCAATCTCGCGCTTGAACTTACCGTCCTCTGTCGCTTTCTGCGCGCGGCTCAAGGTTTCCAGCGCATAAGCATCCTGCTGCTCACGCGTAAACTGGTACTCGGTCGCAATCATATCAGCAAAATTGCCCATTGGGCCGCCTGCATAAGCATCCGTCAGGCCATCGAGCGCCATGTGATCTTGCGCGCCCATGGCGCCATACTTGTGACCTTTGCGAACATCGAGAAGGTGCGGCGCATTGGTCATGCTTTCCATGCCGCCAACAATAACGATATCAGCATCCCCGGAGGCAATCGCCTGACGCCCCATCACGGCTGCCTGCAGCCCAGAACCGCACATCTTGTTGATTGTCGTTGCCTCAAGGCCTTTATCCATACCCGCCTTGAAGCCAGCCTGACGGGCTGGTGCTTGCCCCTGACCAGCAGGCAAGCAATTGCCCATAATGATCTCGTCAGCTTCGTCTGCATTCAGGCCGGCCTCTTCAACCGCAGCTTTCACTGCAATCGCACCGAGCTCATTTGCCGACATTGCATTCAGGTCCCCGAGCAGGCCGCCCATAGGTGTGCGCGCCATACCAACAATTACAACAGGATCAGCTTGAGACATGGGAAAACCCTCCTTGGCGTTATCTCTTCAGCACTTTTGTGCAGTTGCGAAACAAATGGGGCCAGCGCCCCCATAACGTCAAGTGGGCTTTAGTCTATTCATAGTGACTCTACCTGATCCAGGCAGGTTTCATGTCTCTTCTACCTCACCGCACGCGGCTCTGTGGCATCGAGTTTCACAGCCCGCTCCATGATGTCGATCAATTCGTCATCAACATCGTCCGGGCAATGAACTTTGACGTGGCGCAATGCTTTCCCCGTGCCCTCAATCCGGCCAACATAGTCCTTGGCTAATCGCGCCCCTGACCAGAGTTGCAAATTGCATCGCTCCTTATGCGCGATAATCGAAAAAACGCGCTCATGCCCCATCCAGCAGGGAAACCCCCAGGCCAGTTTGGACTTCAAACGCGGAAACCGCCCCTCAATCGTTTTGCGCAACTTCGCCGCAATACGCGCGGGCTCGCCTTCAAGCCTATCAAAATAGGCAATTACCGAGGCTGGCTTTGGCATACCATTTCCTCCCCTTCTCCCAAGCTGAGGCCCATACACCATAGTGCACCGCACAATCCAGAGAGAAAGTCTTCCGCCCACGAATGAAAAAGGGTGCTCATCGAAGAGCACCCTTTGCCATTATTATCGTGATACAAGCGCTACCAGATACGGATCCGCTCTTCCGGCGGGAGGTAGAGAGCGTGATCTGGACCAACATCAAAGGCCTCATACCATTCGTCAAAGTTCCGAACGATACCATTGACGCGATAGTATGGCGGGCTGTGTGGGCCACGGATCAGTTGCTGACGCAGGGCATCCTCGCGGTACATGTTTCGCCACTGCTGTGCCCAAGCCATGAAGAAGCGCTGGTCACCGGTCAGACCACCGAGAACCGGAGCTTCTTCCTCTTCGCTGATCACACCATCGCCATCTGTATCAAGGCTCATCTTGTAGGCTTTATAAGCCATGGAAAGGCCACCAAGGTCGCCAGTATTCTCGCCAAGACCAAGACGCCCATTTACACAGGTGTCACCGTCGTCCAGCGGGCAGAACGCATTGTACTGACCCACGAGCGCATCGGTACGGGCTTCAAAATTGGCTTTGTCTTCATCCGTCCACCAATTGCGCAGAACACCATCGCCATCAGACTTGGAGCCCTGATCATCAAAACCGTGACCGATTTCGTGGCCAATCACGCCGCCAATCGCGCCATAATTGATGGCTGGATCAGCCGCCAGATTAAAGAATGGGGGTTGCAGGATGGCTGCCGGGAACACAATCTCATTCCGGTTCGGGCTGTAATAGGCATTGACTGTTTGTGGCAGCATGAACCACTCGGTCTTGTCGATCGGCTGGCCAAGCTGGCTGATCATGTCCTCATAGGCCCAGTCATTAGACGCCCGCATATTGGCAAAAGCTGTGTCACCAACGGTTAGCGTGTCATAGGTCTCGAACTTCTCAGTATAACCGATCTTGGGCGTAAACTTGGCCAGCTTATCGCGGGCTTCTTCTTTGGTTTCTTCGCCCATCCAGTCGATTTCATTGAGATTATCCGCCATGGCCAAACGCAGGTTTGCGACCAGCTCATCCATCGCAGCTTTATTCTCAGCCGGGAAATGGCGATCAGCGTAGACTTTACCAACAGCCTCACCGAGAGAACCTTCAACAGCACTTACCGCACGCTTCCAGCGCGGACGCTGTTCTTCCTGGCCGCGCAACTGCTTGGAATAGAATTCAAATGTCGCTGTATCGATTTTAGCGGGCAGAACGCTTGAGTGGTCGGACAGGAAATGAGCCGTCAGATAAGCTCTCCAGTCGCTCAGCTCTGCAGTGTTCATCACGGCCATGATGCCAGCGATGCCACCCCCTGAAATCTTCTCAACCTGCTCTTCACTCAGACCAAGTTCTTCAATTTCAGCTTCATCAGGCTGCACCTGACGAACAACAAACTCCGTCTGGTCATCGAGTTTCAAGCCAGCCAACATCGCTTCGACAGGGAAGCCATCACCCATGGCGATCAGCTCTTCCTTGGTCATTTTATTATAGGTCAGATTACGATTACGACCGACCGTGCGATCCCAATGAGCTTTGGCAATCTCGGTCTCCAGCGCCAGAACACGCTCTGCGGCAGCGTCGGGTTTTTCATAACCTGCCTCACCGAGAAGCAATGTCAGGTATTTGAGGTAACCCTCTCTGATTTCAGGGTTTTTCCCCTCATCATTCAGATACATATCGCGATCTGGCAGACCGAGACCACCTTGAGTCACGTAGAAAATGTAAGCTTCTGTATTCTTGGAATCGACATCGACCCAACCCCCAATCGGGCTGGCAAAACCACCAGCTGCAAAGACTTCAGCCAAATCCTCACGTGTTTCGATGTCGGCAATGCGTCCTAGATAGGGCTGCACAGGATCAAGCCCTGCCGCTTCGATCGCATCAGTGTCCATGTAGGCATTATAATAGGCCGCGACCTTGCCTTCGAGGGTTGCAGGGTCTGGCTGGTCGGCAGCCAGCTCTTCAATGATCGTGTTGACGCGCTTTTCAGACTTGTCACGCAGCAACGTAAAGGAACCATAGCGCGTCTTGTCTTCTGGCATCTCGAAATTGGCATACCAGGCACCGTTCACGTGGCAGAAGAAATCATTACCCGGCTCGAAGCGTGTATCCATGGCTTCGAGGTCAAGCCCAAACTCGCCCCACTCATCACGGTCAACAGTATTGATAACAGGCGCTTCGCCCTCAACGCCGACACAGTCGCCAGCATAGGAAACTTCAGCGCTGGTATCGTCCCCCATTGTCTGCGTCGCTGTTTGGCTTGCACCACTACAGGCGGTCAACGCAAGGGCTGCTGCCCCAATCATCAAGCTATGCTTCATTTTTCTCTCCCAGAGGTTTTCGTCGCACACGTTACTTAGTTCGATTATTCAGCCGGCAATGGCTTGGGTTGCCCATGGCTGGAGCCGATCAGTTCCTCTTCATCGACTGTAACTTCGCCTTGATAAGTCTCGCCAATTGGTCGGTAAGGCACGCCGCCCCAGGTCCATCGGAAGACCCGGCCGATCTCGACCCCAATTGCGTAAAGCGCAGGCACGAGCAACAGAGATACGAAGAGCGCAAAGGCGACCGCGCAGCCAAGGGAAATAACCATCGGCTTCAGGAACTGCGCCTGCACTGATTTTTCAGCAATCAGCGGCAGGATGCCGACAAACGTCGTAACCGAGGTTAACAGGATTGGCCGGAAACGTGAAACGCCGCCATCAACCAGGGCCTGTACCGCGCCAACACCCTCAGCGCGCCTTCGGTTGATATAGTCGACAAGTACGAGGTTATCGTTAATCACAACTCCAGCCGCAGCCGCAATCCCGAACAATGAGAACACACCGATGGATGTCCCGAAAATCCAGCTCCCGAAGACCGCCCCCGTATAGGCAAACGGCAGAGCCGTCATCAGCAAGAGCGGCTGAGCATACGACTTAAAGGCAATCGCCAGCAAGATGTACATCATGCCCACAGCCATCAGGATGTAACGCACCAGCTCATTATTGAAGCGCTGCTGCTGCTCATAGCCCCCGGCAAATCCACGCTTGATGTCTGGGAACTGACGTTCAAAATCTGGCCAGAAATTCTGGTTCAAGTCTGCCAGAATAGGCCCTCGTCCGTCTCGTCCGACAACATCGGCAAAGATCCGCACAGACCGCGTTCGGTCACGCCTGACAATACGGTCAATCCCGGGCGCATATGTAAAATCCGCCACTTGCGTAATCGGTACTTCGCGGACCCCACCAGCATCCTGCACGCGTATGCGCAGATTATCGAGGCTATCGAGATCCTGACGAGCAGACTTCGGCAGACGCACCATCACCCGCACATCTTCGCCCTCACGAGCAATCCGCTGTACTTCTTCACCAAAGTAGGCCTGACGGATTTGGTTCGAAACATCAGCGATAGTGACGCCGAGCGCTTCTGCGCCAGGCTTCAGGTTGATTTGAATCTCATCCGCCGAGGCGGTCAGGTTATCCCCAATATCAAACACCGTAACATAGGTTGCCAATTGCGCCTGAACGACGGTTGAGGCTTCCCGCAAACGGTCCAGATCAGGATGGCTCAGCGTAAACTGCACACCATTATCATCATCATTCTGCGTGAAATCGAAATTGATCTCTTCGGCATCCTGAATTGGTCCCATGAGCTCACGAACACTGTTGGAGATATCCTTGGTCTTCAAGGTCTGCGGCCGCCGCTCTGGCGGGATGAGACCAATCCAGGCCTGCACCTGGGCATCACTGGCAACGATTGAGGCCCCTTGGATCATATCCTCGTCAATGTCCTGCCATTGTTTGGCAAGCTCAATCTTGGCGCGCTCGACCCCATTGTGAAGCTGATCGCGCACCTGCAGGGTCCGGCTGAACGGCGTGCCATCGGGCATATCAATGGTGACCTGGATCAAGTCGCCTTCAATCTCTGGCATAAAGGCCGAAGGGACATTCTTGGTGATGCTAACCGCCGCAAAGGCGAGGAATAGCAAGCTGAAAAACATCATCACGGTTGCATACCGAAACCGCAGGGCCAGTTCCAAAGTCGGCTTGTAAGCATGATTTGCAAACCAAATCAGACTATCGGCAATTCGTCTCTGAACACGCAATAGTTTCCCGGTTGTGCCTTCAAACTTCTGCTTCTTCATATGCGCCAGGTGCGCTGGCAGGATGAACATACACTCGATGATCGAAAAGATCAGAGCCGCAACGACGACAAAACTGATTTGTTGAGTCTGTGTCCGAACAGGCCCGGTCAGGAAAGCCCAGGGCAAGAAGGCAATAATCGTTGTGATGACCCCAAAGATAACAGGCTTCATCACAAGCTGCGTTCCGATAATGGCGGCATCTACGCCCTCTCGTCGCCCGGATTCCACTTCCTTGTGTATGTTTTCCCCGACCACGATCGCGTCATCCACGATCACGCCGATCACAAGAAGCACCGCAAAGGTCGACAGAATGTTCCAGCTGACCCCCAGCATTGGCAGCAGCATGATGCCACCCGCAAACGCTGTGATGATGCCCATAGTCACCCAGAACGCCACGATGGGGCGCAAGAAGAGGATCAGGATCAAGCAGACCAGCGCCGCGCCAAGCAGCGCGGACTCAGAGATCAGCTTCATCCGTGCATTGAAAACAACACTATCGTCCCAAAGAATGTCGATCTTTACAGCCTCTGGCAGTGTGGGCTTTACAGATAAGTCCCGACAAACGCTTGCCCCACGATTATTGGCACATTCAATATAGTCCCGGAATCCCTTGGTATAGCCGGGAATATCCATGATATCGGGCGATACAACGAAGACAAAGGCCGTGCTGCGGTCATTGTATGTCGCTTTCAAGTCCGCATCGATAAAGCCATCAATAACCGTAGCGACATCGCGAACCCGGATCGTCCCTTCCTCTGAAGACTGGCGAATAATAATGCTCTCAAACTGCTCCTGCGTATCGGCCTGATTGCGCGTCGCCATGGAAACATCACCCACCGAAGAGCGCACACGTCCGCCAGAGGAATTGATCGAGCTTTCCCGAACCGCGCGCGCGACATCGGAGAAACTCAGATTGTAACGGCGCAAATCATTCTCGGTGATCTCGATCGAAACTTCTTCATCCAGAACACCTTGAACCTGCGCCAGCTCGCCACCCGGCAATTGCGCAATATCATCGCGCACACGATCAGCCATCCGCTTCAGCGTTCGTTGGTCAACATCGCCGTGAACAGCCATACCGAAGAACCAGTTGCGGCCCTCCCAGCGCGTGACCTGAGGCTGGAAAGCTGCCTGTGGTAGATTGTTGATCTGATCAACACGCAGCTTCACCTCATCAATAAACTCGGTCATGTCGATATCGTCGCGACCACGCACATTGACTGTCCCGCCGCCTTCATAGGCAACAGAGGTCAGGCGATCGAGGCCATCAATATCAGCAACCGCTTCCTCAATCCGCGTAACAATCTGCTCCTCAACATCTTGTGGGGAAGCACCCTGCCAGGCGACTGTTACTGATGCACCGTTGACTGGAACAACCGGGAACATCTCCCGTTCCATACTGTTATACGCCAGCAAACCGCCAACAAAGGCGATGACCATCAGGAGATTGGCAGCAACCGAATTCCGCGCAAACCAGGCAACGATACCACCCATGATTATTCTCCTTCAGTACTCGTCAGACTTGCCTGCTCAGCGCTGTCAGTTCCAGCAAGCGCTTCACCGGTTTCGTCTGTCTCAGTGTCTTGGCCTTCGCCCGCCTCGCGATTGCGTTGAGGTTCATGTGTCTTGATGGAGCCATCCGGCATCCGCTCAAGCACCGTAATGCTCATACCGCTAAAGGCAGCCTGAATCGGGCTGGTCAGGGCAAGATCACCGATCTCAACCTCATCACTATGGAACCAGGCACCATCTGGGTCACTATAGACCAGATCAACCTCATAGATATGCAACTCGCCATCGGATGGGTCACCGATATAGATCTGGTTGCCACTACGAATGGCACCGCGCGGGGCAACTTTCAGATCCTCAATCCGGTCTCCCTGCAGAGACGCCGTGACAAACAGGCCTGGCGCCATGGGCGCACCATCGTCAGCACCTTCACCGTACGGGTCGTTCAATTCAGCAATCACATTGATTAGGCGTGTGCGCGAGTTAATCGCCGCCGATGTACGTGTGACGCGCCCGGTCCATTCGCGCATCTGCCCGCCAACCTGCGCAGTGAACAGAACTTCTGGCCCTTTCACAGCATCGGTTGCAGCAAATGCGAGCGGCAGCCCGAGCTGCCCCAATTGCGCATCCGTGATCGGCAGAACGACTTCGACAATATCGGTTGCAAAAATCTGACCCAGCACCTGACCAGGTGAAGCAAATCCACCGATATTCGCTGTTTCTGATCGCACCCGCCCATCAAAGGGCGCAACAACAGCTGTACGCCCCAGGGCAAGATTGGCATCAGCCAGTTGTGCCCGCGCGGATTCCAGCGACGCACGTGCTTCGGCCATTTGCGGTTCACGCCGCGCCAAAGGCGAGGGATTTTCAATACCAAGCTCTTTCAAATCCTGAATAGCGATTTCTGCTTCGGCAACCTCACGGGCCAAGCGCTGCTCAGCGCTCGCCACGCCAGACTGCGCCCGAACAACGCCCAACTCGTAATCGGCAGCTTCCAGGCGCACCAAAACCTGTCCTTTGCGGATAAAGCCACCATCAATGAAATCCGGTGAAACATAGGATATCCGCCCGGAAATCTGGGGGCTGACTGCGACTTCACGTTGTGGGCGAACTTCGCCTTGCGCTTCAACTGTGAAGACAAGATCATCCTGAACCACCTGTTCAGCAAAAACCGACAGGCCGGCTGGTGGCTCATCGGCTTGCTCGGGCTTGGGCTGGAGAACTGTAAGCAACATGAAGCCACCGCCACCAATAATAAGGACGGTCAGAACAGTGACAATGATTGGGAGGACGCGGTTCATGGCAAGATGCCTTCTTCTGGATCAAACAAGTCGCGCGGGGTTGGTTCTGCCGGGTCAGATACAGGCAAACCACCTCCAAGGGCGAGATGATAACGGACACGATTTGTCGCGCGGCTGGCCTGCGCGGTAATCAACTGGCTTTCAGAGTTCAAACGTCTGGTCTGACTATCGATAAGATTGAAGATGGAGACAAGCCCATTGGTATACTGTCTCGTCGCTAGATCTTCTGCCAGGATCGCCTCTTCCAAAGCGCGGGCCTGAGCATCTTCCTGCTGGGCGAGCAGCGCATCTGCCGTGACAGAGTCTTCAACCTCGCGCCAGGCCGTCAGAACAGCGGTCGCATAATTTTCAACACTCGACCGCGCGCGGGCGACAGACGCATCACGCTCAGCATCAAGTGTTCCGCCATTGAAGATTGGCATAGCCAGACCTGCAAACAGGCGCGCAGCGATACGGGTTGGATCAAACGCATCCGCCAGATCATCTTCAGTGGTAGACGCAGACCCTGTAATGGACAGCCCCGGCAGCATGGCCAGTCGGGCCTGCTCCGCGCGCAATCCGGCAGCCACCACGCGTGCTTCAGCACTTGCGATATCAGGACGTCTGGACAGCAACAGAACAGGGTTCCCCGCCGCCATCAATGGCTCCAGACGTGGCAGCACGGCCGGGGCATCAATCATACCTGCAGGATAACGACCAAGCAGAACCTCAAGGGCACGTGCAGCATTCGAACTGGCTTGTCGGCGGAAGGCAATTTCCGCCTCAGCCGACGCCAATGTTGTCCGAGCGGTGCGCACATCCAGCGCCGTCGACAGACCACGCGCCAGACGACGCTCTGTCAGGCTGAGTGCCTGCTCGCGGGCTTCGAAGGTTTGAACTGCAACGCGTTCTTGCGCGAGCGCCGTATTCAAATCGATCCAGGCAATCGCTGTTTGTGCCGCTGTTGATAGCTGCGCAGCTTTCCAGTCGGCCTCATTGGCGATGAAGTCTGCCTCAGCCGCATCAACGCCCGCACGCAACCGCCCCCAAAGGTCAATTTCCCAATTGAGGTTCAGCCCGACCCCGTATGAAGGATCAGTGGAACGATCATCCGTCTGCTCGAGATAGATGCTATTCCCACCAACATCGACGGAGCCTGAAATATTAGGCAGTGTCCGCCCATACGTGGCACGCGCCTGCGCCCGAAAGCTTTCGGCGTTAAAGAAGTTCGCGCGCAAACCCGGATTCGACTCCAGTGCCTCGGTCACCAGCATCCGCATCTGCTCATCGTTAAACTGACCCAACCAATCGCCCGCCGGGGCCTCACCGCTCACACCACTCGCCGCCCATTGGGCAGGGGCCTCCGGGGCAACCGGAAAAATCGCGACCGAGTCTCCGCCCAGGTCACCAAGACCTGGCACCGTGCTACAGGCCGCAGCCGTCGTCATAAGCAAAAATGTTGCACCAACAGTTCTCATAAAGACCTCTCTCGTCTCATATGACTGGCCATACGCCTCGATTGCATGACTGTCAACAAACAATTATCGTTTTTCAATATACGCCGCTTGCGGTTCAGACTTGCTCAATCCTCATGCGATCTATACGCGAGCAGTCGGCGTTTTAGATTAACATCTTTCCAACGGATACGGTTATGTCACAACCATCGGCACTGGAAAAACTTGAGCAGGATTACCGCCGCAAACGCGTACGCGACTATGTGCGTTTAACGCTGGGAACACTTGGTCTGCTGGCCATACTCTACTTTACCAATGCGATCGGTCTGGTTGAAGCGATAACTGGCGCTATTGTTGTGGTTTCCGGGACTCTCGCCCTCTACACGGCAACCACCTCTACAGAACTGCAAACAAGCAAAGCGCAGGCAGATATTGAGACAGGTTCGCCCCACTCAGATGACAACATCTTAATGGAGACCATCCACCAATTCATTACGGCGATGCCCTTCCCGGCCCTCTTGGTGAGCCCGGATCAACGAATCGAGGTGGCGAATGCGCCTGCGGTTGCAGTATTTGGGCTGTCCGCCGCATCCGGCCAGCTATTGCCAACTATCCTGCGAAATCCAAGCCTGCGATCGGCCGTGGGCCGCACGCGTGAAACCGGGTCTGGTGAAATTGTTGAGTTCACACTCGGGGGCGCTCTGGAAACCTGGCTTGCACATATCCGCCCGGGTCCGGAACCCGCCAGTGTTTTTATCCTGCTGGAAGATCTCACCGCTGTACGCCGCGCCGAGGAAGCGCGCGCCGACTTCCTCGCCAATGCCAGCCATGAATTACGCACCCCCCTCACCGCGATTGCAGGCTTCATTGAAACCATGCAGGGGCCAGCCAAAGATGATAAAGCGGCCTGGGATGGCTTCCTGACCATCATGCACAATCAGGCTGAGCGCATGAAGCGCCTGATCGCCGACCTCCTCTCGCTTTCCCGGATCGAGTTCAGCGAGCACACACCACCGTCGACCGTAATTGATATGCGTATGCGCACAGACCGCGCCGTCCTCGGCCTGCAGCCCATCGCCAAAGAGGCCGATGTCACGCTGGCGCTAAACTTTGGTCCGGAAAGCGCTGATGTGATTGCAGAGGCCGATGAGATGACCCAGGTTGTTCAAAACCTGATTGGTAATGCCATCAAGTATTCTCCCAAGGGTGGCACGGTGACCATCACGATGGACATCACAGCCACCATGTCAGAGGCCGAAGCAGCGCTGACCAATCGCATTGAAGGGGCACGCTCTGCAGTGTTGCTACGCCCGCGGGCCTCCAGTGAAGTCCCTGCAATCTGGGTCCGGGTGACAGATCATGGCCCCGGTGTTCCGGCTGAACACCTTGCACGTCTGGGAGAGCGCTTCTATCGCGCCGACGAAAGCCGGGGCGGCAAGATTGAAGGCACAGGCCTTGGTCTTGCCATCGTGAAACATATCATGACCCGTCATCGCGGTGGCCTCTCGGTCGAAAGCCTGCCGAATGAGGAAACCTCTTTCGGGGTTTGGCTGCCTCTACATATACCGGACACACCTGAATGACGCCCTTCCCGATGAGCCCTTATGCGCCACCGGATGCCGATGCTTTGGTTACCCTGTATGAAGATGGCGCCATGATCATCGCCGACAAACCTGCGGGGCTGCTCAGTGTTCCCGGACGCGCACCTGAGAAAGCCTTTTGCGCAGCCTCCATCCTCAGTGAACGGCATGGCGCTGTGCTGACGGTCCATCGCCTCGATATGGACACATCAGGGATCATGGTGTTTGCGCGGACGAAAGTTGCACAGTCTTCATTATCCAGAGCATTTCAAGAGCGCAAAGTGACGAAGGCCTATCTAGCGATGGTCGAGGGCAGACCAAGCCCAGCTTCGGGAACCATAGACTTGCCGATTGCGGCGCACTCCCTGCAGCGCCCCCTTCGCCATATCGCAGAGGATGGCCGCCCTGCAATCACACACTTTGAAACCCTAAAAAGCACGTCCGATAAAAGCCTGATACAACTCACCCCCGAAACCGGACGATCGCATCAACTGCGTCTGCACCTAAAAGCCCTCGGACATCCAATTTTGGGGGATCGCTTTTATGGCGATGGAGAAAGCGCAAAAAGACTTATGCTACATGCACTTAACCTGCGATTCAGACACCCTGAATCCGGGCAGCACGTGCACTTTACTGCTCCGAAACCGGACTGTTTCCTTTAATCGTCACTTTTGTCACACAGATGTCAAAAGAGCAGGGTATGGACCGCCAAAAGGAAACTAAGATCCTCCCATGTTTCAAACACTTGCTCACCTGCCGCTTGGTTGGCTGCTCTTTGTCGTTATTGCGGCGGCTGCCTTCATCAGCTTTTACGCTGGGCGCATGCGCCTGCTCAGCCAAAGCGTGGCGAGCGGGCCTCAGGTGCGCACGCATTCCCAACCTAACTATCACGGCTATTTTGTAACCCTTGCAACGACGCTGCCAATCGCAGCCATCTTTGTGATCTATGTTGTGTTTGGTGAGTCTTATGTCCGAAGCACCATCGCTTCGGAACTGCCCGTTTACATTACCGGACAAGGGACACTCGCAGTCGAGCAGTATCTTGACCGCCTGTCAGAACATGTGGCTTTGCGCACCAGCCCCGATACAGGTAATGACCTGTTTAATGCGGCCAGTGATCGCTATGCTAGCCTGCTTGGTCAGATCCGGGTCTGGGTCTTACTGGCCGCGATTCTGGCTGGAACGCTCGGCTTTCTGGTCGCCCGAAAGCGGCTGACCCCTAACTTTCGTGCCCGCAGTCATGTCGAACGTGGGCTCACCATTGGCCTCTTCCTGTGCGCAGCTATCGCGGTGCTGACCACTGCAGGGATTGTCCTGTCTCTGATTTTCGAGACCGTTAGGTTTTTCTCAGCCGAGGATGGCCCAAGCATCCTCGGGTTTCTATTCGGCACAGAGTGGAATGCCCAGACCGGCGAGAATTTTGGCGCGCTGCCCCTATTCTTCGGAACGTTCGTCATCGCCCTGATTGCGATGTGTGTGGCCGCTCCAGTTGGTCTGTTTTCAGCCATATATCTCTCTGAATATGCTAGCCCGGGTCTGCGCGGCTGGGTCAAGCCAATTCTGGAGATTCTCGCGGGCATCCCAACTGTCGTCTATGGCTTCTTTGCGATGACCGTCGTCGTCCCTTGGGTGCAGGCGGGTGCGGGCTGGATCAATGGTATGCCTTTTGTCCCCAACGAGTTTCTTGAAGGGCGCGAGAAGAACGCCCTAGCCGCGGGTCTTGTCATGGGCATCATGATCATTCCGCTTATCTCGTCCCTTGCCGACGATGTGATCAATGCGGTGCCACAATCGCTAAGAGATGGCGCATTGGCGCTGGGCGCAACGCAAGCTGAGACCATCAAACAGGTCGTGATGCCAGCTGCTCTGCCCGGGGTTATTGCCTCTATGCTGCTCGCGATTTCGCGCGCCATTGGTGAAACCATGATTGTTGTCATGGCCGCTGGTCAGACCGCCCAGATCACGGGGGATATCACCTCTTACCTCTCCACAATCACCGTTCAGATTGTTGCCTTGCTAACCGGGGACACAGCGTTCGATAGCGCCAAGACCCTCTCCGCCTTTGCCTTGGGCTTTGTTCTTTTCATCGTGACCTTGCTGTTCAACATCATCGCGCTGCGCGTGGTCCAGAAGTATCGGGAACAGTATGACTGATACGAACACCCCCACCGATGTATCCGTGAAGCCCGCGCCCAAACTGTCCACTGCAGAGAAGCGGTTGAAGAAACGCCGCGCTGCTGAGGCCAGATTCAAGGCTTATGGTCAGCTTGCCATTGCGGTCGCCATCGCGGCGCTGATCACACTGGGATGGTCAATTGCCACAAAAGCCAGCAGCGCTTTCTCCCGATATGAAGCCGTGTTTGATCTCACGCTGGACATCACCCCGGGCACAGCAGGCAGCCCGGGAGAAGAGACGGTCGTCGCCAGCAACCTCACGGCTTTCTATGGCCTCGTGCAGGACGACCTTCGCCAAGCCTTTCCGGAAACTGAGACAGACCGTCTACAGCGCCTTGAGCTAACAGAGCTGATTACCCGTCTGGCTGTCTTGCCGATGGCAAAGGCACTGGTCGAAACCCCGGAACTTGCCGGGCAACAACATCGCTTCACGCTGCCATTATCAGATGATCTCGATCTCTTTCTGAAAGGTGGCCTGACCCAGCGGGAAACAATCACCATCGCTCAGCCGGGCCGTTTGTCTGTCTCAGAAGATGGAACCTATACATTCACAGATGGTGGCCCCAATGGCTTCCCGGCCCTCAACCAAAAGCGCGTACGGCCCGACGGTCAGGAACGCGCCTTTCTGGTTCAGTTGGACCAAACTTGGTTTGAAGCGAAGGACATTACCGGCGCGGCCATGCAACTGACCTATCTAACAGGTCCACAGCCGATTATTGGCGAGCAGTCCGGTCGAGTCGCCTCTGTGCTGATCCTGAACGAACCGGAAGGGAATCGTACAATTTCCAACCGCCTCATAGCATGGACCCTCAGTTTGAAAGAGCAAGGGCGGATTGAACGCAATTTCAACAAGGGCTTGTTCACACGCGCAGACAGCACGCACCCAGAACTGGCCGGGGCGGCCGCAGCGATCATCGGCTCCTTGTTCACAATGCTGATCACCGCTCTGTTTGCGATCCCGGTTGGTGTGCTCGCCGCGATTTATCTTGAGGAATTTGCACCAAAGAACCGGCTGACCAATCTGATTGAGGTCAATATCAACAATCTTGCAGCGGTCCCTTCTATTGTTTTTGGCCTGCTTGGTGCAGCGGTCTTCCTGAATACGTTTGGTATGCCGCGCTCTATCCCCTTGGTCGGTGGGTTGGTTTTGGGCTTGCTCGTTCTGCCAACGGTGATCATCACCTCGCGCGCCGCATTACAGGCCGTGCCACCCTCGATCCGGACAGCCGCCCTTGGCCTAGGGGCATCGAAGACGCAATCCGTCTTCCATCATGTTCTGCCGCTCGCCGCCCCGGGGATCCTCACCGGATCCATTATTGGCATGGCCCGCGCCTTGGGTGAGACCGCCCCCCTCTTGCTGATTGGCATGGTTGCCTTTGTCGCTGAAATCCCCAGCAGCGTTGATGATGAAGCCACCGTTTTGCCTGTCTTAATCTACAAATGGTCCACTGGGGCTGAACGGGCCTGGGAACCGATGACATCTGCAGTCATCATTATCCTGCTGGCCTTCCTGATTGTGATGAACCTACTGGCTGTTCTCTTGCGCCGTCGGTTCGAACGGAGATGGTAGTATGAGTGAAACTCTACCGAGCCCAATCAAAGTCGATTGCCGTGGCATTGATGTCTTTTATGATGACAAGCAGGCGATCTTCGACATTTCCATGCCAATCGAAGACCGGGCGGTCACCGCCTTTATCGGTCCATCGGGTTGCGGGAAATCCACATTCCTGCGCTGCATGAACCGTATGAATGACACGATTGAGGGGGCGAAAGTCACCGGTGAAATCATCATGGATGGGGCGGATATCAATGACCCACATGTTGATCCAGTGCTCTTACGCTCGCAGGTCGGCATGGTGTTCCAGAAGCCCAATCCGTTCCCTAAATCAATCTATGACAATGTCGCCTATGGGGCACGCATCCATGGTCTTGCCAACCGCAAGAATGAACTGGACGAAATTGTCGAAACCTCGCTGCGACGCGCCAGTCTCTGGGAAGAAGTCAAGGATCGACTGCATACACCGGGCACCGGCCTATCGGGCGGTCAGCAGCAGCGCCTGTGTATCGCGCGCGCCATCTCGATCCAGCCTGAAGTCATCCTGATGGACGAGCCCTGCTCGGCCCTCGACCCGATTGCGACAGCGCGGATCGAAGAACTCATCGACGAGCTACGTGAGAACTATTGCATCGTCATTGTAACCCATTCCATGCAACAGGCTGCGCGTGTCAGCCAGAAGACCGCTTTCTTCCATTTGGGCAAGTTGATCGAGATGGGAGAGACCGAGATGATCTTCACGAATCCGGATAATCAGATGACGCAGGATTACATTACGGGCAGATTCGGGTAATATAGTCCGAAAACGGAGCGTTTATGCATCAACATATCGTCAGTGCCTTCTCTAATGAACTGGACCATCTGTCGGCCAGCCTGCTGGGCATGGGCGGCCTTGCGGAAGAGATGATCATTGATGCCGCACGCGCTGTTTTGAGCCAGGATGATGGACTTGCCCGATCTGTTATTGAGCGCGACAAAATCCTGGACCAGCAAGAACGCGAAACCGAGCGGCACCTGATCCGCCTTCTGGCCTTACGTCAGCCGATGGCGTCTGATCTGCGTATGGTGATTGGTGGCATCAAGATTTCCGGCACCATTGAACGGATTGGCGATCTCGCCAAAAATACAGCTTGGCGCAGCCTCGATCTCAAGCGCGAACCTGATCCGGAACTCGCGCGCGGCCTGAAGCGTATGGGCGATGCCGTATCACGCCTGATGCATGTCACACTGGACGCTTTATCGCGCAAAGACGCAGAGATGGCACGACGTGTTATTGAACAGGATGACGACATCGATAGCCATCAGGACGCCTTGCTGCGTTCCATTCTCTCGCAGTTTGCTGAAGACCCGAACAGCATTGATACACGCGTCAATTACCTATTCATCGTGAAAAATCTTGAGCGGATCGGTGACCATTGCACCAATATCGCGAAGACCGTTCATTACATTGCAACTGGAGAAACAGTTGCAGAGACAGATGGACCTGCTATGGCAAAGTCAACAGCGTTAGATGAAACTGAGGATCAAGGATGAAACCTTTTATCGTCATCGCGGAGGACGAACCATCTGTCTCCGAACTTCTTCGCTATAACCTTGAAGCTGAAGGCTATGATACAGCGATCGCCCGCGATGGCGACGAAGCCATCCTGTTGCTGGATGAACGCGTCCCAGACCTGATGCTGCTGGACTGGATGCTGCCAAAGGTCTCCGGTATCGAGATTTGCCGCCGTGTCCGCTCCAAGCAGGATACCGCAAACCTGCCCATCATCATGCTCACCGCGCGCACCGAGGAAGCTGACCGCATCCGCGGCCTCGAAACAGGCGCAGATGACTATGTGACCAAGCCTTTCTCAACCAGCGAGCTGATGGCCCGCGTACGTGCTGTTCTGCGCCGTATTCGCCCAGCACTGGTCGAAGACAAGATCACGATCGGCTCCATCACGATTGATCGCACAACGCATAAAGTGATCCGCGATGGCAAGGATATTCATCTTGGACCGACCGAGTTTCGTCTGCTCGAATATTTTGCTCAGCATCCGGGCCGCGTCTTCTCCCGTGAGCAATTGCTGGATGGGGTCTGGGGCTCAGACGTCTATGTCGAGGCCCGAACAGTTGACGTTCACATCGGTCGCCTGCGCAAAGCGCTGATGAGTGAGGGCGGCACCAACCCAATTCGGACGGTTCGTTCCGCAGGTTACTCCCTCCGCGAGGACTAGGCCTCAGCCACCCGGTACCAGATTTTTCTGACACACAGTCCTGATCGCAAATTGCGAAATCACACGCTCGACGTTCGGCAACCTGGTCAGCACATCGCGGTGAACCCGTTCATAATCCGTCGTATCCTTGACGGCGACACGTAGCAGATAATCAGCTTCCCCAGTCATCAGGTAGCAAGCCGCAATATCGGGTGAGTGCTTCACCGCAGTCTCGAAAGCCTGCAAGTGATCATCCTGCTGGTTCTTCAAAGTCACCTGCACAAAAACGCTGGCAGAACGCCCCATGGCCGCTTCACTAATCCGCACACCATAACCCTGGATAACCCCATCCTGCTCCATCGCGCGGATGCGCCGATGCACGGAAGATGTCGACAGGCCCACCCGCTCCCCAATCTCCGCATGAGGCATCTTCGCGTCCCTGGATAGCAATTCCAGTATCCTTTGATCCTGACCTGAAATCATCACAAAATCCAACTTTCTCAAATAATTTTCTCGATCAAGAAGCATATATCAGAATATTTGGCGAGATATTTCGATCATGTCAGGATATTATCCCGCCAAAATCATATCTGGAGAGAAACATGCGTATTGGCGTCCCAACAGAGATCAAGAAACAGGAATTTCGCGTCGGCTTGACGCCAGAAAGCGTTGGTGAACTGGTCCGCGCAGGACATGAAGTCTTCATTCAATCGGAAGCTGGTGTCGGCTCTGGCTTCTCAAATGATGATTACACCAATGTTGGCGCTTCTATCGTTGCCGATGCAGATGCCGTTTTCGAGGCTGCTGAGCTGATCATCAAGGTGAAAGAGCCGCAACCGGAAGAAACCGCGCGCTTGAAGCCTCACCACACGCTGTTTACCTACCTGCACTTGGCCCCCGATCCGGTTCAAGCCAAAGGCTTGATCGAGAGTGGCTGTCTCGCCATCGCCTATGAAACTGTCACCGACCGCGATGGTCGCCTGCCCCTGCTAACCCCGATGAGCCAGGTTGCAGGCCGCATGTCGATGCAGGTCGCCGCATGGGCTTTGATGAAGACCAAGCGTGGACGCGGCCTCCTCCTCGGCGGTGTCCCCGGCGTCGCCCCAGCGAAAGTCGTGATCATTGGCGGCGGTGTATCCGGCACCAATGCCGCGGAAATCGCCGTGGGCATGCGCGCGGACGTGACCATCTTTGACCGTAATAATGCCCGCCTTGCCGAGCTGGACGCTCAGTTCAATGGCGCGGTCAAAACCATGTACTCGACCAAAGCATCCCTCGATGCGGCTGTCATGGATGCTGATCTGGTCATCGGCGCGGTCCTGATCCCAGGCGCTTCGGCCCCAAAACTCGTCACGCGCGAGCAACTCAAGACCATGAAGCCCGGCGCGGTCCTCGTCGATATTGCGATTGATCAGGGCGGCTGTTTCGAAACCTCCCGCGCGACAACCCATGAAGATCCGATCTATGAAGTGGATGGTATTCTGCATTATTGCGTCGCCAATATGCCGGGCGCGGTGCCGCGCACCTCAACCTATGCGCTGAACAATGCGACCCTGCCCTTCGTTCTGGAAATCGCCCGCAAAAGCGGCCGTGAAGCCGTTAACACCAACCCGCATCTGGCTGAAGGCCTCACCGTCGCTGACGGACATATCGCACATGAGCAGGTTGCCCATGACCTCGGTATGGCGTTCAAGCGCCCGGATTGGTTTAAGAGCTAAACCCAGACACAGAAGAGAACATCACATCCATGCCCCACATCATCCTCACGCACACCAAAGCTTTAACGGATGATGTGGAGGCTCTGTTTGGCGCTCTTACCGATCAATTGGTTGTCGAAGGCGTCGCTTTAGGCAGCATCAAATGCTACACTCTCCCGGTTGGCAATATCAAGGTGGCTGGCGAGACAGGCGCTGAGTTCTTACACCTGAACCTGCGCGTGATGCCCAAGCCTGAACGCACACCTGCCCTGATCCGCGAGTGGTTGGAAGCCTTGGTAGCGATTGCAAAAGCCAGACTGCCAGAAGACTGCACGATCACCGCAGAAGCCAATCATCTGCCGGACATCTATATTTCCAAAACAGCCTAGTGTGGCTTTTGACTCGCGCTTAAACTTGTGTACTTCGTGGTTTTGGCTCGCGCTTATGCGCTTCGCATTCAAACCGTAATTTTAGTCCACTGGACTAAAATTTTTGGCGCGGCCAAACCCGGTTTGAATGGTCGGAACGGCAGGATTCGAACCTGCGACCCCCGCTCCCCCAGAGCGGTGCGCTACCGGGCTGCGCTACGCTCCGGACCAGACTGGGCATATAGGCCAAACTAACCGGGACACGCAACCAAAAGCGTACCTTATTGATGTAATTCCTGAACTCTAAGCGAGGCGAGAAATCTCATCACGCAGGCGATTATCGCTGTCAGTTGTGATCTTCTCCAAAACCTTTACGCGGTCTCGCAAGCGGAGCACTTCTTTTTCCAGATCGCTGACCCGATCAAGCGTTTCAGCATCGGCGGTCGCATTAGCCTTGGTTTCGATCCAAGTCTTTACAACCCCTGCCCCAACCGCAATCAGAACGATCAAAACAACCATTGTGAACGGGCTATCAATATCCATACTCAACCTCCTTGCATCTTATCGTTAAACGATAAGTAATGTTTGGCATAGCCAAGTTCAAGGACCTATCTTCCCGTCGATCCGAAACCGCCAGCCCCACGTGCAGTTTCATCAAGGCTATCGACCTCATTCCAGACCAAACGCGTCACGGGTGCAAGCACCATTTGGCCAATCCGTTCGCCGCGCGCGATTGTAAAGGCGCTGTCACCATGATTAATCAGGATGACTTTCAGCTCCCCGCGATAGTCACTATCAATGGTTCCGGGCGAGTTGAGACAGGTCAGGCCATGCTTTGCCGCGAGGCCAGACCGGGGCCGCATCTGAATTTCAAATCCTTCGGGAATGGCGACGCTTAAGCCTGTCGGCACCATCGCGCGCTGCCCCGGCTCCAGCACAATCGGTTCCTCATCTGGCACCGCTGCACGCACGTCCATGCCAGCCGAACCAGCGGTTTCATAAGCCGGTAAAGCCAGCCCCTCAAAATGCGGCAAAGGCCGCACAGCAACAATCACATCAGTCATAGCGCCAAAGCGCCGGAGTCGGCGATCAGAGTCAAGCCAGCAAGTCGCCATAGGTCGCAAACGTCATCTGTTGCGCGATTCATCACCCTTTCGTAACAGCCAGATTGTACGGGCTGGCAATGCTGATGATCTGACGACAACACATTTGAAAAGGACCAAATCTTGAAGCACTTCGTTTCCCGCCGCACACTCATCAAAGCCGCCGCGACTATAAGCGCCTCACTTGTCGCCACAGGCTGTCAAACGGCGCAAGCCAGAGATCAGTTTACCGACCGCTTTTCCGAGCTTGAGGCACAGCATGGTGGCCGTCTCGGCGTAGCATTTGTGGACACATCGACAGGGCGCACAACCGGGCATCGCATGGATGAACGCTTTGGCATGTGCTCGACTTTCAAGCTGCCACTTGCTGGTGTTCTTCTGCGCGAAGCAGACGCAGGGCGGCTATCTCTGGATGAGGTTCTGCCATTCACTGAAGCCGATATGGTTTCGCATGCCCCCGTCACGCGTGAGCACCTATCTGAAGGTGAGATGAGTATCCGCGCACTCGCCGAAGCGACCCAAAAGACCAGCGATAACCCGGCTGCAAACCTCCTGCTAAAACGCTTGGGTGGGCCAGATGCATTCACTCAAAAGCTTCGTGATCTTGGGGATATGACCACGAGGCTTGATCGCTATGAGACGGAAATGAACATCGTCCCCACCGGTGAGGTACGTGATACGACCACACCTCTCGCGATGGCAAAGCTGATCTCACATTTATTGGCGCCGGACACTCTGTCTTCTGACAGACGCGACACACTGATCCAGTGGATGCGAGATACAGCAACAGGCAAGAACCGACTTCGTGCAGGGCTTTCAGAGCGCTGGCGTCCCGGCAACAAGACCGGAACCGCCTATCATCATAGCATGGCCAACAAATATAATGACGTCGCTGCCTTCTGGCCTGATAGAGACACGCCGATTATTGTCGCGGCTTATTATGAAGGTCCGGGTCACTTTGCAGCCGTCAGACGCGAGGATGAAGCGGTCCTGATAAAGGTTGGCAAGCTCGCATCCGAATGGGCTAAAGAGACTTAGCGTAACTGCCTTTTTGCCGCCTGTGTAAACGAACGCTACTGCGCAGCGAGGGCGTTCTTATCGCCCTCGAAATGCGCGGCGATTTTCAGACCCAGCCGTGCAGCGACTTCGGCCTTGTCCATGCGTGGCCAGCGCTCGGAAACCCCGTCCGTCGTGACGAGAGAGACCTGATTCATCGTTCCGCCCATAACATCGCCGCTCACATCATTAGCGACGATCCAGTCACAGCGTTTGCGCTTGAGTTTGGCGATTGCGAGATCTTCGACGTCATGGGTTTCGGCAGCAAAACCAATGATCAGAGATGGACGTTTTTTCTTCTTACGGGAAAGCGTCGCCAGAATATCCGGGTTCTCCGACAATTCCAGCGTTGGATGCTCCTCATTGCCGGCCTCTTTGAGTTTCATTTTCTTGGCCGCAGCACGGCTTGGCCGCCAATCGGCAACCGCGGCAACAGAAACGAAAATATCGGCAGGCAGAGCCTCCTCGCAGGCTTTGAGCATATCTCGCGCCGTTTCAACCGGGACGAGATCAACACCTACTGGTGGGCTGAGCGAGACAGGACCACTGACCAGCGTCACCCGCGCACCCGCAGCAGCCAAAGCCCCGGCAATCGCATAACCTTGCTTGCCGCTGGAATGATTGGAGAGAAACCGTACCGGATCCAGAGGCTCACGCGTTGGCCCGGCTGTGATGAGGGCGTGTCGCCCTTTCAGGGGGCCATCCTGCGCAGGCAAAGCAAATAAAGCTGCCCCACTTCCGAGCATGGCTTCAACCTGATCGGCAATCGCGAGCGGTTCGGGCAAGCGCCCGGGACCAAACTCACCGCACGCCATCGCGCCTTCATCCGGGTCCATGACGGTCACCCCATCCGCGCGCAAAGTTGCCAGATTGCGCTGCGTCGCCGCGTGCTGCCACATTCGGACATTCATCGCAGGGACCATCAGGACCGGCTTGTCCGTTGCGAGCAGCGTGGTGGAGGCCAGGTCATTCGCCAGCCCATTCGCTGCTTTCGCCATAAGATCCGCCGTTGCCGGACAAACCACAACCAGTTCAGCTGAACGCGACAGCTCGATATGGCCCATATCCGCCTCATCATCGAGGTCGAACAGTTCAGTGAAGCATTTCTCACCTGAAAGGGCTGAAACCGAGAGCGGCGTCACAAATTCCTGACCGCCTTTGGTCACGATGCAGCGGCTCTTAATCCCACGACGGGACAGTTCCCGGATGAGTTCCAGAGACTTGTAGGCCGCAATACCGCCGCCAATGATCAGAAGGATACGCTTTTCACTCATATCGCACTTACTATGCCATCTTCAGGCCATTTGGCACATAAAGTCTCAAAAAACGACCACACAGATGCGTGAGATTGCACATAAAATCACAAGACCCCACAGGGCGAACCTGCGGGGTCTATTCAAACAGCCTGCTCTCAAGTGTGCGTTCAGGGATAGAGAGAAATGGGTTCAAGCTGCCTGAATTCGGTTTGAAAGAGGATTATTCAGGGGCGACGAAGTAAATCTGTACGCCTTGTTCTATTGAGGCTTTCACCGTCATCTCTACCCCGCCCGTTTCCAGTTGCAGCCCCTTCTGGCTGAAGCTTGTCACGGCAATGGCGGCGAGGGCGGCGAGGACAAGTGCCCCAGTCATCCAACCTTGTGCAGTAGCCTTGCGTGTCATTGTTCTATCCTCTTGCTTATCGTTTTATCTGTTAGTTTTGTTCGAGATCGCGGAAGGCTTTCTTGAGCCGCCACTCTTCACTGGTGACATTGCGCTCGATATTGCGAAGCCGTTCTTCGAGATCCATGAAAGTGTATTTCAGACCGGATGCGGTCATCCGTGGGCGGTCTGAAACGTTGCGCCAGAACTGGTCTTCTTCAGGACGCAGGCTTGGCATGCCGATCGGGACCTTGGGTGTGATCATGGCAATCACGATGTAGGCGATGATCGATAGCGGGCCGGCCATAAAGAAGATGCTGGCGACGAAGAGAAGCCGAACCAGGGTTGGCTCCCAGCCAAAGCGCTCAGCCAGTCCACCGCAGACACCGAGCCAGACCTTGTCGGTTCTGGAGCGATAAAAGCGTTTTGGGTTGGGAGAGCTGAACATTGGGTCCTCGTATCTGTCTTGGTGGGCTTGGTCCCGAAAGGGACGGTGGTGTTTGTGTCGTCTGGTCATGGCTTAGTCCTCGTAACGCGAAGAGCGCAGCGGCCGGCGAGACTTGGAAGTATCTTCCTCTTCCTGAGCATCGAGCAGTTCCTCGATGGTCTCGATCCGGCGTTCGATGGACCGGGCTGAGCGCCAGAGATCTTCTAGCATCCGCTCATCGTCCGGCATCAGCGTCTTCTGCTTCCGCCACAGGGTTATGTAGTGAAATACCATACCCGGGAGGATGACGAAGATCGAAAGAATGGCGATCAGCGGAATGAGCATCTCAAAGTCCATTAACTTGCGGCCTCTTCTTTAGCCTTGCGGCGGTCTTCAAGGTGCAGGGCGATCAGGCCCGGCGCGGTGATGGCAGTCATGAACACTGCCAGGAAAGCAAACGGGACTAGCATTATGCGTCACCTTTCTTTTCGGTTTTCTCATCCTTCGCCGCTTTAGCAGTGGACTTGGCACGCGCCTTCTTGAGGGCCGCCAGTTCTGCCTCGATCACGTCATTCTGCTCAAGCTCAGCGAACTGGGCTTCAAGGGTTGGCTCACCGCCGCGAATGGTTTCGGCATAGGCTTCCATCTCATCGACCTTGCGCTCAATGTTGGAATAACGCGCCAGAGCGTCATCAACGCGGGTATCATAAGTCTGAGTGCGAACCCGGATACGCTGCTCAGCCGCCTCGCGGCGCATCATCAAAGAGCGATGCTTAGCCTTGGCTTCATCCAGCTTGGCTTGCAGGCGGGTCAGATCATCCTGACGCTTCTCAAAGGCTTCTTCGGCGAGTTCCATCGCTTCCTGGCGACGAACAATCTCGGTTTCTGCCTTTTGCTTGGCAACCAGAGCGCCGCGGGCCAGATCTTCACGACCTTTATCTACAGCCAGACCAGCTTTGGTTTCCCAGTCATTGCGGACTTGCGTATAGTGCGTGATCTCACGCTCCATCTCTTTCTTGTCGGCCATAGCGCGAGCGGCAGCTGTGCGAACTTCGACCAGAGTATCTTCCATTTCCTGAATCATCAGGCGGGCAATTTTTTCTGGGTTTTCAGCACTGTCCAAGATCGCGTTGATGTTGGAGTTGATGATGTCACCGAGACGAGAGAACATTCCCATGAGTTTTTTCCTTTTATCTTTTGGGGTTCGTTGGGGGAGTGGGAGGAAACGCGGAGTTCTTTTGGGTCTTACGCCCTCTTAGAAGAAGAACCCGCCCAGAAAGACGCCTACTGCAAAGAACATCCATGTCTCTGCAGAGCGCGTGGAGAGGTAGCGGCCAAAGCGGCCCGTCTCACGCCGTGCCTCTGATGTGTACGTGTCGTAAGAGCGGTCGGTCATTGTCTTTTAGTCCTTCTTATTGGGGCGACCCCTTTGGCCGCTGTGCCAAATACATTTCAAAGACCGTGCCAGTTTTTGATTAATCTCATAATGCCTTGTTTTTTATGAATATATTTTTTATTTGGCGCTTTTGGCAATTTCTGTATTAGTAATTTTAGCCTATAAATTAGTTGATTTGACCACAGCTATAAGTTATTTTCACCTCATGCTAGATCGCCAGACCCCTCAATTGATTGGTGAAGCCCCTGCCTGGCTGGAGGCGCAGGAGCATGTCTCCCGTCTTGCCCCTTTGGATCGCCCCTGCCTGGTGATCGGCGAACGCGGTACGGGTAAGGAACTGATTGGCGAGCGGATGCACTTCCTCTCCCGGCGATGGGAAGGCCCCTATGTAAAGGTCAATTGTGCCGCCCTGTCAGAGCAATTGCTCGATAGTGAACTCTTCGGCCATGAACGCGGGGCTTTTACCGGAGCCACGGAACGCCGCATTGGCCGCTTTGAGCAAGCTGATGGTGGGACACTCTTTCTGGACGAGATCGCCACCGCCTCCATGCAAGTGCAGGAAAAGCTCTTGCGCGTAATTGAATATGGCGAGTTCCAACGCCTTGGCGGGGAAAAAGTTCTGACCACCGATGTTCGCGTGGTTGCCGCGACCAATGTTGACCTGCCCAGCCGCGCCGCAGAAGGAAAATTCCGCGCAGATTTGCTGGATCGCCTCGCTTTTGACGTTGTCACTCTACCCCCGCTTCGCGCCCGCCCCGGCGACATCTCGCTACTCGCAGACTATTTCGCCCGGCAAATGGCGATCGAGATGCGGGAAGACTTTCCGGGTTTTGCCCCGTCTGCCGTCGCGGCGATGGAAAATCATGCCTGGCCCGGCAATGTCCGTGAGCTTCGCAATTTCGCCCAGCGCATCACCTATCGCGCGCTCACCGCGCCAACTGGCGCTGCCGTACAGTTCGATCCCGCCGCGTTGGACCCGTTTGCATCACCGTATCGCCCGGCATCGACACTTGAGGCGCCCCCGGCACCCGCGCCAGCCCCTCTGGATACGCCCGATGTCTCCGCTGGTCACAGTTTTGAAGAGCAGGTTCGCCTGCTCGAAACCCGTCTGATTGATGAGGCTCTATCCAGGACCCAAGGGCATCAGGGCAAAGCCGCCGACCGTCTCGGCCTGACCTATCATCAGTTCCGGGGGCTGCTTAAAAAGTATGATTACGCCAAAAAGGCAGAGCCAGCCAAAGCGACAGAACCCGCTTAGTTTCCAGACGCTTCAGGACGATCTTCAAGCAATCGCGGATCACCAGCCGGTTCAATCTCTTCGACCGACATGGCTTCCCATTCTACCCGGCCCAGAAAGGCGCGCATATCTTCAGCAGACTGCGCCGCGACCTCTTCCTGTGGCAGGTGTCCAACGCCATCATAGATGACCTGCTCCGCGCCCTCGATCGCATCCGTAAACAGCTGCGCATGCGCAACCGGCACCAGATTATCATCACGCCCCCACATCACCAGTGTTGGCACTTGAATAGCCGACAGCTTCTCCGCAGTTACCGGTGTACGCTCTGTTGCCATAATCCCGAGCAATGTTTCGCGATGCCCTGGCCCGCGCGACAAAGCAACATAACGTTCAACCAGCTCATCGGTCACAAAACTCTGATCTGTATAAGAATCTTCCAGACCAGAGCGCACAAGTGAAGACATATCCAGATCCTTCAGAACGGCACGGGCAACCGGATTGCCGAGCAGTTTAAAGATCAGCGGAGATGACTCATCTTCCTCAGTCGTTTTCGGCCAGCCGGATGCATCCACAAGTGCCAGACCGTCTACACGCTCTGGATAGGTCAGCGCAAACATCCAGGCCGTATTCCCGCCCATAGAGTTTCCGGCAATCGTGAAGCGCTCAGCCTCAAGCCGATCAGTCGCCTGCGCAACCACTTCGGCAAAGCGCTCAATCGTGGCGCGTTCAGCCCCTTCCGCGCGTGACAGGCCATGCCCCGGAAGGTCTAGCGTAATCACGCGGAAATCATCGTCGAGCGTCTCTCGCCAGTCATTCCATGTGTGTAGAGAGGCTGAATAGCCATGAACCAGAACCACAATGGAGCGATCCCGAGGCCCGGTATCTGTGTAGTGGACCTTCAGGCCATCATCGAGCGTCATGAATTGGCTATCTGGCAATGCATAAGCCATTTCCAGCGTATCGTAAGGAATATCACCACGTCGTAGGGCGAGCCAACCCGCAGCTAAAATGGTCACGATGGTTAAGAGAACGACCAGCAACCTACGCAACATCAAACCATTCTCCACGCCACAATCCGAGTGTCGTAAAACCGTCAAAAAGCTTTGATGTCAAAGAAAAAATCAGTTTCGCTCTGCAGCTGAACACACTTGACAGTCCGGGTTCGGACGGAGTTTTACGACCCGGTTTTGCCCGCTCAGGCCGTCAAAAATCTGTAATCGGCCAATCAAGGGCTGGCCTGCTCCAGCAATCAGTTTGACCGTCTCGAGCGCCATTGCCGTACCAATCATACCTGTCAGGGCACCAACGACGCCAACCTCATCACAAGCCTCTGCTTCAGGCGGCTCCTCAGGGACAAAACACTGATAGCAGGGGGCGTCATCATGAAGACCAGAGGCATAGACAGAGACCTGCCCACTCCATCGGCTCGCGGCGCCAGAGACGAGATAAAGCTGGCTGCGATACGCCATTCTATTCAACAGGAAACGCGTGGGGAAATTATCGGTCGCATCAATCAGGATAGATCCGGTCGGCTGTGCTTCCGGGCCAAATCGATCTCGACATCGAAGAACGCGCACCCCCGGATTGATCGCCTCAAGCCGCTCTGCCAGCACCTCGACTTTAGCGCGCCCAATGTCAACCTCACCAAATTGCACCTGACGCTGCAGGTTTGAGCGATCAACACTGTCATCATCCCAGAGCTCGATCTGTCCAACACCTGCTGCGGCCAGATACAACGCACATGGCCCGCCAAGCGCCCCTGCGCCAATGATAGACACCTTGGCATCACGCAGCTTTGCAACGCCCGGCCCACCAATCTCTTTGAGCAGGATATGCCGCTTGTGACGTTCAAGCGCTTCCGGGGTCAGGCGCTTACTCACTTACAAATCCCTGACCCGGAACAGCGCCATACCATCATAGCCCTTGGACCCGACCGTTTGCAGCGCTGTCATCTCTACGCCTTCCAATGTACGGGCATAGTCAAACATCGCCCGAACCCCGCGAATGCTGTTATCCTCGCTTTCAGCATCGACCACCCCGCCATAACGCACAATATTATCGGCAACGATCAGCGTGCCGGGCCGGGAGAGTTTCAGCGCCTGTTCCAGATAGTTACGATGGTTCACCTTGTCGGCGTCAATGAAGATGAAGTCAAAAACAGCACCCGCCTCCACTTGCTCCAACAAGACCTCCATGGCTGGCCCGACCCGTAAATCGACCTTATCCGTATACCCGGCCTGATCGATATTGGCCTGCGCAATCTGTGCTGTGCGCGTATCGATTTCGGTCGTTAGCACACGCCCATCTTCTGGCAACGCTCGCGCCATTGCGATGGCGGAGTATCCACCAAGACAGCCAATCTCCAAGACCTGTTTTGCGCTGCTCAGCCGGATCAGCATGGCCAGAAACTCAGCCTGCAGCGGGGTCACCGCATGCGGTACGAGACCTGCAGCTTCACTCGCCCGGGCCACCTCTTCCAGAACCGGGTCTTCACGCAAGAGCGCGTCCTCAAGATAGGCTTCAACAGCCAGCGCTGTACTTGAAATGTCCATAACCTCGCATAGCGCGTCAAACGCGGTTAAGGCTAGAGCCATGACTGATTTGCCTGTCTCTTCCGGTGCCCAGACACCCGATACAATCTACGCTAAGCCAGCCGAATGGGTGGCCAGTGGCACAGGGGCACAAGGCAATCTGTTCCTGACAGGCCGCGCCGGAACCGGGAAAACCACACTCTTACGAAAGTTCATGGCCCATGCGGGCGACACAGCCATCGTCCTTGCCCCGACCGGGGTCGCCGCCATGAATGCAGGCGGGCAAACCCTGCACAGCTTCTTCAAGTTCCCACCGCGCCTGATCGAACCGACGGACGTCAAACGCCTGCGCACGGCGCGTCTTATGAAGGCAGCTGAAACAATTATCATTGATGAGATTTCCATGGTGCGCGTCGATATGCTCGATGCAATCGATCGCAGCCTGAAGCTCAATCGTGGGTCCAAACGCCCATTTGGCGGGGTCCGTATGATCTTGTCGGGTGACTTGCACCAGCTCCCCCCTGTCGTGCGCGGTGAGGAAAGCGAAATCCTGATGGATCGTTATGGTGGGCACTATTTCTTCAACGCCCCGGCGTTCAAGGAAGCGGAGTTTGCCTTGCTCGCCCTCAAGCACGTGTTCCGACAGGCTGACCCGCGCTTTCTTGCGCTACTCGGGGCGATGCGTCAGGGGCGGATCACGCCCGCTGATGAAAACGTCCTGCGCAGTGTGGTTAGCGAGCGCAGTGCGATTGAAGCCAGCGAAACTCATGTCGTCCTGACGCCCAATAATGCCAATGCCTACCGGATCAATCAGGCGCGACTGGATGACCTGCCCGGAAAGGCAAAAACTTTTGATGCCACCGTACACGGCACATTTGATGAGAAATCCTATCCTACTGAAGCCGATCTGGAACTGAAGGAAGGCGCGCGGGTAATGTTGATCAAGAACGATCCCGAAGGGCGCTGGGTCAATGGCTCCCTGTGCACTGTGGCTGGCTTCTCCGGGCGCAATGTCATCGTTGAACTCGACGGCCATGCCTATGAGATCGAGCCCGCAGCCTGGGAGAAGTATAAATACGCCGTCGATCCGGAAACCAAGAAGGTTTCCCGCGAGGTGGTCGGCACTTTCAAACAAGTGCCCCTACGCCTCGCCTATGCTGTGACCATTCACAAGGCGCAGGGGCTGACGCTGGAAAATGTCTATATCGACTTTGACTCCGGCATGTTTGCCCATGGGCAAGCCTATGTCGCCTTTTCACGGGCGCGCAGTCTGGAAGGCCTCGAAATCTCTCGCCCACTACGCCCCCGCGATATGGTGATGGACCGCAAGGCTTTCGCCTTCGGCAAACTCGATAAGATTGAAGACACTGACGCCTACTTGCTTGCCAAATTCGCCAAAAGCGATGATGCCCTGCTCTAGGCGCCGCGCCTACTGTCCTCTTTTCAGATCATAGCTTGCAGACTGCCCCGGTTTCACAGCTCCGGTTTTGGCGTCATAGGTGCCACTCTTCCAGGTGATCTTCTGATAGGCGAAAGACACATGTTCACTGCCCAAGCCATTCTCCCCAACAGAATAGGACACGCCGGTAATCCTCGCGCCTTCCAGGAGAATGGAATAACCAGCGCCACCCTGTCCGGCTCTGCCCGGCATACCTGTGACGACAATCTCAGCTTTCGGGAACACCCGGCCTTTGACCAGATTATCGCGCAAAGCCACACTGGTGCGGTCAAAGGCCTTGGTCACCACGATCTCGCCAACATCAACGCTGGCCCGGGCTCGCGCGCTACCACTTTGACTGCTCTCGGTACGCATATCCTGCTCGAGAGTCTCAAGCGCGATCCAACCGCCTGTGCCCCCTCGGGTGCTCTCACCATCAACCCCTTCAATCTTGATATAGATGGCGGCCTCGGCCACGCCTGCGACCATGCAACTGACGCCCAGAACCGCGCCGCAAATCATTGATTTGAGCATTCTCTCCTCCCTCTTTTAGAGCCCTACATTACCGTAGGAGAGGTATCGCAGCAAATCAGTCCGGCTTTTGACAGACCAGAAAGACGGCTTTGCCCTTTGCTGGTCGCCAATGATGAACGATCTTGAAGCCTGCTTTGACCAGCTCGTTTTGCAAACGCTCGGACTTGAACACTTTCACAATCGGCAAGAAGCCAAGAGCGCGGCCAACGGCGAACACTGGGGCCATGTATGCCATGTGATCACCCAGACAGACCGTGCTGGAAACAAACACACCGCCGGGCTTAAGCAGGCCTTTTACTTTTTCAAAGAGCGCCGCTCGATCCTCGACCAAATGCACGAGGCTCATCGCCATCACGACATCATAGGTTTTGCCCTGTCCGTGATAAGTATCGACATCGGCAACCTCAAAAGAGACATTCTCAATTCCAGCGGGTTTCAGCTTGTCACGCGCGATCCGCACCATCTCCTCAGAGATATCAACACCATGGATATGCTTCACATATGGGGCATGCAGGATCGCTGTTGAGCCTGTCCCTGCCCCGATTTCCAGAACCTCGGAGTCCGGCGTGAAGTAATCTCGCGTAATGTCCAGTTTGATCTCATAGGACTGTTGATCGGCAATTGGATCACGGGAGTATTTCTCCGCAATCTTATTCCAGAACTTGCTTTTATCAGCCATGTTCATTTCCTCAATTGATCCTGCGTGGCGCGGGATACAGGCTACATCATATTTCATGCAGCGTGACATAACTCTTCGATTTTCGAATATGAATTGCGAAAATCCGCAAGCGGAGTATACGAAAATCCATGAACTGGCAGGCCATCTCCTTTGACTGGAATCAAGTGCGCGCTTTCCTCGCAACCGCTGAGGAAGGCTCTCTGTCGGCTGCGGCCCGCGCGCTGGGACAGACCCAGCCAACACTCAGCCGACAGGTTGCGGCGCTTGAAGAAGACCTAGGCATTGTGCTGTTTGAACGAGCTGGCCGGGCGATGGCGCTCACGACGGCTGGCCTTGAGCTACTCGAACACGTCAAAGTCATGGCTGATGCCGCAACGCGGGTTTCGCTGTCTGCATCCGGGCAATCGCAGGCCGTTGAAGGCCGCGTTGTCATCACGGCCACAGACTCATTGGCAACTTATCACCTGCCCGCCATTCTGCGCAAAGTCCGCGAACAAGCACCAAACATTCAGGTTGAAATCCTCACCTCCAATGATGTGCGCGACCTGACCAGGCGCGAGGCCGACATCGCCATACGACATGGTCGCCCGGACCAGGCTGACCTGATTGCTAAACTGGTTGGGGAGATCAGTTGGCACCTTTATGCTTCAGAGGATTACCTGAAAAACTGCCCGCCGATTAAGACGTTGAGCGATATCGAAGCGCTCGATTTTATTGGTTTTGAGAACAATGAGCAGCTGATTGATGAACTCAAGACCGCTGGGTTAAACCTGAAACTCAAGAATTTTGTTATGAGTTCAACCACCGGAACTGTCATGCGGGAGCTGGTCAAAGCTGGCATCGGCGTGAGCTTCCTGACCAGAGATGTTGAGAAGCAGGAACCGAAGATCAAACCGCTTCTGAAGGACCAGCTGTCTTTCCTTGTGCCCATCTGGCTGGTTACCCATCGGGAGCTACATACCAGTCGCCGCATCCGTCTTGTCTATGATATTCTGGCCGCTGAGCTGCCAAAAATTGCCCGCCGCTAGGCCAATTCGCAAATGCCTATTTGCCGCTTTGGACTCAGCGGTTTAGGACAAGCCTATGATTGATCTTATCCTGAAATGGACATTTCTCGCCCTCGTACTGCTCATCGCCTTTAGTGCCATCACGATCATTTACGGCCTCTACGGTCAGTATCTGAGCGGTTGTAACGGGACATGCGAGAAGGCCCATTCCTATCGGGCCTTTCTCTATATCGGAATTGTCGGGCTTTCTGGTTTCGGCTGCAGCGCCTTTGCCGCTTACATTATCCGGAAACGGCTCAGCAATTAAGCCGCTTCTTTCGCACGGACCGCCAGTTCCTGCTTCACCCGCTCAGCCAGCTGCTTTACCGTAAACGGCTTCGGCATGAACGCGACCTCGCGGTCCCCGTCCAGTTTTTCGGCAACGTCACGCTCAGCATAGCCAGACATGAACAGGATACGTGCATTACCGAGCAAGTCCTTGGCTTCCTTAATCAGGGTCGGGCCATCAATGCCCGGCATGACGACATCTGAAATGACAAGATCAAAGCTGCCGGGATCTTCCTCAAGAATCTCCAACGCCTCTTCACCATCGCAGGCCTCTTCAACCTCATAGCCGCGCGATTTTAGCTGCGTTGCCGCAATCGCACGCACGCCATCTTCGTCCTCAACCAGCAGGATACGACCACGGCCCGAGAAATCGACCGGTTGCGGTACTTCATTCAGCTGCTCCGGCTCAACCACTTCCGGCTCTGGAATTTCATCGGCGCGAAGCGCTGGCAGGTAAATCTGGAACTTGGTGCCTTTGCCAACTTCACTGATTGGGCAGATATAACCGTTGGACTGCTTGATAATCCCGTAAACGGTCGAAAGCCCAAGGCCAGTCCCAAGGTTTTTCGGCTTGGTCGTGAAGAAGGGATTGAAGATATTCTTGAGGTTCTCCGGCGTAATCCCGTGGCCTGTATCCTCAACCTCGATAAGCAGATATTCGCCTTCCTCGACAAAACGGAAGCCCTGAGCATGAGCATCTTTCTCATTGGCACGGGAGGTCGTAATCGTCAGACTGCCCCCACGACCACCATCCATCAGCATCGCATCTCGGGCATTGGTCGCAAGATTGATAATCGCCGTCTCAAGCTGATTTCGGTCAGCCTTGATCATGGGCAGATCGCGACCGTGGACGACATTGAAGTCAATCCGCTCATCAATCAATTGGCCGAGCAGGATGGCAAACTCTGACAGGAAGTCACCCGGTTCAAACACTTCGCGGCGGAAGGTTTGCTGGCGCGCATAAGCGAGCAGCATCTGGACCAGGTCCTTGGCGCGCACAGAGAACTCGTGGATCTTTTTCAGGTTATCAAAGCTTGGATCACCAACCGGGTGCATGGTCATCAGATGATCATTGTTCAGCATGATGCCGGTCAGAACATTGTTGAAATCATGCGCAACGCCGCCAGCCAGTTTACCGATGGCGGACATTTTCTCACCCTGTGCCAGACGCATTTCCAGCGCCTTTTGCTCGGTCATATCGATGACATAAGCCACAGCAGGCTGGCCACGACCATCAAGCGTGATAAACACGTTCACATGCTTCTCATCTTCGCCGGAGAGCTTCAGGCCGACAGGCTTGTCGATTGCATCGAGCAGCTTCTCACGCAGCTTTGCATCCCCTTCCTCGGAGAGGAAAAGATCGATAAAGCGCGTACCCGGCGATGCCCCGCCATCGGCAAGGTTCATCAAGGCCCGGTTGGCATCGGTGATGATCGCCCCGTCAAGTGAATTGCCTTCGAGGCGCGCCGCACCAAATGGCGCATCGTCAAACATCGGGTCACCATCAACGCTCGGTGGACGAGAGGCTGAGGCTGCCAACATACGGCCCTCGCCTTCCAGCAATGAATGCGAATTGGCGATCACAACCGTTCGGCCCGTCGCGTCTGCGCCTTTGCCATTCCAAGTCGTGATAGTCTGAACCGGAACCTCAACGCCATCGCGCGAACGGATCATGATATCAGCGCGTCCTGGGACACCCGATTTGCGGTCACGGCGCAGCATTTTCACAAATTCAGGCCGCATCAAATCATCAAGGCGGATATTGCGGGCCGTTTCCGGCAAACCGAGCAGGTCACGCAGCCAGCTATTGGCATAACTGACAGTCCCGTCAGCCCCAGCCGTGAAGAAACCCAGAGGGGCATCTTCGACATATAGCGCGCGCATATCGGTAGCGCCCGTCGCATCCTCGCTGCCCGTAATCCGGCGCAACCGCCAGAGTACGCGTCCGCCCTTGAGCGGCGCCACGCGAACTTCAAATTGAACCGGCAAGCTTTCCGTACCGAGCGTCATGGCCGGCAAGGTTTCACGATGCGCTTCGCCGGCTTTTGCAGCCTTCGACAAACGGAAAACAGGCGCCGCCAAACCGGGCGAGGCACTGAACATGCGATCAACAGAAACCGGGGTCGTCAGGTCTGCTTGCCCAAGCAACGCAATCGACATCAGATCATGGTAGGCTTCATTGGCGATCTGAGGTGCACCGCCACGGTCAGCAATCATCACCGCCTCATCAAGGGCTTCGATCCAGTTATGCTTGGGCATCACCGGTTTCATCGCATCGGCCATCGCTCCGCGATCAGGGAACAGCCCCATACGCCGTCCTGCGCCACGTAAAATCCACAAGAGGAAAATCATGCCACCTGCCGCCATGGCGATCAGGAGAATCAGCCCTGCCGCACCACCAGCATCTGGCCAGGCCAGCGTCGCACTGGCAGCCGCAACAGCAAACAGCAAACAACTCCAGAAGCCAACCTGCAGCAGGTCGAGCGGCGCGCGCTCATGCATGTCGTCTTCACCCTCTTCTGCTGTGTTCACCACCTCAGGCTGAGCCATGCAGTTTCTCCTGTTGGGCTTTTGCCCTTGATTCGTACGTTACTATAGCAGTCGATGCCCTGCAGAGCACCGGCCACACGTCATCATTCTTTATGATGCCCCAGAAATGGTTAACCAAACTCCAAGACTGGTTAACTTTGTGAATTCTGATTAGGTGATGACAAACAAGGACTTCGAAGGACAATCTGATAATGCGTTTACATACTGCTTTTGCTGCGCTCGCCCTGGCTGGTCTGACAGCGTGCGGACAGCCCTCGACATCACCTCAGGCGGATAAATCCGAGACCAACAGCCCTGAGATTTCACAGGCTGATCGCGAAGCTGAAACAGCGCGTCTGAATGAGTGGTTTGAAGTCAAATTCAATGAAGCCGTTGCACGAAGCCCGATGACAGCGACCTTCCTTGGCTCCCGCGAAGGCTACGACAAATGGGACGATGTTTCGATGGAAGCGCAAGACAGGGAAATGGACATCCAGCGCCTCAACGTGGCCGAGATGCGCCAGGAGTTTGATCCTGCCAAACTGACCGATCAGGGTGCCCTCTCCTTCCGATTGGCCGAGTACAATCTGGAGCAGGCGGAGCGCGCCAATAAGTGGCGCTCGCACAACTATACCTTCAATCAGATGTTTGGTGTGCAATCGCGCATCCCATCTTTTCTCGTGGCCCAGCATAAGGTGATCTCGAAAGACGACGCAGAAGCCTATATTGCACGACTGGTCGGTATTGAGGCATATCTTGGCCAACACTTGACCAACACAAGGGCTGCCGCAGGCAATGGCATCCGCCCACCCCTTTTCGTTTATGACTATGTTCTCTCTGATGCCCGTAATGTGCTGTCAGGAGAGCCGTTCAGTGCAGAGCGAATCGACAGCCCTCTTCTGGCCGACTTCAAAGGGAAAATTGATGCCCTTCTGATTTCAGAAACCATCACAGAAGAAGAGCATGACGATCTTCTGGCTCGCGCCATAACAGCTTTGAATGACCATGTTGGCCCGGCTTATGACGGTCTGATTGCCTATATGGAAGCCGACCGCGAAAGCGCCACGACCGATGATGGCGCCTGGAAGCTGCCAAATGGCGACAACTATTACGCAGATCGGCTGGCGCAAATGACGACAACGGACATGAGCGCAGACGAGATTCATGATCTGGGCCTCGCCGAGGTTGCGCGCATCCATGGTGAAATGGAAGCCATTATGGTGGAGGTCGGTTTTGAGGGCACACTTCAGGACTTCTTTGAATTTACCCGGACAGATGAGCAATTCTTCTATCCGAACACACCAGAAGGCAAAGAACGCTACCTGAATGAAGCAACCGACATGATCAATATCATGGAAGAGGCCCTGCCCGCTTACTTCAAAACCTTTCCGCAAGCCTCGCTGGAGGTCAAAGCCGTTGAGCCTTTCCGTGAAAAATCCGCTGGCAAAGCCTTCTATCAGCGCCCTGCCCCGGATGGTTCGCGCCCCGGCGTCTACTATGCCAATCTGTACCGCATGCAGGATATGCCAATCTACCAGATGGAAGCGCTTGCCTATCATGAAGGCATTCCCGGCCATCATATGCAGCTCGCGATTTCTCAGGAACTTCAAGGCCTGCCAAAATTCCGCAAGTTTGGCGGCGTAACCGCCTATACGGAAGGCTGGGGCCTTTACAGCGAGTTCCTGCCAAAGGAGATGGGCTTCTACACCGATCCCATGTCAGACTATGGACGGCTCGCTATGGAGCTCTGGCGCGCCGCGCGTCTAGTCGTTGATACAGGTCTGCACGACAAACAGTGGACACGCGAAGAAGCGATCCAATACCTTCTGGATAATACGCCAAACCCGGAAGGGGACTGCATCAAGGCAATTGAGCGTTACATTGTGATGCCCGGACAAGCGACAGCCTATAAAATCGGCATGAACAAGATCATTGAACTGCGCGAAGAGGCCAAGGCTGAGCTTGGTGAAGCGTTCGACATTCGTGACTTCCACGAGATCGTACTCAAGGATGGCCCGGTCCCACTCGCTATTCTGGAAGAGAATGTGAAAGCCTGGACGGCTTCAATCAAAGCGGGCTGACGGTCAGCCCGCGAGGACCGCGTTCATCCGCTCAAGGACGACATTCCCGGCAGGTGGCTTTTCAATCACATCGCTATAGCCCGCCGCTTCGGCGCGGGCTTTTAGCGTGTTGGAGAAAAAACCGGTAATCATAAGAGCCGGGGCAAGAACACCTGATTCGCGCAAACGCGACAGGAGTTCCAACCCGTCAATCTTGGGCATCTTGTAATCAATCAGGAAGCAATCAGCTTGCGGCATAACCCGGTTGGATAATAGCTCAACGCCGCTGCGATACACCTCAACGGTAAACCCGCGCGCCCTCAGCAGAAGCGTCAATGAACGGCGCACATCCTCGTCATCTTCGACGAGGACGATCCGACCAGATTCAAGAGGTTTGCGTTGGGCGCTCATAGAGTTTGGCTTTCCGCCGAGTTACCTGTTTCTTATCTCCCAGATAGGATGCAAGAGACAACTCGTCTTTAGGTAGTGTTCCTAAAATGCGATTATTCAAAGCCAAGGCCAGCAGAAAACGCAGTTTTTAGTGCTGCAGACAGGCTATCTGCCCCTAATTTGTCCATCAAATTAGCCCGGTGAATCTCAACCGTTCTGGCTGAAATATTCAGATCTTCAGCGATCGACTTGTTTGTCAGACCTTCAACCAGACGGTCCAGAACATCACGCTCACGTGGGGTGAGACCCGCCAGTTGAGCTTTTGCTTCCGCCTCACGCTGGCCATGAGCGACCTTGTTTTCAATCTGCTCGAAAGCTTTTTGAATAGAACCAACTAGCTGGTTTTTTTCATATGGCTTCTCAAGAAAATCAATCGCCCCTGCTTTCATCGCCTGAACAGCAACCGAAACATCACCATGCCCGGTAAGCACAATCACAGGCATATCAATCCCATGCTGGGTCAAGGCCTGCTGGACCGCCAGGCCATCCATGACCGGCATACGGACATCCAGAAGAATACAACCTGTATCTTCTGGCCCCGCCTCGTTCAGAAATGTCACACCATCCTTATACGTCTTCACCGTATAGCCCGAATGTCGCAGCATGAAGCTTGCAGAATGGCGGATAGCCTCGTCATCGTCGACTAAGTGTACATTTCTTGGATTTGTCATTCTACAGCCTTTGCCGGTGCTGTTTTCAGGCGGAACCCAAAGGTCGCACCCTGCCCGGTCTCTGATTTACACCACATCTCACCGCCATGTCCGTCGACAATCGTCTGACAAATAGACAGGCCCAGCCCCATACCAGTTGGTTTGGAGGAGTTAAAGGGCTGGAAGGGCTCGCCATCGGCTTCTTCCGGCAAACCTGGTCCGTTATCCCGTACCCGGATTTCAATCTCGTTGCCATCATCGACAAGTTCTGCCTCAAGCCAGACCATTGGCTGATCCATATCCCCCATGGCTTCGCTTGCATTGCGAATGAGGTTGACCAGGACCTGCTGGATCTGGACCCGGTCAGCCATGACTTCAGGCAAACTCTCAGGCGCCGAATCAACGATGCGTGGCATTGGTCCATCGACCCCAATCTTTGCCAGAGAGGCCGCATCATTCAGAACTGTTTTGATATCGGTCGGTCGAGTTTCAATCTCGCCGCGCGAAACATAATCACGCAGGCGGCGAATGATTTGCCCGGCCCGAATCGATTGCTGTGAGGCCTCATCGAGTGCCTCCTTCACCACTTCGAGGGTCTGTGGATCAGGCGTCGTTAGCAGGTCACGTGCAGCCTCAAGATAGTTGGCCACGGCTGTCAGGGGCTGGTTCAGCTCATGCGCCATGGCCGAAGCCATTGTACCGACAGCGCTGAGACGAGAGAAATTCCCAAGCTCCGCCTGCATCTGACGCATACGGTGTTCGGTCGCCTGCTTCTTGCTGATATCGCGAACATAACCGGTAAACAGGCGATGCTCACCCAATTTGGCTTCACCGATCTTCAACTCAACAGGAATCGTATCGCCATTGGCCAGACGGGCCTCGACGACACGGCCAATACCGATGATCTGCTTTTCACCTGTCTCAAGATAGTTGCTGATATAGGTGTCGTGATAACTGCGATCACGCCCGCCCATCAGTACCCTGATATTCTTTCCGGCAACATCTTCAGCGCTGTAGCCAAACAACCGCTCGGCCGCGGCGCTGAACGCAACGATGTTGCCGACCTCGTTGATGACGATCATGGCATCAGGAACCGATGCAAGAATCGACCTCAGGAGTGACCGAAGCGTATCGTCCTCATGTGGGGAAAAAGGGTCAGGGCTACTGAAAGACTGAGACATCATCCAGCCTTTGTAACGCGCGTCAGGCATTTCGTGCAGCCCCTAGGACAAAATATTCGCACGCGCCTTTTGCCGCACCCGCCAAGTCAAAGCATGTGCCATCAAAGCAAAACCAAATGCTGCCACATAACAGCCCCAGCAATGTAGACGCTGCCAGATCGGCGTATCAACACTGATGGACATTTCACCGCCAAAGCACATTGGGATGACAAGTGTTCCGGCCGCCAGCGAATGATCGAACGCTTTAACAAGGCCAACAATCAATAGAGCGAGTCCGAAAAGAACCTGATTACGAATAGACATGGTGTACCCCTGCTTGTGTTGGTTCCGTCATAACAAGCGCGTCAGGCGCGCACATAGGGATAACCCCGTATTCAGCGTTTCGTCGCGTCCCGATACCTCTCAGCCATTATGCAACAGCCCCGTCCTTAGGGGGATAGCGGAGGGTCAAGGACAACCATGACGCAAGCCTTAGATAAACTCAGACAAGGGAGCACGAGTATCGTGTCCGTAGGTGTATTCCTCGGCATCTTCCTCCTCTGCGCCCTTTTGATCGCGGCCAACGCCGCCGATCCAATGATGGGCGCTCATGCCTGGATGTTCATTATGATGGCAGGGGCTTTCCTGCTGGGCATGATGCTCTGGGCAGGCGGCCTGAACAACAAGGATGCCTTTGACAGCACGCAATATGAGAACGCGCTGATCAAATGGGGCGTCTTCGCCTCCATGTTCTGGGGCATAGCGGGTCTGCTGGTTGGCGTTGTGATTGCGCTTCAGCTAACCTTCCCCAACATTTTCTATTTCCCGGAATGGGGATGGACAAATTTCGGACGCCTTCGCCCACTGCATACCAGTGCGGTGATTTTTGCGTTTGGGGGTAACGTCCTTCTATGTACCAGTTTCTACGTCGTGCAGCGCACCTGCCGTGCGCGTCTGGCTGGCGGCATGTGGCCATGGTTCGTGTTCTGGGGCTACCAGATCTTTATCGTCATGGCGGCGACGGGTTACCTGATGGGGGTTACCCAGTCGAAAGAATATGCTGAGCCGGAATGGTATGTTGACCTGTGGTTGACCGTTGTCTGGGTCGCCTACCTCCTGGTCTTCCTGGGCACAATATGGAAACGGAAAGAGCCACACATTTACGTGGCAAACTGGTTCTACCTGTCCTTCATTGTCACCATCGCGATGCTGCACATCGTCAACAACCTGTCGATTCCGGTCAGCCTGACTGGCTCGAAATCAGTACAGGTCTTTGCCGGGGTTCAGGATGCGATGACCCAGTGGTGGTATGGCCACAATGCGGTTGGGTTCTTCCTGACCACAGGCTTCCTCGCCATCATGTACTACTTCATTCCAAAGCGCGTAAATCGGCCGGTTTACTCTTACCGTCTGTCCATTGTGCACTTCTGGTCCCTGATCTTCATCTATATCTGGGCCGGTCCTCACCACCTGCACTACACAGCGCTGCCACAATGGGCACAAACGTTGGGGATGACTTTCTCGGTCATGCTCTGGATGCCAAGTTGGGGGGGTATGATCAACGGTGTCATGACCCTGTCTGGTGCCTGGGATAAGCTGCGCACGGACCCGGTTGTCCGGATGATGGTCGTCTCACTCGCCTTCTACGGCATGTCGACTTTCGAAGGGCCGCTAATGTCGGTTCGCGCGGTGAACTCACTCAGCCACTATACTGAATGGGGCATTGGCCACGTTCACTCCGGTGCTCTGGGCTGGGTTGGCTATATCAGCTTCGGTGCCCTGTACTGTCTGACACCATGGCTGTGGAAGAAGAAGTCTCTATTCTCGACCAAACTGGTTGAGTGGCACTTCTGGGTCTCTACCATCGGTATCATCTTCTACATGATCTCCATGTGGTTTGCGGGTATCATGGAAGGTCTGATGTGGCGTGCTTACAACGAGTTCGGCTTCCTTGAGTACAGCTTCGTTGAAACCGTTGAAGCCAAGCACATCAGCTACATGATCCGTGCACTTGGTGGTTCACTTTACTTCGCTGGTGCTGGCCTCATGGCCTACAACCTCGTCCGCACAGCTCTGGGCCATGGCAACGCCAAAAGCCTGACTGCTGCAGAATCAGAAGCCGACAAAGGCGGGCAGCCTGCGCTGCAGCCTGCTGAATAGGAGATTGGTTCAATGGGACTAATGAAAAATCACGGCGTTCTAGAGCGCCACTCACTTCTCCTGACGGTGGCCATCCTTGTGGTGGTCTCCATCGGCGGGATCATCCAGATGGCTCCATTGATGTACATGGACAACACCATTGAGAAGGTGGACGGGATGCGTCCCTACACCCCGCTCGAACTGGCTGGCCGTGACATCTACATCCGCGAGGGTTGCTATGTCTGTCACAGTCAGATGGTCCGCCCACTGCGTGATGAGGTAGAGCGCTATGGCCACTACTCACTGGCAGCGGAGTCTATGTATGACCACCCGTTCCAGTGGGGGTCGAAGCGGACAGGGCCTGATCTAGCCCGTGTCGGCGGCAAGTACTCTGCTGAGTGGCAAGTGGATCACCTTAAAGACCCACGCGCACTGGTGCCTGAGTCTGTCATGCCACCTTATGCCTTCCTGGCCGATAAAGAGCTGAAATTCGATGACATCGAAGATCGCCTCAAAGTCGAGCGTTTTGTCGGTGTGCCTTACACTGATGAGATGATCGCCGGCGCCAAGGCTCATCTGGTCGCACAAGTCGATCCAGAAGCCGACTTTGACGCTCAGGATGAGCTGATTGCCTTGTACGAAGCAGCCGCTGGCCGTGAAGGCACCGTAGAGATGCGTGACTATGATGGTGACCCAACCCGGATCACCGAAATGGATGCGCTTGTCGCTTACCTTCAGATGACCGGCACATTGGTGGACTTCTCCACCTACCAAGCCGACGACATCCAGAACCGTCGCTAGGAGAGGAGATCACACATGTATGAAATGCTTTCCAGCTTCGCTCAGACCGGAGGCCTTGTGTACTTCGTTCTGATGTTCGCAGGCGCCCTGATCTACGCCCTATGGCCGAAGAACCAGGAGAAATTCGACGCAGCCGCCCGGTTGCCCCTGTCCGACGGAGGACCAGACGATGAGCACTGAAAATAAAGACATCGACACCATCAGTGGCACGGAAACAACCGGCCACACCTGGGATGGGATCAAGGAGCTGAATACGCCCCTCCCCCGCTGGTGGCTGATCACATGGTATATCACCATTATCTGGGCGATCATCTATATGATCTTCATGCCCGCCATCCCGGCCCTGCCCGGCATGGGCACCAATACAACGGGTCTGCGTAATCACTCAGACCGGGATCTGGTGGCTGCTGCTGTTCAGGAACTGAAAGCTGAGCGTGAACTGCAAAGTCAGGTCCTCCTAAATGCCACGCTTCAGGAGATTGAGACCGACCGTGAGCTTCAGCAATTTGCTTTGGCGATGGGTGAATCAATCTTCGGCGACAATTGCGCCACCTGTCACGGTGCCGGTGGTCGCGGCGCAGTAGGTTACCCTGCCCTTGCCGACGATGTCTGGCTCTGGGATGGTACGCTGGACGGGATTGAGTACACATTGCGTCACGGTATTCGCCACGAGGCAGACCTCGACACCCGCTTCTCTGCGATGCCAAGCTTTGGCCGTGACGGCATCCTCAGCACCGAAGAGATTGGTGACCTGACCCAGTACGTCTTGCACGTCTCTGGACAGGAAGCAGACATGGCCGCAGTTGGCCGGGCCACACCAGTCTTTGAAGCCCAATGCTCAACATGCCATGGCATAAACGCGCAGGGCGACCGGTCGCAGGGTGCCCCGAACCTAACTGATGCAGAATGGCTCTATGGTGGTTCTCAGAGTGTGATTTACGACACGATTTATAACGCGCGTAACTCTCACATGCCAGCTTGGCAGGGCCGCCTTGACGATGCCTCTATCAAAGCTGTGGCTGTTTATGTCCACACGCTTGGTGGCGGCGAGTAAGCGACGAAAAGGCTAAAACAGAGATGGCAAAAGTCACCCTCGATCTCCACAAAGGCAATAGCGGCGGATCACAACCGCCGCTTGAGCCAGAGCACCTCTATGAGAAGCGTAAGCAGATTTATCCGAAGCTCGCCCACGGGACGTTTCGGAACCTGAAATGGCTGGCAATGGCCGTTCTGCTGGGCATCTACTATGTGGTGCCATGGATCCGTTGGGATCGTGGCGAGGGTATTCCTAACCAGGCTGTTCTAGCTGACTTCGAAAGCGAGAAATTCTACTTCTTCTTCATCGAGATCTGGCCGCAAGACATTCACTATCTTGCTGGCCTGCTCATATTAGCCACGTTGGGCCTGTTCCTCGTTACCTCCCTCCTCGGACGGGTCTGGTGTGGCTATGCTTGCCCTCAAACCGTGTGGACCGACCTATATATCTGGGTCGAGCGCGCGTTTGAGGGAGATCGCGCCGCCCGTATGCGGCTGGATAAGGGCCCGATGACCCTCAACAAGTTCGCCCGCAAACTTGGAAAACATCTGGTCTGGATTCTAATCGCCTTTGTTACGGGTGGCGCGTTTATCCTTTACTGGCATGACGCCCCAACCATCGCACGCACTTTCCTGACGGGCGAGGCCCCTTTGACCGCCTATTGGTTTACCGGGGTTTTGACAGTTCTGACCTACTTCCTCGCCGGACATATGCGCGAGCAGGTCTGCACCTATATGTGCCCATGGCCTCGTATTCAGGGCGCCCTGACCGATGAACAGGCGCTCAACGTGACATACCGTTATGATCGCGGTGAACCACGCGGCGCCCATCGTAAGTCTGAAAGCTGGGACAATCGCGGCGACTGTATCGATTGTAACCAGTGTGTGCAGGTCTGCCCGATGGGCATCGACATTCGTGATGGTGCACAACTAGAATGTATCCACTGCGCCCTCTGCATCGATGCCTGTGATCAAATCATGGATAAGGTCGGACGCCCAAGAGGTCTGATCGCCTATGACACAGATGTCGCGGTTGAAACCCGCGCCTGCGGCAAGCCTGCGCCTAAGTTCAAGATCTTCCGCGTCCGCACCATGCTCTATGCCGGACTGATGCTGGTAATCTCCAGCTTGATGCTTTTCGGTTTCAGTACCAAAGCGACGCTGGAAATGAACGTGTTGAAAGATCGCTCGCCACCATTTGTACAGCTCAGCAGCGGTGACATCCGTAATGGCTATACCCTGAAGCTCGTCAACAAAGTGTCCGGGGAGCGTGATTTCAATCTGACCGTAACCGGTCCAGAAGCGTTGACCTTCAGAGTCGCTGGCTTCAGCGAAGAGATCGCACATGGCGATACAATCACCTTGCCCGTACAATCCTTCGGTGTTGATCGCTACCGTGTTCTGATCACAGCCCCAGATGGCCGCGCCCAACGCCAGGTTACTTTCACCATCACCGACGCAGAAAGCGGTGAAACCACAACCAATCGCTCATCCTTTAGAGGCCCAGGACAATGACCGACATGACAGCAGACGACCAAACCCCGAATGGCAAAAAGCTAAAAGGCTGGCATGTTCTGCTGATCATGCTTGGCTTTTTCGGGGTCATTTTCTCGGTAAATGGCGTCTTCCTGTATCACGCCATTACCAGCTTCCCGGGTGAGGACGTGAAGAAGTCCTATGTTCAGGGGCTCAATTATAATGACACGCTTGCTGCCCGTGCCGCTCAAGCTGAGTTAGGCTGGACAGCCGCAATTGGTGTTGATGCCGATACGCTGGTTTTCCAATTGGATGATCAAGACGGACATCCAATCACGAGCCGTGTTGCCGTCGCTGATCTGCGCCGCCGGGCCAGTGACGCTGCTGATCATAGCTTCATCCTCAAGGCCAACTCCAAAGGCGAGTACACTGCTGAGGTTGGTATGATTGAAAAAGGTCAATGGTTTGTCCGCGTCAATGTCATGGATTATGATGGCGAGACCGTAAAATTCACGGCGGACAAAACCTTTATCGTCAAATGACCGACCTACCTGCAAATGCCGATGGCGGCGGCTGCCCATCCGGGCTTGCCCCACCTGATACGAAATCGGCTCATGGCACAGACCTTTCGGCTTTTGTGACCCAGAAAGGCAATTTGAACCGCCTGCACTTGTCGGTTCGCGGAGCCAAATGCGGTGGTTGCCTCTCCAAGATTGAAAAGGCTGTCCATGCCCTGCCCGGGATAGATACAGCCCGCCTCAACCTGTCCAACGGCCAGATGGAAGTGCTCTGGGCCGGAGACCTGAAACCCTCTCGAATTGGCGAGACCATCTCCAATCTTGGCTATGGCGTCAGCGTCCATAGCGAAGACGATGCCGCCAAGGATGCCAAGCGCGAGGAGCGTAGCTTGCTCATCGCCATGGGCGTAGCTGGCTTTGCCGCCGCCAATATTATGCTGCTCTCGGTTTCGGTCTGGGGCGGTCATGGTGAAATGGGTCAGACGACACGCGATGCGCTACACGCGATTTCCGGTCTGATTGCTCTACCAGTCTTGGTCTTCTCTGGCCGTCATTTCTTCAAATCAGCGTGGAGCGTCCTGAAACACGGTCGCGCCAATATGGACGTGCCGATTTCACTCGCCCTCATCCTGGCTTTCTCTGTCAGTGTGTTTGAGACCATCAATAGCGGCAAGCACGCCTATTTCGATGCGGTCGTCATGCTGCTCTTCTTCCTGCTGATCGGGCGCTTTCTTGACGCCCGGCTACGCAGACAAGCCCATGCAGCCGCGCACGACCTTGCCGCCTTGCGCAACAGTTCAGTCAACCGGATCACCTCCGATGGCAAAACCGAGACCATCCGCGCTGACGCTGTAAAGGAAGGCGACACCATCCTACTCGCTGCAGGGGAACGCGCCGTTGTTGATCTGCGCCTGACCTCCGGCACCAGCGAGATTGATGAAAGCCTTGTCACGGGTGAAAGCCTGCCCCGGATCGCAGCGGCTGGCGCAACCGTCTATGCGGGCAGCGTCAATCTCGGTCAGCCCTTGCGCGGCACAGCGCTCGGCGCAGCCGCCGACAGCTTGCTCTCAGATATCGCCGGTATGCTGGAGGCGGGCGAACAACGCCGTTCAACCTATCGCAAGATCGCCGACAAAGCTGTCAGTCTCTATGTGCCCTTCGTCCACACCGCCGCTTTACTAACCTTTATTGGCTGGCTGGTCTTCGGGGCCAGCATTCGCGAGGCAGTTATGGTTGCCGTCGCAACGCTGATCATCACCTGCCCTTGCGCGCTCGCTTTGGCCGCTCCCGTGGTTCAGGTCGTTGCCTCAGGGCGCCTGTTCAAACAAGGCATCTATCTGAAATCCGGGGACGCGCTTGAGCGCCTTGCGACCGTCGATCATGTTGTCTTTGACAAGACAGGTACGCTGACCCTTGGCGAGCCTGTCCTGAATGAAGACGGCGTCGATCCAGAAACGCTCAACAAGGCCGCCATGCTGGCCCGGGCGAGCCGTCATCCGCTCTCCCGCGCGCTCGTAACAGCCGCTGGTGCCGGCAATCTTGCAACAGATGTCAAAGAGTTTCCCGGCTTGGGGCTTGAGGCTGATCTGGACGGGGTCACGTGTCGCCTCGGCTCAGCAGACTGGGTCGGCGTAGAGGCCGCTGAAGCCACTGATGGCCCGAGCCTCTGGTTCCTAGAAGGCGAGAATACCCCGATCCTGTTCCGCTTTAGCGATGAACCCCGTGAAGACGCCGCCGAAACCATTACCGCGCTTGAGCAGCTTGGCCTTAGCCTTGAAGTGCTCTCCGGCGACCGCGCAGACGCTGTTCAGCGCCTCTCTGACCGTCTCGGCATCGATCAATGGACCGCGCAGGCCAGCCCACAGGATAAGGTGGAACGGCTGGAAAACCTACGCGCAGAGGGCCGCCAGACCCTGATGGTTGGTGATGGCATCAATGATGCAGGCGCTCTGTCGCTCGCCCATGCCTCACTCACCCCCGGCGGCGCGATGGATGTCAGCCAGTCGGCCTCGGATGCCGTATTCAGTGGTGGCCTTTCCGGTATTCTGGATACGCTGTCGGCCAGTAAAACGGCCCGCACCCGCATGCAGCAGAACTTTGGTCTCGCCGCGCTTTACAATCTCATCGCCATCCCGATCGCGGTCACGGGTAATGTCACCCCGCTCATCGCGGCAATTGCGATGTCTGCTTCGTCTTTGGTTGTGACAATAAATGCCTTGAGGCGCTAACGCCTCCATGAAAGACTGCGCGCATGGAGATTATTATTTATTTGATCCCCATCGCACTCTTCTTGGGCGTGGTGGGCTTGCTTGCCTTTATCTGGTCGATCAAGTCTGGCCAGTTCGAAGACATGGACGGCGCTGCATGGCGCGTGCTTGATGAAGAAGGTGACGACAAACCCTGATTTCAACAGTCAGGATTCGGTCAGAGTTACGGGTAAAGCCGCGTTGAGCGCCAGCCTGAGCCGTCTCGCTCAAACTTCAGTCGATCATGCATACGAAACGCCTGATCCTGCCAGAATTCGACCTCGCTTGGAATCAGGCGATAGCCGCCCCAATGCTCTGGCCGTGGAATATCATCATCATCACCATAAATGGAGCTGATCTCGGCCACGCGCTGATCAAACGTCTCACGACAATCAAGCGGTCGAGATTGATCAGACGCCATCGCGGCAATCCGGCTTTGCGGCGCGCGTTGGGAAAAATAGACATCCGACTGCTCTGGCGTCAGCTTCTCAACTACGCCGCGCACGCGCACCTGCCGGCGCAGGCTCTTCCAGTGAAAGCATAGCGCAGATTTTGGATTTGCCGCGAGCTGGTGGCCCTTGTCGCTTTCATAATTGGTGTAGAACTTGAAGCCCTCCTCCGGCGACAGGCCGCGGAGCAGAACAATGCGCACGTCAGGCATGCCATCAGCATCAACCGTCGCCAGCGACATCGCCGTGCCATCATTGATCTCAAACGTATTGGCCTCTTCCAGCCAAGTTTCCAGCAAGGCAAATGGTTCGCCCACATCCGGGATCAAAGCCCGCTCAGGTTCGTTCGCATAATCCTGCGCACTGGGGCTAGCCGGGATGGACATGGGCATATCAGTTTTAATATCAGGCATGAGGCGTCGTGACCGTTTGTTAGGTTCTGATTTTGCATATAGGAAACTTAATCGCTTCGGACTACGGAAAACCCCTATGTCGCATAACACATTTGGTCACTTATTTCGCGTCACCACATGGGGCGAAAGCCATGGGCGCGCCTTGGGCTGTGTTGTTGATGGCTGTCCTCCGGGGTTGGCGCTCGATGAAGCTTGGGTTCAACGCTTCCTTGATCAGCGCCGTCCGGGCACATCCCGTTTCGTAACCCAGCGCAAGGAACCCGATCAGGTCAAAATCCTCTCCGGTGTGTTCGAAGATGATCGCACCGACGGGCAAGTCACGACTGGAACACCGATCAGCCTGATGATCGAGAATGTCGATCAGCGCTCGAAAGACTATTCCGAAATCCGGGACCGTTATCGCCCCGGCCATGCTGACTATACCTATGACCAGAAATATGGCGTGCGGGATTATCGCGGTGGTGGGCGCAGCTCTGCCCGTGAAACTGCTGCGCGCGTCGCCGCTGGCGCTGTCGCCCGGCGCGTTCTGGGTGATGACATTATCATTCGCGGTGCTGTGGTCCAGATTGGCGAACACAAGATCGATCCGGCCAAATGGAATTGGGACATTACAGGCGATAATCCCTTCTGGTGCCCGGATGCTGAGATGGCTGCGCAATGGGAAGACTATCTCGACAGCGTCCGTAAGTCCGGCTCCTCTGTCGGCGCCGTTGTCGAGGTTCATGCCAGCGGTGTTCCCGCCGGATGGGGCGCGCCGATCTATGGCAAGATCGATAGCGAGCTTGGCGCAGCCATGATGAGTATCAATGCGGCCAAGGGTTTTGAGATCGGTGCCGGGTTCGCCGCCGCCAGCTTCACTGGAGAGCAAAACGCCGATGAAATGCGAATGGGCAATGATGGCGTGCGATTTCTGTCGAATAATAATGGCGGGGTCGCGGGCGGTCTGTCCACCGGACAGGACATTGTCGTCCGTGTCGCGATCAAGCCGACCTCCTCTATCCTGACCGAAACCAAGTCCGTCACCCGTGACGGGCAAGAAGTCGATGTCCGCACTAAAGGTCGCCATGATCCTTGCGTCGGCATTCGCGCCGTTCCAGTGGCTGAGGCAATGATGGCCTGCGTGCTAGCCGATGCAAAACTGAGACATCGCGGACAGATTGGCAGCTAAAGCCAGTCCTATTCACTGATCCTTCAGGCTCTCCTGACCATGTCGCGCCATCTGATAAAGAAGGAGCGTAAGACATGACACAGCTCAAAACCCTGACCCTGACCGCAATCGCCGCCGCGAGCCTTGGCACGATGAGCGCTCAGGAAGCAGACACAGTCAGCAAATGGACTGGCGAAGGCTCGCTCAGCGCTGGCGTGACCACCGGCAATACTGAAACCACCGATCTCGGCCTCGCCATCGATCTTGGGCGGGAGTTCGACCTCTGGAGCGTCGGCCTGCAGGCCAGCGCCGATTATGGCGAAACCGATGGTGATGAAACCAAGAACCGGATCTTCCTCGCCACCAATCTCGACCGCCAGATCAATGACAAACTGTTTGGCTTTGGCCAGCTCTCCTATGAAGTGGACGAGTTTTCTGGCTTCGATTCTCGCACCTTTATCGGTGGCGGTTTGGGTTATGAAATCTTCAACTCAGACGCCCTGACCTGGACCGTGCGCGGCGGCCCCGGCCTAAAGATTGATGAGATTGAAGCTGTTCTCGACACGAGCACGACCCCGGCTACTGTCCTGACACCCGCCAGCACGGAGGAATCCTTCGGCGCAACCGGAACCTCAAACTGGGCCTATCAGTTCAACGACAATGTCGGCCTGACCAATGACACCAATGTCCTTTACGCTGAAACCTCAACCCAGATTGGCAATATTCTGGCGCTCACCGCCAGCCTGACCGACACGCTCTCAGCTCGCATCTCCTATGAAGTACGCCACGACACCGATCCGGTCGACGGCTTTGACGCTACCGACACAATCAGCCGTGTGTCACTGGTCTATGGGTTTGGGAAGTAAGTCTCGGTTCAACCTCAAAGATACAGAAGCCCAAGCAATGCAGCTTGGGCTTTACTTCGACTCATTCTCAATATCTTAGAGAACAAAAATAAGCGTCTTAAAACGCCCAAAACCGGCCTCCTGATGCGCATAAGCACACGCTTCAACACAGGACACAGGAAGACTGCTTGTTGGCGGCTTATGCTGTTGTCACGAAAGCGCCCACAAGCCCGTTCATTCGCTTTACAAAGAGGTATGTCCAATTTAGCTACGCGCTCTCAAGCAGACAGGAAATCTCAAAAATGCATAGGTTCTGCGCAATCATCGCCACGACATTTTGCCTGATTTTTAGTCCGGTCCAGATGGTGTCAGCGCAGGTAAGCCTTGCAGATGATGTCAAAGCGCAGATTGAAAATTATCTTGATGACATTGCGACTGACTACGGTGTTGCAGGTCAATCGCTCGCCATTTTGAGAAATGGCACGCTCGTCCACACCAGCGCACGCGGTCTGGCGAGTGTCGAGCTTGGTGTGCCTGCGCGCGAGGAAACTGTCTATCAGAGCTTTTCGCTGGCGAAACTATTCGTCAACGTCACAACGATGCAATTGGTTGAGGCGGGCGCAATTGAACTCGACGCCCCGATAAGCCAATATCTCGAAGAACTCCCCTCGGATTGGCAGCACATAACTGTGCGCCAGGCGCTGTCCCATATGACGGGCTTACCAGATTATTATCAATGGCCGCACCCGACGCCGGAAACACCGCAGGAAGCGTTTCAATCGGTCGCAGACAAAGGCTTAGTGTTCGCGACGGGAAGCGCGACCCGCTACAACCAAACCAATTATCTGCTGCTCAAAATGATAATCGAGCGCATTACCGGCGAACACTTCGTTCCGGTTATGACGGCTCGTATGATCAATGAACTGGGACTGGAGAATACATCCTATGGCGGCGAGTATGCGGTTGTCGCAGGTCGAGCAACGACATACCGTTCGGCGAACGATACGCTTGCGCGCAATGTTCATATTGACCAGCCGGACTATATGTTTGCGAGCACCGGGCTGAACACGACCGTATTGGATATGGCCCAATGGTTTTCCGCGCTCCTGGAGAACCGGTTCTTGTCTGAGGAGTCGATGGACGCCATTTGGGCACCTGTTCTTCTGAATGATGGCTCAGTCGCTAGTTTTGCCAATGGCTGGGAATTTGCCGAAGATGGTGGTCTGAGAAGCATTGGTCACGGCGGCGGAAACCGAACCGATGTTCGGCATTTCTTCGAACCCGGAGCGACCGACAACGTAACGGTAATCTACTTTACAAACGGCAGTGCGAAGAATTTTTGGCCGGGAAGTGTTTCAAATGAAATTGCAAGAATGATTCGAAGCGACTGACCGTTTGTTTGGTGCCCAGTTTACTCTGTTTGGCAAAATCGCGGCATCAAATAGAGAGCTGGCTGGAAAGCGCTGCTGCGGCCAAGCGTCCTAAACTCGCCCCAACTAAGACACTCCGCTAATGTTTCCCTTTTGACTCATTTGACATGGGTCAAGCGGCTAGCTTAGCCCACAAACGCCCGCTCGATCACGAAGTCAGCGGGTTCGCTGTTTGCGCCCTCTTTCAGGCCGTGTTCTTCCATTAGGCCTTTCAGCTCTTTGGTCATGTCGATCGAGCCGCAGATCATGGCGCGGTCGTGTGCGGGGTCGAGGCGTGGGACGCCGAGGTCTTCGAACAGTTTGCCAGAGCGGATAAGGTCGGTGATCCGGCCCTCACGTTCGAAAGGCTCACGGGTACAGGTCTGGTAGAGGCGCAACTTGCCCTGCCCGATTTCCCCGATATCCGGATCATTCAGGAAGCTATCGACAATCTCTTTGGAGTAAGCCAGTTCGGCAACTTCACGGCATGTGTGCGTGATGATCACTTCTTCAAACTTCTCATAGGTTTCCGGATCACGCAGGATGCTGGCAAATGGCGCAAAGCCTGTCCCGGTGGAGAAGCAATAGAGACGCTTACCCGGCAACAGGGCGTCATGCACCAGTGTACCTACCGGTTTCTTGCCCAGCAGGACGGTGTCGCCCTCCTGAATCTTTTCCAGCCTTGATGTCAGGGGACCATTCGGGACTTTGATGGAATAAAATTCCAGCGTGTCGTCCCAGTTCGGGCTGGCGACAGAATAGGCGCGCAGGATCGGTTTACGCTCGCCCTCTTCTGGCGGCAGGCCAATCATAATGAACTCGCCAGAGCGAAACCGGAAGCTTGCCGGGCGCGTGATCCGGAACTTGAACAGACGGTCTGTATAGTGATGCACACTCAGTACCGTCTCTTCAGTCGGCGCATTCGGGTTCACTTTCGTCGCGGGAGCAGTAGCGGTCACGGTCATATCGGTTCGTCCATTGATTAGGCACTAGCGCAAATGAGCCATTCGCCCGCTTGGAACAAGGGGGCGAATGAACGCATTAGTAGAGCTAAAAGCAGCTAAGCTTTAGTTTTCGAATAAGGGGGTCCCCGTAACCCATTCGACATCCGGGTTTGTCGTTTCGGTCAACACGCCGAGCTCATAGATATTTTCGTAGCCATAGCCATAGAGGTTTATGAAGGTTGGGATGTTCAGGGCCAGTGACACCCGCTTCAACGGGATCGGTTCGACATCGTCGCTGAAATTATTATTGCAATAAATCAGAACGCGGGTGTCCTTTGATGGGATCACTTCAGCGAGCTTCTCGTCGGTGAAGTCTGAAAATGGCAGGTTCACCGCCCCTTTGATATGGCCCATTTCAAAGGCATAACGGCTGCGCGCATCAAGGATCAGCGTGTCCGGTTCGCTGGCCATGGCGTTGAATGTCTCCATTGAGACCAATCGCTCTTCGCGCAGCTCGAACACCTCGCCTGTCAGGTCCATGAACCCGGCATAGTCAATCTCAGCCGAGCCTTCCGGGGCCTCTTGCGCGCCTGCTGCAAGGCCAATCCCGATAAAGGTAAGTAGCGCCAAAAGCCCACAGATCAGGCTGTTGCGGGCACTTTTCCGACGGTCAAACATCATCGCCTCCATAAGTCGCGATACTTATGAGCATACGATCTGTTTATGGCAGGATTGCGGGCATTGCAGGGCGCTAGCGTCCCAAAGCCTCTTCCCAATGTTTACGGCAGAGCGGGACGTAAACCGCCTTGGCAACACTGACCTGATCACCTTCGGTCAGGGCATTGCCATCCTCATCCATACGCGCCGTCATCGTCGCCTTGCGCCCGCAATGACAAATCGTGCGCGCCTCACGCAAATCATCCGCCAGCGCCAGCAAAGCCGCTGAACCTTCGAACAATTCCCCCTGAAAGTCTGTCCGCAAGCCATAGCACAGCACGGGCAAGCCAAACTGATCTCCAACACGGGCCAATTGCCAGACCTGTGCCTTGGTCAGAAATTGCGCCTCATCAAAGAAGATGGCATCGAGTTGCCCGACCTTGCGCTGCGCCGCAATCGCTTCGAAAAGGTCCGTCTCATCGCGATAGAGATGCGCATCGGCGCGCAAGCCAATCCGCGATTCAATCTCGCCCATCTGCGCCGCATCATCAGCGCCATAATGCCCAGATGTCCATAGCATGACCTCCATGCCCCGCTCGCGGTAGTTATAAGCCGCCTGCAACAGGATGGCCGACTTCCCGGCATTCATGGCGCTATAGGTGAAGTAGAGCTTGGACATGGGTCCCAAAAACGCGATTCAGCCTCAAAATACAATCCACATATCGCCTTCACCCTGCCTCAATCTCTTTGCATTAACCCTGCCCAGAGACCTCGGGCAGGAGCTTTGCGTGACAGCAAACAATGGAAAAGATGGCCTCAAGAAGCCAAAGACGCCACAAAGGCGCAGCAGCGATCGGCCGATAAAGCCCCCTGCCCGCAAGCCTCGCCCGATCCTGAAATGGAGTTTGATCGGTACCGGCGGCACAATGGTGGCCGCGCTGTTCGCAGGCTGGCTTTACTGGCAAAGCCTATACTCCGGCATGCCCAGCCTGCCCGCGACGGCGGAGCTTTGGGAAACCGGGCGTGAGCCGGCGATTGAATTTGTCGACACAGACGGCGATGTCATTGCTATTCGCGGGCCACGCTATGGTCGCTCGGTTAAGATTGATGACCTGCCTCCGCATGTCCCGCGCGCCTTTATCGCCGCCGAGGATAAACGTTTTTACGAACATGATGGTGCTGATACGCAGGCGATGATCCGCGCACTCTGGTCAAATGTCACTTCCGGACGCACAGTCTCCGGCGCCTCGACCCTGACCCAGCAACTGGTCAAGAATCTCGTCCTGACGCCGCAACAGACCCTGAAACGCAAGGTTCAGGAAATCCGCCTCGCGCGCCAACTCGAAAAGCGTCTGTCAAAGAATGAAATTCTCGAGCTTTATCTCAACCGCATCTATTTCGGTTCTGGCTTTTACGGCCTTGGCGCGGCCTCGCGCTTCTATTTTGACAAAGATCCAGCCGACCTGACCCTTGCCGAAGCCTCCCTGCTCGCAACCCTGCCGCAAGCGCCGTCTCGCCTCGCCCTCAACAACAATATGGACGATGCCAAAGAACGTCAGGCCTATGTCCTGTCGGAAATGGTCGATGCTGGCTTTGTTACGGCCGAAAGCGCCCGCATTGCCATGGATAGCGAAGTTACGCTCAGCGAGCCCCCGACCTCTGCCCCGGCTTTTGGGTATATTCTGGATGAAGCCACACAGCGCGCCCGTGCCCTGCGCCCAAGCTTACCCGATGATCTCGTCATTACGCTCACGCTGGACGCCACGCTTCAGGAAGCAGTGACTGAGGCCATCAACACCCGCATGGATGCCGAGGCCGAAGAGGTCAGCGCCGGACAGGCCGCTGCGGTCCTGATCGCCAAGGATGGCCGTATCCTCGCCCTCTATGGCGGGCGCGATTACACCACCAGCCAGTTCAACCGCGCGACTCAGGCCAAGCGCCAGCCCGGATCCGCTTTCAAACCCTTCGTTTTCGCGGCAGCGCTCAATCAGGATATCAGCCCATATGATGTCCGTATTGATCAGCCCACGACGATTGGCAAATGGAGCCCGCAAAACTTCTCCCGCGCCTTTATGGGTCCGGTTTCTGTCAATGAAGCCCTGCGTGACAGCCTGAACACAGTTGCTGCTCAGCTCGGACAGGAAACGGGCGAGGAGACGATTATCGCCCTCGCCAAGCGTTTCGGGATTACCGAGGCGCTGCGCCCGCTGCCGTCAATTGCGCTGGGCAGTCAGGAAGTCACCTTGCTCGAACTCACCCGTGCCTACGGCCCCTTCATGACCGGGGGAACCCGTGTCGATCCCTACCTTGTCGCCAAGATTGAAACCTCACGCGGTGAAGTCCTCTATGAGCGCCCGGACTATGACGCACCGCAAGTCTATCCACGGGATCAAGCCGAACTGATGACGGGCATGCTGGCGAAGGTTGTCCGCGAAGGGACAGGGCGTGCCGCTGCGATCAAGGGCTGGCCCGTGGCCGGGAAAACCGGAACCAGTCAATCCTCCCGCGATGCTCTATTTGTCGGGTACAGCGCGCAGATGCTTGGCGGGGTCTGGGTCGGCAATGATGACGACACCCCGATGAAAGCGGTGACAGGCGGTGGCCTGCCCGCTCGCCTTTGGGCTGATATGATGACAGTTTCCCATGCGGGGCAAAACCCGGTCGCCCTGCCCGGCGCAAACTCACTGATCCAGCTCACGCCAGATCAACAGGCCCGCGTCGCCTATTATCGTGATCTCTCAATGGCCTTTAGTGGGCTGGTCAACCAGTAAAGGCTCCCATACATATCGGGACATGACAGCTCCTAAAGTCCTGACTGAAACCCGCGATGATCTCACCATCATCACGATCAACCGCGCCCATGCACGCAACGCGGTTGATCGCGAAACTGCCCAAGCTCTGTATGATGCGTTCAAGGCGTTCGATGCCGATGAGACGCAATCGGTTGCGATACTGACAGGTGCAGACGGGGCCTTCTGCGCCGGGGCCGATTTAAAGGCTGTCGCGGCTGGACAAGGCAATATCTCCAGGCTTGAGGGTGACCTCGGCCCAATGGGACCAACCCGGTTAAGGCTCTCCAAGCCTGTGATCGCGGCGATCGAGGGCCATGCCGTCGCGGGCGGTATGGAGCTTGCGCTTTGGTGTGACCTCCGCGTTGTCTCTGATACAGCCCGGTTCGGTATTTTCTGTCGTCGCTTTGGGGTGCCCCTCATCGATGGTGGGACGATCCGCCTGCCACGGCTGATCGGCCAGTCACATGCGATGGACCTGATCCTGACCGGGCGCGAAGTTCATCCGGAAGAAGCGATGTCCATGGGGCTAGCCAACCGCCACGTTCCGGCGGGACAGGCGCTCTCCAGCGCAATCGAGCTTGCCACGCAAATCGCCGCTTTCCCACAAACCTGTATGCGCGGTGACCGTCTCAGCGTTCTGGAACAATGGAGCCTGCCGGAAGACGAAGCGATCCGGAACGAGATGGGCCATGGCCTGAAAACAATCAAAAGCGGTGAAACGGTTGGTGGAGCCTCTCGCTTTACGTCCGGCGAGGGCCGCCACGGATCGTTTAAGTGATCCGTATCGCGCTGCTTACAGCGCTCGCCATGATCGCCTTTGCGGCAAACTCAGTGCTCGGGCGACTTGCCTTGATTGAAGGTGAGATTGGTGCTGGCGGCTTTGCGCTCATCCGCCTGATCAGCGGCGCGGTTGTGCTCGTGCTTCTGGTCCTTTTGCAATCAAGGCGGCCAAGCGGATCATGGTCTGGCGGATTGGCTTTGCTAACCTATGCCGGGTTCTTCTCATATGCCTATCTCGCGCTCCCAGCTGGAACCGGGGCCGTCATCCTGTTCGCGATCGTCCAAGTGACCATGATCGGCTTTGGAATTTTCAAAGGCGAGCGACCTACGCTTTTACAATGGTTGGGCCTGACACTGGCATTTGCGGCCTTGATCTGGCTCGTCAGCCCGGGTGTGGAAGCGCCGTCCTTAATCGCAACTCTCTCCATGGCCATCGCCGGGATAGGATGGGGGATATATTCTCTGCTCGGCCGTGGTGGCGGTGACCCGACCGCGGCCACCGCAGGCAATTTCATTCGCGCGGCGCTCATTGCCGGTCTTGTCGCTCCCGGTATCCTCTATGTCTCCCCAGAGGTGCTCCCCAGCCCCCGCGGAGCAACCCTCGCGGTCCTCTCCGGCGCGGTCACTTCTGGGCTTGGATATGCCATTTGGTACATGGCTTTGAAGGGCTTGACCGCGACCCGTGCGGGCATCGCTCAACTCTCTGTTCCTGCAATCACTGCAGCAGGGGGCGTCCTGTTCCTGAGTGAGCCAGTCACCCTGCGCTTCGCGCTCGCAACAGCCCTAATCCTCGGCGGTGTCGCACTCGCAACCTTGACCCCAGCCCCCACCTCCCCCAAAGCCGATCAATGACTGAGTCCCAATCCCCACCACGTGCAGGCAAGAACGCGTTTTTCTTCGTGATTGTCGCTGTTGTCCTGAACATGATTTCGTTCGGGATCATCATGCCTGTGATGCCAGATTTACTCGAAGAGCTGACGGGACAGCCTGCTGAATCCGCCGTATTGGAAGCGGGTTTGCTCAGCGCGACCTTTGCTGTCGCAAACTTTCTGGCGATGCCGATCTTGGGCGGACTATCAGATGCCTATGGTCGTCGCCCTGTGCTGCTCGCCTCAATCGGAATGCTGGGCATTGACCTCTTGATTATGGGTCTCGCACCCACACTCGGCATCTTGTTTTTAGGACGTTTTTTGGGCGGCATGTTCTCGGCAACCTATTCTGTTGCCAACGCTTACATCGCTGATGTCACCGAACCAGAAGAGCGCGGCCGCGCCTTTGGCATGATGGGCGCAGCATTTGGGATTGGCTTCATTCTAGGGCCTGTTTTCGGCGGGTTCCTTGGGGATATCGACACTCGGCTCCCCTTCTTCGTCGCTGCCGGATTTGCCGCTGTGAACTTCGCTTATGGCTTCTTTGTACTACCAGAGAGCCTCAAACCTGAAGACCGTCGGCCTTTTAACCTGGCCCGCGCAAATCCGTTTGGCGCGTTCAAGCACTTTGTAAAGCTTCCCAAAGTCGCGTGGTTTATCGTCGCGATTGGCCTGTTCCAGATTGCCCATGCTGTTTATCCCGCAACCTGGAACTTCCATGGCGATATCCGCTATGGCTGGAATGCCTCCCAAATCGGCTGGTCCCTTGGCGCAGTCGGGGTTGGCTCGGCGATCAGTCAGGCTCTGCTCACCGGCTACCTGATCAAGCGTTTAGGTCCGATGCGGGCAGCCTTCTTTGGCCTTAGCGTAAACGTTGTTGCCATGATCCTGTTCTCGCTCGCAGGCGCGCCATGGATGGCCTATGCCGTCATTACGGTTTCCGCCCTGGGCGGGGTTGCCATGCCCGCGATCAACACGATCACCTCAACGCTGACCCCTCGCAATGCACAGGGCGAGCTACAGGGCGCGCAAGCTTCCGTTATGGCCGGAACACTGATCTTTTCACCGATCCTGATGACCAGCACATTGTCGGCTTTCTCTGCTAGGGAAGAGAGCTACTTCATCGCCTATTTCCCGGGCGCTGCCTTCCTGCTCGCAGCGATATTCATCCTTCTGGCGATGATCCCATTCTTGATCGGCGTGCGCATGAACCGGAAAGATATCGTCAAAACAGACGTGCCAGCACCCGACCCGATTCCAGATCAAGTGGCATAACAAAAAAGGGCGACCCGGCGGGCCGCCCTCTAAAACAGAGCTGAAAACGCCGATTACTTGGCGCGGGTCAGGACACCCAACAAGCCACCAATGATACCCCCACCAACGCCACCGTTGAGGAAGTTGCTGATGTGATTCATAAGCGCGTCATTGCCAAGCAAGCTCTGGAAACCCACACCGGCTTCACCCATGCCCCAGCCGCCAGCAAGGCCGCCGACAATCCCGGCGAGGAGGCCTGTGCCGCCTTTACCACCGAGAAGCTTGGAAATGATTGGTCCGATAACTGCGCCACCTGCGCCATTCAGAATGTAAGGAAGAAACTCTTCCATCGTATGTGCCCTCCCAAGGCTTTTTTACGAGGATCCCCCTTTTAAGACCCTCTGTGACAAAGTGTGACCAGAAATTAACCTTCTAAGCAAGCCCCCTCGCCCGGTGGATCATTTCGGGTTAGGGCGAGTTATGAGCAATTTGCGCCCCGCCCTGTTTCTGGATCGTGATGGTGTCCTCAATGTCGACCGCACTTTCGTCGCCAGAGTTGAAGACATCGAATGGATTGAAGGCGCGGCAGAATGCATTGAGACATTCAAGGCCCGTGGCTGGTACGTCATTGTGGTCACCAATCAGAGCGGCATTGCCATGGGTCATTATACCGAGGCGGACATGCAATCGGTTCATAACCATATGCAAAGCGTTCTTGCAGAGCGTGGGGCCGTGCTGGATGCAATCTATCACTGCACCTACCATCCTGAAGCCAGCATTGCGCGCTATCGCAAGGACAGTTTCGACCGAAAGCCCAAACCTGGTATGATCTTGCAAGCGATGGCCGATTTCCCGATCAAGCGCGAGACAAGTTTCCTGATCGGCGACAAGCCAACCGATATCGCTGCCGCCCACGCCGCAGGGATTGGCGGATTCCTGTTCAAAGGGGGTAACCTCGCCACTTTTGCAGAATGGGCGCTTGCCGCGTTTGAAGACGGGACAAGATAGCATATTATAACATAACATAGACTTCATAGTCTTAAGCTATAGGAAATGTGGGTAATTATTATTCGATTTCGGTCAATCAAGGACAATTTACCCGTGAGGTGAGATACTAACGGGAGACCTGTTCTAATGAAATACACCTTCGCTTTAGCCGCCTCTGCCCTCGTTCTGGCAGGCTGCACCACAGACACAACAGCGACAACAGAAACAGCTGAAACCGTAACGGAGACAGTTACAGCCAGCACAGACCTTTGCCTCGCTTCAGGTCCACAGACCCCGCGCGATATTTCGAGCAAAACGGGCCTGAACCCGATTTCCTTCGACGTTGCCCCGGCTGCCAGTGAAATGAACCTCTGCAACATTCACACGCACACAAATGCCGAGCACAAAGGTCCAGGCTTCTCTGTGTTCGTTGATGCCAGCGACAATGGTGGCTATGCCTGTAACGGCACAGACGACCTAACAGAAGCCGAGCTTGCTGCTGCACCAGGCGCTTACCAAGGCGTTGTTCCCGGTCAAACCATCGAAGTACACTGGGTTCACACCAGCTGTGAAGCAACACCGGGTGAAGGCCTGGGTGCGTGTGTTCCAGAAGGCTGCACAGACCCCCTATTGCGCGTTGAAGCGCAGACATTCCTGGTTGTGAATGACAGCAATGCCCTCGACTTTACGAAGATGGCCTATGGCGGCAACATGGTTGATGGTAAGCATCAAGCGAAAATGATCCCGTCTGATACCGGCACCCCTGTCAGCTTCCTGGGTTCAACAACAGGCCCAAGCTATACGCAGTCCCAGTGTTCACCAGCTCAAGTAACATGGAATGTACGTCCGCAGTGCGCCAAGCTGGACATCAACTCACTGCACAAGTGGGCAGAAGAGGGCAATGTGTTTAACGAGACCAAGTCTCACGGCGTTCGCCAGCTCGTGACCGCTCCAGAGCTGCTGTCCCCTATCGAATAAAACTCCAAACAACTCTTCAAAGCCCCGCATTGACATGTGGGGCTTTGTCCTTTCGTTTTTCAGAACTGAGAGGCTGAAGAATGGCTCTAAAAGCAGGATTTTACCTGGGTGGATTGGCGCTCACAGCAACGCTCTATCCAAACGCACAAGCGCAAAACACAAGCGGTGTCTTTGGTCCGATGGTGAATGAAGGCGAACGTGGGTGGGAATACCGCGCGACCTATGATGCTGACAGTGAAGAGTTGAACCAGCGCATCCATTATCAGCAAGCTATCAACGGTGACCTGCGTTGGCGCGTTCTCGCCCAAGTCCGCGAGACAGCCGATTCAGATTATGATCCAGACTATATACGCGGCGAACTTGTCTGGCAGATCACCCCAGATAAACAGACCTACCAGTCCGGATTTCGGTTCGAAGCGCGCTATCGGTTTGAAGACCGCCCAGGCGATGTCACCGTTCACTGGATCAACCAATGGAAGCCTGTTGATGACTGGACCTTGCGCTTCATCCTCGGCGCTACCCAGCAGATCGGTAATGATCCAGCTGATGGCCTACTCATACAAACCCGAACCGGGGCCTATACATCGCTAGACAGTGGCTTGCGGCTTGGTTTGGAAGCCTACAGCCAATATGGGTCTACGTCAGATTGGTTATCTACCGATGAGCAGGAACATCAGATCGGCCCGTACGCTATTTGGCCTCTAACGGATGAATGGAGTCTGTTTACTGGTGCACTCTTTGGCGCAACAGAGGCCACACCGGACAATGAGTTACGGTTGCGCCTTACACGGTACTTCTAAAGTGGCTTGAGGGTCTTTCCATTCAGGCCACCCATCCGGCAAACCTCCATCCACTCATCCTCTTTGACTGGCTGCACGGACAGGCGCATCGACGTCACCAGTGACATATCGGCAAGCGCCTCATTCGCCTTGACCGCTTTAAGCGTGACAGAACTTGGCATGTCGGCAAGCGCACGAATGTGGACGCAATCCCAGCGCTCATCATCGGTTGTTGAATCAGGCGCAGACTCGGCAGAAATCTCTACAATTCCAACGACTTCCAGACCTTCATTCGAGTGATAGAAGAAGCCGCGATCGCCAATCTTCATGTCGCGCATATTGTTGCGGGCCTGATAATTGCGGATGCCATCCCACTCTTCGCCCACGTCGCCTTTGGCTTTTTGCTGATCCCAACTCCACTTGAATGGCTCTGATTTGAACAGCCAGTATTTCATATCTCTATCTCTCTACGATTCGATCTTTTAACCACTATAGGGCGTAGGCCGCATGGCGACAGGCCTCAGCCACCAAAGACTCCAGTTCATTCCAGGCTTTGTACTGCCTGACCTTGGTCGAAGCGCCGAGCCAGGCATCTTCAAACGCTTCTCTGGCATGCGGCTCCCGCAAGATGGGCACGAGCGGATCAATGCAAATACGGATCGTGAAGACGACAGCCCCGGTCTGCTCAAGCTTGCGAATGGTTTGACGTTCTACCCGCAAATACAGATCGTTTAACGTCTTTCCCTCTGCGCTGGGGCGATGCGGGGTATAGCGCTTGTCACTGGCCTGCACTGTCCAGTTAAACCGCTCCAGAATGGCACCCGGTTTCAAACCTGAGAAAATACGGGCAATCCGGTTCGCCAGTTCGGGGTCACCACCGGGGACTGGGCCATGCAAACCACCAAGGTCGAGACCAATCCGCTCTGGCAAAGTCCAATAGGTTGGCGCGCAGAGAACCCCTGCGGTCAGCCGCCAATCCCCCTGTCCCGCTTCCTCCAGTATGCACAGATCGTCGCTCACCAGCGATGCAGCCTCTTCCAGTGCAGATGGCATTTTCTGTAGCGGTGTTTCCCCTGTTGCCTTCATGACCAGCGGCAAAAGCTCTTCAGCAGCACCGCCATCAACCTGACCGGCGGTGACCTCAGCGCGCATCATCTTCATCAATAAGCGCTTATCGTTGAGCCACACGGATGCCTCAGTGTCAGGGGATAACCAGCTAGCGGGCGTAATGGGCTTCAAGCCCGGCACAAAACTCGCCGGACCATCCAGAAAGGGCAGGTATGGTGGCTTGCGCCGCTTAAGCGACACGCGCGCTTCCCCATGCAGCAAACCCGGCAATCTTTGGTGTGTTCGGCAGATACATGGTCTCATAGCGCTCAGTCTGAAAACCGCCCGCTTCCAGCATCTCTTTGGTATCGCGTGTCAGGTGGCAACCACCTGCCATTGCTTTCCACATCGGTTCGATCCGCCTTTGCCACTTGGCAACGCCCTCATCAGGGGCACGGCCATGTTCTGAAAACAATACACGCCCGCCCGGCTTCAGAACCCGGCGCAGTTCAGCCAGGGACGCTTCCCAATTCGGGATCGTACACAGGACAAAGGTAACCACAGCCGTATCCACCGATTGGTCTTCAAGCGGGACTGCCTCGGCCCCGCAATGATGGATTGTGCAATTCTCGTCCGGGTGGGTCAGCATCCATTCCGCCTTTGCCCGCCGGATCATACCTTCGGAAGGTTCGACAGCATGAAGATGGCTGACTTTGGATGCATCGTAGAGGGCAAAATTCGTCCCGGAACCACACCCGATCTCAAGAACAACGCCTTCAGCCTCTGGAACGATTTTCTGGCGCTGACGCATGATTGGCTTGCTGGAACACGCGCATGAAATCAGCGGCGGCACGACATAGCGATCCCATAAGCCAAACATCTATCTGTCTACTCCGGCATGGTCAGACGACGACGCGCCGCTTCATTCCTTGGGCGCAAGATAAGCGCATTCTGCGTAATACTGACCTCATATTCAAGGCCGTCGGCCATTGGCGCATAAACCGCTGAGCCGAACTGAGTGTCCTTGCTTCCCGCAGACACACCAAAGCGTGTGCCCTGTTCCTTGGCCAGGCCATAGACATCCAGCCCCGGATTCTCGAATAGTTTGACCCCGGTGCTTGTCGCCTCGCTGACCCCATCTGTCGTGTATCGGTCAGCATAGCGCCCTTCGAGATAATCGAGCCGGTAAACACTGTCATAGCCGAGCATCTGAGACATCGGCTTGAAGGTAATCACCTGCGCGCCAAGTGAGAACTGGTCGCCCGTAATCTCATAGGACCGCACTTCACCTTCCGCCAGAACCAGCGTTGCCGTGTAAGTGTCGTTGGCATTTGGCGCCTGATCGAAACTGACATTTGCAACAACCCGCTCATAGGTTAGCCGCTTAAAGGTCTGCAGGTTTAAGCCCGCGAGGGTCACGACACCAGCAAGCCCAAGGAAACCAACACCAAAGAGAAACCGCAAACCGCCCGCCATCAGTTTCAGTTTCATCAAGCGTCCGATGCCCGCAAAGCTTAGCATCATGCCAATCACCAGTGTAAGCGCTGGTAAAACCCACCAGATCAAACCCATAAAAACCTCCCTAGGATCACCCCTTATGATCCATATGCCCAAGACTATAGCAGTCGTTAACAATTGCGCGAGAGGTGAATGCAAAACCTCCCACTTGGCTTCATTATCGACTAGAGAAGATGAATGACTGATATCAACGCCCTGATCGCCGCCCTGCCCAAGGCAGAACTCCATTTGCATCTGGAAGGCTCCCTTGAGCCGGAACAGATGATGCAGTTTGCGCAGCGCAATGGTGTCACCCTGCCCTTCAAGACATTGGAAGAGGTCAAAGCGGCCTATAATTTCTCAAATCTGCAGGACTTTCTCGACATCTATTATCAGGGCATGTCGGTCTTGCAGACACAGGCTGATTTCCATGACCTGACCGATGCCTATCTCCAGCGCTGCGCGGAAGATAATGTCCGCCATGTTGAAGTCTTCTTTGACCCTCAGGGGCACACGGATCGCGGCCTCCCCTTCAGCACGCCGATTGAAGGCATCTTGTCAGCGCTTGATAGTGCCAAAGACAAGTATGGTATCAGCTACAAGCTGATCATGTGCTTCCTGCGCCACCTCTCTGAGGAAGCCGCATTTGAAACCCTTAAACAGGCTGAGCCTTATATGGATCGCATTCACGGGGTTGGCCTCGACAGCAGTGAACTGGGGCATCCGCCTTCAAAGTTCCAGAATGTCTTCGCTGCTGCTCGGGAGAAGGGCTTGAAACTGGTCGCCCATGCAGGTGAGGAAGGCCCACCAGAATATGTCTATGAGGCCTTGGACTTGCTCAAGATTGACCGCATCGACCACGGCAACCGCCTGCTCGAAGATGAGGCCCTGATTGCGCGGGTTCGGGATGAAGGTTTGACACTGACCGTCTGCCCGCTCTCCAATCTGTCTTTATGCGTCGTGGATGATCTGAAAGATCATCCAATGAAACGCATGCTGGAGCTCGGCCTGAAAGCCACAATGAACAGTGACGACCCGGCCTATTTTGGTGGCTATGTAAATCAAAACTATCGTGAAACGGCAGAGGCTGTCGGCCTGTCAGCAGACGAAATCATCACGCTGGCACGCAACAGCTTTACAGGTAGCTTCCTAAGCGAGGCCGAGATTGCCGACCACCTTGCCGAAATTGACAGAGTGGCCGCGCAATTTGCTTAAGCCTTATTCAGGCCCAATCCATTTGAACTCTGGGTCTTCCCACCATGGGAAGAAATCCGGCATGCCGTCTGAAACTTTCACCGGATAGACGGGCTTGCGCTTCTCAAGGAAGCTCATGACGCCCTCTTTGGCATCGGCAGTCTGGCCACGGGAATAGATCGCGGCGCTATCGACAATGTGGGCTTCCATTGGATGGCTCGCCCCCAGCATGCGCCACATCATGTGCCGGGTTAGCGTCGTTGAGACAGCGGCGGTATTGTCAGCAATTTCGCGAGCAATGCCCATGGCCACATCCATCAACTCTGCTTGTGGATGAACCGAGCGGATCAGACCACCTTTAAGCGCTTCTTCAGCTGGGAAAACCCGGCCTGAGTAGCACCATTCCAGCGCCTGCTGGATACCCACAAGGCGAGGCAGGAACCAGCTGGAGGCTGCCTCTGGATTGATACCCCGGCGGTTAAATACAAAGCCAAAACGGGCATTGTCCGAGGCGATCCGGATATCCATTGGCAATTGCATCGTCACGCCAACGCCAACCGCGGCGCCATTGATCGCGCCGATGACAGGCTTCAGGCTTTCAAAAATGCGCAAGACCGTGCGGCCCCCGCCATCGCGTTGAATATCGATTTTATTGGTCCGGCCAATTTCCCCCATATCGGCGCGCGCTTCATAATCGAAAGTCTTCGCACCTTCAGACAAGTCAGCCCCGGCACAGAAGGCCCGGTCACCAGACCCCGTCACAATGACCGCGCGCACATCATCATTGGCGTCGGTAATATCGAACGCTTCGATGATTTCGTACATCATCTTACCGGTAAAGGCGTTCATCTTGTCCGGACGGTTCAGTGTCAGCACCGCGACCCCATCCTCAATCTCAAGCTTGATCTGTTCAAAATCACCGACACTGGCCATTGGGCGCTCCTTATGACTGGTTTTGGCGAACAGGAAGCGGCATTCCCCTACGGGCGTCAAGCAAGTTGGAAATTGCCCTCGCGTCGCCCTTTTGAAATCGTGACGCCTGTGTCATCTTAATCCCCAAAGCATCATCAGAATGCGTGACCTGAAAAGGGCCGCCACGGGAGAGTGTCATATGTCGCAATACGATTATATCATTGTAGGGGCTGGCAGCGCTGGCTGTGTCCTCGCCAATCGCCTAAGCGAAAACGGGCAATCCACCGTCCTGCTGCTTGAGGCTGGCGGGAAAGACACGTCCCCAATGATCCATATTCCGGTTGGCTATGCCCAGACGCTCAAGGATCCAAAGGTCAACTGGCTGTATGAGACAGAGCCCGATCCCGGCACCAATGATCGTGTTCACACATGGCCGCGTGGCAAGGTTCTTGGCGGCTCCTCTTCAATCAATGGCCTGCTCTATATTCGAGGGCAGCAGCAGGATTATGATGGCTGGGCACAGATGGGCTTGCGCGGGTGGTCCTATGCTGACCTGCACCCCTATTTCATCCGCAGCCAGAACCAGGAGCGGGATGGCATGGATGGACATGGCCAGGGCGGTCCTCTGAACGTCTCGGACGTGACGGAGACCCATCCGGTTTCAGACGCCGTTATTGAAGCGGGCAAAAGTCTTGGTCTTGAGCATCGCGATGTGAATGGCGAGGATCAGGAAGGCATTTGCTACTATCAGCTCACGGTCAAAAATGGCCGTCGTTGCAGCGCGGCGGTTGCCTATCTCAACCCTGCCAAGAAACGCCCGAACCTGACCATTGCGACACATGCTCTGGCCTCTCGCGTACTTTTTGAGGGCAAGCGCGCTTGCGGCATTGAATACACACAGAATGGTGAAACCAAGACGGCCACAGCGCGTGGCGAAGTCATTCTGGCTGGCGGTGCAATCAATAGCCCGCAATTGCTGGAACTGTCAGGGATTGGAAACCCTGAATTGCTAGCCGAACATGGGATTGAGGTTGTTTCCGCCCTGCCCGGTGTTGGTGAAAACCTGCAGGATCATTTCGTTATCGGGAACCGCTACCGGATGAAAGCTGACGCGCCATCGGTCAACAAACAATCACGCGGTTTCGCGATGATTGGCGAAATCCTCAAATACCTGACCCAACGCAAGGGCCTGCTCACACTGTCTGCTGCCCATATCGCTGCCTTTGTGAAAACGCGACCGGAACTCGCCACGCCGGATGTTCAGTATCACATCCTTCCGGCGACGATGGATATGCAGAAGATGACCGAAAGCGGCGATATGGAGCTGGAGAAAGAACCGGGCATCACGATTGCGCCCTGTCAGCTGCGCCCTGAAAGCCGGGGGAGTGTTCACATCAAATCCAACAAGCCCGATGTCTATCCGGCCATTTGCCCAAACTATCTTGCCGATCCATTGGATCAGCAAACAGCAGTCGCGGGTCTGCGTTATGCGCGCGACCTCGCAAAACAGCCTGCTTTGGCAAAGTATATTGCGCACGAAATGGAGCCCGGTGACGCCATCCAGTCGGATGAAGAGCTGCTCGCCTATGCCCGCGAAACAGGCGGCACGATCTATCATCCGGTCGGGACTTGTAAGATGGCTCCGGATGGCGACCCAATGGGCGTTGTCGATGGTGAACTGCGCGTGCGCGGGGTCGAAGGCTTACGGGTCGTGGATGCATCCGTGATGCCCCGACTGGTCAGCGGCAACACCAATGCGCCAACGATCGCAATTGCGGAAAAAGCCAGTGACCTAATCCGGGCGAGCGCGAAGGAAGCCGTTTCTGCTTAATGCTATAGCGCAACCGCGTTTTTCAGATCGGCCATTGCTTGCAGCCACGGGAAAGGCCCGTGACTGATCCGCGCGACGCCGGTTGCTGCAAACTCATCGATTGGTGGGCCATCCATTTGACGCATCACGTTTACGGGCAAATCGGTCCGGCTGCAGAGTTCCTTCATTGCTCCGAAATCTGTCAGACGCGGGACGAACAGGCCATCGGCGCCCGCTTTCTGGAACGCTTCAGCGCGCTCAATGACGGCATCCAACTTTTCTGAAACACTGCGGCCATCATCCTGGAAGAACACATCTGTCCGCGCGTTGAGATAGCCATCGCCCAAAGCAGACTTTGCCGCCGAGATACGCGCGCATTGCTCATCGACATCCCGCAAGCTGCCATCGGCCACGCTGTCTTCAAGATTGATTCCAACGGCTCCAGCTTCAACAATCGCGCTAACATAATCCCCGACCTCGGCAGCTGTAGCGCCATAGCCGCGCTCTGCATCATGCGTGACAGGCTTGTCCGTCACTCGGCAGATCAGAGCTAGCGTTTGCAGGACCAGATCACGCGGGCATTGCTCGCCGTCTTCATAACCGAGGGCGCCCGCGAGAGACATGCTGCCCGTGGCCAAGGCTGGTACATGCGTGTCCGCCAGAGCCTTTGCCGATCCTGCGTCCCAGACATTCATCAATACCAGAGGGTCACCAGAAATATGGAGGGCGCGGAAAGCCTTCATTCGGGCGGCTTGGTCACTCATCTTTGTTCTCCTCTGCATTGTGGCAAAGTCTTACCCAATGCCAGTTCAGACACCACCCGATACTTGCGCATCATCTGATCAGGGGTAGAAACCTGTATGGCTGATCTTCCCCCCATCGAAGCGCTGTTTGCGCCAATCTTCATGATTTCCGTCATTATCGAGTGGTGGGCAGTGAAATCAGGGCGGGCTACAGGCCGATATGAAACCGCTGATGCGATCACCTCTATGGCTATGGGACTGGGCAATGCCCTGCTCAATACAGCCACCGGCTTCATCGCCCTATGGATGATGATGCTGGTCTGGCCATACCGCATTTTCGAAATGCCCCAGACATGGTGGAGCTTCATCATCGTCTTCGTGCTGTATGATTTTATCTATTACTGGAAGCACCGATTTGCCCATCGCATTCGCTGGTTTTGGATGGAGCATGTCACCCATCATTCCAGCCGCCACTACAACCTCACCACAGCTCTGCGCCAACCTTGGTTTGGTCCATTTACAGGGCTGATCCTGCTTGGCTGGCCACTTGTCCTGATGGGGTTTCATCCGCTCTTCATCGGCCTCGTAGGGGGCTTAAACCTTGTCTATCAATTCTGGATTCATACCGAAGCTATTGATCGGATGCCGCGCTGGTTTGAGGCGATCATGAACACCCCATCACACCACCGCGTCCATCACGCAACGAACCCACGCTATCTTGATCGCAATTATGCGGGCGTCTTCATCACATGGGACAAGATGTTCGGGACCTTCCAATCTGAGCTTAGTGAGGACAAGCCTGACTACGGTATCGTGAAACCGCTCAAGAGCTATAATGTCCTGGTCGTTGCGTTTCATGAGTTCGGCGGCTTGCTAAGGGATTGTGCCGGAGATGGCTTCAAACCCCTGACCTGGCTCAAGCGCGCAACCAATGCACCGGGGTGGAGCCCGGATGGTAAGCATCAACGCAGCGAGGAATTACGCGCTGCGTGGGTCAAAGAGCAAGACTTGCAACCCTGAGCAGCATGCGGTCCCTTCATTGACTGTTCATACCTTGAGGGCCATAGGGGCCACGTTACTGCGCGGTTAGCCGCGTATGGGGCAAGCAGCGTGAACGCATTCTCTGGATCCGCCAGAGCGATTTAGGCAGCCCCTTCAGACAGATTGTCAGATACTTACGACCCTTTTCACGCGGGCCGTCCCGAAAGCCCCAAATGGCGGGTTTATCGGCGCGACCAGAGTGCGCGCCCCTGCCTGAAACGAGAAACGATACGTGACCACTTTTTCTGATCTGAACTTGCACAAGCAAGTGATGAAAGCCGTAACCGAGCAGGGGTATGACACCCCAACACCAATTCAGGCGCAGGCCATCCCGCTACTGCTTGAAGATCGAGACCTGCTCGGCATTGCCCAGACCGGCACAGGTAAGACGGCGGCGTTTGCGCTGCCAACCCTCGACTATATGCTAGAGCACCCACAGGGTCGTGAGTTCAAAAGTACCCGCGTTCTTGTCTTGGCGCCCACCCGCGAACTGGCGAGCCAGATCGCCGAAAGCTTCCAGACCTATTCAAAATACATGGATTGCGTGACCCAGACCGTATTTGGTGGGGTTAAAATCAACAAGCAAATCCGGGCCTTACAAAAAGGGACGCATGTTCTGGTGGCAACGCCGGGTCGCCTGCTTGACCTTGCCCAGCAAGGCGCTGTGACCCTGTCAGAGGTTGAAATCCTGATCCTTGATGAAGCCGATCAGATGCTCGACATGGGCTTCATCCATGACCTGAAGAAAATCATCGCGATGGTGCCCGAGGAGCGCCAGACCCTGCTCTTCTCCGCCACAATGCCAAAGTCGATTAGTGATCTCGCCCAGCAATTCCTGCGTGACCCGGTTAAAGTCTCTGTCGCGCCAGAGAGCACAACCGCTGAACGGGTCAATCAGGGCGTGATCCATGTCGCGGGGCCAGACAAACTCAAACTGCTCAAAGATGTGATCAATGCCCACGACATTGACCGAGCGCTGGTCTTCACACGTACAAAGCACGGCGCGGACAAAGTGGTTCGCAAACTCGGATCAGGCGGCATTGAGGCCAAAGCCATTCATGGTAACAAATCCCAGCCACAGCGTGAGAAAGCGCTTGAGGCCTTCAAGAACGGAACCTGCTCTGTACTTGTCGCAACAGATATTGCCGCGCGTGGGATTGATATTGATGGGGTGTCCCATGTCATCAATTTCGAAATGCCAAATGTGCCTGAGCAGTATGTGCACCGTATCGGACGCACCGCCCGTGCCGGACGAGCGGGGCTAGCCCTCTCCTTCGTCGCTGAAGATGAGCTTTACTATCTTCGCGATATTGAGAAGACGATCCGGATGCGTGTGGATGTCTTGCCAGTACCGGAGGACTCTGAAGTCGCGGCTCTGCCGACCCCTGATCCAAACGTGCGCCCGCTTAAGCCCAAGGGACCGAGTGGACGGTCGGGACGCAATAGCGATCAAAGACGAGGGCGCGGTCGTCCGCAATCACAGCGTGGTGGGAGTGGCCAAAGACGCAAGAGTAATCGCAGTGGTCAGCGCCGCAAAGCCAAGCCAGCACAGAGCTCTTAGAGGTATGTACCCGCTCAACTGGCTTGGCAAAATGAGCCAGATTGGTAAGTCTTGTTCTAGGAGATCATCCAGGTGCAAGACACGAAGCAAGAGACAGCCTTATCGGCCCAGGAGCGCTATTTTGCGCTCTTGGGAGACGCTTTTGCAGTGCCTTTGCAAACCACGGCCTTTGAGCAGTTTCTGGAAACAGCACACACCTATTTCGTCGGGGAACCGGGCAAGGCGACGATGGCGCCTGACTTTCCGAGGCGCAGCGGTACGGACGCATCACTCGATGCGCATACACAGCGCCTGATCGAAGTCTTTGACGCAGCCTTGGAGGCCGAGGCCCGCACCAAGGCCACACCAGATCATTATCACGCCATCCTGTCGATTGACGCCAGACTGGGTCAGGTTGAGGGGAATGATGCCGCCCAGGCACTTCTGCAAAGCCCGCTGCCCTGCCCGCTTGATGACCTTCCGCTCGATCATGACGCTCTACAGCAAGTTAAGGCAACGCTTTATCGTAAGCTTGGTGATCGCGAAGATCGGATCATGCTCGCAATGGTTGGGTCTGATAGACCGAAGCCATGCCTCGGCCTGATCCAACGCGGTGCCGATGATGATCAGAGTGTTCTAGTCTCCCTATCCTATATTCACTGGTCAGAGGCCCTTTTAGGTCGCCTTGGGGATGCCTTTGGTCTGACCCCGGCTGAAACAGATGTGCTCGCTGGCTACCTGAACCAGCAATCCCAGAAGCAAATCGCCGAAGATCGTGACCGATCGATCGAGACGGTTAAAGGTCAATCCAAGACCATTCTACGCAAAACAGGCTGTACCCGTATGGCAGATGTCGTGCGCCTATCGGCCAGCATTGCCTACCTCTTGCGCCAGATGCCCGAAGCAGAACCAAACCAAGTGGCTTTGACCGAGTGGGCAACCCCCAAGGCAAATCTCAAAACTCTGACACGCGGTACCCGCACCCTTTCCTGGTATAGTCATGGAAAGGGGCAACGCGCTCTATTGTTTATTCATGGCCTGATTATGGGGCCTTTCCTCAGTCAGGACATGCTTGTGCCACTAATCAAGGCTGACATTCGTGTTTTGGCACCCTCACGCCCAGGCTACGGGCTCACAAGCCGTGCAGGCAAAAAAACAGGCTTCATTGAAGACACGGTTACCGATGCCCTGGCTATACTTGAAGAGGAACAGGTTGATCACGTCACCATCGTCGCGCATCAGCTCGGGACATCCCATGCCCACCGCATTGCTGCAGCGCTTGGTGACAAGGCCAACGCTCTGATCCTGCTCAATGGCAGTGTCCCGATCGACGATTCCTATTTTGCTTCGATGGAGCGGAGGACCCGCTTTGCTGGGGTCGCCATTCGTCACGCCCCGTCCGTTCTGAAGATGGCGACGGAACTCGGCATCCGAAACTTTAAACGCAAAGGCGTCGAGGACTTCCTGCGGGACCGATACAAGGTTCTGGATGTTGATCGGAATGCGCTGGAAGACCCCGAAACCATGCGGCTGCACGCCTATGGCGTTTTTCATATGACTGAGCAAGGACCGCATGCGTTTATCGATGATCAAACCACGAAACTGTCAGATTGGAGCGACGCTTTCACGGCGCCAAGTTGCCCGTGCTTCTGGTTGCAGCCGGGAGCCTGTCGCATCATCCATCCTGAGCATGTTGAGCGCTATGTGCAGGAGCATTCCGAGGCTCATTTCGAAGTCATGCCAGAAGCCGGTTCGCTCGTGCTATATGCTGAACCCGAGGCCATGTCGGACTTTATCCTCAAAGCCATGGATAAGGCTGGCGCTTAATCTTCTTCCCAGCCAAACACGTCCTCTAAACCGACACCAAACAGACGTGCGATTCGAAACGCGCTTTCCAGAGATGGGGAATACTTCCCCTGCTCAATCGCGATAACTGTCTGACGGGTCACACCAATCTCTTTGGCGAGAGCCGACTGGCTCATTTGGCCATACTGTTCACGCAATTCGCGCACGCGATTGGTTATCGGAGGGCGTTTGGCCATACTCAATACGCCCTATTATAGTTAAATGTCTGAAGCACGCAGCGGATCATATCACTGATCAAAAACGCTCCGATCAGGCTATGGATCAGTATCGCCGTTGAACCATGCCAGAACCAGATAACAACCATACTGAAGATGAGAATATAATAGATATGCGCAGCACCTGCCTCAGTCTTCAGGTTCACGAGACGGTCACGTTCATCCATGCCATCCGGTGGCAATGAATCGTCCGTCAAATCCCCTGATCGCATAGCAAATATGAGTATGCCGGCCACAGAAATCCCAAACTGAACCAGGACGTAAACAACCAGCATTATCAGGCGTGGTTCGGGGACGACACCACTGCTAACCCACAGCGAAAAGGCCCAACCAAAGTAAATCGCTCCGGCCACAAAGCTAGCGATACCAACTATAATATAGTTTCGTTCCCAGAAAGACATTAGCGTATTCCCAATCGATAAAAGCTGATCTGAAGGCAGTATTCTGCGATTTGGCCCAGAAGCAGGCTCGCAAAGCAAATATGGAAGAGTAGGTTTCCATCCCCCTGCACCCAGAAATGAAATAGGCCAGCGACAACTCCAGCGCCCATAACATAACCCGCCCAATGACCAGCCCGGTCCAGAATAATCTGCTCGCGTTCATCCGCCGGTGCATTCGCTTCGTCAGGACTCGCAGCGCCAATAACACTCATCGCAACCGTGGATGCCACAATAATGATGACAACAAAGGCAATGACAAAAGGCATGATTGGTGGCGCTGTTTCCCCAAGCACCCGTGAAGCATCAATGACTTTCTTGAAGTAGAATATTCCAGACAAGGCTAGGATGATGCTCATCAACCAAGCGGTTTTCTCTCGAAACGACATTGTCTTCTCCGATAAATGTCAAAAATCTTGTACACCTCACATAGTCAAACATTTTTTACATGTCAAACATTTTTTACTTTCAATATGAATTGCCCTTTGACACTGGGCACAGCGGTGATACCTCCCGCCACTTAAACAACGGAGCAAAAGACAGATGAGCGATCTCCAATCCCTCGCGGAAAACGCCAAAGCATGGCCCTTTGAACAGGCACGTGCCCTGCTCAAACGCCTGAAGGTGATGGAGAAACGTGGTAAGCCGAAACAGGGTCCTGTCGTCTTCGAAACCGGCTATGGGCCTTCTGGCTTGCCGCATATCGGGACATTTGGCGAAGTTGTCCGCACAACGATGGTCAAGACCGCCTTTGAGGCCCTGACTAGCGGGGATTATGAAACCAAGCTGATCTGTATCTCCGATGATATGGATGGGATGCGGAAGGTTCCACCAACCGTTCCGAACCCCGAAGCGCTTGAACCCTATATGCAGATGCCGCTTACAGCGGTGCCGGACCCTTTCGGCACGCATGATAGCTATGGCGCACATATGGGCGCGCGGCTGTGTGCCTTTCTGGACAGTTTCGGGTTTGAGTATGAATTCCTGTCCGCCACCGATTGCTACAAGGATGGCACGTTCGACCCTATGCTCCTGCGCGCGCTGGAGAAGTTTGACGACATTATGAAAGTCATGCTGCCAACACTTGGTGCTGAGCGGCAAGCGACCTACTCCCCTTTCTTACCAATCTCTCCAACCACAGGGCGTGTTCTGTATGTCCCGATGAAGGATACCAACGCGAAAGATGGCACAGTCACATTTGAGGATGAGGATGGCAGTGATGTCACCCTGTCGGTGACGGGCGGCAATGTGAAGCTGCAATGGAAGCCTGATTTCGGCATGCGTTGGGCCGCCCTCGGTGTTGATTTCGAAATGTTCGGTAAAGACCATCAGGACAATGCCCCGATCTACTCCAAGATCACGCGTATTCTTGGATGCGAACCGCCGCAGCAATATGTGTACGAACTGTTCCTCGATGAGCATGGCCAGAAAATCTCTAAAACCAAGGGCAATGGCATCGCGGTTGAGGACTGGCTGAAATATGCCACGCCGGAAAGCCTGTCTCTCTTCCAGTTCCAGAAGCCACGCGCCGCGAAGAAGCTTTACTTCGACGTGATCCCGAAAGCTGTGGATGAGTATCTCACCTTCCTTGAGAAGTTCCCGGATGAGGAACCAAAACGGCAGATTGAGAACCCGGTCTGGCACATTCATGGTGGCAAGCCGCCAACAGAAACCAGCCCAATCAGTTTTGCCCTACTGCTCAATCTGGTTGGCGCTGTCCTGCCGGAAGATCGCAGCCAGCTTTGGGGGTACATTTCCCGTTATGCCCCTGATGCGACGCCGGAAAGCCAGCCCCTGCTCGACACGCTCGCAGGCTATGCCATGGCTTACTATCGCGACTTCATTGAGCCGACAAAAACCTATCGCGGTCCAACCGAGCAGGAATATGCCGCCTTAAGTGATCTTGCAGGCCGTCTGCGCAGCTATGATGGTGAAATAACGCCAGCCGATCTGCAAACACTGGTCTTCTCGGTAGGCAAGGATAATGGCTTCGCAGATAATATCCGCGACTGGTTCACGGCCCTCTACGAAGTGCTCTTCGGTCAATCCCAAGGCCCACGCTTTGGTGGCTTCATCGCGCTTTATGGTGTGGAAAACACCGCCAAGATGATCGAAACGGCGCTGGATCGGGCCTAACCCTCCGCGCCGGAACGTGCCTCAAAATCACTTTTATCAAAAACTACGCAAGGCTGACCATTAGGATACCAAGCTACGATCCTATCTGGATCAGATAGCCTGATACTCCCATCCACTATCGAGTCACCAAGTATCCGAACTTCATTAACTACGAGCAGCTGCGTGTTTCTAAGATCGAATTCAACAGACGTGTGCGGAGAGTTCTGCATGTAAGTTCCCTCACATCCAAAATATGAAAACCCGGATCCGGGAGAAGTAACGTAGGGCTTCAAGTCTACATAGACCATGCTAGCCCTGCTCACGAACTCAGCGAGATTAATTGTCCCGGATCCATCAACATCAAGTACACGAAAAATGGGTGCATCATCACTTCGAATCTCACCCCGTCGCAAGACACCATCATGATCACGATCATACTCAGTGAATAGAGCGAGCTCTTGAAGCGTCGCCCCATTAACTGGCTTATGAGCTACATTATCGCGAAGCAGAAAAGTTGCTACTGAAGCGAACCCAAAACAAATAATAATTCCAGCTACACTGAGTTTCCCAACGTTCCGCCCCGCCATCGCGCGAAGTGCATGCCATCCCTCCCGCAGGCGATCGGCATCTGCACGACGGATATAGCGCTGAATAAAGCGACGGATCACATTAGATGGCGTTTCGCCCACTTCATCGCAGGCGGCCTGAAACGCCTGCTTGTCCGTATGCGAGAGCCGAATCTCGAACCGCTCACTCTTCTTTTCCATAGTCCGCACCCGTACAGTCCAAAGCTCTCAGAAACCCGAAAGCCGTCTCCTACCTCAAGCAAAACCACGTACGGAGACAAGCGAAATCACGTACGGACATGCGAGTTTAGCTTTGAAACCGTCTCGGAACCCCATAGACACAGCTTATGGCTCAGACTCCCAACCCTCTACCGCCGAATACGGTTCGCGCCCATGTCATGCCCGGCTTGCAGGGGTTGCGCGTCGAGAATCATCTACGCACCGCGACGATCAAACGCGACTGGATGGACGCCATCCCACAGCAATATGTTTATCGCTGTATCCCGCTACTGGCAGCCAATACGATGGGCTGGGAATTGCTCAATCCTGTCACCAGCCATGTCACATGGGCAGGCGGTGACTTGACCAGCACACTTTCCATTCAGACAGAGCAGCAAAATCCATTCTCTGCCGGATCACACTTCGGGACAGGGGTCGTGACCTGGTATGTGCCTTTCCTGTTTCGCACCTCCCCGGATCTTGGCATTCTGGTTACTGGCCCTGCCAATCATGAGCATAATCATGCGGTGCCTCTCGATGCGTTCGTCCGCACTGACTGGCTGCCTTTCCCATTCACAATGAACTGGCGCCTGACCGAAGCGAATAAGCGCGTCACCTTCAAGGCAGGTGAGCCGATTGCGCGGATCATGCCTTTCCCAATTGCCATACTGGAAGAAACCAATTTTGAAATCGTGGACCTGCAATCGGATCCCGGTTTCCTTGCCGAGGTGGAAGCCTTTGGGCAGGCTCGCCAACGCAATGTCGCCAAACAGCAAGAAGATGCCCGCCGCGCGCAACAAACTGGCGAAACCCTGACGGGCGAAGGGGTCTGGAATGCGCAATATGTTCGTGCCAAGGGCAAGGAAGGCGGTGGCTTTGCACCGCATCAAACGGTCTTTAGGCCCACCCTTCCAAAGGACCTGCGCGCCAAACCTGAATAGCAGCTGACCCTGCACTCAAGCCCTGTTAACCCTGCTCTGTCACGCTAACCTCTCGGTGTCGGAAGAGGGAGACGACAATCCATGCGCCTTGTCATGCTTACACCTTTGCTGGCGATCGCCCTATCAGGTTGTATTGTAACCCTCCCCGCCAAGGCGGTTTACAATACCGCGAAATATACAGGCAAGGCAGTCTGGTGGACCGGAAAAGGCGTTTATCAAGTTGGCAAGATGACTGTGAATGTCGCCGATGGCGCTCTGGATGGTACAGAGCGGGTTTTGCGCCTGACCATCCTCACCTCTGACGCAACAGGTTCCGTTGTTCGCACAACGCGGGAGATCAATGCCGCCGTTCTAGATGCAGAGCTCGCCGCGATTGAGCGAAGCGGCAAAGTGACAGAGGTTTTCATTGAAACCGTCGAATAATCAGACAGCCCCTTCCCAAGCAGTACAAATTCGCTAAACCGCCCGCCATGAGCGAACAAACTCCCTATTCTGGCCCGCAACGCATCCTGTCTGGCATTCAGCCGACAGGAAACCTCCACCTTGGCAACTATCTGGGTGCCCTGAAGAAGTTTGTGGATCTGCAAAGCGCGGGTTGGGAAGGCCTGTATTGTGTCGTTGACCTGCATGCGATCACGATGCCTTACGATGTCCCTGCCCTGAAAGATCAGACGCGTCAGATCGCGGCGGCGATGATGGCATGTGGCCTTGATCCTGATGAGTCGACCATCTTCGTACAGTCCAGCGTTCGCGCGCATACAGAACTCGCCTGGATCTTTAACTGTGTCGCCCGCATGGGCTGGCTTGAGAAAATGACGCAGTTTAAAGACAAGTCAGGTAAGGATGCCGAGCGCTCGAGCGTTGGCCTGTTTGCCTACCCGGTCCTGCAAGCGGCAGATATCCTGGTCTATAAAGCCACACATGTTCCGGTAGGCGAGGATCAGAAACAGCATCTTGAGCTCTCACGGCAAGTCGCAGCCCGCTTCAATCAGCAGTTCGGTGTGCCCGGCTTCTTCCCAGAGCCCCAACCTCTGATCGAAGGGCCTGGCGCGCGGATTATGAGCCTGAAAGACGGGACAAAGAAAATGTCCAAGTCTGATCCAGCAGAGACCTCTCGCATCAACCTGATTGATGACGAAGCGACAATCGCCAAGAAAATCAAGAAGGCCAAGACGGACACCTTGGGCGATATGCCTGAAACGGTTGAGGCCATGGAAGGTCGCCCGGAAGTGGCTAACCTTGTCGGCATCTATGCGGCGCTCGCGGGAACAAGCAATGAAGCCGTGATCGAAGAATTTGGTGGCAAGGGTTTTGGTACATTTAAGCCTGCGCTGGCTGATCTAGCAGTTGCTCATCTCTCGCCCATCACGACCGAGATGCGTCGCCTTCTCGATGACCCAGCTGAGATCGACCGTGCTCTCGCGAAAGGCGCAGAAAAGGCCAATGCGGTCGCCGAGCCAATTATCGAAGATGTCCGCAAAGCAGTTGGCTTCTGGCAGGTTTAAAGCTGATCGGCACTTCGGTGGCCTAAAGGGTAAAACCGTCTAGCCACGATCTGAGAACCTTGTTCTTCGCGGCCAAATCTTCCACGGCTGCTTCATGGCTTCTATGAAGCAGCCGCACACGGTCTCCCGGTCTGATCTGCCCGAGCAGATGACGGTCGCAGCGAGCAATGTGTGCAATGCGCGGATAGCCTCCCGTCGTCTGGGCATCACAGAGTAGCGCAACTGGCACCCCGGAGGGCGGGCACTGTATGGTGCCGGGATAGACGGCCGCGCTTTTCATCAAGCCATCTGAGTTCAGGTTGAGCGCCGCCCCTTCGAGGGAGACACCCATGCGTGTGCCTTGCTGGCCAGCGGTAAAAACCGTGTTAAAAAGAGCCTCATAAGCATCCGGTGTGAGCAAATGCGTTTCCGCTGAACCACATGCGCGCAAGGCGAAACTATTTGTGAAAACGGGATGGAGCTCTGCAGGGGTTTGCAAAGTCTGCTCAGACAAACCTTTGCCAGCAAAAGTGACGGTGTCGCCTGCCTTCAAGGCCCGCCCTTCGAGCCCGCCAAATCCGGCAGGAAGGTAGGTCGAGGTGGAACCAAATAATGCCTCGGCAACAAAGCCGCCTCTAACCGCCAAATAAATCCGCATGCCCTGCTTTGCAGGCGTGATTTCCAATCTATCCCCGGCGCTCATGTGCAGCGTCTGGTGCGCAGGCAAGTTTTCTCCTGCACGTCTGATTTCGGTGTGCGCACCTGTGACTGCGACAGAACAGGCTATTTCAACCTCTACCGAAAACCCACCAAAAGTGATCTCTATTGCGGTTTCAAATAGCGTATTGCCCACCAACCGATTGGCAAGCGCCATGGATAGCGGATCGGCTGGTCCAGCATACGGCACACCTATATCTCTGAACCCAACTCTCGGCGCGCCCTGAAGCGTGCTTTGTAAGCCCGGTTGAACAATATGCAGCATTATGCTGCCCGAAACCGAACCCGCTGCCCCGGTTTTAGCAGGAAAGGTTCGTCCTTAGCTGGATCAAACAGGATCTCAGATGTCCGCCCGATCAACGGCCAACCGCCTGGCCCCGGTAACGCATAAATGCCGGTAAAGGCTGCACTGATGCCGACCGCTCCGGCAGGAACACGTGGCCTTGGATGGCTCAGGCGCGGGACCTCGAACCCCTCCGGAAGCCCCGAAATGTAGGAAAAGCCCGGCGTAAAACCGATCATCTCTACGGTATGAATGGCCTCTGTATGTAGAGCGATGAAGTCTGCAATGCTCAAACCGGTGTGGGCGCAAACCTGTTCAAGATCGGCCCCGACCTCGCCACCATATTCGATCCCGACCTCAATTATATTGCCGGCCTGCAAGCTCTCATCCACGGGCACTTTAACCGTATGTAGCCCTGTAGTGACGGCATCAAGAGTTGTTGGATCAAAGCGAATACTGACACTATCGAGTCCAGCAACAATGTCTTCTGCAAGGTCTTGCTGTCGCAACGCATGGGCCAGTCTTTGCGCTTCTGCTGGTGTGGAAACAGCGATTTCGAACACATCGTCGGCGACACGGCGAGGCGCTAGCTGGGGCGACATATCTCAACCCCTTTTTCTTCGAGCGCGGCGCGAATGACACGTGCAGCCTTGAGGGCTCCGGGTGTATCGCCATGCACGCAGAGCGTCTCAACCGGCAGGCTCAAGACCTCGCCCGAATAGGCTGTAACCTGATGATTGAGCACCATATCCAGAGCTTGCTGCGCCTGTTGTTTGGGATCGATCAGAACGGCCCCGGTTTTTCTGCGATCCCGGAGTTGCCTGTCTACCTCATAGGCCCGATCAGCAAACCCCTCTGCCACAAAGCCCAACTCAACTGCCTTGGCCGCGCGTGTCAGCTCTGATTGAGGCGGGCCGACAAGCATTGCGCCTGGTAATTTCGCCTTGGTCACTTTGGCGACAGTCGCCGCTAAATCCGGATCACGCGCTGCCATATTATAGAGCGCGCCATGCGGTTTGAGATGTGTCAGGGGCACTTCCAGATCAGAGGCGGTCTGTTTCAGCGCCTCAATCTGCTCTCTGAGTGCCTGTTCAAGTGCCTCGCCTCTCAGGGTGGATGCCGTACGTCCAAAATTCTCTCGATCCGGAAAAGAGGGGTGCGCCCCGGCAGCGACGCCATGCGACTTGGCAAGGGTCAGGGCTGCGCGCATGGACACCTCGTCCCCGGCATGTCCACCACAAGCGATATTGCAACTTGTGATGACACCCATCAGAGCCTCATCATACTGGCAACCCTCACCAAGGTCTGCATTGAGGTCTATCGCCTGCGCCATCACATAAATCCTGCGGCTCGCAAGACGCTACGCAATCCCAAACCGAATGTGATCAGAACAACCGCAGAGCCGGCAATATTAGCGACAAGAGAGTTCGTGTGCGCGCCAAGCAAGTCGCTTTTGTTCATGATGTAGAGCAGAAAGCCCGCAACGATGGGGAGGAGCAGCCCATTGGCATATTGAGCGATCAGGATTAGAGAAACCGGTTTGATCCCGGACAAGCTAATCGCTGCCCCAATCACCACCACAGATAAAGCTGTGGCGCGGAACAGGCGGCTTTTGCGTTTTGCGTCGCCGCCAATGATTTCGGTCAGGGCAAAGGCAGTCGCCATAGGCGCTGTAATGGCGGATGTCAGTCCAGCTGCGAAGAGGCCGATCCCGATCAGGTAACGCGCGCCTTCACCAAAGGCGGGCTCAATGGCGCGGGCCATGTCGGCTGCGTTGCGCACTTCAAGACCTGATTTGAACAGGCTCGCAGCCGCTGTCGACAGGATCAGGATCGACACCAAACCGCCTAAACCGATCGAAAAACAAGACTCTTTTCGGGCCATGGATAGGCCTTCACCATTTGCCCATTTACGCCGCGCCGCCGCGGCATGAAGAAACAGATTATAGGGCACAATCGTCGTTCCGATCAGAGCAATGGCAGTGAGAGTTCCATCATCCGGGATACGCGGAACGAGCCCTTGCAGGAATGCCCCGATGTCCGGGCGGACGAAAAAGATACTGAGGATAAACGCGAGGCTCATAACCAGAACCAGACCGACTAGAAGGCGTTCCAGCAACTCGTACCGCCCGATGAGAACGACCAGACCAGCAATCCCTGCCAAAAGCAGGACGAGCATCTTCTGATCAGGAGATGCAGCCCCAAACAGAGCTTCCATGCCGAGGGCGCCACCAGCGAGATTACCGCCTTCATAGGCACAATTGCCAATGAACAAAGCTGCAAACACCAAGCCGCCGACGGCCCATTTGATCGGGACAGACGGCGCACTGCTCATTAGCGCCTCACCCAGGCCAAGCTTGGCCCCTGCCCCTAAGCGCGCCGCCATGTCCTGCAGGATAATCGTCGCGATGGTTGCAAATACTAAAGCCCAGACAAGCGCAAACCCAAAATTGCTTCCCGCCAGAGTACAGGCTGTTACCGTCCCCGGCCCAATAAAGGCCGCTGCGACGAGGACACCTGGGCCGAAGTCCAGCTTCATTGTGCAGCCTCAGAGATACCCCGGCGGGTGGTCAGATAGGTTGCAAAGCTCGCCAGCCAGTGACTGCCTGAGTAATGCTCATCAGAGACCGCAGCGATCCCGGTTTCGCGGTGCAACACTGAGGAGGCCATCAGGCTTGCAATCCGTGGATCATCGGACGGCAAGGCACTGGCAATGCCCTCCAGCGCCCATGCTCGCGACAGGTTCACACCATCAAGATGCACAAGCTTGCCATCGGAAGCATCGAGGACAATACCCGGCTCAAGCCAGTCTCCACTGCCATCGGTTGGAATGCCCGGCAAGAAAGCGCTCAGCCAATCCACAAAGGCCTCCTGCGACATAACCCGCCGCATCAAATCAGCCTGCATCAAGCATGGAGAGAGGAAATCCTCCCCGGATGGCTCATAGCTGAGCGGGCAATCAACATCATTTGCGTGGAATTTGAGAACCTTCTCAACCAGCGCGGTTTCAAAGGCCTCATTCTCAACCGTGCGGGCATAATCGAGCATCAGGCCGAAAGCGAAGGCGGTTTGATTATGCGTTCCTAATCGCACCGGATAGGACAGCTTGGGCAACCAATCCATGGTCTTTTCAACAATCGCATCCTCCAGCGGGCGCAGGGTTTCGCGCCAGACCTGCATCTGCGGGTCATCGCTTTCTTCCAACTCGGCAATGAGTTGCAAGTACCAGGCAATACCGTAGGGGCGTTCAAACGAGGCACGCCCTTCGCCGCTATAATAGGCGAGCTCACCGACGAAGTTTTCAGGAGTAAAACTCTTTGCCAGCTTTGCGCGGATTTCATCAAGCAATGTGCTGTCTGGTGCCGTATTGAGGATGCGGGTCAACAGCCAATGGCCATGCACGGATGAATGCCAGTCATAGCAACCATAAAAGGCAGGTGTCAGCTCACGAGGTGTCTTCGCATCCTCTGGAGATTGCAGGACATGACTGATCTTATTGGGATATTCGCGGTGCACACAATCGAGCGCCAGAACAGCGAAGCGGTCCTCCAGCGTTTCGACAATGCGAGCATTATCAGCTGCAGTGGGGGTCTCAGCACTTGCCCCCATAAATGCTGCTGAAAGACATACGCTAGCCGCTATCATAAATCTCATGGAATGCTCTCACTCTCCGCCCAAGGGATGAGCGAACGCTAGATCGCAGTAGAGGAGAGCGCAATATCTAGATCGAACGCTTCAGACGGTTCAGCGCTTCATCAAGGGCTGAGAGGTAGCGGGAACGGTCGGCTTTGCTGAACGGCGCCGCCCCGCCAATCTGATCACCCCCCGCGCGCAGATCAGCCATGATCGCACGTGTCGCGATGGCACTGCCAATCGAGCTCTCTGTAAAGGGCTTGCCGTTAGGTCCAAGAACGATGGCACCGGCTTTCAAAGCCCGCTCAGCCAAAAGAATGTCAGCCGTCACGACAACGCGCGTTGGCCCAGCCAGTTCCGCGATGTGATCATCGGCGGCATCGAAACCATCACTGACCACAATATGCTTGATCAGCGGATGGGCTGGCACACGCAGGAAACTGTTCGAGACCAACGTGACGGGCACCTGATGGCGCAGAGCGACTTTATAGGTTTCATCCTTGACCGGACAGGCATCCGCATCGATCAGGATTTGCAGACTCACTTGCTCAGGCACCAGCGCAGGATGGCCTTTTGTGCATGCAGGCGGTTTTCCGCCTCATCCCAAACCAGAGACTGCGGCCCGTCAATGACTTCCGCGTCCACTTCCTCGCCGCGGTGCGCTGGCAGGCAATGCAGGAACTTTGCCTGACCATCGGCAAGCTCCATCAGTTCCTCAGTCACCGCATAAGGGTCCAACTCCGCCAGGCGCTCGTCGGCATCCTTATCGCCCATAGACACGAATGTATCGGCGATCACGACATCTGCACCAACAACGGCTTCTTCTGCGGTATCAAACAGGTCGATCCGTCCCTGCTCTTCGCGAGCCAGAATAACATCCTCATCATCGGGGGCGTAGCGATCTGGAGTTCCAATCGCGAGGCTGAAGCCAAACTTCGGGGCCGCATGGATCATGCTAGAGCAGACATTATTGCCATCGCCAACCCAGGCGAGCCGTGCGCCTTCCAGAGTCAGGCCATGCTCTTCCAAGGTCATCAGGTCAGCCATGATCTGACAAGGATGGGAGCGATCCGTCAGCCCGTTGATGACGGGCACGGAGGCTGCCTCAGCAAAGCTCTCAACGTCACCATGATCATTGGCGCGGATCATCACCGCATCGACATAGCGGCTCAGCACTTTGGCCGTATCCTCAATCGTTTCGCCCCGTCCGAGCTGCATATCGCTAGAGGTCGCGGTGATCGAGCTACCGCCGAGCTGACGCATCGCCATGTCAAAGGAAAACCGCGTCCGCGTAGAGGACTTTTCAAAGATCATTGCGAGCGTATGCCCTTCAAGCGGGGCATCTGCATCGACCTTGCCTTTTGGCCAGCCCGTACGGGCACGTTTCATCGCGTGCGCCTGATCCAGAATGGCGCGTAACTCATGGCTCGGAAGCTGCCAGAGGTCGATGAAATGGCGTATGGTCATAACTTACCCTCAAAAAGTGAAGCGCGTATCTACGCGATATTCAACAGCTTGACCAGCAGGCTCGATTACGCCTTGCCCTCCCCTGCGTCAGCCAGCCAAGTCTGTTGGAAAACTTCGGAGGAACGCCCCATGAAGGGCCTGATTTATCACGGACCAAAAGACATCCGTTATGACACCGCACCAGAGCCGCAACCCGAGAATACTCGAAGCGCCATCATAAAGGTCAGTGCGTGCGGTATCTGCGGCTCGGACCTGCATATCTATGAGGGGCACGGCTTCAGCGATACGCCGGGTTATTGCGTCGGTCATGAGGCGGTTGGCGAGGTTGTCGAAGCGGGGTCGGGTGTCACACGCTTCAAGTCCGGTGACAAAGTGATGATCTCTGCAGCGGTTGGGTGCGGGCAGTGCCGGACATGTCTGGCCGGCAAAGTTGCAGAGTGCGAGTTACGCCAAGGACGGTGTTTCGGCCTCAATCCTGGCCTGCAAGGCGTACAGGCCGAGTATACAATGGTGCCAAATGCCGACATCACCCTGGCCCATATCCCCGAAGGCGTGAGTGAGGATCAGGCGCTCCTTTTAACGGATAACCTACCAACCGCATGGTTCGGCTTGCGCGGCGCTGACATTCAGCCAGGCGATACGGTTGCCGTTGTAGGGTGCGGTCCGATAGGCCTTATGGCCGTCGAAGGCGCCTTCCTGTTCGGGGCCGCTAAAGCCTATGCCATCGATCTCGTGCCTGAACGACGGGCTCAGGCCGAAAGCCTCGGGGCCATCGCGCTTGATGCCAGCGAGGCGAAAGCCTTGATCGAGGAGCAGACCAAGGGGCGCATGTGCGATAGCGTTGTCGAATGCGTTGGCGCCGATGCGGCCATCCAACTCTCCCTGCAACTCGCCAAGAATGCTGGTACTGTCAGCTGTATTGGCGTGAACCAGACAATGGATTTCAAATTCCCAATGGCGCTTGCCTTTATGAAAGGCCTGACCTTCCGAACTGGAACTTGCAGCGTCCCGGAGCATTGGCCAGACCTGATCCCGCTTATCCAAGCTGGCAAACTCAACCCGCAAAAAACCATCACTCATCACATGGCCTTGAGTGATGGTGCTGAAGCCTATCGCCGTTTTCATGCGCGCGAAGATGGTGTGATGAAAGTCGTCCTTCGTCCCGACGGATAATTAGTCATTGCAAGATTGGCGGTTCTGGCCATATGCAGCGTGAAACTGTTGAAACACCAACAAGGGGCGTCTGCCATGACCGACAAAAAGAAAGACACCGTCCTGATTATAGGCGCCGGAGCCGCTGGCTCCGTTGTTGCACAAAAGTGCGCGATGGACCGCGATACGTTCAAACACATCACGCTAGCCAGCCGCCGGATTGAAAGCTGTGAGAAGGTCGCTGCGCTGTGCGAAACACCAATCGAAATTGCGCAGGTTGATGCCGACAATGTCGAGGAAACCATCGCCCTGATCGAGAAGGTCAAGCCTGACCTCGTCATCAACATGGCCCTGCCCTATCAGGACCTGCCGATCATGGATGCGTGCCTAGCGACCAAGACCCATTACATGGACACCGCCAATTACGAGCCACGCGATGTCGCCAAGTTCGAATATAGCTGGCAGTGGGCCTATCAGGAGCGCTATAAAGAGGCTGGCATCACGGCCATTCTCGGCTGTGGTTTCGATCCTGGCGTCACCAATATCATGTGCGCCTATGCCCAGCAGGAAGGCCTGTTCGATGAAATCGAATATATCGATATTGTTGACTGTAATGCTGGTGACCACGGCAAAACCTTCGCCACCAATTTCAATCCGGAAATCAACCTGCGTGAAGTGACGCAGGATGGGCGGTATTGGAAAGATGGTGAGTGGATTGAAATCCCGGCCCTCTCGATCAAAACGATGATCGACTATCCTGAGGTTGGCCCGAAAATGTCTTACCTCATCTATCACGAGGAGGAGGAAAGCCTTGTGAAACATATCAAGGGCCTGAAGCAAATCCGCTTCTGGATGACCTTTGGGGATGAGTACATCAAACATTTGGATGTCTTCAAATCCATCGGCCTGATCGGTCTGGAGCCAATCAAGCATAAAGGCATGGACATTATCCCGATGGAGTTCCTGAAAGACCTGCTGCCCGTGCCCAGCACGCTGGCCGAGGGCTATACAGGGAAAACCTCAATCGGCGTCATCCTGCGCGGCACAAAAGATGGTCAGCCGATCACCAATATGATCTATCAGGTCTCTGACCACGCCAAAACCAATGAAGAGGTCAGCGCGCAGGCCGTCAGTTATACAACAGGTGTTCCCCCTGTCTCAGGCGCGAAAATGTTCTTCGAAGGCACTTGGTCTGGCACAGGTGTATTCAACGTCGAGCAATTCCCGGCCAAGCCTTTCCTGGAAGACGTCGCCGCCCGCGGCCTGCCCTGGCATGTGATTGATGTCCCTACAGGCAAACAAGATGATCTGTTCGCAGTTAAGACCTAATAGTTAGGCACTCATGGAACAGGAAATCTCACCCCCCAAGAAGCAAGTAAACAAAACTGCAATTGTCGCTCTTGGGCTGATGGGAGCTTTATTTTTCCTGGTTGGAATTAGTATCCTAGCCGCATCAATTAAGACAACCACCGAAACTACGGCTTATGAAGGCATCTTACTGGATGCCACAGGGACAAGTCGTATAGGGAGAGGGTTTAGCAACAACACAACGCTGATAATTAGCACATCAGACGGCGATAGAGATGAGTTTGAAGTTAAGTCATCGCTCAAGAACTCGAAATCCGTAAGATCAGGAGTTTAGCGCGCCCATAAGGGAAAACGAATTCTCTATCACACAAAGGGCGACCCAGTACTTAAACTCGTATCAGCAGAAACCTTGGACGGCACTATTATTGTAAGCCCAGAGCACACGCTTGCAGCAGACCGCTTTACAGGGTGGAGCATGACCCTTTCTGGCGCGGTGCTAAGTGCGTTCACTATACTAGTTCTGGTACTTACCCGCCGGAAAACACCAAGACTGGATGCCTAAAATCAACAGCTGCGCCTTATCGTGGCCTCATTTTGGCGGCTATGGCACATTCCGTTCGTTAGAGATTGGAAACAAACGGAATGTCGATGCTGCGCGCACTTATCATTTTTACCCTTACGCCATTTCTGGCTTTGGCGCAGGCGGATGCGCCGAAGGGCAAGCAGCTCTTTGATCTGGCCGTAGATTATACATCGCTACAGACTATTCCCGGATGCTATCCAGATCGCCCCGACGCGCTTTACTTTCGATGCTATAATGCCAGCCAAGCCTATGATGCTGGACTTTCCAGAGCGAAGGCAGAGAGCAGGCCCCTTATGGTCATCTGGGGTTTTGATGAGTGCCCGGCCTGTCGCTATCTGGAATCAACAGAGTTCAATCCTGCCGAGCCTTGGATGACGAAACGATTCGCGCAATGGGCACTTTCACCAACACAAAAAGCTAGCTTGGGTAATGATGGCCAAGACCTCAAAATCCTACTGCTGCGGATCAACTCCAGAACGCCTTCCGGGGAAAAACTCGCCGAAGATCTTGGTGTGGATCAGATGGCGCGCGATAAAGGTGGGCGCCGAATCTGGAGCCCCTTTATCACCATGACCCATGCAGCAACTGGCAAGATTGTCTCCCAAGCCAGCATGCTGCCCAACCAGCAGCCCTGCAATCGCTGGGACGAGTATGCCCTTAACCTACAAGACCTCGGCTTCATCCCGGCGGATGAAAGCTATGAAAGGCGCATTTGCTAATCTGCCACGCTGCGCCTAAGTGGCCTGCATGATCACAGACGCAACGCTTCCAACCCCGACTTTTGTACTCGATATGGCGCGCCTGCGGGGCAATCTCGAAACAGCCAAGCGCGTGCGCGAAGAAGCCGGATGCAAAATCCTGCTCGCGACCAAAGCTTTTGCGATGCCAGCTGTTTTCCCGATGATGCGAGATTATCTCGATGGCACCACGGCCAGCGGTGAATACGAAGCGATTATGGGAGCCGAAACGTTCGGGAAAGAGGTCCATGTCTACTCCCCGGCCTATACGCAGAGCGAGCTGAACGCTGTTACGAAGATTGCCCAGCATGTCTATTTCAATAGCGCACAGCAACTGGAACAATGGGGACACAGCGCAATCGATGCGGGGTGCGAGATCGGCCTGCGGGTCAATCCCGGCTATTCGAATGCCACGCTTGGTGGTGACCTTTATGATCCATGCGCACCAAGCAGTCGGTTTGGCGAGATCGCGAGCAAACTTGATCAGGTGGATTGGTCAAAGGTCGACATTTTCCATGTCCACGCGCTGTGCGAGAGCCTTCATGAAGGCTCAATCGGCCTGATCAATCATGTTGCTCAGCATTTCGCGCCTTACCTGAAGCAGGTCAAAGCTGTGAATTTTGGCGGCGGACATTTCCTCAACAAACCGGGCTATGATGTCGACGCACTGATTGTGGCAATCAAAGCCTTCAAAACACAGTTTGATGTTGAGGTTATTCTCGAGCCGGGCGGTGGTCTTGTTGTAAATACGGGCGAGCTTCATGCCAGCGTGATTGCCCTGCATTGGAATGACAAAGACCTCGCCATCATCGATGCCAGTGCCTCAACCCATATGCCCGATGTCCTCGAAGTGCCTTATCGCCCGGACATCATTGGTGCTGGGGAAGCAAACGAAAAAGCCCACACGTATACACTCGGTGGTAAGACCTGCATGACCGGTGACGTGATTGGAACGTATAGTTTTGACAAACCTCTGACGCCGGCTGATCGGCTGATCTTCACTGATCAGATGCACTATAGCTTTGTCAAAACCAACACGTTCAATGGCTCCCCCCTCGCCAACCTCGCCATCCGTCATGAGGACGGCCAAATCGAGATGGTGAGCAATTTTGGCTATGAAGACTTTCGGGTCCGCTTAGGAGCGTAAGAGCGGTCTGCTGAACTCGCGTAACCCTTGCGGGTGATGCCGCTCCCTATGGATGTGGATAAGTTTATCCGACCATAGGGAGGATTTCATGAGAGTTTTGTTTGCAATCTTTGCGTTCACTACACTGACTGTCGCAGCTGTGCCCACCGGTTTCGCACAGAGCCAAACCACCGAAACCATGTCGATCACGGTCAAGGCGCTATCGGGTAAACAAACTGTTCTGAGCGTCTCGCCCAGCAATAAAATCGCGGAAGTGAAGCAGAAACTTCTTGAGGCTGAAGGTTATCCTCCCGAACAGCAACGGCTGATCTTCGCCGGAAAGCAGCTGGAAGACCAGCGCACGCTCAGCGACTATAATATCCAGGATGAGGCAACTCTGCATATGGTCTTGCGGCTGCGAGGAAAATAATCGGCATCCAAAATTTACGCGGGATTATGCTGGGGTTCCCACAGCTCAATCGGGTTGCCTTCAGGATCATAGACCCGCGCAAAGCTTCCATTCGGGTAGGGATTGTTCGGATCAAGGGTCACCTCATTCCCATTCGCCCGTAACTGCGCGACCATCTTTTCCAGATTGCGCACCCGAAAATTCAGCATGAATGTCTTTGACATATCCGGACCAAAATAATCGGTGTCCGCACTGAATGGCGCGAAGACGGTTGGTCCCTCAGCCTGATGCCAGGGCAAGGTTTCATAATCGCTTGGCACCGGATCAATCCCGAAATTATCGTGATACCAAACCGCTAACGCCTTTGTATCCTTGCCGCGAAAGAAGAACCCACCAAACCCTGTAATCACTTCCTTTTCTGCCATGACATACCCTCCAATGCTGATCATTGCCCGGAAGTATGGCCGAAAACCGGGTTGACGCAAAATGACGCCACCTTATGTGAGGCTAACACCTAAGGAGTTTTGTGCACACATGAACTAGCGACACCGGACCTCCGGCATAACGTATTTTCCGTTATCGGCGCTTAGCTTTGCGCCCGCTATTTTCCTTATGTGAAAGCTCAATCATGAAACGATTACAGAATAAAACCGCCCTGATTACAGGGGGCGCGCGCGGCATTGGTGCCGCCATTGCCAAAGCCTTTATGGATCAAGGGGCGACTGTCATCCTGACCGATATCAATGATGACGAGGGTCAAGCGACAGCCAACCAGCTCGGGGTCAGCTACGCCCACCTTGACGTGTCCAAAGAGGAGGATTGGCAGGCGATTGCGACGCGCTACCCGCAAATCGATGTGTTGGTCAACAATGCCGGGATTACCGGGTTTGAAGATGGCCCTGCCCCGCATGATCCGGCAAGTGCCAGTCTTGGTGAATGGCGGCGTGTCCATGCCACCAACCTTGACGGGGTTTTCCTAGGCTGCCGCTATGCCATCAATGCGATGAGAACCGCAGGCACAGGCAGCATCATCAACATCGCCTCGCGCTCTGGGCTTGTTGGCATACCCGGCGCTGCCGCCTATGCCAGTTCCAAGGCCGCAATCATCAACCACACACGCAGTGTCGCACTCTATTGCGCACAACAAGGCTGGCAGATTCGGTGCAATGCGATCGCTCCGGCCGCAATCCTCACCGAAATATGGGAACCCATGCTCGGTGATGGCCCTGACCGCGAAGCCAAAATGGCGGCTCTGGTTGTCGACACACCGCTTAAACGGTTTGGCCAACCCGGTGAGGTTGCTGCGCTGGCGACCATGCTGGCCAGCGACGAAGCCGCTTACATGACAGGGGAAACACTGACCCTTGATGGGGGCCTGCTCGCTGGATCAGCCGCAAGCCCCGGTTAATCGGCTTAAGTCGCGATTTCCCACTCGGAAAGCGCGGCATCCATAACGCCAACCGCTTCGCGCACGTCACTATCCTCAATGACGAGTGGCGGCGCGAGGCGGAGCACATTGTTCCCAGCAACACCGACAAGCAGGCCTTTGTCGCGACAGGCATTCTGAACCGGCTTAGGCAGTGCTTTCAGGCGCAAACCAATCAGCAGGCCTTTGCCCGTTACGCCATCGACTTTGTCTGGATGACTATCGGCAAGGCTCTTCAATCCCTGTGCAACAGTACCTGATACGCGGCGCACCTGCTCAAGGAACGCTTCATCAGAAATAATATCCCAAACGACATTGCCCACAGCCATGGCCAGCGGGTTGCCGCCATAGGTCGAACCATGGCTGCCCGGCTGCATGACAACGCCTGTTTCTTCTGTGGTCAGACAGGCCCCAAATGGAAAGCCGCCGCCAACGCCTTTGGCCACGCACATAATGTCCGGCTGTGCATTTTCAGCCCACTCGTGGGCAAACAGCTTGCCCGTCCGGCCCATGCCGCACTGTACTTCATCATAGATGAGCAGCGCACCGCGCTCGTCACACAGCTTACGAAGTTCCGTCAGGCAGGTTTCAGGGATAGCGCGAACACCGCCCTCGCCTTGTACTGGCTCTACAAGCACAGCCGCCGTTTTCTCTGTTACGGCTTTGTCGAGCGCGTCATGGTCACCGAACTCAATACTGGTAAAGCCTGGCAGAGCTGGGCCAAACCCTTCCAGATATTTCGGATTTCCGCCCGCATTGATCGCGCCAAGCGACCGACCATGGAAAGCGCCGGTAAATGTCACGATCTCATAGCGATCTGCATCACCCTTTGCCCAATGATACTTACGCGCCGTTTTGATCGCACACTCAATCGCCTCAGTCCCAGAATTGGTGAAGAAGACCCGGTCAGCAAAAGTGCGCTCACACATTTTCCGCGCGAGTTCCTCGCCCGCAGGGACACGAAACATGTTGGACGTGTGCCAGAGTTTGCCAGCTTGCTCGCGCAGGGCCTCAACCATCGCCGGATGCGAGTGCCCAAGGGCGCTCACTGCGATGCCGGCGACAAAATCAAGGTATGACTTCCCCTCTTCAGTAATCAGGCGGACACCCTCACCACGGTCGAAAGCTTCTTCGGGTGGACGGTAAACCGGCATGATATGCTGGCGTGGATCAGACATGATGGACTCCCTTGTACCAATACGCTTTGCGCACGCTTGGCGAGCATGCCGCCCAAAGTCAACACATTGGTATGAAATGAGCTTTCTCTAGCGCAGCCATCGCGCTCAAAAGACCCGAAGAGCAAAAAATTTCAAAAAAGCAACTTGACGAAAATCGATAATCAATTATTGTTTTTCAATAATAACCGATGAGGCACTTCTCTCCCCTCTCCCCCCTTCGACACGTGCCTTGTCGAATAAACTACTCCGATAAACTGGGGCTGCACTGCAGCCCCATTTTTCTTGCTTAATTCGAGATTAGAGCAATCCATTCAGCCTCGGTCATAACCGCAATTCCGAGCGTCTCAGCTTTCTTTAGCTTAGATCCTGCGCCAGGGCCTGCCACCAATATGTCTGTCTTTGCCGAAACAGAGCCAGACACCTTTGCCCCCAGTGATGTTGCGCGGGCTTTGGCCTCATCCCGCGTCATGGCTTCCAATGTCCCTGTAAACACGACCGTTTTGCCGCTGACCGGACTTTCACTCGCTGGGGCTTCACCATCCAGAACTGTAACCTCTGACAGCAAATCCTGCATCATTTCCAGATTGTGAGCCTCTTGTACGAAGGCGCGTAGGCTGGAAACTGCGGCCATGCCAACACCATCAAGGGAGACAAAAGGCTGCTCGGCAGTCTCTGGAGAGGCGCCGGAAAGCGCCTGAACAGCGGCCCAGAAGTCATCCCATCTCACGAAACTGCGTGCGAACAGGCCGGAGGTCGTCTGACCAACATGGCGAATACCAAGACCATTTAGAAAACGCGCAAACGCAACGCTTCGGTGGGCTTCAATCGCATCGAACAGTTTACGAGCCGAGGCGTCCCCAAAACCATCCCATTCGGCTAAAGGCGAATGCCCGGCGGCTTCGATACGCGCCTCAAGCTGGAAAATATGCTGTGGCGCAGTGACAATACCACGATCATGAAAGAGCTCGATTTGCTTCGCACCAAGCCCATCAATGTCCAGAGCCTTGCGGGATACGAAATGTTTGAGGCGTTCCACCACTTGCGCACCACAAGTTAGGCCACCTGTGCAACGTCGCCGGACATCTGGTTCACCTTTGTCATCAAGTTCCCGCACGGCTGCTGACTGACAGACCGGGCAGATGTGTGGCATCTCGTAAGGCGGGCTACGGTCCTGACGATCAGGGTCCGTCACGCGCAAAACCTGCGGGATGACATCGCCTGCACGCTGTATCTCCACATGGTCGCCCACACGCACATCCAAACGCGCGATTTCATCCTCATTGTGCAAAGTCGCATTCGATACGACCACGCCGCCAACCGTAACCGGGGTAAGCCGTGCCACCGGGGTCAGAGAGCCAGTCCGACCGACCTGAATGTCGATCGCCTCAAGCCTGGTGACCGCCTTCTCAGCCGGAAATTTGTGCGCAATGGCCCAACGCGGGAAGCGGCTGACCTGCCCTAGTCGGGTCTGCCAGTCGAGGCGGTCGACTTTGTAGACAACGCCATCGATATCATAACCAAGACCAGCGCGGCCCTCGGCAATAGCGCGGTAAGCGTCAAGCAAACCGTCTATGGTCTCATGGCTTGAGAAAAGCGCATTCGTCTGAAAACCCCATGAGGCCAGCTTGTCGACGGCTTCAGTTTGGGTTTGCGCAAATGGTTCCGACACCTCACCCCATGCATAGGCATAGAAATGGAGCGGGCGGGAGCGGGTGATTGTCGTGTCGAGTTGGCGCAGGCTGCCCGCAGCGGCATTGCGCGGGTTGGCAAATGTTTTGCTACCCTTCTCGGCCTCACGTGTATTGAGCGCTTCGAAGTCTGCATGGCTCATATAGACCTCGCCGCGAACTTCGATGCGCTGTGGCCAGTTAGCCCCCTGCAGACTTCCGGGAATATCCTCCAGGGTTCGCGCATTCGCCGTGACATCCTCACCCACGCGCCCATCACCGCGTGTTGCAGCGCGAACAAGCTGCCCGTTTTCATAGGTCAGGCTGAGCGACAAGCCGTCAATCTTCGGCTCTGCCGTGAGCGCTAAGGTCTCACCTTCGGAAAGTCCCAGAAATCGGCGGATGCGCCCGGCAAAATCGGCGACATCTTCATCATTGAAAGCATTATCCAGCGACAACATCGCAACGCCATGTTCAATCTTGCCAAAGCCACTCGCGGGTCGGACACCAACTTGATCGGTGGGGCTATCCTTACGCTTGAGATGGGGGAACCTCGCTTCAATGGCCAAATTGCGTTGGCGCAGCGCATCATAGGCAGCATCGCTCAAGTGGGGATCATCATCAACGTAATAGGCAGCGTCTGCGAGTTTGATTTCCGTCGCGAGCCGCGCCAACTCGCGCCGAGCAGCTGCTTCATCAAGATCGTCTACAGATATTTCGCCACTCATGCCGCCTCCAGCAATTTCGATGCGGCTGCTCTTGCCTCATCGGTTATACTGGAGCCTGACAACATCCGGGCAATTTCTTCAAGCCGTTGACCGTCATCAAGTTGATGAACAGCAGTCACGAGTCCTGATTTTCCAACCTCCTGTTTCCGCACCCGCCATTGACGGTGTGCGGACGAGGCGACTTGCGGACTATGGGTGATAGCAAAAACCTGCCTATCCTTGGACAGGCGCTGAAGACGTTCCCCGATGGCTGCGGCAACGGCGCCGCCTACCCCCTGATCGGCTTCGTCAAAGATCAAGGTTTGAGCTACTCCGGCATGGGCCAGCGCGCATTTCAACGCGAGAGAGAAACGCGCCAACTCGCCCCCGGATGCAATCTGACGAAGAGAGCCAAAACCGCTCCCCGGATTGGTTTCCACTTCAAACTCTGCGCGCTCCTTACCGTTGGCACCGCTTTCACCTTCACCAATCGGATCAAATCGAACAGCCACTTTTACACGGCCCAAGTGGAGCGGTTTCAACTCCTTCATAATGGCCCGTTCCAGGCGATGCGCCCCGGATCGGCGCGCCACTGATAATGTATCAGCCGCCATATCCCAAGCTTTTAGGGCCGCCTGCTCCCTGGCTCGTGCTTCATCCAAGGCCCCCGTCTCAGCCTCACACAGAGACAAAGCCTCGCGGCAGGTTTCAAGGGTTTCGGCGAGCATATCAGGCTCAGCTTCGAACTTCCGTGCCGCCCCCCGCAAAGCAAGCAAACGGGCCTCAATACGCTCAAGCGCGGCAGCATCGTGGAGATCATGGATCTTCAAACCGTTGGAAAGGCTCTGAGCCTCAGTCAGCTCAATCAATACCCGCTCAATCGCATCCGAGGCCGCATGCGCCTGCTTTGCCAAACCTTCATCAAGCGCTTCAAGACCTTCGATCCGGATCAACCGTTCAGCCGCACGCGCTGCTTTTGACAGAGTCTCTTCAATCGTGCGCGTGGATATAGCGCTATCCATCTCCTGAATGGCTTCCGTCAGCCGTTCGGCCTGCATAAGGACAGCACGTTGCGCGAGAAGCGTAGAAGCCTCACCCGGTTCAGGAGCAAGTTTTTCGAGCTCAGACACCGCGAAGAGCAACCAATCCTTGCGCTCGGTCGCATTCCGAACAGCGGCTTCCAGATTTTGCCTATGCTCACGCGCCTCCGCGAGAGCAACCCAGGACGCACGACAGTTCTGAAGCTCTACATCAATGCCTGAAAAGGCATCCAGAAGCCCGCGATGGGTCGACGGGCGCATCAGGCCGGAGGCTGAATGCTGACCATGAATCTCAACCAGTTTCTCCCCAACCGTTTCCAGCGTTGCAGCAGAGACCGGCTGGTCATTGATAAAAGCCCGAGAGGGCCCGTTCCTTGAAAGGGTACGGCGCAGGGTAAGCGTTTCCTCACGGCTTGCACCGACATCAAGCTCTTCAAGCTCGTCCCAGACCGCGTGACCAGCTTGCAAGGCAAACTCTGCGGTGACACTCGCCTGATCTTCATCATGGCGAACAAAGCGTCGATTGGCCGGACCACCCAGGACTAAACCAAGCGCATCAAGAATGATGGATTTACCCGCACCGGTTTCACCCGTGAGAGCCGTGAAGCCCTGACCAACTTCCAGATCCAGACGGTCGATCAGAACAAAAGAACGTATCGAGAGAGCAACAATCATGCCCCTCGATAACACAAGAACAAAAATAGAACAAGCAGAGTCTGCTCTGCTTATTTTCCGCCAGGAATGAGGCGCTGCAGGAAGGTCCGGCGCTGCCCCTCGCCAACCCCATCAGGGTCAAGCCCCTGCCCGGTCAGCAAGCGGTGGCTGTCACGATACCAGACACTGTTTGGGTAATTGTAACCGAGTACAGCGCCCGCTGCGAGCGCTTCCTGCTTCAAACCGAGGGAGAGATAAGTCTCCACCAGGCGATGCAGAGCCTCAGGTGTATGCCCGGTGGTCTCATAGTCTTTCACGACAGTGCGGAAACGGTTCACGGCAGCCAGATGCTGGTTGCGACGCAAATACCAGCGGCCAATCTCCATCTCCTTACCGGCGAGTTGATCCTCAACCATGTCGAGCTTCAACTCGGCATCGCGGGCATAATCACTTTCAGGGAAACGGCGGACAACATCGGTAAGAGAAGCTTTTGCCAATTCTGTGGTGTTCTGGTCGCGGCCAACATCCACAATCTGATCAAAATAACTGACGCCAATCAGGTAGTAGGCATAAGCCGCGTCATCGGCTGCCGGGTTCAGCGAAATGAAACGCTGCGCAGTGCCGATCGCATCATCATACCGACGGGCCTCATAGGAAGCATAAGCTGACATCAGGGCTGAGCGGCGCGCCCACTCTGAATAGGGGTGCTGGCGCTCAACCTCGTTAAAGAGCGCAACAGCCTCGACATAATCACGCTTGTCCAGCTCCGTCAGAGCCAGATTGTAAATACGCTCAACCGGGCGTTCGACATAGGCAATCTCTTCGTTACGGTTGCCGGACTGGCAAGCCGTGATCGACAGGGCCATAAGTGATGCGGTCAAAGCCAAAGGGGTGCGGATCGGCATATAGCAGTCTCACTCTTGTATCTGTCTGGCACATTCCCCAGCCCCCACGATTTGTAAAGGTCACACCTGCTGTGGTCCAGTCACAGCCTCACACTCTGTCTCACTTGTCATTTTTGTAAAATCAGCATAGTTTTTTATTGCAGATGATTGGAACTATTGGGTTCTACATCGCCAAGAGACACACAAAATGACCGATCTGACGCCTGAACCGAACACTGCGCCGCAACTGACAGCCAGTGAGGTTGACGCTCGCGTTGGGGACCGCATCCGCCGTCGCCGTATTCTGATGGGTCTCACGCAGGACCAACTCGGAGAGGCTTTAGGCATCTCCTATCAGCAGATCCAGAAATATGAGACAGGCGCGAACCGGGTCAGTGTTGGACGTCTGTATCTGATCGCTCAGCGCCTTGAAGTGAACCCGGGCTGGTTCTTCGACGGCAACCTTTCCGATGCCAGCCGGGCCGACATTGATGAACTGGGTTCATCGCGTCTCCTGATGGATTTTGTCCGCAATTTTTCTCGAATTGAAGATGATCGCCTCAAGACAGCTCTGGTTGCTCTTGTCCGGGCGATGGCCGAGAATGAAGAGGCGTTCGATGAAGACAGCGTCAAGCTCAGCATGACTGAGGATTCATCTGCGCTGCATCCCTGAGAATGAATGTTATAACAATTCTCAAGCTGCTGTAATCATTGACTTTCATCAGGAAGTGCGGTCCAAGCCTAGGATGGCTCACGGACATGCACATAGCGCACATGATCACGCGCATCACCACGCTTTGGACAATACTAAGGATGGCCGCCGCCGGGTTGCTATAGCGGCTTTGCTGACCTTCTCATTCATGATCGCGGAGGTCATTGGCGGCCTGATTTCAGGGTCTCTGGCTCTCCTTGCAGACGCCGCTCACATGCTGACCGATGCTGGCTCCCTGGCCCTGGCATGGCTTGGCTTCAAACTGGCTGAACGTCCTGCCAGCGAGGAACGCACTTTCGGCTGGGCCCGCTTCAAGGTTTTGGCAGCTTTTGTAAATGGTCTTACCCTGATCGCCCTTGCAGGCTGGATTATTTTTGAAGCGATTGGGCGCCTTCTCGACCCACAACCCATTATGGGCAGCTTGATGCTCGGCGTCGCCATAGGTGGACTGGTCGTGAATATCCTCGCCTTCTACGTTCTGCATGGCGGGGACAAGGATGATCTGAATATGCAGGGCGCCCTATGGCATGTTGCAGGCGACCTGCTCGGCTCAATTGCTGCAATTGGCGCCGCGATCATTATCGTGTTCACAGGCTGGACAATGGCAGATCCGATCCTGTCTGTACTGGTTGCGCTGATCATCGCGGTCGGCGGGATCAACCTAGTCCGTAAAACAGGTCACATTCTGATTGAAGGCGTGCCGCCCGGCCTCGACCTCAAAGCCATTCGCACAGATCTCAGCACACAAATTGAGGGGGTCAAAAGAGTAACCCACCTCCATGCCTGGGCCCTCAATGAGCACAAATCGCTGATTACACTGGATGTCTATGTGGACGGTGGCACGTGCCTCGAAGACACCAGAGTTGCAGTGAAGAAGCGGTTGCTCGATGAGTTCGGTCTGGACCATGCAACTGTTGAAGTTCTGAGAGATCAGAAAACGTCCTGACCATATGGAAAAAGGGAGACCAGATAGGCCTCCCTTCCACACTCTACGCATACTCTACTGATGCCTAAATAGCACAGTTAAGCGATTGTGCAAACTTGTTTCTCCTAAAGCAGACTTCCCTGCGAGAGCGCATCAGCTTGCGCCCGCCAGTCGTCTCGCCGAATCCGACCCGGAAAACTCATGTCACCTTCCAGAGTCTCCGTCTGTTGATCATTGAGCGCCGCAATCTGCCAGAAATGAAAGATGCCAGCTTCATTCAGTTTACGCTCTAGCACCGGACCAATGCCCTTGATTCGCTTCAGGTCGTCAGCCTGGCCTTGAGGTGTTTCCAACCGCCCCTGTTCATCTAAGGCGGGCTTAGGTTCTGGCCCAGATAGCGTGACAAGCTCCTCACCCATCCGACGCACGCGCGCTTGCAGCTCAGCGTCTGTGAGCTTGCCCTCAGCGCCAAGCGCGGCAACCATTTCCTCCAAGGCTTCAAGGCGCGCTTTCACCCCCGCCTCGACTGCCGGTCGCGTGTCGACAATCTCGTTGAGACCCAGTGCCTTGAGTAATGCAGCGCGGTCCATCCCCTTCCCGGCTTTTTTGGCCTTTGGACCATGTGGGCGCAGCGCCTGAATTTGTGCCCCGATTGTTGCAAGCTGACGCGCAAGTTTAGCATGAGGCTTCCGCTTGCCAGAGCGCTTCGCAGTCGCTTTCTCGAACGCCTTGCCACGCTTGGCCAGTGCTTCAAAAGCATCATCTGTCTTATGCCCTGAAACATCATGGGCCGCGCCGTAAACCCCGAGGCCAGCTCGCCAGATTTTCTGGGCCAGTTTCCCTGCCTGTCCGGCTGTTAGTTCGTTCTTGGTGCGCTTTTTCGCCATGCGATTCTCCTGAAAAACTCTCTGAAAAGTATTGTCACATTACCTTCACAATTTGCCAATTTTGTCCATCACTGCCCCGCATGACTGGCCATTTTTTAACCTGCCCCCACATTGTTGAAACAGTGGTGAGAAAAGCGATTGATGATCATGACCAGGACACGGCCAAGCTACCTTGATCTCCCCGAAGGACTTTACAGCGAAGTCCCCACCAGCCGCTTTCCGGACCCTACCCTATTTGCAGCCAATCAGGAGTTCGCCAAGACATTCGAGCTTGGCCCAGACTGGTTCCAATCGCCAGAGACGATCGCTGCGCTCAGTGGTCGCCAGCCCCTCTATGAAGGCGCTCCGATCGCGATGGCCTATTCCGGTCACCAGTTTGGACACTATGCACCTTTGCTCGGCGATGGGCGTGCCATGCTGGCAGGTGCATTGTACGATACAAGCGGCCACGAGCATGAGCTGCATCTCAAAGGCAGTGGCCTGACCCCATTTTCCCGCGGCGGCGATGGCAAGGCGACGCTCGGCGCTGCGATCCGCGAATACATTGTCAGCGAAGCTATGGCCGCGCTTGGCGTGCCGAGTTCTCGCAGCCTTGCCATTCTGACGACGGGTGAACGGATCATGCGACAGCAAGGGCCTCTGCTTGGCGCGGTGCTGGCGCGAACAGCACGCAGTCACCTGCGTGTTGGGACGTTCCAGTATACAGCGGCCAATCATGATGAAGATACGCTGCGGGCGCTGGCTGATTTTGCAATCGAGCGTCTTGATCCAGACCTCATGGACCTTGGCGATCAAAGGTATGCGGCCTTCTTGACCCGGATTGCTGATCGACAGGCAAAACTGATCGCACAATGGATGTCTTTTGGCTTCATCCATGGCGTCATGAATACAGACAATATGACCCTCTCGGGCGAGACTATCGATTATGGCCCCTGCGCATTCATGGATGCGTTTCACCCCGCCCGCGTGTTCAGCTCGATTGACCATTATGGCCGCTATGCCTGGAACAAACAGCCTGAAATTGGCCTGTGGAATCTCAGTCGTCTGGCTGAAGCTATGCTTCCTCTTTTTGGTAAGGAAGAAGCCGACCAGATCGCAGCTGCCGAAGCCGCTCTGAAAGACTATCCCGCACAGTTTAAAACCGCGTGGATGGCCGCCATGGCTGCCAAGCTTGGCCTTGATGAGGCCAGTGATCATGAGGCTTTCATTGAGGAAACGCTGTCCCTCCTATTCGAAGGCAAAGCCGATTTCACACGCGCGTTTACAGCGTTAACGCGCTATGCCCATGGCGACTCCCCGAGTGCCTTTATCGGTGAATTTGAACAGGCTGACCCGGCTCGGGATTGGCTGAACAATTGGGAGGCCATCACGGATAACCCTGCTCAGCTAGATGCGTCTCGTCTTAATGGTATGCGCGCAGTAAACCCCGTTCGTATCGCGCGTAACCATCAGGTTGAAGTCGCGATCAACGCGGCGGAAAACCATAGCAATAGCAAGCCGTTTCATGCACTCTTAGAGGCCATAAAAGCTCCATTTGTGGAAGATTCCGCCCTTGCGGCCTATGAGGCAGCTCCTGAGCCTGAAGAAGTGGTTCAACAGACCTTCTGCGGCACATGAGGCACCGGGGCCACACCCTCTGAGGACCTGCGCCAGAGCGGCAAGATCAGGCTTGACGCTCGCTATACCTGTGTCAGCTTTAATTTTACGTAATCTGAAAGGGTTCGATCTTGATCGGAATTGTGGTTGTCAGCCATGGGGAACTCGCGCGTGAACTCGTGCGCGCAGCAGAGCATGTGGTTGGCAAGCAGCCTGCTTTCCGGTCCATCTCCATCGAAGCCGAAGATGACATGGAAGACCGTCGCGATGAGATTCGCGAAACCGTTAGAGATTGTGACAGCGGCAAAGGCGTGATCATCCTGACCGACATGTTTGGTGGCACACCCTCCAACCTGGCTTTATCGAATCTGGCCCCGGGAAAGGTCGACGTAGTGGGCGGAGTAAACCTGCCCATGCTGATCCACCTGGTTCAGGTTCGCTCTGACCTGACCCTGCAGGAAGCCGCGCAAGCTGCCGCAGATGCAGGGCAGCGCTATATCCGCATCGGCTCAGAAGTACTGGGCAAGAGCAAATGAACAACGCCGTAAAGACGCGCGACGTCGAAATCGTCAATCATAAAGGCTTGCATGCGCGTGCTTCAGCAAAGCTCGCCGGCCTCGCCACAGATTTGCCGGTCAAAGTTCTCGTCAGCCATGATGGTGAAAGCGCCGATGCACGATCAATCATGGACCTGCTCTGCCTCGGCGCAGGGATCGGCTCGATAATCACGCTTCAGGCCGAGGGGGAGGACGCTGACGCAGCCCTTGATGCGGTGGTCGCACTCATTGCGGATGGCTTCGGCGAACTGAGCGAAGAACGTTCAAACGCCTGCAAGTAAGCAGCCTAGAGCACAAGCGGTGCGAGCCAGAACCCAATCACTGTGATCACCACGGCGGCGATTAAGTTGATCCGTAGCCCCCGCTTCATCATTTGCTCAATCGTCACACGATCAGTTGCATAAATGATCGCGTTCGGTGCGGTTGCGACTGGCAACATAAAGGCACAACTCGCTGCCACCGCCGCCGGGGCGAGAAGGCTGGCTGGCGCAACGCCAACGCCAACGGATAAAGACCCCAAGATCGGAGCCAGAGTCGTCATGGTCGCAACATTACTGGTCAACTCCGTCAGGAAGATGACCAGTAAAACGACTGCTGCAATAAACAGGATCGGAGGCCAGCCGCCCATAACGGACAAGGCCTCGCCAATCCACGCTGACAGACCCGTATTACTAACCGCCCGCCCAAGGGCAATACCGCCGCCAAACAGGAGGAGGACCCCCCAAGGCAGTTTTACTGCCTCGTCCCAAGCCAGGAGTGCACGCTTTTCCCCACCCCCCGCAGGCACCAAAAACACCAGAACGGCCCCAAGGACGGCGATCATCATATCCACCTGCGCGCCACTATACTGCGCCAGCGTGTCCCAACCGAGCGCTTCTGCGAGCATGACCCACCATAGCCGCCCCATCCACAAGAAAGCGATCAGAGCAAACACCATTGCAATCCGGACTTCAGGCACCGTCATTTTACCCAGCGCCGCACGCTCCTCATGCACGACCTGCATCGCTGCCTCGCCATCATGGATCGGGTTGATTTCACGGGTCACAACCCACCATACGGCTGGGATGAGGACCGCCACCGTTGGCAAACCAAATGCCATCCATTGTGGGAAACCGATGCTGGCGCCTGTTTCCTTTTGCAACCAGTCAATCGCGATCAAATTGGTCGGTGTTCCGATTGGTGTCCCGACGCCACCAATCGAGGCCGCATAGCAAACCCCCAACAGGAGAGCGATTGTAAACTTTGGATCGCGTGTGCTGAGCGCAGCTGCGGCCGACAGCGCGATCGGGACCATCATCAGGGTACTGGCTGTGTTTGAAATCCACATGGAGAGGACAGCAGTGGCCAGCATGAAGCCCCCCACCAGAGCGCGGGGGGACGCCCCGACCATGGAGACGACTCTCAGAGCGATACGCTTATGCAGCCCCCATCGCTCAATCCCCAGCGCCAGAATAAAACCACCCAGAAGCAGCAAAACAATGTGATGGGCGTAACTTGCTCCAACCGCCGTCGGCGCGCCAGCTCCAACCAGCGGCAGCACGATCAAGGGCAAGAGTGAGGTTACCGGGATCGGGATAGGCTCGGTCGCCCACCAGATGGCCATCCACACCATCAAGGCTCCAGTCGCCCAAGCAGCAAAACTCAAGCCTTCGGGCACGCCAGAAAGCAGCATCACAGACGCCAGAACAGGCCCGGCAATCAGACCAATTGTCTTGGGCAAAGAACGCGAGTCACTCATGCAGCCATGGGCTCATGCAAGGCAAAGGTGTCAAGTCTAGAGTCCTGTAAACTGTCAGGAATAGCGCTTGGCCATCATTTTGCGCCCCTCAGCGGCAAAATGGGCGCGCTGACGCGCAATGGCTGGTGCAACAGGTCGACGCAAAGGCTTCTTAGCAGAGACGAGTGGAGCAATGATGGCTGGTGCTTCTGTCGGCTCTTGTTTGATCTTTTTGCCTTTTGGCTTCTGTCCCTGCCGCAATAACCAGACAGCGATGCCGAGCAAAATTGCCCCTGCCGCAGCGCCTGCCACAGCACCTTCTCCAACACTCGGGTCACGCCACCAGCCTGTTTCAAAATCAACGAGGAAAACACATGGGAAACCGGCTGTGCAGCCCATGATATACCACAGGACACCGCCTCGTGCGCGCTGCCCCACAGTTAGGGCCGACGCATACAGACTAAGCGCGGCCAGAAAATACGGCGCGCCGTAGACGATACCAAGCTCGCGCCAATCAATCGCTGGTAAACCTTCAAGTGGGTCTTTCTCCAGAACCAATGCCGCAAACATCATAATGCTCGGCCAGCGAATGGCCGCCATCGCACCGAAGGCAAAAGCGATCGCATAGAAGGCGATCAGAAGAGCGATGATCTGGCGCGGCATGACAAAACAATACCACACAGCCATTGACGCAGCATGAATGCTATCCAAGTGATTTACCATGAATAAGATACCGATTCCCAAAACTCCGCTGGCTTTGACCCTATCCGGCATCCTGCCTTTTGCTGGTCTGGCCTTTGCGATCTGGCACTGGCGTGGCGACATCGCTTTGCAGCAAACGGCCGCCCTCTGGTTGCTCGTCTATGGCGCTGTGATCGCTAGTTTCCTTGGGGGTGTGCGCTGGGGCGCGGCGATGACAAAAAGCGACAAGCCTTCAGCTTCAACCCTGGCACTCGCAGTCCTGCCACCACTTATTGCATGGGTGCTGGTCGGCTTGTTTTTCCGCTATTTAAGCGCCGAAATTTTCCTCGCCATGGCGGTCCTGCTTGCCTTGCTCTACATCTGGGACAGAGGGAGCATGAGCCTGCAAAGTTGGTATCGTGATTTACGCATCTGGCCGACGATGGGAGCAACGGCAAGCTTGCTCGCAGCCTATCTTTTACTCCGCTAAGGCGGGCATCGGTCGCGCACCAAAAGTGACCCCTGCTGCCTTAAAACTGATCACGGACAGGACGGCGGAAGCCACCATGTTCCAGCCCGCCATGGACAGACCAAACCGCCCACCGAAGGGATCGGTTTCACAGCTGGCAACTGCCTGCGGCTGATCAATTGCGCCGAGGTCCAGCGCCATCACATCAACCGCCAAGGCTGCACCGCACCCTGAAGGTGCCGGCCACCAGCTATACTCGACCCCGGCATGATAGCCAGCCACAACCGCCCCGGTCAGGAAAACCAAGCCCAGCATAATGTTAATGGCAAACATGAAACGCGGATTCTGACGATACTGCCACAGAACAAGAGCGGTAATCGCCATGGCAACGACGGCCCAGTATACTTCGCGCTGACGCAAGCATAACGGGCATGGCGCCAGAAGCGCGAACCGCTCAAACGCATGCGCTGCGCCCAACATGAATAATGAAGCCAACAAGGCCAATGCTGGCCAGCGCCATGTTCTGAGAATGTCGTCGATTGGTCTAACCATCGTGAATGCCCTAGCGGTATCATCGACAGATAGTCACGCCATTACCCCGTTGTCACTGCGTCACGCCAGCGCGCCAGATTAAACGTCTGTTATAAGGAAGCGATGATTTGGCGGATCAGGTCAGTCGCAGCATCGAAGCCAAACATTGCCGCCAGCACCAGAAGGCTGATCCAGATACTGCCGATAATCAGGCCAAGGATAACCAGAATGCCGTCCCGCGACATCAGGCCAAAAGCGGCAATCGCCACACCAATACCGGGCATTGTGTTCGTGCTCGGCAGTGGAATCAGGATTGACGCGCAGAAGACTGTCAGGAAGACTGCAACCAGTCTTTCTGCCTTAGATCCGGTTAGCCAGCTCAGGCGGGGATGGGAAATATGCTCCAGCCATCCAAACCATTTGCGCCCGAAAGTCGCCATGCGCGTCAGGCCCGCCTTGTCGATTTTCCGCTGACCAAACTTCTCGGGCAACCATGGCTCTTCACGCCCGGCTAGCATCTGCAGGGTCAGCGCCATCATCGGCAAAGCCACGATCTGTGGCACCAGATAGAGGAAGGGAATCGCACAAGGCAGCGCCAGCAAGAATAGCGCGGCTCCAAAGGCGCGTTCGTCCAGACGATCCATGATCTGATGCAAGCTAAACCCGTCCGGCGCAGCCTCTTGAGCCATGGCTTCAAGAGATTGCAGGAAGGTACGCGCTGAAGGGTTTTCCGTCATACGCCGCCTTTAGCGAAGTTCGCCCCGCAGGCAAAGCTGATCCTGTGTTCTAGCTGAACCGTCGCAGCAAATTGGCGATGGCTTTGGATAGAGTCAGCATCTCAGGCGACTGCGGATCGTGCGTTTCACTCAGCGTCGCTTTCAAGTTTGTCAGATCAAATAGGGTCTCACGATCATCTGGCCGCGCGATCAGGCTTTCAGCCCACCCCACACAAACCACCCGCTCTCCTTTGCTCACGGGCGAAACCTGATGCAGACTAGTCGATGGATAAACCACCATATCCCCTGCTTTAAGCTTCAAGCTTTGTGTGGCTCCCGCATGCTCAATAACCAGTTCCCCGCCCTGATACGTATCGGGGTCCGACAAGAAGAGCGTAAAGGAGACATCGGTTCGTATCTGACCTGCTGCTGTCCCCATGAAGGGGTTGTCGACATGCAAGCCATAGCCGCCTCCGTCTCCTGTCTTACTGACCAGGAGCGGCGTAAACTGGCGTGGGCGGGCCGCCGCTACAAAAACTGGGTGTGTGACAATCGCCGCCATCAGAAGCTTTCGCAGCTTCGCGCCCGTCCGTGATGTGAGGTCTGCCTGCTGGTTATGCTTCACTTGCGCCGCAGTGACCCCAGCCGTTTGCGCGCCATCTTTCCACGCCAAAGTCGCAACAAGTTGTTTGACCTCGGAAAGGCTCTCAGCATCCAACAGATCAGAAATCGTAATCAGCATCATCTTCCCACTTGCGAATGATTATCAATAAGCTCATACTGTAGCTGTACGAATAGTAAACGCATCAAGGACAAATCCATGACCGTGACTCTTAAGCGCTGGAGCCAGCTTGGCCTGAGCGCGGCCCTCGCAACAACAGCTCTTTCAGCCTGTGGCAGTTCTGATGAAGCGGAGCAATCGGTAAAATCCGAGATTGTTGCCGAGACACCGCCTGCCCCTATAGCGGAGCCAGCACCAGTTGCTAGTGCTGGAGGGGAAGGCGAAGGGGGCGTTCTGTTTGATCAAGCCGCAACTGACCCGGTCATTTTTGGCTCCGCCCTGGCGATTGCCGAAGCGCACATTATTGCCGCTCGCGATGCTCACGCCTTGGGCGAGAATGATGCGGCCGCAGAGATGTTTGCCCATCCCGTGTCAGAGGTCTTGTTCAACATGCAGCCAGTTTTCGAAACACGGGGCGTTACCGACTTCAGCGACATGTTCACCGATGCGTCTGCCGCTGTGTTTGCTGGCGAGACCCCAGAACAGATCAGTGCGCGCACAGACGACATTATCGCAACATTACGCACAGCCGCACTCAAAGCCCCCTCTAGCGATATGACAGATGCCCGAATCGCAGCCGGGGTCGCTGCGGATCAGATCGAACGCGCAGCCGACATGTATCGCATTGCCTTGGAAAGCGACGCTTATGAGCCGTACCTTGACGGCTATGGCTTCTTTAAAGCTGGCGAGGTTGCCTTCCTTGCAAAGGCAGATGCCATCGCCGAGGAAGATCAACGCGCGGCCTCGGCAATTAAGGACGCATTGGCAAAGCTCGAAGACGCCTACCCAAGTGCTGTCCGCCCAGCATCACTGGACGCAGATGTGTCGCTGCTGACTGTTGCCGCCTCTGAGGTGGTTCTGGCTGTCACAAACTAAGCCAGAATAAGTATAGATGCTCAAAGCAGGGGCGTGCGGGAAACCGCGCGCCCTTATTTCTTGGAAATACTGAAAAACCAGAGAAAATGGTGCCCCCACACGGACTCGAACCGCGGACCTACTGATTACAAATCAGTTGCTCTACCAGCTGAGCTATAGGGGCACTGGAGGCGTCATTTATATCGGCTCTGCGCAAAGCGCAAGCGGTCATGACAAGATCATGCAGTTGCCACATTTGAGCGGGTTTGTGACCAGCTTTGGTCATGCTCTCAAGCTCCACTGCCATCACGCAAGAAGGAGCTGATACAATGTTCAAATCTATTTTGATGAGTGCTGCCTTTATCGCACTGGTTGCCCCGGCTGTCGCATCACCAATGCCTGCCCCACCAACCAAAGCATATACTGCGCCTGCCGCTGAGGCCTGCACAGCCACCACCATCCGCGTTTATTTCCGGAATGGTGAAGCCATGCTGTCACCACATGCTCGCGACGTTATCGCCGCGACGCAAGACAAACTCGCGTCGTGCTCAATTCTGAGTATCGACATGGTTGCTGTGTCAGCCGATGGACGCACCATGGATGAAGTGACTGAACTGGCGAGCGACCGACTGACCATTGTCGCTGAAGCGCTGAAAAATGAAGGGCTTCTGACCCGGCCTGCGAGCGCCCGTATTGATACTGATTTTTCTGAAGAAGTTGTTGGCAGACCGATGGCCCGCCAGGTCGAGGTTACGCTTGCCGCCTATAATCCTGCCATCGGCTGACCTTTTCCTCCCGGAACGCGTTCATCACGCGCAACTGCCCCGGACCACCAACGCGATCCGGGGCATTTTTTTCGCTAATCGAAAAATGACAGCACAGCTGCGCCTGCAACAAAGGTCGCAACCGTGTGTGAACCGTCGATCAACAGCACCTGCCATGAATGATGCGGAGAATAGACGTAATTATACATCATCAAGGGGACGCCGATCAGCAAGGCCAGCCATAATGCAAACAGGACAGCTGTATTCAGTTTGGTGATGGATTTCTGCTTCATGTGCCATCCTAAACCAAACGCCAGAATAAGCGGTATGAGAAACCCGGCAGCCATCCACAAGCCGCTTTGTCCTTCAAACATGGCCTCAGTATAGCCATTGCCTGCCATCCAGGCTTCGCTGAACAAAACGCCGTACCAGACGAAGCCAAGAATCCACATGACCAAGGCGGCCAGAAGCACGCCAACGAGATTAACTCCAGAAAGTCTAGGCATAGTTTCCTCCCAAAAACTGTTTCTTTTCTGTTATGTCGCGCTAAGACCCCCTCAGCCCGACACCGCGCCAATATGACCATATTCGGCAAGAATAGGAAGTTTGCATGCAACCGAGCGAAAAACGCCGTATCCTGATCACCTCTGCCCTGCCCTATATCAATGGGATAAAGCATTTGGGAAATCTGGCTGGCTCTATGCTGCCAGCAGATGTTTACGCCCGGTTCCAGCGCCTGCGCGGACACGATGTTCTCTACATTTGCGCGACCGATGAACACGGGACACCAGCCGAACTGGCTGCGCAGGCTGCAGGTATTTCTGTGCAAGCATATTGCGACGAGCAACATCAGGTGCAGCGCGGCGCGGGTGAGGGCTTTACCCTGTCCTATGATTGGTTTGGCCGATCTTCTTCACCAGAGAATCACAGACTGACACAGCATTTCGCGCATGTGCTCGAAGAGAAGGGCCTGATTGAAGAACGCGTCTCAAAGCAGGTTTACAGCATTGATGATGGCCGCTTTCTGCCTGATCGCTATGTCGAAGGCACTTGTCCGCATTGTGAGTATGAGAAAGCGCGCGGTGATCAGTGTGACAATTGCGGGCGCCTGCTCGATCCGGTTGATTTGAAGAATCCCTATTCCGCTGTCTCAGGCAGCACGAATATTGAGATCCGCGACACCGCCCACCTCTTCCTGAAACAGTCTGAAATGCAGGACGATATTCGAGCCTGGGTGGAAGCCAGCACCGAGTGGCCGCAACTCGCCAAATCCATTGCTTTGAAATGGCTGGATGAAGGCTTGCGGGATCGTGCCATCACGCGTGACCTGAAATGGGGCGTGCCAGTGACCGCCCCGGATGGCAGCCCGCGCCCAGGGTTTGAAAACAAGGTCTTTTATGTCTGGTTCGATGCCCCGATTGAGTACATTGCAGCGACAGAAGAATGGGCCAAAGCCACGCAAGGGGATTGGCAAAGCTGGTGGCGTAAGGATCAGGGTGCTGAAGACGTTGAGTACGTTCAGTTCATGGGTAAGGACAATGTTGCCTTTCACACCGTGTCTTTCCCCGTCACGATTTTCGGCTCTGGTGAGCCATGGAAGAGCGTCGACAAGCTGAAAGCCTTTAACTGGGTCACCTGGTATGGCGGTAAATTCTCCACCAGTAATAAGCGCGGCGTGTTCATGGATCAGGCGCTGGAGCTTCTCCCTGCCGATTACTGGCGCTGGTATTTGATGGCCAATGCTCCCGAAGGCTCCGATGCTGCTTTCACATGGGAAGGTTTCCAGGCGGCGATCAATTCCGACCTTGCCAATGTGCTCGGTAATTTCGTCAACCGCATCACCAAATATACCGTCAGCAAGTTTGATGGGACCCTACCCGCAACCGGGACACCGGGCGAGGATGAAGCCTGGATGGCGGAAGAACTGAAATCCAGCCTGACCAAGATCTCTGAGCATTATGAGCAGATGGAGTTCCGTAAGGCAGCGGCTGAAACCCGCGCCCTATGGGCGGCTGGTAACGAATACCTGACCCGAGCGGAGCCATGGGTGAAGTATAAGAATGATGTTGATGCCGCCGCGGTCGGCGTACGCACAGGTTTAAATCTCGTCGTATTGTTTGCCATTGTCGCTCAACCGCTCATCCCGACAACAGCAAAAGCTATTCTCGACACGCTGGGCATCCCGGAAGAGAATCGCAAATGGCCGAGCGCTGATGAGGCGTCCGCCTTGCTGGACGCCCTCCCTCACGGCATGGCGATCACCGCACCCCCTGTCCTATTCCAGAAGATCGAAGACGCGATGATTGAGGAATGGACAGAGCGATTTGGTGGAGAAAACTAAACGACGTCGAAGCGCCTGCCATCGAAGACACGAAGCACCTGTTTGAGATCGCGGCCACGGCGTAAAACCTGCCCCTGCCCACCGAGGACAGAATACGCCCCCTGCGCGTTGGCAAGCCTGGGTGTTTTTACAATGCTCCAGGTTGGTGTCTCGGCGTGGCGGCGATAGATCGCAAAAACCGCCTCATCCTTGGCCATGCCGATTCCATAGTCTTTAGCCTCTCCGGCCATGACCATTCGACCGTAAATATCGAGAATCAGAGACATCTCTGTGCGATGAAAAGCAGTTTTTGGCGCTGGCTTCTGAACTGTAAATGCTGTAATGTTTGACATCACCGTTGATTATACGGGGTTTTCTAAAATCTGTAAGATTTTTAATGGCAAATATGGCCACTTTGCCACTTTTTTGTCTTGCGAGCGCCCTCGATTACATACACCTTGATCATGTCGGACGGGGAAATCCAGCAGTTGCACCGGACCCATCAGCCCCCCCAGCCCCCCGGTGTTCCTTCTGTCGCCGTCCGACACTTCAATCACCTTCAGAGATTGTCATGAAGCGCGCCTCCCCTTGGCGCGCTTCGTTACATTAAGCTTCTGTAGTCTACTCAGGAACGCGTCTCGACGCTGATCGAAAAGCTCGCTAACCAATGAGCCAAGGACAGAAACAGGCTCGCAATTGATGCTATCACTCAGCGCTCTTGAAAAGTCGTTTGGCGACCATGCTGCTGTTCAAGGCATCAGTTTCGATGTCAGCCAAGGCGAAGTTGTTGGCTTTCTTGGCCAGAATGGCGCTGGGAAATCAACGACTATGCGGATGGTTTCTGGCGTTCTGGAACCCGATAGCGGTGATGCCACGATCATTGGTCACTCAATTTTGAGCAACCGACGAGACGCTCAGGCTAATCTTGGTTATCTCCCTGAAGGGGCACCGCTTTATCGCGACATGACGCCGATTGGGTTTCTAGGTTTCCTTGCCGATGCGCACGGTCTGACGCGTACTGAGCGCAAAACCGCAATCGAGCGTGTTGTCGCCGATGCGCGTATTGCCAGTGTGGCCGGCAAACCGATTTCGGCCCTCTCAAAAGGCTATCGCCGCCGGGTCGGTCTTGCTGGCGCAATCCTGCATGATCCACCTGTCTTGCTGCTCGATGAGCCGACAGATGGGCTGGACCCGATTCAGAAGCGCGCCGTGCGTGCTCTAATCGCTCGCATGGCGCAGGATAAGGCGATCGTCATATCGACCCATACGCTTGAGGAAGTCCCGGCCATGTGCACGCGCGTGGTTGTTGTCGACCATGGCCGCGTTGTTGCGGATGACACCCCCGCTGCCCTTTCAGGCACCTATCCCGGCGGCCTTGAAGAAGCCTTCATTACCCTGTCGCAGGAACAGAATGGGGTGAGCGCAAAATGATGACCCACCACTTCACGGGGCTGAAAGCTGCCTTCAAACGCGAGATGACGGCCTACTTCGCCACACCGCTCAGCTATGTTTTCATCGCGGTCTTCCTGGTCCTGATCGGTGTGTTCACATGGGATCTTTCGCGCTTTTTTGATACGGGCGCAGCAGACCTTGGTCCGTTCTTCTATTGGCACCCATGGCTCTACATGCTGTTCATGCCAGCGCTCGCCATGCGTCTCTGGTCCGATGAGATCAGCACAGGGACATCTGAACTTTTACTCTCTTTGCCTGTCGAATTACCCGGGCTTGTTCTGGGGAAATTTCTCGCCGCCTGGGCGGTTGCCGGGCTTGCCATTGTCCTGACCTTCCCATGGTGGGTTACGGTCAACATCCTCGGCGCGGCGGATAATCCCGCAATCTTTGTTTCCTATCTTGTCAGCTTCCTGATGGCGGGGGCCTATCTTGGCATTGGCTCTGCAATCTCGGCGCTAACCCGCAGCCCGGTTCTTGCTTTTGTTCTTGGTGTCGTCATCGCCTTCATCCTGACAGCCGCCGGATGGCCTCTGGTCACGGGCGCGATTGCCAGCGTGTTTGGCCCAAGCGCTGGAGATGCCATCGCACAGTTCTCTTTCCTCACCCATTTTGAAACGGCACAGCGCGGCGTTCTGGAACTACGGGGTGTCGTGTTCTTTCTAGGCTTTATTGGCTTTTGCATGGCGCTCAATGTTCTGTTTGCCGGACATAGGCGGAGCGGTGCACAATGAACCCGCGACGTTTCCTGTTTCTCACGACGCTGTTGCTGGCGCTGGTTTTCGCAGCGGGTAATCTTCTGATCCAGAAATCACTTGGTGGCGCGCGTGCCGACTTCACCGAAAATGGTCTTTACACCCTATCTGATGGGACACGTGCGGTACTGTCAGACCTTTCCGACCCAGTTGATCTGACCTTCGTTTACACGCGCAGTGTTGGGCAGGAATATCCCGCTGTCCGCGCCTATGCGGTGCGCGTGCGCGAGTTGCTCGACGCCTATGTCGCTGCCTCGAATGGTCGCCTGCGTTTGCGTGAGATTGACCCGGCTCCATTCTCGGAGGCAGAAGATGAAGCCCTATCCACAGGCCTCGTCGCCGTCGACACAAATGGCAATGATCCGCTCTACTTTGGCCTGATCGGACGCAACAGCGTCGATGATGAGCGCGTTATTCCTTTCCTCGCGCCCGAGCAGGAAACCAGCTTTGAATATGATCTGACCCGTATGATTGCGCGGCTGGACCGCCCCGTGCCTGCCAAGATCGGTTTGCTCTCAACCCTGCCCGGCATGACCAGCGTCACCGATGAGGCTGGCTACACAGTCTTACGGGAAATGAACAAGACTTTCAGGGTCGAAGCCATCCCTGAGGACTTTGTCAGTCTGCCCGAGGATATGGATATCCTGTTCATGGCGCATGCCCCCGTTTTATCGGACTGGCAGGCCTGGCAGATTGATCAATTCCTGTTGCGTAAAGGACGCGCATTGATCCTGATTGACCCAGCCGCGAAGACAGCCCCCGGCGATGGCCCTTTCGGCCTCACCAATCGGCGTATCCGTTCTGACTTAACCCCCTTCTCAACGGCATGGGGTGTTGCCCTTGATCGCTCGGCGATTGCCGACACTGAAACAGCGCTCGCCATCGAAGCCCCCGCTGGCGAAGGGCGTACAACCATCCTTCAGCATCCGCTCTACCTGTCGATCCCAGCCGGACTGATGTCGAATACCAATCTGATCACAACGGATCTCGGGCGAAGTGTGAACCTTGGTGCGCCGGGTCGGTTCATTCTGCCCAGTGTCGCGCCATTACAACGGGAGATCCTGCTCCAGTCTGGCCCCGCGCCCAGCCCGATTGAGGCTGATCAGGCTGCTCTGGATATGGCCGCGGATGACGTTATCGCGGCCTATACTGCCGGGCAGGAAGCAGCCGTGCTGGCGCTAAGCCTGACCGGACCGCTGACCACAGCTTTCCCGAATGGGCGCCCTGATCCTGACCTCTCGGATGATCCGGTATTTACCGAAATCGCTTTGGGCGCAGCCAATGAGGCCGCTCCCCATCAGGCCACAAGCGATGTCGATGCTCAGATCATTCTGGTTGCCGACGCCGACATGCTGGACGATGGCCTGTATATGAACCTGCAAACCGGCCTTCCCTTTGCCGATAATGCCAGCTTCATCCTGAACGCACTTGATAGTCTCTCGGGTGGCTCAGAACTCATGTCGCTCCGCGCTCGCGCGCCCGGGCTACGTCCAATGCAGCGGGTCGACGACATGCGTGCGGCAGCGCAGGCTGAATTCTTCACTGAACAAATTCGTCTGGAAGCCCGCCTCGTTGAATCCCAGCAGCGATTGGAAGAGCTGCAAAGCATTGGAGCTGCAGACGGCTTCTTTAATGGCGATGTGGGCGCTGAGCTTACTGATGCTGAACGCATAGAGCTCAATCGTCTACGAGAAGACATTGTCGCAACGCGTGCCAGCCTGCGCCAGATCGAACGCGATTTCCGACGCGATATTGATGCGCTGGAACGCTGGCTGCGGCTGTTCACGATTCTTGGTGGGCCGTTCATACTTGGTCTGTTGGGGCTGTTTATGTGGGCTCGCGCCCAAAGGGGGCAGGCATGAGCGTTCACGCCCGTAAGCGCCATCAAACCCTGATCCGTCTGTCTGTTGCGGCAATTGTCCTCTGGGCACTGGTATTGATCAGCGGTCTGTTTCAGCCGCGCGTCGATAACAGCCACCCATTGATGGGTCAGCCTGTTCTGAATGACTTCGCTCAAACACGTCCTGAGGCGAGTCTGATCCGTTTCACGATGGCCGATGATCGCTACACTTTAGAGCGCACGGCTTCCGGCTGGGCTATGCAGGAGTCCGGCGGCTTCCCCATCCGACGGGATCGGCTCGCAGCTCTGGCAAGCGGACTGGAATCCCTGACTTATGGTGAGCGCCGCACTGCTGCACCGGAGAAACTCGATCAGATTGGCCTTGGCGCGCCAAGCGAAAGTGGCGCAGGTGTTCTCATCGAAGTCTTCGACCAAGCTGGAACTGCCCAACATGCAATCCTCGCCGGGCGCAAAGGCGATTATCTCTATGTTCGCGCGCCTGATGAAACACAAACCTATCGCGCGTATGGAAGCCTGCCACCTTTCTATAATCGACGGGCTTGGCTGGATTTTGAGATTATCGATATTGAGGCGAGCGCCATTCGATCCTTCCGCTTGACCGACAGCACTGGTCGCACCGCCTATTTCGCACGGCCAACAGGCGGGGATGCGCGCAGCTTCACAACGGCTCCGCCCTATCAGGCACTTGATGTGGCGAGCCGTCTGGCCTTGTCGACCACTGCGCTCGCCATCAGTCGCTTCGCACCGCTTGATGCGAAACGTCAGGATAGCCTGACCACCCCGCCCCTTGCACGTCATATCAGTGAGACTTTTGATGGACTTGAGGTCGACTTGCAGGCCTATCGCGAACCGGACGGTCTATGGGTTACTCTGCGCGCTGTGGAAGCAGGTGAGGGCGCGCGCCGTGCACAAGCGATCAATGAAAAAGCCGAAGGCTGGGCCTTCAAGCTCTCCAGCTATGATTGGCAGGATTTCACGCCAGCAATTGCCAGCCTGGTGGTCAATCCCGAGCCTTCGTCCGAAGCGCCAGACGAATAAACGGCAAAGCCAGCTCAATACATGCTCGATGGAATGGCCCGGTGGCTGTTTTTCTAAAATACCGCGCAAGGCCATCAGCTTTATGTCGGGCCACCGTTTTGCTGGGAACGTCGGACGTGGCCCCATAATGCAAAGCGCCAGCATCGGGTTGATAAATCACTTGTCCCCCAGCGTCCCAACAGCGCCAGCACAAATCGACATCCTCGACGTGTAGGAAATAGCCCTCATCAAAGCCATTAAGCGCTTGATACCCCGTCTTCGACATCAGGAAAAATGCCCCCGAGATTACGTCCACGGGGATGGGGCTCTCTGGTGCAGGCGTTTGCTCAAGCGTCCACGTATTGAAGCCTAGAAAGCTGGTGAGCGCCCGCCACAGGGTCAGCTTACGCCGCCTTGGCCCGCGCTCTTCACTGCCACGAAGGTCAAAGATACGACCCCCGACAATCCATGGTTCTGATAAACTCTCAGCAGCCGCACGCAACGCCTTCACCGATCCACGACGCAGAACGGCATCAGGATTGATAATCAGAACATGCTCACAGCTGGCCTCTTCTACGCCAAGGTTTACCCCCGCCCCAAAGCCAATATTGCCCTGCCCTGAAACGAGCTTCACCGCATCTCGCTTGGTCACGAAACGCTCAAGCCAGCTCACCATCTCTGGCGGATTGCCATTATCAACAATGATAACGTCTTGAATGTCCGGATCACTAACGAGCCCATAAAGACACTCTTTAAGGCGTGGTCCGGTCTGGTACGTGACAACAATCGCGCTTGTCGTCGTCATGATTGAGCCGTTTGTCGCCCAAACAGTAGAACCGCAGCGGTGGCTAGGGCCACGCTCGACCAGAACGCATCGTTCCACATACTGTATGAGAAAGAGAAGAAGATTAAACAAGCGCCAAACAGGCCTGCCCCCGCATATCTGGCAATCGGGGGGATATGGCTCACCTGATACAGTCGGAGACTGACCAAAAGACATGTCCCGGCCGCCAGAACAGCGCCAATCAAACCCGTCTCTGCCCAGATTTGGAGCGGCATATTATGCGGATGCCCCGGAATGATCTGATAAGCCTGCCACACCCAATCCGGGTTCGTATCCTTGACGATTTCTTCTAATGCAGCAGGCTTTGTCGCGAAGGTCTCGTCCCATCTTTTACTGGCTTCGAGACCATGACCAGCCAAAGGCGCCTCTTGGATCCGATCACCAACCGCCTGCCATGCATGTGCGCGTGACCAGGAAGAGAGCGGGAAGTCTATCCCTATTATCCGCATCACGCCCTTAATCTGGGTCATAATCAGCGGCGCAAGCAGGATATACCCTGCCGTAAACGCAAATAGCGCAGAAAGTCCTGTCTTCTGGAAACGCCACACGACCAGCATGGCGGCACTCATACCGATGAGCGCCATCACAGCTGCTTCGGAGCCCGTAGTATAGACGGCCCAAGCAAGCGTCACCACGAGGAGTGCTGCGATGCTGCGTAAGACCTTCTCTCCGCCTTGCCATAACCAAGCAAGCAAGAGCGGCAATAGCAAAGTCAAAGCATTGGCATTACGCATAAGGTTTTGCGGCATCTCGGTTTCAGGATCGCTATAGGGCGCGAGCACATGAAGAATGGGCTCCATAGCCAACACAGTCACAATGACACCTGCAGCCTGCACTGCGGGCACTGTCCGCAGGACGAAGCACGACCTGGGGGCATCCACACTAACATGGCGCATAGCAAAGGTAACAGCACCCATGGCAAGCGCCGACAGCCCGATACGCAAAGCATCCGCACTAATCGCAAATGAGCCTTCTGAGAGACTACCGCTAAACAGTCCATCGCCCTCAGGGGACCATAGCGTGCTTAGCATGGCCCATAGTATGAAGGCGATAAATGCAAGCGCGTAGGGTGGGACGGACTTTGGCTGCGCAAAGTATAAAACAGGCAGAGCGGCAAGACCGACAAGCGCCGTAAACCCCTGCCCGCCCATGTAAGCAACGACTGGCCACAGAATGAAAAGCCCGGCGAGGATAGCCGGATAGCTGATCCATCGCTGGGCTTTTGCAATCATCCGGCTGCTCGCTTCAGGTCAGGTGCCAGCGCCTCATGCGCAAGCATCGCAACACCCTCATCAAGAGAGACAATCTCCTGAGCTTTTGACCCAAAACGACGCAAAGCCATCTTGCGCTCAGTCTCTTCACGCTCACCAACCACGGCAATTACAGGGACCTTCTGCACGGAGTGCTCGCGGACCTTGTAATTGATCTTCTCATTGCGCGTATCGACTTCCACCCGCAAACCCGCAGCCCGCAAAGTCTCAGCAACCTCATTGGCGTAGTCATCAGCGCTGCTTGTAATCGTCGCAACGACAACCTGAACCGGCGCCAGCCAGCTTGGGAAAGCGCCAGCAAATTCCTCGATCAGGATACCGAGGAAGCGCTCCATAGACCCAAGGATCGCCCGGTGCAGCATGACCGGGCGTTCTTTAGCACCGCTCTCGGCGGTATATTCAGCGCCCAAACGCTCTGGCAGAACGAAATCAAGCTGCAGTGTTCCACACTGCCAGACCCGGCCAATCGCATCGGTCAACTGGAACTCCAGCTTCGGGCCATAGAACGCGCCCTCACCCGGCATGATCTCATAGGGCAGGCCTGTCGCTTTAATCGCTTCTTCCAGGTCATGCTCCGCCCGGTCCCAGACCTCGTCTGATCCGGCGCGCAGTTCCGGCCGTGTCGACAGTTTCACCGCAACATCAGTGAACCCGAAATCATCATAGACACTCTGCAAGAGGGCACAGAATTTCTCAGTCTCAGAGATGATCTGATCCTCACGGCAGAAGATGTGCGCATCATCCTGTGTGAACTGACGCACACGCATAATCCCATGCAGAGCGCCATGCGGTTCATTGCGGTGGCAACAGCCAAACTCGGCGATCCGCAGAGGCAGGTCGCGATAGGACTTTTGCCCCGACTTGAACACTTCGACGTGGGCTGGGCAGTTCATCGGCTTGATCGCCATGAGCTTGCTATCGGCCGGGATGGACACATCCCCTTCACCATCAGGGACAAAGTCAGGCACAACAAACATATTCTCGCGGAACTTGCCCCAGTGGCCCGATTTCTCCCACTGTGCACTATCCATGAGCTGCGGCGTCTTCACCTCATTATAGCCTTCAGCATCAAGGCGGCGGCGGATATAGGCTTCAACTTCCAACCAGACTTTATAGCCTTTCGGATGCCAGAAAACGGACCCAGCTGCGGCTTCGCCATCAAGGTGGAACAGATCCAGCTGTGTCGCGAGCTTCCGGTGATCGCGCTTTTCGGCTTCTTCAATCCGGTGCAGGTGCGCCTTGAGGTCTTTTTCATTCGCCCAGGCCGTGCCGTACATACGTTGCAGCATTTCATTCTTGCTGTCGCCGCGCCAATAGGCCCCGGCCAGTTTCATGAGCTTGAACGCCTTTGGTAGCTTGCCAGTGCTGGGCAAGTGCGGACCGCGACAAAGATCAAACCAATCCCCTTGACGATAGACGGTAATCGCCTCACCCGGCGGGATAATGTCATCAATGATCTGCGCTTTGTACTCTTCGCCAATCTCCTTGAACGTCTTGATCGCCTGATCCTTGTCCCAGACTTCGCGGATGATCGGATAGTCTGCGTCGACAATCTCACGCATCTTCTTTTCGATCTTCTCGAAATCATCAGCTGAGAAAGGCACCTCGCGAGCAAAATCGTAATAGAAGCCGTCGTCGATTACCGGGCCGATTGTGACCTGTGTATCAGGGTATAAAGCCTGTACCGCTTGCGCCAGAACGTGCGCAGCATCGTGGCGGATTAACTCCAGACCTTCAGGGTCTTTTGCTGTGACGATCGCAACTTCTGCATCACCCTCAAGCGGGCGGGTCAGATCGCGCAATTCACCATCAACCTTGGCGGCAATAGCCTTCTTGGCGAGCGAGTTGGATATGGACTGGGCAACATCCATTGGGCTGGCGCCATCCGCATATTCACGAACAGAACCATCAGGGAGCGTGACTTGAATCATGATCTTTCACTTGTCGTTTTTTACGCGCACAGTCGACGCTGTTATTCCGTGGCAGGGCTTCAAGCTCACGCTTTAACGCGATCACAGCGGAAATCCCACCGTCAACACTGTCTTTATGTGCGAATTGTTACTGAAATACGAGGATGATTAAGGATGCCGCGACGCGCCTGATCCCGGTGGATCAAACAGCCAGCCGGACACCCCGGCGGGTTCGCCGGGTCAGCGCAGTTGTCTGCGTCAGATATAGTCTCTCAAAACTCATATTCGGCGATATGCCATTGTCAGATTAAGATTTCAATGCTGATCATTTTGTGGCCCCTGCCAATCGCCGTAGCGCCACGGAGCCCAGAACGGAACTGTAGGCTTGGTTTCCGGCGCCGGATCGATCCCTGAATTCCCTCCGGGGCGACAACGGAGCAATCTCGCAAGCGTCATCCAGAACCCGGCCCAAAAGCCATGACGGCGCAGGCATTCAGCGCCATACTCACTACAGGTTGGATGATAACGACAGCGCGCCCCAAAGAGCGCGAAAACAGGCGATAAAGTCAGCTTATAAGCCTTCAACAATCCTGTCGCGATGGTTGAGCGGACTTTCGACATGACTAGCTGGGCCGTTTGCCGGGCGGTTTGGCCCGCGGCGGACGTCCTGTACCTTTGCCTTTATAGCCATTGCCTTGCCCGCGTGGGCGGTCCTCGCCCTTACGGCGCGGCTCCCGGTTCGGCTTCGCGCCCCCTTTACCAACAAAGCTACGCCCCTTGCGCACGGGTTTGCCATCCTCATCGCGCAGGCGTTTAGGCTTTTCTGGCAGGCTGGCGGCGATTAGCTCTGCACGCTCTTTTGAGGTGAGCGACCGCCATTGCCCCTCTGGCAAATCACCCATCTCAAGCGGCCCAATGCGCAAACGCAGAAGATCAACCACTTTCAGACCGACAAGATCACACATCCGCCGAATCTGGCGCTTGCGGCCTTCCTTCAGGATGAAACGCAAAGTCTGCCCCTCTTCCTGTGTCACCTTGGCTGATTTGAGCTTGCGATTGTCCAGAGACAGGCCATTGCGCAGCAGAGTCAGCTTGCCCGGCGTGATCTTTCCTGTGACCTTCACCAGATACTCTTTTTCGAGTGTGTGCTGCGGCCCAATAATCGCCTTGGCCAGCACCCCATCCTCGGACAGCAAGAGCAGCCCATGCGAATCCTGATCAAGACGTCCAAGCGGGGCCAGACTGGCATCCTTAGCCGGACCTTTTGAACCATCCGCAGCATTTGCCGTTTTTAGCAGGCGGACAGCAGGAACCTGTCCATCCTCAGGCTGCGCTGAGACGTAATCGACAGGCTTGTTAAGGACAGCCGTAAACTTACCTGCAATCGCGCGCGCGCCAGCATCATTGATCGTCAGCGTCTGGCCCGGTTCAATCTTGTGTCCGGGCTGCTCAACCGTCTCATCCTCAACCCGGATAACACCAGCAGCAATAAGAGCCTCGGCCTCACGCCGGGAGCAGAGGCCAAGCTCCGCCATCCACTTGTTCAAGCGCAAGGGGGCGTTGCCGCGATAGGTGTGTGAAATGGACATGGTTGGCGATGTGCGCGCTCAACGCTCAAGCGTCAACCAGAAGCGATCAGTCGCTGATCTCTTCCTGAACGGTTTCGGCAGTGTCTTTGACAACTTTACCTGCCGATTCAACATCTTTGCCGACACCGGCAATCGTGTTGCAGGCGGCCAGAACAGGTAGGGCGAGCAGTAGAGCGAGAATAGCTTTCATCAGGAACTCCTTAGATCGTAGCTTAGTTACGATAATCAATTGTTCGGCAGGGTGGAAGGTCCGGTCCACCGCGCAATTGCGTCGCATAAGGGTCGCAAGCCTGCCGCACAATTACTGTTGGCTCACCTTCAGACTGATAGCGCATCTCAACATAGCGGGGCTGGTTACGGGAAACGAAGACCTCTTCGCGAACCTCATCTGAGACATGCGTGATGCCGCGGCCAAGGGCGCTGACATCCTTGCCGACACCTGCCACCGTCGAACAGGCAGGCAGTATCGATAGGGTTACAAGACCAATCAGAGCAGAACGCATTATCGCAATCTCCTTTTCCCCACCAATATCTGCCCCTACATGCACGTTATCAAGCAGATTCGCCTTACACTTGAGACAGATAAGAATGGATATCGCATGACCGCCACTTTCATCACACAAGGCGTTATGGCTTTGATAGCGCTGGTGCTCTTCGTGTCAGCGGTCAGCCTGTCTCACAAGATCGAGAAGCGCTCTCAGCCCACGCGCACTCCCGGCACTGGGTCATCCAATACCAATATGTTTGGACAGATTCTAAATGCGAGTGTTGCTACTGATCCAGAGACACAACGCCTGCGCCGCGCCATGATTATGCGCTTCAGTATGGGCCTTATTGTCTTCGTTGGTCTGGCCGTCCTCACACTGACCGCCTGAACCCTATTCCCAAAGGGGGCGACTCCCTGCTAAAGGCCAGCCATCCAAGGAGAGACCATGAAAACTGCTGTCATCGTCTTCCCCGGCTCCAATTGTGACCGGGATGCGCAGGTCGCCCTCAAACAGGCCACAGGGAAAGCCCCTGCTATGGTCTGGCATAAAGATGGAACCATCCCGACGGATACCGACCTCGTCATGGTTCCGGGTGGGTTTAGCTATGGCGATTATCTGCGCACGGGCGCAATGGCGGCCAACAGCCCAGTCATCAGCCAGCTGCATGCCCATGCCGAGCGTGGCGGGTATATCCTTGGTGTTTGCAACGGCTTCCAGATCCTGTGCGAGACGGGCCTGCTGCCCGGCGCTCTGATGCGGAACACCAGCCTGCACTTCGTGTGCAAGCCGCAAACCCTTAAAATTGAAAGCGCCAATAGTGCCTTTACCAGTGCCTATGCCGGCACAAGTGAGGTGACGATCCCGATCGCGCACCATGACGGCAACTATGTTGCCGATGAGAACACGCTCGACCAAATCGAAGGCGATGGCCGTATTGCCTTCCGCTATGTCGACAACCCGAATGGCTCAGCCCGCGATATTGCTGGCGTGTTGAGCAAGAATGGCCGGGTTATGGGCATGATGCCTCATCCAGAGCGCGCCATTGGCGGCCATGAGGGCGGCACTGATGGTCTTGGCGTATTCGAAAGTCTGATTGGCGCGATTTAATTTGCGCGCTTAGGCAACATGCCTGGGCAATACTTTTTGCGAATGTCAGTACAGTCCATCTTGTAACCTTCGCTAAGCAGCGTTTGCGTCCGCAAATCACTGACATTCTTGAAAGTCTTCCGAACGATCTTCGCGCCGCACCCATTATCGCCATGCGTGACACCATAAAGGTCAACAACTGTGCTGCTGCGGCCTCTGTTCTCGCCATCACAGCAGACCATCGTTTCCATTTGTTTCTTGAGGTCGTTTAAAGCGTAACGCTTTACCCCCTTGCTTTGCGTGCAGGAGATCGGGCGCGTACGATCCCAACGTGCTTTCCAATGATCACGATAACAGGCACGCAGTTTATTACGAGCGCGTTCACGACAGCGATTTTTGACCGTGTTGCCGCAGGAACCAACCGCCGAGTAATCTCCGAAGTTAAAGCCATTGCCGCGCTGAACAGGTTTTCCATTCTCCTGAACAAGGTCCATGTAGTAATAGCCGCTACAGTGACGCTGAACCTCTGCATTGGCCTGACCATTGATCAACGCCCAAAGGCAAATTACGCCCGCACAAAGCACAATGAGTCTGAGCATAGTCTTCCTCCCTCTATCCTCTCTCAGGCCCGAAGATACAGGAAAAACGGCGCTTGAGCGAATCAGGGGCGATTGCCCTAACTTGACCAATACCGCAAAATCGTCACCTCTAACCAAAGGATAAGTCGATTTGGGGGCCAATCATGACCTACCTGAGTGAAACCCAGAATGCCGGACGCGAAGTGTTTCCCGATTTGGCACGGGCTTTCGCCTTGATTGGCATAGCCCTCGTCAATGTCGGTGTCATTGCTTATCCCTTCATGACGGGATATTCGATTGGCGGCCTTGATACGCCGATTGATCAGGGGGCGTTCTGGATCGTCAACGCCTTCTTCCTGATGAAATCCTACACCTTGTTTGCCTTCATGTTTGGCGTTGGTTTTGCTTATCAGATCCAGTCGGCTGAGCGACGCAGCGTTGGCTTTTCCGGGCGATACTGGCGACGCATTCTTGGCCTTCTCGCCTTTGGATTCGTGAATATCGCTTTCCTGTTTCAGGGCGATATTCTCGTGATCTATGCCATTCTCGGCAGCATCCTGTTCCTGTTCAGGAATGCCAGCGCCCGCACACTAAGTGGTTGGGGTATTGGTCTATATACGTTTCAGGTGCTGCTCGTAGCATTCATGGCGGCAGGCATATGGATGTGGGCAACCTTCGACCCTGAAAGCTATACCAGCGAACTACCGACGATATACGAACAAGGTTTAACCGCCGCTGAAGCCTTCAGATCTGGCAGCTTTGTCGACACGATCCATCAACGTTTCATTGAATGGGGCGGCGTCATCACGTTCGGTATGATGATGCAGGGTGTCGGTGCCCTCGCCTTCTTCATGTTCGGCCTTTCTGCTGTCAGACGTGGAACGATCTCAAATCCGTCTGCACCTTTCTGGAAGCGTTGTCGTCATATCTTCTTGCCAATTGGCGTCCTGATCAGCGGGTATGGCGCCTGGCTTACAGTTCAGGGCGGTGGCTTCATGGATGTCAAAACTATGCTTGGTATGACCCTGATCATGCTTGGTGCGCCCTTCTCGACCGCAGGCTATCTCGGTCTGATCGCCAAATGGGCGGAAACACCGGGCGGTACGGTCAAGACTTTCCTGGCCCGCGGGGGGACAGCGTCTCTAACAGCCTATCTCATGCAAGGCCTGCTCCTCTCTCTGATCTTTAACGCCTATGGTCTTGGTTTATTTGAGCAATATGGCGCTGCGACCTGTATCGCGATTGCTTTAGCCGTCGCCCTGTTCAGCATTTCATTCACCAGTGTCTGGCGCACCAAGTTCAAGCGCGGCCCACTCGAAGAAGTGTTGCGGCGATGGACCTATCTCGGCGAGCGTTAAACAAGCGCATTATCAGGCTGGCGAATCCAGCTGCGGCGCGCTAAAGGGCGGCCATGACAGATATATCCGCTTCTCTCGCTGCTGAGATCGTCGCCGCCATGCAGGCCACGCAAACCGCCGCTGATGCGGCTGAACACGGCATCAATGCTGAGGAGTGGGACCGCCTTGTCACCCGCCTTGGCCGCGATCCCAATCTGGTCGAAATGGGCATCTATTCGGTGATGTGGTCGGAGCACTGCTCTTACAAGTCATCCCGTCGTCATCTGTCCAAATTCCCGACCAAAAATGAGCATGTCATTCAGGGGCCGGGTGAGAATGCGGGCGTGATCGATATTGGCGATGGGCAAGCCGCCATTTTCAAAATGGAGAGCCATAACCACCCGTCTTATATTGAACCCTATCAGGGAGCCGCAACGGGTGTCGGCGGTATCCTGCGTGATGTCTTCACCATGGGCGCGCGCCCGATTGCGCTGGTGAATGCGCTTCGCTTTGGCGATCCAAACCATCCCAAGACCCGCAGTCTGGTGGAAGGCGTCGTGGCTGGTATTGGCGGCTATGGGAATTGTGTCGGTGTCCCGACTGTGGCGGGCGAAACCGAATTCCATAAAGGCTATAATGGCAACATCCTCGTCAATGCGATGGCGGTCGGCCTCGCAGATCAGGACAAGATTTTCTATGCCCGCGGCGCAACGCCCGGCAATCCAATCTTCTATGTCGGCTCAAAGACCGGGCGCGATGGCATTCATGGCGCGACCATGGCCTCTGCTGAATTCTCTGAAGGTGACGAGGATAATCGCCCAACCGTGCAGGTTGGCGACCCATTCACAGAGAAGCTGTTGATCGAAGCCTGCCTCGAACTAATGGCAACCGATGCCATCCAGGCCATTCAGGATATGGGCGCGGCGGGCCTTACCTCTTCTTCTGTTGAGATGGCCGATAGTGGCGGCGAGAATGGCGAGGGCATCGGGGTTGAGATGGACCTTGATAAAGTCCCACAACGTGAAACCGGCATGAGCGCCTATGAAATCATGCTTTCAGAAAGCCAGGAGCGGATGCTCATGGTGCTCTATCCGGACAAGATCGAGCTGGCGAAGCAGATTTTCGAAAAGTATGACCTTGATGCCGAAGTCATCGGGATGACTACTGATACCGGGCGTATGGTCCTCAAACAGTTTGGCGAAACGGTTTGTGATATTCCGGTTGCCCCGCTCGCCGAGGATGCCCCGAACTATGATCGACCATGGGTTGAGCCAAAAAAGCGCGCGCCGCTCGATATTTCAAAATATCCAGAGCCGGAAGATTATGGCGAAGTGCTGTTAAAGCTCATGTCCTGCCCGGATATGGCCTCCAAACGCTGGATCTGGGAGCAATATGATCGCCACGTGATGGGCGACACGATTGATAGCTCTCAGTCACAAGGCAATGCCGCGATTGTGCGCATTCACGGCACCAATAAAGCCCTCGCTATCACTTCAGATTGCACCCCACGCTATGTCGCCGCCGATCCGTATGAAGGCGGTAAGCAAGTTGTGGCGGAGGCATACCGCAACCTCTCCGCAGTCGGCGCAAAGCCGATCGCGATCACGGATAACCTCAATTTCGGTAATCCGGAGCGTCCGGAAGTCATGGGCCAGATCGTCAAGGCGATTGAAGGCATGGCAGAGGCCTGCGGCGCGCTCGATTTCCCGGTCGTGTCAGGCAATGTCAGTCTCTATAATGAAACCGATGGCATAGGCATTCCCCCCACCCCAGTGGTTGGCGGCGTTGGTCTGATCGAAAACCTCGACAAGATTTCCACCCTGAAAGGCGCGCAGCCGGGCGATGTCCTGATCCTGATCGGCGAGACCAAAGGTCATCTCGGTGCCTCGCTTTATGCACGGGAGATTCTCGGCCTCGATGGTGAAGAGGCAGGCCCACCACCGCCTGTCGATCTGGAAACCGAAAAGCGCAATGCGGATTTTGTCCGCAACCTTATTGAACAAGGGCTGGTCAATGCCGTCCACGATGTCAGCGATGGTGGGATCGCCTGCGCCGCTACCGAAATGGCGCTGGCGAGCGGGCTGGGTGTCGGTTGCAATGTTACAAACTGGATGTCAGAGGGTGTCATTCTTCCGGATGGCTGGAAAGAGCGAGCCTACTACTCTCGTGCGCTTTTTGGGGAAGCGACCGGATGTTATCTGGCAGCCGCTAGCAAGGACCAACATAAACAAATTCTTGAACTGGCGAAGCGCACCCAAGTCCCTGTAAGTGGCAAAAAGCTGAAATCTGGTTGGTTTTCAGCCGAAGAACTGAACATTTTGATTTTTTGTGATGCTGGCGGCCCATTGAATATCGAACTCCCCCTCTCCCGCCTCCGCGAGGCCCATGAAGGCTGGCTGCCAACCTACATGAATAAAGTCGACTAAGCACAGCGGCTACGGGCATCTCCTTAGTGACCATTTCTGCCCTCAGCGTTCACATATGCAGGACAGATATGGAGGACGCTAAATGTCAAATACCCCTCACGAACTGGCCGAGGAATTCCCGGACCTGACAGAGCAAATGCACGCGCTGAAAACCAGCGATGCCCACTTTGCCCGCCTCGCCGATGAGTATCACGAGATCAATCGCGAAATTCACCGGATCGAGACCAATGTCGAACCGGCCAGCCCGGTCCATGAATCCGAGCTGCGCAAGCAGCGTATGACGCTCAAGGACGAGATTTACAAAATGCTGACAGAGGCAGCCTAGTCCGCCTTCATGGCATAAAGATCAGGCAGGTTTTCCTCGGCTTTAATCGCAAGACGCAGTGCCGTTTCGACAGAGTCGAGGAACCAGTCCTGATCGATTTTATCAAAATCATCCCCCGGCTTGTGATAGTCGGGATGGTCTTCAACACCGAGATACAGATGCGGAATTCCAGCCCGGAAAAATACCGCATGGTCTGATAACAGCGTCCAATCAGCGCGCCCATCACCGCTATCAAACCCCATACTCAATGTCACAGGCGCAACGGTCGCAACCTCTTCAATCATTGGCTTTAGCGCTGGCCAATGCGACGCGCCAGACGCCCACAGGATGCCATTATCTCCGCGGGCAATCATGTCCAGGTTGAGATTAAAGGCCATAGCTGAAAGCGGTACGGGCGGCTCCGCGATGAAGGCACGTGCGCCGCCAAAGCCATCTTCCTCGGCATCAAACGCAACGAAGAGAACATCATGGGTTGGCTGATTACGGCTAAAATAATCCGCGATGGCCAGCATACCACTCACGCCTGACGCATTGTCATCCGCACCATTATAGATCTCACCCTCTCGGATGCCGAGATGATCGTAATGGGCGGTCACGACCATAACGAGACCTGTTCGCTGACTGCCCCGGATCACGCCCATCACGTTGATTCCTGGCTTATCCGGGACCGCATCCTCCCCTTCTGGCGTCCGGAAGGGCCCATAGGTAAAAGCATGTTCATACCGCCCAAGAACTGGCGTTAGCTCCAGCTTTTTCATACGCTCAACAATCAATGCCCGCGCCGCCGCATTCCCTTCAGTCCCGGCCCCGCGCCCCTCCAAGTCATCTGCGCTCAGGGCCTTGGTCAGCCCCACTGTCGCACCGTGATTAAAGCCCGGCGCATCAGAACCGCTCCCGCACGCTGTCAGGCCAAATACAACCACGCCGCATAGCGCGGCCCCAAGTCCCAAACGCATTATCTCATCTCCAGATCATTTCGCGCAGTTAAGCCAGATGACACCTGTTTGGCTACGCGTAAAAAAGCCCCTTCCGAAAACAGAAGGGGCTTTTTGAATTGTGCTCACTCGGAAGGCTTAGCCTTCAGATTCGCCGGTATCAAAGCCGCGAATGCGCAGCAGCGGCTCAATGGTCGGGTCAGAGCCACGGAAATTGCGGTAAAGCTCATCAGCCGGGCGCAAGCCGCCAGACTCATAGACCCATTTCTTCAGCTTTCCGGCCAGTTCCGGATCAAAGATGTCGCCTGCCTCACGGAAGGCTTCAAAACCGTCTGCATCGAGAATTTCTGACCAGAGATAAGCGTAATACCCTGACGAATAGCCAAGAGGACTAGAGAAGATATGGCTGAAATAGGTTGAGCGATAGCGTGGCTCAATTTCCGGGATCAGACCGTAGCTCTCAAGCGTAGCAACTTCGAACTCACGCGGATCCGTGATCGCCATCGTTTCCTCATAGCTCAGCGTATGCCAGGCAAGGTCAAGCAGAGACGCAGCGATAAACTCAGTAGTGCGGAACCCTTGGTTATGGTTCGCGGCTTCATTCATCTTCTCGATGAGCTCCATTGGAATTGGCTCGCCGGTTTCATAATGCAGGGCGTACTCGGCCAGCATTTCCGGAGCACCCGCCCAGTGCTCAAGGATTTGAGCCGGGAACTCGGTATAATCACGAGGACCATCAACACCGGAGAAGGTTGGATACTTCACCTGTGTGATCAGGCCGTGCAAACCGTGACCATATTCGTGGAACAGGGTTTCCACTTCAGCAAACCGCATCAGGGTTGGTTCCCCTTCCGGCGGTGTGATGAGGTTCATGTTATTCGTGATGATTGGACGCACTTCGTCGGCATCATCATAGTTGGACATTGGGCGATAGGTGCTCATCCAGGCACCGCCACGCTTGGAGTCGCGCGCGTACATGTCCATCATGAACAGGCCGAGATGTTCGCCGGTCTCATTATCCGTCACATCGAAGGATCGCACGACAGGGTTCCAGCCTTCAACCTCAACTTCCGTCATGGTGATGTCGAACAGACGCTCGGCCATGTCGAAGGCACCCTTTTTGACCGCATCCAGTTCGAAATACGGCTTAAGAGCATTGTCATCAAAGGCGTACTTTTCCTGACGAACCTTCTCGCTGTAATGCCACCAGTCATGACCTTCGAACGTGAATTCGTCGCCAATCATAGCCTGCATTTCGGCGCGCTCTTGCTTGGCCTGGGCCAAACCCGGCTGCCAGACACGGATGAGGAAATTCTCAACAGTCTCGGGCGTTCTCGCCATATTGTATTCAAGGACATACTCAGCATGGTTCTTATAGCCGAGCAGTTCAGCGCGCTTGGCCCGCAATTGCGCGACCTTCAGGCCAATCGCGCCATTGTCCAGTTCACCTGAATTGGCCCGCAGGCGATACCCGTCAAACATCTGCTTACGCAGGTCACGGTTCTCCGACTGTGTCATGAAGGTCTCATAGACAGAGCGATCAACCGTCAGTACCCACTTATCGCCATCCTTTAGCGCCGCTTTAAAACTATCTGACAGACCCGCAAGGTCTGCCTCATCAGTGACCTCAATCCGGAATGCCTTGGTCGCATTCAGAAGGTTCTGACCATACTGCGTGGTCAGAGCTGAAATCTCGGCGTTAATCTCGGTGACCTGCGCCTTGATCTCTGGCGACAGGTTCGCACCAGCGCGCTCAAACTGGCGATAGGTCAGCTCAAGAAGGCGGGCTTCCTGCTCGCCAAGCTCTGCAGAGGCTGAGGAGTCCTTGATCGCTTTTACACGGGCAAAAAGCGCCTCGTTAAAATTGATCGAGTCAGCGACTTTTGAATAAGCTGGCCAGATCTGCCCTTCAATCTCAGCAATCGCGTCGTCTTTTTCCGTTCCGGAAATGTTTGAGAAAGTCAGCAGGACCTGCGTCAGCTTCTCACCAGACTTCTCCATCGCAATGATGGTATTCTCAAAGGTCGGGGCCTCTTCACTTGAAGCGATGGCATCAATCTCAGCTTCCAGTTCAGCGACCGCTGCATTGAAAGCTGGCATATAATGCTCAGCCTTGATTTGCGAGAAGGGTGGCGCACCATAAGGGGTCTCCCAATCCTGCAAGAGCGGGTTCGCGGCCAGCTCAGCTTCGCTCATGCCGACTTCAGGTGTATCGGTTTCAACCGCAGCATCGGTCGCAGTTTCTGTGCTTGCGGTCTCATCACCGCTGCCCGGCGCGCGAACGCTGTCACAGGCTGTCAGTGTCAAGGCGAAGGCCGCAACACCACCGAGAAGGAAGGTTTTTACCGTCATTGGGGTTTCCTCTGCATGAATATGCCGAGGGTTTAACCAGATTTCAGCCGATTGGCCTAGGGGTATCGTGTTACAAGAGTACTCCGCTCAAACGCGCGACCGTTTCTTGGTACTGATCCATGGTCTCGTTGAGGATGTCCGCAACAGGGCGAACGCCTTTAATGCGTCCGGCCACCTGCCCCGTCAGGGCAATGCCGGCCTCCAGATTTCCACCGAAGTAAACGTCCTGAGTTCCGGCAAATTCGCCGAAAATATTCTCAACACCTTCTTTCTCAATCCGGGTTGTGCGCTCGGTCCGCAGCGCGCGCAAAGCTGGGCCCGGACCATCGCGATTCAGGAAGACAGTATCTGTCGCATCAGCCTCCACGATGGCATCTTTCCAGTTCTGGTGAACCGGGCTTTCGGCACTCGACAGGATACGCGTCCCCATCAAAACCCCTTCCGCCCCAAGCGCAAAAGCTGCTGCCATTGTCCCGCCATCCATGATGCCACCCGCCGCAACGACCGGAACATCAACGGCTTCGCAGACCTGCGGGATCAGCACCATTGAGGCGACATCTTTTGGGTTCTTGAAGCCGCCGCCTTCCCCGCCCTCAACGATCAGGCCATCAACGCCGGCTTCAATCGCCCGCAATGCGGCTTTGAGGCTCGGCACAACATGGAAGACTGTCAGGCCCGCTTCTTTCAGCATGCCTGTATACTTCATCGGGTCACCCGCAGACGTGGTCACGAATTTTACGCCCTGATCAATGATGAACTGAACAATATTAGGGTCGCGCACAAAAGCCTGTGCCACATTCACTCCGAATGGTTTGTCAGTGAGATCACGCATCTTGATGATCTCTTCGCGAATCGCATCCAGCTCGCCGGAGCTGGTTTCTATAATGCCCATCCCGCCCGCATTAGAGAAAGCAGAGGATAACTGGCTCCGTGCGATCCAGCCCATGGCGGCCTGAATGATCGGCTTTTCGATGCCGAGCATCTCTGTCACGCGGGTTTGAATGGCCATGCTCTATCCTCCAATGATCATTGAAAGCAGCACATAGCGTACTTGCCGCTTGGGCAAGACAAGCACTTACTCCACCCAGAGATTAGCTGCTTCAATCGCCAGGTCCTGAGCGATATCCTCTGCCCCGACACGCCGTAATGCTTGTATCAGTTCGGCAAGGTCCCTTGCAGCCAGTGTGCCCGGATCTCGATCCGTTGCTGATAGAACCAGAAGGACCGTTTCACCGACGGCCCCTGCCTGCGCCGCCGCCTCAAGCTCTGTCAGTTTGCCAGAAGATAACCGTCTACCACTATGACCATGCGTGCCAATCATAGCGCGCGCCTCAGGGCCTAAAGACAAACCAAATCCCTGCCAGAGCGTCAGCAAATGGGCTGCTTCGCTTTTCTGCTCGCCGTTCTCAGCAGCAGCGATCAATCGCGCCTGAACCGAGGCCTGAGAAGCACGGGAGTTATCGCCGCCAGAAATCAGATCAAGCGCTTCAAGTCGCGCAACCGCAAACGGATCCGGAGGCTGCAAGCCCTCAAACTCTGTGGCGCCTAACCAGGTTTGCACAAGTTCATGATCGCCAGCCGTCAACGCGGCCATAGCAAAAGTTAAAGCATACGGCGCTGTTTCCGGAATTCTTGGCAAAGCCCTTAACTCAGGCAGCAAAAGCTGAGAGGTGCTGGTTATCCGCGCAAGATCGCCGCTGGCAGCATTGCGCAGGGCCTGATCCAGCTGGCGCGCCTGTTCAGAAGGCAGGTTCAGAGGATCGCGGAAAGAGGCAATCACCGCCTGAATGGCATTGGCCGGGGTAAACTCAGCCTCATCCATACGCGCCATCAAAATGCGGCGCTGGTCCTCAACACTCAGCAAGCCAACCTCGGCGGCAATACTCGCAAAGCGTTCGGCAAGTTGTGGGGGTATACCGGGACGCTGGGCCGCGGCTGCGGCAAGATCAGGCCGTGAAGAACTGGTTGTGATCCGCGACTGATCAAGGTCAGCTTTGGCCGAAAGCGCAATATTCAATCCTGTATCAAACCGGGCATTCGGTGGGTTGGGCGTATCTCCGGAGGCTGCGAAGATCGCACTGATGAACCAGTCATCATCAAGCCCCTGCGCACTCGCCAGCTCCATGGCGAATTCCGCGCGCGCATAATTCTCTTCCAAAACTGCACACACAGCGCGCAGCTTCATCCAGTACATGCCATCTGGCATACGCGCAGCACTTTTGGTTGGCCGACAACCTGTCAGCTCATCACCCCGCGCCAGTGCCAGATCAATCGCCAACGCTTCAGCATCGATACCGCGCGCTTCGGTCTCCAGGCGTGGTACAAGCTCAGACGCCGCTTCGGCTTCCCCTAGAGCCAACATTAAACGGGCGCGCTCTGCAAGCAGCTCATCGGCCAGATCGCCAGTGGGTCTTCGGGTAGGCGAGAGAATCGCCCGGCGCAACAGCTTCCGCTCGGCTGGCGTAATCCGGGTCGTGTTTACCTGTTTCATCAGCGCGAGCAGGGTTTCATCGCTCGATCCCTGCCAAAGCCGCGTTGGAAACTCTGCCTCACTCGCTTCGAGATACCGCGCGCCCCAGGCCGTGATATCACTCATGCCTTCGCTCTCGACCTGCGCCTGCCCCATCAGAGGCAAAGCCAATAGCGCTGCGCATGTCAGAAGCGTCCTAGAAAACATGCTCAATCTCCATGCGCACTTCGCCATCTGCCGGGCGCTGTTTATCGAGTGAGTTCCCGAGCCACCAAAGCACCCCCAAAACCCCAATGATCAGAATTGCCAGAATGATCAGCCACTTGCGCATCGAGTCAGCCTTTCCCATTATCCTACCGAGCGGTGATTGCCCGATCCGGGTTGTTTGTATAGGACAAGTCGCTGATAAAGACACGACGATGCCCGAAGACCCATCAAGTATAAATAAATCTGACCACACTAAGGCAAGCTGGCAAGACAGGACGATTGCGCTTGTCGGCCTGATGGGCGCGGGAAAGTCGACCGTCGGTCGCCGGCTGGCAGAGGCGTTGGGCCGCCCTTTCTTTGATAGTGATGACGAGATTGAAAAAGCCGCCGGATTGTCTGTATCCGACATTTTCGCTCTGCACGGCGAAGCGGAGTTCCGGCGCGGCGAACAACGCGTACTTGAGCGGCTTCTGGATGGCCCGCCGCATATTCTGGCAACCGGCGGCGGGGCTTACCTCAATGCGGATACACGCGCCTTGATGCGAGAGAAGGCAATCACTGTCTGGCTGAATGCCGATCTTGAGACCTTATGGAAACGCGTTTCGAAGCGAACGCACCGCCCACTCCTCAAGCGCGCGAACCCCAAAGGTGTGTTGACGGACCTGTTGGAAGCGCGCCGCCCGATCTATGAGGAAGCCGACCTGATCGTCCCCAGTGTCGATGGCCCCCACAACATGACTGTTGATAAGATCATCGAGGCGCTAAAAGCATGGAAGCCCACAGCATGAGCCAGCCCATTACGGTCACTGTCGATCTTGGCAGCCGCGCCTATCCAATTCTGGTTGGTCACAACTTGCTCCCAACCCTGGGACAGCGCCTGATGGCGTATATTAAGCAGCCGCGCGCTTTCATCCTGACGGATGAAACCGTCGCGAAGCTACACTTGCGAGCGCTCGAAGAGAGCCTGAACACTGCGCAGATTACACCGCATGTGATGACGGTGCCCCCTGGCGAGAGTACTAAAAACTGGACCCAGCTTGGCGCCGTCCTCGACTGGCTACTTGGCGCTGGCGCTGGACGCGATGATATTCTGATCGCCTTTGGGGGCGGGGTTATCGGTGACCTTACAGGTTTGGCCGCATCTTTGATGAAGCGCGGCATGTCACTGGTACAGGTGCCCACGACCCTGCTCGCTCAGGTTGATAGTTCGGTTGGCGGAAAAACCGCAGTGAATGCGGCGCAAGGCAAGAATCTGATCGGGGCCTTCCATCAGCCCAAACTGGTCCTCGCAGACACAGCTCTGCTGAAAACACTGCCAGAGCGCGAACGCCTCGCCGGGTATGCTGAAGTGGTCAAATATGGCCTGATCGATGATCCGGACTTCTTTGATTGGCTGGAGAATCAGGGTCGCGCTGTTGTCGACCTAGAACCGGCTGCCATTGCAGAGGCGGTTGCCAAGTCCTGTCAGGCTAAAGCCCGCGTCGTCGCTCAGGATGAACGCGAAGGCGGCGTGCGTGCCCTGCTTAACCTTGGCCATACCTTTGGCCATGCGGTTGAGGCCCAGAACCAGTACCGATCCAGCGTCCTGCATGGCGAAGCTGTTGCGCTCGGCATGGTGCTCGCGCTGAACTATTCCGTTCGCATTGGCCTTACAGACAAGGCGCAGGCTGATCGGGCTGAAAAGCTGCTCGTCGCCGCGGGTATGACCACAAAACTCGCGGCCATGCCGGGCGGTCCCTATGATGCCCCAGGCCTGACCGAAGCGATGAAACAGGACAAGAAAGTTCGTGCAGGCCGTGTGCCGCTCATCCTTGCTCGTGGCATCGGCCAATCCTTTATTCACCCGAACGCGGACCTCTCCGATGTTCAATCTTTCCTTGCAGAGGAGCTTTCGAAAAGCTGATGATTATCGGCACTGCAATTACCATCCTGATCCTGATCGGGATGTCGGCCTTTTTCTCCGGATCCGAAACAGCACTTACCGCGGCCAGCCGGTCGCGCATGCACCAGCTTGAAAAAGAAGGTGATCCGCGCGCGGGCTTGGTCAACAAGCTGATTTCCAACCGCGAACGCCTGATTGGCGCGATCCTACTGGGCAATAACCTCGTCAATATTCTTGCCACTGCACTGGCATCGGCCTTGTTTATCGACCTGTTTGGCGACTCTGGTGTCGCCATGGCGACCGCTATGATGACCGTTCTCGTGCTGGTCTTTGCTGAGGTACTCCCCAAGACCTATGCGATTACCCGGCCAGACAATATGGCCCGCTCGGTCTCAACCCCGATCAGTTGGCTGGTGGCCAGCGCCAGCTGGATCGTCGTGGTTATCCAATCCATCGTGAACGCTACCCTGCGCCTTGTCGGCGTAAAACCGCCAGATGATGGCGTGACGGCAGAAGATGATATTCGCGGCACGATTGACCTGCACCATTCTGAAGAAGGTCTTGATGCCAAGAACCGGCATCGCCTCGTCGGCGCACTCGACCTTAAGGATATGACGGTCGAAGAGGTGATGATCCACCGCAAGAATATCTTCATGATCAATGCTGATCAGCCCGCCGAGATTATCATTCGTCAGGCCCTCTCCAGTCCGCATACACGCCTGCCGCTGTATCGTGGGGACCAGGAAGAAATTGTTGGCGTCCTGCACGTTAAAGACCTGCTGCGTGCCGTGATCGCCGAGGGCGGCAATGCTGCAAAAGTCGACATTATGGGCGTTTGCCGTGACCCATGGTTTATCCCGGAAACCACCCGCGCCGAAGACCAGCTTGACCTCTTCCTCAAGCAACGCAGCCACTTTGCCCTCGTCGTTGATGAGTATGGCGCCCTACAAGGCCTCGTGACGCTGGAAGATATTCTGGAAGAGATTGTCGGTGACATTCGCGATGAACATGATGTTGTGGTTCAGGGTGTGAAAAGCTTTGAGGATGGCGCTGTGGAAACCGATGGCTGGGTCACTATTCGTGATCTGAACCGGGCGACAGGCTGGGAGCTTCCCGACGAGGAAGCGGTTACCGTCGCAGGCCTCGTTATCCATGAGGCCCAAACCATCCCGGAGCCGGGACAGCGCTTTGCCTTTTACGGACACCGCTTTGATATTGTTCTGAAAAAACGCAATCAGATCACCCGCCTGAAGATCACCCCGATCGAGGATGACGGCAACGACCTTTAATCCAGTACAGGGTCGATAGCGATCAAATTCAGAGCCTCTTCTCGCTCGGCGACACGTTGCGCTTCTGGCAGCGGGATGAGGCCTTTTGACAGCAGATACCCCTCCATGCCCCAGGCATCCTCATGGGTGAACTCTGCCAGGTAAGCCCCTAATCCGGGGACCAGTGGCACATTCTGCTTCTTCACATAGAGGTACATACTCCGCGAGATACCATAATCCCCGCTGGCGATCCGGTTGAACTCGGGCGGAATGCCGCCAATGCGCGCACCCTGCAGCCGGTCAAGGTTCTGTTCCAGGAAGGAAAACCCCAATACCCCGATACTTGCTTCATCACCGAGTAGGGTCTGAACAATCGAGCTGTCATTCTCGCCACTATCAATCCATGCGCCATCATTGCGAATTGTATGCGCGCGGCGTTCAAACATATCCGGATCACTCACCTTTAGCGCAGCAAGTTCAGGCAGGGTTTCGGCGCCTTTCTCCATGGCAATCTCAACAAAGGCATCGCGGGTGCCCGACGTTGGCGGTGGACCGGAAACCCGGATCGGCAAGTCTGGCAAAGACGCATCAATCTCACGCCAACGCTCATAGGGGTTTTCAACCCAGCCACCTCGCCCATCTGGCAATTCTGCAGCAAGCGCCTGATAAATCTGCCCCTTTGTGAGATCGAGTTCCGGTGCGCCTTTCGCATTGGCCAGTACAATACCATCATAGCCAATCTTGATCTCAAGCAGATCGGTCACGCCTTGCTCGGCACATAAAGCAACCTCTGAAGCTTTGACCTTGCGCGACGCATTGGTGATCGACGGCTCATTTGGCCCCAGGCCATTGCAGAAAGCCTTGAAACCGCCGCCCGTCCCGGTGGTTTCAACAATCGGGGTTGGGTAGGGATATACCGCACCGAATTGTTCTGCGACGGCCGTTGCAAAAGGGGAAACCGTCGACGATCCGACAATGCGGATCTTAGTATCATCGCCCCCCGCAAATACTGGCGGGCTATCGGGTTGATCAGGAATCGACTTCAAATCAACCGCTGGCGAACACGCCGCGAGCCAAACACATGCAACTAAAGAACTGAAAAAAAGTCGTGCCATATCGTCCCCATATACGACATTTGTTACAGTCATATACGCCCTTATGTCACTGAACACAGTTGCGTATCGGAAAACCCAAATCGCCGACAGACTTCTATAAGACGTGGCTGCCCTTCAGGCGCGCTCGTTAGAAAAACCCGCCCCCCCTGCGCGCCAGGGGAGAGCGTCTGGACTGGCATCACCCGTAAAGTTTGACGAGCAATCGCCTCACCACTGTCCACGAAACTGACCGGGTGTGGCACCGTTGCCGCCAACTCGCCGCGAATAAGCGGAAAATGCGTACAAGCCAGCACGACCGTATCGATTTGATCCCCGCCATCGGCTTCAAACAAAGGCCGCTGAGCCTTGCGAAATGCTTCCAGCGCAACAGCCTGCCCGCTGGCTTGCTCTTCAGCGAGCTGCACCAGCTCAACCGAGCCATGCATGATGACTTTTGTCTTCTTGGCGAACTCGGCGATCAGCCGCGCTGTATAGGCGCGCCGAACGGTTCCTGGCGTCGCGAGGAGGCCAATCACGCCTGTCTCACTCTGCCCAGCCGCAGGTTTAATCGCTGGTACTGTTCCAACCACAGGAATATCCAGAACGTCACGCACTGCCTCGAGCGCCAACGTACTCGCAGTATTACAGGCAATCACGAACACATCTGGTCGAGCCTGCTCCACCAAAGCGCGGGCAACCGCTGGCAGACGCGCTGTCAAAGCCGCATCAGATTTGTCTCCATATGGAAAGAACCCACTATCAGCCGCATAATCGACCGCCAGACCAGGGGCCAGAGCCATAATTTCACGCGCAATGGTCAAACCGCCCATACCGCTGTCAAACACCAGCACCGAGCCCGTCGATGGATTGCCAGAATCACTCATGCCACCTGTCTAATCTGCGAATGTGTCAGTGGAAAGGAGCAGACAATCCGCAAGACCTTGCGCAGGGGAAACTTTTCGATTATGTTGCACTGCACAATAATAATGGAGACTGGCATGTCCGGCGAAAACCTCCCAGAAGATGATGCTCCGATCACCCCGGTTGAATACTGGATGGAAAGCGTTGCCGCATGGCGCGATTTCAGCCGTGATGCTGGCTCCCTGTGGATGGAGCGAATGAGCAAGCTTCATCCTATTACCCCCTCTGAAACAGACCCTGCCGAAGATACAGTCACAACTGATCTCCTGCGGATGATGTCAGACCTGAACCTGCGCCACTGGCAAAACATGGCCCGCCTGTTGTCTGGTATGCCAGCCTGGACACATGTGCCGAACACCACAACCGGTTCGGCACTTGTCGACTGGTTTGATCGTATGCAGCGCGGCAATATGGTGATGACCGCTGCGTTTGAGACCGTTGATCAAGGCACTAAGCCACCTACGGTTAAAGACGAAGAGCCAGTAAAGCGCCCACTTAGCTTGACTGCGCCAGAAGGGTCACCAGACGACCTGACCCGGATTAAAGGCATCGGCCCAAAGCTTTCAGCAAAGCTGAACGATCTCGGCATCTACCATTTCCGCCAGATCGCCCATTGGGACGAAGACGAAGCCGCCTGGATTGATGACTATCTCTCTTTCAAAGGCCGTGTAGGCCGTGAACAGTGGATCGCACAGGCGCAAAGCCTTGCCGCGAATGGCGCTGGCAGCCTGCATTAGCTGGATCTTTTCGAAGATGTTTAGAGCCAGGCTGGGATACCCTAGTCCGGCTTCTTGCCATCCCCGATCAGCCATTTGAACTCGGTCACTTCAACGCGATCAAACAAGCCGGCCTGAGCATATGGGTCATTCGCGGCCCACAGCTCAGCTTCAGAAAGCGTATCAAACGCAATGATAAAGGTTGATCCCGCCATCTCCCCCGCCGCATTAAGGATGGGTCCGGCGACCTGAATCTGATCCAGAGCGCCACGGGCATAGTCCAGATGCGCTTCACGGGTCGCCTGCCGTAAGGCCAGACTATCAGCTTTGTCGCGGGCATTGATCAAATATAGGGGCATGGGACTGGCTCCGTTGGGTTGTCTCTTCTCACCCGCCAGAAAGCACATGTCCCCCCTTCACAACACCCCTGAATGCCTCAGGTCCAAACCGCTTCAAACAAACGAGCAAAATTCTGACCCAGAATTTTGTCGACCTGTGCTGCGGTATAGCCTCGCTTCTGCAGCGCTTCCCCCAAAGCAACCATTTTATGCGGCCCATTCAACCCCTCAACATAAGGTGGCGGCCCTTCACCCGGCGCGGCAATCCCTTTCTCCTGCCTTTCTTTGGTGATTTTGGCCCAGAAGGCCAAACTCTCTGGACTGGTATCAAACCCGACAAACGGTGTGTCACTGCCAATCCCGACATGCTCAATTCCGCAAACATTCACCGCATGATCGATATGACGTAGAAACGCCTCCAGCGATTGCTGTTCCAGGTCAGGTGTCAGGTAACTCATCTCATACAAGCCAAAAACACCGCCTGTTTCTGCAACCGCCCTCAATAACGAATCGCTTTTATTTCGAGGGTGTTCATGCACACTCGCACATCCAGCGTGCGTGATGGCAAGGGGCCGGGTCGCGATTGCAAGAATATCCTGAGCTGTCTGTTCGTGCGCATGGCTAAGGTCGATCAAGACTTTGGCCTGCTCCATAATTGTGGTGGCTTCGCGTCCGCGTTCGGTGAGGCCCAGCGGTCCATTTACCGACATCACCCCAGCGCCTAGCTTATTCGTCTGATTGTATCCATGCTGCATGATCCGTACACCACGCTTTGCAAATTCAACAATGCGCGAGAGATCATCCTGAAACATTTTCGCGCTTTCAAACGAGTAGATGATGCCAATCCTGCCTGTGTCATAGGCCCGCTTGAGATCGGTAAAGCTTTGCACCTTCAAGAAGACATCCGGATTGATATTAAACACCTCATCCACAGCCTCGATATGGGCTATCGTCTCTTCATAAGACATCCCACTCCCACCAAGGGATTGCTTGAAAGCAGTCAGTCCTGTGGACTTGATCAGATCCAGGTCATCCGCAGATAGAGGCTCGCCAACTATCGGTGTCAGAACCATGTTCGCGTTGATAATGTACTGCCTGCGGTCCGTGCCACCATACGCCCCGCCCTCTTGGGATGCCGCAGCCCCGCCGATAACCACTGAGGCGCTCCCCGCGCCCAGAAACACTCTTCGGTTTATCATAAGCCAACCTCTTGCTATATATGTACCTGACTACGCAATATATGTAATCGGGTACATATATGTCATATTAATTCTTCAGAAGGAACGCTGCATGACCGGATTTGAAGACAAGACCGCAATCGGAAAACGTCTGCGACAGCTCTCTTCGATCATCGATAGTGATGCCAATCAGATCTATACTGATCACAATAAGGCGTTTGAACAGAAATGGTTTGGTGTGATCAATCAACTGATGCTGAACGGACAGATGAGTGTCAGTAGCCTGGCAAAAGCGCTCGGTGTTTCACATGTCTCGATCAGCAAGGTGCGGAAGTCCCTGGAAACCGCGAACCTTATTGAAGCTAGGCAAAACCCGGACGATGCCCGGCAGAAAGACTTGCAGCTAACATCAACAGGTGAAGCATTAGCACGCGAACTCTACCCTCTATGGCAGGCCTTTGAGGCAGCATCTGAGGAATTAAATGAAGAGGCGGGCAACATCATCGCGGCCCTCACCGGGTTACAGGAAGCGCTTAATCGAAAGAGCCTCTATGACCGTGTTGAACAACACCTGAAAGCTCAATCGAAAAGCAAGTAGCAGCCCTACTCTCCACGGAAGGGACGGGCGAGCAGAGCACTCATGGCGTCCTGAACGCTCGCATCGCCTGACAGAATATCATTTACGGCGCTACAGATTGGCATATCGATGCCCGCGCGCGCAGCGACCTGAACCATTGCTGGTGCGGTTGCAACACCCTCGGTCACGGCGCGGCGTTCCGCCAGAATCGCTCCGGCACTGCGCCCTTCCCCCAAGGCCTTGCCAAAACTCATATTGCGCGACTGCGTTGAGGAACAGGTCAGCACCAGATCGCCAAGGCCACATAACCCCGCCAGCGTTTCAGCGCGTCCACCCAAGGCCACGCCAAGACGCGTCATCTCGGCAAAGCCCCGCGCGATCAAAGCGGCATGCGCGGATTTGCCAAGCTGCAAGCCTTCAACAATGCCACAAGCAATCGCGAGAACATTCTTCACAGCGCCGCCAACCTCCGCGCCAATCAGATCATTCGACCAATAGGGTCGGAAGCTTGGCTGACCGATCATCTTCATAAGCCGCTGCCCAAGTGCCTCATCTTCGCAGGCCAGTGTTACGGCTGTCGGCAAAGCCCGCGCGACATCGGCTGCAAAACTTGGCCCTGACAAGACCGCCGGTACGGCGTGGGGAATTGTTTCGCGCAGCACATCGGTTTGAAGAGACAGCGTGTCCCGCTCGATGCCCTTTGCGCACAAAAGGATCGGTGTACCCTCGGCAATATGTGGGGCCAGTTGTTGAAATGTGGTTCGGGCAAATTGGGCCGGAACAACCGCAAGAATAGCATCACATCCCGCAAGGGTCGCCAGTTCCGTAGAGCTCTCGATCGCTGGCAGTTTTAAACCAGGCAGATAAAGCGGGTTCCCGCGCCCTTCGGACATCGCCTCGGCCACTTCCGGTTCAAGCGCCCACAGCCGGACCGTATTGCCTCCGGCCTGACCGCTGACAGCCAGAGCTGTCCCCCAGGCACCCCCGCCAAGGACCCCGAGTGTACCCTTTGTCGCCTCTGATACTTGTGTCATCTACGCCACGCTCTCTGCAATCTCACGATCTTGTAACTGAACAATTCGTTGATCATTCACGAATTTCCCTTATGTGGGACCTTATGAACGACAAAACCGATACCCGCCAGCAGATTCTTGACGCCGCTATGGAGCGCATAAAGCACTATGGCTATGGCAAGACGACGATGGCTGAAATTGCCCGCGACTGCTGTATGTCAGCTGGAAACATCTATCGATTCTTCGCTTCGAAGATCGACATTGCCGAGGCAATGGCGCGCAAGCTGAATATGGAGATCAATGCCGCGAATGCTGCACTGGCCCGCGGTAAGGGTAATGCACTGGAGAAAATGCGTAATTTTCACCATAGCGCTTTGAAAACGACGTTTGAGAAGCTCGACAAGGATGCAAAAATTCTCGAAGTCGCCGAAGTTCTGGCGAATGAGCGGCCAACTTTTGCCAATGAGGAATTGGCACAAGAGCGTGTTTATCTGGTGCAAATCCTGGAGCAAGGCATCTCGGAAGGCATCTTCGCACCGATGAAGAACCCTCACTTCATCGCGGAAATGATGCAGTCAGCGACCATGAAATTCCGCTATCCACAGCTCTGGTCTCGCCTGACTTTACCGCAGCTTGAGCGTGAATTGGACGGGGTGATGGACATTATTCTGGCGGGCCTTACCGTCCCGATCCAGATACACGAAAGCGTGAACGCTGAATAATTTTCAAATTATTCATTGATTTCTTTGCAAGGCGATGCTATATCCTCCTTACGGACGGGGAATACCCCGCCGCAAAGCAAAGAAAGATAAAATCATGCGCGTCTCCTCCCACACTGAAACCCGTCAGGGCCTGATCGCTTTTGCTCTTGCCCTTCCGCTCGCTGTAGCCATCGTTGCTACGACCTTGCTCACGGCAGGCTCTATCGTTTAAGCGTGTTTCCTCCCTCCCACAGAAAACGCCCGCGACCTGAAAACAGGCGCGGGCGTTTTAGGTTATAGGCGAAGGGGTTTTACTCGACCGTCACAGACTTTGCGAGATTACGCGGCTGATCGACATCTGTGCCTTTCTCAACCGCCACATGATAAGCAAGCATTTGCACCGGCAAGCTGTACAAGATCGGCGCAATAAAGGGGTCGCAGTCCGGCATCTCAACGCGGTGCGCTGGCGCATCCCCAGCTGCACGCAAACCAGCCGCATCGGAGAAGAGCAGAACTTCCCCGCGACGCGCGGCAACCTCTTGCAGGTTCGATAGCGATTTATCGAATAATCCATCAAAGGGCGCGACGAAGACAACAGGGGTCTCTTCGTCAATCAAGGCAATGGGACCGTGTTTCAGCTCCCCAGAAGCATAGCCTTCAGCGTGAATGTAGCTAATTTCCTTGAGCTTCAGAGCCCCCTCAAGCGCAATCGGGTAATGAACACCGCGCCCCAGATAAATCACATCCCGCGCTTTCGCCATATTGCGCGCAAGACCGGCAATCTTTTTATCCAAGGAAAATGTTTCAGAGATTTTGCGCGGGAGTTCCGTCAACGCCTTTGTTAGTCGTATTTCGGCATCGCGTGAAAGTGTGCCCCTTGCCCGACCAGCAGCAACGGCTACTGAAGCCAAAGCACACAATTGCGCGGTAAAGGCCTTGGTCGAAGCCACACCAATTTCAGGCCCGGCTAAGGTTGGCAGAACCAAATCCACCTCTCGCGCAATTGTCGAGGTTGGCACATTCACAACTGCAGCTGTCTTCAGACCCGCTTCTTTGCAATAGCGCAGCGCGGCGAGCGTATCGGCAGTTTCCCCAGACTGACTGACGAACAGCGCAAGGCCACCCGTCTTTGGCAAGGCCGGCTGGCGATAGCGAAACTCCGAAGCAATATCGGTTTTAACCGGCAATCCGGCTAGTTGCTCAAACCAGTATTCTGCAACGCAAGTTGCATAATAGGCCGTCCCACACGCCACCATATGCAGGTGCGTAATCTCAGCCCAATCTATCGCGTCACCATTATCACCCGGTAGCTCAATCGCCTGATCGAGCGCATTGACATAAGCACCAATCGTGCGGGCTGCGCTGTCCGGCTGCTCGAAGATTTCCTTCTGCATGAAGTGGCGATAATTGCCCTTCTCAACTGTCGCACCTGCGCCTTGGACGATAGAGACAGGCCGGGTCACAGCCTCCCCTTTTTCCGTAAAAACCTCATAGCTTTCACGGGTCAGGACACACCAGTCGCCTTCTTCGAGATAAACAACCCGGTTCGTAAACGGCGCAACCGCAAGTGCGTCAGAGCCAAGGAACATCTCCCCATCGCCAACGCCGATAACCAAAGGCGAGCCTTTACGCGCGCCAATCATCAAATCCTGTTCGCCTTTGAATAGTATTCCCAGAGCAAATGCGCCTTCCAGACGTTTCAGAGCGGTCTGCACCGCCGCCTTAGGTGACTGGCCCTCTGCAAGTTGTGCGGCAATCAGATGCGCAACGGTTTCAGTGTCTGTTTCAGTTTCAAAACTGTGCCCCTTGCCCTCAAGCTCCCCGCGTAGGGTCCGAAAATTCTCGATAATTCCGTTATGAACCAGTGCGACGGGTCCAGAGACATGCGGGTGCGCATTGGTTGTCGTCGGCGCGCCATGGGTTGCCCAGCGCGTATGGCCAATGCCTGTTGTCCCGGTCAGGGGTTCAGCCGCCAGAAGCTCTTCCAGATTCTTGAGTTTACCCGCAGCGCGGCGGCGATCCAAATCGCCATTATTCAGCGTTGCAATACCAGCGCTATCATATCCCCGGTACTCAAGACGGCGAAGCGCCTCAACCACACGAGGAGCCGCTGGTTCAGCCTGACCTAGAATGCCAATAATACCGCACATATACTCGCGTCTCCACTTCCGAGATGTTCAGAGAAAGCCTGCCTACTAAACAGATAGAGGTTTCGTCATTGCAAAGACTATTGCGGAATGTGACGAGGATGAGGACCAGATATGAAAACGGCGCGGCCATTCTCTGACCGCGCCGCCTCAAGACTTTAAGTTGGCTTAACGCGCGGGGACGCTAAGCGCTTTCTGCACTGGGGCTGTCATGCAGCAACGCACATTCATTTCGAGCACTTTGCTATTGAAACGGCATTGCTCGCTATTGACTTCGCGCAGGAAAGACAGGCCGCCAGCACGCGTTGTATAGCGTGTCTGTGTGCAGCCCATGACCGTATAACCTGGCTCACATGTGCCAATATCAGACTTCTGAATCACATTGGTTTTACAAATCAGGTCTTCTTCTTTCAGCATGGCTGTCTGGCCAAGGCGAAGTGCGCGATTGGCGGTATCCTGCGCGCTATCGGCTGATGCCTGAGCGCTTTGTGCAGCAGCCATGGCATCATCAGCCATCTGTCTGGCTTTGCTCAGGCTCATATTGGTATCTGCGAGGGCTGTTGACTGCCCATCAATTTCAACTTTCAGCTGGCAAACAGCTTCATCCGCTTTGTCCGGGTTGGCACAGTATTCGCCAACCGTCATGCCGTCTGGCAAACCGGCACAGGCACCAAGGATTAAGGCGAACGCGCCGCCCGTTATCAGAGTTCTTAAACGCATACTGCGCTCCTTCCACTTCCCCAATCACATAAGCGTAGCAAGCCCTATGCCATTCAAACAACATAATCCACCCTTGGAATTGCCCTGCAAACTATGGCATTGCGCCTGCATAGTTTGATAAATTCGCCGTGGAGGCCTCTATGACACGCAAATATTTCGGCACTGATGGCATCCGTGGCACCGCCAATACCCCGCCCATGACGCCCGAAATCGCGATGCGATTGGGGATGGCTGCTGGCAAGTATTTCAGAACCACCAGTCCCCGCCGCCATAGTGTCGTGATCGGCAAGGATACCCGTCTATCAGGCTATATGATTGAGCCTGCTCTGGTGGCTGGCTTTACCTCAGTTGGCATGGATGTAACCCTTTTTGGCCCCCTGCCGACCCCCGGTGTCGCAATGATGACACGCTCCCTGCGGGCGGACCTCGGTGTCATGATCTCTGCCAGCCATAACAATTTTAAAGACAATGGAATCAAGCTGTTCGGGCCGGATGGCTATAAACTCTCTGATGAGATCGAGCTGGAAATCGAAGCTCGCATGGACCGCGCGCTGGATGACAAGCTCGCCGCGCCAGAAGACCTTGGCCGCGCGAAACGCATTGATGATGCGCAGGCACGCTATGTTGAAATCGTCAAGGCCAGCTTTCCCAAGCGTATGCGTCTTGCCGGTCTTCGCGTCTGCGTCGATTGCGCGAATGGCGCAGCGTACAAAGTCGCCCCTGCAGCGCTGTATGAGTTAGGCGCAGAAGTCTTCAAGATCGGGGTCGAGCCAAACGGCTTTAACATCAATCAGGAAGTCGGCTCTACAGACACTGATGCCCTGAAAGAAGCCGTCAAAACCTATCGCGCGGATATTGGTATCGCGCTTGATGGCGATGCTGATCGCTGCATCATCATTGATGAGAATGGCCATGAAGTCGACGGGGATCAGCTTATCGGCCTGATCGCTGGCCACTGGAAAAAATCCGGCCTGCTCAGCACAGATGGCGTTGTCACGACAGTCATGTCCAATCTCGGCCTTGAGAAGCATCTTGAAAGCCTCGGCATCAGCCTTGAACGCACAAAAGTCGGTGATCGTTATGTCGTCGAACGGATGCGCAGTGGCGGTTTCAATCTCGGCGGCGAACAGTCTGGCCATATCGTGATGTCAGACTATTCCACCACGGGTGACGGTTTGATGGCAGCATTGCAAGTTCTGGCCGTCATGGTGGAGACAGGAAAACCCCTGTCTGATTTGGCGCATGTCTTCGACAAGGTTCCGCAGAAGCTCGTTAATGTGCGCTACAAGAACAAAGATCCGCTTGAAACGCAAAGCGTGAAGACCGCCATCACAGACGCGGAAACCCGCCTCGGCAAATCAGGCCGTCTCGTTATTCGCAAGTCTGGTACAGAACCACTCGTCCGCGTCATGGCTGAGGCTGAAGATGCCAAGCTGATGGATGAAGTGGTCGAAAGCGTCGCGGACGCGGTTCGCACAGCCAGCTAGACCTGTCATCAACCTGCCACGGTTTGCAGGCTATAGACGGCAGACAGACGAATCGGAGACGGATATGCGGATTGCGCTCATTTGCTTAGGGCTTGGCTTAACTGCCTGCGCAGCACCAGAGGCAAAAGACGTCCAAACGTCTCAAGCAGCTGAAACTCAGATCGAAGCAACCGCTCCATGGCGTTTTGAAACCGCAGCGCCAGCATTAAGAGCAGCCTCTTGCCCGAAAGGCACCGCTTTCGAGCGGGCACAATCGCTGTCTATCACCGCCACTGAAATTGATCGTGGGCCGATCGAAGCGCAGGCTGAGGCCCTTAACGGAATGAGCTTCGCCGGGGCTTGGCACCTCACAGCCGATGACCCGAACTTTGGTGGCCTGTCAGGCCTTGATACGCTGCGCAGTGGCTCACTTCTTGCCATTAGTGATGCAGGCGCATGGGTCTGGATCGGCATAGATCCTGAAACCGGCACCCCTGATGGCATAGGCTCTATCGGTTACATGAAAGGCGCTGACGGCAGCTATCTCTCTGGGAAACGTAAGGGCGATGCTGAGGGGCTTGCGTTCAAGGATGGCCTCGCTCTGGTCAGCTTCGAACGCAACCACCGCATCAAAGCATTTGACCTTGAAGGCTGCGGGGTTGGTGCCCTCGCCGCAAAGGTCGCAGACCTGAATGTCAAAATAGAGGGTCAAAGTGTTCCGGATAATCGCGGCGCAGAAGCGCTGAGCCTTGGTAGTGAGCTCCATGTTGGTTTTGAAATGAAGACCAATAAGGGATCACCAAATGCGTTACTGCTGGAAACCGGTGAGCTGAGTGACTTTATGTTTGTCGATCCGGGCGAATTATACGCGCTAACCGGAGCGGACTTCACAGAATGGGGCTATGCTGACCTTTACCGCGCTTACGATCCCGTCCGCGGGAACCGCACCAAAGTCAAAGTGCACAAGAGTGGCGATCTCATGGCAAGCGCAACGCTCAAGCCGCCCCTGCCTGTCGACAATTTTGAAGGCATCGCCTTTGGCCAATCTCCCGAGGGGAAAACGAGGCTCTGGCTGATTTCAGATAACAACTTCAACGAGAAACAACGCACGCTCTTGTTCGCCTTTGACCTGGATTAGGGCTGCATCCCCAAAATCGCGTCAATCAAACCAATCGCTTCATAGCTGGCCCAATCTGCTTCACCAGCCAGCAAAGCAAGCTTTGTCCCGCTCGCATCATAAATGACGGTTGTCGGGAAACCGCGCCGCGCGCCGCTATCATAGACAACATCCCAGGCTTCTGGCGGTGCGTGATAGAAGTCGAGTACCCCTTCCCCGCCAAGCTCAGCCAGACGCCGTATCGCATAGTCGCGATCCTCCTGGCTATCGACACTGATCGCAACCACTTTGAACCTGTCGCTGCCACGTGCTGTTTGCAGGGCCGCCAAAGACGGCATTTCCCGCTCACATGGCCCGCACCACGTCGCCCAGAAGTTTACCAGAATAACCTGTCCCTCAAAGTCTTGCAGGGTCACAGTCTCACCATTCACATCCGTAAAAGGAGCGTCGGGTGCGAGGTCGCCGCGCTCACTTGTATCGAGCTTGACCAGTGTCCCCTTGGCAAATTTAGCAATTGGGTCGCGGTTGCCCCCCTCTTGCGATCCGCTAAACACAACGTAGAGCAATCCGAGAAGAAGTCCGACAACCATAGTCGGAATGGCGTAACGTAACAGGCGGTCCATATCGGGCGCGTCCTTTAAGCAAAGACAGGTTTGAGCGCATATGGCGAATGAGACTCAAAAAGGCCAGCAAATGTGGGGCGGACGCTTCGCCGCACAGCCCTCCGATATCATGCAATCGATCAATGCTTCGATCGATGTCGATAAGCGTATGGTTCGCGAAGATATTGCCGGCAGCCGCGCCCACGCTGATATGCTGGCCGAGCAAGAGATCATTACCGCTGAAGATAATGAAGCCATTCAGGGCGGTCTCGATCAAATCGTCTCTGAAGTGCAGGCAGGCACTTTCCCCTATCGGGTCGAGCTTGAAGACATTCATATGAATGTTGAGGCACGCTTGAAAGAAATTGTCGGCGAGCCTGCCGGCCGCCTGCACACCGCGCGCTCACGCAATGATCAGGTGGTGACCGATTTTCGCCTGTGGACGCGCGGCGCACTGACTGAGGCCAGCCGTGGCCTGAAACAGCTTCAAACCGCGCTCGTCTCAAGAGCAGGCGCCGAAACCGAAACTGTGATGCCGGGCTTCACGCATCTGCAAACCGCCCAACCCGTCACACTTGGCCATCATCTGCTCGCCTATGTCGAGATGTTTGAGCGGGATCGCTCGCGGCTTGCCGATTGCGCTGCTCGTCTCAATGAGAGCCCCTTGGGCGCCGCGGCCCTTGCTGGAACAGGTTTTGCGATTGACCGCGAAATGACGGCTGAAGCCCTCGGCTTCGACCGCCCGATGGCCAACTCCCTTGATGCTGTTTCCGCCCGTGATTTTGCGCTCGAAGCGATGAGTGCCCTGGCCATCGCCGCAACCCATCTCTCTCGCCTTGCCGAAGAGATCGTTCTCTGGACGAGCGCACAATTTGCCTTTGCCAGCCTGTCAGATGCCTGGTCGACGGGTTCTTCCATCATGCCACAGAAGCGTAATCCCGATGCCGCCGAACTAATTCGCGCCAAAGCCAGCCTGATCGCTGGACAGTTCGCCTCACTGCAAGGCGCAGTCAAAGCCCTGCCGCTTGCCTATGCCAAGGATTTGCAGGACGACAAAACCCTGACCTTTACCGCTTTCGATACGTTTGGCCTGTGCACAGCGGCTATGTCCGGCATGATCGAAACCATGACGTTCAAGCCAGAGAATATGCGCGCAGCCGCCGCCAAAGGCTTCTCTACTGCAACAGATCTCGCCGACTGGCTGGTACGCGAACTGAAAATGCCATTCCGCGATGCCCACCATGTAACAGGCAGCCTCGTCGCCCTGGCCGAACAGAACAATATAGATCTACCAGAACTCAGCCTGGAACAAATGCAAAAGGTGGAACCCCGCCTTACGAATGACGTTTTTTCGGTTCTGACTGTTGAAGCTTCCGTCGCCTCACGGCAAAGCTATGGTGGAACCTCGCCTGTCCGTGTCCGCGAACAGGTCGAGCAATGGATACAACGGTTAGGAATGGAGTCTTAAGATATGAAGACAGTGATCAAGACAGCCATCGCTTTTTCAGCTTTCACCGCTCTTGCTGGCTGTGGCCTGCGTGGGGGGCTGGAACGTCCACCGCCAATCCTTTCTGATCCGCCAACTGAGGAAGCCCTTGTGCCTGTTGATGCTCCAGCCCGGATAGCTGAGCTAAACTTTGAGCAAGGACGGACCTATTACAACTCGCTCGGCGGGGAAATTCCCAAACCCGCTCCCGATATTGATGTCGAAGAAGAAGGCATGACGGAGGTCAGCCCCGGCTGATAGAAGCGTTTGCACCATTTCAATTACAAATCCGGTCGCCTCCATTGCGAGGATGTAGACCTGCATGCCATCGCTGATGAAGTTGGCACACCTGTCTATGTCTATTCCAGCGCGACCTTGCGCCGTCATGCGAAAGTTATTCAGGGCGCGTTTGATGGCCAGGACTGCCTGATCGCTTACTCGGTCAAGGCCAATGGCAATATTGCGGTATTGAAAACGCTCGCTGCTGAAGGCTGTGGCGCAGATGTCGTCAGCGGTGGCGAGCTGTTGAAGGCGCGCAAGGCAGGTATCCCCGCCTCGAAAATCGTCTTTTCCGGGGTTGGCAAAACCCGTGAGGAAATGGCGCTGGGCCTGCGTGAAGGCATTCACCAGTTCAATGTCGAAAGCGGCGCAGAACTGCTGACCTTGTCCGAAGTCGCCCTCTCCATGGGCAAGGTTGCGCCTGTGGCCTTGCGCGTGAACCCGGATGTCGCCGCTGGCGGTCATCCCAACATCTCAACCGGTAAAGCTGGCGACAAATTTGGTGTACCATGGGCCGATGCCCCGGAACTCTACCATCAGGCAAAAGCGCTGCCCGGTATCAATGCGGTTGGCGTTGATGTGCATATTGGCTCGCAGATCGGTGACATTGCCCCGATGCGCGCGGCGTTTGAGAAGACCATTGGCCTCGTCAAGTTCCTCCGCGAACAGGGCCATGACCTCACCCGTGTCGATCTCGGCGGGGGGCTGGGAATTCCTTACAAGGCTGATGATAATCCTGCCCCGCCATCTGACTATGCGCAGATGATTGCCGAAGTGACCGGCAATCTCGGACTTCAGGTCATCCTAGAGCCAGGGCGTGTCATCGCCGGCAATGCCGGTATTATGATCAGTGAAACACTCTATCACAAACCAGCCCCGGACCGGACGTTCCTGATTGTCGATGCGGGCATGAATGACCTGATGCGCCCGGCCCTTTATCAGGCCCATCATGATATCATCCCGCTGAATGAACCCGGTGCAGACCATCCGAGCGCGACTTATGACATTGTCGGCCCGATTTGTGAGTCGACCGACAAGTTTGCGGCTCAGCGTGAGATGCCGGAACTCGCCCCGGGTGAACGCATTGCCTTTATGTCATCTGGAGCCTATGGCGCTGTGCTCTCCAGTCAGTACAATGTTCGTCCTCTGGTGGCCGAAGTTCTGGTCGATGGTGACAAGTTCGCCGTGATCCGTAAGCGCCCCAGTTTTGAAGAGATGATGGCATTGGAGCAGATACCCGATTGGCTGACCTGAACCGCATTCCCGGCGTGAAAAGCCGCATCGCCCGAACCTATCGGCGGTTGCGGGATATCGCTGTATGGCGGTCATTCTGGCCTTTTATCGCAGCATGCGCTGCTTTCCTGTGTCTGGCACTCTTGGGTTTGCATGAACGTCTGCCGACCAAGCTGGCAGCCTTATCAACTCTTGCCTTTCTGATCTTCGCGCTGATCACGGCCCTGCGTGGCCTGCGGCACTATCGTGGCCCAAACCGTAATGATGCCGTTCGCGAACTCGACCACCAATCTGACCTGCGCCCACTCAGCAGCCTTCAGGATCGCCCGGCCAGACCAGAAGCTGAAGGGGTCATGCTCTGGCGGGCTCATGAGCAACGCCTGACCGATGCCATTCGCCGCCTGAAAGTTCCAACCTTCCGGGACATCTGGCGACGCGCAGACCCTTTCATGTTCCGCGCAATCCTGCCCGCTGCAATAATCAGCCTGCTTGTGGCCAATGGCACGGGCAGCCTTGATCGCCTCAGCAAGGCTTTCAGCCCGGATTATGGCAGCTTGCTGGGCGCTGAGAATATCCGGATCGAAGCCTGGATTACCCCGCCAGACTATAGCGGGCGGGCACCGATCTTTCTGGATCGCGATGAAAACACCCTAGAGGTTCCTGCCGGGTCAGTCGTAACGGTAAGGGCACAGGCTCCATCGGCACCAAAACTGCGCCTGGATGGACAGCGTCGTGAAACCCTCCCATTCGCAGCAACACCCGATGGCGCTTTTGAAGTCACTGCGACCCTCAAGACAAACACCACGCTGTCCGTGCGCTGGTGGGGTGAACGCCAAAGCTGGACGATACGTACTGCGCCAGACAATCCGCCCAAAACCCTCTTTGTCTCCATGCCGACCCTTGGCGAGAATGATGAGACCGAGTTCACCTGGGCCATTGAGGATGACTATGGCGTCGCCAAGCTTGAGCTTGCCATCCGGCCAGAGAGTGATCCAACCCGCGCGCCAGATCTTATCCCGATTGAACTCGGTGCCTTGAACCCGACCGAGCTGACCAAACGCGATAGCATAGATTTAACCCGTAATCGCTGGGCTGGCTCACGCGTTATTGTCAATCTCGTCGCTACGGATGCCGCGGGCCAAATGGGTGTCAGCGACACGTACGAGTTTATTCTTCCATCAAAGCTGCTTTTACAACCGCTGGCCAAAGCGATTCAGGACGCCCGGGTAACCCTCTTGCGAGAGGATAATCCCTACGACACCCTGCCAGAGCATACCGATTCACTCGTCTCTGGCGCTTTTTACACCTCGGCGACTCAGCGCCTGGGGACGGCCCCGGAAGGCATCCAGCGCGGGCACCTGATGCTTGATGCCATTACCTATGGCACACCAGACTATATCCGTGACTTGCTGGTCTATACCAGCTTGCGGTCCGCTATGCGGGAGATCGAAGCCGCCAGCAATACCGAAACCTCAAAGGCTCTGGATGAGATGCTTTGGGCGGTCAGCTTGCGCGCTGAGTATGGCACATCGGCAGATGCCTATGCACGCCTTCTGGCGGCGCGGAATGCTCTGGAAGAAGCCTTGCGCGATGGCGCGAGTGAAGAGGAAATTCAGCGCCTGACCGAAGCCTTTCGTCAGGCCGCGATGAATTACCTGGCGGCCCGGATGGCTGAAGCGATGGCCAATGGATTGGCCGCACCGCAGCAACCTCAGGATGGCGCTGCTGGTGGTCAGGGACCAAACCTTGGCGGGCAGGACTTTGCCGACATGCTTGATGCTCTGGAAGAGCTGGCTGAAACCGGAGCCGCTGATCAGGCAAGACAATTGCTATCTGACATCACGAACATGCTGGAAAACCTGAATTTCCAACAAGGCGGCGCTGGCGGTGATGGAATGCCCGGCCTGCCCGGACAACAGGGCGATGGTTCAGAGGATGAAAACGTCCCGCAGGAAGAGCGCGAATTGTCCGATACAATGCGTGAGCTTTCGGACATTCTCCGCCAACAGCGTAATCTCAATGACGAAACACTCGCGCAGCAACGCGGCGAGCGTAATGGTCAGGGGCAACAAGGACAAAACAACCAGCCCGGTGGTCAAGGACCAGGATCGGAAGCGCCGGGTGGCTCAGGTGAGCAAAGTTTGGCGGAACAACAAGACCGTTTGGCTGATCTGGTGGATCGCCTGATTGAGCGTTCAGAGAATGGTGAGTTTGGTGCAGGCGGCATCGTTGATGAAGATGCTCTGGAGGCGATTGAACGGGCTCAGCGCCGCGCTGGAAATGCTCTGGAAGAAGGCAATGAGCTACGGGCTCTGCGCAATCAGGAAAATGCAACAGAGCAGCTACGCGACCTCGCAGAAGACCTCGCCGCAGAATTGGATGCTCTACGCGCCGCACGTCTTGGTGAGCAATTCGGCAATGGCACGGAACCCGGTGGCAGCGACCCATTCGGTCGCTCACCAAATGGCGGCATTGGCTCAGACAGTGACGTTGATATCCCTGACCAACTCGAACGCCAGCGCGCATTGGATATTCTTGAAGAACTCCGCCGACGCTATGGCGACACGATTGATGAAGAAGAGCGTGAATACCTCGAGCGGTTGCTGGACCGATTCTAAGCCGAACCGATCCAGCCTTTCATAAACCGCTTATTCCGCAGGCTTGCGGAACTTCAATGTCATGCGGTCGGACTCGCCAATCGCTTCATAGGTCGCCGCATCAAAACCTTCAGGTGTATTGCCTTCACGGTCTGCGGTGCGGCTAACCGGGGGCAAGGTCCAAACCCCAAATGGGTGATCAGCCGTATCAGCCGGGTTGGCATTGATCTCGCTCGCTTCAACGAACTCAAATCCGGCAGCCACAGCCAGAGCCTTCACAAAGTCCTCATGGACGTAACCCGTGCTACCCCGCGGGTCCTGCTCAGCGGTGGAGGGCAAACGGTGCTCAACCACACCCAGAACGCCGCCCGGCTTCAGGGCATCATAGGCGTCAGTGAAGAATTTCGCCGTATAATCCCCGCCCATCCAATTGTGGACATTGCGGAAGGTCAGGACGGCATCAACACTACCAGCCTCTGCCAGAGGACCAGATTCAGCTGAAAATGCGCTGTATTCGAGTGTTCCGAAGGTTTCGGGATCAGCCTCATACTTGGCCTTGAACTCAGTAATGCGTTCTTCAATCCGGGTACGGCGGTCACCTTCAAAGACATTCACATCCCAAATAGCCGCAATCAGCGTACCCTCGCCGGTTGCCAGATACGGGGCCAGGATATTGGTGTACCAGCCACCACCCGGCCAGATCTCTACGACGGTATCATCGGCATCAACCTCAAAGAATTCCAGCGTTTCTGCTGGATTCCGCCAAGTATCGCGGGCCTTCTCGGCATCGCTACGCCATGCGCCCGCCAGAACGGTCTCCATCGCACTTGGCGCTTCAACTTCAGCAACAGGTGCCTCAGCAGGCGGTGTTTCAACCTCTGGAACCGTCGGCTCTTCTGCGCCGCCACAAGCCGCCAAAGCCAATGCGGCCACGCCGCCAATCAGGATACGTTTCATCATCTCTCTCCATTAAGGGCTTGAATCGCCCGTTTGCCCTCTCCACATACGTCATGTTCCGGCGCTGCCAAGCGGGTCGGGACCGGAAAATCTGCCAGTGCCGATGGTCGGGCTGGATATACAGACGCTCCGAACCCTCGCTGCATAGGCTGTCAGACCGCCTGCAGCACACAGTTGCTAGTGAAAGGACTGTACACATGAGTACGATTGATCTGACCCCCCTTTACCGCACCATGGTTGGCTTTGACCGTATGGCCAATATGATCGACAACGCTGCCCGCCTTGATGGCGCACAGGGCTACCCGCCTTATAATATTGAGCGCGTTGCTGATGATGAATTCGCGATCGAAATCGCAGTTGCTGGCTTTGGTGAAGAAGACCTTGAGATTGAAACCAAAGATGGCCTCCTTACCGTTGCAGGCCGCAAAGCTCCTGTCGAAGATGCAGAAGAACGCCAGTTCCTGCACCGTGGCATTGCCGAGCGTGGCTTCCTTCGCCGCTTCCAACTCGCAGATCATGTGATCGTCACCGGAGCAGAGCTGAAGAACGGTCTTTTGCGAATTGAACTGGTTCGTGAGTTGCCAGAAGCGAAAAAGCCGCGCAAGATTGAAATCGGCGCTCCGGCTAAAGGCCGTAAGCCAAAATTGATCGAAGGCGACAAGTCTGCCGCTTAGATCCTCCAAAGGTGCATGAATAGCGCTCCGGACCGCAAGGTCTGGAGCGTTTTCAGTTTGGAGGCGGGCTTAAATCTTCCGGCCCGTCTCTTCCCAGTATGGCGCGCGTAGGCGCTGCTTGAAAATCTTGCCGCTATCCTCTCGCGGCAATGTTTCATGAACATCAAGTTTTCTGGGAATCTTGAAACGGGCAATTCGGGGTTCCAGAAAGCCCTGCATCGACTCCAATGTGACCTCTCGCCCGGGTGCCTGTTCCACAGCCGCAACTACCATCTCACCAAACTCAGCATGTGGCGCTCCGAACACAGCGCAATCGACAATACCCGGCATCTCGATAAGAGCCGCCTCAATCTCCGCCGGGAAAATATTGGCACCACCGGAAATGATCATGTCTTTCTTGCGGTCACTGATGAAGAGGTAATCATCCTCATCCAAGTAACCAATATCCCCGACTGTAGCATGCTGCCCATAGCGCTGCCCCTTCAGGTCCCCATCGGTATTGGAATAGGAAAAATCGCCAAACATGGGCAGATAGACATAAATCGATCCGGCTTCCCCAACGGGCATCTCATTCTGATCATCATCCAGAATCTTGATCGAGCCGCCAGGCAGGACTTTACCAACCGATCCTGGCTTACGCTGCGCCTCTTCAGACGAGATCAGCGTCATGAAGCCGATCTCACTCGCCCCGTAAGACTCATAGAAAATCGGACCCAGCCAATCGATCATCGCCTGCTTCACATCGCGCGGCCAGGCAGACCCGGTTGAGATTCCAAACCGCAAGGTGGATGTGTCATACTTGTTTCGCACGGCTTCTGGCAGCTTCAGCAGACGCACCATCATGGTCGGAACAATATAGCAATGGGTAATCCCGAAACGCTCGACATCGGATAGGAATGTCTCAGCATCAAACTTCGGCGAGATGTGCAGTTCGGCAAACCCGGCAGCCATGCAGAAGGTCGACAAGGCATTCGGAGCACTGTGATACAACGGCGCGGCGGTATAAAAGCGGTCTCCAGGCTTCAATTGCAACACCGCTTCAGCAAGTCCAGCATAGGTTTGATAGGGATCTGGACGCTCCAGATCGACGGCCCGGCGAATGCCTTTCGGGCGGCCCGTGCTGCCGGACGTGTACGCCAACATGCCGCGAAACCGCAGGGGATCTGCGTCTATCGGTGTCGCTTCCGCGATCAACGCATTCAGGTCCTCCTGCCCGTCAGCGATTGCAGGATTGACCCCATAGGTGATGACAATCTCATAGGGTGTGGTCGCGGCCAGCACGGGAATAGCCAACGCATCATCACCACTAAACTTGGCTGTCAGATCGCTATGCCCTATCAGAACCTTGGCCTGCGCATCCTCCAGTATTTGTGTGACCTCCTGGGCGGAGCCATGCCAATTCAGGGTCACAAAATATGCACCCAGATGACGGCACGCCTCAATCACTTCCATATAGAGCGTATCATTGCGCAGCAGAACCGCTACGGCATCATCCTCGCCAATACCGCAATGACTAAGGATCGCGGCTAAACGTTTGGCCCGGTCCAGAAACACCGATCGTTCAGTTTTGCGTCCAGCCATATACAAATCATTGGCCATCAAAGGTTCCTCACGCTTTTTTTCTTAACCATAAAACGTAGATTACAATGAAAGGCCACTCAACGGTGTCGCGCGGTTAACTAAACACAGCGCTATACAGAAAGACCTGCAATTCTCATCAAATGGTCCTCAAGTTTTACACTCTGTTTTTGCAGGTTGAAACTTTCCAGAGCAAAGGCACGTCCAGCCTCTCCCATGGCCGCCGTTGCCGCGGGATCCATCAGCATTTTTCGCAAACTCTCAGCCAGCCCCCGCACATCGCCTTCATCGACGAGGTAACCCGTCTCGCCCTCTTTGACACATTCGGTTATCCCGGCGTGACGGGTCGCGGCTAGTGCGCAGCCCGAGAGCATGGCTTCGATACAAACCAGCGGCAGCCCCTCGGCATCCCCGGATGGCGCACGCTTGGACGGGATACAGGCGATCCGTGCTTGCGCCCAATGCCCCGGCATCTCATCAGCAGGCACCCATCCAGCTAGCTCAACCTTTACACCAGATGCAGCAAGCTTGTCGTGTAAGCCCTGCTCAAACGCATCGCGCTGCCCTTCCGGCTTGTTCCCACACAGGCGCACAGTCCAGCCATTCAAGGCATCGCCGAGCAGGGATAGCGCCTCAATCAGCGTATCAATCCCCTTTTTCGGCGACCACCGCCCGGCAAAGACGATCAGGTCCTGCTTGTCGCCCGGCTGAAACTTCTCCGGATCAGCGGTATTGTGATGGACCACCATTTTCTCGTCGGGTGCGCCCTTGCCCAGCAGCTCACGGCGAATGAAATCAGAGCAGGGCAGGATCAAATCTGCCTCATCCCAGAGGGCTTGCCGACGCCGATTATAGACCCTTGTAAAACTGTTCTTGGTATTGCTCTTCTTGGTCGCATCACCACCATAATAAGTAACCGCCAGAGGCAGATTAAGCTTGCGTGCCAAAGGCAAGGCATAAGCCCCAGATTTACCAAAGCTTGCATGGATAGCGATGGGGTTCAGGTCACGCAGGGTCTGCTCTAGCTTTCCTGAAATCATACCGAACTGTTTGAACCCGTTCACACCCATTGGTCCATGCAGGGACGAAAGATCAATCGCTTCTGCGCCCTGCGGCACAGAGCCGTTGATCGTATGGCCAATGTATACCGGCTTCAGGCGGCTAAACGCACTGTAACCGCGTGGGATAAAGCTCTCAGACGGGGTGAACATCTTATCGCAATAAGCAAGGATCTTGCGCGGTTCTGTCATGATGCTTCCTTTTGAAACCAGTCCCATGCCGTGCGCAGTACTGTATCGAGGTCAGAGCGTTCAGGCCGCCAGCCTAATACGCGCTCAGCTTTTTCAGCGCTTGCGACAAGGCTCGGTGGATCACCGGGACGGCGGTCTGCGATGACGCGTGGCACTTCTTTGCCCGCGACGCGCGATACCGCATCAGCCAGTTCCATAACGCTATAGCCGCGCCCGGTGCCAAGATTGAAAATATCGCTCGCGCCGCCACGGTCGAGATAATCAAGCGCGCGCCAGTGGGCATCGGCAAGATCACTGACATGTACATAATCGCGCACAGGCGTGCCGTCTGGCGTGTCATAATCCCCGCCCAAAATGTTGAACGTAAAGGTGCCATCCATCGCGCCTTTAATGGCCAGCGGAATGACATGTGGTTCGGGGTCATGGCGCTCGCCTGTTTCCCCATCTGGGTCACAGCCCCCCGCATTGAAATAACGTAGGATCACCGAAGCAATGTCATGCGCCATGCCATAATCCTGGATCATACGTTCACAGATCATCTTGCTGGCACCATAGGGATTGATCGGCTGCTGCGGTGTAGCCTCGGTGATCATCTCTTCATGTACGCCATAAGTGGCACAGGAGGATGAGAAAACCATTTGCTTCACATCAGCAGCGACCATCGCATCGAGCAAGCTCATCGTTCCAGCCACATTATTGCGATAATAGATTTCTGGCTGCTGCATGGACTCAGCGACATAGGCAAACGCGGCAAAATGCGCGATCGCATCCGGGCGCACCTCTTTGAGAGCCTGTGTCAGCGCCTGCGTATCGAGGATATCCCCCTCAATCAGCGGGCCCCACTTCACCAGATCACGGTGCCCACGCGAAAGATTATCATAGGTGACAACTTCCCATCCAGCTTTGGCAAAAGCCTTGGCGCTGTGGCTGCCGACATAGCCTGCCCCGCCGGTCACAAAGACTGTCTTGGTCATCACAGCATCCCTTTGAGCGTTACAGGTTGCCTAGGTGAGCCAAGGCTGCGGGTCAAACGACAGAGGCAGAGACGCTACAAAACCAACTGCGTCTGACGCACCAGACAGACCTTCTTGCCATCCGGATCAGTCACCTCGGTCTGCCAGACTGAAAGCTTGCGTCCAATTTTAACGGGGGTGGAGATACCCGTCACAAGAGTCCCCGCCTTGGGACCACGCATCATGCTGGTATTGCTTTCGATCGTCGTGGTGCCATTTGCCCCTTCCGGCAGGGCGAGCCATGCTCCGGTCGCCCCAAGAATATCACAGAAACCCATCATCACGCCGCCATGCATGGTACCGTTTGAGGTGCAGAGCTCATCGCGAATAAGTAATTCTCCGATCACACGCTCGGCGCTCGCTTCAACGATGTTTACATCCAATAGCCGGGCATAGGGCTGTGCCTGCGCAATTGTTACCAAATCCATGGTCATCCACCTTACCTTCAGTCTTGCCTTTCACAGCACAGTAGAAGCCACCCCCCAAGGGAAGCCAAGAGCCTGATCACGAATCCGTGATCAGAATTCTGGATATTGATAGTCGATACCGCGCGACAGGCGAGTACATCTGCGCTAAATGTCCTGTCATTTATAACTTGAGGAGGACGATGATGAAGTCTCTTGCAATTATGGGTACAGCCCTCGCGCTGGTTCTAGGCGGCTGCACTGCGGTCAACATAACCGACACGACCGAGGCCGAAACCACCACCACGACGACAACCATGGTCGATACAGACGCGCTGCAAGCTGCGCTGGATGCCCAGGATGATGCGGCAAAAGCCCGCTATGACTCTCGTAATCCAGGTGAAACACTTGCTTTCTTTGGTATCGAGCCGGGCATGACTGTTGCCGAAGCTCTACCGGGCGGTGGCTGGTACTCAAAAATCCTGCTGCCTTATCTTGGACCTGAAGGTAAACTCGTTGGCGCTCATTATCCTGACGATATGTGGCCGCGCTTTGGCTTTGGTGATGAATGGGCAGCCACGCGCGTCGAGGCGTCTAACACCTGGACCACGACAGCTGCTGAGTGGGGTGTCGAGAATGGTGCGAAACTCGCAGACTATAAGCTGACAGAGATGCCTGAAGAAATGGCCGGAAAGCTTGATGCTGTTCTGTTCATCCGCGCTTTGCACAACCTGAACCGGTTCAATGCTGATGCTGGCTATATGGATGCCACCTTAGCCGAAACATTTAAGGCTCTTAAGCCCGGCGGCATTGTTGGCGTCGTTCAGCACAACGCCCCAGAGGCCAATAGCGATGAATGGGCCAATGGCTCAAATGGCTATCTCAAAAAAGCCGCTGTCATTGCGATGTTTGAAAGCGCCGGTTTTGAGCTGGTCGATAGCAGCGATGTCAATGCAAACCCAAAAGATGTCCCAACTGAGGAAGACTTTGTCTGGCGCCTGCCGCCAACCACAGCTGGCACCGAAGAAGGGACACCTGAGCGCGCCGCGATGGAAGCGATTGGCGAATCCAATCGGATGACGCTTAAATTCATCAAGCCTGCATAAGGCAAGATACGCTTCTCCTGATTTGCCGGGGTCAGCCCTTTGGGCATGGCTCCGGCGGATCAATCGACTGCCCCTCATAGGCGCGCACCCAATCCAGATCGCGCTGTAGAGGGGAAAAGTCGCTCACACGATACAGGTTCAAATCGCGGTGGAGCGGGCAGCCATTCGAGCGATGGCCCAAAAACACGCCGACCTCCCCAATCGCTTCCCAGGTCGCAAAATCAGCTTTGATCCGTGGTCGATATTCATGGCGATAGCTCGCCACTAAAACTCGCGCATCAATCGCATCGCTCATCGGAACGGTTTCTGCGAAACTTTTCGCCCCTTCATTATAGCGCCAGAGGATAAGCGGTACATCCAACTCATCGCGTAAATAATAGTCCAGGCCGTGCCATATCTCGCGTTCATCCACCAGAATAGCAGTTGGCTTTTCGCGCTCTGCTTCCAAGACAAGCTGTTGGGCCAAATCCTCCCAGCCGCGTACCCGCTTTAAGGCATTGTCCTGCCCGACAGCGGCGCTCCAGCTCTGCGGCCCCATCCCGATCACGGCAACAAAGAGTGCCATCACGACATGCAGGCCGACCCCGGCCCAGAACGCAATCGCCCAGGCCCGTCGCTGAACCACAACACTCGCAATCAAAACACTCGCTGCCGGATACGCGGTCGCCGCCCAGTTCGCATGCGCCCGCGAAAGCACGGCCTGGCCTGCAATAATGAGCAAAACAGGGACAATGAAACAGGCAAGCCAGCGCCGCTTGGCACCGATCGAATGGGCCTTGTCGCCGACTGCAACCAGGTCATCCTTTGGCCGCAAGAAGACAATCCCGGCAATTAGGATGACAAAGCTCACAGGGCCAAACACGGCCATCTGATCGGTAATAAACTCCGGCAAGTGATCCCAGTTAAACAGCTCGCCCTGCAGATTGGCATTATCGACCGTATGCCCAACCGTCGCAAAATCATTCGCCGCATTCCAGATCAAATGCGGGGACAGAACCGCAAGCGCGATCAGGCCTGCCGCGAGGCCCTTATATGAGAAGAGCGCGCGCCGCATCGGCATATCAATCAGTGCCGTTAGCCCAACCCCAAGCGCAAAATACAACATCGCATACTTCGATAGGAAGCCACATCCGATGGCCACGCCTAGCCCAATAACCGACCCCCAGCCCGCCTGCCCCTCACGCAATCGCCAAAGCAGCAAAAGAGACAAGGCAAAGAATGGGAACAGGACACCATCGGTCGAGATCACTGCTGAAGACAGAACAATGCCGGGCATCAGAAGATAAGCAATAACCGTGACCAGGCCGGCTTTCTGGCCGAACATCTGGCGGGACAGAAAATACAGGAAAACCGCCGATATCGAATGGAGAACCGGTGCCAGAATTCGAATCGCCCACTCCGAATCGCCGAAAATCGAGGTGCTCAGCGCAATCACCCAGGCAATCATCGGTGGTTTCGAGTAATAGCCCCAATCTAACACTGTACTCCACCGCCAATACTGGGCTTCATCAGCATACAGTTCCAACGGTGAGGCTAAGACCAAGCCAAGGCGAAGCAGCAAGAGCCCTGTAATCATTGCGAAAACGAGATGAAGACTGCGGTCTGGCGAGGGCTGAACGGTATTCATCCTTTGGCTTTAGGCGCTCGACGGCTCAGAATAAAGCTTTCGCCGCATGTGTGGCTTATTTGCAATAATCAAAAATGAGTCTCTGCTTAGCCACAGAACTCTTACAGAACTGTCACATAACTGTTGTGCACCGCACCTAAAGGCCCGGTTTAGTGGCGGAACTGTCTTCTCACGCCGCTCGATCCTAACCCGAGGGGAATCTCGAAATGTCCAATTGGAAACTCTACGCTGGCGTCGCAGCGGCCACGATGGCCACCGCCGCGATCATCGCACCAGCCCAAGCGCAATCTACGTCTTCTAATATCAATGGTCAGGTTACGACCGAAGCAGGCACCCCGGTTGCTGGCGCTTCTGTCACAATCATTCACCTGCCATCAGGGTCTGCTGCAACAGCAACAACCTCTGAAAACGGTGTATTCTTCGCCAGCGGCCTTCGCATCGGTGGCCCTTACCAAGTCACTGTTCAGTCATCTGAAGGTTCTGTCATTCGGGAAGGCATCAACCTGAAGCCTTCAAGTAACTCTCTACAGTTTGCTGTTACAGACGCAGAAGCCCGTCAGGACGTTATCGTGGTCACTGCAGAGGTTGGCTCACGCCTGCAGCTCAATAATGGTGTTGGCTCAGTTTTCAGCAGCTCTGACATTCAAGACCAGCCCACTGTTGACCGTGATCTGATCGCAACTCTGACACGCGACCCGCTGGCTTTCGGTAATGACGGATCGCTTTCCGTTGCCGGTGCAAACCCACGCTTTAACGCTCTATCTATTGATGGTTCGCTTCAGCAGGATGACTTTGGCCTCTCAGACCAGTCTTACCCAACACAGCGTTCGCCAATTAACCTTGATGCGATCGAAGCTGTGTCTCTCGCAGCCACAGACTACTCCGTAACCACTTCGGGCTTTACAGGCGGCCTGATCAACGTTGTCACCAAAGCGGGTACAAACGAGTTTGACGGCTCTGCCTTCTATTACCGCCGCGATGAGGACTTTGAAGGTAACGCTCTCTTCGACACATTCCGCGACCCAGCTCCGTTCACAGACGAAGAGTATGGTTTTACGCTTCGTGGTCCAATCATTGAAGACAAGCTGTTCTTCGCCATCTCATACGACGAAATCAAGTCTGCTGAAGGTGTCACCTTTGTTGAAGATGATGCTGATGATGGTATCGACCCAACTGCTTTTGATGCCCTGAATGCACTCGTACTTGATCGCTATGGCATTGATATGGGCGGACGCCCTCAGACACTCTCTGCACCCTTCACATCAGAGAAGTTGCTGGCCCGTATCGACTGGAACATTAACGATGACCATCGCGCGACCTTTACCTATCAGGATACACAAGAGACCAACCTGGCCTCTATCTCTTCCAGTGAGTTTGCGTCTGCTTGGTATGATGCTCCACAAGAGCTGAAAGCCTACGGTGCTCAGTTGAACTCTCAGTGGACTGATCAACTGTCTACCGAACTGCGTTTCAACTTCAAAGACAACACACGTGGTCAGATCTGTGGTAACCCGGACTCTGGTGAAATCGAGATCCGCCTTGCCGCAAGCGATGCTGCAAATGAGTTCCTCGCAGACGGTGTCACACCAAACCCGCTCTTTGGTTTGATTTCAAACAATGTCACACTGACTGGCTCTTGTGATCGTTTCCGTCACGCAAATGAGTTCAACGACGAGCGTCTTCAGCTCTTCGGTGCCGCAAACTATATCTGGGGCGATCACCTGATCACTGTTGGTGCCGATTACGAAGACTACTCTCTTCGTAATGTCTTTGTACCGCGTGCAAACGGGGAATTCATTTTCAACAATCTACAAGACCTCGTCGACGGTGTTGCAGATGTTCGCTACGATAACGTCAACACGAACAATGCAAGCGACGCGGCAGCTGAGTGGAGCTATGGTAAGCTTTCTCTCTTCGCACAGGACAGCTGGCAAATCCGCCCAGACTTCCGTCTGGACTATGGCTTCCGCTATGAACTGTTCGATCAAAGCGATTCACCTGCTTTTGTTCAGTCGATTCAGGACAACTTTGGTGTCCGCTCTGACGAAAACCTTGATGGGTTGGATGTCTTCCTTCCGCGTGTTGGCTTCGAGTACACGCCATTTGAGCGTACAAGCATCACAGGCGGTATCGGCAAGTATGCTGGTGGTAGCCCACAAGTCTGGATTTCTAACGCCTTCCAGACACCAATCGTTTTCTCAAACATTCGCGGTCAAACAAATGTCGACCCTCTGACTGTTCCACAAGTTAACCTTGATGCAGTAGCGGGCGGCACGCCAGTTATTGTTGACGTCATCTCTTCTGACTTTGAAATTCCTTCAGAGTGGAAAGCTTCTCTTAAGTTGGACCAAGAGTTTGATGCCGACCTTAATCGTTTTGGGATCCCGGTAAATTTTGGTGACGACTATCTGTTCTCTGTTCAGTATATTCGTACTGAGACCGATAAAGGCTTCCGCTGGGAAAACATCGCTCAGACTCAGCTTAGTGAGGGTGTTGCGCCAGACGGTCGTCCAATTTACGCCGATCTTGAAGATCTGGACGAGCAGAACCTGACGGCTCTAACAAACTTTGATGAAGGTTCGTCCGATATCTGGACAGTTGCTCTTCAGAACGAGTTTGATAACGGCTTCGGTTTCTACGCTTCATATGCAAACCAGAGCATTGAAGGGGTAACACCAGGTACGTCTTCACGCGGTATCTCTAACTGGCGTGCAAATGTAACCTTTGATCGTAACAACCCAGAAGTTGGTCGCGCTAACTTCGAAGTTGAGCATGCATTCAAGGCTTTCTTCTCTTACGAGACAGAAATCTTCAAAGACCTTGAGTCCAAGTTCAACCTGTTTGGTACGTTCACATCCGGCACGCCATTCTCCTACACCTACGACGTAAGCACACGCGACCCAAGTGTTCTCTTTGGCCGCGCTGGTCTGGGTGAAGGGCCATTTGATAATGATCTGCTATATGTGCCGACACTGGCCGCTGATGGTTCAAGTGCAGACGCGGCGGTTGTCTTCGGGTCTGGTTTTGACGCTCAAGGCTTTGCTGAACTCGTCAACAGCCGTGGGCTGACCCAAGGTCAGATTGCCTCACGCAATAGCGATGAGAGCCCATGGAACCAGCAGTGGGACTTCCAGTGGTCTCAGGAACTGCCATTCTTCAACGACTATGCAAGCAAGTATGTCGGCGAGAACAAGCTTCGCTTTGTTCTCGACATTGAGAATGTTGCTAACTTGCTCAATGATGAGTGGGGCACACAATACGAAGAGCCAAGCTTCGGCGCGATCGGCCTTGTTGATGCTGACCTTGTAAGTGCCGCTGATGTCGCGGCCAACGGCATCGACGGAGCAACAGCTCTCCGCGGTGACGAGCCACGCACTGTCTGCACAACGTCCTCTTCTTGTGTATATCGTTACACACGTTTCAATGACTTCCGTGCCGATACAGGTAACCGTGACTTCGACACGTCATTCTACACAATCCGCGTTGGTCTGCGTTACGAATTCTAATCTCTGATTAGACCTTACAATCAGGAAGGGCGGCTCTTTGGGCCGCCCTTTTTTGTTTGACCCCGTATCGCTATGCTCACATGGATCGCGCTCAAGGCTGTTTCTCTTTGCGCCTAATGTAAAGCTATGGCATGGGGCGCGCGATGACTGTGATGACCTCTTCTGTCCCGCCCGAGTGGACTTCGCATGCCGCGATTTGGGCGGGCTGGCCGCGCTTGCCTGAGGAATGGGGTGACGCGTTTGAGAATGCCAAGAATGAGATTGAGGTTTTCCTCAAAACCCTTGCTCAAACCACGCCTGTCAAAATCGCCTGTGGCTCGCGCAAGAGCTACACAGATGCCTGGATGCGGTTTGGCGAGACCCCGAATATCAGTCTGCACACGGTCCTAAGCGGCGACATCTGGTTGCGCGATACCGGGCCAGTCTTTGCCCAAGGTAAGAGCGGACTGGTCGCGCATCAGTTCGGATTCAATGGCTGGGGCGGCAAATATGTCATGCCCGGTGATGAGATGACCGCCGGGGCGATTGCCAGCGCGGAACTGAAACCTCGTACCCGCCATGACTTTATCCTCGAAGGCGGGGCGATTGATCTTGATGGCGAAGGGCGCTTGCTGACCACGCGCCAATGCCTGCTGAACCCGAACCGCAATGCGGGCTGGACAGAAGCAATCGCCGAAGCCGCACTGCGTGAAGCCCTCGGCGTCACCGAGATTATCTGGCTCGGCGATGGCCTCCTCAATGACCACACGGATGGCCATGTCGACAATATTGCTCGCTTCATCGCGCCGGGTGTTGTCGCCTGTCAGCGCCCGAGCGGCGCGGATGACCCAAATACTGAAACCCTTGGTCAGATTGAAGCCACGCTTCGGGCAACTGGCTTGACCGTAATCACCCTGCCCTCTCCCGGCCTGATTACGGATGAAGACGGCGCGCCCGTCCCGGCCAGCCATATGAATTTCCTGATCTCAAATGGCCATGTCTATCTGCCCGTCTATGAAGACCATTATCGTAATCTCGCGGCAGAGGCCCTTGCCAAGGCGATGCCCGGCTATGAAATTATCCCTCTGCCTGCCCGTCATATCCTGTCTGGAGGCGGCGCGTTTCATTGTATGACCCAGCAAGTCCCGGAGGTTCCGCGATGACCCGAACACTCAGCGTTGCTGCCCTGCAAATGTCCTTCATCAAGGCCGACATGGACGCGAATATTGCCCGCGTCAGCGAGCGTGTTCGTGAAGCTGCTGCAGCAGGCGCAGACATCATCCTGCCGTCTGAGCTCTTTAGCGATCACTATTTCTGCAAAACTCAGGAAGAGCACGTTTTTGCGACCGCCTACCCCTGGTCCGAGCATCCAGCCGTAACCGCCATGGCGGATTTGGCGCGGGAGCTGAGCGTCGTCATCCCGGTTTCCATCTTCGAGAAGGATGGCCCGGAATACTATAATTCTGTGGTCATGGTTGATGCCGATGGCAGTCTGCTCGGCGTCTATCGCAAATCCCACATCCCTGATGGCCCAGGCTATCAGGAGAAGTTCTACTTCCGGCCCGGCAATACCGGCTTTCGTGTCTGGAATACGCAAAAGGGCAAAATCGGCGTTGGCATTTGCTGGGACCAATGGTTCCCTGAGGCTGCGCGCGCCATGGCCCTGATGGGCGCCGATGTATTGCTCTACCCAACTGCGATTGGCGCTGAACCACAGGATGACAGCCTCGATACCGCCGCGCGCTGGCGCCGCGCCATGCAGGGTCATGCCGTCAGCAATGTCATCCCGGTCATTGCTGCCAACCGTGTCGGCGATGAAGATGGACAAGTCTTTTACGGAACCAGTTTCATTGCTGACCATGTTGGCGAGATTGTCAGCGAGCTGAACCGCACCGAGGAAGGTGTGATCACCGCGAAATTTAATCTAGATGAGATTGAACAGGATCGCGCCGCATGGGGTTTCTTCCGCGACCGGCGCACGGATCTCTATGGTGTTTTGACCTAACGATCCGCGCGCGGGTCATCCCATTCTTTTGCAATGCCTTGCCCGCCACGACGGGTCAGCCAGAACATGCCGAGCAAGTCGAAAATTCCAGCGCCCAAACGGCCAAGAAAGCCATACTTTGACTGGCCGTGCCAACGCACCCGATCATTCACCAATTCCTCACGCACCTCCCATCCGGCGCGCTTGATCAGCGCCGGGAGAAAGCGGTGCATGCTGGCAAAGTAAGGAAGCTCGCGAAAGGCTTCAGTCCGGATCAGCTTCCAGCCACACCCTGTATCGGTCGCATCATCACGCAACATGAAACGGCGCACACCATTGGCGACCCGCGATTGCAGCCATTTAAACCCGCTATCGTTCCGGCTGTTGCGTTTGCCGGCAATGATACCGAGCTTGCCTGTGTCCTGTCCGGCGATCAGTTCTTTCCAAAGGCGCGCAGTATCATTGATGTCATTCTGTCCGTCGCCATCAATCAGCTGGGTCCAGCGTCCGCGCACCGCCTTGAGGCCCGTCATCAAGGCCGCTGATTTCCCACGCCGCTCGATATGCGTGAACACTTTTACCGTATCTGGCCAGCGGGCTGTGGCCTGCTTAAGCTCTTCGGCCGTCGCATCGCCGGAACAATCATTTACGCCAACAATCTCGAACGCGATTCCATTGAGGGCTTCATGGACTTCCTCGATCAGAGGCAGGACATTGCCTTCCTCATTATAGAACGGGATCAATACACTCAGGTCAGGCGGTGTATCGCTCACGTATTCTCCTCGATCCGCGCCGCCAGCTTCTCGATCCGCTGTGCCGCATCGCTCAAGGCATGGGCCGCGCGGTCAAGCTCAGGGGCAGCGGCAACCGCGACCCCGCGCGAAGCTGCATCCAACTCATCAAGCAGAGCGAGCGCCGCAACCAGCAGCAGGCGATCATCGCCAACTTCACCCACTGCGCGGGCAATCGCTTCAACCCGTTCATCAAGCTGGCGCGATAGCGTGACCAGACGCTGCTCTCGCCCTGGCGCACAGGCAATCGAATATTGCCGACCTCGAATCTCTACATCTGCTTTTGCCATCAGCTCTGCCCTTCCCGCCCAAGAGCCGCCCGAACCTCCGCGATCGCAGAACCAAGGGCCTCAGACGCTTCATCAGCCAGGGCTTGCAATTCTTGTTCCCGCGCGAGGGTTTCGTCGAGTTCGGCAGCCAATCGCGCGCGATCATCAACCATAGCGGCGAGTTCCTTGCGCATCAGGCCAATATTGCCAGAGCGTTCAAACAGGGAATCAACAGCTCTTTCGAGACGTCCAAGCGCTTCATCAAGTTGCGCAGCAGAGGCAGTAACAGAAGCCATTTCACCCGTTTGCCGTCATTGGCCCGAAAACTCAATACATCCGGCGCGGTGCGGCTTGACAGAAAAGCCCTCTTCCTTGATTGCGGGCACACGTTTGGAGGAGCTCCCATGACTGTAAGCAATCGTGACATGGCCAACGCAATTCGCGCACTGTCCATTGATGCCGTTGAACAAGCCAAATCTGGTCATGTTGGCCTGCCGCTGGGTATGGCGGACGCCGCAACGGTACTGTTTACGAAATTCCTCAAGCACAACCCGGCAGACCCAAAATGGCCCGACCGTGATCGGTTCATTCTGTCCGCGGGACACGGCTCCATGCTGATCTACGCCCTGCTCCACCTGACAGGATATGAGAGCGTCAGCCGCGAAGAGATCATCAATTTCCGTCAGATCGGAGCGAAAACACCGGGCCACCCGGAAAACTTCGTCACTGAAGGCGTTGAAACGACGACTGGCCCGCTCGGTCAGGGCATCGCGACAGGCGTCGGCATGGCGATGGCCGAGCGGCACCTGAATGCCCGTTTCGGCGATGATCTCGTCAATCACAAGACTTATGTTCTGGCGGGCGATGGCTGTCTAATGGAAGGCATCAGCCAAGAAGCCATCACGCTTGCTGGCCATTTACAGCTCTCCAACCTGATCGTCCTGTTCGATGATAATGCCGTGACCATTGATGGCGGTACAGACATGGCCGATGCGACGGACCAATGCACCCGGTTCGAAGCCTCTGGCTGGATCACAAAGCGTGTTGATGGTCATGACGCTGGCGATGTCGAAGCGGCCCTTGCATGGGCGCAGGATCAGGACAAACCGGTCATGCTCGCGGTCAAAACCATCATTGGCTATGGCGCAAAGCGCGCTGGCACTGGCCCAGCCCATGGTGGCCCTTACGGCCCTGAAGAAGTTCAGACCGTGCGCGAAGCGATCGGCTGGCCGCATGCGCCGTTCGTGGTCCCGGCTGAGATTGAAGAGGCATGGAAGACTGCTGGCAAGCGCGCCGAAGGCGACTATACAGCCTGGCAATCTCGCCTGAGCGCTTCTGCCGATAAAGCGACGTTTGAAGCCGCGATTAGTGGCGCTTTACCCGCTGACCTCGCCAGCATCGTTGCCACACACAAGAAAGCTGTTGTCGAAGGCGGCGAAGACAAGGCAACCCGCCAATGGTCGGGCGCGGTTCTGGAGAAGCTGACTGAAGCGATCCCCGAAATGGTTGGCGGTTCCGCCGACCTTACTGGCTCCAACAATACCAAGACCAGCCACACCGTGCCCATGTCCTCAGCTGACTGGGCCGGGCGCTATGTTCACTATGGCATCCGTGAGCATGGTATGGCTGCGGCGATGAATGGCATGGCCCTGCATGGCGGGATCATCCCCTATTCTGGCACCTTCCTGATCTTCTCTGATTATAGCCGTGCGGCGATCCGCCTTGGTGCCCTGATGGGTGAGCGGGTCGTCCATGTGATGACACACGATTCCATCGGCCTTGGCGAAGATGGCCCAACCCACCAGCCAGTTGAGCAGGTTGCAAGCCTGCGCGCGATGCCGAACATGCTGACCTTCCGCCCCTGCGACGGCGTTGAGACTGCAGAGTGCTGGGAACTGGCCCTGCGCAACACGGGTGGTCCATCCACCATGGCCCTGACCCGTCAGAAAATCAAAAGCGCCCGCACGAGCCATACAGATGAGAACCTTTCCGCCAGAGGTGGCTATGTCATTGGCGGTGGCAGAGACGCAAAAGCGGTCATCATCGCCACGGGTTCAGAGGTCGAAATCGCCATGGAGGCGCACACCATCCTTACCGAAAAAGGCATCCCAACGCGCGTTGTCTCCATGCCGTGTATGGAACTGTTCGAGCAACAGGACGAAGCCTACCAGATGGAAACCCTTGGTGGCTCCCTGCCAAAGGTCGCTGTGGAAGCTGGCGTTCGCTTCGGCTGGGATCGCTGGATCGGCTTTGATGGCGGCTTTGTCGGCATGGACAGCTTTGGCGCATCAGCGCCCTATAAAGAGCTTTACAAGAAATTCGGCATCACCGCAGATGCGGTTGTCGCAGAGGTCGAAAAGCGGGTTTAAACACCCGCGACCTTGTTCCGCCTCAATTCAGAGGCAAATGGCGTTTTGAATGTCCATCCTGAAAGCCATCCTTGGCCCGACCAATACTGGGAAAACCCACTATGCCCTAGAGCGTATGATGGGGCACACGACCGGCATGATCGGCCTGCCGCTGCGCCTGCTCGCGCGTGAGGTTTATGACCGCATCGTCAAGGCCAAGGGCGAGCGCGCCGTCGCCCTGATCACAGGCGAGGAACGCATCGTACCGGATCAGGCGCGCTACTGGGTCTGCACGGTGGAATCGATGCCGATTGACCAGCGCGTTGAATTCCTCGCCATCGATGAAATCCAGCTCGCCGAAGATGAAGATCGCGGCCACGTCTTCACTGATCGCATTCTCAACATGCGCGGCACGCAGGAAACTCTTCTGCTCGGCTCTGAAACCATGCGCGATGTCTTGCGAGAGCTGGATTTCGAAATCTCGACAGACATTCGAGAGCGCTTCTCTACGCTCTCTTATGCTGGGCCAAAGAAGATCACCAAGCTGCCCAAACGCACCGCCATTGTCGCGTTCAGCGCGGAGAAAGTGTACGCGATTGCCGAAGTGTTGCGACGTCAGAAAGGCGGCAGCGCTGTGGTCATGGGCGGCCTCTCCCCACGCACGCGCAACGCCCAAGTGGAACTCTATCAGTCTGGCGAGGTCGACTATCTCGTCGCCACGGATGCGATCGGCATGGGCCTTAATCTGGACGTTGACCGCATCGCTTTTGCCGGACGCGCCAAGTTTGATGGCCGTCGCCACCGCTGGCTCAGCGCCGCAGAACTTGGCCAGATTGCTGGCCGGGCGGGCCGCTTCCGCGATGATGGCGCGTTTGGCGAAACGAATGACTGCCCACCACTCGAGGATGAAGTCGTCCACGCGATTGAGGAACATCGCTATGACCGCGTTGCAGAGCTGCAATGGCGCAATTCAGACCTCGACTATCGCTCGATCAAAACTCTGATCGCAAGCCTGGCCCGGTCGAGCGCACACCCGGTTCTGCGCCAGAACCCTTATGGCCTTGATGAATGGGTGCTGCGCCGTATGGCTGAGGATAGCGCGATTGGGCCAGAGGTCCGCGGCGAGCGCAATATCCGCCGTCTCTGGGATCTCGCGCGCCTGCCGGACTTTCGCAAAGCCGGGCATGAGGGTCATGGACGGCTCGTCCTCGGCCTTGCTGAAACCCTGCACGACCCTGACGCGCGCCTGAATGATCAGGCCGTGGAAGAACGCATCAAGGCGCTCGATAACACGCTTGGCGACATCAGCCTGCTCCAGCAACGCCTCGCCATGATCCGCACCTGGACCTATGCCGCCTTCCGCCCCGATTGGCTAAAAGACCCAGAACACTGGCAAATGCGGACAAGAGCGGTTGAAGACCGCCTGTCAGATGCGCTACACGAGGCGCTGATTTTGCGGTTTGTCGATCGTCGAACGACCGCGCTTATTGCTGGCCTGAAAAGGGAAGACCTGTTGACCACTGACGTATCAGATACCGGAGACGTGACCATTGAAGGTCATACAGTTGGAAAACTCGTCGGCCTGAGCTTTGAGCCAGAGACCAGCGCTTCCACGCTTGAGGGCAAAACCCTACGCAGTGCCGCGATGCAGGCGCTTGCACCGGAAATCGCCCAGCGCCTGAAAATGATTGCTGGCGCTCCGGAACTGGCCCTAACCATTAATGAAGCAGGACAGATCGTCTGGAATGGTGCCCCGGTGGCAAAGCTCGTGGCCGGTCCACACTGGCTTGCGCCTTCTGCCACCCTGCTTGGCGGGGAAGAGGCTGAGGCTCACCAGCGAGATGCCGCAACAACGCGGGTGAATGAATGGCTGGGCGGCGAGATTCAAAAGCGCCTGCCAACCCATTTCAAACTGAAATTCTCCCCCGATGAGCTGGGCCTCGAAGGACTTGCAAGAGGTCTGGCCTTCCGCCTGTTGGAAGCAGGCGCGGCTTGTGACCTGCGCGATGAAGATCGCGCCCTGCACCCAAGCCATGAAGATCGCACCAAGCTGAAAGAAGCGGGCATTCGCTCCGGTCGCATCGCCGCGCATATTCCCGATGCGCAAAAACCCGCAGCCCAGCGCCTGATCGCTGTCCTGCAAACCCTTGCCGATGGCCGCGATCGCAAAGTCGCTCCGGAAGGCGCGGGCAGTTTTGAGCTGGATGGTTCATGGCCTGATGAAGACCTCGCGGCGCAGGGTTATCTGCGCTTTGGCAAGCGCGCCGTACGCGCTGATCTGGCCGAGCGTCTGGGTTGGGAGCTCTCCAAGCGCCGCAAAGAAGCTGGCAAAGCTGTCTTCGAGGTGGCCCCGGACCTTGCCTCTATTGTCTCCTGCCCGCTCGATGATTTCCACAATGTCCTCAAAGGCTTCGGGGTCGTTCCGGCAGAGAAGGATGAGGAAACTGGCGCAGTGAAACTCTGGCGCTTCCAGTCCCGGGCTCGCCTTGAAGAACAGAAACAGCGCCGCGAAAATCGTGACCCGCGTAAACCGCGCGGTGAAGGCCCTAAAGGTGGCAATCGCCCGCCGCGCGCCAAAGGGGATCGTGACAATGCTAAAGGCGGGCGTGGTAAGCCGCGTCATCAAGGCGGCGGTGGACGGGGTCGCCCGGCTCCACGTCAGCCTGACCCAGACAGCCCATTTGCAGCCCTCGCAGCTTTGCTGCCTGAAAAGGCTACGCCGCCTCCAAAAAAGAAGAAAAAGCGTAAGCCAAAGCCGAAAGCGGCAGAAGCAACACCTGAAACAGCGGCAACTGAGACACAGGCACCTGCAGATACCCCCAATGTCTCCACAGAGGTCCCTTCCAGCCCCCCTGCATCCCCCGCTGATGCCCCTTCTGTCCCCGAAAAAGAGGCTGAATGAGCCAGGAATACGACGGCATTCGTGTGGATATCTGGCTCTGGCGGGCCCGGTTTTTCAAAACTCGCGCCCTCGCCACGGACTATGTATCCCGCAAAGGTATCCGTCTGACCCGCACAGGACAAACCCGCAAAACGACCAAGCCAGGCGCGCGTTTAGCCGTGGGAGACATCCTCACTTTCTATAAGGCCAAACAGATTGAAACGGTTGAAATCGTCGATTTTGGCGAGCGCCGTGGCCCGGCGAGTGAAGCCCAAGGGCTTTACAGGCGTATAGAGCCGGACGCATAGGGTAGATATGTCTGGTTTTTTCTCCCGCCTGTTCGGCAGCCGCCCCCAAGCCCCCACCCGCGATATCGATCCTTATGAAGCCGCCGCTGCGCTTCTGGTTGAAGCGGCGCTGGTCGATGGCGTTTACGCCAATCTTGAAAGCGACATGATTGCCGAACTCCTCGTGACCAGCTTCAATATGGACGCGGAGCGGGCTGATAGCGTTCTGAAGAAGGGCGAATCGCTTGCCGAAAACGCCGTCGACGCGCACGCTTTGACCCGGCACGTCAAAACTCTGCCGGAAGCTGAAAGAGTTGCGATTATCGAAGGCTTGTATCGCGTTTCACTGGCCGATGGTGAGGCCTGCAAATTTGAGGATGCCTTTGTGCGGCACGTGGCAAGCTTGCTTCATATTGATGATCTTCGCCGTGTCTCTGCGCGGAAGAGAGCTGAGCTAAACAGACCGTGACAGTCTGAAGGATTGACTTGCCCCTATCCCACCGCCATTTGCGTTTTGAACGCTAAACACAGAGCCGTTGAATGACCTATATTGTAAAGGATGCCTGCATCCGTTGTAAGTACATGGACTGCGTCGAAGTCTGCCCCGTAGACTGTTTCTACGAGGGCGAAAACATGCTCGTCATCCACCCGGATGAGTGTATTGATTGTGGGGTTTGTGAACCTGAATGCCCGGTTGAAGCCATCACCCCGGACACTGAGGACGAACCTGATGCGAAGTGGCTGAAATTGAACACCGAATACTCGAAGGTCTGGCCCAATATTACCCGCATGAAAGAACCACCGGCCGACCGTGAAGAGTTTGCACAGAAGACCAATAAACTGGCGGATTTCTTTAGCCCGAACCCCGGCACTGGCGACTAAACCTTGGCCGTATGTGAGAAATGAACGCCCCTATTGAGAATAGGGCGATTATCTGCTATACATAATCGTCACATAAATACTTACGAGCCATGCATCCTGTCGGGGCTCACGTTCCGGCATCATGGCTCGTTTGCGTAGAAGAGAGGTGCCCCATATGGCAAAAACCGAAACGACCGCAGACCTCGAGTTCAAAGCAGGACAGAAAATTGTTTATCCCGCACATGGTGTTGGAACTGTAACAGCGATTGAGCAGCAGCAAGTCGCTGGCATGACCCTCGAAGTCTATGTTGTTTCGTTCGATCAGGACAAAATGATCCTACGTGTGCCAACAAATCGTGCGACCGCATCAGGTATGCGCGCACTGGCCGGATCAAAACTGGTCGACGATGCCCTGAAAACGCTAGGCGGCAAGGCTCGTATCAAGCGGACTATGTGGTCTCGCCGGGCTCAGGAATATGAAGCCAAGATCAATTCTGGTGATCTGATTTCAATTGCTGAAGTTGTTCGCGACCTTCACCGTCTTGAAGATCAGCCTGAGCAGTCCTACTCTGAACGCCAGCTTTATGAGAGCGCGTTGGACCGTATGGCCCGTGAGTTGTCTGCAGTTGAGAGCATTGATCATGACAAGGCAATGGAACGCCTCGCTGAGTCGCTTGCTAAGAAGAAAGCGGCCTGAAAGACAGACGAAGACGCTGAAAATGTTTAGAAAAAGCCTCGCACTTTGCGAGGCTTTTTTACTTTTGGAGTGATCAGAAAAAAATTCAAGTTTCTTCTGATCCAATCGTATTTGCCAATCGTAAACCTCTATGAACGGACCTTTAACGGCCTGATGGAGGACAAATAGAATGGCAACAGCGCAGCCGAGCGGCCCAGAACACCGTCGTTACGTTCGAAAAGCCATGAAAGCCCCAATGCTAGAAGCCGATCATGAACTTGATCTGGCGCGGCGTTGGCGGGATCACGATGACGAGAAAGCCCTGCATGAGCTAACGACGGCCTATATGCGTCTCGTTATCTCCATGGCCTCAAAGTTCCGCCATTATGGCTTACCCCTGTCCGATCTGGTTTCAGAAGGCAATGTCGGTCTGATGCAGGCCGCTGCACGGTTTGAGCCTTCCCGTGAAGTCCGGTTTTCAACCTATGCGGCATGGTGGATTCGTTCTTCGATCCAGGATTATGTGCTGCGGAATTGGTCCATCGTACGGACCGGCACAACCGCCGCACAAAAGTCTCTCTTTTTCAACCTGCGCCGCCTACGGGCTAAGATTGATGACACCGGCGATGGCATCATGACTGCCGAAAACAAGAAATGGGTTTCCGAGCATCTCGGCGTACCCGAGCGTGATGTCGAATCGATGGCTTCACGTCTCTCAGCTTCGGATCGCTCCTTGAACGCGCCGCTGGCAACGGACGGCGAAGGGCAATGGCAAGATTTGCTGCCTGATCATAGCGCTACACCAGAACAACAGGTCGAGGAAAGCCGCGATACTGAGCGCCGCAAGGAATGGATCAGCGAAGCCCTGAAGAGCCTGAACGAGCGGGAAACCCTCATCATCATGGAGCGTCGCCTGACCGACGAAACGGTCACGCTGGAAGTGCTCGGCAAACGGCTGGGCATCTCTAAAGAACGCGTTCGTCAGATCGAACATCAAGCCTTGAACAAGCTACGCAAGGCCCTGACGAATATGGTCGGTGACCCTGAAAAAGCTGGGCTTATCCCAGCCACCTAGTCTTTCGCGGGCACAAGCTTTATCGCACGCATCTCACCAAGCTCATTGCTGCCATAGCCAATGGCAATGGCATCGCTATTAATGTCGGTGATCTGGATATTGCTCCAATCGCGTGTTTGCGGCGCAACGGCCCCTAGAAACTTCCCGAAACTCTTATCCGGTGACCAGTAAAAAAGCTCTGTCTCGCGCTCCAGGGCATACTGCCAGAACTCCGCGAAATTCTGGCGTAGCCTATATTGCTCTTCGACGGGAAGCTGAACAAAGGTTGCAAAGTTGGTGTAGGTGGCTTGCCCAAAGAGGGACCCACAAGGGCCAAGGCTAATCCAGTCAACATCCCAGCCATCACCCGGCAGGACCAGCGCAGGCACCACGTCCCCTTGCTTATCAAGATAGATTGCCGGGTTTACGACTTCGCCAGTTGCCAGAGCAAACACTCGGCCCGTTTCATCAATGCCTTTCGCCTCAATATGCAACAATTCCTCAGGTAGGCTTGCTGTTACGCGCTGGCCCTTATCCCAGCGCCAAAGGAAAGACTCACGATCACTAACAAGCACCCCCCCTATGGCGCCCTGATTATTGATGCCGCCAAGTTCAATCTGGTCTGGCGTTTCAAACAGGATCTCGACAGGCTCCTCTAGCGTGCAACGGGCAACCATCTGCCCCTCAGGCCCTGAGAACAATGCTGCAGATTGATCCCCGTCATCACTGATCACAAAAGTATCCAATTCCCACTCTGCCCCCTCTGGCAGTGAGCAATAGAGCGCGACATCAATCTCACCGCCTTTGCGGTCAATCAGAGTCGTCGCCCGTGCTGGCAGGAACCCCTCCTGCACCAGTAAATAGTCGGTAAGACGCACCCGATCACCAACCAGACGACTGGTCTTGCGTTGGGCCAGCGTGTCAGGATTGATGACCGGTTTGGCCTTACCATTGCGCTCGATCATATACTCGGCAGCTTCCTGACCAAGCCCCGGCGGAACAGCCCGCACAATCACCCGGCCACGTTCATCAATAGCAACCGCGCGGCTTTCAGCCTGACCTTCAACAACATCTCCAAGGTCTACGAGATCATACCGTTCCGGCACCGCCTTACAGTTGGCGCTGGCCACTTGCGCGCAAAAACCAAGCGCAATCATCGATGTCATGCTGAGTTTGAAGATCATATTGGGAGCCTCCTGCGGTAGAGTTTCACCGACATCTTGCAAGCCATCAACCCCTTCCCCACATCACTTATGAGAGATCGCTGCTGAGCGGGATTTCTCTTTATCAACCCCATGCAACAGCTGTTGATGGGAAACATATCATCTGCCTTGAGAGGGGATAAAATGAATTTTGAAACCTATACCGAACGCGCACAAAGCGTTCTGCAAGCGGCGCAAACTACAGCCCTTGCCAATTCCAACCAAGTTTTCCTGCCTGAGCATATTTTAAAAGCCATGCTGGATGATCGCGATCAGCTTGCGGCGAATCTGATCCGCGCTGCTGGTGGCCAGCCAGAACGGGTTGCCCAATTGAATGATGAGGCCCTGCGTGCCATTCCAAAAGTTAGCGGCGGACAGTCTGGCCTGCGCCTGGATCAAACCACAGCCAAACTATTTGCTAATGCGGAAGCGGGCGCAAAAACCGCAGGCGACAGCTTTGTCACTGTTGAGCGACTCCTGATCGCACTGACAGGATTATCAGGGTCAAAGGCTGCTGATGCCCTGAAGCAATCCGGCGTCACCGCCAACAGCCTTGAAGCCGCCGTTACCCAACTGCGCCAGGGCCGCACCGCCGACAGTGCCAATGCCGAAGAAGGCTATGAAGCCTTGAAGAAATATACACGCGATCTCACCGCAGATGCCCGTTCGGGCAAGCTCGATCCAGTGATTGGCCGTGACGAGGAAATCCGCCGCGCCATTCAGGTGCTCAGCCGTCGGACCAAGAATAATCCCGTCCTGATTGGCGAACCCGGCGTTGGTAAAACCGCCATTGCCGAAGGTCTTGCCCTACGCATCGTCAATGGTGATGTGCCTGAAAGCCTCAAGGATAAGCGTCTGCTGGCTCTCGATATGGGCGCCCTCATTGCCGGGGCGAAGTTTCGCGGTGAGTTTGAAGAGCGCCTGAAAGCTGTCCTGAAAGAGGTCGAACAGGCCGAAGGCGGCGTCGTTCTGTTCATCGACGAAATGCATACGCTGGTCGGGGCCGGCAAGACCGATGGCGCTATGGATGCTTCAAACCTTATCAAACCAGCGTTGGCTCGTGGTGAGTTGCACTGCCTCGGTGCTACGACGCTCGATGAATATCGCAAATATGTTGAGGGCGACGCCGCCCTCGCCCGTCGCTTCATGGCTGTCTATGTTGATGAGCCAACGGTTGAGGATACAATCTCCATCCTGCGTGGCCTGAAAGGGCGTTATGAGGCGCATCATGGCGTACGCGTCAGCGATGCGGCCATCGTCTCAGCAGCGACCCTCTCCAATCGCTACATCACGGATCGCTTCTTGCCCGATAAAGCCATCGATCTGATGGATGAGGCCGCTTCACGTCTGCGGATGCAGGTGGACTCCAAGCCTGAGGAACTTGATGAAATTGATCGCCGTCTGATGCAATTGCGGATCGAAGCCGAAGCTTTGAAGAAAGAGAAAGACGACGCTTCGAAGGATCGCCTGACGACGATTGAGGGTGAGATTGGTGCACTGCAAACCCAATCTGATGAGCTGACAACCGCATGGGCGGCAGAGAAAGACAAGCTGAAAGGTGCCGCCAGCGCCAAGGAAGAACTTGATCGCGCTTATGCAGATATGGCCGAGGCCCAGCGGGTCGGCGACCTGACAAAAGCGTCCGAGTTGAAATATGCGGTTATCCCGGCGCTGGAAGCCCGGATTGCCGAAGTTGAGAAAGGCGATGGCGGTGATGGCGGTCTTGTTTCCGAAGTCGTTCGCCCGGACCATATCGCTGCTGTCGTGAGCAAGTGGACCGGTATCCCGGTCGACAAGATGCTGGAAGGCGAGCGTGAAAAACTCCTCCGCATGGAAGATGCCCTGCGTGCCCGTGTGGTCGGGCAGGAAGACGCGCTGCTTGCCGTTTCCAACGCTGTGCGCCGGGCTCGCGCTGGCCTACAGGATCCAAACCGCCCAATCGGCAGCTTCCTGTTCGTCGGTCCAACCGGGGTCGGTAAAACCGAGCTAACCAAGGCGCTCGCCGAGTTCATGTTCGATGATGATAGCGCGGTGCTGCGCCTTGATATGTCAGAGTTTCAGGAGAAGCATTCGGTTGCTCGCCTGATCGGCGCGCCTCCGGGCTATGTCGGCTATGATGAAGGCGGGGTGCTGACTGAAGCGGTGCGTCGCCGCCCGTATCAGGTTGTCCTGTTCGACGAGGTTGAAAAGGCCCATCCGGACCTGTTCAATACCTTGCTGCAAGTCCTCGATGATGGCCGCCTGACCGATGGTCAGGGCCGTACGGTCGACTTCAAGAACACCGTCATCATCATGACCTCAAACCTCGGCGCAGATGCATTAGCGAGTGGTGACGAAGGTGAGCTAACCCCAGCCCAGACCGACGCGGTGATGGCGGCCATTCGCGCTCATTTCCGCCCGGAATTCATCAACCGGATTGACGAGACGGTCTTCTTCAAGCGGCTAGGCCGTGGCGAGATCGACCATATTGTCGATATTCAGATGAAGCGGCTTGAACGCCTGCTGGTCGAACGCAAGATGAGCATCACGCTCAGCGAAGCCGCGCGCCAATGGCTCGCCGATAAAGGCTATGATCCGGTCTATGGTGCGCGTCCTCTCAAACGTGTGATCCAGAAAGAGCTGCAAGACCCGCTGGCCCGCCTGCTACTCGAAGGGCGCATTCATGATGGAGAAGACATCAAGGTCGACGTTGAAGGCGAAAGCCTTTCCATTAATGGTGTCCCAAATGACTTTGCAAAAGGAGCCTCTGCTCTGAACTAGGGCTCTTAATTTCCCGGAATAGCGGCGGCGATCAATAGGTCGTCGCCGTCTTCATGCGAGGTATTGCGGATCGCATCAATACGGTCGCGTTCCACCTCAAAAGCGGCCATGATCTCTGGCTCACCGGCAAGTTTCCGGCCCGTTGGCAGTTTCAAACGCATCGCATCAACGGGCTTGCCATTGATATAGACTTCATAGTGGAGGTGCGGTCCGGTTGAGGCTCCGGTTGAACCGACATAGCCGATCACCTGTCCCTGCCGTACGCGCGTGCCTTTACGTACGCCGCGACCATAACGCGACATATGCGCATAGGCGGTCTTGTAGCCATTGGCATGGCGAATGCGAACATAATGGCCATACCCGCCATAACGACTGGCGCGTTCGACTGTGCCATGCCCAGCCGCATAGATCGGCGTTCCAGTCGGCGCGGCGAAGTCGGTGCCTTTGTGTAAGCGCGTGTAACCACTGATTGGATGACGGCGATTGCCGAAGCGGGATGATAGCCGCGCGCCATTGATCGGCGTTTTCATCAGGAAGCGCGTCGCGCTCTCACCATTGCCCTGAAAATAATCCGTCTCGCCTGTGTCCTCTGGGGTGAAGCGATAGAAGCTCTTATCCACGGCCCGGCCGTTCAGCGCAGCATAAATGAGGTTCCCAGCCCGTATCGGATTGCCGCGCTCATCGCTGACCGCTTCATAGACAAACTCAAATTCATCGCCGGGGTGAACCTCGCGCTGGAAGTCAACGTCATAGGCAAATACTTGCGCAAAATCGACAACTTGTTGGTCACCTGCGCCTTGCTCCAGCGCATCAACATAGAGGCTGGTTTGAACCGTCCCGCGCACGACAATCGGCATTGCCACTTCTCGGGCTTTCAGCTCAAAGCTGCGCCAGACATCATCATGCCCACGCTTGGCGATCATTTGGCGACCCGTTTCAGGGGTAACTTTCAAAGCGGTCAGCTGATCATTATCCTGCCAGACCGTAACTTCCAAACCGGCACGAACGCGGCGTGGGTCAAGCAATTCCGCATCCGTTAGGCTGGCTAAAGCAAGCGCCGCATCGCGGCGGTCAAGGCCGAGGCGGTCTGTTAAGCCGGACAGCGTCTCACGCCGCTGCAATCGCGTTACCGTAGGGCTTAATGCGAAGTCTGTTTCGAATTCAGACGGTAATTCGGCAAGTAGGGGTGCGCGTGGTTGCAGATCGGCGATTACAGGCTCCGCAGTCTTCACTGCTGGCCGAAGCGATAAAGCAATTCCGCCGAAGAGCGCAAACGCCCCAACGAGCACCGTTAGGCTGCGCATTCCGCGTGAACGCGGGATTGGAAAAGATCGCGGCAGTTTCATCACAACTCTACTCAAAAATGGCCCGATTTCCGACCATATCAATCGCAATCATATTTAGAACTCGCTAAGATATACAATTAGGCTTTTGTCATCTAGGCGGGACGGAAGATCAAAAGCTGCCTGAGAAAGGGACAAATGTGCGTAAATGGCTGATCATTCTTGGCCTGTTTGTCCTGATCCTATTGGGGGGCAGTTTTGCGGCGTGGCTCGCCCGCGGCAGCATCCTACAAAGCGTTCTGAAATCATCTTGCAATGACCGAAACCTGGCCTGCGAGGTAGAGACGGTTGACTTTGAACTGGACCAAATTGTTCTGACGGGACTCACCGTTGATGACCTAAATGGCGCACCTATTGCGACAGGACGCATTCGCGTTGACTTGTCTTGGCCCAGTCTGTTCTCACCGGACATCACAGGAGTCACCATTGATGATGATCCGGTCCTGAACGTCTCTTTCGATGGTCAGGATATCTCTTTCGGTTCGCTACAGCTCAAGGATCTCACCGGAAGTGGTGGCGGCGGTTCCGGCACAATCCCCCCTATTACGGTTGAAAGTCTCGACCTCACTGTTCGCACACCCGCAGGAAACCTTCTGGGGCAAGTGAGTGGTCAGGGCGAGTGGCCAACACAGGGGCAACTCTCAATTACCCTAACGCCGACTGAACTTGCACAGGATGGCCACCAACTCAGCCTTGCCGCTGGAACGGTCGATATCTCCCTTGCAGAAGACCGAGTGAATGGGGCGGTTGACCTGCGGGTCACACGGGCACGGCTCTATGACCGTGACGCGCAAGACATTCACCTGCTCGGCACCCTCACCGATGGTGATCAGCCGTTCATCGAATGGTCCCTATCGGCCGATCGTCTGGCGGAAATGGCGCGCTTTGAGGCCGTTGATATCAATAGCTCTGGCCGTTTGGACTTGTTCAGACGCCCCAGCCAGACGGACCGCACGTGGCTTGACCTTATCGCGCATGTTGACGCAAGCTTACAGGCAGGCTCAGCCCAAATACTTGATTACAGGGTTGAGAAACTCAGCACACTCGCGGAGGCTGAGAGAAGCACACCTGATGATCGATTTGATCTGGCTTCTGAGATCATCTTCACAGACGGACAAACCCCATTTGGCAGTCTGCAATCTGGTAGCCTGACATTTGATGGTGAATTTGATCCCGATATCGCGAGCCTGCGCGGACAAGGCGGTGGTCTGGCAACGAATATTGCGGCGTCCCCCGATATGGCCGCCATGATCAAATCCCTAATCCCGGCAACACCCCCCTTCTCGGCTCATGGGCAACAGCTCCGTGAAGCCTTGGCGCGAGCTATCTCTGGATTTTCTGTCGGTGGTGATTTCAGTTTGTCTTTTGGCACCCAGACCCCGCTTACGTTAGCCATTACGGGCCCGGTCGCTTTGAAAGCGGAGTCTGGTGCCAATATCCTGCTCACGCCAACGGATGAGACCTCCCCCATTATTTTGCGTGAGAACAGTATCGAGATGGTCGGCCTGGCTTCGATGAGCGGCGGTGGTTTCCCCAGTGCAGCGGCTAATCTTCGCCGACTCATCGTGAACCCAGGCAAAACGCAAGTGCAGGCTGGCGGTCTTGAACTGCAAAGCTGGACAGCAGAAGATGTTACGCTTTCTGCGGCCCTAACGAGCCTTGAGATTGATTACGCGACATCAAGTGGCTTGCAATTACAAGGCGATGGCGAGATTGGGATCGATGGTCCAATTACGGGCGTTTCACTTCAGGCCGGGCGCTTGTTTGGAAGCTTGTCAGCGGCTCACGGCCCGTCTGGCTGGCGCGCGCAGACCTATAACAGTCCTTGTATTGGCATCGAGTTTAACACCATCGCCTTGCCAGGCGACATTCAGATCGGAGAAACAGCTCTGCGGCTCTGCCCACCTGATGGACGGCTACTGTCCATAGTTGGTGGTGATCCAATCGGGACCCTCAATCTCGGTCAGGCAACATTTCCGATTACCGGGAAGGCCTTGCAAGCTGATCTTGAATTGATTGGCGGTGTCCTCGACTGGCGAGCAGGCCCGAACCTTGATATCGCGATCAGCGCTGAGGAGCTTCACCTTCCGGCTACGATTGACGGGCGCAGCCTGCGAATTGATAGCAGCGATCCTCAATTGCAACTCACGCTATCAGACACGCCGAGTATTGCCGCGCAGCTAAACCAGACTCATCTGTCAGGGGCACTCGTCCCCGCCCGGATTGATCTTGCAGGTCTACGACTGGACAGCCAGATCACTGAGAGCGGTTTTGATGGCACAGCTATTGGCTCTAGCGTGCGGATCTCGGATATTCGCGAAGATCCCCTGTATGAACCGCTGACCGGGACATTTGAAGCGCGTTTCAGAAATGCCGAAATGACTTTGTCTGGCCCGCTCCAGCTTGCCGGCACAGGCACTCATGCCGCCGATGTTGAGGCGCAGATTGATCTTCGGCGACTGAACGGGACGGCCAGCGTCAGAACCCCGCTTCTGATTTTTCAGGAAAACGGGTTGCAGCCGCGTGACCTGACCGATCGCGTCCGTGGACTTCTGACCAATGCGCGCGGCTCCCTGCAAGCGCAGGCTGACTTCAATATCGTGTCTGGCAAGCTTAGCGGGACGAGTCGTTTCACAGTTAGGGATCTGGGATTTGACACCCTCAGGCTTGGTCCCGTCGATGGCGTAAATGGCCGTCTCTACTTCGATGATATTGTCGGCATCACGACGCCGCCTGGCCAAACCGTGACAATTGGCCGGATCGATCCCGGCGTCGTACTAACGGACGGAGAGCTGCAATTCCAAATTCTGGAAGGCCAAAAAGCACGATTGGAGGCTGCTGAATGGCCATTTGCGGGTGGGCGCTTATTTGTTGAGCCGACCTTATGGACCATTGCCGGCACCACAGACACGATCAATGTCAAAGCCGAGCAGATAGAGCTGTCAGACCTTGTGGAAGCTCTGAATGTCCCGGACCTGCAAGCTGAAGGAACAATTTCGGGGACTTTCCCAATCGAGCTAAGGTCAGGCAACACCTATATCCGCCAAGCAAGATTTGCCGTCGATGAGAAAGGCGGGACCCTGCGCTACACAGGCAGCGCCTTGAACTCAGTTGGCGGTGGCAATGAAATTGTCTCAGACGCTTTCCGCGCTCTGCAAGACCTACAGTATACCGTCCTGGAACTTGGTCTGGACGGCAACCTTCTTGGCGAAATCTCTTTGCAAGTTCTTCTCTTGGGCAAGAATCCAGATGTCTTAAGCGGAGCCGAGTTCGAGTTTGATGTCACCATTGATTCAAAGCTTGCTCAACTACTTCAAGCAGGGCAAAGGGCGACAAGTTCCGAATGGCTCGCGGAAGCCGTTGCGACACAAGTTCGAGAAGGCTCATCGCCGCAAGAGTGACACAAACCAGTCATTTGACGTTCACTCAGCAAGTGCCACAATAGACTCTAAATCTGAGGAGATCAGACCGTGAAAAAATTTGTACCCATCCTTGTGGTGCTTGGCGGTGTTGTCGCGACAGCCTGTTCGCCAACCGTCAAGATCGAAGCCCCTGACGAACCCATTCGGATTGATCTGAACGTCAAGATTGATCAGGAAGTTCGTGTCCGCCTCGACAAGGATGTCGAGGACTTGATCGCCTCCAACCCAGACCTGTTCTAACCGGCGGAGCCCCCTGCTATGACCACTTTAATCCGCACCCTTCTCGCCGCTGTCTCTATCGCCATTATGGGCAGCCTGGCCTTCATGCCCGCACATGCTGGCGATCCTCGTATTGATGCCGCACAGAAAGCCGGCACTGTCGGCGAACGCATTGATGGCTATCTCGGGATTGTTGACCAGAGCGTTGATGATGCTACCCGCAGACGCGTTAATGAAATCAATGCCCAACGCCGGGCCCTTTATGCCAAACTGTCCAAGGACTCTGGTGTTCCAGTCGAACAGGTTGCGCGCCTGACTGGAGAGAAACAAGTCGCAAATGCCGCCCCTGGTGAATTCGTCATGGGCGATAATGGCAGATGGACACAAAAATAAAGCGTGCTAGGTCGACTTCCATGAAGTCGACCATTCTCCTGATCCTTGTATCCATCATAGGCTTGGCCATCACATTCTGGGGCGTCGCCCTGATGTGGCAATCCTTTGGTGTGACCCTGACCCTGCACGGCTGGATTGCTTATGGTCTTGGCGTCACCGCAAGCCTGCTCCTGGCGGGCGGTCTCTTCTTTCTGCTCTTCAAAAGCGCGCGCGACGGATATGACGATATCGACCGTCCTGAAGACTTTGGTGAAGAATAGCCAAGCGACTGTCACGCGAATCTGCTAAACGTTTCTACGTATATTTATCAGAGGCTTGTTTATGATCGAACCTTCTCGCCTTGCGGCCTATATCGCATCACGCATTTGCCATGATCTGATTTCCCCCGTGGCAACAGTGAATTCCGCACTGGAAATGATGCATGATGCGGGCGACGCTGATATGAAAGCGCAAACGGAACAATTGCTCCATAGCAGTGCATCACACGCGACGGCCCGCCTGCAATTCTTGCGCTACGCCTTTGGCTCTGCAGGTCTTTCTACAAGCTCCGCAGATCGCCATGAGATGCGTAAAGTCATTGAAGAATACATGGGCAGCCAGAAACCAAGCCTGGAGTGGGAAATCGATAGCCCGCACTTCAGTTATAGTCATGCCCGGGTTCTGATGAACATTGTTCTGCTGGCCATTAAATCCGTCCCACGCGGCGGCGTGGTTTCGCTAAAAAGCTTCAATGATGGCGATGCCTTGACCATCGTTGCCAATGCCAAAGGCCCCAAGCTGATGATGCATGAAGCCGTCGGCGCTGCGATTGACGGCGGTGCCCCGGAAGGCGGTTGGTCTGCCGATACAATTCAGCCCTATTTTGCAAATCTCGTCATCGGCGAACTTGGGGGTGTGCTGTCCGCGAACAAGACAGAAGAAGCCGTTACGTTTATGGCCCGGAACCTCAGGTCGACAGGCTAACCTCCTGTTAACAGGTTTCAAGGCATCCTAAGGGCAGAATTGCAACCTCTGGGTGTAACATGAAGCATTGTCTGATCGTTGATGATTCACGCGTGGTCCGAACTGTGGCCGGGCGTATTGTGCAAGATCTCAATTTCGAAGTCTCAGAAGCTGGTGACGGTGCTACAGCTTTGCAGAAATGCCGTGAGAGAATGCCTGACGCTATCCTGCTCGACTGGAACATGCCCGTCATGAATGGCCTCGATTTCCTGCGTGCTTTACGCCGGGAACAGAATGGAAAACACCCTGTCGTTGTATTTTGCACCAATGAGAATGACAAGGAACACATTAACGAAGCCATGCGCTCTGGGGCCAATGAGTACATTATGAAGCCTTTCGATGCTGACATTGTTTACAGCAAATTTTCAGAGACAGGCCTCGTGTGAAGCAATTCCTTAAGACTATCGCGGTTTCTAGTAACCTTTGATGATTGAGACGGGATGGGCGGATAACCATGCAAGATACAACATTTGAAGAACTCGCAGACCTTGCCCTTAACCAGACAGGCCAAGCCTTCGAGCGCTCAAAGACTTATCTCATGGAAGCGCGTCTCTCATCGATTTGTCGCAGGGAGAGCTTCTCTGGACTTGATGATCTGGCCCACTGCCTCAAAGCACGCCCGAATCCGCGTTTCGAACAGGAAGTCGCCGCAGCACTGACTGGAAAGGCGACCCGCTTCTTCCGTGACCGCGCGACTTTTGAGCAGGTGGCAACTCGCGCTCTGCCGGCGCGCTTAAAACAGTCCACCAATGGCCGCTTGCGTATCTGGTGTGCTGGGGTTGCGACGGGCCAAGAAGCCTGGTCGCTCGCAATCCGGCTGTCTGAACTCGCCGAACAACCGATCGGCAAAGCGCAAATCGAGATTATTGCCACCGAGATTTCGAGCCCAGCTCTGCAGACCGGACAGTCTGGCACATATGGGCACTATGCGGTTCAGACGGGGCTGTCGATTGATCGCCTGATGACGCATTTTGAACGTCAGGATACAGGTGACTGGACGCTCAAAGAAGACATTCGAGACGCAGTGACCTTCAAGCGTCATAATCTTTTGGAAAATGCTGCAGGCCTCGGCCAGTTTGACATTATTCTTTGCCGTAACGTTCTATCGAAAATGGCCCCGATCATGGCCAAGCGTGCGGTCGAAAATCTGACAGCGCAGCTTTTGCCGGGGGGATTCATCTTCCTCGGTGCTGATGAGAATATTGCAGGTCTGCAAACCAGCCTCAAACCCTCACGCGATATGCGCAATGCCTGGGTTCCGATCGATCGTGACGAAACGGCTGAAGAAGCCGCATAGAGTTTGGGCCACCCCGCATTCACAAAAGTACCAAAAGATCTGCTTTGACTTTGCGTCAAATCTGGTCAACGACTACGCACATCTTAGGGAGGAAGTAAGATGGGTTTTACCGAAGCCGTAAGGCTGTTCTTCAAAAATTATGTCAACTTTCAGGGACGCTCGCGCCGGGCTGAATACTGGTGGCCATTCCTGATGAACTTCATTGTGGCCGTTGTGCTCTATAGCTTAATGGTTTCAGGGTCGGGGCTGGGTGCCATCCTTTATGGCCTCTTCAGCTTGGCAGTATTGTTGCCGAGCATCTCGGTTGTCGTACGTCGCTTGCATGATCTGGATAAGTCAGGCTGGTGGTATTTCATCGCGCTTGTTCCACTTATCGGCCCGATATTGCTGATATACTGGTTCTGCCAACCTGGCACGAGCGGCCCCAACCAGTATGGGCCAGACCCGAAGGGTGGTCATGACGTAACCGTTTTTGAATAACGCTCAATAAGATAACTAATCTCGCACCCGCCTTGCTGACGCTTGGCGGGTGCAATTCTTTATTGCCTCTGGTATAGGCAGCGCGATGAAAGTTGAACTCGATCTCTCGCGTCGCCCTGAGTTGGCTCCTGCCCTGACACCCCTGGCAGGTCTGTCCCTGCCCAAGCTAAAGGCGGAGATGGAAGCCTTGGGTGTTGAACCCAAGAAAGCGGGCATGCGCGCCAAGCAGTTGCGTCGCTGGATGCATCATTTCGGCGAGCAAGACTTTGCGGCAATGACCGACATTGCCAAGGATTTGCGCGCCAAGCTGGCAGAGTCCTGCACACTTGAGCGACCGGAGATCACCGAGCACAAAGTCTCGATCGATGGCACACAAAAGTGGCTGACCCGCTTTGGCCCGAATGTGGAAGCCGAAAGTGTCTTTATTCCTGCGGTCGCCAAATCTGGTGCGCTTTGTGTGTCTTCGCAGGTGGGTTGTACACTCAACTGCACGTTCTGCCATACGGGCACGCAAAAGCTGGTCCGTAACCTGACGGCTCAGGAAATCGTCCAGCAGGTTATGATCGCCCGCGATGAGATCAAGGAATGGCCAAGTACGGTTGAGCAACGCCGCCTGACCAATATCGTCTTCATGGGCATGGGCGAACCGCTCTATAATCTCGATAATGTGGCTGAAGCGATCGACACGATCAGCGATAGCGAAGGCATCGCGATTGGCCGCCGCCGGATTACCGTCTCCACAGCGGGTGTTGCCCCGAAAATCCCGGAGCTGGGCGAGCGTACGGGCGCTATGCTCGCGATTTCGCTCCACGCCGTGCGCGACGACTTGCGTGATGAGATCGTACCGATCAACCGCAAGTATGATCTGCAAACGCTGTTTGAGGCGATCCGGGCCTATCCCGAGCTTAACAACTCAAAGCGCGTGACGTTTGAATATGTTATGCTCAAAGGCATCAATGACAGCCTTGCTGAAGCACGCGATCTGGTCCGCCTGCTCAAAGGGGTTCCCGCCAAGATCAACCTGATCCCGTTCAACCCGTGGCCCGGCAGCCCTTATGAGTGCTCTGACTGGGACACAATTGAGGCCTTTGCCGACGTGGTCAATCGCGCCGGCTATGCCAGCCCGATCCGCACCCCGCGTGGCCGCGATATCTTTGCTGCTTGCGGGCAGCTTCGCAGTGAGAGTGTGAAGAAAAGTGCCGCGGAAAAGCGTAAGGAAGCCTTGGCTGCAGCTGAAGCAAGCACGCCATGATCCGCCCTAAAGTTTTCCTGCACGGGGTTCCAGACACGCCTGCCCTATGGGGACCCGTAATTAGCCATCTGGGACTACCTGACGAGGTGATCCACACGCCTTCCATGCCCGGCTTTGGAACCGAGATCCCGCAAGGCTTTGACTGCACTAAGGAAGTCTATGTTGACTGGTTTTTGGGCTATGTGTCCGCGCTGAATGGTCCCGTCGATGTCGTCGGCCACGACTGGGGGGCTATTATAACCGCGCGCGCTGTCAGTCTGCGCCCAGAGTTATTTGCGACCTGGACGATTTCCAATGCTGCTCCGCATGTTGATTATGAATGGCATCGCATGGCTAAGATGTGGCAAACACCGATCATTGGCGAACTGATCCAAATACTCACTCAGCCCAAAGCTTTGGCAAAAGCCCTTAAAGAGCAAGGCTTGCCCGGCGACTTAGCGCGGCACGAGGCCGCCGCTTATGACGGGCGCATGAAGCGCGCCATCCTGAAACTCTATCGTTCAGCCAAGAACGTGTCCCATGAATGGGATCGCGAAATTGATCAGATGCACAATCGGGGCCTCGTCTTCTGGGGCGAGCGCGACCCCTATGTGCCCCATTGGGTCGGAACAGATTTCGCAAAACGCACCGGCGCCCGGATGGTTTCCCTGCCAGGCGCCGCGCATTGGTCAATTGTTGAAAAAAGCGATCAACTCGCTATTGAGCTGAAAACTCTTTGGGCTGAGACTTAGGCACCTGCAAAATGGTCATAAGCCTGCAGCGCCTCAACGCCATAGACTGAACCGGGGCCACCCCCCATGAAAATGGCAACACCGACCATTTCAGCAAACTCTTCGCGAGTGACGCCCGCTTTGACCGCATTGCGGGTATGCATCGCAATGCAACCATCACACTGAACCGCAATGCCAATGGCCACAGAGATCAACTCCTTGGTCTTATGGGACACCGCACCGTCTTTTTCAGCCTCAACCGCCAAACCGCCAAAGGCTTTCCAGGTATCCGGAATCAGGCCGCGTAGCTCTTTCGCCCCATCACGATAGGCGGCGGCAATTGCATCAAAATCTTTCATCTCATCCTCAACAGATTGGTTGATCCAGCCTGCGAGATAGGAAGCTTGAAAGCAGGCCTCTATCAGGAGAAACGCGTAGCGCTATTTTGCCGCTTTCAAGCCTTGCCGGGCAATCAGTGCTTCAACAAAATTGATATGGCTGCGCAGCTGATAAAGCTCCTCATTATAGGAAACAGGCACATTCACCTGACCGACCTCCATTTGCAGCTCGTTGATATCATTCAGGACCTGTTGGCGTATCTCGGGATCGCTTGCCTCAACACCGCGACGCTCAAGCGTATGCAAATCCTTGTACCAGACATAGATCTTCCTCCGGGTACGCCAGCGATAGACGGGTGGCGCCATTTGTACGAGCGGGATCAGGATCGCGACGAGTGGGATCAGGAAAACCCAGGCCCGCTCAAGAAAGTTCGCCATTCCGAACGAAAAATATCGGCGTAGGAAAGTCGGTCCATTGCGGTAATACCGCTTGGCTTCATCAGAGAGTGGCAAATCAATATCGGTCGGGTTTGGGAAGGCTCCAGCCCGCGTCAGGGCATTCCCTCCACGATGAATGTCTTCAGCCGCCTCAAGCAAAACCGCTTGCAAAGCCGGATGGAGCTTCTTGTCGACGCCAAGCTGGGCGATCGCCGCAACCAGAGAAATATCCCGCGCTGGAATATTCGGATCAAGGCTGATGACGCCTTCATACAGGGTTTTTGGTGCGAGCGCGGGATAATTCATCGACAGCCCTTGTGCACGGCGCACACTTAGCGGCCTCAAGGCAGGGTCTTTTAGCAACGCTTGGATATAGGGTGTGTCCACCGACGTTGCGAAGACAGCAGCATCGACATCACCGGCTTTCAAGGCCGCTACGGCTCCCTCACCGGAGAGCGGCAAGAATTCGCTCCAACGCCCGCCCCAGGCCGTGCTCAAATCATCGGCCAACGCGCGTGTCCCTGATCCCGGAATCCCTGCCGCGACCCGCGCTGTCCGCAAATCCCCGAAATCATCAATCGCCAGATCGCGGCGAACGATGATCCAGAACGGTTCAGAGAATACGCCGCCAAGCGTCAGTACAACATCTCGCGCCTCATCGCTGGCAAGTCCGCCTTGTAAGAGGGCAACGTCAGCCTCACCCGATAAAAGCAGTTGATAGTTGTCCCCGGTCCCTGCGGTTTCCAGAACCGTGACTTTAACACCATGTTCAGCCAGAGCATCGCGATACTGTTCGGCCAGAGCGTAATAAGAGCCATCGGCGGCGCCTGCAGCGAATGTAATTGTACGAGGCGGCGGCGGAGCGATCACACGCAGCGCGATAACCACCGCGACCAGAGCAATCAAAGCCACCGGCCCCCAAACTTTCAGCGCCTCTTTCATACGATACCCTCTACCAAAAGCGGTCTATTCCTGATGCATCCTGTCGCATACAAGCGCTCTATGCCAGAGATTGACAGGATTGGAGTCGTTTTCGTGTAACTCCTATCCTATATCTTGTGCAAACGAAGATACGAAGACACATCCGGAGTCGCCATGAATATGCGAAACCTCGCCATCTGGGGCCTGATTGGCCTGCTCTTGCTCGGCCTGTTGGCCGTCATGAATGGCAATCCACAACAAGCCGGCGCAGCAGAATGGAAGATTTCCGACGTTCGCACTGCCGCTGTAAATGGCGATATCCGCGAAGTGACCGTTACGCCCGACCGCGTTTTCGGCACAACGACAGATGGACAGGCTTTCTATGCGGAAAAGCTGACCAACAATATCGACTTCTCCAACTGGCTTGCTGAACAAGGCGTTGCGGTTGAGGAAGATGCCCAGACAGGCTTCAGCCTTGGCGGCCTGATTGCCAGCCTGCTACCGATCCTCCTGCTGGTTGGCCTCTTCATCTTCATGATGCGCCAGATGCAAGGCGGCGGCGGTGGCCGCGGTGCCATGAGCTTCGGAAAATCCAAGGCCCGCTTGCTGACTGAGAAACAGGGCCGTGTCACCTTTGATGATGTGGCCGGGATTGATGAAGCCAAGGAAGAACTCGAAGAAGTTGTCGACTTCCTGAAAGACCCAACAAAGTTCCAGCGCCTGGGCGGTAAAATCCCGAAAGGCGCACTGCTGGTTGGCCCTCCGGGAACCGGTAAGACGCTGCTCGCCCGCGCAATTGCGGGTGAAGCTGGCGTGCCTTTCTTCACCATTTCAGGCTCTGACTTTGTTGAAATGTTTGTCGGTGTCGGTGCGAGCCGCGTCCGCGACATGTTTGAACAGGCCAAGCGCAATGCGCCCTGTATCATCTTCATTGACGAGATTGATGCGGTGGGTCGCTCCCGTGGCGCCGGCCTCGGTGGCGGCAATGACGAGCGCGAGCAGACCTTGAACCAGCTTCTGGTTGAGATGGATGGTTTTGAAGCCAATGAAGGCATTATCATTGTTGCCGCGACCAACCGTCCAGACGTTCTGGACCCTGCCCTGCTGCGTCCGGGCCGTTTTGACCGTCAGGTGACCGTTGGCAATCCGGATGTGATTGGCCGGGAGAAAATCCTGAAAGTCCACATGCGCAATGTACCACTCGCCAAAGATGTGAATGCAAAAGTCATCGCGCGCGGCACACCGGGCTTCTCGGGTGCCGACCTTGCTAACCTTGTTAATGAGGCTGCGCTTCTCGCTGCCCGTCGTGGCAAGCGCGTGGTCGCCATGCGTGAGTTTGAGGACGCCAAGGACAAGGTCATGATGGGGCCAGAGCGCCGCTCTATGGTCATGTCCGAAAAGGAAAAAGAGCTGACCGCATGGCACGAAGCCGGCCACGCCATTGTCGCTCTGAAAGTCCCGAAGGCTGACCCTGTTCATAAAGCCACAATTATCCCACGTGGTCAGGCCCTCGGTATGGTCATGCAGCTGCCGGAAGATGACAAATTGTCGATGAGCCGGATTGAGATGACCTCTCGCCTTGCCATCATCATGGGTGGCCGCGTCGCTGAGGAAGAAAAGTTCGGCGATGACAATGTTACGGCGGGTGCAGCCTCTGATATTCAGCAAGCCACACGCCTTGCCCGCGCCATGGTCACACGCTGGGGTCTGTCTGATGCAGTTGGCCCGGTCGATTATGCTGATGATCAGGGACAGGTTTTCCTTGGCCAGCAATTGATGCAATCGTCTTCTGTCTCTGAGGAGACCGCCAAGAAGATTGAGGAAGAAGTCCGTCGCCTGATCCAGCAGGGTATGGATGATGCCCGCGAAGTCATGACGACCTATCGTGATCAGTGGTCCGCATTGGCCGAAGCCTTGCTTGAATATGAGACACTGACAGGTGACGAAATTCTCGCTCTGATCAATGAGGGCAAATCACCTGAGCGCCCGGATGAGCCTGATCCATCCAGTGGCGGCGGTACAGGAGCTGCTGTCCCGGTGATTGGTAAGCGCCGCAAGGACAAAGGCGGTGATGAACCGCTCGGCGATCCAAGCCCGGCATAGGACAAACAGACATGGCAATGACCCGCGAAACCCTGGAAGGCTTCCTCACCGAAGCCTTCCCAGACGCTGAGATCATTCTGACAGACCTCGCCGGTGATAATGATCACTGGCAGGCTGAGATTGTCTCAGAGCAATTCAAAGGCAAAACCCGCGTGGCCCAGCATCAGATGGTCTATGCCGCCCTGAAAGGGAAAATGGGTGGAGAGCTACACGCGCTTGCCCTTAAGACCCGCGCGCCATCCTGATTTAGTAGGTACTAGAGCCACCCGCTTCTGTGAAAGCACTGAAGGTAGTCGATCAGTGTGAATGCCGAAGCGGCGCCTTGCGCGTATTGCGATACTTATCTGAGCCTTCAATCACCGCGCCATCGCCAAGCTGGGTGACTGTTTCGCGCGCGATCTCCTGCCAGGGCGTCTGGCTCTCTGGAACATAAGCCACAGGCTCGCGAGCAGCCCATATTTCCGGATCAACCAGCGCATTGACGCTAGCTGTGTTCAGATCGACCCGAACAAGATCGCCTGTCCGCAACTTGGCCAAACCACCCCCAATCGCGGCCTCTGGTGTCGCATTCAGGATGGAGGGCGAAGCGCTCGTACCCGACTGTCGTCCATCGCCCAATGTCGGCAATGAGGTGATCCCTGCTTTCACCAATCGATCTGGTGGGAGCATGTTCACCACTTCCGCGCTACCGGGATAGCCGACCGGGCCACACCCCCGGATCACGAGGATCGATTGCTCCCCTATCTCCAATGCAGGATCATTGATCCGCTTGTGATAATCCTCTGGCCCCTCAAATACGAAAGCGGTCACCTCGAACGCATTTAGATCATCTGGATTGGACAAATAGCGCGCTCGAAAATCGTCTGAGATCACACTTGTCTTCATCAAGGCATTGTCGAACAGGTTACCGGAAAGAACCATGTACCCCGCTTGCTCCATCAAAGGCTGATCATAAGCACGGATCACATCGCGATTGACGAAAGGTTCAGGGTCCAGAGCGAGATTGTCGATCAACCCCTTGCCCGTCACCGTCACAGCAGAATTATCAATCAGCCCCTCACCAGCCAGCTCGCGAATAACCGCCTGCACGCCACCCGCCCGGTGGAAGTCTTCTCCGAGATACGCTCCGGCAGGCTGGCAGTTCACCAAAAGCGGCATTGGGTGGCCAAATTCATGCCAATCGGCAATTGTGTGCTCAACCCCGGCATGGCGCGCAATCGCCAGGAGGTGCGGCGGGCAGTTGGATGATCCACCGCAAGCGCTGGTCACGCGAAGGGCATTGATCACAGCAGCCCGTGTGATGATCTTGTCCGGGGTCAGGTCCTCGGCCACCATGCCGACAATGCGTTTCCCCGTATGATAGGCCATCTGCCCTCGCTCGCGATACGGGGCAGGAATTGCAGCGCAGCCAGGCAAGCTCATGCCTAAAGCCTCAGCGAGGCTATTCATCGACAGAGCGGTCCCCATCGTATTGCAGTGCCCGATTGATGGGGCTGAAGACGCCGCCAGAGCCATGAAGCCTGCAACATCAATCTCTCCCGCCGCCAACTTTTCCCGCGCGCTCCAGATGATTGAGCCAGACCCAATCTTGTCATTGCCGCGATAATGGCCATTGAGCATTGGCCCACCGGACAGGACGATTGCCGGAATATTGACCGTCGCGGCCGCCATAATCTGGCTTGGCGTGGTCTTGTCACAGCCTGTGGTCAGAACCACCCCATCAAGCGGGTAGCCCTGCAAGGTCTCAACCAGCCCCAGATAGGCAAGATTACGGTCCAGCGCGGCGGTCGGACGTTTCCCGGTCTCTTGTATCGGATGGACCGGAAACTCAATCGGTACGCCGCCCCCATCACGAATACCAGACTTGATCCGCTCCATCAGCTCCATGAAGTGGCGATTGCAGGGCGTCAGATCGCTCCCGGAATTAGCAATTCCGATGATAGGCTTACCCGCCTGCAACTCATCCAGCGTCAAGCCATAATTCAAATACCGCTCGAGATAGAGCGCCGTCTGCCCTGGATCAGAGGCATCATCAAACCATTGGCGCGAGCGCAGTTTTGGGCGCTTATCATCACTCATATCAACCAGATCGCTTTGTCTTCAGCTTCTTTAGCAATCTACGCTGATCATAATCCCGGTAAAGTCCATGCGATTTTTGCACGTCCCTCTCCCAACGTGCCCCCTAGCGGCTCTGATAAAGACATGATCCAACAGAGCAAAGAGGAAACGCCATGACAGATCAGATGCAACAAATCGTGCTGAAACAGTATTGCGAAGGCGTCCCCAAGCCGGATGACTTTGTGCTGGAGACCAAAGACGCGCCAACCCCGAATGAGGGCCGGTTCCGGGTGCGCCACGTTTTCAACTCGGTTGATCCGGGCACACGCTCGCGTCTCTCTGGTGGAGACAGCTATGCAGCGGCCCTGCCCCTTGGCAAACCGATTGACGGGTTCAGCGTCGGCATAGTTGATGCCTCGAAGCATCCTGACTATCCGGTTGGGACCAAGGTCTTCTGCGCCGGGGGCTGGCGCACCCATACGATCCAAACAGGCAAAGGCTTTATCGGCAAGATTCCCGAAGCCGTGCCCTTGCCCCTTTCACTGTGGATTGGCGTTCTCGGTGTGCCGGGCCTTACGGCCTGGTTTGGCCTGAAGACTGTCGCAAGTTTTAAAGAGGGCGACCGCGTGCTCGTTACCTCTGCAGCGGGTCCAGTTGGCGCAACTGCGGGCCAGCTTGCTAAAGCAGGCGGGGCCGAACAGGTTGTCGGCATTGCTGGCAGCGACACCAAATGCCAGTGGCTCGTCGAAGAAGCTGGCTTTGATCACGCCATCAATTACAAAACGACGCCCGATCTTGATGCGGCCATCCGCGAGGCGATGCCCAAAGGCGTCGACCTTCTATTCGACAATGTTGGTAATGCCATGATCAACCGCGTGCTGCCCATGATGCGTCTGAACGGGCGGATCTGTGTTTCTGGTCAGGTCGCAGATTACAATCTCAGCCCGGAAGAGACCCCCGGCATTGTCAACACAAAGCCCTTCATCACCCATCGCGTGAATATGCAGGGCCTTGTCGTCTTTGACTTTGCCCACGAGTTTCCGGTTGCCCTGAATGAGATGGCCACGCTGATTGGCAAGGGCGAGTTGAAACTCAAGGAAGAGCGCTTTGACGGCATCGATAAAATGCCTGAAGCCTTCTGTGGCCTGTTCCGGGGCGAAAATTTCGGGCGCCGCGTTGTGAAAGTGGGAGACGAATAATGACCACCCCCTTCGACATTACCAAAGAGACCTATACCCGCTTCACATTTGAGCGGAATGATCGCATCCTGACGGCCGCCATTACTTCTGATCACCCCGTCAACGGCGTCGATGCCGCCATGCATGAAGAGTTTGGGCGTGTCTTCACCGACCTGCAACGTGATAGCGACAGCGACATCATCATCCTCACCGCCAAGGGCCGCGCTTTTTGTGCGGGCGGGGATTTTGACTGGTTCGATGAACAGATCTCTAATCCCGGCAAATTTCGGGACATTGCCTGGGAAGCCAAGCGCATCGTCACCTCTATTCTGGACATGGAAAAACCGATGATCTGCCGCCTGAATGGCGCAGCGGCTGGCCTTGGCGCAACCATCGCCTTGCTTTGCGATATTATCATTGCCGACGAGCGCGCCGTAATCGGTGACCCACATGTCAAAGTCGGCCTCGTTGCCGGCGATGGCGGCGCAGTGATCTGGCCGCAACTCATCGGCTTTGCCAAAGCCAAGGAACTCTTGATGACGGGGGACATGCTCACCGCTACAGAAGCAAAAGAGCTGGGCCTGATTAACTACGCCGTGCCAACAGAAGAGCTAGACAGCAAAGTCTCCGAGCTTCTCACCAAGCTTCAGGGCAACCCAAAATGGGCCGTCCGCTGGACCAAGACAGTGGCGAACATTCCCCTACGCGCATTGGCGGCCCAGATGATGGATGCCAGCGTCGGCTGGGAAAGCGTCTCAAACTATATGGATGACCGCAAAGAAGCCGTCGACGCCTTCCGCGAAAAGCGCAAACCGAACCTGACCGGGGAATAGTTAGCCTCCGACTTAGTAAGACTTTTCAGGTATCCGAGGTACAAGGCAATCTTAGCTATTGCCCAATGAGCAAGTCTTGCTAGACATTGCTTATGGTGGGACATCGAAAAAGAAAACGCTCCATAGAGCATCGGTCTGTATTTGGACCGGGACCGCCTATAAATATTATTATTCTCGTCATTGCACTCGCATTGCTCTTCATTGAGCACATCACGACAAGCTTGGTTTATACAAACCCTCAGGGCTGCGACATAGGTCGCTTATTTCTTTTTGGAGGCGAAGGGATCAGTTGGGGTGCTCATGGCACACTTATCGTTGCAGCAACATTGCTACTCGTATTCGCAGTCGCTCACCTCCTGATCTCATTCATTCAAAGCAAGCGTCTTAAGGCTACAGAGCTTTCAGTTCAGGGCGTAAATATTGTTCTCATTCTACTGATAATAAGGAGCTTAGCTGTAAGCTGGGCATACTATCACCCCTTCGCGCCTCTAGCACAGATGGTTCACGCCCACGACAAACAGTATAGTCATGCAGCGATTATCCTTACCGATTATGTATATGAAACCGATGAGTGGTTCGATGAACGGTCGTGGCGTTGTATCGAAAACAACGAATATGGCTGTGTTCAATACAATGAAGAGCTTAAGATCACAGCGCGCCAAATGCTGTTTTCACAATGTGTTTCGCCAACTGTGATGAGCAAGAATTGGGAGGCATATCAGGGAACGCCGCTACCTGAAAACCATCCTAATACTTTGATCAAATACGCGTACTTTGATGCTGATGGCGCCTGGGTTCGTCGACCGCACTGGCTGATGAGTAGGAGCTATATCGCTAGTAAAACGCTTGGGGCCAAAGGGATAGAAATGTCAAACCTGGATTGGTACGATATGTGGTACCAACTGGAAGAACAGTATGAAAAGCGTGAGGAAGAAGCAAAAGCCCTCCAAGACCCCATTCGTCCACTCACACTTAGAGAAATTGAACTAAGAGTTGCAAACGCATGGGGGGATGACCGTCCCGCCTGGTGGAAAGACGATGAATAGCGCTAATTCTAGGCTTAGTATGCCGCGCTTGGGTCTTTGACGATATTGCCCTCGCCCATCAGGGCGACCATGGGCTTGTGCTGGCGCGCTTTCTCAGCCTCGATCTGCGTGAAGGCCGCGATCACGACCTTGTCGCCCATGGCAAAACGGCGGGCGGCACCACCATTGATACCGATCGTCTTTGACCCGCGTGGAGCTTCAATCGCATAGGTCTGAATCCGCTCACCATTGGTGATATTCCAGATATGGACATGCTCGTGTGGCAGGATACCAGCAGCATCCAGAAGGTCCTGATCAATCGAGACAGACCCCTCATAATAGACATCGCACTGTGTCACGGTCGCTGCGTGCAGCTTCCCTTTAAGCATGTTGACCAGCAAAGGCTTGCCCTCCCAATCGGAATTACAGATCGCGGTATGCTCCGCGCTACTTATATGGGTACGCGCTGACGCAAGGGAAACCCCTCGTGTGCAGTGCAGCAAAATGGGGTAAAGCACATACGCCAGCACTCGCCAAGGGGGTGACGCAAGGATAGCGTAATCGGTTAACTATGACAGCGCACAGCCCTCAATCGTAATCCTGTGCATGATCCGCCGCTGGCCCTGATAATCATTCAGGGCCCAGTGCCATGTGGAGCGGTTATCCCACATCGCGATACTGCCCGGTTGCCATTCAAAGCGGGTATGGAAGTCATTGCCTCTGAAGACATGCGTGAACAAGTCTGAGAGCAGCTGGTCACTCTCCTGTTTCTCCAATCCCTTAACCTCACGGGTAAAGGCAGGGTTCACATACAGCGCTTTCTTGCCCGAGATGGGGTGGGTGATCACGATTGGATGTACAGGGTCTTCGAGGAGCTCCGCAACCGCTGCATTGCCGATCCGGCCTGTTCCTGTCTCGCCACTGCCTGCATCGGTCTGCTTGTAATAGGTGTCAGGGCCTTCACCGAAAATATGTTTGCCGGAATGGACAGCGTACAAGCCGTCTATGCGGGCTTTCACCTCATCATCAAGCGTCTCATAAGCCGTGTACATGCTGGCAAACATCGTATCGCCACCACTCTCAGGCAACTCCCGCGCCACGAGAACGGAGCCAAGCGCCGGTTCATGATCATAGGAATGATCGGTATGCCAGCCCCCACCAATATTGTCCGTCTGGTCAGGCTCTTTGGCGACCATGGCAATCTCGGGATAATCTGGATGGGTTGCAAAGAAGCGGTTCACATTGATGTCGCCCCATCGTTTTGCAAAGGCGATATGATCGTCCTCAGTCGTCTCCTGATCACGAAAGAAAATCAGACCATGATCGCAGAAGGTTTGCCGGATTGCGGCAAACTCCTCTTCTGTCAGGGCCTTGATATCCACGCCTGTGATCTCTGCGCCAACGCCTTGAACCGGTGTAATTGTGATCGCCATAGGACCTCCCTTAAGCCAATCTGATGAGGCTTTCAGGCAGAATGGCCGAGCAAATGCCTGTCGTAAAGGCAAACCACTTTCCCTTAGGTCGACCTTGCCGCCCCTTCAGAACCACGCCACTTTCCGCAAATGGGAGGGCCGAATGGCAAATGACCAGCTAGAGACAGAGCAGCCGCTGCGGCCCCTGAGCAACTTTCAACAGAGTATGATTGCTCTGGCTATGGTCGCCATGGGTGCAGGCATGACGATCAATTTCGTGGTTGTTGCCCCGCTCGCGCGCAAGGCTGGCCTGACCGAAATTCAGGTCGCTGGCATTCTGACCCTGTCTGCAGCCCTCTATGCCTTGATGATCCCGCAATGGGGACGTTGGGCGGACCGTTTTGGGCGTAAGCGGATCATGGTCTTCTCCTTAATGGCTATGGGCCTGATGAACATGGCCTTCCTGTTTGCGCTTGAAGCCGCCTTGGCTGGTTTAATCACCGGGATGACCATGTTTCTCACACTGGTTTTTGTGCGCATCTGGTTTGGTCTGCTCTCGCCCGGCCTGCAACCGGCCAGTATGGCTGCGATGACCGATGCAACAACGGCCAAGACGCGCGCCGCCGGGCTGGGCATGCTTGGCGCAGCGATGAGTATTGGTTCAATCCTTGGACCAGCCGGCGCAACCGTGCTGGCCCCTTTTGGTGCGCTGGTGCCCCTCTGGGGATCAATCATTCTCAATATCGCTTGTGGTTTCTTGTTGGCTTTCACATTACCCAAGAGCCGCGCGACACGACAGGAAGCCAAGCGCCCAAAACCCCTCGCCATGCGCGATCCACGTGTGTTCCCGCACCTGCTTTTCCTGTTCACCTATTTCGTTGCCGTCGGCATGATCCAGCAAACACTTGGATGGTTTATAGAGGATCGTTATGACCTCGGCGAGGAACAGGTCGTTCTGTTTACTGGGATCGCCTTTGCCTGTCTGGCGGTAATGATGGTGATCATCCAGTTCGGCTATGTCAGCCCCTACAAACCTGATCCGCGAAAGATGTTACCTTCGGGCCTTACGCTCGTCGCCATTGGCTATATCGGGGCAAACCTGCTGCAACCCTTCTGGGCCTTATGCATCGCCTTCCTGATCGTTGGGGCCGGGGCAGCGCTTGCCGTTCCGGCCGCGAATGCTTTGGGTAGCCTATCTGTGGAGCGTCACGAACAAGGCAGCGCCGCCGCGCTTCTCTCGGCAGCGCCCCCATCGGGCTTTATTTTTGGTCCACTAATCGGCGCGAGCCTTTACAGTGTCGCAAAGCCACTCCCCTTTTTCATCTCAGCCGCTGTCATGGCCATTCTGGCCATCTATGCGCTGATCGTGACAGCCCGTAAGCCCTTGAGTGGCGCTTAGAGCAAACAGAGCCCCCTAACCTGCCATCGTGTAGGCATTCAGCTTATTGCCATCCGGGTCACGGAAGTAGCCAGCGTAAAAGCCGCTATCCCCGCGCGGACCGACCGGACCTTCATCGGTGCCGCCATGGGCCAGAGCGATATCATAGAGGCGCTGAACTTGCGCTTTATCCTTGGCTTCCAGTGCTACCATAACACCATTACCAACTGTTGCCGGCTCGCCATTAAATGGCTTGGTCAGACCAATGCCTGCACCGCCCCCTTGTGGGTTGCCCCAGGCAATGAACTCATCAAATTCCATCATACGCCCACAGCCAAGCTCGGCGAAGATCGCATCATAGAATTTCGCGCCACGTTGAAGGTCACTGGTACCAAGCGTCACATACCCAATCATCTCATTCTCCTTCTTGAGAACAAGAACATTACATGAACATTTGGGTTTGGCAAGCCCTTACATCGCGCTGATGCCACCATCAACCTTAAGCTCAGCCCCGGTCACCAGCTTGCTCTCATCACTGGCGAGATAAAGCACCGCATAGGCAATATCGTCAGGCTCACCAACCTTGCCCAGTGGGATTTGACGGCCGAGCTTCGCAAGGCCCTCTTCTTCGCCAAACATCTGTTTTACACCATCCAGAATTGGCGTGTTGATAAAGACGGGATGGACCGAGTTAGATCGGATCTGCCCGCCCGTTTTGGCACAGTGAAGAGCAATCGATTTGGACATATGCCGCACCGCTGCCTTGGCCGTGTTGTAGGAAACATAATTTCCGCTCGCGACAATCCCGGCGATTGAGCTGATATTGATGATCGAACCAAGGCCATGGTCGCGCATCAATGGGATCGCGTACTTACACCCCAGAAAGATCGAATCGACATCGACCTTCATGACATGTTGGAAGATTTTGTACTCTTCGGCCTCAACATCTCCGAGCGATCCAATCCCGGCATTGTTGACCAGCACGTTTAGGCCACCCATCGCATCATGCGCGCTTTGCAGCACCTCTTTCCACTGGTTTTCCTTGGTCACATCATGCTGCCAGGCAAAGGCTGTTCCAGCGCCATACTTGTCATTGATTGCATCTGCGACATTGGCGGCGCCCGGTCCATTCACATCGGTCACCGTGACCTTCGCGCCTTCTTTGGCGAGCATATGTGCGGTGGCTTCACCAAGGCCTTGTGCACCGCCTGTGATGAATGCTTTTTTTCCTGCTACGCGTCCCATGGCGGCGCTCCCTGTTTGTTTTTCAAATTTACTGACAGGTGCACCGCGGCGCGTCGACACGCAAGACTGACGCAGCGCTAAGCCAGTTTGCTGGCAAGCTCATCCATGAAGGTCGCAAGGGTCAGATCAAGGTCTGTCACCCCATTCGCATCATGGGTGGTCAGCGTGACTTCCACTTTGCCATAGACATTGAACCATTCGGGATGATGATCCATCTGCTCAGCCTTCAAGGCACAGGCTGACATAAACGCCCATGCGGTTTTGAAATCGCTGAACTGATAGGTTTTATGGATGGCATCGCGCTCACCCGTCACAGCAGCCCAATCTGTCAGCTTCACGACCGCTACAGCGGCCCCAACCTTGTTTGCCATTACTCCGGCTCCTGCGTTTCATCTTCGCTTTCATGCACGAAATAGAGCCAGCGCCCATCCTCGGCAATAGCGGTGCGGACGCCGGGATAACCCTGCCCTTCGGCAATCTTGCTCAGGCCTTCATCGCCAACCAGTTCCCGTAAGCGGGCGCGGTCGCGAAAGCTTAGCCGCTCGGGCCGCAACAGCTCTGGATCAAGCGCTGCAAGGTCGGGCCAGATATACCATGTTTCCTCGCCAACCTGCCGCGTTCCGTATGGACCATCGAGCAAGTCCTGCAAGCGCGCCAATGGATCAAACCCTGTGCGCCGCAATAGATCCCATTGCACACGATGCGACTCGCCAGCAAAATTCGAGACAAAGGCTGGTTCTGCATTGGCCAGCCGAACGAGACGGGTCAAAGAATTGCGCGCCAGAACTTCGCGGATCGCCATAATCTTGTCCTGCGCGGCTTGAGACAGTTCCACCACTTCCTCTTCGGCTTCCGCCGGGCGTGTAATCGCAGGTGCTGCTGGAACGGACAGGCGCACGCGTGGAGCTTCCTGCTCCGCAGGCTGACAGGCAGCCAATCCGCCCATCGCAAGCGCAGATGCCAGCAAAACCCGCATTACCACTCAAACCCTGTGGCATCGTGCAAGTCAGACAGGATCTGATCCGCACTGAGCGCTTTAATCGTGTGCATGCCCATGGCGCGGGCAGGTTTCAGGTTAATCCCCAGATCATCAATGTAGATACACCGGGCCGGATCAACATCCAAAGCCTCACACATCAAAGCATAGATGCGTGGATCGGGCTTACGGATGCCCAGCTTCGAGCTTTCAATCACATGATCAAACAAGGACAGCACTTCGGCGACTTTAGCCGCTTTGCTTTCATTGCTGCTCATCCCGGCACCTTTACCAACTGGCGCATTATTGGTGATACAGCCAACCTTGACGTGCGCTTTACAGGTTTTCAGAGCCTCAATCACATTGCCACGCAAATCGCCAGACAGCAGACCCAGAATGTCTTTTCCGGGCACTTCATGGCCACGCGCCTTACTCTCTTCACGGAACAACACGTCAAAGCCATCAGCATCGACTTCCGAGCGCTCAAGCTGGGCCCAGGCATTCGTGTCGCCATTTACGGCATTCACGCCACGAATAAAGTCTTTGGGCAGGCCCTTCTCGGCCTCATAGCGGGTGAACGCTTCGAAGGGAGAGGAGGTCAATACCCCGCCAAAATCCCAGATCACAGCTTGCAGATTTGATATCATAGCCAGCGTCCTAACCCAGCAAAATTGGCAAGTCGACAGCGGTTTTGGAAAACCCGCTACGGGCTTGCCCGGATAGGCAGAGCTGCAACAAGCTGACACCCACACCTCAAACAAGCCAACAGGTCCACACATGCCGAACATTATCTGGCGCGAGCTTATGTCCCGTAATGTCGAGTCCGCCAAGCAATTCTATAGCGATGTCTTTGGCTGGAGCTTTGTCGTCGAACAGGCGACAGATTTTGCCTGGGGCGATGGGCCGGGTGCATACCATCTGATCCAGTCCGGAAGGGCAATCCATGGCGGCTTCCTGCAACCAACCCTCCCAGCCCAGCCAGGCTGGATTGCCTATTTCGGTGTTCAGGACATGCCATCCGCGATTGCGCGGGTTGAGCAATTGGGCGGGGAAGTCGTAAGAGCCCCTTTCACAGTCAAAGGTATCGGCCAGAATGCCATCATGCAGAGCCCGACAGGGGTTGTGTTTGGCCTGACTATTCCGAGCTATCCAGATGCCCCACCAAGTGGCTTGTTCAGCGCTGACATGATCCTGACAGCAGAACCCGAAGCCACCACCGAATTCTTCGCAGCGCTTTGGCAACAAGATGAGACAGAGGAAGAGCCGCCAGAATGCCTCCTCCCGCCCTCAGAAAGCCCTCAGTCAGAAGGCTGGGTACCTGTCGTGCAGACCCTAGATTGCGAGGTCATCTGCTCAAAGGCTCGGCAAAACGCGGCTCAGGCAATCATCCCGATTGCCGATAGTAAGCCGCAACACCTCATAATTGACCCGCGAGGCCATCAAATCGTGATTCAGAAAATCTAATACGGCTTAGCGCGCGTCGATCAGGGTCTTTTTCGGTGTCTCCAGCCCCTGCTCCATAGCCTCATGGCTTGCAGCCTCAAAGCCAACCGCATCAAGCAGCGCGCCATCGCGGTCTTCACCCGGATTGTCCGTGGTGAGCAGGCGGTCGCCAACAAAGATCGAGTTCGCTCCCGCCAATAGCAAGAGCGCCTGCTCGCCTTCGCTCATGCCTTCACGCCCAGCAGACAAACGCACCCAGCTCTTCGGGAAGACCACACGGCACGTGGCAATCGCGCGCGCCATTTCGGTCACGCTGATCGGTGCACTTTTGCCAAGCGGGGTGCCTTCGATCGGCACCAGCATATTGATCGGCACACTCTCAGGATGCGGCGTCAGTTTGGACAGCTCATGGATCAGGCCAATCCGATCCTCGCGCCCCTCACCCATGCCGAGAATACCACCCGTGCACAGTTTCATCCCGGCCTTGCGCGCCTTGCCCAGCGTATCAAGACGATCATCATAGGTGCGCGTCGTAACCACTTTGCCGTAATATTCTGGCGAGGTGTCGAGATTGTGGTTGTAATAGTCAAGCCCCGCATCCTTCAGCGCTTCCGCTTGCCCCTCTTCCAGCATACCGAGCGTCACGCAGGTCTCCAGACCTTCGGCCTTCACAGCAGAAATCATCGCCGCAACCTTCGGCACATCGCGATCCTTAAGTGAGCGCCAGCCCGCCCCCATGCAAAACCGATCTGCGCCGCCCTGCTTGGCACGCTTGGCCGCAGCAACCACCTCATCGAGCGGCATCAGCTTCTCAGCCGTCAGGCCCGTATCGAAATGCACGGACTGGCTGCAATAACCGCAATCCTCAGCGCACCCGCCGGTTTTGATTGAAAGCAACTGGCTTTTCTGAAGCTTACCATCTGGCCAGTTGACCCGTTTAATCTCCAAAGCCTGACCAACCAGCGCATCCAGAGGCAACTCGTATAGCGCGCGGATCTCGTCACGGCTCCAATCGTGGCGGGGCATATCAAACGGCATAGGAAGCTCCTTATGTGCAACAATGGTGACAGGTCAGACGCTAGCCCGGTCAAGTCTCCCGCTTCTATGCCCTCGCTCAAGGCGTACAGGCAACAGAGTTCTCCTGAAAATCACAGTCAGTTAAACTCGCCCATGCTCGGGTACAGACTATGTCACGCTTATGATGGCCCGCATTTTTCTTCTGATCACCGCCCTGATGTATTTCGCCTTTGGCCTTTGGTCGATTACCGATCCAGCAGGCATGACCTCTCGTCTGGGCGTTGAGGTTGGAGGGGTCTCAGGCCTGTTTGAGATGCGGGGCATCTATGGCGGGGTCAGCCTCGGTGCAGGCATTTTCTGTCTGCTGGGCGCGATGCGAGCGAAGCTAAGCTTTGCCGCGCTCTGCTTTGTTGCCACGTATATGGGCGGCTACATGATCGGGCGAGTTGCATCGCTGATCGCCGGGGATAGTGCGCAACCGTCAAGCTGGATGTTTGCCGGATATGAGCTGGTCATGGGCTTGATCGCTCTGACCCTACTGTTAAGGCAGCGCCCCGAATAGGGATCGGCTTACGCCACCAAAACTTTATCCAGCCATGCCTCCAGGGCCGACCAATCTGTATAGTCCTTGTCTATGCCCAGATCAGCTTCAGGATCTTTAGCGGTAATGATCCGGCGCATAATGAAGCGTGTGAGAATGTCATACTGGGACGGCTTATAGGCACCCGCCACATGTTTAACTTCAGTTGGCTGCCAGCCTGTCGCGTTTGCGAAATCATCGACAATCTTGTCCAGATTCCGCCAGTCCTCAGCATCGTGCCCTGCCGCAGCTAATGAGACAGAGATAAAGCGCGTTGGTTTCCCTTTCAGGCTGTCTGCCTGCGCCGACACAAACTCCCCCAACGTCTTAGGGTAATGCCCAGCATGAACAGGTGCGATCAGTAATACCTCATCAAAACGGGTAACCTGAATGTCCTCAGTATCCTGAAGCGAGAGCAGTTCTACCCCATACCCTTTGTCGGCGGCTCGATCAGCAAGGTACCGCGCGATTTTCCGGCTTTGACCTTCTTTCGTCGCATACCCAACCAGTAACTTCATAACCAAGGCTCCCGTCCGATCTTCATACATCCCAGCAGACACACTGTATAATCAGTCAACTCAGCAACGTATCCGGAAGTCTACGCAGGGCCTAAACACCCGACACAAAAAAGCCCGCACCTTTCGATGCGGGCTTCTCTAAAGTTCATAAAACTTTTCGGCTTAGAAGTTCTTGCGAACCGTAATGCCGTAAGTTGCCGGCTGGCTGGCATATGTGTTGACACTGCCCGGCTGCGCGGTGGTTGGGAAGCCTGATGTGAAATACTCATCATCATTGATGTTCCGGCCCCAGACGGTGACATCAAGGCCATTGTCCCAAGCCACACCGAAACTGGCATTCATCGTGCCAACTTCACGGTTCAGGCCCGGAATATTATCAACAACCTGTACATCGCTTTCATAGACATAGTCTGCACGGATAAAACCGCTCATCGTGTCATTGAAATCGTGATTGTACTGGGCGCCAAAGAACAAGCTGGTCTCGGCGATACCGCCCGGCTGCTGCCCAGTCAGGTCACCAATGCCATCCTCAACACCATCAGCGAGATCGAGCTCACCGCCCGTCGCAACGGGGGCGTTCTGGAAGTCATCATACTCTGGGTCCTGCAACAGGCCAGCAAAGGTCAGTTGAACCTGATCAATCGGGAACCATGTTGCGTCAAACTCAACCCCCATCGTGGATTGTTCACCCGCGTTGGCGAGGACAAAGCCTGTGCCTGAGAAGATTGTGGACTGGAAGCCCTCAATCGTCTGATCAAACAGGGCGAGGTTCAGGTTGAAGTTCGAATAAGACAGCTTTGCGCCAATCTCAAACACTTCGGTCTCTTCTGGGCCAGCAAAGCGCGTCCCTGACAGGCGGTTTGGTGGGATCAGTCCTGCAGCGCCTAAAGCACCCGCATCAGCCGCAAAGAAAGAGCTATCACGGGTCAGGTTCCAGGAAGACGCCTTATACCCCGTCGCATAGCTACCATAGACGTTGATATTGTCATTCACGTCATAGGCGAGACGGGCGGTCACAGTGACCTTGTCATCATTGGTGCTGCCATTCTCGACCGCATTCGGGAAGTCCACAAACCCTGGCAGGAATTGCAGCGCTTCAAACCCTCCAGCAAAAGCTGCCGCTGTTGCGGTTTGCACGCCCTGAATAAAGGCCGGGTTTGCCGCTGTGGCCTGAATACCTTGCAGTGTGGCAATCGCAGTTGCATCACCACCACCTGCGGCGGCTTGAAGCGCCCCAAAGTCTGCGGCGTCAAACGGATTTCCTGTCACAGTTGCATAGGCTTGAGTGAAGACGATCTCGGTAAAGGTCGCTCCGGCCAGACCAGGCGCAAGCGCTGAGACAACTGTAGGATCATCAAACTCTGCAGCAAGATCCAGTGAAGAGAACAAGTCGCTATTGTTGACCTGACCCGTCACTTCTTTCTCATCATTGATGTATGCCAGACCAAACGTTGCCGTCAGGCGGTCCGTGACCTGGTAATCAAGCTGACCGAAAAGAGAATAGCTCTGGTTGTCCTGGGTAAAGGTCTCGCGTGAGCCATCCCCCTCGGCAAAGAAGGTGCGAGGCGCGAAGCCGAGCAAAGCCTCAAGCGCTGGGATCGCGCCTTGTGCTGAAATGTTCGCATAATCGTAGAATTGCGGTCCGAACAGCACGTCGCTTTGCAGGTCCAGGGTCTCATCGAAGTAGAAAGCACCAACAAGGTAATCGAGCTTGTCTGTACCACCAGCCAAACGCAATTCGTGCGTGTAAGTATCAATCGTATAATCAAGCAGGTTGGAACTGATCAGGCGCGCATTTGTGAAATCCGCATCAGCATTACTCATCAACTCCTGACCACGGATAGACCCGATATAAGTCAGCGTACCCAGACCCGTTTCAAGATTGACCTCAGCAGACAGACCGCCATTGGAAATCTCATTGACAGGATCAAGATCGGTATCGGCTGTATACCCGAATGGGTTGCTGATCACCTCTCCCCCGAGCGCAGAAATGACTGCCGAGGTTGGGCCATTGAAGACGTTTGGCGCATAACAGCAAACTTCATCCAGCTTGTCATAGTCAGCAATCAAACGGATCGAGAAGTCTGAGCTTGGCTCATACAGAAGTTGACCTTTAAGCGCATAGCGATTGCGGTCATTCAGGGTTGAGCCAGTTCCAAGATTATCGACATAGCCATCGCGTGTATTGTGGCTACCGCTCAAAGAGAAAGCGACCTCATCTGAAATCGGGCCAGTAATGCTGCCTTTGATGATCTTCTGATCATAATTGCCGAGGGTACCTTCAACACTGCCGCCAAACTCAAATTGCGGCTCCTCAGTCACAACATTGATCACACCAACAGATGCGTTCTTTCCGAACAGAGTTGATTGCGGGCCGCGAAGCACTTCAACGCGCTCGATATCGGCATAGTCAGACAGGCCACCTGCGGCGCGGGTGCGATAGACACCATCAATGAAGACCGCAACCGAAGGCTCGATCCCAAGATTGTTGCCACCATTACCGAAGCCACGGATAATAAAGGTAGAGTTACCAGACTGCTGTAACTGAGAGACACGCAATGATGGCACAACAGACTGCAAATCAAGAATGTCGTTAATCTGTGCCTGCTCAATAACTGTATCATCAACCACAGAAACCGCAATCGGAACATCTTGCAGTGTTTGCTCTCGCTTGGTTGCCGTAATTGTAACGGTATTCAGGGTTCTGACTTCCTGCTCATCGCTAGTGTCCTGTGCTGCAACAGTTCCAAGACTGCCAGCCATCAAGGCACCAAAACCGACACTAAAGGTCAGAGCAGCCTTAAGGCCGACCATGTTTTTCTTCATCTCACGCATCCTGTGATTATCGTTTCCGGGGTTCAGCCTTCTACGGGCCGTAATAAGTGGAATAGTACAATCACAGGTCGATTCAAGCAGCCTCACACAGGATTTATCAACAGAGTTGCAGCCCGTTGCAATAGTGACACAAAAAACCCCGCCAAAGGGCGGGGCTTTTCTTAGGGAGAAATATTATAGTGGGTTAGTTCACACCCTGACCAACACCACCGTCAAACACCATTGGCTGGCCTTTAACTTGGCGCACACGCTCAACCTGGCGCTGAACTGGACGCATAACAGTGCGGGTCTTCGGGATACAGGTTTTGGCCTTAACCGTGCTTTCGATCAGCTTGATGCCCGGCCCGTGACGGCGCAGCAATGAGCGCTCATTACAAGAGCGCTGTGGTTTCTGCGGCGCACAGGCGAGATGACCACCCGCTTTGTGCACCAGAGCCTCACCCTTACGGCAAGAGAATGTCTCGCCATGTGCAAAGCTGGAATGGCCCTTGTCTACAGACCCCAGGGTAACCTGCATGTGCGTACCGGCCATACAGCGGAAAACTTCACCGCCATAAGTTCCAGAGATTTTCTTTTCACCAATCACCTGAGAGGCTGGGTGCGGGGCACCTTTGTCATCAATACAAACGGCCTGCACAGCGCGCATAGCACGCGACATAGAGACGGTCTCTTCGCAATATTCTTCGGTTGTCGCGACCTCTTCGGTAATGGTCTCAAGATAGGTCTCGACATTGCCCTCCACATTCAGGGAACCAATGCTCGTTGGCGCAACGCCGGGCACGGAATAATAGCCACCGCCACCTGAAACGATGACACCTTGCTGACTGCCAACAACGCTGGTGCTGAGGAAAGTCTGTGATTTGGAAATAACGCTACCCTGGTTCACGACGACTTTTGGGCCGCTAACCATAACGTTTGGTCCAGCGACGTGGACACCCGGCACAACCACGCCATGGCCTTTGGGGCCTTTGCCACAGCAAGGCGATTTACCGCCATCACCGCCGCCAGCATAGGCGACACCGCCCAATGCAATCAAAGCCAGCCCACCGGCGGCTGCAAGAAATGTGTTCCGTGTTGATACGGTCATTAGATGTCTCCCTGACATTTCACCGGGTAATAAGCAGGTTCCGTGCCGACTTTCGCGTGTGGGGAGAAAGCCGCTCAATAGCGACACACTTCTCGCCTTAAGCGCGAGTTCAAAACTGGCGCGATCATTGCGAGTGGCTCTTCAAACCCATTTCTCAGGCGCGACCTGGTCGCTGTCTTAATAAAGAGCCGAGGCAAGCATGAAGACGCAGACGATGCATCCAAACACCCAACTCCTCTTGGACGCATGGTCCCAAATTGATGGCACAACTGGCGCTCGCAGCAAGGGACCTCTCACCAATAACCATCCAGACCTGATCGATGCTTTATTCGTGATTGAACGTCAGGCGGATGGCTTATGGTTGTTTCGAAATGCTGGCTCTGCCCTGAATACCGTTTTGGGACGGGCCTTGCAGGATCATGATTTCCTGCACTTCTGGACCGGACCAGATCGTAAGATGATTTCCGGGTTCCTGGATGCCGTTCTTGAAAATCGCCTGCCCGGTATTGCCGAAGCCAATGGCGAAACGCTGACCGGTAAACAGATTGAGGTCGAACTGGCCTTCACCCCTATTGGGCATCATATGGCAAGCCAGGCACGCCCGCGCCTGCTCTGCCTGTATCAGACCTTGAGCAGCGAAAGCACATTGAATGGACGCCCACTCTGGCGTCACCGCCTGACAGCCCTGCACCCCCCAGTCAGCCGCAGCCCTGCTCCATATTTGAAACTCGTCGCCAATAATAATTGAGCTCAAGTCTGATTGGCGATATCCAAGCCCTATGACAGAGCCGATCAATCTCAATAAGGCCCGCAAGGCCAAGGCGCGCGTGGAAAAGCAGAAACGCGCCGCAGAGAACCGCATCAAATACGGACGTACAAAAGCGCAGAAAGCTGCGGATAAGCTCAGTCAGGAAAAGACCGTTCGTCATCTCGATCTGTCAAAGCGAGACAAGGACTAGACAAATTCTTCAGGCTTGCCATCTGCACTCTAATCAAAGGAGTGCCCAATGTCCCTGATTCTCTACGGCCTGAAAAATTGCGACACCTGCAAGAAAGCGCTCAAAGCACTGGAAGGGGCAGATCAGCCTGTGACCTTCGTAGATATTCGCGCTGATGCCGATCTTGCCAAAAAGATTCCGATTTGGCTCAATGCGGCTGGGCCTGAAACACTGATCAACAAACGCTCAACCACATGGCGCAACCTGTCCGAGACAGAGCGAGCAGGCGATCCACAAGAGCTGTTGATCGCAAATCCAACCCTGATCAAGCGTCCGGTCATTGAAACCGGAAGCGATACTCATGTCGGCTGGACCAAAACGGTACAGGACGCCTTGCTTTAACCCGGAACAACCGCAGCGATCAGGCGTGGCCCCGGTGCCGCAATCGCTTGCGCCAATGCGGCATCAAACGCCTCAGCTGTGGTCGCTTCAACCGCCGGAACCCCCATACTCTCTGATAGCTTGACCCAATCAATGTCAGGCCCACCGATAGACAGCATATCCTTGGCTGTTGGGCCGGGGTTTCCTGCCCCAGTTCGATACAGTTCGATATTCAGGATACGGTAGGAGTGATTGACGAAGACAATCGTCGTGACGTCCGCGCCTTCACGCGCCATGCTCCACAGTGCCTGATTGGTATACATGCCCGCGCCATCACCGCTGATGCAGATAACCTTTCGGTCTGGTGCCCCAATCGCAGCGCCCAACGCCAACGGCATACCGAGGCCAATCGCACCGCCGGTCAACATCATCCAGTCATGCGGCTGCGCGTTTTGCGTTGGTAGATAAGACATCAAGCCATTTGAAACGCCATCATCTGAAACCAGTGCATTTTCAGGCATATGTCGCGCCAGACTTTGCCCGACTGTTGCCGCATTCAACTCACCGCTCGGGGCCTCTGGCTGTTTCAAAGCTTCAACCGGGGCCGCCTCCATCGCGCCGAGAGTATCAGCCAGCGCGCTTAGAGTTGCCGCACTATCGGTGTCCGCCCCGCCGAGGTCGAAGGTTTCACAGCCCTCGGGCACCAGCAGACTCGGCTTTCCGGGATAAGAAAAGAAGGCCACGGGCAGGCTCGTCCCGGCAACCAGCATCAAATCACTGCCTTCAAGATCAGCCATCGCGCCTTCAGCAAAATACTGCATACGCTCTGGCGCAAAGACACCAGCCCCGCGCCGCATCTTGGCATAGAATGTATCAGTCAGAACCCGAATGCCCGCTGCCTTCAGGCGCGCCGCTGCCTGTAGTCCGGCCTCAGTCAGCGCCGTACCATTCATTACGATAACTGGCTTGCTGGCGGCCTTGATCGCGGTTGCGGCCGCAGTGACCTTTTCTGCACTAACAGTGCGTAGACGAGGCGGGGTAATCACCGCGCCTTTTTCGCCGCCTTCAAGCCACGCACTATCCGCGGGCAAAAGCAGGGAAACAGGCCCCCGCTTCGGGCCTAAACTTGCGGCAAAGGCTTCACTCGCCAGCTTTCCGGTTTCACCAACTTTGTCAGCGGATTTGATCCAGGCCGAGTTCGGTCCGGCCAAACCCATAATGTCACTCGTCAACGGCGCATCATATTTCAGGTGCGGAACCGCATGATCGCCAATGACGTTGACCATTGGTGAGTTTGCCCGACCTGCATTGTGAATATTCGCCCCTGCGTTCAGGTAACCGGCCCCCAAATGCAAAAGGGTCATGGCTGGCATACCCGTCGCTCGCGCAAAACCATCTGCAGCGCCAGTAGCCACACCTTCAAACAAACACAGCACGGAACGGATGCGCGGTTCACCATCCAGCGCCGTCACCAGATGCATTTCCGATGTCCCCGGATTGGCAAAACAGGCCGCAACACCATTGTCAGCAAGTGTTCCAACCAGTGCTTCTGCACCTGTCATTTTGGTGGTGTCTGTGTTGCTCATAACAGCCCTCATAAACTTTTCTTGCCTCTGTTTAGGCGGCTATATGAATTTGAACAGGGGGCAAACAAAAACAGGATGGCCATCCACCAAAAGCGGTCGACCATCCTGTTTCGGTCCGTAGACAAGCCACAAAGGGGATATGGCTGTTGGTGCGTTAGCGCACGCACTCAACACGGGCAATATGTTACGCTGCGATAGCAGTTGCAAGTTATCATTCTCAAGAATTATGTATTTGTCGCGAGAAAACGGGTCAGATGCAGATTTTATCACTCGTCAAAGTTGCTTCATAGAGCGAAGTAACCGCTCCAGCACGAAGACTTTGTGCCTTGTTTTGATTGATATATCCCTTTTCCGTTATTTCACCCGCATCTGCTTGCGGCGGTGTATCCTGTAAAAGGATGGCTCCTATGCGTGCCGCAGCATTAGGATTGGCAGCGTTATGCTTGGCAATCCCGGCTTCAACACTCTCGCGTACTGTCTGATTGGTCACCAAATCTGACAAAGACAAGTTTTCGCCAACCAGGCGCTGACAATAACCTTCATTCAGAAACCCCAATAAACGAATATCATCACGGTTCAGGCCGCACACAACAACATCTGATAAAGCCCCATCAACCGCCTGCACCACCTGTACGCGTAGCTTTCCGGCAGAGACCCAGGTGCCATTCGCGAGTTTGAATTCTTCTGCGGTTCGCCCATCAAAGGCTAACCCTTTATTTGGGTTGTCCGGCTCAACAAAACGAACCGCATCCCCAAGCTTATAGAAACCTTCTTCATCAAAGGCTTCGCGCGTTTTTTCAGCATTGCGATAATAGCCCGGCGTAACATTAACGCCTTTCACCCGGAGCTCCTGCTTCTCCCCATTCGGAACCAGTTTGAAAACATTCCCCGGCAGCGGCAGGCCGATCAGGCCCATTGTGTCATTTGGCCAGTGCACATTGCTTGCGGTCGGGGCTGTCTCGGTTGCGCCATAGCCTGCCGAGAGCGAAATCCGCTCCCCCGTCAGGCGCACTGCCACTTTCTGTATCCGCTCATAGATGTCCTGCCCCATCGCTGCGCCGCCATAGGCCATCGAGCAGATGCGCTTAAAAAATGTTTGCGCCAGCACGTCATCTTTCTCGAATTCTGTCGCAAGCGCTGCCCAAGCCGCCGGGACGGTCGTATGCTGGGTGGTTGAAACCTCGCGCAGGTTACGCAGCATTTCCGGCAGACGCGCAGGCGTTGGTGCCCCCCAGTCAATATACAGCGTCCCGCCCCAATCGGTCATATTATGCAGGATCGCATTCGCCCCATACGTATGACTCCACGGCAGAAAGTTGCACATCACCTGATGGCCACCGCTAAGCTCTGTCAGGCGCGCCTCATCCCAGACCGAGCGAATCATCTTGGCATTGGCCGCAATCATCTCATGGGTATTGATCACCGCCTTGGGCTCGCCCGTAGATCCAGAGGTCAGCATGTATTTGGCAACGGTATCCGGCTGTAGCTGAGCATAGGCTGTATCAACCGCATCGCCGAGCGCAGCCCCAAACGCATCAAGCGAGACGCTCTTATAACCTGTAGGGGCGCGGCGCGAGTAAATCACCAAACGGTCTCCAACGCTCATACCCTCAAGCCCGCGTTGATACTCCTGCCCATCCTCGACATAGATGAACTTTGGACCGATCAGGCCATCAACATAATTCAGCCGGGCAAAATCCTGACTGAGCAAAGCATAGGCGGGCGTCACGGGTACTACCGGACTGCCCGCCAACATCGCGCCATACATCACCAGCGCATGATCAATGGCATTGCGCGACAGGATCATAACCGGGGCTTCCGGCCCACCGCCATGTTCCAGAAAGCCTGCGGCAATCGCCTGAATGCGCTGCCAGGCCTCACCATAAGTGAGCGTCTGCCAGCCCTCTTTCGTGCTGTCGACAGGGTCGCGTTGCGCCAGCCAAACCCGATCTGGAGCGACGCTGGCCCAGTGCTTAAACGGCACCAGCATGTGCGCAGGATAGTCTTTCAAGGGCTGCCCATTGGACAGGTAAACCGCCTCGCCCCGCTGCTCGATGACCAGTTTCTGAGGCAGATAAGGCACCTCACGAAACGGGATATGGCTTGTTTCACTCATACTTCATTCTTTCCCGCGGGTTTCAATACAGATCGCGACACCGCAATGCTTGCAATGCACGGCATCTCGATCATGGCGCATAAGTCCGCATGTCTGGCATTCATGGTCAACCTTGCCGCCGGGGAGCGTAACCGCGCGCAACAGGCGCAAGAACAGGGTCAGACCAAGCACCATGATAACAATCGCCAGAACCCGGCCCCAGATCCCTTCCATCAGGATATCGCCATAGCCGGTTGTGGTCAGGCTGGTCACCGTGAAATAAAGGGCATCTACGAAATTATCGATGCCCTCATTCACATCCTTTTGTTGCACATAAACCAGACCCGCCATCATGAAGATGAAGACGACAAGATTGGTTACGCGATCAAAAATCCGTTCGCGCGCTTTCAAATATGCCGAGACTCGTTTGAGCCGCCGCAACAGCGTAAACGCCCGGATGATCCGCACCGCGCGCAACAGGCGCAGAAAGGCATAATTCTGGGTTACCAGCGGGGCAAACATCGTGAACACGACAATCATGTCCGCCCAGTTATAAACCTTGCCCCAATATTGGGTTTTTGGTCGGGCAATATAGAATCGTGCAGCCAGATCGACGGCAATCACACTCCCAATAACATAATCCCAGACCGGGTGTGACAGGCCACGATCCTGGAACGGGGCAATCAGAAAATAACCAATACTGACAATATCGAAAACGAGTAGCAGGAGCCGAAACATATAGGGCCCACGCCCATGCCCCTCATACAGCCAGAATAACTGCCTGTTCAGTCCCTTACGCTCGCTCATCTGCCCCAACGCCTTTTCGCCGACTCATTTCAGTAAGTATGGCGGAGCGATTTGCCCCTGTCACCCAAGCGAAAACGCTCGCGCTTTTGTGAGCTAACACTGCTGTGAGGGCTTGGTGAAAAGACGTCAGATGCATGTGATCGAGAGGCCATTTATGCCCGCAGCCAGCTCGGAAGGTTTCTGGCAATAAGGACATGATCAATGACAACACTCAAAATCGCCGCAACGGCTGCCACCCTCGCTCTTTCAGCTGCTGTGGCTCATGCCGATGATGATCAGGGCTTTTACGTGGCTGGTTTTGTCGGCGCAGGATTTCCGGGCGATGCAGACCTGACCGGGATACAGAACCCCGTTGCGGGCGCACCCGGCACTGCTGGCGCGCCAGCACAGATCGCGGTGGAGTACGAGAATGATGTCACATTCGGTGTGGCGCTTGGTTACAAGACAGGCTGGGAATTCTTTGACCTGTTCAACCCGCGGTTTGAGCTGGAGTATTCACGTCTGGAAGCCGATGTCAGCAGTGGCGGTTTCAATGGTGGCAACCAGCCCTTCAGCGGTGAGACCACCATCGATTTCTTCCTGATCAATAATTACAGCGACCTGATCTGGACCGACAATCAGAGAATTGTCCCCTTCATTGGTGGCGGTCTCGGCGTTGGCCGGGTTGATGCAAACATTCTCTACGCGGGTGGCGGCGCCACAAGTCCAAACTTTGTTGCAACTGGCGATGATACAGGTCTTGCCGGAACCATTGCCGGGGGTCTGACATTCAAGACAGATAGCGCATGGGATATTTACGGCGAAGCGCGCTACTTCCAGATCCGTGACCTTGAGTTTGACCGCCGTTTCATTGGCGGTGGTCAAAACCTCTTCAACGCCAAAGTCAGCGATGATTTTGACGGCGCGACCGTAACCATAGGCGCGCGTTACAAGTTTTAAGGGCTCTCCATTTTCCTCAACTTAAGCCCTTATGGCCTGATGCGTTTATCATTCGCATCAGGCCATTCTTTTGAGTGCGCCTAAGCCCCAATCGGGCCAAGCGTTTCAACAAAGCGGACTGGCTTGCCGCCACCTTTGCGAGTGATCTCACCATCACGCATGACAAAGCCGCCCCGTACAATTGTTGCCACAGGCCAGCCGGTAGCCTCGAACCCATCATAGGGTGTCCAACCGGATTTGGTCTTCACCCAGTCATGCGTAATCGTCTCATGCCGTTTCAGGTCGACTACGGTAAAGTCAGCGTCATACCCTTCGGCAATCCGGCCCTTATTGGCGATCCCGAACACGCGCTGCTGACCATAGGAGGTCAGCTCAACGAAACGCTGCAAGGACAGTTTGCCGTTCGCGACATGGGTCAGCATCACTGGCACCATGGTCTGCACACCCGGTGTCCCTGAGGGCGAGGCCGGATATGGGCGATCCTTTTCTTCCTTGGTGTGCGGGGCATGGTCAGAGCCGATAACATCGACAATCCCGGCATTGATGGCCCGCCACAGGGCATCCTGATGGCGCTGTTCACGGATTGGCGGGTTCTGCTGGGCATAAGCACCCAGCCGTTCATATGCGTCCGGCGCTGCCAGTGTCAGATGGTTCGGCAGCACTTCAACGGAGGCAACATCCTTGGCATCCCGCAAAAGCTCCATCTCTTCGGCAGTTGAAATGTGCAGGACATGAATACGCTTACCGACCTTGCGAGCGAGCTTTAGTAGCCGCCGGGTTGAGCTGACCGCAGCCTCAACATCGCGAACCACCGGATGGCTCGTCCAATCGCCCTCAACAGCCAGATGACGGCGCTCTTCCAGACGGAACTCATCTTCTGAGTGGAACGCTGCCCGGCGTTTAATCGCGCGCAGAACCCGCTCAACACCTTCATCATCCTTGACCAGCAAGTCGCCCGTACTGGCCCCCATGAAGACTTTGACACCGCAACAGCCCGGCATCTGCTCCATATCGGTCAGCAGCTCAGCATTCTCATTGGTTGCGCCGGCAAAGAAAGCATGGTCAGTGTCCATCCGGTCCTTGGCCCGGTCGAGCTTGTCGAGCAGCAGGTCCGGCGTAATCGTCGACGGATTAGTGTTCGGCATCTCGAAGACGGTACACACCCCGCCAAGCGCAGCTTGCCGAGCGCCCGTTTCCAAATCTTCCTTATGCGTCAGACCCGGTTCTCGAAAATGCACCTGGCTATCAATCACGCCCGGCAAGATGTGTAATCCAGTCGCGTCATACACCTCACCAGCATCGGCCTTGGACAGGTCCCCAATCGTCGCAATCGTCTCCCCGATCACGCCAATATCGGTTACCGCTTCCCCACCCGGAGAGACCACCGTCCCACCGCGCAAGATCAAATCATAAGTCTTGGTCATGGCTTATCTTATGACGGACTCTACACGCCCTGTCACGATCCATTCGAGGCCTTAGGGTGCGGGTAAATGCCCCGTTTTCACATAGATCAGGCAGCCCTCTTCAGAGAAAGGCGTATGCTCCGAGAGATGCGGGCTGCGCAGCCATGTCCCTTTGGGATAATCGCCATACTCATCCTGAAATGTACCCTCCAGCACGAGGATCTCTTCCCCGCCCCAATGGCGGTGGCGATTAAACACGGTACCCGGCTCCCATTTGACCAAAGCGACACTCTCATGGCCATGGCTATGCAGGGGCTGAACACTCAGGCCATCAACAAGCCCCGGGCGGAACCCCTCCGCTCGTGTATCGATTGCCATTTGTATCTGATCATCCTTGGCAAACTGGTGCAGCTTTACAAAAATCGTACAGCCATCCTTGCTGTGCGGGCTATGCTTGGTGCCAATCGGATTTCGCAGATAAGAGCCTACCGGATAATCGCCATGTTCATCAGAGAACACCCCGTCGAGCACGATGATTTCCTCACCGCCACCATGCTCATGCTCGCTGAAATAGGAGTCCGGCGCATAGCGCACGATTGAAGTCGCCCGCGCCACTTCATCGCCAATGCGATCCAGCATCTGACGGTCAACCCCGGCCATAGGTGAAGCAACCCAGTCTACATCACCCGGACGCACTACGGCACGTTGAGAAAAATCAGATCGAATGTGCATATCAGTCTCCTTTTCGCTCATTTTTTCCGGAGCGAAGAATAGGTGATTAAGGGGCCACCAGCCGGGCTCTTAGCGCTTTGGTTGCGAGATCAAACGCGGCCATATCCTTGCTTGCCCGAGCCAGAAGTTGCGCCCCTTCCATCAAGGCAAGACAGGCAGCAGCCTCGCTATTTGCATCGGTAACGGTGGATATAGAGCCATCCGTTCGCCCCGCCTGAAACACAGCCTTCAACCAAGCACCACTTGTCTCATGAAAATGCTGTAGCTCCGATAGAACTGTTTCCGACAAGCTGTCCCGGTCAGACGCCAAAGCGACGCAAAGGCAAACCTGTTCGCCCTCATTGAGCGCGTCCCGATAAAGATCGATATACGCAGCGAGTTGCACAGAAGCAGGCCATCCCTGTCTCGACAGTTCCTCAAGCCGGGCTAGGAATGCAGCGCTATACCGCGCGATCAGCGCCGCAGCCAGATCAGCCTTGGTTGTAAAATGATGGTGGATACTGGCCTTGCGAATCCCAACCACAGCAGAGAGATCAGCATAGCTGAACCCCTCATAGCCGCGCTGACGACATACGGTTTCTGCCGCATCCAGAAGACGATCGCGTGTTTCCATACCTGCCTACCTAGTAGTAGGTTGATCTGCATTCAAGCCCTATTCTATTGGCGCTTGGCTGGTCTATGGTCGTCTGATGGGTATTGATTCGCTGGCACTGGTATTCGCTTTCGTGGCTGCAGGGCTCTATGGGTGGCTCTACTGCAATGCTGCTCCCTCCTTACCGCGTGTAACGTTTAAGACTGCGGCCACAGCAGCTCTGACCGTGTATGCATACCTCTCAGGAGATCCCATCTTACTGGTCGCCGCGCTCGGGTTCAGTACACTCGGTGATGCTTTATTGGGGGCCAGTGAGGACAAGTTCCTGCTCCCGGGCATGGGGGCCTTCGCTTTGGCTCATCTGGCCTATGTTGCGCTCTTCTATCCGGCCATTGCCTTACCCGCGAGCCCACTGGTTTTGCTGATCATTGGCATCCTCACACTTGGATCTATCCTTCTCATCCGCTGGCTATGGCCAAGCATAGAACCCAGCATGCGCGTGCCTGTCGCCGGATACATGCTCATCATTCTCTCCATGGTGGCTTTGGCGCTTGAGCTGCCACCGGCTTATTGGCTCGTTATGATCGGCGCACTGGCTTTTGCCGCGTCTGATGCCATCCTCTCGATTGAGCTGTTCAAGCTCAAACCCGGCGCGCCAGCGCGGGTTTACACATCACGCCTGGTTTGGGGACTCTACTTCGGTGGTCAGGCCATGATCACAATAGGCTGGTCATAGGCGGTCACGCTTCCTAAATGCCCGGCATGGCCATTCCTTATGCATCCCTGCCCCATCGTGCGATCCTGTCTCTGACCGGATCGGACACAATCGCCCTCCTCGAACGTCTCGTCACGAACAATACTGAAGACTGGCAACTTGGTGAGACCCGTTATGGCGCGCTACTGACACCGCAAGGCAAGGTTATCGCTGATTATCTCGCCGTGCGGACCGAAGACGGCATTCTGCTCGATGTCGATAAGGAGGCCCTGCCTGATCTAGCCAAGCGATTGAAAATGTTCCGCCTGCGCGCTGATGTTCAGATTGAACCGCGCGAAGACCTCAGCGTTATCGCTGGACTTGAACCCACTTCAGAGCTCGGCGCGATCAGCGATACGGTCCTGACGTATACGGACCCGCGCTTTACCGAGGGCCGCACGCGTGCCCTCGTCACCACTGCTCCCTCAGACGCGCAAGCCGTGTCCGACTATCATGCCGATCGCATCGCCCATGGCGTGCCTGAACAGGGGAGCGATTTTGGAGCTGCCGAGGTTTTCCCCGCCGACATCAATATGGATCATTATGGCGGTGTGGACCTCAAAAAAGGCTGCTTTGTAGGTCAGGAAGTTGTCAGCCGCATGCATCGGCGCGGTAAGGTCCGCAAGCGTACCCTAAGTCTCCGTTCAGGTGCTCTGGAGGTGCTCTCCGGGCCCCTTCGGGGTGCCCATGAGATCGGCCAGATCACCTCATCCGTTGAAGGACAAGCTCTGACGCGTGTGCGGATAGACCGTCTGAAACAGGCAATGGACAAGGGCGAAGCCCTGAGTGTCGATGAAACCCCTGTCACAATTACAAAACCCGATTGGCTTGAGGCTGAAATGACGGCATTAGTGGGGAATGGCTGATCAAATTCACTGCGGCTGGGCTCCGGCAGACGACGCGCTTTATCGCAATTATCACGATACTGAATGGGGCGTTCCCGAATACGATTCCCGCGCGCTGTGGGAAAAGCTACAGCTTGACGGTATGCAGGCTGGCCTCTCCTGGATCACCATCCTGCGCAAGCGTGAGACGATGCGCGAAGAGTTTGATGGCTTTGATCCGGAGAAAATTGCCGTCTGGGATGAGCAGCGGATTGAGAAAGCCCTGCAAAACCCCGGCATCATTCGCAGCCCGAAAAAGATTGAGGCCTGCATCGGCAATGCCCGCGCCTATCTAGAGATGCAGGACAGAGGAGAGGATTTTTCAGACTGGTGCTGGGATTTCGTTGATGGAAAACCCATTGTGCATCACTTTGATAACTATCGAGATAGTCCAACCAAAACAGACATCTCTGAAGACTGCTCTAAAGCCTTGAAAAAACAGGGTTATAAGTTTGTTGGCCCGACCATTGTCTATGCCTGGATGCAGGCTTGCGGCCTTTACAATGATCACGAAGTCGGCTGCCCACGCCACACAGAAGTTCAGGAGCTAACCCGATGAAATATTTACTGATTTTCGCAGCACTTTCACTTTCTGCCTGCATTACAAATAGCGAGTTCGATCAGGAACAAGCCTTCCAGAAGTGCAAGAATATTGATCAAAAAACCTCCCGCGACCGCTGCCTTTCTGAAGCCGTGGAAGACGCAAAACGCGACCGCCAAAAGGTCAATGATCGCCTGCAACAGCAACACGAAGACGCTGAGCGCCGCGAGCTTGAGCGCGCCAAAGCAGGCGTTGAGCAGGACTAATGCGCTGGACAGTCTTTTTCTTTTCGACACTGATTTTGGCCAGCTGCCAGAGTCTGATAAGTCATGAAAAAGATCAGACGGCCGCCTATTGTAAATATGGTGTAGATCCAACAGCCCCAAAGCAATGCCGCTCAGAGGATCCGAATGATATTGCTCTGCGTTCTGTTGACGATATGAGAGGTTACAATGGGGAAGGCTTTCTCACGGCTACTGGGGTTTGTTCCGGCACGGTAAGCACGGAATGCGACAACTCCAGTCTTCGTAGTCAGCTAGACACCACCAACGGTCTCGACGTTTCCACTCCATCACACTAAACCGCATAAATAGAGTTAAAAGACGCGTCGGTTGGCGCGCATCAGAGAGGCCGTTAGATGATCACGCCCGTTATCTCCGCGACAGGTTTGTGGACCCCACCCAATTCCATCTCCAATGAAGAACTCGTGGAAAGCTTCAATGCCTGGTCTGACCAGTGGAATGCTGAGCACGCCGCCGAAATCGAGGCAGGCACTGTTGAGCCAAAACCGCAATCAAGCGTCGAGTTCATTGAGAAGGCTTCCGGCATCAAATCACGTTATGTGATTGATAAATCAGGCATTGTTGACCCTAATACGATGCGCCCAAACATTCCGGAGCGTCCGAATGAGGAAATTTCAGTCCTTGCTGAAATCGCTGTAAACGCAGCCAAGCAGGCTTTGGAAGCTGCAGGCCGCAAGCCAGAAGATGTCGATGCTGTGCTCTGCGCCGCTTCGAATATGCAACGCGGTTACCCCGCCATGGCGGTTGAGATTCAGGATGCCCTTGGCATTCAGGGCTTTGGCTTTGACATGAATGTTGCCTGCTCAAGCGCGACGTTTGGCATCCAGACCGCCGCTGATTTCGTCCGTTCCGGCAGCGCCAAATCGGTTCTGATGGTCAATCCGGAAATCTGCTCCGGCCACTTGAACTTTACTGACCGCGACAGCCATTTCATCTTTGGAGATGTGGCCACGGCTGTCCTGATCGAGGCAGAGGATATTGCCCCGGCCAATCACTGGAAAATCCTCGGCACACATCTGAAGACGCAGTTCTCTAATAATATTCGCAACAATTTTGGCTTCCTGAACCGTTGCGCGCCCGAGGGTATTGGCGCTGAAGACAAGCTGTTCGTTCAGGAAGGCCGCAAGGTTTTCAAGGAAGTTGTCCCAATGGTGGCCAAGATGATCCAGAGCGAGCTGGATCGCCTTAATCTTGAAGCCCCGGAATTGCGCCGGATGTGGCTGCATCAGGCGAATGCCAACATGAACCGCCTGATTGCTTCCAAAGTGCTGGGGCGCGATGCAACAGCTGATGAAAGTCCGACTGTGCTGGATACTTATGCCAATACCTCATCTGCCGGGTCCATTATCGCCTTCCATAAACATCAGAGTGACATCAAGCCGGGCGAGAAAGGTCTGATCTGCTCATTTGGCGCAGGCTACTCCGCTGGAACCGTCTTTGTAGAAAAAGCCGCATAAGCCATTCAACTGTCATAGAAATCAGGTAAGCCCCCTGTAGAGAAACAGGGGACACATTATGCTGGCCAGTCGACGACACTTCCTACGTTCAGCCGCTGCGATGAGCCTTGCAGCGCCAGCCTATGCAACACTATCAGGCTGCGGTTCGAGCCATGCTGAAAGTCGGGCGAATCTTGTACCCGACCCTGAAGGCTGGCTCGACTTGCCAGAGGGGTTTTCTTATCATCGCTTTTCCCTGACGGGCGAGATGATGGATGATGGCCTTCTGGTGCCGTCTCGTCATGATGGTATGGGGGCGTTTGCGGTCGAAGGTGAGCCTGATCTGGTCCGCTTGATTCGCAACCATGAAGTTAAACCCGGTCGTGGCCATGAAACAGCCTTCGATCAGAACGAAGATACCTACCCAGCGGCGGATTTTGTTTATGATCACACGCCTTCTGGAAAACCTCTTGGCGGTGGAACAACCACTCTGCTCTACAATACTAAGACAAACACGCTGCTCCGCAGCCATCTGTCTCTGGCAGGCACGAGCACCAATTGCTCTGGCGGGATTACGCCTTGGGGCAGCTGGCTGACCTGTGAAGAAACGTTCGATCTGCCCGGGGATGGGGGCAACGAAGCGCATGGCTATGTTTTTGAAGTACCAAGCACCGAAAAAGGGCTCGCCAAACCCGTCCCCCTGAAAGCCATGGGGCGGTTCAAACATGAAGCCGCCGCCGTCGATCCACGCACCGGAATTGTTTACATGACGGAGGATCACAAAGAGGGTTTGACCTATCGGTTCATACCCAACACGCCCGGTCGCCTTATTGATGGCGGGCGCCTGCAAGCCCTTGCTTTGCGTGATCAGGAAAGTGCCGACACGCGCGGTTGGTCCGACCAGACCATACCAGTCGGGGAAGCGCTTGATGTGCGCTGGATTGATGTTGAAGATGTCACCTCCCCAAACAGCGATCTTCATATTCGCGGGCACAAAGCTGGGGCCGCGCTGTTTGCCCGTGGTGAGGGTATGGCGTGGAGCATCGACCGTGATGGTGGCTCCGTCTACTTTGCCGCGACAACCGGCGGGAAAGCCCGAAAAGGTCAGATCTGGCGCTATATCCCAAGCGCTCAGGAAGGTCAGGACGGGGAGGACACAGCTCCAGGACAGTTAATCCTGCACTTTGAGAGCCCTGACGCACAAACCATGGATATGTGCGATAATATCGTCGCCGCGCCTTGGGGGCATCTGGTCATCTGTGAAGATGGCGATGGGGAGAATTTTGTTCACGGACTCTCACCCGATGGGCGCGTTTACACAATCGCGCGCAATGCACACAAAGACCGCAATGAGTTTGCCGGGGCTTGTTTCTCGCCAGACGGCACAACCTTGTTCGTGAATGTGCAAACGCCTGGGGCAACCTATGCGATTACCGGGCCGTGGGCGCGTTTAGCGATGGTTTAGACGACGAAAGAGGATTACCGCCTGTGTGGAGTCGGTAATCCTCTGAAGCTACTTACTCGTCCTCTTCGAGCATATCACCCCAAAGGGTTTTTTTGCTCGTGCGGGCCGATTCAACAAGAATTACAACTGTTGCAACGCCCAGTACCCACCAAGCTGTACTGGCCTGTCCGGCCCACTCTACCATCTGTTCAATCATCACCACGCCTCGGGTCTTTGCCTCTGATGTCCCTAGGATGCAGGTCAGCACTTAACGACTCCTGACTCAAAACAGCCTATTTCAGGGCAAAGTGTGACCAAAAGCGGGGTGTTTCTTTACCCCGGCTTTCAATCGCGTAAACAGAGACGTGATGACGAATAAAACTTCCTCCCGCAAACCACCCGCCCGGGTCTGGCAGCGTATGCTGTCTGGTCGGCGTTTGGACCTGATTGACCCATCCCCGATGGATGTCGAGATTGAAGATATTGCTCATGGCCTCGCGCGGGTTGCGCGTTGGAATGGGCAGACCAAAGGCGCTCATGCCTTTTCCGTGGCGCAGCATAGCGTTGTTGTCGAAGCCCTCTGCGTGCATCTCGAACCACGGCTTGATCCACGCTCTCGTTTGCTGGCGCTCTTGCATGATGCGCCAGAATACGTCGTGGGCGATATGATCTCGCCATTCAAGGCAGTTCTGGGCGACAGCTATAAGGACATCGAGGCGCGCCTTGCCCATGCCATTCATGCCCGCTTTGGTCTGCCCGCCGAAACCCCGGCCAGCCTGAAACGCCTGATCAAAAAAGCTGACAATATCTGCGCCTGGTTTGAGGCGACGCAACTGGCCGGGTTCAGCCAGATCGAAAGTGACCGTTTCTTCGGCCATCCCCCCCGCGGTGTGCATCTCGAGCTTGAACCAGAACCAACCGAACAGGCACAAGCAACCTTCTTGGCGCGGACAGAAGCGCTGCTGTCCCGCATTGAGGTTGCCGTATGAGCCTGCGCATTGGCCTCTCAGTTGTAATCGTGGCCTATGATGGCGAGAAGCCGCGCGTTCTGGCGACCCGCCGGGAAGGTGATCTGGCTGCCCTGCCCTTTGGGGCGTTTGACCCAGATAAGCACCGCACATTTGAACTCGCTCTGCGCGGCTGGGTAAAAGAACAGACCGGCTTCCAGCTCGGCTATGTTGAGCAGCTCTACACATTCGGGGATCGTGATAGGGAAAGCCCGGAAGCCACCCTGAAGGATGCCCCAGAAGACGCGCTGATCGTCAGTGTTGGTTATCTTGCCCTGACACAGGAAGCCGAGCGCCTGCCTGACGCGTTCGAGGCCCGTTGGCGGGGCTGGTACCGTCACTTCCCATGGGAGGACCACCGCAAAGGACGCCCTGCCATGCTGGATGAGTTGATTGCCCCGCGCCTGCTGACATGGAGCGCTGGCCACGAAGATCGCCGCTCACGCGCGACGATCGCGTTTGGTCTTGAGGGCAATGACTGGCCGGATGAGGCGGTGCTTGAGCGCTATGAGTTGTTATATGAAGCTGGTTTGGTTGAGGAGTGTGCCCGTGATCGCGGCCTGCCTGAACCCGATGTCAAACTCGGTGAGCCGATGGCCTCCGATCACCGGCGTATCCTTGCCACCGCGATGGCACGCCTGCGGGCCAAGATTCGCTATCGCCCAGTTGTTTTTGAGTTGATGCCAGATCGCTTCACTTTAACCGCTCTACAAAGCACGGTTGAGGCGATCCTTGGACAATCTCTACATAAGCAGAATTTCCGCCGCGCACTCGATCGCACCAGTTTGGTGGAAGGCACAGGACAGATGCAACCCGGTACAGGGGGGCGCCCTGCGGAGCTATATCGTTTCAAACGCGAAAACGTGAAACGTGTCGGCGCTAGAGGCCTAAGCGCTCCGGTTGTTCGTAGCTAGCGCCAGGAAAAGCGGAAAGCTGAACCCAGCCGCCAGGCCACCGAGGTGCGCGGCCCAGGCCAGCGGAATGCTGATAACACCGCCCGCCAGTGCGATCCCGATATTGATTACGATCCAGAGAACACTCATCGACCAGGCCCCTTTCAAGCCACCGCGGATGTATCCGGCCGCAGGCAAGAAACCGGAAATGGCTGAAGAAGCTCCAATCGCGATTTGATTGGCGCCTTGTAGCTGCGCCACAAAGATTTCAGCGAGGCCGCCACCTATGGCACAGACCGCAAAGAACAAGACGAAAAGCCCCATACCGCGCGGAGAACGACCGAGCGCAAGCGCCAGGATCGGCCCTATCGAGAGCATCGCACCCATATTCATCGCCAGATGGAAGACACCGCCATGTAAGACTGTGTGTGCAAGCAAGGGGACCGCCTCTCCAAAAGGCCGCTCAATCCCAGCAAAATCTGGCCCGGAAATAATCGCCGCAGCGCGATAGAGCCAATCTTCCTGTGCTGGAGATGCTGAAAACTGAAACAGGCTGATACCCGTGATCAGGGCCGTCATGATTAGGATCACAATGGGATAACCATTGCTAAAAATCGGCGTGCGCGTGTGCGGTGTCTCTGGCTCAGTCATGAGTGCGATATGGCAGTCCTTACAGCAAAGCCCAATCCCAGCGCGACAGTTCAGGCTCTTTTGCCTGTCCCAAGGGCATATCTTGACGCGGAAAGCCTGCGCGGCACCCTCACGCCATGACCAAGATAATCAGCTTTGACAGCCTCCGCCCGCCCTGCCCGCATATGGATGAAACGCATGAGGCCTGGCGGCGCAGTGTGCGCGGCTTTATAGACCGCGAAATCATGCCCCATGTTGAGGATTGGGAAGAGGCCGGGCGTATCCCGCGCGCACTTTACAAGAAGGCCAGCGAGGCGGGTTTACTCGGCATTGGTTACCCCGAAGCCTATGGCGGGGAAGGCACCGATTTTGATCGCTTCCATGGCATTGTGACCAGTGAGGAACTCGCACGGATTGGCGCAGGCGGTGTGTCATCCGCCTTGATGATCCACGGGATTGGCCTACCGCCAATCATGGCCATGGGCAGTGAAGAGATGAAACGCGAGATCGGCCAAGCGGTTCTTTCTGGCGATAAGCAAATCAGTCTGGGCATTACTGAGCCGGGCGGTGGCTCAGATGTCGCGCAACTCAAAACCAAGGCTGTAAAAGACGGCAATGGCTGGCGAGTGAATGGCTCGAAAACCTACATTACTGGCGGCATGACCTCGAAATGGGCGACGACAGCGGTGCGCACAGGGGGTGAGGGTATGGGCGGTATCTCGCTCATGCTGATTGATCTGGAAAGTGAAGGCGTCAGCCGCACTGAACTGCCCAAACAGGGCTGGTGGGCCTCTGACACGGCTACCCTGCATTTTGATGATGTCTTCGTTCCGGCGGAAAATCTGATCGGGGAAGAAAATCACGGTTTCTATGGCATCATGGCCAACTTCAATGGCGAGCGTCTAGGCATGGCGGCGCAAGCTGCTGCCTATGCGCGTGTCTGCGTTGAAGAGGCCGCCGCCTGGGCGCAGGAGCGTAAGACATTCGGTAAGCGGCTCGCCGATCATCAGGTTATCCGACATAAGCTTGCCAGCATGGCCCAGCGCATCTGGGCAACAACGACCATGCTCGATACCTATGCCTGGCATGTCCAGAATGGACAAACGCCGGTCGCTGAGCTGGCCATGCTCAAGGTTCAGGCAACCGAGACAATGGAGTATTGTGCCCGCGAAGCGATGCAAATCCTCGGCGGCGCAGGGTTCATTCGTGGCCACAGGGTTGAGCGGATTTACCGCGAGGTTCGCGTTATGGCGATTGGAGGTGGTTCCGAGGAAATTATGCGCGACCTCGCTGCCCGTCAGCTCGGTGTATAAAATCTAAGGGAGACTTGGATGGACAGTTTTAAAGACAAGACCGTCGTGATTACTGGTGGCGCAACCGGGATTGGCTTTGCGCTCGCCAAACGGTTTGGAAGTGAGGGCGCGAAAATCGTCATCGGTGAACCCCGGAAAAACCGTCTTGATAAAGCCATAGAAACCCTGAAACACCTCGGTATTGAAACCTCTGCAATGGTGATGGATGTCACGGATCCCAAAAGCGTGGAAGCCTTTGCTGAGTTTGCCTGGAACACCTATGGCGCGGTGCATATCTTGATCAATAATGCCGGCATCAGCATTGGCCGCAGCAAGATGACAGACCTACCCCTGGAAGACTTACATCGCCTTTTTGATGTGAACTTCTTTGGGGTTTGGCATGGCTCGGCCATCTTCGGGAAGCGGATGATTGAGCAGGGCGAAGAGGCCGCTATTTACAACCTGGCTTCAGAAAATGCCTTCTTCAACGCAATCACCAAAAGCGCACCCTACATCGCCTCGAAGCACGCTGTACGTGGCTTGACCGAAGCCATGCGGGATGAGTTTCCAGATTTCGTCCAAGTCGGCATGATCGTACCCGGCTTTGTCGCCTCAGAGATGACTGCCGGTTCAGAACAGTTTGCGATGGATGCCGATAGCTTCGCTGAAAAAGTTGTCGAACAGGTCCGCGCGGGCGAGTTTTATATTGTGACCCACGCCTATAACATTGAGCGGATCAAGCCCATCCACAAGGCGATTGAGGATGCCTACGCCCGTAACGCCCCGCGCTATGACGGGGATGACGAGTATGATGTGCCCCTACTCATCGAACGGATGCGCCAGAAAAACCTTTAAAACTCCAGAAGCAAATTGGCGCGGGAGAATTGCTCGTTTAAGGAAGCCATTTCTCTCTTCGATGGAGCGCGCCATGATCGCCTTGCTGACAATTGCTGTAACAATTTTCCTCGCTGAGCTTGGCGACAAGACACAGCTGGCCACCGTACTTTTCGCCGCTGATGGCAGCCGCAACCCGTGGCTGGTGTTTATAGCCTCAAGTTTGGCCCTGGTGGCCTCTTCAGGCATTGCGGTTCTGTTAGGGGCAACGGCTGAGCGCTATCTCACAATGGTCCCGCTTAAGCTTATAGCCGGACTGGGCTTTGCCTTGATTGGCCTCATCATGATTGTCGGCCACTTTCGCGAAGCGGTATAAAAAGGCCCCGGGCTGCAGCCAGCCCGGGGCAAAGTGGTGTTTCTGGGAAGGAGGCTCGCGGGCTAGAATTTATAGCCCAGACCCAGACCCACCACGAGTGGGTTGATATCGACGTCTGCGTCAACGGTCGTGCCAGCACCAAGTGCTGTAGAGAAGTCGACGGTCACGTCTGTATTGATCCAGATTTTCTTGACATCGGCATTGAACGCCCAGCCACCTGGGACACCGTCAAGGTCATAGTCGAAACCAGCTTGAAGCGCGGCACCGAAGCTTGGATCGTAATCGATGCTATCTGCGGTAGAGCCTTCGTCTTCATTGAAGAACATGGTCGCGTTGATACCAGCACCCACGTAAGGCTTGAAAGCACTACCCGTGTCGAAGTGGTACTGCAGTGTCAGCGTTGGCGGCAGCAGCCAGACATCGCCAAGATCGATATCTACGTTGTCTAGCGCACCTGGGACAGTAACACCGGTCGCCTTAACGTCATGCGGTGTCACAGCGAGGATCAGTTCAACAGCAAGATTGTCATTGAAGAAGTATGTGATGTCGAGTTCAGGGACATACTGGTCCCCGATGTCCACACCACCCTGTAGCGCCGTGCCAGCGACAGAGAGGTCAGCACCCTCATCTGGCAAGACAGCAAGAACGCGTCCGCGCACCATCCAAGGGTTTTCCTCGTCAGCGTGGGCGATTGAAGCAAGACCGGCAAAGGAAGAACCAGCCATCAGGGCGGAAAGGAAGAGCGTTTTCATGGCAGAGCCTCTATCTACTCAGTTAATGATGAGTCCGTCTTAGAGCCTGAAATCATTACGGAAATTGCCCATTCTGACGCGCGTGAATGAGCCGCGCGGCATAGCCGCCCAAATGGGGGAAACTCCTTAGTGACGGCTGCATCAGGCTTTGAGATATGTCTTGAAGTTGTGCGCTTTTTTAGCGTACAGACTTATATATCGGGCTGTTGCCGCGCGACGGTGGCCCTTGAGACCCCAAGAGCATCTGCGAACTGATACACAAGGGCCTCTTCTCGTGGGTGTAACTCCCCATCACATAAGGCGACAACCCAAAGTAACTGCACGATACGCTCACGTTCGCACAGTGGACGCGCGCTCAATTCCGCAATCGCGCCGACCGTTTCCGAAGAGAGGGAGTCACGCGCGGAGGTCTTCGTCATCTTGCGATGCGTGCTGGGGTGAACTTCTGAAAGCCGCTTGAGAATTGCCCCAATCGTGTGGGCCTCCACTGGGCGTAAAACACCATCGGCATGAGCCAATCGCGTCAGTAAAGTCTCATGTGCTTCAAGTAGTGCCATCATGCGTTCCCTCAACCCGGAGTAGCTAAAAGCGGGGATCACCTGAACACAGCTTGAACAGAGACGCTTGCAAGCCGATTTAGGAGGGTTAGGAAGAGAAGATCATGACCAAGCACGTCCACAGCCATTCGCCTAATACGCCTTGCAGCCCTAAAGATGCTGATGCCTTTCTGGCGCAGGCTGAAACCATAGCAGAAGCCAAAGGCCAGCGGCTGACCCGTATCCGTCGCAAGGTCCTGGAACTCCTTCTCAACAGCGAGGAGCCCGCAAAGGCTTATGATCTGCTCGCCAATCTTGACGGTGAAGGCGCTGCCAAGCCGCCAACCATCTATCGCGCGCTGGATTTCCTGCAATCGGTTGGCCTCGCGCATAAGATTGAAAGCCTCAACGCTTATGTCGCCTGTGGCCATGCCAGCCACAGCCATTCGGCCGTTTTCCTGATCTGCGAGGCCTGTGGCGGGGCAGAAGAGTTACATGCCGAAGCAACCTCCTCTGCTCTAAATGCTGAAACCGAAGCCGCAGGTTTTGTTCTCAAGACTGCGGTGATTGAAGCCCGTGGCCTGTGCCGGAAATGCGCAGCATGATCCCGCTCTGGTCTGGTAGTGCAAACACTTGGGATTGCGACGAGATGGGGCACATGAATGTGCGCGTCTATGTCGAGAAAGCCATGGAAGGGTTGGGCAGTTTTGCTGCGGCCATCGCCATGCCACATGCCTATCGTGAAAAAGCCCCCTCAACGCTAATGGTCGCTGAACATCATGTGCGGTTTATTCGCGAGGTTCATCCCGGTCGGCCACTCAGCATGCACGGTTGCGTTCTGGAATGGGACGAAACCAGCGCCCTGCTGTATCAGGACATGCGCCATAGTGACGGCACGCCTTCCGCCGCCTTTCGCACACGCCTTTTCCATGTTGATGCGAAAACCGGAAAACCATTCCCGTGGAGTACACGCTCAAAAGCGCAACTCGAAGCCCTAAAGGGAACCGCCCCGGACGACACTAAACCCCGCGGGCTTGATCCGTCGGTTGCCCCACTTCCATCAAGCAGCACAACACTTGAGACCGTGGCGAAGGTCGGCGCGCTAGAGATTGGCCGCGGGACTGTCCCGCCTCAGCATTGTGATATTTTTGGACGCATGCTGGCCAGTTGGTTTATGGGGCGTATCTCTGATTCTGTCCCCAATCTCCTCTATGATTGGCGTAAGGCTGTGACAGCGAAAACTGAAGACGCCAAAATGGGCGCGGCTGTTCTGGAATACCGCCTGATCTATCGGAAATGGCCCCGCGCGGGTGATCGGTTTGTGATCCATTCGGCTTTGGCCGATGTCGCCGAGAAAACCCATACACTCTCACACTGGGTTATGGACCCGGACACAGGCGAAGCCTGGATGACCAGTGAAGCCGTGGCGGTGACGTTTGACCTCAACACACGCAAGGTTATCCCAACCCCGCCAGAGCAAATGGCCGCGCTGGAGACCATCGCCCCACGCGGCCTGCAACTCTAAAGCCCTGCTCTAGAACCGACAGATAAGCCCTTGAGACGGCGGCACTTTTCCTTCCAGTGTCGCAGCCCAGGCCTCAGCAATCGCCTCTGCACCCTCAACATTTTCCGGGGCTACAAACGCCTTTGAAGCCGGGTAGAAGGCCGCCAGATCACGCCCAACCATCTGGTCCAATTCGCCCGGTGCCAGAGCCTTTGCGCGAGCGCTGGCATAGTCAGGAACGAAGAAGAATTCCGGGGTCGGGCCTGTGCTTGGCGGCTCCATGGAGCGTTCGGCTTCCCAGTCGGTTACGCCGATGACAAGGCTGCGTTTGAGGTCATCGCCAAGGGTCTTGTGCAACGCTTCTGTTAGCGCAGGACGTCCGACAAAGTTGACATAAGCGGCCTTTGCGCCACTCACCTGATCGGCTTCATCATAGGTCAAGACTGTATCATACAGCCCTGTTTTAACGGTAAAATCCTTATTTCCAACCGAGGTCAGACCGATCGTCTTCATCTCGCTGCGCGCCTTGATGCTATGCGCGGTTGCCAACGCCGTCTTGGATGAGGCACTCGAGATCACGACCGTTTCAATCGGCTCACCCTGCAGGATGGTATCGCAAATCATCCACCCGGTTGTGTAGAGCGGGCGGAAGAGCATTTGTTGGGCTTCAGTCTCAGCATTATAGGACGGATCAGCACTGGTGCGGACATAGCGGTTATAGATGCCGGAAAGCGCGGCGCGATGTTCGACCGTATCAGAAAAACCATCCGGCGTGATCTTCCCCGGGACAATATCGAACGTGTCTGCGATTGGCAGGTAGCCATAGACCCGCTCGCCAACCTCGATCCCTTCAACATGAGAATGGACCACTGTGGCAAAACCCCAGACCGGAACCCGCCCCTGCGCGCTATCAGCGGCAGGGTAAAACGCCCAATAATGCATCGGTGGCCCACCAAAGGCGGCATAGGTGACATTGTTGGCCGTTAGCGCAAATGCCTCAACTTTCAGACGCACCTGCCCATCTGGCAGCGCGGTTTCAGCTTCTGTATGCCACTGCGTATCACGCAGGTTTGCCTTGTTGATCCAGTGCTGCAGCGCCATGCTGTCCTCCGCGTATTTTGTTGTATGATTTGCGGATAGAGTGATGGCTGACGTCACGCAAAGCAACAGAAATGAGCGGTTTATGAGCGAATTTGCGGTGATCGAGAGTATACCAGGGGGCGCTCAATGGGTCATCGCCGGAGACATAGGGTATTTCTGTGGGCCCTCTGCGGAGACACCCGGTCTTGCAACCTTAGCCCAAACCGCAAAAGCGCATGGCTTAATGGATGATGGCGAGCATTTCCGCATGCCACTAGGTTTTGCAAGCAGAGTGAGCGGGGTAAGCGCCAATGTCTGGGCGGTTGAGGGTGGTGAGCCCATAGCATTTCCCCTGCCCCGTTGGTGCACGGAAGTTTTGAGTTTTACCGGGCGTTGGAGTGGAGAGCTGCAACCGGAGCGGCAAGCGCTTGGTCGCGGCATTGAAGTGATCAGCCGATCCGGCAACCGTATCGCCCCTAATGCCTTTCCCGGACTGGTTGTTGGCGAAGACGGATTTGGCGAAGATCATGGCGAAGTGCTCGGCATTCACTTAGCGGCGCTGGCTGACTTTGATCTGACAATCAAGCGCGGACCGGAGGGCGATCACCTGCTCGAGGCCCGTGGTCCGGCGACAGGTCAAACACCGGCGCTTTACGTGGCTTGGTCAAGGCAAGGCCTGAATGGCTTGCGCCGCGCGTTTCAGGATGCCTATCGCACGCGCTTTAAAGCCACGTTTGAGCATCGCCGCCCGGTACAACTCAACACATGGGAGGGGGTCTATTTCAATCACGACTTGGACCATCTGACCGCGATGGCAAAGGCTGGTGCAGGTCTAGGGGTTGAACATTTTGTCCTCGACGATGGCTGGTTCGGGCGGCGTAGTGATGACACGCGCGGCCTTGGCGATTGGCAGCCGCGTCCGGATGTCTATCCAGATGGCCTCTCCCCTCTGATCAAAGCCGTTCAGGAACAGGACCTGAGCTTCGGTCTGTGGCTGGAGCCGGAAATGATCAATCGCGACAGCGCTCTGTTCGAAGCTCGCCCTGACTGGATATGGGGCGAGGTCAATCAACCGCTCGGGCGTGGGCAATATGGCCTTGATCTCAGCCATGCTGCCTGTCAGGCCCATATTCAGGCTGTCGTCGATGAGATTGCAACCATGGAGGGTGTGCAGAGCCTGAAATGGGATTGTAATCGCGACCTGAAAGGTGTCACGCCAGAGATTGCGCAAGCCGCCTATGGCTTGATGGCGCACGCGTCTGAGCATGTACCAATTGAAGCCTGCGCGTCCGGGGGTGGGCGATTAAGCTGGGGCTTTGGTGATGTCGCCTACCGCTACTGGCTCTCTGACGCGCATGATCCGGACATTAAACTGCCTATGCTGGCCCAGGCCAGCTTGTTCTTTCCGACCATGGTGCTTGGCACGCATGTTGGTGGCACCGTGAGTCACCTTACCGGACGGGCTTTTCCGATAGAAACGCGCATGGCGGTCGCCATGCTCGGCCATATGGGGCTGGAACTCGACCCGACGCGCCTGAAACCGCATGAAACAGATATGCTGAAGGCCGCCATTGCCGACTGGAAAGCCCGGCGTGACTGGTTGAAAGATGGGCATCTTCTGGCCCTGCCCTACCCTGATCGAGGTCTATCAGCCGTCGGTGTTTTCAGCGCAGACCGCACCCGCGCTTTGATTGTCGTTTTGCAACGTGAAACAGCGCGCGATATCATTCCTGTTCCGCTGCGATGCGGTTATTTGAAGGGTAAACTAAAGATTAACGCCCTTAACCCTGACCCGGTCATCGCGCGTCTGGCCAAGGTACAACCGCGCTGGGTTGAGAGCGGTGTTGAAACAGATGCAGAGACCTTATCGAGCCTCGGCCTACCCGTGCCTGTCCTGCAACCGGGCCGATGTCTCATGATTGACATTGCCCCAGCAGGTTTGGATACCGAACAAGGCTGATTTGTCTTAAGAAGGGTGCATCCATGTCGAAGGTTGAGTGTGTTGCGCCAACAGGCTGCCTGCTGGGTGAAGGGCCGCTTTGGAGCCGCAGTGAAGGCTTTCTCTGGTGGGTCGATATCAAGCGCGCCAAGCTGCACCGGTACAACCCCAAGACAGGCAATACGCGCCGTTATGACCTGCCCATCCATGCTAGCGCGCTGGCCATGTATCAGGGGCAGTTGCTGATGCTGGGGGACCGCGAAGCGGGCCTTTATGACCCCGAAACCGAAGGCTATGAACGTATCGTACAACTTGAGCAGGAACCGGATGGCAACCGCACCAATGATGGCGGTATGGCCCCGGATGGCAGTTTCTGGTTTGGCACCATGGATAATGCCGAGGAAGAGCCACGCGGGCAGTATTATCGCCTGTCTGCACCCGGCACGGTCGAAGCCATGCGGTTTGACCCAGTCATGGTCACCAACACATTCCAATTCTCCCCGGATGGGCGGACCTTTTACACCTGCGACAGTGCCGGGCAGGAGATTTTCGCCTTTGACCACGATCCAGAAACCGGCGTGCTGACTGAGCGGCGGGTGTTTGCCGACACGATCCGCGCTGGATGCTATCCTGATGGCTCTGTGATCGATGCCGAGGGCTTCCTGTGGAATGCGCAATGGGCGGGCTCTCGCATTGTGCGCTATGCACCCGACGGCGCTATTGACCGGATTGTCGAGTTGCCCGTGTCACGGCCCACAAGTCTCGCTTTTGGCGGGTCGGACCTGAAAACACTGTATATCACTAGCGCACGCGTAGGACTGTCGAATGCGGCGCTTGACCGCCAGCCGCTCGCCGGGTGCCTGTTTGCATTGGAGGTCGATGTGCCGGGCCTGGCCGTGCCGGAATGGGGAGAAGCGAGATCATGAAACTCGGCGTCTGCTACTATCCTGAACACTGGCCAGAGCGCCAATGGGCCGAAGATGCCGCGCGGATGAAGGCGCTCGGCCTGTCGCTGGTGCGGATTGGCGAGTTTGCATGGAGCCGGATTGAACCGCAGCCGGGGCAGTATGACTGGGACTGGCTCGATCGGGCGATTGCAACCCTGGCGCAGGCCGGGCTGGAGATTTGCCTCGGCACACCGACAGCGACACCGCCGAAATGGCTGATTGATGCGCACCCTGACATCCTGCCTTGTGACGCGCATGGGCGACCCCGCACATTCGGGTCACGGCGGCATTATTCCTTCAGCTCAAAAACCTATCGCCGGGAAAGTGCCCGCATTGTTGAGGCCATGGCGCAGCGCTATGGCAGCCACCCTGCCGTCACATGGTGGCAGACCGATAATGAATATGGCTGTCACAACACAGTGGAGAGCAATGACCCGGACGCGCGCGCTGCGTTTCGAGCGTGGCTGGCCGATCTTTACGGTGAGATTGGCGCGCTGAATGCGGCTTGGGGGACGGTGTTCTGGAGTCAGGAGTATCGCAGTTTTGACGAGGTTGATCCGCCCCTTGCGACGGTGACAGAGCCGAACCCGAGCCATGTCCTCGACTGGCGCTGCTTCAGCTCTGATCAGGTCGCAGACTATAATGCCATGCAGGTTGAAATCCTGCGTCGGTATGCTCCGAATGCGACGCTGACGCATAATTTCATGGGGCATTTTACCGAATTTGACCATTATCCAGTAGGCGCGCAGGTGGATGTCTCGACTTGGGATTCCTATCCACTCGGCTTTCTGGAGCAGGCCTGGTGGGACAATCAAACCAAGCTGACCCATATGCGTACCGGGCATCCGGACTTTGCCGCCTTCCACCACGATCTTTATCGCGGCACCGGGCGCGGACGTTTCGGCGTGATGGAACAACAACCCGGCCCAGTGAATTGGGCCCGGTATAACCCAGCGCCCCTGCCCGGCATGGTCCGGCTATGGAGCCTTGAGGCTTATGCGCACGGCGCAGAGCTCGTCTCGTACTTTCGCTGGCGGCAGGCCCCGTTTGCACAAGAGCAAATGCATGCCGGGCTGAACCGTCCAGACCTGTCGCCCGATATTGCCAGCGCAGAGGCGGCGGCCGTGATAGAAGATATGGCCACCTTTGGCGCACCTGCATCGCCACAAAAGGCGAAAGTCGCGCTGGTCTATGATTATGAAAGCCATTGGGTGATTGAGACCCAACCACAGGGAAAGAGTTTCTGGCATCAGGAACTTGTCTTCCTGTTCTATACCGCCCTGCGTCGGTTCGGGCTGGATGTGGATATTATCCCAATAGATGCGGACTTTAGCGGCTATGATCTGATCACCGTGCCCTGCCAGCCTATGCTGAATGGGGGCGATGTCACGCGCCTCATTGAGAGCGGTGCGCAAGTCCTGTTTGGCCCACGCACAGGCTCCAAAACGCACACTTTGCAAATCGCCGATGGCCTTGCCCCTGGCTCGCTCAAAAAGGCCCTCCCAATCACTATTCCGCGCGTTGAAAGCCTGCGCCCCGGTCATGTCGAACAAGCTAACGGGTTTACGATCTCGCGCTGGCTAGAACATGTTGAGAGCGATCTGGAACCGCTCTGGCGTCTTAAGAGTGGCCATGGTCTCTGCTATCAGTCCGGGGCAATCACCTACCTTAATGCCTGGCCAGATACGGCCTTGCTGGAAGCGCTCACCGCACGCCTGCTCACGGCCAAAGGTCTTCCTGCGGCCATACTGCCTGAGGGGCTGCGCGTACGCCGGCGTGGCGATCTAACTTTCGTCTTCAATTACGGTTCGAAAATGCAGGACATTAGCGGCTTGTTTGAGGGTGAATGCATTCGCGGGGACACAATGCTGGCTCCGGCTGGCGTAACGGTCTTCCGGCAATCCTGATCTTGCGCCTCATCTTGCGTATCTGGCCCATTACACCCACCTGACTATACAAAGTCACAAAGCCGGAGTATGGGTCCCTTCATAACGGACCAACCGTTTACTCCCAAACAGTCAGGAACCTCTTCAATGGCCGACAAGGACAGCAAGAAAAGCGTTGACCCGATCACGTTCGCCCGCCAGGTGCGCGCCGAAGGGGAAAAAGTGACCTGGACCTCTACTCAAGAGACCATTCAGGCCACGATCATGGTGATTGTCATGTCTGTGATTATCGCCCTGTTTCTGTTCCTGTCCGACCTCGCAATCGGGTCAATCGTCCGGTTGATCACCGGCCTTGGAAACTAGGACTTTTAAGATGGCAAAAGCCAAGTGGTATATCGTTCACGCCTATTCCAACTTCGAAAAGAAGGTGGCACAAGCCATTCGCGACCAAGCCGCGATGAAGGGCCTCGAGGACATGATCGAGGAAATGGAAGTGCCAACCGAAGAGGTTGTTGAAGTTATTCGTGGTAAGAAACGCACCATCGAGAAGCGCTATTTCCCGGGCTATGTCCTGATGAAAGCGGTTCTGACCGATGATGTTTATCACCTTGTCAAAGACACACCGAAAGTGACCGGATTCCTTGGTGCCGATGGGGGTAAGAAGCCCCTGCCCGTGCCTCAGCGCGAAGTTGACCGTATCCTTGGCACAGCTGACGAGCCAGTTGAAGAACGCGCCAAGCCAACCATCATGTTCGAGATTGGTGAGGAAGTGCGCGTTAATGAAGGTGCCTTCCAGGGCTTTGAAGGCAATGTTGACGAGTTCGACGCCGAAACAGGCCGCCTGAAAGTGAACGTCTCAATCTTTGGCCGGGCGACCCCGGTGGATCTCGATTACACTCAGGTCGACAAGCTGAACTAATTCAAGCGGGCTTCGGCCCGCTTTTTTGATTGAGGCGTAGCAGCCAGAAGATCTCTATCGTTTAAGCTGATCAATCAGGCGCGCTGTGATCGGATCACTCGCGTGTTCTTCCCCGCGCAGAACAGGTTTTAAACGCCCTGCCATCGTCTTACCACGCTCAACGCCCCACTGATCGAACGGGTTCAGGCCCCAGAGTTTACCTGCCAGATAGGTGCGGTGCTCATAAAGCGCGAGCAGGCTACCAAAGGCTTGCGGCGTAAAATCCGCACAGGACAAGAGGGTTGAAGGCCGCCCGCCAGCATGCACCTTCTGGGCAGCGACGTGATCTGGCAGGTCCGGCTCAGCGGTTTTCACCTCTTCAAAACTGCGACCATTGGCGAGCACTTCAGCCTGAGCCAGGCAATGCGCGATCAGGGCCGTTTGCCCCTCCGGTTCAGCACCTTTGTCGAGCGCCAGGATGAACTCGGTCGGCACACTCTGCGCCCCCTGATGCAGCCATTGATGATAGGAATGCTGGCCGATTGAGCCTTCCCCGCCCCATAGGGCCGGGGCGGTTGCTCCGGCAACAGGGGCACCATCCGGACTTACGGTTTTACCATTCGATTCCATCTCCAATTGCTGGAGATAGGCTGGCAACATGCGCAAGCGGCTGGCATAGGCGAGCGCAACGCGCATCTTCTCCCCGCGAATGGTGGCGTTCCAGTAATCCAGCAGAGCCAGTTGTACCGGCATGTTTGTCGCCATGGGCGCAGTCTGGACATGGCTGTCCATGGCCTCTGCCCCAGCAAGGATGGCTTTGAATGTCTCCACGCCAAGCGCGATGATGCAACTGAGCGAGGCGGTCGACCATAACGAGAATCGCCCGCCAATGCTGGCTGGCATATCGAAGAGGTGCGCAGGCTGTTTGCCCAGCCATTCTGCAGCGCGCTGTGGATTAGAGGTGACGAGCGCGAGGTGATCGACAGCGGCCTCACCCAGACGCGCTTCAAGCCATTTACGCGCCCGGCCCAGATTATAGAGCGTCTCTTCCGTGCCAAAGGATTTTGAAACCCCGATCACCAGTGTCGTAGCAGGGTCCAGACCGTTTAGCGCGCGCTCAAGATCAAACGGATCAACATTAGCGGCAAAACGCAAAGTGATCTCAGGATGGGTTTTGTCAGCAAAGGCATCTGCGATCAGACGGGGGCCAAAGTCACTGCCGCCAATGCCAATATGCAAAATAGCGGAGAAGCGCTCCCCGGCGGGCGTCTTCAGCGTGCCATCGCGAATGCTTTCAGCAAACGCGAAAGCTGGCTGCAGGCTCGCCCAGACCGCCTTTGCTTCTGGATTAGTCGGTTCTGTCGTGCGTAAGGCCCAGTGCAGTGCGGGGCGATCCTCGGACGGATTGACGATTTCAGCGCTAAACAGCGCTTTGATCGCCTCTGATAGCCCGGCAGCTTCTGCCTGTTCCAGCAGCGCTGTTTCGACATCCCCGTCCAGATATTGCCGCGCGGTATCCATAGTCCAACCACAAGCCGTAAGGGCCGTCTCGCCGCGCGTCGTGGCAAGGGATTTCAGAGATTGGGCAGACAAACGGTCAGCATGGGCGATCAGGTCGGTCATGATTTAATCTGTATACAAAACCCTGAAAGCGTCACCCATGACAAGTCAGCTTGGGTTTATAGTGCGCAGACCTGATTTTTCAGTAAACGCCCATTTCACCCATCGTGCCCATATGGCAACAACCTCCTCGAATAATGCGGAAAACTGCTGTTCTGTGCTCGATACCGTTCTAGGCGCTTGAAACTGTGCGCGCCCATGTGTATGTGGCCCGCTTGAACGGGATTTTATTCGATCCCTGACGAAAACCACCTGTCCGGAGGGCCGGACACTGATTTGAAGGAGGCCCAGATGGCCAAGGAGAAGTTTGAGCGTACAAAGCCGCACGTGAACATTGGCACGATCGGCCACGTTGACCACGGTAAGACGACGCTGACGGCGGCGATTACGATGACGCTTGCGGAAGCGACTGGCGGTGCGGCGAAGTCTTATGAAGACATTGACAGTGCGCCGGAAGAGAAAGCCCGCGGCATTACCATTAACACTGCCCACGTTGAGTATGAGACAGAGAACCGTCACTACGCTCACGTCGACTGCCCAGGTCACGCTGACTATGTTAAGAACATGATCACTGGTGCGGCCCAGATGGACGGCGCGATCCTGGTTGTGAACGCGGCTGACGGCCCAATGCCACAGACCCGTGAGCACATTCTGCTCGCCCGTCAGGTTGGCGTGCCGGCTCTGGTTGTCTTCATGAACAAGGTTGATCAGGTTGACGATGAAGAGCTGCTTGAGCTGGTTGAAATGGAAATCCGTGAACTGCTGAGTTCTTACGACTTCCCAGGCGACGATATTCCGATCATTGCCGGTTCTGCGCTGGCAGCGGTTGAAGGCCGTGACGACAATATCGGTAAGGAAAAAGTCCTTGAGCTGATGGCGGCGGTTGATGAGTATATCCCAACCCCTGAGCGTCCGCTCGACAAGCCATTCCTGATGCCGGTTGAGGACGTGTTCTCAATCTCTGGCCGTGGTACGGTTGTGACCGGCCGGGTTGAGACCGGGATCATCAAGGTTGGTGACGAAGTTGAGATCGTGGGTATCCGCGACACGCAGAAAACCACCTGTACCGGTGTTGAAATGTTCCGCAAGCTGCTCGACCAGGGCCAGGCCGGTGACAATGTTGGTGTTCTGATCCGTGGTATCGATCGTGACGGCGTTCAGCGCGGTCAGGTTCTGTGTGCCCCGGGTTCCATTACCCCACACACAACATTCGAAGCTGAGGCTTACATCCTGACGAAAGAAGAAGGTGGTCGTCACACGCCATTCTTCACCAACTATCGTCCACAATTCTACTTCCGGACCACAGACGTGACCGGTGTTGTGACCCTGCCAGCGGACAAGGAAATGGTCCTGCCGGGTGACAATGTGAAGATGGATGTTGAGCTGATCCAGCCGATCGCCATGGACCAGGGCCTGCGCTTTGCGATCCGTGAAGGCGGCCGTACCGTCGGCGCCGGCGTCGTGGCAAGCGTTAAAGGCTAAACGCTAACGCGCATACAACCTAGAAAAGCCGCTCCTCATGGGGCGGCTTTTTTTGTGGCTGGATGCCAAGAGAAAACCGGTTAAACAAAACCATGAGCGATCTTGCACTGATCTGTGGCAATTGGGGGACGTCCAACCTGCGTGCCTTTGGGGTCTCTGCCTATGGCGAGATCATCACCGATATTCGTACTGGCCAGGGGGTCAGCGCCATCACACCAGATGAGCAAGAGGCGCAATGGTTCGACATGGTTTCAGACTGGCAGGCTGAAGCCCCGCAAGCGGTTCATATGCTGTGCGGGATGGTTGGCTCAAACCTCGGCTGGTTGGAGACAGGCTATGTCGATGCCCCTGTCACGACTGACGCACTGGCCAACGCCATTGATTGGCGCAAAAACGGCACAAGCACGCTGGGTATTGTGCCCGGTATTGCGGGACGGAGCTGGCTTGGCGAGCCAGAGCGTATGCGCGGGGAAGAGGTCGAGCTGATCGGTTGGCTCTCCCTCACAGAGAAAACGGATGCGGCACTGTGCTTACCGGGAACCCATACCAAATGGGTTGAGGTTTCTGATGATGCGATCACACGCTTCAACACAGCGATGACGGGTGAAGTGTTTGCTGCCCTGAGCACCACCACCATCCTGCAAGCTTCTGTCAAACAGGTCTATGATGAGGCCGCTTTTGAAGCCGGGGCACGTCTTGGGTTAGATCCTGAGGGGGGTGACACGCTGCATCGTCTATTTGCTGCCCGTGCACGTATTCTGGCGGGCGACCTTCTGCCAAAGCATAGTGAGGCCTTCCTGTCAGGGTTACTGATTGGTCGCGATATCGGGCCAGCCTGTGAAGCGTTATCCCTCTCCGGAGAAGTAGTGTCGATCATTGGGGCGGACGCTTTGAGTCAGAAGTTCAGCCAGGTTCTGAGCCTTGCTGGGATTGATACCGCAACCTATTCAAGCGAAACCTGTGTGGCCAAAGGGCTGGTAGCCCTCGCCAAGGCTGGAGGGGTCATCACATGAGTACCAGAGAAGCGGTTCGCGAGGCTTTGGCGACCTGTCCGATTGTTGCAATCCTGCGCGGCATCAGACCAAATGAGGCCGAAGCCATAGGGCAAGCGCTCTATGAAGTCGGTATTCGGATCATGGAAGTCCCCCTCAATTCCCCCAGCCCGCTGGAGAGCATTGCAATCCTCGCCAACACTCTAAACGGTCGCGCCATTATCGGTGCAGGCACGGTTTTGACAGCTGAAGAGGTGGACGCCGTTGCGGATGCCGGCGGGCAGATCATTGTCTCACCCAATACGGATCCGGCCGTTATCCGGCAAAGCCTTGCCCGTGGCCTGGAACCCATGCCGGGGGTTTTCACCGCCAGTGAAGCGTTTACCGCAATCAAGGCCGGAGCGACCACATTGAAGCTGTTCCCAGCTGACACAGGCGGCCCGGCCCATCTCAAAGCGCTGAAAGCCGTTCTGCCAGAGACAATCAACGTTCTGGCTGTTGGTGGGGTCAACCCACAAACCTATTCGGACTGGATTACTGCGGGCGCCAGCGGTGCCGGGTGCGGATCAACCCTCTACAAGCCCGGCGACACACCTGCGCAAACCGCTGAAAAGGCTCGCGCTATGGTGGCCGCCATTAGTGCTGGTTAGTAGCCCTTAACCAGCACGAGGCCGTCAACAGTCTCCGGATCGACGGGCTCATCATCAACCCAGACCTCAAAGTGAAGATGTGGACCAGTGGCACGGCCAGTCTTGCCAATCATACCGATTTTGTTGCCTGCTTCGACTTTGTCACCGACCCAGACTTTTATCTCTGACAATTGGGCAAAGCGCAGCTTGCGGCCATCCGCCATGGCAATCTCAACGGTCTTGCCATAATCGCCTTTCATATCTGCAAAGACGACCGTACCTGGCGCAGGGGCAAAAACATAATCCCCGATATTGCCTTTAATGTCGGTCCCATTGTGCCACTTCAATTGCTTGGTGAACGGATCTTTGCGTTCGCCATAATTGCTCGTGACCTTGGCAATCTTATGCTTGGTCACAGGGTGGGTGAAAGCAACCGTAGCACTTGAGGCGCCGCCGCTTACCTGTGCAAGGGCAATTGGCGCCATGCAGAGCGCGACGATCCCGCCCACAAGCGCAACTGACTTACGTTGCTGCTTTGGCTTTGCATCAAGCAAATGGCTCAGCCGCTCCGAGAGGCTCTTATTGCGAGGCGGGATAAACGGAGAAACCGGGATGGCTTGCGCCTGCATCGCACGAGCCATCCGCGCGGTACGTGCGAGAGCCCGCGCATAGCCGACCGGGTCCTTCAAAGCGGCGGCGGCTTCAGCATCACAGGCAGCCTCGCGCCAGTGATCAAGCTGTCGCTGCATCAAACGAATGAAGGGGGAGAACCAGAAAACAGCACACAGGGTGCGCTCGATCGGGCGGGCAATCAGATCACCGCGCGCAGCATGCCGACACTCGTGAATATAGATGGCCGGCAGGTCTTCTGCATTCATCAAAGGCGCAGGCACATAGACAGTCTTGCGCAAAATGCCTGCAATGAAAGGAGAACCGCAGGATGACAAACGAAGCTCAGGTGTGCGTGAAAGGCCAGCTGCCTCAGCCAATGCGGCGGCACGAGGCATCTGAGCGGGTTCAGACGCGCGCTTGATGCGTTGCAAGCGCATCTGAGCAAGCCCATAGCGGAACAAGTGAACGGCCCAGCCCGCGAGAACAAGCGCGATCAGGATCATGCCAAGATTAGGCAGCTCAAAACTGAAACCCGTCGCTGCAGCATCATCCAAAACGCCCGTATCAAAGAACGGCTTCCCCTCAAATGTATCCGGGATTGGCGTTGGCACAGGAGCGGTTTTTAGAAACGGGGCGGCCAGACACAAAGCCCAGGGCACAACCATAAGACCAGCGGCCGCTTGCCAAACCCGATGCGCGAACGGGGCATTGATCGGGCCACGCGTCATCGCAAAAGCTGCCAGGGTCAGGACCCCTGTCCAGATCAAGCTGAAAAGAATAAACCAGGTTACCGGGATCATGATCGTCCCTCCTCCTCGGCGGTATTGATTATGGCATCCAGCTCATCAAGCTCGGCATCAGACAGATGTGGGCTTTCGGCAAACAGAGCCGCTGGTATGGGACCATCCATGTCGAGCACTTTCCGGGCCAGCGTGCGCACAAGCGTGCCAAGGGTTTCAACACGATCAATCGCGGCTTTGAAAGTGGTCGGGTCAGTGTCAGGATCACGGGCAACCCAGCCCTTCTTCTCCATCCGCAACAACACAGTGCGGGTTGTCGAAAGCTGCCAGTTTTGCGCTGGCCCAATCGCTTCATGCAAATCTCGCGCGGTCTGTGGACCGCTCTGCCATAGATACTTCAATAGCGCGAGTTCTGACGCGTTTGGTTCGGCCATAATGGACCCTCTTTCCCTGTTACACACATGGCATTACACATGTAGCAAGTGATTTCGTCAAGTTACAGGATGGTGATGTGGCAAACCGGTTGTTTTTCTCAGCCCTGCCGTGTATAGGCAGCGCCTTACAGAAAGGGCGGCGAGAGGCCGTTCCTGTCAGGCTGTCACCACTCCAAAACATGGAGCGGCGGACTTCAGGGCGAAAGGAAAAACTATGTCCAAGCAAATTACATTTAATGTCGAAGTGCGCGAGCGCACTGGTAAAGGCGGCGCACGTGAAGCCCGTCGCAACGGTTTTGTACCCGGCGTGCTTTACGGCGGCGGTGAAGACCCAGTCGCGATCAACCTGAAAAAAGGTGAAGTGATCCGCGCGATCAACACAGGCCAGTTCCTGTCTTCAACCGCTCAGCTTGTCCACGAAGGCAAGAAGCAGCTGGTGATCCCACAGGCGATCCAAATGCACCCTGTTTCTGACCAGCCTGAGCATGTCGACCTGTTCCGCGTTAAGCGCGACCAGATCATTACCGTTGAAGTCACCGTGAACTTCGTCAACGAAGAAGCCTCACCTGGCCTGAAGAAGGGCGGCGCGCTGAACGTTGTGCGTCATGCGGTTGAGCTGAACGTCCGTGCCGACAGCATTCCAGACGAGCTGGTTGCTGACCTGACCGGTCTCGACATCGGTGATAACGTCAAGATTTCCAATATCGACCTGCCAGGTGGCGCGGAGCCAACGATTACAGATCGTGACTTCACCATCGCTTCTGTTGTTGGTCGCGGTATCTCCGCTGACGCCCAAGAGGACGAAGGCGCGCCAGAGGCTGATGAGGTTGAGGCCATCAAGCAGTCTGACGGCGACGACGCTGCTGAAGCATAGTGCTGAAAAGCATAGTACAACGTGCGGCGGGGTGGCTATTCGGCTCCCCCGCCGTATCTGTTTCTGGGGTTGAAGACGGGGAGAAAACCGTGGACCATATTCTGGTTGGACAGGGAAATCCGGACGCCAAATATGCCGGAAACCGACACAATATCGGCTTCATGGTCATGGACGCGATTGCCAGTGATTATGGCTTCAGCCCGTGGCGTAAGAAGTTTCAGGGGCAAGCCTGCGATGGCCGGATTGGCGGTCAGAAAGTCCTGCTGCTCAAACCGGAAACCTATTACAATGAAACAGGCCGGGCCGCGCGCGCGGCCATCGATTTCTACAAGCTGTCCCCTGAAGACGTTACCGTTTTCCATGACGAGATTGACCTTGCCGAAGGGCGTTTGCGGGTGAAGCGCGGCGGCGGCCATTCGGGCAATAATGGCGTGCGGTCTATGTTTACCCATCTTGGGCCAGAGGTTCGGCGCATTCGCATGGGCGTTGGTCATCCGGGTGATAAGTCGCGGGTCATGCCTTATGTGCTGTCAGACTTCGCAAAGGCCGATGAAAGCTGGCGCGATACCCTGATCGATGCCTGCTCGCGCGCATTGCCCCTTTTGCTGACTGAAGCTGATGAGCGCTACCAGACGGAAGTTATGCGGCTTGCTCCGGCCCCAAAGAAAGACCCCAAGCAAGCGTAAGCTGTCTTGCCGTCCCCCCAGAGTCCCTGCCATAAGCTAGTGTCATGAGTGACTCGCCTGAAACCGATGCTGAAGAGCGTGATGACCAGACTTTCTCCATGTTTGGAGAGGCTGAGATGGGCGCGCCACAGCAGGACGGCTATCAGGTCCTCGCCCGTAAGTACCGCCCGCGCCTGTTCTCTGACCTGATTGGTCAGGAAGCGATGGTGCGGACACTGACCAATGCGTTTGAAACTGGACGCGTTGCGCACGCTTTCATGCTGACCGGGGTCCGCGGGGTCGGGAAGACCACGACGGCGCGCCTGCTGGCTCGCGCGCTCAACTATACGCGCGAGGGACAGGACGCCCCGAGCATGGAGCTGAACCCACCCGGCGATTTCTGCAATGCGATCATGGCTGGCAACCATCCTGACGTTTTAGAGCTTGATGCGGCTTCGCGCACAGGCGTTGCTGACATGCGTGAGCTGCTCGATGGGGTGCGCTATTCCCCGGTTTCTGCGCGCTATAAAATCTACATCATTGACGAGGTGCATATGCTGTCCATTGCCTCGTTCAATGCCCTGTTGAAAACGCTGGAAGAACCCCCGGCGCATGTGAAATTCATCTTTGCAACGACCGAGATCCGCAAAGTCCCGATTACCGTGCTGTCGCGCTGTCAGCGTTTTGATCTCAAACGTCTTGAGACCGAACGATTGGCCGAGCATCTCGGCAAGATTGCTGAGAAAGAAGGCGCGAAAGTCACCGAAGAAGGCCTCGCCTTGATTGCCCGTGCCGCTGAGGGCTCTGTCCGCGATGGCCTGTCCATTCTTGATCAGGCGATTGTGCAAGCGCTGGATGGCGATCAGGTCAGCGGTGAGAAAGTCCGCGATATGCTCGGCCTTGGTGATCGCTTGCGCCTGCTTGATGCATTTGAACTCGCCATCGAGGGCGAGGCGCAAAAGGCCGTCACTGAAGTCGCGGACCAGATCCATGCCGGGGCTGACCCGCTGGTGATCCTCAAAGATATGCTGGAAATCGCCGCGGATATTGCCACGGTTCAAGCTGCTGGTGAGAGCTATACCCTGCCCGGCCCGGCGGACTGGACGACGCGCACACATGCTATCGCTGCGAAACTGACCCCGGCACAGGCGCAGCGCAATTGGCAAATCCTGCTCAATGGCTACCGCGATACGCAAACCGCGCCAGAGGCAGACACGGCCCTGCGCATGGTCATCCTGCGCCTTGTGGCCGCCGCCAGCCTGCCCAGCCCGGAAGAAGCCGCGCGTATGCTGGCCAATGGAGCGACAGGAGGGGCCACGAGCGCCCCGGGAAAGCCTGAAGCCGCAGCTGCGGCGCCTACCCATGACGGCCCGCTCAATAATCTGGATGATGTGATTACCCGTCTTGATGCACGCAAAGAAGTGCGCCTGTGGGGAGAAGTCCGGCAATATCTGCGCGCCGATACATTTGAACCCGGAAAGCTCATTTGCGCAGTGGCAAACGGCGCACCGCCGGACCTGTTACGTCGTCTGACCGACTTTCTGGAAAATGAAACCGATATGGACTGGGAAGTCAGCTTTGCTGATACCAAGGCCGAAACCGCGCGCGAACGCGAGGCGCGTATGCGCAAGGCACGGTTTGCTGCTGCCAAGGCGCATCCGACCGTCGCTGCGGCCCTCGCGGCCCTGCCTGGCGCAGAGATTATCGAAGTCGATGGCATCACCCCTCTTGAAGATGACGCTTTGCCCGACAATGTCGTGCCTATCAGACCGAAGGATACAGGATGACCGACCTTTCCAAAATCATGCAGCAAGCCCAGCAGATGCAGGAAAAGATGCAAGCCGCGCAAGCCGAGGTGGAGGCCACTGAAGCTGAAGGCATTGCCGGGGCAGGCCTTGTCCGCGTCGTCCTGAAGGGCAAAGGTGAGCTGGTCTCGGTCAAGATTGATCCATCCCTCATGGGCGATGACGCTGAGATCATTGAAGACCTGATCAAGGCGGCACACCGGGAAGCCAAGACCAATCTCGATCTTGCCATGGAAAAAGCCATGAAGAATGCTATGGGCGGACTTAGCGGAATGATGCCCGGCTTCAAGATGCCGTTCTAAACAGCGCGCCCTGTCCCATGCATCGTCTTCCAGACCGATGGTGACAAGCCAACCCGGCGTCTGAACACGCTGGTAAGCTGGCTGGCCGATGTGTAACCGAGGTCAGCAGCGACCGTCTTTAGTTTTACATCTGACTGTATCAGGGCTTTGGCGCGTTCAATCCGCAAAGTCTCAATGTAAGCTGCCGGGGATTGGCCAAGCCTCGCCTTGAAGTGGCGCTGAAACGTCCGCGTCGTCTGGCCTGCCTTCTCTGCAAGGACGGTAATGCTGAGCGAGGTATGCAGGTTTGCTTTTGCCCAGCGTATGACATCGTCATAAGGGGTAGCAGCATCACACTGACGCTTCATGGGAGTAGAGAATTGCGATTGTCCGCCTGGGCGACGCAGATAGAGGACAAGCCGCTGGGCAATTTCTGCGGCGATATCCGTGCCCAGGTCCTCTTCGACCATGGCCAGGCTCATATCGATCCCTGCTGTTACACCAGCTGAGGTCCAGATATGCCCATCGGTCACATAGAGCGCATCTGGATCGACGTCTGTGCTTGGATAGCGTTCAGCAAGCTCGGTAATATTTGCCCAATGCGTCGTCGCTGTTTTTCCATTCAGCAACCCCCATGCCGCCAGAGCGAAGGACCCTGAACAGACAGAGCCCCATCGCCGCGCCGTTTCAGAAACAGAGCAGGTCCATTCCTTGGCACGTTTATCGCGGATTAAGGCCAGCATTCCGGGTCTCTGATGACCTGCGACCAGCATTGTATCAACCCGTTTTGGATCAATTTCGCCAATGGCTTTCGAGCTCAGGGTCACGCTGGATATGGTCTCAATCAAGCCGCCATAGGGGGATACGACATCAACCTGATAGGTTGGCTGATCGGGCCTGGCATCATTTGCGGCACTAAATACTGCGGCAGGTCCTGTGATGTCCAGAACCTGTGCACCATGCCCGGCGAGAAGCGTTACGTGTTTGGTCATTGTCGTAAAATGACATGTTTTTGTCATTTACGCCATAGCGTCGAACGAATACCCATGCCAAAAGCAAAACATGAGGCACCGACAATGACTGATACGCCATACAAGATTGCATTTCTGATCTATCCCGGCATGACACAACTCGATTTCACCGGGCCATACGAAGTATTGCACCGTATGCCTGGCGCAGAAACAACAACTGTTTGGAAAACGACAGATCCGTTACAATCAGATTGCGGCCTGACCTTTACGCCAGCGCACACGATTAATGATCAGGTCCGGTACGACATGGTCTGTATTCCTGGCGGGTTTGCCTGCACGGACTTAATGGTTGACGATGAGATCCTGACATGGCTGCGCCAGCAAGCCGAAACCGCTGATCTGATGACCTCGGTCTGTACCGGCTCGCTCGTGCTTGCGGCGGCTGGTCTGCTTGAGGGGTACAAGGCTGGTTGCCACTGGGCTTGGGCCGAGCAATTAAAGGCCTTTGGCGCTGAGCCTGTACGCCAGCGCGTTGTTATCGATCGCGACCGCATCACAGCAGGCGGTGTGACGGCTGGCATTGATTTTGGTTTTCAGATCATCGCCAAAAGATGTGGCCGGGATGTCGCTGAAGCCATACAGCTGGGGATAGAATATGACCCAGAGCCTTTATCCGGCGGCACCCCCGAAACGGCGCGCCCGGAAATTCTCCGCCAGGTTAAAACGGCTTTAGACGCCAATAGTGCCAGACGGCAGGCCGCTCTGGATCGTTTAGCTGACCGCTGAACTGACTTGCCAGCCTTTGCGATTCCCGCATATTCGCCCGCATGAGCAAGTCATCCGCCGGCCCTGAAATCCAACGCATGATCGATCTGATTGCGCGCCTGCCTGGGCTCGGCCCACGCTCAGCCCGAAGGGCCGCGCTCTTTCTGCTCAAGCGTCAGGAAAGCCTACTCAGGCCGATGGCCGAAGCCATGGCCGAAGCGGCGGATAAAATTGAACAATGCCAGGTCTGCGGGAATTATGACACGCTGCAGCCCTGCGCGGTTTGCCAATCGACTGGCCGGGATGAAGGCCTTCTATGTGTCGTGGAAGATGTCCCAGATCTGTGGGCGCTGGAGCGCGCGCAAGCCTTCCGTGGGCGCTATCATGTGCTGGGCGGAGTGATGAGCGCGCTGGACGGCGTTGGCCCAGAAGACCTGACGATTGGCATGCTGGTCGATCGTGTGAAAGGCGGCGATATCCGTGAGGTGATCCTCGCTTTAAATGCGACGGTGGATGGGCAGACAACCGCGCACTATGTTGCCGAGCAGTTGGAACCGCTCGGCGTGACCGTCACCAGACTGGCGCATGGCGTGCCGGTTGGCGGCGAGTTGGACCATCTTGATGATGGCACACTCGCCACGGCCCTGCGGTCCCGGCGCGGGGTTTAGCCCCTAGTCCGTTTTCTCAACACGATAGACAAAGCCATCGAGGTCCGTCGTGGCGACATAGATCCCGCTTGGAGTTGAGATCACATCGCGATAGGCGACATTCAGATCCTCCAGCAGGTCCTCTGTACCGGTAACATTGCCCGCATCATCCAGCGCAACGCGAACCAATTTGACCCCGGCTGGACCATTCATACCGCCAATCAGCAGATCCCCTTTCCAGTCCTCAAACCCTTCGGTCTGGACCAGCGCCATGCCCGATGGCGCGATAGATGGCACCCATTTGACAATTGGTTGTTCCATACCGGGCGCTTCGGTTTGATCGGTGATGATCGAACCATCATAGTTGATGCCATACGTAATAGTCGGCCAGCCATAATTCTTGCCTGGCTCAACCACGTTCAACTCGTCTCCGCCTTTGGGACCATGCTCATGCGCGTACAGAATATCGCGAGTGGCATCATAGACCATGCCCTGCACATTGCGGTGGCCATAGGACCAGAGTGCGGGGTGGCCACTGCCATCAGTAAAAGGGTTATCCGCAGGCACGCTGCCATCCGGCATTACTCGCGCGATTGACCCATGCAGGTTTTGCGGGTCCTGCGATTCTTCCATATAGCGCCCCCCATCGCCCAGGCTGATCATCAAAGATCCATCGGGCAGGAAAACAAGGCGTGAGCCAAAGTGGAAACCCGTGGACCGTGGCGCAGCAGTAAAGATTTCCGTGACATCGGAGAGCGCCGTGGCATCCCCGGACAAGGTGGCAGAGATCACAGCAGTTGTATTCGTCTCTAGCGGACCCTTGGCATAAGACAGATAGAGCTTGCGATTGGTAGCGAAGCCTGGGTCGAGGACAATGCCGAGCAAACCGCCCTGTCGTTCGACCAAAATATCGTCTGGCAAGCCTGTCAGAGGCGCCTCAACCAGCCCGTCCGCCGTGATCAGGCGCAGACGCCCCTCGCGCTCGGTCACGAGCAGGCTACCATCTGGAAGCTCTGCGAGCCCCCAAGGAAACTCAAGCCCTTCTGCGAGTGGAACCAGCTTCAAACCATCCTCAGACACCAGGCTGCCATCGGCCAAAGGCTCAGGTGTGGCAGGCTGACCTGAACAGGCGGCAAGGGAAAGAATCGCAAGACTAGACGCGGCAATACGGAACATCTGATTTCCTCCAGAATGTGTTTGGCACAGAGATAGGACAAAGGGCCAAAAATGAAAGAAGGGCGGCCCTGAAAGACCGCCCTTCCCCTCTCCCCCTGTGGAGCCTTGGCCCCGGAGATTTTACCAGCTTCTGCCAAGCGTGATCCCGAATGTGCCAGGCTCATTCAGGAAGACGTTTGTAAACAGACCAGAACTGTCATCCGTCAGGTAAGCCCCGGTGATCACATCTTCGTCCATAAGGTTCTTGGCAAACGCTTCAACGAACCAGTTATCGGCTGTGTTAGCCAAACGCAATGAAACGTTGATATTATCCCAGCTTTCCAGCTCGTCTCGGGATGTGTTCCAGACACGGCTGAAGCTTTCGCCCTGAACATAATAGTCCCCACGAAGCGTCAACTCATAGTCACCACCGTTAATGTTCACCCAAGTGTATTCAGCACCCAGATTGAACGTGGTTTCTGGCGCGCCAGGAATGGCATTGCCGCTAATGTCCGTGGTAATCCCTTCAAACGGGGTGAGCGCACCGATTGTCCGCTGGGTACCGTCACCGTCCGTATAGGTCACGTCACCGAGACCGAAAGCAGCTTCCTGCCCCGCGAAATTGCCAAGGCACAGACCAGCCGTTGAGCCGGGATCCAAAGCACCACCAGCAATCGCGCCTAGCACGGTTGCATAGCCTTGCGCTGAGACAACACAATTTGCAAAGTTAAGGGCGTTCTTGAGAACCACAAAGTTCGGGTCCCCGGCTGTACGGTCCAGAACATCAACCGCATACTCATCAACAATTTCTGTATCGAGCAAACCAAGGTTGGCATTGATGGTCAGATTAGCAATCGGGCTCCATAGAGCTTCAATTTCCAGCCCTTTGATCTCAGCATCAACATTGAAGTTCACAGATGAGCGGTTGATGATCTGCGTAATCTGATAGCCTTCATAGTCATAGAAGAAGCCGTTGGCATTCAGCTGAAGCAGGCCACCTGCCAATGTGTTCTTCGTACCAAGCTCGAAGGAGTTGACGAATTCAGGATCAAAGAATTGCGGGAAGGCTTCTGCGCCGATCTGCTGTGGTGGGTTAATCCCGCCCCCCTTATAGCCTTTGGAATAGAAACCATAAATCAGCGTGTCTTCAGACCAGTTGAAATCTGGTGACCAGTCAAAACCAACCCGGCCTGTAACTTCCTGGAAGTCAACAGCGAGAACTTCCGGCTGGCCGAGCTGAGTTGCTCCGGTTTCGCCTTCTGGCACCACGTTCGTTGGCGTGAACAGAAGTGATGGACGGTTCAGCTGCTCTTTCTGGTCATCCGTATACCGAACACCCAGAGTCAGCTTAAGGTCGTCATTAACATCGTAATAGCCTTCCGCTAGGACCGCGAAGCTTTCCAGCGTGTATGGCGAGACAGAGCGGAAATAGTTACGACCATTGCCATCAGCATTTGACGCCAGTCCATCACCCGGATTGGATGTATCGATTGGAACTAGTCCGCCCAGAATAGAGGCTGCTTCAGCAGCGGCAACGGCTTGAGCCTGTGTAGCCCCACCGGCCAAAGCCCCCTGAAGGGTTGCCCCATAAATCGCATTATTGGTCAGAGCGACCGCAGTCAGCGTGTTACCGAAGACGAAGAAGCTGTCATTGACATCCCCACCGGTTTCAAAATCGACCGAGATCACGCCAAGGTTGAAGTTGAACGGACCATCGAAATCAGACTGCAAACGCAATTCATGGGTTGTCTGCTCAGTCGCCAACGAAGACTGGTCAAACGTACGGAAGATGTTTGATGTCCCAACCTGTGGGTCGGCAACGACACCGCCCGGGAAGAGTGCATTATACAGGTCAGCTGCCGGGCTAACACCTGGTGGAATCCCAGAGAGATCGTTGAAGGCCACCGTTGGTGAGACTTTGTTATAATCCTCAACTGAATCAACCGAGCTTTCATTGAAACTGCCCAGATAAGTCAACGTCAGATTATCTGTGACATCATATTGCGCCTGCCATGTATAAAGCGTCTGCTCTGCAAGATATTTCGGATCAATTGCGGAATCAATCGATCTGAGATCACCCACGGTTACCCCTTCAAACGCATTGCCTGTTAGAAGGCCTGCCGCGATGCCGAGACCACCGCCTAGAGACGCTGCTGAATTGGTAACTTCACGGCTCTGGTCAAGCGGGGCGTCCACACAACCAATCGAGGTGTAAATCTGATCCTCAGGTGCAATCGGTAGACCAGCAAATGTGGTATCGAACGGATCGCTCTTACAAAGTTGGCGCCCCGAGCGCAGACGCGAGTCATCTTCTTCAAAATGCTCAACACTGACCCATGTGCGGAAGTCTAGCGTTGGTTCCCAGGCCAGTGTGCCGCGAAGCCCGAAGAGTGAGCGATCATCGACATCATTGCCGGTCACCTCATTGGTGACATAGCCATCTCTGGACAGGCCAGAGCCTGCCAAACGAAGCGCAAGCGTTTCACCAATTGGAATGTTGACCATGCCCTTGAGCTTGGCCGTGCTGAAATTCCCAACTGTCGCGCGGACATCGGCCTGAAATTCTTCCATGACTGGCTTGGCGGTGATCACGTTGACCACACCGGCAGTCGCGTTCCGTCCATAGAGGGTACCCTGCGGTCCACGCAGAACCTCAACACGCTCAACATCGAAGAACTCAGCTTCGAACAGACGGTTCTGGGTCAGTGGAACGTCATTCTGGTGAACGCCAACCCCGGCATCCGTAGAGTTGCCAACTGCGTCGTTACCAATACCGCGCACCTTGAAATTGGCGCTGGTGAAATTGCCCTTGGTGAAGGACACGTTTGGAATCGATTTCACCAGATCCGGACCACCGGCAAGTTGAAGGTTTTCCAAAGCACTTTCATCAAATGCAGAGACAGCAATCGGAACATCCTGAATGCTCTCAGCCTGTTTCTGTGTCGTCACAACGACAGTATCAAGCGTGCGTTCGCTGCCTTCACTATCTTGTGCGCTGGCGAGGGGAACAGTGGCTGACATGGCCACCGCAGACGCCCCTGCCAACAAGATACAATTCATGCGTCTTGTGGATTTCATAAGCTAACTCCTCCCACGATGCTCTATGATTGAGCATCTGTGATATTTGCGTTTCCTCACGGGCGTCCCATCTTGTCGGGGACTACCTCAATCACCATGACAGGGTTACGTGTGACAGTTTGTCAATAATTGACCTAGGGGTAATACAATTTCAAAGCAGAGTGTGTGAATTCTGTGACACACATGCGAATGCAGCAAGAGTGCTATAAAAAGGGTAATAGGAGCCTAGCAAATGACCCAGACTTCAGCTTTGGTTCTCTTCTCTGGCGGCCAGGATTCTACCGTTTGCCTAGCCTACGCTATGTCACGGTTCGATCATGTCGAAACCATTGGATTTCACTATGGGCAACGCCACGATGTTGAAATGACCTGTCGCGAAACCGTACGTGATTCGCTTCGCGGTGCGTTTCCGGACTGGGCCAGTAAGCTCGGCGAAGATCATGTTCTGGACATCCCGGTTCTCGGCGAGATCAGCCAGACCAGCCTGACCACTGAAGCCAAGATCGAGATTGCCGAGAATGGCTTGCCGAATACGTTCGTACCCGGACGAAACCTACTTTTCCTGACATTGGCTGGCGCGCTGGCCTGGCGTCGCGGGATCGGTACACTCGTTGGCGGGATGTGTGAAACAGACTATTCAGGCTATCCCGATTGTCGCCGCGCGACTTTGGATGCACAGCAACTGGCGCTCACACGCGGCATGGACCGAGCCTTTAACATCGACACACCCCTGATGTGGCTTGATAAGGCTGAGACTTGGGCAATGGCAGAGCAACTGGGCGGCGACGCGCTGACGCAAATCATTATCGAAGAGACCCATACCTGTTATCTCGGTGACCGAACCCATCGCCATGACTGGGGCTATGGCTGTGGAACATGCCCAGCTTGCGAGCTGCGCGCGAAAGGGTATGAGGCATGGCGCGGGACTGTGCCCGCCTGAACCGGACCCCAGACGATGAAAACCTATTCTGTCAAAGAAGCCTATGTGACCCTGCAAGGGGAAGGCGCGCAGACCGGACGCGCTGCCGTCTTCCTACGCTTTTCTGGGTGCAATCTCTGGTCGGGACTGGAGAAGGACCGAGCGGGCGCCATCTGCAATTTCTGCGATACGGACTTTGTCGGAACGGATGGGGTGAATGGCGGGAAGTTTAAAGGCGCAGGGGCGCTGGCTGCGCATGTCAAATCTGTCTGGATGAAAGACGGGCCTGAAGGGGGACAGCCTTATGTCATCTGCACAGGCGGCGAGCCCCTGCTGCAGTTGGATGAGGAAGCCATCGCCGCTCTACATGCAGCAGGATTCGAAGTGGGCGTCGAAACGAATGGAACCATTCTGGCCCCGCCAGGGCTTGACTGGATATGCGTCAGTCCCAAAGCGAATGCGCCCTTAAAACAGGCATCAGGGAATGAATTGAAGCTGGTTTACCCCCAAACTGAGCCTGAAGCGCAGCCTTCATGCTTTGAACATATGCAGTTTGAGCACTTTTTCCTGCAACCCAAAGATGATACGGGCCAAGCAGAAAACATCGCGGCAACCGCCGCCTATTGTATGAAGTATCCGAAATGGCGATTGAGCTTACAGACACACAAACTGATCGGACTGCCCTAGACGTGGCGGGACAGGTCTTTGAAATCACCAAAGCGGTGCATTTCGAAGCGGCTCACTTCATGGAGCACAAGCCTGACGGTCATCCATACAAGAACCTGCACGGCCACTCATTCCGTCTCGAAGTGACGGTGGCTGGCACCGTGAAGCCACGTGAGGAATGGGTGCAGGATTTCTCTGATCTGACCGCGATCCTGCAAGAGACCGCTGGCAAGCTGGATCATTGCCTGCTCAACGAGATTGAAGGCCTGCAAGTGCCAACCCTTGAGCGCATCTGCCTCTGGGTGGCGAATGACCTGAAACCACGCCTGCCCGGCCTTGCCAAAGTCACACTGGCCCGGCCAAGTCTTGAAGAGCGTTGCACGCTGGTTATTGGCTAATCACGCTTAGATTGGCCCCTGCCCTGGCACCAGGACCACACCGATCAGCACCGCAGCCCAATGGGTTCCAGCCGCTGTCACGACATGCCCATGCCAGATGGCGCGATTATAGGTCAGCGACCGCATCATGTGGAAGATGACGCCCAGCGTATAAATCACCCCGCCAATCAGAAGCAGTAAGAGCGAGACCCAATGCACCGCTGCCAACATTGGCCCAAGGGCAATGACGACCAGCCAACCAAGCGCGATGTAAAACACCACCCAGAACCGCTTGCTGAGGCCCGGCAGGAAGAATTTCGCAAAGATTCCGAACGCGGCCAGGCTCCATACGGCCAAAGTCATACCTACGGCCCACCCACCTTCCAGGCGCTGGGTGGTGAACGGTGTGTACGATGCGGCGATCATCAGAAAAATTCCTGCATAATCAAAGCGCCGTAGACTTGGACGTTTCTGCGGAGATGCAAAATTATAGATCGCCGAGAAACTCAGCATGGCAATAATGCCCGCGGAATAGATGCTGACCGCCGCTACTCTTCCAAGATTTCCCGACTGCGCTGAGAGGATGATCAGGAAGAACGCCCCTACGATCGCGAGCACGATGCCACTTAAATGCACGGTGAGGTCCGCACACTTGGCCCCGCGTGTGGGATAGTGGCGAGGCGGATGAGAATTCGATGCTGTGGTCATACCCGTACCCTGCCACAAGCAGCGCTCAAACGCGATGGCTTATTGGGATTTCCCGGCTGGCCAGGGTTTCATGCCAGCGGGTGGTGGAGACGGCTTGAACTCCGTTTCACTCAAGGCGGCCAGAGCCCGCTCGCGATCAGCATCGTCAAAACTGCCCGTCGTCACACAAAACTCGACCATGTTGCCATTGGGGTCACGGGTATAGACTGAATGGCACCAATTGTGGTCAATCTCTAACACATCGAGGCCCGCCGCGTTCCAGCGATCTTTCCATTCCGCCAACTCTTCCTTTGAGTATGCCGTGAAAGAGATATGATTGGTGCCTGCTGGCAGGTTCGTCGACGCGTTCAAGTCATACTGGTGGTCGGCCTGTGTTGGCGTATCATGCAGCTCCCAGAACGCAATGAAGCGGTTATCATCCCCGTCCATGCGATAGAAGAAATGCTTGCCCCAGCCGCCTTCCATAATCGGGGCGATCTCAACCTTGACCAGTTCAAACCCCATAACCCCTTCATAAAAGGCATGGATCTCTTTCATATCCTTCGCCGCAAGGGCAAGGTGATGGTAAGCCATTGATCAGTTCTCCTTGTCGGTATCCACCATGCTCATGACATCTGCGCTGTCGCCTTCTGGCGCGGGGACTTCGACAACGCGTTCATCAACATCATCATATTCCAGCCGCAACGCCCGGCTCATCACCGCATGCATCATGTAGGTGCAGGTAATATAGGTCAGCTCCAGAATTTCCTCGTCCGAGAGATGAGTCTTTAGGGCTGCGAATACGCCATCAGGTACGCGTCCGCGCTCCAGCACAAGCGCATCGGTATAGGCGAGCACCGCGCGTTCGACAGGCGAGAAACAGTCCGCAACGGCCCAGTTCGGGATCGCTTGAATCTGGTCCTCGCTTAAACCGACATCGCGGGACGCTTTGCAATGCTGGGAAAAGACAAATTGCGAACCGACAGTGTACCCCGCCCGGGTCTGGCCGAGTTCGCGCAGTTTTGGATCAATCTTGCGCTCGGGGGAGCGATAGAATTGAAAGCCTTCTGTCGTGTGACGAAAGGCGTCCGGCACGATATTGAAAACGGTCCACCAATTGCCCGGTGTTCCGGTTGCTGTCCCCGGCTCCGCAATCGGATCGCGATCCCCGAATAATAGCTTGAAAATCGCATTTGCGTACGCATTCCCGGCCTCAGGGCCAGCCTGTTTGAGCCTTGGCATATCTCCTCCATGTGCATTTTTCATAGCACTTAAGAGATAGTATAGCCCCCCGCCGTCGCGGAAGCCCAGAGGGAAGTTCGAGAAGAAGTAATGCTTCTCTAGGTTTAGGTTTACCAAGACTTAGATTTCATAGTGACAAAGAAAAAGCCCGCAGCATTAGCGCGAGCTTACCCAGTTACTGCATAGCCTTGACTATTGGCGCCAGACAGCGACCCCAAAGCCTTTCTGATCATCCTTGCTATCATAAACAGTACAGTCATCTGAGACGACTTTTTTGCCCGCAAGCATGAGGGCTTGCCATTCCGCCTCGACCTCAGCACTCCGGCTACAAGGTAGAATATGCGTGAAAGCAACATTCTCCTGCTCGGAAAGGTCAATCAGAAAAAGCGTGATACTTTGTGCGAGAATTTGCGCGTTCACTTGTCGCGCCCGCTCCGGGCCATTGCGATCCGAAAGTCCAGTCTTGCTCAAGGCCCCGAAACGGGTTTGCGCCTGCTCGCGCGCGAACACACGGTCATCGAATTTCAGAGATAGATAATTCATCGGGTTAAGTTGTCTGGCGACCACTGTTGTCGGTCCGGCAATGAGAGACACGCCACTCGCCCAGAAATAAGCCTGATACACGTCGTCCCATGCGGCTTGAGAGGCTTCTACAATCTTGCCGTCAAAAAAGTCTGTAAGATCTTCATTATTATTGATCGCTTCCACAATCACCCCTTCGGAGAGGGCATAGCCTGCAAAGGCCGCTTGCGCTGCAAAGAAAGGTTTTGACGAAATATCATAGGCTAAACTGGCATCGTCTTCGTTCAAGCGTGGATACAAGGCGACAAAGTTTGACGAAATCTCATTCTCATAAATCTTTTGTCCGGTGCGACGATCAACAAGACGATAAATTGCCGTCGACTTTCCAGCCAGATCAGCACCGAAAAAGTCAGAGTCCAAGTCGCTAAACTCAATTTGCAGAGCATATCTGGCCGCAAGATTGGTCTCAGCCCGCAAGTCGGCGCGATCCAACGCCCAATGCAGCATTGGCTTAAACACCGCTTGGTTTGGTTCTTCAAAAAGATATGTCCGTTGTGACATACCTGAGATGTAATCAATTGTGATTGCCTCATGGAGGCGATCATCCGGACTCCAATTTAGAGCAACGGTATTGGGCATGCTGGGGCGTTGCCGCTCAATTGTGACCTCTTTAGACATGAATACTGGACTACCCATGACACTATTCTTTACAGCTTGATTATTTGCGCATGCCGCTGCAACCAAACACAATAGCGATACTGAAAGAATTTTCTTCAAGATCATGCTCCAATTTCCATGTGAAATATGGAGCTGCCTATAAATAAGATTAAGTTATACGCCGATTAACAAGAAAAGAAAACTCGCTCTTTATTTGGAAAATAACGCACAAAATGGAAAACTGGATCTCAGTTCAGCTTCTCATCATCACGCGGCTTTGCCGGAACGAAGGCGGGAGGGAGCGGTTCGGCTGGGACGCCTTCTTCTTTCAGCTCTGCACGCTCCTCGGGTGTGGTCTCACCCCAGATAGGTTTATTCTCAATCTCACCATAGTGCATGGCGCGGGCCTCGGTCGCAAAGCTATCGCCGACATAATCAAAATTGTCCGCCACGTGTTGGCGCGCCTTGGCAGCGAGTTTGCCGAAAACCTTTTGTGGATCGGGCGGCCCTGATTTCTTAGTGCCACTGACAGCCGGGGCCATAATCGCTTTGGCTACATTTGACCCATCACACGCCGCACAGCTTAATAAGCCACGGTCTTTCTGATCATCAAAAGCCGAAGACGAAGCAAACCAGCCTTCAAACTCGGCCTCACAGTCCTGACAGATGAGCGCATATTTGATCATCAGGCTTTAGGCACTCAGCAGTGCATCCAGTTTTCCGGCGCGTTCCAGCGCCATCATCTCGTCGCAGCCGCCAATATGAATATCACCGGCAAAGATTTGCGGGAAAGTGCGCGCTCCACCAGCCCGCTGCACCATTTCTGCTTTCTTCTGGGCATCCATACCTGCATCGATATGCGTCATCTCCACGCCCTTATCCTTGAGCAGTTTGAGGGCTCGTGTGCAGTAGGGGCAGAATTGCCGTGTATAGATTGTGACTTGCGCCATAAACGGGCTCCTTAACCTCAGTTGCCCCTTATATGGTGACATCACGATCCCTGACAACGCGGGCAAGCACCAGCACGTTCACATTTGCGACACCTGCTTGTTTTAGCGCCAATGTTGAGGCCGATAGTGTAGACCCGGTCGTATAGACATCATCGACCAACGTAATCCTTGCGCCCTCAAGCTGCTTGCGATAACGGGCGCGCGCCTTGAATGCCCCGGCAACATTCTTCTTCCTCTGGCGCGCCGTGAGGCCGCCCTGGCTTTGCGTGGGTTTCACCCGTTTCAGACCATCAACCATAGCTGGCACACCGCTGCGCCTGGCAACAGCCTGCGCCAGCCAACCCGCCTGATTAAACCCGCGCTTGGCGAGGCGCTGATAATGCAGGGGCACTGGCATCAAATAGTCGGTCGCCTCAAGAATATCCTGCCCGGCCATCGTCATCCAGTTGCCCATGGCCCCAAGGCCATCACGGCGACCACCGTGCTTGAATTCGAGGATCATCTGGCGCGAGGCATCATCATAAGCGATGGCAGCACGGGCCTGGTCCCAGCGTGGAGCCTTGGCCGCGCATGCCCCACAGAGGCTGTCCTCCCCCAGATCAATCTCAACAATGGCCGCGCAGCTGCGGCAGCCCCGCCCATTGAGAAACCGCAATTGCGTGAAGTCCTCTGCCGCTATGGCGCCTTGCCCACCATGACGTTCGCCTGTCAACACAGAGCGTGCTGGCCAGATAAAACCTGCAACTGATCGCAGTCCGGCCTTGGCCAGATGCCCTATACGGCTCATATCGGTCCCCATGAGCGCTAATCGTCCCCCGATCCTGTTTGATCCCGCCCGCATTACTGCGAACCGGGACCGCGCATCGTTTCAATATCGAAACTATGCCTTCCTAAAGGCCCGTGAGTCGAGTCATTTGATTGATCGGTTGGCAGACGTGTCCCGGCATTTCCCGAAAGCTCTGGATTTTGGCAGCCATGACGGTCAATTGAGCGCTGCTCTAATGGCAAGCGGACAGGTCGATGACGTGATCGCCCTTGACCCATCTGCACGGATGCTCGGTCAGATTTCGGGCACCTCAGTTACGACTATGCAAAATTCACTGGAGACCCTGCCCATCACGCCGAAGTCACTTGATCTGGTGGTCAGTGCCCTCTCTCTGCATTGGGCCAATGACCTGCCCGGCCTGATGGTGCAGATCCGCCAGGCGCTCAAACCAGACGGCTTGTTTCTCGCCTGCCTGTTTGGCGGCGGCACGTTAAACGAGCTTCGCACGGCCCTGATCGAAGCTGAATCCAGCCTTACAGGCGGGGTCAGCCCGCGCATCTCCCCCTTGCCCGGCTTGCAGGATATGGCTGGCCTGATGCAGCGCACCGGATTTGCCCTGCCCGTTGTCGATAAGGAGCCCGTCACCGTTCGCTATAACAGCCCGCTTAAGCTGCTTGATGACTTACGAGGAATGGGCGAGCAAGCCGCGTTTGCCCGACGCGAGGGCCAAGAACGTCGCCCGCTCTCACGCCGCCTTCTGATGCGCATGGAAGAAGCCTATCGCGATTTATACAGCGATCCGGACGGCAAAGTCCGCGCGACATTCGAAGTCATCTGGCTCTCCGGCTGGGCCCCGGCCGCCAGCCAGCCCAAACCCCTCAAGCCCGGCAGTGGCAAGCACAGCCTCGCCGCTGCGGTAAAAAACATCCCGTCGTCAGAGAGTTAGGGCGAAACCTTCTCAAACAGGTCCAGCACAGGTTTGACGACTTTACTGCCAGCTTTGCCGACACGCATCGCCTGGCCGAGGCGCTTTTCGATATGGGCGTCGAGGGCCTCTTCGCTCGGATGGTCGGCCCAGTACAGCACGACAGATGGGATCACCGCAGAGAGTAGTCCACGCTTCGTTTGGCGATTGTAATCTGTCGCTGTATCCCCTGCCGCTTCCCAAACCGCATCGGCAATGGCCCAGACTGTGCCGCCTGCGGCCGTTACAGAATTCGGCAAAACGCCCCGCAAGCTCGCCTTACGCACAGCACTGCGATAAGGGTCGAGTTGCCTTAGCCAGCTCTTCAAGCCGACCGCCACACGCTCATGCATACGCAGGTCCGACAAATCATGTGTTGCAAGCTCAACCAGCATGGCATCAGCCGCGCGATTGAACATATGATCGATCAGGTCATTGACCCCGCCAGGTGCAGCCAGTGCCTGCTCGCCCTCGTTTAGCTCAGCCAGGCTCGCGGCTTCACTGACCGTATCGCTGCCCCAGCCGCGCGTTTCCGCCAGCGGCAAAAGTGTCTCCAACCATCGATTTCGAAGGGTCTGTGATGGGTGCTCCATGATTCTCACTCCGGGTGTGGGCAAATGGAATTGACCATGATATAGGCGCGGTTTGCTGAATAAGACCAAGTGGCTAATCCGCACAGGAGCGGCTGCAAACACAGACCCAATGGAGAGTTTACCATTATCCAGATCACCGTCCGCGACAACAATGTCGAGCAGGCCCTGCGCGCTCTGAAGAAGAAGATGCAGCGCGAAGGTCTCTTCCGCGAGATGAAATCACGCACTTATTTTGAAAAGCCTTCTGAAAAGAAAGCTCGCCAGAAAGCCGAAGCCGTTCGTCGCGCTCGCAAACTGGCTCGCAAACGCGCTCAGCGCGAAGGCCTTCTCTAGGCTGACTTTTGGTCTGTGTTTAAAGACGCCTCTCGGCTTATGGCTTGAGAGGCGTTTTTCGTATGGAGTCCCCCCAATGTCGTTTGAGCTCTACCCCGCGATTGATCTGAAAGATGGTCAGTGTGTGCGCCTTCTGCGCGGGGAAATGGATAAAGCCACCCAGTATAATCCTGACCCAGCCGATCAGGCCCGGCAGTTCGCGGAGATGGGCTTCACCAACTTGCACGTGGTTGACCTGAACGGCGCCTTTGCCGGGGAAAGCGCGAATACCGATGCTGTGAAAGCGATCCTGTCGGCGACCAATGCCCCGGTTCAACTCGGCGGCGGCATTCGCACACGCGCCCAGATTGATGCCTGGCTTGAGGCCGGTGTCTCCCGCGTCATTCTCGGCACGGCGGCTTTGCGTGACCCGGAGCTCGTCAAAGACGCTGCGCGCGCCCTGCCCGGCCAAGTGGTTGTCGGGATTGATGCCAAGGATGGCATGGTCGCCGTTGAGGGCTGGGCCGAGACCTCAGATATGAAAGCGGTAGACCTTGCCAAGGCGTTTGAAGGCTGCGGCGTGGCCGCGCTGATTGTCACCGATATTGCCCGCGATGGTATGAAGACCGGCGTGAATGTGACCTTCACAGGGGAGTTGGCCGATGCGGTCTCTATCCCGGTCATTGCCAGTGGCGGGGTGGCCAGCGCGCAGGATATTCGCGCCCTGCGGGCGCATCAGGGGCAACGCGCGATATCTGGCAGCATTCTGGGTCGCGCGCTTTATGATGGTGATCTTGATCCGGCCGAAGCCATCAAACTGGCGCGTTAGATAAACGCAATCTCAGCGCGTCGGTCGAGCAGACCGCTTAGCTGGTTCAGGCGACGTTTTACGGTTTCAGACACCATATCCCTATCCGCTTCATGCACCTTGAGCTTTAGCGTCTTGTTCGAGAATTCAAGCGAGGCACGCGACAGGATACTGGCGGATCGACCACTGAAAACACCCGCAAGGCGCAGAGCGGTGCCAAACAAGCGCGCCTGCTTCTGACCACGGTCATCCTGCAAGGCTTTCAGGTTAGCCGGAATGCGATGATTGAACGTATACCGCGATGCGCAGGCATGGGCGACGAAAAGGCGTTCGTGATGATCGAGCAGCGGATAGGGCGCTCGCAAAACCTGTTCATAGACAAGATTTGGGCGATGATCAGGATGCATCCGTGTGCCTGTATCCGCAAGATAACAGGCAAGTCCGGTCGCTCTTTCCGACAGATTCAACGCCTTCACCAGTGGGGCCGTGAACCGCAACAATTCCTCACCATAGGCCATCGCGGCCATGCTGGGTCGTGCGAACAGCTCAACACTGTCTCGCAAAGGCGTACCGACCTCTGCTTGCAAGACGCGCGCTTCAGTCATAACGCCTTCCCGCAAACCAAAGGCGGAGATGGTGACTTCACGGATTTTTGTAACCCGCATCAGGGCTTCCAGCACCAATGCCGTATGCAGCAATGTATCATAGCGCCGCTTGGCCACGCGCTGCAGCCGAGTTCGTGTTGTTTTGTCGATCCGTGCATAATCGGCGGCATCGATGACTTCGCGCACACCGGACTGGGTCAGGCGATAACCATGCTGGACCCGTAAGGGGTATTCGGAGAGCTCCATGTGAACCGCGGCAACATTCCGCCAGCCACCGCCAACCGCATAGAGCGCGGTCGGTTTGTCATTGCATATACCAGATGTACGAAGCACGTGCCGAATGACTTTGCTGCGCTTGTCCAGCGGTAGATCAGCGTCACTTGCGCGGGCCAATGGGCCGAGAAGATGCGTTTCGCCTTGCCCGATCACTGCCCCGGCTTCCAAGACCTGCAACTCCATACTGGACCCACCAAGGTCAGCGACCAGGCCGCTAACCTCGCCGAACCCGGACACCACACCTAGCGCGGAAAGATGCCCTTCATCCGGTCCACTCAAGACACGTAAAGGCCGCCCCAAAGCCGCCTCAACCTCTTCACGGAAGCTTGGGCCATCCTCAGCCACACGGACTGCAGCAGTGGCGACGGGATAAATATCCGTAACTCCTAAACCATCAAGAATGGCGGCATAGCGGCGGCAGACATCCAGCGCCATGACGCGCCCTTCGGGCGACAAAACCCCGCTTTCGGAAAGCCCGCGGCCAAGCCCGGCCAGCGTCTTCTCATTAAAGGATTGCAGCATCGCCCCGTTCAGAACGTCATAGATCACCAGTCGGCAGGAATTCGACCCAATATCAATGACGGCGGCGCGTTGAACTTCCATGCCTTACTTGCTGGCTCGTTTCTTTGGCGCAAGGCGCGGCGGTTCGCTCACGACCAAGGCGCTACCACGACCTGACAGGCTCGGATTATCCATGAAATACTGGTGCGCGCTGAACCCGGCTTTGCTGCCCGGCTCCAGAACCCGGTGATATTCACCATCGGCGTCCATATCCCAGCTTTGCATATCATCGTTGAGATTGGCGACCATGATCTGGTTCAGCACCTGCCTGTGTACGGTGGGCACCTCAATTGGCACGAGTGCTTCCACCCGGCGCTTCAGGTTACGGTCCATCCAATCGGCAGAGGACATGTAAATCTTCGCCTTTCTGGAAGGCAGCGCTTCGCCATTGGCAAAACAGACAATTCGCGAATGCTCAAGATAGCGTCCGATCAGACTTTTCACCTGAATGGTCTCAGACAGCCCTGGCACACCCGGACGCAAGCAGCATATGCCGCGTATAACCAGGCGGATCGGAACGCCAGCCTGACTGGCGCGGTAAAGTGCATCAATCACATCGCCATCAACCAGAGAGTTCATCTTGGCCCAGATGCCAGAAGGCCCACCCTCTTTCGCGGCCGCGGCTTCCTTCTCAATCTGCTCGATCAGATAGTCTTCCATCGCGAAAGGCGACATGACGATCTTTTCAAGGTCGGGGCCTTTTGCAGGCGGCTCTTTATAGGCGGTGATATAGTTGAACAGGCGGCCCGCATCGCGGCCAAACGCCGGATCAGCCGTGAACAGGGCTAAATCCGTATAAATCTTGGCCGTGAACGGGTGATAATTCCCTGTTCCAAAGTGGGTATAGGTTTTTAACCCATCAGCCTCGCGCCGCACCACCAGAGAGACTTTGGCGTGGGTTTTATAGTCAATAAAGCCATAGACCACTTGTACGCCAGCGCGCTCCAGATCGCGGGCGAGGCGTAGATTAGTTTCCTCATCAAACCGCGCCTTGATTTCCACCAGCGCTGTAACGGTCTTACCCGCCTCAGCAGCCTCAATCAGGGCTGAGACAATCGGAGAGTTAAGGCTCGTGCGATACAGGGTCTGCTTAATCGCCACGACATCTGGGTCGCGCGCGGCCTGTTTAATGAACTGCACGACGACATCAAACGACTCATATGGATGATGAACCAGGATGTCCTTGGCGCGGATCGCCTCAAAACAGTCGCCACCCATTTCACGGATCCGTTCCGGAAAGCGCGCTTCGAACGGCGGAAATAAAAGTTCTGGTTTGTCTTTGACAATCAGATCGGAGAGGTCTTTCAGGCCCAGCAAGCCGCCCTGTTCCATAACATCGCGTGGTTCAGCACCGATTTCGCGCACAATGAAATTGCGCAAGGATTCTGGTCCGTCCTGATCGATGTGAATGCGGACAATCCGGCCCCGGCGGCGCTGACGCAACAGGATCTCAAATTCCGCGATCAGGTCTTCGGCTTCATCCTCGATCTCAATATCGCTATCGCGGACAATCCGGAAAACGCTATGACCGGTTGATTTGAAAGCCGGGAACAGCATTGGCTCAAAATGCGCGATGACGCTCTCAAGCCGCACAAAGCGCAAGCCACCCCCCTTACGATCTGGCAAGCGAATGAAACGGGGTGAGAAAGCCGGCATCGGGACAAGGCCAACCATGCCTTCCCCGCCCTCTTCTTCCGGAACAAGCTGGAACGCGACGGCGAAACCGAGATTCGGAATAAACGGAAACGGGTGAGCCGGATCAACGGCCTGCGGCGTAAGGATCGGAAAAATGTGTTCCTCAAAATGGCTTTTCAGCCAGGTCAGGTCACTTTTCTTAAGCTCGGAAATCCCCAGAACTTCGATATTGTGCACCGACATTTCTTCGCGGAGTGTTTTCCAGGCCGCCTGCTGGTCATCCATCAGCTTCTCGACCGTCTGTTCAATCGCGCTGACCTGTTGCAGCGGGGTCATGCCTTCCTGACTGCGACGCTGTATCCCGGCCCGTACCTGCTCACGCAAGCCCGCATAGCGGACCATGAAGAACTCATCGAGATTGTTTCCGGAAATCGACAGGAAGCGCAGGCGTTCGAGCAAGGGGTGGGTCTTATTGTCGGCCTCTTCCAGCACCCGCTCATTGAACTTTAGCCAGGATAATTCGCGGTTCAGAAACCGCGATGGCGAGGCCATCAAATCCGGTTCGGTCATCTCTGTGATCTCACTCATGCCTAATCGTCCCCAAGGTCAAAGAGTTCTGGTTGATGTTCCAATATTTCACGGGCCACAGGGACCGTCAGTTCACGCCCGCCAACCGCACCGGACAAAGCCTCGACTGTTGATGTCACGAGGTCATAGCGAAGACCAATACGGATAAGCAAGTAATCTTCCACGGCCTTTGGTATTTGCATGAATTGTGCCTTTGAAACCGCCTGCAAACGCGCGCGCATCATCGCCTCGTCCGGTGGCCCAATCTGAGCCAGAGGCGCAGCCTGTAGACGCGAAGCGAGATCCTTTGTCGCTGCCCGCCATTGGCTCGGCGGGTTATGCGCTGTGAGCAGAAGCCGCCCACCAAGGCGGTCAATCGCACTGATAAGCAGCAACAGGGCCTGCTCATTGGTGACAGCATCAGCTTCATCAACAACAACGCGGCCGGACGAAAGGTCTTCAAACGCTTCAGGTTTCAGGGCGTTTACATCACTGGCGCGCAGCAGCACCCCATCGATTTCTTCAGCCCAAATCTCGCAGAGTGTGCTGAGCCCCGCCCCACGTGGTCCGATCAGGCAAAACACCGGATAGGGCCACACATCTGGCCGCAAGGCAGACTCAACTGGCCCACGATTGGCCTCTGTCAGGATAAAATCCTTCAGCCCCAGTCTTGGTTCAGGATATTTCAGCGGGAGCTGACGGGGCGTCTTCATATCTGGCTAGCGGGCTCCACTGGTCGCAGAGCGCATGACCACGCCAATTGGTTCAACCTGCAGGGAAACACCGCGCTGGCGCATATCATTGAGAAAGCGCTCATCACTACCGGTATACAGAAACTCCACAACAGCGCCTTCGCGGGCAACCGCCTCGGTTCGCAAGTTTGAGACAAATGGCGAGCGCACAAGCGCCCCACGCAGCGTGTTCCACTCTGCCAGTGACGTATAAAGGACGCTGGCGCGCACACGGGTACGCGTGCCGTCATCGCGAACAACTGTACCGCGCTTCCATTGGTCATCCAGCAAGTCCCCCGCCGCGAGCACAGCAGTCTCAAGGGTTGGCATCGCATTGGTCATGCCGATCTCTGTCAGGCCCGCGGCGGTGCGAGAGGTCAGCTCAACGCGGTAACTTCCCGGGCGGCCAATCAATTCGGCGAAAATCACGCGTGTGGCATTGTTTGCGGTGAGGTCACCGGAAAAGGCCTGCCAGTCGCTCATCTTGCTATAGCCGCCAATCAGGGAGACCACTGTCGGGACAATCCGCCCGGTCGAGGTTTCCGGCCAGCTTGCGGACCAGCTCACCTCTTGCATGGCATCCTGGGCAATCGGCACCAATAAAGCCCGCGGCGCAGGCGTATCCGTGTAAGGCACTCCGGCGCGATCCAGGAAAGCACGGACATTGTTTGGATTGTAGACAACGGCCAGTTTACCGCGGTACCGCCCGGCTCCGCGGACTTCCTCTTCAACATCCACCGCTACGGCCAGCAAGTCCGCTGCCATCGGATCAATCGCCAAGCGATCAGCCGCAGCAGCGCGATCTTCGGGCAGAGTAATCCGCGCAATCATCTCTTTCGCGCCCGCATACTTCGCCGAGGCAAAGGCTTTCTGCTGGGCCTCAATCACAGAGGCCGCACGCTCATCAACTGGGATATTGCGAACCGTATAGAGATCACGGCTCTGAGCCTGTGCGGGAATGGCCGTCACTATGACCGCCAGAAGGACTGCGAAGAACCGAATCATTGGGCCGCCTTTCATCTGATATATCTCTCCTACCAAGCGAGCGCGCGCACGTGAACCGCGAAACCGCGCTGGCCACAGCTTTGTCCCCATGCTAACGCGCGCCACTATGAGTGATGATTCTAAAACACCTCTGTCTTATCGCGATGCTGGTGTCGATATTGAGGCAGGCGAGCGGCTGGTTGAAGCCATTTCTCCAATGGCCAAGGCGACCCGTCGCGCAGGCGTTATGGGCGGTCTTGGCGGCTTCGGAGCCTTGTTTGATCTGAAGGCCGAAGGCTGGCGCGATCCAGTGCTGGTTTCAGGAACCGATGGCGTCGGCACTAAGCTGATGCTGGCCTTTGAAACCGGGCTGCATGACACGGTTGGCGTGGACCTGGTCGCCATGTGCGCCAATGATGTGCTTGCTCAGGGCGCTGAGCCGCTTTTCTTCCTCGACTATTTTGCCACGGGAAAGCTCGAAGGGGGCGTCGCAGAAGCCGTGATCGCTGGGATCGCGGAAGGCTGCAAGCAGGCAGGCTGCGCGCTGATCGGCGGGGAAACGGCTGAAATGCCCGGCATGTATCCACCCGGTCATTACGATCTGGCCGGATTTGTCGTTGGCGCCGTTGAGCGCGATCAAATCTTGCCACGCATGGATGACATGCAGGCAGGCGATGTTTTGATCGGTATTGGCTCAAGCGGACCACATTCGAATGGCTATTCCCTGATCCGCAAAATCGTCGAACGTACCGGCCTTTCCTATAGCGATGCCAGCCCGTTCAGTGAGGGCTCTTTAGGCGAAGCACTCCTGACCCCGACCCGGCTTTATTCCGAAGCAGCCCTTCCTTTGATCCACAATGGCCTGATCAAAGGGCTTGCCCATATTACTGGCGGCGGCCTTACGGAGAATACGCCGCGCATGTGCCCGGATCATCTGATACCGCGCATTGATCGCAATGCCTGGACACCACCTGCCGTATTTGACTGGCTACAGCGCGAAGGCGGCGTCGAAGAGGATGAAATGCACCGCACATTCAATATGGGCATAGGCCTGGTCTTCGCTGTCGCGCCTGAACAGGTTGGCCCAGTCCTTGCCAATTTGCGCACGGCCGGGGAAAGCCCAGTGGTTCTCGGTGAGCTTGCAAACGCATGACCCGTTTGCGCCTGGGTATCCTGATTTCGGGCCGCGGCTCCAATATGGAAGCCCTGCTCGCGGCGGCTAAAGCCCCGGACTATCCAGCCGAAGCAGTCTTGGTGCTCTCAAATCGACCTCATGCAAAAGGCCTGGAAACCGCCCGCAATCAGGGCATTGAGGCAAAAGCTGTCGATCACCGCCAGTTTGGAAAAAACCGCGAGGCTTTTGAGCGCGAATTGAACACGGCCCTAAAAGAAGCAGGCGCTGAAGTGATCGCGCTGGCTGGCTTCATGCGGATTCTGACCCCGTGGTTTGTTCAGCAATGGGCAGGCCGGATGATCAACATTCACCCGTCCTTGCTACCAAAATATCCCGGACTGGACACGCATCAACGCGCCATAGATGCAGGTGATGCAGAAGCCGGATGCACGGTTCACTGGGTCACAGAAGGCGTCGATGAGGGCGCAATTATCGGCCAAGCGAGCTTACCCATTAAAGCCGATGACACAGCCGATACTCTGGCAGCGCGTATACTTCCGCTTGAACATCAACTCTATCCAGAAGCGCTTGCAAAAGCCTGCGCTGAAATCAGGCGGCGCGACGAACCTTAAGTCTCTGTAGCAAATCACTGAGCAGGGTCCGCAAAGCCCTATTCTCGCAGCATCCCGGCTTCTTCGAAGCGGCGGCACAAATGGCCTTCACATCCAACAGGTCCATGGCGGCTTCTGACATCAATGGCTCACAGCCAGCGTAAACCATGCTCATCTTGCTGAAGGCCCGCTCTTCAATCGGCTCCTTTAACAAAAGTTGACAGCTCTCATGGCGCCTGTCTTGGGAGATCCGTTTGAAAGTCGCAGCCACCTCAAAGGACGGTCCTTCCAGAAGTTGCAGGAAGTAATCGCCGTCCTTAATCAGCAATCCGGTAATTTGCGCCATCTGATTACGAAGATGCGCCATGTTTACAATACGCTGAACCCCCCGATCTGTAAGATTCGGATTGGCTATACTCACATAAATCAGACGCTCAAGCTGGCTCATCCCAAGTATTAACAGAGGCAAATATTAACGTGCGATTATACTAAAACGAAAAAGTCCCGCTTGTTCTCACAAACGGGACCCTCAATACGTAAAGTCGCGTAGTTTTTAGCCAGCAATATCAGCTTCACTAAAGAACTGAGCGATTTCGATCGCTGCGTTTTCATCGCTGTCAGACCCATGCGCGGAGTTCTCGCCAATAGATTTTGCGAACAGCGCGCGGATCGTGCCCTCAGCGGCTTCTTCAGGATTCGTCGCGCCCATCACATCGCGATAGCGCGCAACAGCGTTTTCACCTTCCAGAACCTGGACCACAACTGGGCCAGAGGTCATGAAGTCAACCAGTTCACCAAAGAATGGGCGCTCAGCATGGACGCTATAGAAACGCTCAGCTTGCTCACGGGTCATCTTGATCCGGCGTTGAGCAACAATGCGCAGGCCACCCTCTTCGATAACCTTGTTGACCGCGCCGGTCAGATTGCGCTCAGTCGCATCCGGCTTGATGATAGAGAAAGTACGGGTTCCAGCCATATCTGGCTCCTTAAAGTCTTGGGGAATGAACAGTGTTGGCCGGGCCTATAGCGGCCCACTGGCATGCCCGCAACCATAGGCGGCAGATGATCAGAAAACCGTCACGGTTTCCGTGCTATAAAGCCTGCAGGATGGGAGGATTCAGATGACAGGTACTTTGCGCATAATGCTCGCGATCGCTGCGCTTCTGGTTGCGGGATTTGGGATTTACTATTTGTGGGCGGGGACCCTACCGCAACACACGCTTAAGATTGCTGGCACCTATACGGTGATTGTCCTGCTGACCTTGATCGTGACCCTGATCACCCGACCAGCGGGGGAAAAGCACTAGAAAGGACTGTTAGCCCTGTGTCCCACGCAAGCGAGACCGCAACCGAGCGGGCGGCATGGCTTCTGGTTCCCCTGTTAGAAGGGGGGCGTCCTGCATATCTGTATCCGGGGTTTTGAGCGGCTCTGTCATCACATCCTCATCGACAAGGGCTTCCTGCACCTCTGGCATTGTCTGCACATCTGCCGGGCGTGCAGGCAAAGCGATTGGCTCACGCTCAGCTAAGGCCTCATAAGACCGCGCCGGAATAATCATCTGACGCAAAACTCTACGGTTCGCCTCAATCGTTCGACGTGGGGCGGCTGGGTCAACTGCTGCCATCTCTTCGAACTTGCCCTGCAACCCCAAAACAAGCGCCAGGTTCTGACGGACACGACCATCTGCACCCGGCAAAGACGCAGCACGTTGCAAGTGTAGCTCGGCCTGCTCAAGATTGCCCGAAAGCGCCAGAGACAAGCCATAATTAGACAGGGTCGATACCCGATCAGGCTCTCGCTTCAGCGCTTCGCGGTAGGCTTGCTGAGCCTTGTCGTGATCTTCAATGCGGTCAAAGGCAAGGCCAAGCGCTGCGAGAGGCGCAGCCTCGGTTGGCGGCGAGAAATCTGCTGAGCGAACAAGCGCTTGCGCAGCAGCCTCCGGCTCGCCTTTAGAGAGCAGTGAGCGCCCCACCTCCAATAGAATCTCATAATTCTGTGGGTGAAGGGGCAAGATAGATGTGCCGACTTCTATCACTCGGTCATGACTGCCTATGGCCCGAAGTGCGCGAATAAAAGCCAACGTGGTTCCTGGATTGGTCTGGTCCTTTTGGAATTCATTGGCCCAGAAGTTTGCTCGGGTCAGCGGATCAGACCTTTCTGCGACGGCAATCTGTTCGGGCGTCGCTGGCGCAATCGCATCTGCCATCGCCTGTTGATAGGCTTGAAGTTCGGCTTCATTCGCAGCCGCTGTATCGCTGCTTCCCGTCGACGCGCAAGCCGCCGCGGCAGAGAAAGCCAGGAGCATCGCAACTGCACGCTTTGTGTGCACAGGGGTAGACATCGGGTCATCTCCGGTCATCTAAGTAGCAAACCTTGTCGCGCACCCGGGTCAAGATTGGGTTAATAAAAGACGCGCCGACATTAACCTTGAGACAGGACAGACAATGCCCGCCTATTCCGCCTTTACAGATAAAGCCAAGTCTCCTGCGAAAGTCTGGCTGATGACCACGACACAATGGGAAAAGGCCAGCGGATTACCAGCTTCCCTGATGGCGATGGCCACCGCTCAAGAGTTCAAAGCCAAGCCGGGACAGACAGTCATGACCGCCAATACCGATGGCGAGATTGACGCTATCCTGTTTGGTCTGGGCAATGGCAAAGACGCACTTGCAGTCGCAGCGCTTTCCGCCAAGCTGCCGAAAGGCGACTATGAGATCGCAGCCGATGGCGGGCTGACCTTCGCGCAAATCGCTGCTGGCTGGGCTGATGGCGCGTATCGATTTGATCGCTACCTCAAGGACAAGGCGACACCCCCGCACCTTGTTATTGGAGATGATGAGGCCGCTGAGGCCGTCACCCGAGAGGCAATCGCAATCCATCGCCTACGCGATCTGGTCAACACCCCGGCGGAAGATATGGGCCCAGTAGCAATACAAGGCACCATTAGCGACTTGGCCGAACGCCATGGCGCAACGCTTGAAACGGTCATTGGCGATGCTCTTCTGGAACAGAATTACCCGCTCGTTCATGCTGTGGGCCGGGCTGGGCCAGAAGCCCCCCGCATTATGGAACTGACATGGGGACCAGAGGATGCCCCTGAACTCGCCTTGGTCGGCAAGGGCGTGACCTTCGATACAGGGGGCCTGAACCTCAAAACCGGCAATTATATGCGCCTGATGAAGAAGGATATGGGTGGCTCAGCCCATGCCATCGCACTGGCCGAACTGGTCATGGGGGCGAACCTGCCTGTGCGCTTGAAGCTGTATATTCCAGCTGTTGAGAACGCGATTTCCGGAACCGCTTTCCGCCCCGGCGATGTCCTTAGCAGCCGTAAGGGCCTCTCGGTAGAGATTGACAACACAGATGCTGAAGGCCGCCTGATCCTTGCTGACGCCCTGACACGGGCAAGTGAAAGTAATCCGGACCTGCTGATCGATTTTGCCACGCTAACAGGGGCCGCACGTGTCGCGCTTGGGCCGGACCTTGCGCCTTATTATACCGATGACGAACCACTGGCTGCGCAGATTGCCGAGGGCAGTGCGTCAAGCGGCGATCCAGCCTGGCGGATGCCGCTCTGGGACCCATACCTTTCCATGCTGAAAAGCCCGATCGCTGATCTCGTAAACTCTGCCAGCAGCAGTTTTGCAGGCTCCCTCACGGCAGCGATGTTCCTGAAGCAATTTGTCGATGCCGACCGCTGGGTTCACCTCGACATTTGGGCCTGGCGAGAAGGCAAATATGGACGCCCGGCTGGCGGCGCAGCCTGTGGCCTCCGGGCGATATGGGATGCGGTTCAGGCGCGCTACGCGAACTAGGCTAGCTTAACCCAGAATGAGGTCGTCCCGGTGAATAACCGCCGGGCGACCGCGAAAGCCAAGGACAGCCTCAACCGCATCGGTTTTGAGACCCTTGATACGATCAATATCCGTGGCGCTATAGGCGGTAATGCCTTTGCCGATTGTCACCCCAGACAGGTTCTTGATGGCGACGGCTGCGCCTCTGGCAAAGCCCTGCGAGACACCAGTGATACCTACGGGCAACAGACTGGAGCCTGCCTTCAGGGCGCGTTCTGCTCCTGCGTCCACTGTGATCTCTCCCTCAGGGTTGAGATGCGAGCGTAGCCACGTTTCACGCGCTGTTTCTGGATTGTAAGGCGGTGTAATCCAGGTCGCGCGCGCGCCGTCTTGTAAGGCCACAAGCGGGCGCTCGCGATCTCCCAATGTGATTACCGTGGAACAGCCGGCAGCGTAAGCGATCCTTGCGGCCGCCAGTTTCGTCACCATCCCGCCAGACCCAACCGCCGCCTCAGTATTGGCATCGCCTGCCATCGCTTCAATTTCCGCTGTGATTTCAGAGACTTCTGAGATGTGTTTAGCATTCGCATCAAATCTGGGATTGGCGGTGTAGAGGCCATCTATATCAGACAGCAGGACCAGAAGATCCGCTCCGACCATCTGCGCAACCCGCGCGGCCAGACGATCATTGTCACCATAGCGGATCTCATCGGTGGCCACCGTGTCATTCTCATTAATCACGGGCAACGCACCCGCATTCAAAAGCGTATCCAGCGTTGCGCGGGCATTGAGCCAGCGGCGGCGATTCTCGGTATCTTCCAAAGTGAGCAAAGCCTGCGCCACTGGCAGATTATGGGGCGCGAAAGCTTGAGACAATGCTGCCATAAGCGGGGGCTGGCCAAGGGCGGCGGCTGCCTGCTTCTCTTCCAGTTTTCGGGGCTTCTTGTCGCCAAGGTATTGTCGACCGAGCGCGATCGCACCGGATGAGACAAGAATAAGCTGTTTGCCCTGCGCGTTCAGGGTCACCATATCCGCAGCGAGCTTGGAAAGCCAGGTTGTTCGCGCCCTACCGTCTTCGCTGACCAGCGCTGAGCCGATTTTCACGACAATTCGCTGCGCTCTGGTAAGCTGGCTCACTCCGGGCTCCATGCAGTCTCTATGTCGCCCTCGGTGTCCTGCCCAAGTACCTTTGCGATCCGGTAGAGCGCCTCTTTGACGCCCTCACCCGCGACAGAGGAAATACGCATCGGTTCCTGACCACACACGGCTTTCACCGCAGCGGCCTGCTCATCGACAAGCTCTTCAGGCAAGACGTCCACTTTAGAAAGGGCAACGATTTCAGGCTTGTCGGCCAGTTCACCGCCATAAGCCTCAAGCTCTTCGCGGATCGTCGTATAGGCACCAGCCGGATCATCCTGTGTGCAATCAATCAGATGCAGCAGAACCTTACACCGCTCGACATGACCAAGGAACCGATGCCCCAGACCAATGCCGTCCGCCGCGCCTTCAACAAGCCCCGGAATATCAGCCAGCACAAAGCGTGTGCTGGTGCCAATATCGACAATGCCAAGCCCTGGATTGAGCGTCGTGAAAGGGTAATCTGCGATCTTTGGTTTGGCCGCAGTTGCCCGGCTGAGGAAGGTCGACTTCCCCGCATTGGGCAGGCCCAGAAGGCCTGCATCAGCGATAAGTTTGAGCCGCAACCAGAGCGTAAACTCCTGCCCCGGTTCACCGGGGTTTGCCCGACGAGGTGCCTGATTGGTTGAGGTCTTGAACCGCAAATTGCCCCAGCCACCATTACCGCCCTTGGCGACCAGAACACGATCACCGACCTCGGTCAGGTCGGCAATCAGGGTCTCCTGATCCTCTTCATAGACCTGCGTGCCGACGGGGACTTTAACAGTCTTATCCTCACCGCCGCGGCCATGGCGTTGTTTGCCCATGCCATTCTTGCCGCGTTCAGCGCGATGATGTTGCTGGTAACGGTAGTCAATGAGGGTGTTGAGACCCTCAATCGCTTCGACATAGACATCGCCGCCACGGCCACCATCACCGCCATCAGGCCCACCGAATTCGATATAGGCTTCACGGCGGAAGGCGGCACATCCATTGCCACCATCGCCTGCCTGAACGTAGATTTTGACCTGATCGAGAAACTTCATGACCTGTCTTTCGTCTAATGTGTTGCCGTACGCAAGGCGTCTTGAGGATCAGCGCCCAGCGTATAGCGCATAGCAGGGCTGAGTTCGCCTCTGGCTGCACCAAAATGATCAACGACGCCAACAGGCTCAAAGCCGAGCTTGGTCAGCACGCGGCCGGAAGCCGGATTATCGGTAAAGTGACCGGAAACGAACTTGGTTATCCCACGCTCATCGCGGCCCCAGTTCAGCACAGTGCTGGCTGCCTCAGTGATAAATCCCTGCCCCCACCATGGCTTACCGACCCAGTAGCCGATCTCCCACAGGCCATCCCCATGATGATCCAACCCACAGCCACCGATAACACCATCCTTAGGGTGCTCAAGCATAAACCCGCAAGTCTGACCGTCTTGCCATTTCTTCTGCGTGCTCAGGATGAAATCCTCCGCATCGCTTAAATCATAGGGGTATGGTGCGCGTCCGAGGTTCCAGGCGACATCCTTGAGGCCAATCCGCTCTGCAATTTGTACAGCATCTCTTGCCTGCGGTGCCCGCAAGGACAAGCGTTCGGTATGCAATATGACGGTTTCGCTCATGATAGCCTCTTCAAGGATCAGGGGAGGCAAAGAAAAAGGGAGGCAGTGACCTGCCTCCCCTTGGAACTTTGTGGTCACCACTCGGCGACCTTGTAGCCGCGCTTATTCAGCTGCTTCTGCCACTGGTAGAACTGATACGTACTGGCGGTTGTCACGCTTCTTTGTGAACTCAACCTTGCCTTCGACCAGCGCGTACAGCGTGTGGTCTTTACCCATACCAACACCGCGACCCGGATACGTTTTCGTACCACGCTGACGCTTGATAATGTTGCCAGGAATCACGTGCTCGCCGCCATATTTCTTGACGCCAAGATACTTAGGATTCGAATCGCGACCGTTTTTAGACGAACCGCCTGATTTCTTATGAGCCATACTCGGCCTCCAATCTTATGCCCGGTCTATACCCGAACTATGCGTCTTATGCGAGGTCTTTCGCCTGCGCGACCCAATCATTTTTCTCAAACTTGCCAGCAGCGCCGATTTTTTCTTCCAGCGCTTCAATATCGGCTTTCTTCATTTTCGCGATTTGCGCAAATGTCGTGATGCCTTCAGCGTTGAGTTTCTCAGCAAACACTTTGCCCAGACCCTTCATCACAGTCAGGTCGTCTGCTTTAGCAGGCGCTGCAGCCTTCTTAGGTGCGGCCTTCTTTGGAGCAGCAGCTTTCTTAGGCGCTTCTGCCTTGGCTTCCGCTTTTGGCTCAGCTTTCGCCTTAGCCTTAGGCGCAGCAGCTTCTGCTTTTGGTGCAGCTTCTTTCTTAGGTGCCGCTTTCTTCTTGGCTGGGGCTTTTTTGCCGTCGGCCAGAATAGAATCAATCGTCACAACAGTCTCAAGCTGGCGGTGGCCACGCTTACGGCGGTAAGTGTTACGCTGACGCTTCTTGAAGATCATGACTTTCGCGCCTTTGCGCTGCTCAGCCACTGTGCCAACAACGCTGGCACCAGACACGACAGGTTCACCAACAGTGACTTTCCCGCCTTCGCCGATCATCAGAACGTCTTCAAAGGTTACGTTATCGCCAGCTTCAACGGCCAGCTTCTCGATGACAATCTCGTCACCTTCGGCAACTCTATACTGTTTGCCACCTGTCTTAATGACCGCGAACATAGCGCTCGTCCTTCCGGAACTCTCAAAAATGAAACTTTGGCCGCTGCCCATGGGGCGCGGACATGAAGGCGCGGATAAACACTAAAGCGCCCTCCGAGTCAAACCCTCTTATACGATGAATTGCAGACCTGACGGTATTTTTTTGAAGATCGGTACGTCAGTGGGCCAATCACAATGCCTGCCATTTAGTGTTGAGTGGTCATCTCAATATTTTTGAACAGACGATAGCACCCCTTACCCGCCCCCTTGGCACGGTATAGAGCCATGTCTGCACACTTCTGCAGAGACTCAGCATTATCCGCATCTTCGGGATTGATGGCGATGCCAATTGACGCCTTAATGTCCATAGCAATACCGCCTATGCGATATGGTTTGTTCAATGCTGACTGAAGGCGCGCTACAATATGGTGCAACTCGGCCTCGGTTTTAACATGCCGTGCGACGACCACAAACTCATCCCCTCCCAAACGGGCGGCCCAGTCAGTCGAGCGGATCTGCCCCCGTAAACGCTTGGCGACGAGCTTCAGGACCGCATCGCCAGCATCGTGCCCATAGACATCGTTGACCATTTTAAAGCCGTCCAGATCAATCGCGAACAATGCAATCCCTTCATCCGCAGGGCAGTCATCCAGATCTTTGGTGATCTGCCGGGCAAACAAGTAGCGGTTGGCCAACCCGGTCAGCATATCATGCTCAGCCATATGCCGTAGCTCGCGCGTTGCCCTCACGCGCTCCGTGACATCCGTGCCGACCCCAAGATAGCCGGTGATTTTTCCATGAAGATCAAAACGCGGGGTCGCACTTAAAGACACTTCATAGGCCCGACCATCAGGATCATAGAGCGTTGAGAGGATGTCTGAATAAGGTTCAATCTTGTTTAGCGCAGCGAGCATCTTTTCCAATTCACGCTCATTGAGGTCCACAACCGTCAGATAGTGCTCCCCGATTACGGTACTGATATCAGGAGCAATATTTGGCATCAGCCGCCCACCAGCAGATATGATCAGCCCTTCCGTATCGGTTTCCCAATAAAGATCTGTGGCGAAATCGGCGAGATCAGCCCAGCGGTCCGGCTGTGGAGACTGCATGACTTTTACAGGCTCAAGAAAAACCAGAATAAGCGCAGCCAGCACCAAGCCCAAACCAAATACCGCAAATGTGGCGGGCGGCGCAGTATCATATCCACCGAATACGAGCGTCGCGGTGGTCACGAGGAAAAGAAGCGAAAGGCTTAGCACCACGGCAATGCGTCGTGACTTCGAATTGGCAAGCACATCCGAGAAAGAGAAAGCCTTCAAATCGATCTTCATGAAGGCATTATGACATAGGCAAATTGCCTTTCCCTTGAACGAATATGATCAAATTAAATGGAACCAGATACTGTACTCTAGTGTTTTGCACGGAAGGTTCACCTGAGCGCTTTAGCTTAATACCTCGAAATATGTCCGACTGACTGCCGATCCTGCGGCTCTCAATAGCCTGATCACTAGACGTTCTTCTTTTAGGCTGTAGAAGCGGCTGCGGACATTCGCGGCCAATCGCGAACGTCATTGCATTTGGAGTATGAACATGTCGAGCACTCGGCCAGAGGCGCGCGCGCCGCGAGGTTTCCAGGATCGCCTGGGTCCAGCAATTGCTGCTGAGGCCGAGTTGATCCATCGTGCCTCGCAGGCCTATGAGCGCTGGGGCTTTCAACGGCTCGACACATCTGCATTTGAGTTCACCGATTCCCTCGGCAAATTCTTGCCGGACAAGGACCGCCCGAATGAAGGCGTTTTCTCGCTTCAGGACGATGACGAACAGTGGATGTCACTACGCTATGATCTGACCGCACCGCTGGCTCGCTATGTCGCTGAAAATCGCCAAGGACTGCCCAAGCCGTTCCGGCGCTGGCAGGCTGGCCCGGTCTGGCGCAATGAAAAGCCCGGCCCCGGTCGTTTTCGTCAGTTCACCCAATGTGACGCAGACTCCGTAGGTGTCCCTGGTCCAGCCGCGGATGCCGAAATCATCATGCTGGCCTGCGACGCGCTCGAAGCCATTGGTGTGGCGCGCGGAGAGTACAGCCTGCGGATCAATACGCGCCGCGCGCTGAACGCCGTGCTCTCGCAAGTTTCCTCTTCAGGCAGTCAGAGCGAAGAAGAACGCAATGGCACCATTCTGCGCGCCATCGATAAGCTTGATCGTCTTGGCACTGAGGGCGTCACCGCGCTGCTCGGCGAAGGCCGCCTTGATGAGTCTGGCGACTTCACCAAAGGCGCTGGCCTTGATGCTGCGTCTATTGAGCGCGTCATGGCCTTCGTATCGGCGGGGCAAAGCGATAATGACGCGACCGTCATGGCGCTCGAAAAAGCTATCGGCAACACGGATATGGGCCTTGAAGCGCTGTCAGAGATCAAAGCCATCACCGCGGTCATGGAACGCTGCGGCTTTGGCGGAGATCGCGCCACCCTCGACCCGTCTATTGTGCGCGGGCTCGACTATTATACTGGCCCGGTGTTTGAGGCCGAACTCAATATGACAACGCCAGACGGCAAACCGCTCAATATTGGTTCTGTCGGCGGTGGTGGTCGCTATGATGATCTGGTCGCGCGCTTTACGGGCGAATCTGTTCCAGCCACAGGCTTCTCCATCGGTGTCAGCCGCCTGATCACAGCGCTTGAAGCCGCCGGACGTCCACTTCTGGGACAAGCGATGGGGCCAGTCCTTGTGCTGGTCTTCGACCGTGATGCCATGGGTGACTATTTCGAACTGGCCCAGCGCTTGCGCAATGCGGGCATTGCCGCCGAGGTCTATCTCGGTGGATCAGGTCTGAAAGCCCAAATGAAATATGCCGACCGCCGCAACTGCCCTGTCGCCATCATGTTTGGGGGCGATGAGAAGGAAAAAGGCATTGTCTCCATCAAGGACCTGCGCGTCGGTAAGAAGAAAGCCCAAGCGATCAAAGATAATGAAACCTGGCGCGAGGAACGCCCCGGGCAATTTGAAGCCCCGCTTGATACCTTCGAGAAGATCGTTGCTGAGACGATCGCTGCGGAGGTTTAAGTGAGCGCGCTGTTTGGAACCCCTCGTATAGATCGCGTGGCCAGCGCAATCTCTGCAACCTTCTCCGCTCTGGGAAGCACACAGATCAATTTGCCAACGGTCCAACCGCTCTTGCCTTATCTGGAGTTTCTCGGCGAAGCGTATCGCCAGAATATTGTCGAGCATGACGGTGATCAGAGCGACCTGTGTCTCTGCCCGGACCTGACGCTTGCGCTGGCGCTACAGATCGCCAGTGGAGAAACCGCAACCGGAGCCTATCAGCTTGATGGGCTTGTGTTTCGCGGGTCGCGCGGAAATAGCGGAGCCTCCCCCGTGCAGCGCCACATCGGCGTAGAACTCTTCGACGCGCCCGAAAATGCGCAGGATGATGGCCGCGTGGTTGAAGCGACGATCAGTGCCTTGAAGTCGGCAGGTGCAAATGCGTTTACGCTAACCTTTGCCGATCCGGGTCTTGTCTTTCGCTTGATCGACAGTTTCGACCTACACGAGAACTGGAAAGCCCGGCTGAAAAAATCCTTCTCCATGCCCGCAACGTTTGAGCGGGATATGGCTGACGCGATAGGCGGAACAGAGACCCCTACCCTACCCCGCGCTTTAGCAGGTCTGTCACGGGACGAAGCGAAAGATGCCTTGGCGGATATGTTCGAGATGGTGAACATCACACCATTTGGCGCACGCAGCCTTGAGGACATTGCCGACCGCCTGATCGACAAAGCCAAGGAGGCTGAGCAGCCCCTACAGGCCAGTGATGCGGAAGCCCTCAAAGCCGTTTGTGGTGTTGATGCACCGCTGAGCGAAGCGCTTGATCAATTGGAAACCCTGCTCGTTGGACGCGGTGCTGCGATTTCTGAGCGCCTTGCCTATTGGCGGGGCATGAGCGATCAGCTTGCTGTCTCAGGTGCAGCCAATGCCCCGCGTTTCGATGCAAACCTTGGACGAGAGCTGAGCTATTATGATGGCTTCGTGTTTGAGTGCCATGCGCCCGACGGCACAGTCCTTGGCGGTGGCGGGCGCTATGACGGGCTAATCGGAGCGCTCTCTGGTAACACAAAAACAAGCGGCGCGGTTGGCGCCATGCTCCGGCCTGACCGGATCGCCGATATGCTGACAGGAGGTGCGTGATGCTGAACATCGGACTGGCCTCCAAAGGCCGCATTCAGGATCAGACCTATGACTATCTCAAGGCGATTGGCCTGCCGGTCAAAGCCGGAAATGGGCGGTCGTACAATGCCGAGATCAAAGCGCTTCCGGGCGCGCAGCTCTGGCTCTTGCCCTCCAGCGAGATTGCCAAACGCCTGCACAGTGGCGAGCTACATGTCGGGATTACCGGACATGACCTGATCCTCGAAACCGGGGAAATGACAGGCAAGGTTGAACTGCTCGAACCGCTGGGCTTTGCCCGCGCCGATCTGGTTGTCGCTGTCCCCAATAGCTGGATCGACGTCGCCTCTTTCGGAGACCTGCGCGAAGTGTTTGCAGACATCCGCCGTCGGCAAGGTCGCGCGCCGCAAGTGGCTACAAAATATACGCGCATTGTGCGCCAGCACTTCCTTGAACAGGGAATTAGCGATTTCCGCCTCGTCGCTGACCCTGGCGCAACGGAAGCAGCACCCTTGCGCGGGATTGCCGATGTCATCGTCGACATCACCACGACCGGCAACACACTGCGCGCGAATGACCTGAAGCCCCTCAGCGGAATTATCCTGAAAAGTGAGGCCTGGCTCGCCGCCAGCAAACGCTCGGATGTCTGGACACCGGAAGCACTTGAAACGCTTGAGCGGATCATGGATCGGATCACCAGCCATAAGGACCGCCGGGTCTTTATCCGGTTCGCAGCACCCGAAAGTGCCGATGCTCTGATGGCTGCGCTAAAAGAGCGCTTTGGCTTAGCGGTTACGAGCCTTGTGCCCGGCGGTGAAGGATCGGTCTATGTCGAGCGTGATCAGGCATTTGAGCTTGCCTCTTTCCTGCAAAAGGAAACCGGACAGGCCGTTGCTGTATTCGAGCCAAGCTATATTCTGGAACGGCCAAACGCTGCGTTTGAAGCGTTTCGCAAGACGGTCGCTTAAGACGCCTTGAGCATCCGACGGCGCTGCACACTGCTTGGGATGCCAAGGCTCTCGCGATACTTGGCCACCGTACGGCGGGCGATTTCGATCCCGAATTCAGTCAGGATTTCAACGATCTTGTCATCGGAGAGGATTTTTGCACCCTCTTCGTCAATCAGTTGCTTGATCCGGTGACGCACAGCCTCAGCCGAATGCGCTTCACCGCCCCCTGTGGCCGGAATCGCTGCAGAGAAGAAGTATTTCAGCTCAAACAGGCCGCGCGGCGTGCTCATATATTTGTTGCTGGTCACACGGCTCACTGTGCTCTCATGCATGTCGATCGCGTCGGCGACCTGCTTGAGATTAAGCGGACGCAGATGGGCGACACCATGGGCAAAGAAGGCATCCTGCTGGCGTACAATCTCGCTTGCCACTTTCAGGATGGTGCGCGCGCGCTGGTCTAGAGACTTTAAAAGCCAGGTCGCATTTGCCGCGCATTCGGAAATGAACTCTTTTTCCTTTTCACGCATCGGGAGCGCGCTGACCTCAGCATAGTAAGCCTTGTCCATGAGAACGCGCGGCAGCGTCTCAGAATTCAGCTCAACCGCGAACATCCCGTTTGGCATTTCACGCACGAAGACATCCGGCGCGACAGCAATCGTGGTCTCACCTGAGAAGCCTGCCCCCGGACGCGGGCTGAGCGTGCGCAGCTCAGCCATCATGTCCATGACATCGTCTTTATCGACGCCGCAAATTTCAGCGAGCCCCTTAATGTCATGCTTGGCGACTTTATCGAGATTGGCCAGAAATGCCTGCATCGCCGGATCATAGCGGTCGCGCTCAATCAATTGCAGGGCCAGACATTCGGTCAGATCACGCGCCATGACCCCGGTTGGGTCAAAGCCCTGGCAGACGTCCAGAACGGCGGCGACATTGGCCGGATCAGCACCAAGCAGTTTGCCGACCTCATCAAAATCAACCTTGCAATAGCCAGCTTCGTCGGTCTCATCGATCAGGCGCGCGGCGATCAAGCGATCTGCCTGACTAAGACCAGACATATTGAGCTGTTCATGCAAATGCTCGTGCAGGCTTTTTTCGCTGGTTAGCGAGCCTTCAAAGTCAAAGTCTTCACCCCCCCGGCCTGTCCCGGCTGTCGACCAATCGGTGGATGCTGATGGGCCACTTTGAGCATTTGCTGGGCGCGCCTCATCACTTCCGGTGCCTGCTTCATACATATCCGAGTCGGATGCATCGACCGCATCACGCGCCGTTTCATGCCCACCGGAACCGTCCAGAGCTAATTCTTCACGGCCAGCCGCTTTATCCGGCGAGACCTCAAACTCAGAATTATCGTTCGACTCTCCGCGTTCCAGCAAGGGATTGCGCTCAATCTCCTCGGCCACGAACTCAGCCAATTCGATATTCGACAATTGCAGCAGTTTGATCGCCTGCTGCAGCTGTGGCGTCATGACCAGGGACTGTCCCTGGCGTAAGTCTAGGCGTTGATTAAAAGCCATGCCTGCAGTCCTTACGCCGCAAACCTTTGGCCAAGGTAAACCCGGCGGACATCTTCGCTCGCCAGAACTTCGGCCGGGGCGCCTTCGAACAGGACGCTGCCCTCATAAATGATGGAGGCCCGGTCAACAATTTGCAGGGTCTCACGGACCTGGTGGTCTGTGATCAGAACCCCAAGGCCCCGCTCCTTCAGATAGCCAACCAGATCGGAAATGTCCGAAACCGCCAAAGGGTCAATTCCGGTAAACGGCTCGTCGAGCAGCATGAAAGAGGGTCTGGACGCCAAAGCGCGCGCGATCTCAACCCGGCGGCGCTCACCACCTGACAGGCTGGTTGCCGCCTGATCGCGCAGGTGCGTAATGTGCAACTCTTCCAGAAGCGCATCGACCTGATTGCGGCGTTCAGCCTTATCACGCTCTACCAGTTCAACCACCGCCATGATGTTATCCTGAACACTCATGCCCCGGAAAATGCTGGCCTCTTGCGGGAGGTAACCAACACCGAGGCGCGCGCGTTGATACATTGGCAACGTGGTGACATCAGCGCCATCAATCTGTATCTGACCACCATCAGAGCCAATCAGCCCCATGATCATATAGAAGCAAGTTGTCTTGCCGGCCCCGTTCGGACCCAGCAGGCCAACCACTTCACCGCGCTGTAGAGACAGGGAAACATCATGGACGACCTGACGCTTGCCAAAACTCTTGGCAAGGCCGGATGCAACAAGGCCGGTTTGGGTCTGGTCCATGATCTGCGCTTTTCCCTCAGATATTTCTTTGCAGATAGGTGCTAAGGTAAACGACTTAAAATCACTTTAGGCCGATAGATGCAATTTTATTGACCATTTTCGTCAGCTGGAATGATGACAAGGTTAACCTGCTCACCGTCCTTGCCATCGAGAATCGTCCGACCTTCGGTGAGCTGCATGGTCAAACGCTCGCCTTTGCCGACGTCTTCACCACGGACGAGCACAACATTACCAAACAGCGTGATCGTATCGGTCGTGGCATCATAAACGCCAAGATCGCCAGTCGCCTTCAATTCCGGGGTGATGTAAAAGACGCTGCCCCGGGCTGTCATGGTTTCGATATCCCCGAACCCAGAGCCCAGACCACTGGTCGTCGTGCCGCCATTCTCACCATACTCAAGCGTCACGATATCGGCGCGGAGACGCGCATCGCCTTGGGTGATATCGACATTATCGATCAGGATAACCTTGCTCTCCCGCTCAAGCACCTCTGAGCGATCCGCCATGACCCGGATTGGCCCACCTTCACCGGAGACCTGCGCAAATGCTGACCCGGTTACACACAAAGCCGCTAAACCGGCCAACAGATACGTTTTCATGCTTTGGGGCCCTCTACTCTGTCTCGTTTTCGCCCGTCGTGTCCTCGCGGTCACCCGGGAAAATTGTCATATCCACATTTCCGCGTAACACAACACGGTTCCCCTCATCGAGGATTTCGTATGTGTCCGCACGCACGTCCCCCAGTGGCCCGGACCCATCTAAGGGCTGCACCCCTTCAACCCGTCCATCCTGCACAAAGGCGCGCGCCTCAGTGGTCGTGAACACGTAACCCTCTTCATCCACCAGACGGACATTCTCAAACAGATCAAGAAACTCATCATTCTGGTGATAGGTCCCGGATGGGGCCGTTACTACCGTGCCTTTGTCATCCATCAAACGAGGATTGGTCAGGTCGATAATGCTGCTATCGGCCCGGCGACGACGCGCCGTATCAGCGGTGATCACAAAGGCATCCCCAGCCACATTGCGTCCAGTGAACCGGGCGTTCACCATGGTGACAACCTGATCGCCCTCAAGGCTCTCAATCGTCGTGTTCGCACCATTAAACGTATTGGCGATAATCGGACCGACCATAATGCCAGCGGATATTGCCGCACCGGCAACGAACAACATGCGCAGGAAGCCGACAAACCGCGAGCGCCGCTGGGCCTGATCAAGCGTCATCTGACGCTGAGGCGCCCAGTCTGAAAGGCTGGCAGGTGAAGTCGCGGCGGTCATATGACCATCCTAAGGCAAGTTGAAACGCGCGGAAAGCGCCCGCAACATGACGTTTTAGCTATGTGCGAAAATGTCGGTGTCTTCCCAGCCTTTAATGTCCAGCTCAGCTCGGACAGGCAGGAAATCAAAGCAGGCCTGGGCGAGTTCAACACGCCCCTCACGCTCGAGCATAGCCAGCAGACCTTCGCGGATATGATGCAGGTGCAGAACATCACTAGCCGCATAGTGTAATTGCTGGTCGGTCAGTTCAGCGGCGCCCCAATCAGAGCTTTGCTGCGACTTGTCCATGCTGGCCCCGACAATCTCGCGTGTCACATCCTTCAAGCCATGCCGGTCTGTATAGGTTCGGGCCAGTTTGGAGGCGATCTTGGTGCACCAAACTGGAGCACAGGTGATGCCGAGCCATTTCTGCATCATCGCGACATCAAAGCGCGCGAAGTGGAAGATTTTCAAAACGGCTGGATCGGCCATCAAAGCCTTCAGGTTCGGGCAATCATAATCGCGGTTCAGCTGCACGACATGTGCGCTGCCATCGCCACTGGAAATCTGTACGACACATAGTGCATCACGCACCGGGTTCAGTCCCATTGCCTCGGTGTCGACCGCGATGATCGCGCCAAGGTCAAGGTTGGCGGGCAGATCGCCCTTATGTAATTTGATACCGTTCATGGGCGCGGTCTAGGCGCGCAGAACCCATGTGGCAAGAGCCAGAGGGTTAATGCGGGCTTGTCTTAACCCTCTTCATCATCCTGCTGCGCCCCGGCCCTGGCGGCTTCAGCGCGCTCTGCCAGCGCCTTGCGCACGGCTTCGGTCCGCTCTGGTGGTGCGATGATTTCAGGCGCATCCTGCTGCTGCATGTAAAGCGTACGGCTTGGGAAGGCGAACCCGGTTCCGGACCGTTCAATAATCTCATAGATATTCGTGGCCAGCTCTTCCTTGATGGCCAGCCATTCTCCCCAATTGGTCGTGTGCGTGAAGCAGTAGATCAGGAAGTCAATCGAGCTGTCATTGAAGGAGTTCACCCGCACAAACAATGCTGCCTCAGGCGGACGGGCAAAGCGGGGATCATTCCAGATCAGCGCTTCAATCTCGTCACGGATATAGCGCAGCTGTTCAACTGTCGTGCGATACTCAACCCCGATCACCCATTTAATCCGGCGATGCGTCATGCGGGAGAAATTGGTCAGCGGGTTATCGGACAAAAGGCCGTTGGGAACATAGATTGGGCTTTTGTCGAAACGCCGGATCAGGGTTGATCGGAAGTTGATCTTCTCCACCGTGCCTTCGACAACGCCATCTACCTGAATCCATTCCCCCGGCCCAAAGCGTTTCTCGGTCATAATCAGGATGCCGGAGATCAGGTTCTTAAACAGGTCCTGCGCGCCCAAGCCGATGGCGATGCCGAAGACACCAAGGCTCGCCAGGATCGGCGCAACCGGTATGTTCCAGATGCTGGCAACCGCCAGAAAGCCAAAAATGATCAAGGAGCCTTCAAGAAACTTGACCATCCAATCAACAACCGCAGAGGACAAGTTGTTTCGGAGCCCTGTAAACAGGAACTCAAACGCATGTACTGCACGTGACAGGGTCCAGAAAACAGCGAGCGTGATCACAGACTGAACGGCACGATCAGCATTCTGGGCGACGACGCCTTCAATATCGATAATCTCCAGCGCAAAATAGATCCCGATGATCAGCGGAACCAGCTTTAGCGGTGTCGCAATCGCCTCAACCAGAGCATCATCAAACTGGGTTTTTGTACCCGCAGCCGCGCGGGTAATCCCGCGTACAATGCTGCGTGCAAACAAGCCCCGGATAATCAGAGCAAAAGCAATAATCAGGACGACAGTGCTGATCTCGCCATAGGTCAGCCCAAGGGCCCCCTCATTCCAGATACTGGCCAGATACTCGACAGGTTGCTTTGCCCAATCCGGTAAACGGTCAATCCAGGCAGGTGTTGTGATTGGTTGCAAGGCTGAACTCCCCAACGCGCTCTACAAATCTGCGCGTGCCATAGAACGATCTGCTTTAGAGGGAAAGTACGATTTCATGACACATGATAAGCGGCCTTGGTGAATGATCATATCTCGGATACGCCCTACCTAAATCGCTGCAACTAGTTGGAGATCCGTTTGAGCGCCGAAGACCCTCTCAACCTGATCCGGCGGGCACGCCAATCTGGACGGCATGATATTGCCATCGACACGATTCGCCGTCTGGTTGGCTCTGGTGCCCGGTTCGGGAAAGGCTGGCAGGAAGTTTTAAACCACGCACTTGCGTTGGCTGATGAAGATGGCGCACTTGAAGTTGCTAAGGCCTTGCAGCGCGAACACCCGAATGAACCGCAAATCATGCTGATTCTCGCTGAGCGGTTCTCGCGCGTGGGCCAATCAGATGTCGCCCTGCAACTGGTCGAGCAGCTTAAGCAAACCAGCCCACCCAACCCGGCACTGGATTACTTTCGCAGTGTCTATTCCGGTCATGTCGGGAAACTCGACCAATCAGCGCAAAGCGCGCGTGAGGCCCTAAAGCAGAAACCTGATTTCGGAGATGCCTGGGCCCTGCTGGCTTCTACAGGGCGTCTCAACGCGTCTGATCGCATGGCCCTGGAGCGTTTGGTCAGTACGCCAACCCCTCATGCTCTCCCCGGAGCGGCTTATGCTTTGGGTGCTCTCAATCACCGCGACGGTCAGCATGATCAGGCCTGGGCCGCCTGGACAAAAGCCAATCAGTTTGAGCAGCAAAAGCGCGCCTATGATCGCAAAGCCGATCTGGCCATGATGAAGGATGTGCAGGCCGCATTTGCAAAGCTGGCTGATACTTTACCCACGCCATCCAATTCGCCTGACAGTCCAAGGCCAGTCTTTGTTGTCGGTGCACCGCGATCGGGAACCTCCCTGACCGAACAGATCATTGCCACCGCCCCGAATGTTCGCGCCATGGGTGAGACGATGTTCAGCCGCACAGCAACCTGGTCTCTTGGAAACTTGACGCAGGCCGACATCGAACGCGCGGGCGGCTTTGAAACAGGCAAAATCAACTGGCGGCTGATGGGTATGGTCTATCGCAAACTGGCAGAGGTCCGCGCGCAAGGGGCACCTGTTGTCACCGACAAGGGTGCAATCCTGCATCTTTTTGCAGGCGCCATGGCCTATGCTCTGCCGGATGCGAAAATTGTCTGGGTCCGGCGCAATAAACGCGACATCATGCTCTCGGCTTGGCGGACCTATTTCACCAGCGGAACACGCTGGCGACACAATTTATCAGACGCGGTTGCCTTTCTGACCGCGCATGAAGACATGATGGCCTATTGGCAATCGGTTATGCCCGATCGCGTCCATCATCTCGACTATGAGGCTCTGGTGATCCAGCCACAGGCTGAAACTGATCGCTTAATGGCCTTTTTAGGCTTACCTGCCCCGGACCTCGAGACCACGAGTTTCACGGCTTCAAATGTTCCCACGGCCAGTTTTGCGCAAATCCGTTCGCGGATAACGCCAAAATCGGTTGGCGGCTGGAAAACCTATGAAGCCTTCATGCGCCCAGCGATTGATGATCTGGATTAGACCATACGCTCCTTCGTCGCTGTAAAGCGCAAGTCCGGGTTTTTTTCCTGCGCATAACCGACATCCCAGGCATTCTTGGCAAGATAGACCGGTGCGCCATCGAGATCAGTGCCGCTGGCTGACTTGTTCTTGTCCAGAAAGGCCTCAAGCTTGGCGGCGTCATCGCTGGCGATCCAACGCGCAACATTATACGGCGCGGCCTCAAATACGACATCGAGATTATACTCGGTGACCATCCGCTCAGCCATGACCTCGATTTGCAGGGCACCAACGGCTCCAACGATCATGTCCGACCCGATGGAGGGAACGAAAAGCTGAGTAACCCCTTCCTCTGACAGGCTCTCAAGCGCCTTGCGGAGGTGTTTGGCCTTCATTGGGTCTTTCGGGCGAGCACGGCGCAGGATTTCTGGCGCGAAGTTCGGAATACCAGCAAACTTGATGTCGCCTGCTTCTGACAGACTATCCCCAACCCGCAACTGGCCATGGTTGGGCACGCCGATCACATCGCCTGCATAAGCGGTTTCAGCGATCTCCCGGTCCTGGGCCAGGAACATCATCGGATTGTGAATGTTGAGCTGTTTGCCTTCAGCTGTCTTCAAACGCATCCCGCGCTTGAACTCACCCGAGCAGAGCCGCAGGAAAGCGACGCGGTCCCGATGGTTCGGGTCCATGTTCGCCTGAATTTTGAATACAAAACCGGCAACGCCCTTATCATCCCGCTGCAGCGTGTGCGGGCTGTCTTTCTTCTGACACCCTTGCGGGCGCGGGGCGGGTGCAAATTCTTCCAGTGTTGCCAGCAATTCCCCAACCCCGAAATGGCGGAGCGCTGTGCCAAACACGACCGGGGTCATATGTCCCTCAAGGAAAGCCTGCCTATCAACGGCAGGCAGCATTTCCCGCGCCATTTCGCTGCCCTCTTCCAGCTCTTCCAAAGCGCTGGGATCCACAGCCTCGCGGACATCATCAAGGTTAACCCGCGCGCTGGTGCCCGGCGTCAGCCCCTCATCAGCGGTCTTTTTTGAGTAGTGCAGGAACTCACCCGTGCGCAAATCAATCATGCCGCCAAACCGCTGCCCCGATGCAGCGGGCCAGTAAAGCGGCGCGGTATCGAGCTGCAATTGTTCCTGAATTTGGTCGAGCAATTCCAGCGGATCAAGCGCTTCGCGGTCCATCTTGTTGATGAAGGTGACAATCGGAATATCGCGCAGGCGACAGACCTCGAACAGTTTCAAGGTTTGCGGCTCGATCCCTTTCGCGGCATCCAGAACCATAATGGCGCAATCTGCAGCGGTCAGCGTTCGATAGGTATCCTCAGAGAAGTCTTCGTGGCCCGGTGTATCGAGCAGATTGTAGATATTGCCATTATACTCAAACGTCATAACCGAGGCGCTGACCGAGATACCACGATCGCGCTCAATCTTCATCCAGTCAGAGGTTGTCCGCCGCCGCTCACCACGTGCAGCCACCTCGCCGGCCGCTCGGATCGCACCACCTGCAAGCAGCAGGTTTTCCGTAAGTGTCGTCTTACCCGCATCCGGGTGCGAGATGATCGCGAAGGTACGCCGACGATCGGCTTCTTGGGTAAGCGTAAGGGACATGGGATGACCTGTAAAAACTGCAACGCGCACTTAGGCGATTTCACGCCAGCTTCCAAGCACTGAAACTGTATCAGCTCCCGGCGTGCGCCAAACCTTCGCGTTGATCGTTTGCGGCGCCGCGTTGATAGGTTTCCAAGACAAGCTTGGGCAAATCCTGTAACCGAGGCTCCAGCCCGCCATTGGATTTTGGCTTCAGCATCAGGCTGTTCGCGCCGGTCTTGGCAATGATCAGAGCGGCATAATCCTTGAGCTCTTCAGGGCCCAAAGCCACACTCTTACGCATGGCCTCACAAACCTTGCCACCAACAAACTCTATGGCATCCTGCGCTCGCAAAGTGTGGGGGTCACCGCACCCAATAGACCGCCAACGCTGGCGTAAATGTGCCTCCGGCATATCGAGCTCAACAATGTGGTCATTCAGCAAGAACAACATGGTTTTCCCCTTGGTCATACCCATGTCTCTGATTTGCAGTTAATGACTCGTTACCGAAACAGAGAAACTCTTATGACAGATCCTCAATCGGTTCGGTCAGGAAGTGACGACCATCGCGGTCTTCAATCTCGATAATCCATAGATCGCTATCCCGCTCTTTCGCGCGCGCGACATAGGCATCAACCGCGGCTTCTTCGGGTCCAATGCCCTGCAGGGATAGATCGATGAAAACGCGTTCGCCCTCTATATTGGTCTGGGGGCGGTAAGCGCGCGCTTCCCCATCAAGGCTGGCGACTTTCAGTAGGACATCCCCGCGCGACTCTTCCCCTTTCTGGAGGACAAACACGCCTGCCCCGGCCAATTGTGCGCGGCGAACCAGAGCCTGCGCCCAGAGCGCGGTTGGCAAGCGATCATCAAACATGAAGCCTCCTTCGGCACAGGTTTTGCAAGCTATCAGGCATCGGCGTTAACCCGCCCCTAACCCTAACGGTGACCTCAGATGTTGTCTCTTCCGGTTGCAACCGCAAGCCCTATAGCCTCTCCAAGTCTTATGCTGGGCATATTGGCAGGCTTGCTGTTGACCGGTGCAGTACTGGTTGCCTTTGAAATGCGCGCTGAAGCCCGTGACCGCAAACGCTCGCTTTAGGTGCGCCGCAAAGCAGTTTTCAGATCGCTGATGCGAATAGCCCCAAAGACCAAAGCTGCGATCCCATAAATCGCCGCACCAGCAAAGATAAATGCCGCCACTTCAGCGGCCTTGCCCCATGGCACCATAGCGCTGAACGCTGCCTCATTTATCAGGATATAGAAAAGCCCTGCCCCCATTGCGATGCTTGCCATCGTGACGGAGAATAGCCGCCCGGCAAGGCGCGATCCCGGCGCATACCATCCTCGCTTCTTCAAACCGAAGAAGAGCAAACCCGCATTCATCCACGCGGCAATGCTGGTGGCAATTGCGAGGCCTGGGAAACCTGCCTGCCCTTGTGATTTCAGCCAGAAAAAGAGCCCAGCGCCCAGCACCGTGTTGAGGGCCACAGTAGCCAAGGCAAACCGCATTGGCGTCTTGGTGTCTTCACGCGCGAAATAGCCGGGGGCGAGCACTTTGATCAATACAAAAGCCGGGACGCCCCAACCATAGTGGATTAATGCCAGACCTGTCTGGCTCGCATCAAGCGCAGTGAACGCCCCGCGTGTATAAAGCCCCTCAATCAAATACGCTGGTGCAATCATCAGCGCGATTGCCGCTGGAACAGTGAGCGCCATGGCGAGGCCAATACCCTCATCCATCAGTGTATTGGACTGCCCATTTTCTTCCCCGCGGGCCGCGCGGGCTAAACGTGGCAGAATGGCAACCCCAACAGCGACCCCAACCAATCCCAAGGGCAGTTGATACAGACGATCAGCGTAGAACAGCCAGGACTTTGCCCCCTCCTCAAAACTGGCGAGGAGCTGGCTGACCATGATATTGATCTGAGTGCCACTGGCCGCGATGGTGCCAGGAATCGCAAGCGCGATGACTTTCTTGACCGCCGGGGTCAGCTTCGGCCAGCCAAGTGAGAGCGAAACTTTCTGGCGGGTGACACCATACCAGAGCAATGCAACTTGCGCGATGCCGGCCCCAGTAACAGCCCAAGCGGCATAGGTCGCTGTCTGTGGCGCGCTATCGCCCAGGACAGCCGCCGTAATCAGGAATATGTTGAGCAGCGTTGGCGCGCCAGCAGAAAGCACAAACCGCCCGGCAGAGTTCAGAACCCCTGACAGCAAGGCCGCCAGTGCCATACAGGCAAGATAGGGCATCGTGATCCGCGTAAGCAGGACCGCCAACTGATAGCTCTCGCTCTCTGGCGGATAGCCGCCATGAAAGGCGCGCAGCACCCATGGCATAAACAGCTGAGCCAGAATGATTAGCCCCGCTGTCGCCGCAAACAGGGCGCGCATGGTTTGCCGGGCCACCTCTTCAGCCGCTTCTGGTCCTTCAGCCTCTAATGTTCGCGCATAGGCGGGTACAAAAGCTTGGGCAAAGGCTCCCTCGGCAAAGATCCGGCGAAACAGATTGGGCAGGATCAGCGCAGTAACGAAAGCATCGCCGATCGGACCAGCGCCGACTTTCGCCGCGATCAAAATATCGCGCACAAAGCCCAGAATGCGGCTGCCGAGCGTCAGGCTGGACTGGACCAGCGTGTTCCGAACGAGGCTCATGATCCCTCCTCTCCTATCGGGGTCCGCCCACTTCCCCTTCCCAACCACCCCAAGGGTAGCCTCTGCGGGCGGTTGGGAAGGGGAAGTGGGTGAACAACAAGCCCCTCTTAAAAACTATCCGCCGCTTCTGCTCGCCGGAGTGTCCGCGCCGGCGTAGATGGCGCTTCAAGATCCTGACGACCTAATGCGGCCAAGAGTTGCTCACGAAGGGATGATTTCATGGCCTCGTCAAAGCCTTCGGGCAGTTTGACGTAAAATGCGTCAAACACGCGTTCCCCATAAGACCCGACATGGGCTGACAGAATGGTGACATTGGCTTCGGCCAGAACGGCGCTGACGGCTGCAAGCAAACCCGGTTGATCCCTGCCTGCAAGATCGATCACTGTGCCCTGAGCAGATTCCTCTTCGGAGATCATTACACGTGGTTTGACCAGGAAGGCCGCTGCGCGGGCATTCGGCCGCGTCTTTACGATCTTCAAAGGTTTGTCGCCTGTGAGCGCCTCAGCAACAGCTTTCTCTAAGCGCTGCAAACGCGATGGGTCACCATTCGCAAAGGGGTGCCCATCTTCATCCTGAAGCAGGAAGACATCGACAATACGACCGGATTGAGCGGTAAAGACCTGCGCCGAAATAATGCTTGCCCCCTGCCCATCGATTGCAGAAGCCAAGCGTGCAAACAGACCGGGACGATCCTGTCCTGTAACAAAAACTTCTGTGCCCCCGGCCCCGCTATGAACTTGCGCCTTAACCAGCGAATCCGGATTACCAGACAGCATTTGCGCATGCGTAATTAGCGTTTCGAGATCAAAGCCCGTCCAATAAGCCTCGTCCATTTCTGTCAGGATGGCCGGGATCGTACCCAGCTTATCAAGGACAGCTTCGCGATGCGATTCGGCGCGCGCCTGCAATTCTGCTGCAACGCTCGCCTCGTCCGTCCGGCCACCGCGTAGCGCCGCCTCTGTGTTATGGTAGAGATCGGCCAATAGCTGATCCTTCCAGCCATTCCAGATGTTTGGCCCAACGGCGCGAATGTCGGCAACAGTCAGAATATAAAGCAGCCGCAAATGCTCTATATCGCCAACCAGTTCAGCAAATTTCACAATCGTACGAGGGTCGGAAATATCACGCTTTTGAGCCGTCTCACTCATCTCCAAATGATTACCGACCAGCCATGCCGTCAGCTCTGTCTCAGCCGCGCCAAGACCAAGGCGCTCACACGCCGCCCGGGCAGTTTTCATACCTTCAATCTGCTGATCGCCGAGGCCCTTTCCGGTATCGTGCAATAGCATGGCCAAGTATAAGGCCCGGCGATTTTCAATCCCGTCAAACAGGCGGTTAGCCAAGCCAAAGCCTTCCTCGCCCCGGTCCATGGAGGCCATATGATCAACCGCGCGGATCGTATGCTCATCAACAGTATAGTGATGATACATGTTGAACTGGGTCTGCGCGACAATACCGCCAAACTCGGGCAGGAAGCGTCCAAGCACGCCAGCTTCATTCATGCGATCAAGGGCCAATCCCGGGTTATGCCCTTCCAGCAAGATGGCCAGAAACGTATCAATAAGATCCTGATCGGTGCGCGTGACACTATTGATCAGACGCACATTACGCGTCGCCATTGCCATGGCATCGGGATGAATATCCAACTCTTCCTGATCAGCGACCTGAAACAATCTCATCAAGCCGCACGGCTTGGATAGAAATGCTTCCTCATCGGCAATAGAAATCCGACCAGCCTCAACCTGGAACATGCCATCGTCGAGCACTTTCGGACCGCTGCCGGGGAGAAAACGACGCCATCCCTCTGGCTTCTTTTGCTGCTGAGCCTCAAGCTTTGCTGCGAGGATACGGGTCAGTCCCCCGACATCCTTGGCCGCAATGAAGTAGCGCTTCATGAAGCGCTCAACCCCAAGCTGCTCACCACGATCGCGATAGCCAAGCCGCGCGGCGATTTCCGGCTGTAAGTCAAAGCTCAACCGCTCTTCAGCTCGGCCTGTGAGGTAGTGGAGGTGGCAGCGAACCGTCCACAAGAAGCGGGCTGCCCGAACGAAGACATGATACTCATGATCGGTGAAGACATTTGTCTTCATCACATCCTCAAGGGTCGTGGTCTCCTCTGGATGCATGTGCTTGACGATCCAGTAGAGCGTTTGCAGATCGCGCAGACCGCCTTTGCCCTCTTTCACATTTGGCTCGACCACAAAACGGGCATTGCCCTGCCGAATGTGCCGATTGTTTCGCTCTTCCAGCTTATCGGCTATGAACTGGGCATCCAGACCATGCACAACCTGCGTGTTAAATAGCGCTGCTGTTTCATTCGCGAGCGCTTCGTCGCCAAACAACAAGCGAGCATCGAGCAAGCTGGTCTTGATCGTCACATCTTCCTTGGCAAGCTTGACGCATTCTTGCGGTGTCCGAAACGCGTGCCCAACTTTTAGCCCCATGTCCCACATCATGTAGAGCATGTACTCGATAACGCTTTCAGCGTGCGCGCTTGCCTTGTAAGGGCGTACGAACAGCAAATCGATATCCGAGCTCGGCGCGAGGACAGAGCGCCCATAGCCACCCGTCGCATAGACGGCGAGGCGCTCCCCTTCGGTTGGATTGCGCGCTCGAAAGACATGCGTGGTCGTATAATCGTAGAGGGCGTGCAGCACCTCATCCATGACGGCCGCCAGGAGCCGGGCGGTGTCTAGACCATCAGCCCCCTGCTGCAATCGCTCTTGAGCAATCATCCGCCCACGAAACATCGCTGAATGCAGCTGATCGAGCACGGTCTTGCGCGCATCACTGTGCTCGCCGCCATACATCTGTGCTGCGGTTGTCAGTTTCACGCGCAGCGCGCGGCCATCAATGATACTCGCAATGCGCCACGGACCGGGCTTTCGCCGTGCAGGAATTTTTTTATCAACAAGGGCGGGTTCGAGCTGAGCCATATGTCTTTCATAGCGTTATTCCCATGAGTTTGGCTAGCGATCTTGCCGCGGCGCAGCATTTCCGGCACATGGGGGGTATGGCAGATACAGTATACACTCCAGACGCGCTTGCGCAGTCCATGATCGACATGGGAAACCATGCGCGCAAAGCCTCCGCGACGCTCGCCAAAGCTGGTGAGGCCGGGCGCACGAACGCCATCCGCGCAATGGCACAGGCGCTTGAAGCGGCTGAAGCCGATATTCTCGCGGCAAATGAGCGGGATTTACAGGGCGGCAAGGAAAAAGGCCTCGCCCCGGCCATGATGGATCGACTGGCCCTGACACCAGAGCGCCTGTCCGGTATTGCTGATGCGCTGCGGCAGGTCGCGGACCTGCCTGACCCTGTCGGTAGCGAAATCGCCCGGTGGACGGTGCCTTCCGGCCTAGACATTGCGCGTGTACGCACCCCGCTCGGCGTGATCGGGATCATCTACGAAGCCCGCCCGAATGTGACGGCTGACGCTGCTGCACTGTGCATTCGCTCTGGCAATGCTGCGATCCTGCGTGCCGGGAGTGAAAGCCTGAACTCTGCGATCGCGATTGCCGATGCCCTGCGGACAGGCCTGAAGAATGCTGGCCTGCCTGCTGATGCTGTACAGCTCGTTCCGACAAAGGATCGCGCCGCTGTTGGTCACATGCTAACCGGTCTGGATGGCCAGCTAGATGTCATTGTACCGCGCGGCGGAAAAAGCCTCGTTGAGCGGGTTCAGAAAGAAGCGCGCGTCCCCGTCATTGGCCACCTTGAGGGCCTCTGCCATATCTATGTCGATGCGGCGGCTGACCCGCAAAAGGCCGTGGATATTACGGTCAACGCTAAAATGCGCCGGACCGGAATTTGCGGGGCTGCGGAAACCCTTCTGATCGACAAAGCCGTCGCTACAGATTTGCTGCCCGTTATTGCCAGCGCCTTGATCGATGCGGGGTGTTCACTGAAAGGCGATGCCGCCGCACAAGCGCTTGTAGCAACAATGGAAACCGCGAGCGAAGAAGACTGGCGCACCGAATACCTTGCTCCGGTCATTTCCGTGCGCGTGGTGGACGGCCCGCAGGGCGCGATTGAGCATATCAGCCAATATGGCACCGGGCACACTGAATGCATCATTACGGAAAACGCTGAAACCGCTGAACGTTTCCTATCTGACATTGATGCCGGGATCGTTATGCATAACGCCTCAACCCAATTTGCTGATGGTGGTGAGTTTGGCATGGGCGCAGAGATTGGCATTGCCACCGGGCGTATCCATGCACGTGGCCCTGTCGGGGCGGAGCAGCTGACAATCTTCAAATATGTCGTACGCGGTACGGGCCAGACCCGGCCTTAACTTACAAGTCCGGAAACTCGACATGTCCCGTTTACGCGTCGCCCAGCATTTGCCTCCCGCCAGTACGCGGGCACGCATCGGTCTCTTCGGTGGCAGCTTTAACCCACCGCACGATGGGCATATGCATGTCGCTGAAACCGCATTGAAGCGGCTGGCCCTTGATCAGGTCTGGTGGATCCCGGCCCGCGGCAATCCGCTAAAGGAAGCCCCAGCAGCCTTTCAGGGGCGTCTTGGCGCTGTACAAATCATGACCCGCAATCATCGCGGGATGCGCGTTAGTGACATTGAGGCACATGCCCATCTGACCTACACGATCGACACGGTCCGCCTGTTCCGTGCGCATAGCCCCGGCGCACAATTCGTGTGGATCATGGGCTCGGACAGCTTGATGAATTTCCATCACTGGAAAGATTGGCACACACTGGCCCGCACCATCCCGATTGCCGTGATTGCTCGCCCTGGTGCCACACTGGCCGCAAGATCAAGCCATTTTGCGAAAGTCTTCAAAGAGGCGCGGCGCCCCCGACGCATGTCAGCTATGCTTGCAGAGCAGAAATCCCCCGCATGGATTTACTTGACCGCACCGCTTAATCCAGCGAGTTCGACCGCGATCAGACAAGGACGATCACGATGAGCAAGCGTCTTCACATTTTCACGACCGGCGGCACGATTGATAAAGTGTATTTTGACGCTCTATCGGAGTTCAAGATTGGTGAGCCAGCCATGGATGCCATCCTGCGTGAGGCAAATGTCGGTTTCACCTATGACCTGACCTCGCTGATGAAGAAGGACAGCCTTGAGCTGACAGATGCAGATCGAGAAGCCATTCGCGCGGCCGTGAATGCGAGTGATGCCAAGCATATCCTGATCACCCATGGCACTGACACAATGGCCAAAACCGCTGAAGTGCTCAAAGACATATCTGACAAGACCATTGTCCTGACCGGGGCCATGCAGCCCGCGCGCCTTCGTTCAACCGATGCGATCTTCAATGTTGGTTTTGCCCTTTCCGCAGCCCAGCTCTGCGCGCCCGGTGTCTATATCGCCATGAATGGCCGCGTGTTTGAGGCAGGCGCTGTTCGCAAGGATCGCGAAGCCGGAAAATTCGTCGCAGACTGATCGCGCTCGCGCAATAAAGCCGCAGGCAGCGCATCTTGGCACATCGTGGACATGGCTTACCTCTGTGTGTGAGGATGGCCCAAGTATGAGCGATACGCATGATCCGGAACGCAACCGCCTGTCGGCTCGGCTAGGCCGGACCGTCAAAGTCGGCACTAATCTTTCCGGCGCTGGTCTGACCTTTGCGGCCAATTCCCTGTTTGGCGGCGATAAAGGCGATGAGCGAATTGCCAAGGCATTGGCCGCTGCGCTTGGTAAATCCAAAGGGCCGCTGATGAAAGTCGCGCAAATGGTTTCAACCATTCCCGACTTCCTGCCTCCGGAATATGCTGAGCAGCTCAGTCATCTACAGGCGCAAGCCCCTGCCATGGGCTGGCCCTTCGTGCGTCGACGCATGCGCGCAGAACTCGGCGCAGATTGGCAAAGCAGGTTTACCGAGTTTGGTAAGGAAGCCGCTCATGCTGCCTCACTCGGACAAGTCCATCGCGCAACCCTGCCCGATGGCCGCGCGGTCGCCTGTAAGCTGCAATACCCGGACATGGCGAGCGCGGTTGAAAGCGATGTTGGCCAACTCAAAACCCTGCTTGGCCTGTTCAAGCGTCTTGATGGCAGTATCGACCCGACCGAAATGATTGGCGAGATCACTGACCGTCTGCGTGAAGAACTCGATTACCAGCGCGAAGCCAAACATATGGCGCTCTATGGGCAACTGCTTGCCCATGAGCCTTATGTCACTGTTCCTGAGCCCATCGCTGACCTCTCAACCGATCGCCTGCTGACCATGAGCTGGGTGGAAGGTGAAGGCCTCTCCGCCTATGAAGACGCCCCGCAGGAGGTCCGCAACACAATTGCCCGCAATCTGTTCTGGACCTGGTGGAAACCATTCACGGGCTATGCCGTGATCCATGGCGATCCGCATCTCGGGAATTATCAGGTCACCCAAGGTGGTGAGAGCCTCAACTTGCTTGATTTTGGCTGCATCCGCATTTTCCCGGCAAATTTCGTGGCTGGCGTTGTCGATCTCTATCGCGCGGTTCGCGATGATGACTTTGATGCGACCTACGCCGCCTATGAGAAATGGGGGTTTGAAAACCTGACCCCGGAATTGGTCGAAGTGCTCAATGTCTGGGCGCGCTTTATCTACGGCCCGATGCATGATGACCGGGTGCGCAGTGTCGCTGATGGCGTGAAACCGGGCGAATATGGTCGCAAGGAAGCGTTTGAAGTCCGCCGCCTCCTGAAAGAACGTGGCCCGGTGAAAATACCGCGCGAGTTCGTCTTCATGGACCGCGCCGCTATCGGTCTTGGCGCGGCCTATCTACGCCTCGGAGCTAAGCTGAATTTCCACCGCCTGTTCGAAGACAGCCTTGAAGGTTTTGACGAAATGGCGCTGGCAGCAAGGCAAGCGGAAGCGCTGAATCGCGCGGGCTTAGTGTTGCAAGCTTAGGGTCGGGCTCTAGGCAGCGCCTTTGGTGCAGGCACCGCTTCCAAAGTCTTCCTCAACCTCGTCGATCATGCGTCCTACCAGACCCACACCATCCATCAAATCACGGGCGGTCTTGTCATCCGGGTTGACCATGGCCGGTCGCATCAACTCAATCGCGATATCTTCAACCGGGCGCCCGGTTTCGGTCGCACGCGTCGCCACCGTATCCAGCGTCAAGGCAACTTTGGCTTGTGTTGCTTCATCCAGCATCTCTATTCGAGCCAGCATGCAGTCACAAAAACTCGCCGGATCACCGCCCATACCGGCAATGTTCTCCTGCCCCTCTTCATCCTCGGCAATTACCGTACAATCCGCCCGCAGCTCAGCTTTGGGATCACTGCCTGCGCAGGCACCGAGGACTATCACGGCCGCTGCAATTGTAATTGTTCGCTTCATTTCACTCTCCCTCTCCACAGTCATTCACAGCACAAAAAAGGCGCACCTGTCGAGGTGCGCCTTTCCAAGCAGTATATGTATGAGCCAACAGCTTTAGGCTTCCTCGCCCATCAGCACCGGCGGACCTCTGCGCTGATCGAACATCGACCAGACCCCATCATCGCCGTGCCAGTTGCCCATGGTTGCGCCCTTGGAATATTCAGTGGCGCGGGCCTCAAAGAAGTTGGCGTGCTCAACGCCATTCAGGATTTCGGTCAGCCATGGCAGAGGATGCTTCTCGATCCCATAGATCGGATCCAGCTTGAGCTGACCCATCCGCCAGTCAGCGATATACCGGATATAGTCTTTGATGTCCTGTGGGGTCATGCCCTCAACTTCACCAGCCTCGAAGGCGAGATCGATGAATTTGTCTTCCAGCTTCACAACGGTTTCACAGCACTCGCGAATGCGGTTCTTGACCTTCGGCGTCAAAGCCCCTGTTTCCTCAGCGAACGTGTGGAACAATTTCATCATACCCTCACAATGCAGCGACTCATCGCGAATTGACCAGGTCACGATCTGCCCCATGCCCTTCATCTTGTTGAAGCGCGGGAAGTTCATCAACATCGCGAATGAGGCAAAGAGTTGTAGCCCCTCAGTGAAGCCACCAAACACGGCCATAGAGGTCAGAATATCCTCTTCGGTATCGGTGCCGAACTGGCCAAGGTAATCATGCTTGGCCGCCATTTCCTCATACTCCATGAAAGCGGAGAATTCGGAGTCCGGCATACCGATCGTCTCAAGCAGGAGCGCGTAAGCTGCAATGTGAACGGTTTCCATGTTTGAGAAAGCCGCCAACATCATGCGCACTTCAACCGGCTTAAACAGCGGCATATAGTGTTCCATATAGTTCGCGCCGACCTCGACATCAGACTGTGTGAAGAACCGGAAAATCTGCGTCAGCAGGTTACGCTCCTTGTCGGTTAGCTTGTTGACCCAGTCCTTACAGTCCTCGCCCAGTGGCACTTCCTCAGGCAGCCAGTGAACCTGCTGTTGCAGTTTCCAATAGTCATACGCCCACGGATACTTGAACGGTTTGTACGACAAACTCGGCGCCAATAATCCGGAAACAGGTTTAATATCGTCAGCCATTGAACAACCCCTTCAAGCTTTCTGAGAACACAACATATAGTGCCTCATTCGCCCCGCAGACGCAAGATGTATCCTGCCGCATGTGACATGTTTCCATAAAGCATCCACAGGAAAGGTTTTGTTAACCAATCAGGCTGGCCGACTCAGCGCGCAATAGAGATAGAAACAGCGCCAAACCGCTGTGGTCCGGCCTGCGCCACAAACTCCTCGGTGCGATGCACATAGGTGAACGCGATCTGCACATCATTATAGTGCATCGCAATGCCCATTTGGGCATCAGCGACAAAATCCCGTCGATCTTCAACACGTGGCCCATCACGCCAGAGGTTGCCATCAAGGAACATGTCACGGGCAACCGCGCGCGCTTCCAGACCCGCAAAGACATATCCCCCAATGGCACTTTCAGGATCAAACACGCCTGCACCGGCCAAAGCAGGGCGAATACGCGGTGGTCCGAAATCAGCGCCGAGATCCCAGCCAATCCGAGCCAATCCGCCGATGGCTGCATAGGTCCGCACATTACCGAGCGTTGCACCGCCATGCAGCGCGTAATCCGTTTCCAGGCCGAAAGCGAGATCTCGGCCTTCAAACTGGCGCATGCGCTGGGCGATGACCTCAATGCCCGGCTCATCTTTGAGCTGGCTATCCCACCCTTGGGGTTCGGTGATGCGGATAATGTCATGCCAGTTCTCTTGCACAAACCGACCCGCGGCTGATGGCCCGACCACGCCCAGATTGACCTGCAAAACATCCTGCACCATCTGCCGCTCACTCAACGGGGTTGTCGCGACCGCTGTTGCTGAAAAGTATAGCCATCCGGCATAAGGGCGATCATTTGGGTCCGGTTCCGGGGTCTCAATATTTTCAGGCGTGAAAATCGCATGTGAGAGCGCAAAGCCTTGCCTGAGCTCTGTCCGCTCAAGATCAAGCAGTGGAATACGCGCCGCCACCCAGGCCAACCCTGGCGTCACTCTGTTGGCCGGGGTCACACGTTCTATCCGCAATCCGTTAGAGTAATTGCGATCGGTCCCGCCGAACAGGTCATTCTCTGAGGTAAGCGACCAAACGCCTTTTTCTGCCTCAAGGTCAGCTTGCGCAGGGACAGTCACCGTCGCTGTTTCCTGCGCAGCGCAAGAAAAAAGGGCCGCGCCACACGCAGCCCCTGTTATCACGATAAGTGTTCCTCTAACGCCTGAGCGTAAAGCTGACACCGGCAAAATCCTCTGTCTCGCTCGCGCCCATATTCTGTTCGCGATATTCCACTTCGCGGCGGATATAACTGAAAGACAGCTGACCACCACCCCGTTGCAGAGAAATTCCGGCCTGCATATCCCCAACTGTGACCTTGTCGCGAAGGGCCATATCATTCATGGACATGCCAATTGCACCCGTTGCTGCATCTGGCTCCCAAACCAGGGCTTCGCCATCGGCACCCGCAAAGAGATACCAGCTGCTCTTGGCATCACCTTCACCACGTTTGTCAAAATCCTGACCAATCCGAACCTCACCGCCAACACGACGGGTTGAGAAAGCGCCATCTCGGGTCATGCTGAACCGCGGTGCAATCCCAACATCAAGACCAAGACCGGTTTGCGCAGACGGTGCTGAAACAGCAATTTCACCCTGAAAAGCACGTTGATCGCGCGGGGCCTCAAGCAATTGCTCCTGTACGCGATCGGCCGCAAAACTTGTGAGAGCCTTACTCGATCCGGCAGGCACTGGACCAAATGTGACAAGGCCCGGCGCAAACGCACTTTGCGTTCCTGCCTGATCCAGTCTTTCCAGACCAGTATGATGGTCAGACTGCGTCCAGACATTTGTCGCATTCAATGACAGTGTTGGCACTTCAGTCGCATTTGTCAGGGGAAAATCCTGACGAACCTCATAAACCTGCACCGGAGGGCTGACCACTTCCATGGGGCCTGTTTGCACACAGCCCTGACAGGCCAATGTCAGCAAAGATGTCGTTACCAAAGCAACCATACGTCTCAAGCCTCTCATTACGGTAGCTCCCTATCCTCCCGAGTAAGCTTACCGTAGACTGTTACCGTAACATAAACGTGATACGGCATCGAATCCTTGTTTTATGGCTTTAAGTTAATGCACAAACGAGGCCATTTTGGGGTCAGAACCCGTCATATTTACGCATTAGCCCGTACTTTTGCTCCTAGGATCAGGTTAACAAGAACAAGTATTTTTTTCATTTTTGGCTTTATTTTACCCGGAAAAATTAGATTTCGGTGCCGTAAGCTGACGTGAAAAGCCAAAACAACGAGCAGAAAGAGCGCCAAAATCGCTATTCTTGTTCTGGAATATAGACCTCGCCATCCAGGTCATCGAGCTTTGTTTGGAGATGCGCGCGAACATCTTGTACGGCCTGATTGTAGGCTATTGGGGCAAGGTGTTCTAAATAGGCATCGATCAGGCGATCAGCCCGAAAGCTGGAAAGTGTCTCGTCAAATTCAGTCGTATAAATACGTTGAAGGGACGCCACCATGGCGTCCCTTCTGTCTTTTGAAAGCTCAATCTTCTTCATGATCGGGCTGAGATCAGCTTACTGACAAGCCAGACACTCATCATAGTCGGTGTTTGGAACATCCATGCCACCAGCCACAGCCTCTTTATCCTCGACACCGGCAAAGCTGGCGCGCTGAACAGACTTGGAACGGCAATAGTAGAGCGACTTCAGGCCTTTCTCCCACGCGGTCCAGTGCAGCATGTGCAAGTCCCACTTAGAAATGTCAGCCGGCAGGAAGACGTTCAGGGACTGGGCCTGACAGATATATGGCGTACGGTCCGCCGCATGCTCAATCACCCAGCGCTGATCCAGCTCAAAGGCGGTCTTATAGATCGACTTCTCATGTTCATCGAGGCACTCAAGGTGCTGCACGGAGCCTTCGTGCTCAAGAATAGACGTCCAGGTATCGTCTGTGTTCTCACCCTTGCTCTCCAACAAAGCTTCAAGGTGCTGGTTCTTCACCGTGAACGAACCTGACAAGGTCTTGTGCGTGTAGACATTGGCCGGGATCGGCTCGATACCCGCAGAGGTCCCGCCACAAATGATAGAAATAGAGGCCGTTGGTGCGACCGCCATCTTGTGGCTAAAGCGCGCCATCATACCGGCTTCGGCTGCGTCCTCGCATGGCCCTCGCTCTTTGGCGAGCTTGACAGAGGCCGCATCCGCACCCTGACGGATATGCTTGAACATTTTCTCGTTCCAGACTTTCGCCATGGCACTCTCGAAAGGCACATTCATGCCTTGCAGGAAGCTGTGATACCCCATCAGGCCAAGACCAACCGAGCGTTCACGCTTGGCTGAATAAACCGCGCGAGACATCTGGTCCGGCGCTTCGTCGATGAAAGTCTGCAGAACATTGTCGAGGAAGCGGTAAACATCCTCGAGGAAACCCTCATGCTTGCTCCACTCCATGAACTTTTCAGCATTCACAGAAGACAGGCAGCATACCGCCGTGCGATCAACGCCATTATGGTCCAGACCGGTTGGCAGGGTAATTTCAGAACACAGGTTTGACTGCGTGACCTGCAAGCCAAGCTGGCGCTGGTGGGCCGGCATCGCATTGTTCACAGTATCCGTGAACAGCAAGTATGGCTCACCCGTCTGAATGCGCAGCTCCAGAATCTTCTGCCAGATCTTGCGAGCATTCACGGTGCGCAGCACTTCACCTGATTTTGGCGAGATCAGCTCAAACTCACTATCGGTGCGAACCGCCTCCATAAAGGCGTCCGTGATATTGATCCCGTGGTGCAGGTTCAAAGACTTGCGGTTGAAGTCGCCTGATGGCTTACGCACCTCAAGGAATTCTTCGATTTCCGGGTGGTGGACATCGAGATAACAGGCCGCAGAGCCACGGCGCAGCGACCCCTGACTTATCGCAAGGGTTAGGCTGTCCATCACACGGATGAAAGGGATAATCCCGGATGTCTGACCGTTCTGACCAACTTTCTCACCGATTGAACGGACATTGCCCCAATAGGTGCCGATACCGCCACCATTCGAGGCGAGCCAGACATTCTCTGTCCAGGTGCTGACAATATCATCAAGGCTGTCGCCGACCTGATTCAGGAAACAAGAGATCGGCAAGCCGCGCTCGGCCCCACCATTTGACAGAACAGGGGTCGCTGGCATGAACCAGAGCTTGGACATATAGTCATAAAGACGCTGGGCGTGGTCGGCATCATCGGCAAAAGCCGTAGAAACCCGGGCAAACATGTCCTGATACGACTCACCGGGCAGCAAATAGCGGTCTTTCAGAGTCACTTTGCCAAACTCGGTCAACAGATCGTCACGTGTGTGATCCATCTGAATCGTTGGCACAACACGCAGGTCTGGCGCCCCATCAAAGGCGCGTGCTTCAATTGACTCATCTGCCGCAGTTGCAGTGTTCATTCCAGACATCTCTATCTACCCCTAACTTGCCCGTAATATATAGGACTTCTCCCAAAAACCGCCATATGCAGTATCTCAAACCAGTCCTGACACTAAATATAGTGCCCCGAAGGTTAATGAGACGTCAACAGGGTCTGTCTCAAATTCGTCATTTGGGCTGTGGAGAAGGGGTAAAAAACAGGCTAACAAGCCGCGTGATCAGCGCAACGACACCAGTAAGAACAGGCCCGTCAGGCACACTAAACAATCCACAGCAAAATCTTGCCAGGACAAAGAAAATTCGCCCGACACTCAAACCGGGGCAAATCTACCTCAAAATCATCCTCGCCAAGGCTGAGCAAAGACCAAGCCCTGACCTTCAATCACGACACTTAGTGCTACACTTCGTGTCCCTGCAGCTTCCCACCGTCATGTGGGCTATGGATAGGACAGGTGCTAGAGACTTGGCCCGACCGTCCACGCATCTGTAAAATCACCAAGACTTAAAGTGTCCCAGCTCTTGCGAAAGACTATAGCAGCACTCGTCCTCACCCCTGCTCCGTGAAAAATAGTTGCTGTTGCAACCACCCTTTGTCTTTACGCCAGCTTTCGACTCCTTCAAACTCCAAAATTCGGTTGGTGGGCTAAGGAGCACCCATGAAGATCATGATCGTCACAGATGCTTGGGAACCCCAGGTCAATGGCGTCGTGCGCACGATGCAACGCGTGATCGCGGAATTGGAAGCTGAAGGCCACGAGTTTGATATTGTGCATCCGGGCGAAGGCTTCAAAACCATGCCCTTGCCGACCTATCCGGAAATAAAGCTCGCTATGTTCGCTGAGCGCCGGATTCGCGAACGGTTTGAAGCTTTCGAGCCAGAAGCCGTACATATTGTGACTGAAGGCACGCTCGGCATGGCCGGGCGCAAAATGTGCCTGAAAATGCACCACCCCTTCTCAACCGCCTATCATACTCGTTTCCCCGAATATGTCTCAGCCCGCTTCCCGGTCCCAACGCGTGCGGGTTACAGCTTTGTGCGCTGGTTCCACAAGTATTCAGGCCGCGTGATGGTGCCAACGCCCAGCATGGTCGAGGAACTGGAAGCCAAGCGGTTCATCAACCTTGTCGCCTGGACCCGCGGTGTAGATACAGAACTCTTCCACCCTTCCAAACGCATTGAAGAAGGCGAGCCAGACGATCCGTTCGAAGGCCTAGCGCGGCCAATCTTCCTGAATGTGGGCCGAGTCGCCGTTGAGAAAAATATTGAAGCCTTTGTGGAACTTGATTTGCCAGGTTCCGTCGTTGTGGTGGGCGATGGGCCAGCGCTTGAAGGCTTGAAGAAGAAATATCCGAATGTGCATTTTCTCGGCGCCAAATTCGGTGAAGACCTCGCGACCTGCTATGCCAGTGCCGACGTTTTTGTTTTTCCCAGCCTGACTGATACGTTTGGTCTGGTTGTGTTGGAGGCAATGGCCTCGGGCACACCCGTTGCCGCTTATGAAGCGACAGGCCCGAAAGATGTGATCCCCGGATCAGATGCTGGCACAATTACCCCGATCAACGGGGACCTCGCAAAAGGGGCAAAGGATTGCCTGACGCTTGATCGTGCCACCTGCCGGACATACGCTGAAGGGTATAGCTGGAAGGCAGTGGCGCACGCTTTCCTTGAAAACTTACAGCCCCTTCCGACGCCGGAACGCCGCCGCTTCTGGCAAACCCTCAGACGAAAAAAGAAAACATGGATCGATTGGGACCAATGGACCAGCAAGCAGGATACCTGACTCTACTCTTTAAGGCCGCTTTTGCAGCGGCTCTGATCGTTACGGCCGTCATTGCCAGTGATCTGGCGACCGGAACGATGAAAGTCACCATCATTTGTGGCATGATCTTTCTTATCGCTGCTTACATGATCTTTGCGCGCAGTCGCCCAAAGCATGTCCGTGAACAGAACCGCCAGGATGTCAAACGCCTGTGGCAAGGGCCAATTTGGGGGCATGCGATTCTGGGCGTCATTGGCTATGGTGTCCCAATGGTCTGGATGGGGAATCGACAATCTATTGCGCAAGGTCAATTCCCACCAAATGAGGTGCTTGCCGCAGGCCTTGTATCGGGAATCATTTTTGGTGTGGCTATTGGCTGGTTCCTGAGGAAAGTCGGCAAACGATGATGTGGGAAACCGGGTTTACACTGATTAACGCCCTGGTTGTTCCGGCTTGGCTCCTATTGTTGTTTCTGCCCGGGGCAGGAATCACCAAACGCCTCGTACACTCCATGCTCTGGCCCCTCCTGATGGGGGGCATCTATACTGTCTGTCTCATCGCGGGTGTTTTCTTCGGACAATCCCATCCCGATGCCGGATTTACCATGCATGGTGTTACGTCACTGTTTCAGCACCCAAACGGGGTTCTGGTTGGCTGGTCTCACTTCCTCGTCTTTGACCTGTTTGTCGGGGCATGGATAGGGCGCGATAGCCAGCGCCAATCGATCCCACACTGGCAGGCCGCCCCTTGCATCCTGTTTTCGTATGTCTTCGGCCCTGTTGGCCTTGTCCTCTATGCCCTATTGCGCCTTGCACACGGCAAAGGATTTAGTCTGATTGAGGATAAACAGACCTGAATCTGTCTTTCCACTGCTATTGGTGAGCCATGACAACGCAGTCAGCATGGTTTGCACCTTAGGCCCTATAGACGGCCTTGCTGCATAGGGCTAAGACCCCCGCCAAATCAGGAACTTATTATTAAGAGGTTTAGTATGGCTCTTCGCGTCGCAATCAACGGATTTGGCCGGATTGGCCGTCTGGTTCTCCGCTCAATCATCGAACATGACCGCACAGACATCGAAGTCGTTGCAATCAACGATCTTGGTCCGGTCGAAACCAATGCTCACCTGCTCCAGTATGATTCGGTGCACGGCAAGCTGAACGAAACGGTTGAAGTTGATGGAGACATCATCCGCGTTGGCAAGCGGTCCTTCAAGTGTACTGCCGTTCGCAACCCGGCTGAACTCCCGCACAAGGAAATGGATGTCGACATCGCGTTTGAGTGCACGGGTATCTTTACCTCTAAAGACGCTGCGTCTGCCCACCTTGAGGCGGGCGCAAAGCGCGTTCTGGTCTCTGCCCCGGCAAGCGGCGCGGACAAGACCATCGTGTTTGGCGTGAATGATGACACGCTGAGCGCGGACGATCTGATCGTTTCAAATGCTTCGTGCACAACCAACTGTCTGTCGCCGGTTGCGAAAGTCCTGAATGATACCGTCGGGATTGAGCGCGGCTACATGACCACTGTCCACGCCTATACGGGCGATCAGCCAACGCTCGACCGGATGCACAAGGATCTGTATCGCGGGCGCGCAGCCGCCAGCTCCATGATCCCAACCTCTACAGGGGCTGCGAAAGCTGTCGGTCTGGTTCTGCCAGAGCTGGCTGGAAAGCTTGACGGCTCTGCAGTTCGCGTCCCGACACCAAACGTCTCCATGATCGATCTCGTGTTCGACGCCTCCCGTGAGACCACTGCTGAAGAAATCAACAATGCGATCAAGGCAGCCGCTGAAGGCCCAATGAAAGGCGTTCTCGGTTACTCAACCGCGCCACTGGTTTCTGCAGACTTCAATCATGATGCGCACAGCTCAACCTTTGCCGCAGACGGCACGAACGTCACCGACGGAACACTGGTTCGCGTCCTGAGCTGGTATGACAATGAGTGGGGCTTTGCCACACGTATGAGCGATACAGCGCTCGCCATGGCAAAATTCCTGTAAAGGACCGTGGAAGATGGACAGCTTTAAGACGCTCGACGATATGGACCTCGCCGGGAAGGCTGTCCTCACACGCATTGACATCAATGTTCCCGTCGAAGGTCAGCGCGTCACTGATACGACCCGTATCGACAAAGTCGCGCCGACCATCCTGAAAATCCTGGAAAAGGGCGGCAAGCCAGTTCTTCTGGCTCACTTTGGCCGCCCTAAAGGACAGCCCAATCCCGACATGTCGCTGCGCGTCACCGTGCCGGCAATGGAAGCGGCTCTGGGCAAGCCCGTCACTTTTGTCGAGCGGCCCGATCGCGGCATGATTGATGCGGCCCCTGCTGATGCCATCATTCTGGTTGAGAACACACGCTTCACCGCGATGGAAGAAGCCAATGATCCGCAGATGGCGCAATTCCTGGCCTCGCTGGGCGATGTCTATTGCAATGATGCCTTCTCTGCGGCACACCGCGCCCATGCCTCAACCGAAGGCGTGGCCCGCCTACTTCCCGCCTGTGCTGGTCTCCTTATGGAAGCCGAACTCAAAGCGCTCAATGCGGCCCTTGGCGCGCCACAGCGCCCGGTTATGGCGGTTGTGGGCGGGGCGAAAGTCTCATCCAAGATCGACCTTCTGAAGAATCTGGTTTCCAAGGTCGATGCCCTCGCGATTGGCGGCGGCATGGCCAACACATTCCTGGCCGCGCGCGGCTATAGCGTTGGCAAATCCTTATGTGAGCATGATCTGACCGACACGGCCCGCGAGATTGAACGCAACGCCAAAGCCGCGGGCTGTGACATCCTGCTGCCTATGGATGTCGTGGTCGCGAAAGACTTCGCCGCCAATGCGCCGCATCGCACATGTGGTCTCGACGAAGTCGCTGACAATGAAATGATCCTCGATGCCGGACAGCAAACCGTCGCGATCCTTGCTGCCTCCATGGATACAGCCAAAACGCTGGTCTGGAATGGTCCGCTTGGCGCATTTGAGATGGAACCCTTCGACAAAGCAACCGTTCAGGCCGCACAGGCCGCAGCGACGCGTTGCGCCAAAGGCGAGCTGATCGCTGTTGCCGGTGGCGGGGACACTGTTGCCGCGCTCAATCATGCGGGCGTCGCAGAAGATTTCACCCATATTTCAACCGCAGGCGGGGCTTTCCTGGAATGGATGGAGGGGAAACCCCTTCCCGGTGTCGAAGCCCTGAAAACCTAAGAAACGTTACGCTCGGAGGAGAGAACGCAATGGCTAAGGCCGAAATGACAAAACAGATCGCCACACAGGACGGCTTTATTGCTGCGCTTGACCAATCTGGCGGCTCCACCCCAAAAGCGCTCGGTCTCTATGGTGTCACCGAAGATGCCTGGTCTACCGAAGACGAGATGTTCGACATCATCCACCAGATGCGCACCCGGATCATCAAATCCCCAGCCTTCACTGGCAGCAAGGTGATCGGCGCGATCCTGTTCGAACGCACCATGGATGGCGAGATTGATGGCACACCGACCGCTGAATATCTCTGGAATGAGTGCGGCGTTGTCCCTTTCCTGAAGGTCGACAAGGGTCTGGCTGACTCAGAGAATGGCGTGAAGGTGATGAAGCCAATGCCAGACCTTGATGCCCTGCTTGAAAAGGGCGTCTCGAAAGGCATTTTCGGAACCAAAATGCGCTCTGTGATCGATGCCGCTAACCCAACCGGGATTGCCGCTATTGTCACGCAGCAGTTTGAGGTTGGTCGCCAGATCCTTGGCCACGGCCTGGTTCCAATCATCGAGCCGGAAGTCACGATCAGCATCGCCGACAAAGCCGAAGCCGAAGACATCCTTCTGGCTGAGCTGACCAAGCATCTCGATGCCTTGCCCGCCGATCAACAGGTCATGCTCAAGCTGACCCTGCCAGAGAAAGACAACCTGTATAAGCCGCTGGTCGACCACCCGCGCGTCATGCGTGTCGTCGCGCTGTCTGGCGGTTATACCCGCGAAGAAGCCTGCGCGCGCCTTGGCCGCCAGACCGGCATGATTGCCAGCTTCTCTCGCGCGTTGTCTGAAGGCCTTTCAGCGCAGCAAAGCGATGATCAGTTCGATGCCACTCTGGCTGGCTCAATCGACAATATCTGCACGGCCTCTTCTGCAGGCTAAGCAAGGCCTACCATAGCCAAAACCAATCGCCCTGATGGTGTAAAAGCCATCAGGGCTTTTCTTTTGCTTGCTTGTCGAGCTCCCCTCTCCGCCCCAACTCTAGGCAGAGAACAGGAGACAGACTCGCATGAAATGCCCCGTGGACGGTGAGACCCTTGTGGTAACAGAACGCTCTGGCGTTGAGATTGATTATTGCCCAACCTGCCGAGGGGTTTGGCTCGATCGCGGCGAACTCGACAAAATCATTGAGCGCATTGACGGCCCCCGTCAGGCGCCGCCCCCCCAACACCGACACGATGACCGTTGGGATGACGACGATGATGACTGGGATGATCGCAGATCACGCTCTCGCCGCCCACGCAAGCGCGAAAGCCTACTCGGCGAACTCTTCGACATGTTCGATTGATCCTGTATAGCGATCCCAAGGAGGAGTGCTCATGCTGGATATGCGCCCGGGATGCGAACGCTGTGATCGCGATTTGCCTGCGAATGAGGACGGCGCTCTGATCTGTTCATTTGAGTGCACATTCTGCACCGACTGTAATGACAGTATCTTCAAAGGCACCTGCCCGAACTGCGGGGGTGCCCTCTTCCCGCGGCCAACCCGCACAGGCGCAGCGCTCGACAATTTCCCTGCGAGTACGAAGCGTATATACAAACCGCATGGCTAATGATCCGGTTCGTGAGCGCTCGCGCCTCTATCTCATCACCCCACCGCGCATCGATGATGTCGCTGGTTTTGTCTCTCAATTCGAAGCGGCGATTGCAGGCGGCGACATTGCCAGCCTGCAGGTGCGCCTGAAGCAGGATGATGACACGCTTGATACCGCCGCAACCCGCGCGGTGGCGCAGGCTATAAAACCCCTGTGCAATGCCAATGATATTGCCCTTTTCATCAATGACAGCCCACAACTGGCACGCGCTCTGGAGGCTGATGGCGTGCATCTTGGGGCCGATGACATGGACATTGCCGAAGCGCGCACCCTGCTGGGCGATGATGTGATCATTGGCGCAACCTGCAAGAATAGCCGCCATGCCGCGCTGGTCGCGGGCGAAGCAGGGGCAGATTATGTGGCCTTTGGCGCGTTTTATCCGACCTCGACAAAAGCAGACACAACGCCAGCTGACCCGGGAATTTTGAGCTGGTGTCAGATGTTCCTGACCCTGCCCTGTGTCGCAATTGGTGGCATCACGGTTCAGAATGCTTCGCCTCTGGTAACTGCGGGCGCGGACTTCCTTGCCGTATCATCAGCGGTCTGGACCCATCATGATGGCCCAGCTGCCGCTGTTGCGATGTTCAATCGCGTGATTGACGAGTCAATGAGCGCCTCGACGCTCTAGTCTTCCGCAGGCGGTTTCAGACCCAGCTTGATCTCATTCAACTGCTCGGTGATCCGGAAGAGGACAATGTAAATCTCACAGATAAATCGCCAGAACAGGACTGAGATCAGCGCGAAGATTGGCGTGAGCAGGAACATACCCAGCCCGGTCATAAAACTATACCCCATGGCCTGCAGCGCCTGAAACAGCGAAGCTAGCGACGCCAGCGCAATAAAGACCAACCCAATGAAGTAGATGACGCGCACAAGCACGCCCCCCATCAGTTTCTCAAAGCTCAGAAAACGATTTACAAAGTCCATATCTCAAACCCCCATTTGCTAGGACTTTCAGCTTTACCCAGCGTGACCCCAATGTCTACAGAGAATTGACCATTATCGGTCGGGCCTTTACCTCCTGCTGCGAACACGAACAGGACGTTTCCCATGGTCAAAATCAACGGCAACGAAATCAAGCCCAATATGGTCATTGAGCACAATGGCAGCGTATGGCGCGCCATGAAGTGCAATGCAGTCAAGCCCGGTAAGGGCGGCGCCTTCAATCAGGTTGAGATGCGCAACCTGTTCAATGGCTCAAAAGCCAATGAACGCTTCCGCGCCAACGAGACAGTTGAGCGTGTCCGGCTGGAACAGAAAGACTATCAGTACCTGTTCGATGCTGGTGAAGCCTATGCCTTCATGGATCAGGAAAGCTTTGAACAGATCGAGCTGCAAAAGGATTTTGTCGGCGAAGATGGTGACTTCCTGCAGGATGGCATGACCGTCGAGATCGAGTTTTATGGTGAAACGCCAATTGGCGTTAAAGTCCCTGAGCAGGTGACGCTGACAGTTGAAGAAACCGAGCCTGTCGTAAAAGGCCAGACTGCGGCCAACTCTTTCAAGCCTGCTGTCTGCGACAATGGGGTGCGCGTCACGGTGCCACCTTTCATTGGGGTCGGCGAACGCGTCATTGTCCAGACATCTGACCGCACCTATCTGCGCCGCGCCGACTAGGATTTAAAGTACAATGTCTAAACCTTCCGCGCTCGGAAATGTTCTGATTGAGGCTGCCCGCAAGGCTGGCCGCTCGCTTGCCCGTGATTTCGGAGAAGTTGAGTTTTTGCAGGTCTCCAAAAAAGGCCCCGGTGATTTCGTTTCCAATGCCGACCACCGTGCCGAGGAAATCATCTACGAACACCTGACAAAGGCCCGCCCCGGCTATGGCTTTGTCATGGAAGAGCGCGGTATTGTTGAAGGCAGCGATAAGACCAATCGCTTCATTGTTGATCCGCTTGATGGCACGCTGAACTTCCTGCACGGACAACCACACTATGCAGTTTCCATCGCGCTGGAGCGTGAAGGCAAGCTCTATTCTGGTGTCGTTTATGACGTTTCCCGTAATGAGATTTTCTGGGGTGAAACCGGACGTGGCGCCTGGCTCGACCAACGCAAACTGCGCGTTGCCGGACGCAAGCATATGGAACAATCCTTGTTCGCAACGGGGGCCCCCTGGTTTGGCAAAGCCCCAGAGGTCCATACCCGGTTTGCGCAGGAAGTTGCGGCAATGACCCCCATCGTGGCTGGGATTCGCCGCAATGGCTCGGCTGCGCTTGACCTTGCCTGGGTTGCGGCGGGGCGTTTTGACGGTTTCTGGGAACGCGGCCTGCAGCCCTGGGATATTGCGGCAGGCATGATCCTCGTTCGTGAAGCGGGCGGGGTCACGACTGAGATTGATGGCGGCGACCCTCTGGTCACTGGCTCGATCATTTCAGCCAACGCTGACCTGCACCCAAAGCTTGAAAAGCAAATCCGCAAGGCCCCGTCCTTTGCCAGAGCCGCAGACTGATCCGAACCTCCCTGAGGAAAAACGCGGGCCAATTGCACGGCTACGCGGAGGCATCCGCTGGCTGAATGCCAACAAGAAACGGTTTTTCTGGTGGTGGATCGCCTATCAGGCCGTCAAAGGCACACTTACGCTCAGCCTGATCTGGATCCCGTTATTGATCCTCTGGCTGCGCGGCAATTAAGCCCGCAGCCAGAAGCAAATTCGTTTAGGCGTTGATCAGTGCGCCACCAGCGTAAAGTGCGGCTGCGCCCAGTTCTTCCTCAATCCGGATCAGCTGGTTGTATTTCGCCAGTCTGTCAGAGCGCGCCAGTGACCCGGTTTTGATCTGGCCACAGTTCACCGCCACAGCGAGGTCAGCGATTGTTGCATCCTCGGTCTCACCAGAACGGTGAGACATGACCGCAGTATAGGCATGACGGTGGGCCAGTTCGACCGCATCAAGTGTTTCAGATAGCGTGCCGATCTGATTGACCTTAACCAGGATGGAATTCGCTGCGCCGCGCTGCAGGCCAAGCGCCAGACGCTCCGGATTGGTCACGAACAGATCATCTCCAACCAGCTGGCAACGGTCGCCAACCATCTCGGTCAGGATCGCCCAACCATCCCAATCATCCTCGGCCATACCGTCTTCGATCGACACGATCGGATAGGTATCGACCAGGTTGGTGAGGTATTTCGCCATACCCTCGGCATCGAGGGTCTTATCCTCACCCGCCAGAACGTATTTGCCATCCTTGTAGAACTCAGTCGAAGCTGCATCGAGGGCGAGCATAACATCTTCACCCGGTGCGTAGCCCGCCGTCTCGATAGACTTCATAATGAAATCAAGCGCTTCATTGGTAGAGCCGATATTTGGCGCGAAGCCGCCCTCGTCACCCACGCCTGTATTATGCCCGGCATCCTGCAGTGTCTTTTTCAGCGTGTGGAAGATTTCAGAGCCGATGCGTACGCTGTCAGCAATGCTTTCAGCATTGACCGGCATGATCATGAATTCCTGAATATCGATCGGGTTATCGGCATGCTCACCGCCATTGATGATGTTCATCATCGGGGTTGGCAGGATACGCGCATTGGTGCCGCCCATATAGCGGTAGAGCGGCAGACCGCAGCTTTCAGCAGCTGCCTTGGCGGTTGCCATTGAGACACCAAGGATGGCATTCGCGCCAAGGCGTTTCTTGTTCTCAGTGCCATCCAGCTCGATCATCAGGCCATCGATCAGGCGCTGATCCGTCGCGTCGAGGCCTTCCAACTCGTTGGCAATCTCGCCATTCACGGCATCGACCGCATCGAGAACGCCCTTGCCCTTATAGGCCTCGCCGCCATCGCGCAGTTCATGGGCTTCATGAACGCCTGTAGAGGCCCCGGACGGCACCGCAGCGCGACCAAAGGAACCGTCCTCAAGGGTCACATCAACCTCAACCGTCGGGTTACCCCGGCTATCGAGAATCTGGCGGGCGTGAATATCAACAATCTCGCTCATGGCGGGGTCCTTCTTGGGAGGGAAACAAAGTTGCGGCCCGCTCTAATCCCCTGCGCTGACAAGGGCAAGCCTCCCAACCCTTTCGATTAGGCCGACTCCGCCTAAGCTAGCTCTGAGAGAGGTTCAAAATCACAAAGGGGTATCCATTATGTTGGGTGAAATTCTTGCCGAGGTCTTCTCGGTCAGCGGGCTGTTTACGCTGTTCGCACTCTTGCTGCTGCAGGCGGTCCTGGGCTTCGACAACTTGCTCTACATCACCATCGAATCGAAACGGGTCGGCCCGGAAAAAGCGAGCAGTGTTGCCCGATGGGGGATCGGCATCGCGGTCGCCCTGCGCATCATACTACTGATTGTCATTGTAAACCTGTTTGCGCTCCTGGCCGAGCCTTTGTTTGAGACACATATAAATGGCCTCATCGAAGGGGAGTTTACGCTGCAGGCCCTGGTAACCCTACTGGGGGGCGGGTTCATTATTTATACAGCGATCAAAGAGATCCATCACCTGCTCGCCGTTGATCATATTGAGCATACGGAAGGGTCAAAGAGTAAATCTGTTGTTCAGGCCGTGGCCATGATTGTGGCAATGAACCTGGTTTTCTCTTTCGATTCCATCCTGTCAGCGATGGCCATTGCGAACGTAGAAGTTGCGAACATCGTTAACGCGGCAGGCCAGACGCTGACACAAGTGAGTGCAGGCCTGATTCAGGGCGGCGTGTTTGAAGGCACGGTGCAGGAATGCAAGGCTTATCTAATCGCCAACCCGGTTACTGGAGCTATCGGCTGCGAACCCGCTAAAGATTATCAAGTGTGGATCATGGCGATTGCGATTATCGCTTCAGGCATCGTGATGATCCTGCTGGCTGACTATGTCGCTGACTTCCTGAAGAAGAACCGCATGTATGAGGTACTCGGCCTGTTTATCCTGTTTCTGGTCGGTGTCCTGCTGGTAACAGAGGGCGCACATCTGGCCCACTTGAAACTGTTCGGCTTCCCGATTGAAGCGATGAGTAAAGCCAGCTTCTATCTCGTCGTTGGGACTTTGGTGGTGACGGACATTATCTCCACCAATTACCAGAAACGCCTCTGGGCCCAGCGCGAGGCTGAACTGCGCTCTACCAGCAATGTCGATGAAACAATCAAGGCGATTGACGCTCACATCGAAAAGCACGGCAATATTGGATAGATGCGTCTAGCGATCCGGTCCTTGGTCCTTGATCAGGGATCGGTTCATGCCAGTGATCTTAACCGCGATCTTGTTGCCTTTACGGCCAATGTCACCCTCGAGCACCACTGGGCCATCCCGCCCGCCAGAGAGCACTTCAACGGGTTGGTCGGTTGGCAGGCCCAGCAAAAGTGTCGATCCAGCTTTGAGTGCGGTAATCTTGCTCAAGGGGACATTCAGACTGGCAATTCGCGCAGTCAGCATCGCGGTCACGGGCAAGGCTCTGGGCACAATGTCAGGCTTAACCGAGACCTCCCCCATCTGGGATGCAATCACGGTCATTGTCGTGTCGAGCCCCGGGGCCTCAACCGTAAACTCGGATCGAACCAAAGCATCTCCGGTCATCAGGCTCGCGACATAAGCCATATCGGTTTCAATCGCGATCAGGCGCAACTCTCTTTGAACGGCCTCGCCCAATGGCGCCAGCAACTGCTCCAGCAGCGCGCAATCAATCGCGCTGAGCGTCCAGCCATCACCGACCCGGCCTGTATCCATAACCGCAGGTGGCGCGCCACAAGCCTTGGCAATAATCGCATCGGCCAAGCGCCCTGGCAGAAGGATCATGGCACAGACTGTCTGATCCCGTGCACCAAAACACAAAGCCGCCCCCTGCCCGGCCGGTATCTGCCCGCGGAGGCCTGCATCGCCGAGACGTTCAGTATTCTTCAAACCTACAGCGGCTTTGACGCCGCTGCATTGGCCAAGCGTCAATGACAGGCGCGCCGCCATTTGCCCCGCCTGCAGGCGCAGTTCACGCGCGGCTTTTTCTTCTGCTGTTGGCAGAGCCGGAATTTTCCGAGCCTCAACACTTTGCGGATCGACATCCGCTTCACCCGGCATATCGCTCAGGTCCGGACGCAACAGCGCCTCAATCTCCGCGGAGGTCAACACACCCTTTGCGGTCGGAATGGGACGGTCAGGGTCCATCATCTCGTCGTCTGAGCCGATGGCCCAGTCCATATCTGTTCCAGAAGGAGACTCACCGCGCATACCAATCGAACCTTAGGGTCCGGACACAAGCGTCCGAATCAGTTCTTGGAGTCGAAACGGTTAACAGCGCGTTAGGGATTTAAGAAAACGGAAAGATTTTGCGCAGGACAATCTGCAAATCAGTCGTCGCGTACGGTCCGTTCATTACGCTCGTGGCGCTCCTGGGCCTCAAGGCTTAATGTCGCTGTCGGGCGCGCCTCAAGGCGACGCAGACCAATTGGCTCGCCGGTATCATCACAATAGCCATAAGTGCCCGCTTCGATCCGCCGGATGGCCGCGTCAATCTTGGAGATCAGCTTGCGCTGACGGTCGCGCGTGCGCAGCTCAAGCGCCTTATCACTTTCAGAAGAGGCCCGGTCGACCAGATCAGGATGGTTGGACGATTCTTCCTGCAGGTTTGAAATGGTTTCCTTCGCCCCGTTCAGGATTTCATCTTTCCAATTTTCCAGCTTCTGACGGAAGTACGCCTTCTGCTTGGGATTCATAAAATCCTCGTCCGCAGACGGCGTATAGTCAGCTAGGTCGATCTTAGACATGAATCAGCACCTCTACTGTTATGGCGCGCCGTATACTGGACAGAACGCCATTTCGCAATTGGCAATATTCAGGCCAACCTGAGCAGGCGCCGAATATCTGACAGATAGAAGGCAATTATGGCAGGTCCATGCCAATCACATGACTGTGATTGGGCAATCACATCTACTCGGAATCTTCATCTTTTTTGTCTTCCCCAAAGATTGCGCCAAACGCTTCATCCAAGACCCGGTCGCGAACCTGCTCTTCAACGCTTGGTTGCTCCCCGGTCTCAGTCGTCTCATTCGGCTCTGAAGGCTGCACAGCTGGTTGAGTCTGACGACCACCACCAACGACCTCTCCAATCAAACCACCAAGTGGCCCCTCAATCTGGCTGGTGATCTCGTCCGCCACTTGCCCGCGTGCCCGCGCGACCAGTTCCTGCTGCACAGCCGCTGAATCGAGGCCATAGCTTAGATTCGTCCATGAACCCGAAATCCGCACCGGGATTGGAATACCTGAAACACCGATGGTCTGGCCGCCGCCCTGCGCGCTTTGATCAACACGCGGAACAAGGCGTACATCAATCGTCTGCGCGCCCAGATCAATTGTGCCAGACCCAGTTACGCCAACCACAGGATTGTCGAGCCGCAGCTCCTGGATTGTCGCAACGCCATTCTCGAAACTCAAGCCACTGAGCATTTCAGTAAAATCGGTTTCTGCCTGCGGTGAAATCGCATCCTGAAAACTCGCAAGGCTCAGTTCCCCACTGGTCAACATACCTTGCAGATTATCCGCCGACCGTACCATTTGGGCCAGATTGATACCACGCAAGGCACCATCGTTCAGCGTCGTATCAAAGCTGCCGTCTAACCCTTCAACCAGTGCTTTCAGGCTGTTGCCCGATGAGGTCAGATCAACATTTACCTCCCCAACGCCGCCAAGACCATCAAACCCGGTCAGTGCGTCCAGCATCTTGCGCGCGGCAATCCCGCTTGCCCCGGCTTTAAAGCTCAGGCTTGGCTCTGCACGCGATGCATCCAGCACCATGTCACCAGCCCAACCGCCATCAAACGCGCGAAACCCCGGTTGGTCATCGGCGCGACGGAATAGAGCCTGCAAACGGCCATTGCTCAAACCGACACTCAGAAGCGCGTCTTCCAGCGTGATTGTATTCAATGTGACCGATCCGGCATTCAGCGTCAGGTCTGCATCAACCGCCTTCAGGCCATCCAGTGCTAACGGAGTGTCATCCCATCCCGTTGACTGAGCCTGTGCCGCATTCGGGTCAGCTTCACTGGTTCCAAGGAACGGTGTCAGGTCAAGGCTCGGCATGGTCAGGTCAGCCGTCACTTTTGGTCGCGCCCCGCGCATATCAGCACCTAGCTTGCCAGCCGCGGTCAGATCATCGAGTTGCAAGTCCATGTCGGCGAGAGAAAGAGCGGCAAACGTCCCGCTGGCATTGCCACCAAGGCTAAAGCTCCGCAGGGTTTCACCTTCCGGCATCTCTACAGCCATTGCGCTGAGCAGGCCTCGCAAGTCTTCACTGCTCGCTGAAATCTGCCCGTTCAGGGACCCTGCTCCAGAAAGCCCAAGCGCGCCCCTGAAGCCCGCGTCCAGCAAATCCCCGGAATGGGTCATCACAACATTGCTAAGCTGCAATCCACTCACAGGACCTGATACAGAGGCACTGAAATCCAGATCCTCGACAATTGTCAGTGCTGCAATCTCTTGCCCCGGCTTGAACAATTGTGAGGGCGTATCGGCTTTCACCTCAACCTGGCCGTCCAGCATAGGCTCAGCGCTAAGGGAAAGTTTCCCCGTATAATCGATCTGCATACCATCAGCGCGTAACTCAGTCTTGCTCAAGTCAATCTGTAGGGCATCTGCCAAGCCACTGACCCGCCCCTTCGCCTCAAACCCTTTCAGGGCTTCTGACCGGATTGGAAGATCAGCACCAACGAGCGCCAGAATTGTTCCCAAAGTCTGCGAGCCCGCCTCAAAGCCACCATCCAGTTCAATGACATCACCAAGCGTGACGGCTCCATCATAGCTGACGGAACCAAAATCGGTCGCCAGAGATGCAACCAGAGAGGCCGGGCGCTGATTGGTCAGATCATCAATCGTATCGAGATCAATTTCATAGGCAAACGCCTGCCCGTTCAGGCGCCCACGCCCGCTCGACAGGAGCGGCTCATCCAAGGCTGTGAGCTTGGCTTCCATATTCACTTCGGTCAGGGCGTACTCAGTGCCAGCCTGACGGTCGGCATAGAAGACAGCAGCATTCTGTAAACGCGCCCGCGCGATGGTCGTCTGAAAGCCCCCTGATCCCTCTTGTGTCTCCTCCGGGATGCTTTCAGCATCGCCCACACTTTCGAAAATCCAGTTCGCTTCGCCATTCTCTAACCGCTCCAGAGAGACGGTTGCGTCAGACAAAGTGATCTCACCAACCTCAACACGCTGCGAGAAGAGCGGCCAAAGCTTCAGGCTGGCTTTGAAGGCACCAGCCTCAATCATATTCTCAGCGCTAAACCCTTCCGGATTTGAAATCGTCGCACCATCAATCTTCACCGATATCCGTGGAAAAATGGATAGGGATGGATCACCCGTTAGGGTAACCTCACGTCCCGTGGCATTCGCCGCAGCCTTTTCAATCTGGGCCTTGTACACTGAAGACGGGATCAGAAAAGGCACCACAGCGATCACGATCAGCAAGAGTGCAACGATGATCCCCAAGACTATCAACACACGTTTCATCAGCGAAAACACCTCATTTTACGGTCAGTTTCGGTTTCTATGTGCAATCCATGTCAAAGTCATGGCAATTGATGCTTGACCGGCAGAATAGTGCCGTCTAAATCAGCGCTTCACCGCCACGGTGGTGACCCGAAGAAATGCGCGGGTGTAGCTCAGTTGGTTAGAGTACCGGCCTGTCACGCCGGGGGTCGCGGGTTCGAGTCCCGTCACTCGCGCCATTTCTCAAAATAATTCCTCAGAAAAATCAAGGGTTTAGATCGAGAGATGGCGCGGTTTCCGCATGTTTTTCGAAAAGTGGGATACAAATTGGATACAAAATGGGATACAGTGGCGTATGACGAACATACGCGATCCCGATAGATTTTTGCTTAAACGCGGCAAGCGTTGGTACTATCAACGCCGGGTTCCCGGACAATTTTCTCATCTTGATCAGCGGCGTTTCGCCAAGGTCTCTCTTAAAACGGACTCCTTGGACGTTGCGCGAATTCGGCGAGATCAGCTCGCCGAAGCAGATGACGCGTACTGGATGGCGCTGGCATTAGAACTGTCTGATGACACTGCAAATGGTTCCACCGTTCGCGCGGCGCTGGAACAGCGCTATAAGTCAGCAATCTCACGCGCCATGGCTTACGGTTTCTCTTACAAGCCAGCTGAGCCACTTGCCGAAAGTCGATCCATTGCCGAATTGATGGAGCGGATCAGAACGCTGGAGGCCCAGTCCGGCGCTGGCGGTGATCCGAAACGTGCCGATAGTGAGGCGCTTTTAGGAGGGGCCCCAGATCCTGCAGCGACAATTCCAGTGTCTGAAGCTTTCGAGCTCTATGTGTCCAAAATTGCCTTCGACGACCAGTATAACAAGTCTGAAGCTCAACGACGATCCTGGGAGAAAACAAAGCGTACATCGATCACCTATTTCATCGAACAAATGGGTGATCTCCCGCTAAGCGACATTACGAGGGACACCGCGCTGGAGTATCGTGACTGGTGGGTCGAGCGTATGCAGCCGCAGGACGGCGGCCAAAAACCAGTGACGCCGAATACCGCCAATAGGCATATCGGAAATATGCGCTCGCTCTTGCAGCGCTATTATAAGCATATTGGCGTGGCAGATTTCGAAGACCCGTTCCGGGACTTCTACTTTTCAGGCAAGACCGAAGCCAAACGCGCCTCTTTCACAGATGACTGGGTGCGGTCCCGCATACTTGTGCCAGGTCTATTTGACGGGCTACGGATCGAATTGCGTGTGCTCATCTATTTGCTCATAGAAACAGGGGCGCGGCTAAGCGAGCTGGTGAACCTTCGCCCGGAAGATATTCGCCTAAACGAAAAGGTCCCCCATATTGCGATCCGACCGGAGCAGAAAAGAGAATTGAAGACGGAAGACTCCAGACGGGAAATACCACTTGTTGGCGCCGCAGAGATCGCCATGCGGTCATGTCCTGAAGGGTTCCCCTATTATTATGACAAGAGCACGTTGGTTTCGGCCAACCTCATGAAAGCGTTCAGGCAGCGAAAACTTCTGCCATCCTCAGATCATGTCATTTACTCGTTCCGGCACTCTTTCGAAGACCGCATGCTCGAAGGCGGTCTCGATTATGGCCTGCGATGCGCGCTGATGGGTCACAAGAATAACCGGCCGGAATACGGTCAGGGCGGCTCACTCGAATATCGACGCAGCGAACTATTGAAGATCGCGCATCCTTTTGATGCTGCTCTCTTTCAAACCTAATACTCAGCCCTGATGATACACTTGTAAAATCAACTTAGAGTATGAACGGTTCTGATTGCTCTTAGTGGTTCCGCGCAGTACTGGAAACTATGGATTGGAAGGGTGAATTCTACATTGGCGAAACCTCGCTCGTGTATCGTGGTCGGGCTGCGGACAACCGCCCACATGCGCATGCCACGCTTCAACTCACCGTGTCCCTTGGCTCGGACATCTCGATCAAAGATGACCATGATCGCTTGGTATCGGGCGTTGCGTTGTGCGTGAAAGCAGGAAAGCGACATACTCTTTCTCCCGCTGATAAAGCCGTACTTGTATTGATCGAGCCCCAATCGCAACTGGCTCACTTTGTTCAAAGCCTTTGCGGCCATGATGATGTTTCAGTAATGGACCCAAGTTTTATCGGTCAGGTGAACTGGCAAGGTGACCTCAAAACGCTTCTCAATGATTTGGAACGCGCATCAGGCCGCGTTAGCTCACAAATGGATTTGCGACTGTTGGAGGCCCTCAATTTCTTGCGAACGGCACAACTGAAAAGCGCGATCTCGCAAGCCGCCAAGGCATGCGGACTATCGGAACCGAGGCTACGGGCAATTGCCCAGGAACAGCTTGGCGTGCCCTTGTCTAAATGGCTGATATGGCAGGCAACACGGCGGTCAGCGCAAGCGATGGCACAAGGTGCAACATTGGCGGATGCCGCTTATGCCGGTGGATTTGCCGATCAGGCCCATCTCACCCGGACCATGGGAAAGATCATGGGGGTCACACCGCTTCAGGCGTTGAACGCAGGGCAATAGCGGTTCGTGCGATCAAGCGTTTCGTTCAATACTTGAGAAAATAGATCGCGGAATAAGACCTTCGAGAAGTCTAATCGAAGGTTGAACTATGAAAGCCGCTATCAAGACCGCATTCGGCCAGGAAATGTCACTGGCCAAAGATGCCTACAAACGTGACCAATTGGATGAAGCGTTCCGTTTGTTGGAACGCGCGCATATCCTCGGTCAGAGATATTTCACTACGCATTTTATCACGCACTGGTGGATGCTAAAAGTTGGCATCAGAAAAACAGATTGGCGAGAAATTAGAGGTCAGGTTCTGCGGATCATTGCAGTTATTCCGGGGTATCTATTCGGCTGGGTGCCTAAAGGAAACACTGGCGGTGCCGACGTTTCAGCGCTTAAACCAATGCCCATTCCCGATGATCTCGCTCCGCCCTTAAAGGGCTATAGTGTTTGGACGGACGTGCTGGTACGGGTCTTCTTGTGGGCTGCGGTCGCGCTTCTCGTTTGGTTTGGCATGTTTGCATGGTCAACCTATGTCCGAGCCGGAGAAACGAGAACGATTGTCTCCGCATTTGATGGATCGTGTCGTCCGCTTGTGGGTTACGAAGGACCAGAAGACCTCGTATGGGACCGGGAAGCGGGTATGGTCTACGCTGTTGGTGGAGACCGTCGGTCCTTTCGCTCAGGTGGCCCGGGCCGCGCCAAGATTTGGGCATTATCGATGGCATCAGCGGAATTGGCAGTGCCAAACGACCTCGCACCTGCTGAACCAGAGGTGTTCCGCAGTTTTGGAATGGACCTCCACGTTGATGAAATGGGAACGCGCCGCCTATTTGTCGCCAATCGTCCGAGTGACGGACACACGATTGAGATCTTTCGGGTGACATCGTCAGGGGACTTAACGCTGGAACGCACACTGAAGCACCCGCTGCTGCGCAATCCTAATGACCTGGTGGCGATTGGCCCGGCTGAAGCGCTTGTGACACTCGACAAAAAAGCCAAGGCAGCAACAACGGGCGAGATCCTTGAAGGGGCCCGACAACTGCGCACCGGCAAAGTTCTGCGTATCAATACTGAGACAGCCGAGATCGTTGCCGAGGGCTTGAAAATGGCCAATGGAATCGCGTTTAGCCCCTCACAACACCAGCTTTATGTCGGTGAAACCATCGCACAAAGACTATCGGTCTTTGACTACGAGCCTCAAACGCAAACACTTTCATTCAACCGTCACGTCCCCTTGGAAACAGGTGTTGATAACATAACGGTCAACCCGGATGGGCGGGTGTTCATCACAGGTCACCCGAAGCTTTTGACGCTGGCCATGGGTTATCAACGCTCTGAGACGTCTCCCTCACCGTCCGAAGTTCTGGTCTACGATCCATCGCGCGGAACTGTTGAGCGGATCTATATCGATGATGGGTCGGAACATTCGGGCGGATCAGTTGCGATTGTTGACGAGGTGTCAGGCCGGATGCTGATCGGCTCGGCCTTCGGTCCTCATATCCTAAGCTGTAAGTTTAATGCCGCCACTGCCCCAGCGCTTTAAGAATTATGGCGCTTCGGAATGAATTGCAGAATGCGTCATGCATAGCTTGGCTTGCACGAACCATGACCTATCGGGACGGTCTTTTGCTGGCAGGGATCGTTGCGCTGTGCGGGACTTTTTTGTCCAACATCACTGGAACGCCCGTTTTGGCACTGGTCTTGATCGTCGGGCTACTGGTGAAAGCACCGAGTGAGAGCGACACCCATGCCGTCGGCCTCGATTTAGCAGGTGGTACAATTCTGAAAGCCGGGGTTGCGCTTTTGGGGTTGCAGATAACCCTCTCACAGATTGCGGCACTCGGTTGGGCGACAGCACTATTGGTCTTGTTGAGCTTGGTGATAACGCTTGCCCTTGGCTGGCAGATTGGAAGATGGGCTGGGCTTCAAAGCGAGACCGCAATCATTGCCGCTGGCGCGGTTGCCATTTGCGGGGCGTCTGCGGCTTTAGCGATTGCAAGCGTGTCACCTCGAAAAGCAGAGAACACGGTTGTGTTGGCGATCATCGGCGTAACTGCCCTGAGCACCGTTGCGATGATTGCCTATCCAGCAATTGCACGAGCCCTCGGACTGAGCGACGTACATGCTGGGATACTATTTGGCGCGGCGATCCATGATGTGGCCCAAGTCGTTGGCGCAGGGGCGCTTATCTCCCCAGCCGCGACAGAAACCTCAGCTATCGTAAAGCTATTGAGGGTTGCCTGCTTGGTGCCGGTGGTTTTCTTCGTTGGTGCACTGTTTTCGCAGAGACACCATGAGCAACCTCCACGGTTCACTTTGCCCCGTTTTCCTGTGTTTTTGATCATCTTTGCGATGTGCGTTGGACTTAGTAGCGCAGGCCTCGTGCCAGAATATGCGCTCTCAATTGCAAATACGCTCTCGCAAGCGTGTTTAATCTTGGCGGTGGCGGCCATCGGGATAAAGACGTCAGTCACTCAAATTCTCACATCCAGTGGACGCATCCTATTGGTTCTGGTCGCGACGACGATCCTGCTCGGAACTGGTGTCCTTGGCTCACTTCTCCTCTTTTTTGACCCAGTTTCGATTTGACCCTTTTGTGAGGCTACGCTCATGCGACGATTTACAATCATCCTTATTCTATTTGTTCTACTTGGCCCGTTACTCGCTTTAGCCATTGCTGATTGGCAACGAGCTAAGGACGCTAAGCGGCTTGATCAGACTTGGGCAATGACGACCGTCAATCAGGTTCCTGAGTTTGGGACGACGCGCAGTCTTGAGGTTCTGCCGCTTATAAACTGGCACAGCGACAGAGATGATTTGCGGACTGAACCGGGCGTGTCCTATTTAATCAGAACGGATGAAGAGACCATTCTTTTCGATCTCGGTTTCAATCGGTTCGGTGAGTCTCCGTCGCCTCTGGAACACAACATGGCTCGCCTTGGCATCGAGCGCTCTGATATTGATACGATTTTCATCAGCCACGTTCACCGCGATCATGTTGGCGGCGCGGAGTGGGCAAAGGCACGATCTTTCTCCTTTGGACCCGAACAGGCCGATCTCGGTGAGGTTTCGGTTTATGCGCCAATATCCATGACCTATCCCGGCCTTGAAGTTCAAACGGTTGAGTCTCCCCGCGCTCTATCCAATGGGGTAGCCTCTACCGGGCCCATACCTCGGCGTTTATTCATTGGCCGGGTTGATGAGCAAGCCTTGGTGATAAATCTTGAGGGGCACGGTCTAGTCGTAATTGTCGGCTGCGGACATCAGACAGTACCAAAGCTCCTTGAGCGCGTGGAAGCCGCGTTTGATGAACCAATTTATGCCATCGTCGGCGACTTGCATTATCCCGTGCCGAAGGGCCGCTTATACGTGGCAGGAATAGATGCGCAACGACGACTCGCGTCCGGAAATGGCGTTTTTGCGCCGATTGATGAAAGCGACGTCGCAAATGAGATCGAGCTGCTGAACCGTGAGCTCTCTTTCCTGGCGCTTGGCGGCCACGATACGCATGATGCGGTCTTTGATCAGTTTGAAAATCTGATGGGAGACAAGTTTCAACGTGTGAGAGTTGGCGTGCCCATTATGCTAGGCATAAATCGTCAGGTCGAGTGAGCCGATCTTAATTTGAGGACTGCACCGCGTGGCTTTCAAGTCTGATTTGTGAGCAAAAGAAGACATTAGCTCAAGGACAATCAATGTTCTTAAAAAAGATGGCTAGCTTTCAGGAATTACCCGATATCTCGGGCCTCTAGAATGCCACCATCGACTTCTATGATTTTTAGTCCGAGACGTGATGCCATACGCTCTAAACTTTCAAAGCAGAGGCTTTTAGCGTGTGCGGATGGATTGTTGTACGATAGCAAAAGCAGGTCGAAAGCTTTTCGCGAGCCAATCTTCTCCAGCATCTGATAGGCGGGGAAAGCGCCATTGTGGGAACAAGTGTCGATAACTCTCTCAAGAAACTCAAGCGGCATCGTTCTATTGTTCATACTCAATTGCCTGAGAGAGTCGCCTATACTTCCAGCGGCCTCATGCTCTTGAAAATCATATTCAGCATTTTTTAAGACGCGTTCAGTTTGTTCAGGAATTCGATCAAGTGCCGCTGAAAACCCCATTCTAGCGAGGTGTTGATCGAAATGGAGTTGTTCAAGTTCAGAAAAATTTGTGACTTGTGACCAGGTTTCGAGCAATTCCTCAAACAAGTTCAATCCTGGGTGCGGCGGACAATAGTTTATCAGTCCTGAGAAGTAGGCATCCATCTCAAAGATCGAAGTCAAACCGCCACTCAAAGCCTGAGCAATCTTCAGTCGTTCGCCGACTGAATACTCGCGCGCTCCCATCATTTCCAGGGCTCGCTCTGCCAGTGCGTACGATCGATGATGCCCAAATAATGAAAGCGTTGCAGAGACGACATCGACAGGTAGCGTAGGAATTCGATTGATTAAGGATTCCATGCGTGTGTGATCGCCGTGACGCGCGCACATGACCTCAGCCATAGAACGTACCGTGTCGGGAATATCATCATCGGACGCAACCTGTTCAAAGAGTCGATGATCCATGTAGCGAGAAAAATCTCTGAACAGTTCTTCGGCGTCATCGATACTCTTGGCAACTAGCAGAATGCGCGTTCGGATTTGCTCAAATGCGTCACTTCGTGCGCACAGATACTCCAATGCAGACGCCTTGGGCTCGAACCCTTCTGTTGCCAACGCTGATTCCACAAGGGGAAGCGCCACGTCGTGCGTTTGATCGGGTACTTTGCGAAGGCAGGCCAGCCGCGTTGCCAATGGCAGGGTCGTTCGATTCACGGCCTCAACGATTTTCGAATTCGGAACGCCGTCTGTGTTTAGATGGCCGATCAAACACGCGCACATCGTATCCACATCATCCGCATCGGCTTGTCCGTTCTCCCCTCGCGTAGCACGATTGATAATGAGGTCAAACGCGGTCTCTGAGATGCGATTCACCGGCGCTTGCAATTCACTCAGACGTAGCATGTGTCCGTCCGAGTTATCGAGAAGCTTTTCCAGCGTATCGGCAGTGAACACTGCATCATTGATCGACGCGACGATCTTTCCCGAACCAGCATAGAGCATCCGTGGTCGATAAAGCAGTTCTTCCACTTCCGGGACCAAAGGATCAAAGAATGCATCAGCTATCTGACTGCCAATTTTATTGCGAAAGTCCCAATCGCTTCGTCTCCAAACCCGTGCAAGACGCACCGCAATACCGGCGCGAGTTTCGACAGTGACCTTCATTCCGTTGCCGATACAGCGTGCTAGCAATCGCAACTTTGTTGAAAACGCATCATCTCGCTCGGCTAAAAGCGTGTCTGCGATAGACTCAGGATTTGGATGTCGCTCCAATGCAAACTGAATAGTTTGGGCCCATGGTCGTTTCACGATCCGATGGAGACGTTCCTCAATTTCATCCAATCGGTTCTCAACAAGAAAGCAGCTTGCCAGATATTCCTGAACGATTGGGAACGGGAATTCGTATCGAATTGTTGAGGCTTGCCGGAGCAACCCGCATTTTACCAACCCCTCGAATGCAACCTCAGTTGGGAGCGGAAAGCTGACTTGTTTCGCTAAAAGTCTCAGCTCGCGACTCTCAACGCCAATTTCGTCGCGCTCCAGTGCTTCGAACGCGATCCGTTCAGAGAAATCACGAAGATCATCACCGTCTAACTTGTAACCGTCAGTGATTTTGAATTTTTCTGGCTTCAATAAGATATGAAGATAGGCTTCGAGAATATCAGCGCGCGAGTCAGGCAAACCCGACAAATCTTCGGCGGTAGTGACCAATAATGCGAGAAACAGGGGAATGCGGATCATGCGCGACAGATCTGGACGATGCTCCAATCTCTCAATGATCTCATCTGCCATATGAGGTTTATCAGTCCGATAAAACTTCACGACACGTTCTATGCCCGATCGATCCAGTGGCTGAACTTCGATCTGCGTCGTTTCTAAGGGGAGAGCGACTGCGCTCGCATCGCGAACTATTAGCATCCAGGGAACTTCCCGATGGCGGGCGTCAAACGTTTTGATCCGTTCCAAGACACTTACTCGTGCATCGGCGCTGACTTCATCTAATCCGTCAAGAATGAGAACGACCAGACCGGCGTCACAAGCGCGGCTCCAGTTGATTTCAACCTCAAAACTGCGATTTACGCTTTTCGCAAGATACTCGCCGATCGTGAATTCCGTTCGTGCAAAATCTGCGATGGCTATTACGACAGGAAGCAGCCCTGAAGCCGCATTCTTGGCCGCCAGTGCTTTTGCCAGGACTGATTTGCCAAGGCCCGCTCCCCCGACAAGAGTTACACGATTCAAGGATGCGTCCGGAAAGTTGGAGATATCAACGACATCGATCGTTGGCTCATAGCGCAAATGGGATGGCGTTTCGTCGTCGAAGTCTGGACGCTCTGTCAACGAAAACGCCGAGCAGACAGGCCAAGGGAAAGCCTCATCAATCGACCTAGAAAAATTCGTGCCTGGTATAGTGACGTAGGCAGCTCTCTTAATCGCAGCGCGGTATACGCTCGCACCCCAGTCTGTGGGTTCATCGAGTACAATTCCGTGCTCTCGAAATAGAATCTCAGCTATCTTGGGGCGGGTATAGCTCTCGCGAGAGTGAGCCCGCTTGGACACTTCTAGACAGAGAAGGTCAAAAATATGCGCAACACCCATGGAACTCTTTGGCATCCATTGAGGCGCATAATCGCGATCAATTGAAGGGAACGGGATCAATCGAACATCCATTCGGCGGAAGAGCTCTCTGGCATCGCTGCCAAGTGTCAGGTTGACAACATCTTGAAAAACGCGGTTCTGAGCGTCGTTAAGTCGTTCCTCGAATTCGGCATCCGTCTCAGCACTATCGGCTCGTTCAGCGCATCCTCTCAAGTCTCTCCCGAGTGCATTATTCTCACCTATTATCAGCACAAGCTTATCTTGATCTGTGAAGTCGGTTTGCTGAATCTGTTTATCGAAATCAGACCAGAGCTTCTTCCAGGCTTTCGAGCCTCGTTTCAGCGTCAGCTTGGCTTGAACAAATTCTCTACTCCCATCGGCCATGCCAACTACAATGTCGTCCACGGGTTCGGGAGCCTCGACGCGCACTTTCAATACTTGGTCCGCAAGACGTCGAGATGTTAGGTCGAGCATACGACCCAAGTAGAGAGCTGCAATGGAGTTCTGGAACATTATTCCCGCTTGGGCGGCAGTTCCTCCGGACTCAGTCATCCAAACTCCTTGTCACACCGCGCTATAGTGTAAAGGTCTAGAAGGTCTTTACTCCCTATATTTCGACGAACCTTCAAATTTTATCCGCTATCGGGGTCGTCACTTGATTTCCCATTTGGCTTAATACTCTCACCATAATCTAATCTACGCTGGGCGATGTCTTGATCTGCGCGCCTTGTCTCAGACGCTGCTTGAGCTTCAAACTGTCTGATCTGTCTTTTTGCAAAACAAGAAACTCTTTGATTGCTGTCTCCTAGCCATTCGCTGAGCGCATCTGCCTTTTCTTGATATCTCTGCGCAGGTCCATACTCGCCGGACATCATTCCAGTCTCGAAGTAAACTGATGCAATTTGCTGCTCGATTTCATCTGTCGCCGCTGGACTTGTAAGGACGGCCCTAAGGACAGGCAATAGTTCAGGGGCACCTTCAAAGCCCTCAATATGTTCTGACACGAAGCTGAGTGAAACAACGTCGGCGTCTTGAATGAACTCAAGGAGAGTCGGGGAAAGTTCACTTAAGTGTCCGTTATAAACTCGACTCAAAAAGTGCTTCAAACTCCATTGAGACGGCTCCAATGTCTCATCGGATGAGAATTCCAGAAGTTGATCCAAAACAAGTCGTGGAAAGGGCCGCAGCAACTCCGCAAGCTCGTAAAACTGGAAGGGTATGTCAGTGTAATCAGAGTCAGACGACTGGATGCCGTAGCGAAGTCTCTCGCCTATCCATCTCATGATCTCGCCGGGCGCCTCCTTGGCGATTGGTACCAATATATACTCAAGGCGGTGATCGAAGGTTGGGACGTGAGTGAGCGCGTCTAGCAGACTTTTTCTATCATCCTCGTTTAAGCTCGAGAAAAGAGAATCTCCGCTTGCTGAGAACCAAGTCCGATTCACCCAATCGGAACTGTTCGCTTTTGAAACGATATCGAGGCACGGCATAAAGACCCGGTCTCTAAAAAACCCTTCGTCCTCGGGGAATCGGCGACAAGAGAGCTCGAGCATAGTTGTACATAAATCGACATCCGCTGTTTCAACGGCACGTTCTGTAAGCTCATGGACCAAAGTCAAATCGATATCTTTGATAAACATCTGAGATACCGCAACATGGATTAAATGGTCCCCATCGCTGATCCATTGCCTCAGAATGTTTTTGCACTCTTCTCGATAGTCCGCCGTCCATATTGCCTGAACCAACGGGCGTATCGTCCAATCAGGCATTCCAGCTCGCTCACGCAGCAAATCCAATGCTAGGTCCGGCTGACGATCGGCAAGCTCACCTACAAATCGTTCAAACGGCGGGAAGTCTGCGCCATCATAAAAATCGGTAGATGCGGAATGCAAAATCCGCGGCTTCCACACGGACCATGTCTCAAGTGAAATCTGTTCTAAGAATTCGTCCTGATCTTTCGTTCGAAGGGCGCTGACTGTTTCGTGGTGCTGATTTGGATCGTCCCACATTCCTTCCAGAATAGATCCATATCCAAACAGGGTCTTGTGAAAGCGATAGTCCACATCGACAGAAATCGTTTCACGGAACGCTCTAATTTCTGTTTGGAGCTTGGCGTGAGAAGCGCAAACACCTGTTTCGCTAGCGAGATACTCTGGAAGCACATGATAGCGTCGCCAAACATTATGTACCTTGCTTTCTAAAGCGCGCCGCTGCTCGAACGGCAATCCATCAATCAACGGAATAACTTGCCTTACGATCATGGCGCTTTCGTCCAGGATCATCTGCATTAGAGCCGTATCGTCTTTGCCGTGACTAGGCGGTTGCGTCGCGTTGAACAAAGCCGACAAGATCGAGGCTAATTGAGCAGGCCCCGTGCGATTGGTGAGCGCTTTGAATAAAAAGGAAATCGCGTCGCGACGAGCAGAGGCAAGTGTATCGCTGAAAATGACTGAACCTGAGTGCCAAGTCACACTATCTGAGCTGCTCGTGGTCCCGGATATGTCAGACTTCAGTATCTCTGCTGCCACCGCAATATTGATAGGAGTATGATCCTCGGTCCCACATTCTGACGACAATTGTTGGGACAACTCTGATTGTGCCCAAGGGCCTGCTCTCTGCCAGACTTGCATGGTATGCGATGCCATATTCTCAGCAAGCTCGACAAGTTGAGATTTCGACCCTTCGTTTTGAGTGCGCGTATAGAGATCTTGGACAGTCGCAAAAAGTCCAGCCAACCTGACATACCGATATCTCCGGAAGATACCACAAATAAGGCCAGTGACATCATGGCTGTCGTGTCCGGGATAATCACCATAGGTTGTGACATGGGGTTTCGTAGCCGTAGCATCGGCTTTCAACCAAACATCACGAAGGTCGTCCAACAAAGTTGAAAACTCTGTCTCTATGTTATCGAAATAAGGAAGTACGTCGTCCTTCAGCCGCTTTAGCGCATCATATCGATCATTATTGTCATTTGCATCCGCCGCAGCTTGGACTGCACCATTGTCGAAGAGAGCTTTCCCTTCAAGCAGTCGATCCATATCTGTTCTGATCTTTTGAAAGATATGACCTGCAGGAACGAGATAGTCGCGCATCGCCTCCTGTAAGCGTCGTTCTATGGCTCCCATTTCGCGGGTACCGAACCCTTTTCCGAAGGGACGTTTGTAAACGGTATCGTGTGCCATCTCTGCCCAGGCATGGGTCAGAGTCGTTTGAACCTGTACTTCGCACGCCAAGCCAGCGAGGTGCGAATACTCCAATAAGTTGGTTCTATCTTCTTTGAGCCGAACCACGTAATTCGTTGATTGAAACAATTTTTCGGCCTGGACTTCGCCCGGCTTCGGATGATGAACGCGCATACGCTCCCAATCGACCTCGAATAGTTCTCGAAGTAGTCCGGAGCGAGTAAGGCGCTCAACATCACCGTTCGTGTAGAAAACAATTCGGCATCCCGCCAAATCTTTCCGATGGCGTTCGATAGTTTCAGTGTGTGTTTGATCAATTTCTTCCAAACGCTTCAGCAGAGACTCTGGCGACTTGGCGCGGAATTGGATCTGTTGAAGTCTATAACCGCCCTCAGCGTTTAGGGCCTGCTCAAGGAGCATTTTCACGGTACGAGCAAGCTCTAGATACGCTCCCCCGCCGTGGTTCTTATAGTCTTCGAAGTTCATCTTGAGGGTCTGCCTGCAATACACTCTTGCATCAGAATTTAGGCAGACTTCCAGGAGAATAAAGGCAGAACATTCAGAAACTTAGCTTTGCGATATTTCAGTCCCTGTTTTCTTTGCTCAACTCACGAGGCTCGCAGCGTTAATGGCAACTGAAAACATGGCCATTATAACTCGTTTTGACCTTTTCCCATTCTTCACTGTTCGCTATCTTAGCCATAGATCTAGTAATTGAACGCTCGGCTTATGTCCGCTTATGGGAATAAACGGCCCTAGTGAAAATCCCTCGAATAAAACAACTTTTTCGCCTGCTCACGCGGATGCCGCGCGCCTGATGCAATTCTGGCCCGATGCGCGGCTTGGAGTTCAGCTGTAATCGACTGGTTCAACCGCTCGCGCTTTTCACTCTTCGGCCCTGTGCGTTGATCGGGCACTGGGCGTTTGGCTTCGTCGGCATTGTCGCGGGATGGATCAATGCGCTCACCTGCAATCTCAGGACGCCCTAGACCGTCGAGCAGGAACGAATAGTCCTCAATGCGCTGCGCAATTACATGCGTGACCGGCCCTTCCCGTTGCAACCGACCCGTCACATAGAGCAGCCGTCCCGCCATGACCTCTTTACGATAGCGCTGAAATACTTTCGGCCAAACCACGATATTGGAAACGGCGGTATCGTCCTCCAAGGTTAGAAAAATAACGCCACTCGCTGTGCCTGGCCTTTGCCGCGTGATGACGAGACCCGATACCGACAAGCGAACTCCATCTGGCGTGTGGCGATGGTCCTCAGCAGATGCAAAGTTTGGCAGCTTGTCCCGCAAGAGCGTCACCGGATGTTCGCGCAATGTCAGCCGTGTCGAGACGTAGTCTTCAAATACAGTTTCTGATGGACTGAGCGCGGGCAAAAGCGCGTTGATCTCTGGCAGGCCTTCACCCTCGCTCTCAAACAGGGGTAGCGGTTTATCACCGCCCAGTCCCTTGACCTGCCAAAGCGCTTCGCGGCGTTCTAGTCCGTGGCTCGCAAATGCATCTGCACCCGCAAGTTTCGTCAGTGCTGTCCTGCCGATTCCGGCTCGCCGCCAAACCGCCTCTATTGAGCGATAGCCATTCCCGCGTGCCGAGGCGATCCAATGGCCGTCTGTCTCGGATAGGCCCTTAATCTGCCGGAACCCCAAGCGCACAGCCAGCGATCCGTCATGGTGATATTCCAGCACATTATCCCAAAAGCTGTTCTCAATGCAGATGGGCAACACCGTGACGCCATGTTGCTTTGCATCGCGCACAATTTGAGCCGGGGCATAAAATCCCATTGGCTGAGCGTTTAGCAGGCCGCAGCAAAAAACCTCTGGATGGTGGCACTTGATCCAACTGGACGCATAAACAAGCAGTGCGAAGCTGGCCGCGTGGCTTTCCGGAAAGCCATAGCTGGAAAAGCCCTCAAGCTGTTTGAAACAATTCTCGGCAAATTCGCGCGCATAGCCATTATCAAGACAGCCTTTGATAAAACGCTCTTTGAAGTCCTCGACTGCACCTTGCCTGCGAAAGCCGTTCAAAGCCCGGCGCAGAGCATCAGCTTCGGTGGCTGTGAAGCCTGCGGCCACAATCGCGATTTGCATGGCCTGTTCTTGGAAGAGTGGAACGCCATAGGTGCGCTCCAACACTTCCCGCAAAGCTTCAGAGGGATATGTAATTTCCTCCTCGCCGCGTCGCCTGCGCAAATAAGGATGCACCATATTGCCTTGGATCGGGCCGGGGCGAATGATGGCAACTTCGGCGACCAGATCACGGTACGTGCGCGGCCTCATACGCGGCAAGAAGTTCATCTGTGCGCGGGATTCCACCTGAAAGACGCCAACCGTATCAGCCTCGCACAGCATGTCATAGGTCAAGCTATCTTCCTGCGGGAGCGTCGCCAGTGTGTAATGCTCGCCTTTCCAAGTGGAGAGAAGGTCAAAGCACTTGCGAAGGCATGTGAGCATTCCAAGCGCCAGCACATCAATCTTCAACATGCCTAGCGCTTCTATATCGTCCTTGTCCCATTCGATAACGGTGCGATCAACCATAGAGGCATTCTCAATCGGGCAAAGCTCGTCGAGCCTGCCCTTGGTAATCACAAAGCCACCGACATGCTGGGAAAGGTGACGGGGGAACCCGATAATCTGCTGCGCAAGTTCTAGGGTTTGCGCCAAGCGCCTGTCTTTGACATCCAGTCCCGCTGCCTTGGCACGTTCCTCGCCGGGACCATTGTCTGAGACGCCCCAGACTTGGCTAGAAAGCGCTGACACGACATCCACCGACAAACCCATCGCCTTGCCGACTTCACGGATGGCGCGGCGGGATCGGTAATGTACCACGGTCGAGCATAACCCTGCACGGTGGCGGCCATATTTCTGGTAGATATGCTGGATGACTTCTTCGCGCCGTTCATGCTCGAAGTCGACATCTATATCAGGTGGTTCGTTTCGGGCCTCTGAAATGAACCGCTCGAACACCATTGTAATCATGTCCGGCGAAGCTTCGGTGATGCCTAGCGCATAGCAAACAGAAGAATTTGCCGCCGATCCCCGCCCCTGACAGAGAATGCCTTTGGAGCGGGCAAAGCACACCACATCATAGACGGTCAGGAAGTAGCGAGCATAATTTAGCTCGCGTATCAGTTTGAGTTCCTTCTCAATCAAAGACCGCACTTTCAAAGGCACAGCGTCCGGATAGCGCCGTTTCAGACCTTCCTCGGTAAGCGTCCGCAATCGGTCGTCTGGCTGCACGCCGTCTGTAATTTCGTCGGGGTATTCATAGCGCAGCTCATCAAGCGAGAAGGTACATGCTTCGGCAATCCGTGACGTATTCGAAATCGCTTCTGGATAGGCCGCAAAAAGCCGGCGCATTTCAAACTCTGATTTCAGGCGGCGCTCTGCATTGGGAAGTGCGCGCCGCCCAAGCTGATCAATTGTCACCTTTTCCCGAATGCAGGAGAGAATATCGGCTAAGCGTAAGCGGCTGCCTGCGTGCATGATGACATTGCCCAAACCGACAAGCGGGACACCTGCTTGTTCTGCAAGGTCCGCGCGTTCTGCAAATCGGGCCTGATCCTGCCCGTCATATTCCGGGATTAGCCCTAGAAACACGTCTTCACCAAACGCTGTCTTCAAGCGCCCAAGACATTGCACAATCGTTGGGCTTGAGAGGACAATCAGGACACTGCCAGAGGCGTATTCCAGCACATCGTCGAGAGTTAGATCGCATTCCCCTTTAACCGTCCGGCGTTTGCCCAAGGTCAGAAGGCGGCAAAGCTGGCCGAAGGCTGTGCGGGTTTTTGGATAGGCGAGAATTTCCATCCCATCACGTAAAACCAGCCGCGTCCCAACCACATAGCGCAGGCCCAATTCCTTCGCGGCTGTATGGCCTCTGACGATCCCTGCAAACGTATTCTTATCGGTAATCGACAGACCGCTCAGTCCAAGCTGTTTGGCGCGCGTCACCAATTCTTCGGCATGGGAGGCCCCTGTTAGGAAGGTGAAATTACTGATGGTGAAAAGCTCCGCATAGCTCATGCGAACTCTCCGGCGACATACCAATCTTGGCTTTCACTTCCGGGATAGGTGAGCAGCCATAAGCGCCGCCCTTGCTGCGTCTGTACCTTCCAATAATCGCGGGTTCTAAGGTCGCTATCGGTATGCCAACGGGGGGTTAGGCGCTCTGGTCCTGATGCGGTTCTGCTTTCGAAAGCCATACGTCGCCACTTGAATTTCAGTGGCGGGCGTCCGGGAGTTTCCACGTGGACATATTCAGGCGGTTTGAACAACCGAATTGGTCGTTCGCGCGGCGATTTCACCCAGCTTTGTCTGGGTGCATTCACTGCCTCAACCTGTTCGTATTCGCATTCTGGCAGATGGCTATCTCTCGGCGCGAATATTCGCACATGGTCAAAGCCAATGCGGTTTCCCAAAGTCTCTATGAGCTGAAATCGATGATCTTCGCGTTTGGCCTGTTCGCCCATCTCCACTTGGCGCAGCCGGATGGGTTCAACATGGATCGCTGATAAGCGAAACCAGTCCGCGCCATATTCGATTTCCAGCTTTGACAGTGGATGGCTAAACTGGCGCAAAATGGGATCTGGCTCAAAGCAAGGCCGCGCAAACCCGATACTCATATGATGATCGCCCGTATCGACGCAGCGCACGGTTAGGTGGAACTGCCGCGCGCCTTTCTGGTCGTCTTCCAATCTTTGGCAAACGCGGCCTGCCAAGCGGACAAGCACTTCTTCTAAATCAGACTGAAACCCTATCGGTTCCGGGAGTGTCATCCGCGCCGCATAGACGGGGTCAGCAGCTTTCGGCGTGATTGGATCGGGCGTCTGTCCGGTTGCTGTACCAAGCGCCTTGGTCAGCTCTAACCCAAACCGCCGTGCAAGTTCGCCTGATGGTTGGCCGTAAAGCTGGCCAATCGTCGTCAGACCTGTGCGCGCCAAGTCTGTAACGAGGGATTGCTGCAATCCGAGAGCGGCGATTGGAAGAGCAGCAAGCGCGTCTGACGTCTTGCCGACCCCGGCGATCTCAATCTCGCTGCTTCCAAATCGTGCGAGCGCCTTCGCTGCACCTTTGGTGTCGGCGACACCAATACGAGAGACAACCGTAAGGTCAGACAGTCGTTGACGAGCGGTTTCGGCCATCGCCCGCTCGCCGTCAAACAAATGCGCGCATCCGGCAATATCGAGCAACAAACCATCTGGCGCGTCCAAGCTGATACGGGGCGACAAAACATCTGCCCAACGCCAGAGCGCTCTTAGAAGAATATTCTCCCGAACCGGATCGGCAGGCTCACTTAAAAGATCGGGGCAGATCGCCCGCGCATCCGCAAGCGGTAGCCCAATTGCAACGCCAGCTTTCAAGGCTTGCGAGTTGGTATGTGTCACGCGCCAAGCATTCTTTTGCTCAGCAATAATCGCAAAGGGGCCACTGCTTAAACGCGGGTCGCCATTCCTGCGGAGACGATCAAGCGGAAGCTCTGGCAGCCATATGGACATTGTCCTTGGCATTTTGCACCTCCGTTTCTCGGATATGCCAGTGTCCCGCTTCGCCGCTTTTGCCTTTCTGGCAGTCAAAGCGCCAAGCGGCCTCATCGCCCGCGAGAGGCTCACACTGCCAGCGGGTTTGCGCCGCTGATGTATTGGACGGGCCGCGCAGCAAAAGCAGGCCTATCCCACCGCCTTGTTCCGCGGCGAGTTGCAAGCGGCGGCTTTCTTTGAGGCTCAACGCATCAGGCAGGTCAGCTATCACGGTAAACCCGCCTTCGGCCCGTAGTGCGGCATCTGTTGCCCAGAGAAGTTCGCCGCGTGAAACGGCTTCAACGATAATGATGCGCTCAACATTGAGGAAGCGATCTAGCCCGCTGGCACAGAGCGGGAGAATGTCCCGGCGCATTCCGATCCAGATGATTTCGCTATTTGTCTTAGCGGCACTGAGCAAGGCCATCACATCACCGCTCGCGCCCGTCAGTTCATGGACACGGCCTTTGCGTAGGCGAAGATCTTCAATCGGCTCAATGACTGGAAAGCCGTTCGCAATCTCGCCTGCTGAGGCAAGGTTATGTAGCACTGAATTATCCATGTGTTCTATTTTTGTTCTTTTTGACGTTTCGAGTCAAATAGAATCTGTCAGCGGTCGTCATATGAGTTTACGTGGCTTATGAATGCCAATGAGCTGGGAAAATTCACCTGACTATGGGAGTGGGCACGGACCAAAGCCATCATGGCGGTTTTGGGCTATAGTTAGTTTTCCGTTTTGGTTTCCAGTGGTCATTATTCTCGTGAACAAGCTGTTGACCGGGCGCTGGCCGTATTAGTCTTGATCGACTTCCTGAATGAGGTCTTCACCTTGATTGCGGACATTGCCTACGGCAGGGCCAACCTTCCAGAAATAGAGCTGATCGGCATTTGCAGCTTCGATAATTTCGTGCCGCTTGTCAGGTGATGATCTGATCCAGTCTGTGGCTTCACTTTGAGAAGGAATGACCGGCATCCTGTGATGTAGCACTGCCATCTCATCCGACGCCGCTTTAGTCAGGATTGTGAAGCTGTCCATTGGTTCACCCTCCACATAGGCGCGATCCCAAAGCCCCGCGACACAAAACCAGCGGCGGTTTCGCATAGCAATGGCATAAGCTTGTTTAGAGCCTTTCTTGCCCGTCCATTCATAATAGCCGCTCATCGGCAAAAGGCAGGCACGGTCTTTGAAAGCAGCACGGAAAGTTGGCTTTTCGGCCACGTCTTCGCTCTTCGCGTTGAAGGTCGACAATTTCTTTTCTGATAGCGGCTTCTTCCACCATCGAGGCACTAAATCCCAGCGGGCGAAGGCGAGTTCTAACTCGTCACTATCGTCCCGTAGCCTGATGATCGGCGCAAGCTGTGTCGGCGCAACATTATAGGCGGGATTAATCTCTGGGATTTCTTCGGGGCGAAACAGACTGAGCTGAGCGTGATACTCTTCCCAACTTACGCCGTGTCTAAAATGTCGTCCGCACATTTGCATTGTTTAGCAAGCGAAAGTCTAAGTGTCAGCCAAGAGGCTTATGAAGGAGGACTTATATCTGGTTTAGCGCAAGGTCCGAGCGAACGCCAAAACGATTGCTTAGTTCAGCCTGTTGCGTGCTTAGACGGTTTAGGTCTCGAATATGGTTTGTGTGCCATCTGTCCGCGATTCCTATTTTGGAAGCGTTTCAGATGTCTGTTCAGTCTGGCTGATTTCGCGCGCCTGTTTTCAAGTTCGGCCTCTAGCCGCTCAAGAATTGGCCAGTAGGCCTCCCCGTACAACTCGATAACGCGAGCGACCGTCGCCATCGCTCGTTCAATATCGTCATCAGAATAGTGGTTTGAGGGGTTCGTGATCATCGCGACGCTAACTAGGCTTAGTTGAGCTTCGCCCGGTTCCAGACCATGACGCCGGTTCCCTCGGCTTCGTTCTCGAAGAAGGCGGCGCGCATTGGACTGGCGAAGCTCGGATCATCGAGTTTTACGGAGAGGTAGGGCGTTTCGCCATCCTTGCTTTCTTCGTGCCATGCCGCGCCGAGTTCAGCCCCGCCTGCATAGAGACGAAAGTCAGGTGCGCCGTCGCTGGCTTTGTCCTTGTTGGGAACAAGCCGGGCTTTGACGTTGATGGTCATGGTGCGGATGGTGCCGGTATAGCCGCCATCCTTTGCGGTGAAGGTTCCAATCTGTGCCATGGGTCTAGTCTCCTTTGCTGGCGTGAAGGGCGCGGCGCGCCCGTTTGAATCCGGCGTCCCCGCCGAGAAAGCTTTCGAGCATGGCCGGGATCAGCGCTTCGGGCTTTTCCTCGTGGCCGTAGGTCTGACGGTAGATTTCTGCATAGTCGTTGAGTGCGCTTGCCAGCTCGGGATCAACCGAGAGGCTCATGCGCACGGGTGTGCGGTCGGGTAATTGTCCTAGACGAAGGGTCATCGTGTAGCTCCTTGGGAATGGGGTCTGAGAATGAGATCGCGGGTTACGACCACGCGCACCGGCCAGCCAGGTCGAACTTTGATCGTAGGCTGGATGTTCAGGTTGCGGTCGACGACGCGCTGGCCAGCTTCATTCAGTGTATCGGTAGTTCCGCGCCGGATGGCGCGTTCGATATCGCCATCGCTATCTGCGCCGAGTTCCGCGCCGATGCCGAGAATGGTGGCGAGGCCTGCAGCAATGAACACGCGGTCCCAGTGATGGTCCGTTCTATCCGTGAGACCGGCAAAGCCTTGCGCGTCTGCGCCCGGTGCGGAAATCACAATAGACGCACCATCAGGGAAAATGATCCGCTCCCATGTCACAAGTGCGCGGTCCTGGCCGAATGAGACTTCAGACTGATAGCGTCCGATCAGGCGCGCGCCTTGCGGGATGAGGAGGTATCGTCCGGTGACGGTGTCATAGACCGGCTGGGTCACCTGCGCGACGATGGTTCCGGGCAGGTCCGAGTTGATGCCGGTGACAAGGCTGGCTGCAATCAGTGTACCTGCCATAACCTGATAGGGAGATGCCGGGTCTTCAATCCGGTGCGGATTGTAGATGTCGCTGCGCGGGGCCTCACTCGCAAAGGCGAGTTTGCGTGATTGTAGGTTACTGTCAGGTGTTTGCCCGAACGCAGATGGCGCGCCTTGTGGCAGGGCAGCCAATGCAAGCAGTTCGGAGCCGAGATCGAGCGCCGGATCGCGATACGCTGTGGGAGCGTCTAAAGCGCTTTGGTTACTTGTTCGCGATTGCAGCTGGAAGAAGACCGGCGCTTTTGCAGCTTCTTCTGCCATGGCTGCCTCGCGTAGTCTTGCAGCGCGGGCGGCTTCATCGACGGGGTTCGGGCGGAAATCGTCTTCAAACCGCGTGACATATTCTGGTTCGATCCCATAGCTGCGTTCGGTTTCAAGCATGGTTGCGCCAAGATCGCCTGCCATAGGCGGGCCAAGGCGCGCAACGCGCTCCGACACCGGTCTGATCTCGCTATAACCGGCCGGCAATGCCGAGAGTGCTTCGGGCTTTCTGGTATTGCTCGTATTATAGAGCTCGCGTCGGTCGGCAGGATCAGCGGCCTTCGGAGGTTTGAGGGCGATACTCATCGCGGCAAACAGGCCGAGCACGCCAAGCCCTGCGCCAACCATCAGGACTTTGCGGTTGATCCTTGTGACGGGCTTCGGGGTCTCGCGGATTTTGAGCCGCTCGGCATGTTCATCAAACGGAATAGGCTGTGACATGGATCTAGCCCCCGAAGATGGCGGCAAGGCCTGAACGCCGCTGACCTTTGGAGATGCGCACGACGGTCTGATTTTTCTCTCCAATCCGGAGCTCGGCAGCGCGGAAGAGACGATCGACCACGTAGTAGTTGCCACGTATCCGATAGTTGACGAGTTCGGCGTCGCCATCTTCGCCGAGGACGAACAGCGGCGGCATGTCGGTTGTCGCAATGTCTTCGGGCATCTGGATAAAGACCTGACGACCGTCATCGAACACGCGGACGGGTTTCCAGTCCGGGCTGTCGCCAGTCATGCGGTAGTCGAAATCGAGACCTTCCAGCGTGAGCCCGCGTTCAATCGAGTTGGCTTCACGGGTAACCGCGCGGGTGTTGCGACTGGTCAGTTCCGCAAGTTCGTCCCTAGGGTAGCGCCAGGACAGCGCGGCCATGTAGCCGCCATCCGTGCTTTCCAGTTCCAGATGATAGGTCCGCCGATCGGTGGCGATCATGAGATTTGTGCGGATGCCGGAGGAGATGGGTTTGACCAGAACATGGGCGCGGGCGGTATTTCCTGAGCCGGACAGCGTATCGCCGACGACCCAGCGGACCGTATCGCCTGCAGAGACCGAGACGAGTTCTTCCCCCGGCTGCAGGGCAATGTCGCTAACCTGTCCCGGGCTGGCATAAAGCCGGTACAGCGCGCCTTCGGTATAGGGATACACCTGAATGGCGTTCACATAGCCATCAACAGAGGGTTCGATCAGAGCACTGGTGCGGCCTTGCCGGATGGTCTCGGATGGCGATTGGCCGGGCGTGCTGACGGTGCGCCGTGTATAGGTTCGTGTAATGCTGCCATCCGGGTTTGTGGTGACACGTGCACCAATCGGCATCATCTGGCCGGGCAATGGCAGCGGGACTGCGGTCTCGACAATCTCGACAGGGCGCTCTGTGTCTTCGGTGATCGCGATGGCTGCCTGAAACGCGGTTTCATCTATCGGCGGCAGGCTGGTGTCTGTTGTGGCGCAAGCCGTGGTCAGCGCGAGCGCGGATGCGGTGAGAAGGATACGGATCATTGGGAGTCTCCTGTGACAAGGTCCTGACCCCAGTTGAGGGCGTGGACATAAAGGCCGAGCGGATTGGCACGCAGGGTCGCTGCGTCCGTCGGCGGCTGGGTGATGATGGTGAAATTGCCAGTGAACCTTTGGGCCCGGACCAGCGCGCCATTCTCATAGGTTTTCTCGAGCCAGCGGGCCTGGAAGCTGTCATCAGAGACGCGCACAACGCTGACCACATCCACGGTGCGGGATTTGCGACCGACATCGGCGAAGGGATCATTGGCCGAGGCGTATTCGTTGAGCGTCGTTGCGGCGCGATCGGTGACAAAGTCATAGGCTCGCAGCCAGTTCTCGCGCACCACGACAGGATCGATGCTGAGGCCTCTCACATGCTCGATAAAGTTTGCTAGGTGATGCGCGATCTGCGCATCATTGGCTGTGTAGCGTTCGGTAGCCGGCGCAACGGCGCGGGCGGCACCTGTCTCGTCAACTTCGACCACATAGGGCGTGACGGTGGATTGCATGCTCCGCCAGACCAGTGCGCCCGAGGTCGCAAAGCAAAGCCCGAGACAGCCAATGGCCATCAACCGCCAGTTTTTCGCCTGCACGCGGGCAGAGCCGATTCTATCGTCCCAGATTTGACCTGCCCTCTGATAAGGCGTTTCAGGAAACGGGCTCTGCCCATAGCTTGCAGAAGATCGTTTGAAGATCATGGCTAGTCATCCTTGTCAGTGAGGTGTGGGGCAGCGCCGGACGAGCCGCGATCGCCATCGCGCAAGCTATGGGCGGCCATCTGTCCGGCCTGGCTGATATTTTGACGGGCCTGCATCCGGCGTGCCCAGCTTGGGCTCTGGTTGGGGGGCTCATTCGGGTTTGGCGTGTCGCCGGAACTCGAACCGCCTGTGGCTTGCCATGCCCCTTGGCTGCCCTGGCTGTAAGCGGCTTTAAGAGACTGCATCGGCTTGCCAGCGGTTCGGGCGATGGCATCACCGCCTGCGCGCGCAACACCTGCTATGCCTGCAGCAATGCCGCTTGGGCCGCTTTTGCCGGAAGCGACTGATCCGAGCGTGTAAGAGGTCCGCGCGGCGCCTGCCATTGAGGCACCTGCTTTGACGGCGCTCGACGCGCCGCTTGCAGCTGCGCCAATTGTGGCCCGTCCGCCAGCTCCGGCCATATAGGTCCCGGCGGCGGCCCCGGCGGCTGCACCCGCCGCTGAGCCTGCGCCAAGTTGCGGCGCGCCGGTGATCAGCCCGCTTGCAATGCCCGGCGCGAAGATGCCCATCCAGAAGAAGACGATGGCGGCAAGCACTGTGCCCATGACTTGCGCGAGCGTGACATCATCGCCAGTGCGGAACGCCTCGGTCACAGATCCGAAAAGCGTCGAACCAATGCCGATAATGACGGCAAGCACCATGAGCTTGATGCCTGATGTGATGACATTGCCGAGGACGCGCTCGGCGAGGAAGGAAGTTTTGTTCCAAAGCGCAAAAGGTACGAGCACGAACCCGGCCAGCGTGGTCAGCTTGAACTCCAAGATCGTGATGAAGAGCTGCACGGCCAGCACGAAGAAGGCCACCATAATTATGGCCCAGGCCACGAACATGACCGCGATCATGATGAAGTTATGAAAGAAAGAGATCGGCCCCAGCATGTCACTGATCTCTTCAAGCAGGGGCTGGGCGGCCTCAAAGCCAACGCTTGCGATATAGCCCGGACGTAAGAGGTCCGCTGCTGTCATCGTACTGCCACCGGCTTTTATGCCGAGTTCGGCAAAACTGTCGAACACGATCCCGGCGAGCAGCGCGAAATTGCCGATGATGAAGGCAAAGAAGCCGACATAGAGGACTTTCTTCAAGAGGCTTGCGATCACGTCATTGTTCTGGCTGAGCGCCCAGAACAGGCCCGCAAGCGTAATGTCGATGGCGATCAGCGTGGTCGTGAGATAGGCGACGTCGCCCGCCAGCAAGCCGAACCCGCTATCAATGTACCGGATAAAGGTATCCAGGAAGGTGTCGATCACGTCCATTAGTCGCTAGCCCCCAGGAAGCTGCGCGTGCGGGCGCGGCCACGTTCGGCCTCGGCGAGCTCTCTCGCACGTTCCAGAGCCTCGGCGCGGTAGTGAGAGGCCATCATGCTTTCGATCTGCATGAGCTGCTGGGTTTGCAGGGCTTCAATCTGGTTGCCTGCCTGCACCGCCTGAAGATTACCGACGGCGGACTGGCTCGACCCGATCAGGCGGTCCAGCGCTTCGCTATCAGCGCGCGCGCTTGAAACGACCGCTGCCGTGACCTGCAGGCTTTCACGATAGGCCGTGCGGGACTGTTTCCAGCGCGTGCGAGCCTGTTCGACAAGCACTTCATTTTCCGGCGGGTTTTCGCCATAGGATTCTGGATAGATCTCTTCATAGTCGCGCTCGATCTCTTCGACTTTATAGCCGATGCCTTCCGCTTCCCGCATCAAGTCCTCGATGCGCTGCATGCGGCGAAGAATGTCGTCTGCGATAGAGTCGGGCAGCGTTTCGAGATCGCGGGCCATGTTTTCCAGCATGGCGATCTCGTTGGTCAGTTGCCGGATCTGCTGGTTCACCTGTTGGAGCGAGCGGATCGCCTGGTAGATGTTCTGGATGTGATTGGCAGGATCATAGACTGCGACCTGCGCCATAGCGGGAGGTGGCAGGATGGCGCTGACAGGAAGGGCGCAGAGCGCGACCAATGTGAAAAGGCGTTTCATGGGGTCTGCTCCTATTCTGCAGCGATGGTGAAAGCGGGCGGGATATCTGGCGCGGTCTTGCTGGCTCCGCCGGGCCAGCGGGCAAGCAGTTCTGCGGCCCAGCGTAGGCCCTTGGCGTGCAGGAAGGTCTCGGCAAAATCTTGCGGCTCTGCTTCAGCGAGTGTTTTATTTATTCGCTCCTGATCGACTGGGCCGGACGCACCGCAAATCGCGAGCGCTATAGGACCTAGGCCCAGATCGAAGACGCGCGCCCCGAGTGGCGACTGGTAATAATAGTCGCGCTTTGGCGTGGCCCGGCTGATCAATTCGATCTGGCGGGCATTGAGTCCGAACCGCTGATAGGTCTCTTTGGACTGGGGTTCCTGTGCGCGCTCGTTCGGCAGGAAGATGCGGGTTGGGCAGGATTCGACGAGTGCAGGCGCGATGGAAGAGTTCGCGATGTCGGCCAGGCTCTGGGTCGCGAACACGACGGACACGTTCGTCTTGCGCAGGGTCTTCAGCCATTCGCGAATACGTGCCGCGAACATCGGCTCATCAAGGAAGAGCCAGGCTTCATCGAGGATGAGGAGCGTTGGGCGACCGTCGAAGCGCGCTTCAAGCCGGTGAAAGAGATAGGTGATGACCGGGGCGACAGCCCCTTTGGCGTGCATCAGCTCTTCCATCTCGAAGCAGACGGAGCCGGCAAGGTTTAGGCTCTCCTGATCGGCATCGAGAAGCCGCCCATGTGGGCCTTCCAGTGTGAACGGGTGCAGCGCGGATTTGAGGGTCTCGTCCTGCAGCATCAGGCTGAGGCCTGTCAGCGTGCGTTCGGCTTCTGGGGCGCTTGCGAGAGACTGTATGGCTTCCCAGAGCCGCGCTTTAAGGTCCGGCGTCATCTGGGTGCCTTCATTGGTGCAAAGCCCGGCGATCCAGTCGGCGGCAAAGCTTGCGCCTGTCTCTGTGTCGATGTCTTTCAGCGGTTGGAGGCTTGGCGCATTGCTGCCGCCAAGATCAATATGCGCACCGCCCATGCAAAGCGTCGCCGCGCGGGCGGACCGCCCCTTGTCGAAGAGGAAGACCTGAGCGCCCTCGTAGCGCTTCCATTGTAGGGCGAGCAGAGAGAGGAGCACGGACTTGCCTGCACCCGTCGGGCCGACAACGAGCGTATGGCCGACATCTCCGATGTGGAGGTTCAGGCGGAAGGGTGTTGTCCCATCTGTCTGCGCCTGAACAAGCGCGGGAGCATTGAGATGGCGGTTTGTTTCCTCGCCTGCCCAGACCGCCGAGAGCGGCACCATGTGGGCAAGGTTCAGCGTGTGCAGAATGGGCTGGCGGACATTGGCATACGGATGGCCGGGCAATGAACCCAGCCAGGCATCGACGGCGTTCAGGGTTTCCTTGATTGCCGTGAAGCCGCGGCCATTGATGATGCGTTCGGCGATGCGGATGTGCTCTTCTACGGTGCGCCGGTCCGGGTCCGCGACGGTGATGGTCGTGGTCACGTAACCGTAGGAAACAAGGTCGCTCCCAAGTTCTTGCAGTGCCGCATCGGCATCGGCCGCTTTGTTGTCTGCGTCATTGTCGACGAGGGCTGCCTGTTCATTGAACATCGTTTCGCGCAGGACCGCGCCGATCGACTTGCGCTTGGCGAACCAGTGACGGCGTTTTTTGCCGAGGACTTTTTCGGCTTCGGCCTTGTCCATCGCAATGAAGCGCGTCGCCCAGCGATAGGCGAAGCCCTGACGGTTAAGCTCATCCAGAATGCCGGGCAGCGTTGAGGCTGGAAAACCGAGAATGGTCAGCGTGCGTAGATGCGCTTCTCCAATCATGGGTTCGAGACCGCCTGCAAAAGGCTCATCTGCGAGCACGGCGTCGAGGAAGACAGGGAGCTCGGGCGTCACGACCGGATGCCGCTTGGTCGAGATCGTCGAATGCAGATAGGTTAGCGTCTCATCGTCGGAGAGCTTTGCGATCTCTGCGAGGCAAGTGGACAAAAGATCGAAGACCCTGTTGGCATGTTGCTGGAACGTTTCCAGCCGATGACGCCAGGTCGCGGCGTCTTCGGTCTCGGCGCGTTGGATCAGGGCCTTCTCGGCGCGGCCCGTGGCATCGGCGGGTGGTAGCCAAAGCAGGGTCAGATAGTAGGCACTTTCAAAGCGGGTGCCGGACTCTTCGGACTGTAATCCGCGTTCCTGATCGATCAGCCAGGTCAAGGCATCGGGGAACTCACTTTCAGGATAATCATGCACCTCATGGCGCTGCGCTTCGAAGAAAAGTGCCCAACCAGATCCGAAGCGGCGCAGGACATTATTGACCCGGGCCATGACGGAGACGAGTTCCTCTTCGGTGGAGCTTTCAAGGTCCGGCCCGCGATAACGAAACGTGGTCTGGAACGAGCCGTCCTTGTTCAGGACAACACCCGGTGCGACGAGACAGGCCCAGGGGAGATAGTCCGCCAGAAGCTTTGGCGTATCTGCGTATTCCTTCAGGTTCAGCATGTCAGATGCTCCTTGTGGCGGGTCGAACGGCTGGCAACCGCCATGAAATCTGGGTCGCTCCGCGCCATGAACACGGCTGCCGAATGCCCAAGGACCCAGAGCATGAGCCCCGGTATCCAGAGCTGGAGGCCAAGGCCAACGGCTGCCGCGAGTGTCCCGATAGCGATGGCGGCCGTGCGCGGCGCACCTGCCATCAGGATCGGCTCGGTCAGTGACCGGTGGAGCGGGATTTCATAGCCGTCGGCCATTAGATCAGCGCTCCGCCGCCGAATGAGAAAAAGGTCAGGAAGAAGCTTGTGGCCGCGAAGGCAATCGAGAGGCCGAACACGATCTGGATCAGCTTGCGCATACCGCCCGAGGTTTCGCCGAAAGCCAGGGTGAGGCCGGTCAGGGTAATGATGATCACGGCTACGATGCGAGCAACAGGGCCTTCTATCGAGGTCAGGATTTGATCCAGTGGACCTTCCCAGGGCATCCCTGAGCCTGCAGCATGGGCGGGACCTGCAAGCATAAGGCCGATGCCGATTGCGGCTGCGATTTGAATAGATCGGTTTGAAGTTTTCAGGGGAGTTGTGGACATGGGAAGTCTCCGTGTTGGACAAGGGAAAAGGATCGGGACATCAGCGGTGCAGTGTCATAGCTCTCGCCATTGAAGCCTGTGACGCGGATGGCTTCTTCGATGCGGCGCTGGCCGCCGCTTCTGGTCATGAAGATGACGACATCCACGGCCTCTGCGATAAGGTCGAAAGGTGGTCGGCGTGTCGCTTCCATGGCGAGCTGTTCCAGCCGGGTCAGTGCCCCGACCGCTGAATTGGCGTGCAGCGTGGTGATCCCGCCGGGATGGCCTGTGTTCCAGGCTTTCAAGAGATCCAGCGCTTCAGCGCCTCGCACTTCGCCGACAATGATCCTGTCGGGTCGTAGCCGCAGGGTTGAGCGGACGAGCTGTTGGAGGCTGGTGCTGCCGCGATGTGTACGAAGCTGGACCACATTGGGCGCAGCACATTTTAGCTCGCGGGTGTCTTCGAGGATGACGATACGGTCTTCACTGAAAGCAGGCTCGGCAAGGAGCGCATTGGTGAATGTCGTCTTGCCGGACGATGTGCCGCCCGCGATCAGGATGTTCTGCCGGTTGATGATGGCGTCACGAAGCGCTGCGCATAGCGCCGGCGATAATGCCCCTTGATCAACATAGTCGCCAAGTTCGAAAGGTGTCGTGGCGGGCTTGCGGATCGAGAAGCATGGAGCTGTCGAGACAGGTGGGAGAAGCCCTTCAAACCGCTCGCCCGTGCCGGGGAGTTCGGCGGAGACGATGGGGGAGGCGCGGTTTGCGACTTCTCCCACCCCGGAGGCGACCAGGAGAATAACGCGCTCCCGGTCTGAGGTGGAAAGGGTATGATTTGAAACGGTGAGACCGATGCCGGCTTTTTCGATCCAGACCGATCCGTCAGGATTGGCCATGATCTCGATTGTGTCAGGGGCCTCAAGCGCCTCACGCACCACTGGGCAGAAAGCCGTCCGCAGCATGGCGCTGCGGCGGGCTTCTGTCTGCGTGTGATGCGTGGGCTGGGACATCTTTCTGCGCTCCTGTCACTTAGGGTTGGTGTGACTGAAACCTCGCAGGTTGAGCCCGCGCAGAAGAGTGAGAATGGCGACCAATGGGAGCAAGATCCGGCATAAGGCGGTCGCAGCTGGCAAGGTGCGACAAAAGCCCGAAGTCATCATTTCGCGCAAAAGGGGAAAGCGTCACGCTTCCCAATTTGCTCGGTTAATAGCTTAGTAGCCTGTAAATGAATGTGTTAATATTGGCGGCTATTTTATTAACCTGGGCAATCTTGGCCTTTTTCTTGCTGGAAATTCCCCAAATACGGGAGGCGCAGTATGAAATCGTATCCACTAAAGACCGATGGGGTCCTGAAAACTTATAATTATCTCTGGCGGATGTCGCGCGATCGCTGGGCTTGGGAATACCTGCGCCGCAATCAAGACTTCAGACAAGATGCTGCGCTACACTCGACAGATGATCTCTCTGAAATGGAGGCGCCTTGCCGTAATGCGCAAATTCGCTTGCTGCGCTCGCGGGTACCTCAGAAATTGGCAGCCCGCTGGGGACTGGTCTTTATGCCGGATCCCGAACTCAACGGTATTGATGCAGATGCCGTCTGGCTCAAAACCGCATTCCCGGACCAAGTCGAAGTCAATTGCACACCGCGGCGCCCGGGGGAGACGTGCGATATTTGGGAGAGTACGGTCCCTCATTGCCGGATCACCCATGTGACCGATCGGGCGCATCGAGAGTTCCTTTTGCTTCGCGGGAATGGCTGCGTCACGCAGGTGCGTTGCACCGGTCAAACTTTGCTCGGGCTTGAGCCGGTCCGAATGAAACTGCAAATCTCTGATATGGAGACCTACGAGCAAAAGCTCAAAGCTCAGAAAGAGGGAATGCGTATCTTCGGGAATGATCCTGACGCTGAGACACCCATGTGGACGAAAACAAGCCAGGTTCTGAGAGATGGATTGATCGCTCTGGACTGTCTTGAACTTGGGATGACCCACAGAGAAACAGCTATCGTGTTGTATGGAAAGGCCACTGTGGAAGCACAGTGGAAAATGACCTCGATGAAAGGCTCTTTGCGATACCTCATCAATAAAGCAAAAGCGCTACGGGATGGCGGATATCTTGTTGAGCTCCTCGGGTCGCAATTGGGGCCACACGCGCTTGCGGCGTGATACCGGTCGCCCAGAAGCCTTGAGTCATTTGCGGCCTGCCCGCGCCGGTGGCGCGTAGCTGTTCGCCCGGCTGAGAAGGATCATCACAAGGTATTAAGGCGGTCCTGTCAGATCGCCGATCTTCGACCGGCGCATCTGCCCGGAGCCGCAATAGCCGTCTTGCGCCGACCGGCCCGGCGAGGCTCAATGAGGCTCCGGTTGTTGGTCTGGAAGCCATGGTGCTGGGCCTCGCCGGCTGTCCGCGCGCCCGAGCTTCCTATTCGCTTCGCGAAGAGGGTCACGGGCGAGTAGCTAGAGACTCAAGACAAAGTCAGTCTTTGTCTTCAAGCTGCTTTCGCAAGTTTGCTTGGGTTAATATCCGCAATCAGAAACAGCCGCGGATACGTGGGACGACCATTAAACCGGAATACTTTTGCGCTTATTGAACCTGAGCGCTGCCATCCCAAGAGACATTCTGACTGAAGACGGTTTATATAACCGAGGCATTGACCGTCTTCACGAAGAACTTGGACGGCATTCTGATCATGCGCATTATCTGGTTGGTGAACCAGTGCGACATCATCTCCAGCTTCTAGGCCTGTCGCGGCAGTCATGAACCGGCGGAATCCTGCGACGTCAAAGATGTAACAAAAAGGTCGATCAAAGCCGTCAAACGTTTCAGTGATGCTGAAACTGTCTCCAGCGAGACGCGCCCCGGTATAAGCGAGCAGGCTTAAACCCGACCATGCCGTGTCGGGTGATAGGCCAAAAGTTTCTAGGAAGTGATCATAATCGGGACGATCAGAATTTGGTAAGCGCCGAAGAAGGATTGCAAGCGCATCATCGGATGGACCGGTTTCCAAATCAATGCCGGGATAGCCTTCAAAGCCATCTGCTATGGCAGCAGAGAATGAGGCTGTATCAGAGAGATAACGAAAACGCGCGCCATCGTCAGCAGCAACGAGTTCGCCGACGGCATGACGGCGTCGCTCACCGCCTGTGCCCAGCGGCGTTTGCCATGTCAGCAAAGCACGTCGTGTTTGAATGGGGTTCGTAATCAACTCGTTCTACTCCTTGTCCAGTATGTTCTTAATACGTTCTTGCCCTTTTTTCAATAGAGCTTCAATTTGATGGCGACGTTCCTGGCTCATTCGATACGGTGCTTCGAGACCTTCAAGACCCGCAATTTCGGCCATAAGCGTAAATACGGGCTGAAGATCAAGGTCTGCCACTGTGGCAAATACGTACGACTGCTCGGGCCTCTGTGCGAGAAAAGCCTCGCAAACCTCAGTAAAAGGGCTTCCCCGCCGGTCTGGCTCACCTGCGCGTACATGGTGCCGCCCGTTATCAACATAGGATTTGAGTTTAGATGTTTGAAGCGTGCCGCGACCTGTAAACCAGCGACGTGCTAAACTCTCATCGCTCCACTCGCACCCCATGCTTGTTGCATTGTCATAGAGCGGAGCCATCCGTAAACCGGCAGCCTTTTCGACAACAGCCCAATTCTCGGCGTGGCGGTCGGAATTTGAAATCAAGGCATCCAGCGCGAATGCGCGCCCCCAGAACTGATAATAGTCGCCTTGCGGTAAACCGCGCCGCTCCAAATCGGCGCCGACACTCATCAGCAATGCCAACGTGTGGCGGTATCCTCGCTCAATATCATAGTCAGGATCGATACCCCGGCATAACTGCCAGCCCTCTGTGAAAGTCTCCGAGCCATCGTCGTAGATGTATTGCATGAGGTTTCCGAGCCGGTCACCGCGTCGCCCGAGCGAAACATGCTGCACAGGCCAACCGAGCAAATCCCCTGCAATGAACGAGGCCAGTAATTCAGACCATATCTGCGCTTCACGATGGGCTTTTGGCTCTTTGAAAACGAAGGTTAATTCAGTTTCCGGGTCAATCACCGTATTTTTGGCGCGTGATCCGCCTAGCGGTTCATCAGCAACATCCCAGTCATCGAGATCGATGACAGGCGAAAGGCTGATAGACTTGAACGGCTCTGACATGATTGGGCTTTATTGGAAATCGCCGGGATCGCCAAGGTGCGGGCCCAACAAGCGGACAAATGCAGGCGCGGTCTTTGAAAAGGTTTAGTTTCTGAACAAGTTACGCTTAATGAGTTTATGGGAGCTGGAAACTGATTCATGAACGCCGTCGAGATTGAAGAAGCCATATCTGAACTTGCTTCTGCACCCTTCGATGCAGAAGAGTTTCCGCGTGTCTTTCTTGAATCCTTCAACAATAAAAAGGCGACTGTAAAACGCCTTCTGGCAAGCGCGGCGAAGAATTCTGACGTTGAGGGCGGCGTCCTTCAATACAAGAACATCCATCTTGCCGTGGCTGATCCAGGCAAGGTGCACGAAAAGCTCTCAGAGCTTCGCGCCAGTCCCAAGACCGAAAAGGGCAAGGTCCGCTTCATCCTTGCCACAGATGGCCAGACGCTGGAGGCCGAAGATCTTGTCGAGGGTGATATCCGTGTTTGCGATTACAAGGACTTCGCGAACCATTTCGGGTTCTTCCTGCCGCTCGCGGGCATCACCACCGTCAAGGCGATCAAGAACAATCCAATCGATATTCAGGCGACCGGGCGGCTCAACCGGCTCTATGTCGAGCTGCTGAAGGAAAATCCGGACTGGACCACGGATGAACGCCGCCATGATCTCAACCAATTCATGGCGCGCCTGATCTTCTGCTTCTTCGCGGAGGATACAGGCATATTCCTCGGCGAGAACCTCTTCACCCGCACGCTCGAACAGATGAGCGACCGGGACAATGCCCATGACATCATCGCGGAATTGTTCCGCGCGATGGATATCCCGACGAAGAAGCGAGCGGATGCAGGGCTTCGCCCTTGGGCGGATGCCTTTCCTTATGTGAATGGCGGACTGTTTGCGGGCTCGAATGAAGTGCCGCGCTTTTCGCGCATCGCGCGCAGCTATCTGCTGCACGCGGGCAGCCTCGACTGGAAAGCCATCAATCCGGACATTTTCGGTTCCATGATCCAGGCGGTTGCCGAGGATGAAGAGCGCGGTGAGCTCGGCATGCATTACACCAGCGTGCCGAACATCCTGAAAGTGCTGAATCCGCTCTTTCTGGATGATTTGCGTGCGCAGCTCGAAGAGGCGGGCGACAATCCGCGTAAGCTCCTCAATTTGCGAAAACGGCTTGGGCGCATCCGGGTTTTCGATCCAGCCTGTGGTTCGGGCAATTTCCTTGTCATCGCCTATAAGGAGATGCGCGCGATTGAGCATGAGATCATTGAGCGCCGGATGCGGGTGCTCAGTGAAGACTCCAAACGCGCCGAGGATACCCGCAGCGTCATCCCGCTCACCAATTTTTACGGGATCGAGATCAAGGATTTTGCCTGTGAGATTGCGCGGCTGTCTTTGCTGATTGCCGAGTTCCAATCCGATGTGGATCAGCTTGGGCGTACCCGCGCCTGTGAGTTTGTTCTACCCCTCAAGGAAACAGGCCAGATTGTCTGCGGAAATGCCCTGCGCCTCGATTGGCTGGAGGTGTGCCCGCCGCCGGAGCAGGCGTCAGTGGTTGAAGAGGATCTGGCGGGCCCGACAGGGCGACTGGCTTTGGAGACGGGCGACGGCGGGGATTGGGAGACGTATATTTGTGGGAATCCGCCATACGTTGGCGATAAGAAACAAAATAAGTCACAGAAATCAGATATCGAACAGCTATTTAGTCGGCTGACGAGCAGGTGGAAATCTCTAGATTATATCTCGGGATTTTTTTTGAAGGCGGCGCTGTATTCTAAGAGCGTGTATTCGCAAGCATCCTTTGTTTCCACAAATTCTATCTGCCAAGGTCAGCAGGTCTCGGTGTTGTGGTCGCTTCTATTGGGACTATCGGAGATCGTTCGCGCGACTGTAGGATTCAAGTGGTCAAATCTAGCGTCCAACAACGCTGGTGTCACCGTCATTATTGTTCAGATTTGCACTGCAGGAATAGTGAGCAACAAGATGATTATTGATGGCGAACTATCCCGTTCAGTCGATTACATATCCCCGTATTTGACCGCCCAAGAAGCGCCATTGGTGGGAAATGCTCGCCAACCCGTTAGTGACCTTCCATCAATGACAAATGGGTGCGCTGCAAAGGATGGTGGCAATCTGCTTCTAAGCTCAGCCAGTGATGTCCCACCAGAGGATCATGTTGCTCAGAAATTTGTTCTTCCGTTTTATGGGTCCGATGAAATAATTTCTGGACGGTCACGATTTTGTATCTGGATTAATGATGACCAGTTGGACCATGCCCGAAAAAGCACATTTATAGTTTCGCGATTGGAAGGTGTTCGGAAAATGCGGGCGAATAGTAAGAAGGCCGCAACACGGACTTGGGCTAAACGCCCCCATCGTTTCGTTGAAATACGTAGACCGGAGGCGACTCGCGTTTTAGCTTTGCCAAGCGTGGCAACAGAGACTCGTGAATTCATCACTCCAACTTTGTTGCCGGGAAATGTTGTTATCTCGAATCTTGCCTTTGCCTTGTATGACCCCGATCAATGGGTTTTAAGTCTGCTGTCGTCCAAACTTCACATGGTATGGGTGCGTTCCGTTTGTGGGCAACTCGAAACTCGAATACGCTATTCTAACACCCTCGGCTGGAACACTTTCCCCGTCCCGACACTGACGGAGAAGAACAAGGCGGACCTGACCCGCTGCGCAGAGGACATCCTGCTGGCGCGGGAGCATTACTTCCCAGCGACGATCGCCGACATGTACGACCCCAACCGCATGGACGAGGAATTCCCTCTTGTGCGGGAGGCCCATGAACGCAATGACGAAACGCTGGAGCGCATCTATATCGGCCGCCGCTTCAAGAACGACACTGAACGCCTCGAAAAACTGTTCGACCTCTACACAAAAATGACAGCGGCGGATAAAACACTTAAAAATCCATAAAAGCTCTTTACAATTCCTTATTGGTGCCTTATATTCGTTTTATAGAAAATTGGAGACACCTATGACACAATCAAATTCCCTAAACCCGTCCTTTTCGTTTCGCAGTCTTTCGAAATGCAGCCCGGCAGCAAAGGCCCTTGCCGATTGGATGAATGACCGCGCGCGAAGTGCGAAAGTAACGAAAGTGCGTGTAGCAGAAAAACATATGAACGCGACACGCGGCGAAGTGATCAGCCTATTCCGTTTGCTAGAAGGAATGGGCGCTGGACAGTTCAAGTCTGGTCGCCGAGGTTACGAAAGCCGCTTTATCTGGCGCGTTGACCCGAAGGCTTTGGCGGCAAATGGGTAACTCGATATGACGCAGATCAATAAAAGCACTGCAAATCGATTGCAGGAACTGTATAAGACCGACAGTTGCGCCCGAGCCTTTTTCGATTGGATTGACAGCCGTACAAACGGCGCTCGTGAAACGAAGGCACGTGTGGCATCTGATCGTGCCAATTGGGAATACAGTGAAATTGTTGAATTGTTCAAAGAATTCAGTGATCTGGATGTTGGCGACTACATTGTTGGACGCAAAGGTGCGGAAACCCGAATTTCCTGGAACTTTGATGTTAAGAGTATAGCCAGCATCGCAAAAGGAGAATCTTCTGAAGTTAGGAGTGTGCCCGTTGATGCGCCGCGCGATGACGATGAGGAGGATCAAAATCCGGAGGGATTTATGACGCATTCTTTCGCGCTCCGCCCAGATGTGAAGGTCGATTTGTCACTGCCTCTCGATCTTTCCGATAAGGAAGCTGACAGATTGGCTGGATGGGTTAAGTCTCTCCCGTTTGGGCATTCTCCATCATGACCGCACCAAGACACGTCCCCTCAGTCTCGGTTACCTACAAGCGCACGGGCGCGACAGCGAAGTCGAACGAGCTTGGCATGCGCCCGATGCAAGAGCGCGCCTATGAGCGGCGCGGTGAGCAATACCTGCTGATTAAGTCGCCGCCGGCGTCGGGAAAGAGCCGGGCGCTCATGTTCATTGCTTTGGATAAGTTGGCGAACCAAGAGCTGTCACAGGCGATTATCGTGGTGCCCGAACGCTCCATCGGCGCGAGCTTTAACAATGAACCGCTCACCAAATGGGGCTTCTGGGCGGATTGGGAGGTTAAGCCGCAATGGAACCTCTGCAACGCGCCTGGCGCTGATGAAATCCGTGTCGCTAGATCCAAGGTGAAAGCGGTTGGTGAGTTTTTGGCACGCGGCGATCCGGTTCTGGTCTGCACTCACGCAACCTTCCGTTTTGCAGTCGAAGAACTTGGGATCGAGGCCTTCGATAACCGCCTGATCGCCGTGGATGAATTCCATCACGTCTCCGCCGATGATGACAATGTTCTTGGCTCGCAGTTGAAGGCGTTCATTGCGCGCGACAAGGTTCACCTCGTGGCCATGACAGGCTCATACTTTCGCGGCGATGCGGTACCTGTCCTCCTGCCGGAAGACGAGGCCCGCTTTGCCACGGTGACCTACACCTATTACGAGCAGCTAAATGGCTACGAGCATTTGAAAGCGCTCGATATCGGCTATTTCTTCTACAATGGTCCCTATGTGGATGACATTGCTCAGGTGCTCGACCCGGACCAGAAGACCATTGTCCATATCCCGAACGTCAATTCCCGCGAAAGCACGCAGCGCGGCAAGACCACTGAAGTCAGCGAAATCATGGATGCATTGGGTGACTGGCAGGGCAAAGACCCAGCGACGGGGTTCGATCTGGTGCGCCGCCCAGACGGGCGCGTGTTGAAAATTGCCGATCTTGTAGATGATGGTCCTGAGCGACATTCACTGGTCGTCGCGGCGCTGAAAGACCCCGCGCAGAAGAACAATCGCGACCATGTCGACATTATCATCGCCCTCGGTATGGCCAAGGAAGGCTTTGACTGGATCTGGTGCGAGCACGCCCTAACGGTCGGCTATCGCTCCAGCCTCACCGAAATCATCCAGATCATCGGACGCGCCACACGAGATGCACCCGGAAAGGAGCGTGCGCGCTTCACCAATCTCATCGCTGAGCCTGACGCGTCCGAAGACAAGGTTACCGAGGCCGTCAATGACACGCTGAAGGCCATCGCCGCCAGCTTGCTCATGGAGCAGGTGCTCGCGCCGAAATTCAATTTCGTCCCCAAGGGCAATGGCGAAGACACCGACTTCGACTATGGCGAGGGAGGCTATGACTCAACCCGCACCAATGTCGGCTTCAACGAAGACCGCGGCGAATTCCAGATAGAGATCAAGGGGCTGGTGCAGCCTGAGTCCGAAGAAGCAACACGCATCTGCCGGGATGATTTGAACGAGGTCATCACCGCTTTTGTTCAGGACAAAAGGGTCTTGGAAACGGGACTGTTTGATGGGGACCACGCTGGCGGTAATACGCCCGCCGAAGAGCTGACACTGGTCCGTATGGGTAAGATCGTGCGTGACCGCTATCCCGAGCTTTCCGAAACCGACCAAGAGGCTATCCGCCAGCGCGCGGTCGCTGCGCTTGGTCTTACCCAGGAAGCGAGCAAAGAGGCCGCGAAAGCGGCCTCCGCTGGTGGCGAGACAACCAAAGCAAACACAGCTCTGATTGATGGCATCAGAAAGATCGCCATGGATGTGCGCGATCTCGATATTGACCTGATTGATCGGATCAATCCGTTCGGCGCGGCCTATGCGATACTCGGCAAAGCTATGAGCGAGGCCAGCCTCAAACAGGTCGCCGCCGTTATCGCGGGCAAGAAAATTGCGCTTAGCGAAGATGAAGCGATGATGTTAGCAGAGCGCGCCAAGTCATTTCTAAATGAGCGCGGCCGCTTGCCGTCGCTCACGTCAAGTGATCCATGGGAACGCCGCATGGCAGAAGGCATTGAATTTCTGAAGCGAAAAGTGAAGGCAGCGCGTGATGGCTGACAAAACTGCCGAAGACCTGCTCGCCGAACTCGGTGTCGAAATCGAAACGCTCAAAGCCGCACCTCGCTCTGCGCAGGAGGAGCGCATAATCGCAGGCTTCGAAGACATCCAGCGTTTCGTCAGCGAGCACGGGCGTGCACCAAATCACGCTGAGGGTGGCGACATCTTTGAACGAATGTATGCCGTTCGCCTCGACCGTCTGCGCGCCCTACCCGAAGCACGCGCTTTATTAGCGCCGCTCGATAGCGAGGGGCTCTTAGGAGAGGCTATTGAAGCACCCACAGAGCAAGCCCACGATCCCGAAGTCTTGCTGGCCGAGCTTGGCATCGATCCTGAAGCGACCAATGATATTACGACGCTCAAACATGTGCGTCCGACAGCCGAGAGAAAGGCTGCCGAAGAAATCGCCAACCGCACGCCGTGCAAGAATTTCGAGACGTTCCGTCCATTGTTTGAGGCTGTGAAAAACGATCTCGATGATGGAACGCGGCAGACCCGCGCATTCGTCAAGCATGCGGGTTTTTTGAAGGCAGACATAAAAACCGGCGAGTTCTTCATATTGGGTGGACAGATCGCTTATGTCGCCGAAGTCGGAGAAGAAATTAAAGCGCCGAACGGTGAAATAGATGCCCGTCTTCGCGTCATTTACTCCAATGGCACCGAGAGCGATCTATTGCGGCGTTCTTTGCAACGCGCCCTTTACAAGGATGAAGCGGGACGCCGTATCTCAGAACCGTCCGCCGGTCCTTTGTTCTCTGGCGAAAGAACGGACGATGATACTGAAAGCGGCACGATCTACGTTCTTCGCAGCCTTTCATCGGATTCGCAGATCGCGCAAAATCGCGACCTCATTCATAAGATCGGCGTCACCGGCGGCAAGGTGGAAACCCGGATCTCAAATGCTGCGAATGATGCGACCTACCTCCTCGCCGATGTTGAAATCGTTGCCACCTATGAGCTCTTCAACATCAATCGTGTGAGGCTTGAGGCGCTTCTTCATCGCTTCTTTGCCGATGCAAGGCTTGACCTGGAAATCTCCGACCGCTTCGGCAAACCAGTTAGACCACGCGAGTGGTATCTTGTGCCGCTTGATGTCATCGACGCAGTTGTGAAGGCCGTGCAGGATGGCAGCATAAGCACGCTTAAATACGACCCGGCACTGGCCGACCTAGTAAAGCGTTAGCGCAAGCCTCACGGCAGGTCTCCCTCCGCCTCAATATCTCTCCCAGCAGACGGGTCTGGGCGGACGGTGCGTCTGCCAGAGCGCGGTCACCGCGCAAGGGGGCGGGTCTGTTTCATCTTTGAACGTCTTTAGGTCCCTTACCTACGGCAGCCCCTTGCGCATCGCCCTTATGCGCTCCGGCTGAGCACCTTTTCGCCGCCCACCCCCGCCTGCCGGGGAAAGAACGCAAGGGCGGCGGAAGGAGACTGACATGACTGACCAGATAACAACCTCTGCACCCCTTGTCGCAGACACTGCACCCTTGGGTTTAGACACGCCCCGCATTTATGTGGCTTGCCTTGCCGCCTATAATAATGGCCGCCTGCATGGGCGCTGGATTGAGGCCACCGACCCGCACGAGGTGTGGGAACAGGTGAGCGCCATGCTGGCCGCATCACCAGAGCCGGACGCAGAAGAGTGGGCGATACATGATTACGATAATTTCTTTGGTTGCAACATTTCTGAATATGCGGGCTTTGACACGGTGTGCGACCTTGCCGCCTTCCTTGAGGAGCACGGCGAGCTAGGCGCGAAACTCTACAGCGAGCTAAGAGAAGACTTGGACCAAGCCCGCGCGGCCTTCGACGATTATGCCGGAGAATATAAAAGCGCAGCGGACTTCGCCGAGCAGCTGCACGAGGACACTGGCACCGAGATTCCGGACTCGCTTCGCTACTATATTGACTGGCAGGCCCTTGCCCGCGACATGGCGCTGAACGGCGAGATCATGGTGTTCCAGACAGGCTTCGATGAAGTCCACGTGTTCTGGAGCCGATAGTCATGGCCTTCACAACACGCTTTCAATCTTTCGTGTGTGAGGGCGATAGCCTCACATGCGAGGTCGCAGGGTTCGAGATCATTGCGCGAATTGTGCGCGATGATTGCCCCGACGCGCCGGACGAAAGGCAAGAGGGATTTTGGCCTTCGCTTTATATTGATGCGCCGGGATTCATCGGGCCAGGCAACAATTTCCGCGAGCGCTTTGCGCAGGCGCAGGCTCGCGCCGAAGCGGTTATGGAGGCATGGCGAAAGGACGAATGGTTCTATTGCGGGATTGTTCTATCGGTCGCGTTAGAAGGCATCCTACTGGACGACCATGCCGCGAGCCTTTGGGGCATTGAGGCCAACTATCCTGACAGTGACAATGCCTATCTGACCGATGTCGCCAACGAGCTTCTGCCCGAAGCCTTGGACGCGGGACGCGCCATACTCGCAAGGCTCACCGCCAGCGCCGCAGCCCTTGGCGATGGGGCGTCGCCATGAGCCGTATCTTCGACCAGCTTGGACCACGCCCGCGCATGACCTTGGTCATTTGCGAGCAGCAAGTGGCCGAGATTTGGGTCGAGGGCCGCGCCCCGCTCATATCCATCCGCGACTATGACTGGGGCGAAACCGACCCCGACCCATCCCGCGACGCGGATGGCTTCCCCTTCACCAAAATCAACTGGAGAGACCCCGCATGGAAGCTGGGCCTCTCCCTTCACCCGCCAGAACAGGAGACCAATATGGCACAACCCACACTAAAACATATCCCGCTCACCGAGCTTCGTATCAGCAAACTGAATATGCGCCACGGACGTAAGAAACCGGACGTGTCCGACATACTTCCATCCATCAAAGCAGGCGGTATTCGCCAGACTTTGCTCGTGCGCCGTGAAGGCAAACATTATGGCGTGATTGCTGGACGCCGCCGCTTCTTTGCTTTGCAGGCGATTGCCAAAGAAACGGGCGAAACCCCGCTCGTGCCTTGCGCTATCATGTCCGAGAAAGATGCCGCGAGCGCCATCGAGGCCTCTGTTATCGAGAATGTCGGACGGTTACCTGCGACCGAGATGGAGCAATACACGGCCTTCAAGCACTTGCACGAAGAAGGCCGCGGTATTGACGACATTGCCGCCTATTTTGGCGTGACAGAATTGCTCGTGCGCCGTGTTCTCGCGCTCGCTTCGCTCAGCGCCCCAATCCGCAAACTCTATGCAGAGGACGAAATCGACCGCGAGACCATCCGCGCCCTGACACTTGCCACGGACGAGCAGCAGGCTGAATGGCTGCGCTTGTTCGAGAGTGAGGGCGAGCACGCCCCGATGGGACGAAACTGCAAGGCTTGGGTGACGGGGGGCACCACAATAACCACCGACAAGGCGCTTTTTGACCTTGAGGATTATGAGGGGCAGATCACCACCGACCTGTTCGGCGAGCATGGGGTGTTCGCTGATGCAGACCAGTTCTGGCAGGCGCAATCGAAGGCGATAGCCGCACGGGTCGAGGCCTACCTTGCGGATGGCTGGCGCGATGTCTCCTGCCTTGAGCGCGGGCAGTATTTTCATAAATGGGACCATGCCCAGCGCCCGAAAGAGGAAGGCGGTAAAGTCTATATTGAAATCCGCCATGACGGGACGGTGACCTGCCATGAGGGCTATGTCACGCAGTTCGAAGCGAGACGATTCGACCGCGCAGCCAATGGCGAGACCAACACCGAACCTGCACAAATCAAACCCGAAATGTCCGGCCCGATGGCGGACTATATCGGGCTGCACCGCCACGGCGCAGCCCGTGCCAGTCTGCTAAAACAGCCCGCTATTGCGCTGCGGTTGATGGTGGCTCATGCCATGACGGGCTCTGCCCTTTGGGACGTGAAACGCCACGAAGCCCATAGCCGGAAAGAGGGAACGTTGGCCAGCATTGAAGGCTCGAAAGCCAATCAGGAGATGAAGGCGGCGCAGGAAAGGGTCAGCGACCTCTTTGCGGCCTTTAACGTGAATGGGAGCGCCCGCCGCAATGGTGATGCCTATCGCTTGTGCGAAGTCTTTGCGGCATTACTCGCCATGTCTGATGACGAGGTGATGCAGGTGCTGGCCTTCGCAATGGCCGACACGCTTGAGGCTGGCGGGGCAATTGTAGAAGCCGTCGCCCATGTCTGCGAAACCGAAATGGCGAGTTATTGGAAGCCTGAACCTGCCTTCTTCGACCTCTTGCGCGACAAGCGGGCCATAAATGCGATGGTCGCGGACATTGGCACGGTATCACTTGCAGAAAGTTGCGCCGCCGAAACCGCAAAAGCCCAGAAGGTGGTTATCGGAAATCGAATTGTTGGGGAGGGTTGTGAGCCTAATCCCGATTGGCGACCAAGCTGGATGCAGGTGCCGCCGACCCGCCTTGTCGAGGGTGCAGCCTGTGTGCCTGTCGATGCGTGGAACCGGATCAAGGGTCTATTCGAAACTGCCGAGACAGATACGGATTCTGGTGCAGAGGACTTCGAGCAAAAGAACGCCGCCTGACGATTTCGTCTCCCGTTAGCGTGGCAAGTGAAGCCGTCCGGTGTCCGTCATCGGGCGGCTTTCCCCGCTTCTCTAATTGGGAAGGGTGCTAAAGGGTCATTTGAGAAAGACGCAAAAAATCGCCTGTCTGGAGGTATCGCAGGGTCTCCGTGTTTGAGGCCAGTGACAGCCCTTTCCTGATGTCTCCTTGTCAAAGGAAGACCTCCTGTTCCCATCTCTTGCCGTGTGACCTGGACGCGGCCAGCCCGCATTGAAACCGGCCAATCAAGAAAACTTCCCCGCCGCTTCGCGGCTCCTCGCGAGACAAGTTTTCTTGCCTGACCGGTGCTCCACTCACGTTTCGCCCGCAAGCGGTTCAATCCTGTCTAGCCCCGTCCTGACGGTCCGGCGTCGACGGGGACACGAGGTCCCCCGAGACAGCCAAGGAAACGAAAAGGAGAACACCATGGCCAATGCACTCGGATATGTCAGCGAAACAAAAACAGGCTTCGAAGGCGCCCTCGCAATGATGAACCTCTCAGCCGCGATCCGCATCGAGAAGAATGGTGAGAAAGCCCAAGATGGTCAGCCGGACTATCGCATCTATGCCGGCGAGACCTCGACCGAAATCGGTGGGGGCTGGATGCGCAAAGCCAAAGCCTCGGGCCGCGAATATGTCTCGATCACGCTCGCAGACCCGCAGATCGGCCCCCGCAAGATTTACGCGAACCTCGCCCCCGTGAAAGGCAAGAAAGGCCGCCATGTGATACTCTGGAACCCGCGGGACTAGGGTCTAAAATCTTTGCGAAATCAGCCGCTCCGGAGATCATCTTCGGGGCGGTTTTTGCGTTACGCCGCGTGGTTAATCGGCAGGGCAAAAATGCTAAGGGCGCATTTTGCGGCTATGGCTGGCAGCTATTTCCAGCACTTCTAGGCATCGATGATATTCGATCGAAAGGAGAACCGGATCATGTCACGACCAAACAAAACCGCCACGCGGGGCGAAGAACTGCCGGAGCTTTTGTCAGCACGTGAGGCGGCAGATTTTCTCAACCTCTCGCCTGTTACGCTCTCACATTATCGGTGTCAGGGACGAGGCCCCATCTATCGCAAACATGGCTGGCGCATCTTTTATGCGAAACCAGATTTAGTGGACTGGTCAAATCGCCAGACCTGGTCTTCGACCAGCGAAAAGCTGCAATAATACGATGCGTATATTCATCCTGAGTGTCAGCTTTCTTAGCGTCTTATGCTTAAGTTTTGGGAGCGCTTTCAATCCGCAAACGCGTTTGATTTGGAACCGTACAGAGAGTGCGCCGAAAGGGCTGTATTGGCTGAGCGACGATCCATTTACCATTGGCCGATGGGTCGTCGTCTCGAGCCAAAGCGCTGACGCGAGATGGGCCCAGGCGCATGGATATGTCGGGCACAATTGGCCCTTGTTGAAACAGATTGCAGGCGTGTCCGGTGATGAAGTATGCCGCGATGCGACGCGGATTTTGATCAACGGAATACTGGTGGGAGAGGCCCATTTGAGCGCCGGTTCTGGAGAGAAACTGCCAGTCTGGGAGGGCTGTGTGGCGCTGACCCAAGATCAGGTTTTTCTGATGAATGCGCATCCTGATTCCCTCGATGGACGCTATTTCGGCATGACGGATCGAAGCGATCTGGCAGGTGTTGCTCGTCTTATCTTCGCTTGGCGATGATTCGAGATGGCGGCGTATTCCGGCATGAGGCGACAATTTGTGGCGAAAGGCGGCATGGGATTAGACAGCGAACCCGGACGGGCAAGATTAAAGCTCATGCACCAGACGGCACATAAGGTCTTGTCTGCACATCTCTTTTTTGGCGCCTTGTGCCGCAATGTGTGGCACCAGAATTATAATGGTTTCGCTGAATTCATTACGCTTTTTTGGTGCCTGTCACGGGTTGAGTGCTATGGTCGATGAAACCAGCTTCACGCCGCGCCTTGGCAAACTTCGCGATGTTGGAGCCGGGTCCTCTAAGCGCTTTCGGGCGCGCGTGCTGAAGGCCGCCAAGGGGCTCAATCGAAAAGCCAGTCGGCCTGCGTTTACCGGAGCCCGGATTGGCCGGGGCGGAGCGGCGGGTCTGCATGCGCAGTCACGCGCCCAGCGGATGGACCGTTTTCGGATGCGCCGCGTGGTGGTCAAGGTTCACATCGCTCGTGCGCGAGCCGGTATTGGTGTCCGCGCCTATGCTCGCCATCTCGACTACATTCAAAGGGATGGTGTTGATCGTGAGGGACTCGGCGGGGAACTCTATGGCCGTGAGGGTGAACTTGTAGACGGGCGTGACTTTGCAGAGCGCAGCCTAGGGGATCGCCATCAGTTCCGTGTCATTGTCTCACCCGAAGATACTGGCGAAATCGGCGATCTTCGCGCAACGACGCAGCGTCTCATGAGCGACATGGAACGCGACCTCGGCACGCGGCTCGACTGGGTCGCAGTTGACCATCATAACACAGGTCATCCGCACACTCATATCGTCATTCGCGGTAAGGACGCATTGGGACACGATCTCGTCATCGCGCGGGACTATCTGATGAAAGGGCTACGGGCTCGCGCAGAGGAAGGGCTCACACAAGAGCTCGGACCGCGCCGCGATATTGAGATCGCCCGCGCCCGGTATCGGCAGGTATCGAAAGACCGTTTTACGGGAATCGACAGGAACCTCGCGGCACTGGAAAATCAGGGTCATATTAAACTTGTTCCCGGGGCTGGGGCTCAGGCGCGATTTGTCAGCAGCCTTCAGCGCCAACGATTGTCACATCTGGAAGGACTTCATCTCTCTCAGCAGACCGGGCCCGATACCTGGCGCATGAAACCGAGTTGGCAGCGCGCGTTAAAAGCCATGGGTCGGCGGGGAGACATCATCCGTGCCCTCCGCGCTGGTGTGGAGCACGGCCCGCACCTCACCAAAGTGCGTTTCTTTGATGAGCGGGCAGACGACGCGCCAGTCCTGCGGGGATCGGTCGTCCAGAATGGTCCAGAAGACGAACTGACAGACAAACGGTTCGTGCTCGTACAGGATTTTTCAGGAACGCCTTGGTATGTGCCAGCCAGTGAAGATCTTGGCGGCGCTATGCCGCCAAAAGGTGCGATTGTAGAGGTTGCCCGTATTAAAGCGGCCCCCCGTCGCGCTGACCACGTCATTGCAAAGATTGCTAAGCAAAACGGCGGGCTTTACTCTGATGCCCTACATGCGGCCTCCGATCCGTCTGCGTCTGGCGCCTATAGACTGGCGCACAAACGCAGGCTCGAAGCTCTTCGCCGGGCGGGGCGGGTCACGCGCGGACGAGACGGTGTCTGGCAGATTGGTGCGCGATATCTTGAGCAAGCTGCAGACTTTGAGGCGGCACGCGGCGGGGGTCATCGCATTCAGGTGCGGTCTTGGATGGCGATGGAGGATCAAATCGAAGCGCGCGCCGAGACCTGGCTCGATCAGGTCGATAAGACGGAAATCGACAAGGACGATGCGAGATTGTTGGAGGCACGCCGTCTGCGTCTTAGTTTTCTTCGCCAAGAGGGATTAATCGAGGAGGGTCAGGAGGCGTTAAGCCATGAGGCCTTGAAGCGTCTGCGGCTGGATGAGATGCGACGCGCTGCTGCGGGAGAGACGCGCCGGTCCAGCCGGACATACGCAACACTGGAGACAGGCGAGAAATTGCAAGGGGTCTTTGAGCGGACGACAGACCTTGCGCAGGGTCGTATGGCAATCATTGGAACCCAAAAAGAATTTGCTCTGGTGCCTTGGCGACCAGACTTGGAGCGCCACCGTGGTCGTTCCCTCACGGTTGAACGAAACACGAGAGGCGTGTCTTGGTCATTTTCATCGACCCGGTCTCGAGGCTTGTCGCGTTAGTCAGCGGTTTCAATCTGTTGCCGACATTTGCCGCCATTCTCACTGGGCGCAATGGCTAGAGGCTTCGATACTCAGCGCGTTTTCACTCATGGAGTTTTCGCGCCAATGTCCCCTTCAAAAATCCTCATCGGCCAGTTTACAATTGTGCTGACAATTATCGTGCTCACGCTTTGGGGTGCCACGCAGTGGGTCGCTGCTGAACTCGGCTTTCAAGCGGCGCTCGGCAAGCCGTGGTTTTTGATAGACGGTTATGCGATTTACAAACCATGGCGGCTCTTCCAGTGGTGGTACGCCTATGAGGCCTATGCACCCGGTGTGTTTGCGCGTGGCGGACTTATTGCAGCCAGTGGTGGACTTCTCGGAATTTTAGCTGCTGTTATTGGCTCTGTCTGGCGCTCGCGCTGGGAGCGACATGTCACAACCTTCGGCTCTGCGCGCTGGGGCGTCAAATCTGATTTGAAATGCGCAGGACTGTTCAAAGCTGAAGGCGTGTTCCTCGGACGTTGGAAAGACCAATATATAAGGCACAGCGGACCGGAACACGTCCTCGCCTTTGCGCCAACCCGTTCTGGTAAAGGCGTTGGCTTGGTGATTCCAACTTTGCTGTCCTGGACTGGAAGCGCCGTGATTCACGATATCAAAGGCGAAAACTGGGATCTTACATCTGGATGGCGGTCGACCTTCTCAAATTGCGTTCGCTTTGATCCAACTGACATGACCAGCGCGCGGTTTAATCCGCTATTGGAAGTGCGGAAAGGCTCAAGCGAGGTGCGGGATGTTCAGAATATCGCTGATATACTTGTCGATCCCGAAGGGTCTCTTGAGCGAAGAAATCATTGGGAAAAGACGGCGCATTCCTTGCTCGTTGGCGTGATACTCCACGTGCTGTATGCAGAAGAGGATAAAACTTTATCAGGCTGCGCAAGACTGCTGTCGGACCCATCTCGCACTTTTGAGGCAACCCTGAACAGGATGCTGAGCACGAAACATGTTGCCACGCCAGATGGGACGCGCGAGGTGCACACCATCGTCGCGCAGGCGGCGCGTGAGCTATTGAACAAGTCTGAGAATGAACGGTCCGGCGTTTTGTCGACCGCGCTCAGCTTTCTTGGGCTGTATCGTGATCCGGTGGTCGCAGCGGTCACAGCATCCAGCGATTGGACCATTAGCGATCTGACGGCCGGAGATAGACCGGTATCGCTCTATTTGGTCGTACCGCCGTCGGACCTGTCGCGCACAAAGCCATTGATGCGGCTCATCCTAAATCAGATAGGCCGACGCCTGACGGAAACGCTGCCAGATGCTAATCGGCGAAAACTCCTTCTTATGCTTGATGAGTTTCCAGCGCTCGGTCGTTTGGATTTCTTTGAGAGCGCGTTGGCCTTCATGGCGGGATATGGCGTGCGCGCTTATTTGATCGCACAATCGTTAAACCAGATCGAAAAAGCCTATGGCCCGAACAATGCGATCCTCGACAATTGCCATGTCCGAATTGCCTTCTCGACCAATGATGAGCGCACGGCGAAGCGAATATCCGAAGCTTTAGGGACCAAGACACAGCTTAGGTCTCAAAAGAATTATACCGGTCACCGCCTTGCCCCTTGGCTTAGCCATATGATGGTCTCGCGCCAGGAAACACAGCGTGCGCTTATGACGCCCGGTGAAGTGATGCAAATGCCTCCGAGCAATGAAATTGTGATGGTGTCTGGGTGCCCGCCATTTCTTGCAAAGAAACTTCGCTATTTTGAAGATCGCAACTTCACAGAGCGTATTTTACCGCCCCCTGCAGCGTCACTCGGTTTCCCGTCAAAGAATGTAACGAGTTGGGCTGAGATGATCGACAATCATCGTGTTGTGTCAGATGGCACTGACCGAAGAGACACTGGCAGTGGACTTGAAATTGAGCCCGCGTTGAGCATGCCGGAGCACACTCAAAAAATTGAACGAGAGACCGACGAACTATCTGAAATGGATGACGCGGGAGATGTTGATTCAGAACAGACCTTGGAGATACTGCGGCGCGCGGCAACGCTTGATCTTGTCGAAGAAAACACGTTGCCGGAGTTTTAGTTATGAGTAAGCCCCGCGTAAATCTTCGATTGTCTTACAAATTGCATGCTGAGCTTGAGCAACGTGCCCGCGCTCCAGGTGTCACGAAAACAGAAATCGTGGAAGAAGCGCTGAGCCGTTTTTTTGACCCTGAGGCCAATCTTGTTCTCGAGGAGCGATTGCTGCGCCGCATGGATGCGTTTGACAAGCGGCAGGGTGAGATTGAACGGGACACCGCGCTCTGCCTCGAAACGATGGCGCATTTTGTTTTCTACTGGCTGACTCGTACAGATCCAATCCCAGAAGGAGAGCGAGACGCAGCGCACGCCTTAGGACAGCGCAGGTTCGATCATTTCATTCAACAAGTCGCCAAAAAGCTCGGCAATGCAAGAGGCGTAACGGCGAGGATAAACGACAGCCAAGCTTAAGCCTGATCTATGGAGCTTTAATCCTGCGCGTCTGAAAGTGAGCAGCAGCGCCCTAGCGAAGACTTTACGCCAGGGCGCCGACCTTATCGAGCAGCAATCTCATCCGGAAAATTTTGCGTCTCAGTCAAAGAGTGGTGCTCTTCTGACTTCGGTGCGAACCAGCGATGGAGGGCTGGCAGGACGAGAAGGGTTAGGATTGTCGAGGATACAAGTCCACCCATGACAACAGTTGCGAGGGGACGCTGGACTTCCGCACCTACACCAGTCGCAAAGAGCAATGGTGCAAGACCCAAGGCCGTCGTTAGTGCCGTCATGAGGACAGGACGCGCGCGAAGGCCTGCGGCCTCGATTGCAAGCTCATCAGGATCGCGGCCCTTGCGTGCAAAGTCATCCATAAAGCTCACCAGCACCATGCCATTACCAAGTGCGATACCAAACAAGGCAATAAAGCCTACCGTGGCCGGTACTGAAACGGGCAACCCTGTCAGCCAGAGCGCCAAAGCCCCGCCGGTCAGAGCTAGAGGGATGTTCAATAGAATGAGTATTGCCGATTTCAGACGACCAAAAGCCAGAAGCAGGATCAACATAACAATTGCGAGCGTCACTGGAATGACAATCGCAAATCGCGCATTGGCCTGTTGTTGTAACTCAAACTGACCTCCCCATTCGACGCGGTATCCCGGTGGGAGATCAAGGTTTTGGTTTGTCGCTGCCTGTGCATCACTCACAAAAGAACCGATATCGCGCCCACGGACATTGAGTTGAACTGTGATGAAGCGCTCTCCGTTTTCACGCGTAATTTGGCGAGGCCCAATCACGTCTCGGATTGAAGCAACACTGGAGAGCGGGAGCTGAGCGCCGCTTTCACTCTCTAAAATGAGATTGCCAATCGCTTCGGCAGTGTTTCGACGATCTTCTTCAAATCGAACGACGACAGGGAATTGTCTAACCCCTTCGAATAAAACGCCGGCCTCAGCGCCCCCTACGGCGGCACTTAACGTCTCAAGAGCATCTTCCACCGTGAGCCCATAACGACCAAGCGCAGCCCTATCGACAGAGACAACAAGTTGGGGCGCACCGGTGATCTGGTCGGCCTGAACATCACTCGCTCCATCAATCTCTTGCAGGATGGATTGCAAATCCTGCGACCCTTCAAGCAAGATGTTTGTGTCGGGTCCAAAAATCTTGACCGCCAATTGTGCCTTTGTGCCCGTCAAAAGTTCATCGACTGACATGGCAATTGGCTGTCCGATATTGACTTGGATACCCGGGAAAGACTCGAGATTTTCTGAGATTTCCGCTCTCAGCCCATCTGGTGTCAGGCCCGGTCGCCATTCAGCACGGGGTTTTAGAGCGACAAAGGCCTCGATGCTGTTGACCGGGTCAGCATGCGCACCAACTTCCCCGCGACCAATGCGACTCACGACCGACTCAATTTCTGGGAAAGTATCTAATAGCCGTTTTTCAACCCGCGTTGAAGTTTCGCGGCCTTCAGATAGTGAAATTGAGGGGGCCATAGAAACGCGAAGTAAGATGTCGCCTTCTTCCAATGCAGGTGTAAATTCTGAGCCGAGCCGCGAACCGGCCAGGCCTCCCAGAATCAGGAGGACGATGGCCAACGCTATAGCCGCAAGTCGTGTCCTTACAAAAACAGTCGCAAGGGGTTTTACGAAACCCGCGATGAGGCCCTCGCCAGATCGCTTTCTCTTTGCCGGTTTAATTAATCCATGCGCCATGGCCGGGGCAATCAACGCCGCATATAGCAGCGACCCGGTCATCGCTAATGCCGCAGAAGCGGCTAGTGGCCGAAACGTCTTGCCTTCAACACCTTGCAAGGAGAACAAGGGTAAGAAAACGATGATGACCACGATAACCGCGGCGATGAGCGGTGCGATGACTTCTGCAGCGGACCGAGCAACAACATCGCGATCCGTTTCGCCCGTTCGCCTTTCCTTGAAGCCCCGATCAACATTTTCGGCGATAACGATCGCACCATCAACCATCATTCCGATGGCAATGGCCACCCCGCCAAGAGACATTAGATTTGCGCTGATCCCCAGCACGCTCATGGCAATGAAGGCAAAACCAACTGAAAATGGGATCGACAGCACAACGACGAGGCTCGGGCGCCATCCCCCAAGAAAAATGAATACGATAATAGCGACGAGCAGAGCGCCTTGCCAAAGCGCAGTTGTGACGGTCGCCGCTGCGCGTTCAACCAATGTGCCCTGATCGTAATAAGGTACAGCGCGGACACCTTCTGGTAGCGACGCGTTGATCTCGTCGAACCGTGCTTTTGCGCGGTCGATAACGTCAGATGTATTCGTGCCATAGAGTTTGAGGACAAGCCCAGCAACGGTTTCGCCTTCGCCATTGGCTGTTGCGAGACCCTGGCGCGCACCACCTCCAATCCTGACGACCCCAAGGTCACTGACACGGACTGTGCGACCATCAATTGTTTTCACCGGTGTTTCTTCAAGATCAGCAATGGTCCGGGCGAGTCCGACACCGCGCACCGTATATTGTTCTGCTCCGACTTCGATGAATTGCGCACCTGTCGTGCGGTTCGCGCTTTCCAGGGCGCTTATGACGTCCGAGACCTGAAGGTCAAAAGCGATCAGCAAGTCAGGATTGAGCTGGACTTGGTATTGTTTCTCAAACCCGCCCAGTGCGAGGACTTCTGTTACGCCTTCAACAGATTGAAGCGGATATTTGATCATCCAGTCCGCAATTTCACGAAGTTCGGTCAGATCATAATTTCCGGTATCATCGACGAGTCGGAAATACATGATGATACCAAGGCCCGAAGAGATGGGCCCCATTTTCGGTGTGCCGAAACCTTCGGGAATTCCGTCACTCGCCTCTGGCAACCTCTCGCCAACAACTTGACGGGCGAAATAAACATCAGTGCCGTCTTTGAAATACACATTTACAATCGATAGGCCGAAATTCGATACTGAACGGATTTCTTCAACCTCGGGCAGGCCCGACATCGCGGTCTCGACCGGAAAGGTCACATATCGCTCAACCTCTTCGGGCGATAGCCCATCAGTCTCAGTAAAGATCTGCACCAGTGAAGGTGACGGATCGGGAAACGCATCAACAGGAAGCGCGCGAAATGCGAACAGGCCACCGACGGTTAAAACGATGGCAGCTATTGCAGCAAGCAGTCGTCCGCCAGCGAGGCGGTGCATGAGATTTTGCATATTTTCGTCCTCTAGTGTGCGTGGCCGTCGCCAAATGCGTCTTTTTCGAGTTGTGCTTTCAATGTGAAAGCGCCCTCGGAAACGTATTGATCGCCTTCGCTGAGTCCGGATCGAATTATTGTCTGCCCGCCGATTTCGGGCCCTGTCGAAACAGCGCGCGGTTCAAACCCATCCGAAGTCGGAACAAATACGCTCACACGTTCTTCAACAGACACAATGGCCGTCGATGGCACCTGTAATCTTGCTTCGCCAGCGCCTGTGATAATTTCTGCGGTGACGAACTGGCCCGGCTGCATGCGATTGTCTGAATTGTCGACGATCATGCGCGCTGTCGCGGTTCTTGAGGTTTCGTCAATTGATGGCAGAACCGTGGCGATAACTCCTTCAATAAGAAGTGCGCCGGTCTCCGATTTGAGGACCACTTTGGCTCCGGGCCGGACCGATCCAGCATGTTGTTTGTAAACAGCGATATCTGCCCACAAGACGCTATCGTCGACAATCGTAAAGAGCGCTGGGGCATTCGGGTCGTCCCCGGACACGGCCGCACCAAGAGTGGCTGTCCGTATGGCGATAACGCCACCAATTGGCGCGCTCACACTAATGTTTGCGAGCGAACCGTCCGGAGCCTCAGCCAGATTTTGTAACTCTCTATCCGTGACACCTACGGCGTGAAGCTTGTTCTCAATGCCTGTGAGGCTTGCGCGAGCTGCCACTGATGCTGCGCGCGCTGACTGTAAATCAGCTTCAGAGGTGATGCGGTCAGCAAACAGTGTTTCTTCGCGCGCTAACGCTTGGTCGGCGAGATCCACTGCGGTTACCGCCGAAAGGTATTCGGCTTTCAAGTCGGCGAGCTCGCGACTGGAAATGACCGCAAGCGTTGTGCCTCTGGAGACTTTGTCGCCTTCTGTTGCCGTTACACGAACGATACGCCCGCTCAGCCGTGGGGTAACGGCAGCAATGCGATCAGCATCAAATCGAAGTTCTGCCGGTAGATTTATCGACTGTCGAAGAACTGCTTTTTCAAGACGTGAAACGACGATGCCTGCTTCTAACGCCTGCGCGGGTGTGAGTTCAACATGATCTGAGTGTTCATCATCGCCGTGATCGTGATCGGCATGATCTGAGGGATCGTCTTCCACATGATCGTGAGGGTCGTCGTCATCGTGATCGTCGTGATCATCGTGATCATCGTGATCATCGTGATCGTCGTGATCATCATGGTCATGCGCATCAGTGCTCGTGGACTGCGCGCTCACATCCCCGGCAGCATCATTACCGCATGCGACAAGTGGAAGTGCAGCTAGAATTACTGCTAACAAATGGACTTTGGGTGTCATCGGATTTCTCCATTAAAAGGGGCGGCCCCGATAAGGGCGCGCAGGCGCATATCTGCACTTTGTAAGGCGAGCTCTGCTTCAATCATTGCGGCCCTTGTTTCGAGGAGCGCAACGCGGGCATCTAGGGTGGTGGTGAGATCAAAACGGCCGATTTCATAGCCGCGCAAAGCTGCGTCATAAGCTTCTTGAGCGGCCGGGAGCGCATCACTATTCAAGATGTTGAGTCTTGTTTGTGCAGCTTTACGCGCAGCTATGGCCGCCCGTTGTCTCGCCAGAAGGTTTTGCTCCGCAGTGACCCGATTCAACGCGGCAGCATCACCGCGCAATGAAGCAGCGCGTGCAGCGTCTCGTCCTTTATCAAACAAGGGAAGCGGTACGCTAATTCCTGCGATGAAAGCTTGATCTCCAGAATCCTCAAAATGTCGTAGGCCGGCAGATACGGTGATGTCTGGTATTGCAGAACTTGCAGCTAAATCACGTTCCGCTTGGCGCGCCCGGACTGCGGCATCTGCTGCATCAAGTGCTGGATGAGAGAGTTCAGTCGTTTGAGAGTCTGAGCTTTGTATAGCGCCAATAGGTTGAGGTAACGCGAAGTTTGGATCTGCGCTGCCCCACAGAAGCGCCAAGGCGAAGCGCAGTTGATCGACGTTGGCGTCTGCATTAGCGACGTTTGCACGTAATCCGGCTGCATCAGCGCGTGCACGTGCGAGTTCCGGGGGAGCGGCTGCGCCAGCATTGACCCGGCGCTCAACCGTTTGCGAAAGCTCGTCAGCCAAACTTGCGCTTTCCAGAGCGAGGTCACGAAATTGCATAGCCGCGACCAGTTCTGCAAAAAGCAATGAGGCTTCAAGCTCTGTCTCGCGCAGAATGACCTCACATTCAGCGCTCGCTAGAGCCTGCTGCGCTCTGGCTGCACGCTCGCCGTGGAGACGTTTGCCACCAAGTCGAAAAGTCTGCTCAACTGCGAATGTGGTTTCAGTTTGATCAAAACCCGAGAGTGGCCCGGTGCCTGAAAAGTTCTCTAGTTCAAGTGCGAGGCTCGGGTTCAAACGGCGCCCGACCTGGTCTGCTTCGGCACTTAAGGCGCGCGCTTCCAAGCCGGCTGCGCGTGCAGAAGGTGAAGCGCGTCGTATCTCGTTAATTGCGGCAGCCAGTGTTAACGGCTCGCCGGGAATCAAGACCGAAGCTCGCTCTGGTCCTGTTTGGCAAGGTGAGGCGTTTGCACCAGCTGCGAACGCGCTGAATGCGAGGGCCGACAAAGCGCCCCTGAAATACAAATGCATAGGAGTGAGTCCTTAAGCTGATCCAAAAGTTGCGTATCGCTGATCGCGACGCGTCATTGTGCTTTGGATTAAGCTCGAGGAGGGCGGAAGAGCGTTCCGGGGAGGTATGAGTCAAGATTCTCGGAAAGGGTACTCAATCGTGTCGTTTTACTCAGGCAAGCGAAAGTTTCCTGCGCCTGATCCAATCGAAGGATATATTGCAAGCAGGGCCCACAGTGATGTGCGTGATGGTCATGATCACCGTGATCAGGTTGATCACGATCTGACTGATCTGAGCTATGATCAATTTCACAAGAAATTTCGACCGTAGACTCGACGTGCCCAGCTTCGGCCATCGGCGCGTACAGGAATACACATGCAACAATCATTGCAGTTATCAGCCTGATGGCAACAGAAGAAACCGAGAATTGCATATTTGGCGTGTACTAAAACTTCATCATGTATTCGTTAAGCTCGTAGGACAGATTAAGAGCACCTATTTTTATTCCTAATGCCTACAGTGACTGTAGGGTCAAGCCAAAACTTACATGGGCGCGATACGTTCGTGCGATTCATTCGTGCAAGTTTCGTGATCGCCTAGCGCCACCATAACTTGGCACGTGCCGATTATACCGCCAGCACAACTCGATATCATGCGCCTCAACTCGCCTTCCAGGGATTTTAGCTGACCGATGCGCTTACGAACGTCCGCAAGCTGACGCTTCGCAATTGCATCGACAGCCGAGCAATCTTCACCAGGTTCAGACTGAAGCTGAATCAATTCTCTGATGGCATCCATCGGAAACCCCAGATCTCTGGCATGGCGTATGAAGGACAATCGCTGAACCGAATCTTCGCCATATAGGCGCTGACCGCTCTCACTACGATCAGGAACTCCCATAAGCCCAATAGACTCATAATAACGAATTGTCGTGACCTTCACCCCTCCGGCCTTCGACAACCGTCCGATGGTCATTGGTTTCATGATTTTCTCCAAATTGCGCTTGCCTCTACAGCGGCTGTAGACTGTAGAGGTAAAGAAATCGAGATGAAAGAAAGTTGAATCGTCATGTCCGGGTGTTGTGAAGAAAAGTCATTTGATGGGGCTTCATCGGCTTACCGTCGAGCCTTGTATGCTGTGATTGCAATAAACGCGATCATGTTCATCGTTGAGATGACAGCCGGCCTCATGTCCGGCTCACAAGCGCTTAAAGCTGATGCACTGGATTTTGGCGGTGACACAGCGACTTATGCCCTGAGTCTAATGGTCATAGGCGCGAGTGTTCGAACGCGCGCGCTTGCATCGCTCGTTAAGGGTGCATCTCTGGCGATTATTGCTTTTGCTGTTCTTGCAATGACGATTTATCGGGTTTTGAATGGCGCTTCACCAGAACCGGGAACGATGGGTCTGATCGGATTTATTGCCTTATTGGCGAATCTAACCAGTGTTTTTATCCTGCTTCGCTGGCGCGATGGTGACAGCAATGTTCGTTCGGTTTGGCTTTGCTCGCGTAATGATGCCATCGGGAATGTGGGCGTCATAATTGCCGGAGGGATGGTAGCTGTTATTGGGTCCGCTTGGCCCGATCTGGTTGTTGCTGTTTTATTGGCGAGCCTTTTTCTAAAATCGGCGAGCGCGATCACACTCCAGGCTACGCGCGAGTTGAGAGCAGATCGAGAAATTCGAACTCAGCAAACATCGACAGCATCATGAAGTTACGCGTTCCTCCCGTGGTGCAGGTTTTGCTGTGTGGCGCTTTGGGTTGGGGGGTGGCGGCTCTATTTCCAACACCTCAATTTGGCGGATCGTGGCGCTTATTCTTCGCGGCTTTTGTCTCCGGCATAGGCGCGATTTCGCTGACGCTTGCGGTGAGCGCTTTTGTTCGTGCGAAAACAACGGTGAACCAACTCGACCCCGGAAGCGCTGAAAAGCTCGTAACATCTGGACTATTTCGGTTCAGCAGAAATCCAATGTATCTCGCAATGCTTCTGGTCCTGACAGGGTGGGTGATCTGGCTCGGAGCTTGGTCAGCAATTCTTGCGCCCGCATTGTTCATCTGGATCATGACTGCATTCCAGATCAAACCCGAGGAGCGCTCTCTCCAACTCAAGTTTGGTGATCAGTTCACACTGTACCGCACGCGCACCCGGCGGTGGATATGATAAATCCTGATATGGCTTCCACGCTTTCGATAGTCGCTTTTGTGCTGTCATTTGGCGGCGGAGCGTTACTGATCACGTTGGCATTAGTCGGAAAGATCAAGAAAAGTTTCGAGTTTTTTCCTCCGCCCAGCAAAGATAGCTGGCAGCACACGACATTCATCAGCCTATTCAGATTGTTTGTTTATTCGTTGATCGCCTTGTCGGTGCTCAGGTTTGAGCATTCGAATGAATGGGGCCGTATAATTGTCGGGTCTGTGTTGCTCGTAACTGGGTTCTGCTTGGCCTTTTTTATCACATTTCAGATGGGCTGGAGGAACGCCTTCGGCGAAAAGCGAGGGTTGCAAACGACAGGCTGGTTTCGAATTAGTCGAAATCCCGTCTATGTCGCCACATGGGTAGGTCTGCTCGGTTGGGGGACTGTTGTTCCCGATATTCTGGTCATCACTGCGCTCATGCTTTGGGCAATCATGTATCTGATGGCGCCATTCCTTGAGGAGCCCTGGCTCGAGAAGCAATATGGGGATGACTACCGGACATATCGGCGATCGACTCCGCGTTTTCTCGGAGTGCTTTGATGTTGAGCACGCTCGCACGTCACGCGCACATCCCCTTAGGTGCGATACTTGTAGTGTTTGGAATATGGACTTTTACCGACCCAGCCGTTCTGCACCATTATCGCGTCGATACCTCACAACCGAATGCGCGAATTGCACTAAGGGCTATAATTGGGGGCGGAGAATTAGGGCTAGGCTTTACCCTCGCGGCGGGCAAGTTTTTGAAGTTGGATCGAAGAACCCTGAACTTTATTGCAGCGATTGTTTTTTTGTCGGTGGGCTTATGCAGACTTTTAGCTGCTTTTTTGGAGCCATATTCATTAGTGGGAATTCAGCCATGGCGAGAGGGGGTAGTTGAGCTTCTACTCAGCGCTGCAGCTTTACTCGGATATTTAAGTGCGGATGAATATCCAAATTGATTTAGGAATTTACTCCGTCAGAATATCCGTTTCTTGGCAGCCACAAAGTTCTAATTCCTTGGAAGAGGCCGCCCTTGGAATAGCGTTATTCATCGAACGGGCTATTTGTTGGGTGCCGCGAACATTTAACCGATTAATTTTGATGTCTGAGCGCTGGAGTGAACGAATTGTCCCATCGCCAACGTATTCGACATTCCAGCGTTTCTATTACTCGCAGTTGCTTTGAAATCATAAAATTCTTCTCATCAGCTTGGCCCATTCTGACAAAATTCCAATTCTAAATTGTAAATACTGATACGCCACTTCGTTAAAAGTCATGCAAAATGCCGCTTCAAACGCAACGACGGCTTCTCAACAAAATGCCATGATATACCGGCCATCAGGATAAATAGCGGTGTAGATACGAGCATGATTTCAAATGGTCCAAGCCCCGGTATCAAGAAGAGTGCCGCCTGAATGATTGGATAGTGCCAAATGTAAATTCCATAGGAATAGTCTGGTAATCTGAGCAAAGGCTTGAAGGTTCGCTTTGAAAGGCCGAGGCGCAACATAACGCCTGTGAGACTCAGCGTGGCGAGGATTTCTCCTACAGGGCCGTTGCCGAAAATAAGAAAGAGCACAAAGATCGCCAAGACCGACCACCAAGACGGATGCCGCGCGGGTGGGAAATGCCACAGGACCATGCCTAAAAGAAAACAGAAGGAGAGGCGAAGGAGCGCAAGCAAACTCGCTGGAAGCTCGACGGGATCTATAATGAGCGGCAATGTGATATAGAGGATGGTGACGCCTACCCACATCGCCAGCGTCGTAGCTAAGCGTTTTGCCAATCCAACAGCAAACGCCAAAGCTGCGAGTATGTATGCTATAATTTCAAACCGTATTGTCCAAAGTGGCCCATTGAAGTCTTCTTCAAGATTACCCGCGAATATGCCGCCTGGTGCGCCTTCGGGATCTCCCATCAGCAGAACCCGCATGACGTAAGCCCATGTCTCTGCAGCCATGAGATTGGAGAATCCGCCCGGCTTTGAGAAAACGGGTGAAAATACAAGGCCAAACGACAGCATTACCACAATGAGAGCTGGAAAAATGCGCAAGAGCCTAGATTGGGTATAAGACCGCAAATCATTTCGTGTGGCGAGGCTCTTCATAATGAGAAGCCCGGACAGAACGAAAAAGCCGTTTACGGCCATATAGCCGCCAGTCCATTGATGAATACGGAAAGGTTCATAGCCTGTCGTCATAAGCCAGAAATGCCCAAGCGCGACAAAGCCCGCGAGAATCCACCGTATTGGCGTCAGATGATTGTCCTGAAACAAAGGGTCGCTATCGCGTGATGTCGGTGCAAGCAGAGAGGACAGCATTACTTTGATGCCAGTGTCCGCCGACGACGTTTCAGTGCGCTGCGTAGACGTAGAGTAATTAGAATCAAACCGGAAAAGAAGAAAATAACGGAGATGGCCGCTGTCGCTTTAATCCACCAACTATTAAAATTTTCCCGTGAGCTCCAATCCATAACATGAAGTCCCCACATGAAATCAAATGTCCGCCAAAGGCCCGTTCTCACAGCTTTTACGTCACCCGTTCGGGCATCAATATAAAAAGTGGCTTTATCCGGTTTATCGAAATTGACCTGCCAAACAGGCCCGGTTCGCCCATACTCTCGTGGCGAACCAGTTTCGAACAGAATGCTTTGGCCGATGCTGCCAGCGCCCGAGTATGCAGCGAGTGCCATACGGTTGGCTTGAATTTCATCAAGGAGAGCCATTGGGTCCCCCGTTTCGGCATTCAGGACCAAATCTTCACCTTGGGTCTTAGTGACATAGACGAGTTGATCGCCGACCCTTCGCAAAGTTACGGCCTCCGCAGCAGGGACGCTCTGCAAAACCGCTGCGGGCGTTATTACGCGCTCTTTGATCTGAAGCGGCATAGGGGCGACATCTGCACGCAGATGCGTTCCTCGCACATCATCAATTGGGAATAGGGTCATGAAGAGACCCGATACGAGCCAGAGACAAAGCTGAATACCGATTGCGATACCCAACCAAAGATGCAGTTTTCGTATAAATAAATTTAGCTGACCAATCGTCATCCGAGCCTCCCCGCTTGAAAGACGAGCCGCCACAATTTCGAGGCGGCTCGCAAAGTCTTAGTGATCCATCATGCCATCGAGGCAATCAGCACCGTCCGCGCCCGTGTTGCAGATCGCCATGATCCGATAGGAGCCGTCTCGGCCCTTTTTGACCATGAACGCAACCTCATCGCCTTCGGAGAAGCCCGAGAGGTCGATATCGCCCATAATGTCGAAACCCATGGTCATGGCGCTCATTTCAATGCCGCCGCTAAATGGGCCGTGGTCGATGGTCAGGAAGTCTCCCTGGGCACCAACAGAGCGGATTGTGCCCGTCGCGTGGCCAGTACCGTTCTCTGAATGGTCCATTTTGTGATCACCATGATCCATGCCGTCCTTGCTCGTCATGTCCATAGCTTTGTCGGCGACCGGCGTCGCAGGGCTGGCTGCTTCATTTGTATCGCCGCAAGCTGCAACACTGAATGCGAGGAAGCTAGCGGTGATTAGGGAAATAGGTTTCATGTTGGATCTCCTTCTGGTTCAGGTAAGTGTGTTTGCGCGGCTTTGGGTTTGCTTCCGGCGCGCGCGGAAAGCTGGAATCCGGTCCGGATGTAATAGATGGCCGGAATAACAATCAGGGTCAGGACGAGCGTTGACGCCATCCCACCGATCATTGGAAGGGCGATACGGCGCATGACGTCCGAGCCAAGCCCGTCAGTCAGGAAAATGGGCGCTAGGCCTGCGAAGATCGTTGTGACGGTCATCAGCTTCGGGCGCACGCGCATGGCGGCGCCTTTGCTGATGGCGGCGTAAAGGTCTTCTCGGGTCTTCGGCTCCGCTTTGCGCACTTCACTGTCAATATAGAGAAGCATGATGACAGCGGTTTCCACAGCAATACCGCCAAGCGCGATAAATCCAACGGCAACAGCGACAGAAAGGTTGTAACCTGCCAGCCAGACAGCCCAGAGACCGCCTATCAGGCCGAACGGCAGGCTCGCCATGATGATTAGCGTGCGGTCCAGCCGCCCGAAGTGCAGCATCAGCAAAAGGAAAATTAGCGCGACTGCTGCTGGAATAGCGATCTGCAAACGTTCGCTGGCCTCTTCCATTTGTTCATACTGGCCGGAAAATTCTACGGCATAGCCGGGCGGTAACTCAACAGCTTTAGCCACAGCCGCGCGCGCGTCATTCACATAACCACCCATGTCGCGACCCTCGATATCGACGAACACCCAGCCGGTAAGCCGCGCATTTTCTGAACGGATCATGGGAGGACCTTCGGCGTAAGCGATCGTCGCCAGTTCAGAGAGTGGAATATGTGCGCCTGACGGTGTTGGAACGAGGATATCTTCCAAGTCTGACGGTGTCTCACGATAAGGCCGATCATAGCGCAGGATGATGTCATAGCGTTCGCGGCCCTCGACAGACTGAGATAGCCGCATACCGCCAAGCGCGGTCTGCACGACCGTCTGAAACGCACCCATATCGATGTTACGGCGGGCAAGTTCGGTTCGGTCTGGTGTGATCTCCAAATATTTACCGCCAAGGACGCGATCAGCAAAAGCTGATCGGGTGCCGGGAATGTCTGTAACCACAGACTCGATATCTCGAGCGATAGCTTCAATTTCAGCCAGGCTATCGCCTGTCACCTTAATCCCGATAGGTGTGCGTACGCCGGTCGAGACCATGTCCATGCGGATCTTGATGGGATATCCCCAGGAATTAACAAGACCCGGCATTTGCAAGCGTTGGTCGAGGTCGGCGATAATATCGTCTATGGTTACGCCTGCTCGCCATTGTTCCTTGGGCTTAAGTTTAATCCATGTTTCGATCATGGTGAGAGGAGCGGGATCTGTCGCCGTATCAGCGCGACCCGCCTTGCCGAATACGTTTTCCACTTCCGGAACGGATACAATAACGCGGTTGGTCTGGCCGAGGATTTCGCGCATCTTTGTGGCCGAAACGCCTGGAAGCGTCGTTGGCATATATAAGAGTTCGCCCTCGTACAGCGCTGGCATGAACTCGGATCCGATTCGCTGCATCGGGATGATCACACTTGCAGTCAGCGCTATGGCGAGCGCGACCGTCACCCACTTAAAACGCAATGCCGCATGCAGGATCGGTTTATAAACCCAGACGAAAAAGGCGTTGAGCGGATTGGCCTCTTCGCGCCGAAACTTACCCCGCATCAGATAGAGCATCAGCACAGGTACGAGCGTGACAGAAAGGATGGCAGCAAACGCCATGGCATAGGTCTTGGTGAAAGCAAGCGGCGAAAACAACCGGTAGCTTTCACCTGTGAGCGCGAATACAGGGAGGAAAGAGACCGTGATGATGAGGAGGGAAAAGAAAATCCCGGGGCCGACTTCCTGAGCCGCTTCCAGCAGTGCTGCACGGCGAGCAGAAGGGCTGGGCTTATCCTCAAACTCTGACAATCTCCGACTGGCGTTTTCGACAAGGACAATTGAAGCGTCCACCATTGCGCCGATGGCGATAGCGATGCCTCCAAGCGACATGATATTCGCTGTGACGCCTTGGAACGACATGATCATGAAGGCACCGAGAACCCCGAGTGGCAGGGTGATGATGGCGACTAGTGACGACCGCACATGAAGAAGGAAAATCAGGATTACCAGCGCGACCGCGATGCCTTCTTCGACGAGCTTGTGCTGGAGGTAGTCAACTGACCCTTCGATTAAGGGCGCGCGGTCATAGACGGTGATGATTTCGACACCGTCAGGAAGGCCACGCTGCAAGTCTGCGAGTTTGGCTTTTACGCGCTCAATGACCTGCAAGGCATTTTCGCCGTCTCGCATGACCACGATGCCGGCGACCGTCTCGCCTTCTCCGTTCAGTTCTACAATGCCGCGACGGAGTGCCGGGCCTTCAACAATACGGGCAACATCGCGCAGCAAGACGGGGGTTCCGTCAGCAGCATAAATCACAACTTCTTCGAGATCAGACCGCTCATCAACATAGCCTGATGACCGGATAACGAATTCGCTTTCGGCCTGTTCGATGACGCGGCCTCCAACCTCGCTTGAGGCTGCGCGGACGGCATCGCGGATCCGCGCAATCGAGATGTCGAAACTGCGCAGACGGTTCGGGTCGATGAAAATCTGATACTCGCGAACGAACCCGCCAACAGAGGCGACTTCGGCGACACCATCTACGCCGGCCAGTTCCAGCGACAGGAACCAGTCCTGTAGAGAACGAAGTTCGGCGAGGTCTGTGTTGCCACTCTTGTCGACCAGGGCATACTGATAAACCCATCCGACGCCTGTCGCATCAGGTCCGATCTGGGGTGTTGCGCCGTCGGGGAGTTCTGAACCGAGCCGGGACAGCGCTTCCAACACGCGTGAGCGCGCCCAGTAAAGATCAACGTCATCCTCAAAAATGACGTAAACGAAACTTGTTCCGAACATGGACGACCCGCGCACATCTTTGGTGCGCGGCAAGCCAAGAAGGTTCGTGGATAGCGGATAGGTAACAAGATCTTCCACGATTTGCGGGCTTTGACCCGGGAAGTCCGTGCGAATTATGACTTGCGTATCGGTAAGATCAGGAACAGCATCAAGCGGTGTGCGATCGACAGCAATCCAGCCTGCTACGGCAAGAGCGGCGGCAAGGACGAGAACGATGAGTTGGTTTGAGATGGACCAGTTGATGAGTCCCGCAACCCATGACTTTGATGGATCGCGCCCGGCAAGGTTGTGCTTAGAATCGTCAGTCATCGCCACCTCCTATCGATGTCCCGCATGGGGATCGACTGGGCGACGCTCGGTATTGTCGGCATCCATGCCAGCCATTGGATCTGGCCACAAAATGATGTCTGCCTGACTGTCACCATACGGATTGCGCGGCGTGCCGCCTTGCTGCACCCAGAGACGGCCCGATGCGGTGTCTCGGAAAAGCGTCAAGCCAGCTTCTCGGTAATGCACCGGCGCGCCTTCAATCAGCCAGGGTTCTAGAGCTTGCATTAAACGAGAAAGCTCGTTCGCAAGCTGATCTCCTTCCCGGGCATTCTTCGCTGCCCGCAATGCGACTTCTGCATTTTCCAGAACCGGAACGAGCTGAGTGTCTGCAAATCGCGTGCGAAGTGCTTCGCCAAGCGCGAGGGCCGGGTCCACAAAATATGGATCAATCCTATACTCGTCTGTAAGCGCCTCGTGGAAATAGAGCGCCATATCGGTAAAATGATCGATCTCAGCTAACGTTGTTACATCGACTGGCAATTGCGAGAGCGGGGTATCCGGACCAGCCTCCATGGCAGGCGGTGCCTGTAGCTTGGAGAAGCCTTCTCTCAGGTTCACTTCGCTGTCGAGCATGAACTGGCCGCTTGCGACGACCTGTTCGCCGGGCGTCAGACCCGCAATGATTTCAGTGCGGCCATTTGCGCTGACGCCGGTTCGCACAGCGCGTCCGGCGAAGCGACCTTCACCGAGTGCTACAATGACATGCGCGCCGCGACTGTCGCGCAAAACCGCTTCAATCGGAACTGATAGGCGCGTTCCACCGCCAAGGTCCATCGCTATGTCCGCATAGGCACCGGGACGCAGATAGCCGGCAGCATTGTCGACTTCTATGCGCACCTGCGCGGTGCGGGTCTTTGGATCGATCGTTGGGTAGATATAGTCCACTTTACCTTCTGCAGGCGCTTCTGGCGCACTGGGGAAACTTAGACGTACAGCAAGGCCAGTGTCGATTAGCGGTAGATCGCTCTCGGGGATTGATGCCATAACCCACACGCCCGAGTAAGACTGTAGACGAAGAATTGGTGTGCCTGGCTTGATGTAATCTCCTTCGCGCACTTGAAGCTCCGCGACTGTCCCCCCAGCTTCTGCGTAAACCGGAACACGCTCAATCACTTCTCGGTTCTGCGTCAGGCGCTCTATCGCAGCGGTTTGCATGCCAAGCGACCGAAGACGCTGTCTTACAGCCGCAATTCGGTTATCGTTGCCGATCAAAAGAGAGTTCAGATAGTCTTTTTGCGCAGCAATTAGGCTAGGGCTGTAGACGCGGTAGAGCAGCGCGCCGGGACGCACGGTATCGCCCTCGGCGCGGACCGTCAGGTCCTCGATCCAGCCTTCGAGCCGCGAGACGGCGACGTTTTCGAGGCGCTCATTGGTCTCGACCACACCGAAAGCGCGCAGCGTCTCGCCGAATTCAGTCACTTCTGCCCCAGCAGTCCGTATGCCCATGGTTTGAATCATTTCCGGCGCAACGGCGATGGAGCCATCGCCCTGCGCCGCGTCCGCATCACCGCTAACCGGCACCAGGTCCATGCCGCAGATCGGGCAGGACCCGTCTGGATCGGTGGAGATGTAGTGCGGGTGCATCGGGCAGGTGTACTGCGCGGCCTCAACCGAGGCGGCAGCGGCCTGACTTTCAGCCGGTGTTTCAGTCGTGCGGATGCCCGGATTGTCACTGCAGGCCGCCAGAAGCGTTGCTGTCGCCGAGGTGAGAAGCAGTATTGAGTGTTTCATGGAGTCACCAGAAGCGCGTTCATGCGCGCGATCGCAGCGGCCCGGCGAGCCTTTTCTGTAGCGATGTCTGCGCGGAGTTTGAGAATGGCGAGTTCGCCGTCGATAATCGGCGCATAGTCACCAACGCCTGACTCATAGATTGTTAGCTGGGCGGCAATCTCGTCTTCAACAGCAGCGATATTGCGCTGAAGAACGGCGATATTGTCCTCCGCGGCGCGCCAGGCTGCGGCTTCGGCGGCATAGCGGGCAGCAGCGCTTCTGGCGGCGGCCTGATAACGCATCTCTGCGCTTGCACGATCAGCCCTTGCGGCGCGCAGGCGTGGCACCTGACTGCGTTCTGCCCAGAGCGGCACAGTGAACGTCACCATGCCCGAAACCCAGTCATCACCCCCGAAGTTCGCACCGGAGTCGCGCTGCTGATAAGTGAGCTGCGCCCCCCAGTTCGGTCGCCAGTTTGCCTTCGCGCCGTCTACGGAATAATCCGCTACTGCAATACCTGCATCAGCGACACGGACGGCCAGAAACGCCATGGCGTCTCCCGACCAATCGACAGGCGCTACAGGTGGCGCCGGCGTCGCAGGAACGACGCCCACAAGATCAATCAGGCGCGCATTAATTTCTGCATCCTGGCGATCAAGATCGACAAAAACGCGCGCAACGCCTGCGCGTTCAGCTTCAATTTCAGCAAGCCGGAAGACCGCAGGACGCCCGGCATCGATTTCGGATTCGACGACGCCAGTCAGCTCGTTATATTTACCATTGCGTTGACGCGCGAGATCCCTCTGCCGTTCGATGCGTCGCTTCTCATAGAGCAGCGCGATCAGTTCACCACGCAGTGTCGCAAGCTGGGCAGCGCGGATGCGGTCCGTCTGTTCCGCCATCGCTCTCGCTTCACCGGCACGCGCATCGCGGCCACCGCGATTGGGAAAGTCCTGCCGCACGCCGACCACCTTATTTGTGGGCAGAAAGTCAGAGAAGGACGGATCGAAAATCGGGAAGTTATTGATGCCGACCGAGACAACGGGGTCAGGTAAGGCGGTCGCAGCGTTTCCGCGCTCACGCGACGCCTCCGCCTGAAAGGTGAGCGCAGTTAGCGAGGGATGATCAGAAAGGCGGGCTTCCAGTTCCTCGAAGGCCAAACCTTCGGTGGGCTGCGCAAAAGCCAACGAGCCGGGCAGAGCACAGACGAGAAGCGCGGACGCAAGCCAGATTTTGAATGTAGTGGGCATGGAGAAGCACCGGGTTGATTAAACGGAAAACAGCAAGAACCGCGTGCAAACGCGGGCGCTGCCCGATCAGATCAACAGGCGCTGTTTGAGAGTAATGGGGGTATGGTGAAGGAGCGGCGGATCACCTGGCGGCCCGGTCTTGAACTCGACGGGCTTGTGTTCGAACCCGGTAAAGTGGGACGCAAGCGTAACAAGTGGAATCTCAGAAGTGGTCTGCGTCAGCAGAGCGCCGTCATTGACTGTATGGGCCTGCATGATCGCCGCGTCGCAATCAAAACAGCCGGGGCAATCATCAGGATTGCGCTCGCTATCTATTGCATCGCTCTTCGTCTCATTGGAGGGCGGCATCTCGGTGTGACAAGATGGAGTATCAATCCGCGCATCCTCGACAGCCTGACCGCCATGCCCCAATAAACAGCACGCCATAACAGGTCGCGCGACAGTAGCGGCAACAAAGACTAAAATCAGAAGGCGTGTCAGTTTTAGCATATAGGGGCAGAGTTTACTCTTATTGTCCTAACAAACAAATACTTCGAACGAGTATCCACGAAACTCATTTCTTGCGACCGCCCAAAACCGCTACGAGCTCTTCAACTTTCTCACGCCTAGCCTCGACGTCATCGCTTTTCAAAGCTTGATCAACACATGTCTGGAGGTGATCGTCGAGCACGATTTTTTCTAAACCAGAAAGCGCCGCCTTGATCGCCTGCATCTGTCGCACAACGTCAATACAGTACCGATCCTGATCAATCATACGAGAAACGCCGCGCACCTGACCTTCAATACGAGCGAGGCGCTTGAGCGCAGAGTCTTTGGTGTCAGTTTTCATTGTCATATACCCTATACTGGGTATATATAGGAATTGATCTGTAGAAACTAGAGGCTTCAATGAAATTTTCTATAATCGCAACTGCACTGGCGGTCTTTTTAGTGTTTTCGGCCCCTGCATCCGCTCACACCACAATTGTAGCTTCGAATATCGAGGATGGCGTCAGCTTCGAAGCAGCACCCGAAGTCTTTGAGTTTTCGTTTGGCGCCGATGTCGGTCTGGCCGAAGTAGAACTCGAGACCCTGGCCGGAAATGCGGTGGACGTCGCGTTTGAGCGTCGTCGTCAGATGGGTAAGGATTTTTCCGTACCGCTACCGACACTTGAACCAGGAACCTATGTTCTGAAATGGCGGGCGGTTGCTAAAGACGGTCATGTCATGCGAGGCGAGATTGACTTTACTGTAACAGGCTAAGCCCTTGCTCGGGCTCCTATCGCTCGCTGTGAAGGCCGGACTTTATTTCGGCGCGCTTGGGTCTACCGGGCTAGCTTTGCACGCACTTCTTTTGGGAACCTCGCATCGTAGATGGATAATAGGTCTTGCGTTGGTTCTCGCTATGGCTGTCACGGGCCGTTTGCTTTTGCTGAATGCCGAACTGACTGGCGGTCTTCAGCATAGTTTTGATTTCAGCATGTTCGATTGGGTCTGGGCGCCGAACCGGATGCAAGTCCTTACCTATATTATCGGGGCAAGTTTGCTTGCATTATCTGCTATCTTTGACTTGCGCATTCTTTTGGCCGTTGGCGTTGCCGCTGTCTTTGCCGGAGCGGGCCTTGGCGGACACACGCATGGCCTTGAAGCGCCAGGGATCAATCCATTTCTCGTTTCTGTGCATGTCGCGATAGCGGCATTTTGGGCGACCGCGCCATTTGTGTTGTGGCCTCAAGAAAAAGTTTCAGACGCGGTACTTTTAAACCGCATGGGGCGGTTCAGCCGCGTCGCTGTCTGGTGTATTCCATTGCTTTTTGTGAGTGGTCTATGGCTCGCTTGGCGGCTTTCTGGATCTTTGGACGCTCTAATCGGAGAGACTTACGGGCAATTGCTCTTGTTGAAACTCTTGCTAGCTTGTTGCGCGCTCGCCATAGGCGCGTTTAACAAGTTACGGGTGACCGAACTCTTGAGGGATCGGACAGGTAAAGGCCGAGAATGTCTCCGAACCACACTGGCGCTTGATTATTTGTTGTTCTCGGCGATTGTTTTCGTGATTGCAGCAGCGACCACGCTCACAGGTCCAGGATAAAGCTAACACTTTTTACCCCAAGAGAAGCGCCTTGATCGGCATCCAGAGCCCCATCGCGATCATGACAAGGTTTTCCGTCAATGAGACAAAACCGAGTGGAACGTTTGAATTCCCGCCCACACAGGCGCATTTCAAATCCCGCTTGTCTATATAGACAGCTTTGTAGACAGACACAGCCCCGACGGTGCCGATAAAGAGAGCGATTGGCGAGCCGATAAGCCCGAGAACGCCCCCTGCGACCATCAGAACGCCTGCTGCAGCTTCCGCAAATGGGTAGAAATAGCCGTATCCAACACGGCGCTGCGCAAGAAGGTCATAGTTCAGAAACATGGTCGAAAAGCTCTCGACATCCTTCAGCTTCTGAAGCGCAAGCAGTGTCATCGCGAAGGCTGCGAAAAATTCAATCGTGCGGACGGACAGAACAGAGCCGCGGAAGAACCACATGGCTGCGAGTGCCAACATTGCACTGACGGCAAAGATCATCAGGACAGGCGTGTAGGTTTTCTTGTCGCTGTCTTTCTCAAAAGACGTCAGCTTCGCACGGAGATCTTCATAGCCGCCAACCCGCTCGCCCGCGATGAAGGTTTGGGGCGTGGTCCTGACACCATGCTTTTCCTTGAAGGCGTCAGTTTCTTCGCGCGTGGTTAGGTGGTGGTCTTCGACTTCGTAACCTTTACGCTCCAGTAGCCATTTCGATTTGAGGCCGTAGGGGCAGAGATGGTTTTCCATGACCATGCGGTAAAGCACGGCGGTCTTTTTGGTTTGGTCCAACATTAACGTTCCTCGCTCACTTTTGATCCAGACGGTTCTTGGAGAGCAAGCGTTCCTTCAAACTCCGGTACGGGCCGAGAGGCCGCCTCGGCTTCAGAGGTCACTGGGCCGTTCTTGGCAATGTCAGCGATCAGCCAGTCCATTTCCTTGATCTCACGGCGTTGGGCCCTGATGATGTCATCGGCGAGTGCACGGACACGAACATCTTCGATCCCGGCGCGTTCGCTCGTCAAAATAGCTATTGAGTGGTGCGGGATCATAGCTTTCATCCATGCCTTATCGCCAACTGTTGCCTGACTGCGAACAAGCCAGAGGGAGAGCAGAAAGACAACAATTCCGCCGCCGAAAATGGCCAAATTAATCTTTTTATCCTCGTACATATTCAGCATGAAGCTCAGCATGATGACGGCCATCGCACCGCCCATCAGAAGTGCCATATAGAAGCGCGTTTCACTCCAGCGGATATGTTCAAATGCGTAGGTGTTCAGATACATCAGGCCTAGCATGACAAGCGTCGATGTGCTGATCATTGCTGCGAAACGCCAGTAAGTGTTCTTCATTTCCATGTCTGGTTCCTTCTCATACGGGGTATGGGTATATAACAGCGGCCCGCCTAAATGGTTCCCGGGTCTAATAATCAGGGACTTTGAACAGCATCTCGCATGAGAAGGAAAATGAGAGAGGCGGAGCACGAGATCAGAAGAAATCCGTTGAGAGATTCTAGGCCAGCCAGAAAACGCAAATGTCCGGTAGGATAGATGTCGCCTAGACCTAAAGAGGTAAAGTTTACCAGCGAGAAATAGAATATATCCATGAAATCAAAAGGTCGGGTCTGCCCTTGAAATCCTCCGAGGTTTAAGACAGCCGCGACGCGGAACCCAAACGAATAAATCAGTGCTTCAAAGATATGTGCGAAACCAGCGCCGGTGATGCCTCCGACGACATGGAAATTGCCAGGGAGAGCAGCGCCAGTCAGTCTTCTATGTAGCTGAGTTAAAGCAATATAGTGAAAGCTGCTGACAATGAAAAAAAGGATGAAACCGATCATGATCGCGTAAATCAATGATCGTCTCCATGCGGTGTCGCTTCGACTTGCTTGTCGCGATAGTTTGAGAGGTAAAACTTCTCAAATCCGAATACGACCACCATTCCGACGAACGCAATCATAATAATCAGCGGGTCACTCTGTGCTTTCAAGACAAGGAACGCGGCAAGCGCTGCAGCATCGAGACAGATTGCACTGATCAGAATGAACGGATTTGCCCCGACATCTTTACGCATATGGCGCAGCACGCCCCAATGGATAATGATATCCATAACTAGATAAAAAATGGCGCCGAGCGACGCGATGCGGCCGAGATCAAAAAACGCCGCCAGCACACCTGCTGCTATTACAGTATAAACCAGCGTGTGCCTTTGAACGTCGCCCGGCATACCGAAATGGCTATGCGGAATGATCTTCATGTCTGTCAGCATGGCGAGCATGCGCGAAACGGCGAACACACTCGCTAGCAGCCCCGACGCCGTTGCAATTATGGCGATTGCAACAGTAAACCAGACGCCATACTCGCCAAGTGCCGGGCGTGCGGCTTCGGCCAGAGCATAGTCTTTCGCTTCGACAATTTCGGGGATTGTGAGTGTTGAGCCCACCGCAAAACAGACCAGAATGTACACGACGGCGCAGATTGCGAGCGAAAACATAATTGCGCGCCCGACATTCTTCTCCGGTGATTTTACTTCATCGCCGCTGTTGGTGATGGTGGTGAAGCCTTTATAGGCGAGGATCGCCAGCGCAACACCCGCCATAAATCCGCCGACTGATGTTTGTTCGCCGGGCGCCGAACTTTGACCCGGCTGAAAAGAGAATCCGGCTGCATACAGTGCGATCAGCGCGAAAACCAGGATGCCTCCAATCTTCAGCGCCGCTGTGATTTTCGAGACGCTTCCGATCACCTCATTGCCTGCTATGTTGATCAGAAATGCTGTAAAGATCAGCCCGATCGCGAGGATCGGCACGAGTATCCCACCTTCAACTCCGAACAGTTGAAGCGTATACGTTCCGAAAGTCCGCGCGACGAGGCTTTCATTGATAATCATCGAAAACGCCATCAGCAGCGCCGCGCCGCCAGTAACCGTCGTCGGGCCATAAGCTTTTTTCAAAATCATCGCGATCCCGCCCGCGGACGGATACTTATTCGAAACCTTGATGTAAGTATAAGCACTAAACGCGCTGATGACGGCAGCGAGCATGAAGGCTGCTGGAAACAGTGTTCCAGAAAACTCTGCAACTTGGCCAGTCAGTGCAAATATACCAGCCCCGATCATGACGCCAGTGCCCATGGCTACTGTGCCCGCAAGTGTAAGGCTGCCCTTTTTGTAGTCGGATTTCAAAATATACCCCCTCAGCCTATTACAGCCTTAATGCCCGCAATCGCAAAGCGTTCCCGATGACCGACACGGATGACAGACTCATGGCCGCTGCTGCGATCATCGGGCTGAGCAGCAGTCCGAAAATCGGATACAGCACGCCTGCTGCAACGGGGACGCCGAGCGAATTGTAGATAAAGGCAAAAAACAGATTCTCGCGGATGTTGCGCATCGTTGCGCGGCTAAGCTCGCGGGCTTTCGCGACGCCGAGCAGGTCGCCTTTTACCAGCGTCACCCCGGCGCTTTCCATAGCGACATCCGTACCGGTGCCCATCGCGATACCAACATCGGCTTGGGCAAGCGCAGGCGCGTCATTAATGCCGTCGCCAGCCATGGCGACACGCGCGCCGCTCGCCCGAAGCTCCGAAACAATCCGGTGCTTGTCTTCAGGGGAGACGTCCGCATGAACTTCGTCAATGCCGACTTTCGCCGCAACGGCTTTCGCTGTGGTTTCATTGTCGCCTGTCAGCATGACAACTTTCAAACCCTGAGCATGAAGCCGGCGAATAGCTTCGGGTGTTGTGCCCTTGATCGGGTCTGCGACGCCGATCAGTCCGGCAAAAACGCCATCGACGGCGACAAACATGACAGTCTGTCCTTCTGCGCGGTATTGATCTGCCGATTGGCCAGATGCTTCCGACCATGCGTTGATCCGCTTCATCATTTTTGAATTGCCGATAGCAACTTGCTGTCCGTCAACATTTGCCTGCGCGCCTTCGCCGGTGACTGATTCAAATTCAGTTGCAACTTTGCGCGGTGCATTTCTGTCTTCGGCGCCCCTCACAATTGCCTCAGCAAGAGGATGCTCGCTTGATCTTTCGACAGCCGCGACAAGACCCAAAAGCGTTTGTTCATCAAATGCTTTAGCAGACTGCACGAGAACGAGTTCGGGGCGACCGAGCGTCAACGTACCCGTCTTATCGACGACGACCGTGTCGACCTTTTCGAAGGTTTCGAGTGCTTCGGCATTCTTGATCAGAACGCCATTGGACGCGCCTTTACCGGTGCCAACCATAATCGACATCGGTGTCGCAAGGCCCAAGGCGCACGGGCACGCAATAATCAGAACGGCCACCGCGTTGACCAGAGCGAAAGCCAAGGCCGGGTCCGGCCCGAATAATGACCAGACAAGGAAGGTTAGTATGGCGATGATGATGACAGCCGGTACGAACCAGCCGGACACGGTGTCGACAAGACGCTGGATCGGCGCCCGTGAGCGCTGTGCTGCCGCCACCATCTGCACAATTTGCGATAGCAGCGTATCTTCGCCGACATGAGTCGCTTCCATCACAAGCGAGCCAGTTCCATTGACTGTGCCGCCCGTCACGCGGTCGCCTTCCGTCTTATCGGCGGGAACTGGCTCGCCAGTCACCATGGACTCATCGACAGCCGAGCGGCCTTCAAGGACCTCGCCGTCCACGGGGACCTTTTCACCGGGTCGAACGCGCAGGCGATCGCCGGGGCGGACCTCCGCAAGATCAACTTCTTCCTCTGATCCATCATCGGTAATCCTGCGGGCGGTTGGCGGTGCGAGCTCCAGCAAGGCGCGAATGGCACCCGAAGTTGCACTGCGGGCGCGCAGCTCCAGCACCTGTCCGAGAAGCACCAAGGTCACGATGGCAGCGGCCGCTTCAAAATAGACGGCGACGGTTCCGCCATGCCCACGAAAAGAGTCCGGGAACAATCCAGGCGCGAAGGCTGCAACCAGCGAATAGACATAGGCCACACCAACGCCCATCGCGATCAAAGTGAACATGTTCAGACTGCGGCGTTTGACGGACTGCCATCCGCGAACAAAGAACGGCCAGCCGGCCCAGAGGACGACCGGCGTTGCAAGGGCGGCCTGAAACCAGACCCCGAACGTAGGATTGACCAGATTTCCGAGCGGATTGCCCGGAATCATCTCAGCCATTACGAACGCGACCAGCGGCACTGACAGAACGAGCCCGACCCAGAACCGCCTTGTCATATCATCAAGTTCGGACGTGTCTTCTTCGGCGGTGACAGTTTCCGGTTCGAGGGACATGCCGCAGATGGGGCAGCCCACATTTGACGTTTCGCGCACTTGCGGATGCATGGGGCAGGTCCAGACCGTGCCGGAGTAATCCGAAGGGATATGGTCATTGTCTTCGTCAGGCGCGGCCGCAGCTGAATGGCAATGATCGCCGTGATGATTGTGATGGGAGTGGTTGTGCTCAGTCATATCTGGGGCTCAAGAAATGACAGCCGCACCCACTTAATTCGGGTGCGGCGGTCTGTTGAAGTCAGGAAGATTTATTGAAGCGATTGTAGAGCGGTACGAACACCAGAGCGATGTACCAACCATAGAGGTAGGACTCGACAAGTCCTATCCCGAAACCAATCGGGGTCAGGAATTCAAAACCGGGCAATAGATCTTCCCAAGCGCCGTGCATATGCAGAGACGGAGGCATGACCAATCCCCAGCCAATGCAGATTAGAAACGTAATTGCGAGAAACAGGGACATTGCGTGTCCTACAGATGCGATTTTCATTTTTCATCTCCTTCAGAATTTGGCGCCGCAATGCTTCGTCAGTGTCGTATCGACGAATATCAAATAATACCCCTAGGGGGTATATGCAAGGGCGAGCTTCGACTTTCCTGTCGTTCAGTTCTTGGCCAGCCTTCCAGCGGTGCGACCGCGTGTCTTGAGCCTCAAGGCAGGCTTCTCGATCAGATGCCACGATGCTGCTGCAACGATGATCACGAGCGGCGTAGACACTGCGAGGAGTGCGAGCGGTTGAATGCCCGGAATGAGGAGCAGCAGGCTCTGCAGTATCGGATAATGCCAAATATAAATCCCATAGGAATAATCGGGCATGGTCGCGATACCGGCGACTGGTTTCCTCAGCAGGCCAAAATGCATTAGGGCTGCGGAGAGCATGATATTGGCGAGGGTTTCTCCGATGAAGCTCCAACCAAGGAGGAGGAAACCGCCAACAGCAATTGCGACCGAAATCCAGCCGGCGCGACGCAAAACGGGAAAATGCCACAGCGTCATTCCGAGAAGGAATGTAGTTGTGAATCTGAATAGCGAGATAACACCACCCGGTACAGCATCCAGCCCTGGTAGGAACTGTAGCGTCAAATAAATGGCCTGCGAGAATACTAGAGTCGTCAGCACCCACCAGCGATTCTTCAGCAATCCGACGAAGTAGCCTAGTCCCGCAAGCACATAAGCAAGCATTTCATAACGGATCGTCCAGAGCGACCCATTAAAAATCGGGTCAGGTGAAGTTGCAAATACACCGCCCGGCGCGCTCAGTGGATCGCCCATCAAAAGGACACGGACCACGTAAGTCCAAGACTCTGGATCAGCCAGATAGCTAAGTCCTCCGGGCGTGCTAAATGCAGGCCCGAATAGGAATAAAAGGGCCAGCATCAAGATAATCAGCGCCGGATAAATCCGCAGCACTCTTGAACGCGCATACCCCTTCAGATCATTGCGGGTCGCAAGGCTTTTCGCGATCAGCAGTCCGGACAGGATAAAAAACCCGTTCACGGCCAAATAGCTGAGTGTCCAGTCGTGAACTCGCGTGGGCTCATACCCTGTGGGAATCATCCAAGCATGACCGATGACGACGGACAGAGCCAGCCCCCAGCGTAAAAGCGTGAAATGGTTCGCCCCGAAAAGCGGGTCCGTTTCCGAACCCGCTCTGTTTGTAGCAACAGACATCGGTCAGCGCCGCCGCGCTCGTGTCGACGAATGCGTATGTGCCACTTTCCACACGCCATCGACCTTCCGGAAAATCCAGGTCTGCTTTCCGGTCCGGTCGAGAGTTTCGCCGGAGCGACTAAGCGTGCCGCCAACCGTGGTGTCGGATACAGCCCATGCGAACTTATCTCCTTCAATATGAACCTGAAGGTTAGACATGCCGAGCGTCAGATCCGGGATAGCGTCTTTTTCTGGCTCGACATGATTGAGAACGAGATCATCAAGACCTGTATTCTCACCCCCGGACTCAAAATAGCGAGCACCGTCCCAATCCAAAAAATGTTCCCGAAATGGCGCGCCGTTTCCAGTTTCCCAACCTGTTTGGATGTCGGACATGATCTGGCGGATGGCCTGCTCGTCGTCCGGCATATTTGAATCATGGTGACCATCAGAATTGTCATGTCCTGCAGGAACTAACAAATCTGCTTCGCTGGGATCTGGCTCATCTCTGTCCGCCGCATGCAAGTGACTGTCTTTTTCCTGCACCGCTTCGTCGTCACCGCCATGATCGTGATCATGACCGTTGCCCGTACTCGCTGGGAGACTTTGTACGCCTAAGCCATATTTGTAGACGATTGTGCCGCCCCACCAGGCAGTGACAGATAGCAAAAATGCCGCGGCAGCCATTGTGGCAGCAAAGAGCCCGCCGGGCGCTTTCTCGCGGGAGAACCAACGCCACGAGCCAAGCGCCAGCACCAGCAAACCCGAGGGCACCGCCCAGTTTCGGTGCGTTGTCATCGCTTCGTGGGATGGAGCATCATGTGCGACAGTGTAGTAAGCGTAAAAGCCAGCGGCGATTGTCGCAATGACTGCAACAGCCGCTATGGCGAGCATCCAGTCAGCCGCTGGTTTCAGACTGTCGCGCCAGCCACCCGCAGGCAGAAGCCTGCAGGCAAGATAGGCAAGTGCGGATGAAACAGTTAGCGCGTAGGCGAAATGCACCAGCACCGGATGAATATTGGGTTCAATAAATCCTCCCATGCTCACCTCCATCAATACCAGGTGCGAAGGCCGACGAGGAACACAGTCTCGTCAGCTTCGCCGCCTGCAGCTTCGATGAAGTCTTTAGTGCCGCCGAATGCGCCTTGCCATTCAACGCCAACGTAGGGCGCGAACTCTCGCTTGATCTCATAACGAAGCCGCAATCCGGCATCGATTGAGTTCAGGCCCGATCCGGTTCCGCGCTCAGGTATATCCTGCGCCGCAAGATTCGCTTCGACACGCGGCTGCAAGACCAGCCGTTGCGTCAGCAGCAATTCGTACTCCGCTTCGATCCGGGCGGTCAGATCGCCTTTCTCACTGATGAATGCAGAGGCATCGACCTCGAACCAATAAGGCGCAAGACCATTCAGCGCGACAACGCCATGGGCGAGCCTATCAGGTTCGATGTCATAGCGAACGCCGCCTTGCAGATTCCAGAAGGGGGCGACCGCGCGAGAATAGAGCGCCTGGATTTCAGCGTCATCGACGCCATTTCCTTCGAGCGAAGCGCGACCTTCAGTTTTGATCCAGAGTTTATTGACGTCGCCGCCCCAGTTCGCCTGTCCGTTCCAGTAGAGCGTATCTTCATCGCCGCCCGTCTGGGCCTCAAGCTGATTGAATAGAACGTAAAACGTCTTCTGATCACCCCCTTCAGCCAACACGTCTTCACGTGCCTTGGTCATCGCCTCTTCACCATAAATGGCGTCGGCCTGGTTCCAGGGCGGAGTGTCGGGAGCTTCCTGAGCGAGAGCTGGTGTTGCCGCAAGGCTCAGAGCGATTAGGCCCAAACCAGCGGTTCTTTTTAGAGAAGAGGTCGTCATTACATGTCCTCCCCGTGCTTCATGTCGCCGTGAACCATGCCCTGATGGTCCATCTCCATAGTCGCAGGCATAGGTTCGCTGGAACTGGTTGGCATTACACTGACGACCTGCATCATACCTGCATGCATGTGGTAAAGCAGGTGGCAGTGGAAGGCCCAGTCTCCAACGTGTTGCGCCGTGATATCGACAGAAAGCTTTTCAGCTGGCTTCACGACGACCGTATGTTTGCGCGGCATGTGCATGCCACCGCCCCCGGACGCGGACGCGTCCAGACCGGGTATCACCAGATCGAAAAACATTCCATGCAGATGAATTGGATGCGGCATCATCGTGTCATTGATGAGTGTCAGCCGTACCCTTTCGCCCTCATAGAATTTGATCGACTCCGTAACTTCCGAAAACTTCACCCCGTCAAAAGACCACATATAGCGTTCCATGTTGGACGTCAGATGCACGACGATTTCCCGTTCCGGTGAACGATGGTCGGGATTCATATCGAGGCTGCGAAGCTGACTGTATGTCAGCGTGCGATGGGGGACACCATCGAGGCCGATACCAGGCTCGTCGAGGCGGCTCATCGGCATGGCCGCAACGTTTACGACCCCCGGACCACGCTCAATGTCGGCTTCGATCCGGGCAGGCTGCTCAGCAGGCCCATGAGGATCAGGCTTCATCGCGCCATGACCCATGGCTGCCATGTCGTCATCCGGCATATTCATGTTAGCGGATCCCATGTCGTGTCCTTCATGGCCGCTCTTCATCCCATTCGTTTCAGACATGCCGCCCATGCTTCCATGGTCCATCCCCATGTCTTTCATGGTCAGGATCGGAACCGGTCTTAACTCAGGTGGTTCTGCGCGCATGCCCGGACGTGGTCCCAGCGTCGCGACAGCCTGACCCGACCGGTCGATGGACTCGGCGACAAAAGCATAGGCGCGTGCTTCGGTAGGCTCTACGATCACGTCATATGTTTCTGCGACGCCGATCTGGAACTCGTCGGTTTCAACTGGCTGCACATTGAGACCATCGGCCTGCACAACCGTCATCGGCAGACCTGGCAGGCGTACATTGAACAGGGTCATGGCGGCGGCATTGATGATACGCAGCCGAACCCTTTCGCCAGGTTCAAACACCATGTTGAAATTGTCGGCAGTTGAATGACCGTTAATCACGTAGGTATAAGTTTCGCCTGTTACATCCGCAATGTCGCGGGGGCTCATACGCATCTGTGCCCACATGCCTGTAAGACCGGTCGGTTTCGCAACAGTGGGCTGATTGAAGTTCAGGCTCTCTGCGTTCTTCTTGAGCTTCGCGAAGATTCGGTGCGGATCTGTAAAGGTCCAATCGCCGAGCACGAGAACATATTCCCGGTCATATTGAACGGGGTCCGTTCCTGCGGGGTCAATGATCAGCGGTCCGTAATGACCGACTTGTTCTTGGAGCCCAGAATGGGAGTGATACCAATAGGTGCCGTTTTGTGGCACAGCGAATTTATACTGAAACGTCTCCCCCGGATGAATGCCGGGAAAACTGACGCCCGGCACACCGTCCATATGGAAAGGCACAAGCAGCCCGTGCCAATGAATTGAGGTGTCAGCAGAAAGGCGGTTCGTGACGTTGAGGGTCACTTCGTCGCCTTCGCGAAAACGGATAAGCGGGCCGGGAACAGTCCCGTTAATGCCAGTGGCCTCCGTCGTTCGGCCGTTTATGCGGACCGGGAATTTTCCGATATCAAGATCGAACTGGCTGCCAACCAGTTCCGTAAGTCCAGTGTTTCCAGCACTAGCCGGTCTTGCCCATGCGGGCAGCAGTGCGACCGTACCAAGAGCAGCGCCCGTGCCAAGCGCGGACTGCAACATATGTCTGCGAGTGAACATGTATGTCTCCGTGAATTGAGTGAAAAGCTTCGGTAACGCCGTTATTGGCGGCGAGAAGCTGCTCTCAATTCAGGAAACGAACTTTGAGATTGAGCGGTGTGAGCGGTCGTAGACCTAGATCACCAATGCGTTTGTCCGGCGGGCCAGTGGCGGGATGTCCAACCAAGAGATCAGTTTGTCCTACCAGAATAATTGATGGTTTGACCTTCTGATCAACTTTGAAAGCTGGTATTTGAGAATTTATTTCTGCAAACACTGGCTCGACGTCGCAGTGCTCACACCCATCACAGGGACCATCTGGTGCGAGATGCTGATCAGAATTGTGAGTTTCGGTCTCATGGGACTGATGCGCGGATGAACTGTCCTCGTTCATAAGCACGTCGCATGCACAAGCCATTTGGATGGCTCCAAACAGGACTGCTGCGATGAGAGTTATGAGCGCTTTCATGAGTATACTATATACCCCGTATAGGTATGTGGCAACATGTGATTTATTTTCTGCGCGAATGGAGGTGAGGCGTTGTGAAGCGCCATATAAAACATTGAAATAGGCGCGCGTGCTGCGCCTCTGGGGCGTGAGATAATTAAGCCCTCATCGGCAGAGCACAGTGCATGCGCGTACATTTATGCACGAAGTACGTCTATGGCATTTCTCTCTCGAACATTGCGAGTATCGATTAAACTCAGTCACTAGTGATCGTCAGGTCAATTATGACTTTTTCGGCTGGAAGTGATGCTGAAGGCCTCATACCGTCTGCCGTCCAAAATTTAAGATTTCGGGCGCTTCCAGCACGGATATTTGAGACTGCCATAGGTTTCTCAACAAAAAAAGACCGATGCAATGCAGTCTTCCTTATAAGACGACCCTGATTGACCTCAGCCGCAACGAAGTCGAAGCCACCAACGATGAGGATAGACTAATTATAAATAGCGGATGGAAAATCATGTGATATATCTGTGATCTAGCCCGCTTTATTGAAGCAGTGGCTAGCAATGTTGACGATCAAAGTCTTAAAGACCGCATTATTATCATGAAGCCAGCCTAAATTGCCTCTGAGGTGAAATGTTCTCGCAATTCTGCCGATTGCAGGCAAATTATTCCTGCAATAGGTTAGGCGCACTAGACAGGGCTCGACCCTGAAATTTGTCCAAAATGGGATACAATTATGCATACATATTGGGATACATATCAAAAATATATTTCTCTTAGTGTGCTGTAATTTATGTGCAATTTTACTAGTTTCGACGCCCGTCACTCGCGCCATTTCTTTCGATCATGTTTTCCATCATCATCGATAAAAGTGAAACCACGCCGGTCAAAGGCTGATCGACGTGGTTGTGAGGCTTATTTGACGTCCGTAAATCGCAAGTATGGCCGCACTTCATCCCAGCCTTGCGGGAACATGGTTTCAGCTTCTTCATTTGAGACAGAAGGCGGAATGATGACTTTACCGCCCGGGGTCCAGTCGGCGGGTGTAGCGACCTTGTGCTTGTCCCCCATTTGTAGGGCATCAATGACACGCAGGATTTCATCAAAATTGCGTCCGACGCTCATCGGATAAGTCATGGTGAGGCGAATTTTCTTCACCGGATCAATGATAAAAACCGAGCGCACGGCCGCCGTTTCGCTCTCACCGGGATGGATCATATCGTAGAGCTGGGCAACCTTGTGCTCCGCATCGGCTACAATCGGAAAATCAAGCGATGTGTTCTGCGTATCATTAACGTCATCAATCCACTTAATGTGTTCGGCGACCGTATCGGTCGACAAGCCGAGCGGTTTGGTGTTGCGCTTGGCAAACTCTTCCGCCAGTTGCGATGTTCGCCCCATCTCAGTCGTGCAGACTGGGGTGAAGTCAGCCGGATGACTGAAGAAGAAGGCCCAGCTATCGCCGATCCAGTTGTGGAAATTGATATCGCCTTTTGTCGTGGGGATGCTGAAATTTGGGGCCGTGTCACCAATTCTAAGGGACATGTTTGGTACTCCTGTTCGTTGAGCCCGGTCCGGACTCGTTCTCTCGAAAATGAAACGCGCTGTTCCACAGTATAAAGTGTCATCTTTTATAACACTTTTGAAATTGATAATCACAACCTGAGCAATCGACTTCCTTTATGGACATCCCAACCCAGGGCGTGACCGTGCCTGCGCTAGAAACTCAGGATCGTCTCTCCTGGCTGCGCGATCACAGCGCCCATATCATTCGGCGTTGCAACACCGACCCCCTCAATCAAGGCTTCTGGCCCGAACGGTCTGTTGGGTAGATAAATTGCGCACACCTCAACCGGCACGCCATCTGCCATTAGGGCTTTCAACAAGCCTTGCGGGCTCGCGCCAAGGGGCTGCAGAGGCTTTGTCGCGCTCTCAGGCGCATCCACCAGCGCGAGATCTGCGGCCGCACTACAGAGCAAGATGCGAGGCGCCTCCCCATTTGCTTTGGCGCTTTTGGTCAACACCAAGGCCATGAATTGTGTCTCAGGGTCTGCACTGGTCAGGATTGTCAGCATCGGGCCAGCCTCTTCTATCGTGGGGGTTGCAGCGGCGGGACCTGGTGCGACGACGCAGGCTGCCAATGTCATCAGCCCGGCGGCTGCAAAGGTAATTTGTTTAAACATGGTTCTCTATCCTCTTCCGTATCCTTTTCCCCGCCCATGGCCTTGCCCCATTCCAGGACGTCCGCCGCGCTCAACGCAGCGCTGAAAAGCTTGCAGGTGATTGTTGGCTGATGCATCGCGCAGACGTTTCAAAACAGCCGCAATATCGGGATAATCCGCGACCGTTGGCAGAAGCTCTTCATCATAGAGGCGGACATTCTCAATCTCGGCCTCAACGCCAACCTGACAAAGGCCCTTCATATCAAGGGTCGCGGTCGCCGGGTCCACCTCGGTTTCATCCTCAGGCACGCGCACACCATAGCGCGCATAGAGGGGCAGCAACGCATCGATATGACGCTGCTCGGCACGGGCAATATTTACGAAGGGGCGAACATCGCCAAACCGCTCCAGAACCGCTTCATACGTGGCGAGGGCATGCCGCTCGTCCGCAAGCGCAAGATCGAGCGCCCTGACCACCGGCTCAGGCAAGGGTGTATCTGCCCTTGTCGGCCCCGCAGATACAGCCGTAAGCGCAGCAGCGCCAACAGCACATATACCTGCCCTGTGGCGGCGGCGTTTTCTGTTCTGATCACACATAGGATTCTTCCTTTCCAAAAGCTCCAAACCCTTTGCTCCGAGCCAATTGCTTCGAGCCTTGCGATGGCTTCAGAGTATGAGTTTGATGATCCCCCCAACAATCAGGATTGTTACGAGGCCCAGCCCCCACAAACCGATAAACCAGGCAATTTCCTTGGGTCCGGTTTTCTCGATATGACCACGGTCTTCTTCACGCATCAGTGATACCCCGCGTCTGGATCGACTTTTCCGCGGAACACCCAATAGGTGAACGCTGTGTACGCTATAATGATCGGCAACAGGATGAGCGCCCCGATTAGCATGAAGAACAAGCTCGAGTCTGGTGCAGCCGCTTCCTGAATCGTGATCGCGCGCGGCACGATATACGGCGTAATGCCGATCCCGAGCCCGGCAAAGCACAAGCCAAACAGGCCAATGGCGGCCGGAAAAGGCACGCCGTCCCTCTTCTGGATAAGCCCCCAAGCCAGTGCCCCAAGCAATAGCGCTGTAAACGTTGGCACTGGCAGCACGAACAGCAACTGTGGGAAGCTGAACCAGCGCTCGGCAATCTCTGGAGACAGGAAAGGGGTCCAGAGGCTAACGATGCCAATGAAGGCCAGCATTGCCAAACCACTATAGCGGGCAAAGCGATAGGCTGTGTCGCGCAATTGTCCTTCTGTTTTCAAGACAAGCCAGGTTGTGCCGAGCAGCGCATATCCGGCAACCAAAGCAATCCCGCAAGTGATGGTGAATGGCGTCAGCCAATCCCACCAGCCGCCACCATAGGCACGCCCATCAACTTCAATCCCCTGCACAAAGGCGCCCAGCACAATGCCCTGCGTAAAAGTGGCAATCAGTGATCCGAGAAAGAAAGACCGGTCCCAAATTTTCTCATGCGCTTTATCTCGCCAGCGAAACTCAAACGCGACGCCGCGAAACACCAGCGCCAGGATCATGATAATAAACGGCGCATACAGCGCGGGCATGACGACGGCATAGGCGAGCGGAAAAGCCGCCATAAGGCCACCTCCCCCCAGAACCAGCCAGGTCTCATTGCCATCCCAGACGGGCGCGACGGAGTTCATCGCAACATCGCGATCCTGATCACTATCGAGGAACGGAAACACAATGCCGATGCCGAGATCGAACCCGTCCAGGACGACATAGATGAAGATGGCGAGGGCGAGCAGTCCGGCCCAGATCATTGGTAAGTCAAACATTTTCCCCTCCTCCTATTTCACTGATGCCGGGCCAGGGCGCTGCGCCGCAAGCTGCGTCGTTCCAGCCGTCCGCGTTGGCGTTTCCGGAAGCGGTCGAACCTCACCAGGCTGCTTGTTCATCATCTTCAAAATGTACAGCGTCCCGGCCCCGAACAGGGCGAAATAGACAATAATGAAGGCGATCAGGGAGGCCGCAACCGCCGGAGCCTCAACCGGGGCGATCGAGTCAGAGGTCAACAGGTGACCATAGATCGTGTAAGGCTGTCGCCCAACCTCAGTTGTAATCCACCCGGCCAGCACAGCGACAAATCCGGACGGCCCCATCATCATGGCAACGCGGTGGAAGAGCGGCGCGTCATACAGCTTACGCCGCCAACGTAGATACAGACTGACCAACCCGACCAGCACCATCAGCATGCCGAGGCCAACCATGACGCGGAAACTCCAGAACACGATCCCAACCGGAGGCTGTAACTCGTCCGGGACCGTATCCAGGCCATCAAGCGGGGCATCCCATTCATGTTTCAGGATCAGGGAGGACAGCTTCGGTATACCGACAGCGTAATCCAGCTCCTGATTCTCATCATCGGGAATACCGAACAGGTAGAGCGGTGCCCCGTCCGGATGGCTTTCATAATGGCCTTCCATCGCCATAACCTTCACCGGCTGATGCTCCAACGTATTGAGCCCATGAAAGTCCCCTGCCACCACCTGAAGCGGCGCAACAATCGCGGCCATCCACATCGCCATGGAAAACATCTTGCGTGCGTCTGGGTTCGTTCGATTTCGCAACAGATGCAGCGCGCCAACGGCCCCAACCACAAAGGCTGTCGTCAGATAGGCCGCCAAAACCATGTGCACGAGGCGATACCCAAAGGATGGATTGAACACGATGGCGAGCCAATCTTCAGGCACGAATTGCCCCACTTCATTGATGGAGAAACCAACCGGGGTTTGCATCCAACTGTTCACAGACAGGATCCATGTTGCCGATAGCAAAGTCCCAAAGGCCACCATAATGGTTGAAACAAAATGCAGGGTCTTCGAAACGCGCCCCATCCCGAACAGCATGACACCCAGAAACCCAGCTTCCAGAAAGAAAGCCGTCAGCACCTCGTAAGCCATTAAAGGCCCAATTACTGGCCCGGCCTTGTCAGAGAAAACACTCCAGTTCGTCCCGAACTGATAGGACATGACAATGCCGGAAACGACGCCCATCCCAAAGGCAACGGCAAAGATTTTCCGCCAGTATTTGAACAGGCGCAGATATACGGGATTGTCCGTCTTCAGCCATAATCCTTCAAGCACCATAAGATAGGATGCAAGACCGATTGAGAAGGCGGGGAAGATGATGTGAAAACTGACCGTGAATGCAAACTGCATTCGAGCCAGAACCACAGCGTCGAGTGCTTCAAACATGGGGAGCCTCTCCCTTGAATTTGACGTATGAAACTTAAAGTGTCATTTGAAATACCACTTAATAAAAAGTGGTTCGATTTTCGATCCCACTTATTGTCACATGCGACAAACAAACCAGGGAGCGTCCCATCCGCCTGACCGCCTACACCAATTACGCTTTGCGAACGCTGATGTTCTGTGCGCTTCACCCGGATCAAACCATCCGCATGGAAGATGTGTCTGACGCCTATGGCATCTCAAAAGCCCATTTGATGAAAGCGGCCCGCCAGCTTGGGCAGCTTGGCTATCTTGAAAATATACGCGGGCGCTCTGGCGGGGTTCGCCTCGGCATGGCCCCTGAAGCCATCGTGGTTGGCGAGGTCGTGCGTCATACTGAAGGGGACATGGAGTTGGTTGAATGCTTCAATGCCGACAGCAATACCTGCCCTCTCATCGGTGTGTGCAAACTCAGCCTTTTGTTTCGCACGGGCCTGCAAGCCTTCTTCGCCGAACTGGATAAAGTCACACTAGCTGACATGGTGTCCAATGGACCTGCTTTGATGGACCGTTTGATGGCCAATCAGGCGACCGATCGCATCACCGCCAGCTAACCCCCGCCTACTTGGCCGGATCAAGCCCGGCCAGCCGCTTGGACGGACACGGACTGGCTTCCGGATTGGTGGTTTGAACACCCGGGTCAAAGGCTGAGGCGACACATTCCCCATCAAGGGCTTGCATGGCTTCATATTGGTGCATGAAAACCTGCCCCGTCAGCTCATCGAGAAAATGTGTTTTCTTCAACCGATCCATTACCGGACCCTTCACCTCAGACAGGTGCAGCGTCACCCCGGCATCTTTCAAGCGGTGATTGATCGCCTCAAGACTTTCAAGGCCGCTGGCATCAATCCGGTTGACCGCCGGACACATCAGGACAAGATGTTTCATGTCCGGGCGGTTCCCCAGCATGCAGTAGACCGTATCCTCAAGGAAACGCGCATTGGCGAAATAGAGGCTCTCATCAATCCGGATGGTCAGCGCACAATCCGAGGTAACGACCGCATGTCGGTTCACATTGCGAAAATGGTGCGTCCCCGGCACCTGCCCGACCAACGCAAAATGCGGACGGCTGGTATTGTAAAGGTGTAGCAGCAGGGACAGGACAACACCCGTTGTCACACCCAACTCCACCCCAAAAGCAAGTGTCATAAAGATCGTCGCGATCATCGCCGCAAAATCAGACTTGGAATACTTCCAGACCTTGATGACTTCGGGAATGTTCACCAGCGACAGCACAGCGACGATGATGGTCGCGGCCAGTACCGCCTGCGGCAGATAGAAGAGGTACGGCGTCAGGAAGATCGTCGCGAGCGCAATACCAACCGCCGTAAACGCCCCTGCTGCCGGGGTTTCGGCCCCTGCATCAAAATTCACTGCTGAGCGTGCCAGTCCCCCTGTTACTGGATAGCCAGAAGAGACACCCGCCGTCAGGCTGGCCGCGCCAAGGCCAATCAATTCCTGGTTCGGATCAATCCGGTCACGTTTCTTGGCCGCAAGGGTCTGGCCAACCGAAACAGACTCAACAAAGCCAATCAGGCTGATCAGAGCCGCTGAACCCAGAAGCTGCATCCAGATATCGGGGGCAAAACTTGGCAGACCAATCTCAGGCAGATTCTTGGGCACATCACCGAGGATTTTTACACCCTGCTGATCAAGCCTCATAGCTGCAACCGCGAGGATCCCGGCCACCACGGCGAAGACTGGGCCAGCGCGGGCAATAATCGTCGCCGCCTTATCCCCAAGGCCAAGCTTTTTAAGCAAGGGCTTGAACTGCCCCCGCACCCAGAACAGGAAGATCAAAGCCGCCCCACCTATGTAAAGCGTCGGTAAGTTGGTTTCAGTGATCTTCGTGCCCAGCGCATAGACAATCTCGAACAGATTATGCCCGCCAGCATCGATCCCAAGGATATGTTTGAGCTGTGAAGCGGCAATAATAATCCCTGATGCAGTGATGAAGGCGGAAACCACCGGGTGGCTTAGGAAATTCGCGAGGAACCCCATCCGGAACAGGCCCATAACGAGCAGAATAAGCCCAGACAGAAAGGCCAGGATCAGGGCCGCTTCAATATATTCTGCGCTGCCCTGCGCCGCGATCTTTCCGGCTGCCGCTGCTGTCATCAAAGACAGGATCGCAACCGGACCAACGGCCAGTTGTCGCGCACTCCCGAAAATCGCATAGGCAAAAAGCGGCAGGATGGACGCATAGAGACCAACCTGCGGGGGCAATCCGGCCAGCAACGCATAAGCCAGCGATTGCGGGATCAGCATGATGGTGACGATGACCGCCGCGACCATATCATTAGCGAAGGTCTCACCACGATATTTCGGCCCCCAGTCGAGGATCGGGAAATAGTTTGCGAGTTTCATCGGGTCTCACCTGCCATCAAAACAGTCTTAAAAGGAAAAGAGAGGGCCCGCCAATCATGGCGATTACGTAATTAATGGCCCAACTCCTCAGTATTACGCCGCCTTTGACGACGCCTCCTTGAAGTCACACGCCTCCTGCGCCTCATGCGAGGCTGGTCTGTGGGGAAGCAGTTTCGGCTTCACCAGCATCTCATCGCCACGCAGCATTTGATTGAAATAGATGCTTGGCAGCATCTTCTCTTTCAGGAACCAGGCCGCACGGGTCGGCTTAGTGCCCTTAAGGGCCCACATCGGGAAGGTCGGGTCCAAAGTGCCGCCATAGGCAAATTCAGCCAGAACAATCTTGCCACGCTCAACCGTCAGCGGGCAGGAACCGTAGCCAGTATAGACGGCATTTGGAGCTTTCCCGTCGAGCACGCAGAGCACGTTATGGGCGGCTACCGGGGCTTGTTTACGAACGGCCGCCGCCGTCTTGGCATTTGGCGTTGAGCCGCCATCGCCCAAACCAAAGATGTTGCCATAGCGCACATGCTGTAGGGTTTCGCCACTGACATCGATCCATCCGGCCTGATTGGCCAAGGCGGAATCCTTGATGAAATCCAGTGGCACTTGCGGTGGGCAGACATGCATCATGTCAAACTCACGCGCTTGCCGCTCAACCGCTCCGTCCGCATTGGTTACATCGAAATACGCCGTCTTGGCAGCGCCATCGACGCCAATAAGAGTTTCGTTGAAGCACAGATCAATCCCGTACTTATCAACGTATTTCATCAAGGCAGGGACGTACTCTTTGACCCCAAAGATCACACCACCAGCATTGTGGAACTCAACCTCAATATCCTGCAAAACACCGCGGCGTTTCCAGGCATCGCAGGCTAGGTACATCGCCTTTTGCGGCGCACCCGCGCATTTGATTGGCATTGGGGGTTGGGTAAACAAGGCGCGCCCACCCTTCATTGATTGCACCAACTCCCATGTATAAGAGGCCATATCGAACAGGTAGTTTGAGGTGACCCCATTCTTGCCGAGCGTCTCTTTTAGGCCCTCAATACCATCCCAGTTCAGTTTCAAACCAGGCGCAACAACCAGAACCCTGTAGCCAATCCGCTCGCCATCCTCGAGAATGATCTGATTACGTTCAGGATCAAAAGCGGCACAGGCTGAGCGCAACCATTGAGCCCCTTTGGGGATAAGCGAAGCCATCTGGCGCTCTGTCTGCTCACGCTTGAACACACCGCCACCCACTAAAGTCCAGCCGGGCTGATAGTAATGCTCGGTCCGAGGCTCAACGATGGCAACATTCACGCCCTTACGACGCTTGAGAATTGAGGCCGCTGTCGAAATCCCGGCAGCGCCACCACCGATAATCACAACGTCATGGGTCACGACACGCCCAATCCCACCAGCGGTCGCCTTATCCTTGGCATCGAGCCGCATGGTCAGACCCGCAAGGTCATAGCCCGCCGCATTTGCCGTTTTGAGAATGGCTGCGGTTGACAGGTGCCCGGCCTGGGACAGCGCCCACAAAGTGGTCGAGCGTGTCCCTGTGCGGCAATAGGCCAAGGCTGGTGCTGGAAGCTCCCGCATGGCCTTCGCGAAGGCGCCAACGTCAGCATCTGTGACCTGCCCAGGCACAACGGGAACATAACGGACCTCAAGACCATGACGCTGCGCGGCTTCTACAATCTCTTTGTGGCTGGGCTGATCGCTGGATTCATCATCAGGGCGATTGATGATGATTGAACGAAAGCCCTGCGAGACGGCAACGCCGACATCCTGCGGTCTGATTTGCGATGAGACCGACAGGTCTGGTGCAATGGTCTTGATATCCATGCGGGGAGCCTCCCTTTTGTATTTTTATGGATGCTAGAGCGCGTTAATCGGCAGCTTCATGTAACGCTGACCATTATCTTCCGGTGGCGGCATATCCCCGGCACGCATATTGATCTGCACCGATGGCAGGATCAGTTTTGGCATATCAAGTGTGGCATCACGCGCGGTCCGCATGGCGATAAAGTCATCACGTGAAGTGCCCGTTTTGATATGAATATTGCTTTCCTTTTGCTCGCCTACCGTGGTTTCCCAACGATAGGTATCGCGGCCTGGCGCCATATAGTCATGGCATAAGAACATCCGGGTTTCATCCGGCAGCGCGAACAGTTTCTGAATGGAGTCAAACAGCGTTCCGGCATCCCCGCCCGGGAAGTCACAACGGGCGGTCCCGAAGTCAGGCATGAAGATCGTATCGCCAACGAAGAGCGCATCGCCGATCAGGTGGCTCATACAGGCTGGGGTATGACCGGGCGTGTGGATCGCGCGAGCCTCAAGGTTGCCAATGTGATAGATTTCCCCATCGGTAAACAAGTGATCGAACTGACTACCATCAGTGTGGAAAGACTGGTCCTCATTAAAGATTTCGCCAAACACACGCTGGACGACCGGGATCTGATCGCCAATCGCGGTCTTGCCACCGATTTGTTCGCGAATGTAGGGCGCAGCCGTCAGGTGGTCAGCGTGCACATGGGTATCGATGATCCATTCACAGGTCAGACCCTGCTCACGCACGAAAGCGATCAGCTTATCCGCAGACTCCGTTGTCGTGCGGCCTGAGGCCTGATCGAAATCGAGCAGAGAATCGATGATGGCGCATTGCTTGGTCTCTGGGTCAGAGACAACATAGCTGATCGTGTAGGTGGCTTGATCAAAAAAGCCGGTAACGTCTGGTTTATGCATGACGGGCTCCTGTTTCTGGGGGGATTAAGATCCTGTGCGGGCGAAAACGCCGTACCCGCCGGGACGATTGGGTTTGGGGCGAGGGGTAGTTTCGGCCAGCTCAACGCCGGCGAGCGGCTTGCCGAGCATCACCGCACAGATCGCATCAATCATGCCGCGTACGCGGGCCTTATCGCTCAGCCGATAATAAACCAGCTTTGACGCACGACGGGTTTCGACCAGACCCTCTTCGCGTAGCTTGGAAAGCTCCCGCGAGAGGCGCGGCTGTTTGATGCCCAGAGTGGTCTCAATGTCGCCGACCGACATCTCCTCATCGCGCAACTGACAACAGATCATCAACCGCGCAGGATGCGCGAGCGCTTTGAGCAATTCGGTCGCCTCATCAGCAAGTGGGGAGAGATCTTGTGACTTCGGCGTCATTGGCCAATCTCCGTATGGGTAAAATACCAAGCTCCTCCATTCAGGCCCGACCGTTTATCGGCCTCCATCTGATCGAGCGGCGGTGGCAAGACAGCCTCATCGCCCGGCTTCCAACCCTCTGGTGTGGCGACGGCGCATGCATCGGTTTGCTGAAGCGCGGTCAGGACCCGCAACAATTCCTCAACCGAACGACCAACATTCATCGGATAGTGGATCAGGGCGCGGATATAGCCTTCAGGATCGATAAAGAAGACCGAGCGAACCGCCGCGGTCGTCGCCGAGGTTTCATGGATCATCCCATACACCCGGCTGACCGCCATCGAAATGTCTTCAATGATCGGGAAGGTGATTTTGACGCCAAAGCGCTCTTCAATGTCCTTCACCCAGGCAATGTGCGCATAAAGGCTATCCACGGACAGACCCAGCAGGTCACAATTCAAGTCATCAAACTGTGGCTTTGCTTTCTGAAGCGCAACAAATTCAGATGTGCAAACCGGCGTAAAATCAGCCGGATGCGAGAAGAAAAGCAGCCAGCGGCCCCGATAATCGGACAGCTTGACCTCACCTTGTGTTGTGCGCGCGACAAAGTCAGGCGCCAGATCATCAATCCTGGCCTGTAATGGCGTCTGAGCAGAGTCTTGGGCAATTTCGGTCATGATCAACCTTTCTGTTGCGCTTTGATATATTACATATTACAAAACTGTCAATTGTAAAACGTAAACTGTGAAGGATGCACACATCATGGATGGATTCACACCAATCTCCGCAACAATTGGGGGACTGCTCATCGGGCTCTCTGCCGTATTGCTAATGGGCTTGAATGGACGCATTGCCGGAATTAGCGGCGTTTTCTCCGGAGCGGTCTTCGCTGAAGCCGGGGATAAGCTCTGGCGCGGGCTGTTTGTGCTCGGGCTGGTTGCCGCCCCGGCTCTATGGACCCTTGTTCAGGGCGCCCCGCCACCCTTTGAAATCACACCAAGCTGGCCGCTGATCATTGCAGGCGGGCTGCTTGTCGGGTTTGGCACCCGGCTTGGCTCAGGCTGCACCAGTGGGCATGGCGTTTGCGGGCTGTCCCGCCTGTCCACCCGCTCTATGGCTTCTGTCGCCCTGTTCATGGGCGCGGGCATGGGCACAGTCGCCCTCGCCAAAGCATTTATTGGAGGTTGATATGGGACGCAATTTCTCTGCTTTGATCGCTGGTCTGGTTTTCGGACTTGGCCTGACCATTTCCGAAATGGTCAATCCGGCCAAGGTCCTGGCTTTCCTTGACCTGTTTGGAAACTGGGACCCTTCCCTCGCTTTTGTTATGGGTGGAGCTTTGATCGTCACCGCGATTGGCTATCGTCTGGTCTGGAGCCGCGAACGCCCGGTCTTTGCTGATCGGTTTCAGGTACCCGGCAATCGCGATGTTGATACGCGCCTCGCCGTCGGGGCCATCCTGTTCGGGATGGGCTGGGGTCTTGTTGGCCTCTGCCCCGGTCCAGCGATTGCCGCCCTGACCTTTGGTGGCCCGGCACTTTACGTATTCCTTGCGGCGATGGCCGCTGGCATGGTGATATTCGAACTGATTGAGCGGCTCGGCAATCGCCCGGCCTCTGCTTAGCACGCACCAACACAGGAGCCTTCCCATGCCGACAAATGTTGGAACCATTGATCGCCTGATCCGAGCTGTAATCGGCCTGGTTGCTATTGGCTTTGTTTTCTTCGGCCCCATCGCCGCCACAGGTGGATGGGGTCTGGAGCGGATCGGCCTGCTGGCGATTGGCAGCATCATGCTCGCCACCAGTGCGGTGAAGTTTTGCCCGCTTTACCGCATCATCGGTCTGCGCACCTGCAAGTCCGAATAAGCGCCATCAAGGCTTTGCCTGATTACGTATAATCCGCTGCGTCAAAACGCTTTCTGGCGCCCGGATTTGTAATCGGTTAGCCAGCCGATCATGCTTGAGCGTCTTGCCTCACGTGTCACGCGCCTTTTGGCGATGCTGGCGATCAGCCTGCAGATCATGCTGCCCGGCATGGTTTCGGTTGCCCAGGCGAATGGCATTGAGCTTGGGCAATACATCTGCCTGATCCCCGGTGAAGAACCCAGCGATGAAATCAAGGATGCCGCGCGGCGCATCGCTGAAATAGTCGGGGATATCCCAGAAGAAGAGCCATTAGACGCGGAGCATTGCCCGTTCTGCACAATCGCGCACGGCGCCCCTTTACCCGCGTGCACTTTGGTCACCATACCGCTTTCTTTTGCGCTTGTTCAGGATTTTGTTCTTTATGAACCGGGCCTTCTGATCCCCGCACAGGGCCCACCGCTGGGCTCACGCGGACCGCCCTCTCACATATGATTGCACATGACTGGCTCGCTACGGCGAGTACTCCTCTGGCGCGCTTCTGACCGCGCCGCGCTTTTTGTTCGTGAGACTCCAAATGTATACCAAACTCCTCCCCCTGCTCCTATCCGGAGCCGCCATCGCTGCCTTTCCAACTTCTGCAATCGCCGATGATTCAGAACCCGCCCTGCAGGATGTCATTATCGTAACAGGCTCACGCCTGAACACAGCTATTGATCAAACCATCACCCCTGAAGCGGCCCCCTTGCGGGGGGGCGATATAACCTATCTGACCGCGCGCTCGCCCGGTGGTGCGCGCATCGGCAATGGGGAACTGTCTGGACAGATGCAATATCGTGGCTTGTTCGGGGAACGCCTGAACCTGCGCGTGGACGGTCAGCGGTTTGCCTCGGGTGGCCCAAACCTGATGGACCCGGTCTTCCACTACGCCCCGGCCCCGTTGATTGGATCTGTTGTGATTGATCGCGGCGTCAGCCCGGTTTCTGCAGGTCCAGGCCTTGCTGGCGGCGCGGACGCCATCTTCAAGCGGATCAATTACGCCGACACAGAAGACATCGCCTTCGGCTATGACCTGACCTTTGGTGCCCGCAGCGTGAATGAAAGCACCGCATCCGGCGGGGTCATCGGGGCGGCAACCGACACTTGGCGAATCAACCTGCTTGGCGCGTGGGAAGACGGCGATGATACTGAATTTGGCGACGGCACAATTGCCGGAACTGCTTTTGAACGCGGCGTCTTCGGCATTTCCAGTGGCGTGAAGACAGAGATTGGCGAGTTCACCCTCGACCTGCGACGTCAGAATACCGGCCCATCGGGCAACCCACCTTTCCCGATGGATATTGTCTATTTTGACACCGACTTTGCCCGATTTGGCTACGCCCATACGCTTGGTGGTGTGCGCATAAAAGCGAATGTCCACTATAGTGACGTTGCCCACCTGATGGACAATTTCTCACAACGCCCAGCCCCTACAGCCATGCGACAACGCGCGACCTTTGCCGATGCGACCACGCGTGGCGGGGATATCTCCCTTGGCTTTGACGCTTTCGGCGGCGACCTGTTGGTTGGGCTGGATGGCGAAGTGGTTGACCATCATGTCACCATTACCAATCCCAACAACAGCAACTTCTTTGTCACGCCCTTCCCTGATATCGAAACGGATCGCATTGGCGGCTTTGCAGAATGGCGCGGCGGTCTCGGGATTTTCGAGTCTGAGCTTGGTCTGCGCGTCGATCGCAATGGCTATGAGGCCGGGGAAGCCATTGTCGGACCGGCGCTACCAATGGGGCCACGCATGCTTGCCGGGGCCTTTAACAACTCTGATCGTTCGGGTGAGGACACAACTGTTGATGCCGTGATGCGCTTATGGACACCCGTGGAGAATGGCCTGTCATGGCGCATAACCCTGGCACATAAGCAGCAAATGCCAGGTTATGTTCAACGCTATGGTTGGCTACCCATCAATGCCAGTGGCGGCCTCGCCGATGGCAATATTTACGTTGGTGACCTCACCCTTGATCCTGAAACTGCCTGGATTGGGGAGGTCGGCTTCGATTTCGCCAATGACCGCGTTTACTTGCGCCCGACAGCCTATATCCGTCAGGTCGATGACTATATTCAAGGTGTCCCGTTTGATGACACGACCGGCGTGGCCGACACTCCGGTTGAGATGATTGCGACGATGAATGGCGATCCAACCCCGCTGCGCTGGGACAATGTCGACGCGCGCCTCTATGGTTTTGACCTTGATGGCGGCTATGACTTTGACGGCCCACTGCGCATCGATGGTGTGCTGAGCTATGTCCGCGGCGAGCGGCGCGATATTGATGATAATCTCTACCGCGTAACCCCGCCAAACCTGACAACAGGCCTGACCTGGGAAGCGGCAACATGGTCTGCGACCCTGGAAGCGCGCGCGGTGGCCGAGCAAAGCGACGTCTCCCGAACCAATAGTGAAGCGGAAACCGACGGCTATATTACGCTGAGCGCCTATGGTGATTGGGATATCACAGACGGCGTCCGCATCTCTGCCGGGGTCGAGAATCTGCTCGACGAAGTCTATGAGGATCACCTGTCTGGCTATAACCGCAATGGTTTTGGCGATGTTGCGGTCGGCGAACGCGTTCCGGGCGCAGGTCGGGGCGTGTTTGTCCGGCTGAGCCTATCACGCTAGGCCTCTGGAAAGCTTTGGGCAGGTTGCTGTGAAACAATCTGCCCAAAGCCGCTCGTGACCCGCATCTGGAAATTCGCTAAGGCTGCAGCGCGCTCATGACCAATCCTGAAAGGCCACCTCAATGCTGAAACCCGTTCTTGCCACCATAGCCTTCACATTCACAAATGGTCTTGCTCATGCAGGACCAGAGGATTTTCACGACGGAATCTTGATCCCGGATTATGGCCAGATCGCAGCAGTCCCTGAAGCCATGGCCATCCCCGAGGGGGCCGAGTTCAAGATCGCCTTCGATATCGCCAAGGCCGCCGAGCCGGGTGAGATCAATCGCAGGATCGCCAGTTCTGCCCGGTTATTGAACATGCATGCGGAGGCTGGACTGCCTGCGGAAGCGACCTCAATTGCGATTATCGTTCATGGCGGAGCGCACAAGGACCTGACCATTGATACGACATATGGCGGTGAGAATGCCAATGCAGGCCTGATCGCTGCTCTGATTGATGCAGGGGTTCGTATCGAGCTTTGCGGGCAGACCGCCGCCTATTACGGAATTACCAAGGCTGATCTTCTGCCAGGCGTCGAGCTAAGCCTCTCAGCCATGACCTCCCATGCCCTGCTGCAAAATGAGGGCTATACGCTCAATCCCTTCTAGTCAGACAGCCCCTTCAGGCGTCTCCCGACAGCAAATCCCAAAAAAGTCTTAATGCTGCCCTGTTGGCGGCATGCCGGTTGGGTGTATGGAGGAAATAGAGTCAGGAGGGATAAGACAATGATCGGTCGGACATTCGGGTTGCGCAACGGGGTACTGGGCGGGATTTTACTGGCCTTGGCCGCTTGTGGCAGTGGTGATGACACGCCCGATATTCCACCGCCGCCTGAAGAAGTTGGCGTCGGCGAAGTTGTTGAACGCTCCCGCTCAGATCAAGTCGCCGCCGAACAGCGCGAACGCGAACGTCAGCGCATTGCTGAACGCGCCGGGGAAACCGCTTTCGAATACATTCGCTATGCCCCTGATACGAGCGGTGACTTACCCAAGGCCTGTCTGGTTTTCTCTGCCCCACTCGATCCTGAAACCGACTATTCTGTTTTTGTTGACATGTCAGAAGGCGTTGAGCCGGCCTATGAAATCAATGGCGAGCAGCTTTGCCTGAACGGTCTGTCTTTTGCCGCCTCTTATACCGCGACTCTGCTTGAGGGCTTGCCCGCTGAAGACGGCCGCGAGTTGCTACGCGAGGAAGATGTTCAGCTGAGTTTTGAAGACCGCCCGCCATATGTCGGCTTCCGCGGTTCAGGGATCATTCTTCCGCGTGAGGATGCCGACGGCCTGCCAATTGAAACCGTCAATGTCGACTCGGTTGAGGTCACTGTTTCACGCGTGAATGACCGGGCGCTGGCCTTTAAATCCCTCAGCAAAGGCGTCGAAGCCGCTGAAGGGCGCTATAGCTATGTCTATGGTGACGAGAACCCGGCGGATGTCTCCAGTGAAATCTGGTCTGGCACGATGGAGATTGCCAATCTCAAGAATGCCCCGGTTGTCACGGTTTTCCCACTTCCCGATGTGATCCAGACTCTGGAACCGGGCGCCTATTATGTTGAGGTCAATGATGCCAAAGAGATTGGCCGTTATGACGGCCCACCAGCTTCGGCCAAACGCTGGATCCTGCTGACCGATCTTGCCCTGACGGCGTATCGCGGCGGTGAAGGCCTCGATGTTACGCTCCGCTCGCTACAGGATGGCGGCGTTCTGCCAAACACACCTGTACAGCTCATCGCCCGTAACAATGAAGTCCTCGCCGAAGTGATGACCGGCACCGATGGCCGGGTTCAGTTTAATGCAGAACTGCTCGCGGGCACCGGCAACCTCTCTCCAAAGGTCATCATGGCCCGCGGCCTGAAAGGCGACACAGCGATTATCGATCTGACACGCGCGCCTGTAGATATGTCAGAGCTTGATGTTGGCGGCCGCATGACGCCCGGCCCAGTTGATGGCTATCTTTACACGGAACGCGGCATCTATCGTCCGGGCGAAACAGTCTACCTGACGGCGCTTCTGCGAGACCGCGCAGGCCGCGCCATTCAGGAACGCGCCGGAACGCTGATCACCTATCGCCCGAACGGTATGGAAGCCACGCGCGAACGTTTCCTTGTCGGCGGTGCTGGCGGCCTGCAACGTGACATCGCTCTGCCGAAAGCTGCCGCGCGCGGCCTCTGGCGCAGCGTGATTGAAATTGATGGCCTGGGTCAGGTCGGCTCTGTCTCCTATTCGGTTGAAGACTTCGTACCCCAGCGTATTGCGGTAGAGCTGAGCGCAGACGAAGCGCCAATTCTGCCAAATGACCGCCCTCGCGACATCGAGGTTGAGGCCCGCTTCCTGTATGGCGCACCGGGCGCTGCCCTGACCGTGCAATCGCAAGCCCGTGTTGAGCCCGACCCATCCCCATTTGAAGGCTATAATGGCTTCAAATGGGGTAGCCATAGCGCCACCTTCCGCGAACAGATTATCGAGATTACAGACCGCACAACTGATGGTGCAGGCAAGGCAACTGTTCGTCTGGATGCCGGATCACGCGGTCAGGGCTCTGGTCGTCCATTGCGCCTCAATACAATTGTCAGCGTTCTGGAACCCGGTGGTCGCGCCGTGACCGAGAGCGTGCGTATCCCCTTCCGTCCAGATAGTCTCTATCTTGGCACCAAACCCGCGTTTGAAGGCCGCCTCGGTGAGGGCGAAACGGCTGTGTTCGAGATTGCTGCGGTCGGCGCGGATGGCGTTGGCACAGACACAGAGCTACGTTTCAAAGTGCTCGACATTGACTATCATTATGACTGGTACCGTGAGGATGGCCGCTGGAGATGGCGTCGCTCGCGCACCGTTCGCACCGTCAATGAAGGCCCGCTCACCACAACCGATGGCGCAGCGCAAGTGAGCGTCACGGGTCTCGACTGGGGCGCGCATGAGTTGATCATTGAAGCCGAAGATGGCGCCAAAGCCAGCCGCGAATTCTATGTCGGCTGGGGTGGAAATGTCTCTGATGACGGGGTTGAGGCTCCGGATCGTGTTCAGGTCAGCCTCGATGATGAAATGGTCGTATCTGGCCGCCCGGCGGCCCTGACCATCGTCCCACCCTATGATGGTGAGGCTCAGATCGTTGTTGCGACAGACCGCATCCTGTCGGTCGAAACCCGCGCCGTTCAGGCTGAGGGTACACAGATCACGCTGCCAGTGACTGATGAGTGGGGCGAAGGTGCCTATGTCATGGTCAATGTCTACACCCCGCGCGATCCGATCGTACAGGCCAAGCCTCGTCGCGCTGTCGGTGTTGGCTATGTCCCGGTCAATCTGGACCCTCGTACGTTTGAAGTCGAAATTGATGCGCCTGACCTTGTTCGCCCGGGTACGCAGGAAACCATCACCGTGAAACTCGATGATGGCCCACGGGATAAAGCCTATGTCACGCTGGCTGCCGTCGATGAAGGCATCTTGCGCCTGACCAAGTTCAGCTCGCCTGACCCGGTCGATTGGTTCTTTGGCAAGAAAGCCCTCGGCGTCTCGCTCTATGATGATTATGGGCGCTTGCTTGATCCGAATCTCGGCCTGCCTGCTGAAGTGCGTAGCGGTGGCGACCAGCTCGGCGGGGAAGGCCTGTCTGTCGTCCCGACTAAAACGGTCGCCCTCTTCTCTGGCATTGTCGAAGTTGGCCGTGGTGGTGAAGCCCGGATCAGGGTCGACATTCCAGAGTTTAATGGCGAGCTACGCCTGATGGCCGTCGCATGGTCCGACACAGGATTAGGCTCTGCCGACCAAGCCATGACGGTTCGCGAACAAGCGCCGAGTGATCTGATCCTGCCGCGCTTCCTCGCGCCGGGTGATCAGGCCGTGGCAACGATCAGCGTTGACAATGTCGAGCTGGCCGATGGTGAGTTTACAACCACTTTGGTGGCCAGTGATCCGGTCTCGGTGAATGCCGAAACCCTGACCAAGACCATTCCAAACGGTCAGCGCAGTGATCAAGGTGTGCGGATTGAAGCGAGCGATGAGGGCATTTCCCGCCTGCGCCTAAACGTTCAGGGACCGCAAAACTTCTCAACCGAGCGGACCTATATGATCCAATCGCGCTCACCCTACCTGCCGACCACATCAATCGAACGCAGCCTGATGGAAGAAGGCGAGAGCTATACGCCTAACGCCGCTCTGTTTGCAGACTTCGTACCGGGCACAGCAGAGATGACGGTTACCTTTAGTGGCCTGCCAGTTGACCCGAATGCGCTGTATCAGTCGCTCGCCCGCTATCCTTATGGCTGTACCGAACAAACCATTAGTCGCGCCATGCCGCTGGTCTATGCCGAGCAATTGGTCGACGAAGGCGCAAGCGATGACCGTCCACCTGCCCGCGCGCAGGTTCAGCAAGCCGTCGCCACGATCCTGAACCGCCAAAGCGATAATGGCGCGTTTGGCCTATGGCGTGAGGGTGATCGGAATGCCTCCCCATGGCTCGGGGCCTATACGACTGACTTCCTCTACCGCGCCGATCAAGCCGGATATGAAGTGCCACAGGCCGCGCTGGATCGTGCCTATCAGGCCCTGCGCGCGGTTGCGCAAGGGGATGCCTGGCGGGTCTATGGCTACCAGACCGATGTCTATGAAAGCCGCTGGCATGACGATACTGAGCGCAAGCTAATGCAGCGCTCTGCCCCTTATGCCCTCTATGTGCTGGCACGCGCGGGTAAAGCCGACATCTCACGCCTGCGCTATCTGCACGATCGTGAGCTGAGTGAAATGCGCTCACCACTGGCCAAGGCCCACCTTGCTGCGGCGTTGGCTTATATGGGCGACCGCTCACGGGCAGCCAGTGCGTTTGACGCCGCTGAAGAAGCCCTCGGTTATCTCAATAGTGGGGACTATTATCAAACCCCGCTTCGCGATCTGTCTGGTGTCCTGGCCCTTGCCGCGGAAACCGACTTTACCGAACATGCCGCGCGTCTGGCTGAAAAGCTGGGTGAGGACACGCCGGAGCCGAACCGCCTGACCACGCAGGAGAAAGCCTTCCTGTTGCTCGCGGTCGATGGCCTCTCTGGTGAGGACGGCCTGCGCCTTGATGTCGATGGCCTGCGCAGCAGCAATGGCGATCGCCGTTTCTTCCTGACCCAGCAGAATGTCGAAGACGGCGTAAGCTTCCGCCTGCGCCGAGGATCCAGCGCAATCTTCCGGACGGTCATGGTCACCGGCTCACCGCTAAAAGCGCCTGCTCCAGCAAGTGAAAGTCTGGGTGTCAGCAAAACCATCCGCACCCTCAGCGGTGGTCGTGTGAACCTGTCTAATGTCACACAAGGGGATCAGATGGTCGTTGTGCTGACTCTAGATCCGGAACAGCGCCGAAATAATCCAGTCATCGTCGCTGATCTTCTGCCTGCCGGGTTTGAGATTGAAACCATCCTGACCCCGGCTGACGGAGATCAGGAAAGCGATCGCGATGGCGCCTTTGCCTGGATTGGCCGCATTCACCGCGCCGAGACCGCCGAGGCCCGCGATGACCGCTTCATCGCTGCCATTGATGTGATCGATGAGAACCGGACGCTCGCCTATGTCGTCCGCGCAGTAACCCCGGGCGAGTTCGCTATGCCGGGTGTTGTCGCCGAAGACATGTATCGCCCGGATGTTTTCGCGCGCTCTGCGGCTGGCAATGTTGTGATCAGCGCCCAGCAAGCCGGACCAGGCGGTAGTCAGTGATGATCTGGGTCAAACGGATAGGATTGACCGCGCTTCTAGCGCTGGCCGTCCTGTTCGTTCTGGATCGGGCTTTCCCGCCACCGATTGAGCGCGGGCATGTGGTCTCCATCATGGTCAGTGACCGCGATGATCGCCCACTACGCGCGTTTCCGCTTGAGGATGGGCGTTGGCGCTTCGCCACGCGGCTCGAAGATGTTGATCCGGTTTTCCTCGATGCCCTGCTGGCTGTCGAAGACCAGCGGTTTTACAGCCATGGCGGCGTTGACTGGGTCGGTATGGGTCGCGCGCTCTGGTCATCAGCAAAGGCGGGCCGCGTTGTTTCTGGTGGCTCAACCATCACAATGCAAACTGCCCGCTTGCTGGAGCCACGGCCAAACCGAACCATCGGCGCGAAACTGATCGAGATGTGGCGCGCGCATCAATTGGAGTGGCGGCTTTCCAAGCAGGAGATTCTGGAGCTTTACCTGACCCTTGCGCCCTATGGCGGCAATCTTGAAGGCATTCGCGCGGCAAGCTGGCGCTATTTTGGGCGCGAGCCTGATCGGTTGAGCGATGACCAGATCGCGCTGCTGATTGCTCTGCCCCAATCCCCGGAAGTGCGCCGCCCAGACCTACGCCCCGAAGGCGCGAAGGCAGGCCGACAAGAGATTATCACAAAGCTGGAACGCCACGGCTTTCTGACTAAGGCCCGAGCAAGTGAAGCCAGCGCTGCCGCTTTACCCGTAAAGCGCTATGCTTTCCCGAACCGCGCCTGGCATGGCACCGAGCGCGCGATACGCGGGACCAGCAGCGATGTCCGCTCCACCCTTGATGCAGCTTTGCAGTCCGACCTTGAGCGCATCGCGGTACGCGCCGCCGAGGCCGCAGGAGCGGAAACCCAAGTCGCGATCCTCGTCGTCGATATTCCAACCCGCGCGGTGCGCGCTGCGGTTGGTTCGGCGAGCCGCGAGCGCGCGGGTGGCTGGCTCGATCTGACGGCGCAAGCGCGATCCCCCGGCTCAACCCTGAAACCCTTCATCTATGCGATGGCCTTTGATGATGGCAGCGCCGCGCCAAACACACGGATTTCTGACCTGCCCAAACGCTTTGCCAGCTATCAGCCTGAAAATTTCGATCGCATGTTTCGCGGCGATGTACGCATTGCCGAAGCCTTGCAGCACTCGCTAAATGTGCCGGCCGTTCTGACACTCGACCGGGTTGGCGCAGAACGCTTCGCGGCCAGCTTGTCTCTGGCAGGGGCACCCCCGCGCATCTCAACAGGCGCAAAGAAACAGCCGGGCCTTGCCTTGGCCCTTGGCGGCGCAGGTCTGACCGCCCGCGAGCTCGCCGTGCTTTACGCTGCCTTGGGTGATGATGGCCGAGCAAAACCCCTCATCTGGGATGAAGCCAAGATTGATATGTCAATCGCGCGGTCCGGCTATCGCCTGATGAGCAGCGAAACCGCGGGAAAAGTCCTGACCATTCTACGCGGTACGCCCGCGCCTGAAGGGCGCATGCCCGGACGCCTGACTCAGAATGCCCCGCAAGTCGGGTTCAAGACAGGGACAAGTTATGGCTTTCGCGATGCCTGGGCCGCAGGTGTTTCAGGCAATCATGCGGTTATCGTCTGGGTTGGCCGCGCCGATGGCGCCCCGCGTCCTGGCGAAACGGGCCGCAAAGCTGCGCTACCCATCCTGTTTGAAGTTGCTGATCGCGCCACCGAAATCCTCGGCGATGCCGGATCATCCCGAACCCGCCTTATGAGCGAAAGGACAACAATTGCCAAAGGCGCACAAACGCGATTTGAGGATAACAATACGCCACCACAAATCCTGTTCCCACCAAAGGATGCCGAACTATGGGCAGGCGAGATTAATGGACAAAAAGCCCGCGCCTTCGTTTTTGCTGGCCGCGGGCAAAGTGATCTTAGTTGGTATGTCGATGGCGCGCCTATCATGCCTGATGCTGGGGGCCTCCCGGCCTGGACCCCACAGCGCGCAGGTTTTTACCGCATCAGCGCTGTAGACAAAGCTGGCCGGACCAGTGCCGTGCGCGTGAGAGTTCTGGGTGCAGAGTAGCGCTTTGATTGATAAGCATGCGCTGCAGCAGGCACTATCACAGCAAATGCCTCACCTTGCAGGTTTGCCAAAACAGCGCCTAGGCCAATCAGGCACCGACAATTATATTTTCCGGTTAGGGGAACATTATTGCATTCGCTTGCCCCGCCACACAGAGGCTGCCGCCCAGCTTAAAAAAGAGGGCGATTATCTCAGTCACCTTCAAGATTTGCCGTTGGCCACACCTCAGCTGATCGCACAGGGCCAACCATTTTCAGGATACACGCATAATTGGGCTGTTTACATATGGATTGACGGAACCGACCTGCACCATGGGACAGCAATTGCGCCTTCGAGTATTGCCGAAAGTCTCGGAGGTTTCCTGAAAACCTTATGGGCATGTGATGCAACGAACGGCCCAGCTGCTGGTGCTCAAAACAACTATCGTGGAACGAGCTTGCACCAACGCGACAAGCTTACCCGACAAGCAATCCATGACCTCTCAGACGAATTCCCAGAGCAGAGTTTACTCGAAATCTGGGAAACTGCATGCAAAGCGGCTCCCCATGAAGGGCAACCAGTCTGGGTGCATGGCGACCTCCATGCCGCCAATATCTTAGCCAAAAATGGAGCTTTGGTCGGCATTATTGACTGGGGCTTGATGGGGATTGGCGACCCGGCGGTCGACCTGATGCCAGCCTGGAGCCTTATGGATCAAAACACCAGAGCGATATTCCGAGACATCACAAACGTAAGCGAAACGACATGGCTACGCGGTATGGGCTGGTCGCTTTCTGTAGCCACTATTGCTTACGCCTATTACCGCAACCGCCCGGATTACTGGTTGAACGAGATCAGCTTACGCACGCTACATACGTTGGTGGGCAACGGTGCCCCACCGTCAACTCTAGACTCATAGACTCAAAAAGATGACACTGGCGTCATGGAAAAGACTGATTTTGATGTCCTGATTGTCGGCGCGGGCCTCTCAGGAATTGGTGCCGCGGTTCATCTCGGTAAGAAATGTCCCGGTAAATCCTATGTAATTCTGGAAATGCGTGAAGCGAGCGGCGGAACCTGGGACCTGTTCCGTTATCCCGGCATCCGCAGCGATAGCGACATGCACACGCTGGGCTATAATTTCAAACCCTGGGATGCTCAAAAGGCCATTGCGGACGGCCCAGCGATTTTGAAATATGTTCGCGAAACGGCAAAAGATTACGGTGTTGAAGAGCATATCCGCTATAATCGAAAGGTCGTTTCAGCGAATTGGGACAGCCAGGCCGCTAACTGGCAAGTTGAGGTCGAAGGCCCCGATGGTCCTGAAACCTATACGGCACGGTGGCTACACATGTGCAGCGGCTATTATCGCTATGATCAGGGCTACATGCCAGAGTTCGCCGGACAGGATGCCTTCAAGGGCGATCTTATCCATCCTCAGCATTGGCCAGAAGATCTCGACTATGCTGACAAGAATGTTGTGATCATCGGATCTGGCGCAACGGCGATGACACTGGTCCCGGCCATGACCGACAAAGCAGCCCATGTCACCATGCTCCAGCGTTCACCAACCTATGTTGTCTCGCGCCCGGCTGAAGATGGTGTCGCGAATTTCATGCGCAAAATCATGCCGAATAAAATGGCCTATGGGATTACGCGTTGGAAGAATGTGCTGATGCAGCTCTTCTTTTACAACATGACGCGTGTGCGACCGAAAAAGGTCAAAGAGCGCCTCATCGGTATGGTTGAAGAGGAACTCGGCCCGGATTTCGATGTCGAGAAGCATTTCACGCCGACCTATAACCCATGGGATCAGAGACTTTGCCTTGTCCCCGATAGCGATCTGTTTGCCGCCCTGAAAGACAGGCGTGCAAGCGTTGTGACTGATCATATCGACCGCTTTCTCGAAAATGGTATTCAACTAAAGTCGGGAGACGTTCTCGACGCCGATATCATCGTCAGCGCAACTGGTTTGGAGCTGATCTGGCTTGGTGGCATGCAAGTCAGCGTCGATGGACAAGTTCAGGTACCGCACGATCTACTGAACTATCGTGGGGCTATGGTCTCGAACGTGCCCAATATGACCAGTGTTTTCGGGTATACGAATGCCAGCTGGACCCTGCGTGCCGATCTCACCAGTGAGTATATGTGCAAAGTCCTCAGACATATGGATAAAAAAGGCTATGTCGAAGCTCGTCCGGTTGCCGATGGTGTAGAGGCCGCAGACGATTTCCTCGATTTTTCTTCTGGTTATGTGCAGCGGGCCATGGATCGCTTCCCCCGCCGCGCCAAGGAAGCTCCATGGCTCATGACGCAGAACTATGCCCGTGACATTTTCCTGATGCGACACGGCAAAGTCGAGGATGGTGCCCTGCAATTTCGCAAGGCAAATGAACCTGTAATCGGCCTATCAACAGAGCCTCTTGCCGTTGCTGCTGAATAAGGCTGTCATACAAGCGTAATTCTAGCTTGAATCCAGACTCAGCCCAGCGTATGTGAGGCATTCACGTGCAGCCTTAGCTCAGTTGGTTAGAGCGCCGGTTTGTGGAGCCGGAGGTCCTTGGTTCGAACCCAAGAGGCTGTACCATCCTTAAGACCTGTTCATTTTCGGTTTATTTATACCGCGCCACCTCCTTGTTTCATTGGGGTTTTCTATCGATTTTTCCGCTTTTGGGCTGTTGCAAATACGCCGCGCCTTGCTAAAAAATCCGAACGAACGTCGATTCACAGGACTAAAGCCCTCGCGCATCTCAAAAAAAGTGCGTAAGGAAGTGGTCTTGCGGACTCGTCCGTAAACTAATCCTGCGGTCGTGCGACAATGGTGTCGAGCGGCATCCACAAGGGGATGAAGATGAAAAAAACTCTTATGTGCGCGACAGCCGCGGCCGCATTTGCGTCTGCTGGCTTTATGGCCCACGCTGAAGACGGGTGGTACGCCCGTGGTGATATCGGCTGGGTGTTTGATGGAACGCTAGACCACGACGCTCCCACCAATATTCCACACACAGTTGGTAGTGACAGCGAAACAAAAGAAGATGTTGTGCTTGGTGGCCTTGGTGTTGGCTACGGCTTCGACAATGGCTTCCGCCTTGAAACAGCTCTGACACACCGCGCCGGTGATCTGGATGTTCCAGTTAACATCAATGGTGGTCTGCCAGAGGATATCGGCACACAAACAGCAACTGAACCTGCATTCCTTTACGCCCGTCACCCACAAGGCAAAATGCAGTCTTGGGACCTGATGGTGAATGGTCTTTACGACTTTAACCGTGATGGCAACTTTAACCCGTACCTTGGTGTTGGTGTTGGGGCAGCAAAGTATAAGGGCAAAGTTTCAAACATTACTGGCGTGCAAACGCGTCCAGGTGAAGCTTCCCAAGCTTTCGTCCAGAATGGTTTCTGGGACAGTGAAACGGCTGTTGCTTATCAGGCCCTGGCTGGTATCGGTTACAAGGTTACAGACCGCCTAACCGCTGACCTTGGCTACCGTTTCTTCACTATCCAAGATCTTGACTTTAATGGTCGTGACATTGGTGGTGGTGATCTTCGTTATGATGCAAATTACGTGGATCACTCCGTAACCTTCGGTCTGCGTTATGCGCTGGGTGCGCCAGTGGCTCCACCGCCACCACCGCCGCCTCCACCACCGCCGCCACCTCCGCCTCCACCGCCGCCGCCGCCGCCGCCGCCGCCTCCACCACCGGAGCCAGCGCCACAGCCTGTGGCTGCGTGTTCTACGCTGAACCAGTCTTTCGTCGTCTACTTCGAGTGGGACGAGTCTGACCTGACCAGCCAGGCCTCTGCCGTGGTTGACCAGGCGGTTGCCAACATTCGTCAACGCAGCGACTGTTCTGCTGGCGCGGTAACCATCGTTGGTCACACTGACACCTCTGGTAGCTCAGCCTACAACCAGCGTCTGTCCGCTCGCCGGGCCGCTGCGGTTGCTGGTGCGCTGCAAAGCCGCGGTGTTGCCTCTGACCTGATCGAAACTGCCGCTCGCGGTGAGAACGATCTGGCCAAAGCGACCCGTGACGGTGTTCGTGAGCCTCTGAACCGTCGTTCAGAAGTGACCATCATTGTTCGCTAAGGCGACTTTGATCTGATATCAGGAAAGCCCGGTCATAATGACCGGGCTTTTTTGTTTGGACGCCACTTTCCTTCACACTGATCTATATGACACCCATACGGAATACGGATCATGAGGATGTGAAATGGCAGAGCGCAAAGCAACCTATGCCGAGTTTTGGCCTTTCTATCTGCAAGAGCACGCCAAACCGACCACACGATACTTTCACTATATGGGCACAGCCTTAGTTATCTTGATCGCAGGATTTGCCCTTTTCACGCAGCGCTGGCTTGTCCTGCTCGCCATGCCTGTGGCTGGCTACCTCTTTGCATGGCTGAGCCATGCGCTGATCGAGCGTAACAGGCCAGTCACTTTTACGCATCCGCTCTGGTCTCTGATCAGTGATTTCCGGATGTTCTTTCTATGGCTGACAGTAAGATTCTCAAAAATCGCCCCAACGCGTAAGCGCCGCGCGCGCAATAGGCTCGCCCCATTCCTGAACAAAGTGCCCACCATCCTCGATCATCATTGGCTCAGGGCAGCCACGGATAATCTGGCGTAAATGCGCCATCTGGTTCGGTCCTAAAACAGGGTCCTGTTGGCCAACAGCCATAAAGCTCTCCCCGCCCCACTCATTGGCCCACCAGCGCGCGGCGCGCTTGGACACGCCAACCCCTTCCATATCTGGATCTGTCATCACCATATCCGGAAAACGCCGCACCCCGGCTTTATAGCTCATGTCCGGAAATGGTGCGGCATAAGCGGCCGCTTCAGCCTCACTCAAAACGGAGGTGGCGCGCTTCATCAGGGCTGCAACATCCATGTCCGGCTGGGTCCGGTTATACGCGCGCCACGCTTCAAAGCCCTGTCCGGGCGATTGGCCAATAGCAATTGCGGTGTTCATAACCAAGAGCCGCTTGAAACGCTCTGACATATCCTGAGGAATGGTCAAACCCAGCAGACCACCCCAGTCCTGGCAAACCAGCGTTATGTTCTGCAAGTCGAGCCGCTCGATCAACGCGATCATCATATTGCGGTGAAAGTGATATGTGTAAACGCTATCCTCTACCGGCTTATCAGAGCGCCCAAAGCCAAGCCAATCCGGCGCGACGACCCGCGCCCCACTCTCCAGAAAAACGGGAATCATTTTTCGATAGAGATAGGACCAGCTCGGCTGTCCATGCAGACAGAGAAATGTGCGGTCTGCTGTCCTCGACCCCTCATCAACGTAATGGATCCGCAGCCCTTCATACCCGGCCAAGTCGTCAACATAATGCGGGGTGAAATTGTAACCGGGTAGGTTTTCAAATCGCGCATCAGGGGTTCGTAGAGCTTCAATCATGCGGTCCTCCATGTGTTTTCTGAAACACTGGCCCTGACGAAGCGGCTTAGCAAGCGGCAACTCAAAATGTGACGCCCTCGTCATAGTTTCTACTGCGTCGCAACAAAAAAGAGGCTGCCATGTTGCCAAGGCAGCCTTTTAGGAGGAGTGAGTTGAATAAAAACGAAATTATTTCGCAGCGCTATTGCAGCTTTCAAGCTGCTCTTCAGTCAGCGCGCCATTTTTGTTTTGGAAAGAAACAAACTTGCCAACTTCCTGGGCGACTTTCTGGCAAGTGCGAACAGTCGGCTTCTTGCGCTTTAGTTCAGCCGTGCAGGTGTCGCCTTCGCAAGACCACAGGTATTTACCGACAACAACTTGGGTCGCAGCTTCTTTTGGCGTTTCCAGCTTGGCCGTGAAAACGGTGGCAGTAGACGCAGACGCTGCGCCAGCAAATGTCAGGGCGATTGTCGAGAGAGCAAGTGTGCGGAGCATGGGAGGAAACCTTTCAATCCGAAACGGGTTTTGGCCTGCTTATGTCTTGGCCTTTAGATCGATATATAATCACTGAATAATTTGTCAATCATTCAGGGCACATTTAATTATGCTGCGCTTGCGAAGAATAATCCATTCGACTTTCGGTGAAGATTATATAGCCCGAACCCGCCACGAGATTGACGCGGCGGCCCGGCTTGTCGCGCGCTCTTCCGCGCGTATCGTTTCCTCAAAAGATATTGGGAGCGACGCGCCATGGACTTCAATATACCCCAAGAGCTTCAGGATTACCTCAGTGAACTTGACGCGTTCATCGAGGCTGAAATCAAACCGCTGGAACAGCAAGACGATAATATCCGCTTTTTCGACCATCGCCGCGAGTGGGCCAGGACTGATTTTGACAATGGTGGCCTGCCCCGCCCCGAATGGGAGGATCTTCTAAAGCAAGCAAAGCGCAAAGCTGATGAGGCGGGCCATTTCCGCTTTGGCCTACCGAGAGAATATGGCGGCAAGAATGGCTCCAACCTCGCCATGGCAGTTATCCGCGAGCATCTCGCGCGCAAAGGGCTCGGCCTGCACAACGACCTCCAGAACGAACATTCGATCGTCGCAAACTTCCCGCAAATCCTGATGCTACGTGACTTTGCACGCGAGGATCAGAAACATCTGGCTGAAGCCGCGCTCAACGGAGAATTCATTGCGACGTTCGGTCTGACCGAGCCTGAGCATGGCTCCGATGCCACGCATATGGATACAGTGGCCAGGCGCGAGACCCGTGATGGCGTTGAGGGCTGGCGGATCAATGGTGAGAAAATGTGGACGACCGGGATGCATGTCGCCACGCACATCATGTGTTTTGCCCGCACAAGTGGCGAAGATGGTGATGCCCGCGGGATTACCTGCTTGCTTGTTCCAGCCGACGATCCTGGTGTGAAAATCGAGGAATACCTCTGGACGTTCAACATGCCGACCGATCATCCACGCGTGTCGATCACCAATGTCTGGGTGCCTGACAGCGCCGTCTTTGGCCCACCGGAAGGCGGCCTCGCCCTCGCGCAGCACTTTGTCCACGAGAACCGTATCCGTCAGGCCGCTTCTTCAGTCGGCGCGGCCCTCTATTGTATAGACCAAAGCGTTGAGTATGCCCGCGAGCGCAAACCATTCGGCAAGCCCCTCGCCATCAATCAAGCCATTCAGTTCCCGCTGGTCGAGCTAGCCACAGAAGCCGAGATGCTTCGGCTCCTGATCTTCAAAACCGCGTGGGAGATGGACCAGATGACCAAACCGGAAGTCGCGATCCGTCTGTCGGATAAAGTCTCCATGTGCAACTACCGGGCGAACCGCTTGTGCTGCAATGCCGCCGATCAGGCCATGCAGACCCATGGCGGCATGGGCTATTCGCGCCATAAGCCCTTTGAGCACATCTACCGCCATCATCGTCGGTATCGCATCACCGAAGGCTCTGAGGAAATCCAGATGCGCAAGGTCGCCGGGCACCTTTTCGGCTTCATGGGCGAGAAGAAGCGCAAGGCATAAGCGCCAGAAATTCCCTCACCAGGCGAGTTTGGCATGAGAATTGCTCCAGTCAGCGGGTGAACGTGACCCGTCCCAGATTGGCAGGAGCTAGCCATGACAAAATTCTCTAACGGCGTATCCGTGTTTTCGGATCATCGCGGGCAGGCGGCTGTCCTGCTTGCCATCATGCTGGTGCCTGTCATGATGGCGATCAGCTTCGCGGTTGATATCTCCCGTCAGGAAAGCGCGAACCAGCACTTGCAATCGGCAATTGATGCCGCCTCTCTTGCTGGTGCCCGCGCACTTGAGGATGCCAGCAATAGTGACGCTCAAATCAAGACCGTGGCGACCGCAACTTTCGTTGCTAACATGGAGACCGCTTTTGGGGATCTCGTCTGTGAAGCCGCAACTGTCGACATCACACGCAAGACAGGCCTCGTTACCGTCGGCAGTGCCTGCACCCTGCCCACCCTGTTTGGCGGAAGCTTCTGGAAAGAAGAAGTGGCCGTCGCCAACACCTCAACCGCTCAAGCTGCGATCACCAAGCTTGATCTGGCTTTGATGCTGGATGTCACAGGATCAATGCACCCGAACTACAATGGACCGAACACCAAGCTTGCAGACCTTAAAGCCGCGGCAAAAGATGCCGCTGCAAAACTGATCACACCGCGAACCGGTGACCGTGTTCGCATTTCCTTCAACACTTATTCTGGTGCCGTCAATGCAGGCATCTATGCCGAAAAAGTCTTTAAGAACTGGGAAGCTGGTGATTCAACCTGCGCGACTGAGCGCGAAGGCATCGCCGCCTGGAAAGATGACGCGCCAAGAAGACGCACATGGCTGGGACAGCGTCCTATAGATGAATCTAGGGAGTGTCCGCTAAGCAGTGTCTTACCTCTGACAACCGATCTAAACCTTTTCAACACGGAAATTGACAAACTAACCGCAAAAGGACCAACCGCCGGACATTTGGGGGTTGCATGGGCTTGGTATCTTATCTCACCGGATTGGAGCAGCGTTTGGCCAAGCGCGTCAAAACCAAGAGCCTACACAGAAGATAATGTCCTGAAAGCCGTTATCCTCATGACAGATGGCGAATTCAATAAAGAGCATGGCCCGGGTATGGGTAATAGCGACCAGCAGGCGAAAAAGCTTTGCCGCAAAATGCGTAATCAGGGCGTTCTAGTTTATGCAGTAGCGTTCCAAGCACCTGCTGAGGGTAAAGCTGTCCTGCAAAACTGTGCTGGTGATCCGGACCGCTTCTTCAATGCAGACAACGGTGATGAGCTTAAACAAGCGTATGATACAATTGCCAGCCAGCTCTCCAACCTCGCTCTGGTCAATTAGCGCCTTTTGCCTTGCCGAACGCCAGAATTCGGACTAATTCACAATCCAGTAAATCTGTTTCGGGAGAGAATCAGCCCTTGATCCATCAAGGTTTGGTCACCGAAGGCGCAACCGCCCCGGAAACGCTCAGGTCCACGGACCGAGATGGATTGTAAACGCTGGAAAGAAGCGGCCCATCTGGGTGCAGCTTCGCCGACGGAGTAAATCTCTCAGGCGCCAAGACAGCGGGGGCAGTGATCAGGCCATGAGCTTTTGCTCGCGGTCGTAACTGCTCGAAAGGCGCCGCAAATGGCCGACACATCGACCACTCCTTTGAAGCGAACCCCGCTTTACGATATACACACCGGACTTGGCGGCAAAATGGTGCCGTTTGCTGGCTATGACATGCCGGTTCAGTTTGAAGGGGTGAAACCAGAGCATCTCTGGACACGCGAGAAAGCGGGCCTGTTTGACGTCTCACATATGGGACCCTGTTTCCTCTTCCTGAAAGAGGGGCTCGGCACGCCCGGCGCGCATGAAAAGATTTCAGCGCTGCTCGAACGCCTTGTGCCGAGCGACATTGCTGCCCTGAAGCCCGGGCAGGGTCGCCTCACCGTCCTGCTCAATCAGGAGGGCGGCATCCTTGATGACCTGATCGTTACCCGCATGCCTGACGAGGATCTGCAGGGCATGCTCTACATTGTCGTCAATGGTGCCGTGAAAGATCAGGATTGGGCCCTGATTGAAAGTGAGCTTGGCGGTGAAGCTATACTCCAGCGCGCCGATGATCGCATCCTTGTCGCCCTGCAAGGCCCGCAAGCCGAAGCCGTTCTCGCGCCGCACTTCCCCGAAGCCTCCGACCTCAGCTTCATGCGCTGCGCCCATATTCAAAAAGACGGCGAGCGGTTCATGGTCTCGCGCTCCGGCTACACTGGCGAGGATGGCTTCGAGCTTCTCCTCCCGAACAACGAAACCGGCCTTGGCATTGTCAAAGCACTGCTCGACGATGAACGGGTCAAACCAATCGGTCTTGGCGCGCGTGACAGTCTGCGCCTTGAAGCCGGGCTGTGCCTTTATGGCCATGATATGGATGCCACACGCAACCCGGTTGAGGCAGATTTGCAATGGGTCATCCAGAAGTCTCGCCGTACGCGCGGCGACTTCCCCGGTGCAGAACGTATTCTGAAAGCCCTTGCCGATGGTCCGGCGCAAAAGCGCGTCGGGATTCAGCCCCTAGAGCGCGCCCCGGCCCGCGAAGGGACTGAGATTGAAGTGTCTGGCGAGACGGTCGGCATCGTCACCTCAGGCGGCTTCGGCCCCAGTGTCGAGAAGCCGGTTGCGATGGGCTATATCCGCGCTGATCTCGCGGTGCCCGGAACCAGGATTGACTTAATGGTGCGTGGCAAAGCGCGCCCGGCAGAGGTTTGCGCCCTGCCTTTCGTAAAACCCAATTACAAACGCTAGGGAGAGCGGGTGAATGACAACCTATTATTCAGAAGATCACGAATGGATCGCGGTTGACGGTGATATCGGCACCGTCGGCATCACCAAATATGCTGCGGAACAACTCGGCGATGTTGTCTTCGTCGAAGTGCCAGAAGCCGGCGCTAGCTTTGGCAAAGGCGATGACATGGCCGTTGTCGAAAGCGTCAAAGCCGCCTCTGATGTCTATGCCCCGGTGGCGGGTGAAGTGGTTGAAGGCAATGGCGACCTCGCCGATGCCCCGGAAACCGTCAACGAAGACCCGGAAGGCAAAGGCTGGTTCTGCAAGCTGAAGCTGGCCGATGCAGGCGAGCTGTCCGGCCTGATGGATGCTGCCGCTTACAAGACTTACTGCGAAGGGCTTTAAACCATGCGTTACCTCCCCCTGACCCCGGAAGATCGGGCTGCGATGCTCGCCACGATCGGGGCAAACTCAGTCGATGATTTCTATCAAGACGTGCCGCAAAGCGCGCGTTTGGATGGCCAGGTCGAAGGCCTGCCCAATCATCAGGGGGAGCTTGCCGTTGAGCGCCATCTCGCGCGTCTCGCGGCCAAGAATACAACCGCCTCGGACGTGCCCTTCTTTGTCGGCTGCGGGGCCTATAAGCACCATGTCCCGGCCAGCGTCGACATGATCATCCAGCGTAGTGAGTTCCTGACCACCTACACGCCCTACCAGCCGGAAATTGCGCAAGGCACGCTGCAAACCCTGTTTGAATTCCAGACGCAAGTCGCCGCAATGACCGCCATGGATGTCGCCAATGCCTCCATGTATGACGGTTCAACCGCCTGCGCTGAAGCCGCCGTCATGGCTTGCCGCGCGACGCGGCGCAAAAAGGTTGTCCTGTCTGGCGGGGTTCACCCTCACTATATCGCAGCGACGCGCCTACTCTGTGAGGCTCAAGGCATCGAAGTGGTGGAACTGCCTGCTGCCGTGGATGCCGAACTTGACCTGATCAACCATATCGATGATGCAACCGCCTGCGTCATTGGCCAGTCCCCCAATGTCTTCGGTACCATCACCGATCTCTCCCCGGTTGCCGACGCCGCCCATGAGAAGAAAGCCCTGCTGGTCAGCGTTTTCACTGAAGCGGTGAGCCTTGGCCTTGTTACCCCGCCCGGCGAAATGGGCGCGGACATTGCCGTCGGCGAAGGCCAGTCGATTGGTGGCGCGCTGAACTTTGGTGGCCCTTATGTCGGCCTCTTTGCCTGTACCCAGAAGCTGGTCCGGCAGATGCCGGGGCGTCTTTGTGGTGAAACCGTCGATGCCGATGGCAAGCGCGGTTTCGTGCTAACGCTGTCGACCCGCGAGCAACATATTCGCCGCGATAAAGCGACCTCAAATATCTGTACCAATTCAGGACTCTGCGCGCTGGCCTTCACGGCCCACATGACCCTGCTCGGCGGTAAAGGCCTGCATGACCTTGCCGTCCTCAATCATGAGGCCGCCTGCGATCTCGCCGATGCCTTGGAAGCTGTACCGGGCGTTGAGATCATCACCCCGCGCTTCTTCAACGAGTTTGCCTTCACCACGCCGGTCGATGCCGAAGCCGTCATCGCCATGCTGGAAGAACGCGGCGTCCTCGGCGGTGTCCGTGTCAGCCGCATCCTGCCAGATGCGGGGATGGGTAATCTCATCATTGCCGCCGCGACCGAGTGCACAACACAAGACGATATTCAAGCCTACGCCACCGCGCTGAAGGAGGTGATCTAATGGGTATGCAAACCATCGGGCGTCCAACCACGCCATTCGCCACCGAAACTGAAACCACGCTCAGCGTCTCTGGCTCTCGCGGCCTGTTGCAGGCTGAAGGCCTGATCTTTGAGATTGGCTGCCCGCAGAAGACAGGCGTGGACCTGCCCGCCCCCAAAGGCCGCAAAGATCGTCTTGGCGGCGTGACCCGCAAGGCCGATACAGGCCTGCCCGGCCTCACTGAACCGGAGGCCGTGCGCCATTATATGCGCCTCAGCCAGCAGAATTATGCCATCGACCTCGGCCTTTTCCCGCTCGGCTCCTGCACGATGAAGCACAACCCGCGGCTTAATGAAAAAGCGGCGCGGATGGCAGGCTTCGCCGACATTCATCCTATGCAGCCCCAGCGCACGGTTCAGGGCGCTCTGGAGCTGATTGATGAGCTCGCCACCTGGTTGAAAACCCTGACGGGCATGCCTGCCGTCGCAATGAGCCCGAAGGCTGGCGCGCATGGCGAACTATGCGGCATGCTGGCCATTCGGCAGGCCCTGATCGCGCGCGGTGAAGCCGATACACGCAAACGCGTGCTTGTCCCGGCTTCCGCCCACGGCACCAACCCGGCCACCGCCATCCAGTGCGGCTTTGTCGTCGACGAGATCAAGGCCAACGCTCGCGGCCGCGTCGACATGGATGATCTCAAGGCCAAGCTTGAGACCACTGACGATATTGCAGGCATCATGCTGACCAATCCCAACACGTGCGGCCTGTTTGAAACCGACATTCAGGAGATTGCAGACCTGATCCACGATGCAGGCGGCTATTTCTATTGTGATGGTGCGAACTTCAATGCGATTGTTGGCCGGGTTCGCCCCGGGGACCTCGGCATCGATGCCATGCACATCAACCTGCACAAAACTTTCTCCACCCCACATGGTGGCGGTGGTCCTGGCTCTGGTCCGACTGTCCTGTCTGACGCGCTCGCGCCTTATGCGCCTGTCCCTTACGTCGTCAAAGACGATGATGGTTTCCGTCTCATTGAAGAGACTGAGGGTGAAGCCTCAGAGGCGTTTGGCCGCATGGTGGCTTTCCATGGCCAGATGGGCATGTTTGTCCGCTCCCTCGCCTATAAGCTCAGCCATGGCGCGGATGGCCTGAAACAGGTGGCTGAGGATGCCGTCCTTAACGCCAACTATATTCAAGCCCGTCTGAAATCGGTCATGACCCCGGCCTTTGACGGCTTCTGCATGCATGAGGCGCTGTTCTCAGATGCCTTTACCGCAGACGGCATTGAGACTATCGATATTGCCAAGGCGATGATCGACGAAGGCTACCACCCGATGACCATGTACTTCCCATTGGTCGTGCATGGCGCCATGCTGATCGAACCGACAGAGACCGAGAGCAAGCAGGAGCTCGACCGCTTCTGCGACAGCATGCTGTCCATCGCTGAGCGTGCCAAAGCCGGAGATGAGGCCCTGAAAGGTGCCCCATACCAAGCGCCGATGAAGCGCCTCGACGAAACCCGCGCGGCCCGTAAGCCAATCCTGAAATGGACACCGCCTGCCCCAGAGGCCATTGCAGCGGAATAAGTGGCTCTTGCTACAGACGTATAGCGGAGCTGGAAACGGCTCCGCTTTTTGTTTGCCGGGAAAACAGATCATTTCCCTTCACAACATTTCAAGACAGATTGAGTAGACTGTGTGCCATAGTCTTGCCAGACTTCAGATACAAACCTTTTTCAGCATGGACATCAGCCACACTTGAAACCATATGACCACAATGCCTGACGGTTCCCCTCACCTCGACCCGAAATCGGGACAAGCTCAAGCTGCACCTTTCGGTGCGGTCGGCGCAGGAATGCGCAGCCTGGTCAGACAGATGTTCGCGCTGATCGGTTTGTTGATGATCATTGTCGCAATCCCGATTGCCTTTGTGACCCCGATCCTGCCTATCGGCTTACCCATCGCAATTTTAGGCGTTGTGCTTTTAGGCCGAAATTCGGTTTGGGGGCGTCGCTGGATGGAAAGCGTGATCACGCGCCACCCGCGCGTTGAACGGTTTGCTCCGAACTGGCTGATGAAAGCTGTTTTCGGACGCGAAAAGCGCACAGGCCTTTAGACAAAAAGAAAAGCCGAACAGCTAGGCCCGGCTTCATCTAGACTTTAATTCTGATCGAGAGACCAAGCTTTAGTTCAGACGTCCCTCAATCTCGCCAAGGGCCTTGTCGAAAAGCCCGTCAGCCTCTTTCGAGCCAGAGAGAATTTCGCGGGCAGCCTCTGTCGCAGCATCGGCAGCAGCACGACGTACTTCGGCTTCAGCCTCTGCCTCAGCACGCGCGATCCGAGCTTCAGCCTGTGCTTCACGACGGGCAACCTTGCTTTCAAGATCAGCTTTCGCCTGCTTCATCATCGCATCCGCATCGGCCTTGGCGCGCTTGACGATATCTTCGGCCAGCGCATCGGCTTCCTTAGCTTTACGCTCAGCCTCTGCAAGCGCCTTAGAGGCCTCCTCGCGCAAGGTTTTGGCTTCTTCCAGTTGCACACGGATATTGTCAGCGCGCTTATCCAGCGCTCCGAAAATCAGTTTGAACCCGCCGACCCACCAGACAAACACCAGAAAGACAACCAGAGCCGCAAACGCCACCAGTGTGGTCGTATCTGTCAGACCATAGGTAAGATACCCAAAGCCAACCGCTTCATCACGGGGCTTATCACTCTTTTCAGCCGCGGCCAGAGCCATGGGCGCAAGTGACATCATCGCGCTGGTCAGCAAGAAAGATCTAGCAAACATCGCCCTACCCTTTCAGAACTGAACCAACAGCAGACTTTGCTGCGGTCTTCGTTGTTTTCACGCCAAGGCGATCTGTCAGTACTTGTACGGTATCAGTCGCGATCTCGGCGACATTGGCCATCGCAGAGGTACGCAGCTCTGTGATCCGGGCTTCTGCCGCTTCAAGCTTGGTATTGATGTCAGCATCAACCTTGGCGGTCTGGGCGGCCAGATCGGCATCGATCTTGGCTCTTGCCGCATCAGCAGTTTCACGCGCTTTACCACGCGCTTCAGCCATTCGAACTTCCAGAGCCTTCTGCGCGCTATCGGCCTCATCAGAGAAGCGCTGCGCATCGTCCAGATCATCCGCCAGTGTGCTCTGACGCGTTTCAATCGTACTGCCAAGCTTGGGCAGGATGAAACGTGAGAGCATAAAGTACAAAAAGCCGAACAGCAGCAGGGTCCAGAAAATCTGGGATGGAAAGTGCCACGTATCCAAAGGTGGGAAGACACTGCTGGCCGATTGGGCCGCGTCATCAGCACCGGATGCAGCAAAAGGGATGAGCAAGGTCATCATCACACGCCTTATCTGTCTGTTCGGTCATGCAGGCGACGATAAAAACCGTCGCCCATCAGGATAATCGCTCTACAGGGCTGTCTTAGACAGCAAAGAGCAGCAGCATTGCCACAACGAAGGCAAACAGGCCAAGCGCTTCGGCAAGGGCTGCACCAACGAAGAGGTTACCAGTTTGCTGAGCAGCAGCAGACGGATTGCGCAGAGCACCGTCCAGGAAGCTACCGAAGATGTTGCCCACACCGATCGCAGCGCCGATCATGCCGAAACACGCAAGGCCTGCGCCGATATACTTCATACCTTCTTCCATTGGGAATCTCCTATTCGAGGGAAGTCTTTAAGGTTGCGACGCCCGATAACGCTTTGAGACGGAACGTCAAGTTGGTCTAAGGCCTCATTAGTGCGACGGATGCAGCGCATCATTGAGGTAAATGACGGTCAGGATGGCAAACACGAAGGCCTGCAAGAACGCCACGAGGAATTCGAGAGCATTAATCGTTGCTCCGGCGAGGAAGGAAACAACTGCGCCAGCGATCAGCAATCCACCCGCAGACGCCATCATAACAGCAAAGCCTGCAAACAGTTTCAGGATGATGTGACCGGCCAGCATGTTTGCAAACAAACGCAGAGCCAGGGTCAGTGGACGCGCCAGAAATGAAATCACTTCAATCGGGATCAGCAGCGTATAAAGCGCAATCTTGCCAATCGCTGGCATATCACCAAGCGGTGGAGCGAACAGGTTCAGGAAGCCCAGACCGTTCTTATAGAACCCATAAAAGATGACGATTGAGATCACCATCATGGCCAGCGTTGCCGTTACAGCAATATGACTGGTGGTCGTAAAGGCAAAAGGCAGCATGCCAACGAGGTTTGCAAACAGCACAAAGAAGAAGAGCGTGAAGACCAGTGGGAAGAATTTCAGACCTTCTTCACCAGAGATACCGCGGATCATATCGGCAATAAACGTATAGCCCAGCTCACCAATGCTTTGCAGGCGACCGGGGACCAGCGCCTTGCGGTTTGCTGCCATACCAAAGAAAGTCAGGATCAACAGAACCCCGACAATCATCCAGAATGTGGAATTAGTGAAATCAAGCTGAAAGCCAGCAATATCAATATCGAGCAGGCTCTTGATCTTAAACTGTGAGATCGGATCGTTCGCCGCGGCGCCGCCAAAGAACTGGTTCATGGGGTATCTGTCCCGTTTGTCTTGTCGTCGTCGGCCTGCGCCAACGCTTGAGCTTCTAGCTCTGCATTGAAGTTTCGGTACGCGCGTATACCACCCAAAACACCCGCTGCAACCCCGAAGCCGAACATAATCAGCAGGAATAGGGGCGACGTTTTGAACCACCCATCAAGAGCAATACCGATTGCCAGCCCGACAAGGGTAGCCGCGGTGAATTCCGCAGCAAACCGCATAGCAAGGCCCGCGCCAGAGATGGACTGGTAACGCTCAACGGTTTTTTCGCTAGGGCCTTCCAGCGCCTTGCGCGCCTTCTGCGCCTTGGCAAGTCGGCTCTTGAGATCATCAGGTGATGGTTTTGTTTCAGGCATTTCAGTGACTTAGCATGATTTGTCGCGCCTTGCGCTAGTTCGTCTCACTTCGCATTCATACAGCCAGTCAGTATGTCAGCACCAGTAAAAACGGCATGAGGCGAGTATGTTTGAACATCCAATACGATCCGGCCTGTCCCTGAAATGTGGGCGGTGTGGTGAAGGCAAACTGTTTGGTGCTTACCTCAAGTTCAAGCCTTCCTGTGACCATTGCGGTCTGGACTATGGCGACGCGGATACAGCAGATGGTCCTGCATTTTTCGTAAGCTCCTTAATCATGATTGTGTTTGCACCTTTCTATTTCCTTCTGCCGATTCTCGAAGCGCCCCTGCTAATGAAAATCGCGCTTTGGATTGGCCTGCTCGGAACGATGATCCTGACTGGTTACCTCCTGTTGCCCCGCTTCAAAGCCATTCTGTTCAATCTTCAAATTCAGAATCAGGCTGAGGAAGCCAAATTTGAAAGCACAGGCAGTCACGGCAAAGCGCCCAAGAACTGGAAGCACTAAACATTTCACTGCGCTTCAAAGAGGCTCCGGCCTTTTGCCTCAGGCCTTTTGGTTTATGGCATAGCCTTAGCGAAAACAGCGCAAGGATACCTCACAGCTGTGAAGATCGATACGCTCATTCTCGGAGCCGGGGCGGCTGGCCTGTTCTGTGGCGCGCGAGCGGCTGCGCGCGGGCGAAAGGTTCTGGTCCTCGATCACGCAAAAAAGCCTGCTGACAAAGTTCGCATTTCTGGTGGTGGCCGCTGCAATTTCACTAACCTGCATACTGAACCAAAGGCCTTCCTGTCGGAAAACCCACATTTCGCGAAATCCGCCCTTGCCCGATATGGCCCATGGGATTTCTGCTCCCTGATGGCCGAGCATGGCCTGTCATGGACAGAGAAAACCCTTGGCCAACTCTTCTGTGACCAGAAAAGTGGCGCGGTGATCAAGCTCCTGCTTGATGAGCTGGAACAAGCAGGCGGCGAACTGCGCCTGCAAACCACGATTGGCGAAGTCCGCCATACCGGCACCCATTTTGAAGTCCTGACCAGTGAAGGCGCGTTTGAGGCTGAAAGCCTCGTCATCGCGACAGGCGGACTCTCCATACCGAAAATGGGCGCAACGGGCTTTGCTTATGATCTTGCCCGGCAGTTTGGTCATGACATCATTCCGACGCGGCCGGCTCTGGTACCACTCACCTTTACCGGCAAGCTGCATGAGGATTTCGCGGCAATATCAGGTGTCTCCATCCCGGTTGAAGCGCGCGCTGAAACCGGACCCTCCTTTGTCGAGAACCTGCTGTTCACCCATCGCGGGCTCTCCGGACCTGCTATCTTGCAAATCTCATCCTATTGGCATGAGAGCCAGCCTGTCAGCATCGACCTCCTGCCCGGCGCTGATGCCCGCGAGATGTTACACGCCCTGCGCGCAGATCAGCCCAAAGCTACGCTGGCCCAAGCCTTTGCAGCGAGCTTTCCTGCCCGCTTCGCCGATATGCTGGCCAGCCAACCGACCATGCCAACCAAGCGCCTAGCTGAACTGTCCAATCAGGACATCGATCAGATCGCCCAGATCTTGAAAGCCTGGCGCTTTACCCCGGTCGGGACCGAAGGCTGGCGTACAGCAGAGGTGACAGCAGGCGGGATCAATACAAATGGCCTGTCATCGCAGACTCTGGAAAGCAAACATCAGCCCGGTCTCTTCTTTATCGGCGAATGCGTCGATGTCACCGGCTGGCTCGGTGGGTACAACTTTCAATGGGCGTGGGCCAGCGCGGCCGCCGCCGCTGAAGTCGTATAGATAAAGCCCATCTTTTGTGCGGTGCGTCAGTAATTTGATCTATAGATCGTGTTTATAAAATCGATTGGATCGATAGACCACGCCAAGCTATATTCTCGCCATAGTAGAATTTCCCAGATCCAGACACACCAAGGAGATGATATGGCTGATGATATGAGATGTCCGGTAATGCATGCGACCGGCAATGTGGCAAACCACGATTGGTGGCCTGAGCAGCTCAACCTCAAGGTCCTCAACCAGAATGCCCCACAGGTCAGCCCGCTTGGCGACACTTTTGACTATGCCGAGGCCTTCAAAAGCCTCGACCTGAAAGCCCTTAAGAAAGATCTGACCGATCTGATGAGCGACTCTCAGGATTGGTGGCCTGCCGATTATGGTACTTATGCAGGCCTCTTCGTGCGTATGGCCTGGCATAGCGCAGGCACCTACCGGACTTATGATGGCCGCGGCGGCGCTGGATCAGGTTCACAGCGCTTTGCTCCCCTGAACAGCTGGCCGGATAATGGCAACCTCGACAAGGCCCGCCGTCTGCTTTGGCCGATCAAACAGAAATATGGCAACAAGATTTCCTGGGCTGACCTCATGGTTCTGGCCGGAAACGTCGCCATGGAATCTTGTGGCTTTAAGACCTTTGGCTTTGGTGGCGGTCGCGCAGACTGGTTTGAGCCAGAAGAAGACATCTACTGGGGGCCTGAAACTGAATGGCTCGGCGACAACCGCTATTCTGGGGATCGCGAACTGGCCACACCTCTAGGTGCTGTGCAGATGGGTCTCATCTATGTGAACCCGGAAGGCCCGAACGGTAATCCAGACCCAATCAAATCCGCTTTCGACATTCGCGACACGTTCGGCCGCATGGCCATGGATGATTATGAAACCGTGGCACTGGTCGCCGGGGGTCACACCTTCGGTAAAGGCCACGGCGCGGGTCCTGAAGCGCATGTTGGACGTGAGCCGGAAGGCGCACCAATGGCCAATATGGGCTTTGGCTGGATCAACAGCCACGGCACAGGCAAAGGCGACGACACGACTACCGCTGGCTTTGAAGGGGCTTGGACGCCCACTCCGAACAAGTGGAACATGGAATATTTCGAAGTTCTGCTTGGCTATGAATGGCACCAAGTCACCAGCGCCTCTGGTCACGTCCAGTGGCAGCCAAAGCCCGGTCAAGGCGCCCCGGAAGCCCCAATGGCACATGACCCTTCGAAGACCCAGCCGCTTATGATGACCACAGCGGACATGGCTCTGAAAATGTTCCCGGACTATGCGAAAATCTCGCAGCACTTCCTTGATAATCCAGAGGAGTTTGCTGACGCCTATGCGCGCGCATGGTTTAAGCTGACCCACCGCGATATGGGCCCGATCCAGTGTTATCTCGGCGAAGAAGTCCCATCAGAACAGCTGATCTGGCAAGACCCTATCCCGCCACACACGGGCGGAGTGATCAATGATGCTGAAATTGCTGATCTGAAGGCGCAGATTCTTAGCTCTGGTCTGTCCGTTTCACAGCTTGTGAACACAGCCTGGGCGTCCGCCTCAACCTTCCGTGGCTCGGACAAGCGTGGCGGTGCCAATGGCGCCCGTATTCGCCTGGCGCCACAGAAAGACTGGGACGTGAATGTTAGCTCTGGTGTACCAGCGGTGATTGCAAAGCTTGAAGAGATTCAGGCCGCCTTCAATGCCAGCGGCACACAAGTCTCTCTGGCAGACCTGATCGTCCTTGGCGGCAGTGCTGCGATTGAGAAAGCCAGTGGGGCCTCCGTTCCGTTCACACCGGGCCGTGGCGACACAACCCAAGAGCTGACCGATATTGCATCGTTTGAAGTTCTGGAGCCCAAATATGACGGTTTCCGCAACTATAAGAACACTGATGACCCACGTTCGACAGAGGCCCTTCTGGTCGACAAGGCCGCTCTGCTGACCCTGACAGCGCCAGAAATGACCGTTCTGGTCGGTGGTTTGCGTGTCCTCGGCGCGAATGCTGGTGGCTCAACGCATGGTGTTCTGACCGACAGTGTTGGTACGCTCAGCAATGACTATTTCGTCAACTTGCTCGACATGGGTGTTGAGTGGAGCTCGACAGACGCAGGTGAAGAGACCTTTGAAGGCCGTGATCGTGCAACAGGTGCCGTGAAGTTCACGGGAACACGTGCGGATCTCGTCTTCGGATCAAACTCAATCCTACGCGGTGTGGCCGAAATCTATGCCCAGAGCGACTCGAAAGACCGCTTTGTCAAAGACTTCATCGCCGCTTGGACCAAGGTCATGAACCTTGATCGATTTGATCTGGCCTAAACCAATAGGCTGACAACCCACGCGGCCTGGACTTTCCGAGCGTTCAGGCCAAATGGCAGGGCGGCACCATCAACCGTGCCGCCCTGTTTGCGAGTCGTTTTCAGGAAAGGCCAAGCGTGTTACTCACCCTTCCCATGTTCATCTTGCGCCTTCTCGGCGGGCTATTCCTGGCCCTTGGGGCTATCGGCATCGTCCTGCCGGTTTGGCCAACGACGATCTTCTGGATCATGGCGGCGGTTTGCTTTGCACGCTCCAGTCCCAAAACGCGCGATTGGATCTACAGCCGTCCGGGAATCGGACAGGTCGTTCACGATTTTGTAGAATTTGGAAAAATTTCTCGCAAAAGCAAGATTGGCGCTTTGTTCGGAATTGCGCTCGCCGCTCTGATCAGCGGATACACCCTCAGAGCAACCACAGTCCCGCTTTATGCGACGCTGGCAACTCTCGCCATTGTCTCGACTTATGTCGCAACACGGCGCGAGCCTTAGGCGGCAAATGGCTTTCTGAACTCTATTCCAATATCGGTTTTATCCTTGCGCCGAATGGTGCCGACCTTGCGGATTTTCTTCAAAGGCGCCGTGACCTGGACCAGGTCCCCCACACAAATCCCATCCGCACTGACAAAACGCATACGCAGGCCCGTGCGCGAAATATCCATGATAATCCCGCGTCTTTTACTGCCATGAACCGTTTGCAGAACGGCTTCGACATACATTTGGCGGCGGGGGCTACGCTTCTGTAAGTGTCGCGTAAGCGCAGGTTTATAGTCAGGCTCAGGGGCCTGCCACTGCTTGGAGAGAGACTCCACACGCGACTTGAGGGGATCACGCCCCATTTGCTTAAACTCCGCTCAGACCTGCCTTTCAGACAGAATTCAGCTTAATTAGTATATGATTCGAGATAGTATTTGGTGCCATCAAGGTAAACAGAACGATAAAAGCAGCTTTTTCGGCCAGTATGGCAGGCTGTGCCTGTTTGGCGTACCTTGAGCAATACTGCGTCCTGATCACAATCTATGAGAATATCGACGACATCTTGAGTATTTCCAGATGTTTCGCCTTTCACCCACAATTCTGTGCGCGATCGGCTCCAATACGTTGCCTTTCGCGATACCAGCGTTGCTTTTAAAGCCGCCTCATTCATCCAAGCCAGCATCAGGACTTCGCCCGTGTCTGCGTCCTGCGCAATCGCCGCGATTAAACCATCCGCATTGAATTTCGGGCGCAGCTCAAGCGTTTCATCCTGCTCGGCTTTTGGAAGGGGGGCTTTAAATGACATTCGCTTGCCTTAACCGTTCGCGCTCATCAGGTCCAACCCCGAGCTTGTCGAGCAGTTCATCTGTGTGTTCTCCCAGCGCGGGACCGGCTGTATCGACCTGCGCTGGTGTCATGGACAGCTTCGGGACCGGGGCCTGCATTGGCACATCCACACCCATCAAGGGCGAAGCGACTTTCAGAATTGCACGGCGAGCATTGATATGGGCATCGACCAGCATCTCCTTGGCCGTATTCACCGGGCCACAGGGTACAGCGTTTGCTTCACACGATCGCAAGACATCTTCCATGGTGCGATAGCTGGTCCAGGCCCCAATCATTTCATCCAGCTCGGCCTGATTCTCACCACGGGCATCATGGGTGGCAAACCGTGGATCATTCGCCCAATCCTTACCCATCATCTTCGCCAGCCGCACAAACAGCGTGTCCTGATTGGCCCCGATAATCACCATGCCATCGGCACAAGGATACACCCCGGACGGCGCAACCTTAGGCAAAATCCCACCACTGCGCTCTCGTGTATGCCCGCCTAATGCATATTCCGGGATCAGGCTTTCCATAAACGCCATAACGCTTTCATAGATGGCGGCATCCACCACCTGTCCACGCCCGGACTTCTCCCTATGAAACAGCGCCATCATCGCGCCGAGCGCAGCAAAGGTCCCTGTCATCGTATCGCCAAGGCTCACACCCGCACGCGCCGGTGGCCGATCAGCTTCCCCGATCAGATGGCGCAATCCCGCCTTGGCCTCACCAACGCTGGCATAGCCCGGCTTATGGCTCTCCGGGCCCGTTTGCCCATAACCCGATACGCGCACAATCACGAGGCGCGGATTGATCGCCATCAGGACGTCTGGCCCAAGCCCCCACTTTTCCAGTGTGCCAGGTCGAAAATTCTCGACCAGAACATCTGCCGTATCGACCAATCGCTTCAGAATCGCCTGCCCGGCTTCCACGCGCAGGTTCAGCGTCAGCGACTTCTTGTTGCGTGCAATCACGGGCCAGAGCAGGCCGTGCCCTTCATACTTCACCGCGCCCCAGTCACGGGCCGGATCTGGGCGATCAGGTGCCTCAACCTTGACAACTTCCGCGCCAAAATCCCCCAGCAACTGGCCACAGAATGGGCCAGCAATGAGTTGTCCAAGTTCAATGACCCGAAGGCCAGATAAAGGTGGCTGCGTAATCGGCTCTGTCATTCCTCACCAATGCCCCCTAAATAGCCTCCATGACAAGACGTATTGATATCGTAGAAGTCGGCCCGCGCGACGGCCTGCAAAATGATCCGGGTGACCTCAGCACGGAACAGAAGCTGGAATTCATATCCCGGCTTGAGGCCGCTGGCGTGAAGCGTATGGAATCCGGCTCTTTCGTCTCACCCAAGGCCGTTCCAAAAATGGCCGACAGCGGGGATGTTTTCCGCGGCCTCGATCGCAGCAAAGCCACCCGTCACATCGCGCTTGCTTTGAACGAAAAAGGGGTGCGCCGCGCGATCGATGCGCAAGCCGATGAGATCAATTTCGTCCTCGTTGCTGGCGAAGGCTTTGGTGAGAAGAACCAGCGCATGAGCCCTCAGCAAAGCGCCGATATGCTCGCCCAGTGCGCACCACTGGTTCATGAAGCGAATATTCCCCTTTCAGCGACCATCTCTGTCGCCTTTGGTGACCCTTATACAGGTGAAGTTGACCCGAAAGTTGTCGGCAACCTTGCGGCCCAAGCTCAACGCGCGGGCGTCGCTGAGGTGGGCCTTGGTGACACGATTGGCGTTGCCACACCCTGGGATGTCCGGCGCGTGATTGATGAGGTCCGTATGCAGGCCCCGGATGTCTATCTGCGCCTGCACTTCCATGACACACGCGGCGCTGGCCTTGCCAATGTCGCTGCCGCTGTGGAAGCGGGGATAGACGTTATCGATGCAAGTTGCGGCGGTATTGGCGGTTGCCCGTTTGCGCCAGCCGCCACAGGCAATGTCGCCACCGAAGACGTTGTGTACATGCTTGAGCGCGCCGGGTTTGAAACGGGCCTTGACCTGGACAAACTGATTGAGACCGCCAAATGGCTCGAAACTGCGCTAGGCCATCCGGTCAGTTCATCCTTGAGCAAGGCAGGCGGTTTCCCTTCATCCTAGCAGGCTGGCCAGAACTCCGGGCAACACAGCCTCTAAATCACTCGCAATCAGACCAGGGCCAAACCGCCGGGCTGCTTCGCCATGCATCCATGTTGCACAACAAGCCGCATCAAACGGCTCCATGCCTTGCACAACCAATCCTGTAATCATTCCAGCCAGAACATCTCCCGTCCCAGCTTTGGCGAGATAGGGAGACGAATGAGTATTCAGGACCCCACGCCCATCGGGCGCAGCAATCACCGTCTCTGGCCCTTTCAGAACCACAATAGCCTCAGAGGCCATCGCCGCCTCAAGGGCACGCTCTGTCCGTGTCCCGAGCAGGTCAGGAAACGCCTTGCTAAACTCACCATCATGCGGGGTCAGGATCGCCTCACGCGACATCGGACGCTGGCCGACCCACCATTTGATCGCTTCAGCGTCCAACACCCAGATCGCCTCGCTGTCATCGGTCAAAAGCTGCTGCTTGTGCCAGAGCGTAAACCCGCCCGGTCCAGCGAGAATCGCCCGCAAACTCTTTAGCGATGCCCCATCCCCGTCCTGCACCATCATATCGGCGGGCAGGACAGCTCTGAACAGATCACCTTTGTGCTCAGACCGAACCGTGACCAGACCGGCCCCGATCCGGTTACTGGCCCCGGCGGCCAAGCGTGTGGCCCCGGTCAGTTCATCGGAAGCCAGCACCAGAGCATGTCCCCGCTGATACTTATGTCCATCAGGCGTCGGTCTCGGCAGCTTATCGACCCATAGGCCTGGTTCATTCTTCATCACGATGCTCCATCCCCTTATATAAGAATAGCCCGCACCATTCGGTACGGGCCACTCTTTTTTGGTAGAACCATCGACGCAAGCTTAGCCTGCTTTGACACTTGCAATCCACTGATCGACGCGGCGTTCAAGGATGGCCAGCGGCATCGCCCCACCAGCCAGAACGGTGTCATGGAAGCCGCGTATGTCGAAATCATCGCCAAGTTCGGCTTCAGCTTTCTTCCGCAGGTCCTGAATCTTGATCATGCCAATCTTATAGCTGGTCGCTTGCCCCGGCAGCACTAGGTAGCGCCGCACTTCAGATCGCGCCTGCGCTTCAGTGATCGCGGAGTTGGCCATGAAGTACTCAACCGCCTGATCTTCAGTCCAACCTTTCGCATGCAAGCCAGTATCGACCACAAGACGGATAGCGCGCCAGATTTCAGACCCAGCCCGACCAAAGCGTGAGAGTGGGTCCTGATACGTCCCCGGAATCTCAATCGCCAGCCATTCGGTATACAGCGCCCATCCCTCGACATAGGCGGTGAAGCCCGCTTGGGTCCGGAAAGTTGGCAGACCTTCCAGCTCTTGTGCGATGGAAATCTGCATATGGTGACCAGGGTTGCCCTCATGATAGGCGATCACTTCCAACTCTCGCTTTGGCATCGCTGTCATATCGGACAGGTGGGCATAATACGTCCCGGGCCGGGAGCCATCAGGCGTGCCTGGGAAGTAATGCTGGGCGGCACCATCCTGCTCACGGAAGGGCTCAACCCGTTTCACGACCAGACTGGCTTTTGGCATAATCCCGAAATAGTTGGGCAGCTGCTCAGTGATATTATCGATCGCTGCTGTTGCATCATCGATATAGGCTTGGCGCCCTTCATCCGTATTCGGGTAATAGAGCCGCTCATCATCCTTGGTGTCACGCAGGAAGACAAAGAAGTCCTGCAATGTCCCTTCAAAACCGAAATCGGCCTGAATCGTTTCCATTTCAGCCCGCAGGCGCGCGACTTCAGCCAGACCGATCTCGTGAATTTCGTCAGCCGTCAGGTCTGTCGTGGTTTGATTGGCGAGGCGCTCATTATAATATGCCACACCATCCGGCAGAGCTGTGACTCCCTGCGCAACATCCGGCGCATTCACGCGGTCTTCTTCCTGCCAGGCGATCAGACGCTCATAAGCTGGCTTCAGCTCATTTACGAGCGCAGCTTCAATCGCCGTACGCAACTCATCAGCCTTCGCTTCATCGATCTTCTCACCGTCAAGCAGGGTCTGGATTTTGCTTTTCGCATCCGCCCACAAGTCGCTGTCTACACCGCTATCATCGAACGGCGCGCCAGAAATGATCTTGCCGCTTTCCTCAATCACGCTGTCAAAGGCGAAGTAAGGTGGGCGCACGCCCTCGGCAGCGACCATCTTTGACAGCTCGACCAGCTGATCAAGGGCTCGTGCACTCTCGCTGATGCGCGAGAGATAATTATCCATATCCTCGCCATCCTCAACGCGATGGAAGGCGATCAGAAGCTGTGGAAAGAAGCCGTGAATGGCCTGCATCTGGTCAAACACATATGTGTTCATACGGAACTTGTCGGCCGCTTCTGCCTGCTCGGCCTGATAGACCCAGATATCATAGGAGGTCTGGGCTTCAGGGGTCAGCTTGTCATAATCGAACTCAGCCCGCAGCTCACCCAAGGATGCACGCTGGCGCTCAAGCGCCGCATCCAGAGCCGCTACAGAAAAATCATCAATCTTGTCCTGCTGCTCATCACGGCCCAGGAACGTCAGTTGGATGGGGCTGAACTGTGCCTCTTCCTCAAACTTGGCTTCGAACCATTCATTCAGGCGCGCCGTTTCAGCGGCAATCTCTTCAGCCGTTGGCGCCGGCTTTGGCGCTTCTGTTGTCGTATCTGTGGTGGATGGAGGCGGGGTCGACTGTCCACAAGCAGCAAGAGCCAAAGCAGCAGCGAGTGCGAGAAGCGGGGTACGCATGACGTTTCCTTCAGTGCAATTTATCGTTAATCGGCAAAGAGCAGGTTTTTCGCAAAGTCGCAAGTCGATAAGATTACCTAGCCGCTATAAGTATATATACGCACTTGACAATCATTCTCATGTCTTGCAAATGGTTCGCATGATCATTTGTATCTGCCGCCGTATTAATGACCAAGGTGTCCGCGACGCCATTGATGCCGGTGCGCGCAGTCCAGAGGCTGTACAGGCCCATCATGGCTGCGAGTTTAACTGCGGCAAATGCCGTTGCGCCATGGGTGAAATGATCTCTGAAACCGTCGATTCGATGGCGTCAGAACACCAGCTCATAGCCGCAGAATAGCTTCGCGATTCGCGTTTCCTCCTACGCCCCATCCTCTTCATACCCAACGAGCCGCAAAGGCCGGGCCTTGCGGCCTTCCAGTTCGGCCCAACGCACCAGCGCATCCTCGCGACCATAGGTGATCCATAACTCTTCCGGATTCACATCGCGCACGGTCTGAGTCAGCTCATCCCAATCGGCATGGTCAGACAGGATCAGCGGCAACTCGACCCCGCCCTGCTTGGCCCGTTGACGCACGCTCATCCAACCACTGGCAAAAGCCAGAACCGGATCAGGAAACCGCTGCCCCCATTTATCGACAAAGGCCGAAGGTGGCCCGATGACAATCTGCCCGCGGAACATCTCCTGTGGTCCGCGTTTCCCCTCTGGCATTGTCGCGCTCTCCAGCGGCCCAAGATCAACGCCAAGATCCTGATAAATCGCATTCAGCTTCTCGACCGCGCCATGGGTATAGATTGGGCGATCCCATCCCGCCTCACGCAGCAATTTGATGACCCGTTGCGCTTTGCCCAAGGAATAGGCCCCAACCAGATGCGTGCGCTCTGGAAATAGGCGTACACTGTCGAGCAGCTTGGCAATCTCTGCGCGGTCATCCGGATGGCGAAATACGGGCAGACCAAAGGTCGCCTCACTGATGAAGACATGCGCATCTGAAACCACTTCAAACGGCTGGCAGGTCGGGTCAGAGCGACGCTTATAATCGCCTGTATTGACGATGCGCAGCCCCTTCCAATCGACGATGACCTGCGCAGAGCCAAGGATATGACCCGCTGGCACCAGCGTGATCCGCACCCCATTGATCTCAATCGTCTGCCCAAATGGCAAAGGCTGGCGCGTGGCGGTAAAACCCTCGCCATAACGTGCCGCCATGATGGCCAGCGTATCCGGTGTTGCCAGAACTGCGCCATGACCAGCCCGGGCATGATCGGCATGGCCATGTGTGACGACAGCCCTATCCACCGATCCACGCACCGGATCAATGTAGAAATCCCCCGGCGGACAATAAAGCCCTTTAGGTGTGGGGTGCAGTAGAAGGTCAGGCCGGATCATTGCCATAGAGATAGCCAACCTGCCAAAGACATAAAGCGGCCACTGTCAGGCAGCGAGAAACTCTGGCACAAGGGCCAGATGATAAGCGAAGGTCCCTCTATCTGGTCTGTCAGTGACGGTCGCGCCGGCAACGCGGCGCAGGTTCGCGCAATTGTCGCAGCGCTGCACGCACCTGACCGCTGGGGGAATCTGGCTCATATCAATGGCAACGCTCACCATGCTGAGCCCATCACCCTTACGCCTCGCGCGCCATGGACATGGCTCCCCGGCACCAGCTGGCCCTTCGCTAAAGCGGCCCTGCCAGAAGACCAGAAAGCCCTACTCACCCCACCCTGGCCAAACCTGTGGATCGCCGCCGGACGGCGCAGCGCACCCTATACGCGCTATGTGAAGCAACAGAGCCAAGGCAAAACCCTGACCATCCAGATACTCGACCCGAAATCTGACCTGTCAACTTTTGATCTGATCATCACGCCGGAACATGATAGCTTGAGCGGGCCTAATGTGATCACAACCATTGGCTCCCCCTCACACTTTTCAGCCACCGCGATCGCTCAGGCCCGAGCAGACTTTAGCCAACTTGCCGGACAAAGCTCCAAAAACGTCATCATCATACTCGGCGGGGATTCCAAAACCCACCGCTTTACAGACAGTGCGGCTGACAGATTGATCGCACAACTCCGCGCGCTGGCGGCGCAAGGCTGGTATTTGCGGATCACAACATCCCGGCGTACGCCTGAAAGTGTTGCGCAAAAAATGCGGGCACTCGCTGGCGAGCTTGGCGGCGACTTCTGGGCCACCCCGAAAGATGGCCCCAACCCCTATCTTGGCTGGTTGCTGCACGCACAGGCCGCCATCGTCACCGAAGATAGCGCCAATATGCTTTGTGATGCGGCCTGGCATGGCTTGCCCGTGCATATGGCAAAGCTTGAAGGCCGCGCGCCGAAATTTGATCGCCTGCACCAAAGCCTGATCGATAGGGGATGTGCACGCTGGTTCGAGGGCGAGCTTGAGAGCTGGTCATACGAACCCTTGCGCGAGGCTGATCGCGTGGCTGATATCATTGTTGAGAAACTACTTGAGCGGTTTCCCGCCTAAAGGCGCGCCTCATGGCTGATCGTTTCAGCCTCAACCTGATCAGTTTCCCAACACCAGGCTTCCGGGCGGTCCATCAGGGCGCGGACCAGTTTGTTATTCATCGCATGACCCGGCTGCCGGGCTTCATAGATCCCGGCAATCGGGCCACCGGCCAGCATCAGGTCACCAACCGCATCAAGCAGTTTATGACGGATAAACTCGTCATCGCTGCGCAAGCCTTCCGGGTTCATGATGGCATCGCCGTCAATCACGACTGCATTGTCGAGGGATCCACCACGGGCCAGCCCCATGGCTTGCAGCATCTCAACATCGCGGGCGAACCCAAAGGTTCGCGCAAAGGCAATATCACGCGCAAACAGACCGGGCAGCAAACGCATTGACATTTGCTGTGTGCCAATGGCCTTGCTCTCGAACTCAATCTTGGCGCTCAGGGTCAGGACATTGTCAGTGCTTGGCGACAGTCGCGCCCATTTCACGCCGTCCTCAACCTCAACCGTTTCCAGAATACGGATACGGCGGCGCAGGCTGTTCTGAACCCTAATTCCAGCCCCCAGCATCAACTCGCAGAAAACTGCGGATGAGCCATCCATGATTGGGACTTCAGGGCCATCAATTTCAACCAGTAAATTGTCCAGGCCAAGCCCGGCACAAGCCGCCAGAAAATGTTCAACGGTTGCGACGCTTGCACCGTCTTCTCCGCTCAAGGTCGTGCCGAGCTGCAATTCTGTGACAAGATCACCGCGGGCAGGAATAGGCGCTGTGCCGTCCATATCCGTGCGCAGAAAACAAATCCCAGTCCCTGCTTCAGCTGGCTTGATCACCATCCGTGCCCGCGCGCCGCTATGAACGCCCACACCAGCACAAATAACCGGATGCTGTATTGTCGATTGATACTCTACCTGAGACACGCGCACTCTCCTTGAAACGGTATAGAAACGACTGTGCGCCTCAATCTCAACACAAGCTGTGTTTCGTTTTGTTACGACAAAGCCGCCCTCCATCGGAGAGCGGCTTTTAAACTTTATGAAAACAGATGGTTACGTGTTTGCAGAGCGTCTCAGGAAAGCCGGAATTTCAAGATCGGCATCATCAAACGCAGCAGGCTTTGGATGATCATCCGGAGACGAAATAATCGGCTCTGGAGTCTCTTCATTATCAGCTTGCTCAACCGCATCCCGGCGCCAGCCAAACAGATTTGAGAAACCCGCCGGGCTGTCATCGCTCGGTGATGGACGCTTCCCAAGCGCAGCATCGGCCGAAACTGTCTCAGCCCCCTCCTGACGCGGCATATGCGCAGCAGGCAGATCACGGCCACGGAAGTCCGGGCGTGTATCAGGCTGCGGCTCAACCGGCGTGGTCGGAACAGGTGCAATCTTGGTCACAATGGAAGGGGTTTCTACGGCAGCCACGGTTTCTGCGGGTGCAGGTACAAGCTCAGCCGTCTCCATATCTTCAAGACCAGCGGCCACAACAGAAACGCGGATACGACCTTCAAGCTCTGGCTCAAAGGTTGAGCCCAGAATAATATTGGCGTCGTCGTCCACCTGACGACGAATCTCATTCGCTGCTTCATCGAGCTCGAACAAGGTCATGTCATAACCGCCAGTGATATTAATCAGAACGCCTTTGGCCCCTTTCAGCGAAATATCATCGAGCAGCGGATTATCAATCGCGCTGCGGGCGGCTTCCATGGCGCGGCCTTCGCCTTCACCCTCGCCCATACCCATCATCGCGGTCCCCATACCCTTCATGATCGTGCGGACATCGGCAAAATCGAGATTGATCAGGCCCGGCATCACCATCAGGTCAGTAATGCCTTTAACCCCGCAATACAGAACATCATCAGCCATGCGGAACGCTTCAGCGAATGTCGTACGCTCATTCGCAATACGGAACAGGTTCTGATTAGGAACAACGATCAAGGTATCAACCGCGGCGCGCATCTTCTCCAGCCCGCCATCAGCGGTCTTCATACGGTGCGTACCCTCAAAGCTGAATGGCTTGGTGATCACCCCAATGGTCAGGATACCGCGATCATGGGCAGCCTTGGCAATAACCGGCGCAGCGCCCGTGCCTGTGCCCCCGCCCATACCAGCCGCGACGAAGACCATGTGGACCCCATCGAGCACTTCATTGATATCTTCCAGAGATTCTTCGGCAGCGGCTTCGCCAATTTCAGGTTTTGCGCCTGCGCCGAGACCCGATGTCGTCTCAAGGCCCAACTGAATACGATTTTGCGTCTTCGACCGTGTCATGGCCTGCGCATCAGTGTTTGCAACGTAGAACTCAACGCCCTGCAAGTTGGATTCGATCATGTTATCGACGGCATTACCACCTGCACCGCCAACGCCGATCACGACTATCCGTGGTTTGAGTTCTGTCGTCATACTACACCGCCTTAAATCTACGCGCCTCGGACCAATAAAGCGTAGAATGCGGCAGTTGACCTAAAAGACAGTTAAAGGAATCCGAGTGTCCTCAGAAATTTTCACGGATCCACTTTAGTATCTTCGCAACTACTCCACGCTCGGTCGGCCGTCCGGCCAGTGCCGCCGCTCCGCCAGCCCGCGAAGCATCAGCAAACCCCTTCAGCCGGTAGCTTATCAGACCTGCGGCTGTGGAAAAGGCCGGATGCGCGTAATTCTCGCCTAAAATGTCAGCATCGACCGGGCGTCCGAGGCGTACAGGCTGTTGTAATGTGTGCGCAGCAAGGTCGCGAACCCCTGCCAACTGGCTGGTTCCACCCGTGAGTACGGTCCGTTTCGGCAATATTGGGCGCAATTCACTGCCCTTGAGTTGTGCCCGGATCAGCTCAAAAACTTCCTCAACCCGAGGCAGGATAATATCGCACAGATCCGCCCGGCTCATCTTTCCAGCCGTCAAACGCCCATCATCGCCAAGGCGCGGCGCTTCGATTCGCTCGGCCATGCCCGGTCCTTGCGGGTCAGCACTGCCATAAACGGTCTTCATGCGCTCAGCCGCAGCAAAGGTCGTGCCCAGCCCTTGCGCGATATCGCGTGTAACATGACTGCCACCGACCCGGATCAGATCCAGCCAGGCCGGCGCTCCGTTCAGGAAGACCCCAATACTGGTAACCCCTGCCCCGACATCGATACAGATCGCACCATTGTCGATCTCATCCTCGATCAGACAACCAGAGCCACTCGCCACTGCCGACGGGACGATCTGTTCAATCTGCAAATGCGCGCGTTGCACACACTCCTTCAGGTTCTGGACCAGACTCTTCGGCGCACTGACCACATTCAGCAGAACCCGCAAGCGTGAACCGATCATACCGGCCGGGTGACGGATATCATCCTCATCATCCACGCCATACATAACCGGATACGCGCCCAGCAGTTCACGATCCTCCAGCGCGATGGTCTGCATCGCTTCGGCCCAAACCTTTTCAACATCACGCGGGCTGATCTCATGCTCAGAGAACTCGATCTGAGCCTCAGCGAGGCAGCTCTCGACCTTTGGCCCGGTAATCCCCAGAATGACCCGCTCAACCCGCTCACCAGCTTCACGCTCGGCATCTTCAACCGCCAAACGGATAGACCGCTCCAAAGCGTCCATATCGGTGATCTTGCCGCCATCAAAGCCACGGCTCTGCTGGCGACCACCGCCAATCAGGGAAAACCCTGCGCGGCTGCCCGGTTCAATCCGGCCGATCAGACAAGCAATCTTGCTGCAGCCAATATCCAACGCAGCGACAAGACTGCCGACTTTGCCAACCGATTTAAGACTGCTGCGGGACTCCAGTGTCGACATCAGGCAGCCCCTTTCTCTGTTTGTCCGGCCAGCGGCGTCAGAACCATCTGGTCCTTCACGCGCAGATCAATGGCCGCAAGGCTTCTGGACAGCAGCTTTCCGCGCTTATCCGCTTCACTTAACTGGCGCACGACGTCGCTCAGCCGCTCATCGGTTGGCAAACGCAGGATCAGCCCGGACTTGAGCTTTAAGTCCCAGCGGCGACTGGCCACACGATGGGCAATCTCAATTTCGCTGGTCAGAGCGCCCTGCCCGATCAAGGCCTGCTCCAGTGCTGGCACCGCTTCAGGTGCCCCAATTCCGGTTGTACGGACCAGAGCAAGGTGATCACTGGCTTTCTGGCCCGGCATCTTGCGACCAAGGCTATCAATCACAGCCCAGTCCTGACCATCATGCCAAAGGGCTGTCGGCTGCGCCGCATCAGCACGAATGATCACCGTATCGGGCCACATCCGGTACACGTTCACTTGTTTGACGAGCCCTGTGTCTTCAATCCGCTTGCGAATACGGTGTGGATCAGCGCGGAACATATTTTCACCCTGCTCAATCATCGCTGCGGTTCGCACCGACCGCGCAGTCGCAGGCACATGCTCAAGGCCAACAACTTCGATGACTTGTACGGACAGTCCGACAGAGCGCGCTGAGGCATCCATGGCCCCGCCCCAGCGTTTGCCAACTTGCGACAGCGATCCACCGAGCAGCGCCGCCCCGGCCACAATGATCGCAACGACCATAACCAGCCCAAAAATCACCGATGAAATCTGGTTCGCCTCGCCATAAACCTCAGGCTCAGGCGCAGCTTTGCGACCCTTTACCTTTGGCATGATGCATCCTCAATCATCCAGACCACCAGTTCCTCGAACGACATGCCAAGATGCGCGGCCTGCTCTGGAACCAGAGAGGTCGGCGTCATACCCGGCTGTGTATTGGTTTCGAGGATCACCAGTCTGTCCTTTGCTTCGTCAAAACGAAAATCAGAGCGCGACACCCCGCGGCAACCGAGCGCCTGATGCGCGATCAAGGCGGCTTTCATCGCCGCATTTGTCACGCCATCTGGCAGATCGGCTGGCACCACGTGGCGCGAGCCTCCATCTGCATATTTTGCATCAAAGTCGTAAAACTCTCTTAAGGTCGTGATTTCAGTGACAGCGAGGGCGCGATCCCCCATGACCGCCACGGTCAGCTCCCGCCCGGCGATGTATTCTTCCGCCATCAGATTATCGCCATACTGCCAACTCTGACCCATGACTTCGCGCGCCGGGCCATTCGCCCCCTCCCGCACGAACAAAACCCCAAAGCTGGACCCTTCATTGACAGGTTTGACCACATAAGGCGGCTTCAACGGATGGGCTGCGGCAACTTCCGCGCGCGTCACGGCAACATCCTTGGCCACATCCAAACCATGTGCGGCAAACACCGTTTTGGACTTGATCTTGTCCATCGCCAGCGAGGACGCCAACACGCCAGAATGGGAGTAAGGAATGCCCAGAACCTCAAACACGCCCTGAACACATCCATCCTCGCCCCACGGCCCATGCAGACCATTCAGGATCACATCAGGCTTGATCTCGGTTAGCTGGTTGGCAAGGTCACGCGTTGCATCCACATCGACCACATCATAGCCAGCCGCCCGCGCCGCTTCTGCCATCGCCTGACCAGAGACGAGCGAAACCGGGCGCTCTGAAGACCATCCACCATAGACAACCGCAACGCGTTTCATGAGTATAACTTTCGTTTGGAACCTCTAGGTTTCGCAGGATCATGGTTGATGCGGCGTTAAAGAGGCTTCCACAAGGCAATATCCCGGTGCCGGAAAATACCTTCATTACATTTCGCTAATCTCAAAATTAGGGGTTGATACGGATAGTTACACATGTAACACGATGCCGTATTGGATTTTCTACCCTGTGGAGTACCCACCATATGAAATACGCTTTCCTCGCCGGCCTCGCTGTCTGCATTCCCCTGACCGCAGCACCCCAAGACGCCCTGGCTGGCGAGGAATCCACACAAGGGCAAACCTTTGTCCCGGCTGACTTTGAGCGCTTTGCCCCACGAACCGCCCTCGACATGGTCAGTCAGGTTCCTGGCTTCACAATCTCTGGCAGTGATGGCTCCAGAGGGTTCGGTCAAGCTCAAGAGAACGTCTTAATTAATGGCCGCCGGATTTCAGCAAAGTCCACCAGCGCTCGCGATGTCCTGGCTCAGATCCCAGCCGAGAACGTCCTGCAGATCGCTATTGTGGATGGGGCCAGCCTCGACATCCCAGGCCTGAGTGGTCAGGTCGCGAATGTTACAACACAGAGCACAGCGCTTTCCGGCACCTGGACCTACCGCCAGCGCTACCGCGAAAACCTTCGCCCGGTCTTTGACTGGTTCGAGATCAATATGAACGGCGAAAGAGGCGACATTAAATGGCATGTCAGCCTCGAATCTGAACCCGGCCGCGGCGCCAATGCCGGGCGCGAAAACATTCGCGATGGCCTTGGCAACCTGACTCAGTACCGCGAAGAAGACTTTACCAGCCACCGCACCTACGTAGAAGGCCTGGCAGGGATCGTTTGGGAGCCAGAAAGCGGCGCTGTTGCCAATCTGAACGCCAAGTATGCGATCTTCGAAAACAACGATCAGGAATTCAGCACGCGCTTTGATCCAGATGGGACAGAAATTGCGCGCAGCCTGTTCAAATTCTCTGAAGATGAGTGGAACAGTGAGGTCAGCGGTGATTATGCGTTTGATCTGGGGCCGGGTCGCCTGAAGCTGATCGGGTTACAACGCAACGAGCACAGTCCGACCATCTCTGAATTTCTCTTTGACCCTACAGAAGGCACCAATTCTGAAGCCTCGATCTTTGAACGCACGGTCGATGAAAGCGAGAGCATCCTTCGCGGCGAATATAGCTGGCAAGGCGGCAATCAAAGCGATTGGCAAGTCTCCCTTGAGGGCGCGCTAAACACACTCGACAGCGAAGCAGCGCTTTTCGAGGGCCCGAGCTTTGCCACACTGAGCCCAATTGGGATTGATCCGCCGGAAATATCGGTTGAAGAAGAACGCGCTGAAGCCTTTATCACCCATGGTCGACAACTCTCTCCAAAACTTCGTCTACAAACCTCCCTTGGCGCTGAGTACTCCGAAATCACATCCGATGGCCCCAACGGTCAGACCCGAAAGTTTACACGACCCAAAGGCTCAGTCTCCCTTGCCTGGGAAGCCAGCGACAGTCTAACCGTGAACACGAAATTCTCACGTGAAGTTGGACAACTCAACTTCTTCGATTTTGTCTCAAATGTCGACCTTGATGACGGCGATGATCAGTCCGGGAATGTCGACATTGTACCGGACCAGACTTGGCGTCTGGAAACTCAGTTTGAGAAAAACTGGGGAGATTGGGGCGCAGCGACGCTAACGCTTTATGGCGAAGAGATCGAAGACATCGTTGACCAAGTACCGATTGGTATGGGCGAAGGCCCCGGTAATCTCGACAGTGCCACACGCTATGGTTTTGACCTCGCCGGCACATTGCAGCTCGGCAAGCTCGGCATTGAAGGCGCGCAAATCGAGTACGAATACGAGTATCGCTGGTCTGACGTCGATGATCCGGTGACTGGCGACAGCCGCCGCATCAATGATGACAAAATCCGCTTTTACTTTGTCAGTTTCCGTCACGATATTCCGGGCACAGACTGGGCCTACGGCATCAATTTCGAGAGCTATTTTGAATCCCCGACCTTCCGCTTAAGAGGCATCAATCATTATGAGGAAAGCCCGCCCTTCGCTTGGGCTTTCATAGAACACAAAGACCTGTGGGGCATGACGGGAACGGCCTTTATGGGCAATATATTCGATACGGATAATGAGTTTACGCGAACGCTTTACTCAGGTGGACGGACAGGAGCAGTTACCCGTGTCGAAGATCGCGCGCGCAATTTCGGGCCGATCCTGACACTGCGTCTGAAAAGCTCATTCTAGGCGCTCAGCATGTAATGGATGGGTCAAGGTGAGCGTGTTTCCCGAAACCCATCCCCGCAATCGATACATCCTGCCCGGTTCAGCATTGCAAAAAGCAGACGCACTTTGCTCAACCCGCACCCGCAAGCGCGCCGCCTCTACTGACCAAAGACACGCGATATCCTCAGCTGGCATGCGCATCTCCAGCCGTGCGCCAATGACCATGAAGCCGCGTGCCTCCGGTCCGATCTCATCCGCCGCCATAACGGCATAAGCGGGCTGCCCCCACAGACCCAGGCCATCGTCTCTGGCAACTTGTTCCGCCGCCAGCAGGTCAGCACCACGCGCAGCTGTATCCGGGTAAAGCCGCACACGGGCCGCCCCCTGCTTGACCAGTTCCAGATTGACCCAAATCTCAGGGCCAGCCGCGTCAAGGGTGGCGACATGCGCCAGCGCCCGGTCATAGCGGTCGCGTGTCAGTCCGGGATAGTAAAGCTGGACCTGTCGCCCCAACACCATGTTTTCCAGGGCCCGAGCCGCTTCCTCAGCATAAGCATCAGGCTCCCCCCTCCGCCGGTTGAGAACCGGTGCCTCGATCCCGACCAGGCGAACACTTTGCCCGGTATTGAGAACCAGCGCATCACCATCAATCACCCGAACAACCCGGCCCTGCTCCCCCGGTTCCATATCCGGAAGTGGCGTGCTCTGCTCACACGCCAGCAATGAAAACATCAAAACCCCAAATAACAGTCGCAAAAAGAAAACCCCAGCCAAAGGACTGGGGTTGACTATAATTCAGAACCATTGGGTGAAAAGCCAATGAACAGAACTCTTTTACTTTGGGTGACAGATCACCGGCATCCATGTGTAGCCCTTCACGAAGGCTCCGGATGTCAGGCTTGGCTCATCCAGCACTTCAATATGACTGAACCGCTCCATGATCTCTTCCCAGAGTATGCGCAGCTGCAACTCACCCAGACGGTTGCCCACACAACGGTGAATCCCGAAGCCGAAGGACAAATGGTTGCGCGCCTGTTTGCGATCAATGATCAGACGGTTCGGATCTTCATCCCAGAACCGCTCGTCGCGATTGCCTGAGACATACCACATGGCGATCTGGTCGCCTTTCTTGATCGTCTGGCCATGCATCTCAACATCTTCAAGCGCGGTGCGGCGCATAAAGGCCAGTGGAGTCTGCCAGCGGATGACTTCAGAGACCATATTCGGGATCAGGCTCGGATCAGCCTTCAGCTTGGCATATTCCTCAGGGAACTTGTTCAGGCCATAGACCGACGCTGACATCGAATTCCGTGTCGTGTCATTGCCACCCACGATTAGCAGGATGACATTACCCAGCAGCTCCATCGGCGCCATGTCACGAGTCTTTTCTCCATGCGCCAGAAGGCTGATCAAATCATTGCGCAAAGGCTCATTCTGCTTTTTCTGGTAAATGCCCATAAACGTGGTCAGGCATTCCATAAGCTCGGCGCGCCACTGCTCTTCCCCGCCGGGGCAAATATCCGGATTGTCACGATTGGTTGAAATGTCAGACCAGCGGGTCAGCTTGCGTCTGTCCTCAAACGGGAAGTCAAACAGTGTTGCCAGCATCATTGTGGTCAGCTCAATGGACACTGTGTCGACCCAGTCAAACGGCTCGCCAACCGGAACGCTATCAAGCAAGTCCTGTGTCCGTTTACGGATCAGCGGCTCAAACTCCTTGAGCATGTTCGGGGCAACTGCAGGCTGAACGGTTTTGCGTTGCTCGGAATGCTTGGGCTCGTCCATCGCGATGAACATTGGCAGTTCAAAATCTTCAATCGGCTCCCCCAGCACGATGCCACCATGCTCCCAGCTTGAAGAGAAACGCTTATGATCAACGTCAATCTTCATGACATCCTCATAGCGGGTGACAGACCAGAATGGCCCGACAAAGCTATCCGGGGTCCAGTGCAGCGGCGCCTCATCGCGCATCCGCTTGAACCGGTCCCAATAAGCCCCTTGCCGCCAGATTTCCGGGTCAGTGATATTCAACTCATCAATCGGCACATCATAGGCCCCCGGTGGGGTCTCATTAAACTCCAGATAGCCCGGATGCATTGGCTCCCGCGCAGTAATCTTTGGACGCTCCAGTCCATGTGGAATTTTGGTGAGTGTGTCTGCCATCGGTGCCTCCATAGCGCGGTCTGTTTGCCGCTTAATCCTGACGTCGGTGTCAACTTTAGCATAAGCGAAACCAAAAAACCATGACGCATGCGTCACTTTTTTGATTTACGTTGAGTAACGTTCGCGCCGAGCATTTTGGATGGCTCGCTCAAGCGCCTGCTTCAGGCTTTTACGCTCATCAGGGGTCAGAAAGCGTCCGATAATCCAGGCTTGCTGGCGATAGGCAATCTGTAGCTCACTCGGCGCTCGTTCCGGACATTCCAGATGGACACGGGCAAACGCGGTTGGAATTTCTGCCTGACGCAGCTTTCGCCCGGGCTGGTCATGTTCCAGCTCCACCCGATCAGCCGTCACCCGAACGCGCGTCACCTGCTTCTGGCTGCGCTGGCTCCACCGAAACGCCAGATAAATAGCCAGCGCATCAACTCCAAAGAACCCAATGACCGGGAAAGCCCCCATGGATAAAAACATCAGCCCAGCCAGAAAGCTGACACCCCCGACAATGCTCATCACAACCACAAAAGCTTTCGGGCTGAGCGAGCGGTTCGGTGTCAGGACAGCATCAAAATAGATTTTGTTCTGGGTCGGCGGCATAGGTAAAGTATAGCAGACAATTACGTAGTTTCCACAGGGGGCCTTGCGTCGCACCCCATGCGCTCTAAACCTCACACGCATGGCCAACTCGACGACTCAGACAAAACGCAAACGCGCGCCCAAGACCTTTGGCAAAGTGAAGGCCGCTGAACTTTACGCGCGTCTCGCCGAAGATCGCCCCGACCCTCATACAGAGCTTGAATTCGTAAATCCTTACACGCTGGTTGTCGCCGTAGCCCTGTCCGCGCAGGCAACCGATGTCGGCGTCAACAAAGCCACGAAAGACCTTTTCAAGATTGCTGACACGCCAGAGAAAATGCTCGCGCTCGGGCTTGAAGGCGTGGAGCAGCACATCAAGACGATTGGTCTATGGCGCAACAAGGCCAAGAATGTCATCGCGCTCAGCCAGATGATCCTTGATGAGTTTGAGGGAAAAGTTCCGGAAACCCGCGATGAACTGGTGCGCCTACCGGGTGTTGGCCGCAAGACCGCCAATGTCGTCCTGAACGAAGCGTTCGGGCAGCCCACCATTGCTGTCGATACCCACATTTTCCGCGTGTCTAATCGCACCGGCCTTGCCCCGGGCAAGGACCCGGATCAGGTCGAAGCCAGCCTCGAACGCACGACGCCAGATGAATACAAGCTTGGCGCACACCACTGGCTGATCCTGCATGGCCGCTATACCTGCGTCGCGCGTAAACCGAAATGCTGGGATTGCGTGATCTCGGACCTCTGCCGCTTCAAAGAGAAAACACCCGATCCGGCGAAGACTTCTTCGCTCGGCCCCAAGAAACCCATAACCCGCCAGGCTTAGGCGGCCACCCGGTCCGAGGGGCGATTATGGTCAATCAAAGTCTTGATCGCGACCAATATATCCGTTGATGAAACATCAATGATCAGATCGGTGATTTCCTGCTTCAGGATGTCGAGATGCCGATCGCTTTCAAGGCGCGCATACTGTTCGACGCTTTCAGGAAGAAGGTCGAGTACGGAACAATCCAGTGCTGCCGCAATCTGTGCCAGCATGCCCCCGGACAGACGAAGCACGCCCGCTTCATATTTATGATATTGTTGCGATACGATGCCGAGCTTTTCGGCAATCATCGCCTGTGTAACCCCTTGCTGCAGACGGACCGATTTGATCCGCTTTCGCAGCGCTGTGTCGATATTCGACACTTTCTGGGCGTGGACCTGTTTGTCTGACACCTGCGCTTCCTTCTATATCAGAGCCAAGCTGGCCCAGAATTTCCCCACCCACACGCACACCCAAGGCGAATATATCTATAATTTCTAATTTAAGTTGTTTTTTGGTTTAAAACTAGTGAAAATCGAATTTATTCTCTCGATTGGCCTTATATCTCAATGATGACAACAGATACGCGCGCTAACCAGATCGATTTCAGGTCGCATAAGAGGTAGAAATAGCCGCGTGATAATAAAACGGCCGGCACCCCAAAGGGGTAACCGACCAAGGTGTGAAGCGGGCGGGCTTCATATGGTCTATGAACCAGGTTCAATTTGGTTCCAAAAAAGTTTGGAGCTTTATCATTCTATTTTATTGCTGGGCCGCAGCGACTGTTCAGGGCTGTTACTACGCCTTCTCATGCGCAATGCATTTTTTCAGCTCAATCTCGATCAGGGCAACCTCCGAAACCGCTGCCTGCCTCTGTGCCTTCAGTTCAGCAATCTGCGCGGTATAGGCCTGGTGCTGTATCGCATAGAGGCTCAAATCCTCCACCTGGCCGACTTTAAGCTCCAGCGCCTGCTGCAAGGTCTCAATCCTTGTATCAATATCCGCAAGCATGCCCTGCGCCCGGGTCAGCTGACCCAGAATTTTTGCCTTCTTCAAGGCCCGCAAATCCTCATGACTGATAGCTTTAGCTGGCATTACCCGTCCCTCCCCGACATGGCCCCGCGAATGCGGTCAACATACTGGATGGCTGCCGCCACCGCAGCAAAATGCTCGGGATGAATCTCTTCATCAATTTCAACGGTGGCATAGATGGCCCGCGTACTGGGCGGGTCGCGATAGATCGGCACCTGATGGGCAATCGCAATTTCACGAATTTTGGCCGCGAGGTGATCGACACCCTTGGCCACGACGACCGGTGCTTTCTGAGTTTCAGGGTCCCATTTCAGGGCGACCGCATAGTGTTCCGGGTTGACCATGATCACGGTAGACGTCTCCACATTCTTCATCATCTGACCGCGCGAAATCTTGGCACCCTTTTCGCGTCTTTGCTGTTTAAGCAGCGGATCACCCTCACTCTGCTTGAGTTCCTTCTTCATCTCCTCACGCGTCATTTTCAGGCGATTGGCGTGCAGGCGTTTCTGGATCGGGAAGTCAATCGCCGCGAGGATGAACTGGAAAACAGCAAACGCAATAATCAGCTTTAGCACCTGCTCGAAGGCGAAATTGCCGATCTGATCGGTTTGCAGGGCGCTCGCCCCGTAATAGTCCTGCGCAAAATTCAGAAGAAAAATCCCGGCAATCACCCCGGCAACAATCATCTTTGCCGCATCGCGCAGGAAGTCGATCAGACCTTGCGGACCATACTTCTTCTTGATGTTTTCAACCGGGTTCAGCTTCTTCATTTCCGGTTTGATCTTCTTGGCCGAAAACGCAAAAGCCTGGGTCGCGACAATCACGCCAAGTACAATCGCCACCAAAATTAGCAGCGGACTCATGATCGTCAAAACGATGGCGACCAGCGTGCCGAGCGTCATGTCTCCGCCTTGTTTGAACACATCGGTGGAATAAGCATCAGCGTGATGAAAGAAGCCGAACAGGTCTTTGGCGAGCGCCCCTCCGGCAACAAACTTGAACACGAAGGTAATAACCAGAATACCGATAACCACGGCCAGGCCGGTCATCTCCTTCGACTGAGCAATATTCCCTTCTTCGCGGGCTTGCCGCTGTTTCTGTTCGGAGGCTTCAAATTCCTTTTCGCCACTATCCTCTTCACCTGAATCAGCCATGTCCTACCTCACATCCACGGCACAAAATCAGGCAACCGGTCTTTCCAGACCAGCAGCAGGCTTGTGACCGATACAGTCAGGATAAACACGCCCGCCCCAACCATGAAGGGGGCGCCAACAAAGGCCACCATCAGCTGTGGCATCGCTTTGTTGATGAAGCCGAGACTGATATTGTAAATCAAGCTGACCGTGACAAAGGGCCAGGCAAGATTCAGCGCAAAGTTAAACGCGGCAAAGAAGGCCTCAATCAAAGCCGACAGCTCAATCAGACCATAGCCCCCCATCGGCACCTGCCCATATAGCTGCAGGAAGCCCTCAAACGCGCTGACATGATAATTCGCGGTCAGCAGGATCGCCGCCCCCGCCATGCCCAGCAGGTTCGATGTCAGCGTCTGCGCCTCGGTTTCCAAACCCACGCCGAGGAATTGCGCCAGCCCAATCGACTGGGCCACGATGCTACCCACGATGCTCAAAATCCAGATCGACAGGCGCAGGCTCACCCCAAGACAAAAGCCAATGGCAATTTCACCCACGATGACAGACAGGAAGCCGGCCAGCGGCAGGATTGGAACCGGGGCGACAATTCCCATACTGGTAAAGGCCAGCGACAGGGACAGCAGCACCAGAACCCGCACACGGACCGGGATCACCTGCTCACCAATGCCGGGCAACATGAAAATCAGCAGCGACAGCCGCGCCATGACGATAAAAAACTGAGACCCGAAGAGCGAGAGCGCGGCCCAACCCATGGGCTCCACCAACATCAGACCACTCCGACAATCTGCGGTTTAGCTTTCGGGTTCACTTCCTCATAGGCCAGCACGGCATTGCGTACGCCCTTACTGGCCAGAATGGTTTGCACGAAACGGCGGCGACGCGATGAAGTCGCAACCGAAGCCACGATCCCCTGTTGAGCGGATTCATTCAGCTTGTTCTGCAACCCATTGATCAGCTCACCAAACAGTTCCGGCGGCAGGGCAATATCTGATCCGCCATCTGTCTTGACCTCATACTCGGCAAAACGCTGTTCCCAGGCTGAGGAAATCTGCACCAGTGGCAGCCGCCCCTTATTATCCTTCAAGCGCTCAACAATCTGGAAAGCCAGACGCTGACGCACCAGTTCCACGGTCTGGGTCAACGGCATGCCATTGGTCTTGGCTTCAGCTACGGTCTCGATGATCAGGAAGAGGTTGCGGATTGAAACCCGCTCTTCCAGAAGCGTCCGCAGGACAGCCAGCAGCAACTCGCTCGGCACCTTGCCGGGAATATACTCATCCAGAAAGCGCTGATTGGCTGAGCTACGATCAGGGTCGCTGATACTGGTCAGGGCATCAAGAGTGTCCATCATAACCGGGCGAGTAAAGATCAGAGAGAAGTTTGCCTGGATCACTTCCAGCAAGTGCGTCGCCAGAACCTCAATCGGTTCCACAGTTGGGATACCCGCTGCGCCGAGTTCCTGCTTGCGTGTTCCCGGCAACCAACGCGCCGATGCCTTGTAAACAGGTTCTTTGACATGCTCGCCCTGGAGATGCGGCATGTGATCGTCTTCCATCAGGGCCAGCACATTGCCCGGACGCACAAAGCCAGACTCAATCGTCACGCCCTGAATTTTCAAGCGATACTCATTGGGTTGCAGGATCGCATTATCCGTCATGCGGATCGCTGGCAGGACGAAGCCATATTCTTCAGCAATATAACGCCGGATCTTCTCAACGCGGTTTTCGATCCCCTGCTCCCCCTGCAGGATGACGCCAACCAGATCGCTCGCCACCTCAAGATGGATTTCGTCCGCATAAATAGAATCGCCTATGAGTTTGGGCGCTTCAGGTTCAGCGCCCTCTCCCTCTTCGGCGGTGGCATCTCCTGGTTTCTCCGACGGGATAAACCAGGAGAAAGTCGCCAGTCCCGCTGCGGCCAGCATGAAGGGCAGGAAAGGCAGACCCGGCATCAGGGCAAAGACTGCCAGAATGCCAGAGACGATGAGCAAGACCGGACGGTTACCAACCAACTGCAAGCCAACAGCGCGGTCAATCGCGCCTTCGTCACGCCCCTTGGACAGCAAGAGACCGGCCGCAACCGAAACAATAATCGCTGGGATTTGCGAGACCAGACCATCACCAACCGTCAGGATGGAATAGTTATTGGCCGCTTCTTCAAAGCTCAGGCTATGGGCCGCCAGACCAAACCCGATCCCGGCAACCAGATTCAGAGCCGTAATCAGCAGGCCCGCAATCGCATCGCCCTTAACAAACTTGGAGGCACCATCCAGCGAGCCGAGGAAAGCGGCTTCTTCCTGCTCGCGCTGGCGCATTTGCTTGGCTTCTTCGTGGCTGATCGCCCCAACCGCAAGGTCGGAGTCGATCGCCAACTGCTTCCCGGGCATCGCGTCCAGGGCGAAACGTGCCCCAACTTCTGCCATCCGGCCCGCACCTTTGGTAATCACCATGAAGTTCACGATGATCAGCACGCCAAAGATCACCAGACCGACAAACAGGTTGCCGCCCATAATGAACATCGCAAAGCCTTCAATGACCCCACCCGCCGCATCTGTACCGGAATGACCCTCGCTAATGATCAGCTTGGTCGATGACACGTTCAACGCCAATCGCAGGATCAGTGAAGCCAGTAGGACACTCGGAAAAGAGGAGAAATCCAGTGGCTTCTCAATGAACAGAACCGTCGTAAAAATCAGAATGGCCAGCGCAAAGGAAATGGTCAGGCCAATGTCCAGAATCCATGCGGGAACCGGCAACACCATGACCAGAATGATCACCATCAGGCCAATCGCCATCAGGGAGGTTGAGCTGTTTTCGGAGAAGACTTTGGTCAGGTCCATGATCGATCAGGCCCCAACCAACGGCATGACCGAATTGAAAAAGAAGTCGAGACACACTTGCGTCATGTAGCCAAGCGTCAGGAAGAACACGACGACCACCGCAATGATCTTCGGAATAAAGGTCAGGGTCATTTCCTGAATGGAGGTCAGCGCCTGACCCAGGCCAATCACGAAGCCCAGAATAAGTGTGACAATAAGAATTGGGGCGCCCATCAAAACGGCCGCCCACAATGCTCCACGCAAGACTTCAAAGATTTCGGCTTCTGCCATCCCAATTGCCCCTGCCTATACTGGCATTCTCAACAGTTCCTGATAGGCTTCTACAACCTTGTCCCTGATCGTTACCGCGGTATCGAGCACCAGCTCCGCATTCGCTAATGCTTCAACCATGGCGTGCGGGTCTGCACCGGAAACCGCCGCATCAATCGCGGTTTTTTCCGCCTGTTGCAGAGTCGCCTTAAAGTCCGCCACGCCTTCTGCGATGACATTCTTGTCTTCGGTTGGCTTGACCGCCTCTGTGCCCGCCGTTGCAGCCGGTTTAATCGCCTGGAACGCTGCGTACGGATTAACCCCGATCCCCGACATTAAACTTGCTCCTATCGTCTAAGAATATCGAGCAGGGAGGAATACATGGTCCGCGCCTGCTGAAATGAGTTAAGGTTGGCCTCATAGACCCGGCCCGCTTCACGCATGTCCGCCATCTCAACGACGAGAGAGACATTCGAACTGGTCACATAACCAGCATCATCGGCCATAGGGTGCTTGGGGTCATAGACTTGATCCCCCGGTGTCTGGTCCAGCGCCACGAAAGCTGCGCGAAAATCATCAGCAGTGGTTTCCGGCACCAGAATCTTACGCTTGTAGCCTGGCGTGTCAGCATTCGAGATATTCTCCGATGTCACGCCAATCCGCTTGGTCTGGAGCTCCATGCCCGAAACGGCCTGCTGCATCGTTAGCTTAAAAGCATTCATTCAAGCCTCCCTAGCGTCCGCGACCAATGGCTGTGCGCAACAGGTCCAGCGATTTGCTGTACACGGTCAACGCCATATTATGCTGGCCAAACGCCTCAGCAGATTTGAAAATCTCATGCTCAAGGCTGACCGTATTGCCATTCGGGGCCGCTGGCGTGCCCGCATCCATGGTTTTAAAACTGGCCTTCAAGGCGTCTGGCGAACCAGATTGTCCGACGCGCGCCAGGTAATCCTGAAAACTCTCGACTTCCTGTGCCTTATAGCCAGCCTCGCCATAGCGAGACACATTTTCGGCGCTGACCCGTTGCGATTCCGCCGCATGCCGAGTCATGGCACTATACAGTTTCAGAACCTCAAGATCGGTAATCATGAAAAAAATCGCCGTTTTTGTTAACCTTTCCCAAAACATGGGAGAATAGGCTAAACAAAGTCTTAATGCCCGAACGGTTGCCCTTGATGATAACGCCGCATGCTGCCTCCCCCTCCAAGATGTTTCATCTCTGGGGTCAAATTACTGAAATCACCCCTGGTATGATCAAGATTGCCGGGGTCAGTGAATTTGCTGGAATTGGTAATGAAATCAGGGTTGAAACCGATGCAGGTCCCGTCTTGGGGGAGATCCTGTCTGTCGGCGAGAGTCTGGCGACCGCCCAGCTCTACACGGCTGAGGAGAATCTGCGGATCGGCGACAAGGCGTATATCGAATCAACCGGGGAGGTTAACGTTGGCGATCACTGGCTAGGTCAGATCGTTGACTATCGCGGCATTGTTGCCGAACCGAGCCAGACCAAAAAGACATCAGGGCGTCCGCGCCCTCTAAAAGCCCCGCCGATCGCGGCACATTTGCGCCGTGGGCTCGGTGCGCGGTTTTCCACCGGGCTGATGGTTACCGATACCCTGCTGCCGCTCTGCCGTGGCCAACGCGTAGGCCTGTTCGCGGGTTCAGGCGTGGGCAAGTCCACTCTACTTGGCCGCCTCGCCAGCGGCGTCGAAGCCGATCGCGTCGTTATCGGCCTGATCGGGGAGCGTAGCCGGGAGGTCAACGCCTTCGTCAATGAAACCCTGTCCCCGGATGTCCGGGACAAATGCGTGGTTGTGGCCTCCACAGCCAGTGATCCGGCTGGTGCCAAAAAACGCGCCGCCTATTGCGCCTTGGCGGCCGCCGAACACTTCCGCGATCAAGGCCATAGCGTCTTGTTGCTGTTCGATTCCCTGACCCGCTTTGCCGAAGCCCATCGTGAAATCGCCCTGGTGGCTGGCGAAGCCCCCGCTCTGAATGCCTTCCCGCCTTCAACCGTGCGCGTGATTTCCGAACTGGTGGAACGCGCCGGCCCCGGCCAGCATGGCACGGGTGATATCACAGCCATCTTCTCTGTTCTCGTTGCAGGCTCCGACATGGAAGAACCCGTCGCCGACATGGTCCGCGGGATTCTTGACGGCCATATTGTGCTCTCCCGCGACATTGCTGAGCGTGGGCGTTATCCAGCGATTGATGTCCTGCGCTCTGTCTCGCGGGCTCTACCGAACGCGGCCAGCGAAGATGAGAATGAGATGCTGAAAACCTATCGGCGTCTGGTCGCGGCCTATGACGAGGTTCTGCCGATGTTACGCGCCGACCTTTATCAGCCGGGCAAAGACGCCCAGACCGACCGCGCCATCCGGCTCTATGCCGATCTCGACGGCTTTGCCAGCGCCCACAATCCGGGCAATGTCGCACAGGGTTTTGAGGCGCTTGACGCTATTCTGGAAGAGAGAAACAAAGCCGCTGACGTGCCTGAGGAACCTTTAAAGGAAATTGCTCAGGAATAGGTTCTGGCTCGCGCCACCACCCACACCGGACAATATGGTCAGAGCCGCAGCCCCAGGCGTCAACGGAGAAATGCCGGATGAGAGAGAGTTGATAGCGTGATAACGCTGGATGACTTTCTCAACATTTTCAGGCTCAGCCAGTGCGCTCATATCGCGAATGCCAAACTGGCTCTCGATCCGCGCCTCAAGCATTTCAGCCTGTTTCTCAATCGGTAGCTTTTGAATATCACTTGGCAGGTTCAGCGCCGTTTCCAGAACATTGCGCATCGGGACACTTCCAAGCAGACGAAACAGAATTGCGTCATTGGACGACCCGGCTGTCGCCACTTCGCTAATCTCTGACTGGTAATTCAACGCCAGACGCATGGAATTATCGATCTCACCCACAGACACCTTGAAGGACACCGCTTCAAACCGTGACCCGATATCGGCGCGCTGTTCTTCACTGATTGAGATAATCCCGTTCTGTGGGCTCAGGGCTTCAGCAAACCGCGTATATTGCGGATTATTCAAGCGTTGGAGGAATGTGCTTTCAGGATCACCAACCTCACTGAGGACCTTATCGACAAAACCGCGTTTCCACTCTTCACCGCCAAGGTCAAAGGCTGTCATGGTGACCCGCATCAAGCGTGGATCATCCAGAAAGTCCTCAACCGCCATCGGTTCGGACAATTTGGCCAGCATATAATCCTTGTCGCGCTTGACCTGAACTGAGTCCGTAAAGCTCTCGAACTGACGATCATAAGTCGCCTGCAGGAAGTTCCATCCCGCTATGCCAGATAAAGGGACAACCGGCTGGTACATCGCCTAGGCAACCTTCAGCTGGGCATCATCGCTCTGGAAGGCAAGCAGTTCTGCTTCCAGCGGGAAGAGCTGGCGCATATGGCACAGGCCAGAATAATAATTTCCGCGTTCAATCATGGAGAGCAGTTTCGGGATGACATCCGGGGCCACGACCTCAAAGACATCGCGCAGCTTTTCACATTCAGCTTTCAGCGCTGGAACGATACGTTCTGGCTGCAGGTCGCCTGTGATTAGCAATTGAATCGCATAATAGACTTGTTTGACCGGGGTATCGACTTCTTCCGGCTTCAAGGCATCGCTGCACCGTAAAACACGGGCATCATTATCCTTAATACGGATCCGCGAAGGGCGGTCGCCATTTTCAAGCAGGGCACCGTTGACGATAAACCGTTCTCCCGGCGCAAGTGTTAGCAGTAATCCTGACATTTATGCCCTCCTAGGCAGCTACTGAAGCATCCCCACGCAATCCCCGCATGATAGCGATATTGACATCGATCAGATCGGTGACGTCACCCCCTTCGGTAAGAAGGGTCATACTGGTCCGGCGTACGAATTCAGAAAGCCCGAGGAGACCTTGTTTGGTCTCAAGTGGCAGAGCGTTAGCATCGCTCATCAGGTCAGCGGCAAGGATCGTCCAGAGCTCCATATTGCGGCTCACCGCATCGGCATAAACATTCGGGACGGGTGCTTCTGTCTTGGCAACATCTTGTAGAGCTTCGGTGATCTGCTCGAACACAGCATGTTCGATTTCCTTTGGTCCCGCTGTGCGGTGTTGAACCTGACCGTAAGCCTGACGCGCCAATGAATGCACAATAAAATCCTTACTATACTAACTAAAAAGAGGAGTCCGGGCGACAACGCCGCCCGGACCAATGTTAAATTAACGGAAGAGAGACAGCAGGTTCTGCGGTCCCTGGTTCGCAATAGACAGGGCCTGAGTACCCAGCTGCTGCTGAACCTGAAGGGCCTGCAGTTTCGCAGAAGCCGCTTCCATGTCCGCATCAACCAGCGCACCGATACCCGTTGTCAGGGAGTCGATCAGGGTCTGAACAAACTCACCCTGGCTCTCAATCTGCTTCTGAGCAGAACCGAAGTTCGCAGCCGCACCAATTGAGTTAGACAGAAGTGTTTCAATGTTACCCAGAGCGGCCGTTGCGCCAGCTTTGGAACCAACATCAATGTTGTCGAGACCGAACAGGCCACCGGAAGCAATACCATCAGCCTGACCATTGTCGGCCAGCGTAACGGTGGCACCAGCACTGCCTGTGCCATCATAGTCAACCAGGACTTTCCACTGATCACCATCTTGGGTCACACGTGTTGTCACACCTGTTTCAAGACCAGCATCAATCGCCGATTTCAGACCACGGGCAACATCCTGCATGGTTTCACCTTTACCAGCGATGTAGTTATAGTCATTGCCGTTAACAGAGATACGGTAGCTGTCGCCGTCATTGACCTGCGCAGACGTTGAGAAGGCAACTTCTTCAGCACGTTCAACCAGCGTTGCAGTCCCTGTGGCAGCTGCAGATGCGTTTTCAGTCGTGTCACCATTGTTGACGATCGCGACTGTGTTTGTGCCACCTGTGTTAAAGGTCACATTGAAGTCATCAAACGAGTTGGTGTTGATCAATTCAAGTGTATCGCTGTTCGCAACAGCTGAGATACCCTCAAGACCCAGCGCGTTAATTGCACCAGCAGCATCAGCAATTGTTGTTGCAGCGTCAGTGTTGAAAGCAACTGTGACTGAAGAGCCGTTAACGGTCAGGTTCAGGTCGGAAGTATCCGAGCTGACTTGAGCAAATGTCAGCTCAAGCTGATTTGCGACGCCTGAGCTATCAACGCTGGCAGCACCCGATGTAAGGTTTGCAGCCAGTGAAGCACCGCTACCATAAACACCTGCCGTTGTGGTCAGGTCCTGACGGTTAACTGAAATGTTAGAAGCCGTAACTGTACCAGAAGAGTCGCGATCAAGCGATGACAGAACGTTCAGTGTTTCAGTGCCTTTAACCAGGTTCACACCGTTAAACTGAGCACCATTAACGATGTTATTGATTGTTGCTGCCTTGGCGTCGATATCTGTTTGGATACGAGCGCGGTCATCAGCGTTCAGGTCATCCTGAGCCGACACGATCAGCTCTTTCATTTCCTGTAGAAGGCCTGTGACCTGCTCGGAAGATGCACGGGCCACACCGACAGTAGAAATACCTTTGTTCAAGGAGTCGCTGATCTGCTTAAAGCTTTCAACGTCTGTCGACATAACAGTTGAGATCGCCCAGATTGAGGCATTGTCTTTGGCGTTTGAAACCTTCTTACCAGTAGAGATTTCGTTCTGGACCATAGACAGGTCTTTGTTGATGCTGCGAAGAGTATCGAGCGCAACCATTGCGCTATTGTTCGTTAGAATGCTGGACATTCGATTTTTTCCTTATCAGGGCGCGCTAAGCGTTGAGCCCGTTATTGGTATCGTCTGTCATCCTGACGTCCGGGGTAAACCCGCCAACCCTTCTTGGGTCTGTAAACCGTTATGAGAGAAATACGTATAAAACTGGTAAACGCGATTATATTTTCTTCGCCAACGTGTTGGTACCACGATCAAAAGAGAGTTTATGACCGGTCGCGGAGTAAGCGCCAACCTTGGTTCCGGAATCGAGATTTGAAAGGCGACTCGCCAGGCTATTGAGGCCATTTCGCATCACCGAAAGACGCTGCAAATTTTCACGCGCCAAAGCCAGTGTCGCATCAACCTCGCGTCTTTCAATAGCGGTGACGCCGACCCCATCAGCCGCTGACAAGGCATTCTCGAAAGCCCGAACAGCCTCAGTCTTTTCGGCATTCAGATCAGCGATCTCTGACAGGCGCCCCTCTATAAGAAGGGTGGTCTCTTGGGACAGAATATCGTTCAGGTCACGTGTGGCGTTAAGAAGAGAACTCTGGGTCATTCTGGTGTCTCCTTTACGCTAGGGTCCATCATTTCAGCATATAGGCCTGTGCGTTCTGACAGGCCCAGAGGATGCTTATCGGCAAGATCGGAAGCAATCTCGTCAATCACGTATCGCGAGAAGGCCGAGGCCCCTTCCCCGCCATTCATGGTCAGGGCTTTTTCAAGTCCGGCATTCTTAAGCATTTCCGACCAGAGCAATTCTTCAAACCGGCGACCCATTTCAGCTTCAGCTGTTTCTGAAGCCATTGCGGCGTCCGGCTTGTTCAGTCCGGTGGTTGGGGCCAGCCCCCCAATTGATGTTAGCGGCAGTGTCATCAAACGCTCCATGCTTTGATTAACTCATGAGAGAATTTTCCCAACAAAGCCTTAAGAGACTTTTTACCCTAACCGTGGATTCTAGGCCTCATATTCAGAGGGTTCGTCCATTGATTACTGATATTCTTGATGTGGTTGCAGGCCCGAAGCAAAAGTCGGCCCTATCGCCTAAAGACGACACAAAAGCGGCAGAAGATCAGGCAACCTTTGCCGATCAGCTCGCGGCTAATGATCGTTCAGATCAAGATACCAAGAAAACAGAACCAAGCTCTGCAACTGATGTAAGCCGGGAAGACGCGCCTGTAACCTCGGATATCAAACTTGATGCACAGACCATTGCGAACTCTGACATTGCGTCCGCAAATGAAGATAGTGATGTCTCATTCCAGCTGTTCAGTCAGACCGTTTCCGACGATGCTACAAAGACATCACCGCAAGCCGCTGAAAGTCTGCCGATCGAAGCAGACACCCTCACACCTTCTGTGCAGCCTGGCGATGCCTCTAAGCAAACTATCGCAGCCGCGGATGACAAGGTTACGCCTACACCAACTGTTACTGTAACCGCTGAGGAAGCAGCGGATACAACGACTGCAAAAGTGGCTGCTGAGCAGCCTGCACTTGCTGCCGCGGTCGCAACACAAGCTCAAACGGCAGAGGGCGAAACTGATGTCGCAAAGCCCGCAGAACCATCAGGTATTGGAAAGACCGCTGAGATTGATCTTCCAGCTAAAACTGTTGCCCCTCAAACAGCAGCAGCAAGCACCGATGGTATTGCTCAAACGCCTACGCTCGCGACCGGTACTGCAAGTTTCGATGAGGCCATCAAAGTCTCTGCAACGCCCATCAATGCAACAACAGTTGGCGAAGCCACTGGCACTGGCGTAATCACTGCAACCACACAGGCACCACCGACAACAAGCTCGGCCCCAACGGTACAGGTAGCACAGACACCAGCAACGGTCCCGACGCCGCCTCAGGTGGTTGCCTCTCCTGAAGATATCCCGAGACTGATCACACAGGCGATGACAGCAGACGATGCAGCCGATCGCATCGTGATCCAGCTTGATCCACCGGAACTTGGTCGCGTTTCTGTTGACTTCAAACTGGATGCAAACGGGGTTCAGACTGTCACTGTCACTGCGGAAACTCCCGAGGCCATCAAGAAGCTTCGGATGATGAATTTCGAATTGATCCAGGCCATGGAACAGAATGGCCTGAACAGTGGTGGCTTTGGTCTCGATTACCAGCAGTCCCAGCAATTCACCCAATATGATCCCAGCCAGATCTTCGGTGAAGGTGGCTCGGAAACTCAAGGCACAGACTCTGTGATACGGTTGAGCGAAACAGCCCTGTATCACAACCCACAGGCCGGACAGACCGGACTGAACCTGAAACTCTAGGAAGGAGATACAGGCAATGACAACGGTGAACCCGGCCGCTGCTGCGACGACGGCGCAAAGTGCACAGCAGCAATTACAGAGCAGCAATAACGCTGCAGCCAATCAGGATTTCAATACATTTATTGAACTATTGGTTGCCCAGGTTCGCAATCAAGACCCACTTCAACCCGCAGACTCCACGCAATTTGTCGAGCAACTCGCGACGTTCTCCAGCCTGGAGCAGCAGGTTGAGACCAATAGCAATCTTGAAGCCATTGGCTTCCTGATCAGCGACCTCCACACCATCGTCGCCAATGAGTGGCTGGGGAAAGATGTGGCCATTGATGCCAATCAGATCCCATATGACGGAGGCGAGGTGAAGTTCAGCGCCCAGAAACCGACTGGCGCTGACTCCGCTGAACTTGTGATCCGGGCTTTGAATGGCGAAACACTTTGGACCCAATCTTTGGGGGACACAAAGGAAGAGTTTGTCTGGGACGGTACTAGCACCAGCGGAGAGGAAATCCCCGTTGGCACGATTCTGAATGTCTCTGTTGATGGCTATAGCAAGGATGGTCGGCGCATATCATCGACCGCTGCTGAAGTCCTGACGACAGTGACCGGGGTCACCAATGAGAATGGCAAGACCCGCCTGACGACAGAAATGAACATGTCCGTTGGTCTCGACAATGTCCGTCACCAGGATGAGCATAAATAACCCCTGATCCTCACCCCGAATGACCTTGGAACGTGCTTAAAGGTCCTGCTTGGCGATATCCATGATCAGAATGTTATGAATACCGGTCGCAAAGATTGAATCCAGATTTTTGAGGACCATCGACCGGATCGTCTCATAACTCTCAATATCGGTAAAATTTTCCAGCGTATCGCCTTCATTGCTCAACATGATCAGGGTGGTCATGATATTATCCCGGACCTTCGGCTCTTCTGCAAACAGACGTGCCGACAGCGAAGAATCTGCCTCGATACTCAAGTTCAGGATCACCATACTGCGAACCCGGTTTTCCCGCATGATCGGCACGACGAATTCACGACTGAACCGATGATACATGACATCACCGCTTGAAGCGGATTTGCCACTGCCCTTCTTGTCCTTGCCACCATGGCTGTCTTTCTTGGCACTGTGGCTGTCTTTCTTGTCGTCTGCTTTGTCTTTCTCGCCATGGTCATCTTTATCGCCATGCGCATCATCCGACTTCTCTTTGACAGTTTCGGCCGAGCCGGAACTACTATTGAGCATTTGCGCGCCAAAGCCGCCAGCAGCGGCTCCGACGATAACGATGATGGCTGGCAAAATCTTGGCGAGCATAGGTATCCCCTAGAATGGTAGAACTTTATCGAGCAGGCGCACGCCGGCTTTACGTTGGACGGGCGCAGTCGCCTCACCACTGCTGACATAGGTCAGGCGGGCATCGGCAATCTGATCATAGGACACGGTATTGGATCGGGTAATATCCTGCGCCCGGATCACCCCGGACACTTCGAGGTAGCGCACCTCATTGCTGACGCGGATTTGCTGATAGCCCTGAATGATCAGGTTACCGGATGGCTCAATGCCAATCACTCGACAAGCCAGCTTGAACTCGATCTTCTCAGCCCGGTTGACAGAGCCGCCGCCATTCAGCGTCGATCCGCGATCAATATTCATTGCCGGGTTCAGCGTTCCAGAACCTGGCAGGATCGTATCGGCAACACTGTTCAAGCCGAACAAGGCGCCAATGCTCAATTCATCCGTAGATGCCCGGTTGCGGGTCAGCGAGTTCTGCAAGCTCGCCTCGTCGTCCATCTCGACCAGAACCGTCAGCAGATCACCAATATCCTTGGCCCGGCGCATACTCAGCAAGGCGTCCGGGCTGGTCTCCCATAGAGAGGCATTCTGAGCGGTTGATTTCGGCTCTGAAAACGCTGTTGGCACATACTGGACCTGCGTTGGCTGCTGATACGAAATCGGCGGCGGCACAGCGGCTTTTGGGGCTGAAGAACAGCCTGCAGCGGCGCCAAGGATGAGAGTAAGGGTCAGGGCCTGTTTCATTTTGCTAGGATCCATCCGTCTTCGGTCACCGTTCCGCTGATGACTTTCCTTGATTGCGTGTTCATCACTTCAACTGTTTCACCCAGGCCCGCTTCGCCAAGCGCGCGCGCCGAGATAATAATTTCCAGAGCGCCGGACTGATACCGGACCGAGACGATCTGATTACGCCGCACCATGCGCTTCACGCGGGTATTGGTGGGCTGGATCGCCTGCCCTGGATAGACGGTGCGCTTCACTTCCCGGCCGAACAGGCTCTGGCCTGCGTCGATATCACCTTCAGCGCGGGCATTGGCATTTGTAATCACATCACCGGATCGCAAGACCTCGGTGGCGACCAGCGATGATGTGTCGAGCAAAGCCGCTGACAGACCAAAGCCAAGAGAAACCAGAATGCTCATCATGGCGCTACCTCAGCCGGGTTGTCGCCGCCAACATCTCATCCGATGCTGTGATGACTTTTGAGTTCAACTCATAGCCACGTTGGGCTTCGATCAGTTCAGAGATTTCCTGAACCACATCAACCCCGGAATCTTCCAGATAGCCCTGACGGAACGTCCCGACGCCCTCTGAGCCGGCCACCAGACGGTTTGCTGCGCCAGAGGCTTCGGTTTCCTTGAACATGTTGTCGCCCATCGCCTCAAGGCCCTTTTCGTTGATGAAACGGACCAGAGAAATTGTGCCAATCGGCTGTCCGGCCGTAGCATCATCAAAATAGGCGACGACCTCACCATCCCGGCTGACGGTAACCCGGCTGGCATCCTCAGGGATGACGATCCCATCGGCCAGCGGATAGCCATCCATGGTCACAATCTCGCCTTCAGCGCTGCGGTTCAACTTGCCATCGCGGGTATAGGCTGGCTCACCGGAAGGTAGGGTGATTTCCAGAAACCCGATCCCATCAATCGCCAGATCGAGTTCAGCCCCGGTCTCTCGCAAGGCGCCCTGCGTAATTTCCATGGAAACGGTCGATGGCCGTACCCCGGTGCCGACCTGAATCCCAGCCGGGACAAGATTGCCCGTTTGTGAAGCCAGTGTGCCCGGTGTGACCACTTGTTGATAGGCGAGATCGGAGAATTCAGCCGTTCGCGGTCGATAGGCCGCGGTGCTCATGTTTGCGATATTGTTCGAGATAACATCGACGCGCATCTGTTGCGCTGCCATCCCTGTCGCTGCAATTTGTAAAGACTTCATCGGCTTCTCCTATCCTCTGTCTGTCCTATTTCTTATTGTTGGTTGCGCACCGCCGAGATTAACTGGGTGAGACGCTGGTCTTCGCGATCCATCATGGCCTGTCCGGCCTCATAGGCGCGTTGAACTTCAATCATCCGGGCAACTTCGAGCACGGGCGACACATTGGATTGCTCCAGCGCCCCTTGCAGCATGCGTGGGTTCTCAATCGGTTGAGTGTCCCCTTGCGCGATAAACAATGTGTCAGCATCGCGCTGCAAAGCACCTTCGGTCTGCACAACGCCAATCTGATCCACAATCGCGCCATCCGCGCTGATCGTGCCGTCACTTGAAATCGTCAGTTGCGCGGCTTCAGGCGGCACTGTGATCGGGGCCCCGCCCGCGCTGAGAACCTGATAACCATTCTGATCAATCAATGTGCCATCTGCATTAAGCTGGAAGTGACCAGCACGGGTCAGGCGAACGCCGCGATCCGTTTCCACAGAGAAGAACCCCTCGCCCTGCAAGGCGACATCAAACTGACCGCCGGTAAACCTTAGGCTGCCCTGATCAAGCTGCAGCGAGTCCGCGGCAAGCCGCCCCATCGAGAGCGAGCCATTCTGCTGGCCCGTCGGGACGATAAATTCAGAAAAAACAGCCTTATCGGCCTTGTAGCCGGTCGTGCTGGAGTTTGCGAGATTGTTCGCAATCATCCGCATCTCAAGCGACAGACCATCCTGCCGGGAAATTGCCGCATAGATTGGATTAGACATCAGGACGTCTCCTCAAGCATAGGGCGAGTTGTGCTAACCGGTCGGCTCAGAATGCTGTTCGCGCGCGACAGGGCGGGCGCTGGCGCACGCGCGTCTCGCACCGATAGGCTGGCCGCCTTGATGGCTTTGATACGCGCCACACGTTGCGACAGGGCCGGGTCATCCGCCGCCAGAACCTGATCATAGGCCTGATCACTGACCAGCCACTGATCTGACAAGGCATCGGCCTCGATCAGCTCCAGCAATTGCTCGGGATGCTCTGCCAGGGTTGCTTCAGCAAGCTGGACACGGTCCGTATCGCCAAGGGCCACGCCGCTGCGCCCGGCCAGCAAGGCCAGGGTTACGCTATCTGGTGAAGTGGACGCCAAGTCATACACAACCGCATAATCGCCGCGCCGGAACGCGGTTTTAGCCGTTGCAAGATCTGGATGGGTTTCAGGTTGCGGGAGACGGCCATACAGGTGAGCCGCCAAGCGCCCATACCCGTCTGCTTCAGCCATCGCGGCCGCGTTTTGCAGCAGTGCCAGGCTATCGTCACTCTCCACGATAAAGTCCTTGTCACTGAACAGGACATTCATCGCCTGCAGGCGCTGGGTCGCTGAGGCACTGGCCAGATCATCTTCAAGCGCGATGATCAGCGTCTGGCGAATAAGGTCTGTCTTCTTCGGATCATCAAAGGCCGGGGCCTGCGCCAGCGCAGCAAACTCATTATGCCGCCTGGCTTTCAGCAAAGTATCCAGAACCACTTGTAAGCGCAGGATTTCCTCGCGCGTATTGGCAGCGCCAGCGACAAAGTTGACAAGGTCTTCTCGCGGCGACTGACCATCAATCATTTGCGGCAACAGCCCTTGTTCAGACAGGGCCTGAATGGCATTAGCCTGCGCACTTGGCTGCTCAAGGAAAGACTGAACTTTACTCACCGCGGCCTGATCACCATCGGCAAAATCCAGCAAGGCTTGGCTGAACTGCAGGCGCGCCGCCTTGGAAATTTCCTCATGGGTAAAATCAGCCATGATCCGGCTGGCCAGAATATCCTCGTCCAGCCGCGTCAGGGCCGGAACCACGATCGACGCCACACTGGCGCGCATCTGGAAGGGCAATTGCCGGAAATAGCTCACTCGCTCCCGCAGCACCTCCACCCCATCGGCTTCATCTTCAGACAGGTGTGCAACGGCCAGCCAGAGCTCGGTTGGCTCAGAACATGCGGCTGTGCCCCGTAACGTTTCATCGTCGCCACCGCCTCGTCCTTCGAGCATACGGGCGAATGGCTCCAAAATCGCCCGGCGTGGATCATCAACACCTTGCAGAACCATCAGGGCCTCCGCGCTCAGGCCCACGGCAATATACGCCCGCGCCAGAACCACGGCGCGATCGCCTTCGGAAACGCCCTCCTCAGCAGCGAGGTAATCCCGAAAGGCAATCAGGTCAGCATAGCTCTCCATCCCCGAAAAATCAGAGAAATCAAGAACTTCGTATGCCTCACAGGGCTGCAGCAATGCCGTATATTCTGTTTCAGGGGCAGGGGTCTGCTCCGGCTCAGCAATTGGCTCGTCAGCTGGCGGCACTATCAGGCTCCGCGGTTGATCAGCAGGCTCCAGCAAGCCTTTCTCAACCGCGCCATCAATGAAAGCATCAAGCTTTAGCGAGAGGCTTGCGCGCGCGTCCGGGTCCTGTTCCTGAGCTGATGCTGCCAGAAACGCCGAATGCGCCATTGCGGCGCACAGGATCAGGAGAGACGCGTGTGTCCTCATGCAGCCTTTTTCAGCTCCTTCACGGCCTGATCTATTTCATCAAACGATGGTCTGACCCGCGCCGGGGCATGGCGCCGGGCCACTTCAAGGCAGATATTGACCGGGTTCTTGTGCAGGCTCGACACCAGCACCTCCCCGATCATCGAATAGAAGAAGTGCTCTTCGCGGCGGGTATGCTTCACCTTGTTCGCAAACGGACCAACAATCCCGTAGGCGAGGAACACCCCAAGGAAGGTTCCAACCAGCGCGCCGCCAATCATCGCCCCGAGAATCTCAGGGGGCTTGTCGATTGAGGCCATAGTTTTGATAACCCCCAGAACCGCCGCAACAATCCCAAGCGCCGGCAGGGCGTCAGCCATGTTCTGAAGGGCGTGAGAGCCGTGCAGCTTCTCTTCAAGCAAGCCATCAAGATGCTTTTCAAGCAGTTCCTCGACCTGGTGCACATTGTCGAAATTCATGATCATTGATCGGATCGTGTCACAGATCATCTCGACCGCATCATGGTCTTTCGCAATCTTCGGATAGCGATTGAAAATCTCGGACTCGGTTGGATTCTCAATATGCTCTTCAATATCGACCGGGTTCTGCTTCAGCACGTTTAGAAGCTCATGCATCAGGCAGAGCAGATCCTGATAATCCGACTTCTTCCACTTTGGCCCCTTAACGGCCGCCATGACGTCCCCGAGTGTGTGTTTAACCGTACTCATATCATTGGCCGCCAGAAACGCACCAATCGCCGCGCCGCCAATCATCATCATCTCGAACGGCAAGGAATGTAGGATGATCCCCATCTTACCCCCGGCCAGCGTATAGCCGCCAAAGACCATCACCATGGTGATTACAAGCCCAAGAATTGCATTCATGATAGGTCTCCTTGAGCCTTACGCGGTCTGCTGCGGCACCAGACCGCGTAAAAATGATGGATCGACAGCGCCCGTCAGCTTGAGGGCACGATTTTCTTTGATCGCCCCGAGATCGGCTGGAGCAATATCCTGATGACCTTCGAGGGTTTCGACCGCCATCATCATGCGGCGGCCCTCAATATTGGGCAGCGGAATAATCTGGCCGGGTTCCATGCGCACACAGGCCCCAAGGCTCAATTCAGAGCGGTCCAGGATCGCGGCAATATTCACCGTTGAGGTCAAAACCGTCTGACGCATCTGATCGGTCCCGCGCAACCCATTCAGCTTTCCCGCGCTATGGCCATGCTTGGCGTGATCGCGCGCAAGCTTACGTAACGCTCCAAGTTCAAAAACGAGCTTTATCCCGGCTTCAACGCCCTCAAGCGCGAACACATAAGCAATCACCAGATAACGGCTGTCGGATTCAAATCCGCCGGGCGCCAGAGGGAAATCAGTTCCAAAAGACGGGCTTTCTTCGCCTGTATCTTTCGGGTTATCGGAAAAGGCTTTCGCCACAGCGGCCTTGATCGCGCCGAGCGGCTCTTCACAGATCAGCCGCAGCAAAAGGTCTGATAGTTCAGCAATCGCCTCTGGTTGGTCGTTCAAGCGCTTGGCCGCATAGGCCCCGGCGCAACTTGTATCCATTGCAACGATAGAAAAACCAGCAGATGCAGCGGTAACCAGAACCTTGTCTTCAGCCAGATCAGCTTTGACCTCCTCGGCAGACATCACCTTGCGCTGCTTCAAGGTCGGCTCCATCGCCGCGCCAAAAGCAGTCTTACCCCATGCCGCCACAACACCCTGCGTCATGTCCCAGAAATCCTGCCAGCCTAACAGGCTTGGCGGAATCCCGTGACTAAGAGTCGTCTTTTTCTGCAGCAATGGAGTCATGAATCACCAATAGAGAGAAATTGGTTACCAGAACCCTACGCCGGGAAACGTCACGGTTATTAAAAGGTTACAAAGCCCGGAAAAATGCGTTGCTCTTCTTTGCGCTATTTTGGGCTTTTCTCTGTATCTCTCTCCATAACCGATGAGAGCAAAGACCTATGAATGACAATGCGCTGGGCGAAGAAACGCCTATCATCATCAAACGCAAGAAAGTGGTTAAGGGCGATGACCACCATGGCGGCGCCTGGAAAGTGGCCTATGCCGACTTCGTAACCGCGATGATGGCCTTCTTCCTTTTGATGTGGCTGCTCAATGCGACGACTGAAGATCAGCGCAAAGGTCTTGCCGATTACTTCAACCCAAGCATTCCGATCAGCCGGATTTCAGGCGGTGGATCCGATGGCTTGAATGGCTCCTCGATCTTTACAGAAGACACTCTGGCCGAAATGGGCACCGGGGCCTCACGGCAAAAGTGGGAAGGTAATGAGATCGAGAACCTGAGCGAGGAAGCGCTTGAGGGCCGTCTGCAGGAGTTGAAAGACGCCATGATGAAGGCCGACAAGAATCTGTCGACCCATATGGACATCAAGATGTCGCCTGAAGGCATTGTTCTGGAGCTGATTGACTCCGAGGACGCCTCTTTGTTTGCAGTCGGCAACAGCAACCCAAATGATTTGCTGGTCACGCTGCTGACCACTGCCGCTGGTTCCTTTGACGGCTTTGGCAATGATCTGAAAATTGTCGGCCATACGGATAACCGCCAATTCCGGACCGAGAGCGGTTACGATAATTGGAGCCTGTCAGCAGATCGCGCCAATACCGCCCGGCGGATCCTGGAAGAGCAAGGCTTTGACATGAGCCGTATCCGCGAAGTTTCAGGCCGCGCCTATACAGAGCCGCTAATCGTGGAAGATCCCTCTGCCCCACAAAACCGGCGGGTTTCGATCGTGATCCTGACCCGATAAAGGGTTGAAAAGACACCGGAGAAATCCGTTATCACGATCTTAAGATATCGCGGGCAATTTTCTGTAATACGATTGCAGGAGCAACCCGATGACGATATCTTCTTCCCTGAACGCAGGGGTGATGGGGCTAAACGCCAATGCCACACGCCTAGCGACCATTTCCGACAATATTTCGAACTCAGCCACACCCGGTTTTAAGCGAAGCTATACCGACTTTTCGAGCTTGGTTCTACAACAACGCAGCGCCGCTTATTCGGCTGGCGGTGTTCGGGTTCAGACCTTTAAAGATATCGCCGCTCTTGGGTCTCTGATCACTACCGGTAACTCCACAGACCTTGCCATTGATGGGCGAGGCCTTTTGCCCGTCACAGATGGCACAGGGGTCAATTCCCTTGCCGCCGACCGCCGTCTTATGATGGTTCCAACCGGCTCTTTCACGCCTGACAAGAATGGTAACCTGCGCACTGAAAGTGGTCTCTTCCTTATGGGGTGGCCTGCGGATTCAACCGGTACTGTCGGCGCCGTCAGCCGTAATAGCGGTATCAACCTCGAGCCTGTGAATGTTGGCGCGTCGCAATTCACCGCTGAACCAACAACACGGGTTAATCTTGGCATCAACTTGCCTGCCGAAGCGACGGAGCCAGGCAGCTCAGGCGATCCGTTTAGTCTACCAATCGAGTATTTTGATAATCTCGGTCGCTCGCATACGCTTAGCCTCAATTTCACGCCAACGCTTGGGGCCACAAGTGCCTCAAACCAATGGACGGTTGAAATCTTCGACAGCGCTGGGGATCCAACTACCAGCATTGGTGGTCTCAACCTCGAATATGATGATAGTGTCGCCAATGGTGGCCGCCTCCTGACTGGAGCATCCACAGGCGGGGCCAGCTATAACGCAACAACTGGTTTGGTTACCGTGACCCTGCCTCATGGCGATGTCGACATCTTCATCGGTCGCCCGGGTCAGGACGAAGGCATGAGCCAGCTGGCCGCACCCTTCTCACCGACCAATGTGACGAAAGATGGATCGCCAATTGGTGACCTCCAGTCGATTGAAGTTGACGAACAAGGCTTCGTGCAAGCCATTTATGATACGGGTTTCCGTCGAACTCTGTATCAGATCCCGGTGGCTGACGTCCCGAACATGAATGGGCTGCGCGCTCTGAATGGACAAGCCTATTCAATCTCCGCCGATAGCGGGGATCTTTATCTCTGGGATGCTGATAGCGGCCCAGCCGGTGCGGTTTCAGGCTTCAGCATCATGGAATCGACCACCGATATCGCTTCGGAACTGACTGATCTGATCGAGACGCAACGCGCCTACTCTTCAAATGCCAAGATCGTCCAGACGGTAGACGAGATGCTTCAGGAAACGACGAACCTGAAACGATAGGCATAGTGTGAAGGCGACCTGACCGGTGAGCATTTCTTCCGCCCTCAACGCCGCACAATCCGGCCTGACTGCGAGCAGCAGACGGGCCGATATTGTTGCCAATAATGTCGCGAATGCGTCAACGCCGGGCTATGTCCGGCGCTCGGTCAGCCTGAGTGAAGCACTGGTCAGCGGTAACACAGGCGGGGTGAAGGTTACTGGCATTAGTCGGTCGAGCAATGAGTACCTGGTTGGCGAACGACGCAGCATTGGCAGCGACCTGGCTAAGGCCGACTTACTCTCTTCGGTCTGGGGTGATCTCTCCAGACGCGTTGGCGACACTGCGGATGGGCCTGGCCTGTTCAGCGCCATGTCACGCTTTGAATCCTCTCTCTCAAAGGCGGCGCTCTCGCCGGAATCGGGCGTTGACGCCCGTGGTTTTATCGATGCCGCCAATGACCTGATCCAGGAACTGAAAACCCTGTCCGGCGTGGCCGTCGATATGCGCGCCGAAGCTGACCGTGAAATCGCTGTCGGCGTTGAGACCGTGAATGATGCCCTGAAGCAGATTCAGGAACTGAACACCAAAATTACCGGCACGGACCGGAACTCCAATTATGCTGCCACGCTGATGGATGAACGCCAGCGGATCATGGACACGATTTCCGAGTATATTCCCGTTAAGGCGGTCCCGCGCGAGTTTGGCACGATTGATGTTGTGACCGATCAAGGTGTGTTCTTGCTGGCCGGCACAGCCCGCGAAATCGAGTTCACCCCGAGCAATGTCTTCACTCCCTCTCAAACTCTGGCAGGCGGTCAGCTCTCAGGCCTGACCGTCGGCGGCGTGGACATCACACCGGGAGCCAGCTCCTATGGGGCAATCTCAAGTGGCGCGATGGGTGGGCTGTTCCAGCTCCGTGATCAGGACTTGCCCGCCTTTAGTGATCAGTTGGATGCGATTGCCAATGATCTGGTCACTCGCTTATCGGATGACTCTATCGATCCGACAAAGACACCGGGTGATCCGGGCCTGTTCATTGATCCTGATCCAACCGCTGGGGCTGGCCTTGCCGCCCGCCTGCAACTCAACCCGGCCGTGGATGAAGCGCAGGGCGGAGAAATCTGGCGTCTGCGTGACGGTCTTGGTGCTGTTGCCGAAGGGGACCCGGGTAATGGCACGATCCTGAACAACATGCTCAATGCAATCACCGCGATCAATACGATCAACACAAGTGGATTGCAGGGCCAGTTTTCAGTTGCCGATCTGACCGCGCATTTCTCGTCTCTGACCGGGCAAACCCGGATTGGGCACGAGTCCGTTCTCTCATCGAACCAGTTCCAGTATCAAACCGTCATCGAGGCCGAGCAATCTGAATCCGGTGTCGATATCGATGCCCAGATGCAGGAGTTGCTGCTGGTAGAGCAGGCCTATTCGGCCAATGCCCGCGTCATTGAGGTCGCGAGCCAGATGATCAATACCCTGATGGAGCTGTAAGACTATGCCTTCGCCGATCTCCAACAGCATTCTCTCAACCGTTCTCGGCCCGACTATTTCGAGCATGCGGGATCGCCTTGAGGTCGCTTCGAAAGAGTCCGTGACGGGCCAGCGCGGTGATGTCACGCAACATCTGGAAGGTCGCATCGGCAAGGCCATGATCGCCCAGAAGGCTCTGGACGACCTGACCCTGCAGCGTGACCAGCTCAGCCTGCGCGCCACGCGGCTGGAAGTCGCCCAGACCCAACTCGAATTCGTCCAGACGGCAAGCTCTGGCCTCGCGGTTGAACTCAATACGGCCCTGAGCTCGGAAGACTCGCGCGCCCGCAGCCTCGTCGCCAGTGATGCCGAAAGCTCTCTGGAGCAGATTTTCGCGTCATTGAATGCGCGACATGGGGATCGCTTCCTGTTCTCTGGAGATGCGACCGCGACGAACCCGCTCGGTAGTCTTGAGACCTTGCTCGACGATGTTCGCCAGATCGCCATTAACGCGCCTGATGACGCGACATTCGCAACCGACCTCGATACCTATTTCAATGATCCGGCTGGCGGCTGGCATCAGACCATCTATCAGGGCTCGGACAATATCTCTGACCCGGATGCTGTCAGTGCCAATGACCCGGCCATCCGGCAATTGATCCAAGGGCTCGCCGTTGTTGCGATTGCCCAGCCTGATTCAGGCATACCTCTACTCGACACCTCTACGGCTCCGCTTCAGGCAGCCAGTTATGATATTCTCTCTGGTGAGACCAATCTGACGAATCTGCGGGCCGAGCTTGGCCTGATTCAGGAACAGGTCGAACGCAAGGCCGACACCCTGGATGTTGAGGAGACCATTCTTACGCAAGCCTTCAATACTCTGACGGCGCGCGACCAGTATGAAGCTGCCACAGAAGTGAAGCTTCTCGAAGCCAACCTGCAGGCCGCCTATCTCCTCACCTCGAGGATATCTGACCTGTCCCTACTCAACTATCTGAGGTAATCCCATGAAGTGGCTTTGCCTATCTCTCCTTATCGCTCTGGCCATCCCAACCAGCTTTGTCCCCGCAAGTGACGCGCAGACCCGGATACGGGACATTGTCGACGTCGAAGGCGTCCGTCAGAACGATCTTGTCGGCTACGGCATCGTGGTCGGTCTCAACGGCACAGGCGATTCCGTACGCAATGCGCCGTACACGGAAGATACCCTGTCTGACATGCTCGACCGGCTTGGTGTGAATGTTCAGGGTGAGGCCATTCGCCCGAATAATGTCGCCGCCGTTCTGGTTACCGCCACCCTGCCCTCTTTTGCCCGCACAGGGTCAACCATCGACATCAGCGTCGCGTCTATCGGCGATGCCAAGAGCCTTGAAGGTGGCACCCTGATCCTGACGCCGCTGAAGGGCGCCGATAACAATGTCTATGCGGTTGCGCAGGGCAGCATCATTGTCAGTGGTCTGGACGTACAGGCCGAGGCCGCCCGCGAGACTCGTGGCACGCCGACAACCGGCAGCATCCCGGACGGGGCCCGGATCGAGCGTGAGATCCAGTATGACTTCAACCAGAACCGCACCTTGGCACTGGCGCTGCGCAATCCGGATTTCACCACGGCAGCTCAGGTTGAAGACACAATCAATGCGGCTTTCGGGCGTCCGGTCGCGGTGATGCGCGATCCCGGTACGATTGATCTGTCTCTGACCTCATTCAATGCCAGCCCAGCCCGCATTGTTGCCGATATTGAGAACCTGCCCGTCACGGTCACCACACCGGCACGGATCGTGATTGATGAGAAGTCCGGCACGATTGTGTTCGGTGAGGATGTCAGCATTTCCCGCGTTGCGATTGCTCAGGGCAACATCTCGATCAAAGTCAGCGAAACCCGTGTGGTCTCACAGCCGAACCCGTTTGCCCGCGGCGAGTCTGTCACCCTGCCACGGTCCACCATCACGATTGAGCAGACCGGCAATGGCAATATTGCCATGCTACAGCCCAACTCGACCTTGTCGGAACTGATCCGCGGCCTCAACGCTCTTGGTGTTGCCCCGCAGGAGATGATCGACATTATCCGGTCGATGAGCGCTGCAGGGGCCCTGCACGCGGAATTGGTGATCCGCTAGGCCGTTTGATCAGCCTGACCCTTACGCATTTTAAGCAAATTCAGTTTATGCGCCTCGGCGCCTGGACCTAAGCCGCTGCGGCGGTCTCAGCAGGGGCGGCTTCCGCTTCGCCTTTGGCTTTCGGAACGACCTTGATCGCCCCCTGGCGCTTAAGCTCCAAGAGCTTGGACAGGAAGGCCCGGCGCGTGGCCTCGACCTCTTCCCCGGACATTTTCGGCGCGTCAGAGATCTCATCCTGATACTGCTCGGCCATCCGGGAGGATGTGTTGGACAGCATATGGTCCATCGCCGCCTGCGCATCACCCTGCATGGCGGTCAGGAACTTGACCATCTCTTCCATTGCGACCTCACGGAAGATTACAGGTACAGCTTCACGCGGCAGTGTGGCTGGCAAGTCTTCCAGTGTGAAGACGGACTTCTGGATACTTTCCAGCTTGGCCTCGTGCTCTCGTTGCAAGAAGGCAAACAAGACATCACGCTTGCCGGATGGGATCAGGCTGAGCATCTCGCCAACCGATTCCAGATAGCTCTCATCTTCTTCTTCCGCGCCTTGCTCACTATTGAGGAATTCCATCTCGATCATGCGACACAGGATGCCATCAATCGCCGGGTCTTCGTCCTCGGCATGCACCAGAACGCCCAGAACCGGCTCCATCTTGGCCTCAGGCAAGTCAGAAATAATCTCAGACGCCAACGCATTCGGCAGCTTACGCAGGATACGGGCAATCAGGTTCGGAGTCAGAGAGCCAAGATACTCGGCAAGCTGGCCTGGCGACTTGCTGGCCACACGCTCCCAAACAGACCCTGTATCAATCGTTTCAGTGGCGGCCTCAGCATCCTCATCCATATTCTCTGGCTCAACCTCAGGAGTGCCAAAGCGCGCTGTAACAATCCCCTCAATCAATTCCTTGGTGTTGACCCGGCCACCAAGCAGCGCACCGGAAGAGCCACGCAGGCTGCTGAGGAATTCCATGACCACTTGGGTGACTTGCTCTTGCGGCATTAACGAGACGTCTTCCAGAGACGCCTGAACGCGCTTGAGCGCTTGCTCATCCAGCTTTTCCAGTACCGAACGCGCGGCATCTTCCTTAAGCAGGGCAATCACGATCGCGGCGCGTTGAGCCGGCGGGATAACCGGAGGGGCTTGTGGAGCACGGCGATCAATAGCCATCAGGAATAACCTCTTAAAAGCGCTTCAGTAATATTCAGCCAGCCATCCGCGAGCACGAAGAAGCCGAGTTTAAATGGCAGGGAAACAACCGTCGGGGGCACCATCATCATCCCCACAGCCATCAAGATTGACGCCACAACCAGATCGATAATCATAAAGGGTAAGAAAATTACGAACCCAATCTGAAAAGCGTGCTTGATCTCAGACAGCATAAATGACGTCGACAAGAGCGCGAAAGATGCCTCGCCGCCCTCGGCAACCGGGCGGTTCACCGCCTCTGACAAAGCCGCCAGAGTGCCCGGATCGACACGGTTTTCCATGAAGTTCCGGAACGGATCACTGGTCGCGGCCCAGGCCTGCGCCTCTGTCAACGTGCCCTCCATATAAGGGTTAACGCCCTGTGCCCAGGCTTCCATGAAAACCGGTTCCATAATGAAAAAAGTCAGGAAGATGGACAGCGCCATGATCATCATGTTCGGTGGGGCCTGTTGAACCCCGATCGATTGCCGCATGATCGAGAAAACGATCACAAAGAAAGGCAGGCACGTCACCATCATCGCAATGCCAGGGGCCAGGCTCAGCAAAGTGATGACGAGGAAAAGTTGAACAACGGTGCTGCTCAACCCAGCTTCGCCATTGCCTTGTAAAAGACCGGTCAGGTCATCACCGCTTTGCGGCAAGGCTTCTTGTGCAAAACTCTGCGGCACGAAAAACCACAGAGCAACAAGCATCAGCCCAAAAAACAATATAGCAGGTCGCAGCCTTCTGCTGCGGACGACGCTAGCCATTGCTGTCCTCCGCAATTTCGGTGATGCGCACCGCTAAGCCTCCGTCCTCGCCTTCGATCAACTCGCCAAGCGCGATCACGCGACCTTCGACGATCAGCTCAACCGGCCCATCAATTGGGGTGGCCAGCGGCAGAATGGCATCTTCCTGCAAGTCCAGCAGTTCACTGACACTGATTTTCTGACGCCCGACAGAGACGGTGACAGAGACCGGCACACTGAAAATAGAGCGGCGATACTGGTTCTCCGGGGAGCTGTCGCGGCGATCAGCGTCCGGGGCAGCTTCTGGTGCTGCTTGATTAGCAATATCAGCCATTCTGGTCGTCCTTATCATCTAAAGGGGCAGGCAAATAACGCGCCTTACACGCGGCGGTCAGTGCCTTGAAATCAAAATCATAGCCGCCATGGTCCCAGGCGACTTCAACCACGCCATCGCCCAGTGCCGGCTCAACTTTCAGAAAGAATGAGGCGGGCATGTCATCGCTGTGGGCGAGCGCTTCTTCAAGCGCCAGCGAAACATCAACAGACGTTGAAATCGTTACCTCAGCGGCACTACGCGGCAACAGATCCGGAATATGACGGGCAAGTTCATGGCCGAGGAATTCCCGGCTCAGCTCTGGAAACAGCTCTTCGGCCATTGCCCGCATCATCACGACCGCTTCCTGCTTGGCCAGTTCCTGAACCTCGACACAGGCCTGTTGCAACTGTTTTGCCGCCATCTCTGCCGCGGCGCGGGCGGCCTGCAATTCTTCGACAGCCTGCTGTTTTTCCTGCGCAAGCGCTTCGACGCGTTTGGCATCTTCGGCAAGCGCCTTGGCCGCATCATCGTCGTGTGGGGGCGCACTCACATCAGCAGCCGCCTCAGGCGCGGCCGGCGATACAGCGCGCGGGTAATCACCAAACTGTGGCGGGTTTAGAAAAGATTGCGACGGACGCGCCTGTGGCTGCGCGTCCGTCGCTTCAAACTGTAGCAGGTTGGCGAAAGCGGACTCACTCATTCACGGCCACCTTGCGGTCTTCCGCGAGCCATTGTTCCAGTAAGGCTGCGGTCTCATCCTGACGTTGTGCGGCATAATCCTGCAGGTAATTGATCGGATTGGCGGCGTCCTCACCATTGGCCAGCGGATCATTTTCACCGGCACCCGCAGCAACGGCCTTATCCCCGGCGGCAAAGATCGGCCGGATCACGCCCAGCGCCAGAGCGATCACCACCAGAGCCAGAAGAACCATCTGCACACCCGACCAAAGGTGCTGCTCGATCAAACGCTCGACCATGCTCGGCATCGGGGTCAGCTCTGCCACTTCGATGGGGCGGAACGGCATCAGCTCAACCGTAACAACATCTCCGCGATCGGCGTTCAGGCCCGCACTTGTCGCAATCAATTGCTCAAACTCGGCAATCGTCGATTGAATAATCGCCTCAGCATCCGGGCTATCCTGCAGCCCCAAAGCCGTCTCGTTCAGCAAGACCGCGACGGAGATTCGCTTCACTTCACCCGGCAGGCGTTCTGTGGCCACGCGGGTTTCGTTAAACTCATAGGCGACGCTTTCAGACGAATTGCGCACATCACTTGCGCCGCCACCGCCTGCGCCCGCACCATCCGGCAGGTTGCTGGCTACGGTCAGGCCACCACCGGCGGCATTGGTGCTGGTTTCGCTGGTATCATTGACCGTGCGCTGGCGAATAACCCGCGACTCCGGATCAATCCGAACCGATTCAATCCGCTCCAGCTCGCGCGTGACGTCTACGGTCGCATTGACGCGTGCATTGCCGGGGCCAAGCCGCGCCTCCAGCATGCTCATAATCTTCATTTCCAGCGCGCTGGCTTTGTCTTCGGCCATAATACCCGGCATCTGTGCTTTCGAGGTATTTGGCCCAATCAGGATGCCATAGCGCGAATCAATCACCGCCACATCATCCGGGCTGAGCGCTGGCACGGCGAGTGCGACCATGTACTGGATGCCCTGAGCCTGAGGCTGCGACAGATCCCGGCTGGAGGTCAGCGTGACTGAAGCAGTTGGGTTCTGCTGGGCCCGTGTGAAGCCAGAGCGCAAGTTAGCGCCAATATGGACCCGTGCGGACTCAACCCCGGGAATGGCCAGAATGGTTCGCGTCAGTTCACCTTCCTTCGCGCGCCAATAAGACGCCTTGTACATTTCGGAAGTGACCGAGAAACCATTCACATCATCGAGCAGTTCATACCCCTTAACCGAGGGGCGCGGCAGGCCCTGCTGGGCCAACGACATACGAATGCGATCGCGCGCGCTTTGCGGCACGAAGATCGCGTCCTGCCGAATTTGGTAACTGACGCCCTGCTTGTCCAACTCACCCATGATCTCGCCGGACCGCTCGCTATCAAGCCCCGAATACAGCAAGGACATGGGCTCATTCATCGCGCCCCGCACCATGAACATCATCGCCAGAACAACACCCAAGACGGCCCCGGCCAGCATCAACTGTCGTGGCAAAGGCAATGCTTTGAGCGTCTCCAGGAATTTCATGGTCAGGCGGCCTCCAATGGCGAATCTGGTTAACCGATTGCACAGAATTAGTAATAAATGTCTTAATAGTTCCTTTACCAGCCGCTGGTCTAAGGCGTGTATTGAACACGATATCAGAGGGGCTGATGAGCGAGACAAAAGAGACTCCCGAAGCACCAGAAAAATCGTCGGGCGGACTAGGCATGATTGGGCTAATTTTGCTCGGCGTGGCGGCCATGGCGGGGTCTTTTGGCGTATCTTTCCTATTGAATGAACCTGCTCCTCAAGCGGTTGCAGCCTGTGAGCCGGTCACCGAGGCAACGGAAATCAAGCTGACGAAAAAGGTTTCCGCTGATCAGCGCTATGTTGAACTGGATGAAATCCTGATCACCATTGGCAGCGCTCCAGCGAACCGATTCCTGAAGATTAACGCCTCAATCGTAACCAACGCGGATTCGGTTAAGGATGTTGAGAAGGCCAAGCCATTGCTCATCGATTCCTTTAACTATTATCTCCGCTCGGTTGAGGTAAGCGACTTTGAGAACCCCGCTTTCTATCCGCACCTTCGTGAACAGCTTGGCCGCCGGGCAGAGCTTGTCCTTGGTGGCGAAGCCTCGCAAGGCGTTCTGATTACTGAGTTTCTGTTGAGGTAGCGCCGTGGCTTTTGAACCGTCCGACATTGCCATCTTCCTGATTTCGGCCGCCGCTTGCATTTACTGCATCGTGCTTAGCCGTCGCCTGAAAGCCTTGCAAAACACCAAGGATGGTCTTGGCGCGACGATTGTCGCGTTTTCAGAGTCGATGTCGGCTTTGTCTGCCTCCACCAATGAAACGCGCGCGCAGGTCTTGCAGCTCGCCAATCGTCTGCCCCCGCTGATCACTGAGGCCCAACAGGCCTGCGAAGCCCTGCAAGTGGCCATGGACACGCTTGAAGCCCGCAATGACGCGATTACCGACAAGCTCGGCACCTCGCATGATGAGCTGGAGGCAATGATGCGCAAAATGCTCGATGCCTCGGTTGAACGTATCGTTGAGATGCGCACCCTGCTCATGGAGTTGCAGAACATCTCCGCGACCATCCCGGCTGTATCAGCGCCCGATATCGATACCGGCACAATTCCCAACCGCAAACAGGCAGGCCTAGAACATGATCTCTTCTAAGTCCAAGACCTCAAACGTCCTTCTCACCCTCGGCATCCTGTTCACGCTGGGCGGGGCCGCGCGCTTCCTGCCCGCTGCGATCGCCACAGCGGAGGATGGCCCGGAACCGAAAATTGCCGCATCAGTCTCCGCTGCGCAGACCGCCTCACTAGTCGTTTCCGATACAGAAAAGCTACCGAGCCCATCAACAGGTGCCCCTGATGAAGTTTGCCTGACCGGAGAGGCCGCAGAGGCGCTGACTGCCGACAAGAAACGGCTTGAGGAAGAACTCGCCGCTCTAACGCAGAGCCAGCTCGAACTTACCCTTTGGGAAGCCGAACTGGAAGCTCAGGCCCGCGACCTCACCGCCCTGCGTGATGAGCTGGATCAACGCTGGGCCGACATGCAGCGCGTCTCTGATGAAGACTTGCAGCACCTCGCCAAAATGTATGGCTCTATGAAGCCCTCACAGGCCGCCCAGATCTTTGACCAGATGGACCCGGCCTTCGCCGCAGGCTTCCTGCGTATGATCAATAGCGATCAGGCTGGCCTCGTTCTGGCGCAAATGGACGCCAGCAAGGCCTATACGGTCAGTGTTGAGATGGCCAACAAGAATGGCGACATTCGCAACGCCAGCGATTAGCCTGCCGCTCGGTCAGGTCTTTCACCTGCGCTGTCCCTTGGTACACTCACGTCATGGACCTGACAGCAAATCCCGCCCTTGAGCCGTTCCGCGCCGAAGTTCGCAGCTTTTTTGAACGCGACTTTCCCAAGGATATCATTGAGAAAACCGCGCGTGGACAAAGCCTGACCACGGCTGAAGTGCGCAAATCCGAGATGGCCCTCGGTGCCAAAGGCTGGCTCGCCTCGGCCTGGCCGTCTGAATATGGCGGGCCAGGCTGGAGCCTTGAGGAACAATACGTCTTCGATGAAGAGCTGGAACGCGCAGGCGTGCCAACCGTCACCCCGATGGGCGTCATCTATGTCGGTCCGATCATCTATACGTTTGGTTCTGATACCCAAAAGGAAAAGTGGCTTGAGGGTATCAGCTCTGGCCGCGATGGCTGGGGTCAGGGCTATAGCGAGCCTGAAAGCGGCTCAGACCTCGCCTCCCTGCAATTCTCCGCGGTGCGTGAGGGCGATGAATACGTGCTCAATGGCACCAAGATATGGACCAGCGCCGCCCAGCATGCGGACTGGATTTTCCTGCTCGCGCGCACCTCAAGAGAGGCCAAGAAACAGGAAGGCATTTCCTTTATCTGTTGCGAAATGGACCGCCCCGGCGTTTCCTTACACCCCATCATCACGATTGATGGCAAACATGTCCTCAACTCGGTAACGTTTGAGAATGTCCGCGTGCCCGTCGATTACCGCATCGGCGAAGAGGGTAAGGGCTGGACCTATAGCCAGTTCCTGCTTGGTTTTGAGCGCACATCCTATGCCCGGATCGGCGGCAAGCGAAAGCAACTCTCGCATATTCGCCGCCTCGCCAGCGCCGAGCCGACCGGGGGCAATACTCGCCTCATCGATGATGAAGCCTTCGCTCAGAAACTCACAGCCGCAGACATGGCCGTCGATGGCCTTGAAATGACCGTCCTGCGCGTCCTCTCAGCGGTCAAGGATGGCGGCAGTCCCGGCAAGGAAGCCTCAATCATCAAAATCCTCGCCACCGAAACCGCCCAGCAGATCACCACGCTCTATCTTGATCTCGCCGCCGCACATGGTCAGCGCAAGTTTGCCGACAGTGTCAGCCCGGACTGGACCGGGCATACCGCCTATGCCGCTCCCGGCGTTGCCACCTATCTCGGCACCCGCGCCCAGACCATCTATGGCGGCACCAATGAGATTCAGAAGAATATCATCGCCAAGCGCGTACTGGGTCTATAACTAAACTTCGATAAAATTTCAGGGACCTGCAAAAGTCTTGGTTCACGCGATTGCGGCATATTTGTCGCCCAGGCGGGGACAAGTATGAAGCATGTCTACATCAAATTGAGACGGAACGAAGATGGCAATATCATGCCTATCTTCATAATTTGTCTGACCGCTATACTGGCATTGATTGGGGCCAGCCTCTCCCTCAACATGGACTCGCGCGCAGCTCTGCAGCTTCAGCGCACGACGGATGAAGCTGCTTTGAGCGGCGCGACAGCCTTTATTGCCAGCAACAAGCTGAAAGTCGAAGACCGCCTGCAAGATGCCAAGGATCAGGCCCTACGCGCTGCCGAACAGAATGCCGCCTATAAGCTTAGCGATTTCGATGTGCTCGCCGCCTCTGATGATGCCTTCAAGCAATCGATCAAAATGGCTGTCGAGGTTGAATTTCAATCCGTCAACGCTGCCGCTGGCCTGACCGGGCGCAACGCCAATATTGATATGCGTCGCCGCGCAGTTGCCGAAGCCGTTCGGGGCTTTCCACTCTGTATTCTGACGCTCGGTGAAACAGGTCGCGGTGTTCGTCTGCTGACTAGCGGCCAGCTCACGGCTGAAAACTGCATCATCTGGTCAAACTCAAAGGATCGGGAATCAATCTCCCTGATCAATGGGAAGCTGGTCGCGCGCGGCATCTGCACGGCTGGTCGCGTCAAAGGCGAAAATCGCGCAAGCCCGAAACCGGAAACAGGATGCACGCAAATCCCTGACCCCCTCGCCGGCTTCTCCGTCGCCGTGCCACAGACATGTGATCACACCAATTTCAAGTTCCGCCGGAAGCGAAGCTATACGCTCAAACCGGGTGTCTATTGCGGTGGAATTGATGCCTGGGACATGAAAGATGTCTCCTTTGAGCCTGGCATTTATGTCATTCGTGACGGGCCGCTTAGCCTGAATGCTAAATCACCGATTGAAATTGACGGGGTAACCTTCCTTCTGGATGGCAAACTCTCCGGTATCGCGATAAACGGAGATGGCGGCGTGAAGATGCGCGCGCCAGTAAAAGGCGAAACCGCCGGGATCGCCATCGCACAGATCGTCCCCCGTACAGAAGACATCAAGCGCGCCTACATTCAAGGTAAGCTCGACCTTCAGGGTCTGCTTTACCTGCCATCCTACCATATGACAATCCGTCAGGGCGGTGGCGGCCGCACCAAATCCCCTTACATTCAGATGGTCGTTGATCGCATAAATCTGTATGGCAATGTTGAGCTGAACATCGATTTCGACCCGACCAAGACCGAACTTCCCGTCGTTATTCAACCTGAGCGCACCGCTAGGCTTATTGAGTAGTTAAGTGAAACTGGAACTTCTGCTCAATTCTGAAGCAAATAATTTCACAATTTCAGATATATAGCAGGTATGGAAAGGCGGAAATTATCTTCTGTAACGGCTTGGGCACGGGACGTGTCCGGCAGCGTCATGCCGATGTTCATGATCTGCATCGCGGCTGTGTTGGCGCTTGTTGGCGGCACAGTTGCGCTTTCCATGGATACGCGCTCAGCCAACAATTTGCAGAAAACCGCCGACAGTTCAGCTCTGGGCGGGGCTATTGCTTTCCTAAACTCAGATATGCCGAAAGTGCAGGATCGTCTGGAAGCCGCCAGAGTGCAGGCCCAATCCCTGGCCAATGAGAATGCCGAACATAGCCTGACGGATATCGATATCGGGGCCGTCTCGGAAGACATTTATGGTCAGAAACTGAAAATCGCTGTCGAGGTTCAGTTCAAGCCGGTCAATGCTGCGGCCCGCATGTCAGGCCGCAATGCCAATGTGGATATCCGCCGCCGCGCCGTCGCATCCGCGACCTGGGGCTTCCCGCTCTGCGCTCTCGCGCTCTCAACCGAGCAGTCAGGGATTATCCTGCGCGACCAATCGGTTCTCAAAGCAGCAGACTGTATCGGCTGGGCCAACTCCAAGCGCCGCAACAGCATCATTCTACGTAACAAGGAAACCATTATCCGTTACCTCTGTGCAGCCGGGCGCGCGCGCATTGGACGCCGGATGAATGTTGATAATCTGGTCTCTGAACACTGCGATCAGATTGACGACCCGATGGCGAGTTGGACACCCCCAGAACCAGATATGTGCACCAAGCCAACTCTGTTTAAGCCTCCAGCCCGCTATTTGAAGCAGAATAGAACCCCCAAGGAAAATGAGATCAAAGACTGCTACAATACAAATGCGGGCCTTGATGGAAACTGTGGCTGGGGCAATGATCCGAATACAGCAAATGACAATCTGACCTTCGGTCTGTTCGGTACGCTTGAAGAGGCGTCCGAGGCCGGGAATGCGCTAAATGAGTTCTACCAGCTCTCCCTCGTCGATAATGCCCCACTTGAAAGCTATGCGGAGGATCGCGTTTTCAGTGTCGTCACAGACAAACTCTCACCGGGCACCTATTGCGGTCTTGATGTCGCCTGGGGGCATGTCGAAATGCAGCCAGGGGTCTATTTCATAAAAGGCGCGCCGATGACGGTCCGTCGCAAAGCTACGCTGACCGCTGATGGAGTAACCATCATTTTCGTCGATCAGGGCGCGTTCCTGCGTGTGTCCGATCAGGCCCAGTTTAAACTGACCGCTCCGGAAAGCGGCCCAACGGCAGGCATCGCGCTGGCCGAAGACAGACAAACGGCCAAAGGCAATGAGCACATGATTTCACGCTTTACCGGGCAAGGGAAAGTCAGTTTGGTTGGCCTGATCTACCTGCCAACGCAGAACTTCTTTTTCTCCGGTAATGGCACAGGCGAGCAGACCTCCCCACTCCTACAGATCGTAGTCAACCGGCTTGCTATGCTGAACAATTCCAAACTGAAAATTGATTTCAAGCCGGAAAAAACCAGCATTCCGGTGCTGATCGAGCCAAGACGTGAAGCCCGCCTGATCGAATAAAAGAAAAAGGGCGATGGTTCATCCACTTAGAACCATCGCCCAGTTGAAGAAACGACAGGTGCAAGCCGTCTCTTACTTCACCTCGTCCACCACAATGAATTGTGGGGCCTCAGCGAAACCCATGAATTGCCCCATCACAGACTGAATGGTTTCCCCGCCCATATCCTCGGCAATGAACCCTTCAAGATCAGTGATCGCGAACGCCTCGATGTATTGAACGCTCGGCTCACCCTCCCCCATCAGCAGCCGCTCAGCGCGATAGGTCCGGAAGTCATCGACCCGCGCAAGACCGCGCATTTTCGGATAATCAATATCGCGCACCCAGGCCTCAAAGTCCTCCGGGGTCACCCCATCCTGCAAGCTGTAAATCAAAATCAGATTGACCGACACATCGGCCTCGGTCGCTGCAGCTGGCTCCGCCTGCGCGAGCGCCACCGTTTGCGCGCAACCAGCCATGATCAGGCTGGCCGCGGCGAAACCTGCCAAAGCACGTTTCATCATACCCTCTCCTCCTGAAGGCAGTATGCATTGATCTGATCGCGCCTCATCCCCCCTAGGGGGGACGTTGATGGCCGAACTCTATCGACTCAAAATCGCCCGCACGGCCCCGCGACAAAGAAGCTTGTGTTATTTTCCACGTTTTTCCTTGCCCCCCACCCCGACTCCTCGCTATACGCCAGCCGTTTGCCCGCACCCTGACCAAACAGTGCAAGACGAGGAAAAAAAGAGATGCCCAAACGCACCGATATTCAGTCCATCCTCGTCATTGGTGCCGGCCCAATCATTATCGGTCAGGCCTGCGAGTTCGATTATTCCGGTGTGCAGGCGATTAAAGCCCTGAAGGATGAGGGCTACCGGGTCATTCTGGTTAACTCCAACCCGGCGACCATTATGACTGATCCCGGGCTGGCGGATGCGACCTATATTGAGCCGATCACGCCGGACTTTGTCGAAAAGATTATCGCCAAGGAAAAGCCCGACGCCCTGCTGCCAACCATGGGCGGACAAACCGCTCTTAACTGTGCCCTCGCCCTTGATCAGGCGGGGGTTTTGTCAAAGCACGGGGTCGAACTGATCGGTGCCCGCGCAGAAGCCATCAATATGGCTGAAGACCGCAAACTGTTCCGCGAAGCCATGGACCGGATTGGCCTCGAAAATCCGCGTGCCACCATCATCTCCTCACCGAAGAATGAAGATGGCTCCTATGACCGGATTACCGGCCTGAAGAATGCCATGGACGCAATCGATTATGTCGGCCTGCCCGCCATCATCCGCCCGGCCTTCACCCTTGGTGGCACAGGCGGCGGCGTGGCTTACAATATCGAGGAGTATGAAGAGATTTGTCGCTCGGGCATCGCAGCCTCCCCGGTCGCGCAAATCCTCGTCGATGAAAGCCTTCTGGGCTGGAAAGAATATGAGATGGAGGTTGTCCGCGACAAAGCCGACAATGCCATCATTATCTGCTCGATTGAGAATATTGACCCAATGGGTGTCCACACCGGTGACTCGATCACCGTCGCCCCGGCCCTGACCCTGACCGACCGTGAGTATCAAGTGATGCGGAATGCTTCGCTCGCCGTTCTGCGCGAGATTGGTGTGGAAACGGGTGGATCGAACGTCCAATTCGCAGTGAACCCGAAAGATGGCCGTCTGGTTGTTATCGAGATGAACCCCCGGGTGAGCCGCTCATCGGCCCTCGCCTCAAAAGCCACGGGCTTCCCAATCGCCAAAATCGCCGCAAAGCTGGCCGTTGGTTATACGCTCGACGAACTCGACAATGACATTACCGGCGTCACCCCGGCCTCATTCGAGCCAACGATTGATTATGTCGTCACCAAAATCCCGCGCTTTGCGTTTGAGAAATTCGTTGGCGCCGATCCGGTCCTGACCACGGCGATGAAATCGGTCGGTGAAGCCATGGCGATTGGCCGGAACTTTCAGGAAAGCCTGCAAAAGGCACTCTGCTCCCTCGAAACCGGCTTAAGCGGCCTGGATGAGATGGCGTTCGATACAGAGAACGCCCTGCGCGCCAAGCTCGGCCAGCAGACCCCGGACCGCCTCCGCGTCGTCGCGCAGGCCTTCCGTATGGGGCTGTCTGTCGAAGACGTTTACGCTGTTACCAGCATTGATCACTGGTTCCTGCGCCAGATCGCCCAGATCGTTGCTGTCGAAGACGATATTCGCCGCGACGGCCTGCCCACCACACGCGAGGCCTTTACCAGCCTGAAAGGCATGGGCTTCTCCGATGCCCGGCTGGCTGAGCTGACAGGGCAAACCGAAGCGGACGTTCGCGCCGCCCGCCACGCCCTGAATGTGCGCCCGGTCTATAAGCGGATCGATACGTGTGCGGCTGAATTCGCAGCCAAGACACCCTATCTCTACTCAACCTATGAGCACCCGGCTTTTGGACAGGCCGAAGCCGATTGCGAAGCGCTGCCATCGGATCGCAAGAAAGCGATCATTCTGGGCGGTGGCCCGAACCGCATCGGGCAAGGGATCGAGTTTGATTATTGCTGCTGCCATGCCGCCTTCGCGATGGCGGAGATCGACATTGAATCGATCATGGTCAACTGTAACCCGGAAACCGTCTCAACCGACTATGACACTTCTGATCGCCTTTATTTCGAGCCGCTGACCGAGGAACATGTCTCCGAGATTATTCATAAGGAACAGTCCAAAGGCGATCTTGCTGGCGTGATTGTCCAGTTTGGCGGCCAGACCCCGCTCAAGCTTGCCCAACCGCTTAACAAGGCAGGCATCCCGATCCTTGGCACCAGCCCGGACAGCATCGACCTTGCCGAAGATCGCAAGCAATGGTCAGCCCTGCTTGCCGACCTTGGCATTCAGCAACCGCCGAGCGCCACAGCCCGCAGCGTTGAGGAAACCCTCGAAAAAGCCGCAGAGCTTGGCTATCCAATCATGCTGCGCCCATCTTTCGTCCTGTCCGGAACCGCCATGCGGATCTGTCATGGCGACGAAGATGTCCGCGCCTATGCCGAATATGCGCTCTCCGTCTCTGGCGATGCCTCCCTCTTCCTTGATCGCTATCTCTCCGATGCCATCGAAGTTGACGTTGACGCCCTGTGCGACGGACAGGATGTCCATGTCGCGGGCATCATGGAGCATATTGAAGAGGCCGGCGTGCACTCCGGGGACAGCGCCTGCGCCCTGCCGCCCTATACGCTCGCGCCAGCCATCATTGGCCGCCTGACCGAGCAAACCATTGCGCTTGCCAAGGCGCTGAATGTCAAAGGCCTGATCAATATTCAGTATGCGGTCAAAGGCGAAGATATTTATGTCCTCGAAGCCAATCCGCGCGCCAGCCGGACCGTGCCTTTCGTGGCCAAAGCTGTCGGCGCGCCAATTGCCCGCATCGCAGCGAAACTGATGGCCGACAAACCGCTAACAGACTTTGACCTGCGCCACGCCAATCCAAAACGCGTCGCAGTGAAAGAAGCCGTCTTCCCATTTGCGCGCTTTGCCAATGTCGACCCCCAGCTTGGCCCGGAAATGCGTTCAACCGGCGAGGTTATGGGCTGGGACGACGATTTCGGCGCCGCCTTCCTGAAATCCCAGATTGCCGCAGGGGTCAGCCTGCCAACCTCTGGCACGGTCTTTGTCTCCCTAAAGAATGGTGACAAGCAGGATGTCCTGCCCGCTGCTCGCAAACTGATCGAGATGGGCTTTAAGCTGGTCGCCACGACCGGCACCCAGGAATTCCTGAGCGAGCATGGCGTTGAGGCCGGGTCCGTCCGCAAGGTCATCGATGGCCGCGACAACATTGTTGACGACATGATCAACGGCAAAATCGATCTCGTTTTCAACACCACTGAGGGCATGCAATCGCTGGAAGACTCCAAGTCGATCCGCCGCACCGCCGTGGTCAACAACATCCCCTATTTCACCACGCTATCGTCTTCGGTCGCCTCGGTGCAGGCGATTGAGGTCAAGCGCACACGCGATCTAACGGTGCGATCCTTGCAAGACGCCTGATCAGCAGTTTAAACTGCAGGCCTTGTAACGCAGCGGCAGTCACACCACTTGACGCCAATCGATTTTGATCGGACGCTCCATCCAAAGAGTAACGGTATATATCCAATGCAAAGAACACCTATGACGGTCGAGGGCCATGCCGCCCTTGAGGAAGAATTGAAAAATCTTAAGTCGGTCGAACGCCCCGCGGTGATTCAGGCCATCTCGGTTGCCCGTGAGCATGGCGATCTTTCAGAGAATGCTGAATACCACGCCGCGAAGGAAAAACAGTCCTTCATTGAAGGCCGCATCGTCGAGCTGGAAGACAAGCTCTCGCGTGCTGAAGTCATCGACATGAGCAAGATTAAAGGCTCAAAAGTCGTGTTCGGCGCAAGCGTAACCATCATCGACGTCGACACTGAAGAAGAGTTTACTTACCGCATCGTTGGTGAGGATGAAGCCTCTATCCGAAACGGTAAAATCTCCAACACCTCGCCTATGGCCCGCGCCCTGATTGGCAAGGAAGCTGGCGATGAAGCTGAAGTTGCGGCCCCCGGCGGGGCGCGCGTTTATGAAATCGCAGACGTGGCTTTTCTTTAAGCTGTAAAACGCTGCCGCATTTCCGCCGCTTGTGGGACCTAATCGAATACGGTTAGGTCCTTTTTTCTAGTCTTTGCGGAGTGACATTATGCGCCAACCCATGTTCGCCTTGTCTGTTCTTGCTTCTAGCCTTGCTTTCGGTCTCCTCGCCCTGCCTGCCAGTGCGCAAAATGAAACCGCCAGCGATGCCACCAAACAGGCTTTAGCAGCGGGATACAAAGCCCTGTTCACTTGTTCAGGCACCTTCATTGCCGGACACCGGGAAGCCGTTATCGAAGCCAACGAGCTTGATGGCATCTATACAGATTACCGTCCGTTCATGGCTGGTCTCTCCGATGCCAATATTGATGAGCGCAATCGCCGGGTCTCTGTTCGCTTTGATCGCAATATGCCCCCACGGATTGCGCAATGGCGTCAGGGCATGGGCTGCTCGCTCTTGCCAATCGGTGCTGGCCCTGAAGCCGCAGATTTCCTGCCCCGCTTTGCCAATCCACGCGCGCGTCTGGAATCTGACCGCGCTCCGGTCATCGGCGATGGGGTGACCTATACTGCAAATGACAATCCTCTTGCGCTTGGACGGCTCGGCATCCCGGTTAGCTTCGCTTTTGATGGCCAAACCTATGGCGAGGGTACCCGCACCAGTGCCGTCGTGGTGGTCCGCAACGGGAAAGTGCTGGCTGAGGATTATGCCCGGGGCATAACTGCCGAGACACCTCAGCGCACCTGGTCAGTCGCCAAATCGCTAACCTCTACAATTATCGGTGCGGCGGTGCAGGACGGCCTGATGGGGCTCGATAATGAAGCGGTGCTCAACGAGTGGAATTCCGGGGCTGATCCGCGCCGCGCAATCACGTTGCGCCACGCCCTTGATATGGCGACTGGGCTTGAATCGGGCACACGTGGCTCGCGGACGGACCGACTTTACTTCGGCGGCACAACAACTGATGAAATGCTGCAGGGGCGTGTGCTTGAAGCTGAGCCCGGGACACGGTTCAAATACTCCAATTATGACACGCTCGTCGCCATGCGCGGCTTGCGTCAGACATTGGATGATGACGCCCGCTATTTCAGCTATCCCTATAAAGCGGTGCTCAACAAGATTGGCGCGCTTAACACCACGCTCGAAACCGACTGGAAAGGCGACTATGTCTCATCCTCTCAGGTCTGGATGACCGCCCGTGATATGGCCCGTATGGGCCAGCTCTACCTGCAGGGTGGCCAGTGGGGCGGTGAGCAAATTATCCCGGCGGACTGGATTGACTATGTCAGCAGCCCCGCCCCAGCCCAACCGACAAGCGGCGAGTTTGGCTATGGCGGTGCATTCTGGCTGCTCGGCGGTTCAGAGGGCCTGCCCGCCGATACATTTGCCGGCCTCGGCAATCGCGGCCAATATCTCGTGATTGTCCCGAGCCGTGATCTGGTGATCGTGCGCCGTGGCTATGACGTCGCTGGCCTCGATCGGTTCGATGTCGCCCGGTTCACCGCCGACATCGTCAATGTCATCGATATGGCTGATGCTGAGAGAGCCGCTCAGGAAGCAGCGGAAGCCGAGGAAGCTGCAGACCAGGACCAAACTGACGCCGCCCGCAGAGAGCGCGCTCGCTCCCGTGTCGGGCGGCGTGAGTAAAACCTAGTTTCCAGTCCAGACCAGACGGTCAATATCAAAAGCGGCAACCGTCGCGAGATTGACAACATCGTTCACAGTCGCGCCCAGTGACACGATCTGTACCGGCTTCTCAAAGCCCAGCAGGATCGGACCGATCACGGTGGCCCGGCTCATCCCTTCCAGCAGGTTGGTGGCAATCGCGGCCGAGTGAATAGCGGGCATAATCAGGACATTTGCCGCATCCGTCAGGCGCGAGAACGGATACAGCATTTTGTGCATCGGGTTCATCGCCACATCAGCGGAAATATCACCCTCATACTCAAAATCGCACTCCTCACAGCTATCAAGGATCGCAACCGCATCGCGGACCTTTTCGGACCGCTCTCCCATTGGATTCCCAAAGGTTGAGTAAGACACAAAGGCCACGCGCGGGGTAAAACCAAGGCGCTTAACCGCTTTTGCCGCCTCCTTGGCGATATCCGCCAAAGCCTGTCCATCTGGAAGTTCAGTCACGCTGGTATCGGCAATGAACACGGTCTTACCGCGGTTCAGCACCATCGACATGCCCAGGACCTGAGTATCTGGCAGCGGGTCCAGCGTCAGCATGACATCTTTCAGGCAGACATCATAATTCCGTGTCACCCCGGTCACCATGCCATCAGCATCACCATGGGCGAGCATACAGCAGCCGAACACGTTCCGGTCCTGATTGACCAGACGCTGGACATCGCGCTTCAGGTAGCCGCGGCGTTGCAGACGCTCGTACAGATAATCGGTATAATCGGCATTGCGGTCAGACAGACGCGCATTGACGACTTCCAGGCTGCCTTCCGGAACGCCCATTTGCGCCATCGTATCGGCCACCTGTTGGCTGCGCCCGATCAGGATTGGATGGCCAAGGCCCTGCTGCTGGAAGGTAAAGGCGGCGCGCACAACTTGTGGCTCCTCGCCTTCAGCAAACACGATCCGTTTCTTTTCCTTGCGAACCTGCGTCTGCACCCCTTGCAGGAAGGACGCGGTTGGATCGAGGCGACGCGCCAGTGAATGGCGGTACTCTTCCATATCCTCGATTGGCTTACGGGCAACGCCTGTATCCATCGCGGCCTGCGCCACAAAAGGCGGGATAAAGCTGATCAGGCGCGGATCGAACGGGGTCGGGATAATGTAATCCTTACCGAAAGTCGGGCGTGAGCCGTGATAAGCCGCCGCCACTTCGTCCGGCACATCTTCCCGCGCCAGTTCCGCCAACGCCTTAGCGGCGGCGACTTTCATCTCTTCATTGATCGACCGCGCGCGAACATCGAGGGCACCGCGGAAAATGTAGGGGAAGCCCAGAACATTATTGACCTGGTTGGGATAGTCCGACCGGCCCGTCGCAATGATCGCATCGCCGCGCACCGCCTTGATCTCTTCTGGTGTGATCTCAGGGTCCGGGTTGGCCATCGCAAAGATGATCGGGTTGGCCGCCATGGACTGAACCATTTCCCGGTTCACCGCGCCCTTAACCGACAGGCCAAGGAAACAATCTACACCATCCATCGCCTCAACCAATGTGCGTTTTTCAGTCTTGACCGCAAAGGCGGACTTGAACTGATCCATCCCTTCGGTGCGCCCTTCATAGATGACGCCCTGACGGTCACACATCAGGATATTCTCAGCCTTTACACCCAGATGCCGGATCAGGCCCGCCACAGAAAGCCCCGCCGCGCCTGCGCCAGACACCGCAACGGTCAGGTCTTCCATCTTACGCCCGGTAATATGACAGGCATTGATGATCCCTGCCGCCGCAATGATCGCCGTACCATGCTGGTCATCATGGAAGACGGGAATATCGAGCTGCTCACGCAGCGTGCTTTCAATGATGAAACATTCAGGAGAGGCAATATCCTCGAGATTAATCCCGCCCCAGGTCGCACCAATATTCTTTACGACCGTAATGAACTCCTCGATCTCTTTGGTCTGGACCTCGACATCAAAACTATCAATGTCGGCAAAGCGTTTGAACAGGACGGACTTGCCCTCCATCACGGGCTTGGACGCCATAGGACCAAGGTCGCCAAGGCCCAGAATAGCCGTCCCGTTGGAGATTACCGCAACCGTGTTGCCCTTGGCCGTATAATCATAGGCAAGGTCTTCATCCTTGGCGATCGCTTCAACTGGCACCGCCACACCCGGGCTATAGGCCAGTGACAAATCGCGCTGGGTCTGCATCGGCTTAGTCGGCAGCATCGAGATTTTACCCGGTGTGCCGTGCGCGTGAAAATCGAGGGCTTCCTGATCGGTAAAGCTGGGACGCTTGGAAGTCATATGTGCAGGCCTTTCAAAGCCGAAGGGTCAAAAAACGTTCAAACGTCCTAATCCTGTCCGCAATGGGCGACAACCCGTTGGCAATGGCTTATTCGGAAGAGGTACCTTGCAGATTCGGTGGAAAAATGCCTGACAGCGGCGGACAAGTGAAAAAGGGGAAGCCCCCAACCCCCTTTATGGCGCAATATCTTGCCATAAAGGCGCGTCATCCCGATGCACTGCTCTTTTTTCGCATGGGCGACTTTTATGAGCTGTTTTTCGAGGATGCGACCCGCGCGGCAGAGATTCTCGATATTACGCTGACATCTCGTGGCGAACATGAGGGCAAACCCATCCCGATGGCAGGCGTCCCCTATCACGCGGCTGAGGGCTATCTTGCCCGCCTTATCAAGTCCGGTGAGCGTGTTGCGGTATGTGAACAGACAGAAACCCCCGCCGAAGCGAAAAAGCGCGGTTATAAAGCCATCGTCAATCGCGACATCGTGCGCATCGTCACCCCCGGTACGATTACCGAGGAGTCCCTGCTCCCACCGCGTCAGGGACAGGCCCTGGTCGCTGTCGCCTTTGCCGCTGGCGGCGCTGAGGCTGCTCTGGCCGCCTGTGATGTCTCCACAGGTGCTTTCGAGGTCCGTAGCTTCGCCCCGGAAAGCTTGGGCGACACGCTCAGCGCTATGCCGCTGAATGAGTTGCTCCTGACAGAGGCTGATGCGGATCGGCCACTGACACGCGCAGCTTTGGAAGCCCTTAGACCACCGCTAACCCATCGCCCGAATGGCGCAGCCAGCGCGAAGTCTGGCGAACGCCTGTTAAAAGACGCGTTCAAGATCGCCGCGCTTGATGCCTTCGGCACCTTCACCAAAGCCGAACTCGCCGCTTGTAGTCTTCTGCTCGATTATCTCTCCATCACGCAGGCTGGCGCAGATATCCGCCTTGATCCGCCACGCCGCAGCGCCGACACACCAGCGCTCGCCATTGATCCGGCCACCCGCGCCAGTCTCGAAATCGACACCGCGCTCAATGGCTCGCGTCAGGGTACATTGCTCGCAACGATAGACCGTACCCTCACCGCCCCCGGCGCACGTCTCCTGGCGGCGCGATTGGCCCGACCTGAAACGACTGCCGCCACCATTACAGCGCGCTATGACAGTGTCGACTTCTTCCTCGCCAATGACCATTTGCGCGAGAGCATTCGTAAGACGCTAAAGAACGCCCCGGACCTCGAACGCGCCCGCGCTCGTATTCGCCTTGGCCGCGGTGGGCCACGTGATCTTGCCGCGATTGCCAGCGCCCTGAAAGCTGGCGAACGCGCGGTTGCTGAGACCACCAAAGCCGCGACTAATCCGCCACATCTGATCGAAACGGCTCTGAACGACCTCACCCTCGCCAATGCGCCAGACTTAGCCAGCCTCACCCATGATCTTGATCGCGCGCTTCAGGATGAGCTGCCCACCCTGCCCCGCGATGGCAATTTCATTGCGCAGGGTTGGGATGAGGCGCTGGATGAGGCCCGCACGCTAAAATCCGACAGCCGCAAGATCATCGCCGAGCTACAGGCCCGTTATAGCAACCAGACCGGGATCAGCGCCCTAAAGATCAAGTTCAACAATGTGCTGGGCTATTTCATCGATGTCCCGGCCCGCCATGCTGATCCACTGATGGGCGCGCCACTGAACGAGACTTTCATTCACCGCCAGACGCTGGCCTCAAATGTCCGCTTCTCAACCGCTGAGCTGTCCGAGCTCGCCGGGAAAATCTCGCGAGCCGAAGACATAGCCAAGGGCCGCGAACTCGCCCTCTTTGAGACCTTCTGCCACCGCGTCGAAACCGTCAGCGCCCCCTTAAGCGCAGCGGCCAATGCGCTTGCCACGCTCGATGTCGCCGCGGCCAGCGCCGAATGGGCCAGCGAAACGAACGCCGTTCGCCCATCCCTTGCCACCAGCGACACCCCCATCTTTGAAGCCGAGGGCCTACGCCACCCGGTTGTAGAAGCCGCCCTGCGCAAACAGGGCGACGGCTTTACCGCTAATGATCTGAAACTCGATGCCCGCGGCGAAACTGCCCCCCGGCTCGGCCTCGTCACCGGCCCAAATATGGCTGGTAAGTCGACCTATCTGCGTCAGGCTTGTCTTGCCGTCATTTTGGCTCAGGCTGGCCTCTATGTCCCGGCGCGGTCGCTGCGTCTTGGCCTTGCTGATCGCATCTTCTCCCGCGTCGGGGCCAGCGATGACCTCTCCCGCGGGCGCTCTACATTTATGGTCGAGATGGTCGAAACCGCGGCTATCCTGACACAGGCCACCCCGAACAGCTTTGTCATTCTGGATGAGGTTGGCCGGGGCACCTCCACCTATGACGGCCTCGCCATTGCCTGGGCCGCAGTTGAGCATTTGCACAACACCAATAAGTGCCGCGCTCTCTTCGCAACCCATTATCATGAGCTGACCACGCTTGCCGACGATCTCCCCGCCTCAGAGAACCTCTCCCTGCGCGCCAAGGAATGGAAGGATGAGCTGATCTTCCTGCATGATGTCCAGCCGGGTCCAGCAGACAAATCCTATGGCGTACAGGTCGCCCGTCTCGCCGGCCTGCCCGCAAGAGCCGTCCGCCGCGCCGAGCAGGTGCTCAAAAAACTCGAAGCCAGCCCCGATACGATTGAAGCCCTGCCGCTCTTTGCCTCTGTTGAAGAGCCTGAGCCGATCGAAACCACAATGTCCCACCCGGCACTCGACCTGCTAGAGACAATAGACCCGGACTCTCTTACCCCCCGTGAGGCGCTGGATCTCATCTATCGCCTGAAAAACAAGGACTAATCCAACCCCTATCGACGTGCTGGATATTTTCGCCTACACAGCGCGGATTGGAGCAGCGGCATCAGACCGCGCCCACGCAAGACAGGACCAACCGTAAAGGACAATATGGCCTACGAAACATTGCTGACAGAGGTGGAAGGCGCTGTTGCGCTGATCACTCTGAACCGCCCCGATGCGCTGAACGCCTTCAACAACCAGCTGATGGACGATCTGACCGCCGCGCTGGACCGCTTCGATAATGACCCGGAGATTGGCTGTATTGTCATTACCGGCTCCAAAAAGGCCTTTGCCGCAGGCGCAGATATCAAGGAAATGCGCGAGCAATCCTATATGGATGCCTATTATAGTGACTTCATCACCAAGAATTGGGAGCGCGCGGCGCGGATGCGCAAGCCTCTGATCGCTGCGGTGAACGGCTATGCCCTTGGCGGCGGGTGTGAGCTCGCGATGATGTGTGACTTCATCCTTGCCGGCGAGAAAGCCAAGTTTGGTCAGCCGGAAATCACCATCGGTGTCTCACCCGGCGCAGGCGGCACACAACGCCTGACCCGTTTTGCTGGTAAGTCCAAAGCTATGGAAATGTGCCTGACTGGGCGCATGATGGATGCCGAAGAGGCGGAGCGCTGCGGTCTCGTCTCCCGCATCGTGCCGGTTGATGATCTGGTTGAGGAAGCCAAGGCCGTTGCCAAGAAGATCGCGGCCATGCCGCGCGCAGCGGCCATGCTGACCAAGGAAATGGTCAACGCGGCTTACGAAACACCGCTCAGCCAGGGCGTGATGTTTGAGCGTCGCCTGTTCCACTCTCTCTTCGCCACCGAAGATCAGAAAGAGGGCATGGAAGCCTTTGTTGAGAAGCGCCAGCCGCACTTCAAAAACCAATAGTCTTTTGCGGCAGCAGAATCTTCACATCTGCGGCCTGTGAGCGGTTGACGCTGGCAGGCCGTTTCGATACATACCGCGCTTTCCGCCAGATAAGGCGACAAAGGAGTTTTTGATGGCGAATACCCGCTCAGCCAAGAAGATGGTGCGCAAGATTGAGACGCGCACCGCTGTAAACACCGCGCGCCGTTCGCGCATCCGCACCCATATCCGCAAGGTCGAAGAAGCGATCGCAGCAGGTGATAAGGCCGCTGCTACAGAAGCGCTGAAAATCGCCCAACCGGAAATTATGCGCGGCGTGACCAAGGGTGTCACTCACAAGAATACAGCCTCTCGTAAGGTGTCGCGCCTCAGCGCCCGCGTAAAGGCCATGGCGTAAGCGCCTGAAATTTGTTCCTTTACGGATGAAAAATACAAAACCCGTCTGGCACCCGCCAGGCGGGTTTTTTCTTCGCGTCAACTCGCGTGTCCACATGTGGAAAACCCTGCATTTCAGCAAAGTTATACACAGGAAGCGCGATCTTGACCGCTTGACAGAACAATCCGGAAACCCCTGTCATTATTGCGATCTGGGCTGAGCTGATTTTTTTTACCACAGGCAGACCGCTGTTTTTCAATGGGTTTTAGACAGGTCCCCTATCTGTCAAGCGGGGTCAGGTATGAAAAAGAAAAATAATCCATCTTGCTCTTCCACAGGCCCTCTGGTTAATTCAATCCACCAACGGAATTGATCTCTCGACTGAGTATTTTGTGTGCTGGGCGGCTGACCCAGAACGAGGATCGTGTGCCTTCCGTTCGGGCCGTACAAAAGACATAACGCGAAAACAGGGTTGAACAAGAAAATGGGGTTTTCAACGGGGAAGACGGGCACAACACAAGCTGCAGAAGGCACTCTCGCAACACCCGGAGCGGGTACAATTTGGGCAGACGTAAAGGCTTCATTGGAGCAAGCTCTGCCTGCAGAAGATTACAAGAAGTGGATAGAGCCCCTGCGCTTTGCCGCAGAGATCCATGGCGCCATGATTGTGACGGCGAAGGATCGCCTCACCCTTGATCGGGCGACGGCCGATTATGGCCGTGACATCCAGCAGGCCTGGGCGCGGTTTGATCCGCGTGCGCGCCGCGTGAAGCTGGAACTATGGAGTCGCATCCCGGCTGACATTCGCAGTGTCATTTCTGATCCATGGGCCGAGCCTAAGACAGAGATTCAACCATCCGAACCTGTCGTCGCCAAAACGGCTGAGCTGGGTACCATGACCTTCGACACGCTGGTTGTCGGGCCATCTAATGAAAACGCGGCGCGACTGGCGGAACATATGGCCGGCGGTGGGGCCGTACCAACGGGCGTCATCACCTTTTATGGCCCACCCGGATGCGGCAAGACCCACATCCTCAAGGCCACGATTGCCCGGATGAATGCCCTCAATCCAGATTGCCGGGTCACCTATATCAGCGCCGAGGAGTTTATGACGCGCTTCGTTGATGGCGCTCGCGCAGGCAACACACAGGAATTGCAGACTTTTGTCCGCAACAATGACTTCCTGATGATTGACGACCTGCATTGGATCAAAGGCAAGCAGAAGACAGAGCGGGCCTTCTTTGGCGCCCTTCGTTCGGTGACCAGCGCAGGTGGCCGCGTGATCATCACCGGCGATGCTGCTCCGGGCGAAGCGGTCGGTTTCAGCAGTGAAATTGCCAATGAGTTGCGCGGCTCCACGGCGGTTGAAGTGGCGCTGCCAACGCTTGAGATGCGGCGGCACATTGTCGAAATGCACGCGGGTCTGATTGCCCGCACCAGTGGTGGCTTTACTTTGAGCGAAGCTCAGATCGATCGCATTGCGGGCGCTGTCCCACAGGGGGGGCGCGAACTCACGGGTGTGCTCAACACGCTGCTGATCGAAAGCGCCATGGGCACACGCGCGATTGACGAGATTATGCTGGAGCGGGTGATCCGCCGGATCGCAGGCGAGCCACGCAAGCCGACCCTCGACGACATCAAGCGCTCTTGCATGGAGGCGTTCAACGTCACCAAGACGGATATTGAGGGTCGCTCAAAGCGCCGCACGGTCGTTGTGCCCCGTCAGATTGGCATGTTCCTGTCACGCGAACTGACCGACAAATCCTTCCCGCAAATCGTCATGGCCTATAAGAAAAAGGACCATACGACCGCGATGCATGCCTGCGAGAAAATCGAGGCGCTGCTGGCCGAAGGGGACCGGGATATGGCCGCCGATGTCGAGAAAGTCCGCGCTATCCTGCATGAGCGGCTCAGCCGCCCGGAAGGCAATTCATAAGCCCTCTGGCAAAGACTTGCATTTCGTGCTGAATTCGTGACGTTAACGGCCCGCTTCTCTTGAGAGGCGGGCCGATTCGCCCCATGAGGCTAACAGACAGATAAAAGATAGACGACCGGGCAATCCGGCCCAGAAGGGATGATGAGATGAAACTGACGATCGAACGCGGTGCGCTTCTGAATGCGCTTTCCCACGTGCAGAACGTTGTTGAGCGCCGGAACACGATCCCGATCCTGTCGAACATTCTGATGCAAGCTGAAAATGGTCAGGTCCGTTTCACCGCAACCGACCTTGATATCGAAGCCGTTGATACGGCCGATGCCAAGATTGACAGTGACGGTGCCGTCACCGCCCCGGCAGGAACTTTGTTCGACGTGGTTCGCAAGCTTCCGGCTGGCGCTGATGTTGAGCTGGAGCTGAACCCGGAAAACCGCCAGCTTTCGATCCATTCGGGTCGCTCGAAATTCTCGCTGCCAACCCTGCCAGCCAGCGACTTTCAGACCATGGTCGCCGATGATGATGCCACCACGTTTGAGATTGAGGCCGCCGATCTGCGTCGCCTGATCGACAAGACCCGGTTTGCCATCTCGACCGAAGAGACCCGCTATTACCTCAATGGTGTCTACCTGCACGCCGCAGAGACCGATAAAGGCCAGAAGCTGCGCGCCGTCGCCACGGATGGCCACCGCCTTGCCCTGTCTGAAGTCGATGCCCCGGAGGGATCTGAGTCTCTCGCCGGCGTGATTGTACCGCGCAAAGCCGTAGGGGAAGCCCGTCGCCTGATCGATAGTGTCGATGGCGATGTCAGCGTCTCGGTCTCTGAAACCAAAATACAGTTCAAGGCCGGGCAGGCCCAGCTGACCTCGAAACTGATCGATGGCTCTTTCCCGGACTATGCGCGCGTCATCCCAAAGGGGAACACCAAGGCCCTGATCATCGACAATAAGCAATTCGAGGCCGCCGTGGATCGTGTCTCCACTGTTTCGGCAGAGCGCTCCCGCTCGGTAAAACTTTCCCTGTCCGAAGGCAAACTGACCCTGGCGGTCAATAGCGCCGAAACCGGGCAAGGTCATGAAGAGATCGAATGTGATTATCAGGAAGATGGCATGGATATCGGCTTTAACGCCAAATACCTGCTCGACGTCACCGCGCAGATCGAAGCCGAAGACGCGCGCTTCCTGTTCAACGATCCAGCCAGCCCGGCCCTCGTCCTCGACCCCGGTGACGAAAGCGCCCAATACGTGCTGATGCCGCTGCGGGTGTAGTGACCGCCCTCACCCGACTTCGCCTGACGGATTTCCGCAGCCATGCGGCACTCGACCTGAAGCTCGATACGCGGCCTGTGTGCCTGTATGGGCCGAATGGTGCGGGCAAGACCAATATCCTTGAAGCAATCAGCCAGCTCGGCCCTGGCCGCGGTCTTCGGGCCGCCGCTCTACCAGACATGACGCGGCATAATGCTCCGAATGGCTGGACCATCTCAGCCACGCTGGACAATGAGCAAAAGCTTGGTGTCGGGCTGGAACCGACCCAGACCGGGCACAAGCGAACGATCCGTCTCGATAGCGCGCCCGCCACCGTCACTGATCTGGCTGAACTCATCCGCATTGTCTGGCTGACCCCGGACATGGACAGCGTGTTTCGCGGCGGGGCTTCGGATCGTCGCCGCTTCTTTGATCGCCAGGTCATGGCGCATATCCCAAGTCATGGCAGCGCCGCCAACCGCTATGAAAAGGCCATGCGCGAGCGTAATGCCTTGCTGGAGCGCGGTCGCGTCGATCCGGCTTGGGCGGATGCGATTGAGGGCCGTATGGCCGAAGCTGGCGCGCTGATCGCCGCCAATCGCGCCCGCGTCCTGACCCTGCTACAGGCCGCCGTCGATGCCCGACCCGAAGGCCATTTCCCCAAAGGTGATCTCGCCCTCACTGGCCCGGCTGAACAGGCCGCCACAGAGGGTGCAGGCATGATGGATATCGCCGATCTGATCGCCGAAGATCTCGCCAAGGGCCGCTACCGTGATCAGGCCGCCGGACGCACCCTTTCCGGGCCGCACCGTACTGATCTGACCGTCATCCACCGCCCGACCGGCGCACCTGCCGGGCAAGCCTCCACAGGCCAGCAAAAGGCGCTATTGATTGGCCTCATCCTCGCCAGTGCCCGTGCGCTTTGCGAGGATGGCGAGGGGCCAAGCCCGCTCATTCTGCTCGATGAAGCCGCTGCGCATCTCGACCGGGACCGCCGCGCCGCCCTGTTCGATGAGTTGCTCTCGATTGGCGGGCAGGCCTGGCTCACCGGCACAGAAGACTATCTGTTCGAACCCTTTGGCGATCGCGCGCAAAAGGTAGAAATCAGCCCCTAAACGGCAATCGCGTGTTTGCCTTGTCCGTCGCGTACGGAATAAGCATCAAACGCCTGGGCCACATTGCGCACCAGCATGCGCGCATCCTCCGGCACGACAATGGTTTTCCCGACGATCACACATACCCCGGCATCGGCAAGATCCCGCATATGCGTCAAAGCCTCATCCAGCGCTCCCGGCTTCGCCCCCATTTCCGCGCACACCGCATCAAGATCGACACGCAGGTTACACATCAGGGCCTCAATCGCGCGGGCGCGTAAACGGTCCTCAGCCCCAACCGCAACGCCACGGTCGGTCGGCAAGCGTCCATCATGAATGGCCTCGCTCCAGACATCGCTGCGTCGCGTGTTCTGCGCATAACCCTCGCGGAAGGCCGAGATTGAGCTTGGCCCGATCCCGATCAGCGTTTCATAAGGGTCATCAGTATAGCCCTGAAAGTTCCGGCGCAGGCGCCCTTCTCGTTGGGCAATAGCAAGCGGATCGCTTGGCAAAGCAAAATGGTCCAGTCCGATCCGGACATAGCCTTCTGCAATCAGCGCCCGGGCCGCCATATCGGCCTGTGTCGCGCGTTCCTTAAGCCCCGGCAAAGCCGCCTCATCAATCGCCCGCTGGTGCTTGGCAAACCAGGGGACATGCGCATAGCCAAAAACAGAAACCCGCTTGATCTGGTGATAACCGCAAAACTCCGCCACTTCGATCACATCGGCGACAGTCTGATGCGGCAGACCATACATCAGGTCGACATTGATCGCACTAATACCGGCAATCTTGAGCGCCTCGACGCAATCTTCGACCATTTCACGGGGCTGAATACGATTCACGGCCTTTTGCACAATCGGGTCCAGCGTCTGCACGCCAAGGCTGGCCCGGTTCACACCCGATGCGGCCATCGCCTTGACCCGTTCTGCCGTCAGCGAGCGCGGATCAAGCTCGACCGCAATCTCCGCACCATCCCGAACTTTCAGCGTTGCGCGGACATGCTCGGTCAGCGCAAAGAAGTCATCGGCAGACAAGGCATTTGGTGACCCCCCGCCAAAGTGCAAATGCCCCACCCCGCCATGCGTGCCGAGCGCTTCAGCCCACAGGTCAATCTCACGGTGCACGGTGGAGACATAACGCGCGATCCGGTCATAGCCGTTCGGCACCGTCGTGTGACAGCCACAATACCAGCACAGCGCCTCACAGAAAGGCACATGCAGATAGGCACTGATCGGCGTTCGGGCGGGCGTTCTTCCCCCCCAGTCCAGAGCCTCTGTCAGGCCAACATCACCGCCAAACTGCGCAGCGGTCGGGTAACTCGTATAGCGCGGCACATTGGCCGTGGCGAAGCCGGTCCAGTCCTGTCTCATGGGCGCGCTTATAAAGTCTGGCACTCATCAGCGCTTACGCAAAACCCCCTAAAGCGACGGCGTGTCGCGGGCACTCACGATGCGGCCGAAGTAACTTTCTGCACCCAGCGCCAAACACACCGGTAACACACTGAAAGAAAAGGGTTTTTATCGGCTCAAAAACCATCCTCAGATTTCCCTTTTGTGACAAAATCCCTTATAAAAACAGGGATTAAAACGAATCAGAAGATTGGCAGGCTTTTCAATGGCTGAAGCGGCGGAAAACAACCCTGAATATGGCGCGGACAGTATCAAGGTTCTCAAAGGCCTTGAGGCGGTTCGCAAGCGCCCTGGTATGTACATTGGTGATACCGATGACGGGTCAGGCCTGCACCACATGATTTACGAAGTCGTCGACAATGCGATCGACGAAGCCCTTGCGGGTCATGCCGATGAAGTGACCGTCACCCTGCACCCTGATGGCAGTGCCGAGATTACCGATAATGGCCGCGGCATCCCGGTCGGCCAACATGCCACAGAGGGCCGCTCCGCCGCTGAGGTCATCATGACCGAGCTGCATGCGGGCGGGAAATTTGACAGCAATTCCTACAAGGTCTCCGGCGGCTTGCACGGGGTTGGCGTTTCGGTTGTGAACGCGCTCTCCGATTGGCTCGACCTGAAAATCCACCGCGATGGCAGCGAGCATTATGTCCGCTTCGTTGATGGCGGGCGCACAGAAGCCCCCCTCGCTGTTATCGGCACCAGCCCAACCAAAGAAGACGGCACGCCTTACACAGGCACAGCTGTGCGTTTCATGGTCTCTGCGGCGACCTTCACGATGACGGAGTATAACCGCAAGACGCTGGAGCATCGTCTGCGCGAGCTGGCCTTCCTGAACTCTGGTGTCCGCATCGTCTTTCGCGACCTGCGTGAGGCCGAACCCTATGAGGCTGTGCTGGAATATGAGGGCGGCGTCTCTGCCTTCGTTCAGCACCTCAATACGACGAAACAAGCGCTGATCCCGGAAACCATCTTCGTCACTGGCGAAAAAGACGGCATCACGGTCGAGGCGGCCCTCGAGTGGACGGACGCCTATCACGAGAACGTCCTCTGTTTCACCAACAATATCCCACAGCGCGATGGCGGAACCCACCTGGCGGGCTTCCGGGGTGCCCTGACCCGGATCATCAACAAGTATGCGACTGAAACCGGCATCGCCAAAAAAGAAAAAGTCGACATTTCCGGCGATGATGCCCGTGAAGGCCTGACCTGCGTTCTCTCGGTCAAAGTGCCCGACCCAAAATTCAGCTCCCAGACTAAAGACAAGCTGGTCTCCTCAGAGGTGCGCCCGGTGGTTGAGAGCCTGATGCACGAAAAACTCGCCGAGTGGTTCGAGGAGCACCCCAAAGAAGCCGTCGCGGTGATGACCAAGATCGTCGAGGCCGCTGCTGCGCGCGAGGCCGCCCGTAAGGCGCGCGAACTGACCCGCCGCAAGGGTGCACTCGACATCACGTCCTTGCCCGGCAAGCTCGCTGACTGTCAGGAAAAAGACCCGGCCAAGTCTGAAATCTTCATCGTGGAGGGTGATTCCGCGGGTGGCTCAGCCAAGCAGGGCCGCGACCGCTCCAATCAGGCCATCCTGCCCCTGCGCGGGAAAATCCTTAATGTTGAGCGCGCCCGCTTCGACAAGATGCTGTCCTCAGATCAGGTCGGTACCCTGATCACCGCCCTTGGCACTGGCATTGGCCGCGACGATCCGGACAAAGGCGGCTTCAACCTCGAAAAGCTGCGCTACCACAAGATCGTCATCATGACCGACGCCGACGTTGACGGCGCCCACATTCGGACCCTTTTGCTGACCTTCTTCTATCGTCAGATGCCGGAAGTCATCGATCATGGCTATCTCTACATCGCCCAGCCGCCACTTTACAAAGTCATGCGCGGCAAGTCCGAGCGCTACCTCAAAGACGATGATGAGTTAAACGCCTATCTCATCGATGAGGGCACCGATGGTGAAGCCCTGATCCTCGCTGACGGCACTCAGATTGCGGGGGAAGACCTCCGCGACCGTGTTCGCTCGGCGGCCCAGTTCAAACAGGCCCTGTGGCGCCTTTCCCTGCGTGCGCCGGGTGACATTGTTGAGCAGGCCGCGATTGCCGGGGCCCTCGCCCCCGGTGCCTCTGCTGACGAAGCTGCGGCCACGGCGGCGCGCCTCAACCTGATCGCCGAAGAAGGCGAAGATACCTGGGTTGGCAAGTTTGAAGACGGCAACCTGACGCTCAGCCGTGAGGTCCGCGGGGTCGAGGAAAAAGCTGTTCTGGATCAACAGATGCTCGCCAGTTCAGACGCTGTGCGCCTCAACAATATCGCCGCGCAAATCCGCCCGATCTATGTTGAGACCAGCATACTGCGCAACGAAAAGTCCGGTGAGTTTACCGTAACCGGGCCGGTCAGTCTGCTCACCGCTGTGCTCGATTCCGGTCGAAAAGGCCTGAAAATTCAGCGCTATAAGGGTCTGGGCGAAATGAATGCCGACCAACTGTGGGAAACCACACTGGATGCCAATGCGCGCACGCTCCTACAGGTCAAAGTCGACGACGCCATGGAAGCGGGCGACATGTTCTCCCGCCTCATGGGCGACGTCGTCGAGCCCCGCCGCGAATTCATCCAGGCCAACGCGCTCGAGGCGGAGGTGGATGTTTAGGCTTTGTGCTCTTGTTTCTCTACTCACCATTGGTGGTTGCTATGGCGGCGAAGAACGAAGCCAAACAATTCGGGTTGTTACGCATTTTGAACTCAATCGCGACGCCTTTAAAACTCTGGAAGAAGCGCTTCTTAGCGACCCAGACGTTGAAAGCGTTGTTGCCTGCCCCAAAGCTGGTGACCGAAGCTGTTTCATAAGGGTTGAACCAGCAAGCGCCGAAGAACTTGCTCATGAAACAAAGTTTGAACCGCTTATTCAGGCCTTGAACTTTCCGCGATCTGTCTTCTTCGAGCGCAGAGGTGAGAGTCTATTCCACATCCCGAATATGGGTGCCTCAACCAAAGGTGATTATGAGATCAACGCTGCAATGTGGCTCAGGCCGGAACGAACGTCGGACATGCCCCTTTGTATGGATTATACGCCCATAGGCTACAGCTACGCATGTAGAATAGAGCTTGATGAGAGCTGGTCACTTGAATGGACTGGCTCAAATATGAAAATGTTCAGAGCATGCCATGATTATGAGATAAGTCGTGACGCGTTCACCCGATGCATAGATGCGTTGGAAGCCGACGCCCTCAATCAAAACCCATAAGTAAGTATAGTATCTCTCCCCTTCCGCTCTCCACGGCTGAGCTTGCTCAGACCGTGGAGCCTATCTCCTGCTGTCTCTTTAAAGGTAAGGAGCCATGGCTACGCCTTATCCCGGTCGAACCCACAGGTGATGGATTGCACGGTCAAGCCGCGCAAAGCGTGTTGAGAGTATGTGCCCGATAATCTCTCCTCCCCCTTATCCTCTCCCATATAATGCCTGCTATCTCCCCCTGATGCAGGGCTGATCGCGAACGGCGTGATTTGGGGGCAGAGCGGTGGTCTGTTGCTGCTTGATGCGCGCCGAATGCATCAGCGCGGTGACAGTCGGGTGGTGATGGCGCGAGGGGGTGAGCGATCTCAGCCTCGAGAAGCGCTAAAGCCCGGACCTGTGCTGGTGAAAGCTGCATGGGAAACAACCGAAAATACGCCACCGCGGGCGCGCTCAGCTTGGGCGCTATAGGCTTGTCGTGAGGCAAGCAGTCATGTCGCGTGCAATCTGAGCGCGCCTAAAGTCCTGTATAGCGCCAAGGGGAGGCCCTGTGGCGGGTTTGGCGCTGGGCCGAGCGGTACTCGCCGTCGATCAGTCGCCGCTCCAACCCGGGCCGGCTTCACCTTTTTGAAGCTGGCGCACCTCTTCAACGCTGGCCGGTGGGTTGAGCCACATTGGGCGTTCTGCCTTGGCCCAGTCGAGCATTTGCTGCGGGAACTCACTGTGCGATTCAACCCGCCAGGAGTGGAGATGCGTGATCGACTGGCCACCGCCAGCCCAGGCCGGAAGCTTGCCATAACGCTGCCAGGTCATCTGGTGGGGTTCATCAACTGTGCCCTCAGGCTGGATGAAGAAGTCATAATTCTCCCACGCCTCATATTGCGCGCCGGAAGGGAGCGGGAAGTCGAGGAAAACCGCTGCATTGTAAATGTAGCCACTGCCCATCTTGCGATATGGAATACCGGATTTCGCCTCAATGACGCGGACCTTATCACCAACGCCCTGCTCAACATCGCCGTAGATTTTATCATCCTCAAGGCGATAGGTGATCATCTGATACGGGTACGCAATCGGCACCACGGTCTCGCCATTATACTCGGTCAGAACCTCGCCTGTATCCTTGTCGGTGTAAGCAAAAGTCTTGCGGGTCAGGTGAATGATTTTGCCATCGGCGTCCTCAGGCCAGATCACAGTCGAACTGTCAAAGCCGATCATACCAAACAGCTTTTCACCCGACGGATAAGCATAGACACCGCCCTCAGAGACCCAATGCACGGCCTCACCCGTTCCCGCACGCGCGGTCACCCAAGTCCGCAGCGCATCCGGGGCCGCAATATAGGATGCTGTTTCCATATTCGGGTTCGGTGCCACCTGATCAGGCTCGGCCTGACTGGCCCCTGCAATCAAAAGAAGGGCAGCCGCAGCGCATGTTGTTTGCTTGATCATAAGTGTCTCCTATCAGCGCAAAGATGGCCTTTCACGCCTTCCCAAATATCGGTTCAATTCCTCTAATCCTTAAATGATATATCTTTTAGATTTTTCGCTGGCAAGCCTGCACAGATGAACAAACCAAGCCTCCTTTAGCGCAGGGCAAACTCAAGCGCTTCTTCAGCCGAGGTTTCAATATCAGGAGCAACCCCCTGCCCTTCGATCCGGCCATGCGCAGTGGAATAATAGTCGGCAATCGGCAAGGACAGGATCAAGCCGCCAGGCACATCAAACATTTTTTGCGACAGCATTTGCCCCGCCGTGCGCTCCCCAATCAATGTAGCACGACCAGACGCCTTGAACGCGTCCGCTGCCATCTCCGCCGCGCTCGCCGTGCGCTGACTTGTCAGGACATAGATCGGCCCAGTGTAAGGCTCAGCCCGCGGTGAAAACTGAATTCGCGTCAGCGCGTCATTGGCCGCATCTTCCCAGAAAGAGCGGATCGACCAACCAGTCCATGGCTCAACCGCTTGAATATCTTCCAGAACCGGAACCCGGTCGAACTGCGCATTCCATGGCTGGCTCACAAAGCCGCCAGCATCAAACGATTCTGTAATCGCATTCTCAATCAGCGGGACAACCGCAAAGGCCCCACCACCATTCTGACGCAAGTCAATGATCAGCTTTTCAGCGCCCCGCTCCCGAATGGTTGCGTAATGGGCATCAATTGCTTCAATCGTGTCCTGTCCCATCATGGTGTTGACGGTCAGGATGGCCGCATTGCCCCGCCACTCCAGAGATGTTGCCTCCTCACCAACGCGCATCTGATCCAGAAAGGCAGCAGTGTCTGCGGCATTGCTGCGCGCAACCCGTAACGTAACATGGGAGAAAGGCCCATCAGCCCATAAGGCTTTGAAACCATCAATGAAGGCTTCCTGATTTTCGGCGCCTGCAGCAAGGGCCAGCGTATCTGCCTCGATCTTGCGATAGGTATCACTGTCCAGCTCGCCGGGATTATAGTGATATTGGCGCATCAGCGCATTGATGGCTTTTGCTGTCTCAATCAATGGGACGGCTTGAACCTCTTGGTCCTGAATGGCTGGCTCAGCCTCAGCGATGGGCTGGATAGCCGACTGGCAGGCAACAAATACAGTTAGGGAAGCGGAGACCGCGATCAAAGTTTTGATCCGCATAGGGACAATCCTTATTGTTTTACAATGTTGATTTATTGTTTTTCAATAATTCATTGTCTTCTAATAAGCAACCCCGTTTGCGTGCCCTATGTCGCAAGTCGCAAAAGGCTGAAGCCAGCACACACAGCCCCAATTCCCCGCTTGGCATTCGGCCCGCTCTGGATTACTTGTTCGCGCGACGTTCAAGGATGTATGAAATGACCGCTTATCGCCTGTTTGGGGCTGAAACTTCCCCGTATTCCGTCAAAGTGCGCTCTTTCTTGCGCTATAAAGGCGTGGAATTCGAATGGATTGGCCGCTCTAAGGCGACTGAGGAAGCCTTTCAGGCTGAAGCGCGGGTACCGACTGTGCCGCTGCTGCTCTCACCCAGCCGCCCCCCCAATCAGGATTCGACCAGCATCATCACAACGCTGGAAGCAGATCATGCCGAACCCTCCGCTGTGCCGGACGATGCGGCTTGTGCAGCGCTTGCCCTGCTCCTCGAAGACTATGCCGACGAGTGGTTGAACAAGCTGATGTTCTTCAATCGCTGGGGCCAGAAACCAGACCGTGAACAGGCTGGCGACCGCACAATGGCGCAACTGCTTGATGGCGACTTGCCACGTGCGAAGAAGAAAACACGCGACCAGATCGTCAAGCGGATGCGCGAACGCCTGCCGCTTGTTGGCATCGAAAAGAAGAATGAGAAGGTTCTGAAGCCAAGCTTTGAGCGCTTCTTCACCCTGCTCAATGCTCATCTGGAGCAATCGCTATTCCTGTTCGGTGGTCGCCCGTCTGCGGCTGATTTTGCGATGGCAGGACAAGTCGCGCAGCTCCTGATGGATCCGACACCTGCCGAGTGGCTCCGCTCACGTGCCCCATTCGTGGTGGCGTGGAGCGAGTTCATGGAAGCGCCGAAAGCTGGCGGGCCGTTCAAACCACTCGCTGAACTGGAAGAGACACTCGCCCCACTCTTCACTGAGGAAGTTGCGCTAACCTATATGCCATGGGCGCGCGCCAATATGGACGCAACCGAGCGCGGCGATGAGCGCGTTGGCCTGCAGATTGACGGCGTTGCCTATGAGCAAATCACCCAGCACTATGCCGCGCGCGCCTACAAGTCCGTGGTTAAGGCCGTGGACAAAGCCAAAGACGCTGAAGGGCTCGACGCTTTCCTCGACAAGGTCGGCGCAAAACCGCATTTGGGATAAGACTACTTTTGGCGGGACCTTACTCCCGCCAGATGATCTCACTGTCGGAATAGCCCTGAAAATAGAGGGCTGCGGTCAGGTCTGTAACATTGATCGCAGCATCGCTAGCCGCTGCAACGACCGGTTTAGCATGTACGGCGAGTCCGAGACCCGCGGCTTCAATCATTGCGAGGTCATTGGCCCCGTCCCCCATCGCCAGCGCATCGCGGCGTGAGAGGCTTGCTGCTTCGGCAAACTCATCAAGCGCGGAGAGTTTCGCCTCACGCCCAAGGATAGGCCGTCCAACATCTCCGGTTAGCGATGCACCATTATCCATAAGCGTGTTGCCGCGATGAGCTTCAAACCCGGCGGCCTCAGCAACGCGCGAGGTGAAATAGGTGAACCCACCAGAGACGAGCACACATGTCGCGCCATGCGCTGCCATGGTCGCTGTCAGCGTCTTTGCCCCAGGCATCAGGCTGATCCGCTCCGCATAGCATTGCGACAGGGCCTCCAGCGACAGGCCTTTCAGCTTGCCAACCCGCTCAGTCAGTGCGCCTTCAAAGTCCAGCTCACCCGCCATGGCCCGCGCTGTGATCGCGGCAATTTCATCCTTCAGGCCCGCATAGGCCGCCAACTCGTCCAGACATTCCTGACGGATAATCGTGGAATCCATATCCGAGATCAAAAGCCGCTTACGCCGATACGCTGCCGGGATAAGCGCGACATCGGCCTCGCCTTCAAAGGCGGCTTCGAGTTTTGCTCGCAACCGTCCCACCTCTTGCGCTGGAATATCAAGATCAAGCTCAACCGCCGCCCAGCGCTCATCATTGCCCAGAAGGCGCGCGTGTCGCTTCAAGGATAGCCCAGCATCAGCAATGGCTGCCTGCAAGCGCTGACCCAAAACCATGAAACCCATGGAGACCGGGGCGACCCCGATCACGACATACTCAGTGTACGTTTTTTCAGTCATTGCTGCTTCCGGCCTTTACCCTTGGCGGCGTCCTTCCTACCACTATGGAAATGACACCTGCGATCCTGATACATGGCCCAACCGCGAGCGGAAAGACTGCCCTTTCAGTCGCGTTGGCACAGCGCCTGAATGGCGAGGTCGTAAACGCAGATTCCATGCAGGTCTATGCCGACCTTCGCATCATCTCAGCGCGGCCAACCGAAACCGAGATGCAAGGCGCACCGCATCATCTATTCGGTCATATTCCCGGCTCGGATCGCTATTCAACCGGACGCTGGCTGGAGGATGCGCGCAAGATTATTGCCGACATAGAACGGCGCGGAAAAACGCCAATCATTATTGGCGGGACGGGACTCTATCATCTCGCTTTGACGGATGGCTTATCTGAAATCCCCCCTGTGCCGGAGGATGTCCGCTCTGAAGTCTTTGCCTTGCAACGCAGCGAAGGCGCATCGGGGCTGTACCAGCGGCTCATGAAGCATGATCCAGATATCGCAAAAAAGCTTGGCCCGACCGACCGCCAGCGGCTTGGTCGCGCGCTTGAGGTGTTTCTGGCAACCGGGCAATCCATCTCGACCTTTCAGGGTAATAAGTCCCGCCCGGTCCTGTCTCCCAAACGCTGGCTTGGCCTTGCCCTGACCCCGCCGCGTGCCCGGCTTTACGCCCGGATTGATCGCCGGTTTGAGGGCATGTTGATGGAAGGGGCGATGGAAGAAGCGCGCGGCCTTCTGGCTCAGGACCTGCCGGCCGACTTGCCCGTGATGAAAGCCCACGGCGTGCCCGGCCTGATCGCTTACCTCAAGGGTGAAATGAGCGCCGAAGCCGCCGCAGAGAATGCCAAGCGCGACACCAGACGCTACGCCAAGCGCCAATTCACGTGGATCGGGCGCCAGCTGCCATTCTGGCCACGCATTCCCAGCATGTCGCTCGACGACCGTATGCGGGTAATTCTTTCCCTTTATAGGGAGGTTGACGGGGCTTAAAGGGTAAGTTATGCCTCGATCAACTTTTGGGAGGAAACGCTTCATGCGTCCAACAGTCGTACTCGTTATTAGGCACCTGCGCTGACGTTCCCAGACGTCAGTCGCAGGTGCTTGTAACAAGGGTCTCCAATCAGGGGCCCTTTTTTCTTGTCTAAACCTGAACTGAAAGCCCCATTGAGGATACCGAAAATGGATACCCAGACAAAACCTGAAGCCAAAACACAAATCCGCCAGATGACCGGTGCGGAACTCGTGATTACTGCGCTCAAGGAACAGGGTGTGGAACTTATGTTCGGATATCCCGGCGGGGCCGTCCTTCCAATCTATGATGCACTGTTCAGCGAACCATCGATCCAGCATGTTCTGGTGCGCCATGAACAGGGCGCTGGCCATGCCGCCGAAGGCTATGCGCGCTCAACAGGGAAACCCGGTGTTGCGCTGGTCACCTCCGGTCCGGGAGCCACTAATATGGTCACCCCGATTGCCGATGCGATGATGGACTCGATCCCGATGGTCGTGATCACAGGACAGGTTCCGACCCACCTGATCGGAACCGACGCATTTCAGGAATGTGATACGGTTGGCATCACCCGCTGCTGCGCCAAGCACAATTATCTCGTGACCGATGTCAACGACCTCGCGCGCACCATTCATGAGGCATTCCTGATCGCCACAACTGGTCGCCCCGGACCTGTTGTTATCGACATTCCAAAAGACATTCAGTTCGCGACCGGCCCCTATATCGGCAAGGAAGGGGTTCGGAAGGCCACCTATAAGCCGCAAACGACGCCGCACCCGCAGGCAATCAAGGAAGCCATTGCTCTGATGAAAAAGGCGCGTCGCCCTGTTTTCTATACAGGCGGCGGGGTCATCAATTCCGGCCCTGAAGCCAGCAAAGCCCTGCGGGACTTGCAAGCCGCGACAGGTTTCCCGGTGACCTCAACCCTGATGGGCCTTGGCGCCTTCCCGGCGAGCCACCCAGACTGGCTCGGCATGCTGGGCATGCACGGCGCTTATGAAGCCAACAATGCCATGCATGATTGTGACCTGATGATCTGTGTCGGCGCGCGCTTTGATGACCGCGTGACAGGCCGGATCGATGCTTTCTCGCCCGGCTCAAAGAAAATCCATATCGACATTGATCCAAGCTCGATCAACAAGGTGATCCGTGCCGATATTCCAGTTATCGCCGACTGTGGCGAAGCACTGAGTGCGCTTTTGAAAGCCTGGGGCAAAACGAAACAGCCAGATCTGACTGACTGGAAAGCTCAAATCGACACATGGCGCGACCGTAAATGCTTTGCCTATGAGAGCAGCGACAGCGAAATCAAACCGCAATACGCGGTTGAGCGCCTGTATGAGCTGACCAAGGATCGCGACACGTATATCTCGACTGAAGTGGGGCAGCACCAGATGTGGGCCGCCCAATTCTATCACTTTGAAGAACCCAATCGTTGGATGACCTCCGGCGGCCTCGGCACCATGGGCTATGGCCTGCCCGCTGCTGTCGGCATTCAGGCCGCTCACCGCGATGCCCTTGTCATCGACATTGCCGGAGAAGCCAGTGTCCAAATGGTGATGCAGGAGCTTTCCACCGCCGTTCAGCACGACCTGCCGATCAAGATTTTCATCCTGAACAATGAGTGGATGGGTATGGTTCGCCAGTGGCAGGAACTGTTGCATGGTGAACGCTACAGCCACTCCTATTCCGAAAGCCTACCCGATTTCGTCAAACTGGCGGACGCTTATGGCGGCAAAGGCATTGTCTGTGATGACCCGAAAGAGCTGGATGCCAAGATCATGGAAATGATCGACTATGATGGCCCGGTCGTGTTTGATTGCCGTGTCACCAAGGCTGAAAACTGTCTGCCAATGATCCCATCAGGCGCTGCCCATAATGAGATGATCCTGTCGGAGATCACCGGCGATGAAATCGACGAAGCCGGGCGTAAACTCGTCTAATGCAGGCCAGCATCTTCCCCCTGCCCTGCCCTTCTGGCAGAAGACCTCTCGACCAGAAGGAGAGCCTTGCCATGGATGCTGCTTTTGCATGGGGCAGAGAGAATGTCGAAGTGATCGTTGCGGTCCTGTCGGCTTTCGTTGCCTTGATCGGGGCGCTGTTCAGCCGGGCCGAAACCCGCAAGCAGCAAAGCCTGTTGCATGAGAACCTGCGCCATGCCGTCGATGCGCAAAGTCTTGCCTGGGGCAATCAGGCAATCAACCTGCTTGGGCAGGCCGCCATGTTTGCCCGCACCCGGCAGCACCAGGCCAATGATGGCGCTTTCCTGCAACACCGGATCAACCTGATGCTTGCCCTCTCCAGCATGGTCGAGCGCGGGCGTCTATTCTTTCCGAATATCGATCCGCAGAGCAAAGGCGCCGAGAAAGAAGGCGCCTATCGCGGTTCTCGCCCGCCCATCCTCGATGCGGTCATGTTTGCCTATTATGAGATTGAGGCGCTGACCCGGACCAGCGGGCCGACCGCCGAGAACAGCGCCGACTATATTGATGATTGTCGGCGCTTGCTGGTTTCAGAGCTTCAGGCCCATCTTGATCCGCGCCGCCGCGATACCGTGGTTGGACGCTATGATAATCAACGCGAAACCCATCGCAGTGAAGCGGTGCAACGCGCCAACACGCTTAAATCCATGCTGAAATCCCGCCGCCCCGGCATCACTCTGGGTGAGCGTTCGGAGACTGTCCAATGAGTGAGACTACCCCCGCCAGCGCCTATGACATGAACACCGATACGGGCGAGGAAGAACGCCGGACGCTGGCTGTCATCGTGGACAACGAGCCCGGCGTGCTTGGCCGCGTTGTCGGCCTGTTTTCTGCCCGCGGCTATAATATTGAAAGCCTGACTGTAGCCGAGGTTGATCGCCGCCGTCATCGCTCGCGCATCACCATCGTCACGCAAGGCACGCCGCACACGCTGGAACAGATTGAGGCACAACTCTTACGTCTGGTTCCGGTAGCGAGCGTTACCGACATTACCAAGTCCAAGCGCGGCATCGAGCGCGAACTGGCCCTGATCAAAGTTGCCGGGACAGGTGAGAAACGCGTTGAGGCTCTGCGCATCAGCCAGATTTTCCGGGCCAATGTCATCGACACAGGCAATGAGAGCTTCATTTTCGAGCTGACCGGGGCAAGCGACAAGATTGACCAATTCTGCGCCCTGATGAAGCCGCTTGGCCTCGTTGAGGTCAGCCGTACCGGAGTTCTCTCCATCAAGCGTGGAGCCGAAGCCGGATGAGCCAGTGGGGCCGCCTCCGTTCTATTCTTGATGCCGTGAGTGTCCCGGCAGATGAAGCAGCATGGCTGAGCAGCCTGACTGAACCTGACGGCGTACAAGTCGTCTCTTTTGTCAACGCGCATGGCTTTAACATGGCCGCCAAAGACACGGCCTTCGCCCAAGCGCTCATACAGTCAGACATCCTGCTGCGCGATGGATCAGGCATGAAAGTCCTGATGAAAGCCATGGGGCGCGAGCCCGGCCCGAACCTGAATGGTACTGACCTCATCCCGAAGATCATCGCGAAATATGCAGAGGCGAAACAGCCGGTTGCCCTGATGGGAACGGCTAATCCATGGTTAAGCGCGGCCACGGACAAATTGCGGGACCAAGGCACTACTATCGCACTCAGTGAAGACGGTTTCCAGCCCGAAGACCACTATCTCAATCGCCTGAGGGAAACCCCTGCGCGCCTTGTCGTTCTCGGCATGGGGATGCCTAAGCAAGAGCAGGTTTCCATGCTGCTGCGTGAGAAGCTGAACGGCCCAATGCTGGTCATCAATGGCGGGGCCATCATCGACTTTATCGGCGGCAAAGTGACCCGCGCCCCGCACTGGATGCGCAGCCTCGGTATTGAGTGGCTATACCGCCTGATTAAAGAACCCCGCCGTCTGTTCCGGCGCTATGTGATTGGCAATTTCGCCTTTCTCTGGCGCGTGTTCCGCCTGAAAGCCGGCGCCCAATAACCCCGAACCAAACCTTTAAAGAATACGTTCCAAGGAGCCCCTCCCATGAAAGTCTATTACGAGCAGGATGCCAATCTCGACCTGATCCTCGCCAAGAAAGTCGCCGTCATCGGTTATGGCAGTCAAGGCCACGCCCATGCCCTGAACCTGAAAGACAGCGGCGGCACTGTCCGCGTTGGCCTGCAGCCCGGCTCTTCCAGCCGCAAGAAAGCCGAAGAGGCCGGTCTTGAAGTCATGACGCCAGCCGAAGCCACACAATGGGCCGACGTTGTTATGATCCTGATCCCGGACGAGCGTCAAGCTGTCCTCTGGGCCAACGAAATTGAGCCCCATGTCCGCGAAGGCCAGCACATCATGTTCGGCCACGGCTTCAACGTGCACTATAACCTGATCCGCCCAATGGCAGGCGTCGATGTCTCGCTGTCCGCACCGAAAGGCCCTGGCCACACCCTGCGCGACCAATTCCAGCGCGGCTTTGGCCTGCCTGGCCTTGTTGCCATCCATCAGGACGCAACCGGCACAGCAAGAGACATTGCGCTATCCTACTCAAAAGCCATCGGCAACACCCGCGCAGGCGTGATCGAAACCAGCTTCAGGGAAGAAACTGAAACCGACCTGTTTGGCGAGCAGGCCGTTCTGTGTGGCGGTATCGTTGAGCTGATCAAAGCCGGCTTTGAAACGCTGGTTGAAGCCGGATACGCCCCAGAAATGGCCTATTTCGAATGCCTGCATGAAACCAAGCTGATCGTGGACCTGATCTATGAAGGCGGCATCGCCAACATGAACTACTCCATCTCTAACACGGCCGAGTATGGTGAGTACGTCTCCGGTCCGCGCGTTGTCACCGAAGACAGCAAGAAAGCGATGAAAGCGGTTCTGGAAGATATTCAGGATGGCACGTTTGCTCGCAACTGGGTTCTGGAGAATCAGGCTGGCGCCCCAAGCTTCCACGCGAAACGCGCCCGCATGAATGATCACCTCATCGAAGAGGTAGGCGAAAAGCTACGCGGCATGATGCACTGGGCCCAGAATGACCGTTTGGTCGATAAGAGCCGCAACTAGGCCCAAACTTAAAACCTAATCGAAAGCCCCCTGTCAGACATGTGACAGGGGGCTTTCTTTTGCAGCGCTCACCACCCCGTGATGAGGCAAGCCCTTTATTCTTATCTGCCGAATCCCCATAACAGGGGCCGATAGATTTTAACGGCATCACGCCAGATGGAGGCAGATATGGCCGATACAGAACAGACAACTCGCCATGCAGAAATCCTGATCATTGGCTCAGGCCCCGCCGGGTGGACCGCAGCCGTTTATGGTGCCCGCGCCATGCGCGACACACTGGTCGTGGCCGGACTACAGCCGGGCGGACAGCTGACGATTACGACCGAAGTAGAAAACTGGCCTGGCGAAGCGGAAATCCAGGGGCCTGAGCTCATGGTCAAAATGCAGGAGCACGCCCTGAAAATGGGTGCCAAGATGGCCGAAGATCATATTGCCGAAGTTGATTTTGAAAGCCGCCCATTCCGCGCCATTGGCGAAAGCGGGACGGTCTACACCGCTGACTCGGTTGTCATTTCTACTGGTGCGCAAGCCAAATGGCTCGGTCTGCCAACAGAAACCAAGTTCCAGGGCTTTGGCGTCTCGGCTTGCGCAACCTGCGACGGCTTTTTCTATCGCGGCAAGGAGGTTCTGGTCGTCGGCGGTGGGAATACCGCTGTTGAGGAAGCTCTATTCCTGACCAATTTTGCGTCAAAGGTCACGCTTGTGCATCGCCGAGATAGCCTGCGCGCTGAGAAAATCCTGCAGCACCGCTTGCTCAACCATCCAAAGGTTGAGGTCAAATGGAATACAGAACTGGCCGAAGTTGTTGGCGATGAGAACCCCCTCGGCGTGACGGGTGCCATGCTTAAAAATCGAGAGACAGGCGCAGTCGAGCACCTCCCTGTGCATGGTGTGTTCATCGCCATTGGTCATGCCCCTGCGACGGAACTGTTCCGTGGCAAGCTCGACATGCAGGATAATGGCTATCTGATCACCGCCCCTGACTCGACCGCCACAAACATTCCCGGCGTTTTCGCCGCGGGCGATGTCACGGATGAAACCTACCGTCAGGCGGTCACCGCTGCTGGCATGGGCTGCATGGCTGCTTTGGAGGCAGAGCGCTTCCTTGAAGAGAGCAAGGCAAATGCCGATCTGGTGGCCGCTGAATAGCAGGCTTAAAAAGCGCTATTCACTGCTACCGTAAGCGGTTCCGGTCGTATCCATCTCGGTCACCTTGATATAGGCTGGCCCCAGAACCACCAGGAACAGAACCGGAAGGAAGAACAGGATCATCGGCACGGTCAGTTTAGCCGGCAATGCCGCCGCTTTTTTCTCTGCTTCAGACATCCGCATGTCGCGGTTTTCCTTGGCCATGACCCGTAGCGCATCGCCGAGCGGGGTACCATAACGCTCCGCTTGGATCAGCGCCATCGTGACGGCTTTCACGCCTTCATGCCCGGTACGTTTGGCGAGGTTCTCATAAGCAATTCTGCGTTCAGGCAAATAGGCAAGCTCGGCCGTGGTGAGCTGTAATTCCTCTGCAAGTTCGACAGATGCAGTTCCAATCTCGGCCCCCACCTTGGCGAACGCCATCTCAATCGACATCCCTGATTCAACACAGATCAGCATCATATCCAAAGCGTCTGGGAAGGCCCGCATAATCGACTGCTGACGCTTGCTGGCGAGATTGGCAACATAGAGGTTTGGTGCATAAAAGCCTGCTGCCGCGCCAAACACAGCGGAGCCATACTTCATCTGTATGGACAGACCAAAATCATTGATCAGGAAAATATAAAGCGCTGTTCCAGCTCCGAACAGGAAGGGCAGAGCAAAACGGCAAAAATAGAAAATCATTAGGGGCCGAGGTCCACGCAATCCTGCTTGCTCAAGCTTTGTTGCAATGTTTGGGTCTTCCAGCATTTTCTGGAGGTCCAGCTTTTTGGTAATCCCGGCAATCGTGCCCTTGGCTTCGCGGCGCAAACCCGCCTGCTCGAGTTGGGCACGGCTGGCGCGGCGGAGTTTTTCCCGCTGCGAGGTCACCTGCTTCAAGCGCGTTTCCAGCTTGTCGCCTTTGAGCGCTGGCAACATGACTGAGACAACGGTTGCAAACATTGCAAACGCTGCAAACAGCGAGGCAACCGCGCCTGGGTCAGAGAGAGATGCTGCAAAACCACTCATGATTCCATCTCCCTAGATATCGAAATTGATCATTTTACGCATGACCGTAACACCCGTTGCCATAAGGCAGAACGCCATGAACAGGATCATATGCCCGGTCGGCTTAAGGAAGAGTTCCATGATGTAGCTGGGTGTCGTCATGTAAACCATGAAGCCTACGGCGAAAGGCAGACATCCAATGATCATCGCGGAGGCTTTGGCTTCAGCGGATAGCGCCTTAATCTTCTCACGCATCATTTTGCGCTGGCGAATAATAGTCGACAGATTGCCCAAGGCTTCAGACAGATTACCACCTGCCTTGGCCTGAATGCTTAAAACAATCACAAAGAAATTGATCTCTGGCAGCGGCACGCGCTTGTATAATTGCTGCAAGGCGCGCTCGGTGGTCATGCCCATTTGCATATTATCCGTCAGCTGGCCAAACTCTGGGCCAAGTGGTGCCGGGCTTTCAGCAGCAATGATACGCAGACACTCGGTCAAAGGCAGACCGGATTTGACCCCGCGAACGATAATATCAATCGCGTCCGCAAACTGGTTGGTCATTTTCTTATTCCGACCCTTGGCGAGGAAGCCAAGAACCCAGTTGGGCAAGCCAATACCGCCCGCAACCACGGCGGCCGCAATTGTCGCGATACGCGCTCCTTGCTCACCGAGGACTTTCTTCAACTCAAAGCCCATCAACGGTGGCGGTCCGGCCGCGCCAGACAACCAGGCCAAAGCACCAAACACAATCGCCAGAACACCACAGACCACATAGAAATTCTGAGGGGACAGCTCCAGACCAGCCTGTCTGAGCTTGGCCTCAATACCATCAGCGCTCAGGGATTTTCGACGTGCCTGATCCTGCTCGCGCAGCTTCTTCAGCATTTGCTGCGTCTGCTTGCGGCGCGACGCCATTGGGTCATTCTTGTCGATCCGCTTGCTATCTGTCTCACCAGTCGATATCTGCTTGGCGCGTTTGGCTGTGCGTTCCTGCGCTGCATCACCAGTCAGGACAAACCCCAAGCCAGCAATCGCCAGAAAGGCCAGACCGCCAATCATATAAATCAGAAGGTCACCGCTCAGGTCCATGGCTTAATCCAGTGCATCCAGAGCTGAAGCGAGATCTTTCTCCAGACCATAATACTGCGCGCGCTCCCAGAAGCGCGGGCGCCCGATCCCGGTGCCACGGTGACGACCAATGATCTTGTTATTCTCGTCCTCACCTTCGATCTCGTACTTGAGGATATCCTGAAGAATGATGGTGTCCCCTTCCAGGCCCATCACCTCGGTCACACACATGATCCGGCGCGACCCATCACGTAAACGCGAAGCCTGCACCACGACATCGACAGACCCAACAATCATCTCGCGAATGGTCTTTGCCGGAAGCGTGAAGCCCCCCATCGTAATCATGGATTCAACCCGGCTCAGTGCCTCACGTGGGCTGTTAGCGTGCAGAGTGCCCATTGAGCCATCATGGCCGGTATTCATCGCCTGAAGAAGGTCAAAGGCTTCGGGTCCGCGGACCTCGCCCACGATAATCCGCTCAGGACGCATCCGCAGACAGTTTTTCACCAGATCACGCATCGAAATTTCGCCAGAGCCTTCAATATTTGGCGGGCGCGTTTCCAGACGCACCACGTGCGGCTGCTGGAGTTGCAATTCAGCGGAGTCTTCACAGGTGATGACCCGCTCACCGGGTTCGATGAATCCGGTTAAACAGTTCAGCAGCGTCGTTTTCCCTGAACCGGTACCACCAGAGATCAACACATTACATCGGGCATGACCAATGATCCGCAGGATTTCCGCTCCGGCCTCTGAAATCGACTTGAAGTTGACCAGATCCTGAAGCTTCAGCTTATCCTTTTTAAACTTACGAATGGTCAGCGACGGCCCATCAATCGATAGCGGCGGGGCAATCACATTGACCCGGGAGCCATCCAGCAAGCGTGCATCACAAATCGGGCTGGCATCATCGACGCGGCGACCAACCTGGCTAACGATGCGCTGGCAGATATTCATCAGCTGTGCATTATCGCGAAAGCGGATATTCGTACGCTCAATCTTGCCGTCGACTTCGATATAGCAAGTGTCGGCTCCATTCACCATGATATCGGCGATATCATCGCGCGCCAGCAAGGGCTCAAGCGGGCCATAGCCCAGAACATCGTTACAAATATCATCGAGCAGATATTCCTGCTCTGAAATCGACATCACAGCATTCTTGATGGCGATAATCTCAACGACGATGTCGCGGATCTCTTCACGCGCTGCTTCAGGTTCAAGTTGCGCCAGCTGGCCGAGATCAATCGTGTCGATCAGCGCGTTGAAGACCATGGTCTTGGTCGCATAATACTCGTCTGATCGGTCTGTGACCTTAGTGATCTTCTCTTCCGGTGGCGCAGGTGCGGGCTTCGCCCGAGCCTTCGGCTTCGCGGGTTCGGGCGGACGGGAGGCTTGCGGCTTGACCGGGGCAGGGGCCTCTGGCGCTGTGGCGGCAGGTTTCGGGCGCGGCGCTGTTGCTACACCGCCGGCAGATCCACCACTCGTCCGTTTACCAAATCCCATGACACATCCTCACATCGCTCGCGCGATTACTTTCCCAGTAATTTCTTGAGCAAAGATTTCCGTTCCACTGCGACCGTCTGCCCGGTGACAAAGCTGGCCAGACGATCAATCTCGACGGCGGGCGCCGCTGTCGCATCTGTTTCGGAGATCATCTGTCCATTGTTCGACGCTGTTCCGAACAGCTGTGGATCAAATGGAATGATAACTTCCGGCTCTACGCCCATGGCGCCTGCAAAATCCTTTGCCGGGATTTCAGGGCGCTTGGGGACACCCATCATGTTCAGGATGACCCGTGGCGCCGCATCATTTGGGCGGTCAGCCTTGAGTTTATCCAGAATGTTCTTGCCATTGCGCAGGCTGGCCAGATCCGGTTGGCAAACCAGAATCACCTCATCTGAAGACACCAGCGTATTATACTGCCAGCGGTTCCAGCCATGAGGCAGATCCAACACCACATAAGGCATAACCCGGCGCACCCCATCAATCACAATCTGATAGGCCTCGGTGTGCACATCGATCACCTGACCGACACTGGCTGGAGCTGTAAACAGGGACAGTTTGTCTGTCGCCTTTGAGAGCAGGCGCGTAATCACGGCATCATCAACCCGCTCTGGTGCCAGCAGAGCATCAGCAACAGTTTGCTGGCTCTCCTGATTAAAGTCGAGCGAGGTGGTCCCAAAGGACAGATCAAGGTCAACCAGCGCTGTGTTCACCCGAACATTTTCTGACATGGACCAGGCCAGATTGTGCGCGATGGTTGACGCACCAACGCCGCCTTTGGCCCCGATCACAGAAATAGATTTCCCGACAAATGGCGCATCTGGATCAGAGAACAGATTGCTGATCGAGCGGATCACCTGAACCGGCGTAATCGGCGGCACCAGATATTCGCTGACCCCGCGCGCCATAAGCTGGCGATACAGGGAGATGTCATTCACCGCCCCAATCACCATGACCTGAACCCCTTCATCACAATGCCCGGCCAGTTCATCAATCTGAGCCAGCATCGTGCCATTGTTTTCGGTGGATTCCAGGATCAGCAAGTTCGGTGTTGGGTTCTCGCTGAGATAGGCAATCGCCGCCTCAAGACCGCCCTCATGCAGGTCCAGACTGGCTTGCGACATGCGCCGATCACGAGAAACAGAAGCTACCAATTGCGCGGTCCGCCCGGTTTCGCAGAACGCGCCAATAGAGATCGCCGGGATCGCCCGCTCGCCGCCTTGCGTAGACAGATCGGCAATCGGCTCAATCGGTTTCATCGGGGCATCAAGGTCAAGGTCAAGGTCAAGGTCGAGCGCAAGGTCTGCGTCTTCGGCCTCAAATCCAGCATTCACGGGGGGCTCGGGCGCATCCTCAAAGACTGAACTCAGGGCGACATCCATATCATCATCAATGTCGAACTCGAGATCGTCATCGAAGAGGGCATTATCACTTTTCATCGCACTCAACTCCCCAGCAAGGGCTCCAAAAACTTATTCAATTGCGCTCGAAACTGCGCCGGATTCTTCATCGCTACGCTGCGCACCTGTCTGACTGCCTTCACGCCACGCTTCGAGCTGTGTTGACCGGCGCAAAATATCGCCTGCCTCAAGATCACGTTCACCGAACAGGTCGGCTGGATCAGCAATCATGGCCGCCATATTGGTCCGCACTGCACAACCCAGTGTCGGCAAATCATTATTGCTTCGCGCATCCGCGAAATCGATGTTCGACAATTGTGGGCAATCAGGCGCCACCGCTTCATAAGACTTGAAGGCCAGGATCAGGGGCGCATCAGCAACCCCACCCGCATCATAGGCGCTGCCAGCGATCTGACTATACTCAACCCCGGCTTTCCAGGCGAGATCGCGAGCCTCAGCCGCAGCCTGAACCGCAAGCTGCGGATTGGCAAAATTCTTTGGCATCGACATGATCAGCGGGCCGTGACCAGACTTGTTATAGCGCGCAAGGAAGCCCTTGATCTTGCGAATCTCGGTCTGGCGCAGCTGGCTGTCGATAGGGTTGAGGTTTACGCGCAAATATTCCGTTTGCGCCGTCACGCCAATATCGTGCCGGTCAAGAACCGTGCCCTCGTAATAAGAGGTCGGGATAATCGGATCTTTTGCGGACTGACAGCCTGCGATCAGGCCCGTCAGACCCAGAACAGCGACCATTGTATGTGTCATACGGACCATTGGGGCTACTCCTCGATAAAGCCAACCGGGGCGTTATAGTTTTCCTTGCTCAGACCTTTGCCATCCTCGGCGTACATGGCGTTCAACTTGCCAAAGAAGATGGTTTGGGGGTCCTTCGCATTAACAAATCCGTCCGCTGGTGTGCGCAGCTCATCCTTGCGCGCCGGGTCAACCAGATATGGCGTGACAATCACCACCATCTCGGTTTCCTCGTTCAGGAAGTCGCGCGACTGGAATAAGGCCCCAATGACGGGTAGCTTCTTGATCCCCGGTAACTGATCAATGGTTTGCCGCGACCGGCTCTGGATCAAGCCAGCCATCATCGTAGATCCCCCCGATGGCAGCTCAACAGTGCTTTCTGCGCGGCGTACGATCAGGGCAGGAATCGTCAAGGTCTGGGCAACAATAACACCACCATCATCGTTCACACCGGCAACAGATTGCCCCTGAAATGCACCATTATTGGAGAGTTCTGAAATCTCCGTCGAGATTTTCAGTGAGATACGCCCTTCGGACAGGACCACAGGGGTAAAGGCAAGGCCGACCCCATATGGTTTGAACTCAATCGTGATCTGACCATTCTGGTCCTGGCCAACCGGGACAGGGAACTCACCCCCCGCCAGGAATTTCGCGCTCTCCCCAGAGACTGCCATGATGTTCGGCTCTGCGAGGGTTCGCACAGCACCAATACGCTCCAAAGCATCAATTGCAACACCAGCAGAGGATTGTAGCTTGTCCTCAACAAAGTTCGTGTAACCGAGGTTTGTTGATAACCCCCCCAGCGAAGAGCCCGCAACATTGAAACCATTCGAGCTGCTCAAGCCAAACGTGTTCGTAAACGGCAATCCAGGGGCGAGAACCTCAACGTCCTGATCAACAAAAGGGCCGCCTGGGACCACTTGCTGAAACAGTTGTTGGACGGTCTGGTTCGCCAGATCCCCAAAGTTGGTTGTGCCGGAGAGATTGATACCCAGCTGCTTGACGACCGAGCGCTGCATCTCAACAATGCGCACTTCCAGCATGACCTGATCATTGGCATCAATGCCCATCATGTTGACAATCTGGGGCTCTTCTTCAGCATCACCGAGATAGGCTGCAACCAAGCGCATCACCTGATCAGATTGGACAAGGCTATCCACCCGCCCGGTGACAACGGCACTGCCATTGAGCATCTCAACACGCACACGCGCATCGGGCACATAGCGCGCAATCATTGCATCCAGACCTGCTGTATCCAACTCAACGCTCAATTCCAGGTTCAGAAGCGGGTTGCCCTGGCGATCAAAAATGAAAGCATTGGTTTGGCCGACCTCAATCCCGCGAAAGATAATCCGTGTATTGGTCTGGACGACAGCGTCAGCAATATCCGGATTGGTAATCACAATGTCCGCGGCTGGGCGGCCAAGCTCGATAACGGTCGACTTGTTCAAACCTAGGGTCATAGTTTTGGAGACCGCTGTATCACCGGGCTCCATGGTCGACACACCCATCAGGTTCTGTGCCTGCGCCGAAACCGGCATGACGGTTAAAGCCAATGCCGCCGCAGCGCCTTTAAGAAGTATGGACTGCATGCGCATCATCTAGCCCCCTGTGGAAACATTGCCGTTGCGGAAAATCAGGACCTGGTCCCCCGTGCCGACATCGTCATCAATCAAATCCAGACGCGCGGTCGCCTCGCCATTATTGTCGCCAGCATCGGCATGGCTTCTCAAAGTCAGGGAGATTGTCCCTTTGCGGCTGGCAATCGACATCAGCTCGGCCTGCTCAGGGGTCAGTTCGAGTGTTGCAGTCGACCCCGTCAGGGCTGGCACACCATCAACCTCGCCAAACATCTGATCAATCGCCAGTACGCGCGCATTCTCCATCGCCGTCACAACGACCGTGCGGTCGACCATAGTCTCGCCCTGAAGGACTTCGACATCATAAGTCACGATCACATCCACGCGGTCATCTGGCAGAATGAAACCTGCAGAGGCAGACTCAGGTGAAATCTCTAAAGAAACAGCGCGCTTACCTGGCCCTAGAAGCGCGGCCATGAAACCTGTCTCACCCTTTTGGACAATCTTCTGCGGCAGGATTGGTTCATCCGCATAGATCGTGCTGCGCACAACGCTACCAGCAAGTGTTTCCATGGCATCTGGTTGAACCGCTTCGGTAAAGAAACCCGGGTTAAGGGTCTTCTCCGGCCAATCTGCCCAGGCAAAATCACTAGGCCCGATCAATGTACCAATGGGTAAATCATTGGCCGCGACCAGAACTTTTATCTGAGAAACCTCAACTTCCTTGACGATCGTCGTCGGCTCGGCCGTTGTCGTCGGCGCAGGGGCATTTGCCATACCCCGGACCAGGAAGGCTGCGGCTACAGCTGCAATAGCCGCTACAGCGAGGATGATAAGGCGCATGGGTGACATAGGCGTTGTCCTTTATCCCTTGAGGCAGTTAAATCTGCTCGAGTTTGGACCAATATGACGCGTCTTGCCTAAGGCGGGGTTAATCCAAATGCCTGTTTTAGCTTAAGTAATTGGCAAGGAATGGAGAGCTTGGCGCAGCAGCAAAAGCGCCAATAATGATCGCCACCCCATAAGGCACGCCCTGCCCTTTCTGGAGCGTCTCATAGGCATAGAAAGGCGCGGTCTCAGCTGGCACCACACGGCGTGAGAAGTAAACGATGATTGCGAGCGCTGCCCCCGACAAGGTCATCGCATAGAAGAAGCTCATCAGGTCATTTGGTCCAAGCCAGAGAATGATGCCCGGGATCATCTTTGCATCCCCACCGCCGAAGACGCCCAGCATGAACAGCAAGACACAGGCTGCAAATGCAATCGTGGCCGCCAGAACATGCCAGCCAATAACCTCCCAGCCTGGCATCAGAACAATCGCTGCAGGAATGAACAGGAAGGCCAACCAGGCATTCAGCCAGTTTGGTATGGTCAGGGTCGCAATATCCTTAAGCGCCGCATAAAGACACAAAGCGAAAAACAGGCCTGCGAATATATTCGTTACCATAACCAAACTCCACTATTTCAGGGACCTAACCATAAAAGCCTGAAAGAAGGCTTACACTTCGGAGGGAGGCTCTGATGGGCCTTTTGTCCATAAAGAAAGCCGCCGAGTAATCTCGGCGGCTTCCAACCATGATATCGTCAAATGATATCTATTAAGGCGCTGGGCGTGCAGCCATAGCATCTGAAACATCAGTGAAGGTTGCAGCTGTCTCGCCACCAAGAGTAGAAACTGCAGTGATAATCGCAACAGCGATCAGGGCAGCAATCAGACCATACTCAATGGCAGTGGCACCAGATTCATTCTTAAAAAACTTACGCATTTGGAAACTCCATCATCATGCAGGTTGTCGACGTCCCGAGCTTGTCGGGTTTTTTATTCCCGGAACGAGAACAGGTTTACCGCACCGGGCTGAAGATGACGTAAACTGAAACAAAAACTTCGTTTATGTTCCGCAAGTGAATGTTAACGATTAAAACACGCCAGAACGCCCGTCTTCTCTGGGACTGGGTAACCTCGGATATCGATCTTAGGATTCAGGAAAGGCTTTTGTTGCACTTTAACGCTAATGCGTCGCCTGGAGCCTTAACCATGACCTCTTTGAAGAAACTTGCCGCCCTTAGCGTATCCGCCATTCTGCTCGCCGGAAGCGCTGTTGCGGGTCAATTCACTGTTGAGAGTGGAAAAACGAAACAACTTCGCTTGAAAACAGACGCTGCCAGCGTGGTGATCGGTAACCCGAACATTGCAGATGTCGCCGTGGCGAATGGCAAACTGCTATTTGTGTCAGGTAAAGTGTTTGGCACAACCAACCTTCTGGTCTTCGATTCAGCGGGCAACACTATCTATTCTGCAGACGTTGTGGTGACCACGAACACCGCCAATCTGGTTACTGTCAATCGCGCCGGGGCCAACTACTCCTATGACTGCGCGCCTGATTGCAGAGCTGGACTGGCTGTCGGAGATAGTGAGGATCATTTCCAGAGTGTCTATACTCAGATGGACCAGCAGAAAGACCTCAGCGAATAAGCGTGAGCGTTGAAAGCCTCAAAACAACAAACCGCGTGACCTTATCAAGGTTGCGCGGTTTTTTAGTCCTGAGTCGCTTCGGCAAGCTGCTCGCGTCGTAAAGTTACCAGCTGTTGAGCCATGGTATCGACGCTCAAGGAATAGATGGGGCTATCGGCCTGCCCCATTGGCATGATCTGTTCGCCATCAAGAGCCCAAACAAAAGCATTTGGATTACGCGCTGTCACGGTCCAGCCTGCATCCATACGTGGGTAGTAAACTTCCCCTCTCGCCATCGTCCGACTGCGAAAGATGGTTCCATCAGAACCGCGCACTTCAATCCACGCAGGCTTTAAGGCCACAATAGACAGCTCCGCCACACGCACACGGTCCAAATCCTGAATCGACTGGTCCATCCGACTCGTCGCCATCTCTCGCTCTATCAGACGCTTTGAAACAGGAATCTCTTGAACCGAAGCAGACCGCTCCCCTCCGATAAGGGTCAACGCACCGCCCGCGATCAGGAATAACGCGGTTAAAGCCAGAACGGGCAACGCCGTCCCACCAACAAGGCGCCCAAATGAGACCGGGCTATGTTCAATCCGCTCAACATCCATCATGCTGCGCTGCTGGGCAAAACCATCAGCAATGTCTTTATCCGGCAGGCCGAGGGCACGGGCATAGCGGGCGGCCTGCATGCGCACGACAGTCGGGGACAAGTCGCCCGTCTCCATCGCTTCCAACGCTTTGAGCGTATCAATCGACTGGTGCGTGCGCGCAGCCACGTCTTTCAGGCTCTCACCGGCCTTTTCGCGCGCCTCCTGCAATTGTTCACCGGGTGTCAGAACGGGTGGCTCCTGCTCTGTCTCATGAGTTGAATTTTCAGAAGAGTCAGACATTGAGCGGCCGCAAGCAAACAGGAATCAGGACAGTTTGATACCCTGATAATCTATAAGCTCTAAAATTCCGTTGCGCAAAAGCGGTTCACGCGCAGATAGCAGGTCTGCAAAATCAGAGCCGAACCGGGTCAGGTCCAGACTGCGGATCATATCCTTAACCGGGCCAATGCCACCTGCCGGCATTGAGAGGTTATGATAGCCAAGCGCGATCAGGCAGAGGGCCTGTATCGGATGGCTGGCTGCTTCCCCACAAATCGAGACAGGAATGCCGAGATGCTGACAAGTCTCATGCACCTGCCCGAGGAAGCGCATGACCGGGCGCGACACGAAAGGATAGCGCTCAGAAACATGCGGGGTCATCCGGTCTGCGGCATTGAAGAATTGCAGCATGTCATTTGTCCCGATTGAGACGAAATCAACCTCATTACCCAAATCCTCCAGCGCAAAGGCAAAAGCCGGCGTTTCCAGCATCGCGCCAATGCGGACACTGGTCGGGGTGCCCATATCCTGGGCTTGGCTATGCTCTAATTCCCGTTCGAGTAAGGCCCGCGCCTGCCGGAACTCATGCGCACTGGTGACCATTGGGAACATTACAGTCAGATCGTGGCCATCCGCGGCGCGCACCAGAGCCCGAAGCTGCCGCCTGAACAGGCCAGGATGATCGAGCGCAAACCGCACCGAGCGCCAGCCCAGCGCCGGGTTCTCCTCACGCCCCTCATTCAGATTGGGCAGCATCTTGTCCCCACCAAGATCAAGCGTGCGGAAATAGACCGGGCGCCCCCCTGCCCCTTCCAGCACTTTGGTGTAGAGCGCGATCTGATCACCGACTTTCGGCAATGTGTCAGACATCAGGAATTGAAACTCGGTCCGGAATAAACCGATTCCGTCAGCGCCTGTCGTTTCCAGATGGTCTAGATCAATTGCGAGCCCCGCATTCAACATCAGTCGAATACGCTGCCCGTCCTTGGTCTCCGCCGGAACATCCTTGAGCGCGGCATAAGCAGCCTGACGCTCAGTGCGCAGGTTTTGCCGTGTCTCAAACGCTTTAAGCAAATCCTCGTCCGGGCGCAGGTGGACCGTGCCATCCTCACCATCGACAATGATCGGGTCGCCGCGAGAGACCTGCGTGAGCAGACCATCAATGCCCCCCACGGTGGGAATACCAAGGCCGCGCGCGACAATCGCCGCATGGCTTGAGGTTGCAACTTCTTCCAGCACGATCCCGGCAAGGCCGGAGCGGCCATAATCAAGCAATTCTGCCGGACCAAGGCGGCGTGCCACCAGAACCTCTGGGTCCGAACCATTCTGCCCAATGGATGCCGTCTCTGAACCCGCCAAAATGCGCAGCAGGCGGTTATCCAAATCCTCCAGATCATGGAGGCGTTCGCGCATGTACGGGTCTTTGACCTTCTCAAACCGCGCGCGGTGTTCGCGGCGAAGACGGTCAATCGCCGCCTCAGCGGTCAGACCGCCCCGTATCCCTTCAAACAGTTTCTCAGCCCAGGTCGGGTCCGACGCAAGCAGCTTGTACGCTTCAATCACTTCGCGCGGTTCGCCCCACAGGCCGCCAATTTCTGCGGCTAGCATGCGATCGATTGAGAGATGTAATTCTTCCAGCGCGCTCTCGAGGCGGTGTTCTTCCTCGCTGACACTTTCGGCAAAGAATTTCGCCGCCGGGATCACCGGGTCATGCAGGCGCACCTGCCCCATGCCAAGGCCATCGCAGAGGACACGGCCTTTCAGATTTGTTGCCCGGCCTGCCTTGGCCGCCTCGCTCTGCTCTGGCCCGCCATCACTGGCCGCCACAATCTCAGCCAGAACCATGGCAATGGTTTGCAGGCTATCAATCTCATCATCCTGATAGAGCCGCTGGGTCTGGTTCTGTACGGTCAGGATGCCTGCCACCCGGCCACCGCGCAGGATCGGCACACCGAGGAAGGCATTGTACGGGTCTTCGCCGGTCTCCGGGCGATAGGAAAAGCTTGGATGGCGCGGCGCGTCCTGAATTGAAAGCGGCTGCGCCGTCATAGCGATTTGCCCGACCAGCCCCTCATTCATTGCCAGGAAGGTGCGATGTACCGCGTCCTGCCGCAGGCCCTCTGTCGCGATCAACTCCAGGCGGTCATCATTGGTCCGGCGATAAATCGAGCAGACATCGGCCACCATGGTCCCGGCAATCAGGCGCACAATCTGCTTCAGCCGCGTCTCTGTATCGAGATCGGCCGCCATTACAGCGCGCAGGCGGTTCATCAGAAGCCGCGGAATGGAAAAACTGTCAGGCATGATGCCTGTTCACTTGGCAGACCCGCTTAGTCGGCGTCAAGGTCAAACGCGGTGTGAAGCGCGCGAACCGCCAGTTCTGTATAATCTGCATCAATCAGCACTGAAATTTTAATCTCAGAGGTCGAGATCACATCAATGTTGATATTCTTCTGGGCGAGCGCCTCAAACATGGTTTCGGCGACCCCGGTATGGCTCTTCATACCGACCCCGATCACGGAAACCTTGGCGACATCGCGGGTGACTTCCATTTTTTCAAACCGAACTTCATCGCCGTGATCAGAAAGGACTTTTTCAGCCTTCGCGCTATCAGCGCTGGTACAGGTGAAGACCATGTTGGCGCGGCCCTCGCCACGTGCATTGGCCTGAACGATCATGTCCACATTCACCCCGGCGCGCGCCATCAGCGTAAACAGGCGCGCAGACGTACCCGGCTTATCTTCCATCCCGAACAGGGTGATTTTTGCTTCATCGCGCGAATAGGTTACGCCGTTTACAACCTGCTTTTCCACAATCTCATCCTCGCTACACACCAGTGTTCCGGGATTATTGTCCCCGGGTCCTGCAAAACTTGATAATACGCGCACCAGAACGCCATGGTTCATGGCAAGCTCAACCGACCGCGTCTGAAGCACTTTTGCTCCAAGTGAGGCCATTTCCAGCATTTCCTCGTAAGAGACTTTTTCCAGCCGTGTCGCGTTTGGCACGATCCGCGGATCGGTCGTGTAAACACCGTCAACATCAGTATAAATATCGCAGCTATCTGCACCGAGCGCCGCAGCAACCGCCACCGCAGTCGTATCAGACCCACCGCGTCCGAGTGTCGAGACGCGGCCATTCTCGCTAATGCCCTGAAAGCCCGCAATCACTGCGATCTCTCCGGCATCAATCGCTGCGCCGAGACCGCTATCCTCATCAAAGCCATCAATCCGTGCAGCGCCATGGCCTTCACGCGTCTTCATTCGCATCTGCCAGCCCAGCCAGCTGCGCGCCTTATGGCCACGTTTGCGCAAAGCCAGCGCCAGAAGACCGCTCGTCACCTGCTCACCAGACGCCACGACGACATCATACTCGTCGTCAAAGTCATCCCCATTAACTGTGTCACCCGCTGCGCCTTTGGCGAGGCCAACCAGCTTATTGGTCTCCCCGGCCATCGCCGAAACGATCACGGCCAGCTTCTCGCCCATTTTCGCACGGGCGGCCACGAGATCGGCCACATGCGCGATCCGGTCCAGGTCTGCGACAGAGGTGCCGCCAAATTTCAGAACAGTGCGCGCCATTGCCGCCTCGCTTTTGCTCCATATCTCAGTCAATAACAATTCAGACGCGCCTCTTTAGGGCGCTCGCGGCAAAACCGCAATCAGGATCGCTAAAACATGACCCAAACTGCGACAAAAGAGAAAAATACACCTACGACCCCAACGATTGACCCCGCTGAAGTGGAAAAATTTTCCGCTATCGCGGCGGAATGGTGGGACCCAAAGGGCAAATTCAAACCACTGCATCGGTTCAACCCGGTCCGTCTGGGCTTCATCCGCGACACGGTTGAGGACCATTTCGGCCTTGAACCAAAAGCGCGAAAGCCATTTGAAGGGCTTCGCTTCCTCGACATTGGCTGCGGCGGCGGCCTTGTCAGCGAGCCGATGGCGCGGCTTGGCGCAGACATGGTCAGCGTTGATGCCAGCGAAGCCAATATCAAAACGGCGATGACTCATGCACAAGAAGTCGGCGTTAACATCGACTATCGCGCTGGCACGGTCGAGGGCCTGCTGGAAGCGGGCGAACCGGCTTTTGATGTCGTCCTTAATCTGGAAGTGGTCGAGCATGTCGCCAATCCGGCGGATTTCCTGTCGCAATGCGCGCGGCTGGTTAAACCCGGTGGCCTGATGATCGTTGCCACGATCAACCGCACGGCAAAGGCGTTTGCACTGGCCATTGTTGGCGCGGAATATGTCCTGCGCTGGCTGCCCACGGGCACGCATGAATTCGACAAATTGGTGAAGCCATCCGAAATCGATGCAGCGCTTTCTGGCGCTGGGATGATGACGCAAGCGCCACAAGGGGTCGGCTTCAATCCGATTACCGACGAGTGGCGTCTCTCCAGTGACACAAAAGTCAACTATATGATGATCGCAACTCGACCAAAGGCTGCGATGTGACGACCCTATCAGACCCTCAGGATGTGCTCGATTATTGGCTTGGCGATACGATTGATCATGCCAGTGCTGTCGAAGAGAAACACAAGCTGTGGTTTGGAAAATCCTTTGAAACGGACAAGGATATTGCAGACCGTTTCCTGTCCCTGATCGCGCCTCTGGCGGATGGTCTTGCCTATGACTGGGCCGAGCAAGGGCCGAAACAACGTCTCGCCGCGATCATCGTGCTGGATCAGTTCAGCCGGAACCTGTTCCACGACAGCCCGCTTTCCTTTGCTCACGATCGTATCGCGCTTGGCCTCACCAAAGAGGCGCTGATGAGCGGCGAGGATAAAACCCTCTCAGAGGTTGAGCGCATTTTCCTCTATATCCCGCTGGAACATTCCGAGCGGATGGCCGATCAGGATCTCTCGATCCAGATGTATACAAAGCTCGTCGAAACCGCGCGACCAGAATTCAAGGATTTGTGCGAAAACACACTCGATTACGCCCACAGGCACCGCGATGTGATAAAGCAATTTGGCCGCTTTCCCCATCGCAACAAGGTTCTGGGCCGAACAAATACGCCAGAAGAGGCAGAGTATCTCTCCAAACCGGGCGCCGGCTTCTAAGACCATTATCCTGCAATCTGAGTCTTTTGGCGGATTGCAATTGCGCGCTGGATGACTAGGTTGCGGCGACATTGAATTTAAGCTGACACAGGCAAGATTTTCCCATGGCAGAGACCTATGACGTCGTCATTATCGGCGGTGGCCCCGGTGGCTACAATTGTGCAATCCGCGCCGGACAACTCGGACTGAAGACCGCCTGTATCGAAAAGGAAGACACGCTGGGCGGCACCTGTCTGAACGTTGGCTGTATCCCTTCCAAGGCCCTGTTGCACGCCTCTGAAGCCTATGAAGGCGCCAAGAATGACTTTGCCGCCATGGGCATCAAGACAACCGGACTTGAGGTCGACCTGAAACAGATGATGGCCCAGAAGGCTGACGCGGTGGATGGCCTGACCAAGGGCGTCGCTTTCCTGCTGAAAAAGAACAAGGTCGACCATATTCAGGGCAAAGGCCGTATCACGGGTCCTGGTCAGGTTGAGGTTACCGGCAAGGATGGCAAAACCCAGACCGTCTCGGCCAAGAATATCGTCATCGCCACTGGGTCAGAGCCAAGCACCCTGCCCGGCATCGAGATTGATGAAGAGCGTATCGTCTCCAATACCGGGGCACTGAGCCTGAAAGCCATCCCGAAAAAGCTCGTCCTGATCGGCGCAGGCGTCATCGGCCTTGAAATGGGACAGGTCTGGTCGCGCCTTGGCTCAGAGGTCACTGTGATCGAATATCTCGACCGCATCCTGCCGGGCACTGATAATGAGGTTGCCAAAGAGGCGCAGAAAATCTTCAAGAAACAGGGCCTGACCTTCAAGCTCGGCACCAAAGTGACCAGCGTTGAAAAGCTCAAAACCAAGCTGAAGATCACCGCCGAACCTGCTGCTGGCGGCGACGCAGAAACCCTCGATGCTGATATCGTCATCGTCGCTGTGGGTCGTCGCCCATACACAGAAGGCCTTGGCCTCGAAAATGTTGGCGGCACGACAGATAAGCGCGGCGTCATCCAGACTACGGGCCACTTCAAGGTTGCCGACGGCGTCTGGGCAATTGGCGACTGTATCGCTGGGCCGATGCTCGCACACAAGGCTGAGGATGATGGCGCGGCCGTGGCCGAGCTGATCGCAGGCAAGGCCGGGCATGTTGATTACAATCTTGTCCCCGGCGTTGTTTACACCAAGCCTGAGATCGCCTCTGTCGGCCAGACCGAGGAACAGCTCAAAGAGGCGGGCATCAAGTATAAGAAGGGCAAGTTCCCCTTCATGGCCAATTCTCGTGCCCGTACAAATCACGAGACACTCGGTTTTGTGAAAATCCTCGCTGAGGAAGGCACAGACCGCGTTCTGGGCGCCCACATGATTGGCGTCGGCGTCGGTGAACTGATCCACGAGGTTTGCGTTGCGATGGAGTTCGGGGCCTCGTCTGAAGACATTGCCCGCACCTGCCACGCCCACCCGACCCTGTCCGAAGCCGTCCGCCAGGCCGCCATGGGCGTCGAAGGCTGGACGATGCAGATGTGATTTTCGGGATTCGCCACCGGCGAAATTTTTAGTCCAGCGGACTAAAAATACCGAAAACCAGCTGCGGCGCACAACATCTTCACTTTCCGGGGTGATTTCACCGTCTTCGGGCGCATCAACAATCGCACATGCCTTTTTGTCATTCTCGATGAGATCGAGCAATATATTAAAAAGGTCTTGGGCCTAGCGCATAATCAATGTCAGGAATGGTTTCGTTCAGATCGCTAATATTAACACTCAATTTGAGGAGACAAGGATGCTGGCACACCTATTAATCTTGATAGTGTCTGGATATCTGGCACTCGTTAGCCCCGGACTTGCGCAAAATCCGAATGAAGATACGCCGCTACCCGCCTTTCCTGAAACCGAGATATTTCTGTTTGAATATGACATGGCGAAATCGGATGATCCTCTATCTGATGGTCAAAATGTCACCAAACGACCAGGCTACGATAATCAACCCTTCTTCACCAATGACAGCAGGACATTTCTCTATTCGCGCGATGACGGTACGCAAACGGATATATGGGAATATGATATCGCAAGCGATACGCACACACAGTTGACAGCGACAGAGCAATCTGAGTTTTCACCAACGCCTTCACCGGACAATCAGACCATATCCATGGTATTTGAGCGTAATTTTTCGATCTGGCACTTCAATAGAGGCATCGCACACGCGCCTGCCTGGTTACTGGAAACCGCCAGGATTGAAGAACCAGTAGGCTATTTCGCGCGCAATTACGAAACCGGCGACATACTCTTCTGGTCCCGTTATGGATTTAGCCTCTCCCTAACCCATTCTGACAAGCCAGGACATCATTTCATTACAGGACATGCGGTCCCCGCAGCACCGCATGTCATACCCGGAACCAATCATTTTAGCTTTGTCCACCGCCAGACCAATGAACAGGTCTGGATCAAGGCATTAGACCCAGAAACCAAAGCTGTCCGTCCCCTAACACAGATTGTCGGTTCAAACGCCAATTACACTTGGACCCTGGATGGATCGATCCTGCAAATCGAAGGCACAGCTCTATTCAGATGGCATGAAGACAGCGATGGGTGGATGAAAATTTCTGATCTGTCTGACCATGGCCTTGCGTCGGCCAACCGGATCGCGGTTAGCCCGGATGGAAAACGAATGGCGGTCGTAGGTATACCAGCCGAGTAGTTCCTTTGTTCGTCATTGGTCGGAACAATGCTGGCTGACTATGTGGCAGGCCTGCGCTCTGACACGCCAAGTACTCACCACATGATCGACTGTTTGGCCTGATCAATCTGCAACCCATCAGCCTCTTTGCGCCAGCGATAATAGGGCTTCTCGATCACACTGATGGCCCACACACCCTGCTCGCTCATCTCTCAACTCCATCTCTGAAGCCGAAACGAGCTCAACAACTGGGCCAGTTATTTTGAGGGCGTTCAGCTGAAACCGACAAAATCGGTCATTTAAGTTGCACCTTATGACGCCGCTAACACCCCGAAGCCTTGGTCAAGGATGCGGATAAAACACCATGACTGCCAAAGGTATAAGCTTTGTAGGCCCACACATTCGTGTTACATATGAAACACACACTCATACTTTCTGTTTTTCGAGATATTCTTATTGATAAATGATAAGGATTGTGCATTATTGCTCTAAAGAGAGGCCCATAAGGCGAAAACGCACGGGAAAATAAAGATGTCGAACATCGATCAAGAGAGCAGCAAGCGGGCGAGTATAGGCCTATGGGTGAAGCGGATCATTTTCCTGATCCTGCCAATCCTGGTCCTGGTTTTTTCAGTTGGTGGGGCCATAGGCATGAGTGTCTTCAGCCCGCAGCCCGAAGAGAATGAGAACACGGTTGAGGCGCTTCCTGTTCTGACAGCTCCTGCTGTGAGAGACAGTGTCGCGCTGCGCGTATCGTCTCAAGGCGAGGTGCGCCCGCGCACGTCTGTTGTTCTGGCTTCGGAAGTTGCAGGCCGGATTGCCTATGTTTCCGACGCGCTGTTACCCGGTGGCTCCTTCCAGCAAGGCGACGTTCTAGTGCGCATCGACCCGACAGAGTTCTCTCTCCGGGTCACACAAGCTGGCGCGACTGTGGCGCAAGCCCGAACCGCGCTGGCTCAAGCGCAATCAGAGGCGCGAACCTCACAACAGGATATTGCTGAATTGGGTATCCAGAACGCCTCCGACCTGGCGCTCGGACGACCCCAAGTTGCAGAAGCCGAAGCACGGCTTGCCTCGGCCGAGGCCTCTCTAGCTGAAGCGCGACTGAACCTCGCGCGCACAGAGCTTAGAGCACCGTTCGCTGGCCGGGTCCGCACACGCACGGTTGATAAAGGCGCCTATATTAATCCGGGCATGGCGCTGGCCGAGATTTTCGCCAGTGACACAATAGAAATCCCGGTGGCTCTGACTGACCGTGATCTCGCCAGCCTGAATCTTGGTATCGGCTTTGTTGCCAACCAAGAAAACCCTGGCCCGCTCGTGCATCTCTCTGCCCTGATCGCTGAGACAGAGCGCAACTGGACAGGCCGTATCACTCGTACCGATAGCAGCATCGATACCGAGACCCGCGTGCTGTTCGCCTATGTTGAAGTTGAAGACCCGTATGGCGCGGCCAGCGACAATGGTGTGCCGCTTGCGGTTGGCCTGTTTGTCAATGCTGAGATTGAAGGCCTCATGATCCCCAATAGTGTTGTTATTCCACGTACAGCCCTGCGCGGTGATGATCAGGTTTTTGTCGCCGGAGCCGACGAGACGCTGGAAATTCGCTCTGTAACGGTTGCGTCTTCTGACCGCCAGAGAGCGGTTTTGACAGCCGGTCTCTCACCCGGTGAGATGGTCATCACCTCGCCCGTTCGCGATGCCGGCAATGGCATGAAAATTAAAGCTGTTGAGCAAGCAAGCTTGTCCGCTTCCGGATCCTCATCCGGCGACGAGCTGGCGGCAATCACTGAATAAGGGAGGCGAACATGAATGGTATTATCCGCTGGTGGGCAGACAATCCGGTTGCCGCTAACCTTTTAATGATCGCTATCCTGCTGGCCGGTCTGGTGTCCTACTTCCAGATTGAACGCGAGCTTGAGCCTTATGTCGAGTTCCCGGGCGCTGAGGTTGTCGTGCAATGGCAAGGCGCCTCCCCACAGGATGTTGAGGAACAGATTGTTGTTCGGCTCGAAGAAGCTGTCAGCACGATAGAAGGCATTAACCGGCTCTGGTCGGTCTCCAGTGAGGGCTTCGGCGCGCTCTATATTGAAGGAGACATGGATCAGGATGAGGCGGCCTTCCTGCAGAACATCAAACGCGAAGTCGACTCAATCAGCACCTTCCCGGCGGCGGCAGAGCCTCCACAGTTGCGCCTGTTCAACAGCCAGAATGAGATGATCCGCATCGCTGTCTCCGGTGATGAGAGCGTGAGCGAGCGCGAGCTTAAACGCTTTGCGGAAAAAACGCGCCGTGAAATTGGCCTGCTTGGCCATATCCCGGCTGTGGAACTGTTTGGTGTTCGGGGTGAAGAGGTCTCTATCGAAGTCTCTGAACGGGCGCTGCGGCGCTATGGCCTGACCCTTGGCGACGTTGCACAAGCCGTGCGCAGCACCTCCCTCAATCAATCTGCTGGAAGTGTCCGCACAGACGCGGGTGACATGACGATCGCCATGCGTGCGCAGGCTGATACGCAGGAAGACTTTGAAGATGTCGTCGTTCGCCAACTCGCCAATGGCGCAGTGGTCCGCGTTCGTGACGTTGCGACCGTTATTGATGGTTTTGAGCAGGTGAACTTGCTGGCGACCGTCAATGGCAAACGAACCATACTCGTTCAGATTATGAGCGGACCAAACATGGACGTCGTCAAGATGTCCGAGAATGTGCGCGGCTATCTCGCCAAACAAGAAGGTCAATTGCCTGAGGGCGTCTCGATGACTCTCTGGGAAGATGCCGCGGATGACTATCGCGGCCGTATGATCACGATCGGCTCAAACTTCATCACTGGACTCATTCTGGTGGTGATCATGCTGTTCCTGTTCTTGCGCCCCATCGTGGCCTTCTGGGTCGGGGTCGGCATCGCTGTGGCTTTTGCTGGTGGACTTGCCCTACTTCCATTCTTCAACGTCTCACTGAACATGATCTCGACCTTCGCGTTCCTGCTTGTGATCGGGGTAATCGTTGATGATGCCATCATCGTTGGAGAATCGATTCACGCCAAAACAGAGGATGGCGAAAGCGGTGTTGAAGCGGCGGTCAATGGCGCCTCAATGGTGGTTAAGCCGGTAATCTTCGCTGTGTTCACAACTGCGATTTTCTTTGCGCCCTGGATGTTCCTGTCCGGCGCGACCAGCGAGTTTACCCGGGCCATCTCTCTAGTGGTGATCATGGCGCTGATTTTCTCTCTGGTCGAATCCCTGCTGATCCTGCCAGCACACCTGGCCCATCTAAAACCCGTCAATCCACGCAACCCGGTTGCCCGCTTTCAGCAGGCGCTCGCCGATAGCATCGTGTGGTTTGCTCGAAACGTTTACAGGCCGGTGATGAAAGCCTCCCTGCGCCAGCGCTATCTGACGGCTTCGCTTTTCATGGGCGCCATGATCCTGTCGATCGGTCTAATGACCAATGGCATCGTCAAAACCGCCTTCTTCCCGGAATCAGAATCCGACCAGATCGCCATTGAAGTCAACCTGCCTCAGGGCACGCCCTATGATCGCACTCTGGAAGTTCTCAACCAGATCCAGGTTGCCGAGAAGCAGCTGGAGGACGAGATCAATGAGCGCACCGCTGGTGAAGGCAAACTGATTGAGAACTGGTACACGCGCTCCAGAGACAATCAGGTTCTGGCTCTGGTGAAACTGGTGCCACCTGAAACCCGCACACTCACGGCAAAAGAGACCGCAGACAGACTGCGCGAACTGATTGGTGAAGTGCCAGATGCGGAAACGATTAGCGTCAACTATACGGCCAACTGGAGCGGCCCGCCGATTGAGTATGTTCTGAACTCAACTGATCTGGATGCACTCAACGAAGCCGCTGAAGCCCTGATTGCACAGCTACGCAGCTATGAAGGTGTCTACAATGTAGTCAATGACACCCGTAGCGCGGCCGACGAAGTACGCTTCGATCTCAAGCCGGGTGCGGAAGCACTCGGTCTGACCCGGGCTGATGTTGCCCGTCAGGTCCGGCAGGGCTTCTTTGGTGAGGAGGTTCAGCGCTTGCCACGCGATGGGGAGGATGTGCGTGTCTTCGTGCGGTATCCCCGTGTCGACCGGGAATCCCTCGACTTCCTCAACAATATCCGCATTCGCACTCAGGATGGCCGCGAAGTCCCCTTGCGCACAGTTGCCGATATCAGCTTTGAGAAAGGCGTAACCCAGATCCTGCGCAGAGAGCGCCAGCGCGCGGTCATTGTCAGCGCCGAAGTAGTGACCGACCGGATTGAGGAAATCCGCACAGAGCTCAATCAAAATTTCTTCCCGGATTTTGATCGCAATCACCCTTCTGTCACGCGCGGGAATATTGGCCGGGCGCAAGGTGAAGCAGAGTTTCAAGCCGAAATCCTGACCCTCTTGCTAATCGCAATTGGGGTGGCTTATTTTCTTGTCGCTGTGGCATTCAAATCGTATTTTGAGCCCGCCCTGATCCTTCTGGCCGCCGTTCCGTTCTGTTTGACCGGAGCGATTGTTGGACACCTCATCATGGATACGCCGATTGGCCTGTTCTCTTATCTCGGGATCATGGCTGCGGCGGGTGTGGCCGTGAACGATAATCTCGTCTTGATCGACTATGTCCACAAGCTGCGCGCCAAAGGGCTAACAGCGGCGGACGCCCTGGTTGAAGCTGGTACGCGCCGTTTCCGGCCCATCCTTCTGACATCGATCACGACCTTTGTTGGCCTACTACCGCTAATGATGGAGCGCTCCATTCAAGCGCAATGGCTGATCCCGATTGCTGTGGCTCTCGCCTTTGGTGTGATGTTTGCCCTGCTGGTCACCTTGTTCTTCGTTCCGGCGCTTTATGGCATCGGGGCCGATATCCGACGCTTCTTCGGGTACCTGATCAGTGGTCGCAAGCATGAGGCCTTCAGCGCCCCGCTGGCTGACGATACACCATCCACGCTCGCACCTGCTGAATAAGAAGAGAACGCATAGTCCAACCGATGCATCGTCATTATGCGTATAACGCAGTGACATGTTTAAGTCGCTATACGCCCCGCCAGTTCGGGGCTCGTTTCTCCTTGAAAGCCTGCGCGGCCTCAAGAGCGTCATGACTATCAAGCATAGTATCGATACGCCTTTGAACATCAGCAGATTTGAGATCGTACTCGCTGACTCTAAGGACCGTTTTTGACGCTCGATGTGAAACGCAAAGCTGTGCGCCACGTCATGGAGCGGCTTACTTTGTACTCAAGCAGATGCAGTTTAACGTCAGACGCCTTTACAAGGTGAAGCAATCCAACCGACCTCAGATTATCTGCTAGGCTCAGTTTCTTAGTCAGAATGAAAACTTGAAAATACCGATAAATCCTAGTTGATTATAATACGGTATAGAAACTCGATATAAGGCACATGTGGGATGTGTTAGGAGTTTCTCGGAAACGCGTGTATTAGTTTGGCACAAAGGAGGGATAGGATGCAACGTGGATGTGCACGTCAGCAAGGATGGCTTGCGAAAGATTATTGCGCTTTCACCCGGTCAGGTCCCAGTTTGAATGCTTTGAAACTGGTCAAAAATCAAAGGAACATGTGCCTAGCGCAGACCTAAGAAGAGGGTGACTTGCCGCCACCCCCTTCAGAACATAGTCAATTACTCTGGCGTGTAAGGCAGCGAAGAGTGATGGAGGTTGATTTTCAAGTCACCTTCCTCATCAAGGACGTAACCGAACGTGTACTCAACCTTGGTTTCGTTGCCATCTGGCCCAGTAAAGAAATAATTCCCCATCGCCATCGCTGAATCGCCGTCGGCATAGATACCATTGCTTTCCCAGCGGACATTGGTCCAGCCCTTGATTGCGAAACCGCTATCCTCTGTGCCCTCTGCACCGATGAAGTAAGAAAGGGCCTCATCAAAGGTTTCACGGAATTGATCATCCGCAGCCAGTGTTGGTTTGAACATCACAGCTGTCTCACCATAGGCATAAAGCGTATTAATGTGCTCTGTTGCACGGGCTTTATAGTCATCACCTGCGGCGTGGACGCTCGAAATGGCAACAATACCATTGCCCCATTCTGTCTGCGCAGCAACAACGTCACTTTCCGTTATGCCCGCGGCAGAGGTGTCTGCAATTGCGGTGGATGCACACCCCACAAGCACCAGACTTGTAAGACCACCCATGACTGCAGTCATGCTATTTCTCATATCGTATTTCCTTTTAGGGTTTGGGCGGCGAAGGCCACATGGACCTTCGCCTGGTGAGAAATACTCACGCCCGCCATTGGCAGGCGCTTGTATAATGGCAGCTCGTAATCGGGAGACGTGCTACCAATTCAGTTTAACGGGTGTTTCAATGACACGCGCGACCATCGAGCAATCGCTTCACGCTTGCCGCTTTGTCGCCTTTTCGGGGCATCCATCAAAAGCTCACTGAGTTGTAGATTACCCATAATCCACCCATTTAGTGACTATATAACATAACATTTATATCGACATCTATGCTCGACAAGGGCAAAACGACAGAGCCTTCAAAACCATGGATGTCTAATGCCGGATGCGAACATTACCCCGAACAAAAGCGAGATCGAATCATTGCACACTTATGCTTATGTCGGTGCTTCTTCGTCCTGCTTATGACACGTTCTATCCAAGCCATAGGGGCATTCAGAATGCTTGATTTTTCCATGTCAAAGCGAACAGCGATAATCGCCGCTATGGCTATGCTGTCCTTTCCGGCATGTGCGCCTGCAGAAGAAACCCCTCAACCCTCTGTCACGCAGGCTGAAACACCCCCTCCAATACCAGAGGGGCAAGAAACCGTTGCGTTTGAACGTGAAACCTCGCCTGAGATCGAGAAGACCGCGGAGCAGGCAACAACTGAAGAAACTGCGACCCCTGCCCCACCAGCCTCACCCTATTGGGGTATCGAGCCGGGCGAGCCGCTTCCCATCATGTGGGACGACCTCATGCCTGAGGGTTCGGAAGAAGAAATGCTGCGCCAGCAGGATGAATTCTATCGCATGCTGGAGCAACGCTACATGGCCAACAGCTCACGCCTGGCTGATGCAGCGCCACTTGATGGGATCGAAGAGGGATCTGAGCTCGACTTCATGCCGCAATTTGGAACCTTTGATACGGTTGAGGAGTTTGATGGCCAGCTGATCAGGATCCCCGGCTATGTTGTGCCCTTTGATTTCAATCTAAGACGCCGCCATGACTCATTCCTGCTCGTCCCCTATATGGGTGCCTGTATCCACACCCCACCGCCGCCACCGAACCAAATCATTTATGTCCGCGCTGATCCGTCTATCCGGATCAAGGATATCTGGGTCCCATATTGGCTCGAAGGGGACTTACAGAGCGAACAGGTCCTCAATGATACCGGCGACGCAGCCTACTCTCTGGCCCTTTCAAAGATAGAGCCATATCCGATACCCTGACCAACGCAGCATAGCGCTCGTAAGCAAAATCGTTTTCCCAGCCCTTTCGATTTGACAGAAGCCGCCAGATACAGTGTCCTCTCAAAAGTGATGTTGTAGAGGTCCATTTTTGGATGGCTGGGTGTTTTTATACCGAAATGAAGTATGTGTTAGCAATTTTCCGGGAATATGCTTATTAATATTCCTATGGGAGAGAGAGGGTCGATAATGTTACGCTCAGTCGCCGTAACAGGTTTAGCAGCTCTATGTTGCCAGATCGCAGCTGCTCAAAACTTTGACTCAAGCACTGTCAGCCTAAACGGGAATGTAGAAACCCGGTGTCAGATATCCTCAAATGGCGCTCTTGAAGTTGCAGAAGATGCCGTTACGCGCCCCATAGTACGGGTTGTTAAATCCTGTAATACGTACGGCCCTGTAGAATTGCGACTTGTGCATAGAACCTTACAGGATGATGAAGGTGTTCTCGCGCAGTTTGACAACAAGATGTTTGCGCTCGATCCCAGTGGTGTGACCAATATTGATATCGGCAGCAACCCTGAGGTGAAAATCACGACGCTGGCGCTCATCAAGGCAAATGTTCGCTCGCCACTCAGAGTGATCGTGCGCGACTCCACACAAGCCCTACGCCTGTACTAAGCCTCCTGGGCTTACTCGAAGCCCTGACAGGTCTAATCAACTGAAATGAGAAATCATCAAGGCTGCAAGCCCCTAGAGCGGGGCGATGCTGATGGTTATGACATCCGAATATGTCCCAGCTCGAACACTATCGGCCTCACCAATCTGGAAAGCGACAGAGATCAGGCGTGTTTGCGCACTCTCATTAAATCTCAGCTCTCCGGTACCACCGTTATCGAACATGGGGTTTTCATCCAGGAATAGCATGTAGTCGATTTTCCAGTCATCGTTGCGCCCATCGCGGACAAGATAACCGTTATTTTCAGACTCAACATTGACCCTGTAAGGGGATGTTCCAACTGTACGAATTGCCACTGTACGATCAGTAACTCTCTTACCTGTTGTCAGCTCACCCAGATTTACAAAACCCGCACGCCGACCACGAGCACCCACCTGACCTGCAAGAGATATGCTGGCGAGCGGCGGAACTGTGGCCTCAACGCCCATATTGACTGTGGAGCGTTCACCAGTACGGCGGTCTTCAAAGTCAAAAGCCAAAGCCTGGCTATAATTGGCCGCCTCGACCAGCTGGCCGGCCGGAATATTCAGACCAAACCGCAATTGGCGCTTCTCAAATGGTCGCAATGGGACAGAGAAACTGGAAAAGCCTCCAGCGCCACGTCCAGAATCTGCACTAATCGGTGTGCCCGTAGACCGCTCATACAGGCTATAACGCAAGGAATCTGTGGAATCAGAGGCCTTCATCACATTCCGGCTTAGACCTGGAGAGGTGACAGAGACAGTCAGATTACAATCCTGATTTGTGGTGTTCTCAACGCTCAGAAAACGCTCTTCAAAAACATTATCGCGTACAAAAGGATTGTAACGACCAGCATTCCAGAGTGCGTTATCGCCTTCTACCCTGAACTCGCAGGCAGATGCAGGTGCCGCCGCAAATGTTGCTCCGGCCAGAAGAGATGCAACCATTCCCATGCAAAGCTTATTCATAATTACATCCCCTCCTCAGGTTCTGGTATAGCATCGGTAGTAACCTCGCCGAGCCTCAATAGAGCGCCATCATCCAATGGCACCTCGAATGTGATCTCAGTTGGTACCGGACTAGTAATCGTAACAGTATAGCTGACTCCTGGTTCCAGGCCAATCATGGCAAAGCGACCAACCCGGTTAGTAAAGAACGAGGTTTCTTTCATAGCACCGCCATCGCTGCGAGCAATACGGCCGACCCCCAGACTAATCGGTGTCCCATCAGCGTACAGAAGTGTACCTGTCGCACTGACAAAATCAGCACTACCGACTTGGATGCGAGAAGCACTATTCAATGTCGGCTTAAGCAAGATCAGGCCTTCACCAATGTCATACCCTGGCGGCACATCATCAACATCGTACTGCAAAGTCTGCTCAGTGTAGCTAGACAGTCTGGATGCGACTGCCGGGCCAAACATGCCACTGCGCGCTTCATAGCCACGGCTCAAATCATTACCCGCGATAACAGATCGTCCTTCGAGTGACCTGTGCGGCGACAAGTGCGCAAAGCTATCAAATATTGGACGGCCCAGCGCTGCAGTTCGCCCTGTATAGCTGAAGCTTGAACCCAATCTCAGAGTGGTTTGGCTATCATCCGTGTCAAAGGAGAATGAATCCCCTGTCAAACGGTGCGATAGACGTGCATCAAAACGATTGCCAACATAGTTGACCGCGCCACCAAGCGTGGAATCTCCATCATTGTCGACATAATCCAAGTCGAGGCCGTAAGAGCCGACATATTCATCTGCAGTCCGCGAGACACGTAGAGATGTACGCTCATCAATGCTCTCATAACGGGCTTCAGACTGCCAATTGGTAGATGGCGAATAGATGAGTGAGACTCGGAAACCGACATCATCGTCGCCAGTCTGGCGATCACGCCGCGCTTGAATACCGGCCTGCAAACGGAAGCTCTTGTTTAGCTGGTGGAAAACGTCAAAGCTTGCTCGGTAACCGTCTTCCCCTTCTCTAAACGAAGTATATCCCCCACTCACGGTCGCACGCCAATCCCGGCCAAACGAACGTGAATAATCCGCAAAAGCGGAAAAGGCTTGCAAGTTACGAGGGTTCACGTCGCCCAAGGATCCGAAATCCTCCCCGAGAAACTCAATATTGACAGAGTAACTCTCATCATAATCCAGGGTTTCCCGGAAATAATCATAGCGCGCGGACGCTGCATAACTTGAACCCAGTCCGTCAACATTACTCGCCGCGGCCTCTAGGTCCAATCGCCCACCCCAAGATGGCGGAATGCGCCACAGTGCGTTGATGACCTGTTGATTCTCGGTCGCCTGGACACCAGCACCAAGGATACCGCCTCGCCAATTGGCCTTCCGGTAAAAAGCACTGATGGCCGGATCTGTTTCGCCATAATCTGGCGAACGAGAGAATGGGTCAGAGATGAAACCAACTGTAACACCATATTCATGGTCACCTGGGTCAAGCTCAGATGGGTCAAAGAACGCATTATACTCAAGCCGCTCTTCGCGTCCTGTATCGTCACGAATAACGATTTCAACATTCGACGTGCCGAACTGAAGGGGCAGTTCAGTGATGTCATAGGTTCCCGTGGAAAGGCGCAGGTTTTGAACTTCAATATCGTTCAGGAAGACCTGCATCTCTGATGGGCGCTCAATCAGGATGCGACCACCACCAAGGGGGCGGAAACTGCGGAAAGGCGTAAACTCGCGCTTACTCCGTACGACCGATACACCACCAATAGTCCGGCTGGCCTGAAAACCGCGGACCTCTGGGATAATATCGCCCGCCGAAACACGCACATATTGCTCAGGAAAGTCTCTAACGACACGAACGAAACGTCGCTCAAACTCATAGTCATCATCAGCGCCAAAAGATGTCGCGTACTCGGTATCATACTGCACGACATAATCGCCAAAACGAGCCGCGCCATTAATCAGGGCATTAGGCCGATCAAAGTTTGTGCCACCACCTTCCGTGGCCGTCAGACTTAGGTTCGTATAACCGCTCACAGATTCGACAGGTGTAGTGTCAGTGATTGAAGATCCGCCACGGTTACCACCACCAAACGACAATTGTTGTGGCGCACTGCTTTCTGGGCGCACAAAGGCCTGCGCCTCAAGCAGAGCAAAGTCATACTGAATGTCCAGACCCTCATCCTTAAGGGCCTCCAATTTTACGAGTTCGGTATCCTGGAAACGCTCAAGAATGCGCTCCGCAATTACATCGCTGACAAGGTCAGGCAAGTAGGTTTCAAGGCTGCCTTTCTCAACAAAGAGCTCACCATCTGCGGCCCAGATTATGGCGATGTCGCCTAGCTCAAGCCCCTGATAAATAAGCGGTCCTGTAAGCGGAACATCACGACCATAAGGGTTCGCTTCGGAATTCACCTGCGCATAGCTCGTGCCAAGCGCTATCCAGCAAAACCCCACAAAGAATGAAACAACGGACTTGCGCATGATACCTCCCCTTGCCCTTCTGATCTATCGGCCAACGAACTCAATATTGAGCACAGAACCTAAGACCTCAGGCGGCAAAGGAACTTCCATTGTGCGAATACCGCCGCCCGGTGGGATGAACCCCATACCGACAGCTTTCGTCACTTTTTCTTCAGGGATGGTGTAGGAATCCGCGTCGGCTATATCCAGTTTCCAGGAATATTGCCCCGTATTATGAAACTTATTGCCATCATTCTGAAATGTCGCTCGAATAACTTTAGCGCCATCTTCTTTGGCTACGATTTCAGCTGAGATTAGGGACGTATCTTCCTCAGCATTGCGCGGTACAATATTCACAAGCGCAGAGACACTATAAACAAACTGTACAGCAGAGGCACCCTCTTCCAGGTCAATTGGAAGCTCGTTCATTGTCACAAAGTAGGCTTGGGACATTTGCGGATTAGGGTCGCCCAGCCATTGGAAACGGATAACCTGAGGCTCTCCAGCAGGTATAATGACCTGTGGCGGGAATACAAAGAAATCATCATCAGCAGGAATTTGCTCAATCACCCCATTTTGATCGACTGAGATTTTGAAAACCTGCACTTCAAGAGGCAAATCAGCAGGGGAGTTGTTCTCAACCCGAATACGCCCGCTGGATCCTGATCCAGATGGGCTAACCTCTAAAACCAGAGGTGATATGCGCAAGGCATCTGCGTTGAAGGTTGCCGCGCTTAGCCAGAGTAAGGCGATGATGAGAAATCGAAACATTATCCGCTCCTGTTAAGGGGGCACCACAAACAAAGAAATGCCTAGCCTGTTTCCAGGCTAGGCAGGTAAGATCAAGAAACCTTAAAGGACAGGTCCAAATCTTAGTGTATTGATGTCAAAGTAGATGCCAGCAACTGGACGCAGATCAGCTTCAGTTGTGACAGTCACTGTCAGGTCAGACCAGAATGGGCCGTATGGGCCACGAACGCGCTCATCACCTGGGCCAAAGAACTTCGAGTTGAAGCCAGTGATCTCAGTCCCAGCAACATCTTCGAAAGTGACGTTCATTTGGTAGTCAATTTCGTTTGTGAAAATTGTAGGGTTGAACACAGTTGGGCCGAATACGTTATCCAGACCACCGTTCAGTGAAGTCATTGTCAGGCCAACAATGAAGTTACAGCCTACAAAGTCAGTAGTTGTAGAGGTTGTCTCTGGGATCAACTCAAGACCGTCAGCTGTCGCTGTTTGAACGATGTCCAGATCAAGAATAAGCGGATCGATGTCAGAGAAAGAACACTCTGGAACGACCAGACCGCCGATAACAACTTCTTCAGTTGCAGAAGGTGCAGCTTGAGCAACACCAGCAAACGCGACTGCAGCAATTGCCATAGTGCTTACTTTAGTGAATTTCATGGTAAACTCCAAATTACTTACATGAACTTGGCCGCCCAAGAGGGAGGCTATTACTTAATTGCATATATTAAATACTGTGTCAAGCAATTTTTTTATAAGTATCAATGATTTATCTTCGAAAACACGCCAATCGAATACTTTAAAGCGGTGTCACTGATACTTTTATAACTTCTTTGTACGCACCAGCCGCATAAAAGCGCCGAGGTTGCGGTATTGTCCTCAAAACAAGTCGCGCGCGACCAGCTGAAATGCCACTCCCAGAAGAAACAGATCGCCCGGAAACAAGGTTCTCACCTTTAAAGTTACGCCGAATTATTCGTGGCTTCGGGGATCGGACGGGCAATCGCAGCCGCGCCTCATACGGAACAGAAGTCGGCACAAGGCGGTGCTGTCTCCCCTTCTTATCTTGCAGTTGCAGACGCCCATTCTGAGCTTCAAGGTTCACTTTGAACGGCGTGTTACAATTAATATCCAAAGGGATAAGTGCAGTCGAAGAAACCTTCGTCTCAAGCTCGAGCTTATGAGACGTCTGCGCAATTTTTACATCACACTTGGGAGCGACAAAACCGCTAACCCGAAGCTGCACTCTGTCATTCTGGCCTGCTGAGGCTGAACCAGCGAAAATAAGGGCCGTAAGAATGAAAAGTAATATACGCATGACCACTCCTGCAAAGCATGATTAACGATTTGTTAATCGGTTGCAAGGGCAATGCAAGCAATATGCCAGTAGCTGCTATCCCAAATGGGACAACAGGCAGGCGCTGGAAACAATTCTTATTATTCAATTACATAGCTAGGTGACGCGGTGAATTTATCAATAATTAACCACGAAAGGCATTGAAAGAATTAACCTTTCATTAAGGAAAACAGAGCGTTAGCGGCCTATATTTTCTTCGTATACAGAAGGCTCTGACCTCTCTGAGTTGGCCATGAAAAAAATCACAAAATCTGGCCGGACAAGCTCACTAAAAGCGGGCCATACTTATGGAATGAGAAAAGCAGATCCCGACCCACCCATAGTCTGCTTGCTGGAGCACTAGCCATTCAGTGCCCAAATATCAGCGCAGGCCACATTTGCGCGTTGACGGTATGGGGTCTCGCCCGCTATAGCGCCCTCCTTAATCGCACTTGTTGCCCAAGTGGCGGAATTGGTAGACGCGCTACGTTCAGGTCGTAGTGACTGTATGGTCGTGGAGGTTCGAGTCCTCTCTTGGGCACCATTCAAATCTGATTTGCAAAGCAAAATTTTTGATCCAGTGGATCAAAAATAAGATTTGAATGCTACGGTAGTAGCCCATACTGAAAAAGGGATGCCCGGCAGGAGCTTACCCATCCTCAAACCATGCTGGCATCGGTCTCCAGACCATAAGCCATGCGCCCGAGCAATTCCCATGTCGCTGGCGCGGTCACGATGTGCTGCGTCATGGCATGGGCGTCCCTGAAACGCCTTTGCAGATCACTGCTCTTAAACAGAGCGGCGCCGCCGCCCAGGTCATAACACGCCTGCGTAATCTCTGCCCCGGTCCGCACCATATGCGTGCAGGCCAGGCGCAGGGCTGCGCGCCGCTCGACAGGAATATCGCCGCTCGCCTGCGCAACATCCCAGGTCTGATCAATCTCATCAAAGAGATAAGCCCTTGCCGCGCGATAGGCCGCCAGCATTTCAGCAGTTTTGGCCTGAACCGTCGCGCGTTCACCAAGGGTCTTTCCGGAGCCCTGATTTTTCTTGACCTTGCCCAACTCGATTAACGCATTCAAAGCGCCTTTGGTATTGCCCATAGCGGTGGCGGACACCCCAAGACTGAGCAAGCCAAACGCCGGAAACGCATAAAGGGCTCCGTCAAGGATGGGTTTATCGGCCACGAGGCTCACCGAACGCGCCTTGGGAATGCGTAGATTCTTCACCGCAATGTCGCCGCTGCCTGTGCCTTTCAGGCCCATGACATGCCAGGTATCGATCAGCTCAGCCTCTTCGGCCGGGAAGATCATCATGCGCGCATCGGGGCGACCGGAGGGCAAGAGTCGCATCTGCCCATCCTCAATCACCATGGCACCACCACAGAGCCACGAGCAATTGGCCGAGCCGGAGCCCCACTGCCAGCGCCCGCTCAGAATATAATCATCACTGTCGACAATCGCTTTGCCCATAGGGGCGAAGACACCGCCGGTGATCGTGTACGGGTCATTATAGACCTCGCGCGCCATATCCGGGGCCATATAGGCCGCGTTCAGCGCTGTTGTGGCTCCGATCATGACACACCAGCCAGCGCTAGCATTGGCCTGCGCAACCGCCTCAACTGTCTCGACAATCTGGTGCGGGCTACATTCCAGGCCGCCATAGACCGCAGGCGTGACCATGCGAAACAGACCCGCTTCAGCCATCTTCCGTGCAAGGTCGGCTGGCAAGCGACGCACCTCTTCCATTTCGGCGGCACGGGCGGCAAGTTCGGGCTGCAAGGTCAGCGCAGCGGCGAGGGTCGGGTGTGGATCAATTCGGGTCATAGCACCGCCATAGCCTATTCCCCCTTTTCTCTCCAGCGTATCTGCTTATCTGCGACGAAGAGAACAATCAGGAGGCCATCATGAGCTACATTCTCATTCACCACACAGGCTGTGGCACATCCCGCAAAGGCCTCGCCTTGCTGCAGGAAAACGGCGTGGAGCCAGAGGTTCGCAAATATATGAATGCCACCAGCCAGCTTAGCGAAGACGAGCTGCGTGATATCGCCAGGAAAATGGGCGGCGTTTCCCCGCGCGCTTTCCTGCGGGACAAAGATGCCGTGAAATTCGATCTGTCAGAGACGGCCAGCGATGATGAAGTCTTTGCTGCGATGGCCGATAATCCCAAACTGATCCAGCGCCCGATCGGCATTAAAGGGGATAAGGCGGTCCTGGGACGCCCGCACGAGAAGCTGCTCGACCTGCTTTAATCTGACGAAAGCTTCACCCGCTTAGCGTTTTCTTCGCGGGTTTAGCCCTGTATGGCAGGTCAATTGCCAAACTTCTCTGGCGGAGGCCTGCCATGCGCACCCCATTTCTTGTCCTGTCCCCGGTCCTGCTCGCCGCGCCTATGGCCATGGCTGAGCGCCCACCAATCGAGCTGGAACTGGACAGCGAAACGGTTCTGGTCGTCTCCGCGCTAGGCGATGACGATCAGGGTGCGAACTCGGAAGGCTTTCTGGCAGAAACGTCCCTGATCGGAACAGCCGAAAGTGTTCTGGATAACGGGGTTCGGTTGCGCAGCCGCATTGCACTGCGTGTGCAAAAGGATAATCCCTTCCGACCCGGCTTTAGCGGTGGTTTCGGCACCGACCCGGCCGCTGCCCCCGGCGCATTTTCAGGCTTCTCAAGCGGCCCTGTCCCAAATGGGGATGGTGATGACCTTCGAGGCCGTTTCGAAACGGCCTATTTCCAGATTGATGGCGGCTATGGCGAGCTCCGTCTGGGCAAGGATCAGGGGATTGCCGCGCGGTTCTTTGAAGGCGCGCCGGAAGTGCTCTCTCATGCCCGCGCCGATAATGCCCTGCTTGATCCGACAGGTTTAAGCGGCGTGCGCACACGGCATGACCTGACAGGGCCAAGCGCAAAGCTTTCATATGCCACACCGCGCCTGCTCGGCTTTCGCGCGGGCCTGTCCTACACACCAGAGGCGGATGCAGATGGCCTCGATCGTCGCCCCGCGGCTGGTGGAGCCCTCTCTGCGCCAGATACTGAAAACGCAATCGAGCTCGCCCTGAATGGCTCGCGGACCCTGCGTGATAGCGGCCTCAAAATTGATGGCACGCTTGCCTGGTCAAAGGCCGATACCAAGACCCGCTTTGGCTCAGCGCCCTATGAGGACACTGAAACCCTCTCAGCCGGTCTCAGATTGGAACAGGGCCGCTGGAGCGGTGGTCTTTCAAGCCTGAATTCAGGCAATGGCCTGCCTAATGCCGACTATACCGCCTGGAGCACGGGCTTGATGCGCGAAGGCGATCTGTTCGATATTTCGATTAAGTATGGCGAGGCTGAAGATGATGGCGCAAACTTAGAAGCCACCTCATGGCGTCTGGGTGTCGGCAAAACGTTCAGCGGGGGTACAAAACTAGCGCTCGCATACTTAGATGATGAAATCGCAGGGCCGACACAAACTCAGTCGAATCAGGGTATTGTGTTCGAAATCACACTATCTGGAGAAATGTTCGCCCTAACAAGCTATTAATCTTTCTTTAAGCGAAATGATTGTTAAGTGTTGATTAGGAGTTTTTGAAATGCGTGCCTTATGGGTCTCACTCGCGGTTTTTGCTGCCCTCGCCGTTCCGGCGCAGGCGCAGGAAGACGTGCTGAAACTTCCGGCACCAACAGTTTCTGAAACTGAGCAAGCTCAACCTGACTGGTATCAGCAATTCACATTCTCCGCTGATCCAACCGAAACACCTGTCTGGCAAGCGGCGCCATCCAAAACGCTGAAGCTTGGCTGGGTTAAAGGCGAGCGCTGGAATGTGACGGTTGATCTGACAACACGGGACAATCAATCTGTGTTGCCTCGCGAAGAAATGTCAGCGGGTGCTAACTATTTCATCACCCCGCGCTTGTCGATCGGTGGTGAACTGAGCATTGGTGCGAACAAGCTTGATGAAACAACCGCCTGGCAGAATCAGGATGTTGAAACCGGTATCCGTCTGCGCTCGGCCCTGAAATTCTAGGCTTTCGCCCCCCGTTTACCGCCCCCAAAAACCGGATCTGATTGCGCCGAGGCTTCGTCCAAGGGCCATCTGGGACGTGCCGCAAAGCTTAAGCTATCGGCCGCAACCAGTCCTGCCGCCAAGCGTTCTGCCCCGGCAAGCGCGATCATGGCGGCATTATCGGTGCAGTACTTCAAAGGTGGCGCAATCAGGTGTGCACCCGCCTCTCTCGCCACGGCTTCAAGCGCGCCACGCAACAGCTGGTTTGCCGCAACCCCGCCAGCCACAACCAGACGTGTGTCGCCCGGTATCTCTTCCTGGAACACGGCCAAGGCCCGGGCAGTTTTCTCCGACAGGCAATCAGCGACAGCGCTTTGAAAGCTGGCGCACAGATCGCGTACGCCCTGTTCATCAAGGTCTTCGCCCTCAACAACCCGTGCCGCAGCAGTTTTCAGGCCCGCAAAACTCATGTCCAGCCCCGGTCGATTGAGGAGTGGGCGTGGCAGGTCAAACCGGATGCCGTTGCCTTCCTTGGCCAGGCGTTCAACCGCCGGGCCACCGGGAAAGCCAATACCCAAAGTCTTGGCGAGTTTATCAAACGCCTCACCAGCCGCATCATCAATGGTTGACCCAAGCCGCTGATACTCCCCTAAGCCCTTAACCGCGATGAATTGGCAATGCCCGCCAGAAACCAGCAAGAGCAAGTACGGAAACGGGCAATCCTCGGTCAGGCGCGGGCTAAGCGCATGACCTTCAAGATGATTGATTGGAATGAACGGCTTCCCGGAGGCCAGCGCCAGTGCCTTACCCGTCATCATACCGACCATGACGCCACCAATCAGACCGGGGCCAGAGGTTGCGGCAATGCCATCAAGTTCAGACAGGCTTAAGCCACTGTCTAACAAAGCTTTTTGGGCCACTTCATCAGCGATCTCAGCGTGCGCACGTGCGGCAATTTCCGGAACGACACCGCCATAGGGGCTGTGTTCTTCAATCTGGCTGCGCACAACATTGGACAACACGTCCGCGCGGCCACCCTCAAGGCAAACAACAGAAGCCGCGGTTTCATCGCAGGACGATTCAAGACCCAGAACTGTGGTGATGGAGGGAGACATAGCGCTCATCTAGGGACGCTCGACGGGTCATGGAAGGGGGCAACGGAGTGACGCTCGGCAACCATGAACGCATCGGCCACCAATTGCAGGGGCCGCAGGTCCATTTCACTGACACCGTCATAAAGCAATTGCGCAAACCGATCGTACAGCCCGCGATATTCCTGCTCCGGAGCCTCACGCACGAAACCGTCACCAATCTGTAGCGCGGCACCACCCTTTGACAGGGTCAAAGTCTCTCCACGCGCATCGGTCAGGCGAATATCCCAGACCTCATCTCCGGTTTCACGGAAATCAAACTGCGCGCGCCCTGTCAGGTCCGGCCCCGACAAAACCAAATCCGCCGCAATCGGCATGGCTCGGTTCTTCGGTACATTCAGAATGGCTTCGCTAACGCCAACCTCAACCGGCAAGATCTCGGTCAGAATGGAGAGCGCATTAATCCCCGGATCAAACACGCCCATGCCGCCCGGCTGCCACAGCCAATCCTGCCCTGGGTGCCATTTCAGGACATCTTCGCGCCAGTTGATCTGAGCCTCATCTATCCGTCGATCTTCAGCCCATATCCGGGCGGTTTCGACAAAGGGGGCAAACCGCGAATGCCAGCTGGCAAAAACCGTGATGCCCGCCTCAAATGCCAATGCGCCAAGGGCTTCGGCACTGCTCACGGTCAAAGCTGGTGGCTTCTCCAGAAACACTGCTTTCCCTGCCGCAATCGCCTGCTCTGCCAAGGCAACACGCGGCCCCGGCGGGGTACACAACACAACCGCATCAACCTCCGGACCATCGGCCAGCGCCTGACCCAATGTTTCAAACACGGGTACGTCCACAAGCACGCCAGAGCGACTGACAACACTGGCCAGCTCAAAGCGCGCATGTTCAGCAATCACAGGGTGATGCTGGTCGCGGGCAATCTTGCCATATCCAACAAGGCAAAGGCGATACGTCATGAAACAGCCCTTAGAGGGGAAGCCCCTTTAGCGATAGAGGCAAGCGCCCCTAATCCAGCAAGGCCGCCTTGATCTCGGGCAGCCATTCTTCCTGCTCAAGATCATAAGACTTCAGCGTTGTCCCCCAGTCCCAATGGCACCAGCCCATACCGCGGGTTTCGGCACCTTCCCGTAAGGCCCGTATCCATTTTGCGCGCAGGTCCATCGGGACTCTCTCGTAAACGCCAAACTCCCCAATAAAGACCGGCATGCGATGCTTGTCCTGAAAAGCAAGCGCGCGGTCGAGACCTTTGGCTAAACGCACATAGTCCTCGCGATCGCCCCAGTAAACGCCCATCGGGCGCACAGGTTCGGCCCAGAACGCGCCCTGATGAGTAAACTCAAACGGATCATAATCATGATAGGTCAGGATCGCGCGCGGGTCATAGACAGGCTTTGACTTCAACAGGCCGTCAAGATTGCCCCAATTGGCGGTGGCGAGGATAACCCAGCGATCCGGGTTATCCTGTCGAATGCGGGCCAGAACCCGCTGGTTCAGGGCATCGGTTCGTTTCACCGTCATCGCATCATACGGCTCGTTCACCACTTCAAAGATCAGAAAATCCGGCGCATTGGCATAATGATAGGCGAGCTGATCCCAGATGCCTTCAAGGCGTGTCTCATGCAGGTCCGGGCGCTCACTCAGCTCTTCATAATGGTGGACATTGATGATGACATTCAGGCCAATCTCCCCGCCCCAGCGCACGACCTCATCCACGCGGGACAGGAAATCCGGATCAATCGTATAAGGCGCTGTATGCCCTACACGGGTCGACCAGCGGATTGGCAGACGCACAGTGTCAAATCCGGCATCTTTCAGCCGCTGCATATCCGCCCGGCGGATTGTGTACCCCCATTCGCCCTCACGACGCGGGCTGTCGAGTGCATTGCCAAGGTTCATGCAGCGCTGAATGGGCGAGCTTGCAATCGGCGTTTCGGGTGCCGCTTCTGCGGCGGGTTGCGACGGATTGCAGGCACATAAAGCCAATGCAGCAAGGCCAAACATCCATTTCATTGTGTTATCTCCTGGCTGTCTTGCGCCCCAGACTCTTGTGCTATCCTGCGGGCCATCTTAGCTGAAAGACAAGCAAAAGCGGAGCCAAAATGGCGGAACCGGAAATTGTTCGTATTGGCACACGCGGATCCCCGCTGGCCCTGTACCAGGCGCGCCTGATCGCATCCGAACTGGAGCGCGCTTCAGAAGGCGCTTTAAAAGGCGAGATCGTCACCTTCACCACCAAGGGTGACCAACTGACCACAGAGCGCCTGATCAATTCAGGCGGCAAGGGCCTTTTCACCCGCGAAATTGACCGGGCCGTGGATGAGGGCGAGGCACATATTGGCGTTCACAGCCTGAAAGATGTGCCGAGCCTGCTGCCGGATGGGCAAAGCATTGTCGCCTACCCTGAGCGGGTTGATCCACGCGATGGCTTTGTCACCGTAAATGGCGTCAAACGCCTGCAAGACCTGCCACAAGGCGCGGTTCTGGGCACAGCCAGCCTGCGCCGGGAAGCTCAGGCGCTGGCCTTGCGCCCCGACCTCAAAGTCATTCCCTTCCGCGGCAGTGTCGGTACCCGGATGGACAAACTGAAAGACGGACAGGCAGACGCAACCTTCCTTGCCATGGCGGGCCTCACCCGGCTGGATATGGACAAGGCGGCCAGCCCTGTCCCAATCGAAGACATGTTACCCGCCGCGGGACAGGGCATTATCGCTGTAGCCGCGCGTCCCGATCATCTCAGCCCTGCCATGACCGAAGCGATGGACGCGATTGACCATAGTGCGACCCGCGCCATGGCTACGGCAGAACGCGCCTTTCTGGCTGAGCTTGATGGCTCTTGCCGCACCGCGATGGCCGCGCAAATGCGCCTGCGCGATGGCGGCTGGCATCTGCGCGGGGAAGTTCTCTCCCCGGATGGCCAGCAACGCTGGACGAGTGAAGCCACCGCCCTGCTCTCCACCTCGCTCGACAAGCTGGCAGAGCTTGGCCAGCAAGTGGGTCAGGCCATTCGCAAGGCGGCTGGCGGCGACCTTCCGGTCTTTGAGGACTAGGTCTCATGCCCAAGACTACACGCTCCCATGTTCCCGTGATTGTCACGCGGGCACAGCCGGGCGCGCGTGAGACGCTGACACGCCTGACCGAGGCCGGGATCATGGCGATTGAAGCCCCGGTCCTGTCGATTGAGCCCGATCCGACGCAGCCCCTGCCTAACCCAGAAATACTCTCTGGCCTGGTCTTCACCAGCGCCAATGGCGTGCGCGCCTACCTTAACCATGAGGATGACCGTCAGCTCACGGCCTGGTGCGTCGGCCCGGCGACGGCCAAAGCCGCGCGAGAGGCTGGGTTTATGGATGTGCGGGAATCGGCAGGCGACGCGGTTGATCTGGCGCGCTTCATCGCCGCGAAAAGTCAGCCGACGGATAAACCGCTTCTCCATGTCGCCAATGCGGCGGCCAAAGGCGATTTGAAAGCCCAGTTAGAAGCCGTAGGGTTTGGCGTCACCTTCTGCCCACTCTACGCGATGGCGGTATCCCCCAGCCTGCCAGAAGCCGCGATAAAGCTGCTACAGGCGCAAATGCCCGCTATTGTTATCGCCCATTCGACCAAGGGCGCTGAGGCCTTCCTCAAGCTCGCCAAAGACCTGCCCCATATCCACCTGACGGGTCTTGCCATCTCGGTGCGCGCAGCTGGTCCACTGATGCAGGCAGGCTTGCGGGATATCCATATTGCCAGTCAGCCCAATGAGGATGGATTGATGCGCAGCCTAAACGTCGCATTGGCCACACTTTCGGCCTGATACGCTGTGATATACAGCCACAGTAGATTTAAGGAGACGCGCGCATGACCGATTCCCCCCTGCCTCCGACAGGTGATGATGCGCCAATTGATGCTGAGTTTGAGCCTGCGCCAAAGCGCAAGCCCGCTCCGGTGAAGCGAAACGGCCCCGGCTGGCTTACGGTCCTGCTCCTGGGCGGTGTTTCAGCCTGCGCGCTGCTCCTCTCCGCCACCTCAAGCGGGCTTATTCCCGGTCTGAAGCAAGGCGCGAAGACAGAAGCCATCCAGACGGACATTGCAGCGCTAAAAGCCAATATGACCAGCGCGCAGGACAATCATGTTCAGCTACAGACAGAACTTGCCGCCACCGCCGCCACGCTAAGTGTTACTGAGACACGCCTAGACCAGATCGAGACCACGCTCGCAGAGTTATCAGCGGCAATGGAACTTTTGGAAGCGGATCTGCGCAACAGCAATGATCGAGAGCTGACGGAAGCGGTCATTGATGGTGAAGACGTAAATCTTGCCCCCCTCATCGCGCGAATTGAGGGGCTTGAAGACATGATCTCTAATTTCTCGACGGGTACACCTGCTGCCGATGTGGATGGGCCAAGCAATCAGACAGACATTTCTGCATTCGAGGCCCAGCTGAACACCGTTAGAGGTGAAATCGATACATTACGCGATGAGCTAACGACTTTGCGCGGGGACTTGTCCGGCCTGATTGATGCGCAGGACACGGCGGCCCAAGCCGATGTCGACGCGGCCAGCGCCCGCAGCGCCGCCGTTGCCCTGTCGGCGATTGAGGCGGCTGCGCGTCGTGGCCAACCCTTCCAGACCGCTTACCGCAACCTGTCGCAAGCGGCGCCAGATGTCCCCGGAACAGATCGTCTTGCGGCCCTTGCCACAACTGGCGCACCAACTCTGCAAGATCTGCGTGAGCAGTTCCGCCCACTAAAGCGAGAAGCCCTGAAGGTTGATGCGGACGGCAAAGGCGGGGCCGCCAGCGTCTTGCAAAGCTTGTTCGGCGATGGCGTAAAGGTCCGCCGCGAGGGTGAAATTGATACCGCCGCAGAACTGAATGCAGCCGAAACGGCCTTGGTGACCGGCGATCTTGAAGCCGCACTGCAGGCTTTGAGCGGTTTATCGCCGGACGTTCAGGCTGTCTTCACCGATTGGCGTCAGGATGCACAGGACCGTCTCACGCTGGAGGATGCACTCGACACGCTTCGTCTGGCCATGATTGCAAAGGACCGGCCATGATTGTCCTGTTTCTGATTGTCCTGCTGATTTGCGTTGCAGCGGTGTTTGCCCTCTGGGCGGCGCGCTTGCCCGGCGGACTGACGCTCGATCTCGGCAATGGCGCGGTTTACGAGTTTGAGCTGGTCTATGCCCTGCTCGCCCTGATCCTGCTTGGGGCCGCCATGGCGCTGATCTGGTCTTTCATGTCCGGCATCATCACCCTGCCCCGCCGATTTAGCCGCTCACGCAAAGCTTCCAGGGTTGAGACCGCAAACAAAGCCTTGGCTGATGGCTTGCTTGCCGCCGAAGCGGGCGATGCCTTGCTTGCCAAGAAGCTCTCCAAGAAAGCTGCCCAGCATGCCAGCGATGACCGGATGAAGCTGTTATTGGAAGCGCGCACCGCAGAGATTTCAGACGACTGGTCCGCTGCCGAGCGCGCCTGGGGCCAGCTTGCCCGCCTGCCCGGTGGTCAGCTTGCCGGCCTGCGCGGGGCAGCCAGTGCCGCCAGCGCTCGCGGGGATGCCTTGTCGGCTGAGGCTCGCGCCCGTGAAGCGTTGGAGCTGAAAACCGCCGCTGATTGGCCGTTCAATACACTGTTTGACAGTCAGGTCGCTGCGGGCCATTGGCGCGCTGCCCTCGAAACCCTGATCCTCGGTGAAAAACGCGGTCATATCTCTGGCGATAGTCTGCGCCGCCGCCGCGCCGTCCTCTACACGGCTCTATCGACCACTTTACCCAATGAGCAACGCAAGGACGCGCAACGCCTGCTCGCCGAAGCGATAAAAGCGGCCCCCAGTTTTCCACCTGCCGCCTGGCATGGTGCGCGCCAGTTGATGAGCGATGCCAAGATCAAAGCCGCCCAAGGCGTTCTTGAACTTGGCTGGAAGGCTCGGCCACACCCGGCCCTGGCGCAGCTTTCCCGTCGCCTGACGGCTGAAGGCGGCGAGCCGGCTGCGAATGGCCGCCTGAAGGCGCTGACCGGGGCAAACCCGGATCACCGCGAGTCCCGCATTCTGAAAGCCGAACTGGCGATGAGTGATCGCGACTGGCTAACAGCGGTTAAGGAACTGGCTTTGCTGGTTGAGGAAAAACCAACTGCACGTCTTTGCCTGCTGCTCGCTAAAGCGCTGACTGGCTATGGCGACCGCGATGAGGCGGCCCGCTGGCGCGGTATGGCCAGCACTGCCGCCCGTGAGCCGGAATGGTCGGACATGGACCCGCGCGGACAGGCTTTCACCTATCGTCAGGCCGACTGGTCACGTCTTGTCTATGAGTTTGGGGATACAGGCCGCCTGATCCATCCGCGCTATGAAGCCTCTGAGCGTGAACTGGAAGCGGGGCGCCCTCTCGCCCTACCGGGCAAGGCCGCAGCAATGGATACTGGCGTCAAAGCCCCCGCCGCCGCCAGCGCCGCGCCGCCGCTCGACTATGCTGCCCCTGATAAAGACTAAGCCGGCACATGGCTTTGCGCCAAAGCGCGCTTGAATGCCCGTCATCGCGCGCGTATGTGCAAGATACCAAAAGACAGGTCGCCGCTATAGCTCAGCTGGTAGAGCACATCATTCGTAATGATGGGGTCGGGTGTTCAAGTCACCCTAGCGGCACCACTTTCACTCTATAGAAATCAAAGCACCACCTAGACTACATTCGAATTAATAAATATGGATCGTCTATCATGACAAAGGCCCGTATCTTTTTTGTTGTATTTTTACTCTTAGCGATAACAAACTGTACAGACAAAGAAAATGAAGGCTTTTTTGTGCGACCTGCAGGCAGTACAGCATCACCCAAAGCCCCAAACTCAAATATAATACTGCGATATATGCCGGATATTGAAGCTCACTGTCACGATAAACCAGAAAAACAAAAGCAGTATCTAAATGGAATTGCTCGCGAGGATCACCCAGATCACCCTCAAACTATATACTGGGCTGGCGTCTCGTACTGTGCCTATATATCCAGAGATTTCAGGAGATATAGAGAGCACCTAGGGATGATGATTGCATCATCAATAAATACAAAAAAGTCAAATTCTGTATCCGAAATAGTATTCTCATTTATAGATAATGGAAGATACACACACCCTCAATTGTGCTCTCTTTCATCTGTGAGCGAACAACTGGCTATCGATGAAGATTACAACGGCTCACGTATCAAGCCTTACAAAAGGTATGGGGAGGTGCGCACCCTAAATGATTTCTTTTGTAAGCAATTAGATATTGAAGCTATGAGAAGATTGAAAAGGTAAGAATAGCCAACCAAATATCACGCCCTAAAGTCACCCTAGCGGCACCACTTTCTTGAAGGGCTTAAGCCCTACACTTTTCTTGACCGGAATCGCCAACCGCAAATAGCAGTCTGTCTCCTTGGCTGACATCGGACGTCCGAACCGGTACCCTTGCATATAATGGCAGCCCGCGCGCTCGATGAAATCACTTTGCACCTCGGTCTCGATGCCTTCCGCAATAATCTCGACGCCCAGAATTCGCCCCAGTTGAATGATCGAACCGATCATATCTCTCAAGCGCTCATTGCCAGCAATGTCCTGGATCAGCGTCCGGTCAATCTTAAGGCGGTCCAGCGGCAAATCGAGCAGGGCGCGCAAGTTTGAAAACCCGGTACCAAAATCGTCCAATGCGATTTTTACGCCCGCCTCGTGCAAGCGCTGCAGGTTGCGAACAGCGGCACCAACATCATTGATGATCGAGCTTTCGGTAATCTCGATCATCACGGCATCCGGTGCAATTGCGCTTCGCTTCAAGGATGCAAGAAAAGACGTCGCAAAGCCACGTGAAATGATATCGGTTGGGGACACATTGACCGAGACATAGGAGATCAGCCCATTGGCGATCCAGTCCGCGGTCTCACGGAAAGCGCGCTCACGAACGGCCTGATCGAGATCAGACAACAAGCCTGCATCATGAGCAATCTCGATGAACTCTTCCGGCGGAACTTCACCCAACTCATCATGTGACCACCGCGCCAAAACCTCCACACCCGCTACGGCATGCCCATCGGCAGCCACAATCGGTTGATAGGAGGGATCAATATCCCGATCCGGAATCGCTCTGTTCAGACTGTTCTCAATCTGCAACCGGCGATCTTTGGCTTTTTGAATGGCCGCATCAAAGATCTGTATACGCCCTTTTCCGCCACGTTTGGCCGCCAGCAGGGCAGCATCCGCATGGCGGTTCAAAGCCTCGCTATCCTGGGCATCATCAGGGTAAATCGACACCCCGAGCGAGCCAGAGAGCGGAATCCGTTTGGTGCCATGGTCGATTGGGCGGAAGACATAGGCCCGGGCGCGTTCGAGTTCCCGCTCGACATCCACCCCCTCGACATTTGGCAGCTCCGTGATGATGGCAAATTCATCCCCGCCCATCCGCGCAACACTGGCCACAAAGGGTAGTTTCCAGAGTCGCTTGCCGATCACCTTCAGAACCAGATCGCCAACTTCGTGGCCAAATCGGTCATTGACCCGTTTAAAACTATCGAGGTCGAGAAGAGACAGCCCGAAGCGTGTCCCCTCCCTGTGATACTTTTCAATCGCTGATTCGAGATCAACGCTCAGCCCTGCCCGGTTTCGCAGGCCTGTCGCAATATCGGTTTGCGCGTTCACAAGCGCCGCCTCACGGGCCCCATTCACTTCGCTAAGTTCATTTTGAAGCGCTTCGATCTCACCCTTGAAGCGCTCTTTAAGGCGCCGGGTCATCGTTGCCAGCCGCAGCAGGTTCTCCTCATAGGTCTCCTGCAATGTGCTGAAATCTTCGCCCTTGGCGCTCGCCACAATCATACCGAAGACCCCGGCGCGACCATCGCGGAAATTGATTGGAACCTTCCGCGTCAGGGCCAGAACATTATTGCCAATTTGTTCTTCATTGATCGATTCTTCACCGGCCAGAACCCTTTGGTCCTGCGCCCAGAATTCCTTGGCCTGATGCTCCGGAAACAAATCCTGATCCGACAGGCCAATAAAGTCATCTCTGCCGATCAGGCTCGCAAAGGCCTGATTGCCGTAGATCAGTTGATGGCGCTCATTCTTCGCGAAGACCGGATAGGGTAGCTCATCCAGGAGCTTTTTGTGGTCGCTAAAACTCGACATCACCGACCTCGCCATGTGCCCGATTCCACGTTTTTACAGGTATTTTGGGACCGATATCGGGATACACTCCGATATCACCATGCGCACATACCAACGCAGCGTAAGCACTCTGACCCATTGTATAGCCCTCAAAAAACACTTCATCAGGCTGTACATGTTCCGCCCAACAGAACAGCTTTAGCTAGCCTTCTAGGACGAAGTGTTTTCAATATAGTTATCTCGATGTTTTAATTTGAATATTCCTCGAAATACCCGCCAGTTACGGAGCATTTCAAACTTCGAGCTTGAGTATAAATTGCACTTTGGCACAGTATAAAAATCTTAAAGGCGGACGGACACTTCATTCAAAGTGTTGAAAGTTCCATAACCGTGACAAAGGCCGACAGCACCCGCGGATCATCACTCACCCCCAAATCCTTGGGGCTTTCAAACGCAGGGTCCTGAAAACTCAGGGCAACCTCAAGCGTCTCTGCTTCGTGCAAATCGCGCAAAGGCAGCCTCAGCGGCATATCGCGCGAATACTGCGCTTGTATACGAACCTCACCATTCAGGGTCGCTTGAATATCCGCTACGCCCCCGCCAAAGACATCACCGGAAATCTCAAGCACGGTCTCTGGGGGCATATCAGGTGGCAAATCGAGACTGAACGTCACCTCACAGCACCCCATCCAGCGTCCGGCCGGCTCACGTTCCCACCACCCATCGCCAAAATGGATCATAGTTTCAGAGATCGGGTCTTTGAGCAGGATCGGCTGATCAAGCGGCAAAACACCCCCATGCCCGGCAAAGACAAGCTGCATGAATTGATCCTGGGATGGTTCCGGTATTGCTTTCAGGGACAGTCGCTGCAGATGAAAACTCATCGTCCGTTTGTCTGCATTATACCCCCGGTCATAGGGACTCAGAACGTCGGGCGCATCGGAAAACCGAAGCGTCAGCAGGACGGTTTGGCCCCGCGGCAGCACATCGAGATTGGCCGACAAGACATGGTCCTGACCTAGCAAGCCGGTGCCAATTACCTGACCGTCAAACATCAAATTGCCGCGTTCAACGCCAAACCCGGCCATTTCCCCGGCAAGCTGCAAGTATGCGCCTTTGGGTAACTCTTCCGGGATGTACAGGCGAAGTATCGCCTCATTGTCTCGCATCCAGCGCCCATAAGGTTCAAATGCCCACCAGCCAGCAGCGAAATCCACGAAATCAAGGATACGCGCATCATCGGCGCGAATATCCTCATCAACAGGCAGCGGCATAAGCGGCCCTTCACCAATCGTTTTGCGCTCCATTTCATACAAGCGCATACGGGCAAAACTCGAGAGATCACGGGCCCCACTCACCGTCCCAATCCCCCGTTCCTGCAAGAGATTGATAAACCGCCCTGTATGCAAATCTGTGCCCGCTTTGACCAAATGATAGGGGGAATCATCGCGGTATTTCAGGGGATACAGGCTATCAGCCGGGCGCCCAAGAAACTCAAACCCGGCCTTTTCGACTGCCCGCTCGATACGATCAACCAGAACACTGACCGTGTCCGTATCGCTTAGACAATCATCTCCGGTCATGACCGGCCAGGCAAAATAGATCTCAACTCCATTCTTAGCATTAAGATCACTCAGACGCTTCAGCGCTCTTTTAAACTTCTTGCTCAGGGTTAACGGACTGTCCCAAAACAGATAGGCATCGCAGCTTTTATCGCTAACACCAGGCGCGGGCGGACGGGCAATATCATAAACAGAATGCCCGGATGGGTGGGTTAAGCTGGACACATAAAACTGCTGAAGGTCTGTCATGTTTCCAGGACTTGGTGGCAAATCTTTTGCCTTGCGAAAACCTAGGACAGCCGCAGGCGGCAGCGACAAAGCAAGCCTTAACCTATCCCACAAGCTGACAGCATTCATGTAATCCCGATTGAATGCAGGGATCTGGTCGACAAAGTCATCCGTGAGCGCATCACGCGTATAGTATGACCACTCCAAGGGCAGGATGACGATATCGCCGCGGCGCGTATGTTTTTCGAGGCGAGCCACCTTTTGCTCAAGATCATAGCCGGCATTATCCGCGATGTTGATCGCGGTCATATCCATCACTTCGCCAATCCTGTCTGTATCCAGCCCGTGATGACTGTTCGATCCGGATTCAATGATCAGGCGCGGCCCCGGAACCTCCTGCAGCAAGAACCATTTATGTGTGGACGGAACAGGGGAAGGCTGCACATGGCGAAGCACCTGGAACACGTACAAGGACAAGCCAAATGCCAGAGCGATCAGGCTCGCTATGATGAAAACCAATGCCTGCCGCCAGTTAAAGTCTTGGCCTGGGCCGGGTGATGGGACCGTCTTTTGCATTTTCTTTCCCCCTAGAAATTGAAGTACAGAAAGGGCGATTGCGCGACGCTGAGCGAGGCAAGGTATGCCCCCGCACTCGCCGTGCCCGTCAGGCCGCCATAAACCAGTGCTCTGGTCCACAGCGCCGACCATGACGTGCGATTGAACGCTTCTGAGAGCTGTTTTGTGTTTGGCGCGAGGAACGCAATCGCAGCCGCCGCGAGCAGAAGGGTTGAGGTCTGCATGTCTGTGACAATGCTCAGACCAGGCAGCCCCCATAGCATCGCACCCAACATGCTGAACGCGCCATCGGTCGTCGTCGCCCGGAAGAACACCCAGGCCACGACCGTTCCCAGAAATGTAAAGCCCCAGCCCGCAAACCGGAACGCCGCAAACCGTTCGGTCATCTCCAGGATACCAACGCGCGCCGCGCCAGCGCGGAAGAGCTGATTGATGATCAGATACAGGCCGTGTAGCGCCCCCCAGATCACAAAATTCCAGTGCGCCCCATGCCATAGACCACCGAGCAGCATCGTGGTGAAATTATTGGCATACTGGCGCACCTTACCTTTGCGATTGCCGCCTAAAGGAATGTAGAGATAGTCGCGCAACCAGCGGCTGAGCGTCATATGCCAGCGCCGCCAGAACTCCGAAATATTCTCGGCCTTATACGGCGAGTTGAAATTCCAAGGCAGGCGAATACCGAACAATAAGCCCAAACCAATCGCCATGTCGGAATAGCCGGAAAAGTCGAAATAGATCTGAAATGTATAGGCGAGCGTCCCGGTCCAGGCTGTCGCCATATCCACGGCTTGGCCAGCATCAACCGTGTTGAAAACCAGATCAGCATACGGGGCGAGCGAGTCGGCAATGACCAGTTTCTTGAACAGGCCCAACGCGAACAGCATCAAGCCTTCACAGAACATCTTGCAGCGCGCCTGAAACACGGGCGAAGTCCGAAATTGCGGCATCATCTCCGAGTGATGCACGATCGGTCCGGCAATCAGTTGCGGAAAGAACGTGACGAACAGACCGTACTCCACAGGCGTATGCGCCTTGGCCTCAATCTTTCCGGTATAGGCATCGCACAGATATGAAATTTGCTGAAACGTGAAGAACGAAATCGCCAGCGGCAACAGCAAGCCCGGGTCCGGCAGACCCACCGCAAACAGTGCGTTCAGATTGAAGGCAAAGAAGCCCAGATACTTATAGACCCCGAGCAGGCCCAGATTGAGGACAATGCCCAGGATCAATAAATGCTTCTGTCGCCGCCCGCCCGGCGCTTTCAGGATTTCCCGGGCAATCGCGTAATTGACCACGATCGACCCCAGCAAGAGCGCCAGATATTCAACCTTGAACCAGCTATAGAAAACCAGGCTCGCCCCGATCAGGAAGACATGGCGACTGATCCGCGTGCCCGCGAACAGCAGAACTGCAAACCCGGCAATGACAACTGGCAGGAACTTGAACAGGAAGATCGGATCGGTAAACAGCATAGCGGCCCCCTCAGCTCTCGGTTTCAGACTGTAACGGGATCAAGATCTGGTCGGCTCGCAAGGCAGTACGCACCGCCTCATAGCCCGCCGCGACAGGCAGCGCCGCGCAATCTGGTCCCAGACCCAATGCATTTAACACCCGTATGCGGGCCGCCTGATGCCCGGCCGTATCGACATCCCAGCGAATGATGGCCAGCTCACGGAGCAATTCCTCTTTCACCACCGCGGCCTCTGTCGCCTCGCCACTGGCATACTGAGCCATGGTGCGATCCGTAATTTCCGCCTGGACCGTATTGGCGCGCCAGGCATAATCGATGGTCTTGTTCCGCGCCTGATACTCGCTAACCGCCATCGCCACCTGAGACGCCACCGCGTTTGCCACCAATTGTGTTTCAAGCGCCAACAGTTCTGCCCGGTTAGTCTGCTGACGGCGGCGATCAGTGGTTCTGGCTAACTCGAACAGATCCCAACTGAGGCTCGCCCCGATATGGGTAAAACTATTGTTCAGCAGGAAACTGTTTGAGTCCGTCTCTCCACCAAACAGCACAGACAGCCCCGGAAACAGCCGGACCATATCCTGTTTGTTGGAGATCTGGTTGACCTCATCAAGCAACAGGCGCTGGCGCAGCTCAGGCCGGTTTGCAAAGCTGAGTTTGACCAGCTCAACACTGTCTGAAGGCAGCGCCTGTAGATTATCTGCTGTCTGCTCCAGATTGAGCGCAAACTCTGTCCCCGGCGGTAGGTTGATCAAGCCCGCAAGCTCAGCCTTGGACGACGAGAGCGAGACATAGATCGAGTCATACCACCGAAACAGGTCAATCAGCTCGCGCTGCAGGAACAGTTCCGCTGTAAGGGTCTCAGGCGCAGCCTCTGCGCGTGCTTTAGAGGCTGCCAGCCCGATCTCCAGCCGCCAGCGCAGCCAGTCATTCTTGGCCGCTGCCCGTTCAAACGCAACAGCCCGCCAGTAGGTTGAAACAACCCTGTCAGCCAGTGATGCGCAGGACACCTGCGCGGCTTCATAGTCATTACCTGCCCAGCGCTTTTGCTTTTCGTTTTCAAGATAGGACAGGCCAAAATCAATCAGGTTCCATGCCGCCAGCGCGGTGCCGAACGTCCGTGACTGGTCCGTTGCGGTAAAGAAATCGGTTGGCAATTCCCCGCTGGCATCATCCACGCGTTTGCCGACCGAGGCCTGAATATTTGAACGCCGTGTATAACCAGCCGCCAGCATGACCCGGGGCAGATAATCGGCCTCTGACAGCCCGACCTCGCCTAGAGACTGAACCGCCCGGAGCCGTTGCACCTGATAGTCCAGATTGAATACAAAACCGCGCGCCAGGGCATCCTCAAGCGACAATGTCTGACCAACTGGAGGCTGGGTCAGGGCAAGAGCCTGCAGCTCATCCGCTGTATGGTTTGCTGCCACATCAGAGACATCAAGGGACGAACACGCTGCCAAGCTTAAAGCCGTCCCCGCAAGAGCCGCCACCATTGAGCGCTTGCTGTATCCGCGACGCAAAATCGATTGTTTACCTGAAGCCATCATCGCCCCCTCACGCCGCCGACTGGTCAGGCCAGTCCTGCTGCCGCAAAGCCGCAGTCAGGTCAGAAAGCTCATGACACGCCAGATAGACATGATACCCAGTCGCAGCCGTCATGGTGGAGGTAAGCGCCTGTCCGTTCTGGCCCCGCTCATCGACCCAGCCACCGATCAGGTCAGCACACAGATGTTCCTCAAACAGGCGCTCAACCCCGAACAGGATTCGCTTCGCGATTTGCTGGGACGGCGCGTGTCGGTAGGCCGCAATATGCGCCTTGATCAACTCCGTAATGATCCAGGTGCGCTGCCTTGGATCAATCGGCTCCCCTGAAGGAACTTGCGCGACGGGGAGGAAATCTGTCTCATCGGTCATCGCCATCGCGCCGGCATACATGCGGCGGAACAAGGCTCCGGGCGCGCGATAACTGAGCCGCGATAACCGCTCTAATAACCATGTCCACTCATACATATGCCCAACCTCAAGCCGAGGAGGGATACCCGGTGGGCTCAGTTCCCATAGGCGGTTCTCGCGGCGATCAAAGAAGTGGCGCTCAACATACCCCGCCACCCGCACGGCACGCTCCAGGCTGGCGACATCCCCAGTGGCTTCATACCAGGCCAGCGAGGCTTCACACAGATGCATCTGCGGGTTCTGCTCTCGCACCCCTGGTGCAGGCAGGCGCTCCTTATAGCCAAGGGTCGGGTCTGGTCTGGATAAGGCCTGATCCAAACGGGCACTCAAGCTGCGCCCCGCATTCAGCGCCGCTTTCAACTTGAAGACCCGATAGACTGTCGCAAAGGCCAGCAGGGCAAAGGCGTTGTCATAGAGTTCCGGCGTCTGATCGCTCAGGCCAATTCCCGGATAGATCTCGCGGCCATACAACCCATCTGCGCGCTGGCACTGGCTGGTTAGCACGCCAACGCCAAAACTTGCCGCTTTTGCGCAAGCCTTACGGTCCGCACCCAGTTCAGCAGCCACAGCAAAACTGAAAGTTTGCCGGGCCTGTAGGCGCACCCGACTGGTTTTGACCGGATCAACCTCGCCGTCCAACGTCAGGCGCTCAGCAAAAGCACCGCGAGGATCGAAGCCATGCTGCAACCAGAACGGAACGGAGCAGTCCGTCACCCAATCGGTAAAAACCCTTGAAACCATCATAAGTTGTATTTGTTCTGACTTTTCCGGGTATTCAAAAGCATTCAAGGGCATGATTTCATCTCGCGAAGGGTGGCAGGACGCTCAGAGGGAAGCCGGTAGGCTAGCCAAATCCGACTCGGTCTATGGCGTGGTCCTCAGGGATGGTCCGCGCGCTCCAGGATTGGCGTTTTCGGTACAAGGTGGATGGACTCAGGCGTAAAGCTGCCGCTGCTTTGGGCACACTGCCCCCGCTCAGCTCGATCACGCTTTCAACGATCTCACGTTCAATCTCGGCCAGAGGACGCAGGACATCAATCAAGCGCCGGGATGACGAGACGACATTTTGTGGCACTGATGAACTTGTGGCATTCAACGGGTGGGTGGCACGGCCAGTATCCTCCAGTCCCATCAGGTCAGAAGCATCCAGCCGCCCACCCCCGCTCATCACCACACCACGGCGGATCACATTTTGCAGCTCCCGGACATTGCCCGGCCAGCTATGTTCGACCAGCGCCATCATAGCCGACTGGGTCAAGCCACCGCCTTCTCCGCCCTCAAGTTCGACATAGTGATCATAAAAATGTCGAGCCAATTCGATCAGGTCATTGCCGCGCTCACGCAGGGCCGGCATGGCAATCGTCAGGACATTCAGACGATAATAAAGGTCTTCCCGAAACACCCCCTGCTCGACCAGTTTGGGCAAGTCCCGATTGGTCGCACAGACCACCCGAACATCGACAGTCTGGGCTCTATCAGAGCCAACTTTCTTGATCTCTCCGGTCTGCAGAAAGCGTAACAACTTGGCTTGCAGGGTAATATCCATCTCGCCGATCTCATCGAGGAACAGCATCCCGCCATGCGCGGCTAGCGCGGCACCGACCCGGTCCGTCGTGGCGCCGGTGAACGCCCCTTTGACATGCCCGAACAGTTCGGACTCCATAAGCTCTCCAGGGAGGGCAGCACAATTGATCGCCACGAACGGGCCGTTTGCCCGTGTGCCCTTTTGATGCAATAGCGTGGCGCTGACATCCTTGCCTGTCCCGGACTCCCCGGTGATCAGGACCGGCGCGGTGGAATTGGCAAAGTTGGATATGGTGACCTGCACGCGCTGCATGGCGGGCGAGAACCCGACCAGATTCGGTCCATCACCAGATTTCGGGGTGGGCTTGATGATATCAACCCGAAGCGTTGGCTTTTCTGTATCCGATACCGTTTCCAAGGCCTGTTCCAGGGTCTGCATAGATAGAGGCTTGGTCAGGAAGTCCGCGCATCCGGCTTTGATTGCGGAAACCGCTGCTGACACAGTCGCACGATCAGACACCGCTATGATTTGCAACTCTGGGGCGGCCTGTGTGAAAGCCCGCAATGTACGTTCACCCTGTGGCCCAAGCAGCGTCATGTCGACAATCAACACATCATAGCGTCCTTGCCTGACACGGCCTTCCAACTCGGACCCCTCCCGTATAGTCTCAAGCCTATGCCCCAGAGACCCCAACAGTTTCTCATACATACGCAGGATGGACGGCTGACTGTCAGCGGCCAAAATGGATAGTCGGCTTTTGTCTGTCACACTGTGTCCCCACACTTCGATCGAGGTCGCAAGAACACCCGATCAGCCTGTTCCAATTGTCTCGGAAGATTTCAGTCTTCCTCAGCGCGCCCGCATAAAACAATCTAAAGTTGTTTTATGCTTATATTCCCCACAAAGATGTACAATTCGTTAGCGTAAACACAGCCTCGATTAACCCTTTGGGGCTAAACAGATTGCATAGAGAGAGGACGGATCTGGCGAGAACCCGACCGTTTCTGTTGCAACATACCGGCGTGAAATGCGGCCACCGTGGCCATGGGCAGTGCCTCTGAAACCGCAAGGTTCAGGCGGACAATCTCATCCGCGCAGACCGTATCGAACAAAGCCGCTTCAATCGCCTTGGAAAGGCTCGCCTCGTCAAAAGGCTTATAGTGAAAGCCGCTCAGCCCCTCACGCTCAGTCACATCAATAAAATCCCCAATCAGCGGGTAGGCCGCTGGCACACCAAACCCTGCGGCCTGATGCAGAACACCGGATGATCCGGTGGTGCTGTCATAGTCGAAGACCGCGAGACGACTGGCGGCAAAGAAAGGGGCAACTTGTGCTTCCTCAATATAGCCAAGGAACTCGATATCCTGATCTTGTGCATGCATATCTTGCAAGGCGGAGAGATAGCCTTGCGCTGCGGGGTGATCCGTCCCGCCAATCCGCAGGACCATGCCCCGATCCGGATACCGATCCCGAACCACTGTAAAGGCTGCAATCAGGCGCTCCAGACGTTTATAGGTGCCAAATTTGCCCATCGTGGAAACAATCAGGTCACGGCGTTCCATCGGCATGACCTCAACCTCGGGACCCGGAAAGGTGCCATGCGGCACCATGTAGACATTCCGCGCCCGGTAGCGGCTTTCCAGCAGCTCTGCAAAACTCTCCAGCGTAACCGTGACATAATGCGCCTTCAGCAAAAGATGTGTCACCAGCTTGCCGGCCATACGAATGAGACCCGCACGCCAGGCATTGTTACCAATAGCGGTTTTCTCCACCTCGATCGCATCAATCAGATTATGCGCGATCACACCGCTTCGAACACCGCGCAGGCGCGACAGTAAAGGGCTTAGCAGACCCAGAGCTGCCGGGATTTCCCGATCACCAAACGAGGCCGTCTGCAGGTTGAACACAACCCCATCAACCTTTGCCTGCCTGATCGCCCCGGCCAGACGCAGCGGTGTGGACCAGTCATTGAACCGCCAGACTCGCCGGACCTCAATCTTGTCATCAAGGTTCAGCGCCTCACCCACCCCATCCATCTGATCAGCCAGGATGATCAGCTTCTCAACATCCGCGCGTTCAGCAAACGCGTTGGCCAGGTGGAAACCATATTCATTCAGCGACCCCGTACTTGGGGGAAAAGCCGTAACGAGAGCGATACGGGTCATGCAGCATCTCCAATGCAGGTTTGATCGGTGGGAGTTTTGAGGAAGTCACAAAGAAAACGGGAGAACTTTTCCCGTGATAGCTCTGACAGGCCATAATGAGCCTGCATGGCTTTGCGCCAGGGCCGCCAGCCGGCCACTTCATCGGGAATTTCGTCAAAGTCATTGAGCGTCCAGACCAGAACGCCATCCAGACCGCCCACCTGCCGGAGCTGTGTGGAAAGCTTTTCGGCCTGTGTCATACGCCCCGGCAAGGTTGGCCAGCGCGAGTGGCCAATCTCCGTCAGCATAACGGGTTTGGGTCCGGCAATGTTTCGGACAAAGGCAAGCCGCTCAGATAAACTGGATGGTGCCTCAAAATCATGAAAGCTGACAATATCCACCTGGTCGACCAAAGCCGACGCGGCGCGGGCATTTGACCAGCCAATGGTGAAAGACAGGTCCGGATAGGTTGCCTGAGCCATACCCAGCAGGGTCGACAACCAAAGATCAACCCGCGCAGCCCCCCAATAATGATAATCGAGATCCGGCTCATTCTTCAGATCAATCAACACTACCGCTGGATGCCTGTCCGCAATCTCAAGAATACGCTGCAGATGTGACCAACCTTGCGTGAGGTCTGCCAGCTCATAGCTCACGCCCATATCAAAACAGGTCAGGATAACCTTCAGATCATGCGTCTGCGCGAGATCGAGTAAGCGTTCAAGACGCTGCAAGGATTGCTCACGGCGCGCCGGAGCCTCGAAAGCCCGACGATTAAGGAAGACCCGAACACTATTCGCGCCCATGGCCCGGATATGTTGAAAATCCGCATTGATCTCGGCCACAGGAAAGCTCGCCCAGAAGTCGGTCCATGGCGCAGACGCCGGATAGTAATTGATCCCGCCAAGGCGTTCTGGCTCACGCGTTTTGCGTGCACTGGCCAAGACAAACTCAGCTGGGGCCTCTATCCGTTCAACATGGCGCACGACCAGACCGATCCGCGTGTCAGCAACCCGAACCGTCTCTGTCATGGTTTTGATATGGCTGTTGAGAAACTGCGCGTAATCAGCACTATAGCGGACATCAAGGTAATCGGTCTCGATCTCGAAGACCGCAAGGCTATGATTACGCAGGACCAGTTTGGGCCTGACCCGACTCTGCAACCGGATTGCCTGACCGGGGGCTGATCCGCGCGTCAAAAGACTTAACGAAGCCCGCGCCTGAAACTCGACCCGGCGTGGATCAGTATAGGCCAACTGTCCTGACAAGGCCCGTTTCAGAAACTCTGAATAGGCAAACACCTCATCAGGTAATAAGGGGCGGCCCGTCTCATCCACAGTTGATTGCCATTGCAGTCGATAGTCCGCGGCAAACTGAGTACTCGGTGACCCGGACGGCTCCAGCAAAGGCTTTGATGGTGCCTGCAAAGCCATCCATACGAGCAGTAGGATCACGCCAGCCAGCACACTCCCTAAGGCAAGAGCCCTGGGCAAACGTCGGATGACGTCGATCATGGGGCCACCCACAGATCGGCGCGCTGTCCGGCCAATGTCAGGCGTACCCGTGCCTCAAGGTCGGGCTGGCGCCATGGCGCGAGGATACTACCCCGCACGGTATAGACGGCTTGTTGTGAGATCAGGCTGCCCCGGACATGCGTGGTTAAAATGCCCTGCACCCCATCAGGCAAGCGATTTCCATATTGGTCCTGCAGGCCTGTCGCTTCAATCTGGCATAAACGGTCCGGCCGGCAGCCATTGACCATCAGTGAGAATGGAACCGGTCCATCCGGGACAATCTCCAGCCACTGGATAGCCGCTTTCGCCCGGCCGGCTTCGGCCCAAACCTCAAGCGCGCCAGCCTGCTCGGTCAACGGCATACGGGCCCGCGCCAGCCCCGCATCTGTAAACGCAATCCGGCGCGAGACAGACTCGCCCTTGCGCATAAAGAAATGGACCAGCGTATCATCGGGTGGGCTTGTCCCGGCTTCGGTCAGCAGTTCAGCCGCCAAAAGAACTGAACCCTCACCAGCAACGATGGTCTTCTGATCCAGATAGACAAAAATCTCGGCAGGGCGACAGACCTCCCGCGCGACGCCCGGTTCACTCAAACAGGCGGCATGCACCAGGGGGACACCCCCGCCTATAATCATCCCTATCAAGCTGAATACTCTAAACATCCTGTCGGTCCCATGCGGTGTCGCACGAGCATCAGGACAGCAAATGGCATTCCACCCGTTTCTCAATGAATTCAGGGCAATAGAGGTTTCATTTCGCAATAATGATTGCAGATTGCAAAGCCTGACCGTCGCATTTTGCAGAGGTTTGATCTCTAATCCCAACAAAACCTACTGGTCTGAAGATTGCGACACCTCACCCATCAGAATGGATGGGAGAAAGCGATGCCTCAAGCATTTTCAAACGGGATAGCAGCACCCACACCGTCGCAGGACACAGTGATTGTCGTCCCCTGCTATAATGAGGCAGAACGGCTGAACACAAATGCGTTTGTCGACTTCGCGTTGACCCATCCCGGCCTGAAATTCCTGTTCGTCGATGACGGTTCTAAAGACGGGACGTTAGCCATTCTCGCGGGCATGCAGATCCGCGCACCACATGTCCTGGATGTGCTCGCCCTGCCTCAGAATGGCGGCAAAGCCGAAGCCGTTCGGCAAGGCCTTCTCTATGCCTCCCGGTCCGGCGCGCGCGCGGTTGGCTATTTCGACGCAGACCTCGCGACCCCGCTTGAGGCGATCGTCGATCTTGGCCGGGTTCTGGACAATCTCGAAAGTGTCGATGTGGTCTTTGGCTCACGCCAGATGGGGCTGGGGCGCAAGATTTTTCGTGAACCGAAGAGGCGTCTGGTGTCCTTTATCTGCGCCAGCCTCGCCCGCGTTGCGACCGGGCTGCCTTTCTCTGACACTCAATGCGGGGCCAAACTGTTCCGGAACAGTCAGGCCCTGCGCACCGCAATCTCGACCCCATTCAAGGCCGGGTGGTTATTTGATGTTGAACTTGCTCTGCGCCTGTCCGCCAGCCTCGCCCCCTATCAGCAACGCTTCTACGAACTCCCGCTGATGGAATGGACCGAGATTGAAGGCTCCAAGATTACCTCAACCGACGTATTTCGCAGTGGCTTTGTGATGCTCGGCCTGATCGCCAAGCGCTGGTCGATCAAGCATGAATTCCGACGCCGGGCCGATCAGACCATCCTGAGCACCCAACCTAAAGTCACACTCTATGGCCACTTTGACCAACAGGATATCGCCTCCCTACGCCTGCGGGCGCAAACACAGGGCGACTTCGCCCAAATCGACCTCTCACAGGTCGAGCAGTTCGGACCATCCGTCTTTCCGGCACTGATTGGCATCTGTGATAGTATTCGGGCCCACGGCGTCGAGCCGTCTATTCTTCTGCCCGATGATGACGCTATTTGTCAGGCCGCTGAGCGGTCTGGGCTCGTGGCCCTATATGACTGTCGCCGCGTGATCGCTCAGGTTCCGGCAAAGCGTCCACAGACAAGCCAAGACACGACCCGCAAGGCGGCCTAGAGCATGACCTCGCTATCCTCAGGCGTCCAAACACGCGCGCGTCAGCTCGCGCGTGCGCCCAGTACGATTATCTTTCTCTCGGCCAATATCGCCAATGCCGCCAACCTCGTCTTCAACATGGTGTTTGCGCGACTGATGGGCCCGGACCTGTTTTCTGATCTCGCCCTTCTGCTCACCCTGAAACTCGCGGCGCTCTCACTCTTTTCGGCCATGCAGTTCGGGTTCTCAAAGATCACAGCGCTGATGCATGCCGATGAGCAGCGCCAGGCCGATATGGTGGCCGGCCTCTCCAAGCTCAGCCTGAAAGTCTCGATCCCGGTCTTCTTCCTGCTGTTCGCCGGGGTGGATGGTCTGGCGCGATTGCTGGCCATGCGGGATCCGATGACCCTGACCCTCGTGCTGCTGATTATTCCGGCGCTTGTTCCAATCAGTCTGTATCGCGGGGTCGCTTATGGTCGCATTGATGTCCCACGCCTTGTCTCATCCTTTCAACTGGAATGGGTCGTCCGGCTTCTGGCCGGGCTCGCCCTTTGGTTTGCGGGCTTTGGCCTGTTGGGCGTCACGCTGGCGCTGGTCGCTTCCGCCTATATTGGCGCGCTGTTCGCAAGTCGCAAATCTGACCGGACGGCATGGCGCAGACGTCAAGCACACAGCGCGTCCGATGGCCTTCTTGCGCTACAGGCAAGTGCTCCATTTCTGGCAATCCAGATCGCGCAAATCCTGATGCTGGATGGCGAGCTGTTTATCGCCAAGGCCGTCTTGCCGGGTACAGAGGCTGGGTATCTGGCCGGACTCGGTCTGATCCAGCGTATCTTCTTCTTTGCCTTCCTGTCCTTTGCCGCACTCCTGCTGCCCATGGTCGCCCGAAAGACGGCCGATCAGGATACCGTAGGGGCGCGGCAGGACCTCTCAAACATGCTGGCGGGCCTGACGGCCCTGGCGATTATTCCACTGACTGTCCTCACCCTGTTTTCTCCCTTCATTTCCGCGCTGCTCTTTGGCGTGGCTTTCCGCCCGATGGCCCCATGGGCCCCTATGGCCGCGATGAGCGCCCTGAGCTTTGCGATTGCCCATCTCGCCATCACCTATTTTGTCGCCCGCGATTATACCGGGCGCGCCTATGGCTTTGCCGGGGTCGCCCTGCTGCAATTTCTGGCGCTTGTTCTGGTTGCTTCGATATGGCCGAGTCTGGCTGCGATCGTCACCGCAAAATTCTTCATCATGATTGCTATCGCCATTGGTGCGATCGCCATGGTCGCAAGGACGTGAGCCATGAGCCTGGTCAAGCGCTCATCGGCCCATGAAGCCCGACGGCTCGTCTATCTTGCGCTGTTTCTGGCCATTACCCTGCATGGTGGATTGCTGCCCTTCACGCTGGGCCAGACCTATGACGCCCATATCCACATGTTCTTTGGCGACCATTACCACCGCAGCTGGTTCGACCCATGGGAGCCGCGCTGGTATACCGGCTTCACCGTCACCGCCTATCCACCCGGCAGTCACCAGCTGATCGGGCTGCTCCTCTATCTTGTTCCTCACAAAGCCGCTTTCATTATTGTTCAGGTTCTGGCGGTCCTGATCCTCGTGCTTGGTGTCTATCGGTTCTCCCGGCTCTGGGTCAGTGATATGGCGGCGGCTCTGGCCAGCCTGCTCTGTGTTGGCTCAACCGCGATCGCCGAAACGGTACACATTTTTGGACAATTGCCGACCACGCTGTCCCTGGGCATCTTCCTGAATGCGACACCGCATGTTTATGCTTGGGTCCGACAGGGGCGGAAACAGGACATCCCCTTTGCCCTGATCCTGACTGCTGGCGCAACAGCGGCTCACCATGTCACCCCGATTTTTGCGACCCTTTTTTTCGTGGTCCCTTTAGGCTTGCGGGCATGGTCAGCCAGCCTCCCGCCAGACACCAGCCTATTCGCGCCTTCTAGCTGGCCGCCCCTACCACACTTCACGGCCGCGCCGATACGCGGGCTGATCCTTGGCCTGATAATGCTTCTGGTGATCATCCTTGTTGTCTTCCCATACTGGCATTGGTCAGTTACGGACCCGATCACGCAGGTCAGCATTCCCCATGGCAGCCGCGAAAGCTTCCTTGAATACCCAAATTTCGGATTGATGTTTTTCATCATCCCATGGGGGCCTTTGCTCGCCATCATCCCTTATGTGATCTGGTGTGTGTTTCGCACCTCCCTTTGGCCGCTGGCTCTGTCAGTCCTGATCTGCCTCTTACTCGGCACGGGCGGCACAACCCCGCTGCCACGGCTCATCTTTGGCTCGGCTTTTGATATCCTGACGCTTGATCGGTTCACTTTCTGGGCCGTGATCATGACGCTGCCCTTTGCCGGGGCGGCTTTGGTTTCACTGCTGTCAGGGTCTGCGCGACGGGTTGTGAATGCAGCTCTAGGCCAGGTGGTGACTCAGGTTGCGCTGGCAGCCCTTGTCATAGCCTATGCCCTGACCGGCGTGATGGTCGCGGCGCTCCCTTTGGTCAAACCGACACAACCCGCCCCACTCGACCCCGATCCCATCGTTCAGTTCATGGCCCGGGATGATCATAATCGCTGGCGTTATCTCACCCTCGGTTTTGGCGATCAGTTCGCCTATCACTCCGCGCTGATTGATGGCCTGTCTGTGGATGGCAATTATCATTCGGCGCGGCGCCTGCCCCACCTCACCGCCTACTCGGTCGAGCGTCTGGAGAACTCCAAATATCTTGGCCTTCCCGGCCTTAGCGCCCTGAAGCAAATCATCACCAATGCCGAGATGTATAATCTCAAATACATTTTCTCCAATGATGCTTTCTATGACCCACTCCTTTACTTTGGTGGCTGGACGCGCCTGCAACGCTTGCGCAATGGCGTTGTCGTCTGGGAGAAAGTCGGGGTTTCACCTATCGAGTTTCCACTGCCCAGACAGACGCTTGCACCATACAAAACGATCATGTGGGGCACGATCCCGCCAGCCAGCCTACTGCTGGTGTTTGCAGCCTTGTTTGGTCTGGCCATCACGGGCCAGCTGATCCCGACACAGGCGCACGGACGAGCGCCTCAAGCCCCTCGCACGCCGAACCCAAAGACGGTTCTGATCATGCGCTATACAAGTCTCACACTAGCAGGTATCGCGTTCGCCCTGGCCGCCATCATCAGCCTGCGACCGCACGCGCAAGACAATGCCGAAGCCACACTTGAACAGTATTATACGGACCTGGACTTGCGGGATTTCGAAGCTGCCTATGACAAGCTCCTTCCCGGCTTACGGCCTGACTTCCAAACCTATCTCAAGACCTTGCGCAATCGGGGCGGTCTGATCGGGTCCTATGCCAAGCTGGCCGACATCAAGATGGCCAGCCACACGCTGTCACCAACTAAAACACAAATCAAAACCACCCGCACATATCTGAGCGCGCTTGGTACACAGGATGTTGAAAGCACGGAAACCCTTATTCTGACCGAGGGTGGCTGGCGGGTGAAAGACCCGATCACCCCGAAGACCCTGACCCATGCCCTGACCACACGTGAAATTGAAGCCGCCTCGCAGGATCTCTCCGTGACGCGTATGCCGATGCGTGGAACCGGCGCGGCGAGTCTGGATCGGCCCCGCGTCACCGCCTCTGAACCTGTTCTGGTCAATCTGGGACCACGCCTGAAAGTCGTCGGTGCCGTGACCAATACCGCGACCTATCCCGCTTGCCTCGACATCACAGCCAAGGCGCAATTCGGTAAGAACCAAAGCGTATTGCAGCATATGGGGGATCTCGGCAGTCATCGACTCTCGCCCAGTGAAACCCGGCATTACAGCATCGAATTTGAGGGGGTTCTGGACTTACAGGACAGCCCTGCCGCGCAAGGCACCCCCGCCAAAGGGTTCCGCCTGCCCACCTTCTCAACCGACCCGGAAGCGGTCGAAGTCAGGGTCGCAACCTTTCCATGCCCGACCAGCAGTATGCCAGGCCTGATCATCGATAATGTCGATACGACAGACCCGGAATCGCTGGGGGTCACCCTGACCAATCATGGCACGCGCGTGGCGGACATTGTCAGACTATCCCTCACCTATTTTGATGCACAGGGGCGCGCGATTCTGATTGCGCCCTATTATCTGGAAGCCAACCTCATCCCCGGCGAAATTCGGACAGAGACAGTCCCGCTTTACATGGCAGAGCCCGTGCGTGTTGTGCGGGTCCTGGATCAGCCTTTGGTCAACGGGCAGGATTATGAGCACGAGCCTGAAGCAGCATCGATAAAACTGCCGCTTGATCCATCATCCTCGTTCGCAGCAGTTTCGATTGAGCTGGACGCGATGCCCTTCGCCCCGACACGATAATCCCGTCAGGCGTATTTCAGCGGCAAACGATTAGTTGATTTGATAATCTCCATGGCAAAGTGCGAGGAGACATCAGAGAAATCGACCAGCTTGATCAGGCGGCGATAGACGGAATCATAGGTCCCGATATCCGGGCAGACGATCTTCATCAGGTAATCCATCTCGCCGCTCATTCGGTAGACCTCGACAATCTCTTCAATCTTCGATGCCGCGGCCTCAAACGCCTTCAGCCATTCTGTATTGTGCATATTGGTCTTCACGCTCACAAACACGGTCAGCGGAATACCGAGCGCTTCCCGGTCCAGCACAGCCACACGTCCGGTAATGATCCCAGCCTCTTCAAGCCGTTTCAGACGCTTCCATGTCGGGGTGACACTACGCCCGATCCGTTCGGCGAGATCCGCAACTTGCAGGCTGGCATCCTCCTGCAAAGCTTCCAAAAGCTTCCTATCAATATCATTCATCTATTTTTGACCCCTAAAGGAGAATGAAATTCTACAACAATGTCATTTTGTATAACGCTTTAGAACGGATTTCTAGCCACTTCGCGATATCAAGTACTGCAGACAAAACGAAGGAGTGCTGACCAATGAAACTGTTCACTGAACATCCCGCAACAGCCGGGGAGTCCTATTTCGAACATATGGGCAGCGCGATGTCTTTTGCGGCGGCAATGTTTACCGCCAGTCTTGCCTGCTTCCTCCATGCGTTCCTCCCATTCTTGTTCAAAACGCGCGGCAGAGACACGATCAGCGATCTATACGTCCGCATGGTGACGCATCGCCACAAGGACGCCATCCCGCCAGAAGGCTCCCTGCGGGCAAGCCGGCGCTAAAACCGCGTGATCACCGCTAAACCCTTCCTGGCATGGCCTGATACAGGCCTTGTTGATAGCTTGCGCAAGCTTGCACCGGGCCTGTTGCTGGCCGGAACGATTGCCTTTGCGGCAAAGTTCGTTTCCGCTGAATATGGCGGCCCGGTCATCCTGCTCGCTTTGCTGCTGGGGATGGCGTTTAATTTCCTGTCCTCGAGTCAAGACTGCGCGCCGGGGATCGATTTTGCCAGCCGCTCTGTCTTGCGCATTGGTGTTGTCCTGATGGGCGCTGCGATCACGATGGAGAATATCGTCGATCTTGGCCTTTCAACCTTCTTACTGGTTGCCTGTGGGCTGACTTTTGCCCTGATCGGGGGTTACTGGATCGGCCGCTTGTTTGGCCTTAAGCCTGAACACGCCATCCTGACCGCCGGGTCTGTCGGCATTTGCGGAGCATCCGCCGCCATGGCGATTTCCTGTGTCCTGTCAAAGTCCAAAGAGACCGAACAGAACACGCTACACACTGTGGTTGGCGTCACCACGCTCTCAACCCTGGCCATGGTGCTCTACCCGCTGCTGACGCGGTTTTCAGGTTTTGATGATGTTCAGGCTGGCACCTATCTTGGCGCAACCATCCACGATGTCGCGCAGGTGATCGGTGCGGGCTATCTGATTTCTGATGAGGCTGGCCAAACCGCCGCCATCGTCAAGCTGACCCGCGTCGCCATGCTCGCCCCCATCGTTGTGATGATTGCCCTTTTTATCAAAAGCAGAGGCCAAGGAAGCGGCAAACCCTCCAAAACGCCGGGTATACCGCTTTTCGTCCTTGGCTTTGTTGCCCTGATGATTGCCAACAGCCTCGGGTGGCTGCCACGCGGGTCCAGCGAGATCATGTCAGACGCCGCGCGCTGGTGCCTGGTTATCGCCGTGGCGGGCCTTGGCGTGAAAACCTCAGTGCGCGACCTGATCGGCATGGGGCACAAGCCCGTGCTCGTCCTCTGTGTCCAGACCGCCGCGCTCGCCGCCTTTGCCTGGCTCGGCCTGATGCTGATCGCGGCGCTGTAGCGGTCGCGCTTATCCCGGTTGAACCTCGGTAAAGCGACCGCCGTCTTTGGCGAGGCGTTTCAGGGTTTCGCTCGGTGCAAACCGCTCATCCTCTGCGCCCAGACGCTCCATGGTCGCAAGGACCGCTTCCGCGCCCACCATATCGCCATACAGCATTGGGCCACCTTTATCGGCAGGCCAGCCATAGCCGTTGAGCCAGACAATATCGATATCGGAAGCGCGTTGGGCTTTCTTCTCCTCAAGGATTTTCAGCCCCTCATTGATCATCGGGTGGATACAGGCGGCAATAATCTCATCCTGCGCCGGGGCCGCGCCAGCCTCAACGCCTGTGATCTCTCTAATGATCTTGGCGGTTACCTCTGATGGGATCGGGCGGCGATTTTCGTCATAGTCATAATAGCCAGCACCGGTCTTCTGGCCGCGGCGGTCCAGCTCACATAGCTCATCGCGGATCGGATTGGCCGTCTTCGCGCCTTTCTTCCAGCCAATGTCGAGCCCGGCAAGGTCAGACATCTGATACGGCCCCATGCGGAACCCGAACGCGTTTAGCGCCGCATCGACATCCCAGGGCATCGCGCCTTTCGCCACCAGTTTCTGGGCCTGCGTCTGCCGGGCAAACAGGATGCGGTTGCCAACAAAGCCCGGGCAAACCCCGACCAGAACCGCGATCTTGTTGATCGTCTTGGCTAGATCCATACAGGTCGCGATGACATCATCAGCGGTATGATCCGCGCGCACAATTTCCAGCAGCTTCATGACATTGGCAGGCGAGAAGAAGTGCAACCCAATGACATCTTCCGGCCGCTTGGTGACGCTGGCAATCTCATCAATATCCAGCGCCGAAGTATTCGTCGCGAGGATCGCCCCTGGCTTCATCACGCGGTCGAGGTCGGTGAAGATTTTCTTCTTCAGGTCCATATCCTCGAACACTGCTTCGATGATGAGGTCGCAATCAGCAAAGTCCTCCATGCTCAGCGTGCCGATCAAGCGGCCCATCCGCTCCTCGACCTCTTCAACCGGGAACCGACCCTTATCGGCGCTGCGCTGATAGTGTCCGCGCACGGTTTTGAGACCGCGATCCAGCGCGTCCTGCTTTTGCTCCAGAATGATGACCGGGATGCCCGCTGTGGCAAAGTTCATCGAGATACCACCGCCCATCGTGCCCGCACCAATGATGCCGACTTTCTCGATCTTGCGGCGCGGCGTGTCGGCAGGAACATCCGGAACGGTCCAGGCATCCCGCCCGGACTGAGCAATATAATCGGAAACTTCAGCGGGGGTCATCGCGATGGCAGGCATAGGACTTCTCTTTCAATTAGATCCAGCCAGCGTATCGGTTCGCCCTGGCCAGAACAATATCTGACCGTGGGTCAAACTACTCCCACTCAATCGTGCCGGGGGGTTTGCTGGTGATATCGTAGACGACGCGATTGACGCCTTTGACTTCATTGATGATCCGCGTCGCAACGCGGCCTAGGAAGGCATGGTCAAACGGGAAGTAATCGGCGGTCATGCCATCGGTTGAGGTCACCGCGCGCAGGGCAAGCACGCTTTCATAGGTGCGCTCATCGCCCATCACACCGACCGTATTGACGGGTAACAGCACTGCGAAAGCCTGCCAGATGTCATCGTACAGCCCGTTCTTGCGCAGCTCCTCGAGATAGATCGCATCCGCCTTGCGCAACGTGTCGGCTTTCTCGCGGGTAATCTCCCCCGGAATACGGATAGCAAGGCCCGGCCCCGGGAAGGGGTGGCGACCAATAAAGGCGTCCGGCAAGCCCAGCTCACGGCCCAGCGCACGAACCTCATCCTTGAACAATTCGCGCAACGGCTCGACCAGTTGCATCTTCATCCGCTCAGGCAGGCCGCCAACATTGTGGTGAGACTTAATCGTCACCGAAGGCCCGCCAATGGCCGAAACGCTTTCAATCACGTCCGGATAGAGCGTGCCCTGCGCGAGGAAATCGGCCCCGCCAATCTTTTTCGCCTCTTCATCAAACACATCGATGAACAGCTTGCCGATAATCTTGCGTTTGCGCTCCGGATCGCTCACGCCTGCCAGTTCCCCAAGGAACAAGTCAGAGGCATCGACATGGACGAGCGGGATATTGTAATGCTCGCGGAACAAGCTCACGACCTGCTCACTTTCATTGGCGCGCATCAGGCCATGATCAACATAAACGCAGGTCAGCTGTGAACCGATCGCTTCGTGGATCAGGACCGCAGCCACAGAGCTATCCACCCCGCCTGAGAGGCCACAAATCACCCGGCCAGAGCCAACCTGCTCGCGGATTTTGGCAATCGCCTCCTCGCGATAGGCCGCCATCGTCCAGTCGCCCTTCAGGCCTGCAATGCCATGGGTGAAATTGCGCAGCATTTTGGCTCCGTGGACCGTGTGCACGACTTCCGGATGGAACTGTGTGCCATAGAATTTGCGTTCCGGGTCGGCGATCACCGCATAAGGCGCGCCCGGTGATTTTGCGATCACGCCAAAGCCCGGTGCCATCTGGGCAACATGGTCGCCATGGCTCATCCAGACTTCTTCTTGGTTGTCCCCCTCGAACAGGCCCTCAAACAACGGATCATCGCTTTGCTGATCAATAAAGGCGCGGCCAAACTCGCGGCTGGTCCCGCTCTCAACCTTACCGCCAAGCTGTTCCATCATCGTCTGCTGACCATAACAGATGCCCAGCACGGGTACGCCGAGTTCAAACACGGCATTATCGGCGCGCGGGCTATCTTCCCAGGTCACACTGGACGGACCACCCGACAGAATGATCGCTTGTGGATCATAGCTGCGGATGAAGGCCTCATCGGCTTTGTTGAAAGGGTGGATTTCGCAATAGACCCCGCTCTCGCGAAGCCTGCGTGCAATCAGCTGCGTCACCTGAGAGCCAAAGTCGATAATCAGGGCGCGTTCGTGTCGCTCGGACGTATTCAGATCAGCCATGGCAGGCTGTTAGCCGAGTCTGGCGTGCGGGGGAATGGGGGAAATGCCTACAGCCTCTCCGGCACGCTAGACTTGAGCCTGCATTCTCGGCTGTGGCAGCGCCTCAACATTGTTCTTCTGGCTGGCCTGACGCAGCTGGCTCGCAGCGAGCGCAGCGAGATAGGCCGGGAAGGCATTCGGCTGACCAAGCGCAAATCCCTGCAGCGTATCGCAGCCCAAGGATGACAGGATCTGCCCGACCGTGACCGTCTCGACGCCTTCTGCCACAATCTCTGCATTATAGGCTTTGCCGATCTGCGCAATTGAGCGGATAAGACGCTGTGCATCGGCTGAGTCCTCAACCTCCAACAGGACTTCGCGGGCAATCTTCAACCGCGCCGGGCGCAGTTTCTGAAGACACAGAATAGATGCATGGCCTGTTCCGAAATCATCGATTTCTATGTCAAACCCATGCGCGCGCAAGCGCTCCACTCGCGGCAACACATCTTCCATCTCACCATCGAAATAGATGGTTTCGCTCAGCTCCAGACTGATCGCGCTGGCTGGTACCTCAAGGTTTTCAAGCATCTCCATATAGCTATCTTTCATCAGCGATTGCCCGGACACATTGACCGCCACGCGTGGCAATTTAACCCCGGCTCGAGTCGCCGCCAGAATATCGCGCTCAACCGCCTCAAGGACCAACTTGTCCAGCTCTGAGGTCAGGCCAAGCGAGTGAAGCGCCGCCTTGAAGCATTCGGCGGTCTGCAGGCCGCGGACAGGATGTTGCCAGCGGGCCAGAGCCTCGGCCCCAACAATCGCACCCGTCTTGGCATCCAGCTGCGGCTGATAGTGAACCAGGAACTCGTCGCGATCAAACGCATAGAGGAGTTCATCGGCAATGCGCTTGGCCTCTTCAACTTCCTGCGCCAGCTCCTCAGAGAAGAACTCGTACCGGCCACGGCCCAACTCCTTGGCGCGATAGAGCGCGATATCGGCTTGCACCAGCAGGTCTGCAGCGGTCTCGGTTTCCGACAGAGATGAGGATATCCCGATCCCAATCCCGATACTCGCCCCAAAGTGGCAGACATTCTCATTGTACGGTACAGGCTGGCGCAGGGCATCGATAATGCGTTCTGCCAATGCCTCCAGATTAGCCCGCGACGTGTTGAGCGTTGGCAACAGGACAAACTCATCCCCGCCAACCCGTGCGACAATATCCTTCTTGCGCGCGCACTGTTTCAGGCGCCGGGCCACTTGTTTGAGGACATGATCGCCTGCGGCATGGCCCAGCGTGTCATTTATCGCCTTAAACCGGTCCAGATCGATGTGCATAACACTGATGCTGGCATGGCTATCCTTGGTGTCCTTTTTCAGCTTGGCGATCATTTCATTCAACGCCCTGCGATTGGGCAGACCCGTCAGCGCATCATGCTTGGCATCATGCTCAACCTGCTTTTTGAGGCGCTCCAGTTCACGATTCCGCTCCAGCGCCCGGATCCGTGACACACCCAGCACCTCAGTCTGATGCTCAAGTTTGCGCAGGGATGAGGTCACAGAAATCTGCGCCGGGATAAAAATAAACAGGGCTTCCATGAACAGGACAACGATAGCCGCGATGAGCGACCAATGTTGTATCTCACGCAGGCCGATCGAGTGCGCGTCCGCGATCTCCTCAAATTCGAGAACTGCCCGGTCGAGATCTGCGAGCAATGCATCTCGGTCAAATGCCAGAAGTTCGGAAATCCCGACTGTGTCGTCCTGCAAAACGCGCAGGGCCAGCACAGTGAACTGTTGCACCCGCTGATTAAGCTGCCCGGCTCCTCCGTAAAGGTCGATCACATCCTTTGCCAGTTCAGGCTCATTTTCCAACATGGGATCATTTGCGAGAGCCTGTTGCGACTCCGCCATCAACTCGACTGCCGCGATGGCGCGCACACGGTGCATCTCCTGCCCGGTATTCTCGAAGTTGGAGGTATAGAAGAGGATACGCTGACTCAGCATGCTTTGACGCCCGGCCATGCTGACCAGTTCAGCATCTCTTGCGCTTTCCTCAACAGCACGCGTTGCCGCAAAATGACTGGTCCCCAAGAAACCAGCCAAAACAAGAATGGCCACAATATATCGTCGCCACAGTTTCCTTGGATTTATCCTCACCATTTCCAGCCCCACTATAAATATGTATTTTTTTGTGCATGGACCTTATTCCACTCGCCATCAGTAGAAAAAATAAAGCCTAACGCAGGGTGAACACAAAATATAAATACCCTAGAGTCAGGATATTTAAGCAAATAATACATATTTTTATTGTATGATTACAACCTAAAGGGGTAATAAATATATTCGACACCCGCATAAGTTACAGCAAGTACTACAATACGTATAAATACTTACTGATGTCTATTTGCATTTCGCAAAACCGCAAAAAAGAACCCATCTGTTCCTGCGCTTCGGGGCGTCAGCCGCACCGACCCATCAGGCCCTTGCCCGGCTTTGACAACGGCTACCCCTTCATCCGTCAGCAAGTTGCTTTCAACCACATGGGCGACAGCATCTTCCTGAACCCAACCCGGGTGCGCCTCCAGGAACGCGTTCACGCGATCCTCATCCTCCTCGATCAGGAAAGAGCAAGTCGCATAGAGCATCCGGCCACCCGGTTTGACGTATTTCGCAGCGCCATTGAGCACGTCTGTCTGTTGCTCAACCCGGGTTTGCAGCGATCCGGGTTTGACCCGCCATTTCGTGTCGGGCCGCCGTCGCCAGGTTCCCGTGCCTGTACAGGGCGCATCGACAAAGACACAATCCATCTGCCCCTCCAACGCCGCCAGCGCTTCAGGCTCGCGCGGATGCACCATCTGAACATTATGTGCGCCGGAGCGCTTCAGACGCGGGATCAGAGCCGAGAGCCGCCGTCCATCAATGTCATAGGCGAAGACCTGCCCCTTGCCGCCCATCGCAGCGGCTAGCGCTAGCGTCTTACCGCCACCCCCGGCGCAATAGTCGAGCACTTGCTCTCCCGCCCGGACATTCGCCGCCGCGGCCGCAATCTGCGACCCGGCATCCTGCACCTCGACCCAGCCCTTGGAATAGGCCGGGATACTCTCCAGCGAGGCTTCACGCTGGGACGGATCACGCGCTGGGATATGGAAGGCATGCTTAAGCAGGCGTGAGGGTTCAGCCTTGGCACTGCGCAGCGGGGCAGAGGCTTTTTCAGCATCCACTTTCAGCGTGTTAACCCGCAAGTCGACATCCGCCCGCACGGCCATGGCCTGACCTTCAACCCCTGCCATTTCGCCAAAGACGCGCGTCATATGGGGGCTAAGCCATTCGGGAAAATCGCCGACAATATGGGCCTCTGCTGCGGGGTCCGGGGCCATGACCAGTCGTTCGCGTTCCTGCAAAGTCAAAGCAGACGGGGCATGTTGCTCATCCATCGCGTCATCAATCTTGCGAATATCCCAGCCCCAGGCATGGGCCAGTGCGCCCAGCACCAGACCGCGCGGGCTGTCATCGCCCATCGCATGGCCAATCGAATTGCGTTTGCGCAGCGCGTCCAGAACCAGACCACTCACCCAGGCCCGATCCTTCGAGCCGGCATAGCGCGCCCGCTTGCCCCAGTCGCGCGAAGCCACTTTCACAGGCTGGTGCCGGTTCAGCACATCGCTGAGCACATCAATCGCCGCTGCAATCCGTCCGCCATCACGCATAATTTCGATCTCACCTAAAAAACGAGTTGCCCTGTCTAGGCTGCCTGCCCTCTAATGCAAACCGGAGGAGACACACAAATGCAAATTGACCTGACCGATAGCGGCTTGCGCCCCGCAAGCATGAGCGACTGGAAGCAAGTTGCGGATATTACCGCCGAAGGGTTTCGTGAAGATCCGGTCAATACTTGGGTATTTGGCAATCCACGGGCCATTCTGTCCGCGATGCGGGTCCTTGCGCGCGACAGCTATCTCAAACATGGCTTTAGCCACCTGCATGGCGATGGTGGTTCAACCCTATGGCTTGCCCCCGGCGTGGCAGGTGATCTGGGGCCACTTCCCATGCTCAAACTGGCTCTGGGGCAAGTTCGGCATGGCCAGAAAGGGGCGATCGCGCGCGCCATCGAGCTCGGTAAGCGTATGGATGCCCATCATCCCAAAGAGCCACACATGTACCTGTTCGCGATTACGACACGCCTGTCCTCGCGCGGTAAAGGGGTGGGCAAGGCCCTGCTCGCCCCGGTACTTGCTCATTGCGACCGTGAGGGCATTCCCGTCTATCTGGAAAACTCCAATCCGGACAATACTGGCTTTTACGGCGCGCATGGGTTTGAGCGGATGACCCTGTTTGACGTTGGCGAGGGTGGCCCAGTGATGGAGCCGATGTGGCGTGAGCCAAAGACTTAAACCATAAAGGCTTTCCCGCATCCCCTCCCAACCGCCCGCAGAGGCTACCCTTGGGGTGGTTGGGAGGGGATGCGGGAAACACAAAAGCCCCAAACCAAAACCGCCGCCCCTGAAATCAGAGGCGGCGGCCAAACATGATACTAGAGCAAAAAAACCCTAGAGCAGTTTCAGATCAACCGCTGAGGTCTTGTTGCGACGCTCATCGTGATACAGTTCATACTCGATTGGCTGGTCATCTTTCAGACCTGTCAAACCAGAGCGTTCAACCGCAGAGATGTGTACGAATACATCATTGCCGCCCTCATCAGGAACGATGAAGCCAAACCCTTTGGTGGCGTTGAACCATTTTACTTTTCCGGTGGCCATTTACTGGACCCTTTTGGTAACCCGCCCCGACCCTGCACTGCGCAAACGGTGGCGAAGATGTCGATTACGGATGGGTAGTCACTTCAATGAGCCGCCGGTCTGGCGGGGTCTTCTCAACTCAGACCGGCCGTATTCGATACAGGAACAGGCTCACAGAAGCGCCATCACGTCAAGACAAGGCTTTATGACAAACTATCCGATCGCAAACACCATAGGCAAAACGACATTCTCACGATGCAAACGACAGGTCTTGCCAACTTCATTTGGCTCAGTGGCTTCAAACCGCCATTGGCTCACCGTCTCAGAAGCACGGTCCTTGAAGCCCTCAAGCGGGATAGACGCCATGACCTCAGGCTCCTTTATATTGCCAGCCTCGTCGAAGCCGAAGCGCAGGATCACTGACCCAAACATGCCACGCATCGCCTTCCCGGCTGGGTAACGCATGCGAGGTTCTTGGATAAGTTCGCCTGCACAATGGGGAAGCGCGCCATCCTTGGTTTCGCCTACATGAGCCCGGGCATTTACCTGCTCTGACGTCGCCTTCCATTTCGCTAGAATCTCATCAACCTGCTTTTCAGTTGGTTGCCACTCGCCTGTACTCTTGAAATAGGCCCGCATAGCCAGGCGCCAGGCATAGGCTTTCCAGTGCAAGTCTTCAGCCCAGCCGAGACGCTCCCCCTCCTCATCGACAGCGGCATATGCCCGCCCCTCAACCTCAGCCATCTCCAGAACAGCCTCGCGCTTCTGACGACCATTAAACAGAGCGATCGCGCCAATAAATTTGGCCTCAACATATTGCTGGGGCAGGATCTCTGCGACAGGCTCAAGATGCTCGACCACCGCTTGGGCTGTTTCTCTCAATTTATGCGGCGTGGCATGCTCAATATCGTGGTTCAACAAGTCATAATGCACCCGTACCGTCTCAAGCGTTGGGTCATCATCATAAGCGGCCAGCGCAGCTTTGAGGGCTTTGCGCGTCTTGCTATTCTTCTTGGCTTGCCAAGCGGTCTGCGCTTCAACGACCTGTGTGATATCCGGCCCGGTCTCCTGCGCTGAAGCTGAGAAGGCAAACCCCAAAATAACGATAATAAAAACAATCAGACGCATGCTTGAGTCCCCACCTGCATTCACTGTTACTTTGGAAAATCAAAACAGATCGTCAAGCTTAAAATGAACGCCGGACAAACTCATAATAAACCGGAGCGATATCGCCGAGGTTTTTGGTCTGATAGCGGGTCTGGATGTGATCGGCTGGAGCTAAGCGCCAATCATCAGCGGCTTCGGCCTGCCAGTCATAGGCCGAATGAGCCAGGAACCGCTCCAGCGCTTCATCAGCATAGGACCGCACATCAGTGGCAAAGCGCACCCGGCCACCGGGCTTGATCAGGCGCGCGAGGTCATCGAGGAAATCAGGCTGGATAATCCGGCGTTTCTGCTGGCGCTTCTTCGGCCATGGATCAGGAAAGAGGATAAAGGCTCGATCAATCGACGCCTCTTTCAACCCCGCCATCAACTCACGTGCATCATCCTCCCACAGACGCACATTCTTGATGTCATCATCGTCAATCTGACCCAGCAGCTTGGCGACACCCTCGATAAAAATCTCCGAGGCGAGAATTCCGATATCCGGGTTCTTCAGCGCCTGCCCACTGACATGCTCACCCCCGCCAAAACCAATCTCCAGCCAGATTTCACGCTTTGCCTCAGTGAACAATATGTTCGGGTCGAGCGCGCCGTTCCCCTCAACAGGCACACGCAAGACTGGCAAAAGCGTCTCCCACAGCTTTTTCTGGCGCCCGGACAAGGGGCGGCCACCGCGACGGCCAAACGTCTTCTTGCCACGAAACGGATCGGTTGGTTCTGACATGGCGCGCTCTTTCTCACCCAAGCGCGCTTTGGGCAAGTCACACCGCTGCAGACATTGACGGCGCAGCATCAACACGGTCTGATGCAAGCCCAGACTGAAAGGCTCGCAAATGTCCCTTCGCCCTGTCCTCATTGCGCTGGCTGGCACTGTTCTGCTGCCCGCCTGTGTTGCTGATTCCGGCACCCGGCTACCCGTTCCAGCCGAAGCTGAAAACCCTGAAATCCAGCGCATTCTCGCTGTCCTCTATGCTCAGCAGGACGCGTGGAACAATGGCGATATTGACGGCTTCATGCAGGGCTACTGGCAATCAGAACAGCTCCGCTTTGCCTCTGGTGGCAGCATTACCCGCGGCTGGCAGGCGACCCGTGACCGCTATCATGCGCGCTATACTGACCGCACGATTATGGGCACACTCGCTTTTACCGATCTGGAAGTTGATCTGCTTTCATCCGATGCCGCCATCGTCCATGGCGCCTGGGCACTAGAGCGCAAGAAAGACCGCCCGAACGGTCTGTTCACCCTTGTTTTGCGGCAAATGGATGGCGGCTGGAAAGTTGTTAGCGATACAACGACATCCGCCGATTGATCAGCGCCCATGACCGCCCTATTGTCCCGCCCGCAGCAACGTAAATAAGGATGGCGGGCAATGAAGCAGGGCACCCTTGACCTTGAGACGAGCAACTCGGCACTGGAGCGCTTTGTTGAAAGCCATGGCTTTCGTCATGCCATTACCGGGCTGATCATCCTCAATGCCATTATTCTCGGGGTCCTGACCTATTCACAGCAATTGCCCAGCCCTTTCGTCAGCACATTGCAGGTTCTGGATATCACGATCACGCTGATCTTCGCGGTGGAAATCCTGCTGAAACTGACGGTCTATCGGTTCCGCTTTTTCAGTGAAGGCTGGAACTGGTTTGACTTTATCGTGGTCACGATCTCGCTGGTTCCGGCAACGCAGGCCTTCTCTGTCCTGCGGGCCCTGCGGGTTCTGCGCGTGCTGCGCCTGTTGCATGTGGTCCCGACCCTGAAACGGATTACCGAGGCTTTGCTGAAATCCTTGCCCGGCATGGGCGCGATTCTCGCCGTTCTGGCGCTGCTCACCTATGTCGGCGCCGTCATGGCCACCAATATGTTTGGCGATACCGATAATCCAGAAGTGATTCAGCTGTTTGGTGACTTGCCCAGCTCAGCCTATTCCCTGTTCCAGGTCATGACGATGGATGGCTGGCGCTTTGAAGTGGTTCAGAAAGTCGTCGATGACGGCAATCCATACGCGCCGTTCTTTTTCCTGATCTTTATTTTTATCGCCAGCTTTGCCGTCCTCAACCTGTTTATCGCCCTTATCGTTGATGCCCTGGCCGCGAGTGAACGCGCCGCGACGGATGAGCATCTCGATGAGATTGAAGAAGAGTTGGAAGAAGAATTCACCGCTGCCGACCTTGAGCGGGATGAGATCATCACCCTGCTCAAAGAAGTCAAAGCTGAACTGGCCGATCTCAAAGCCGCTCGCTCGAAATCCTGATCAGCCAGCCTTGGCCAGCTGCGGATAGCCATTCACCATGGCGCTGCGCACATCATAGCGGACCGAGCGCACCTTGGCGTCATACTCGGTCGGCACAACATCAACCTGAACCTGATAGCCGCGCTCCTGCCAATAGGCCTCAATCTTGGCCTGGAGCTGGCGCGCGCCATGCTCATCAAAATAATTCCTCACAGCAAACCCCTTTGCTTAAAACCTGCCCACTCACGGCGCAGAGAGGGGTGAATAACGTAAACAGGGTGTAAAAAGCGGCGAAACTTCACATACATGAACGGCCATTCAAGATGAATGGCCGTTCACATAAAAATACTCAAACTCAACTCTTCAAATTCTTCATTCAAAAGACTGAAAAGTTTATTATCCGGCTGGCAGCAAAACTGTGTCGATAACGTGAATAACCCCGTTTGAGGTATAGATATCAGCGCTGACAACTGTGGCTGTTGAGCCCGGTGCTGTAACGGTCACACCATCAGTGCCATCCACGGACAGGCTGCCATTCAGGGTTTCTGCGGTTGTCACTGTACCCGCGAGATCCTTCGACTTCACTTTGCCCGCAATCACGTGGAGCTTGAGGATACCAGCCAGCTGGTCCTTGTTCTCAGGCTTCAGCAGAGTCTCAACTGTGCCATCTGGCAGAGCTGCAAAAGCCGCGTCGGTTGGCGCGAAGACAGTCAGCGGGCCTTCGCCTTGCAGCGCCTCAACCAGGCCAGCAGCCTCAGCCGCGGCCAGAAGCGTTGTGAAAGACCCGGCCTCAGCAGCGGTTTCAACAATATCTTTCTTCTCGGCTTTCTTGGCGTCTTTATTATAGCCAGCCAGATGCACCTGCGCCTCACCGCTTGTGTAGGACGCTGTTGTTGCTTTCGCTGAGTTGCACTGACCTGCAAAGGCCGGCGCCGCCAGAAGGCCTGCAGAAAGAATAAGTGTCGCGAGTTTCATAAGGGGAACTCCATTTTGGTTCAGCCCCGGACCATACCGGAGACATACCCTAATACGGTATTTTATATCGAATAGATTACATCTTACTGGGAGTTAATAAATCAAACTTCACGAAACTATGAAGATTTCTGACTGACACTGTTCACATTTACCCGCTATAGGTGTGCCCATGACTCTTTGGCAGCGGCTGATAGAAAGTGGGAAACGCCTGTTCGACGTAAATGTCGAAGACGAGCCCCTGCCTGCAGATCTCGCCTGCGCCCCGGACCCGAATGATGTCAGCTTCACAGCCGCTGTGGTTGGCCTTGGGGCCAAAATGGCGAAAGCCGATGGCCGGGTCAGCGACCAGGAAGTCATGATGTTTTCCCGCGTCTTCCAGACCGACCCAAAAGACGCTGCTGCGGTACGCCGGGTCTTCAACCTCGCCCAGCAAACCGTTTCTGGATACGAATCCTATGCTCGCAAGATTGGACGTAAATATGCCGCCCGGCCTTGCCTGCTCGAAGGGGTTTTGGACGGACTGTTCATGATCGCCACGGCTGATGGCGTCGTCACCAATGATGAGCTGACCTATCTGGAAACCGTCTCTGAGGCTTTTGGATTCTCTGAGGCCACGTTCCGCCGCATCAAGGCGGGCCACATGGGCCCGGATCGTAATGACCCCTATCATATTCTCGGCGTCGCCCATGATGCCGACTTTGACGATATCCGTCAGACTTATCGCCGCCTGATGGCTGATCATCACCCTGACCGGGTGATCCAAAGCGGCGCCCCACGCGAGTTCGAAGCCGCGGCCCATGACAAGGCTGCTGCAATTACGAGCGCTTTTGCCAAGATCAAGGCAGAACGCGGGCTTCTGACGGCAAGCTGACGGAAGTTTAATCCCTGCCTGTTGACGACAGGGGTTACCCAACCCATCATTAGAGTTCGAAAGGACCAATTATGACCGCTACGCACGCTGCCCCCTCCGGCTTCCCCCACAACCTCGTCCTGGCTTTCCAGCAAGGGCTGCGATGGTTCGCCAAGGGATTGCTCGCGCTGGCGCTTATTATGCTGGCGGGTCTTCTGGCCGTGATGACTGCGATTGCAGGTCTTGTGATTGCCGCTTTTGCGCTCCTGATCCGGATGAGCGGCTCAAAGACTGAAAGTGTGCAGACCTATGATGTCCGCGAGGACGGCGAGGCAATTACACTCGAAGCCCGCCGCACCCCACGTGGCTGGACGGTCGAATAGGCAACCCGCCTAATCTTTCTTGAAGCCTTCAATATACAGCGTCTGCGTTGGGTAAGCGAACTCGATCCCTTGTTCCTTGAAGGTGCGGTAGAGCGCCAATAAGACCCGCGAGCGCGCGGCCATCGAGCGGTTAAATTCCGGGTTCAGCGAAAAGAAGACCAGCGAGTAGTCGAGCGAGCTTGGCCCAAAGCTCGACATGCCACACCGATCAAAATCAACGCCCTGCAAGTCCTTGAACATCTCCGCGACAATGCCCGGAATACGATCCGCCACATCCGGGTCAGTTTGGTAGATCACGCCAAACTCGGTCTCGATCCGCCGCCGCGCCATCCGCGTCATGTTATGGATCTCATAATCGAGCAGGTTCGTATTGGAGATAATTAACTGCTCCCCCGACCGGGCGCGCACCCGCGTCGTTTTCAGGCCAATATCCTCAATCGTCCCCCAGCTTTCGCCGTAACGGACCGTATCCCCGACCTGAAATGGCTTATCAATCACGATGGAGAGGGAAGAAAACAGATCCCGGAAGACGCCCTGCGCGGCGATACCAATTGCGATACCACCAATACCAAGACCGGCGAGCAGCGCGGTCACATCCATGCCGACATTCGACATGATCAACAGCAGAGCAATCGTCCAGACGCCCAGCATGATGAAGTATTTGATGATGTTAAACGCCGAAGCGAGCGCCTTGGCATCGCCGCCCCCGCGATGAACGCTGCGTTTGATCGCCGAAACGGCAAATTCCTGCACCCATTCGGCAATCTGGATCACCAGCGCGAGCACGAAATAGATGCGGACAAAACCCGAAACCGCGCCCGGCAATGACAGGATGCTATCCGTCGCCGTCAACGCGAGTGCGATCATGAAATAGATATGGAACCGCTTCACGACCCGCTGAAATAAAGCTGCGACCGAATAATCATCATTGCGCGGCAGGCGCACAATCCCCTTCAGGATCGCCCATTTCAGCGCCCATTGCAGCGCCGTAAAGCCAATCACCAAAGCCAGTGCGATCAAGGCTTCACGCTCGCCAGAGCCAACCCATCCGACAAATTCCGTGGCCGCTTCGGTGGCTCTTTCCGTGGTTTCGGTCAGCGCCTCAATCGGGTCCGACGTGCGCGGGGCGGCCTCAACCTCCTCAGGCACAACCTCTATCGGCACATCGACGGGTGCCTCAAGATCGAGGCCACCTTCCAGCTCAGCCGGCTCTTCTGCGCCTTCGACTGGCACAGGGTCATCTTCGGCTTGCGATGAGCCGATTAGCCATGACCACAGTTTTCCGATGCCCTGCAAACTCAATCGCTCTCTCCACCTACCATGACGCGCGCCGCCTCAATGATCCGCAGCGTCTCGCCCCACAAGTCATAACCTGCAAGATCAGAGAGGCCAATAAAGCGCGCCTCATCCGCATCGTCCCCGGCAACCGGCTCCCCTTCCTGCCAACGCGCAACATAATCGATCAGGACATAATGCCGGGTCAGCAAACTGCCCTCGCGGTTTTCAAAGATCGCATCAACGACATCGACCAGCCCGACCAGCTCAGCCTGCACCCCGGTTTCCTCTCGCAACTCACGCAGGGCTGCCGTTTTCGCTGTTTCACCCGGCTCAATGCGCCCCCCCGGGATTGACCATTGGCCCGCCATTGGCGCCGTCCCGCGCTGGATCAGCAAGACCTCATCCCCGCGAAAGCAAACGCAGCCAACCGCCGGTACGGGGCGCAAGCCTTCAACTGGAACCAAAACCTTATCCATCATGTGTTGATTGCACAGACCATGTTGAACCGCCAGTAAATGCGTTATGTCACAAGGACATGCTGCAGCGCAAAAGAGACGAAATGTCAAAATCCAAAGCCAAACCCCTCAGCCTCGCCCTTCAGGGCGGCGGTGCGCATGGTGCCTTTACCTGGGGTGTGCTCGATCGCCTGCTTGAGGAACAGAGTATAGAAATCAAGGCGATTACCGCGACCTCTGCCGGGGCCATGAACGCGGTAGCGCTCACCGCCGGCTATGCCAAGGGCGGTCGCGATGGTGCCAAGGCTGGGCTGGAAACCTTCTGGCGCACGGTCTCGGACATGGGCGCGCCGTTTTCAACCTCTATGTGGACGCAATCGCCTTTTGCTTCCCTGCCGTTCAGCCCGTTCAACGCCGCGATTGCCTTCACCTCAATCGCCAGCCCATATGAGTTTAATCCGTTTGACCTGAACCCGTTGCGCGATGCACTGGACAAGGCGATTGATTTTGAGGCGGTCCACCACACGCCTATCGATCTTTTCCTGTCGGCAACCGACATTGAAAGTGGCCGTGTGAAAGTCTTCCATGATGGCGAGGTAACCCGCGATGCCGTCCTCGCCAGCGCCTGCCTGCCCCAGACCTTCCGCGCCGTGGAGATTGATGGGCATGCCTATTGGGATGGTGGCTATATGGGCAATCCGAGCCTGTTCCCGCTCATCTATGGCAAGGCCCCACGCGATGTCCTGCTTGTCCTGCTCAACCCAATCGCGCGATTGGGCATACCCAAACGTGTTCCGGAAATTCAGGACCGCCTGAATGAGATTACCTTTAATGCTTCCCTGATCGGGGAATTGCGCGCCATCGCTTTTGTTCAAAAGCTGCTGGATGACGGCATGCTCAAAGAGCCGATGATGAAGAAGTATCAGCGCTTGAATATCCACGCTGTTCGCGGCGGGCAGGTGCTGCGCGATCTCTCTCTGCAAACCAAATATGATACCAGCTGGGTCTTCCTGACGAGCCTGCGGGATAAAGGCCGCACCGCCGCAGAGAACTGGCTAAACACGTGCAGTTCCTATCTCGGCACCGGGACGTCAGCCGTCGATCTGCGCAAGGAATTCCTCGACGCTTAAGCCCGCAGAAGCATACCAAACTGCGCAAAAATTATGGCCTAACGCCGGAATCTAAGGGTTTATACGTATAAAGGTCTCGATTTTGCAGGGGCAGCCCAATGCGTACAGATCATGCACATCAGCCCGTTGGACTCGAAGATCGGCTCAATAGTCGGGCCAATCAGTTCAATCTTGTACGCCTGCTTCTGGCACTCTTGGTATGCTTCGATCATGCCGGACTTGTGGTGACCGGACAGATGAAAACAGAACCGCTCCAACTCTTTGGCTTGAGTTCAGGATATCTAGCAGTGAATGGGTTTTTCATTCTCTCAGGCATTCTGATCGCAAAATCCTTATCCGAGCGAGGTGTATCACGGTCCTACTTTGTCTCTCGGTTTCTCCGCCTCTACCCGGCCCTGATTGTCCTGGCCCTCATTGCAGTATTTTTCATCGGGCCACTGGTTTCGAAAGGCTCTTATTGGACAGGCACAGGATCATTGTCGTATGCGTTTGAGGTCATTCGCTTCGGCGATACATCGGGGGGACCGATAGGGTTCTATCCAGACAACCCTTTCCCAAATGAGTTTGACTCACCGCTCTGGACGCTGCGCTATGAAATGCTGTGTTATCTGGCTGCGCCTTTACTGGTGCTGTCAGGCTTGCAAAAACGCCCTTATTGGCTTGCCGGATTTATTGCCGTCTTAGGCTTTGGCGTTGCGCTTGCGCCTCCATCCAGCACACAACTGTTTGGACAGGAAATCCTCTCGTCCATGCTGCGCTTTGCCTTTTGCTTCGGTCTTGGCATGCTTGCCTGGGCAGCGCGACAGCATGTTCATGGTCAGCTCTCATGGGTGGTCCTCACAACGATCTGTTACATCGTTGCGGGCGTGACCGGTATTGGCATCGATATGGCAGGAACGCTTTGGATCGGCGCCATAACTCTATTCCTGGGCCTCAAACTGCCTGCCAAACGCCCTTTAAAAACCGACCTCTCTTACGGCCTGTATATATGGCATTTCCCTGTCATGCAGATCATTATTGGTGAAGCTGGCATCATGCCATGGCAGCAACTCTGGATTATTGCAGTCCCTTTAGCTTTAGGACTGGCATGGCTGTCATGGACGGTCATTGAACGTCCCGCTTTGAAGCTAAAGCGCTATGCTAAGCCACAAAGTGCAACTGCATAAATCTTACTTAAGCGCGCTTCAGGAACCAGATCTTTGCTGCGCCAATCTCGCGCGTGTTGACGATCTCCCAGCCGCTAAAGTCCGGCGTCTCATCCACTGCGGTTTCAACCACCACCAAAGCGTCATCCGCCAACCACTGCCCCTCCACCAGAGATTTAAGGCACGGCTCGACCAGCCCCTTATGATAAGGTGGGTCCATAAAGGCGAGATCAAACACATCGCCTGATCCGGCTGGCTTTTCCCCCAGATCCGTCGCGCTGCGGCGATGCACGCGTGTGACGCCAAACAGCCCCAATGTCTCAACATTCTGGCGGATCGCCCCGCGCGCGGCATGGGCGGTCTCGACGAACAGGCAGAGCGCTGCGCCCCGCGAAAGCGACTCAAGGCCAAGTGCGCCCGATCCGGCAAACAGGTCCATCACGCGCGCGCCGTCCAGAGGGGGCGCCCAATCGGCATGCGCAAGGACATTGAACAGGCTCTCACGCGCCCGATCAGAGGTTGGTCGCGTGGCTTGTGTTTTCGGGGCGACGATAGGCCTGCCCTTGAATTGTCCGGCTACGATGCGCATGACTTGCGTGTAGGCGGGTATTGCGCAACGGGGAAGACAATCATGACACCAAATGAAATTCGGACTCTTCTAATCGAGTCTGGCGTTCCGGAAAACATCGCCGTAGAGGTTTCGACCTATCCCATAGATTTATCACTCTTCAAGAAGCAAACATGGGTATTTATTGGATTTTCAATTGCGTTTTTCAGCTTACCTCTAGTCTTTTTGTTTGGGTATCCGAATCCAGAACACTGCAATGAAAACCTACCCCATAATATTGGGGCCAGCTTTATCATGATGATCTTCGCGGCGATATTTATCGCAGGTTGGGTGACGATACACGTTCAGCGATCAGGGTCTTACTCGAAAAGGGTGTCGATATTTGTTGGGTCATTTGCAGATGATACCAACGCACCTCTTGCCAGATTCATGGCCAAACGCCTCAAAGCTCGTGATCGAGGCGTTGTAGAGACAGAAAGCTATATTGATCAGACCTTGCTCATGCCTTTGCCCTTTTTCAAATGGCCCGCAATGATTCTCATCCCGCTTGCCATCCTTGCATTCATCTTTATGCCCGCATCATGTCTGTAAACCCAATGCGCCATGCCCTCGACCTTGCTCGCCAGGCGGCCAGCCTTGGCGAAGTGCCTGTTGGTGCGGTGATTGTTGATCCGAAGACAGGTGAGACCATTGCAGAAGGCCACAATTCCCCAATTGCCGGACATGACCCCACCGCCCATGCCGAGATTGTCGCCATGCGCGCTGCGGCAGAGAAAATTCAGAACTATCGCCTCACCGGCCTGCACCTCTATGTCACTTTGGAGCCCTGCGCCATGTGCGCCGGGGCCATCAGCTTTGCGCGGCTTGGCAAAGTCATTTTCGCGGCTGCAGACGCCAAAGGCGGCGCGGTGATCAATGGCCCGAAATTCTTCGATCAGCCAACCTGTCATTGGCGGCCTGAGATTGAGCAGGACACCGCCCATGCCGAAGAGGCCGCCACGCTGCTGCGTGATTTCTTCCGCTCGCGCCGATAAACACCCTTGCCTGCCCTAACGGATGGCCTGCAACACACCTCTCAAAGACATCAGGAGACGCTCATGACCAGCCCTGCGACCATCGAAATCAAGGACGAGATTGCCATCATCACCATGGATGACGGCAAAGCCAACGCCATCAACCCGCCTATGCTCGAAGCCTTGCACGCTTGCCTCGACCGTGCCGAAAAGGAAGCCAAGGCGGTTATCATTACCGGGCGCGAAGGCCGTTTCTCTGGCGGGTTTGATCTGAAACTGATGATGAGCCTGCCGGGCGAAGAGGTCAAAGCCCTCGTCGATGGCGGCGGTAAGCTCGCCCTGCGCCTCTACACATTCCCGATGCCGGTCATCGCCGCAAGCAATGGTCACAGCGTCGCCATGGGCTGTTTCATCCTGCTCTCCTGCGATATCCGCGTTGGCACAGCTGGGGACTTCAAGATCGGCGCGAATGAAACTGCGATCAATATGGTGCTGCCCATCTTCGCATCGGAGTTGGTGAAAGACCGCGTGGCCGATGATTACAAAACCCGCTCGATGATTTTTGCTGAGCTGTTCGATCCGGAAACAGCCGTCAAAGCTGGCTATCTTGATCGTGTAGTGGACGCTGACCAGCTTATGGCCACCGCCATGGGCTATGCCGAGGCCTTGAAACCCCTCACCGGGTCGTCACTGACGGGGAACAAACTCCTACTCAGAGAGAAGACGATCGCCGCCATGAAAGCGGGCTTGCCGGACTAGGAATTTACGCTTGTAACTTTACAAATGTAACCTGGTGTGGTCTTCACACGCAGGGCAAATATTACAAATTGTGCAAAAATCCCAAAATCACCTTGATTTTGTCTCGACTATCAATAAAAGATTATTGATAGTCGATATTAAGGTAATCCTCGTTGATGGATGCACACATCCTGCTTTCCGACCCCGCATGGTTTCTGGCGTCTGTTGATCTCGACACCAAACAGCTCAGCTTTGTCAAAACCAGCGAGGACAAGCTTCACTCAGCGCCATTTCTGGATGGCCGTACGAGTATTGGGGCCTCTGATGAAGTAATCTCTGTCCCCCTCAAGAAAGCCCTTGAGGCTTATCAGCCTGACGAGCGGCCAGATCGCCTGATCGCCCATATGTCATTCTGCGGCTCGACCTATCTCTCCCGGACCATTGAAGGGGCGGGCGAGGCCCTATGCTATCGCGAGCCACACACATTGGTTGAGCTTGCATCGCTGAAAGCCCTTGGCCATCCGATCAGCAAGAATCGCGAGGAATGGATGGCCCTCCTTCGCCTGGTTTTGGGCCAGTATCGAAAGCCATGGCCAACAGCCATCTCACTCGTCAAACCCTCAAACTGGGCCAATACGCTTCTGTCCGACCTGATTGAAGCCTCAAGCGATATGAAACTCGTCAGTCTTGAGTATGATGTGAAAGCCTATCTCGTTGCCAATTTGCGCGGTGGCCGGGACCGCCTGCAATACTCTCTCAATCTGCTTAATCACTTCCTCTCGGCTAATAGCGCCTATCGCGGCGATGTTTTACGGGTTGAACGCGCGCAGCTTCCGCCGATGCAACGCCTGCTGCGCCTATTGGTGATCGTCTACGAAACCCAGAAGCAGCTTCTCGACCAGGCTATCCAGACTGCAAACGGGCACCGCTTTGTCTGGTCATGCCTGTCACAAAAGCCTTCTGAAACCCTGCCCCGCATCGCCAAAGCCCTGGACCTTACCCTCCCCACAACCTCCATCGAAGCCGCGCTCGCCAAAGAAGAAGGCCACCATGCCAAGAACAAGGCTGAAGCCTATACGCCAGAGCAGGAAGCTGCCCGCAACGCCGAGATCCTGAGCCAGTTTGAAGCCGATATCCGCGAGGCGCTAAACTGGCGCCAAACCGAATTGGGGCTTGCCGCTTAAGGCTAGTAGAGCCCTGCTGCGCGGAGTAGCAAGACACCGCCAATCGCGGTCACCAACCCTTTCATCCACTTGCGGAAATTCACATCGCTCATCCGCTCCAGAATGACCTTGCCAAGCCGCGTGCCCAGCATGGAGAGCGGGATCGCCGCCACGAATAGCCAAAGCGGTGGCATAGCCGCCCACCCAGCGGCGCTGACCACAGGCACCGTCCAGAACCCAACCTTGATCAAATGGCTTAAGGCTTGCGTGATCGATTTGGTGGCGACAATTTGCTGGCGTGTCATCTGCGTGTGAACGAAGAACAGATCAAGCAAGGGCCCAGCCACGCCCGCCAGCGTGTTCAGCGCCTGTACGGCAAACCCCGCAAACAGGGCATGTTCCCGCCGCTGAATATCCAGATACAGGCGCTCCTTTGGCAACCAGACCAACATTGGCGTCAGGCCCAGCAGCAGGTAGAGCATCTGCTTGTCCGGGGTCCAGCTGACAAAGACCAGGGTGCCAACCCCGACCGCTGCGCCAATACAGTAAAGACCCAGCACCCGCCAATCGATCGCATCCCGCAGCAGATAAGCCCGATAGCCATTGGCGAACATCTGGATGCCGCCATGGATGATCATCGCCATGGCAACACTGACGAGGCCCGCCAGAACGCCCATCAGGATGAGGCCGCCCGCCATGCCAAAAATGCCGGAGATAAAGGATGTAATAAGCGTTGTGGCGAGGATAATCAGGGCAGCAAGAAGACTCATGAGCTGCCTCCTAGGCTGAGTCCATGGCCTACGCAAAACACCGTATGACGGGCTGTCCCGCCTTCCCCCGCGACACACCTAGGCAAGCTTTTTCAGGGGGTTAAACTTGGTACTAGATTAGTTGAGAACCATACGGGAGGCGGAAGCGCCATGCATTTTGATTTCAGCCCTAAAACGAAAGAATATATGAAACGCGTCAGCGACTTCATGGACGAGCATGTTTTTCCAAACATCGAGACCTTCGAGAAGCAGCATGAAGAGCTTGGCCGCTGGAGCGTCATCCCGGTTCTGGAAGAGAAAAAGAAAATCGCCAAGGCAGAGGGCCTGTGGAACCTGTTCATGCCGCCAAACCCTGAGCATGACTCCGAAGAGTATCAAGGCGCTGGCCTAAGCAATGCTGAATATGCGCCACTGTCAGAGCTGATGGGCCGCGTCGGTTGGGGCTCTGAAGTCTTCAACTGCTCTGCCCCTGATACCGGCAACATGGAAGTGCTGCACCGTTACGGTACAGAAGAGCAGAAAGCCAAATGGCTGCGCCCGCTGATGGATGGTGAAATCCGCTCAGCCTTCCTGATGACAGAGCCACGTGTGGCCTCTTCTGACGCAACCAATATTGAAACGTCCATCGTTCGTGATGGCGATGAATATGTCATCAATGGCCGCAAGTGGTGGTCATCTGGCGTCGGCGACCCGCGCTGTAAGATTGCCATCGTTATGGGCAAGACAGACCCAAGCGCCGAGCGTCACAAGCAGCAAAGCCAGATCCTCGTCCCGCTGGACGCGCCCGGCGTTGAGATCCTGCGCATGCTGCCCGTCTTCGGCTATGATGATGCCCCGCATGGCCATGCCGAAGTTCAGCTTACAGACGTTCGCGTGCCGGTTGAAAACATGATCCTCGGCGAGGGCCGCGGGTTTGAAATCGCTCAGGGCCGCCTCGGGCCTGGCCGTATTCACCACTGCATGCGCACCATCGGTGCGGCAGAGGTTGCACTGGAGAAAATGTGCCGCCGCCTGCTCTCTCGTGAGGCCTTCGGCAAGAAAGTGGCCGAGCACAGCGTCTGGGAACAGCGCGTAGGCGAAGCCCGCACCAATATCGAGATGACGCGTCTGCTGACCCTGAAAGCCGCCTATATGATGGATACGGTCGGTAACAAGGTCGCCAAGAACGAAATCGCGATGATCAAAGTGGCTGGCCCACGCATCGCGCTCCAAGTCATTGATGATGCGATCCAGGCCCATGGTGGCGGCGGTGTCACCACTGATTATGGCCTCGCCCGTGCCTATGCCAACATCCGTACGCTCCGCCTTGCTGATGGTCCGGATGAGGTCCACAACCGCGCGATTGCTCGTAACGAGTTCAAGAAGTATCGCGACAACCTCTACGGCAACGAGAAGTTCACCGAAGTGGTCGGCTCTCGCTAGTCCGCAAGGTTTCTAGAAACACAAAGCCCGGCCTCACCGCCGGGCTTTTTATTGAATTGATAGGCTCTGCGCAGACAGCAAAACGAATACGAAGGAAACGCCTTAACTCCCCCAACTCAGTCGTTCGAAAATTGTCCTACCGACAAATGCCGCTAAGATGCCATACGGTCTCATAAATGGTGACGGATATGCTCAAAACCTCTTTTATTTGTGTGCTGATTGCATTTCTGGCAGGCTGCTCATCAACTCATTTCCAGCCAACCCCTGCCCTTGATTATGTCGCTTCCAAATTAGAGGCACAGATCCCAGTCCTGCTTCGTGAAGAGAGGGCGGCAGGTGTAGGAATCGCGATTATCCGAAATGGTCACGTCGTCTGGCAGGGATACTATGGCGAGCAAGCACCTGGGATACCAACCAGTGAAGCGACCGTCTTCAATACAGCATCAGTCGCCAAGACAATCACAGCAGAAACAATGATCGCACTCAGCGCAAAAGGCATGATCGACCTGGATGAGCCGATCAAAGGCTATGTTGATCACCCTAGCCTAAGCACTGACCCAAGATTCGCCATTTTGACGCCACGCCTGTTACTCTCACACCAAGCAGGATTGTTGAACTGGGCTTATGCCTACGAAGATGGTGTTCTTGCTTTTGATCATGATCCAGCAACACGCTACAGCTATTCTGGCGCAGGAATGGAGCTTGTCGCACAATATGCAGAAGCCAAGACTGACCATTCCTTACAAGAATTGGCGTTTGAGCACGTACTGGGACCAGCCGGTGTAAAAGAAATGTCGATTGGGGTCCTGGCTGACTGGACGACGGGGCGTGTCGCGATGCCAATGGATGCCGATGGAGCCTATCGCCCAATTGCCGAACTCAATGAGAGCTTAGCACGCGGAGGCGCAAACGGCGCAGCAGACGATTTACTGACCACAGTCCCCGCTTACGCAAAATTCATAACAGCATTGATCGAGAGCGACTGGCTGACCGAAGAGCAGATCGCCGAACGCGAACGTGTGATCACATCTCTGGCAGAAGATGCTATTTTCCAATGCCCGGAGCTAGACTGGTTGACCTGCCCTACACGTTTTGGCCACAGCATTGGATGGCAGGTCTATCAATATGGCGACCACAAGGTGATCAAACATAGCGGCAGTGATGCCGGTGAGAATGCAATGGTCTATTACTCACCAGACACGCGCGAAGGAGCGGTCATCTTCGTGAACGGCGCGAATGGTTGGGTGATCATGACCCGCATCATCGAGATTATTGGGGATGAGCCTTTGATCGCGGACTATTATCGTGGTTTGATCGAAACAGTCATGGGGCGTCCCATGCCACCTCTTGTTGACTAACCCCCTATGCATGAGGTTCTCAAATTCAGCCTGCGTAAGCCGCCAATACGTGTGCCGCTCAAGCAAACCACTCTAATTCCCTGACCACTCCCCCCCTAGAAGCTAGAAGAAGCTTCGATAATTGGTCCCGGTCAGAACTGGGCCAACCTCATCCATAAAGCGGTTGCCCTGTGCGCCATTGGTCATAATCACGATACCGCGTCGGTTTGACGTATCGCCCAGTGACAATTCACTAGAAAAACCAAGCCTAGCTCTTCAGCTCAACATCCCAGTAGAGGTAATCCATCCAGGTTTCGTGCAGGTGGTTGGGTGGGAACTTCCGGCCCATTTCCTGTAGCTGGTAATTGTTTGGCCGCACGGGCTTGATCGCCGGGTGCATGCCGCAATCGCTCGGCATTCGCCCACCTTTTTTCAGGTTACACGGGCTACAGGCCGCCGCGATATTGTCCCAGCTTGTCCTGCCCCCTTTCGAGCGCGGGATCACGTGATCAAAGGTCAGATCATCTGGCGAGCCGCAATAGACGCATTTGAACCCATCGCGCAGGAAGACGTTAAACCGGGTAAAGGCGGGATGGCGGTCCTGGCGCACAAATTCCCGCAAGGCGATCACAGAAGGCAGGCGCATCTCAAAGCTCGGACTGCGGACATAATGGTCATATTCCGCGATAATATCGACGCGGTCGAGGAATACGGCTTTGACCACATCCTGCCATGGCCAGAGCGAGAGCGGATAATAGGACAATGGCCGGAAATCCGCATTTAAAACCAGGGCCGGACGCCCATTTGGCGGTGTGGAAATGACCTCAGCCATAAGGGCGGTCCCCCGTCTGGCGTCTGGTCTTTGGATGTCGGACTTTCTGCTTGAAAGCGCGTCTCCTCGTGTTTCGGGCGCATCATTACTGATTCCCTATAACGAGAGTATGACAGTTTCAGAACTTGTCGAGACCAAGCTGTCACATTCACAAAAAACAGAGCCTTCCTGCCTCAGCCTGAACGCGCAGGCGATAAGCATCGCCCGGTGCCCCTGCGCCGCCCCCGCGGAGGCGTTTGGTAAAGCCAAACTGCCGTGAGCACAAATTACGGGTAATTCTTGTCCCGCATCATGTTGATCCAGCCCCAGAGCAGATGCGCCGCCACCCCGCGATAGGGTCGCCAGTTCTCCGCCAGCGCCGTGAACGCCTTGATTTCATGACGCTCTTCCAAATCGCCGAGCTGTTTATACGCCTCCATCAGGCCAACATCACCGGGCGGGAAAGCATCGAGCTTGCCAACCGCATTCATCAGGAAGATTTCCGCTGTCCACGGGCCAATCCCCTTCACAGCAATCAATTCCTCGCGCGCCTCATCAACGTGGGTTGTGCAAAGGCGATCAAAACAGAGCGCGCCGCTTGTGACCGCTTCAGCGATTGAGGTCAGGTGACGGATTTTCGGGCGCGACAACCCGCAAGCCCGCAGCCCATCCTCATCATCGCCAAGAATGGCATCCGGGGTCACATTGCCATGGCGCTCCAGCACGCGACCCCAGATTGTTCCCGCCGCTTTGGTCGAGAGCTGCTGATAGGCAATAATCCGCGCAAGGTTTTCATAACATGGGTCAGCCGCGCGCCAGACAGGCAAGCCGCTCTCTTCATAGGCCCGGGCCAGAGCCTGATCCTGCGCGCCAAGCGCTTCACAAGCCTCCGTCAGGGTCTCTTGCGACGGGCCGCTCATGCCTGCACCTGCGCTCGATCGGTGCGTCGCTCCCGCCCTTCATCCAACAGGCGATTGGACCCTGCTTCCAGCTCACGCTCCAGCCGCTCCATCATCGCCTTGGACTCAAGGCCCGGCTCAATGGCGGGTAAAGCCTCATAAACAACCCGGCCTGGCCGACGGGTCAGGCCATGGGCAGGCCAGCAGAGACCTGAATTCGTTGCGAGGGGCACCAGAGGCACATCGAGGGTTTTGTAGAAGCCGCGCACCCCGGCGGGCTTATACTGTGGCGGGTCACCCGGCTCGGTCCGCGTCCCTTCAGGATAGATCAACATCTGTCGCCCGGCCCCGGCTTGCACTTCCTCACGCGCAACTTTCAGCATCCGCCGCATCGTCTTCGCCCCACCAGAGCGGTCAATCCAAAGCTGGCGCGATTTCAGCGCATACCAGCCTAAGACCGGATACCAGAGCAACTCGCGCTTCATCACGATCACCGGGTCGCGCACCAGGAGGAAAGGCACAAAGACATCCAACATGGCCTGATGTTTCCCAGCCAGCAGGATCGGTCCACCCGGAATATGCTCCCGCCCACGAAATTCGACAGTGATCCCGCAAATCCAGCGCAGGCCGAGGACGACCAGCCGCGCATAGGTACGAATGCCGAAGACGATCACCGCCCGTGGCAGCAGCAGGCTTGGGAGGAAAATCACGCCCATTACGAACATCCAGCCATACAGCCAGATGACATAGATCATTGAGCGGAGTGTATTCATAGCGTCCCTTTGAGCGACTGCATGACTGTCAGGTGCGCCGCCAGCCGCGCTGATAGCCCGGCAAGGATTGGCGTCACAAGCAAAATCAGCACGTCGAGAACGTCCAAGCTCAATTGCGGCAAAAGTTGCGCCGCATTCTCCCCCTGCGCGCCGCCTGAAAACACGATCAAGGCCGTCACCATCAAAGCCAGCAAGGCACCGACACTTCCAGCCTTCAGGGCCAGCACCCAGAAGCGTCGTTCAAACAGGCTGGCAATGAACTTATCCTCTGCGCCTGAAAGGTGGAGAACATCGACAATATCGCGCCGCGCCAGCAAGGCCGCATGGGTGGCAAAGGCAATCACCGCAATCGCCGTCGCTGCGAGTAGGACCACAACGCCAAGCGCGACTAAGCGCAACAAGGCCAGCGCGCCACGCACATCGCGCGCATAGCCGGAATGAGCGCTAACCTCAGCGTTCAAACCAGCCGCTTCTGCAAGACCTTCAATCTGCCCGACCACCGCTACAGCTTCCGGGTCGCTCAGCACTGCGATGAGGAGCGGAAGTGGCAAACCTTCCGGCATGCCGCCCGGCCCAAAGCTTGGCTCCAGAAGGGCTTCAAGCTCTTCCCGGTTCAGAACGCGGGCCTCTATCACACCTGATAAAGCTTCAATCTCTTCAGCCAGCGTATTGGCCGACCGGCGGTCAGTATCCTCAAGGATCACGGTAATCTCGCCTTCAACCTGCGCGCTCCAGGCTTGCGCGGCTGTATACGTCCCGCGAGAGACCAGAGCCGCCAGCGCAGCAAGGAAACACAAGGCCCCAACGACAAAAAATAGCGCGGCTTCACGGGCATCGCTGGAGGGCAGTAAAGGGGTTTCCTTGCTCATGCGTCAGCCCCTCCAAATTCTGCATCACGTACCAACAGGCCATGATTAAGCCGCAAGACGGGCGCATCGAACTCCCGAACCAGACCCAGATCGTGTGTCGCAACAAGGATGGTTGTACCGGCGCGGCGGTTCAGTTCAGCAAACAGACGCATAATCCGTTGCCCCATCTCCGCATCGACATTGCCGGTCGGCTCGTCAGCGATCAGCAGATCCGGCTTATTGATCAGCGCCCGCGCAATCGCCACACGCTGCTGCTCCCCACCTGACAGAGACGGCACAGGCGCGTCCATCCGTTCGCCGAGGCCAACCCAGCGCAACAGGTCCTGCACCTCATGCTCATAACTTGCCGGCTTGCGCCCCGCCACACGCAGCGGCAGCGCGACATTCTCCGCAGCCGTCAGATGCGAGAGCAAACGAAACTCCTGAAACACGACCCCAATCCGCCGCCGCAGGGCCGAGAGCTGTTTGCGCTTCAGATCATGCGTCGTCTGTCCAAACAGGCGGATCACCCCGCGATCAGGGGCATGGGCAAGGTAAAGCAGCTTGAGCAGCGACGATTTCCCCGCCCCCGATGGCCCGGTCAGGAAGGTGAACGAGCCTGCCGCCAGGTTCAGATCAATCTCGCTCAGCACTTCCCCGGTGCGATCATAAGACAGTGACACCCCATCCAGACGCACACTGGCTTCGTCACTGAAATCAAACCTGAATCGGGACATGCAAAAGCCTCTGAATTAAGGTAAACGTCTCTCGACTATTCCCTGAAACTGAACCAGTGTCCAAGGGTCCGGACTCATAAATTTTGTCGTGGAGGTCATTTGATGAGCAAGCGGTGCGAGGAAAAGCATGCCGGGCGGGGTCATCCCCGGCCAAGTGCTTTGACGCGGCAACGCGTTGCTCAGCAGATGAAGGCCTTACAGATCCACTCCGGACATCGGTCTTTTTCACCCCTGCTGCGTTGCAAACCCTTGAAAGGCAACAGCCTTCCTGCGGCCTTGCGCCTAACAGGATCAAAAAACACCGCCGCCCGCCGCGGCAAAATTTAGGAGTCCGGACCCTGACATGATCCTTACCTGCCCGGAATGTGAAACTCAATATTTCGCAGAAGACTCAACAATTGGTGACAGCGGGCGCACGGTCAAATGCGATGCGTGCGGGCATTCATGGTTTGTCAGCCCCGCCGGCAGTGCTCCGGAATCCGCCACACAGGCTCATCAGGCCTACCGCCAGAAGCTGCACCTGCGCAAAGTCGAGCAGACCCGTAAAGTCATCACCACGGTCTGGACCGCCGCGTTTGGCCTTGCCCTCGCCATCCTCGGCGGGCTCTACCTTCTGCGCCAGCAAGTCGTGCAGGCCTGGCCCCAATCGGCCAGCGCATATGCCATGCTCGGCCTGCAGGTAAACCGTTTCGAGCTCGACTTCATCGACAGTCAGGCCGAGCGCTATTTCGATGGCACCACGCCGATCCTTGAGGTGCGCGGCGTCGTTATCAATCGCGCCGATCACAGTGTCAGCGCGCCCATGGTCCGTGTCGAACTGATCAGTGACGAGGGCGCCATCCTCGACACCGCGCTGGCCTCGATCACGCCGTCCACACTGCCCGTCGCTGCGCAGGCAAGCTTCATCGCCCGGATCGAGGACCCCCCATTCGAAGCCTTCGAGCTGGAACTGTCCTTCGTGACCGAGGCCAGCGTGCAAACTTCAGAGACCGAGGACGCTTCATGACCGACATGCCTGAGATTGATACCGTCCTGCCCGAAGCCGACCTGATGGCGCGGATCGAAGACCTCGCCGATCGCCTCGCCCCGCGCCTGACCGGGGACTGGAGTGCGATCAATATCCTTGTCGGCGCGACCCCGTTTACCAGTGACCTGATGAAGGCGCTCGCCCGCCGCGACCTGCACCCGGTGCTCGATGCTCTTTGGCTTGAGAGCTATCGTGATGCCCGTGAAAGCTCTGGCCGTATTGTCGTGCGCGCCGATATTGCGCGGGAAGTCGCCGGGCGCGGTGTCCTGATCATTGATGACGTGTTCGACACCGGCAAGACCCTCGCCTTCGCCCGCAGCCACATGCTCGCCAAAGGCGCACGTGAAGTGATCACCTGCGCGCTTGCCCGAAAACCCTGGGCCCCGGAAGGCGAAGACAATGTCGACTTCCACGCCTTCGACGCCCCGCCAAGATTCCTCGTCGGATACGGCATGGACGATAAGGGAAAGTATCGCGGCTTACCGTTTATTGGCGCATTGGATTAGCGATAAAAGCCTTATCATCAGGCACTAAATTTATAAATCCTCATTGTATACTTGTGAAGACAGCTCAAGATGCGCAATAAGTCTTGAAAATACAGAACTATCAACATCACCCTTTAACTCCACTTTTGCCGTGCAGTTCTTAGACAATGTGAATTGCAACACCGTTACATCATTAACTGCACTATCAGAAGAAAAAGAAATAGGTTTACTTTCATTATAGATTTCAGAAGTATCAGGCCTTGGATAATTCGAACCATCAACCTCTGACAATACAGTTTCGCCGTGGCGCTCAGAGAGCTCGTTGCTCGTCTTTTCCTCTTCAACAATCTCTTTCGCCGTTGCAAGATATGATCTAAACAATTTCTCCGCCCCTGTGGTCGTGAAATCGTATTTCCTAACAGCAAGCGATCTAACCACGGATTCAGCTGGCTCTTTCGAACCAAAAGCTTCATATAATTCTCTGAATAAGTCTGGCGTAAGCGCTGCTTGCCGATAAGCAGAGCTATACTCACTCATATCTAGCGGCTCTAATAAAGTCATTGCCAAATCTGTAAGAGCAATACTTTCATCACGCCCCTCAACAAGGCCAAACTGCTTCAAAGCACTAACGGCAGCTAATCCACTACCGGACCTAGGACTGTAGCCAATCAAGGTAACTATGGTATCATTATCAAGTGCAGAGCGATGAGCTCCACGATACAAATCCCTTGCAAAGTCAATACACTTAGGAAGCGGAAACTGTGGATAAGAAGGACTTCTAGCCATAAAACTCTCCTTTGTGCTGCACACATCGCACAAATCCGCTACAATTTCAAACTTTTATATTTTTCTCATATATATCAAGGATTTACATAAGTCCATTTCACGTGAAACATTGCTACTCCTAGAGATTGAATCAGCTTTTATGATAAATATTTGAACAAATAAAGAACAAAAAGTATATCTAAAGTGAATACTATCAAAATGCGTGTGCGATCGTATTGCGCACACATCGCTTGTATGTCATACAAGAATCGTGAGTCGCATCGGATCCAACCTGACGAGCGGGTAAAGCCCTACCCAAACATCAGATCCAAACCGATGCACAAGGTAGGGCTTTGCCTCGTGCCACATTGTGGCGCTCACATCTGCGGAGATATGGCCCGGGTCCAAACCGGGCCATATTTACTATCATATGTGCGCTTTGACACAATAGAAATTTTAAGCGAAACCAATCCCACACCTTATCCTCGCGCGTATAATGCTTGCCATCTCCCCTCTGTGACAGGGCCTTTCCGGAACGGCTGGGAATGAGTGGGAGAGCGGTGGTCTGTGTCTGCTGGTTTGGGGCCGTACCCGGTCTTGCGGAACAGTCGGGTGGTGAAGGCGCGAGGGGGTGAGCAGTCTCAGCCTCAGCAAGCGCTAAAGCCCGGACCTGTGGTGTGAAAGTGCCGTGGGAAACAACCGAAAACGCATCACCGCGGGCGCGCTCTGGTTGGGCGCTATAGGCTTGCCACAAGGTGAGCAGTCATGTCGCGTGCAATCTGAGCGCGCCTAGGCTCTGTTATAACGGACGTTGAGAGACGGTCTGGCTTCTGGTGCTGGGAGGTTTTTATTTGATGCGGTCCTGACGCCCTACGGGCGAACCGCATAAGCGGGTTCCGCGCCTACGGCGCATGAACCATGTTCAAGACTGTTTTGTATTCGGGGAGTACGGCTCGTGTGGAGAAAACAGCCTTGAGCTTGGTCTATGTGAGGGCCGAAGGCCCGATACGAGACCCGCTTCAACGCCTGTGCGGCGAAGCCGCTTAGCAGGCGTTCAAACTCAAGCGTAAAAACCTAAACCTCTTGGTTTAACCGATCCACCAGATCGTCAGTAATCTCGCCCGTGGTGGCCATGCCATTATCGGCCTGGAAGGCGCGGATCGCGGTGCGGGTGCCGGCGCCAGCAACACCGTCCGGTGTTCCGGCTTCATAGCCTAGGCCGTTGAGCACAGTCTGAACCGCTTTAACCTGTTCGCGCGAGCCTGTACCCCACGCGGATGGCCCGAACACACCGTTCGCGGTGGCTACCGGGGTTGCGCGGACCCAGCTTTCGGCGCGCTGGGCAACCGCTTGCGCGGTATCGAGCGGCACCATGGTGCGGACGCGGTCAATCTCGGCCTTCGCCCCAGCATCGCCATTGCGCAAGGCGACCTCGTACCAGAACAGCGCTTCGGTCGCGCTTGGCGAGACCCCGAGGCCCTCTTCATGCAGGATGGCGAGGTTGTACTGGCTGTCGACAAGGCCAAAATCAGCCGCCTGGCGGAACCATTTGGCCGACCCGGCATAGCTTTGCGGGCCACCTTCGCCATCGGCATAGAAGACGGCAAGGTCATGCATCGCCTTGATATTACCGCCCTCAGCGGCCTTTTGCGTCCAGGCGCGCGCCGCGGTCAGGTCACGTGGCACGCCGAGGCCCTCCTCGTGCAGCTTGGCGAGGCGGTATTGCGCAGCGGGCAGACCCTGATTGGCGGCTTGCTGGATCATTTGTGGGCCGCGCTGATAGTCCTTGGCGGCAAGGCGCTGTTCGCCATACTGGTATTGGGCCACCGCATTACCCTCAGCCGCCGCCCGCTCCAGCGTCAGGGCTTTCGGGATGGTTGGCAGGGCGGTTTTAGGGGTCGCGGTCTCTTCAATCGGCTTGAGTGCATTCAGTGTTGCAGACGGGGCCGCGATGTCAGTTGTGGTTTCGGCAGTAACAATGGCTTCTTCGAACAGGACATCATCGAGGCTGGCATCTGCCACCTCAGGCGTTGCGGTCACGGTTGGATTGACCGCCAGATCATCTGCGGTTTGAACCGGGGTGGTCGGAGCCTGCTTACCGCGCAGGGACATATAGGCACCGCCGCCCGCCGCGGTCAGCGCCAGAACCGACGCCGCCGCGATAATTGGCAATTTGCTGGACCCTCCGGACTTGGCCACTCTGTTGCCTGGCAGATCACGCTTGCGTCCGCGCGTTCGTTTGTGCCCATGCTTGTCAGATGCCGCGGCAATCGCTGCACTACGCGCCCGACTCAGGTAATCGGTGGCGTCCTGATCAACAGGCAGAACCTCATCGGGTGTATCCTCTGCCGTATGCGGCAGGTCGGACATAGGCTCCGGTACAGTGATGTCGGTTTCAGGGCTGAAGACCTCGGTATCCCTTAGCTCAGCGCTGTCATCGCCCCATGTTTCGATGTCGGCAAAAGGATCGGGCTCATCGAAGCTTTCTTCCGGCAGTTCAGCCACATAGCGATGTGAATCCGTGGGCTGATAATCGTCATCAGCCGCCTCCGTCAGCAAATCACGAACCGTATCCGCCGGAGCTTGCGGTGCGTCTTCGTCTTCAAAAGTCTGCAGGACCTCCATAAAGTCCTGAACACCGTCCATCGCTTCAGCCTCAGGCGCCACTTCAGGGATCGGCTCTGGCTCTGTATCGAGTGCATCAAAAGCCTCGATTTCCAGCATTTGGGGATCTGGGGCTTCAAACGTTGGCGCACGCTGAATAGGCGTCCCCGGCGGGGAGGTGAAATCTTCCAAGGCCTCCAGCCGCGCGGCGAGAGATGCCATAGCCTTCTGGACCGGAGAGACATGATCGACCGTCTGCTTCTGAATCTGGCGCAAGCGGTCAGACACATTGCTGAGCGCATTCGACAAACGTGCCTCATGGCGTTTATCGGCAGCGGCGACCTCATCTTTCAGGTCGTTCATCGCGCTTTCCTGCTTGGCCTGCAGGCGGCTGACAGCGGTCGCAACCTGCTCACCAACCTGTTCGATAGCCCCGGCAGAGCGCTGCTCACTTTCTTCAATGCGCTGGTCGAGCTGTTCGGCAACATCACCAATCTTGGCTGACACTTGCTCAAGCACATTATCTTCGCGTTGCTCAACAGCTTGCAAGCGGGCATCCATTCCAGTGGATAAACGCCCCATTTGCTGACTGACCGCTTCCACAGCCCGATTGGAGCGCTCCTCGCCCGTGACGAGACGCTGCTTGAGAGTTTCAATCGTGTTTTCAATCCGGCCCATAAACTCCGGGTTCTCTCCGGTCGCCGCCGCCTCAATCTGGTTGGCCAACTCGTTGCGCGCGTTCTCAACACTGCTGCGCAAATCAACAGACAGGGCCTCAAAACGCTGTTCCAGCTGCTGTCGAACATGCTCGACTTTTTGCGGGTCTGCATCCTTGGCAATCTGGGAAATGCGCGCATCCAGTGAAGAGAAAGTTTGCTCCAGCCCCTTTAGAGCGGCATCCGTTGTCGTCTCAGCGCGATTGAGGCGCTCCTGGATACGCAGCAAAGTCCCTTCCATGGAAGACAGCGCGCCAGAGACATCAGCTTCAACGCTGTCCATCCGCGCACCCATGTCCCCGACAGTCTCAAGACGGCCGGCAACGCTCGTTTCAATTGCAGACAAGCGTTCAGACACATGCTTGACAGTACCTTCAGTCCGAAGCTCGGCCTGTTCAACACTTTTCTCAACACGAGCTGCCGCCTCTGAAAGCGTGCGATCAACTTTCAGTTCCATTCCCTCAACACGGTCCCCGAGGTCGGCAAAGCCAGATTCAAGGCGCCCCTTAATGGCCGTGGTTTCATCCTGGGCCATGCGGGCTTCGTCATAGACATGGTTGGCGAGCTTACCGAGTGCATCTTCAAGGGAACGCATGGATTCCAGATTGCGGGCACTTGTATCATCAGCTTCCAGCGCGGTGATCTTTTCCCGCAGCACATCCTGCGTTTCCCGCAGTTCATCGACCATGCCATCGACTTCGGACGCAATAACCGAAGTTGAGGATTCAGCGTTCTCAAGACGCGCAATCAATCCAAGGACGGACTGGTCAATCCCCGTGATCGCAAGCGTTGAGCGCGCCTCCACAGCCTCAAGCTTACGGGTTAATCGGTCGAGCGTGCTCGGCTCACCAATCTCGGTTTCAAGGCGTTGCTGCAAATCGCGGGGGCCGGCCTCGCTGTGCCCCTGTAAGAGCAGGTCGTTGATGTAGTCACCCAAAGTGACACCACGCATCCGCGCTTTCTCTTTCGCTACGGCACGGGCGCGATCATCAATTCCCTTGACGCTCCAAGATCCAGTATTGGACATCCACAGCACTCCACTGCACGCCAAAAAATGGCGCAATTTACCCTATCCGCACAAGGAATGCAGGCATTGCTCTTAATTCGAAGTTAAAAAGGTAAACAGCACATCCGAATTTATAAACGAATTGCCCAGTCTCCAATCTGAGAACCTGACGTTGACGTTCGCGTAAAGACGCGGCATACGTGTATCTATGCCTGATACCGTTTCATCTCTTTCTATCGCTGATTCACGGACCTATTCGATTTCCGAGCTGGCCCGTGAGTTTGGAATCACCCCACGCGCCCTGCGGTTCTACGAAGACAAGGACATGCTCCACCCCGCCCGGGATGGCATGACCCGCGTCTACTCGCACCGCGATCGTGCGCGTGTTAAAATCATTGTTCGCCTGAAGCGCCTTGGTCTTCCACTAGCCGACATTCGGGAAATTCTCGACCTTTATGGCCTTGAAGATGGGCAACGCGCCCAGATGCGCATGTCACTGGTCAAGTTCCAGAACCAGATCAAGGAACTCGAGAGCCAGCGCGAGGACATTGAAATGGCGCTGCAAGAACTGCATCGCGGCATTGAATGGCTCGACGAACAACTCGCCCGCGTTGGCCCGGGCAAGGACGAGGCGGAGAGCCTGAAAGCCTATGACGCGGTTGCGCGTCGCCAGTTGAATGACGCCTAAGAGTTGAGCCCCCTATACGGGGCTTTTCTTCCATATAACGATAAAAAATCACGACTGTTTTCGGAGTAAACAATGCCCCGCTATGACGCCCCTATTCGCGACATGCAATTCATCTTGCATGATGTCCTACAAGTTCAGAACTATTCCAACTTGCCTGGCTTTGCCGAGGCCACGCCAGACGTTATCGACGCCATTCTGGAAGAGTCCGGAAAGTTTGCCAAAGACGTCTTGTTCCCCCTCAATAAGATCGGCGATGAGCAAGGCTGTACCCGTAATCCTGATGGCAGTGTGACCACGCCGGACGGGTTCAAGGATGCGTATAACCAGCTGGTTGAGAATGGCTGGCCATTGCTGGGCAAATCCGAAGAGATGGGTGGTCAGAACCTGCCTTATGTCCTGCAGATGGCGACCAGCGAGATGACCTCATCGGCCAATATGGCGTTTGGCATGTATCCGGGTCTGACGTCTGGGGCCTATGAAGCGCTGATGGCGGGGGGCTCTGATGAGCAAAAGGCCATGTATGGCCCGAAAATGGCGTCTGGCGAATGGGCTGGAACCATGAACCTGACCGAGCCACAGTGTGGTACAGATCTCGGCCTGATTAAGACCAAAGCTGTCCCGCAACCCGATGGCAGCTATAAGATTACCGGCCAGAAAATCTGGATTTCCGGCGGTGAGCAGGACCTGACCGAGAATATTATTCATCTGGTCCTCGCTCGCATCGAAGGCGGCCCGGAAGGCATTAAGGGCATCTCCCTCTTCGTCGTGCCGAAATTCATCGTTGGTGAGGATGGCTCGCTGGGTGAGCGCAACACCGCTTCATGTGGCGGCCTTGAAGAAAAGATGGGCATCCATGGCAATGCGACCTGCGTCATGAATTATGATGAGGCAACCGGCTGGCTCGTTGGTGAAGAGCATAAAGGTATGCGCACCATGTTCGTGATGATGAACGAAGCGCGCCTTGGCGTTGGCATGCAAGGCCTGTCACAGGCCGAGGTTGCCTATCAAAACGCTGTCGATTTCGCCAATGATCGCTTGCAAATGCGCTCTTTGAAAGGGCCACAAGCCCCGGATAAACCCGCCGATCCAATCATTGTGCATCCGGATGTGCGCCGGATGCTGATGGACCAGAAAGCCTTCATTGAAGGGGCGCGGGCCTTTACTTACTGGACCGCGCTGTTTGGCGATCTGCATCATCGCTCACCAGACGAAACCGTGCGTCAGCAAGCCGATGACTACATGGCGCTGATGACGCCGGTTCTGAAAGCCTTCCTGACCGACCGCGGTTACAAGATGGCGAATGAGGCTCTGCAAGTGCATGGCGGGTCTGGTTTCACCAAGGAGTGGGGCCTTGAACAGTTCGTGCGTGATTGCCGGATTACCCTGATCTATGAAGGGACAAACGGTATTCAGGCGCTCGACCTAGTTGGCCGTAAGCTTGCGGCCAATGGTGGCCGCGCCGTGTTCAGCTTCTTTGCCGAGATGGACGATTTCGTCGGGGCGAATGCTGACAATGAAGACATGAAAGTCTTCACCGATGGCCTCGCAGAGGCGAAAGCGCAATTGCAGGAAGGCACGACCTGGCTGATGCAGAATGGCATGTCTGACTTTAACAATGCGGGTGCAGCCTCTACCGATTACCTGCAACTCTTCGGTCTCACGGCGCTGGCTTATATGTGGGCCAAAATGGCGAAGGTCGCGCTTGAGAAGAAAGGCAGCGATCCGTTCTTTGACGATAAGTTGATCACAGGGCGCTATTATATGACCCGCATCATGCCGGAAGCAGCAGCACACCTTGCCAAGCTGAAAACCGGGGCAGAGCCAATGATGGCGCTGCCTGCAGACCGCTTCTAATCGCTGAATTCAGTGTTATGGCCAGCCCCACGGGTTGGTCATAACACATGCATGTTCCCGTTACGTCACGACTGGTCAAAACGCCTTTGAGCACCTAAATTGACGTGAACGTAAACGTCATAAAAACTACTGGGAGCCCACCATGTCAGACGTCCTCGATATCCCCAAGGCCAAGTGGCGCGAGGATGAGGAGATTCAGATCTTCAACGACGCGGTTGCAAGCTTTTTCGATAAAGAGCTGAAACCCCATGTTGAAGGCTGGCGTGAGGCCGGCATGGTGCCCCGCGATGTCTGGACGAAAGCGGGCGAAATGGGGCTCCTGCTCCCCTCTGCCCCTGAAGAATATGGCGGTGCAGGTGGGGACTTCCGCCATGACGCGGTGATTATCGAACAGCTGGAGCTACAAGGCATTGCGGGCTTTGGCATCGGCCTGCACAACGCGATCGTTGCGCCCTACATCATCCATTACGGGTCCGAAGACCAGAAAAAGCGCCTGCTGCCCAAGCTCGCCACGGGCGAGCTGGTCTGCGCCATCGCGATGACAGAGCCGGGCACGGGATCGGACCTGCAAAACATCAAGACGACAGCTATCAAAGAAGGCAACCAGTATGTGATCAATGGGTCTAAGACCTTCATCACGAATGGCCAAACCGCCAATCTGGTCCTCGTTTGCGCCAAGACCGACCCGTCCAAGGGGGCCAAGGGCATTTCGATCATGATGGTCGAGACTGATGAGGTTGAGGGCTTTGAACGGGGCCGAAACCTTAAGAAGATTGGCCAACCCGCTGCGGATACGTCCGAGCTGTTCTTCAATGACGTCAAAGTCCCGGCCAGCGCGCTGCTCGGCCCGGAAGAGGGACAAGGCTTTATCCAGCTCATGCAGCAACTCCCGCAAGAGCGCCACATTATCGGCATTCAGGGCATCGGCATGATCGAACGCGCCCTGAAAGAGACCATCGCCTATGTCAAACAGCGTAAGGCGTTTGGCGGGACAATCATGGATTTCCAGAACACGCAGTTCAAACTTGCCGAATGCAAGACCGAAGCAACGGTCGCCAAAGTCTTTGTCGAGCATTGCACAGAGCTGCTCCTGAAAGGCGAGTTGGACGCCGCCACTGCTTCCATGTCGAAATACTGGATCAGCGACCTGCAATGCAAGATCATTGATGAGTGTCTACAGTTGCATGGCGGCTGGGGCTATATGGATGAATATCCGATCGGCCAGATGTATCAGGATGCCCGCGTCCAACGCATCTATGGCGGCGCCAATGAAGTCATGAAAATGCTGATCGCAAGGACCCTCTGACAATGCGCAAGAGGCTCCCCAATCTGGTTTTGTATGGTGGTATCGGAAATCTAGTTTTCGGTATTTGGGCAACTGCCGCTGGAAAATCTACGGCGATGGCTGGGCTCATTATTGGTGTCACACTCCTATCGATTTGGGCGATCTTTTACCGTGGAAAGCAGAATGGGGATCAAACCGAAGATGCCCGATAGCCAGCTCATGTATGATATGTTCAAGAAGCCTGCCGAGAGTTCGAAATCTCTCGGCTTTGAGCTTTTGTCTCTGGACATGACAAAGCTGGAAACCCGCGTTCGGTTTGACGGCAAGGCTGAGTTCACCAATCCCGCTGGCTATGTTCAGGGCGGTTATCTCTCAGCGATGATGGATGACACGATTGGCATGCTCGCCACGGTCAAGATGGGCACGACAAAATTCCCTTCGACAATTGACCTTCACACCCACTTCCTGCGCCCCGTGCGCACGGGAATCATCGAAGTTGTCGCGCGCCTGCGCAACATTGGCCGTCAGGTGATTTTCGCCGAAGCAGACCTATATGATAGCCGGGGGAAAGAAGCCGCCCGGGCCACCGCATCACTCGCCATCAATCCGATGAAGGCGCCTGCGCGCCCGACCAAGGAGCAGCATAATGGATAATTATGCGGACCTGATGTTCAGCGAAGCCGTGCAATCCTTTCAGGAACGCGTGGGTATGCGCGATAAGTATCAAGAGATTTATGCCGGACGCCATCGTGATGATCTTGATGAAAAAACCATCGTTTTCATCTCGGCAAGCAGCAGTTTCTATATTGCCAGCCAGGGCGCGAATGGCTGGCCCTATGTCCAACATCGCGGCGGCCCTGCTGGCTTTGTAAAAATCCTCGACCCCGACACAATCGGATTTGCAGACTATCTCGGTAATCGCCAGTTCATTACGCGTGGCAATCTGGAAACGTCCAAACGTGTTTCTCTCTTCTTCATGGATTATGCCCGCCGGGCGCGCCTGAAAATGCAAGGCATCGCAACCATGATTGACGCAGAGAGCGACCCCGAACTTCAGGCGAAGCTTGCAACCGCCGAGGAAGGCCCGGTCGAACGCCTGACCACCATCAAGATTATCGCGCGTGACTGGAATTGTCCGAAATATATCGAGCCGCGCTACACCGAAGACCAGATCCACCAAATGCTGGAGCCCAAAATCTCTGCACTGGTCGCAGAGAATGAACAGCTCAAAGCTCAACTCACAGCACTCAAGTCACCCTAGTGGGCAGATGCCCCACGACAGAAATTCTAAAAACAGGAGCCCCCTCCAATGACCGAAGCCTATATTTATGACGCTGTGCGTACCCCGCGCGGCAAAGGTAAGAAATCTGGCAGCTTGCACGAAATTACCGCGCTGAGCCTTGCCACGCAGGCCCTGCAAGCTGTGCGCGACCGCAATGATCTCGACACATCTTATGTCGACGATGTTGTTCTGGGCTGTGTATCTCCGGTTGGGGAGCAAGGCGCTGATATTGCACGGATTGCCGTTCTGAACGCAGACTATGCCGAGACGACAGCAGGTGTACAGATTGACCGTTTCTGCGCCTCTGGCCTTGAAGCCTGTAACATGGCAGCGGCGAAAGTGATGTCTGGCGAAGCCGACATGGCGATTGGCGGCGGCGTTGAGAGCATGTCGCGCGTCCCAATGGGGGCCTCAGGCGGTGCCTGGTCGTCTGATCCAAGCGTTGCGATCAAAACCTATTTTGCCCCGCAAGGCGTTGGCGCTGACACGATCGCGACCAAGTGGGGTTTCTCCCGCGATGATGTTGATGCCTATGCGGTTGAGAGCCAGCAGCGGGCCACCCGCGCCTGGAAAGAAGGCCGTTTCTCAAAGTCTATCATCCCAGTGAAAGACCAGATGGGCGGCACACAGCTCGACCATGATGAGCACATGCGCCCAGATGCCGACATGCAAAGCCTTGCTGCGCTGAACCCGTCTTTTGCCGGTATGGGCGCAATGGGTTTCGATGAGGTCATCAAGCAGCGTTATCCAGAACTGGAAGCGATTGATCACGTCCACCATGCCGGGAACTCTTCAGGCATCGTGGATGGTGCCTCAGCGGTTCTGTTTGGCAGTAAGGAAATGGGCGAAAAGCTCGGCCTGAAGCCGCGCGCACGGATCAAGTCCATGGCCTCTATTGGTTCTGAGCCAGGCATCATGCTGACTGGTCCAACTGCGGTGACGCAAAAGGCGCTGAAGAAAGCCGGCATGGATGTTGGCGATGTCGACATCTATGAGCTGAACGAGGCGTTTGCCTCTGTCCCTATGCTGATGATGCACCTGCTCGGCATTCCGCATGACAAGATGAACGTGAATGGTGGCGCGATTGCGATGGGTCACCCACTCGGCGCAACCGGCGCGATGCTGCTCGGCACCATGGTCGACGAGCTTGAGCGTGCGGACAAGGAAACCGCCCTGGTTACGCTCTGCGTCGGCGCCGGTATGGGCACCGCCACCATCATCGAACGCGTTTAAGATTTAAAAGTAGAGACAGTTATGAACCTCGAAACATTCAAATTCGACATTGATGCCGACGGTATCGCACACGCCGTTTTCGATGTCCCCGGCCGCAGCATGAACACGCTCACGGCCAAAGCCATTGCCGACATTATCGCCATCACCAAAGAGGTGGGCGAGAATGATGCGATCAAAGGCCTCGTCATTTCCTCAGGCAAACCAAGCGGTTTCTGCGCTGGCGCAGACCTTGGCGAGATGGGTCAGGCCGCTGGCGGTAAACCAGAGTCGGAAATGTCCGAAGCTGAGCTGAAAAAAGCCCAGTTCGATCGCGGCTTTGCGCTGAACAAGACCCTGCGCGAGCTTGAAACTTGCGGGAAGCCAATCGGTGTCGCCCTGAACGGCCTCGCCCTTGGTGGCGGTCTGGAAGTCGCTCTTGCGGGTCACTATCGCGTTGCTGCGAATGACAATCCGAAAATTCAGTTCGGTCTGCCAGAAGCCAAGATTGGCCTGCTGCCCGGTGCTGGTGGAACACAGCGTCTGCCGCGCCTGATCGGCGTTCAGAACGCCCTGCCCCTGATCCTTGAAGGCAAGTCTTTCAACGCTGAGAAGGCGCTCGGCATGGGTGTTGTAAACGAGCTCGCCCCGGCTGCTGAAACGGTTGAGAAGGCAAAAGCCTGGGTCAAAGCCAACCCGAACGCGAAAGCGCCATGGGACACTGATGGCTTCAAAATCCCTGGCGGTGTTGTTCACCGTCATCCAGGTGCCGGTCAGGTCGCGACCATGGCCAATGCCATGCTGATGGCGAAGACTTATGGCAACTATCCGGCCCAGAAAAACATCCTGTCCTGTGTCTATGAAGGCATGCAAGTGCCGATTGATGCGGCCCTGCGGATTGAAACCCGCTACTTCATCAACACCCAGCAGCGCCCGGAAGCCAAAGCGATGATCCGTTCGCTCTTCCTGTCGACGCAGGCTTTGTCCAAGGGGGCAAGCCGTCCAGCAGGCTATGACAAGTATGCCCTCAACAAGGTTGCTGTGATCGGGGCTGGCCTAATGGGTGCCGGGATTGCCTATGAGCAAGCCCGCGCCGGGATCGAGACTGTTCTCGTCGATGTCTCGGTTGAGAATGCCGAGAAGGGTAAAGAATACTCTCGCCGCCTGGTCGAAAAAGCCATCTCTCGCGGGAAGATGACTCAGGAGAAGGGCGATGCCCTGCTCGCGCGCATCCACCCGACCGACAATTATGACGATTTCAAAGGCGCTGACCTTGTCGTTGAAGCGGTGTTTGAGAACCCTGAGCTGAAAGCCAAGATCACCAAGATGGCGGAAGAGCAGCTGGGTGAGACGGCAGTGATGGGCTCCAACACCTCAACCTTGCCGATTACGGGTCTGGCAGAAGCGTCTGTTCGCCCGGAAAACTTCATCGGCATCCACTTCTTCTCACCCGTTGAGCGGATGGGTCTGGTTGAGATCATCATGGGTGAGAAAACGTCTGAAGAGACCCTCGCCAAGTCGATTGATTACGTTCTGGCGATCCGCAAGACGCCAATCGTCGTTAATGATAGCCGTGGTTTCTACACCTCGCGCTGCTTCGGTACCTACACGCAGGAAGGCATGCAAATGCTGGCCGAGGGCATCAAGCCAGCCATCATTGAAAATGTTGGCCGCCAGTCCGGTATGCCGATGGGGCCACTGGAAGTGTCTGACTCTGTTGGTCTCGACACTGCGCTGAAAGTGGGCCGCCAGATGGCTGCGGCTGCGGGCATCGACTATAATGGCAATGAGCTGGGCCAGATGATGGCCTGGCTGGTTGAGGATGAAGGCCGCGTTGGTCGTAAGGCCGGTAAGGGCTTCTACGACTATAATGAGAAGGGCAAACCTGCCCGCCTCTGGCCCGACCTCAACAAGAAGATTGACGTTACCGTTGATGAGTGTCCACCCGCCATGAAGAAAGAGCTGATCAATCGCTTCCTGATCCGTCAGGCGGTTGAGGTTGCGCGCTGCTTCGAGGAAGGCGTGATCACCGATGCACGTGATGCTGACATTGGCTCAATCCTCGCCTGGGGCTTTGCGCCTTACACAGGTGGCTGCGCCAGCTATATGGACCTGATCTGGGGTATTCCGGCCTTTGTTGCCGAGGCAGACAAGCTCGCCGAAAAGTATGGCGAGCGCTTCAAAGTCCCACAAATGCTGCGCGACATGGCGGCGAATGGCGAGACCTTCTACAGTCGGTTCCCACCGGCAGGCGCAGAACAAAAAGCGGCTGCTTAAAACGAAACAGCATAATCATCAAAGCCGGGGCAATCTGTTCCGGCTTTTTTATTTTATCTGTATTGACCCCAGATTACTCTTTGTTAATAGGTCGGGCGGTCAATTTTGACTGCTGCTTTTTACTTAGGGGATTTTTAATGAAAAAAGCCGTTCTGCTTAGTGCTATCGCTGTATCTCTATCTACACTGCCTGCCTGCACAACTACTGAGAAAGTGGCTGTACAACAGCCAGGAGATAAGACCCTTACATGTGAGCAACTAGAAGCAGAGTTCGTAAAGCTCGATAACGTCATGCAAGACGCTCAGGGCGATAAGGGGGTTAATACTGCCAATGTTGCAGCAGTAGTATTCTTTTGGCCTGCCGCAGTCGGCAACTACATGAATGCAAAAGATGCGGAAGAGCTGGTTGAGAAGCGACGCACACACTTAATGAGCATTTATGACTCCAAAGGCTGCCAATAGTATAACTTAAATATGATGAAGCCGAAGCCATCCAAGCTTCGGCTTTTTCTATATCCGGGTTTTCCCGTATCCAAACTCCGTCAGCGCGTTCCTATCCTCGTTTTGTAACTGGAGGACGCAGTATGACTGTAACAGCAATTCTAGGTGGTCCAGACGACGCCTGTAAAACCCAAATTGATTGCGCCATTGAGCTGACGCGCCGTCTGAAAACGACCCTCAAAGGTCTCACCATTATGCCGGATCCGGTAAACTCGGTGATGTATTTTGCTTCGGCCGAAGCCGTTATGGCAGGCGCCCCGGGCATTGATGCCGTGAAGCAGGCCCAGGAGAAAACCAACGAGGCGTTGGAAGCGCTGTTCGACAGCAAAACCCGGCAAGAGAAATGGTTACGCGCGCACTTTGAAAACCTAACCGGCAGCATTCCGGCATACGCGGCCGCAGAAGCTGCACTGAGCGATGCCTTTGTGTTTCCCCGGGGCTCTGCAACCAGTAATCACGCGCTTAATCCGGCATTCGAGCATACACTGATGACGGCGCGGTTGCCGCTGATCCTGGCGTCCGGTGATGGGCGAGCAGACGGCCCCCCCATCATTGCATGGGATGGCAGCCCGCAAGCTGCCCGCGCGATCCGGTTCCACCTGACCCTGCTGATGAGCTATGATGAGGTGATCATTGCTCAGCAGGCCGACAAGGTCCGCCCGGACATCGCCCAATGCGCCTCAACAACACCGGAAGCACTTGCAGCATGGCTCGGTGAAGAGCGCCTAGGTGCCAAGATTGAGACATTTGACGGGGCTGTCGGCGAGGGCCTGATCAAGCTGGCGAAAAAACACGATTCCAGTCTGATCGTTATGGGCGCTTACGGCCATAGCCGTATGGGCGAAATGCTGTTTGGCGGCACCAGCCGCGCCCTGCTCAATGCCAGCGACGGCCCTGCCCTCGCTCTGGCCCACTAAAGACGGAGACTGTAATGACATTGAAGAGAGTCGTTCTGCGCCTTGCCCGCAATGAAGGCTATCCCGAAGGAGATGACAGTCAGGGCTATGTCCTGGTCGCGCCGTTGACCGCTGACGGCCTAATTGACCTCGATGAGTGGCGTGAAAACCGGGAAGCCTGCACCGTTGATCGGTTTCATCCTGACCCAGATGAGAAAGCGGATGGGTGGCTAACCCATCGCGGGTCGCATTGGCGGTTCCGGTATGATGAAGAGGATGAAGGTCCGGACGAAGGCGGTTATCGTCTTGGCGAGCACCGCTTCCGCCCCGGTGAATATGTCACGATCGCCCATCATGGCGAAGACCCGCTAACCTATATCGTTACCGATGTGACCAAGGTTTAGGCGTAAAGAAAGGGCTGGAACGTCAATGCCGCTCCAGCCCTTCTCTTATCCCTGGCACGTCTGCAGACGGCACCCGTAATAAGCTTGAAACTAACCTTCAACGACCGGCGTCAGCAAGATCTCAACCCGGCGGTTAGCCGCGCGTCCTGCCGCTGTCGCATTATCAGCAATCGGCCGTGTCTCGCCCATACCAAGAGCGTTCAGACGAATATCCTGTACACCCCTTGCGATCAGAAATGACTGTACAGATTGGGCGCGGCGAATAGACAGGTCCAGATTGTAATCATCGGCGCCATCAGAGCTGGCATGACCGACAATATCAACCGTTGTGGACGGGAATTCGAGCAGTGTGTTCGCCACATCTGTCAGAGGCGCCTGAAAGCTCGGCTGGATTCTAGAACTATCGACCGGGAAGGTTACGCTGGACGGCATTGTCAGTGCGATCTGATCACCTTGGCGCTCAACCTCAATGCCCGTACCCGCTGTCTGCTGGCGCAGTTTTTCTTCCTGCTTATCCATATAGCCCCCAACGGCGGCACCCGCGATACCGCCAATCACAGCGCCAACCGCGGCATTGCGCTTATCATCGCCACCGGCAAGGACACCAACGCCCGCACCAATAATAGCGCCGCCAGCAGCTGTACCAAGCTGGCGATTGGAAACATTCTGACACCCGGCCACAAGCGCCAGGACTGTTGCACCGATAATCAATTTTTGCATGGTTTTGCTCCCCATGTTTAACCTGAAAATCTATTGTCTGTTTTGCCGAGGACTTCCTAGTGAACTCGACGACAGGATTGCAATCGTGCCCGCCAATAGCTGAACAGGATGCAACGAAAACGGGCGGAATTGTCATGATTTCGCCCTGTTCTGGTGACGCAGGTTTGGTTATCTGTCAGAGCTGAAACAGGAGGCTTTGATGGTCCAACCCGCACTCACAGCATTAGCGCTGATTTTCGTTCTTGGTCACGAGACCGTGCCTGCAGCGCTTGCAAACCTACAGGCAGCGCCCTCCGCGGAAGGGGAGCGTGACACGCTCCCTGCTGTTTCTGAACCTGTTGTGACAGAGCCAGAAACAGAAATAGAATCTGCTATCGCTGTGGTGGAAACAGCTGCAGATGAAGCACGCTCTGATCCTCTGACGCAGCCTGTTATAAACGAACCACTTACAGAAGTTGAAAATTTGCCGTCAGCTGAGGCGCCAGAGACCATTCCGGTTCGGGAAGTTCTGGAAACAGAGCCGACAATCCCGACCAATATCATCACCCGTCATGACGCTGGGACGCAGAGCTATACCGTTCTGCTGGACCGCGCCCGTCTTGCCCTATCCTCTGCGAAGACCGCCAAGGGCCGATTCACTCAGGCGAATGCAGATGGGTCACTCTATGGGGGGGACTTTGCGATCTCCCGCCCAGGCAAGCTGCGGTTTGAATATGACGCGCCTGTCCCGGTCTTGATCGTCTCTGATGGCACGACAGTGGCCATGGAAGACCGTGACCTGGAAACGATTGATCGCGTTCCATTGGGGGCGACCCCGCTCGGCCTTATCCTCAATGATGAACTTGAGTTTACCGATGATGTTATCGTTACGGATGTCTCCGAAACGCAGGCTGCATTTGAGATCACTGTTGAAGATGCGAGTGGGGAGATGCCGGGCACACTCACCATGCAATTCAATCAGGCAGAAAATGCCCTGATCGGATGGCGCGCGGTTGATGCAGAGCTGAACACAACCATTGTCGCGCTTCAGGACGTTGAGACCAATACAAGGATCAATCCTCGTGAATTCATTCTTCGCGACGCCGAAGATGAAGAAGACGAGCGGTAAGTCAAACCGCTTCTGACGAAGCTTCTCTTAAAATAGAAAAGGGCGATCCAGATATACAAGGATCGCCCTTCTTTTTTGGGTTTAAACAAGGCTTATGGCGTTACGGCCACGAAGACATTATCTTGAATTTCAGTGGAGATACCGGTATTCGCTCGGATAATATCGGCCAGAACCGTACCCTGAACTTCTGTCTGCTCAGCAGCCGTCAGATCATTTTCCCACCAGAAACGATCGCCATCCCGCAATTCCGTGAACTGACGAACCATAATGGTCTGGAACAATTCGCCCAGTTGAGAGCCTGTGACAGGGTCTTCGGCCATACCGCCAACCCAGATATCAACAACGTTCGGATTGCCATAAGCTGCGGTCAGCGCTGCTGAAATATCTGCATCTGATGTCACGTCCGCGAAAGTTGTTGCACGCGTCAGACTAAGCTCTTCACGCAAATCATTATAATCTGGCAAGCCATGATCACGGCCATTCTGAATGATCAGAGCCGCAAGGTCCAAACCGCCATCGGCGGGCGCAGCAAGGTAAGTATTGCGCAAATCGTCAACCAGCTGAAGGTCCAGATTCTGATGCTTCTGGGCCGCCAAGCCGCGTAAGACAGGCTCAATGGAAGCCGCATCCGTCAGGAATGTCGGCGCCGCGAAATACGTATCCTTGAGCTCAACATTACCCGCAGCGATCACAGCGCCTGTTGCATCAAGACGAAGGAATTGCTCGCTCTGCATAGAATGGATGAATGGCATAACTGCCGTCGTAAATGCATTATAGGCAGATGCGTCGATCGTATCATCATATGCTGTCCAGGCCGGGATAGCTCCCGCACCGAGCAGCGCCGGAAGAAACTCTTCGTAAGTAATGATTTGCAGCTTTGCGACTACAAGACGGCGTGCCCGCTCAAACACTTCATCATCGCTCAAGCCAGGATTAGCCGTCTGAATATCGCTTGCGAGGCGATTATGTTCACGCATAAACAACGTATGCAGAACAGCAAGACCAAGATGCTCATTGGAACGGTAGTCACCGGCGACAAACAGACCAGAACCATCGGCCTCATACCCAATCGCATTGGTCAAACCTGTTGTATTAATGGGGAGCAGATTACCCGCGCTGGTTGCAAGCAAGGCTCGATTTCCAGAATCGCGCAAAGCCTCTGCGCGCGCGGCGCTGTTACCATAGATCACTGAGCCATCCAGCCAGCTTGTCATCTCATTAAGCTGCTCACGTGGGATCTCATCATCTTGTACATCAGGGTCTGGATCGACGCTTGTCGCAGGATCGAAAAAAGCCCGGTTGAACAGCAGAACCGCCGCGCCCGTAGAGTCCGGATCAAATGTCTCATCACCACTTATAACCGTAATATCGGCAGATTCTGCGCCGCCATCGGCAAGCCCGATATCATGGGCAATGAATTGGCCCCAAAGCCATAGGAAGTCGCTGCTATCACCAGCCGTTGGAACCGACACACCATCATCTTGCTGCATGGCGCGTGTTGAAACCAATCGCGAGTTGGTCCGCCCCAGACCAGCTTGTGAGGAGAAACCATTTCCGTAATCTGAATCCGCAAGTCGCTGTAACTGCGTAAATGTAGCGCCCCAGGTCGTGTTGGATGTATTATTGTTTGTACCGTCATAGGTCCGCACATCCCGTCCCTCAAAAACCGGACTTGTTGTTGGGCGGGCAGCAATCGCATCGGTACGCCGCGTTTCAATATTGCCAGTAATCCCACGTGCGGACGGCCCATTAACACGTGGGCGATCATTCACAGTTACGGTGACTTCATCAATGGCTGTCGCTTCACCATTTGTTGCCGTCAGACGGAAAACAAGATCCGTAGCGTCATTGACATTTACGGCCCGGAATTGCGGTGTCAGGGTCGTGGTCCCGGTTAAGCCCGTTGTTGGTCCCGCAACCTGTGCCCAGATGAAATCAATCGACCCGCCCGTTTGGCTAACCGTGCCGCTGAGTTCAACGAGGTCGCCTTCGGCGGCGGTTTGATCCACACCCGCATTTACGGTCGGGAGCGGGCTGACATTATCACTGCCGCCTGAGCCACTGCACGCTGCAAGACCAAGCGCGGCTGTCGCCGCTAAAAGGCTGTATTTCATAGACATCACTCCCACTACAAAGCCAATTGGCCCTAGAAACCTCAAACAAGTCACCTCGTCGAGACTTGCCCTGTATTAAATCTTGCAAAGACTGGAAAGTCTGAAATGCGCTCTTAACGTCGGCAAGAGCGGCTCACAGATTTCAAATCACGCCTTTGCTTTCGTCTTGCGTTTTGCAGGGGCTTTCTTGGCCGGGGCTTTTTCGGTTTCACGCGTGGTGATTTGCCAGCCATGGCCCGGCGCTCGTCCTGACGCTCAAACGTTTCCTTGAGGAACTTCCCGGTCCAGCTGCCTTCCGTCTCGGCCACCTGTTCCGGTGTACCTACCGCTACGATCTGGCCGCCGCCATCCCCGCCCTCTGGACCAATGTCGATGATATGGTCGGCGGTTTTGATAACGTCGAGATTGTGCTCGATCACGACGATTGTGTTGCCCGTATCGACCAGCTCATGCAGCACATCGAGCAGTTTGCGAACATCATCAAAGTGCAAGCCCGTGGTTGGCTCATCGAGGATATAGAGCGTCTTACCCGTGGCCCGTTTTGATAGCTCCTTGGCGAGTTTAACGCGTTGCGCCTCGCCGCCAGACAGCGTCGTCGCCTGTTGGCCGACCTTGATATAGGAGAGGCCAACGCGGTTGAGCGTTTCCATCTTGGATTTGATCGCGGGAACCGCGGCAAAGAATTTCTCCGCCTCCTCAACCGTCATGTCGAGGACGTCAGCAATCGATTTGCTTTTATAGAGGACTTCCAGTGTTTCGCGATTATAGCGTTTGCCCTCACACGTCTCACACGTGACATAGACGTCTGGCAGGAAGTGCATCTCGATTTTGATAACACCATCGCCCTGACAGGCCTCGCACCGCCCGCCTTTGACATTGAAAGAGAAACGACCGGGCTTGTAGCCACGTGCTTTGGCTTCTGGCAGGCCAGCGAACCAATCCCGGATCGGACCAAACGCACCAGTATACGTTGCAGGATTAGAACGCGGCGTTCGGCCAATCGGGCTCTGGTCAATCTCAATAATCTTGTCGAGATGATGCAGACCTTCAATGCTCTCATAAGGAGCCGGGACCTTGCTCGCATTGTTCAATCTGCGCGCCAGCGCCTTGTAGAGCGTCTCGATGATCAGGGTGGACTTGCCGCCGCCTGAAACCCCTGTGACCGCCGTGAAGGTGCCAAGCGGGATCGTCGCATCGACTTTCTTCAGATTGTTTCCGGTCGCCCCTTTAATGGTGACCGAACGGGACTTTTTCTGGATCCGGCGGGCTTCCGGAATCGGGATTTCTTCGCGCCCCGATAAGTATGCCCCGGTCAACGACTCCGGATCGGCAATCACCTCGCCCGAAGTCCCCTGACTGACAATCTGGCCACCATGCACTCCGGCGCGCGGGCCCATGTCGATGACATGATCAGCCGTCAGGATCGCGTCCTCATCATGCTCAACCACGATCACAGAATTGCCGAGGTCACGCAGGCGTTTGAGCGTTTCCAGTAGGCGTTCATTATCGCGCTGGTGCAGGCCAATGCTTGGCTCGTCGAGCACATAGAGCACGCCGGTGAGGCCTGAACCGATCTGACTGGCCAGACGAATGCGCTGGCTTTCACCGCCACTGAGCGTGCCGGAAGACCGCGACATGGAAAGATATTCCAGACCGACCGCATTCAGGAAGGTCAGGCGATCATTGATCTCTTTGAGGATACGGCTGGCAATCTCCTGCGATTGCGGCGTCAGAGTGTCATTGACCCTGGCGAACCATTCGCCGGCCTCACGGATGGAAAAGCTCGCGGCATCCGAAATATCCAGCCCGGCAATGCGCACCGCCAGAGCCTCTGGCCGCAAACGCTTGCCCAGACAGGATGGGCAGGCCGCGGCGGACTGGAATTTCGCAATCTCATCGCGCGCCCATTGGCTGTCTGTCTCACGGAAACGGCGATCGAGGTTGGGGATCACACCTTCGAATGTCTTGGTCACTTCATAGCGGCGCAAGCCATCATCATAGACGAAATCAATTTCTTCCTCGCCTGTGCCATTCAGAATGACCTCGTGAACCTTCTTGGGCAGCTTGTTCCACGGCGTTTGCAGGTCAAAGTCATAATGGTCAGCGAGCGCCTGAAGGGTCTGGGTTTGATAGGGGCTCGCCTGCTTGGCCCAAGGCGCAATCGCGCCATTGTTGAGGGTCAGGTCGCGGTCGGGCACAATCAGGTCTGGATCAATCTTGAGCTGCTGACCGAGACCATCACAGGTCGGGCACGCCCCAAACGGGTTGTTGAACGAGAACAGGCGTGGCTCAATTTCCGGAATGGTGAAGCCGGAAACCGGGCAAGCAAAGTTCGCGCTGTAAACGATGCGCTTGGGTTCAGTTTCACCTTCAGCAATGTCGGCATACTCCGCCACAGCGATCCCGTTGGCGAGCGGCAAGGCTGTCTCGAAGCTCTCTGCCAGACGCTGTTCCATGCCCTCACGGACAACGATGCGATCCACGACAACATCAATATCGTGCTTGTATTTCTTATCCAGCGTTGGCGGGGTTTCGAGGTCATAGAATTCACCATCCACCTTCACGCGCTGGAAGCCATTCTTGAGCAGCTCGGCAAATTCTTTGCGATATTCGCCTTTGCGGCCGCGAACCATTGGGGCGAGCAGGTAAAGGCGTGTGCCCTCTTCCAGCGCCATTGTCCGATCAACCATCTGGCTGATCGTCTGGCTTTCAATCGGGAGGCCCGTGGTTGGCGAGTATGGAATGCCAACGCGCGCCCAAAGCAGGCGCATATAGTCATAGATTTCAGTAACCGTGCCGACCGTGGATCGCGGGTTCCGGCTGGTGGTCTTTTGCTCAATCGAGATCGCAGGTGAGAGGCCCTCAATGCTTTCGACATCCGGCTTCTGCATCAGTTCCAGGAACTGGCGGGCATAGGCGCTCAAACTCTCGACATAACGGCGCTGCCCCTCGGCATAGATCGTATCGAAAGCGAGTGAGGACTTCCCCGAACCAGAGAGCCCCGTCACGACCACAAGCTGATTGCGCGGAATATCGACATCAACGCTTTTGAGATTGTGTTCTTTCGCGCCCCGAACGCGGATGAAGGGGGATTCTAGAGAAGCGACCATGGGCGATATCTTTGTTTTGCGAGCGATTTGTTCAACGACAGATGTGTGCCGCGAGTCCAGCCTGACAGCAAGAACATATTGTGAACTTACAGCTTTTCACTGCATCCCCTATAAATCGGGGATAGCAGAATGTGAACATAAAAAGAACAAAAATTGACACGGCCATGTTCTGTGGATAGGTGAAGGATCAGACGCGACAGGGCCTTTGCGGCATTGTAGCGAGAGATTTGGATTCGGAAGCAGAATGATCGGAGCGAACAATGGCAGGTTCAGTGAACAAGGTAATCCTTGTTGGAAATGTTGGGCAGGACCCTGAGGTTCGTCAATTCCAGAATGGCGGGCAGGTTGCTTCTTTCTCTCTGGCGACATCAGAGAACTGGAAAGACAAGAATACCGGTGAGCGCCGCGAGAAGACCGAGTGGCACCGGATTTCGATTTTCAATGAAGGTCTTGTCCGGGTTGTCCAGCAATACGTGAAGAAGGGCTCTAAGCTCTATATTGAAGGCCAGCTAGAGACCCGCAAATGGCAGGATCAGAACGGTCAGGATAAGTACACGACCGAGGTCGTCCTGCGCGGCTATGGCGGCAACCTGACCATGCTCGACAGCCGCAATAGCGAGGGCGGTGGCCGCTCCATGAGCTATGATCAGAGCGGTGGCAGCTATGGCGGCGGACAGCGCGGCGGTGGCGGCCCACGCCAGATGGAAGGCCCGGCGCAAGACTTCAGCCAGGACTTTGACGATGAGATCCCGTTTTAAAGGCGATACCGGACGCGAAGCCTGCGCCTCGCGTCTGTTGCTCTAGGGCGCATAAATCTCGACAATACTAGTGGTTTCAGTGCCGCCGACTTCAAGAGCTCCGCCGATCAGATAAATCTTATCCTCGACAGCAACGCCGCCAAGGCCGTGGCGCGGATATGGCATGTCCGGAATGGCCGCCCAGACATCAGAAGCCGGATCATAGACCCAGGCTTCTGGATAAACGCCGCCGCCATTATCGAAAAACTCCCCGCCAAAGGCATAGAGCATTCCACCTACACTTGCCGCGGCCAATCCAGCCTGACCTTGTGGCATTGGGGCAGCAGACCTCCAACGATCCTCTCTGGCATCATAGACTTCATGTGCAGGCGTATTGCCATCCGCGACTGTGCGTCCGCCAACGACATGCCAGTTTTCGCCGATCATTGCCGCTGCAGCGCTATTTCGAGCGGTCGGGAGTGGAGCCACGTCCCGCCATACTGAACCGTCAAAACGCCAATGGGTATTGGTGTCGACATGGTCTGACCAAGCCGCATTGGCTGTGCCAATCTGCTCGCGCCCACCCGCAAAGTGCAGGCCTTCACCGATAACGGTCGTGACGGCCTCCCCACGCGGCGCAGGTAAAGCTGGCGCATCTGACCACGCATCGCCTGCATCATCATAGACCCATGCTGTGCTTTGCATCTGCCAGATGGCTTCAGGGGCGCTTTCAAATCCGCCAATCGCATAGAGCTTATCCTTAAAGCTGATCAGATGTGGATGATGGCGCGCAGCGGGTAGGCTGGCACGCGCGCTCCAGACACCCGTTTCAAGGTCAAGCGCGTGATGAATAGCGGTCGGCCCTGTAATCGTGCCATTTTCAGCCACAAAGCCCCCGGCAAGATGGATACGGCCTTTATGCAAGGCCGGATAAATCTCCTGCACAGCAAGGGGCATAGCAGGCCCCATTGCCCACTCCTTTGCCGAAACAGAGCCATCTGAAGCAGGATCGCCTTCCGCAATTGCGTATGCACTCACCAGCCCTGCTGCCCCGCCCAACAGCGCTATTCGGCGGGTCATGGTGAGGTGAGACATGGCAAGCTCCTGAATCTTCGATGGGGTCGGTGTTCTGAGCAGATGTAAAACAACAGAGCAGCGTTTGTATATGCCGGGCTCTCCTGCTAGTATTTTCCCTTATAAATGCAGGCGATTCGCGCGCCCGCACGCACAAGAAAAGAGGCCCAGCCCGTGAGTGACGAAAATACGCCGCCAGAAGAGCCGGAAACACCTGATCTGCCATCCGAAGATGGCGTTGATCCGGTCAGCATCGAAACTGAGCTGAAGCGGTCTTATCTCGACTATGCGATGAGCGTCATTGTCAGCCGGGCACTGCCGGATGTCCGGGATGGTCTGAAGCCCGTGCACCGCCGGATTCTGTACGCCATGCAGGTCAACGGCAACACACCGGATAAGCCTTATAAGAAATCCGCGAATATTGTCGGGGCCGTGATGGGTAACTTCCACCCGCATGGCGACAGCGCGATTTATGACGCCCTCGTGCGGATGGCACAGCCTTTCTCGATGGGACTACCACTGGTTGATGGTCAGGGGAATTTCGGCTCAATCGATAATGATCCTCCTGCGGCGATGCGCTACACTGAATCGCGGATGGAGAAGGCAGCGACTTACCTGCTCGCCGACATCGACAAGGATACAGTCGACTTTCAGGACACCTATGATGGCTCTCAACAGGAACCGATGGTCCTGCCTGCCCAGTATCCAAACCTGTTGGTCAATGGCGCGGGCGGTATCGCGGTTGGGATGGCGACGAATATTCCGCCACACAATTTGGGCGAAGTGATCGATGCGACCCTCGCGATGATTGATGAGCCGGCGATTGATGATGAAGCTCTGTTGGAAATTGTTCCCGGACCTGATTTCCCGACAGGTGGCCTAATCCTCGGCTATACCGGTTCTCGCAAGGCCTTGCTGGAGGGCCGCGGCTCTGTCCTGATGCGCGCCAAAACCGACTTTGAGGAAATGCGCAACGGGCGTCAGGCCATTATCGTGACCGAAATACCGTTTCAGGTGAACAAGGCCGCGCTGGTTGAGAAAATCGCCATGATGGTTCGCGACAAGAAGATTGAGGGCATCGCTGATCTGCGCGACGAGTCTGATCGTCACGGCATCCGGGTGGTGATTGAGATCAAGAAGGATGCGAGCGGCGACGTCGTTCTAAATCAGCTCTTCCGCTACTCTCAGCTGCAGACATCGTTCCCGGCCAATATGCTGGCGCTGAATGGTGGACGCCCGGAGCAATTGAACCTGCGCCAGATTTTGCAGGCCTTTATTCAGTTCCGCGAAGAAGTTGTCGCCCGCCGTACCAAGTTTGACCTGAACAAGGCTCGTGACCGCGCGCACGTCTTGGTTGGCTTGGCGCTGGCTGTGGCCAATATCGATGAGATTATCGCGATTATCCGCCATGCTCCTGACCCGAACACCGCGCGCGAGCGTTTGCTGGCAAAAGCCTGGCCAATCATGGATATGGGACCACTTCTGGATCTGGTCGCCGACCGTCGTACGCGCTGGGATGGCGATGAAGCGATCTTCCTGTCAGATGAACAGGCGCGCGCCATTCTCGCCTTACAGCTGTCTCGCCTGACCGGGCTTGGCCGCGATGAGATTGGTAATGAAGCCAAGAGTCTGGCTGAAAAGATTGCTGACTATCTCGACATTCTGCGCTCACGTCCGCGCGTTCTGGATATCATCCGTGGTGAACTCAACGAAGTGAAAGAGAAGTTCGCGGTGCCGCGGCGCTCTGAGTTTACCTTTGGCGGCGCTGACCTTGATGATGAAGACCTGATCGAGCGCGAAGATATGGTCGTGACCGTGACCCATGGCGGTTACGTTAAGCGGACCCCGCTCGCGACCTATCGGACCCAGCATCGCGGCGGCAAAGGCCGATCCGGCATCTCGATGAAGGACGAGGATTTTGTCACCCGCGTCTTCATGGCCAATACCCATACCGAGGTCCTGTTCTTCAGCTCTGAAGGCATGGTCTATAAGGAGAAGGTCTGGCGGCTGCCGATTGGATCACCACAGTCGCGCGGCAAGGCGCTGGTCAATATCTTCCCGCTATCCAAGGATGAGCGGATTGAGAGCATTATGCCCCTGCCAGATGATGAGGAGTCGCGTCAGCAGCTGGACGTGATGTTCGCGACCCGCTCTGGCGGGATCCGCCGCAACAAGCTGTCCGACTTCATTCGCGTCAATCGCAACGGCAAAATTGCGATGAAACTGGACGAGGGTGATGGCATTGTCCGTGTACGGATTTGTTCACCAGATCAGGATGTCATGCTGACCACAGCGCTTGGCCAATGTATCCGTTTCCGCGTCGATGACGTTCGTGTCTTTGCAGGCCGTAACTCAACGGGTGTACGCGGCATTCGCTTGGCCGATGGCGATGAAGTTATATCCATGGGCATTCTGCGCCATATTGATGTGACCAGTGCTGAGGCTCGCGCCTATCTCAAACACGCAACCGCGATGCGCCGCGCCGCAATGGGCGATGATGAAGAACCTGTTGAAGCCGTTGCCGACGATGAGGGCGATGATGGCGAAGACGAAGCCGCTCTGTCGCCAGAGCGTATTGCCGAGCTTGGCGCTGCAGAGCAGTTCATTCTGTCAATCGCAGATGACGGCATGGGCAAGCGCTCAAGCGCGTATGATTACCGCGTCACTGGGCGTGGCGGCAAAGGGCTTGTCGCGCATAATATCTGGGGCAGCAACAAGAAGGCTGGACCGATCAAGAAGATCGCGTCCTCCTTCACGGTGGCTGATGAAGATGAGGTCATGCTGGTCACAGATGCCGGGCAATTGATCCGCACACCGGTTGAGCAAATCCGCATTGCCGGGCGCGCCACATCCGGCGTTTGGGTCCTGCGCACCAAGGAAACTGAGCGGGTTGTCTCTGTGGCACGTCTTGCCGACACGGGTGAAGACGATACAGAAGAGAGCTAAGGCATTCGGCAATTCCACTCGCTGACCGGATGCGCGGAGGAAGCTATGGAACGCGTTGGGCTGTATCCGGGAACATTTGATCCGGTCACGATGGGGCATCTCGATATTATTGGTCGAGGGATGAAACTGGTTGATCGCCTGATCATTGGCGTTGCTGTCAGCGAAGCGAAACGCCCGCTTTTCCTGCTCGAAGAGCGCATTGAGATGATGAAAGAAGAGTGCGGCAAACTCGAAGGACCGGGCCGCGCCAAAGTTGAAGTTTTGCCCTTTGACACATTGCTGATGCATTTTGCTGAAAGTGTCGGGGCAAATGTAATTGTCCGCGGCCTGCGGGCGGTTTCAGATTTTGAGTATGAGTTCCAGATGACCGCCATGAATGAGGCACTGAATCGCGAGATTGAAACTGTCTTCCTGATGGCCGATGTAAGACATCAGGCGGTGGCCTCGCGTCTGGTGAAAGAGATTGCGCGGTTTGGCGGCGACATCACGTCGTTTGTGACACCGACAGTCAAAGAACGTTTACTGGAGAAGTATCGCAAATGATCATTCGTTCAGCTCTGACAGCCCTCACCTGTCTTGGTATCGTCGCATGTGCTGGTGCACAAACTCCAACCGAAGAGGCCCCGACCCCAACAGTTGAAGATGTTAAAGCCAATCCAGACGCCTGGCGCGCTGTTGACCCGAACAATCTGATCATCCTGACCACAACCAAAGGCGAAGTCGTCATCGAACTTCTCCCGGCAGTGGCAGAAGTCCATGCTGAACAATTCCGCGCCTACACGCGCAATGGTCATTATGACAACACGCCTTTCCACCGGGTAATCCGGGACTTCATGGCGCAAGGCGGTGATGTCGAGCAAACCCATGGCCGCGAAAGCATGCTGGAGCCAATGGCAGGTGAGTTTACGTTCCGCCGTAGCCCTGCTGATATGGCAATTGACCCGATCGGGCCTGCTGATTCAGCCGTTGGTGGTTATTATATGGGCTTCCCGATCGAAACCCAGGCCCAATTCCTGGCGGACCTTTCCATTGATGGCCTGGTTGAGAGCTGGATTCCACATTGTAAGGGCGTTGTTTCAACAGCGCGCACAAATGATCCAAACTCCGGTAATGCCCAATTCTTCCTGATGACAGGCCGGGCCGAACATCTAGACAAAGGCTATACTGCCAAAGGCCGTGTCCTGCTCGGACAAGAGGCCGTTGACAACATCAAGCTTGGCCGCGGTGAGAATGGCTCCCCGGTTGATAATCCTGATATTCTACAGAAAGCCGTACTTGTTTCCACGCTCCCTGAAAGCGAGCAGCCAAAGGTCTGGGTCCAGCGTACAGACACGCCAGAATGGACTGAGCGGCTTGAAGCTGCGGATCGAACGGGAACCCATATCTGCGATCTTCCAGCGGTTCCTGCTGTCCTCGGAAAATAGTTTTAAACTGTGACCGATCTATCTGTTTTCGACTTCGAGCTTCCCGAAGCCAATATTGCGCTGCGTCCTGTTGAACCACAGGACGCCGCCCGTATGCTTGTCGTCCATGGCGATGGCCGCCTGGAAGATGCAACTGTCCGGGATTTGCCGCGCTATCTCGATCCGGGCGATGTCATGGTCTTCAACGATACACGCGTCATCCCGGCAGCCCTGAAAGGGGTTCGGGCCGCGCGGGATGAGCTGGGCAATGATATCCCCGTTGATGCCAATCTGGTTGAACGGGTAGACCAACGCACATGGCGCGCCCTTGCTCGCCCTGGCAAACGACTGAAGATTGGGGATCAGATCACCTTTGGAGAGGATTTTGCCGCGCAGGTGATCGATAAGTTGGAAAGCGGTGAAACCGTACTTCGGTTTGAACAGTCTGGCGCCAATCTGGATTCCGCGCTTGATCGATTTGGCGCCATGCCCCTGCCCCCCTATATCGCGCGCCGTCGCGCCGCCGATGCCAATGACAGGAACACCTATCAGACCAGCTTTGCCAGCGATGACGCTCAATCAGTTGCGGCCCCAACCGCGGGCCTGCACTTCACACCGCGATTACTCGGTGAAATTGATGCAGCTGGTATTGTACGTGAGCAAGTCCGGCTGCATGTCGGACTCGGCACGTTCGCCCCTCTTAAAGATGAGCAGATTGAAGCGGGCAAACTGCATGAGGAATGGCGGCGCGTCACACCAGAAGTTGCCGCCCGGCTGAATGCTGCTCGGCAGGGCGGCAGGCGCTGTGTTGCCGTGGGCACGACGGCCCTGCGAACGCTTGAAAGCGCGGCACGCCCTGATGAGGTGATTGAGGCTGTTACTGGGCCAACAGATATCTTCCTGATGCCAGGTTATAAGTTCCGTGCCACGGACGCGTTGGTCACGAATTTCCATCTGCCAAAATCGAGCCTGTTCATGCTGGTTTGTGCCTTGATGGATACTGACATTATGCAAGCGGCCTACGCCCATGCTGTGCGGGAGGATTATCGCTTTTACTCGTATGGCGATGCCTGTTTGCTTTTGCCCTGACGCAAGACAAACAAGCCCTTGCATCCCTCTCGCTGACAGGCCACACACAGGCCATGAGCGAACGCCAAGAGTCTGACGCTGAGGCTGTGTCCGAGCCTGAAGCTTTGTTGGAAGACCTCCAACATGCCGTGTTGGAGGGCAATAAAGTCTGGCTGTCAGAAACGATTGAGCAACTACACCCGGCTGATGCGTCCGACCTGCTTGAGCAGCTCTCCACCGAGGACTTCGAAACTGCTGTTGAGCTTCTGGGCGGTGAGCTGCCCTCGGAAGTCTTGGCTGAGCTGCGAGACGAATACAGGGAAGACGCGGTTGAAGTTCTCTCCGATAAGGCTGTTGCCGACGCGATTGACGAGATGGACTCCGATGATGCCACGGCTGTTCTCGAGGACCTAGACGATGAACGCCGCGAGCGTGTCCTCGATGAGCTGGAACCTGAAGACCGCGCCGTTCTGGAAGCCAATCTTATTTATGAGGAAGACACCGCTGGTCGGTTGATGCAGCGTGAATTCCTGTCGGCGCCTGAGTTCTGGACGGTTGGGCAAACAATTGATTTTGCGCGTGACAATGCCGAGGATCTGCCGACTGATTTTTATGAAGTCTACGTCGTTGACCCAATGCACAAACCGCTTGGCTATGTCTTGCTATCCCAGCTCCTACGGACTGAGCGAGATATAAAACTTGCAGACATTATGGAGACGTTCGATTCCGATATTCGGGTCGATATGGATCAGGAAGAAGTCGCTTATCAGTTCCAGAAATATGCGCTGGCCTCTGCTCCGGTCAAAGATCCAAACGGGCGCCTGATCGGGATGATCACTGTGGATGACATGGTCCACGTTATTCAGGAAGAGAACACAGAAGACCTTTTGGCCCTCGCCGGTGTGTCTTCGGCGGACGGCTCCGATACGGTCTGGGAATCAGTCAAAGCGCGCGCGCCATGGCTGGCCATCAATCTGATTACTGCCTTTATTGCCTCAGGCATCATCTCGCTGTTTGAAGGCACACTGGATCGGCTTGTACAGCTTGCCATTCTGATGCCGGTTGTTGCCGCCTTGGCGGGCAATGCGGGAAGTCAGGGGCTTACTGTTGCTGTGCGCGCCATCGCGGAGCGTGAGATGGAAGGCAAGGCCAGCCGCCGCGCGGTCGTGCGCGAAACGCTGACAGGACTGGTGAATGGGCTGATTTTTGCCGTCGGTGTTGGCTTGATCGCCTTCTTCTGGTTCTGGAAAGTTGACCTTGCTGTCGTGATCGGTGTGGCGATGTTTGCGAGCTTCGTATGGGCCGGGATTTCGGGCATTCTGGTCCCGCTGACCTTGAAGCGGCTAGGGGCCGACCCTGCCGTGGCGTCTTCAGTTTTCGTCCTCACTCTGACCGATGTGATGGCGTTTTTCAGCTTCCTCGGTCTTGCCACGCTCGTTCTCCTGTAGTGTTTGCCCTAAGCGGCGCGGCACTTGCAGTACCGTTACGATTGGATGGAGAAACTGTCCCAAAGCGGAGCAGAAATGGCATCGCATATGCGCACATCCCGCGCTGGCCTGGAACTGATCAAGCAGTTTGAAGGCTATCGCCCGAATGATCAGGAGCTTCCTGATGGCCGCTTTATTGTCGGCTACGGCCACGTGCGCGCCGAAAAAGGCGAAGAGCGTCTGAGCAAAGCGGAAGCGGAAGCGCTGCTAAGGGAGCATGACCTGCCACGTATTGAGCAACTGGTGCAAGATAGTGTCCTCGCCCCGCTTAATCAGAATGAGTTCGACGCGCTGGTCTCATTTGCGTTCAATATTGGCGCAAGCGCCTTTGTGAAATCTGATGTTGTTGCCTACCTGAACAGTGGTAACCGTTTGGCGTCTGCAACAGCCATGGATGTCTGGCGCAAGGCCCGTATTGGCGGACGCGTCCAGGTTGTCGATGCTCTGGTGCGTCGCCGCGCAGCTGAAAAAGCCCTGTTCCTGACAGCACCAGGGCATATGCCATCAGCAGCCAGTGTTATGTATCGCCCCGTCGCTGATCGTCCCCCCGCCCTCAAAGCGCCCGTCAAACCGCGTGAAATTGTTGTGGAGCGCTCCACGCCCGCTGAACCCATCAGCGAGCCAAAGCAAACTGCCCCAGAAGCCGCCGCAGAATCTATCCGCAAGCAGATGCAGGACATTCTGGGCACCAATGGCGAAAAAGTCTCAGGCCACGACGCGGCAAATGATGATCGCAAAGAGTCCATAGAAACCGATGGGGCCAGCCCTGAAGAGATCAAAGCTGCGATCTCAGAACTGGCCGGAAATGAAGAACCCAGTACCGGTGTGCAGAAATCGATGTGGCCACCGCGCCAGGAAACATCTTTGGCTGCAAGGGAAGAGGCTGAAGAGGATTTACCTCCCCCGCCTTTTCTTGAGCGCGTGGTAACGGCCCCAGAACCTGCCGCGCCCGCGCCAAAGCTGGTCCGTGACCCGGAACCACAGCCACCTGTCACAATCATTGATGACCTTGAAGAGGTAGAAATCCCGCCTCGCGCAGGCATGGGCGGCATTGGTGAAGGTGTTCGCCTGCAGGAACCGCTGGTTGAGTCCAACCCTGACAATAAACTGCTGAACGCTGCCCCGTTTGGACTTCTGGCCCTGATTGGCGCCGCCCTTGCGGGGTATGGTCTGGCCGACTTCTTTGGTTTGGTCCAATCAGGGGAAACCATAGAGAGCGACATAGCGGTATACTTGCCGCCTTTCCTGATCCTGCTGGGCGCGCTGTTGCTGATTGTGATGGGCTATTACTGCCTGCGGACGCTCTTCTCTAAAGATTAGGTTTGGCAATACGGGCATGTCCGGCTAAAGAGCGGGCATGATACCGAACAGATATCCCACACTGAACTTCGACCTTGGCGAAACTGCGGACATGATCCGCGATACTGTGCAAGGATTTGCCCAACACGAAATCGCGCCGCTCGCCGCCGAGATTGACCAGACCGATGTGTTCCCTCGTCACCTGTTGCCAAAAATGGGCGAACTTGGCCTGCTTGGCATCACAGTTGAAGAAGAATGGGGCGGTTCAGGCCTTGGCTATCTTGAGCATGTCGTCGCGATGGAAGAAATCTCCCGCGCTTCGGCTTCAGTGGGCCTCTCCTATGGGGCGCACTCCAACCTCTGCGTGAACCAATTGCGCCGCTGGGGCAATGATGACCAGAAGTCGCGCTATCTGGAAAAGCTTGTCACGGGCGAACATCTGGGCGCCCTCGCGATGAGTGAGAGCAGTGCTGGCTCTGATGTTGTGTCCATGAAACTGCGCGCCGACAAGAAGGGTGATCGCTATATCCTGAACGGCACGAAGATGTGGATCACCAACTCGCCCGATGCTGATACGTTGATCGTCTACGCCAAGACTGAGCCGGAGAAGAAATCGCGCGGGATTACCGCCTTCCTGATCGAGCGCGGGATGAAGGGTTTCTCCGTGGCGCAGAAGCTCGACAAGCTAGGCATGCGCGGATCTGAGACCGGGGAACTGGTTTTTGAAGACTGCGAAGTGCCCGAAGAGAATGTCATGGGGCCACTGAATGGCGGCGTTGAGGTGCTGATGAGCGGTCTCGACTATGAACGCGCCGTTCTCTCGGCTGGACCGACCGGGATCATGCAAGCCTGTATGGATGTCGTCGTGCCGTACGTTCACGACCGCAAACAGTTCGGCAAATCGATTGGCGAGTTCCAGCTCGTGCAGGGCAAGCTCGCGGATATGTATGTCCAGATGAATGCTGCCAAAGCCTATGTCTATGCGGTTGCGAAAGCCTGTGATCGCGGCGAGACAACCCGAAAAGATGCCGCCGGGGCGATCCTCTATGCCGCTGAAACCGCCACCAAGCTGGCGCTAGACGCAATTCAGCTGCTTGGCGGGAATGGTTATATCAACGAATATCCGACCGGGCGCCTGCTTCGCGATGCCAAGCTCTATGAGATTGGCGCGGGTACCAGTGAAATCCGCCGCTTCCTGATCGGGCGGGAACTGTTCGGCGAAACAGGTTGACACTAAGGCAAGCTATCCCAGAATACCTCGTGTGGAGGGATAGCGATGCGTCGATTATGTTTTGTCATTATGTGGGTGTTCTGCAGCGAGTTCGCTCTTGCTCAAAACAATCCTGAACCCAGCGAACCTGAATATCGGGAAGCATCGGAGTGCATTGAAGACCGGGACGCCCTCATGTCTCTGGATTATTGGACATTTGATCAGGACCCTGCACAGGGTGTGCGCGCCATCGCATCAAAGCCCGGGTGTAAATTGGTCGCTGCAGATTTGATCAGCGATTTCCATCACGCTCTGCGTGAAAAATCTGAGCCAGTCATACTGGATCATCCGGCAGGGCAAGTCACCATAAGTGAGACTGGCGAGATCACGCTTCTTTACTGGCATGAAGGCCAGATCAGAGCTTTCGAGAACCAGAAGGTTGCAGCCATCGAATTGTTTGAGCTGAGCCTGAAACCGGAAGATCAGAATAATCGCGGTTGGAATGAATACGTACGCGCTTCGATTGCATTCCTGCAAAACGATTTAGAGGAATTGCAAACTCAACGCACGCTAATGGCGCAGAGTGATCGACCAAGCGCGCTTAATCTCGGCGTTGTTGATAGTTTGATTGCCTGCTTTGGTAAGACATATTCAGAGGCGTACAGCATGCCGGATTGTAATAGACGCCCTGGCTTTCAAGAACGTGCAGCGGAAAACTAAGCGCCAACGACACGCGTCGTTGTTTCTGTCGGCTTGAAGGTACAGCATTGCTCCATGAGATCACTTTCGCTGAGCGATTTCATGGCGGCCTCGTATCCTGCCTCAACGGCTTTGTCGTAAGCCTTCCAATCGCGCAGTTCGATATTCTTTAGCTCGGGCAGCACCAGGACATCGACAAGCTCGCGACCCGCATTTGGATTGATGCTAATCGTCGCTGATCGCATCAAGAGACCTGCGATTGGCGGGGCGCTAGAGAAACCATAGCGACTAACCCAGCTCAGGAACCCTTGCGGCTTGGTGAAGTCGTCGGCCTTCAAACCCTCGGGGGCGCGGGCAACGTCGCAGCCCACGACGAAGCCGCGCTGTAACTCGCGCATGACATCGGCAGGGAAATTGTTGAGCACGGCCCCGTCGACCAGAACCTCGCCATTGTCGATCACTGGCGGGAGAATGCCCGGCAGGGAAATCGTTGCCCGCAAAGCCCGGCGCAGCAGGCCCCGCCTGTGAATGCGATAAGATCCATCCGTCAGGTTGGTGGAAACCGCAAAGAAGGGCATTTCAAGATCGCCAATCTCTGCATCGCCAAAATGCTCTTTCAAGCGCGCATCGACCCGGCGGCCCTTGACCATGCTGACAACCGGCAGGTGCCAGTCGCCTAGCGGATTGGTCTCTACAAAGGCCTTGCGGATGCGGTAATCAATCTCATCATCATCCCAGCCCATTGCGACACATCCGGCGACAACCGCGCCCATAGAGGCCCCGCCTGCAAAGTCGATCGGCAAGCCAAGTTCGCGGATTGCTCGAACCACCCCGACATGTGCATAGGCGCGCGCGCCGCCGCCTGAAAACACGACCCCCACGCTGCGTCCCGACATGGTGCGCGCCAGGCGGTCGCAATGGGGGCCATCAACAGAGAACCAGTGAAAAGCCCGTGCACCACCAGAGGCATTCAGCCAATCGGCAGGCTTCGACGCCCGCCGCTCGCCGCCATGATGAATCAGGATCACATCTACCAGCTTTAGCGCCTGCGCTGGGGAATCATCTTCAGGCAAAAGCGGGTAAGAGGGGCGCGCGTCAGCGCGGGCGAGCACCCATAAGCGATCGGCCTGACGGGTCGCCAATCTGTACCAGCTGGTGTCGCTGACCGGCGTTGTGAGGATGACAATATCATTGTCGCGCTCGGCCTGATCAAAGAAAGCCGCTGGTTTCTCATCCCCTTCCACCTCATCAATAATGCGCGCCTTCACACCAAGACGGGTCAGCGCCTCCTTGAGGCTTTTAGCGCGGATGGAGAGATCAATTGTCGGCGACGTCGCGATCAGGGCGAACACTTTTGGCGCGGTCCGGCGGTTGCGCTTATTGCCTTCCCGCAGGCGCGACAGGATGAGCCGGATCATAGCGCTTAGAATTTCCGGCTCAGCGCTCGTCAGGTTAGCAAAACCCTCCCGCGAAACCTCAAGCACCTCACTATCTCGCAAGGCATAAACCGAGGAAGTGTGCCCAACATTATCCGGCGCGCCATCGCCATTAATATCGACCCCGCCCTGAAACATCGCCATTTCGCCAACAGGTTCGCCCGCGCGAACGTGACCAAGAAACTCACTGCGCCCATCAGGCATGCGCTTGAATGCGCCGAGCGATCCAGTCAGCACAAAATAGATGGAATCCGACTCTTCACCGGCCTGAAAAAGCGGCCAACCCGCAGGCAAAGAGAACCAGCGCGCTTCCTTACCTGCTGCCTTCAATGCACGTTTGGGCACATCCTCAAGAAACTTGAGGGATGCGAGCGCTGGAACGACATCAAGACTCATGCCTCCAAATATACCCATGATCGCGCCTCCATTACACATTTCATGTGTACCCCTAATATGAGGCCTAAAAGTGAAGGTTTTAATCACAGGGCATGACATCTGCGTCAGCGCTCGGTAAGGCTGTCCAAAACGGTTGCAGGAGAAACCATTTATGCCTGTTCTGAAGTCGACGCTGGATACTGCCGGAACTGCCTATGCGGACAATCGCCGCGCCATGGAGGCGCTGGTTGATGAGCTGCGCGAGAAAACGGCAAAGGCCGCCCTTGGCGGATCAGAGCGCGCCCGCGAACGGCATGTCAGTCGCGGCAAGCTGCTGCCCCGCGAACGCGTAAACCGCCTGATTGATCCGGGCGCAGCCTTTCTCGAAATTGGTGCGCTTGCTGCAAATGGCATGTACGATGATGAAGCACCTGGCGCGGGGGTTATTACGGGCGTTGGCCGCGTCGAAGGGCGCGAATGCGTTATCGTCTGTAATGATGCGACGGTGAAGGGCGGGGCCTATTACCCAATCACCGTGAAGAAGCATCTACGCGCGCAAGAAATTGCCATGCAGAATCACCTGCCTTGTCTCTATCTGGTCGATAGTGGCGGCGCGAACCTGCCACACCAGTCGGAAGTCTTTCCCGATCGCGAGCATTTTGGCCGCATCTTCTACAATCAGGCCCAGATGAGTGCGAAAGGCATCCCGCAAATCGCTGCCGTCATGGGGTCTTGTACCGCTGGGGGCGCTTATGTCCCGGCCATGTCGGATGAGACAATCATCGTGCGCAAGCAAGGCACCATCTTCCTGGGCGGACCACCTCTGGTGAAAGCCGCGACGGGTGAAGAGATCAGCGCCGAAGACCTTGGCGGGGCAGACGTGCATGCGCGCCAATCCGGCGTGGTCGACCACTATGCCGCCAGCGATGATCATGCGCTGGCGATTATGCGTTCTATTGTAAGAACACTGCATGTTCCTAAACCGGCTGAGGTGGGCCTGAGCGAGCCGCTGGAACCGCTTTATGACCCCGCAGAGCTTCACGGCCTTGTCCCACAGGATGTGCGTGAACCCTATGATGCGCGAGAGATTATTGCACGGCTTGTCGATGGGTCAGACTTCCATGAGTTTAAGAAACTCTATGGCGATACGCTGGTTTGCGGCTTTGCCAAGCTTTATGGCATGCCCGTCGCAATCATTGCGAATAATGGTATCCTGTTCAGCGAAAGCGCCCAGAAAGCTGCCCATTTCATCGAGCTGGCCGATCAGCGCCGTATCCCGCTCCTCTTCCTGCAAAACATTACCGGCTTCATGGTTGGCTCAAAATATGAAGCCGGCGGCATTGCCAAGGATGGCGCCAAAATGGTGACCGCCGTGGCAACGGCCTCTGTTCCAAAGCTGACCCTGGTCACTGGCGGCTCGTTTGGCGCAGGCAATTACGGCATGTGCGGACGCGCCTATTCCCCGCGCTTCATGTTCATGTGGCCGAATGCGCGCATCTCCGTCATGGGCGGCGAGCAAGCCGCATCCGTGCTCGCCACTGTGAAACGCGATGGCATGGAGCGACGTGGCGAGGAGTGGAGCACAGACGAAGAGGAAGCGTTCAAAGACCCGATCCGCGATCTCTATGAGCGTGAGGGCGGCCCATATTACTCAACCGCCAGGCTTTGGGATGACGGCATCATTGATCCAGCCGACACCCGCCGCGTTCTGGGCCTTGCGCTTGCCGCAAGTCTGAACGCCCCGATGGGCGAGCGCGGCTTTGGCGTCTTCAGAATGTAACTTTAAAACCACACAGTTGCTGACCGCAGCCTGAAATCAATGTGAACAGGCGTTCATCGTGTAGCCTGAGATACCATGCATTAAAGGGTATGGACGCCTTTCTTGCCAAATATTCGTGAACGCGGAGTCATCCACCTTGCAGCTCTGTCACGAGGATTAATGCGATTTTTTCGCCAGCGTATGCGTGCCACATGAGGTGGCGTGCAAAAAAGCTGAAGGAGTAATCCAATGATCCGTTTTGCATCTTTTATGGCAGCCACAGCTGCTTTCGCTTTCACCGCAACCGCTGGTGAACCAGTTAAGTTCGAGACTATTGACGCCGATACAAACGGCCTCATCTCGGAAAGCGAGTTTGTTGCCTGGAAAACCGCTGATGGCAAAACCAGCAGCGCTGAAGCCATTATCAAATTCATGTCTGTCGATTCTGACGGCAGCGGTGGGATCACCCCAGAAGAGTTTGAGGCAGCCATGAATGGCGATAGCGAGAAGACCAAAGAGTCTGAATCTCAATCCTACTAAGCTAAAGATTGCAGCAACCCTCCGCTTTTAGGTCAGGAACGCAAAGGGCCCGCCAGAACGGTGGGCCCTTTGTATATGCCAATAGCAGCCCTAACCCACCGTAATGCCTTGTCGATACGGGTTCTCGCAGTAGGTTGAGCCGTGAGATATTTGGGAGATCCTGATGGCGTTACCACCCATTCTGCAAAACCTGCGCATTCCGGTAATCGGAAGCCCGCTCTTCATCATTTCAAATCCAGACCTTGTGATTGCCCAGTGTAAGGCTGGTGTGGTTGGGTCTTTCCCGGCGCTGAATGCGCGCCCCGGCCCAGTTTTGGACGAATGGCTCGACAAGATTACGACAGAGCTGGCCGAGTGGGATGAGAAGAACCCGGATCGCAAGGCCGCGCCTTTCGCCGTGAACCAGATCGTTCACAAGACCAATAATCGCCTCGACCACGATGTTGAGATGTGTGTGAAACATAAGGTTCCGATCATCATCACGTCTCTTGGTGCGCGCACCGAAGTGAATGATGCGATCCATTCTTATGGCGGTATCGTTCTGCACGATGTCATCGACGCGATCTTTGCCCGCAAGGCCCTCGACAAAGGCGCTGATGGCCTGATCGCTGTTGCGGCTGGTGCTGGCGGACATGCCGGAACGACATCACCTTTTGCTTTGATCCAGGACATCCGGAAATTCTTTGATGGCCCACTGGCCCTTTCTGGCTCTATTGCCAATGGCGGCGCTGTCGCTGCGGCACAAGCCATGGGCGCAGACCTCGCTTATATCGGCTCAGCCTTCATCTCATGTCACGAAGCCAACGCGGTTGATGGCTATAAGGACATGATCGTCGAGAGCGACGCCAAGGACATTATCTACTCCAACCTGTTCACCGGGGTGCATGGCAACTATCTGGCCCCCTCCATTGCCAAGGCGGGCCTTAATCCAAACGACCTACCTGAGAGCGATCCAAGTGCAATGAACTTCGGGTCTGGCGGTAATCAGGAAGCCAAAGCCTGGAAAGATATCTGGGGCTGTGGCCAGGGTATCGGTGCGATCAATACGCGTATGAGTACTGCGGAATATGTCGATCAGCTGGCGCAAGAGTATGATGAAGCCCTCAGCGCGCTTCACAGCCGCCAGGGCTGGCAAATGAAGCAAACCGAGACCGCCTAAACCTCCGGCGGCAACATCGCTTCCAAACTCTCAAGCCGATCCGCCTCGCGGGTCGGTTTGTCCCATCTTATGCGGTTGATTCTCGGAAATCGCATGGCCACACCGGACTTGTGACGTGGGGAGCGCTGTAGCCCCTCAAACGCCACTTCAAAGACGAGTCCCTCATCCTGTGTCGCCGTGACAGAGCGGACTGGCCCGAAGCGCTCAATCGTGTTGTTGCGTACAAATTTATCGATCTGTTTCAACTCATCATCGGTGAAACCGAAATAGGCTTTCCCGACCGGGGCGAGCTGGTCTTCACCATCAACCTGCCGCCAGACCCCAAACGTGAAATCAGAGTAGAAGCTGGAGCGTTTGCCATGCCCGCGCTGGGCGTACATCAAAACCGCATCGATCAGGAACGGGTCACGCTTCCATTTAAACCACGGCCCTTTGGGGCGTCCGGCTTCGTAGACACTGTCCCAACGCTTAAGCATCACGCCTTCAATCTCTGGCGTGGGCGGGTCATTCCGCGCCGCTTCAAGTGCCTCTATGTCGGTAATCGGGACCAGTGGAGAGAGATCGATGCGCTCAGTCTGCAGCGCGCCAACGAAGGCTTCCAATCGCTGACGCCGGGCCTCAAAAGGGCGCTGCCGTAAATCCTCTTCGCCCTCAACCAGAAGATCATAAGCCCGAATAAACGCCGGGCGTGCCTCCATCTGGCGCTTTGTCACGGTCTTGCGGTTCAGGCGCTGCTGCAGCTCATTGAAAGGGGCAACGCCGCCATTTGGCGCGCGAACCAGAAGCTCTCCATCCAAGGCGGCATCAAAGTCCATCGCGGCCAAGACATCCGGAAATGTGTGGCTGATATCGTCACCAGTTCGGGTGTAAATCCGGCGTACGCCACGTTCGGAAACCGCCTGCACACGGATACCATCATACTTCCATTCCGCCGCATATGTGTCCGGTTTAATCAGGTCTGGATCAATCGCATCCGGGTTATCACGATCCTTCTTCGCAACGAGTGGATGAGCGAGCATAACCGGGCGAAACGGCGCAGCAATGTCCGGCTTGGGTTTCTCCGCTTTGCCCTCAAGCCATGCGAACAGGCTCTCATAGGGTGGCTCAAGACCATGCCAGATTTCTTCAATCTCGTTGATTTCAACAGTACCGAAACGGGCCGCTGCCGTTTTAGCGAGCCGTGCCGATACGCCAATCCGCAGACCGCCAGTGACAAGTTTTAGCAAGGCCCAGCGCCCACGCGCATCTAGGGCATTCAACCATCCTTCAATCAGCCGCTCACCTTGTGCCTTTGTCGCTTCAGAAAGCTGCATAACGATTTCTGACAATGGAGGGATGTAGTTTGCGCCATGAGAGCTTGGCCAGATCAGGCTGACCGTCTCAGCAAGGTCACCAACATAATCATAAGACAGACGAAAAAGCTCGTGATCGACCTTGCTTTCAACGAGACGACGGATCAGGCCCGCCTTCACACCCGGTAGGTCCAGTCCCCCCGTCAAAACCGCCAGTGCCCAGCCCCGCTCCGGGTCAGGTTGATCGGCGAAATAGCCCTGCATGAGCGCTAGTTTCCCATTGCGCGAAGGGGTCAGTAACAGGCGCTCTAAAAGGTTTGCAAAGGCTTCCATCACGATGAATATGGGTCAGCTGTCGGCCCCTGTCGATACAAACAAAAAGCCCGGCACAGAGCCGGGCTTTGCTGTCTCTAATAGGGCATGCGTTTAAGCAACGCGTTCCACCATCATGGTCTTGATCTTGGCAATCGCCTTGGCCGGGTTGAGGCCTTTCGGGCAAACCTGCGCACAGTTCATGATCGTATGGCAGCGATACAATTTGAATGGGTCTTCAAGATCATCCAGACGCTCGCCAGTACCCTCATCACGGCTGTCGATCAGCCAGCGATAAGCCTGCAAAAGCGCTGCTGGGCCAAGATACTTGTCGCCATTCCACCAATAGGATGGGCAGGAGGTTGAGCAACACGCACAAAGGATACACTCGTAAAGGCCATCGAGTTCTTCACGGTCTTCAATCGTCTGCTTCCACTCTTTCTCAGGTTCCGGCGTATCGGTCTTGAGGAAGGGCTGCACATAGGCGTGCTGGGCGTAGAAATTGGTTAGGTCAGGAACCAGATCCTTAATCACAGGCTGGCTAGGCAGCGGCGCGATCGTGATGGTGCGTCCGGCAATCTCGTCCCAGCCTTTGGTGCAGGCAATTGTGTTGTGGCCAGCAATATTCATAGCGCAGGAGCCACAAACGCCCTCACGGCAGGAGCGGCGGAAAGCCAGCGTCGGATCGATCTTGTTTTTGATGTAGATCAGGACGTCGAGCACCATTGGGCCACAATCAGTCTTATCGACATAGTAAGTGTCCCAGCGCGGATTACCGCCTTCATCCGGGCTATAACGATAGATTTTAAACGCCTTGAGATCCTTGTCCTTCGCCCCTTCAGGCTTTGGCCAGGTCTTACCTTTTTTCGGGGCGGATCCTTTGGGGAGTGTCAGCTGTACCATAGTCGCTCCTAGTAAACCCGCTTCTTAGGTTTGATATATTCCATCTCGTTCGACATCGTGAAGTTATGCACCGGGCGGTAATCGATGGTGACTTTCCCAGCATCATCGGCCCAGGCCAGTGTGTGCATCATCCAGTTTTCATCATCACGCTCGGCAAAATCCTCACGGGCATGCGCACCACGGCTTTCCTTACGGTTGGCGGCTGAATTCACGGTCACGGCGGCCTGACTGATCAGGTTATCGAACTCCAGCGCCTCCATGAGGTCTGTGTTCCAGATCAGGCTGCGATCTTCGACATTCATATCCGGCAGCTTGCCATGGACGGTATCAATCTTCTGAACACCTTCATCAAGCACATCCCCGGTCCGGAAGACGGCGCAGTTTTCCTGCATCGCTTTCTGCATTTCCAGACGAAGATCAGCAACAGACTGGGAGCCATTGGCATTTCGGATGCGATCAAACCGTGCGATATGGCTGTCGGTTAGATTATCCGTCATCGTCGGTTGGGTGGCCCCGGCTTCAAGGGTTGCGCCACAGCGCAAGCCAGCGGCACGACCAAAGACAACCAGATCGATCAGAGAGTTTGATCCAAGGCGGTTCGCCCCGTGGACAGAGACACATGCGGCCTCACCCACAGCCATCAGGCCCGGCACAACCGCATCGGGATCATCCCCCTTCTTGGTCAACACTTCGCCGTGATAGTTGGTCGGGATACCGCCCATATTATAGTGAACCGTTGGCAGAACCGGGATTGGCTCACGGGTCACATCGACACCGGAGAAGACTTTCGCCGTTTCGGAAATACCGGGCAGGCGCGCCGCCAGCGTTTCCTGTGGCAAGTGCTCAAGGTGCAGGAAGATATGGTCTTTTTGCGGGCCAACGCCGCGACCCTCACGAATTTCAATCGTCATCGCGCGGCTGACCATATCGCGTGGCGCAAGGTCTTTCACACTTGGCGCATAGCGCTCCATGAAGCGCTCCCCCTCGGAATTGGTGAGGTAACCCCCTTCACCACGCGCGCCTTCGGTAATCAGGCAGCCCGCGCCATAAATCCCGGTTGGGTGGAACTGAATGAATTCCATATCCTGAAGCGGCAGTCCTGCGCGAAGAACCATGGCATTGCCATCGCCCGTACATGTATGAGCCGAGGTACAGCTGAAGAAAGCCCGGCCATAACCGCCCGTTGCCAGAATGGTTTTCTGAGCACGGAAGCGGTGAAGCGTGCCATCATCAAGCTTCCATGCGGTGACACCGCGGCAGACCCCATCCTCGTCCATGATCAGATCCATGGCGAAGTATTCGATGAAGAATTCAGTGTCATTCTTCACGCACTGCCCATAGAGCGTGTGCAGCATCGCGTGGCCGGTCCGGTCAGCCGCCGCGCAGGTGCGCTGGACTGGTGGGCCTTCGCCGAACTCTGTCGTGTGGCCACCAAATGGGCGCTGATAAATCTTGCCCTCTTCGGTTCGGCTGAAGGGCATGCCCCAATGCTCAAGCTCGTACACCGCTTGGGGTGCTTCACGGCAGAGATACTCGATTGAGTCCTGATCGCCGAGCCAGTCTGAGCCTTTGACGGTGTCATACATATGCCAGCGCCAATCATCGGGCCCCATATTGGCCAGCGATGCGGCAATACCGCCCTGCGCCGCAACCGTGTGCGAGCGGGTCGGAAAGACTTTGGAGATACAGGCTGTTTTCAGACCTGCCTGCGCTGCACCGAGAGCCGCCCGGAGGCCTGAGCCACCTGCGCCCACCACAACAACGTCATAGGTATGGTCGATAAATTTATAGTCGCTCATCTTTTGGCCTCCTGCAGCACGCCCTTAAAGGCCTGCCGAAATCCATATTTTCAGCACGGAGAAAATTGCCGCCGCCATCAAGGCGAAAACGGCAAACGTGTTCAGGATCAACAAGGCCTGACGCGTGCTGCTCTTAGTGATGTAGTCTTCAATGACAGTCTGGAGACCAAGACGCATGTGATAAAGCGCCGCACCGAAGAGTAGAATCAGCAAAATTGCATTCCAGGGCTTAGCAACCCAGCTTTCGGCACCCGCATAACCTGCCTTAGTCGCGTGAATCATCGAGAAAATGAACCAGGGTACAAGGAACACAAGGGCGATCGCGGTGACGCGCTGGTGAATAAAATGCTCGGTTCCAGACTTGGCTGAACCCAGCCCACGAACGCTACCTAGAGGCGTTGTCTTATTCGTCATCGTTAAAATCTCCTAGGCAACCATCGTGGCGTAGGCATAGAGCCCGGCTGCCGCGAGAATGGAAAACGCGAAATTGAAAATCGCAAACCGACTGGCAACGCCTGGTGTGAACCCAAACTTTGGCCCATCCCACAGTAAGTATTTGATTCCATTGATAAGATGGAACATTACCGCGACAGCCCAAAGGAATAGAATGACCTGTCCAATCGGGTGATTAATGATCGTATCGGCGGCAGTGTAAGCCTCTTCGCCCATGGCCAAGGCAACCACCCAACCCGTAATCAGGAAGGCCCCGAAATACATCGCGACGCCTGTGGCCCGGTGAATGATCGACGCAAACATCGTTGCGTGAAATTTCCAGACTTGCAGGTGCGGTGAAAGGGGACGGGGGTCGGTCAAGCCAGATCCAGCCATAAATTGCTCCAAGCACAATTAAATATCTGCAACGCGTTCTAGTTCTGCACCTCGCCCTGTCAACGCACCAAAAGTGTTAGACGATCAATGTGATTGCGAATGACTATCAGCCTCAGCCATGCAGGGTCTGCATAACTGATTTCAGGTCTCTCATCCTACTCTCCGAGCGCTGGATGAGACATCTATGGCCCATCGCAAACACAGAAAAGGAGCGCGATATGATTGATATTCGACGGTTCTCCGATCTTGGGGCATTCCAAAATGATTGGCTGGATGCCCATTACCATTTTTCCTTCTCCCACTATTATGACCCGGCTCGAATGAGCCATGGCAAGCTGCGGGTCTGGAATGATGATACAATCAAACCAGGCACAGGTTTCCCACCTCATGGTCATCGCGACATGGAGATCATCACCTATGTTCGCTCGGGTGCAATTACCCATAAGGACTCTATGGGCAATGAAGGACGCACGCTGGCCGGTGATGTTCAGGTCATGAGTGCTGGGCGCGGGATTCAACACTCTGAGTGGAATGCCGAAACAGAGGACACGACCATTTTCCAGATATGGATCGAGCCTCGTGAAATCGGTGGGACACCCAACTGGGGCGCAAAGGCTTTCCCAAAAGCCGATCGCTCAGGGAGCTGGTCTATCCTTGCCAGCGGTGAAGGAGACGACGGCGCGCTGCCCATCCGGCAAGATGCCAAAGTGCTGGGCGCAACACTGCGCACTGGTGAAAGCCTCGATTATGAGGTCAAGGCTGGACGGTATGGCTATTTTGCTCTGGCAACAGGTTCAGTTGAACTCAATGGTCAGATCTTGAAGGCGCGTGACGGCGCAGCCATTACAGGTGCAGAAACGATCACTCTAACGGCACTCGAAGACACGGAGATTGTCTTTGTGGATACGATTTAACATTTAAGTGATCGACAAAAATTGGACCGGTACGACAAAAATGAGTATGTTGTATCGGTCCAAACACTGGAGATATTGAAATGAAAAAGGTCTTGTTTACTGCTGCCCTTCTTGCTCTTGCCCCTATCGCAGGCGCAACCACGGTCAATGTCTCCTATAGTGAAGATTTCGCCGAAAAACTGACCGATGATTATGGTGAGCGCGAAGGGGTCAAGCTCTCCGAAGAGATCACAGAAGACCTGATCCGCGAGTTTGAGAAAAAGGGTGTCTCAGTGGCCCGTATTGATGTCATGATCATTGATGCACAGCCAAACCGCCCAACCTTCAAACAGCTCGGTGATCGGCCAGGTCTGGATGCGATACGGTCTATTTCAATTGGCGGCATGTCTCTGGAAGGCACCGCTTATGATGCAGAGGGCAATGTCCTTGGCACCAAGCAGTATGATTGGTTTGAGACGGATATAAGGGATGCGGTAGGCGCAGGCACCTGGACCGACGCCCGCCGCGCTTCGGATCGTTTTGCGCGTCGGTTCGCAACTGATCTGTCTGACTAGAGCTTATCCTTGACCCATTCCCGGGTCAGGAAGCCATCAATGACATCACAGACCAGCCCGATTTCGGTCAGGGCGCTGATATAGCGTTGTGGGTCAACCAAAGGCCGCCAGATCGATCCGGCTTCAAACTGATCCTTGGCTTCTAGCGCAAGGGTCAGATGGTCACCTTCAAAGATGCCACGCAGCTTGCCCCCCTTAAAATGACGCTCAAGAGCGATCAGCCGCTCCATTCTGTCTGGCGTCAGCAAGTAACGCGCCTCGACCTGATCATTTGAATAGACCGTAAAAGCGCGCTCCAGCTCGACTGAGGTCAGGTCAACTTTTTCCAGGTCTTTGTTGGAAAACCACCCCTTGCTCCAGCCCTGTCTGGCAATGACTGTGCGTCCCAGAAAACGGTCTGGGTATCGAATATGGAAGAGCAACCCCTGAAACGTTGTGACGGTTCGGCGGTTTTTTCCGCTGCCCTGCTCTTCTGTCAGTTTGCATTCGACCAGAGAAAAATCAGCCCCGGCACGCTCGCCCTGAATCATATCCTCAAATTTGCGGTCATCCCAACCCGGCATCAGATTTACATCGTCCAGATAGCCGAACGCTGGGGTCGGTGGCTCATCAGACCCACCCCCTGTAAACAGTCCCCCAGCATCCTTGGTTGAAGATTGAGCCTTCATCCAGGCACCTGCTGATTTCCAGTCACTGACACCGGTGACATCAGGGTGGAGCGTATCATAGGCAAAACCAAAAGCCTCAGCGGCGGATCCAACCACAAGCTGCTTGGTTTGAGATTTCATTGCAAATAGCGGCACCCAAGCCACCGCGCTGGCCACGGCTGCAACCATAAACCCAACCACCGCCGTAAAGAATGCAAACTGACCTCTAAGGAAGAGGCCGATAATGACCCCAAAAACAGCAAATGTGATGATCGCGGTAACGATCGTACGGTTGCGCGCTTTTTTGATGGTTTCCACCCGTTGCCGCTCAAGCTCTATGAGGGTTGGCTCAAGTCGCTCGCGCCAAGTGGTCATAGCATTGGCATATTCAGGCCGCTCGTCTGTCAGGCGCGCAAATATCCCATCCATCATGTTGAGCGACATGCTTCCTCCCTCACGTCATCTTTCGGGATGCCTTAGCGATTACCTCCCTGTCAATCATTCCCGTTTGGCTTTCAGCTATCAGGAGTCTTCCACAAGCCCTCTTCAGGCGATACCGCGAACGCCAACTTACCCAGCACTTTCTGGAGCAAGGCCGCTTCGTCAGTGGTTAAGCTATCAAGCAATCCCTGCTCGCACGCCAAAGCCCGCGGGATAATGGCGCGATAGATGCTTAGCCCCGCATCGGTCAGCGCCAGAGGCATACGGCGGCGATCCTCCTCATCGGTAACGCGCTCAACCAGACGACGCTCCAGCAGACTCGCCACGGCGCGGCTGACCGTTGGCTTATCCATAAGGGTGCGTTGAGCCACCTCCGTACTGGTCATGCCCGCTTGTTCCCCAAGAACGGCAATGACCCGCCATTGCCAGATGGAAAGCGCAAATTCGCGCTCATAAATATCAGCGACCTGACGCGACACAGCATTGGACAGGACAGACAGCCTGTAAGGCAGGAAGTCATCAAGGCTCAGGGAGGATTGGGTCTTATCGGGCATAAAGCCAGTCTTCCCCAAACTCGTTTCACTTGCAACCAAGCTGAAAATTGGTTACATTTGCAACTAATTTGCTGAGGAGCGCTCATATGGCTGACTTGTTTGAAAACCCCGCTGGCCTTGATGGCTTTGAATTCATCGAATTTTCAGCCCCTGAGAAAGGCGTGCTGGAGCCTGTTTTCGAAGCCATGGGATTCAGCAAGGTTGCACGCCACCGCTCCAAGGATGTTGAGCTCTGGCGTCAGGGCGGCATCAACTTCATTACTAATTATGAGCCCCGCTCGGCCGCCTGGTATTTCTCGCGCGAGCATGGGCCAAGCGCCTGCGGTATGGGCTTCCGGGTCCGTAATGCGGCCAAAGCCTATAATCACCTGATCAAGCAGGGAGCGGAGCCGGTAAAAGTCGAAACCGGGCCAATGGAACTTCATATTCCTGGCATTCGCGGGATCGGCAACTCGATCATCTACCTCGTTGATCGCTATGCTGATGGCGAAGGTAGCCACACCATCTATGACATCGATTTCGACTATCTGCCCGGTGTTGATCACAACCCAGTTGGCTATGGTTTCGATGTTGTCGATCACCTGACCCACAACGTCTATGGCGGTCGGATGAAGTATTGGGCCGCCTTCTACGAAACACTCTTCAACTTTCAGGAAATCCGCTTCTTCGACATTAAGGGTGAATATACAGGCCTGACCTCAAAAGCCCTGACAGCTCCGGACGGCAAGATCCGCATTCCCCTGAATGAAGAAGGCGAAGGCGGCAAAGGCCAGATCGAAGAATTCCTGCGCGACTTTAACGGCGAAGGCATTCAGCATATCGCTCTCATCTGTGATGATCTTGTCGCTTGCTGGGATCGGCTGAAGGCAACGGGTGTGCCTTTCATGACGGCCCCGCCTGAAGCCTATTACGCCATGCTAGACGAGCGCCTGCCGGGCCATGGCCAGCCCGCAGATGAGCTTCAAACACGCGGCATTCTCCTCGACGGGACAACAGAGGGCGGCCAGCCGCGCCTGCTGCTCCAGATTTTTGCTCAACCACAGCTCGGCCCGGTTTTCTTTGAGTTCATTCAGCGCGTCGGCGATTACAAGGACGGCTTCGGTGAAGGCAACTTCAAGGCCTTGTTCGAAAGCATCGAACGTGATCAGCTGGAACGCGGAGTGTTGAACGTCGAGGAGCCAGCCTAGTGGTAAAAGAAGTAAAAGGCCGCAGAACAAAGCGAGCGCTATGGGTTGGCGGCATCGTTTTCATTCTGATGACCGTTCTTCAGATCGCTGACAACTTCTTCGCTTTCATGCCCGTTGATGGAACCATAAGAGCCGGTATCTTTGGTGGTGTTAGTGGGTTAGTCGCTTCGGTAATTGCGAGATGGATTGTTCCAGTTCAGCTCGATGTGGCCAAGGACTTTGACTGATGACCAATGAACCAAAGAAAGTTACCCTCACCCCAGTCACTGAAGGCCTTATCGGGGCCCTGATCGGCGCTGTTCTTGGCGGATTTCTTTGGATGTCAGATGTCGTTTCCCCAATCGGGGCTATCGGCATCATTGCCGGTATTGGGATTGGCAGCTGGTTCAATGCCTGGCGACGCAGCCATAACAGTGAGACTGACCAAAATGACTGAAACAGCCCCTGCTCTTCACGGCGTGCATCACGTCGCCTATCGCTGCAAGGATGCCAAGGAAACGGTTGAGTTTTACCGCGATGTCCTAGGCATGGATTTCCAGCTTGCCATCGCCGAGGATCACGTCCCCTCAACCGGGGCCTATGATCCTTACATGCACATCTTCCTTGATGCCGGGAATGATAATGTTCTCGCCTTCTTCGAGCTGCCGCAGCAGCCGGACATGGGCCGGGATGAGAACACCCCGCAATGGGTTCAGCATATCGCCTTCAAAGTCGCCACCATGGATGACCTGATGGCCGCGAAGGCACGCGCCGAAGCCCATGGCCTTGATGTCATTGGCCCAACCCATCATGGCATCTTCAAGTCGATCTATTTCTTTGACCCGAACGGCCACCGTCTGGAGCTTGCCTGCAATATCAGCACGCCGGAGCAAATGGCGGAGCTCAAACGCGTTGCACCACTCATGCTGGAAGAGTGGTCACAAACGAAAAAAGCCCCGCGCCACGCCGCCTGGCTGCATGAAAAGATCAAGGATGAAACTTGATCTGTTTCCCCCTCTTGTAAGGCGGGCCGCAAAAGACTAGGAAACCGTTTCGCGCTGGAGAGGTGGCCGAGTGGCTGAAGGCGCGCCCCTGCTAAGGGCGTATACGTTAACGCGTATCGAGGGTTCGAATCCCTTCCTCTCCGCCACTTCCTCTTCCGCTATCTTTGCAAAATATCCAGAATCTACTCTGTCAGCGCGTTATCGTCATCCGCCTCGAAGATGAGCATAGGCTACCCGCCAACTCAGATTAATCTTCGCTGCTCATATCCGAATACCACTCGATGGATACTATTAAGCTATGAGCTTTTCACTTTTGGCGGCTCAAACTCATAGAGCGAGATGCCCCGCGCATGGGCATCGAATTTGAGCTTGCGGTTAAGCGGGGCGTGGGCGCGGGAGGCGCAGTTTTGACGATCGCATAAATAGCAATTCACACCGATCAGTGTTGGTTCCTGGTCTGAGAGATTCATGCGATCAAAATAGACGAGATTATCGGCATAGGCCCGGTCACACCCCAGACCAATGGCAACCCGTGCAGGCGGACGGCCATGATAACCTCGCGACCGCGTTATTGCCTTTGAAATTGAGACATAAGTTGTGTCATCCGGCATCTGGATGAGCTGAGTTAAAGTCTCTCCGGGTTGTTCAAACGTGCGGTGAATATTCCAGATCGGACAGGCCCCACCGAACTTGGAGAAATGAAAGCGGCCAGCACTGAAGCGCTTGGAGACATTGCCCGCCGCATCAATGCGCAAGAAGAAGAATGGGATACCGCGCGCATCTGGCTTCTGAAGCGTTGTCAGTCGATGAGCTGTTTGCTCAAAACTTGTCCCGAAACGATGGCTGAGCAGGTCCACATCATATCGGGTATCCTCACATGCCTTCAGGAAACGGTCATAAGGCATCAGGAGAGCCGCTGCGGCGTAATTTGCGAGTGAGACACGCAACAGGCCAATCGCTGTTTCATCCTGAATGCCAGACTCTGCGGCCAAGCCGTCAATGAGGTCTCGATACTCTATGAAGATAAGCTGGAAAGCGAGTTGGAATTGCCGCCCGGTTGGATGAAGCAGCTCGGAGATATCAATACCGGAGCGGTGCCGATCAAAATACCTGAACGATGATGGCATTGCCGATGTTGGCAGAATGCGGATCTTAAGCTCATGCTTCTGCTCGAGGCGCTCCTGGATTGCGATATCGATGGGTTTTCGATTTTTGGTGAGCTCAGCATAGAAGGCTGAAGCAGCCTCATCCAATCTTGGGAAATAGTTATTTTGATCATGAATGTACTGGCGGATTGTCTCAACCGGACGCGCTGACTCCTCCAGTAATTCAACCTTCTCGCGATCAGCCAGAGGATTGGCATCTGAGTATGTGTTGAGGGTCAGTTCACGATAGCGTTCATGGAGGCGCAGGAAGGCTTTTATCACCTCTGGGCTGGCACCGACGAGATCTTCGGTTTCATTCTTGCTGACCTGAACACCCCCAAAAACCGGATCACGCAACGCCGTGTACAACTCGTTTACAAGCGTCGCGTCTGTATCTTTCGCAAGATCAGAGACGTTAATGTCAAACTCTTCAGCCAGCCTCAACAAGACTGCAGCACTGACCGGACGCTGGTTACGCTCAATCAGGTTCACATAGGTCGCGGAGATATCAAGCCGCTTTGCGAAGTCAGCCTGAGTCAGCCCCAGCATGGTGCGCAAACGCTTTACACGTTGACCAATCAGAAGCTTTCGCTTTCCCGCCTTAACCATAACAAACCTTACAACAATTACACTTCTTGATTTACACAAAAAACAAGAAAACCTATTATTTACAATACGCTATAGACCCATACAAAAATTTGTAAATATTGAGCAGCGACTTCTAACGCTTGGAGATCGCGATGCCCGATACACTCATACAGGACCCAAAGGCTGCACAGCCAACACCCGCCCACCGCAGGCCCGCGGAAGTACCAGGCGGTGTTCCCGCCAGTTACGACCGAGTTCTAACCCCGGGCGCTCTACTGTTTATTGCTGACCTTGAGCGTAGATTTGGGCCACAGCGCCGCATCCTGCTTGAGAACCGTCGGCTCGCCCAAATGCGCTATGATGATGGAGAGCTGCCAGAGTTTCCGCCTGAAACCGCGCACATCCGCAAGTCTGTCTGGGAAGTCGCACCCGTTCCAAAAGCTCTGCAAGACCGCCGTGTTGAGATCACCGGGCCCGTTGATCGCAAAATGATGATCAATGCGCTGAATTCCGGTGCGAAAATGTTCATGGCCGACTTTGAGGACGCTTCCTCCCCGACTTTCGAGAACATGCTCGACGGTCAAGCAAACATGCAAGACTATGCAAGGGGTTCGCTCTCATTTGATGACGAGGCGCGTGGTAAATCATATCGCCTGAACGAAGAGACAGCGACCATGCTGGTCCGCCCTCGCGGCTGGCATCTGGAAGAAGCTCACGTCCTCGTCGATGGCAAGCCGATGTCTGCAAGCCTGTTCGATTTCGGCCTGCACTTCTTCCATAATGGCAAGGCCCTGACTGAGCAGGAAAAGGGCCCCTTCTATTATCTTCCGAAAATGGAGACCTATCAGGAAGCCCGCCTGTGGAATGATGTCTTTAACTTTGCACAAGCTGCACTCGGCATTCCAAATGGGACGATCAAGAGCACTGTCCTGATTGAGACCCTGCCAGCCGCATTCCAGATGGACGAGATCCTCTATGTCCTGCGCAACCATATTGTTGGCCTCAACTGTGGGCGCTGGGATTACATTTTCAGCTATATCAAGACCTTGCGCAATCATAAGCAATTCGTCCTGCCTGATCGCGCACAGGTTGGCATGGATCGCGCCTTTCTGAAGGCTTACTCGCTACAACTCATCAAGACGTGTCACCGCCGCCGCGCCCACGCCATGGGCGGTATGGCCGCGCAAATCCCGGTTAAAGGGGATGAGGCGGCGAATGCTACTGCCTTTGACAAGGTTCGCGCCGACAAGAAGCGTGAAGTCGATCAGGGCCATGACGGCACCTGGGTCGCACACCCGGATCTGGTTCCAGTTGCGATGGAGGTTTTTGATGCCGCCATGCCGCAAGCCAATCAGGTTCTGAGTCAGCGTCAGATGCCACAAATCACAGCCGACTCCCTGCTTAAGCCGCATACTGGGGACGTTACAGAGGCTGGCATTCGAACCAACATCTCTGTGGGTATCGAATATACGGCAGCCTGGCTTCGTGGACGCGGCGCCGTTCCGATCCACAACCTGATGGAAGACGCCGCAACGGCGGAAATCTCCCGCAGTCAGCTTTGGCAATGGCTGCACCATGGCACTGAGTACAAGGATACTGACGGCAATGCCCAGAGCTTTGATCAGGCAACCTTCGATCGTCTGCTCGAGGATGAAGTCTCGAAGATCAAAACAACGCTCGGCGATGCTGACTTCGCAGACGGTCGCTACCCGGAAGCCACCAAGGTTTTCGTAGAGACCGCAACCGGCGAAACGCTCGCCGACTTCCTGACCCTGCCCGCCTATGACGTGCTGCGCACGCTCTCATAACCCTCAAACAAATCTCAAAAACAACTTCGAATTAGACGAGGATAAACCGATGACTCAACGCCCAACCTATAAGCAACTTATGGCTGAAACTCTTGAACGCTATCCCGAAGGCCGCACGCGCGCCGGGCTTAGCATTGAGGATGTTGTTCAGCTGAAAATCCAGAATACTTACAATACGCATCTCGACATTGCCCGCTCTATGGCAGGCGTCATGCGCGAAGATATGGCCGCCTATGACGCTGACCCTTCCAAGTTCACACAGTCTCTTGGCTGCTGGTCCGGTTTCCACGCGCAGCAGAAAATCAAAGCCGTAAAGCGTATGCGCGGCACTGCCAAAGGCACTTACATCTATCTGTCCGGCTGGATGGTTGCTGGCCTGCGCAACAGCTTTGGCCACCTGCCTGATCAGTCCATGCACGAGAAGACCGCTGTCGCTGACCTGATCAAGGAAATCTATATTTCTCTGCGTCAGGCCGATGAGGTTGCCCTGAATGACCTTTTCAAAGAGCTTCGCGAAGCCCGCGAGTCAGGCGCTGACCAGTCTACTCTGGACGAAATCATTTACCGTATCGACACGTTCGAAAGCCATGTTGTGCCAATCATTGCCGACATTGATGCTGGCTTTGGCAATGAGCACGCGACTTACCTGTTGGCCAAAGAGCTGATCCTTGCTGGTGCTTGCTGCCTGCAAATTGAGAACCAAGTCTCTGACGCCAAACAGTGTGGCCACCAGGATGGTAAAGTGACCGTTCCACGCGAGGACTTCATTACCAAGCTGCGCGCCTGCCGCATGGCCTTTGAAGAGCTTGGCGTTGATGAAGGTGTCATCGTGGCACGTACAGACAGCCTTGGTGCTGGCCTGACCCAGAAAATCCCGGTTTCTCAAGAAGCTGGTGACCTTGCCGCCGAATATATCAAATGGGTTGAGACCGAAGAGATCACAGCCGCAAACCCCCTGCGTGAAGGCGAAGTTGCCCTTCAGCGTGACGGCAAAGTTGTTCGTCCACTGCGCATGCCGAACGGTCTCTATAAGTTCAAAGAGAATACAGGCCGCGATCGCGTGATCGAAGATTGCATCAGCTCACTGACTGAAGGTGGTGCTGATCTGCTCTGGATTGAAACTGCAACGCCAAACGTGGATGAGATTGCCTCTATGGTGAACGCAATCCGTGAAGTCGTTCCGGATGCAAAGCTGACTTATAACAATAGCCCAAGCTTCAACTGGACCCTGAACCTGCGTAAGCAAGTTCGTGAGCAGTGGATTAGCGAAGGCAAAATTGGCGCAGATGACTACCCGGAAGGTGTCGCGCTGATGTCTGCCAAGCTGGACGAAACAGAGCTGGGCCTTGAAGCAGATGCACGCCTGCAAAGCTTCCAGACAGACATCTCAGCCCGCGCCGGGGTGTTCCACAACCTGATTACCCTGCCGACCTTCCACCTGACCGCCAAAGGTATGGACGAGCTGTCCAATGGCTACTTCGGCGAAGAGAAAATGCTGGCTTACGTTAAGAATGTACAACGCGAAGAAATTCGCCGCGGTGTCTCTGCCGTGAAGCACCAGCACGAGGTTGGCTCTGACCTTGGTGACACATTCAAGGAAATGGTTGCCGGCGACCGCGCCCTGAAAGCCGGCGGCGCGCACAACACCATGAACCAGTTCGTCGCTGCGGAATAAAATACTAAACAGCATAGGTCCTGCGTAGAGCGTCACCGCACGCCTCTACGCAGGACCTATCCCCATAAAAGACAATATCAGCGGAACTCCGCGCCTAATACATAGCTATATTAAACTAACCCGAAACCGCTATCTCGGTTTCTTTTCCGAGCACACTCCAAGACACTTCTGATATTTCAAATCATGACCTGAGGTCATCTAAGCTGAGGTGATACGTATATTCGGGGTCCACTTTTTGTGTTGCACAAGATCTATCCCACGAGCACAGCATTCATGCTTGCTATTAAACCGCCAAGTATGGAGCGCTAGATTTAATCCCATCTTCGCTAGCATGCTCTGGAGCCAGAACGCCTCATCCATCCGGCAACATTCTCTGCTCCAGCAACACTCCTGTTGCCCCAAGAAGATGCTGAAAGACTCAAAGCATATTTGGATGGTGAAAACCTCATAAGGCAGGCAGAGTTTGGCAGTAAATCAGCGCCTAAAGTCAAGAATTTCTGGGCACACAATCAAGTGCTTGTTACTATAGCTACGAAGATCAAATAACCTGTGGGTGCAATCATCCAAAGGACGCTTTCCCGCTATGGTAAAGGTTCAAAGTCTGCTGTGAAGTGACGCATCATTGGGGCCTCCCGAGTGATGCGCATACCCTTCAAATCGCCTCTTTTCTCAGAAACAGCGGCACAGACTTCCACAACATAGTCAGCGTGGCTTTGTGTGTAGACGCGACGCGGCATTGCCAGCCGGACCAGATCCATCATTGCCGGCGCTTCCGAACCATCAGGTTTGCGCCCAAACATAACCGTACCAATCTCACAGCTGCGAATTCCCCCCTCTTCATAGAGCGCACAGACCAGAGTTTGTCCTGGGTATTGCAGTGGCGGGATATGCGATAGAAAACTGCGCGCATTAATAAACACAGCATGGCCGCCTGCAGGCTTTACCACCGGTATGCCCAGATCATCCAACCGCTCCGCAATGTAGGCATTGGTCCGCACACGATAACGAAGGTAGTCCTCATCAACAATCTCCGACAAACCCTGTGCGATTGCGTCAAGGTCTCGTCCGGCAAGCCCACCATATGTTGGAAAACCTTCAGTCTGGATGAGACGCGTACGCGCTTCATCGGCCAAGGCATCATTATTCAATGCTAACCAGCCACCGATATTGGCAAAAGCATCTTTCTTGGCACTCATTGTCATGCCATCCGCGAGCGCGAATGTGTCTCTTACAATGTCTTTGATTGACCTGTCCTTCTGCCCTTCTTCGCGAAGCTTGATAAACCAGGCATTCTCGGCGAAGCGACACCCATCAATAAAGAATGGTTTGCCATACTTGCGCGCCAGCTTTGACGCATCTCGAATATTCTCAAGACTGACTGGCTGACCACCACCCGCATTATTTGTGATCGTAATCATCACAGCAGGCACATCTTCACATCGCGTCTCCAGCAAATCCTCAAGAGCAACAAGATCAAGATTACCCTTAAAAGGGTGATCCAGTGCGGGGTCACGGCCTTCCGCAATAAGTAAATCCAGTGCCTCTGCCCCTGCAGCTTCGATGTTGCCACGTGTGGTGTCAAAGTGCGTATTTGAGGGAATGACATGCCCTGGTTTGGCTATCAGTGAGAAGAGCAAGTGCTCTGCGGCGCGTCCCTGATGAGTGGGGATGATATGTTTGAAGTCCATCAAATCCTTCACGGCCGCCTCAAAGCGGAAAAAAGACGCTGCCCCTGCATAGGATTCGTCTCCTTGCATGATGGCACCCCATTGGGCCGCACTCATCGCAGAGGTGCCCGAATCAGTCAGCAGGTCAATGATCACATCCTCGGCATGTAACTTAAAGAGGTTATGCTTAGCCTTTCGAAGAAGCGCCTTGCGTTCTTCTTTGGTCGTCATTCGAATAGGCTCAATTGACTTGATACGGAATGGCTCAATGATCGTTTTCACTTCTAAGGCTCCTATAAAACAGCCTCAAAAGCTCATCCGAGGCTGATCGCCGCGGTTGCTGGTTACATGATAACCCGCCGCGCTCAGCGTCCGATGTGATGCTTCCAGTACATCCCGAAAGCGATGCAAGTCAACGAGAAACCATGGGTATCATTTCCGTGGACCCTTACGGTACGCTTGGACCTCAATCTAATCTGCGTTGGCTGGACTGTCTTATCAATGCAGCCGTATTCACTTATGATAACAGGTCCTATCCTAGCCAGTAATGTCTATTTTCCAGACAAACGGACTCCTGTTCCCCCTCTTTTTTGTTTGTTTAGTAAGCTGGAAGTCATAACACGCATCCTGCTCGAAGGCTTGTGCCTACGAGCTGACATCAAACGGATAGATATGACACGACCAAGGAATTAAATCGGCATAAGCAGTTCACCTATATTGGACCGGGCCTTGCAGTATGAATGCGAACCAGCTCGGACAGATACAGATCATGATCAGACAGTTTTCTCTTTTGGCCGCCGCTGCCTGCATATGTGCTTTGCCTGCGCAGGCCGATCCGCTACGTATTGTCAGCGAAACGGCGTCTGAAGAGCTGCAATCAGAGTTACGCTCAGAGCTGGCCGAAGATGCGGACTTTGAAACTGTTTTTGAAGCCCGACGTCATGCCATAAGGACAGCCGAGCGTGCCAAGAATTATTTGAACTCCCGCGGATACTTCTCCCCGGAAATAGACTATAGGGTCGATACGAGTGAGCCGCCTCAGATCCAGCTAAGAATAGAACCCGGGCCGCAATATACTTTTGCGGCAATTACTGTCGATACCGGCGAAATGGCCCTTTCTGATGAAGCAAAAGCTGCCCTGAGCGCGGTAAGGACGCTCACACCAGGAGATGTTGTTCTACCAAGCGCTGTCCTGGCCGAAGAAACAGGTTTGGTAGTTGCTCTGAAGACGGCTGGCTATGCAGACGCCAAACCTTTGGAACGCTCCGTGATCGGTGATCGTGAAGCCGGAACCCTGGATCTCAGCTACAGGATCAATTCAGGCCCACGCATTCGTTTTGGAAAGGTCATCTACCCCAAGACAAGTCGTACCCGGCATGAATATCTCGATCGCCTGATCCCTTTCGAGCAGGGTGAACTTTACACGCCGCAAAAGATGGCAACCCTGTCCCGGCGCCTGAACGCGACCAGACTGTATCGCCTGGCGAGCGTTCAATTGTCTGAGACAGCCACCGACACAACGCCAGAAGGCGATGAGGTGCGTGATGTTATCCTGCAGCTGGAAGAAACAGAGCGCTATACCCTGACCACCGGAGCAAGCTTTTCAACCAGCGAAGGCCCCGGCCTGACAGCGGGCCTGATTAGTCGCAATACAACACAGCGTGGAGACACGCTGACGGCAGCCCTGACACTTGCTACTCTGGAACGCGCCTTCAATATCGATTGGCGTATTCCTAACGTGACGGCGTTTGATCGCACACTCGTCTTGTCCGCCGATATTGGCCGGGAAGAAACAGACGCATTCGATCGAGACGCCATCACCCTTACCGGGGCTCTGGAAATCCGTTCATCACGGCATTTGACCTATGCTTTTGAAGCCGGGAGCGAGTTCACACGGGAAGAAGACGCTTTCGAGCAGCGAGACCAACAGATTCTGAGCACTTCTGTAGGTGTTCGGTTGGATTACGCTGATGACCCGCTTGATGCGACAAGCGGATGGCGAGTCGATGCGCGAGGCGAGCCTGGCTTGGTGCTTGGCGACCGACAGACGCAATTCTTCTCATTGAATGGGCAGGTGAGCGCATATCAATCCCTTGATCAGGCCAAACGCCTTGTTGCCGCCGCCCGAATTCGCAGCGGTTTTGTCTTTGGCGCAAGCCTTCCCGACTTGCCAGTTAGCAGACGGTTCTTTGCTGGCGGCGGCGGCAGCGCCCGCGGCTTTGAATATCAATCTGTTGGCCCAGAGGATGCAAACGGAACACCCACAGGCGGGCGAGGGTTGCTCGAGGTTTCTGGTGAGTTGCGCTGGCGCAGAGATGAACCGCTCGGCTTCGTCGCTTTTCTTGACGGCGCAAGCGTCAGCGCGGATCAAGGCCTGGATTTTGAAGACATAAGGTATTCGGCGGGACTTGGGGTCAGATATGACACGCTTGTTGGCCCAATACGCCTGGACCTGGCGACCCCAATCGACCCGCGGCCCGGCGACGACACTGTGCAAGTCTATATCAGCATTGGTCAGGCCTTCTGATGCAAGTCTCTCTGCCTTCCGCGCGGACATTCCGGCGCATCGCCTTTGGCGTTTTCCTGAGCGTCCTCGCGCTCATCGTCCTGCTCCGAATTCTGGCGGCAACACCGATTGGGCGCGGCTTGGTTGAATCGCGCTTGGAGGCAATGTCCATTCGGGGACAAACCATCGATGTAACCGGACTGAAAGGGGATATTCTTGGCCGCATGTCGATTCAGCACCTGAGCATACGTGATCATGATGGCGTATGGACCAAGGCGACCGATATAGAACTCTCATGGACGCCCCTTTCCCTGTTGTCAGGACATTTTCAGGCCAAGGACATTGGCATCTCTCAACTGACCGTCGCGCGTCGACCACACCTTGCCCCATCCGCACCCTCAACATCATCAGGAAACAGTTTCCTGAACCGCTATACGGTGCAAAGCCTCTCGCTTGATGAGATTGAAGTATCAGAAACGCTTACAGGCTTCCCGCAAGCTTATGCATTATCTGCGGCAATGGATACGCGCCGCGAGTCAGGGCATTTGACATTCGACCTGATGCCTTTGGGTGATTATGGCGACACCGCGAATATTAAGCTCATTTGGGGTAAGGCCAAGCCTCTACAGGGTTTCGTCAGGTTGTCAGCCCCCGCTTCGGGACTGGCTGCATCCCTCTTGCAGACCCCCGCAGGGCAAAATCTGTTGCTAACTATCGAAGCCAGCGGGGCGGTGTCAGATTGGCAGTTGATCGTCGCCGGGTCCGTAGGCAACCAGACTGCACTTGACCTTACAAGTCGCCGCCAAGACGGCACCTATACCGCTAAGGGTTATGTTTCGTTTGAGGCGCTTGGGCTTTTGGAGCCTCTGGCAGCGCGCCTAGGTCCGCGTCTGAGCTTTGAAGGCGCCCTCAACAGAGAGCGTAACCTTTCAGCGAGCGTTTCAGCCGATACTGTCAACATGCGTGTCGCGGGCGATCTCAACACCAGCAAAAACAATTATAGTCTGGAAAACTTCACCCTCTCGCTCTCAGACATTGATGCCGCGCGCCTGACTGGGACCCCCACTCTCGTTCTGCCTGATCTGCATGCAAATGGGCGCCTTGAACACTCAGAGACACAACAGGCCTTCACAGGGACCCTCACCGCTCCTGAATTGCGATATCAGGAATATGCCGCTTTTGATCTCTCAAGCGTTGGCACACATGCTTTCAACCGTCACACAATTACGCTTGCCACACAGGTGTCCACCCGCGCACTCGACGGCTTGCCTGACAGCACACAATTTGTCCTCAAAGGCCCTTTGAGCGCCCATCTGGAGGCGGCCTTCAACCTGCACAAGCATGAAGCCGACATATCCCATCTTGAGCTGCGCAATGCCGCTTTAGGGGTCTCAGCAAAAGGTGAGCTTTCAATGGCTGGCCCTGTCAGTTTGTCAGGGGAGTTGAGTGTGTCCGATGGCCTTCCGATCGGCCCCGTGAATGCAACATGGTCAGTTGGCGGTAATGCGCTCTCAACTGCGCAGCTCGATGTAAATGCTCTAATTGAACTGGCTAGTCAGCCGCAAACCATACGTGAGCTTGTTGGTGAAAAAGCGCAGCTGGGCCTTAGCCTTGCGCATGAGCAGGAAGCGCTCATCGTTAAGTCGCTAAACCTCAAGAGCGACCGAATAAGCGGAAGAGCAAGAGGGCTCTTGCGGCACGGAAACATCATACTCAGTGGTCAGCTCACATCCGCACCCCTGCAAGTCGAAACTCTTGAAACCGGACAGATTAGCAGCGCCTTCGAAATTTCCGGTCCCGTTGCAGCACCACAGATAGAGATCACCGCCAACACTCCCGAAATAAGTCTCTCAGGCGAAACACTCCACGCGCTCAGCTTGAATGCGGGTTTATCCTTAGCCAAAACACCGACATTTTCGCTGGAGGCAGACGCCGATTACGCCCAAGCACCGTTACAGATTACCGCTGAAGGGCGCTACGCAAAGGCACTGGTCGAGGTCACAACTTTCAATGCCGCTTGGACTGACTTCGAGGCCTCAGGCCAAGGCAGTCTAAACCCATCCGACCCAAACCTGTCTGACCTGACCTTGTTGATAACAGGAACCTCACCCTTCGTTGGGAAAATAGACGGGCAGCTTCTTTACGCGAACCAAGCTCTGAAAACCGACCTCTCAATTCAGAGCGCGCGGCATGGAGCACTGGAGCTTGAACGTGCCCATCTGGACATGAACGGTGTCTGGCCACAGTTTGAGGCATCGCTCCAGTATGAAGGTCAGGCGACCCTGCTGGATCAGGAGCATGCTATTTCGGGGCATCACGACTTACAATTGAACGCGGAAACTCGCCTCGCGAGGATTGAGGGCTCGTTGATGCTTGCCGAAGAGGTTCTGAACCTGTCTCGCCCGATAGAAATCGCGCTAGCAGACGGATTGACAGCCCAGGGTCAGCTCTCGGCTTTCGATGGACTGGCTGACTTCTCCTTGAATGTTTCCGGGCAAGAGCGCTCTCATCTTTCAATCAGTGATGTCTCAATGGTAAAGCTTGGATACTTCATCCGGCGGCCTGCTCTGTTTGGCAGGCTGGATGGAAGCGCGGAGATCATCCTGACCGATCAGACTGTGAACGGCCAGGTCGCAGCCACAATAGCAAACCTTGCCCACGGCACATCTGAGTCGCCAACCATAGATATCGACTTGTCAGCACAGATCACAGACAACCAACTTACAGCCGAATTGCACAGCAGAAATACAGATCGCACATTAGACTTGATCGCCCGCTTAACGACTGACCTGCAAACGGCGGGCACGCTGCCATCAATGCGTCTTGCAGAAGACGCCCTGATACCGATCAGCATAAGCGGCGGCGGCCCTGTTTCATCACTTTGGGCACTTGCGGCCCCACCGGAGCTGAGACTCGAAGGCAATCTTGATATGCGTGTCAGCAATGGCGCTGGCGAGAACTTACGTTTCGCTGGCCCCATAGCGCTTAAAGAGGGCACCTTTGAAGACGGCCTGACAGGCCTGCACCTCCAAAATATTGGAATCGACGCATTCCTGAGCCATCAGGGCATCGAAGTTCAAAACGCCTTTGCCAATGGGGCTCGGAATGGCACGCTCGAAGCTTCCGGCTTGTATAGCTTTGACGGCAGCGGCTCCGTAACCCTAAAAGCGAGCCAACTATCTCCCTTACGGCGCTCTGACATCTCTGCAACGGTCTCAGGCAGTGCTTTTGTCAAGCGCCGCGCACGACGCACGCATATTGAAGGTCAGTTTGATATCGACAGAGCCCGGATTGATTTATCGCAGCTCCAAAACGGAGGGTATACGACCCTTGATGTGGTTTTTGAGGACGACTTAAATGGCCAGAACGGCGAACCTGTCAGACGAGAAGCTGTATCCCTTGATCTGGGTGTTTCAGCCAATCGTGGGATCTTTGTGACCAGGCCAGGAATTGAATCCGAGTGGGGGCTGGATGTAAAAGTCACCGGACCTCTTGGTGACCCCCAACTGGTTGGGCGCGCCACAATGATCCGCGGTGAAGCGAACCTGCTTAATCGTCAGTTCCGTTTCTCAGAAGGCCTTGTGCGATTTGTCGGAGACCCGGCTGACACACAATTGCTGATTCAAGCAGACCGCACTGAGGATGGAATGACGACCTCAATCTCTCTGAGCGGCGATCTGACGGACCCTGAAATCTCACTTGGCGCCGACCCACCTATGCCGGACGATGAAATCCTCGCACGTGTTCTGTTTGGACGCTCCCCAAGCGAGCTAAGCCCTCTGGAAGCGGCCCAACTTGCTGGGGGCGCGGCACAGCTCGCCGGTGGAAATGGTCTGGACCTCACAGGGCAACTGCAAGCCGCGACGGGGCTGGATCGCCTGAACTTTGGCCTTAACGATGAGGGGGCGGCAACCCTCTCAACCGGAAAATACCTTGCTGAGGATATCTATCTCGAAGTCGAATCCGGAAGTTCAGGGGCTCCAGCTGTAGCGCTAGAATGGACGCCTTTGGAGAATGTTGCGGTCGATGCCGAGATTGACCCGGAACTAGGTCCGAAATTCTCCATTCAATGGAAGCGCGACTTTGATCGGCTACCCGGGCAGGCGCAGGATAAGGCAGAACAAAGCGCCGAGTAACACAACGCGAGGAGCCTGCCGGAACAAACTGTTTGACGCGAAGACTGATTGACAGTTTTTCGCATGCGCAGCATAACGCCGCCAGATGGTGCCTCTATAACAGGAGGCTAAGAGGGAAGCCGGTGTAAATCCGGTGCTGTACCCGCAACTGTCAACCGGGAGTTGATGGCCACTCAAGCCACTGGAGCAGCTTGCTCTGGGAAGGCGGCCTAAGACGCTGATCGGTGAGCCAGGAGACCTGCCATCGCGTCGTTCGTCCGGAGACCGGGAAGAGTTCTCAGCGGGCGGGAAGGCAGATTGCCTCTCCTTTGAAACGACACTGGAAAAGGCCTGGCCGCCCGCATGCACCGCCATGGGGCCAGATGTCGTTATCAGTGCGCCTCTACCAACGGGCGGCAAGGCGCTGAGGGGTAACCCCATGTTTTACAAAGCTGCACTGTTGAGTGCTGCCGCAATTTCAATCTCTGCTCCTGCCCTCGCGCAGGACGAGGATACAAATCAAACTACACTGGACACCGTGATCATAGAAGGCTCGCGCTTGAACCAGACAGCCACCGAGATCGGCTCAAGTGTCACCATTATTACGGCTGATGATATTGACCGGCTTGGCTATGACTTTGCTCTGGATGCGATCGCTGCAGCCCCTGGTGTCACAATCAATTCCAACGGAGCTTTCGGCGGTGTTGCAAGTGTCCGTATACGCGGCGCAGCCACCGCGCAAACCCTCGTCCTCATTGATGGTGTTCAAGTGAATGATCCAACTTCACCAGCGGGAGGTTTTGATTTCGCTCGCCTTGATACCGAGAATATTGAGCGGATCGAGATCCTGAAAGGTCCACAATCTACCCTTTGGGGGACAGACGCAATTGGGGGGGTCGTTTCAATTATCACCAAACGTCCTGAAGAGGGCCTGGGCGGTAGTGCCTTTGGCGAGTATGGCTCCTTCAACACATTCCGCGGTGGTGCGTCTATTGGCAATGCCAATGATATGGGTGACTTTCGTCTCGCCATAGTCGGCACATCTTCAGATGGCATTTCCAAAGCTGATGAAGACAATGGCAATACCGAAGAGGACCCTTATGAGGCTCTGACCCTATCTGCCAAAGGTGGGCTGAATCTCGGGCAGGATGTAAGGCTATCGGCCGATATTCTCTGGTCAGATGCCGAGAACGATTTCGACTCGTTTTCCGCAACTGGACAAGGCGGTGTTGCTGATGGTGACGTCTCCAATCAAACCGAAGAGCTCTCTGCCAATGTCTCTCTGACCGCGCCCCTGTTTAACGGACGTTTGGATAATCTTCTCTTGATTGGCTATTCTGAGATTACGCGGCAAAACTTTTTTGCGGGCGCTCAAACATCGGAAGCCGAAGGGGAACGGGTTATTTTCCGCTATCAAGGCACGCTGGATATCAATGATCAGAATACATTGGCTTTTGGGGCAGAGCGCGATGAGTCGACATCTAATAGGCTGGATGCCTCAATCGACGGTCTATTTGCCGTCTACGAATTCAAGCCTGTGCAAGCATTGACCCTGACAGGCGGCCTTCGTGTGGATGACCATGACGCGTTTGGCAGCGAAACAACAGGCCGCATCGCTGCCGCCTACAACCCCAATAAACAGATTACCCTGCGGGCGACATGGGGACAGGGCTTCAAAGCCCCAACCATTTTCCAGACCACTTTTTTCTGCTGTGGCGCAACGGCACCAAATGCGGATTTGCAGCCCGAAACTTCAGAAGCCTTTGAAATTGGCCTTGATTGGCGTTCCACAGATGGGCATGCAGAAGCCGGGATTACCTTCTTTGATCAGGACCTAGAAAACCAGATCGACTTTGATGCCGGCACTTACTTCAACATCGCCGAGGTGGAATCACAGGGCTTTGAAGTCTATGGCGGTTATCAGTTCACAGATTGGCTGACCGTCACAGCCAATTATGCCAACATCAATGCCGAAGATGGCGATGGGGACGAGCTTTTCCGTATTCCAGAACATAGTGGCGATATAACGTTTGCCTTTGATCCTGAAGGACCATTCTCGGGTAGCGCCTTGGTCCGTTACAATGGTGAAGAGCGTAACACGAATAACACCACGCTCGACAGTTGGACCCGTGTTGACCTTGCTGGCAGCTATGATGTCAGCGAACGCGTTGAGCTCTTCGCCCGGATTGAGAACCTGTTTGATGAGGATTACCAGCAAATTCTAGGCTACGGTACACCAGACCTCTCTGGCTATATTGGCCTGAGATTGCGGTACTAGGCGATCATGTCGAGGCTGGTTGTTCTGCTTCTGAGTTTGAGCCTGATGGCATGTGGGGCCATAACGTCCCCAGACGTTACCATGCCCGAACGACCGATGCGGATCGTCAGCCTCGACTATTGCGCGGATCAGTATGTTCTGAAACTTGCTGATCGCGAGCAAATTCTGGCCATTTCTCCCGATGGCGTGAAATCATTCTCTTACATGCGTGAGGTGGCTAAGGGCGTACCGACGGTTCGCTCTATCGCCGAAGATGTTCTGGTGCTGAAGCCTGATCTGGTTGTGCGATCCTATGGCGGTGGTCCGAATGCTATGGCGTTTTTTGAAGGCGCTGGCATCCCCATGCTTCAGGTCGGTTGGTCCTCTAACCTCAACCCGGAAGGGCAAGGCTCTATCCCAGCCGTCATCGCTCAAATGGCTGAAGGGCTCGGACAGGCCGAGCGCGGAAACGCGCTGATCGCAGAGTTCCAGACCCGTCTCAATACGGTTCAAGCCAGACGGGACAAACGATCGGCCCTTTACATGACGCTCGCGGGGGTCACGAGCGGGCCTGGCTCTCTGATCCATGAAATGTTGCAGGCTGCAGGGCTCACAAACTTTCAAGAAGAGGCCGGCTGGCATTCTCTGCCACTTGAGCGCCTCGCCTATGAACAACCCGACATCATCGCGGCGGCCTTCTTCGAAAGCGCAGCCCGCTCTCCCGACGCATGGAGCGCCTCGCGGCACCCGATCGCACGTCGGCAATTGTCAAATCAAGCCGTTATCCCGCTTGAGGGCGCGTGGACAGCCTGTGGTGGATGGTTTCTGATGGATGCTGTTGAAGCACTTGCGGCAGGGACAGAGCCATGAAAACCAATATCTGGCTCACACCAATCCTTTTTATGGCAAGCCTACTCGCCATCTTTGCCGCCTGCCTCCTTGGCTCAACTTCACTCGGCATTGATCGCGTTCTCACAGCCCTCTTTGGCGGCGGCGAAGTCGGGGACAAGCTCGTTGTCTGGTCGATCCGCCTCCCCCGCGCATTGGCTGCCTTTCTGGTCGGGGCAATGCTGGGCCTGAGTGGCGCAGCGCTGCAGGGTCTATTGCGCAACCCGCTGGCTGAGCCCGGCGTCCTCGGCGTCTCGGCAAGCGCCTCCCTGCTGGCAACATTTTCAATCTATTATGGTCTGGTTGCGCTGAACCCGTGGATACTCCCGCTTGCCGCCATTTCCGGCGCCCTTGTCGCAACCGGGGTTCTGGCGCTTGCCGCGATCCGAACCCATTCTGTCGTTACGCTCATCCTGATTGGGGTTGGCCTGTCCAGTTTTGCAGGGGCTCTGATGAGTCTGTTGATGAATCTCGCGCCGAACCCGTTTTCGCTCTCGGACATGATCAACTGGATGCTGGGTTCTGTCGCTAATCGCAGCTTTGATGAAATTGGCTTTGCTGCCCCGTTTATGCTGGCCGGAACACTCATCTTGCTAGCTTCCCGGCGAGGATTGTCGGCGCTGACTTTGGGTGAGGAGGCTGCAAGCGGGATTGGCCTGAACCTGCGTCATCAGCGTATTCTGGTCGTTCTGGGCGCTGGACTGGCCACTGGGGCGTCTGTTGCTTTGGCAGGGGCCATTGGCTTTGTTGGTATTGTCGCGCCACATATCATCCGACCCTTTGTCGGGCATGACCCTGCCCGCTCACTCATCCCTTCAGCCCTGTTGGCTGGCCTTATTCTTGTCCTTGCAGATATCGGCGTCCGCCTGATGCCGACAACCAATGAGTTGAAACTCGGCGTCGTAGCCGCCCTGATTGGTGCCCCAGCCTTCATCTGGATCGCCATGCAGAAGCGAGGCGTCCATGACTGATCTTGTCATCAAAGACCTCAATGTGGATGTGACGGGCAAAGCGCTCGTCAAGAAAGCTAGCCTGAGCGTGGCTTCCGGTGAGCTCGTTGCGCTGCTCGGGCCAAACGGGGCCGGTAAGACCAGCCTGATCCGAGCCGCATTAAACCTAGAAAAAGCGAGCACGGGAACAGTCACAATATCCGGGCAGGATGCAAGAGCGCTAAGCCCAGCCGAGCGCGCGCGCAAGGTTGCCTACCTGCCCCAAAGTCGCCCGCTAGCCTGGCCGAACCGCGTTGAGGATATTGTCTCTCTTGGACGTTTCAGTCACGGTGCCAGTCTTGGGCGACTGAGCCCCGCCGATGCAACAGCGGTCGCCGCAGCAATGGGGGCCTGTGACATCACCCATCTGGCAAACCGCCGCGCTGACACCCTTTCTGGTGGAGAACTGGCCCGCGTCCATTGCGCTCGGGCCTTTGCCGCCCAAGCCCCGCTCCTGATCGCTGATGAGCCAATTGCAGCCCTCGATCCACGCCATCAATTCCGGATCATGGACCTTATCCAGCGCTTCGTGAGCGATGGCGGCGGCGCTCTGGTCGTCTTGCATGATATTCAGTTAGCCGCGCGTTATGCCTCGCGTCTGGTCTGGATGAAAGACGGTCGTATTCTCGCTGATGGCCCACCAGAAGAAACTCTCACGACATCGCGCTTGGAAGACGTCTACGGCGTGAAAGCCGTGATCGAGAATGGACGTGTCCTCATGGACGGTGCGCTGTGACTGCCAAAGCCCTTATGTTGCAGGGCACAGGCTCGGACGTTGGCAAATCAGTGCTTACCGCCGCGCTCTGCCGTATTGCAAAACGGCGAGGATTATCCGTTGCGCCATTCAAACCGCAGAACATGTCCAACAATGCCGCTGCCTGCGTTGGCGGTGGCGAGATTGGCCGCGCCCAAGCCTTGCAAGCGCTCGCTGCCGGGCTTGAACCACATGTCGATATGAACCCGGTCCTGCTGAAGCCACAAAGTGATACCAGCGCGCAAGTCATTGTTCACGGACACGCCATCGATCAAATGGAAGCTGCGGATTATATGGCCGGGCGCGATCGCCTAATGGACGCCGTTATGGATAGCTTTCAGCGCCTCACGAGCCAACATGACCTCGTCATTGTCGAAGGCGCAGGCAGCCCCGCAGAAATCAATCTACGTGCCCGCGATATTGCAAATATGGGTTTTGCTCGCCATGCCGGTGTACCGGTCTGCCTGATTGGTGACATTGAGAAAGGCGGCGTGATCGCAAGTCTTGTGGGCACGAAAGCCGTCCTTGACCGGGGCGACGCTGCCATGATCCGTGGCTTCATAGTCAACAAGTTTCGCGGCGACCCAAGCCTGTTCGATGATGGTATAACCGCGATAGAGTCTCGCACAGGCTGGCCCTGTTTCGGCGTGATCCCGTGGCTCACAGCAACGGCGACTCTCCCCGCTGAGGATGCTGTGATCCTTGATCGGAAGCAAACAGCAGCAAAAGACACGCTTAAGATTGCCGCGCCCATGTTGTCACGCATGGCCAATTTTGATGACGCCGACCCGCTAAAGCTTGAACCGGGTGTGTCGTTCCAGTGGGTTCCGCCCGGCCAACCGATCCCCCGTGACAGCGATGTGATCATTTTGTTTGGCACCAAATCGACACTTGGCGACCTCGCCTTCTTGCGCGCACAGGGCTGGGATCATGACATACTGGCTCATGCCCGCACGGGCGGACGCGTTTTAGGTATTTGCGGCGGATACCAAATGCTAGGCACACAAGTCTGGGACCCACATGGCACGGATGGACTTTCAGGCTCCGCTGAAGGCCTGGGCCTACTGGATGTCCACACCATCATGACCACTGACAAGCACATCACACAAACCTCTGGTCTTTGCGCACTAACGGAGCAGCCCGTCACGGGCTATGAAATCCATTTAGGTGAGACGATCGGTCCAGATACGGCTAATCCTATGGTGATCCTAAACCATCACCCTGAGGGGGCCCGTAGTACCAACGGTTTGATCGAAGGCACTTATCTGCATGGAATATTTGCAAATGATATGTTCCGCCAAGCCTGGCTCTCCCGTGCCGGAGCATCTGCCCAGATGGATCTTGCATATAACCATGCCGTAGAACACGCCCTTGATGCGCTTGCCGAAGACGTCGAAGCTGCTCTTGATGTTGATGCCTTACTCGCAATGGCGCAGAATCCCGGATGGTGCGGATAAGGCCTCGAGCAAGCGTGCGTTCAACCTGTAGGGTATTGTTAGTTCGGCGAGAAAACACTCACTTTGGCTGGCTCTCCCGCTTTTACAGAAGCGCACTTCATGCCGTGTGAGTTATACGGCGCCACAATCGTACCCTCTGCATCAATGGCAATCAGGCCACCATCCCCGCCATACTGCGCAATCGCATTCAGGGTGTTTGAAGCCGCCGCCCCTAAAGGACACTTCGCATACTTCATCTGCGCCGCAATGTCGTAAGCCGCGTTGGCGAGCATGAAGTATTCCCCAAGCCCCGTACAGGACACGGCGACGCCGCTGTCTGCCCAGGTTCCGGCCCCAATAATCGGTGTATCGCCAACGCGACCTGCGCGCTTGCCGAACAAGCCACCTGTTGATGTGGCAGCAGCCAAGCGGCCGCTCTTATCCATCGCAACGGCGCCAACAGTGCCATGAGCAAGCTCATCAGTCTTTGTCTCAACCTCTTCAACCCCAACCGGGAGCCGATACCAATTTGCCGGATCTTTTACGGTTTCCAGACCCCGCTCTGCACAAAACCGATCTGCTCCCTCACCCGCAATCATGATGTGGGGGGTTTTATCCATAACAGCACGTGCACCAGAAATTGGATTCACAAGATTTCGGACCGCCGCGATTGACCCCGCTTTCATTGCAGCACCATCCATGATGGCTGCGTCTGTCTCAACAAACCCAGCAGCATTTTGCGCCGAACCACGCCCGGCAACATAAAGGCCACTCACCTCCAATTCCCGAACCATGTGTTCAACCGTGTCGACGGCGCTATGCCCCGCCTTCAACATCGCTTCGCCTTCACAGATTAAATCGCTAAGGTGTCGCTCGACTTCGCTATAGTCCCGCCCCGGTTTTGGGCCTGCACCACCATGGAGGGCAAGTGCATAATCAGGGCGTGTTGTCATTGGACGGTCTCCATAGTCAGATTTATCGGGATGATATCGAAGCGCACATTGGCGATGGTGTAGCGGCCTTCCCCGTCCGGACCACGCCCCCAGAAGCCTGCTGACTGTGGCAATTGCGTAAACGCATAAGCAAACCCAAGCCCGCCACCATCAAAGCTGATCCGGTCAACCGTTTCAGCCGTTTCATTGTCGACAAGACCTTCACCGATCACATCGGCCAACATTTGTCCTTGTAGTGCCATACCACCGCCGCCAGGCAGCGGGTTACGAACATACTCATTCCCAACCGTTGCCTCTTTCCAATCGGCCGGTCGCAACGCCAATGTTTCGAGGTTCAAGGTATCGCCAGCCGCCATAAGATGCAGGGTGAGTCCCGTCACCTTAAGGCGGTTGTCGCTGATGGGCGTAAATGTCGCCTGCCGGGCATCGACAATTGTGATGTAGCCAGCACCGCCCACACGCGCCAACCCATCGTGCGAAACAAGCAAGGCGGTGTTTTCATCGACCCCGAAGCCAATCCGCTTTGACGCATCCTGCTCAAGGCTCAGCGCCTTGACCAGACGACCCAGACGCGCCCGTTCCCCGAAATGCTGATCAACCAAGCCATACTCAAAGAAGCCAAGGCCACTACCCATTTTCACGGGTTCCCCTTCAACCGATCCCGTCAAGCCTGTGAGGCTGTCCCCCTGCAGCAGCATGGAAACGCTCATGATCGCTGCTCCAGCACTCGTGCCGCCAACCGGTGCGCCATGAGCTGAGGCCGCCCGTATGGCCTTCAGAGCGTCTGTCTCTTCATCATCTTTCAGTAGGATGTCTGTTGTCCGCGCCTGATCCCCTCCGGTGAACCAAATTGCCGCCGCGGACCCCAGCAAGGACACAGTTTCAGGGTCATCGCTATTTCTCGCCCAAAGGGCCTCATCTTCGCCCTTGGTTGAGGGATCATCCATTTTGGCAAGCCTGGCGACCTTGATGCGTTGCCCCTCAACGCCATAGCTCAACAGAGTATCACGCGCGGCATGTGCGGACTCCACAGGGCTGCCGGAGGCAGAAGGGACAATCACAAAGGCTCCTTCAGGCCGAGCCATATTGATGAAGCCTTGCCAGACATCCGCCGTCTCCGCCTTCAAGGCACCGCCAGCAATCACCAGCGGTCCTGGCGTTTTCTGCGAAGCCGGGGCGTGTTGCGCCCAAGCGGGGAGAGTGGCGCACAGGCCAGCAATTAAAGCGGATTTCAGGGTGACAACTCTATTAGGCATAGCCGATACTCACTGCGATCAGGATGAAAACGATGGCCGTGGCCATGGCGAGTGCGAGCCCCTTCCAAAGGAATTGCACCCATGTGCCCCAGCCCACCCGGGCCGCCGCGAGGCATCCCATCAGAGCCGCTGAGGATGGAACGATCAGGTTCATCAGACCATCTCCCAATTGGAAAGCGAGGACGGCTGTTTGACGCTCAACCCCAATCAAGTCCGATAGTGGCGCCATAAGCGGCATGGTCAGGGCTGCCTGCCCCGAGCCCGACACGACGAAGAGGTTGATAATGCTTTGCAGGACATACATGCCGACCGCCGCGATATGTCCGGGCAGGCCTTCAGTAAGATGCGCCATACCGTAGAGCGCCGTATTCAGAACACTGGGCTCACTCGCATCATCGCCGCCCAGCAAAACCACAATACCTTTGGCAAAGCCGATAATGATGGCCGCAGGGGCAAGTTGCACGGCGCCATCGCGAAACGCCTCACCGCAGGCGTTAAGGTCCATACCATTCAACCGGAAAAGACGCGCAACAATCGCTGCAGCAATACCGATTGCAAAGAATTGAGCGGCAATTTCAGGGAAGTAATACTGGTGAACCCCGACGCCCCAGGCCACCCAGGCAATCCCCCCAAGGATGATGAACAGGATCAGTGCATGACCAAGATTGAAACGACTATCCTCACCGTCAGGGGCTTTCATATCCCGCAACCATTGGTCCGCCTTATAGGTCAGTGATGTCTCTGGCGCATGTCGAATTCGGACAGCATAGCGATAGGCAAAGACCGCACCGACAGTTGTGAACACACCCCACATCGTCACGCGCAAACCTGCACCCGACATCACATCAAGCCCGGCAATCCCCTGCGCCACAACGACCGAAAACGGGTTCATCCATGATGTAGCAAAGCCGATCTGGGTGGCGACGTAAGTGACCAGAAGCACGGTGAGACTGTCATAGCCTGCGCGGGCAAACGCCGGAGCAAGGATCATGACAAAGACAATGGCCTCCTCGCCCATCCCGAAGATGGCGCCACCTAAAGAGAAGAGGACAAACAGCAATGGCGCCAGAAAATCGCCTCGCGCACCCGGATTATCAACCAGACCTTTCAAGGCCGCCTCCATGGCCCCTGTCCGCATAATGATCCCGAACGCCCCGCCAACAATAAGGAGGAAGGCCATCAAACCGACCGTTGCTGAATATCGGTCCCCTGCAATCAATCCCTCAAACAAGAAGTTGAGGAAACCAACATCTTCACCGGTGCCCAACAGCAAGGCTGGTTGTCGCCCAACTAGTTCAAAACTGGATAGGTCGAACGTGCCAGCCTCGCCAACAAAGCGCCCGGCAGGGACAAGCCATGTGGCCAACCATGCCAACAGCGCAACGACAAAAAGAATAACAAAGGTATCAGGAGCCTTGAAGGCACCCGATGATTTTGAGGATTGTTCTGCTTCAGGCGTCACCGCACCCTCCCTGCAAAGATTAAGAGGCAACCGACCATCGGCTTCCGGTCGACATGAGGATAGGCCGAAGCCTGCCAACCGGAAGAGGTGATGGTGGTTTTGGTAGGGATTAGCCTAAAAAGCGTGCCCTACGCGCAGAGTGATGAAGCGGCCAAGACTGCTATGGTTGAAATGGTCAACATTCGCGCCTGTGCCCAAGGCCAGAGGCGGATCCTCATCAAACAGATTGTCGATGGAGAGCTGGATGAAGCTGTTCTCGCCATAATCGTAGGAGACAGAAGCATCAAATGTCAGCCAATCGTCCACGTCCTCATAGCCTGCCGAAACAAGTCCATTGGTGATCGCTGCCGCAAGCACGCGTGGGCTGGGGTCATCCTTATAGCTTGAGACATACCGCCCGCGCAGAGAAGCGCGCCACGGGCCAGTCGTCCAGCGCAGGCGCGCGCTGGCAGTCAACTCAGGATATGTGAACTCACCCGCCTCATCGATAATCTCTGCATCTGCGGAGGCCTGACGCTCGAACTCGAAGAGATAGGCAGCATCGGCAAGGATAGCCAACTCGCCACGCGTACCCAAATCGAAGTACTGGGTGGCGCTGACATCAAGCCCGCTGGTTTCCTGAAATCCAAGATTGGTCAGCGGAATGTGTGCGTCCGTAACGAACCCGCGATCAACTTCAAGGCCTGGTGTGCCTGTCTCAAGCGTGCCATCTGCAATGTCGATAACGGTGAACTCACCGGCAAGCGCCCGGCGAATAAAGTCATCCTCGTCAATGCCGACCAGGTCTTCGTGTCGGATGTTCCAGTAATCGACGGAAAGGTTAAAGTTGCGGCTTGGCTCAAACACAAAGCCGAGGCTCCAGCTTTCCGCCTCTTCAGCCTTCAGGTCCGGATTCCCAATCTCTTCTGAAAGCAAGGATTCACCATCCGCCGTCGAGTCACCATCACAGGCTTCAGGTGTGATCTCACAATCCACCCTGAAACTGGTCAATCGAACACCTGCCCCTGTTTGGGCGAGGGATGGGGCCCGGAAGGATGTGCTCCAATTGCCGCGGAGAACCAGTTGATCGGCAGGCGCATAACGAAAGGCGATCTTCGGATTAAAGTCGCTGCCGAAATCGCTGTCATCGTCAAACCGCCCGGCCAACTGAATGTCGAAATTATCACTCAACGGAATGTATAGCTCACCGAAGGCGGCCCATTGGGTGCGATCCGCATCCGCTGAGGTTGAGGAGAAGCCGACAATCGGATCGGGATTATCCGTCGTCGCCACCGCATCACCAGACGGGGTGTCGGTTAGCTCTTCACGACGCACCTCCGCTCCAAACGCGCCTTTAACCTGACGACCATTGAACATGAAGACATCACCACTGGCAGACACATCAAACTGCAACAGAGAGGATTCACCATTGCGTTCGGCCTGGGTGACAATGGCATCGAGAACAGCCTGGTCTTGCTGTGTCTGTCCCCCGAATGGGTTGTACCAAAGGGTCACCAGCCCGGTATCCTCGCATCGGTCCCCAGCAAGCGCGTCTACCCGACTGCCATCGCTACACAAATTGCCAAGTAACGCATCTTCAAACTCAGCGGTCCGGTAAAGCCCGGAAAGACCACGCTGGGTCGACTCATTCTGACCATAGACAAGGGCGGCTTCATAGGTCCAACCATTATCAGCCTCATAGGTCAGGCCACTGGTCAGGCGCAGGGTTTCACTCTCGACCGTAACCGCACGCGGTTCAGGGATCTTGCCCCAAGCAAAGATCGGGAAGCCGAAGAAGTCATCATAAATTGTCCCCGGATTATCGATATTGGCCTCTTCGACGATGTCATCGATCAGACTCTGAGGGAAGAAAGGGTTTTCTGGATTAACCGGTGCACGTGAGAAATTGGCAGGCGAAGACGTGCCATTGCTCTCATTGGTCGACCAGAGCAGATCATTGAACCAGGTCAGATCATCTGTAACCCGCAATTTGTAAGCGCCCATGATACCGATCGATTCCAACTCATCATCGGTCGCAACGAAGGCATTTGTATTCACTTGGCAGAAGTCGCCAAAAGCGCCATCATCGAAGAAATCATCCGCCGCGCATCCGCCATCCTGTGGCTCTTCGGTCTGATCATTGAACATGAGGAACAGATCATTGAAGCTTGGGAAGAAGCCCTGCTGGCTGGGCCGTACCGAATTGGCCGTGAAGTCGCGATCCCGATCAAACAGCGCATTGCGCTTGTAATAGTCTGCAACGAGCAAGATGGATTGGCGATCATCGGAGCGCCCCCAAACCGCATTGAGGTTCAGTTTGCCTTCATCGGTTTCCGCCGTTGAGTTGCCATAGCTGCCCTGCACTTCAAAGCCATTGAAATCGTCGCGCAGGATATAGTTGACGACCCCGGCGACGGCATCCGCGCCGTAAATCGCAGACGCTCCGTTTGGCAGCACATCTACCCGCTCAATCGCCGCGAGCGGTATGGCGTTCACATCGATGAAGTTCTCTTGTCCCTGGGCAAACGCTGTAATGCTGGCCCGGCGCCCATTGATCAGGGTCAGGGTTGAGCTGGCTCCCAAGCCACGTAACGAAACAGACGCGGCACCGGGAGGCGTATCCCCTGACAGCGCGCCGGCTGTAGAGGTAGAAAACGTACCGCGGCCCCCACCTGTCACAGGGAGATCCTTGAGCACCTCGATCAGAGACCCGGCACCGGTTTCGACAATATCACCGCGGTCGATGGAGAAAGCCTGCACAGCGCCATCCTCGGCGAGGCCTTTTATCCGCGTCCCTGTAGTGACCACCCGATCAAGGACTTGTGGACTCTCTTCATTCTGAGCGGCAACAGAGATCGGTTCATCAGTAGAAGGCTCAGCCTCCTGCGCGAGAGCAGATGGAACAAGGAGAGCACCCCCAACAAGCAGGGCAAGGACGCCGCGAAGGTCGTTCTTTGAGTATGACATAGTAATTGTGTTTCCCGAATAAGCGCGCATAGCCTTGGCTATGCCTTCGGGCAGGATGATCCCTGACGCGGTATGCTGTCTTTATGGCGTTCAGCCGATCATGCGATCCTGCCCATCCTCCAAAACAGGACAGGCGCTACTCGTCAAACCACTCGCTCAGCTGGAAGTCCGCAGACGACCGGCCAAAGATTTGAGAATCTGGCATAAGACCAAGCATTCAGCACTCCTGAATATGAGAGTATCCTAAGAATCACTTTGCGCAAGCCATTTCGACTCCAAACGATGGTGGAGACAATACGGATTGACCTGACAGGTCACCCAAGTCATGGGCCATAGAGTTCTGCTGCAATCTCGAGCGTAAGGTTGGCAAGCAGATCATACCCAGCATCATTGTTGTTCAAGATAATCACGGTGCCCCTATGGTCCGGGAAGCGCGTGATCATACTCGTATAGCCGATCATCTCGCCATTATAGGTTTGGAGTGACAGCGTTTCTCCGGAATTCAGTGGGACAGCACCAACAGTCCAGGCCATGGGCATTATCGGGTCGAACATAATAGCCTTGCTTTCTGAACTGAGCAGTATGTCGGTCTGCAAGGCCTTATGCCAGCGGAACAGATCTCGCGCTGTGGTCGACATCGATGCTGTCGCGCGAAACACTTGTGGATTGACCACGGGAACATGCGTGTAGGTGCCATCCTCGCCGCGGAGCGCGTTCCTAACAAGCACTGCCACAACGTCATCATCATAGATTTGCCCTGTCTGTTTGAGACCTGAGGGTCCAAGAATCTGCTCTGATAAAACGGTGTCGTAGGACGCGCCCGTGGTCGCTTCAATGACAAGCCCCAGCAAGTAGGAATTCGCATTCGAATAAAGATAATCGCTCCCTGGCTCGAACCGGGGCGACATGGACGCAATCGCGCTAAGCATCGCTTCAGGCATTAGGGTTTTCTTGAATTCGGGATCGAACCAACCTGGTATCTCAGTATAGTGCGGGAGACCCGAACGGTTTTGCAAAAGGTGCCGAAGCGTAACGTGATCAGCATAGCTGGCGTGAAAGCTTGGCAGGTACGCGCTCAACGGATCATCCAGACTGAGCGAACCCTTTTCTACAAGTTGGAGAACCAATATCGCTGTGAAGCTCTTTGTTATTGAGGCGATGGCAAACTGGCTATTCGTATCGACACTGAACGCGTCTTCAAGAGAGGACGAATTGTAGGCCTCCTCAAAAATGATCTCGTTCTGGTCGGCCACCAAGATGACCCCGGAGAATTCGGCGGCGGCAACCCTTTCAGAGACCAATGTCTGAAGCGAAGTTTGGGTGCTTTCGACACCCGACAAGGCACTTTTCCCTATGCCCGCATCACAAGCACCCAAACAAACTGCTGCAGCAATCAGTGCGGCCTTGATCTTTTGGTTATGCATACATGTACCTCTCAATCGGTTTGCGTTCTGGTTTGTGTAGAGGCGTAGCCAATGCCAGCGGAGTTCGCAGCGAGACCGAAAACGCGATTGTGGTCGCTTTTCTGCGTTTAATAGGGATAAAAATCGGCTAGTGGGCGTATCATGTTGAATGCAATTCTCAACTTCGGGGCCGCTCTGAGCATCCTCTGCTGCTTGTTCGCGGTTCACATGTTTCGCACTTCTGCTGCGAGTAAAACACCTGCCTTGCTATTGGGCGCGGTATTCCTGTTGCTCGGGGTGCACGCACTCTTACTGCATTTGATTGTGATCTTTGATCACCCGCGCTTTGCAGTGACCCTATTGCCGCTGCTACCCTTACTGATCGGGCCGCTCTTGTATCTCTTCTTTCAAAGTGTACGAGAGCTCAATCGACCTTTTCATAAGGGTGACCTTCTGCACGCTCTGCCCGCAACAATTGTGTTTGGGCAGATGACGACGCACACTTTGATTCACTATGTCGATATCATCGTGCTTGTGAGCATTCTTGCTTATTGTATTGCCCTGATTTTAATCGCACAAAAAGGCGTAGGCCAGTTTAACCATCTCGGCCATCGTGCTGTGGCGCCATATGCTTGGCTCATCGCCTGTATTGCTTATTTGGCAGTATCCTTCGCGGCAGACTTGATCATCCTTTTGGAGATCAAAGCCGGCTCATCCGCTGACCAATCCCTTGGCCTTTTATTAGCGATTATCTCCAAGCTACTTTCGGCATGCCTTGTTATGTGGCTCGCACTTCAGAGAAAGTTCTATTTCGAGTGGATCTATACCTATGGAACACGCGCCAAATACTCAGGTGCGGACCCAGAGCGACGAGAGGTTTATCATGCCATTATCGAACGATTCGAAGCCTGCTTGGCGACGGCCGACTTCTTTAATGAACCGACACCATCACTCAGCACCATGGCCCGCAGGATAGGTGCGCCCGCCCGTCAGTTATCAGAGGCAATCAACGAAACCTTCGGGGAGAGTTACTCGAAACAAATGAACCGGCGGCGCATTGACCGCGCCAAGAACCTCCTGGCACAGCATCAGGATATGCCGATCACAGACATTATGTTTGAATCCGGCTTCCAAACCAAATCCAGCTTCAACAAGGAGTTCAGAGCTATTGCGGGTATGTCGCCAACGGAATATCGAAGACTGATTGCATCATGAAAGTATAGCTTTCGTGCCTGGTTGATTTGGCATCGGCCGAAACAAGACAAACTCTACCTGAAGCCTGATCTGAAGTTATCCCATTTTGCAAGCCGCCTCGGCGAAGCGAGCCATAGGGTCAGCGCGCGCATAGCAGGCGTGCTCGAATTTTGAACCTTCAACGCGCGGGCTGTGCCACGCTCAGGCGACACTTCCGTTCTGATGATCGCCCCGGATTGCGGGTTTTCAAAAATGAAATAGGTCTGACGCCCAGCGAGTTTCGCAGTTCAAACTCCGCCCGAGACTCTGTCGGTCCATAAAAGGCTTTGTGAAGGCATACCGCCTTAAGCGATGACCTTCACGCGCGGAGCCGCGGCTTTCACGATGTCCTCGACATGGGCTTCATAGACTTTGAAATTGTCGACGAACATGCCTGCCAGCTTCTCGGCTTGGGCATCATAGGCAGCCTTGTCCGCCCATGTGCCGCGTGGGTCGAGCACAGCATTATCGACACCTGGCACTGAGACCGGAACCATAAAGCCAAACGTCTCGTCCTTGCGGAATTCGACATTATTCAGAGAGCCATCGAGCGCCGCGTTTAGCAGGGCGCGCGTTGCCTTGATCGGCATACGCTGTCCGGTGCCGTATGGACCACCTGTCCAGCCTGTAGAGACCAACCAGCAATCCACATTGTACTGGTCAATCAACTGGCCCAGAAGCTTGCCATACTCACTCGGGTGACGCGGCATGAACGGTCCACCAAAACAGGTAGAGAAGGTCGCCGTTGGCTCTGTCACACCTTTCTCTGTACCGGCAACCTTTGCGGTATAGCCAGACAGGAAGTGGTACATGGCCTGTGCCGGGGTCAGCTTGGCAATCGGTGGCAATACACCAAACGCATCCGCCGTCAGCATGATCAGGTTCTTTGGTTGACCGCAGCGGCCCTCAAGAGAAGCATTCTCAATCGCTGAAATCGGGTAAGCGCCGCGCGAATTCTCAGCGAGCGTGTTGTCATAGAAATCCAGCTCACGGGTTTCGTCATCCATGACGACATTTTCCAGAACCGTGCCCCACATCTTGGTGGTGGCATAGATTTCCGGCTCATTCTCTTGCGAGAGATTGATCATCTTGGCGTAACAGCCGCCTTCGAAGTTAAACAGGCCATTCTCTGACCAGCCATGCTCATCATCGCCAATCAGCGTGCGGCTGGCATCCGCTGAAAGCGTGGTCTTCCCGGTCCCGGACAGGCCAAAGAAGATGGCCGCATCATCATTGCCGCCATCGTTGACCGAACAGTGCATCGGCATCACGCCCTTGGTCGGCAGGATGTAGTTCAGAATAGTAAAGACAGATTTCTTGGTCTCCCCGGCATAGCTGGTGCCGCCAATCAGAACGATCTTCCTGGCAAAGTTCACTGCAATCACGGTCTCGGAAACCGTGCCATGCTTGGCCGGATCAGCGCGGAAGCTTGGCGCGTTGATAATGGTAAACTCGTGCTGGAACGCCTCATACTCCGCTGCAGTCGGAATGCGCAGAAGGTGGCGAATGAACAAGCTGTGCCAGGCATACTCAGTGACTACACGCACCGGCGCGCGGTGGTCGAGGTCGGCCCCGCCAAACAGCTCCTGCATGTACAGGTCTTTGCCCTTCAGGTGATCGCGGAAGTCCTCCCACAGCGCATCAAACTGTGCCGGCGTGATGGAGGCATTATTGTCCCACCAGACGGAGTTCTCAGTTGTCTCATCACGAACGGTGAACTTGTCCTTGGCGCTGCGCCCAGTGTGCTGACCAGTTTTCACAACCAGAGCCCCACCTTTGGCAATCTGGGCATCTTCATTCAGCACTGCCTGTTGATAGAGGCGCGCTTCATTCCAGTTCTTCCGAACCAAAGCTGCTTCAATCCCGAGATCTGCTAATTCTACCGCTGTATTGGACACGCCATTACCCCTTATTCCTGTTTCCGGCGGAAGCGATGCGAGCTCCCGGTCAATCGCGTGGCAGTCATCAAGCGCATTCGCAAAGCGATGGCCAGACCCGTTTATGCGATTGACCAAAGGTAAACGCTGTCAAAACCAAAATAGGCCGAAATCGGAGTATATTTGCTCAAATCAGACGCCGTTTCAGATCACGAAGAATTTGCCGAGCCGGGTTCACCAGAGGCAGCGCCGCTAACTGAGTCGGCAATGGGTCATCATGGATGAGTGCGCTGATGAGGCGTGCTGCCCAGGGGCCAAAAGTAAAGCCTCGCGAACCATACCCCCCGGCGAGGTAAAGCCCTGACACAATGGCTGTTTCCTCCGGTACGGCGATCCCTGTACGCAGTCCGGCATGGCTTTTCAGGATCATTTCAACATCCGGCATAGCGCCAATAATCGGCAAGCGGTCAGGGCTGGTCGCCCGCACCCCGGCGCGGGAACGCACCTGCGCAGCGGCAACTGACTGACGCCAGTACGGGTTCAGGGCCGCAAGCGAAGCCGCATTCGTCTCACGATCCGCCTCAAGGATAGCCGGCACATCGCCCTCATGATCGCGATAGGTCGCGCCCCAGACCCGCTCGCGACCACTCGCCAGAGCATAATGCCCGCTCGCCATGGCCGATGGCGGCGCATCAACATCAACTTCACTAAACTCGACCTGCCCGGCCCGGCCCTTCAGGCGCAACGCGGGGATCATCGTCTCCATATGCCAGCCTGTGGCGAGCACGATGGCATCATAGACTTCGCCATTCACAGACCGCGCGGCGGGATCAATTTCAGCCTCGCTCCCCCAGCGGACATCAATACCTTCCAGAAGCGCGGGCAGCAGGCGCGCAGGGCGGAACATCATGGCCCGTTTGTGCAACAGGCCACCGCCCGGCAATGCCTCCAAGTCCTCCAACCCAAGCGGTGGGTCAGCCAGCACTTTCTCAATCCGGCGTGCTTCCTGCTCATCCTTAGGCCGCTGAACCACTTCGGTATCCTCAACCCCGGCATAGCCGCGATAGAGGGCACGCGCGGCATTATAGGCTTCGACCAGAAAGCGGGCCTGCGCGGTATCCCCGGCATCAAGGCGTGGCATCAAAAGGCCGATCGGATTGCCACTTGTCCCCTGCGCTGGGCCGTCAGCCTGCTCATAAACAGTCACGCTGGCCCCGCGATCACTCAGCACGCGCGCAAGGCTCGCCCCGGAAATTCCGGCCCCTATGATCGCGATACGGTTCTGGCCATGCGGCCTAGCATCGGCCTCGCCCAGAAAAATCGCTTCGAGACGCTCACGCTTGCGGCCATGACCGGGCTGTTTCGTGACCGCGAACCCTGCTGCGGTCAAGCCGCGCCGCACTGCGCCCGCGACGGTAAAGGTCGCCGCAACGGCGCCCGGCGAACTCCGCGCGGCAATTTGCGGCCAGAGACCCTCATCCCACATGGCTTCATTCTTGGCCGGGCTGAACCCGTCCAGGAACCAGGCATCGGCCTTGAATTGCGCCTGTGGCAATGTCTCCTCGATCAGTCCAAGATGCAGGGTCAGAGTCAGGCGCTCATCGGGCCAGACAACCTGATGCACGCCCTTGGCCCGGTCTGGCCATTTGGCGATCAGCTCGCGGACCAATTCCCCTAATTCTGGCCAGACAGAGAGCGCCTGCTCCGCATCGCCTACATCCAGTGGGAAACCCTCAAAGCTGACAAAATGCAGCCAGCCCTGGTCCCCGCGTGCCTTTCGCCAAAGCTGCCAGAGCGCCAGAAAATTCAGGCCCGTCCCGAACCCCAGTTCAGCAACAGTAAAACTGTCACGCCCCTGCCATCGCTCAGGCAGTCCGCAGGCCTTCAGGAAAATCGCCCGCGTTTCCTCCAACCCATCCTCGACTGAGTAATAGATATCGCCCACCCGTTCATTGACGGGTGTGCCATCCTCTTTCCAGCTCAAATCGGGGCGCGGCGGTAATCTCATGGCGCTGCCATAGCGCCAATAACAGGCCCTATCCAGCTTCCAAGCTGCGCTGCTGGTCAATCCACTCTGGATCAACCGCCAGCTTCTTCACCATCTTGTCCTTGCTGGTCACAATCCGCCAGAACGGCGTCACCTCGGAAACAGTTTTGCCCTCGGCTAAATCCTCAAGCGCCGCCTCGGCAACCATGCGGACAAAGATAGACGAAGACATCGGACAGGTTCCAGCACAGCCCTCACGCGCCGCCAACTCATCGCGCATCTGCGGGATAGTGCGAGCTTCCCCAAACGGAATATCGGCAATGTAGGCATCGACGATTTGCGGTGTTGAAACCAGCATTTCATCTCCCGCGGCTATACCACCAAAGGCCTTTTCCAGAACGACCTTTTTGATCTGTTTTTCAACAGCGAGCTTTTCGCGAGCGGTTTTCTTTTTGGCCATCGTTTACCTCACAAAGTCGTCTGGGAGAGCCGATAGACTATCACTCATTGGGCTTCATGCAAAAACCGAATAAGTCCTTTCAGCGCTTTTGTAGTGGTCGGGGATAAGCTCTCGTCCCATTTTCACGGTCATCAAGCAAGGAGCGCACAATGACAGACATCACCATTACGCGTGAAGACGGCCCAACAGGTGGCCGCTATGTCACGACCGTGAACGGTCACGAGGCCGAAATGACTTATTCCCGCGCCGGATCAACCCGGATCATTATTGATCACACGGGGGTCCCACGTGAACTCGGCGGCATGGGCGTTGGTAAGGCGCTGGTTCTGCGCGCGGTTGAAGATGCTCGTAAGGATGGGATCAAGATCATCCCACTCTGCCCATTTGCAAAGGCTCAGATCGAGAAGAACAAAGACTGGCAGGACGTTTTGGCTTAGGCGCGCTTCAGAGCCAGAACGACTGCAGCAAGCGCGATGGCCACACCGCCATAGACCACTTCATCCAGCCAAAGAGCGCTATCGGTTCCCATTGCGGCCATTAGACCCCCAAGAGCCGCAAAAACCAGAGCACCTAATAGTCCAGTGCTACCACCCAAACGGAGCTTCAGCAGCGTCATGAAGCCGCCGATCAGCATCAGACCTGTCCCGATAAGGCGGATCAAGCTGGTTGGTGGTTCCATCAAAGCACTCATCAAGGGACCACCTCGGCTGGTAAAGGCCAGCACGGCCTGCACCGCGCCCCAGAACAGCCACAGCCCCAGAACCAAAAGTCCTAAACCTGCCAGCCGCCGGATCATGCCTATACCTCCAGCTCAACCGAGACGAAGCGCACACCGCCTTCACGCCAAAGCCGGACCAGTAAAGGCCGATCAGGGGTTCGCGCGGCATCATCCATCGCCAGCAAAGCTGCTGTGGGTGAGGTGACGCGCTCAAAACCCATTTCCATGACAACATCGCCGCGTCGCAGCTTGCCAAAACTTGGTCCACGCGGGGAAACCTCACGCACCAGCACGCCTTCAATATCATTGGGCACACCATATCTGCGGTGCCCGTCATCATCGAGTTCCCCAAGGTCCACACCCATCGGGTTATCCGTCAAAGCGCTTTCGGGCACAGGCTCATTCCGGTCTTCATCCCTGCCGCTGCCAGGCAATTCCTGTACGGTCAGGGCCACGGTACGGGCGCGACGTCCACGAATGATCTCAACATCAACAACGGATCCAATCGTCGTCTCGGCAACGATGCGGCTCAGCGCACGGATATCCGTCACGGTCTTTCCATCAAAGGTCAGGACCAGATCGCCAACCTCAAAGTCAGCCTCTGCAGCCGGGCTGTCATCCGTGATTGTGGTGATAATCACGCCCTCATCGCTGTTCCGGCCATAAGCCTCGGCAATATCGCGATCAATATCCTGCACATTTACCCCGAACCAACCGCGCCGCGCCGAACCAAAATCGATAATCTGGTCACTGATCTGATTGGCGAGGTTGGCTGGGATTGAGAAGCCAAGACCAACCGATCCGCCCGTTGGTGAAATGATCGCCGTGTTCACACCCAGAACTTCACCATTCAGATTAAACAGCGGGCCGCCCGAATTGCCGCGGTTAATCGCGGCATCGGTCTGGATGTAATCGTCATAATTTCCCGACTGAATGTCCCGGTTGCGCGCAGACACAATGCCGACAGAGACCGATCCCCCGAAACCAAACGGGTTACCAATCGCCATGACCCAGTCGCCGACCTCTGCGCTATCGCTATCGGCCCAGTCGACAAATGGGAAAGGATCGGCCTGTTCAACTTTCAGAACTGCAATATCGGTGGCTTCGTCCGTGCCAATCAAAGTCGCGCGCAAGGTCCGCCCATCAGAGAAGACCGCATTAATTTCATCGGCATTCTCGATCACGTGATTATTCGTCACGATCAGCCCTTCAGGGGAAATCACAAAACCCGACCCGAGGGATCCTTGGGCTTGCGGCGTATCTGGGCCACCAAAAAACTCGTTAAACTGCTCCAGAGGTGAACCTTCTGGGAACTCCGGCAGGCCCGATGGCGCGACGACCTGCTGGGTTGTGATATTTACAACTGCGGGCATCAAGCGCTTTGACAGGGCTGCGAAACTGTCCGGCATGACCTGTTGATCTGCAACGTCCCCGCTACGCGACAGAGACTGTTGTGCACTGGCCGTACCAGTCAGTGCAAGGGACAGAGCAAAAGCAAGCAGGGCCGAACGCATAGGCGACTCCAAACAGTGGTTAATGGCGCAAGTATGGCGGTTCGTGCGAAAGGCGCAAGATTTCCCCTGCGCGGAGAAAAGAAAAACCCCAGCTCACAGGAACCGGGGTTTCTCAAAATTATTATGTCTCACACGCTTAGCGGCGTGGGCGCCCATTTTGCTGGGCTTGGTCGATAAACTCATCACACAGGCCAAGCTGGTCCGGACCAACAACGATCCGTGTCGCTTGCTGCTGAGCCCGTGGGCCAGAACTTTCTGTGTCCGCAGAGTCGCCAATGTCACCGACACCGAACGCCTTCTCACACGCAATCAAGGCCCGCTGGAACCGGAAGAATTCTGCGTCCTGACCATAGGCCTCGGCATAAATCTCGTTCCGCTTCGCATCACCCGCACCGCGAATCTGCTCAGATTCCCGACGCGCTTCAGCGAGCAGAACGGTCCGCTCACGATCGGCTTCCGCACGAACCAGCTTGGCGCGTTCGTCCCCTTCCGCGCGAATTTGCTCGGCTTGCTGGTTCCGTGTTGCGGCCATCCGGTCAAACACACGCTGAGAAACGTCTGCGGGAAGGTCCACGCGCTTGATCCGAACATCGATAATATCGATACCTCGGCCTGAAATTGCAGCGCTCAATTCATCGCGAATCTGATCCATCAGTTCAGACCGCTGCCCTGAAATAATTTCCTCAGGAAGCTGATTACCAAGCGCGTTACGGATTTGCGTATCGGTAAAGCGCAGCAACTGACGCTCGGCTTCTCTCTGCGTGCCAAGACGCTGATAGAACTCCAACGGATCTTCGATCCGCCAGCGCACAAACGCGTCGACAATCAACTGCTCCTGATTAGACGCAAATACTTCAATGTCCGGCACATCCAGACCAAGGTTGCGCTTATCATAGGTCACAACCGACTGAATGAACGGAATCTTGAATTTCAGGCCGGCTTCATCCGTGCCGGGCTCGTTATAGAATTCTTTCGCCGCACCAACTTGCAGGACCAAAGCTTGCTGGCGCTGGTCAACGATGAAGAAACTGTTCAAGAGGGCAACAATCGCGGCAATCGCAACGACAATGCCAAGGATACCAAAAGGCTTCATGGTCTAGTTGCCTCCACTACGGTTTACACGATCCAGCGGCAGGTAAGGCACAGCGCCGGAATCACTATCAAGGATGAGTTTGTCGGTCCGGTTGAGGACCTTCTCCATCGTTTCAAGATACATACGCTCCCGCGTCACTTGCGGCGCACGCTGATACTCCCGCAGGATCAGCGTGAAACGATCAGCCTGACCCGTCGCATCCGCAATTACCTGATCACGATAGGCTTGCGCGTTTTGCAGAATTTGCTGTGCTTCACCACGGGCACGTGGAACAATGTCATTGGCGTAACGAATGGCTTCCTGAACCATCCGCTCGGCATCCTGACCGGCATTGATCACGTCAATAAACGCGTCCCGAACCGGGCCGGGGTTCCGCGCGTCTTGAATCTCGACGTTTTCAACTGTTACGCCTGCGCCATAATCGTTCAGCAAGACCTGAAGCTGTTCACGCACGGTAGAGGCGATCTCGCCACGGCCTGTGGTGATGACCGCATCAAGCGTCGACTTACCGACGACTTCACGCATCACGCTTTCCGCGGCTGCTTTTACCAGCGGGCGACCATCATCAATGTTCAGGATGAAGTCTTCCGGGTTTTCACCGTCATAGAACCAGAACACGCGGAACTGCACATCAACGATGTTCTCATCGCCTGTCAGCATCAGGCTTTCATCCTGATTGCTCACGCCAATCTGCGTTTCCTGCTGGCGCTCAGACGGCAGAATTTCATGAGTCTCGATCGGCGTAGGCAGATGGATATGGAAACCCGGTGCAAAATTCTTCTGATACTCTCCAAAGCGGAACACCGCTGCGCGCTCGCCTTCGTCGACAACCACAATGCCTGTCGCCAGCCAGGCAATCAGCGCAACCGCACCGAGGGCCAAAAAGCCTCCCGGGCCAAAGCTTGGGCCCTTCGGGCCTTTACCGCCACCTTTGCCACGGCGCGAAAAGCGTTCCTGCATCCGGCGCATCTGTTCTTCCAGGTCAGGACCGCCACCGCCGCCCCCTTGTCCACCGCCAGAACCGCCGGGACGGTTCCATGGAGACCCTCCATTACCACCACCGCCGCCAGAGCCGCCGCTGCCCCACGGGCTGTTATTGCTGGCGGTCGGCTTACTGCCGCCGTCGCTATTATCATTCCAGGGCATCGCCCCTCCTTTACAACTCTTCAGTCAGCTATTTGTTTTTGAGCTATTGATCGCTATGTGCGTTCTAACTGCCGTTACATCAAGGATATGTGCCGATGTTTTGGGACCGCAAGGCCGCAAAAGCGCTCAATGAAGCCCAGATTCGCAAAACACTTGGCAATCCGGGCTGGTTATCAGGTGTGCGCATTGCAGACCAAGGCCGGGTAACCCTCGTGATTGATGCCGACGGTATGGATCGCGAACGCGCCGAGACGCTCAAACTTGAGACCGAAGCCCGGATCATGAGCTTGAAAGGGGTTGAAGCCGTCAGCACGGTCCTCACGGCTGAACGCGGCCCAGGTAGCCCTGACATACCCCCTATGTCTCCCGCAAGCCCCCCTGCAGGTGCCCCTCAAGGCCTGCAAACCCACCCTTCACCCCCGACAAAACGAGTTAAAAAGGGCGCTCGCCTCAGTGACGAGGCCCTGCAGCAATCCCAACCCGGCCAAGGACAAGTTAAACCGATCCCCGGCATATCCCGCATTCTGGCCGTTGCGTCTGCCAAAGGCGGGGTCGGCAAATCCACCGTCTCAGTGAACCTTGCTGCAGCCTTTGCCAAACAGGGTTTACGCGTCGGTCTGCTCGACGCTGACATTTATGGCCCATCCATCCCGACCATGCTTGATGCTGTTGAGGCCAGCCCGGCAACCAATAAGGATGGCAAACTTATCCCTGTGTTTGCCCACGGGATACACACGCTGTCCATCGGCTACCTCTCCGACCCTGACGCACCGATGATCTGGCGCGGGCCGATCGTCCAGTCGGCAATTACCCAGATGCTCAATGATGCTGCCTGGGGTACACCGGAAGACCCGCTGGATTTGCTGATCATTGATACCCCGCCCGGCACCGGGGAAGCACAGCTAACCCTTGCTCAGCGCGTACCGCTGACTGCAGCGATTATTGTCACCACACCGCAAGAGGTCGCCCTCGCGGATGTCCGGCGCGGGGCTGCCATGTTTGCTAAAACCCATGTTCCGGTTCTTGGCATTGTTGAGACCATGAGCTGGTTTGAAGACCCTGCCGGAAACCGCCATCACATCATGGGCGAAGGCGGCGGTCAGGCCATGGCTCAGACCCTTGGTCTTCCTCTGCTTTCGCAAATCCCAATGCTCCAATCTATCCGCGAAGGTGGAGATAGCGGTAAACCCGCTGCATTGGCCGATGACAGTGCGACAGCTCTGTTCCAGACTCTGGCCAAAGATACAGCAATAAGCTTGGATGCTCTCCAGACGAAACCTGCACCTGAGATCGTATTCGAGGATTAGATAAGCCATGACTGAGATGAAACGCCTTGATTTGTTTCCCACACCTATCCTCAAGGCTGTTTTCCCAGATCATCAGAACGCCAACGCCGCCCTCAAGCAAGCCATTGAAAATAAAAGACAATCTGACCCAGAGGGCATCAATCGTTCCAATCAGGGCGGCTGGCATTCCGATATTGATATGATCAAATGGGGTGGTCCTGAAGCGCAAAGGCTTGGGGAATTCGCGGTTCAGACCTGTGCTGCCCATATTGCCGACATTCACAAGGACGGAAAGCGCGATTTCCGTTTCATTGCCGATATGTGGACGAACGTAAATCCACCCGGTACCCACAACGCTCATCACTGCCACCCCGGCGCGATATGGTCAGGCGTCTATTATGTCGACGATGGCGGCAGAGGCGACACAGGCGGCGAGCTTATGCTGGAAGATCCACGCTTCCCAATGGCCTATATGACAGTTCCAGACATCGTTATGCGCGATAACGCGGGAACTCCGGTTAGAGCACAATACTCGATTGCCCCTAAAGCTGGGGTACTTGTTATGTTTCCTGGTTGGTTGGGCCATAGTGTGCGCCCACACCAGGGCAGTCGGGATCGGATTTCGATTGCGATCAATCTTATCCTTCAACCGATCGAGAAATAGATAAAATTTAGCGCTATAACGGAACCAAGTCTTCGGAACTCTGTGCGATACTCAAGCTATCGTAAGGCTTGAAAATGTTCAGAACTTCGTCACGACTCCATACTTGTGTTTACTCGATCATCCTATCGGTCGTGATCATTTGCGCGACGGTGCATTTCTCTACATTCGTCGCAACTTTTCTTGATCCAAGCAATCCATCCAATATGGTTTACATGTCGGTTCTGGTCTCTGTTGTTCTGGCCCCACCAGCTTCCTTAATGATGGCAATCTATTCTCGTCGTCTAATCCTCGTTCAAGAGCAGCTTCGCGAGCTGGCTGTAACCGATCCCTTAACAGGCCTCTACAATCGCCGGGCCTTTGAAGAGTTTTACAAGCGCGAACTCGCGCGTATGAAGCGCAACCATTCAAAAGCTGCCTTGGTCTTGTTCGATATTGATCACTTCAAGGACATCAACACCGCACATGGGCATGTCGGTGGTGATGTTGCCTTACAGCATATTGCGCAAAAGCTTCGAAAAATTATTCGCTTCGGGACGGATGAAGCGGCGCGTTGGGGTGGCGAAGAGTTTGTCCTCCTCTTGGGCGAAACCGACCATGAAGAAGCGGGGCAAGCCGCCAACCGGATCCGCCGCGCTCTTGAAACCATGAAGCTCTATCACAACAAGCAGCCAATACAGGTCACGGCGAGCTTTGGTGTAACGGAGTGCGTCCCAGGTGAGCCATTGATTGAAGCCGTCGCAAGAGCGGACAGATGCCTGCGCTATGCCAAAAAACAGGGCCGTAATACCGTCATCATCTATCCAACAGCCAGACTTGAAAAAGCTGCCTAAGCTCTAACTCGGCGCTCAAGCACCCGGATGGTAAAATCATACTGATTGTGCTCGTCAGCCTTATGGTTCAGACGCTGAAGTTCTTCAAACTCGCCATTATCAAAATCAGGGAATGATACATCCCCGTCAATATTGGTTTCAACCTCTGTGAGGTACAGTTTATCGGCGAGCGGCATCACTTCCTGATAGATCATGGCCCCGCCAATGATGAAGATTTCCTGCCTCCCGCTCTGCCCGGCAATCGCTTTTGCCATCGCGATCGCCGCCTTGACACTTGTGCAGACCCGAGCACCAGGTGCCAGAAATGTATGATCGCGGGTCAGGACAAGGTTATCACGCGCAGGCAGAGGGCGACGCGGCAAGCTCAGCCAGGTCTTGCGTCCCATGATGATGGGGTGCCCCTTCGTGGTTTGCTTGAAAAATGCGAGGTCATCGCGCAACCGCCACGGCAAGTCTCCATCAACGCCAATAACACCATTACGTGCTCGCGCGACAATGATGCTGACCTTAATAGATGACGTCACCTGCTACTCCATCAAGCATTCTGCCCTATGTCAGCTTTGCCCTAGATATATTTGCCTCTTATAGGCAAGTGTGAGCTTAAGCTTTGAGGCCATTCTTGCAGGAGCGTTCAAGTGGACATTATCGAAACCTTTGTTGCGATCCTGACAAATAATCGCCCGAGCTTTCTGATCCCGGTCGTGCTTGGCTTGGCCCTGACCCTCGCTATTCTCTGGCGTTTGGGCGGGCGACTATGGGCGGTTATCTATGTGATGATGATCCCCTTCCTGAACTGGTCCTTTGGGGTTGTTCCAAATCTTGAATTTGTCGGCCCTTGGGTCAGTGGAGAACACAGTCTGTTTGGACTCGTCTTCCCGGATGATACGCAAGTCGCGGGCAGTTTGATGCTGCACCCCCTAACCCTGGTAACAGGTCTGGTCTTCGTCATTCGCGACTTTGTGCAACGAGAGATGCATCAATGGGTCCTGCTGGCCATGGCACTCGCCCTGGGATGGTCGATGTATTATGCGTGGATCGTCATTGTGATCGCCTCAGGGCTGGCTTTCTTTGTCTCGGAATTCTTTGATTGGCTGCTCTTCACGTTCACCAAAATGAAGCTGTCAAAGCGTATCCTGTATTCCAGTGCGGTCGCGACCCCGATTGATACAACCATATTCCTGTATGGTGCAGACCTTGCCAAGCAAATCGAGTTTGGCAGCGACCCGGGCAACACGCTGACGCTTGCCAACTGGATCGTGTTTGTCATCGGTAAAATGATTGGTGCCGTTATCGTCTCGGATATGGTCCGGCGGCGTGAGGATGCTGGCCTCACAAATCCATACGAAAACCAACCGGCCCAATCGGCAACGATCTAGCCTTTGGGGTCAAAGCTATTTGAACTGGCAAGCTCCCATGCCCTATGCAAGTGGGTCACTTTCGGGGTCTCGAGCAAGTCCCCGGTGTTGAGCATTGGATACGCCATGGAGGCTGGCATCGTGCTTTCGGCTGTCTTGCGAATAAGGTGACGTGGCAAAAGCTCTGAAGGGTGAGCGCACCCAACTGCGCCGACCACTTCCATCAGGGCCGCCACGGTATTTTTGTGGAACTGATAAACCCGCTCAGCTTTGTCAGCGACGACCAAACCGCGCTGGCGGCTTTGATCGGTAGTCGCAATGCCCGTTGGACACGTGTTCTTGTGACAATTCAGGGATTGGATACAGCCAAGCGAGAACATGAACCCCCGTGCCGTGTTGATCCAGTCAGCCCCGAGCGCCAAGCTGGAGGCCATATTGTAAGCGGAAATCTGCTTTCCACTTACGCCGATCTTGATATCGTCCTTCAAACCACAGCCAACTAAAGCATTACGCGTGAAAAGCAGTCCTTCGCGCAGGGGCGCGCCAATATGATCAAGGAATTCCGCCGGGGCCGCGCCGGTTCCCCCTTCTGCACCATCGACCACCACGAAATCAGCCTTGATCCCGGTTTCGAGCATGGCCTTACAGATGGCCAGAAACTCCCAGCGATTACCAATACACAGTTTGAAACCCACCGGCTTCCCACCAGACAGTTCCCGCAATCGGGCAATGAAATGCAACAGTTCCAAGGGATTGGAGAAAGCCGTGTGATTGGGGGGAGAGAAACAGGTCTCGCCGATTGGAATGCCGCGCGCCTCAGCGATTTCTTCTGTCACTTTCGATCCCGGCAAAACCCCGCCATGTCCTGGCTTTGCCCCTTGCGAAAGCTTGATCTCAATCATCTTGACCTGATCAAGACTGGCGGTTTCCTGAAAGCGGACCGGATCAAACCCGCCATCTTTGGCGCGGCAGCCGAAATAACCTGACCCAAGTTCCCAGACGAGATCCCCGCCCCCGGCTTTGTGATAGCGCGAAACGCCCCCCTCGCCGGTATCATGGAAGAACCCGCCTTTCGCCGCACCGCGATTAAGCGCCTCAATCGCATGCGCGCCAAGCGATCCGAAACTCATCGCCGAGATATTGAAGACACTCGCACTATAGGGCCGGCTTGTACCCGGCGCGCCAATCAGAATACGCGGGTCGGTTTCTTCAGGATGCCTGGCCGCGATGGAGTGCGAGAGCCACTCATAAGGGGGCTGGCCAATGTCCAGATGGCTGCCAAACGGCTCAACCGACGACACATCCTTGGATCGCCGATAAACCATGGCCCGTTCTTCATGATTGAAGGGACGGCCTTCGGTTTCGCTCTCAACAATATAGGAACGCAGAAACGGCCTTAACTCCTCCGCCAACCAGCGCACACGCGCCAGAATCGGGAAGTTCCGCCACAAGGCGTGTTTGGGTTGCAGGATATCATAAAGGCCAAGGCCAACGAGCAAGCCAAACAGAATAACCGGGATAGCGAACCAACTGCTTTGCGACAGACCACCACATGAGAGGACTAGAAAAGCAATCGACAAGAAGAAGGGAATAAAACGCATAATAAAGGGTCCCCTAAATCATTTAAGGGACCCTAAAGACGATCTTGCGAGATCAACCGAGATACTAATTTAAAAGCCGTTCAACCGTGCATAGCGATCCCGATGATAGCTCGCCCCGCCGAGCAATGCTTCCTGAACGCGGGCGCGTTTCATGTAAAGGCCACTATCGTGATCATCAGTCATGCCGATGCCACCATGCATTTGCACAGTCTCATTGCTGACCAGATGAACCAGTTCAGAAGCCCGGGCCTTGGCGAGGCTTGCCAGTTCCGCCAGATCATTACGGTTCTCGTCAACCCCAGACAGAGCTGCTGTGACACAAGACCTGGTCATCTCAAGGTCGGTAAACATCTTGGCGGCCCGGTGCTGCATGGACTGAAACGATCCGATCAACTGACCAAACTGTTTACGCGTCTGGAGATATTCCAAGGTCATCTCAAACGCTGCCTGTGATGATCCCAGCATTTCTGCTGCCAGCGCCATACGCCCACGATCAAGCGCAGGTTCGAGTGTTTCCCACGCCGCATCGGCAGCCCCAATAAGGTGGATCTCCGGTACGTGCACGTCCTCAAGTGAGAGGTGAGCGGCGCCATGACTATCAACCGTATTGAGTGTTTGAATGCTCAAGCCGCCCGCATCACGCGGGACCAGGAACAAGCTCAAGCCATGACTTTGACCGGCTTCGCCGAAAGTCCGTGCGACAATCAGGAACATGTCGGCATGCTGCCCATCAGTGACAAAGCGTTTTGCGCCATTCAGCGTATAACCCTGCCCATCGCTTTCGGCTTGGGTCGAAATATTCAGCGGCGCATGGTGGGTGCCCTCATCCAGCGCGAGCGCCAGCGTCACTTCACCAGAGGCCACTTTTGGCAACCACTCTGATTTTTGCGCCTCAGACCCCGCCATGGTGATCAGGCTCGCGCCAAGCACAGCCGTTTGCAACAGCGGCGTGGTGGCAATTGTGCGGCCCTGCATTTCCATGATCTGACCCATGGCCACCATGCCCATGCCAACCCCGCCATACTCTTCCGGGATCAAGACGCCGAAAAAGCCAAGCTCAGCAAGCTTTTGACGCGTTTCCGGATCAACCCCATTGGCACCACTATCGCGCAGGCCCCGTAAATGGCTGACAGCAAGCTCATCCCGGGCGAAAGCTTCGGCCGTATCGCGCAGCATTTGCTGGTCTTCAGAAAGAACAAAACTCATTATTGATGCTCCCGCAGGCCCAGAACGCGTTTGGCAATCACGTTCAGATTAATCTCGCTTGTACCGCCTTCGATTGAGTTCCCTTTGGACCGCAACCAACCGCGTGTGGCTTTCTTGGCATCTTCGGCAAAGCCATCACCATCCCAACCCAAGCCATCAGTCCCAAGCGCTTCCACCAGAAGCTCGCATTTGTCCTGGTTCATCTTAGCCGCAGCATATTTCAGAATGGAGGCTGTATGACCCACCTCTTGCCCGGCCTTGGCCTGTTCGGTTGAGCGCTGAACCGTCAGGCTAAACGCCTTGGCGTACATCAAATGATCGGTGATCCGTGCGCGCAAATCGCCATCGGCAACACGTCCGCTTTCATCGAGGCCAACATGCTGTTTGGCATATTCCTGTGGCGACAGGATGCCCGAACCACCGGTTCCGCCAAACCCACCAGCAGAGATGGAAGAACGCTCAAACTGCAGCAAGCGTTTAGCAATCGTCCAGCCCGCATTGAGCTTCCCGACCAACTGATCCTTGGGCACTTTCACATCAGTGAAGAAGGTTTCACAGAAAGGCGAAGAGCCTGAAATCAATTTGATTGGCCGCGCCTCAACCCCAGGCGTGGTCATATCAAAGACCAGAAAGCTGATCCCCTCATGCTTGACGGTGTTATCGGTCCGCACGAGGCAGAAAATCCAGTCCGCTTGATCAGCATAAGACGTCCAGACCTTCTGACCATTAATCAGCCAGTGGTCGCCTTTGTCTTCACACTTGGTTTGCAGGCCCGCGAGATCAGAACCTGCCCCTGGCTCCGAATAGCCCTGACACCAGCGGGTTTTACCTTTGACGATGTCTGGAATGAACCGCTTCTTCTGTTCCTCATTGCCGAACTCAAGCAAAGCTGGGCCAAACATCCAGAGCCCGAACGAGAACAAGGCTGGTCGCGCTTTGATCCGGCGCAATTCCTGCTGCAGGACCTTTGCCTGCGCCTTGGTCAAACCGCCCCCACCATACTCGGCAGGCCATTCAGGCGCGGTCCAGCCCTTCTCGCCCATGCGTTCCAGCCAGGCTTTGGAGTCAGGATTCTTAAACGGCTCGCGCTTGCCCCCCCAGACAATCTCATCATCAGGCATCGGTGTCCGCATCGAAGGCGGACAGTTTTCCTCAAGCCAGGTCCGCACTTCCGTGCGGAAGGCTTCAAGCTCTTCCGGGGCATCAAAAGCCATATCGGTCTCCCATGAGTTCACACGCTCAATGCGGCGCGCTTTTTTGACGATCTAAGTCCTAGAATAAGCCTAAGCTTTTGGGTCAGCCAACCATGACGCTGGGAGAGCGTGGCTATTCGCCGACAGGATAGGAGAATTCTTCGCGGACAATTTTTCCGTTCTCCACATGCTAGGGGCCAATTTCCAAAGTCTGCTTTGAGTGACAGCTTTGCTTAAAATCGCCCAAACATGCCATGCTCAGGCCCGGTCTCAACGCCGATCAGATTCATCATGTGCACAACGATCAGGAACAACAGGAACACGCAGCCAACCATCACAAGCCCCCAAGGCACCTGATGCGGACGCTGGTCTTTTTTGCGGACGGTTCCGAGCTTACTATGCGCATAAATCCCCAAGCCCCCTATGCAGATCATCAATCCGATGCTGATCAGCCAGTTAAGCATGCAGATGGGTCCTCTTCGCTCGCCTCATGCGGTGTCTTAGCCCAGTAATGCGGACGCACAACAAGTTCATACACTGCGAGCATGGCCGCCAGACTATGCAGAGGCCAATATAGTGGACGCGTCAAAGCCGCTCTGATCCGGCCGTGAAGAGGGACACCCGGCGCGCCGAGGTCACCGATCAGCGTGACACAGTAGCCCGCAATCATAAGTGTCCAGCCCGTGCGCCCAACCGATAATTCAGGACTTAAAATACAGAGCAACACAAACAGAAAGAAGGGGCCATGCACGATCGGGGCGAGTATCGCGCTGCCCAGCGTGAGCTGGAGGGCGGTAAACTTCCACCACCCCATCTGACGCAACACTGTGATGGGGTGGCGCATCAGAACAAACCAGGTTTGCATGAAACCTTTGATCCAGCGGCTACGCTGCTTGTACCAAACGCTAAACGCGCGCGGCGCTTCCTCCCAAGTCCCACGCTTAATAATGCCAATACGCCATCCCAATCGTGCAAACCTCAGGCCGAGGTCAGCATCTTCTGTGACATTCCAAGCATCCCAACCCCCAGCATCACGCAATCGGCTAGCCCGAAAATGATTGCTTGTCCCGCCCAGTGGAATTGGAGCCTTTAGGGCTGAGAGAGCCGGGATCAGATACTGAAAGTGGACTGCATATTCCAGGCACCAATGAGCTGAGATCAGCGACCGATTTGCCCCGGTTCCATAAAGGGGCGCCTGAACGCAGGCGAGCCTGGCATCACTTTTCTGGAATACCGCGAACGCCTCTTTTAACTGGTCAGGATGGGGGCGGTCCTCCGCATCATAAATGCAAACGAATTCGCCTCTTGCCCGTCGCAATCCATAGTTCAAAGCCCGTGGTTTGGTTTTCGGGATACCATCTGGCAAAATCAGCAAGCGGGTTCCAGCGGGGAAGCCAGCCTTCAAGGCTGCTTGGAGTGTTACCTCATCATCAGCTTCCAGCAGAATGATGATATCAAGCTTATCCATTGGCCAGTTCAGTTTGCCCATAGCGCGCGCAAGTTGGGGCATGACAGGGGCTTCTTTATACACTGCCACCATAACGGTGTAGGTGGGTAAGTTATGACTATCCAACCCCTTCAAAGGGTCTCTTCGGGTCCCAAAAACCCATAGACCGGAGAGCAAGAGTATGAAGCGCCACAATACAAATGCCGCGAAAAGTGCCCAGAACGCATAGCTGAACCCCCAGAACAACAATTCCGGCAAGATTAAACCACTCACCCCCAAGACAGCCATTGTGCGATTGAAGAAGTTTTTTTGAGCCTGCGAGACACCCACGACGCTGGATAAATCGAGCGGCAGTGATGTAATATCACTTAGTTTCTCTTTATCCCGTATTGCCGTGTATTGAGTATTCGCACCTTCAACTTGAATCTGTTGAAGTGCCCCCACGCGGCCTTTTACGATCTGCGTCCCCATAACTTTCAGGCTGCGAGAAACAGTCAGACGCCACAAGAAACCTTAGATTGAATCTCGCTGAATTAGGCCGTCAGCATTCTTGTGGCTAAGGCGCGACCGCTAAGCCATGCATCTTCAACCTTGGGACCAGAGCACCAGTCTCCAACCACACCAAGGCTAAGCTCTTGCTTCCAATAGCAAGGGTCTGGGGCGGGGGAATGAACCTGCGCATATCGCCATCTATGGGCACTTGCAAACAAAACAGCTCCAGCACCCGTCAGATCGCAAAACGCCGCAAGCATGCGTCAGTTATCGCGTCCTTATCGTCCTCAAGATGCGTCCGTGACCAATTTGCAGACGCTTGCAGCACCCAGGCTTCAAAATCACCCCTTTGGGGCTTGCTGGCATTATTGGCTATCCACGCAACAGCGCCTTCAGATGTGCGGGCAGCCTGCCATTCGGCAGGAACGCGATCTTTGAACACGGCGAGCGTTGTCCAGCATGGTTCTGATTGTATGCGCTCAGCAACCTTTGCGATTTCAGGTGCACACTGTCTGGTGAGCGGTGGAAGCTGCTCGGCCGGAATGGCGAGGATCACCGCCTCAAATCCATCTTCGGCCCGCCCATCCTCGAACACCAGTCGCCATTGCCCTGATGTTTTTTGGATATCGATGACCCGCATTCCCCATTTCACATCCAAGTCAGATGCGAGATGGCGGATAATGCCATTCATGCCCGGGGTACCAACATAGCGCTTTTGCTTAGGGCGCGGTTTGGCCTGCCCGTGATGATCAAGATCGACGATTTGAGCCTGCCATTCAGCCGCGACGCCAGATTCAACCCATCCCTCAAGCACAGACTGAAACTGATCAGACCGCGCTGTCAGATATTGCGCGCCATGGTCAAAGCGGACTTGCTGGCCATTCAGCTCAACCCACCGTGTCGACATTCGACCGCCCGGCCCGCGCCCTTTATCGAAGAGGCGTACTTCTTTGCCAGCACTCAGCAATTCCTGCGCGGCGCTTAACCCCGCCATCCCGGCCCCAATCACGGCGATTGCCATTCTCACATCCTCACGACATCATCTGGGAACAGAGCTAAGGCGAGCGCTACCAAATCCAATCAAAGCCTACAGCCTACCCCAAACTGCTAAGACCATGCCGCGCAAGAAACCCCACAAAATCACGAAATCCAACTTACCGGAGAAAGTTTGCCCCGTCTGTCAGCAACCATTTTCATGGCGAAAGAAGTGGGAAAAGGTCTGAAATGAGATGAAATACTGCTCTGAGTGGCGCAAAAGGCAGGCGCGCTCTGCGTAATAGCGACACCGCGTGTAGCTATATCTGAAAAATTATTTATCGAAAAACAACAATTTTCTTATTGAAAAACGATAACCTCCTTGCTAGATAGATTGTGTCGGACAGAGGCATAAGCCCACCGACCTCGGGCAACCGAGCTCAATAACAACAAGAAAGGACAAACATGTCTGCGCTTTCCTCCCTAGCTCCTGAAACCTCTTCTATTGAAGGGTTTGCCCCTCTCGCGATCTCAAGCTCTTATGATGAAGACGTTGTGATCGTTGTCGACTATCGCGGCCAACAAGCGACAAAAATCGATCGCCCAAGTCTGATCGAGCGTCGCCGCAAGCGTTTTAGCCGCCGCGCGATCCGGTAAGGTCGGTCGTGTCCGTAAGATCCTTAGGCCGGATAAAAGCCTGCAAACGAAAGTGGACGGGCAGGAATGCGCCGTCCTCTTCACTTTCATAGAGGGCACATCCGCCCGTTGGCATTTTTGCCGCCAGCCTTATCGCCGCCTGGTGATCTGCGCTGCCGGAGTCGCGCATGATAGATACAGCAAGATCATGCAAACCGGGATTATGCCCAATAACCATTAGGCATCCGGCGCCATCCTGCTCACTGATCAGGTCCGCGATACCTCGCTCCCCAGCCAAATAGAGGCTCTCATCAAACTGGACCTCGCACTCAGGAAACAGGCCCGCCATATGCGCCCATGTTTCCCGCGTGCGCCGCGCGGTGGAAACAATCGCGCGCTCAGGCCGCCAGCTTTGCGCCTTCAGGGCCAAGCCGACCGTTTCAGCCGCCCGGTGCCCCTGATCGGTCAAAGCCCGTCCGTGATCATCCAACCCTTCCGTCCAGGCTTCAGTCTTGGCATGGCGCATCAGAATAAGACGGTTCATCAGCAATCCTTTGCTGGGTGGAGGAAAACTAAACGTGCCTGTCAGGCAATGCCCGTTGGCTGTTAGCGCCATAGGTCCCATTTTTGTTCAGCAATCAAGCAAAAACACCAGACCGGATGGAGACGACAATGAGCCTGTTACTCGGTGACACAGCCCCGGACTTTGAAGCCGACACAACCGAAGGCCGCATTCGCTTTCACGACTGGATCGGAGATGACTGGACGATCTTCTTCTCTCACCCAGCCGACTTCACCCCCGTTTGCACAACCGAACTTGGTTACACTGCCAAACTGAAAGATCAGCTCAGCGCCCGCAACGCCAAGGCGATCGTGATCTCTGTCGATACGGTTGATGAGCACCAGAAATGGATCAGCGATATTGAAGAGACACAAGGGGCGAGTGTCCAATTCCCCATCATCGGCGACCCAGAGAAGAAGGTCGCAACGCTGTACAATATGATCCACCCCAACGCGGACGCGAAGGTTACAGTTCGCGCGGTCTATGTGATCGACCCAAACAAAAAGATCCGGGCTTCCATCATTTACCCGCCATCCGCAGGGCGCAACTTTGATGAAATCCTGCGCCTGCTCGACAGCCTACAACTGACCGACAATTACAAAGTCGCGACCCCGGTAAACTGGCAAGACGGGGAAGATGTGATCATCGTCCCAAGTGTAACTGACCCTGAGGAGATCGCCCGCCTGTTCCCGAAAGGGCATACGGAGATCAAACCCTATCTGCGCACGACACCGCAGCCGAACAAGGATTGATTTGATCCCTTCATCCCAAACAAAAACGGCCACTCAAATGAGTGACCGTTTGCTTTAGATATCTCAGGTCCTGCTAAAAGACAGCGCCGCCCAGGAAAACCAGAAGCTGAACAAAGACAGCCAGGGCCGCAAGCACGACAACCGTCGCGATCCAAGCCGTGCCGAACCCCATGAACAGGCCAACAACCAAGCCGAAGCCTGCAGACAGAACCAGTGAAACCAGCCAGTTCATGTCAAGAGACAGGGTCAGGACGGCATGCCCGACACTCATCAACAGGATCACAGCGCCCCACATGCTGGCCTTCATGAAGGCGTCATACATATTCTTTTGCGGCTCAACGGGCATTTCCCCGCGGACATATTCGTCAGATGCCATTTTAGGTCTCCGAAACTCGTTTATCGTTCTCATATCGTGAGTTCTGGCCCGGTCAAGCCGATCCTGTGTCGCAGCAGCTACGCAACGCAGGGGAAAGCCTTCCCAAGCGCGCCAAGATAGTTAGAGTTTTCCAATCAGGTGACAAAAGATCACCCTTGGGAGGCATTATACATGGCGCAAATACCTGTTTCGGCTGACGAGTCCGAGTTAGCAAAATCGACCGAGGCAGATGGCGTGCAAACAGCTTCCGGCACAGGTGGTGCATTCGGTTTGAAAGGATTTGGCTGGGCAATCTTTGAGTGGGCCAGAAATCCTTACTACAATGTCATCGTTATATATGTTTTCGCGACCTACTTCTCACAGGTTATCATGGGGGGTGGCGCAGAGGGACAAGCGGCTGTTGCACGTGTCGTTGAGATCGCTGGCTATATCATGGCCATAAGCGCGCCAATCCTCGGTATCATCGTTGACAAAGGCGGCAGCAAGAAGGGCTTCGTGTTTGCGGCCCTATTGATTCTGGGTCTTTGCGCCATGGGGTTAGGCTGGGTCAAACCCGGGGTGGATAATGTCGTCGTTTACGGCATGACCCTGATGGTGATTGGCTACTGCAGCTACACTGTCTGTGAGCTATTGCACAATGCCATGCTTCCAGCCGCCGGCGCCCCAAAAGCCCTTCCGATGATTTCCGGACTCGGCCTGTTCATGGGGAATATTGCCGGGGTATTGATGCTGATTGGCTTGCTGCTCGCCAATGAGTTTATGCCAATGTTCAAGGACATTCCCGGTGGCGTCGGATCCATTTCAGGGCCTGTTGTGGCCATATGGCTGGCTGTTTTCATCGCCCCCTTCTTTCTTTTCCTGCCCGATCACAAAGGCGCCATGGGTAGTTGGTCTAAGGCCGTTGCGCACACATTCACGCCTCCCTCGCTTAGGCTGTGGGGTGGACCACCAGTGCTGAACATTCTCTGGTCGCTGCCAATGAATGTGTTTGTCTTCATCGTGAAGAAGTTCAAGGAATCCCCTCAGGTGATGAAATTTCTGCTCGCGCGTATGATTTATGCCGACGGTATTGCTGTCCTGCTTGTGCTTGGCGGGGTTTATGTGGCTGGCGTTCTGCAATGGTCGCAAAGTGAGGTCCTCGTCTATGGCATTACCGGCTCTTTGATTGGCGCTGTTGGCGGTTTGGTCGGCGGCAAACTTGATGGCTGGTTTGGCCCCAAACGAGCGCTTATCATTGAACTCACCGCCATCTGCATCATTCTGACGATTCAGATTTCAGTGACACAGGAGACCATCCTGTTTGGTCTGATCCCAGCCGGACACGAAGTCTGGACAGGTTTGGGGACCGGCTTTTTCACCAGCCTCGCTGACATTTTCTATTTTCTGATGATCGTCCCAGCGGCAATCGCAATTGTGGCTTGTATTTCGTCCAGCCGATACATGCTGGTGCACATATCCCCGCCTGAGAAGATTGGCGAGTTCTTTGGCTTCTATGCCATGGCAGGCAGTGTCACGGTCTGGATGGGACCATTGCTTGTGCGGGTTATGACGGAGCACTTCAATGATCAGAGAATGGGCTTCTCATTTGTTGGATTATTATTTTTGATCGGGCTCTTGGTCCTTCTGACCGTCAAAGCCGACAAGACCCCCGAACACATGAAAACGGCAACCTGAAGCCTAGATATCTCCTGCGTAAAGCCTATGGAGCTGTATGCTTGCAACTAAAGGCGCCGTCTCTCTGACGCACGACAAGGTCGACACGACGAGGTCGCAGGTAGAACCGATCATTCAGGGTCTGTCCACTTGTAAAGAAGCCGCCAATCACTGATCGGTAATCATACTCGATTTCAGCCAAAATAACCGACCCGCCAACCGGAACCAAGTTCGCTGGCACGGTCATTTCCTGATCATCTGAATATGGAGTCAGATTACACCCATCACTCCAATCAACAATAACTTTGCCGCTATCTTCCTTCAAGCTTGAGATCCGCATCCGGGCAACAGTGATGTCATTCGGTTGGAAGATCATCCGGCTCGCCTCAAGAATATCATCAAGGTCATCATTCGTTACAACATCAGCACGGGCTGTGAGGTCACCGAGTGTTGCAGCCGATGTGGTCACTTTACGATCAAGCTGCATCATGAAGGAGAGTTCAACGCAGCCTGCATACATAAGCAGCATAAGCGGCGCAATCAGGGCAAACTCAACCGCTGAAACCCCTTTTTGGGCCTTTGGTAGAGAGCGAATACGTCGCCATCGGAACAGTTTTTTGAAACAAGTCATGCCTCAATCTCCGAAAGGTTCGTTACGGAAAGCGGCTGTTGCCTGGAGCAGATGTCGATCACCACTCATATTCGACAGAGGCGCTGTCATAATAGGGGTAATCAGGTCCCACTCATAGAAAACCCGAACGACCACAATATCATTCGCGCCACCTGGATCAAAGCCGAAGGAATCGCTATCGAGATTGCCATCCCCGTCCAGCGGGCTAGGGTTACCTGTTCCCGCAAAACTACTGAAAGTAGTAACGTCAAGTTGTAGCTTGTCATCACAATCGAGCAGATCGAAGAGTTCTGCACAGATGGCAGCCTTGAACGCATCCTGACCAAACCCGTTCTGCTGCATCTCACCCGTTCGAATGCTGCGTGCTGCTTCGTTCACGCCATGCTCGAGGATCGATGACATGATGAACAGAACGCAGACTTCCAACAGACCAAACAGCAGGAAAAAGAAGGGCGTGGCAATCAGGGCAAATTCCACAGCCGCAATCCCACGCTTGTCATCTGCCCAGCGTTTCACCCCAGAGTGAAGGCGCGGCGCGAGCAATCCTGGAACGGGTATAGTCATGAAGTCCCCTTGGAACATGCCGATTTCGATACAGAGACCAATAGCAGGGTTTGTTTTCCGCCTTGTTGAATGAATGGATGAAATTTCACAGAAGTCAGGGCTGCGACGCCATACAGCCTTTACCTTGCCGCATTCAGGAACCACATGAGGGCAATCTGCCAGCGTAGAGGCCAGCGATGACCCACAACCCCATTCGCCCTTGGCGTAACATTGAACGCAGGAAATGCCGCCAGATCATGGTTGGCACAGTGCCCGTGGGCGGTGATGCCCCGATCAGTGTGCAAACGATGACCAATACGCCGACCCCAGACGTTGAGGCAACACTGACACAAATCCGTGCAGCCGCTGATGCAGGCGCAGATATTGTCCGCGTCTCCTGCCCAGATGAAGATTCAACTGCGGCCATGAAAGCAATCACGAGCGCTTCACCCGTACCCATCGTTGCCGACATCCATTTCCATTATCGACGGGGGATTGAAGCCGCGGAAGGTGGTGCCGCCTGCCTGCGCATCAATCCCGGCAATATCGGCTCTCCAGACCGGGTCAAAGAGGTGGTCAGCGCCGCGCGCAATAATGGGTGTGCGATTCGCATCGGCGTGAATGGCGGCAGCCTGGAACGCCACCTTCTGGAGAAATATGGCGAGCCCTGTCCGGACGCGATGGTAGAAAGCGCGCTGGATCATGCCCGCATTCTCGATGATCTCGATTTTCACGACTATAAGATCAGCGTCAAAGCCAGCGATATGTTCCTTGCTGTCGCGGCCTATCAACAACTCGCTGAGGCGACAGATGCCCCACTCCATCTTGGGATCACTGAAGCGGGGGCACAGCGCACAGGGACAGTGAAATCCTCTATCGGCATGGGCAATCTGCTGTGGATGGGGATTGGCGATACAATCCGGGTATCTCTGTCGGCGGACCCGGTTGAAGAGGTCAAAGTTGGCTTTGATATGCTCAAATCCCTCGGCCTACGCACACGTGGCGTCAACATCATTTCCTGCCCATCTTGCTCGCGACAAGGGTTTGACGTGATCGCAACGGTACAGACCCTGGAAGAGCGTCTTGCGCATATTGCTGAGCCAATCACCCTGTCGATCATTGGCTGCGTCGTTAACGGGCCGGGCGAAGCGGCCATGACAGATCTCGGGTTCACTGGGGGAGGCAAGGAAAGCGGCATGATGTATGTCTCAGGCCGCCCTGACCATAAGCTCTCTAACGCCGATATGGTCGAGCACATCGTCAAACAGGTCGAAGCCAAAGCCGAACGCCTCAAAGCGCAGCGTGAAGCTGAGACGCCTGTGCCTGCTCAATAAATGCTCCCGCTTTCGTGAAGGGCATAGCTCTTGCCGTGCGCGATTTCGGCGGTAGAGCCAAAGAAGGCAACCTGAGGACGATTGTATATGGCGCGCATAACCTGGACGATCCGAATCCTCCTTGGAATCTCATTACTGATCGGCATGTCAGCCTGCACCATGCTTGGGCTGAATTATGCCAGCCTGGATGTTCAGAACAAACCCGCGCCGAGCCCTGGAATTGTTTTGCCCTTTGACACAGAAAGCGCGCAACAAAGGCTCATGCAGGAACTCTATGGCCCATGGCCGGGAGAACTGCCTGTTATGGCCAGCGCCCCGCGCATGATTGATGCGGCGTATCTTGATGGTCGCGGTACGCTTGAAGAGATCACCTTAACAGTTGGCACTGGTGAGGGTGCTCGCAGTTTCCCAGTTGTGCTGGCTTTACCCAACAAAGCTGCGACCGAACCCGTCCCGTTGATCATCAGCCAGACTTTTTCGAGCAACTGCTCTGTTTTCCCGGAAAGCCCAGTCACAAATCGCGCCGGTATGCCCTGCACGGGTAGCGAGATGACAGGCACTGTCGGTTTTCTGGCAACGCAGATTTTCGGAACCTACATCGCTAAAGCCCCTGTTGAGCGCTATTTTGACGCCGGGCTTGGTTATGCCAGTTTTGCCGGGGGCGATTTCGTACCGGATTCAAATGGGGCGGCTCAAATCGTAATGCGCGGACTGAAGCCGGGGCCACAACCGACCAGTACGCTGATGGCCTGGGCCTATGGGTTTCACGCTGCCGCTACAGTTTTTCAGGACGATCTGCGCGTAGACGGCGATGCAATTGGCGCGCTTGGGCACTCGCGTTATGGCAAAGCCGCTTTGGTTGCAGCGGGCTGGTCTGATATTGTACAGACGGCCATTGCTCATCAGTCTGGATTTGGAGGCGGATCCTCCTCACGCTCTGAGACTGGCGAAACCCTTCTGCGCATGGCCAATTCATACCCTCATTGGCTGCGCCCAAACCTTGCCCAAGACCTTGAGAACGGTACTGACCTGAGCCTCGATCAGCATTTCCTGCTGGCCCTGATTGCTCCAAAACCGATTTTCCTTGGCAATGGGCGCCGCGATGTCTGGTCTGACCCCAACTCATCCTTCCGCCTCGCTCTAGCCGCTGATACCGCTTACAAAGCGCAAGGTGTCGCTGGTCTGACCACCAGCAGAATGCAGGATTTCGATCCGAATGCAGATATTGCCTACTGGCTTAGGACAGGTGGGCACAGTGTGGTTTCAGAAGATATCGACGCTTTTATCGCTTTCATGAGCGCTCATTTCCCTTCCGCTACGCCAACCGAAACTGCTTTGCAAACATCGCAATGAGCCCTAGCCTCTGCCCATAAAAATAATCCTGGGAGGCTAAACGCTATGACAAATCTTGAATTTCTAACACCGGTCCTGATCCTGGTGCTGTGGACGCTGGTGATGTGGTTGTGGATGTATGCCACGCGCCTGCCCGCGATGACCAAGGCCAAGATTAACCCAAATGATGCCCGCCATCCGGGCACCTATGCAGATAAAATCCCATCCAATGTCCGTGCCGTAGCCGACAATTATAACCACCTGCATGAGCAGCCGACGATCTTCTATGCCCTGATGATGTTTGCCGCCTTAACCGGCGGTGGTGGCACAACCATGCTGTATCTGGCCTTTGCCTATGTTGGCCTGCGCATCGTGCATTCTCTGGTTCAGGTGCTCAGCCCAAACGTCACACTACGGTTCCTTGTATTCTCTGTCAGCACGATCATTCTGATCGTTATGGCTGTGATGGAAGCGCTTCGGGTCTTCCTGTAAAGCCCGTTCCGGTTTAGAGGCGGGGCATGGCCAATATCCCCCAGTCCCGCCTTGAACAGGTTATTGAACGCTTTGAGGAAGTCGAAGCCCGTATGGGTGCGACTACAGATGGCGACGAAATCGTCGCCCTGTCCCGCGAGCATGCCGAGCTGAAACCTGTTGTCGAGGCTGCGCGCGAGCTGATCTCAATGCGTGAAGGCCTGGTTGAAGCCGAAGCCATGGTCAAAGGCGACGACCATGAAATGGCAGAGCTGGCTCAGGAAGAAGCTTCTGAACTGCGTGATCGTATTCCCGAAGCTGAGAAAGCCATGCAACTCCTGCTGCTGCCCAAAGACAGTGACGATAAGGCTAATATCGTATTGGAAATCCGGGCAGGGACAGGCGGAGATGAAGCCGCCATTTTTGCAGGCGACCTGTTCCGCATGTACTCGCGCTATGCCTCCCTGCAAGGCTGGAAGATTGACCTGCAGAGCGCCTCAGAAGGCGATGTTGGCGGGTATAAGGAAATCATCGCTAATGTCGAAGGTGACGGGGTTTTCGGACGCCTGAAATGGGAATCTGGGGTTCACCGGGTTCAGCGCGTTCCAGCAACCGAAACGCAGGGCCGTATTCACACATCTGCGGCTTCCGTGGCCGTCTTGCCTGCGCCAGAAAATGTCGAGATCGAAATCCGTAATGAAGACATCCGGATCGATACAATGCGCGCTTCTGGCGCCGGGGGTCAGCACGTCAACACAACCGACTCCGCGGTGCGGATCACGCACATACCGACCGGCATTATCGCCACCAGCTCGGAAAAATCCCAGCATGTGAACCGCGACAAGGCCATGCAACAGCTTAAAATCCGGCTGTATGAGCGTGAAAAAGCTTTGGCCGATGCAGAACGCGCAGAAGCGCGCGCTTCTCAGGTTGGGTCTGGCGACCGCAGCGAGAAAATCCGCACCTATAATTACCCGGAAAATCGCGTCACCGATCACCGGATCGGCCTGACCCTCTATTCGCTCGACAAGATCATTGCCGGGGACAAGCTTGAGGACATCATTGAGGCCTTGATGACCGAAGATCAGGCTCGCCGGCTTGCCGCCATGGAAGACGCGTGAGTGAGATAAGCTGGGAGGCTTTCCTCAAGCAGGCCCAGCAAAAACTTGCTGACGCTGGTATCGAAGACGCGCGCGATGAAGCCCGCTGGCTCGTGCGCCTGATTGGCGGGGTCTCCTCCAGCGATTTGATCGCTCGTGGTGATGACCCAATAGAGGCGAGCGCGCGGACCCGACTGCAGAATGCTTTACAAAGACGTGTGGCGCACGAACCCTTGCAGCATATTGTCGGCGAAACCGAGTTTTTCGGGCTGGCGCTTACGTCTGACAAGCGCGCCCTGGTGCCACGCCCAGACAGCGAATGCGTTGTTGAACTCGCGCTTGAGACAATTCCGCGGGACGCAGACTATGCCTTGGCAGACTTGGGAGCGGGTACGGGTGCGCTGTTGATCGCTCTGCTCAAGCAGCGGCCCCAAACCACAGGAACGACCATTGAGCGCTCTGAAGCCGCGAACAGCCTGATTTCTGAGAACCTGACCCGCCACGGCCTTGAAAACCGAGCAAGCCAGTTTGCTGGATCATGGTCTGAATGGACTGGTTGGAGTATCTGCGACCTCATCATCTCTAACCCGCCTTACATTGAAAGCGCTGTGATCCCGACGCTGGCCCCGGAAGTTCGCGAATACGATCCAATGGACGCCCTTGATGGCGGCGCTGATGGCCTTGATGCCTATCGAGAGATCATCTCCATCGCGTCTACCGAAATGAAGCCCGCTGCCTGGCTGGTGCTTGAGATTGGGTATGATCAAGAAGCAGCGGTTTCCGCATTGCTTAAGGAAAACGGTTTCATCAACTTGATCCACCGCAAAGATTTGGGCGGGAATGACCGCGCAATTGCTGCACAGCAGCCTTAAGCACTTTTCCTCTTGGCGAATCCCTTCCCCCACGCTAAGTATGCGTTCGAAGGCAAGCGACACGGGGCGTGTCCAGTCTTTATATCTGCGCGACAGCATCAGTTGAGCCAAGACAGCCATCGTGCGTGAACCGTCCGGCAAGCCGGGCCAATAAAGATCAGGAACTTTGCCAATGGCAATGCAGCGCAAGCGCCGTCGCCGCTCAGGCGGCAACAATAACGGAAATAACAACAACCCGAACCGTCACTTTGAAAGTAACGGGCCAGACGTGCGTATCCGTGGCTCTGCACAACAGATTCTCGACAAGTATATGCAGTATGCGCGCGACGCCCAAACTTCTGGCGACCGCGTTAAGGCCGAAGCGCTGTTCCAGCATGCCGAGCACTATGCGCGCATTGTTGCAGAGTTCGAAAAGATTAAAGAAAAAGAGCGCGCTGAGCGCGAGGAACGCGAAGCCCGCAAGGCTGAAGAACGCGCCCAACGTGAAGCGGAACGGGCTGCCGAGCGCGCCGCACGCGGCGAGACCGAGGCTGATACAGAAGAGCCTAGCGAAGCCCGCGATGAAGGTGATGCCGAGAGCGAGGGTGATGCCCCCCGCCGCAGCCGCCGTCGCAAACCACGTGAAGATGCTTCTGACGCTCTGAAAGTTATCGATGGTGAGGAAGCTGAAACAACATCAGAAGACGCGCCTGAGACTGAAGAAAAGCCGAAACGCCGCCGCAGCTATACTCGCAAGAAAGACCCTGTGGCCGAAGAAGACGGCGTCATGAAAACACTTGCACGGGGCGCGGAACCGGAAACCGTTTCCGAAACCGAGTAAGCCTAGTCGTCGCGTTTCACACGCGCCTGACCGCGCCCTAAAGCCAGCGCCTTGATCGCGCCGCGAAACGTGCGCACTTCCTGCATGGTCCAGTCACCCCGGATAAAACCATTGCGAATATTGGTTTTCATCAGAGGGGTTTTGTCCGGCGGATAGAAATAGCCCGCGCGTTCCAGCTCTTCCTCCAGATGCTCAAACATCCGGATCAGGTCTTCTCTGGGCGCAGGGGCTTCAACGCCTGTTTTCTCACCTTCCCAGCGGCCAATCGCGCCTTGGGCCGCCCCCCAGCCGGCACTGAAGACGCCAACGGCCTGCGCCAGATTGAGTGAGGCAAAGTCCGGATTGACCGGATAGGTCATGATCGCATCGGCGAGGCCTACCACATCACTTGGCAAACCATGGCTCTCTGCGCCAAACAAAATGCCTGCCTTATGCCCGCGTTGCATAATCCGCTCGACCCCGCCAGCGGCATCCACCACCAGCTTCTCCATACCCCGGGGGCGCGCCGTCGCCGCCAGCACTGTTCCAAGATCAGCAATCGCAGCCTCAGCCGTGTCAAACACCTCAACACTGACGCCAGCCTCAAATGCGCCAGCGGATAAAGGCTCAGCCGCCGCATTCGGCCAACCATCACGCGGCGCCACTAAGCGCAGTTCTGTCAGGCCAAAGTTCAACATGACCCGCGCAGTGGAACCAATGTTCTCACCGAGCTGAGGATGATGCAGGATTATTACAGGTATCGACATAGGTTTTGCTATTCAGCCACCGCCGCGCTGCGTCAACCTACTGAAGTCTGTTTTGACGCCGTGCCTACAACTGCTATAGGCAGCCCAGAAACCAGAAAGACAACTCCAAAAGGAACCCTCCCATGGCAAAGATCAAGGTCGAAAATCCAATCGTCGAAATGGATGGCGATGAAATGACCCGCATCATCTGGCAGATGATCAAAGACCAACTGATCCACCCTTACCTTGATGTGGACCTGAAATATTACGACCTCTCGATCCAAAGCCGTGACGAGACAGACGACCAGATCACCCACGATGCTGCGCATGCCACCAAAGAGCACGGCGTTGCGGTGAAATGTGCAACGATCACACCGGACGAGCAACGTGTTGAAGAGTTCGGCCTCAAGAAAATGTGGAAGTCACCAAACGGCACAATCCGCAACATCCTTGGCGGTGTTGTTTTCCGTGAGCCAATTGTGATCGACAATGTCCCACGTCTGGTCCCGGGCTGGACCCAGCCTGTTGTTGTTGGCCGCCACGCGTTTGGTGATCAGTATAAAGCCACAGATTTCCTCGTTCCCGGCGCTGGTAAGCTGACCATGAAGTGGGAAGCCGCTGATGGTTCTGACAGCCAGGAATATGAAGTTTACGACTTCCCAGAGGCTGGTATCGCCATGGGCATGTACAACCTCGACCAGTCTATCCGTGACTTTGCGCGTGCCAGCATGAACTATGGCCTCCAGCGCAAGTGGCCGGTTTACCTGTCGACCAAGAACACCATCATGAAAAAGTATGATGGCCGCTTCAAAGACATCTTCCAGGAAGTCTTCGACACTGAGTTTAAGGAAGCCTTCGCTGAGTTTGGTGGCACATATGAGCACCGCCTGATCGACGATATGGTTGCGGCAGCGATGAAATGGTCTGGCGGTTATGTCTGGGCCTGTAAGAACTATGATGGCGACGTACAGTCTGACACGGTTGCACAAGGCTATGGCTCTCTTGGCCTGATGACCTCTGTTCTGATGACCCCGGATGGCAAGACCGTCGAAGCCGAAGCCGCCCACGGTACCGTGACCCGTCACTACCGTAACCACCAGAAGGGTGAGGCGACCTCTACGAACTCGATCGCGTCGATCTTTGCCTGGACCCGTGGTCTGCAGCACCGTGGCCGCATGGACAACACACCAGAGGTTACAGCCTTCGCCCAGAAGCTTGAGGATACGGTCATCAAGACTGTTGAAGGCGGTCAGATGACGAAAGACCTCGCACTGCTGGTTGGCCCGGAGCAAGAGTGGTTGACCACTGAGGGCTTCCTAAACGCCGTAGGTGAAAACTTCGAAAAGGCGATGTCTGCAGGCTAATGCCCGCCGATAGTGCCAAGATTATTATACGCAAAGCGGCCCCGGGGGATGAATATGCCCTTGGGGCCGTTGGCATGGCGACCTTTCTTGAGAGCTTTATCGAGGATATTCCCGGCCCTGATCTGATTAAGCATTGCCATAATCAGCACAGTGTTGAGGCCTATCGCCAATTTCTCAACGCCTCTGATCCCCGCTATGCTTGCTGGCTGGCAGAACATCCTGAAACAGGTGCACCGGTTGGCTATGCCGTGACCTGCCCGCCTGACCTCCCCGTCGAAACCGAACCGAATGATATCGAACTGAAGCGAATTTACGTCTTCTCAAAGTATCATGGCAGCGGTGCCGGAAAGCAGCTCAATGACGCCGCAACAGCGCATGCAAAGGTCCTGAAAGCGCCGGCTTTCCTGCTCGGCACTTATGAAGAGAATGAGCGCGCCATCGCCTTCTACAAACGCGAAGGGTTTACCCAAGTCGGCACACGCCAGTTTCAGGTTGGCGACAAACTCTTCGACGACATTGTCATGGCCAAACCGCTTTAGAGCCATTCTGCCGCGCGTCTGCCTGCCACATACTGCAATTGAGATGCATGCGTCTTACTCCACCAAACTTTGGAGGAGGCAGTCATGAATATCTGGATTATCAGCGCCGCAGGGTTCAGCGCATTCACAACACTGGTGCACTTCTTTGCAGGCGGCGCGACTGTGGCAAGGCCATTACTGGACGCCAAAGACATCGATAAAGTTGCCAAACTGGTCAATTATTTCTGCTGGCATATCGCAACGCTGGTTCTTGCCGGAACCGCTCTTGGCTATGCCTATGTCGCGATGGCGCCTGAGCAGACTGTTTTGCTGCTCGCGCTTAGCGGGTTTAGCGGGGCGTGTTGCCTGCTCAATCTCGGCATTATCCTGCGTTACGGGATGAGCTTGATGGCGATGCCGCAATGGTTATTGCTTGGCGGGATGTCAGCGCTTGGTTTTGCAGGGCACGCAACGCTCTAAGCCACTAGTCTTCAATCACCTTGATCCAGGGCGTATTATTATAGCTGTCTGGGTCTGCTTCAGGTCCGAAGCAGATTTCCAGAAGAGGCGTCGCCTGATAGGCAGGTGGGGCACGGAAATGCCCTTCCCGGCCATCAATGATCAGATCGCAATTGCAATCGACGCCCTCTTCCTCAGCGCCATCGATGCTCTGCTTGATCAGCTTGCAGCCACGTTCTGCGCGCGTCGAGATTTCGGTGCGCATAGAATAGCCCGCCTCCTGCCACACGGTTGTGGCAGAACGGCAAACCTCTGCGCTTGCCGGAAAAGCCAACGCAAACAGGGCAAGGGGAAGAGCAATCTGTTTCATGCCACTCATTTAAGCACAAAACAGGCCAAGGGGGCGCCCTGACCTGTTATTTACGTAATTCAATCAGCCGGGAGCGCTGGATCAGCTTGAAAGCTCGATGCGGTAGCTTTCGATCACCGTGTTGGCGAGCAGCTTCTCACACATCTCTTTGACCCGTGCTTCAGCGTCCGCTTCGGCAACACCTTCAAGGTCCAGCTCGATAACCTTGCCAATGCGCGCGCCCTGAACCTCACCAAAGCCCATACGGCCGAGCGTATCCGCGACAGCCTTGCCCTGCGGGTCCAAGACCCCTGATTTCAACGCGACGTGGACGATGGCTTTCATTTCGGAGCTCCGTTGAAACTGACAATTTCAGCGCCTTGGGCTGATTCCTTGATAATGCCGAGACGCCGCGCAACTTCGGCATAAGCCTCGGTCACACCGCCAAGGTCACGGCGGAAGCGATCTTTATCCAGCTTCTCATTGGTTTCGAGATCCCAAAGGCGGCAACTGTCCGGGCTGATCTCATCAGCCAGAATGGTCCGCTGCACGTCATTCTCGAAGTGGCGACCAAACTCCAGCTTGAAATCAACCAGCTTGATGCCAACACCCGCGAACAGGCCGGACATGAAGTCATTCACGCGCAGGGACAGCGCGATCAGTTCATCCATCTCCTGCGGGCTCGCCCAGTTAAACGCAGCAATATGCTCTTCGGACACCAGTGGGTCGCCAAGCTCATCATTCTTCAGGCAAAACTCAACAATCGCACGTGGCAGCTGCGTACCTTCTTCAACACCCAGACGTTTTGACATGGTTCCGGCTGCGACATTTCGCACGATCACTTCGAGCGGGATGATCTCAACCTTCTTGATCAGCTGCTCACGCATGTTCAGGCGCTTGATGAAGTGATTGGGGATGCCGACCCCAGCAAGGCGCGTCATCATAAACTCACTGATGCGATTATTCAGAACGCCCTTTCCATCCAAAACCGCTTTCTTTTCAGCGTTAAAGGCGGTGGCATCGTCCTTGAAGTATTGCACAAGCGTGCCCGGCTCAGGCCCTTCATAAAGGATCTTGGCCTTGCCCTCATAAATCATGCGACGTCTGGTCATAGCGGCCCTTTCAGGTTGCGGGCGGAAACATCAAGCGCCTCCCATACGCTACTGTGTCGATTCAGGCAAAAGCCTTATTGCACCCAACCGCATCTACGGGATATATCACGCGATAAGACAGCCATTAGAAGGGTCCTCCCATGTCCTCATTTGACGATCGCGAACGCGCCGAAGAAGCCAAGTTTGCGATGGATGCCGCGACTGAATTCAAGGTCATGGCCCGCCGGAACAAACTGCTTGGCCTATGGGCCGCTGAGCTGATGAGCATTCAGGGCGATCAAGCCGAAGCCTATGCTAAAAGTGTTGTGATGTCCGACCTTGAAGAACCAGGTGACGAAGACGTTTTCCGCAAAGTGCGCGGCGATCTTGATGAAGCCAAAGTCGATGTTTCAGACCAGCGCCTGCGCGAGCATATGGCCGAACTGCTGCCTGTCGCACGCGATCAGGTGATGAAAGAAGCCGAATAGCGCTTGAAGGCGAGGCGTATCGCGCCAACATTGCAGTCAGATCAGACAAGCAAAGGAGCGCCACCGATGTCGGATGACGTTCAAAACTCTATTGGTGAAGCCGTAAAGGCGAACGATGTTCTTCTCTTCATGAAAGGGACGCCAACTTTCCCACAATGCGGGTTCAGTTCTGTCGTGGTGCAGGTGCTGGACTATCTCGGTGTTGAGTATCAGGCCGTGAATGTCCTGGACGACCAGCAGGTTCGCGAAGGCATCAAGGCCTTCTCAAACTGGCCAACCATTCCGCAGCTCTATGTCAAAGGCGAGTTTGTCGGCGGCTGTGACATCGTCAAAGAAATGTTTGAAAGCGGCGAACTGAAAGATTTTATGGCCGACAAAGGCATCGAGATGGAAGCCGCTTAACGCTATGCCGGGGCGGCGGCTGCACCTGAAAAGGGGGCGTGCCAGTCGTCGCAGCGTTGCAAGAGATCTTCGTTATCTGGATCTTTGGGCCGAGCGCCTTCGCCGAGCCGAAGTATTTTCGGACGATCGCTATTGGGATTTCAAACTTCCCATCAGTACGGCAACTGCCGAAGAAGCAAAACGCACCCCACGCGCTGAGCGTCGTATCCTTAAGGCACTTACTCGGGGTCTAGATGTTTTACGCGGGCGGGATGATTTGCGTGACATCCCGTACATTCGGTTTTCGATATTTGTCTGCCGTGAACCCTCGCATTTTGACAGCCGCATCACGCTTTACTTTGACCGCGATTACTATGCTTCAAAGTATGAGATCGGGTCTCCGCTGCCGGACTCCCAGAACCCGTTTACACAGCATAGTCTGCTAATACCGGAAGGGTTCATCATCAGCGGGACCCGGTTTTCCTATCACGATGACTGGGCAGGTATACCCATCACAGAAGAACACTGGATGTATGGCGACCCTGTTTAGTTGGTGGTCCTAAAGGCTGGCATACATTTCGAGTTTGCACGCGCCCGCCTCACCCGGCGTGCAATCCCCGATCGCCGCCAAGTAATGAGGCCCTAGTAAAAGCGCCAAAGCGACAATCAGCCCCCGCGCATAGCGTCGTCGTCGGCGATGAAACGGCATAGGCCGACACGCTTCCCACCCTTTGCGCCATTGGATCAGCACATAGACCATCAGGCATGCGCCAGAACCACTGATCACCCAAAGCAGCCAGATAGGAAATTCAAACGCCACGGTTCCGCCTTCTGATAACGAGCTTAACCATAACAAGTCTTGGTATGCCGACGGTTCAGAAAACGCGGAGAATTGGGCACGCGCATTTTACCTTCTGGTAAAAAGTCCGATCAGCACGCTTCATAAAGCCTCAGCAGGTTCCCAAAACAAGCACAACCGTATAACAGCCCGGCCATGACCCTTACGCTCGACCGCCAAGCCCCAATCAAACCCAACGCTATCCCGAAAGTCGGGATTGTCTCCCTCGGCTGCCCGAAAGCGCTCGTCGATAGCGAACGGATTGTTACGCGACTACGCGCTGAAGGCTATCAGATCAGCCCGGACTATTCGGGGGCTGATCTTGTTCTGGTCAATACGTGCGGTTTCCTCGATAGCGCCCGTGAAGAAAGCCTCGATGCGATTGGCGAGGCGATTGAAGCCAATGGCAAAGTGATCGTGACCGGGTGCCTTGGGGCCGAGCCCGAAGTGATTGAGCAAGCCCATCCCAAAGTGCTCGCCGTCACCGGGCCACAGCAATATGAGCAGGTGATGGATGCGGTACACCAGCACCTGACCCCGCCGCACGACCACAAGATTGACCTTGTCCCTGAGAGCGGCCTGCGGCTGACACCTCGCCACTATGCTTACCTGAAAATTTCCGAGGGCTGCAATAACCGCTGTAGCTTCTGTATTATTCCCAAGCTTCGCGGGGATCTGGTTTCGCGCCCGATCCACCATGTCCTGATTGAGGCCGAGCAACTAGTGCGCGCGGGCGTGAAAGAGCTTCTGGTGATCAGTCAGGATACCAGCGCTTATGGCCTCGATGTGAAGTATGAGAAACAGGTCTGGAAGGGCACTGAATACGACACGCGCTTCCTCGACCTAGCCAAGGGCCTCGGCACACTCGGCGTCTGGACACGGATGCACTATGTCTACCCCTACCCAAGCGTCGACAAGGTTATTCCACTGATGGGAGAAGGGTTGATCACGCCCTATCTCGACATCCCGTTCCAACATGCCAGTGCGAATGTCCTTAAGGCGATGAAACGCCCGGCAAAGCAGGATAAGGTTCTGGAGCGTATCCAGCAGTGGCGCCGCGATGTGCCCGATCTCGCCATCCGATCAACCTTCATTGTTGGCTTTCCGGGCGAGACAGAAGAAGATTTTGAAATCCTGCTCGATTTTATTCGGGAAGCGAAAATCGATCGCGCCGGCTGCTTTAAGTATGAGAATGTTGCCCATGCTGACAGCCGCGACCTGACCGGCCACCTGCCTGAAGAGGTTAAGGAAGAGCGCTGGCACCGCTTTATGCAGGTTCAGGCCGAAGTTTCAGCAGACCGCGCAGCCAGACAGGTTGGGACGACCCAGGACGTCATTATCGATGGGCCTTCTGATGAGGTCGGCGAGTACCTTGCCCGTTCAAAAGCCGATGCTCCGGAAATTGATGGCGTGGTTTACCTGAAATCAGACATGGCCCTGAAGCCCGGCGATATTGTCAGCGCTAAGATTACCGAAGCAGATGCCTATGACCTTTACGGGAAGACCTGAGACACGGTTCTGAGAAACAGAAAAACGGGTCTCAAGTTTTGGGAAGACATCTCAAAACTCAAATGATATATCTTTTGATTGCTGATACCGTACCAATCAAAGGGGTTCATCTGAATGAGAAAACTTATCGCCAAAGCCGCCATCGCCTGCGCCCTTTGTTTTGGTCCAGTGACCAGCTTGGCACCAACCGCAACCGCACAGACCGCACTTGAAAAAGACCTCGCTCTATTTCTGGACTGGTTTCCGGGGCGATTTGATAATTCCCTGCAAGTGTTCTGGGAGCCAAGCCTTGGTGTTGAGGAAGAAAACCGACACGAGCACATTCACTCCATCTTCAAGCCCGTCGACCTTCCGGCCTTTGGCGAGCATGTCTTCTATGTTGAGCAATATCTGAATGGTGACCCGAGCGATATTTATCGCCAGCGCATCTATGTCTTTTCTGCAGACGCCGAAGCTGACGCGATCCGCCTGCAAATTTACACCCCTAATGCCGTCGAGACCCTTGTTGGCGCGTATAAGGATGCAGCGCTCCTGAAAGACTTAACCCCGGAGGACGCGCGAACACGCGAAGGGTGTGATGTCTTCTGGAAACGGCAGGCCAACCAGTTCCTTGGCTATATGGAAGACGGAGCTTGCCGCTTCACCTCTCAACGATCAGGCAAGGAGATTATCATTCACGATGATCTCGTCCTGACCGAGAATGAAATCTGGATCGCTGACCGTGCTGAAACCATTGATGGCGAGTATGTCTTTGGCAATAAAGCAGGTGTCCCGCACAAGCTGCGTAAGGCTCGGCCTTTCACCTGCTGGACAGCCGTTCTGAGAGGGGCGGAGCATGGCGATTCTGGAGAAGGCCTGAAGGATTGGGACTTCCAGACAGGCGGCATGCTGCATGACCAGCAAGGCGACCTGATCATTGAAACGGATGAAACACCCTCACGCACTATTCGCTTGCGTCTACGCCGTGTGGAATGGCCAACCGGTTCAAACCGGCCATCACTGACCCTTTATATTCATGAAGGGGAGTCCGAACGCGCAACCTCATACACCTGGACTGAATATGATGCGGAACGAATTGGCATTAATCTGCGCTGGTTCCAGGCGAGTTGCTCGCATACCCCTGAAAGTATATTTGACTTCTAACTGTAATCAGCAATCCGGCTCAGCAGTCGTCCACGAAACTCAAAGAAGCTGGCGCCGCGAATTTTTATGCTTTCGCCAGCTTTTACACCATTAGGCAAATCGACGGCCGCTTTGCCTTCAAACTCAATCTCGGCCGCGGCTTTCCCGGTCCCAACAACAAGACTGACAAGTTTTTGACGCCGGTAGGAAAATGCGTTTCCGGATAGCTCGGCAACATTCCCCATTGCATCACGCCCCTCGAAGCGCATGGAATGCCCAGCATTCGATATATTCTCGAAAATTACATCCTCTGTCACGCAATCAAGCATGCCCTCAATATCCCGCTCATTATAGGATTGAATGTAACGATTGATGATATCTTCATACATGACCCAGTCTCCTCAAGCTAAGCTATGGTCTTATGCCTGCTTTTCCAAGCGGCTATTGCAAGCTTGGCGCAGCCATGACATGAGGCGCGCTGTTTAAACGGAGACAGGAAGATGACCCTGAGAGTTGCAGTTGTTGGTGCCACAGGAAATGTTGGACGTGAATTGTTCAATATTATGGATGAGCGCAACTTCCCGGCGACCAAGGTGCATGCTGTCGCCTCGCGCCGATCGCTGGGCAAGAAATGCTCTTACGGCGATAAAACGCTGCTGTGTGAAGACCTTGAGCAATTCGACTTTTCGCAAGTCGATCTGGTTCTGATGTCAGCAGGTGGCAGTGTTTCGAAAGAATGGTCCCCAAAGATTGCTGAAGCTGGCGCGATTGTTGTGGACAATTCCAGCGCCTGGCGCATGGACCCGGATGTGCCACTCATTGTTCCTGAAGTGAATGGCGAAGCAGTTCTGGGCTATGACAAGAAACGGATCATCGCCAATCCAAACTGTTCAACTGCGCAATTGGTTGTCGCCCTGAAGCCATTGCATCAGGCAGCAGGCATCAAGCGTGTCGTGGTCTCGACCTACCAATCGGTTTCCGGGGCCGGTAAAGCAGGCATGGACGAGCTCTGGGTGCAGACCAAAGGCATCTTCGTCAACGATCAGCCGACACCGACAGAGTTCTCTCACCAGATCGCCTTTAACGTCATCCCGCAAATCGATGTCGCGATGGATGACGGCTTCTACAAGGAAGAGTGGAAGATGCGTGTGGAGACCAAAAAAATCCTCGACCCAGAGATTGAGCTGGTGGCAACCTGCGTACGCGTGCCGGTCTTTGTCGGCCACTCAGAAGCGGTCAATGTAGAGCTTGAAGATCCACTGAGCGTTGAGCAGGCACAGGAGCTGTTCCGCGAAGCCGATGGCGTGGTTCTCATCGACAACCCTCAGGAAGACCAGTTTATCACACCTGTGGACTGTGTGGGTGAATGGGCAAGCTATGTCAGCCGCGTTCGCAAAGACCCAACGGTTGAGAATGGGCTCATCTTCTGGAACGTCTCAGACAATCTGCGCAAAGGGGCGGCGCTGAATGCCGTTCAGATTGGTGAAGAGCTGATCAAACGAGGCGTTCTGAGCGCCGGCTAAGGCTAAGGCAAGAAAAGCAGTCCGCCAACCACTAGAAGGTTGGCGGGTTTCCTGTTGCAGCCCATGGCAAGCCGACGGCGAGAATCACACTGATCACAAGACCGATAAAGGCCCGGAAAACGTCCGTTCCGACATCAAAGGCCGCCGCACCTTTAGTCCGCAGGTCCGTTACGAATGAAATCGCCAGCTCACGGCCAGACAGCAGGCCCAGGAAGACCCAGGTCGTACTCATCGGGACATCATTCATCTCTTTGAAATAATACAGGACGATCGCGTAAATCAGGTCAACAATCGTCGCTGAGCGCACATCTACCGTGTTGGTTTTACTGGTTACGATTTTCTGGATTTCACCGCCGCGGGTCTTGAAAATATACCCCATCATGGCGGCCATGATCACGGCCCCGAAAATAATCACACCTGGCTCAAACGCCATCTTGGTGACTTCGCCTGCCTCATTGAAAATCGGTTCACGCGGCAGGAAGACGAAGATATTGGCGAAGTCCTGTTGTAGCCAAGTGAACCAGAGGAAAGCTGTCGTCATCCATTGAAAAACGGTCCACATCGGATGGGCATCTTCATGGTGTTCGGTACGCCCGACCCAGGTTTCCCACATTTTTGAGATCAGGAGCCAGATCAAGGCGCCAGCAGAGAACGCGACCAGATAACCCATGAGGGATTTGATCAGCATCGATTGCATCTTGCCTTCGGTTGCCGCACCGCCGGTCAGGGCGAAAACCGTTAAAACAAGGAAGGTCGTGGAAACCGGTATCCCGAGACGGGTCAGGAAAAGTAGAACCAGCGGAGGCAAGGCATGCCACCACTGAATACCGCCCTCAGGATAGGGAATCCCATTCAGCTTGCCGTCAGCAACCCCGCCATCAAATCCACTAAAGAAATTCGCCAAGAAGGGGATGTTCTGTTCGGCGAAGAAGGCCGAGATTTGCAGACCAAACTGATTGGTCAGTAGCGCAGCCACCATGATCCCGGCAGCGAAAATCCACAAGATCCACCAAGGGCGATGCGAATTCGAAGCGAGGAAAGTTCCCAGCGTTTGAATGGAGTCATTGGCGATAACGGCATAAGCCGCAAACAGAAAACCAACAATTGCAAAGAGTTCCAGCCCGCCAATAGTCATCGTGTCTAAAGCCCTGAATGTCCTGCCGCCACAACAGCGGTCTAGACGGTGGCCTAGCGGATCAACGCAGGCGGATCAATGTTGAGGACAGGCCCAAACCGGCCACAACTGCAATTGTCACATTACTGTTTTACTATTGAGGCGATTGCCAGACTTTATCGACGCCCGAAAAGTCGCTCAATATCGGCGAGTTTCAGCTCCACATAAGTGGGGCGTCCGTGATTGCATTGACCACTATGCGGTGTGGCTTCCATTTGCCGGAGTAGAGCATTCATCTCCTGCGCATTCAGACGACGCCCCGCACGGACAGAGCCGCGACAGGCCATATTGCCCATCACCTCTTCAAATCGCTCTTTCAACGCCAGTCCCGCATCATATTCAGCGAAATCATCGGCTAGGTCCCGCACCAATCCTGCAACATCCATCTCTCCGAACAGAGCCGGGGTCGCCCGAACACAGACGGCCCCCTGCCCAAATGGTTCGATCTCCAGCCCTAGCTCCGCTAACTCTTCAGAGCGCTCCAGAATACGGCTCGCTTCCTCTTCGGTCAGGTCAACAACGTCAGGGATCAATAGGGCTTGGCGCTTCACCCCACCCTCGGCCATTTGCCGTTTCATATCCTCATAAACGAGACGCTCATGCGCAGCGTGCTGATCAACGATAACAATGCCGTCCTCGGTTTGGGCGACAATATAGGTTTCATGCAACTGAGCGCGAGCGACCCCTAAAGGGAAGTCCTGCGGGGCTTCAGCAACCACTTCAGTCTCAACCCGTGCAGACGGCGCACCATCCTGATAGGTGTGATCGCGTTCGCCAAATTGTGCTGTTCCTGCAGGCTGTGGCGCTGATCTCACATAATCAGATTGAACAGGCGCGCGCTGTCCTGTTGTCCCCGGCGCAGGGTCAGCCCATAAGCTGGAGGGACGAAAGACATCAGCCTGTACGGGTTCAGCTTGCGCTCTGCCCAAGGCATAGCCTGCAACTGTTGTGCTTGCCCGGTGCCCTGCCGCCGCCAGTGTATGGCGTAGCGAGCCAATGATCAGCCCCCGCACATTCTGGGCATCACGGAACCGAACCTCGGTTTTCGCCGGATGGACATTCACATCGACAAGTTCTGGATCAAGATCGACAAACAAAGCCGCCATCGGATGGCGGTCCCGTGCCAAAAAGTCCTGATAGGCGGCACGAATGACACCATTCAACATCCGATCCTTCACCGGGCGCCCGTTCACGAACAGATATTGCTGCTGGGCATTCCCGCGATTGAGGGTGGGCAGGCCCGCAAAGCCTGAGAGACGCACACCCTCGCGCTCAGCTTCGATTTCCAGAGCATTCTCGCGAAAATCCCGCCCCATAATTGCCCCCAGGCGCTCAAGGTGACCTTCAGGCGTATCGGGATGGGCCGCATAGCGGAATGTGCTGCGTCCATTGCTCTCCAGACTGAAAGCCACATCACAGCGCGCCATGGCCAGACGCTTTACGGCATCTGTCACCGCCATGGTTTCGGACCGTTCCGATTTCATGAATTTCAGGCGCGCAGGCGTTGCATGAAAGAGATCACGAACTTCAATACGCGTCCCCGACAGCCCAGCCCCGGTAAACGCCGCGGGCTTTGGCCCTTCAATTCGGCCAGCCTCAACAAAGACTTCTGCTGCGTCCTCGCCTGCGGCGCGGGAGCTAATGGTCATGCGGCTGACACTGCCAATCGAAGGCAAGGCTTCACCGCGAAACCCCATCGTGAAGATATTAAGCAGGTCGATCCGCCCATCCTCGCCCGGTTTCAGCTTTGAGGTGGCATGCCGCTGCAACGCCATAAGCATGTCGTCCCCTGACATGCCACAGCCATCATCTTCAACGATGATCCGCTTCAGACCGCCGCCCTCAATACTGATTGAGATAGATTTCGCACCAGCATCGAGCGCATTCTCAACCAATTCCTTGACCGCAGCAGCCGGGCGCTCAACCACTTCCCCAGCAGCAATACGGTTCACCGCATCAGGCGGGAGTTGGCGAATGATCGGCCGTGGCGAAAGGGGCACAGTGTCTGGCATAAAGCTTAATGTAGAGGCTGCATGTGATTCGCACCATGCCCAACCCCTTGCGCAAGGCAGCAGACCGCACCACTTTGCCGCAGGAGAGAAGTTTTAGCCGAATGTGAGCGAGCCATGAGCAAACGCGATTATTATGAAGTGCTCGGCGTCTCAAAAGACGTGGACGAGAAGGCCCTTAAAAGCGCCTATCGCAAGCTGGCCATGAAATACCACCCCGACCAGAACCCCGGTGATGAAGAAGCTGAGGTGAAATTTAAGGAGGTTGGGGAAGCTTACGCGATCCTGTCAGACGCCGAAAAGCGCGCGGCCTATGACCGATTTGGGCATGGTGCGTTTGAAAATGGTATGGGCGGCGGTGGTGGCAATCCATTCGGCCAGGGCGATCCGGGGGATATCTTCCAGGATATTTTCAGCCAGGTCTTTGGCGGCAGCAGCCCTTTCGGGGGCGGACGTCAACGCAATGGGCCAGCGCGTGGCAATGACCTGCGCTATGACATGGATATCACGCTGGAAGAAGCGTTCGCCGGCAAAGATGCCGAGATCAATGTGCCGACGGCAGCAACCTGCAGCAGTTGTAATGGCAACGGCGCAGAGCCTGGCACTGAGCCGGAAACCTGCCCAACCTGTGGCGGCGCAGGCCGCGTCCGCGCAAGTCAGGGCTTCTTCACGATGGAGCGCACCTGTCACCAGTGTCAGGGCCGCGGCCAGATTATTCCAAACCCTTGCAAAACCTGTCATGGCGCTGGCCAAGTTCAGGAAGACCGCAAGCTCTCGGTGAAAATCCCTGCAGGTGTCGAGACCGGTATGCGTATCCGCCTTTCTGGCGAAGGCGAAGCCGGGCGTATGGGCGGACCGAAAGGCGATCTCTATATTTTCGTCAGTGTCGACGAGCATGACATTTTCGAGCGCGACGGACCCAACCTTTACTGCCGCACACCCGTGCCGATGGTAACAGCGGCCCTTGGCGGCGAGGTTGAGGTGCCAACGATTGATGGTGGACGCGCCCGCGTTTCCATCCCCGAAGGCGCACAAACCGGACGCAAACTTCGCTTGCGCGGCAAAGGCATGCCGTCCTTGCGTGGATCAGGGCAAACGGGCGACCTCTATATTGAGATGTTTGTTGAAACCCCGCGCAACCTGTCCGCCCGCCAGCGTGAGCTTCTGAAAGAGTTCTGCGATTGTTCAGGCGCGAACTGTAATCCGGAAAGCGAAGGCTTCGTTGGTCGCGTCAAAAAATTCTGGGATGGCCTCGGAAACGAAGATACGGCGACTCACTAGGTTTTCAGGCAGACCGAGATGAGCTGGATATGGCTGCCCAATGCAATCACGCTCCTAAGGTGTGCACTCGCCTTCGTAACCGCCTGGGCGATTCTACACTCTAACGCCTGGATTGCACTCGGCCTGTTTGGCTTCACCGCCATAACGGACTTTCTTGATGGCTACCTGGCACGCCGCCTGAATGCCGTAAGTGCTTTCGGGGCTTTTCTTGACCCAATCGCCGACAAGCTATTGGTTGCGCTAAGCCTACTGGCCCTGTGCGCGAACCATGAATGGACTGCCATTCTGGTCATTCCTGCTTTCCTGATTATCGCGCGCGACCTTGGCATAACACTTCTGCGTCTACGCCCTTCTATCGAGCTGCCTGTATCGAGATTTGCAAAATGGAAAACAGCGGCTGAAATGGTCGGTATCTTTGTTCTGCTCGGCGCGCCCCTTCTTAGTGGCACTGCAAGAGCATTTTCTGAAATCACAGGGTTCGGCCTTGTAGGCTTTGCGGCGCTGCTATCCATCTGGACAGGCTTCCAGTATGTGCAGACTGCCGCGACGCCGAAGCAAAACGACCGCACCTGAAAGATACGGCCGTCCTGTTCCGGTCCAGCGCTCACCAAAGGGGGGAGGAGTAACGCTGTTAACCTGCTTGCATGTCCGGGTTAAAGGGGAACCCGGTACGTTTACGTGTACGCAATGGGTCTTAACGTGAATTGAAGGCGTGCGCCCAAATTTTGCCTTTCGGGTCAGAAAATTGCCCAGAATCGAACAAATGTGCCCCGTGATTTAGCGCGATGAGTGCAGCATGGCCCGTCTGCGCTCTTCTATCCGGCTTAACCCGGCTCCAATTATGGTTTCCGCAACCTGTCTTGTGGTGATCCCATTACTGGTTGCGCTGATCCTCCGTTGATCACCAAAGCGGCGGTAAAGTTAGGTCATTTGCCCACTCCCGAACACGCCTGCGTGTGCCTGCTGTGGTCCCTTCAGGCAGCGCTTCCGGGTTAAACCATCCCACCTCAGCAATCTCCCCTACACTGGTCGCTTCGCAAGCCTCCCAAATGGTCGGGGAAACGCGATAGAGCAAAACATGGTCATTCCGGAAATTTAGGTGATTAGAGAATATTCCGATGAGATCCGGCGCTTGCGTCAGGGCCACGCCAGCTTCCTCAACCAGTTCACGGCGCAATGCCTCTATCGCTGGCTCTCCGCGCTCAACACCGCCACCCGGCAGATACCAGCCGGGCGTATAGGTATGGCGGATCAACAGGACCTTACCTTGATCGTTAATCACCAGACCACGCACCCCCAGAGTCATTGGGCGAGCGACCCGGAACCACATCTGAAACAAACGTGTGCGTAGTTTGACCATGATTTGACCCTTTAAAGTGGCAAAAGCACTCGCCAAATGGTGCCGCACCGTATACATGCACTCAAAGTATAAACACGGGGTACAGCCATGTGGGCTCTTATTGCAATCGGTGTCACGTTCGCTCTTTTCGGTCTTCTGAACCTGCTTGAGTATCGTCGTCTCGACTAATCCATGGCTGAAGAGATCAGTCTTTACGCCATTACCCTTGGCGGTCTGATTCTACTCGCCCTCGCAAGTGACAGTCTTGTTCGAGGCGCCATGTCTTTTTCGCGGAGACTTGGTCTCTCGCCTCTCCTTGCCGGTATATTCGTCGTCGGCTTTGGCACATCTTTGCCAGAGCTGACGATTTCTGTGAGCGCCGCGCTTGAAGGGCAACCGGGCATTGCGCTTGGTAATCTCGTTGGCTCGAACATCGCCAATATCTGGCTGGTTCTGGCGCTTCCGGCATTGCTGTTTTCAATTTCAACCGGACATTTCGGGCAGCGCCGATCAATGCTGGTCCTGCTCGCGGCGACAGCAGCCTGGATCGGATTGGCAGCGTTTGATCAGTTCACTCCGCTCGCGGGAATGGTCTTGCTTGCCGTCTTCGTCCTCTACGCCATTACAGTGGCGTGGCAGACACATGGGGCCTACACGGCCGGGACGGATGTTGGCTTCACCCAACGCGAAAAGCAGCCCGATACGCTTTTCATGACCTTCGCGATGATTACCTGCGGCGTGATCGGGCTGCCGATTGCCGCCTACCTGATCGTTGATGGCGGGGTAGGGCTGGCTCGCGCCTATGATTTACCGGAAGAGTATATTGGCCTCACCCTGCTCGCAGTGGGGACGTCTTTACCTGAGCTTGGGGTCAGCTTGATTGCGGCCCTTCGGAGACAGGGCGATGTCGTGATCGGTAATGTGCTTGGCTCAAACCTCTTCAACCTGCTCGGGATTGGCGGTTTGATCGCTCTGTTTGGACAGCTCGATTTCGCCCCGGTCTTCAAGAATTATGATCACTGGATTCTTGGGGCGGCGACGCTCACTCTGGCTGTCTTTATCCTCCCGAAAGGGAAAGTCAGCCGCCTTGCAGGATTGGCTTTGCTTCTGGCCTATGCCGTCTATCTCTATGGACTGGTCAATGGCTGGAACATTCTGGCTCAAGTGAAAGCACTATCATGACACGCAAACCTCTAACCGAAGGCCCAAAACGCGCGCTGGTTACCGGCGCTGGAGCGCGCCTTGGCAAAGCGATGGCGGTTGCCCTTGGTGAAGACGGCTGGTCGGTTGCCATCCATTACCGTGGCTCACGACAAGGGGCGGAGGAAACCGCTGAGATCATTCGGGCCGCGGGTGGCAGGGCTGAACCCATTCAGGCTGATCTTGCGGTTGAGGAAGAAGCCACTACACTTGAACGCGCGGCCCATGAAGCGCTTGGTGGCCCGCTAACGCTGCTGGTCAACTCGGCCTCGACCTTTTTCGATGACAGCGCATTGGAGCACACGCGCGAGAACTGGGATCGCCACATGCTCCCCAATCTGCGCGCACCCATCGTGCTCGCCCAACATTTTGCCCGGGCCTTGCCAGAGGATTTGCGCGGCCTGATCGTCAATATGGTCGACATGCGCGTGCTAAAACTCAATCCGCAATTCTTCACCTATACCCTGTCCAAGGCCGCGCTGTGGACCGCGACCAAGACTATGGCCCAAAGCTTTGCCCCGAATATCCGCGTCAACGGGATCGGCCCCGGTCCGACCCTTGCCAATATCCACCAGAGGGATGGGGAGTTTGACGCCGAAGCCGCTGCAACCCTGACCGGCGAAGGCTCAAGCCCGGAAGAAATCGTCAAAACCCTGCGCTACCTGATCAGCGCCGAAAGCGTGACTGGCCAGCTCCTGTGTAGTGATGGCGGGCAGCATCTGGTCTGGCAAACCCCGGATGTGATGCTGTAATGGACTTTTCATCAGACACATCGGCCTCGGCTCATCCAGCCGTTCTTGAGGCACTCGCCAAAGCCAATACAGGTACCCAAAGCAGTTACGGGGCCGATGATGTTACCGAACGCGTGCGGGCTCTGCTCCTCGACACGCTGGAAACCGATGATTTTGAGTTCTGGATGTGCGCCAGTGGCACTGCCTCCAATGCTTTAGCCTTATCTGTCATGTGCTCGCCCACAGGGTCTATACTCTGTCACCGCGAAGCTCATATTGAGCGGGATGAACGCGGCGCCCCGGAATTTTTTACAGGTGGCGCAAAACTGCATCTGCTTGACGGCCCCTCGGCGCAGATAGACGAAACGGAGTTGCGCGAAGCTTTGGACGCGATTGATCGCAGTTTTGTGCACGAAACGCCGGCTGAAACGCTTTCGCTGACCAATCTGACCGAAAGCGGAACGGCCTACCCCGTCGACACGGTCACCCATTATGCTGCGCTCGCCAAAGCGGCCGGCTTGACCGTGCATCTTGATGGTGCGCGCCTCGCCAATGCCTTGATTTCGACGGGCAGCAGTGTTGCTGACATGACCTGGCGCGCTGGGGTCGATGTGCTGACCCTTGGCCTGACCAAAACCGGGGCGATTGGGTGCGAGCTGATTGTCCTGTTTGGGGATATGCGGGCCAAGTATCCAGAGCTGCTCGCCAGAGCGAAACGTTCAGGCCATATGCCTCCAAAGATGCGCTTCCTCGCCGCGCAGGCCGAAGCCATGCTGACCGATAATCTCTGGTTGTCTCTCGCAGCCCAGGCAAATGCGCGCGCCCGTGAGTTTGCCAATGCGATCTGTACTGTTCCGGGCGTGCGCCTGGCCCATAGTGTTGATGGGAATGAAGTCTTTGCTGTGTTGCCAGAAGGGCTGGCCGAGCACCTCCAGAAAGCCGGAGGCGTATTTTATCCGTGGATTGATGGCTCGCATCGTTTTGTCTGCAGCTGGGCAACAACCGAGCAAGAGATTGACGCGCTTCGCTCAGCCCTTGCTGGGTAGACCTGCGGCGAGCCACGTCTGGATTTGCCCCAAAAATCCATCGGCCTCAATCGGGGAGCTTTCTGCTCCACCCAGCAAATGCTGGTGCAGGGTCATCACGAGTATCGGGGAGAGCATCATGAAGGCTGCCGCCCGGCCAGCATTGCCTGTATAAGTCGCGCCACAGGTTGCCTCAAACTTCCTTTGTACCGCTTCAAGCGCTGGATCGAGTAGGGCCTTAAGGTAAGCTTGCCCAACCACTTCATCAGCCATCCCCTCAATCAAGCCAAAGGCATGGGCGCGCGCAAAGCCGCCATGAGTCAGGCCGGCTTGGGTGACCCGAAAATACTCTTCCACCGCCGTCGCTGAATCGACGGACGGCGCCGCAATGACATCCCACAGCGGAACGCCGCGATCATGAATATGGTTCAGAATCGCGATAACAACGCCGCGTCGGTCACTGAAATAATGCCGCAAGGTTGGCTCTGAGGCCCCTGCTGCAATGGCAAACTGGCGCAAGGATGGCCGCCGCAAGTCATCATTCAGGGCAAAGTCGGTCAGCTGGTCGAGCAGCGCCGATCGCTTCTTCTCAAAATCATGATTTCGCACACCCGCTGGTCTCGGCATAAACGCGCTCCGAGTTATTTATAATCGCTACTTCTGTTCACTATCGAAGAATGGTTGAGTATTGCAACAGGGCCGTGCTGTTTTATTATTGCGCTGGCAGCTCAACAATAAATCGCGCGCCTTGATCTGCGCGGTTTTCCGCCTGCACCGTGCCCATGTGGGTTGCAACGATTTGCGCGACAATTGAAAGACCCAGGCCAGAATTGTTACCAAAAGCCGCTCCGGCGGGGCGGTCCGTGTAGAAGCGATCAAAGATCTTTTCGAGCTTGTCTTCGGGAATACCCGGCCCTGTGTCTTCGACATTGATAAGTGCTGTCGTTTGGGGGCCTTTTCGGCCTTGTTTCAATGTTACAAGCACCTCACCCTGCTCAGGCGAGAAAGAGCGCGCATTGTCTATCAGGTTACGGAGCACCTGCCCCAAAGGCCCATCACGCCCGCGCACGGATAGCCCGGCATCCATGGTCTCATCAATGAACCGGACCGTAACCCCGCGCTGATGATCCAATCCATCATAGGTCGCCACGACATCCCGCACGAACCGACCGATATCGAGTGTCTCAGTCGGCACGCGAGTCATCTCGGCCTCCAAGCGCGAGGCATTGGAAATATCGGTTATGAGGCGATCGAGACGCTGCACATCCTGAGCAATCACATTCCGCAGCTTCTCCCGTGCAATCGGATCATCCTGCACCAGTTCTGCTGTCTCAACGGCAGAGCGAATCGATGTCAGCGGGTTCTTCAACTCATGCGCGACATCGGCAGCAAACGCCTCATTGGCTTGAATCCGTTCAAACAAGGCGCTCGTCATCGCCTCGACAGATCGGGCCAGCCCACCAATCTCATCATGACGTTTGGTGATGTTTGGCTCATCGAAATCCTGCGCCGATCCGCTACGAATAGCATCGGCGACACTGGCCAATCGTCTCAGAGGTCTCGCAATCCCAAGGGTCAGCAAGGCGGATGTAACCAACGCCACCAGAACAGCCACGGCAATAAAAGGAATAAGTGCGGCCCGCTCTGCGCGAATGATCGCATCAATATCATTGGATTCAAGCGTGAACACACCAACGACGGCAGAGACACGCTGGATTGGTACTGATACAGAAATGATACGCTGCCCACGATCATTGAAGCGCTGACTGGCAGCATCCTTACCTAAAAGGGCCTCTGTATACTCTTCCTCAAAAGTCTGAGTGCGCACCGATTCACCGCCGCGATCGGGCATAATCGCCTCAAACGTATCAACCGCCCATTCTGATAAGCTTCGAGACATACGCGAAACACTGCCTGGCTCTTGTATCGGAGGCAGGTTTGAAACGATCACCCGATCAGACAGCACATAGGAATCACCCAGCAAGGTCTGGTCGGTTGTATAGATCTTACCACGCATCGTGATCGGAAGCGAAAGAGAGGCCAACGTATCGCGCGCCAGCGTGTTATCGAGGCTTGGCTGTGGCTCCCCATAGGTGGCCGCATCCGCGATCAGATTGGACAGGAGTTGGGCCTGTCCAACCAGATCCTGCTTCTTCGAAACAACGAAACTGGCCCGCATCTCATTCAGCACCATCGCCCCGATGATGAGTATGATTAGGCCAGCAAGGTTGGAGGCGAAAATCAGGCGAGCAATACGCGAACCAAACAGGCCATTCCCTGTCTTTTGCGTTCTGCCAACTTTTGCCTTCGCCATCCTTAAGTCCTTTACAGGGAGCCGCTAGACGTCAGCAGCCACCTTCATGCTGGTGATCTGGTCAGGATTGCGCGGTGGCTCACCCTTGGCAAGCTGATCGACAACATCCATGCCTTCGGTGACCTTGCCCCAAACCGTATATTGGTTGTCGAGGAAGCGTGCGTCTTCAAAGCAAATGAAGAACTGGCTGTTGGCACTATGCGGCTGGTTTGTACGGGCCATAGAACAGATGCCGCGCACGTGCGGCTCAGCATTAAACTCAGCTTCCAGATCAGGCTTGGACGACCCGCCCATGCCAGTCCCATCTGGGCAGCCGGTTTGCGCCATGAAGCCATCGATTACGCGGTGAAAGATGATGCCATCGTAAAAGCCTTCACGGGCCAGCTCCTTGATCCGGGCGACATGACCGGGCGCGAGATCAGGGCGCATTTCGATGGTCACCTGACCTTTGCTGGTGTCGAGGATGAGAGTGTTTTCAGCGTCAGCCATGTCGGCTCCTTTGACAGGTTCAATGTTGGCCACAGGAATAGGCGTTCAACCGTGTCAGGAAAAGGGCGGGTCTGCGCTGTTTAGCGATTATTATTGCCCGAAACGTCGTAGAAGAATGAGAAATCAATCGGCAATGCGTTACGGATATACTGCCGAACGAACAAGTTTTGGTCGGCAATCGGCGATCGCGGAATGTAGAGCACATCAAATCTGCGCATCGGCGTCCATTCTGCAAGACGCGGATCAAGAATCCCGGACTTAATGTCAAATACAGCCGATTTAACCTCGCCACCCGGCATCCGGCGCATCAACACAACTTGTCTCGCACGCGCCTCGGTTGTCAGGCCACCAGCCATAATTATGGCCTGCAAAGGATCAATCATACCCGGCAGTTGGAACATGCCCGGATTGGCCACTTCACCGCCAACAAAGATTTGTTGAGACGGTGTCGCCGTTAGCAGCACATCAAGGTCAGGGTCTTTAAGCTCTGAGCCGAGTGCAACATTCAGGGCAACGCGGACATTCTCTACAGTTCTTCCACTCGCACCAATTGGCCCGGTATAGGGCATACGAAATCGGCCATCTGGCCCAATTGTCACGGTTCTACTTAATTCTGGTGCGGTATGTACGATCACTTCCAGCTCGTCACCCGGCGCCAGAAGATACTGCGCATCATAACCATCAAAATGGTCCCAATCGACCGCTGGAAACACGCGCGACTGAACAGGCTCGGAGCTTTGACAGGCTGCCACGAAAAATATGGTCACAAGAAACAGAGCAAAACGAGACATGGCCAAGGCTTCCGGGCTGATAACCACCGTCAAACTCTGGTGATATGCTTAAGGAAGTATCAAGCCCCTTATGGGAATTAGGAATATTCACTGTGCGGGAGCCGCAATGTCAGACACAGGTGACTGGGGGCCCAGCGGGGTCATTCAGGCCGAACCGGGTTACGGTCCGGTCAGACCACGCATGTCCTTTGTTGATCTTGTCCTGCAGCTCTGGCGAGCCAAGTGGCTCATGATCTTGGTTTTTCTGCCAATTTTTATTCTGGGTATTCTCGCTGCTTTGCAAATGCCAAAGACGTTTGAATCAAGCTCACGCCTGCTGATCCGCGCTGGTGTCGAGACATCCGCTGTAACCGTTGGTATCGATGCCCCCCGCCAAGGAGCCCCGGATGTTGAGCAGGTGGTTCAGGCCGAGCTTGAAATCCTGCGTAGCCCAGTCGTCGCTGAACGCACACTCGCACGGTTCCCGCTTGAGCGGATTTATCCAAAACTGGCAGAGGCACGGCAAAAAGCGCTCTCCGGAGACCCTTCAGCTGATCCCGAAGCCATTGAGTTTGAAATCTTCCAGCAAACTATGGAAGCTTTCGCGAAGAGTTTCAGGGCAGGCGCACCGCCCAAAAACCCGGTGATCGGTGTATCCTTCAAACATAAAGACCCTGAGACCGCAGCAGAAATCCTCAACGCCGCTATGGGTGCCTACCTTGATTACCGTGCAGAGCTGTTCAGTTCACGCCCAGTGGATCAGTTAACTGCGCAGCGACGCCGCTTTGAACTGGACCTCATCGAGGCTGAGGACGCGATCCGGGAATTCCTGCGCTCTAACCGTATTGAGGACTTTGGCAGCGAACGCTCAACTGCGCAGGGGCTGTACACGATCCTGTCCGGCGAGTTATCGACCATCAAATCCCGCGCAAGCGCCGTAGATGGCCAGTTGCGCCGAACCAGAACGCAGCTCGCTGCGACATCCCCAGATCAAGACATCTTCATAGAAGACTCCTCAGAACAAACCCTCCTGAACCTGCGCCTTGAGCGTGAAGATCTGCTTGCGCGCTACACCCCTGAAAGCCGAGCGGTTCAGGCCATCGACAAGCGGATTGCAGAAGTCGAAGCCTTTCTAGCGGAAAAGGCAGGGCTGCAAGGCACAGTCCGCCGTGGCCCCAACCCAACCTATCAGGCGCTGGAAACCAGTTTGAACAGCCTGGAAGGAGAAGCTGAAGCCTTACTCGATCAAAAAGCAGAAGTCGAACGCCAGCTTGGCCGGGTTGAAGCCAATCTGAAACGGTTCACCCAGCTCGAGCCTAAGTGGAATGATCTGCAACGAAAGCGTCAATCACTGGAGGATAATGTCCGCCTGCTGACCCGCGCCGAGCAGGAAGAAGGGACAATCAAGGGTATTACCGAGGACGGGACCGATAGTGTGAGCATCCTTGAACCAGCCCAGGTGCCACTGCGTGGCTCAAGCCTGCGATTCCCTGTTGCTGTCCTTGCGCTTCTATTTGCCGGTTTCACAGCGCTTATGGTTGGCCTGCTGCGCGCCTTAACGCGGGAAGGGTTTTCAACCCCAAGCTCTCTTCAGCGCACAACCGGTTTACCTGTTATCGGTGCAATTGGTCGCCGGGCGTAAAAGCTTTGCGTTAACCAAACTGGTTTAGCCCTAAACCGACGTCTATGTTTTGAAAGCTTTAGTCGATGCGCGACTTACGCGGTGATCTTGGCAATGTCTGGCGCGCCGCCAGCCGTCTAACCTCCAAAAGTGGGGGCGGACGAACCGTAATGTTCGTCTCTGCTCGCGATGGTGAAGGCACCAGCAGCGTCGCGGCTTCGATTGCCCTTCTCGCAGCACATAGAGCCCAGAAAGCCGTTTGGTTGGTAGACTTGGATTTGCGCCGCAACGCAGCCTTTAAGGGATTTGAGCATGGCTTTGCCAAACGCGTTGGCTCACCGGGTCGGGCCTTTGACGCATCGCTGCGACAGGAGCAAATTTATTCTATCGTTCCGCGACTAGCCACACGCGGCGGAGATCGCCTGCTAACCGCCCATGAGATCCGTGATACACAGCTCTTTGTGACGCGGTTTAGAAACGAGTATTTGAACAAGGGTCAACGCGTTCAGATTAAAACCCAGCCCGGCTGGTGGACCGCGCTATGCCAAATTGCCGACTGGGGAATCGTTGATGCACCATCGCTTGAACGCTCACCGGCAGCCCTTGCTATTGCCAGCCAGATGGACGGCGTTTTCCTGGTCGTAGAAGCTGATTCAACGTCCGCTGATGATGTGGTGGCCGCCCGCCGCGAAATTGAAGCGCATGGCGGTGATGTCCGCGGGATTATTATGAATCGGGTGGGAAGTGATGCACGCCTCGCAGACCGTTTCGCCAGCTAAAGACACAGCTACAAAATCCTATTCTCGGATTGAGCTTGCCCTGCTGTTCATCATCCTGATCATGTTCTCCGAAGGTCTGCTTCCGCGTCTGTTTGCAGCTGAAGAGAGCGCGGAAGGCTCCCCCATCCTGCGCATGATGTGGCTACCTGTTTATGCCCTGACGCTCGGCGTGATGATCTGGCAGTGGAAAGCCATGCTACGCACATTGCTACGCATGCCATTCATGATCGCGCTTATGGGTTTGGCAGCGGTATCCTTTCTTTGGTCAATTGACCCTGCGCTTAGCCAGAGACGCGGCATCGCCATTGTGATGAGCACGCTTGCCGGGCTCTGGATTGGTACGCACTATGACTGGCGAACCCTTCTGCGCACACTTGGTCTGGTCTGGATCACGGTTGCGGTGGCTGGCGCGCTGACGGCGATTGCAAACCCGGGCTTTGGGGTCATGCACGAGGTCCATGTTGGTGCGTGGAAAGGCCTCTATTATGAAAAGAACCAATTGGGCGGGCATATGGCACGCGCCTGTTTCCTGTGCGCTTTTCTGTTTTTGATGGACAAGCCTATGCGTAGAGTCTGGGGGTTCGGGGTAGCCATCTGTTTGATGATGGTCCTGATGTCGACCTCCAAGACATCCCTGCTTGGCGTCCTGCTCGGCTTCGGCATCCTTATCGCCGCGCTCATGATGAAGCGAGGCAAGATTACCGGGTTAAGCCTGACTTGGCTCGGAACAATTGTAATCGGTTCCCTTACCTGCCTCCTTATCTTCGCCCCGGAGGCTATCTTCAACCTGCTTGGCCGCGATGCCAGCCTGACCGGACGAACCGACATCTGGGCTGAACTCGCTCAGGACATCTCTGAACGGCCACTGCTTGGATATGGCTATGGCGCGTTCTGGATGCTGGACAGTGAACCGGCCTATTGGCTGCGCGAGGTTCTGGAATGGGATGCCCCTACCGCGCATAATAGCTGGCTCGAAGTTGCCATTGCGCTTGGCCTGACAGGATTGGCATTTCTGCTTCTGGATTTTGCCATAACCATTTGGCGAGCCCTACGCACCGCAGTTGACACATGGACGGGTGTTTTTGCCTTAGGCGTCTGCGCGCAATTCGCGCTCTTCTCGATTTCTGAAAGCATCGCGCTTCAGCAGAACTCTCTGATCTGGCTGACCTATGTGATTGTCGCGGCAAAACTCGCCAATACACCAAAAGGGCTTTTGCAGATTCAACCGATTAAACTTCGTCGGCCTTTAAGGCGCCTGGCTTCGGACGCGGCTTAAACCAGTGCAGGCCTAAAGGATTTCGGCTAAGTTGTGATGTTCCATAGAAATGGAAGTCCAGGAACCAGATCACTTTACCTAAGCCCCGTACAGCCTGATCAATCTGAAAGGCCCGGCGCGGATGCCGGATCGCAGACATGCCCAGCCAGAGGGTGCCATGAAAAGCGGCCTTGCCAGCGCCAATCATCATCCATTTGAGCATATCCAAGCGCCTTGGAGGATCGGCCAGGCGCGCCAGTGTGACCGGACCCTGCCCGTAACTAAACGCGCGCCTTAGCGTGTAATTCAGCTTCAATCGGCTAGGCAAAGGGTGCTCATCCACAGGCGCTTCGGCAATCCAGGCAAACTGCCCTTGCCCGGCTCGAACCCGGTCAAACAGGCGATCATCCTCACCGCCCATCTCATTCATAGTGACGTCGAACCAAGGAGCTTTTCCGGGAACTTTGGAAAAGTCGATCAAAGCATTGCCGCAACCATAGGAGGCATCGATAAGACCCGTCTGGTGTCCCGGATCGCGGGCAAAGAAGTTTGAGAAATATTCCCGGTGACGCGTTTGGGTTTCTGGTAGTGCGGTCAAGACTGGGCCAAAGGACACTGCGACCGGATGAGCGCGATACCCTTCGAGCAGGCGCTCCAGCCAATCTGCCGGGGCGCACATATCATCATCGAGAAAAGCAACCAGATCAGTCGTCACCTGCGCCATGGCCGCGTTGCGCGCATTGGCGATGCCGGGGCGCGGCTCGTGAACCGCTTTGATCCGAATACTGTCAGGGCACGCTTCGCGTAGTGATGTAACTGCATCATCTGCGGTTGCCTCTGGATGGTTATCCACAATGACAAGGTCAAACCCGCCCTGCTGTGTCAGGGTTTGCGTAAACAGGCTTTTCACCGCCTTAATCAGCCCCTCAGGACGATTAAAGGTCGGGATGACAATCGTGATGGGTGGGCGGGCCTCGCTCATGCGGCTTCCGCCTGTATCTGGTTATAAGCTTCTGCCATCGGCAAAATATCAAGCCCGGCATCGCGCGCCTGTCTCACCAGCCCCTCCAAAGCTTTTGGCATTGTTCCAAAAGGGCTGCAGGCTTCGCGTACATCATGGGTAAAGATAATCGTCCAGCCGCCGCCGCGCGCCGTTGTTTCAATGGCTTTTGCCGCTCGCTCGCTCGTCCACTGGTCAGGGGTCAGCTCAAACGAGGTGAGCTGCATCAGGTCCGACCCTTTGCGATTTATGCCCGGCAGAATCCCGCGCGCGGTCGTGATCAGGTCATCCATGCCCGCCTTGTTGCGTTTGGTCGTCTCACCATAGGGCCATGCAAAATGGCGCGGCGAAGCATCCGTCATCTGCGCCAAAGCGCCAAGATTCGTCTCTATCTCCTCACGCACCGTTTCGCGGGAGACCTGCGCACAATCGAGATGGGTATGGGTATGAGACCCAATTTCGTGACCAGCCTTGATCAGGGTATCGAGATCGCCTTCATCATACATCTCACCCATTACGTTGGTATGCCCCAGCATGCCCGTGCAAGTGTAATAGGTTCCCGAAACATCATACTTACCCAGAATATCCATGCCATGCTGAGCCGCGCTTTTCGGAAAATCATCAAACGTAAACGTCACGATCCCACGCTGCGGCATGTGCAGCATCGGCTTGGCTTTATGCCAAAGCGTCAACCGCCGCTTTATCTTGGCCGGGATTGAACGATCCGGAGAATACTTAGACGGGTCAAGCATCGCTACAGCGCCTCCGCATAGGCAGCAGCGCGGTAAAGCTTTAACCCAAAGAGGCGCAGCTTGATCGGCAACCAGCGCCGCCGCGCGGCAAAGCCAGACAAAGCCTTAAGGGCAGATCGCCCCGGTATACGAGACAGTTTGCTGGCGGCTTTGTAGAGCGGGGTTGCCTTTAAGGCTTCCGGATGCCGCTCCAGTGCCCGCGCGAAATTCGGGCCGGAGCCAGCATATTTCATCATCAGCGCCGCATCCGTATCAAGGCCTAAATGCGTTGCGGGATTGTCGATGTGCTGAATTGGAAACTGGTCAGCAATGCGAAGCCCCCAGTCAACATCTTCCCAGCCCCAGCCCGTGAAACCATCATCAAACTGTACCGCTTCAAGGATGGCGCGATGGACCAGAATATTAGACGTAAACACATAGCGCCCCGGTTCTTTCGCGCGCGTACCTGCCGCTACGCATTCTGAGGCCAATGACTGCGCCGCATGCAGCTGTGTCTCTTGCGTCGGATGGACGTGTTTCAGGCTAAATCCACCGGGGACCAGAGAGGGCTCTGGCGCACTTTCGGCAGCCTGCAGATAGTGTGTCAGAAAGTCTTCCTCATCCGGTCGCATATCAGCGTCGAGGAAGAGAATCCAATCGGTCTCGGCTAAGGCCAGCAAACGGTTTCGGGCATGACTGCGCCCGGCATTCTGCGGGGCTGTGATCAGCCTGGCTGGTCCAGGGAATCTCAGGATTTGCCGTGCCAGATCGCGCGTAATGTCGGCATCCCCTGAGCCATCATCGAAGATCAGAAGCGTACACTGATCCGCCCCGGAAAGGCGTACCAGACTGGCCAGCAAAGCATCGGCAGTATCGCGATAGGCCGGCACACAAATACTCAACGCCGCCTCACCTGAAACACCATTGGAAAGGACATCCTCACCGTGGTCGGTCAGGCCCACAGGGATCGCTGTCTTCAGCGCTGCTTCAGAAGCTGGCAATGTATCAGCCATGGTCACAGGACTATCCTATCGATCGCGCTTGGCATCGCCCAGCAGGCAGGGCGCGGTCATCACCATGATATATAGATCGAACCAGAATGACGAGCGATTAACATATTCCATATCGAGACGCACACGGTCGCGAACTTCCTGTTTGGTATGGACCGGGCCGCGAGACCCATTGATCTGCGCCCACCCGGTAATGCCCGGCTTAACGCGATGGCGGTGCGCATAGTCGCCAACGATGGCCTGAACCGCGGTCTCATCTGTTGTCATGCCAACGGCATGAGGGCGCGGGCCGACAATCGACATCTCCCCTTTAAGGACGTTGATCAACTGCGGTAGCTCATCAATACTGGTCTTGCGGATAAATCGCCCGACACGGGTCACACGCGGGTCATCGCGCAGAGTTTGCTGGCTCATCTTTTCCGCAGCAACCGGATCATCACGCATCGAGCGGAATTTCCATACCCGGATGATCTGATTGTTAAAACCGTGACGGCGCTGGCGGAAGAAGATCGGCCCCGGGCTTTCCAGTTTGATCATAATTGCCGTGATCATAAGCACCGGACTGAACGCAATCAGCATGGCGAGCGAGAAGACGACATCTGCACAGCGCTTGACCATAGCCCGGCGTGTATCGCGCGGTGTGCCAGAGACATACGCAGCAGGTGAGCGCGCAATCTCGGCAAGACTCTCGGTTTCTGGATCAAAGCCATCAAGGTCGAGCAGCAAGACAACCCGCTGTGGCAAGATTCGTAACCGGTCGATCAAATGTCGGACTCGTGCCCGCGCATCGGACGTAATCGTCACAACAATACGATCAATCTCCGGCAAGCGGTCCCAGTTCAGCAAGTCATCCAGTCGACCCAAAAGTGGCGCTCCGGAAATCGATTTTGGTGCCCGCGATAGGCGATCATCGAAAATACCGACCACATTCAATTCACGGGTTTCAGCATTACGTTCAATCAAGCGCTGAGCATTCGGCGTTGCCCCGACAATCACGACATTCTCACTTAATCGCCCTGTACGGGTCAGGGCGCGAATGAAGGCCAGCATATAGGCGTGGACAGCAATCACAGTCAGCCAGGCCGAAAGAATTGCGAGAATGGGGTAGCGTGCACCATACCCCTGATAGAAAACATATGTTGCGAGACCAAGAGCCGCCAATGGCAAACCCGCCCCATTCGCAACACGGATCATGTGATCTACAGCGCTGCGATTATAGGCAAAGTCATAAGCAGAAGCGGTGCGCAATCCCCAGGAAACCATAACCGGGATCAGGACAAATGGAATGATCTGGAAAACTGTCGCACCCAGAATTGTAAGGCCTGCGAGACCGAGACAGTACCAGGCGACAAAGCTGACAAATGCGATGTCCAGTAGCCGCGCGAACTGGCGCAACCCATTGATCGAAACGGGCAAGCGTTTGCGGGAAAAGCGTGCATCCTGAACACTGACATCGCTGGTCGCCGCCAGTTCTGGTGATGTCGTTTCAGATACGTCTTTGACGTTCCGCACATGTGTCAGCCCATCGGCCATTCAAAATCCCTTTATTTCCTGACTCTTCTAGACATAGAAGGGTCAAGAAACGCTTAGGTCAGCGTTAGAGGATTTTATGCAAATTTGAGACCGGACTGAGAATGATCTGGCAAGATCTGCCTAGAAGCGCTCATCCCGGAGGACCTGAACGTCACTCACAGAGACCACACCAATATGGGCCCCAAGCAGGTTTTCAATCTCGACAAGGGCTTTTTCAACGCGCTCAGAACTGCCAATCGATACCATCAAAACCATGTCATTCGCGGCTGAGATATCCGCATCGCGCTGCCAGCGGTTCCCGCCACCATAGCCCGCAAGAGCCGGGACAACTGTATATCCAGTCAAGCCGGCACCTTCCAGAACACGCCCGGCGCGCTTCCAGGCCATTTTCTCGATAATCAGTTCGATACGTTTCTTTGTATGCACAGCCCGTCTCCTTAGGAATCGCCAGTTTCCCCTTCCAGAGATCCTCACGCCCTAGCTAAGCTTGGTCCCGCAAACGATCAAGCAAAACTGACGAAAACGCAGCCAACACATCACAAAACTGAAAAAACCATGGGGTGAACGCTTCACACGGCGGGTTTGTCATCTAGGGTAGCCCCAAACTCAAACAAGAGCTTTGCCGGGGAGGCACCATGGAAAGCATTAGTAAGTTTATCACCCTGCTGACAGATTTCGTCTGGGGTGGAAATTGGGGCGACCAGACGATTCTGCCAATTGGCCCGGTCGTTGTGATCCTGCTCGGTACGGGTATCTATTTCATGATCCGGCTGCGGTTCCGTCCGCTCCGCCGCTTTGGCGCATCCATCGCGGAAGTCTGGGAAGGCCGCAAAGGCGACGGCGACAAAAACAAGATTACCGCCTGGCAGGCTCTCTCGACCGCTCTATCCGGGCAAGTCGGGACCGGTAACCTCGCCGGGGTGGCGACCGCGATCACCCTTGGTGGACCTGGCGCGATCTTCTGGATGTGGGTCACCGCCATCTTCGGCATGGCTCTGGCCTTCGCGGAATCCTCATTGGCGATCAAGTATCGTGAGACCGATGAGTATGGCCGCGTAAACGGCGGACCGATGTACTATATCAAGAATGGCCTTGGAAAATCCTGGGGCTGGCTTGCGGTTCTGTTCTGTATCGGGACGATTTTCTCGGCCACTGCGACAGGCGGCATGGTACAGGCAAACTCGATCACCCAATCCGTACAGGAAAGCTCGCGCCAATTCTCTGGCGTCCTGCCATGTCAGTTAACCCAGCCCCTCAAGTCGAACGCTTATGTGGTTGCTGAAGGGGTTAGCGTAACTGAGACCATGTCCTCAGACGACCTGACCAAGGCCTCTGCCTGCGCCCTTGTTGAAACACCACAAGAGCGTCTCGTTCTGGCTGAAGGCACCACAGAAGATGGTCAGATGTCCGTCACCCCATACGCCTTTGATCCAACAAGCTCGGATCAACGCGTCATGGCGAACTGGATTGTTGGCCTTGTGCTCGCTGCGCTCGTTTTCGCGGTCATCATTGGCGGCATTAAGTCTATCGGCTCTGTCGCCGGCAAAATTGTTCCGCTGATGGCGCTGGCCTATGTCGGTGTTGCGGTTGTGGTTCTGGCCATGAACTTCACTGAAATCCCACAAGCCTTCGGCAAGATTTTCTCAGGCGCGTTTGGCTGGGACCAGGCCGCTGGTGGCTTCACCGGCGCTGTTATCGCGATTGCCATCAGGGCCGGTGTCGACCGCGGACTGTTCTCAAATGAGGCGGGGCAAGGGTCTGCCCCGATCGCTCACGCGGCGGCGCAAACCAAGAACCCCGTCAAGCAGGGCGAAATCGCCATGGTCGGCGTCTTCCTCGACACGATCATCATTTGTACGATGACCGCTTTGGTCATTCTTTGTGTGTCCGGGGATTTCGTCAACAGTTCGGGTGAGGCTGTGAAGTATGCTTACCAGACAGATGGCGTGTTGCAGGCAACTGCCGTTACCAATGGTGCCTATGCGGCCGCCCTACCCTTCGGGGGATGGGTCGTGACCATCGCCATTGCTCTGTTTGCTTTCACCACCATTATTGGCTGGTCATACTATGCCGAACAGGCCGTCACTTACCTGCTTGGCGAATGGGCCACACACCCAATCCGCTATATCTGGGTTGTCGTGATCTTCATCGGCTCGCTCACTCAAGTGGACTTCATCTGGCTGCTTGGCGGGCTGGCCAATGCTTCGATGGCATTGCCGAACCTGATTGCCCTGATCGCACTGTCAGGCGTGATTATCGCCATGCATAAGAAGAATGGCGATCCTGATACCGAGAATGGGGAGTCGGTGATGCTGAAAGGGGATAAGGTCGAGTAGCACCCCACCATTACCATATCAAACTGGCAACAGGCGCTCTCATGGGGCGCCTGTTGTGCTTTCAGTAAGGCAAACAGCCTACATTACCTGCTATGTCTGACATGGTCCGCATCGAAGCGTTTCTGGAAATGATGTCCGCTGAGCGTGGGGCATCACCCCATACGCTTGATGCCTATGGCCGGGACCTTCTTGACGCCAGCGGCTATTTGGGCGGTCATCTTTGCACCTCGGATGGGGCAGACCTCTCAGACTGGCTGCAAAGCCTTTCGCGGGATGGCCTCGCTGCCTCAACGCAAGCCCGAAAGCTTTCTTCTCTCAAACGGTTCTTCCGCTTTCTGTTTGAAGAAGGCGATCGCAAAGATGATCCGACCTCGCGTCTCGAAGGCCCTAAGGCTGCGCGGGATATTCCCGATGTTCTCAGCCGCGAAGAAGTTACCGCGCTCCTTAAGGCCTGCGGGGACGATACGCGCCTTATCTGCCTGCTTGAACTATTGTATGGCGCTGGTCTGCGCGTTAGCGAGCTTGTCAGCCTGACCCTTGGGAGCCTGCCGCGGCGCCGAAACGGGCGCTGGGAAACCGCCGAGATCATCATCCGCGGCAAAGGTGGAAAAGAGCGACTCTGTCCTCTCGGCGCACCAGCCCTGTTGGCCTTGTCAGAATGGTTATCCGAACGCGATGACGAAAAATATGGCACAGGCAGCGCCGCTTTCGTTTTCCCGTCGCGCGGCAAGTCCGGCCATCTGACCCGCCGTCGCCTTGGGCAATTGCTGACCCAGCTCGCAGAACACGCAAATATCGACCCGGCCCGCGTTCATCCCCATGCCTTGCGCCATGCTTATGCCACCCACCTGTTGCAAGGTGGCGCAGACCTCCGAAGCGTCCAAACTCTACTGGGACATGCCGACATTTCGACGACGCAAATCTATACACATGTCCTTACAGATGAGCTGGCAGAACTCTTGGAAACCAGCCACCCAATGGCGCAATAACCGACCTGCGACGATCCCCCCATTGCCAGCGTCCGCGCGCCCGCTATGTTGCGCCGCACAAATGGAGGAAAACAGATGAGCCAGAAAGCGCCGCGTCAATTTTTTAAGCCCCTGGCCGCCGGGGCCCCTGATCCGTATCGCGAGCTTCCTGTCAAAGTTGAGCGGATGATCCAGTTCGTGCCGCCGCATCTCGATAAGGTGCGCGCCAAAGTCCCCGGCATGGCCGACACTTGTGACGTTGTCCTGGGCAATCTTGAGGATGCGATCCCCGCCGACGCCAAAGAGGCTGCCCGCGCAGGCGTTATCGAAATGGCAGGTATGCTGGATTGGCAGGCCAAGGGCACCGGCCTGTGGAGCCGCGTCAATTGCCTCAACTCGCCCTGGTTCCTTGATGATGTAACCGAGCTGGTGACAAAAGCCGGGCAGCAAATTGATGTTCTGATGATCCCGAAGGTCGAAGGCCCGTGGGATATTCACTATGTCGACCAACTTGTCGCCCAGCTTGAAGCCAAGGCCGGTCTGACCCGTCCGATCCTGCTGCATGCGATCCTGGAAACTGCTGAAGGTGTGGCGCGTGTTGAGGATATTTGCCTTGCCAGTCCGCGCATGCAGGGTATCTCGCTTGGCCCGGCCGATCTTGCCGCCAGTCGCAAGATGAAAACCACGCGCGTCGGTGGCGGGCATCCATTCTATAAAGTTATCGAAGACCCGCATGAAGATGGCAGCCCGCGCGCCAGCGCTCAGCAAGATCCATGGCACTACACGATCGCAAAAATGGTCGATGCTTGCGGCATGGCCGGGATCAAACCCTTCTATGGCCCATTCGGTGATATTGCTGACCTTGAAGCCTGCGAACAACAATTCCGCAACGCCTTCCTGATGGGCTGCGTTGGCACATGGACGCTGCACCCTTCACAAATTGATGTCGCCAAAAAAGTCTTCAGCCCAGACCCGGATGAGGTTGCTTTTGCTCGCCGTGTTCTTGAAGCCATTCCCGATGGGGCAGGCGTCGCCATGCTCGACGGTAAAATGCAGGACGATGCAACCTGGAAACAGGCCAAGGTGATTGTCGATCTCGCCGATCAGATCGCCGCCAAGGATAGCGCCTAGCTTATACTGCGCACATAGGATTTGATTTTTAACTCTATATGTGTTTTCTATAGCTTATTGATCATTCCGGGGGGAGTCATGATCAGAAAGCTTTTCTGGATCTTTGTTTCTATCAATGTTCTTGTCATTACAAGGCTTGGTGCATCAGCAGATAATGTCCGAAATCCGTTGTATGATCTTAAATCAAAAGATCTATGCCAGTATGAAGAAGATAATAATGGTAAACCAAAACTGTCTCTGCCTAGTGATATTGTTCTGCACAAGGAAGACGGCCAAGAGTATTGGGTAGTCAGGAACGAGCACATCCTGGCTGCGCTACAAGAACGATACGATGTCTCTTTGAGCATTAAGGACTTGTTGAAAACAAAAGATCCTAAACTCAGCCTCAAGAAGCTGATCGCCCCATGCTTCGCTGGCGAAGCTACATGCGAAAAAGATGCAGTATTTGCCGCTGATACCGTACGCTTTGATGGAAAGGATGAAGCCGCACGCATGAGGCGAGCACTGCTGCGCCTTTTCAAAGCCGCTGAAACAGGCTCTGCGAATGGTTTTGTTGTCATTGCAACCGACTGGGAAGCTGAAACTGTATGGAGCCCCGACCCTAAATCTCCAGACCCTAAACTTGAAGAAATCCAAGGAAAGTACAAAGCTATTAACTACCGGCCTATGCTCAATCCTGGTTTAGACGATCACTTGATAGGCCATTTCATTGATGCAGCAGAGCCTGCTTCATACAAAGACAGCCCTTTCATAGTCTTGTGTAGAGGTGGAGGATCACAAGATGCCCCTCGGGTGGAAGTCGATCAACCAAACCTGTTCCCAAAGGGAGCACCACGGATCGAGAACGCTATTACACCTTCAACGCGTCTTGATGGCGTCGCCACTGAGATTGCTGAACTTGGCAAACAGCGCTCTATGAAATGGCGCAATAATAAAGGCTGGGAACTCAATAGGGAGTTTGTTCTGGTTGGAAAGACCAGTGATTTTGCAAAGTCCGATGCTGATGGCATGGAAATTGGCCTCACTGAAAACATCAAAGACAAAGGTGGTGAAGGTACAGATGCAATTAAAGCCAATGCAGCTATGGGCCTTAAGCTTTCATGGTCCAAGGGAGGCGATCAAGAGAAGCAAACAGCCAGACAGACTTTCTCACTAACGCCTTTCATTGCAATCGACCAAAGCGCCGCCGATTTCAAACAGTTCGAGTTCACTGAGACAGGCTCAATCGCACTGGACGAAAATGACGACCCAAAGATCATATCCTCTAAAGTCGCTTTTGCAGAGTATTCTGCGGGCTTCCGATTTGACTACGAATATACAGGTGCTCCGCGACCTGAATCAAAGTACAGAGGTCGCAATCTTTCGCGACAAACTTCATATACAGGCACTGGGGCCCCGGGGCTACGCATAGGAGCGATTGCAGAGCGCTTTACAGACAATAACAATAATCAGCATGGAAATAGGATTGGCTTGGAAATCGCCCCGCCCGCGCGCTTCGTACCCCTGCCGGGCTATCGGCAGAGCCTGCAACTCATGGATCATGATACCACTTGGGCACCATCCGATAAAAACCGCAAGCAAAAGAGACTTGGCCTATCTCACTGGTTAACTGGTTGGAGTGTCAAATGGGATGCCGAACTTGCAATTGATTACTTAACCTACGATGATGCACCTTTAGACTTTGATACACCCGTAGCCTTCGACAGGGTAGGAGACACAGCCTATACAGCCGAAGGCTTTAACCTAAGCCTGGACCTTTCTAAGCAAGGATTGTTTGGATACCAGGGCGATGATGGGTGGTTAGAACTCTCAGCAGATTATTCATGGCGAGATGCCAGCGACGCCGATAGCATAAACTTCGAAACCCCAGAAAAATGGGAACTTTCAGCTGCGCTTAATCACCCTGAAATGACGGGATTGTCGATTGGCATCGACTATGAGCTGGGGCAAGATTTCAAAACCCAAAAAGAGTTCGACTTGATCTCACTAACGCTTAAAGCAAAATACTAGCGTTTAGCGCCCATTGGTTGTTGTGCCTTCAGGAATGCATTATGATCTCACAAATGATACGTGCGTTCACATCCATTCTCTGGATTATCGCATCGCTTGCCCTGGGGTTTGAAGCGATGGCGCAGCCTTGTGACATGCGCGCACAAATGCAGGCCCCAGCTGAGCATCATGTCATGGCGGATATGCCTTGCGATGATCATATGATGATGCCGATCTCTGACGAGGAAGACGCGCCTGACCACCAGAAAATGGCCTGTTGTTGCGCCGCGCTTTTAGGCAATGGGGTCATGGAGCATCCCGTTCATATCACTCAACCCATACCCGGCATTACCATGTGGGCTGCCCCCTTACCTGTGATCGCCTTGAGTCATCTCCCCGAATTTGAGCCTCCCCCTCCGCGAGCCTGATCCTGTTTTTCAAGGATCAACTCACGAAGGAATACACATATGAAAATTCTCGGATTTGCCGCGCTCACGCTGGCAGCCGGTTCTATCCTGCACGCACCATCGGCAGAGGCGCGACCTGTCTCTTATCCCGGTGGTTGGACGCTGATGCAGATGAATAATGGCGACATGTCATCAGTTCATGTGCATTATTCGCCGACATTCCAGGGCTCCATTGGCCTCTATTCAGAGCGCAACTGGGGCAAGGACTGGCACTTTACAGGCCTGCAATACAATCGCTTGCTCAAGCGCTGGAATGGCGACACCAGCCAAGGTAATCTGTATTTCAAGGCTGGTGCCGGACAGGCCGACCCTTTCGGGTCTGATAGTGCCGAACTTGCTGGTTTTCTTGGCATCGCTGCTGATTGGGAAACTCGTCGCTGGTTCGTCTCTTATGAAGGGCGGGCTTATGATCTTGGCTTTGGCCAGGATGCAAGACAAGCCGCACGCGTGGGCGTTGCGCCCTATATTGGCGACTATGGCGACCTGCACACATGGCTGATGCTTCAGGTCGAAAATGACCCTGAAGCCGACACCACAACCAAGCTCACCCCGCTCGTGCGCTTTTTCTATGACGTTCAACTGCTCGAAATCGGGTATACACCCGAAGATGAAGAGCTGATGTTGAACTGGATCATCCGTTTTTAAGGACAAAACTCATGAAACTTATCAAACTCACGCTCGCCGCATCCGCTTTTGCTTTTACGGTTCCTGTCGCTATGGCCCAGGATCATGGCGTCGAACCTGTGCAAGCGGCCCCCGCCGCACAAACCATGGTCACCGCGAAGGTTAAGGGCATGGTCTGCGACTTTTGTGCGCGCGCGGTGACAAAAGTCTTTGGCAAGAATGATGCGGTGGAAAACGTCCATGTTGATCTCGATACACAGGAGATCCACGTCACGTTGAAGCCCGGAAGCGATCTCTCCGATGAAACTGTCGGTGAGTTGGTCAAGAAGTCAGGCTATACGCTGGTTTCTGTTGCGCGTGAAACCGCATGAATACCGCACAAGATGAAGTAAAGCCGCCCAGCGTCCTGCCTGCGACGCTGGCACTCTTTACGTCCGCAACCACACTCATTTGCTGCGCCCTACCCGCCATGCTGGTCATGGTGGGTATGGGGGCCGTATGGTCAGGCGTGATTGGCACTGTTCCGGGTATCACCTGGTTCGGGGCTAACAAGCATCTTGTCTTTACGGTGACGGGGCTGGTTCTTGCCGCATCCGGAGCCTGGCAATGGCATGCGCGTACCCTGCCCTGCCCAGCTGATCCCATAAAAGCGCGCGCCTGCACACGCCTGCGCCGGATCAGCTGGACCCTCTGGGGGATCAGCGTCGCCGCATTCATCATTGGCGGCTTCTTCGCCTTTTTCCCGGACACAGCCGCAGCTCTGTTTCTGTAGACAAATCCCATCTAGGCGTTCACTTTCGCCCAACAATAACGGAGGACGCCTCGATGGCACATACGCATGATGTTCCAACCACTGGATACAAGCCAAACCTTCAGGCTTGGTTTGACTATATGCTGGGTGGACATGACAAGGCTACCTTGCTCGACATGCTCCACGATGATGTCGTCTTCCGCAGCCCGGTTGTGCACACACCGCAGGAAGGCAAGGCGATCACGTTCGCTTATCTGTCAGCGGCGGGAAACACGCTGGGTGGCGACACGTTCAAATATACGCGCTCTTTGATTGTGGCGAAAAGGCTGTCCTCGAATTTGAGTGCGTGATGGACGGTATTCACGTGAACGGCATCGATATGATTGAATGGGATCAGGACGGCAAAATTACAGACTTCAAAGTCATGGTCCGACCCCTCAAAGGCATGCAGGTCGTTCATGCGGCTATGGGGGCCATGCTGGCCAAGATGAAAGCAGACGCTTGAGCACACCAACACTCGTTTCTGACCGATTAATCATCCGCGGCGTGGAAGCCACAGACCTTGATGGGCTGGCGACGATTCGCGCTGATGAAGGTGTCGGCCGCTTTACCGGAGGCGTACGGTCCCGTCAGGATGTCTGGATGACCATGTTACGGGCGCATGGGCTCTGGCAGATGCTGGGCTATGGTTACTGGATTGCCGAGCATCGCAAGACGGGCGCGATCATTGGCGAGGTTGGCTTTGCTGATTTCCAGCGTGGCATTGAGCCGGATATTTCCGGAACCCCGGAAGCTGGCTGGATCATCGCACCAGACGCATGGGGGCAAGGCTATGCTTCTGAAGCTATGCAGGCGGTCCATGACTGGCTGGACGAGGTTCGTCCCGGCCGCTCAACCTGTATCATTAATCCAGATAATACCGCCTCGATCAGGGTGGCTGAGAAGCTTGGCTATCGCGATTTTGCCCTGACCGATATGGCCGAGGATCCCATTCTGGTCTTTGAACGTTTCTCTCCTGCCGCACGAAAAGGCTAGCGGGGCATGACAATGCTCGCTATTTAGCGCTTATGCCTACGACTTATCTCGATTTCGAAAAGCCACTCGCCGAACTTGAAACCAAGATCGCCGAGCTTGAAGCCGTCTCTTCTCAGGAAGATGCACCGCAAATCTCTGACGAGCTGACACGCTTGCGCGAGAAAGCCGCCAAGCAACTAAAAGACACCTACGCCTCGCTCACGCCGTGGCGCAAAACACAGGTCGCGCGCCACCCAGAGCGCCCGCACTTTACCGATTATGTCAGCCAACTGTTTGAAGACTATCAGGAACTCGCTGGGGATCGTGTCTTCGGTAATGACGAGGCCGTTCTGGGCGGTCTTGCGCGTTTCAATGGTCAATCTGTCGTAGTCATGGGCCATGAAAAGGGCCGCACAACTGAAAGCCGCTTGCGCCATAATTTCGGCATGGCGCACCCTGAAGGCTATCGCAAGGCGGTACGCCTGATGAACCTTGCCGAGCGCTTTAAGCTCCCTGTGATCACCTTCGTAGACACTGCAGGTGCCTTCCCGGGGAAAGCTGGCGAAGAGCGCGGCCAGGCCGAAGCCATTGCCCGCTCGACCGAGCGCTGCCTGACCCTGTCTGTCCCGATGGTTTCACTCATCATTGGTGAGGGCGGCTCTGGCGGTGCCATCGCGATTGCTGCAGCCAATAAAGTCCTGATGATGGAGCATTCTATCTATTCCGTGATTTCGCCGGAAGGCTGCGCCTCAATCCTTTATCGTGACGCCGCCAAAGCCAAAGACGCCGCCGAAGCGATGAAAATCACCGCCCGCGACCTCAGGAAAATGGGCGTGGTCGATGATGTCGTGAAAGAGCCAGTCGGCGGTGCCCATCGCGACATGGAAAAAGCGATCAAAGCCGCGGGCAAAGCCATTCAGAAATCTCTGGATACCCTCAGCGGTCTGTCCGAGCTTGAATTAAAGCAGCAACGCCGTGATCGTTTCTACGCCATCGGCCGCGAACTATAAGGCTTCATAACAGGCTAAACCCAAAGGTCTCATTGCCAGTTTCGCCTGCCTCCGTTAGGGGTCAGCGCGAAAACTTAATGGTAGACAGGAGACCTCATATGGCCCGCAAAAAAATCGCTCTCATCGGTTCCGGTATGATTGGCGGCACGCTCGCGCATGTTGCAGCGCGTGAAGAGCTTGGCGACGTCGTTCTTTTTGATATTGCTGAAGGTCTCCCACAGGGCAAAGCCCTCGACATTTGTGAGTCCACACCGGTCTTTAATGCGTCCGTCGAGCTGAAAGGCGCAAATGACTATGCCGATATTGCTGGCGCTGATGTTTGCATCGTCACCGCGGGTGTCGCGCGCAAGCCGGGTATGAGCCGCGATGACCTGCTCGGCATCAACCTGAAAGTGATGAAAGCCGTTGGCGAAGGCATTGCTGCGCACGCGCCAGACGCTTTCGTAATCTGTATCACCAACCCACTCGACGCGATGGTTTGGGCACTGCAGCAATTCTCTGGCCTGCCAACCAATAAAGTTGTCGGTATGGCCGGTGTGCTCGACTCCAGCCGTTTTGCGTACTTCCTGTCTGAAGCGACAGGCGTATCCGTTGCTGACATTCACGCCTGGACGCTTGCCGGTCACGGCGACTCCATGGTGCCAATGGTGCGTCACTCAACCGTTGGCGGCCTGCCTTTGCCACAGCTCGTAAAGCAAGGTTGGATGACCCAAGAAAAACTCGACGCGATTGTTGACCGTACCCGCAAAGGCGGCGGCGAGATTGTTGCGCTTCTGAAAACGGGTTCGGCCTATTACGCACCAGCCGAAAGCGCGATTTCCATGGCGAAGTCTTACCTCTTCGATCAGAAGCGCGTTCTGCCTTCTGCAGCCTGGTGTGATGGCCAATATGGCCTCAATGGCATCTATGTTGGCGTCCCAACGCTGATCGGTGCTGGCGGTGCAGAAAAAGTCGTCGAATTCGACTTTAATGACGATGAAGAGAAGATGTTCATGACCTCTGTTGAGGCTGTGAAGGGTCTGGTTGAAACCTGTAAAGGTATTGACCCAAGCCTCGCCTAATATGCTTGAACGCCCGGTCATTGAAACGGAACGCTTAATCCTGCGCCCACCGGCGGCGCAGGATTTTGAAGGTTGGGCCAAGATGCACGAGGATGGTGACGCGATGAAATTCATCGGCGGGGCTATGCATCCAGCCCAAGTCTGGCGCGTTATGGCAACTATGATTGGCCACTGGCATATCCGTGGCTATGGGATGTTCTCATGGATTGAAAAGGAAACCGGCCAGTGGATCGGTCGCGGTGGCCCATGGAACCCACATGGCTGGCCACAAGCCGAGATTGGCTGGGGCCTTATGTCATCCAAAATGGGAAAGGGTTACGCCTTAGAAGCCGCAACCGCCTCAATTGAGTTTGCGATTGATCAACTCGGCTGGACAGATATCGTCCACTGTATTGATCGCAACAATGTTAGCTCGATCAAACTTGCCGAGCGCCTTGGCTCAAGCTTCAGGGCAGAGATTGATCCACCCAAGCCTTATACGGGCGAGAAATGGGTAATGTACGGCCAAACAGCTAAAGCCTGGCAGGCTAATCGATAACGGCTTTGTTATTCGGCTCCATGGCCCTGTTTCGCTAAACGGGCTTCACAATTTAAGGAGTCTCTCATGATGCGTTCAATTCTCGCTGCCGCTGCAACCGCAGCTCTTATTATGCCTGCTATGGCCGAAGATACCCAAATCGGCCCAACCGTTGGCGAAGCCGCTCCAGCCTTTGCTGCTGTTGCAGCCGATGGCACAGCCGTTGATCTCGCAGCTATCTCTGGTTCCGAAGGCGCGATTCTGGTTTTCTCACGCTCGCTCGACTGGTGTCCGTTCTGTAAAACGCAAGCCACGGATCTGGAAACAGCTGCCGCTGACCTGACCGAAGCAGGCTGGGCACTGAACCTGATCACTTATGATACGCCGGAAACCCTACAAGCCTTTGGTGAAGCAGAGGGCCTGTCCTACACCCTGCTTTCCGATACTGATTCAGCGATGATTGATGCTTTCGGTCTTCGTAACGCTGAAGTCCCTGCCGGCAGCCGCTTTGATGGTATCCCGCACCCAGCCATCGTCTATGTCAGCGCGGATGGCAATGTTGAAGCCGTTCTTCGCGAAGAGGGCTATAAAGATCGCCCGGCAAATGAAGTCGTGATCAGCACGGCTCAAAGTCTCACTGTTCAATAAACCTGATATATGCGGATCAGGAATATCTGTTTCCTGATCCGCATGCCTACTGCTTGAAAAGCACATGAATAGCTTTGGGGTGAACAAAGGAGAGCCCCATGCCCAATCATATTCTGCATATTAATGCATCTGCGCGGATCGCCGGATCACAGTCACGCGTTCTATCCGAAAAACTTATCAATCGTTTACGCACGGCTGGCGCGCAGATCACACAGCGCGATATTGGTCAAACGCCACCCCAGATCATCACCGAAGATTGGGTAACCGCGAACTTTACCCCTGAAGAAGATCGCACAGCCCAGCAGCGCGAGATACTCGCCCCTTCCGATCGCCTGGTTGCCGAAATTGAAGCCGCGGACACGCTCGTCATCGGGCTACCCATCTATAATTTCGGCGTACCGGCTGCTTTCAAAGCATGGGTTGACCAAATCGCCCGCGCCGGAAGAACCTTCAAATATTCAGCTTCCGGACCCGTCGGCCTGCTGGAAGGCAAGAAAGCCTATATCGTGATTGCCTCTGGCGGCACGAAATCCGGCTCAGAGATCGATTTTGCAACCCCTTACATTCGCCATGTCCTGGGTTTCATTGGCATCACGGATGTCGAGATTATCACCGCTGATCAGCTTGCGCTTGATCCAGAGGCAACATTGAAAGCTGCTAATGAGGCAATCGAGCAGCTCGCCGCCTAAAGCGGATCGTCCCGTAACCAGCCCACAATCGAATAGCGCCCGTCTCCGGCAAATGCGGAGACGGGGCTGACCGCATGGACCTTACGACCATTAAAGATGGTCAGCGTATTCCAGCGCGGCACCCAGGCACTGGTCACATCCGTGGTGGTCCGGTCGATAAACTGCAAAAGTCCGCCCCAATCGGTCTGCCAGTTTGGACAAAAACTTAGCGTATAAGCAGCCCGGCGTTCATTCTGGCTACCTTCATCGACATGGCGGGTGAGGAAACTACCGGCATCAAAAAAGGTCGCTTGCGCATCAATTTGCGTTAGCGGCGTGACGCCAATCACTTTTTCCCCGAAATCCAGAAAAGCGCGCGAGCCCAGAAATTTCGTAATCTCGTGCACAGGGTGGCCGGTATCACGGCCCTCCCGCAAGGCATGGCTCATCTGGTAACCCTTATAACAATAACCGATATTCCGGGTCGCAAGTCGCATAATGCCAGCCATACGGCGCTGCATTTCCTGGGGCCCAAGGCGATTAGCCTCCTCACGCGAGAGCTGAACGACACCGCTTTCCGGATCAACATAAATCAGGTGCCAGGGAATGGTTTGCCGTAACAGATCAGAAATCGCTTTCGCTGTCTCTTCAGCGAAAATACCTTTGATCTGAACAAACTCATCACGCTGATACTGCGCGGCCAGCGTATCAAGATCGAGGTCCGGGTTCAGTTTTAACTCGGGCAGGGCCGTTAAAGTCGTCATCCCCGCACACCACTCTGGAAAGGTGCTGGACGCAAGAGGGAAATCCCTTAGGTTCCGCCCAAATACTGGAGAATTTTCGATGTTGATCCGTACAATTGCAGCTGGGACTGCCCTTACCCTTTCTTGTCTACCGGCACTTGGCCAGACGACAGCAGAGCTACCCGCAGAGATCAATGTGAACACCAAGGTTCTGATTGAACAGGCGCTTGAAGACGAGGTTGGTCTGAAATTCGTTGAAGACCTGACAACAGAGATTGGTCCCCGCCTAGCAGGCTCAGCCCAGGAAAAGCGCGCCCGTGACTGGTCTGTCGCCGAGCTGACCGAGCTTGGTTTCGACAATGTCCGTGTTGAGCCTTTCGCAATCCCCTTCTGGTCCCGCCTTGAGGATGAAGTGTCCATCACTGCACCTGTCCCACAGGAGATTGTTGCCACCGCTTTGGGGGGCTCAGCTGAAACAGAAGAAGGCGGTGTCGAAGCAAACGTCATCCGGTTCGCAGACATGCGCGCGCTCTCCAGCGCGAATCCAGAAGCCGTTGAAGGTAAGATCGTCTTTATTGATGAGGGGATGACCCGCACCATGACCGGCGCTGGCTACGGCATGGCTGTGCGGAAACGCAGCCAGTGCGCCCGTGTTGCCGCTGAAAAAGGCGCGCTTGCCTGCCTGATCCGTTCGGTTGGGACGCAGCCACACCGGATGCCCCATACTGGCATCATGGCCCGTGATGGCGCAGAAGGTGCGCTGGCCGCCGCGGCTATTTCAGGCCCAGATGCTGATCAATTGACCCGCCTGCTGGAGCGCGGTCCGGTTCAGGTACGCGTCAACATCCAGACCGATATCCGCCCCAATGCGCCATCCGGCAATGTTATTGCTGAAGTCGCTGGCACAGACCTGAAAGATGAGATCGTCCTGATCGGCTGCCATCTCGACAGCTGGGACCTGGGCACTGGCGCCCTCGATGATGCGGCCGGTTGCGGGATCGTCGTTGGTGCAGCCAAATTGATCGCAGAGCTGCCTGAACCGCCACGCCGCACGATTCGCGTTGTTCTCTATGGCGCAGAAGAGGTTGGCCTGTTTGGCGCGGATGCCTACGCCCGTCGCCACGCAGAGACCTTAAACAAGCATGTTCTGGCAGCAGAAAGCGATTTTGGCGCTGGCCCGATCTGGCAATTCCAGACCCGTTTCGGGGAGGCCGCCCTGCCCTATGGCCGTGCCATTCAACAAATTCTAATGCCGCTTGGCGTGGTACCCGGAAATAATGAAGCCTCTGGGGGGCCAGATATTGGTGTTCTGCGCCGCTCCGGTGTCCCTGTCGTCACACCTGCTCAGAATGGCCTCGATTATTTCGACTATCACCACACCCCGGATGATACATTCGACAAGATCGACCCTGAAGAGTTCCGGCAGAATGTCGCTGTCTATGCCGCCTTCACCTATATCGCGGCCCAGACCGGCTGGGACTTCCGCAAGAGTGAGGACATGCCGGTTGCAAGCCAGTAAAGCGCTTTTCGAAACCGTACGCTTTACGGCAGTCCATGCCCGACTGTACCCGGATGCACGGGGGACCAGCGGCCCATGGTTAGCAACAGGCGCCGTGTTAATGGCACAGCAGGCTGTGGCTCTCGCTCTAAAGGCCGCGGGTGATGTCCTCCCTGCGCAAGCTGGTGCGACCGAACTGCTTTTACGCGCAGCTAATCGCGATCGCTTGCCATCTCCATACACCCTGCCCTTTGGCTTGGCGGCTCGGCAGGGTTTTGATCGCCTGGTTGAGGCGCGGAACAGTTTCATGCATCCACGCGGGGTCGCATGGCACGTTTCGGATCACACGCTATCGCTTGGCTTACCTGTTGCCGTTCAGACCGTGCGCCATCTTGTGCTTGTGCAGCCGATTGAGCCGGGCCTGGTCGAGGACCATGCTGGCCTTCAGGACGCTCTTGATCACATTTCTGCCCTGGCCGATTTCCTCAGCTAGGCTGACGCCCTCAAAGCTTCCTCGGCATAGTCGAGGCGATCATGCCCGAAGAACATTTCTTCACCGACAAAGAAGGTCGGTGCCCCGAAAGCGCCGCGCTCAACTGCTTCGTCTGTATTGGCCCGCAGCATGGCCTTGGTCTCTGGGTCGGTCCCGAGCGCCCATAGCTTGTCAGCATCGAACCCTTCGCTGGCAAATGCAGCTTTGAACTCGGCCTCCTCGCCGCAATTGATGCCATTCGGCTTGCCCCAAATATGCTTCCAACCTGCCATGAATAGTTTGTCCTGCTGCTCTGGGTCGTCCGCCAGTCGGATGGTTGCCCCGGTCAGTGGCCGTGTATTCATCATCGGGAAGTGCGGATTGAAGTGCAAAGGTAGACCATAGCGCTTGGTACAGCGGGCCAGATCCTGCCCCATATACTTGCCCTTGGCCGGAACCATACCGGGTGGGCGATTACCGGTTGCCTGCATCACCCCGCCAAGAAACATCGGGCGCAAAACAAGGTCTGCACCAGTCCTCTCAATCACACCGCGAACAACCGCTTGCGCGACATAGGCGGTTGGGCTGATATAATCAAAAAAGAATTCAAGTTTCTTGGACATCTAACAATCCTCCAGTTCCAATTTGGAACTTTATGCAAATCAGGGTAGAGAGCAAGTATGAAATGGTCTGATCTTGATGAAAATTGGTGCCCGGTCGCACGCACATTGTCTTTGGTTGGTGATCGCTGGACGCTTTTGATCCTGCGCGATTGCTTTCTGGGTCTGTCACGATTTGATCAGTTTGCCAGCAGTACGGGCGCAACACGTCACATCGTTTCAGACCGCCTCAAGCGTCTCGTCGAGGCTAAAATTCTGGAAAAGCGTGCCTATTCAGAACGCCCAAAGCGCTACGAATACGTTCTGACAGATAAGGGCCGCGAGTTTGCACCGGCCCTTACCGCCTTCAAGGACTGGGGCAAGAAACACTTGCCGGTCCGTCGGACCAGCGGCGCGACTTAGCCTTCAGCTTCATCCTGATCTTCAGAATCATCCAAATCCCGCGCGACTTCCGCACGCCGGAATACCGCATCCATCTCGCTGGCATCATCATAGGAATGATCAGGAATGAAATGGAGCTGGGGCGTGAACTTCATCTCAATCTGGCGACCAAGCTTACCGCGCAAGAAGCCAGCCGCCCGGTTTAAAGCCTCTGAAACGGCTTCAATCTGCTCCCTCGAACTCGCGCCTAGTGGGGAACAGAAAATATTGGCATGGCGCAGATCAGGCGAGCAGCGCACCTCCCCGATCGTGACCATCACGCCCTGTAAGTCGACATCATGCAGCTCTTCCCGCGACAGGACATCAACCAGCGCATGCCGGATCAACTCCCCGGCGCGAAGCTGCCGCTGGCTGGGTTCACCCGTATTCTGTCCGCCACCACGTCTGGCCATCGTCTATTTTCCTCTAAGCTGCATCTGAAAGGCTTTCAGAGCAGCTTTATTCTTTTCAAACCAGCGATCTGGAATGATCCAGGGGTCAACCCCATCAAACTGAACAATCGTATAGCCCCGCTTGTCGATGACTTTCTGCAAAGCTGAGCGTTGCACACGCACCTCTAATGGGCCTCGCTTGAGCGTCACGATCTCATCTTCAACCGTGATTTGCGTCTCAGATTGCAACTCATTCCCGCGCCCGGCTTTGTGCCGATAGGACCAGCGCATGAAAATCAAATACCAGACAATCCCAGCAAGGGCGGCAAAAATAGCCGAGAGCAAAAGCTGCCAGTATGGACTGAAGCCAAGTGCGCCAAACGCATTCTTGGACATCAGCGCCATACCTGCGGAAATCATCGGAGCCGTGACGCCGGCATAGTAGAGCGCGGTTGGCCCGACAGTGCTGGTCCGGGCGGCACGGGCCAGCTTCTTGATGTCTTTCTCAAGTAGCTGGCCAGCAACAGAAACGGGGGTGTCAGTCATACGCCCCTCCTAGCCGAGAAGCCTTTTGATTTTGCAAAGACGCAAGCATCAAATGGCTTAATCTAGCGTCCGCGCGATCATCTCAATCTCGAAACACTCGATCTTGTCGCCTTCGCGAATATCTTCGTATTTCTCGAAGGCCATACCGCATTCCATGCCATTGGTAACTTCCGGCACTTCATCCTTAAAGCGTTTCAGCGTTTTCAGGTTACCTTCGTGGATCACGACATCATCGCGCAGAAGGCGCACACCACAGCCACGCTTCACGACACCCTCAGTCACCTTACAGCCTGCAACCTTGCCGACTTTGGTAATGTTGAAGACTTCGAGAATATCGGCGTAACCGATGAAGGTCTCTTTCTTCTCTGGCGCCAGCATACCGGACAGAGAAGCTTTCACATCATCAATCAACTCATAGATGATCGAGTAGTAGCGAATTTCGATGCCTTCTTTTTCGGCCAGTTCACGTGCCTGCTTATTCGCACGGACATTAAACGCGAAGACAGGTGAGCCGGTTGATTGAGCGAGCAGAATATCACTCTCAGAGATACCCCCGGCCGCGCCGAATACAACATTCGCACGAACCTCATCAGTCGAAAGCTTTTCAAGCGATTGCGTGATTGCTTCAACAGAGCCCTGCACATCGCCCTTCAGAACGATTGGCAGGTCTTTGATATCGCCAGACCCATCTTTCAGGCTGGTCATGAACTGCTCAAGCGATGCGCGCTGGGTGGCAACACCCTGCTTCTGACGCTTCATACGCTCACGATACTCTGTGATCTCACGCGCGCGGGCTTCGCTTTCAACCACGTTGAACGCATCACCCGGCTCTGGAGTGCCATCCATACCGAGAATTTCCACAGGCAGAGATGGACCAGCTTCTTTCAGCTGTTGGCCGCGCTCATTGACGAGTGCGCGAACCTTACCCCATTTGCTGCCAGCAACAACAATGTCACCGCGCTTAAGCGTACCGCGCTTGACCAGAACCGTCGCGACAGGGCCGCGGCCCTTATCGAGCTGTGATTCAACCACGACACCGTCAGCCAGACGTTTCGGATTGGCTTTCAGGTCAAGCAGTTCTGCCTGCAGCGTGATCGCCTCAGTCAAATCATCCAGACCCGTTTTCTTCAGAGCAGAGACTTCAATCGCCTGAACATCACCGCCCATCGCTTCAACCTGAATGTCATGTTGAAGCAGATCGGTCAGAACCTTGTTGGCGTCCGCGTCCTGCAAGTCGACTTTGTTCACTGCCACAATAATCGGCACTTCAGCGGCCTTGGCATGGCTGATCGCTTCGATGGTCTGTGGCATGACCGAGTCATTCGCAGCAACAACGATAATCGCAATATCCGTGACGTTCGCACCGCGGGCACGCATCGCAGAGAAAGCAGCGTGGCCCGGTGTATCCAGGAAGCTGATCTTGTCGCCAGATTTCAGTTGAACCTGATAGGCCCCAATATGCTGGGTAATTCCGCCAGCCTCACCGGAAACAACATCCGTTGAACGCAGGGCGTCGAGCAGCGATGTCTTACCGTGATCAACGTGACCCATAATGGTGACGATCGGTGGACGGCCAACGAGATCCTTCGGATCATCCTCTTCACCGTCCAGACCAATTTCAACATCGGCTTCAGAAACGCGTTTGGTCGTATGGCCAAATTCTTCAATGATCAGTTCAGCGGTGTCGGCATCAATGATGTCATTGGCACGCATCATCTCGCCTTGTTGCATCATGAATTTCACGACGTCGCCGACGCGCTCTTTCATCCGCTGGGACAGATCCGACAGCGTGATGGTCTCTGGCAAGGTAACTTCGACAGAAACCTTTTCCTTGGACTCGCCACCAGCACGACGCTCACGCTCACGTTCGCGGGCACGCTTCACAGAGGCCAATGAGCGCTGACGGTCACCATCATCGCCCAATGCAGACGCGATGGTCAGCTTACCACGACGGCGCTTGTCGTCGCCGCCTCGGCCACGGCCGCCTGTTTCGCGATTGTCACGATTATCACGGGCACTGCCGCGACCGCCCTTGCGGCGCGATCCAGCGCTGCTGGCCGCGGCTTCAATATCAGCCTGACTAGGTGCAGCCTCGGTTTTGGTGCGTCCGCCGCCTTTTTTGGGACTGCGCTCAGACTTAGCAGCCTTTTCTTCAGCAGCAGCTTTCTTGGCTTCGGCTTCAGCTTTCTTGCGGGCCTCATCCTCAGCCTTACGGCGCTCTTCGGCTTCACCGCGCTCTTTTTCAGCCTGGGCTTTCTGCTCCTGCTTTTCCTGCAGGGCTTTAGTGCGAGCTTGTTGCTTTTCCTGTTCGGCTTTGCGCTTCTCTTCAGCTGCACGGCGCTGCAACAGAACCTTCTGACGGGCAATCAGCTCTTCTTCGGTAATCCCAAGCTTCTTGGCGGCAGCAGCCAGCTTTGACTGTGGCTTACCAGCGCCCGATGCATCTGGTTTGCCGCCCGTGCGCGGCGGTTTCTTGCCACCTGTCGAAGCACTTACCGGCCGCTTCTTCTTCGTCTCAACCACGACCTGCTTCGAGCGACCATGGCTGAAGCTCTGCTTCACTGTACCAGAGCCACCGCCCCGTGAAACAGAGAGAGGCTTACGCCCTGAAGTGCCTTTGTCTTTCGTATCGCTCATGCGCGGTGTCTAACCTTCCATTATGACGACGACTAGTCGTCCCTTATATTCTCATGCCTACCGGCAAACCATTCTGTTTCAGGCGCATGACGAAATCCCGTCAAACGCCGATAGGCAACAGAAAAGGCCTCCGAGAGCGACCCCGGATGGAGCAGTGCGTGTATCACATGCTCCCGCCCAAAGGCCATGCCCAATTCAGCAGATGACAATGCACCTGCTACTTTGACGTCTTCATATATCGCCTTGGCCAAAAAATGAACCTTGTTACGGCCATCTTTTGCACCATCGCTCGCTTCAAGCAGCCAGCCAGGCTCATCTTTGCGTATATAAGCACGCACCTGATCGAAACCAAGAACGGCTTTTCCACCCTTCTTGGCCATGCCGAGCAAGCCCTGGCATCGCACCAGCAACTGGCGCTCTATCTCATCTGCAAGCTCGTCCATCGGCGTGGTCTTCTGTTTGAAGCCACGTGAGAAGACGTCCGCCTTCAGCCCTTTTTCCAGAGTACCCCGATACGCCTTCACCCAGACACCCCGCCCGGGCAGCTTGCCAGCAATATCCGGCACCGCCACGCCATCTGGCGAGCGGACAAAACGGATCATTGCCGTCTGCGGGTGTTGCTCCCGCGTGACAGCACACTGGCGGATCGGTCCGCCAGTGCCTTTATCCGATTGCGCCTCTAGGCGCTGTGCGCGGTCATTCTTTGGATGCGGCATCGTCGCCGCCCTCCGCCAGAAGGTCTTCATCAAGATCAAGACCTTCGATTTCCGCCATCAAGTCCTCATCAGAAAGATCGAGTTCAACCTCGACTTCCTCTTCAGATTCCTCACTCGCATTGCCGAGTTCACCAAGGGCCAGCAGCGCACGCTCTTCTTCAGAGAGCTCCAGCTCTTCTGCGACGGCTTCCGCCGCCATTTCCGCTTCCAGCTGCTCCAGCGCTTCCGGCTCAATCCAGCCCGCAAGGACACGCGCTTTCATAATGAAGAGCTGCGCATCATCCTTACGCATCTCGCCCTTCTTCAGAATGCCGTCCTGCCAGACCGGCTTGCCATCCGGACCATTCTCGCGCCAGCCCGTGATGTCATCTGGAACAAGACCAGCAACATCATCGACAGATTTGATGTCATTTTCACCCAGCTTCACGGCGAAGGCTGGTGTCATGCCATCAAGGTCCATGACCGCATCTTCAACACCCAGCTCAAGGCGCTTGGCATTCAGCTCTTCAGCGAGCTTCTCAAGGTATTCGCGGGCGCGCTCTTGAATCTCAGCAGCGACATCCTCATCAAAGCCTTCAACCTGCATGAAGTCTTCGGCGCTGACATAGGCAATCTCTTCAACCGTTTCAAAGCCTTCAGAGGCCAGCAGTTGAGCCAGAGTCTCATCAGCATCAAGCGCTGTCATGAACAGTTCTGTGCGGCGCTGGAAGTCTTTCTGATAACGCTCAGAGTCATCGGTCTCAGTGGTCAGGTCGATCTGCCATCCCGTCAGCTGTGAAGCCAGGCGGACGTTCTGACCCCGGCGACCAATCGCCAGCGGGAACTGGTCATCAGCAACAACAACCTCAACGCGCTGCTCGTCCTCGTCCAGGATCACCTTGGTGACCTCGGCAGGCTGCAACGCGTTCACGATGAAGGTCGCATCATCATAATTCCACGGAATGATGTCGATCTTCTCACCTGACAGCTCACCCACAACGGCCTGCACGCGGGCGCCGCGCATACCGACACAGGCCCCGACAGGATCAATGGAACTATCATTCGAGAATACGCCGATCTTCGCACGAGACCCCGCATCACGGGCACAGGACTTGATCTCGATGACGCCTTCATAAACTTCTGGCACCTCAGCCGCGAACAGCTTGATCATGAAGTCAGGGTGGGCACGCGACAGGAAGATTTGCGGGCCCTTAATCTCGCGACTGACCTTATAGAGGTAAGCGCGAACACGATCGTTCGGCTGGAAATTCTCACGTGGGATGCCGTCATTGCGGCGGATGATCCCTTCGGCGCGGCCAAGATCGACAATCACATGGCCATACTCAACGCGCTTAACGATGCCATTGATAATCTCGCCTTCGCGATCCTTATACTCGTCGAACTGGCGCTGACGCTCGGCATCGCGCACTTTCTGCATAATGACCTGTTTCGCGGTCTGCGCAGCAACACGCCCAAAATCGAACGGTGGCAGCTCTTCTTTCAGCTCATCACCAATCTCTAGGGTCGCATCAATCTTCTTGGCATCAGTGAGGCGCAATTCCTGATCAGGATCCTCAACCGCATCATCGGCAACAACCGTCTGAACACGCCACAGGCTTTGCTCGCCGCTTTCCTCGTCAATGATCGCGCGGATATCGTGTTCTTGGCCATAGCGGGACTTGGCAGCTTTCTCGATCGCTTCCTGCATCGCCTCGATCACGATGGATTTGTCGATCGCCTTTTCCTCAGCAACCGCTTTCGCGATTTGCATGATTTCAAGCCGGTTTGCGGAAACGCCAATATTACTCATGGCTTCAAGCTCCACTCTCTTCTGTTGTTTCGTCAGTGGCTTCGTCAGTCTCGAAGCCCTCAAAATTCTCATCACCGGGCTGAGGCGGCAAATTGCCGGACGCCGCAGCCACATCGATCAACTCATCGGTCAGGATCAGGCTGGCCTTGGTCATCTCATGAACGTGGGCGACCAGTTCGCTGTCATCATCCAGCTCAATTGCCACGCCACTCTCATCCTCACGGGTGATCACACCCTGAAAACGACGGCGTCCATCAATCGGCATAGCCAGCTCAACCTTGGCCAGATGGCCAATCCAGCGCCCGAAATCACCCACCCGTGTCAGCGGGCGATCAATCCCCGGCGTTGAAACTTCAAGGCGATAAGCCTCTGAGATCGGGTCTTCAGCCTCAAGGATCGGCGAGAGCTGCCGCGAGAAGCTGGCACAATCCTCAACATCGGTTGGCGCACCGCCTACTTTTTCGATCATGATCTGTAGCAGCGGGCGTTTCCCGCCCATCACACGGATGCGCACGACCTCAAGACCGAGATCGCTGGCAAGCGGCTCGGACAAGGCAAGGATGCGGTCTTCCTGTGGGCTGATCGTAATCAAGCTGGGGAACCTTTCAGACAAAGAAAAGCGGCGGCCCCGTTCCCGGAACCGCCGCCGATATGTTTCGACTTATGCCCTAAATACGCCTTACGCGCCGCAATGTCCAGATGAAGAGTGAGTCAGGTTTGCCGCTTAAGCCTCACGCGCACCAAACAAGGCTGTGCCAACCCGGACATGGGTCGCGCCCAGACGCGCGGCGAGGGCGTAATCGCCGCTCATGCCCATACTGACCTGCGAGAGGCCATGGCGATCTGCAAGCTTCTTCAATAGCGCAAAATGCGGCCCAGCAGGCTCTTCAGCCGGTGGAATACACATCAGGCCCCGCACCGCGCCCGGCCATTGTTCGCGAGCCTCTCTTGAGAGGTCTGGCAAGTCTTCGACCGACACCCCACCTTTTTGAGGCTCATTTCCGGTATTCACCTGAATGAACAGGTCTGGTGGGGCAGCCCCGGTTTTCTCTACCGCTTTCACCAAGGCCTTAAGCAATTTCTCCCGGTCCAGCGTTTCGATCACATCGAATAAGGCCACAGCCTCTTCGGCCTTATTGGTCTGCAGCGGCCCGATCAGGCGCAATTCCAGACCTTCAACCTGCTCTTTACGCTCGCTCCAGCGCGCCTGCGCCTCCTGCACCCGGTTTTCGCCAAAGACACGCTGCCGCGCCGCCAAAGCCTCTTCAATGCGCGCCTCAGGCTGGCGTTTAGAAGCGGCCACCAAAGTCACGCTCTCCCCAATCTCCGAAAGGATACGGGTGCGGGCTTCTGCAATTGTTTCAGGCGGTGTAGGAGAGGTCATAATGGCCTTGAACCACGACACGACCGCTCGCCGCAAGTTGCAGGCCGCATCCCGCGCAATCATGGCGCACTTTCCGCCGCACCTGCCGCCCCTGCTCTATCTCACAGATCCCGAGCGCGCGCCCCTGCCGGCTCGGCGGATCATGGCGCTGCCACAGCATTGCGGAGTCCTGTTCCGTCATTTCGGGGATGACGAAGAAATCGACTTTATCCGCGATATGGCTCCAGCTCTTCACAATGAAGGACGCATATTCCTAATCGCGGCTGATCCTGAACTGGCGCTGGAAACGGGCGCCGATGGTGTCCACTGGCCAGAGAAGCGCCTACCCGAAGCCCGCGCGTGGCACGGCAAGTTCGATATCCAGACCGCCAGTGCACACAGCCATCGCGGCCTTATCGAAGCGGCTAAAGCTGGCATGGATGCCGCGCTGCTTTCCCCCGTCTTCCCGTCAAACAGTCCTAGTGCAGGTCAGCCGCTCGGGGTTTCTCGCTTTCGCAATATGGTCACGCAGGCAGATCTGCCTGTTTACGCCTTGGGCGGCCTTACCCCGGACAATATTGGTCAGGTCTCAGACATTGCAGGCATGGCCGCAATTGACGGCTTAAGCCTATCGCTTGCCGGGCGGAACTAAGGCGCGCTTCACATCCCGGCCCGAACCGACTTTAGCGCCATAACGCGGCGCGCCAGCGCCTGCTCCGCTGACTGCCCCTGCCGGACGAACGGTTTCCCGGGTCAGCGGTGGTACAACCATGGCCTCAGGCCGCGGGGCCTCGCCATTTTCGTCAAACAGGCTTGCAAGCTGCTCGGTCATCGCGCCGCCAAGCTGTTCCGCATCCACAATGGTCACCGCGCGCTTATAGTAACGCGTCACATCATGGCCAATACCAATGGCGATCAACTCAACCGGCGAGCGCCCTTCAATCTCGGCAATCACCTGACGCAAATGCCGCTCCAGATAGTTCCCGACATTCACGGAGAGCGTGGAATCATCAACCGGCGCGCCATCTGAAATCACCATCAGGATTTTGCGCTGTTCAGAGCGACCGAGCAGACGGTCATGCGCCCAAAGCAACGCCTCACCATCAATATTCTCTTTCAGCAAGCCTTCGCGCATCATCAGGCCAAGATTCTTGCGCGCGCGCCGCCATGGCGCATCGGCCTGTTTATAGATGATATGGCGCAGATCATTCAGACGGCCCGGCCCGGCAGGTTTACCCGCCTTGACCCAATCCTCGCGGCTCAATCCGCCTTTCCAGGCCTTGGTGGTAAAGCCCAGAATCTCAACTTTAACCCCGCACCGCTCCAGCGTGCGCGCCAAAATGTCTGCGCACAGCGCCGCGACCATGATGGGTCGCCCACGCATAGACCCGGAATTATCCAGCAGCAGCGTCACAACCGTATCGCGGAAATTGCTGTCATCTTCCTGCTTGAAGCTCAGCGGTGCGGTCGGGTCGGTAATCACCCGCGTCAGGCGCGCGGTATCAAGAACGCCCTCTTCAAGGTCGAAGGACCAGCTCCGGTTCTGCTGCGCCATCAGGCGGCGCTGCAACTTGTTGGCAAGCTTCGAGACGGCGCCTTGCAGGCTTTCTAACTGGTGGTCGAGATAAGCGCGCAGACGCGATAATTCCTCAGCATCACACAGGTCAGCCGCCTGTGCGATCTCATCATTGGCGCGCGTGAAAGCCTTATAGACGAAGCGGTCTGTATCATCGCCATCCCTGAAGTTTGGCCGCAGGGGCTTGGCCCCATCATCGGTCTCTTCCGGGTCATCATCGGATTCCATATCGACATCGGAATCGACAGAGACATTGGTCTCCTCGCCTTCCATGTCTTCGGCATCCCCAGCCTCCATCTCTTCCATGGTTGAGCCTTGGGTCTCTTCCCCGGACTCGCCATCTTCGGATGTCGTTTGCTGGTTCTGATTTGTATCGTCTTCGGACTGCTCGTCCTCTTCGCCTTCATCCTCGCCAACCTCGTCGCCCTTGGTCAGGTCGCGGATCAGTTCCTGAATGGTTTTGGCGAAAGCTTCCTGATCGTGCAGCTGATCCAGCAGCTTATCGAGCGTGCCCTCGCCCCGTTTCTCAACTTCATCGCGCCAGATTGAAGCAATGCCTTCAGCTTCTGGCGGTAAGGCCCGCCCGGTTAGCCGCTCGCGCAGCAGGAATTCGATTGCCGGCCCCAAAGGCGCTTCGGTGCGATCCATCATCCGGGCATAGCCGGCTTTCTCTGCGCGCGCTGCCAAGGCTGCCTCAAGATTACCCGCTGTCCCTTCCATGGCCCGGGCCCCAATGCTCTCAATCCGGGCGCGTTCGGCCGCCTCATAGACTTGCCGTCCAACCTCGGTTTGCGGGCGGTTTTGCGCATGTGCTTCGGGATCATGGTGGGCAAGGCGCAACGCCGCTGCATCGGCCTCTCCACGGGCGCGGGCCGCCATTTCTGGCGACAGATCACGTGGCGGTGGTGGCAGGATAATCCGCTTCTCTTCAGCGCGCGGGCCATCACCGGAAAACGCCACCTCAACCTCGCGCTCGGCGCTCATCGCCTTTGCGGTGGTGGTCAGGGCTTGCTTGAACAGCTCGTATGGGGCGTCTTCGGTCTTTGACATAAGCGCAGACTTAGCGCGCCGATCCCGGTTTGCGAAGACCCAGATAACGCTCCCCTTGCGTTACTCTGACAGCTCGTCCAATCAGGCATAAACGATCATAAGGTGAGATATGACCAAACCAGCACTGACTTTGATTGGCGCAGGCCGCATGGGTTCAGCCCTCATGGGGGGATGGCTGAAGGGTGGCTTTGCCGGGAAGATTGATGTGGTTGATCCCAATCCGAGTACGGCGCTGGCTGACTTGGCCGCCTCTGGTGAGATCCGCCTCAACCCCCCTGTGACCCCAGCGGAGACGCTGATTGTCGCCGTAAAGCCACAAGTGTTTGCCTCGGTCAGTGAAGATATTCGCAGCCATATCGGGCCGGGCACAACCGTTCTGTCAATTATGGCTGGCGTGTCTCTGGAGACACTGGAAACCCGCCTCGGCACGCCAGATGTCGCCCGAGCGATGCCGAACACGCCCGGTCTCGTTGGCAAAGGTGTCACCCTGCTCTGCTTCAAGGATGGCACTGACGCCGAAACGCAAAATCGCTTACGCGGCCTGCTTGAACCCCTCGGCACTGTCGAAGGCCCGATCAGCGAAGACTTGCTACCCGCTGCCACCGCTATTTCAGGCTGCGGTCCGGCCTATGGCTTCCTGCTCGCTGAAGTCATGGCTGCTGCCGGGATTGCGCACGGCCTGGAGGAGGGCATGGCTCATCGCCTCGCCCGCAAAACCGTTGAAGGGGCCGGGGCCTTGATGGAAGCTTCCCCGGAAACTGCCGCCACCCTGCGCCAGAATGTGACCTCTCCGAACGGGGTGACGCAGGCCGCGCTGGAAGTCTTGATGCGCGACCCGGCAATGCCATCTCTATTCGTAGAAGCCATTGCTGCTGCAATCGCGCGTGACAGGGAGCTTAGTCAGGAGACCGCATGACCCGCGAGGAGATCATTCACAAAGGGATCACCGCTGCCTTAAGTCTTGCAGCGAACACGCCTTGGGCGCACCTGACCCTCAAACAGATCGCTGATGAGGCCGGGTTTTCTATGGCGGAGTTTCACGGGGTTGCAGACAAAGCTGATCTTGCCGCTGGTGTTGAAGCCCATTTCGATAAAGCGATGAGCGAAGGTTCTTTTGAAAGTGATGAAACGCCGCGCACCCGCCTATTCGATGTGATCATGATGCGGTTCGAAGCGATGGAAGACGTTCGTGATGGAACACGGTCGTATCTTAAGTGGCGTGATCGCAGCCTGAGTGGTCTCTCGAACCGCGTGAAAGGTCGCGCCGCGACGGCGCGCTGGGCCTTGAGCTGCTCTGGTCTTGATGGCGGTGATGGCCTACCCCTTCCACTACAAATCACGGGCCTCGCTTGGGCGATTGCGCAGGCTGAGCAGGCCTGGAAACAGGAAACCAGCCCCGATCTGACCCGCACCATGGCCACCCTCGACACTGAACTGATCGCGCTGGAAGAACGCGCTCAATGGCTCAAAGGGCGTCGCAAACCCAAACCAAGCGCAACCGAAAGCCCGCCAGACGAAGCCGCTCAGTAGGGTAGCTTCAAGCGTACCCGCAAGCCACCCATCGGGCTGTCTTCAAGACGGATATCTCCGCCATGGCTTTTGGCAAAATCGCGCGCCAGCGTCAGACCCAGCCCGCTTCCGGCAATGTTCTGCGTACGCGCATCATCGAGCCGGTGGAAAGGTTTGAACGCATCTTCCCGCTTATCCTCAGGGATGCCCGGACCATTATCGTCAATCAGGATTTCCGCCATGCGCGGGCCTTTCACCAGCCGAACCTCGCATCGATCGCCATAACCGACTGCATTGCTGATAAGGTTAGAAAGCGTTCGCGACAGCGCCATAGGCCGAACAGCGACGGTGATTGCCGGGGCCTCGATGACATCTGCGCCATCAATCCGCTCCACAACAGTCCGCGCCATATGGTCGAGGCGCAATTCCTCGGCTTGCTCGCCCTCAACACCGCTGGCAAAGGCGAGATACTCGTCCAGCATCTTGGCCATGTCGTCGAGGTCGGCCCGCGCGCCTTCAATCTCTTCGCTTTGTTCCATCATCGCCAATTGCAGTTTCAGGCGGGTAAGCGGTGTGCGTAAATCATGGCTGACCCCGGCCAGCATTTCAGTCCGCTGATCCGCAAAAGCCGTCAGGCGCGCACGCATATCGGTAACCGCCCGCGCCGCATCGCGAATTTCGGTTGGCCCGGATGGGCGGAAGCCTGGCACATCGCGCCCACGTCCAAAGGCTTTAGCCGCCTCTGTCAGGGACAGGATGGACCGCACCTGATTACGCAAGAAGGCAAAAGACAAAGCCAACATAAACAGTGCGCCCAACAGAACCCAGACAATCGTGAAGTGCGTGTTCGCCGCCAAAGCACGCTTGCGAGCGACAAGAACGCGCGCAATCTTGCCATCCACTTCACTTCGGAAATCGAGCACCGTCCCGGCTTCAAGGGAGCGCACATCAACTGGCCTCGTGATGAAGGCCTCAAGCTGTAGACGCAACACATGGTCATAACTGAATTTGGCCCGTGCGCCGGGCGGCCAGGTCATGCCGCCCTGATAATCACAATCGAGAATAAAGCCGAGTTGGTCCTCCACGCCCATTTCCTGAGCAAGCCCACGATCAGAGTCCGCACAAACATCCAACACCAAGCCAATCTCGCGCGCGATAGACTGGGACAGCTTCTCGTTCACATCCTTGATGTGCTCCTGATAGTAATAGAAAGCGAAAATCGCGAAAACCAGCACAACAGGCACGGCAACAAGTAAAGCGAGACGCGCATTCAGGCCGCGCGGGGTGTAATTGCGAAGACGAAACGCGCTCATAGTCTGCCCCTAGTCTGGCATTAGGCGGTAACCAATTCCGCGTACGGTTTGCAAATGAATCGGGTTCTTCGGATCTGGCTCAATTTTCTTGCGCAGCCGTGTCACTTGCACGTCTATGCTCCGCTCGCTGCCATTTGAGGTCTGCTCAGCTAATCCTTCCCGGCTGAAGGCTTCGCCCGGCTGTTGCGCCATCAGGGTCAACAGCTGCAACTCCCCATCGGTCAGCCGGATAGCCCCTTCTGGACCCGTTAGGACACCCCTTTTGACATCAAAAACAAGCCCAGACATTTCCACCTCGCCCGGCGGCTCTGGCATATGCGTACGCCGCAAAATCGCAGCAACGCGCAGAGAAAGCTCCTCAGGCTCAAACGGCTTGGGTAAATAATCGTCCGCACCCAGTTTAAGGCCTTCAATTCGGTCACTGGCATTTCCGCGCGCTGTAAGCAGCAAGACCGGGGTCTGATTCCCATCCTGTCGCAGGGCCGATAACAGGCTTAACCCATCCTCGCCCGGCATCATGATATCGAGAATAGCAAGATCAAAGCTGAAGGTCTGAAACAGTTTACGCGCGGCCTTTGCGTCGGCCGCGACCGTCATCTTATACCCTTGCCGCCCCAGGTACTTTTTTAACAGGTCACGGATGCGGTCATCATCATCGACAATCAGCAGATGTTGGGCCTCAATCATATCAGCGCCTCCAGAACCGCCCGTGCCCCGGCCACTGCATTTGCCCCTGCTTTGCGATAGGCATTCCTTAGGGCATTGCGCATGGCGATTGTCGCAGGATCAGTCAGCCGTTTGCCCTCTGTCGTCAGGAACAAAACCCGCGCTCGTCCATCCGTTTCACTTTTTTGCCGCTCTATAAGACGTCGCCGGCCAAGGTCCCCGATAATCCGCGCAAAGGTCGGCACCGTCGCCCCCAGATGCTCCCGCAAGGCACTCACCGTCAGACCCGGCTGAAAGCGCAAAGCAATCAGAGTGCGCGCCGCAAGCTGCGGCATAGCCTCCAATTGTGCAATTTCTGCAGCCTCCTTCAGCAGGGCTCTTTCCCCCGCCAAAACAAGGGCGATTCCATAATCAAGCTCCTCATCCCGCAAGAAAAGTCGGGGATCAAAACCGGGAGCATTCGCGCGCATCTGGTTGACATCAGGCATAGTGATCGGACAATGCCGTTGAAACGAGTAAAAGTGCAAGACAGGAAGTATCCCATGGCAGGCCTGCCCTATGATGACCGCGACGGCTATATCTGGATGGATGGCGTCTTTACGCCTTGGCGCGAGGCGAAGGTGCATGTGCTGACCCATGCCCTCCACTACGCCTCCAGCGTGTTTGAAGGTGAGCGGGCTTATGGCGGGGTGATCTATGCGTCACGTCGCCATTCAGAGCGTCTGGCCAATTCAGCCAAGATTATGGGTTTTGAGCTTCCTGTCAGCGTTGACGAGCTTGAGGCGATTAAAGCCGAAGCGCTCGCCAAATCTGGTCTGGAAAACGCCTATGTCCGCGCCTTCGCGTGGCGCGGCAGTGAGATGATGGGCGTTTCGGCCCAGTCTAACACGATCCATCTTGCGGTCGCTGTCTGGGCTTGGGGCGACTATTTCGCTGATAAGATGAAGGGCATTCGGATGACGCATGCCCAGTGGAAGCGCCCGAGCCCGGAAAGCGCACCGTCCCATGCTAAAGCCGCAGGGCTCTATATGATTTGCACGCTATCCAAGCATGCCGCTGAGAATGCAGGCTATGCTGACGCTCTGATGCTGGATTATCGCGGGCACGTTGCAGAAGCGACCGGGGCGAACATTTTCTTCATTCGCGACGGGGCGCTGCATACGCCAACACCAGATTGCTTCCTTAACGGGATTACCCGCCAGACCGCGATGAAGCTGGCAGAGGCACGCCAGATTGAAGTGGTTGAGCGGACGATCATGCCGGACGAGCTCGGCACTTTCAGCGAGTGCTTTATTACGGGTTCAGCCGCGGAGATCACACCGGTCGCAGAGATTGGCGAGTTTACGTACAAGCCAAGTCATATCTCAGAGGCTCTGGTAACCGATTATGCTGATCTGGTGCATCGCCGCATCCCAATGCCTGCCTAAGGTGACAAGGCTTTAAGTTGCGCAACGACCCTTGCCCACGCATCCCTTTGCGATGCGTGGGCTTGTGGCATATCTGCTAAAGCATGGACAACTGACCGCTCTTTTCGGAGCGACGTTCCTGCATGTCGCGGTCTTTGGTATTGTCCTGTCCTTACCCCGCTCAAGCCCGACATATGAGCCCCACATGCCAATCTCAGTCATCCTCTATGAGGCGCCAGAACCAGAGCAGCCTCCTGAGCCGGAGCCTGAACAAGAACTCAGTCCAGACCCCACACCCATTAAGACTCAAGAGCCAAACATCCCTGCCCCAGCACCTCCTGCCCAGCGCCCTGAACCCGTAACCAGCTTCACCGAAGCCCCAGACCAGACCGAAGCGGTTGTTCAACCTCCGGTGCCCCCAAATCAGGAAGAACCTGTTCAGAATACCCCCACCCAAACCACAGCGCTGGAACAAGTTGCGGGCATCCTTCAGCGCGCAGACTGCAATCGCCTTGGTCGCGATGAGCGGCCCGATTGCCCCCCATCCGATCCGTTCGCTGCTGCTGAAGCCCTGCAGGATTTGCAGGACCCGAAAGGACCTATTTCAATACCAGACTTACAAGCATTCGGGCCGCAAGGCATGGCAGAAAGTTACCTGTCGGCTCGCGGCTGGAAACCTTCCCTGCCCGGCCCCGGAAGCGCCGAAGGGCTTGGCGCAAGCAGCCTGATCAATCTGGGCAGCATTGATAATACTACGTTTGCCGACCCCATGGCCAAGGGCGCTTATAATGCGCAACGTATTCGTAACGGACAGGCACCCATCTGGGACAAGGAGATTGAGGACGCGTTGAAAGACGCCCGCGACCAGCGTTGAACTGCAACAGATCGTCAGAAAGGCTTGACTTTGATGGCCCATTTCCGCCCTCTACCTTTGAATTTCTAAAAGGACTGCCCCTGTGACTGAACCTATCCTGAGTGTCCGTGATCTGCGGGTTGATTTTGACACCCCGGACGGCGCGGTCCACGCGGTTAAAGGCACTAGTTTTGAGGTTGCAGCGGGCGAATGCCTTGGCATTGTCGGGGAGTCCGGCTCAGGCAAATCTCAAACGGTTCTCGCAGCCATGGGCCTTCTGGCCGATAATGGCAAAGCGTCCGGCTCCATCAAGTTTAACGGCACGGATATGCTCACCGCTAACGCCGCGACCCTGCGCAAGATTCGCGGCGAAGAAATGTCGATGATCTTCCAGAACCCGCTGACCAGTCTGACCCCGCATATGACCGTGGGCGCGCAAATGCGCGAAGTGCTGGCCCTGCATAAGGGCATCAAGGGCGAGGAAGCCAACCAGAAATGCGTGGACTGGCTGGAGCATGTTCGCATCCCTGAAGCCCGTCGCCGTATGGATCAGTTCCCACATGAGCTTTCTGGCGGGATGCGCCAGCGTGTCATGGTCGCCATCGCCATGCTGTGTGGCCCAAAACTCCTACTCGCCGATGAGCCAACGACCGCGCTGGATGTGACCGTTCAGGCTCAGGTGCTCGACCTGATGGATGAGCTGAAACGCGAGATCGGAACCGGTATCGCCCTGATCACCCATGATATGGGCGTGGTCGCCCGGATGTGCGATCGCGTGGTCGTGATGCGCTATGGCGAGATTGTCGAGACCGGATCAATCGACGATATCTTCTACAACCCCCAGCATGAATACACCAAGATGCTGCTGGATGCGGTGCCTCGCATCGACCAACCGAACCGCCCGGGCCGACCGACACTTGGCCCACCGCCCTCTGCGGATATTGAGCCGATCCTGAAGGCTGAAGAACTGAAAGTCCATTTCCCGATCAATGTTGGCGGTGGTCTGTTCGGCAAAGTGAAGCCCTTGCGCGCCGTGGATGGCGTCAGTTTCGACCTGCGTCCCGGTGAAACGCTCGGCGTGGTCGGCGAATCCGGCTGTGGAAAATCAACGCTCGCCCGCGCTGTTCTCAAACTAGTGCCCCAGACCGCTGGAACGGTTGCCTGGATGGGGCGCGACATCAGCGATGCCGACCGCAAGACGATGAATGGTCTGCGCGATGATCTGCAAATCGTGTTTCAGGACCCCATGGCTTCGCTTGATCCACGCATGACGATTGGTAACTCGATTGGCGAACCGCTGACCGTGCATGAACCACAGCTCGATAAGGCTTCGCGGGAAGCCCGCGTACGGGAAATCATGCCACGGGTTGGACTCGATCCAGCTCTGATCAATCGCTACCCGCATGAACTTTCAGGCGGCCAGAACCAGCGGGTCGGGATTGCTCGCGCAATGATCCTGTCTCCTAAGCTCGTGGTCTGTGATGAAGCAGTCTCAGCCCTTGATGTTTCGGTTCAGGCCCAGGTCGTCGATCTATTGATCGGACTTCAGAAAGAGTTTGACCTCGCCATGATCTTTATCAGTCACGACCTCTCGGTCGTGCGGGAGATCAGCCACCGCGTTATGGTCCTCTATCTTGGCAAGATTGTTGAGATTGCCGGGCGTGAAGAGATTTATGAGGATGCCCGTCATCCTTACACACAGGCTCTAATCTCTGCGGTTCCAAACCCCGACCCAAAGACCGAACGCACACGACCCCGCGTCAAACTGGAAGGCGACCTGCCCAGCCCAATGGATACACGCGCGCCGCTGCGCTTCCTGAAATCTCGCGTGATTGATGATGCAGACGCTCAACAGTATACCCCGAAGCTGATCGAAATCGCTCCGGGGCATGTTGTGGCTGAGCATGATCCATTTGAGGGCTCAGAAGGGCTACAGGCTTAAACCTCTATTTCTTACATAAGACATCGGTCAGGTTGCGACGGTCAAAGTTTGCATAGGCAACGCCGCGATAGCCCATGTCCCGGCAAAACTCGCGGGCATTCCCGCGCTGTGCAGGGATGCGATCACCATAGGCGTCGCGCGGACGCGGAAAGAATACCGTAGCTGGTCCCTGAACCCCTTCACTACGTGGGCGCCTATCCCGGCGTGGGCGATCTCCTCGATGCGAAATCGGGCGCATGGATGTGATATTATCGTTCATGCGAATGTCCGAAAGATGTGCAATCGGTCCCGTCACCAATTGGCAGCGCCCCCGGAAGTTCGGATGCTCACAAATCTCCCACTTTCCACGCAGCTCTAAGGATGAAATCGTATCATTGAAACGGAAATAGTTCAGATCACGCACAACCCCATCAAAGACGCGCGACTGACCGCGGAAATTCGGATGTTCGTAAACAATAATCTCACCGCTATGGCGCCCACCTTTCAAGGCATCCGCAGTGGCGGGAGAAAAGGCCGCTGTCGCGCTGGCGAGGGCGACCAGAAGTGTGTTCTTGAAAATCGTCATGTCAGTCTTCCTTCATCTGGTGAAGAGAGACTGACATGGTCAGTTTGAACGCACCGGGAGTACGAGCTTCATCGCAGGTTCAGGAAAATTACTCCGCCGCCCGCATCAGGCCTTGCATATGCTCAATCCAGGCAATCCAGGCCTTTCGCCCGGTATCTGTCAGGAAGACACGCGTCTGGGGACGCTTTCCGACAAATCGCTTCTCCTGTTTGACGTATCCAGCTTCTTCCAGCTTCTTCAGATGGGTCGACAGATTGCCGTCCGTAGCCCCGACCTTATCCCGCAATTCGCCAAAGATGGCGGGGCTAGCCGTCGAGAGGTAGGCCATGACCCCAAGCCGAAGACGACCATGGATCACATCATCAATCGCACTGTGATCAAAGGGATTCTCACTCATTGTGACCTCCCTTAAACAATGCTTTTGGGTTCACGCATCAACATAAGAAGGCCCGGCAAGAAAGCGGTGAGGAAAGCGCCTAAAGCCGCAACCGCCCAGATAAACAGGGTATCGCTGAATAAGGTCGAGACCACGATCATACCGAGGGCACCATAGCCCGCTGCTTTCAAGACTGTGTTTCTGGCAATCGCGCCAGAGGTAAACAAGCCAATCGCATAGGCTGTGAATACGAGCGGTAGCGAGCCCATAAACCCAGCTGTCGCATCGCCGCCCAAAAAAGCTTTGATCGTTAGCGTGATGAAATAGGCAAACAAGCTGAAGCCAGCGATCATCCAGACACTCGCCTCCACCTTGTTGGTTGCTGAGGATTGACCCGGCTTATCCGCAGGCATGGTTTTGACGAGCGTAAAATAGCCAACCAAGCCAACAACACCGAAGACAGACCATAAAATGCCATAAGCCGCATCGCCGACTTTCAGAACATCACTGACGATCAGATAATGTCCGGCATAGGCCAGTGTCATGAGGCCGCCCCACCAAACGAGAAAGCGTCCACCCAGCAGAGGCGATTGCTGTCCAGCTTCTGCAAGATCACGCACATAAGCCAGATCATCGGTTAGAGAGGGATTATTCATTGAAAACTCCTTTCACTTTGAATTTCAAAGCTAGCAAACAAATTCACTTTGTCAAGCAAAGTACTTTATCTATGTTTGTCGCGTAGGCGTCTGGATTTACGGCGATGGCCCGGAACGCTGATCCCCTCAGCTTCCAATTGCTTGCGTTGTTTAATGGTGCGCAGGCGTTTTCGGATGCGAGCGCGCTCTTCAGCCCGGGCATTCGCTTTGGCTTGAAACCGCATGACCATCCCCACCGCCGCAAATGTAAACAGGCATAGGATCAGGGGGATTAGCATCGTGGAAAACCTTACTCTTGTGGCCCCTCATCGCAGGGCTCAGCCTCAAACCGTAATGCGATGAAATTCACCGGATCACCATTCGAGTAGTTCAGGGCATAAACTGGTTCCGAACGACTGACGCAGCGATCTTGCACAGCCGCTTCGCGCAACAAAGTCTCGGTTGCGGGCAGCGCATCCTTGTCTTCCATGTTGAGCAGGAAAACCACCGGATACAGGCTATCGCGCTCCGGCAACTCCACGACCGTCTCAGGCGGATGAAGATTTTGTGTCCCGAGGCTCAGAACATAGCTCGGCTCAGCATACCCCACGGCGAGAATACGGTCAGGGCTTACTCGTCCATCTTCACAGGCCTCCGAAGGGACGCCACAAACCTGCTGAAGTGCTGCCCGCGCGCTCTCCGTTGGCTGGAGCCAGAGCTGCTGCGGGATGAAATGGGCGCGCGCATGCCAGCCGAGCAGGACGCTGGCGGCGATCCCCGCTGTCGCGGCAATTCCAATTCGCTTGTACAGGAATGAGGCTAGGGCGACCGCGATCGCTATGCCGCCCAAGACCCAGAAATAGATTGGGAACTCCAACGCAGAACCCCACTGAGCCAGAGCCTCACTCGCTTCAATCGTTTTGAAGTCCCCTGCCGCTTCGGTTTTGACCAAGCGCGCCGCCAAGGGCGAGCTGACAAACATCAGCAAAATCCCGCCCAGCATGAACAAGCCAAGGCTGAGCCAGCGCGAGACAGGCATCCGCTCGCCTTCCATCAGCTTTACGCCAACCCAGCCACAAATCAGCGCATAGGCTGGATAAGCAGGCAAAATGTAATGGCTGAGCCGGGTTGGCATCAGCTCAAAGAAAATCGTCGTCAGAACGGCTGTCGCGACAAGAAAGCGAAGCGCCTTCGCCTCATCGGTCAGGGGTCGTGCATCACTAATAATCCAGCGGCTTTTCCACTCATCCCGCGTCGAGAGCCACCAGAACCCAAAGATGATGAGCGCCGGATATGCTGCCGGGGCACCAGCGCCCAACTCATTGGGTAGGATCCACGTCGCAAGCGCGGTCACAGCTCCAAGGGTCAGCAGCACAAAAATCGCATCTGTGCCCCGCCGCCGCGCGGCTTCACTCACCCCGCGCAGGGACTTCCAGGCCAAAACCACACCCGGCACCAACAGGATCACTGCCGGGAAGAACCAGGCCGGAATGTGCGAGAGGTGATAAAGCGGCCAACCCGCATGGCCTTCAGAAGCGCCAGCGAACTTGTCTTTTAGGTCCTTGCCCACTGCGCCTTGCAGGAAAGCACCGTCCGTCGCGATTTGAATGGCAATAAGCCAGGGCAGGAACATTGCCGCAGCCAGAAGTGGCCCCGGCCACCAGAGCAATGGCTTCCACCAATCGCCGCCTTTACCTTCAGCCGCTTTTGCCCAGACCCAGACCCCAAACCCAGCATAGGCCGCGACCATTGGTGTGACCGGGCCTTTGATCAGCAAACCAGCCCCAATGAAGAACCAGAAGATCAAAGCCATACGTTTCGGTTTGGCCGTCTGCCCCATATACAGCCGCGCGATGGCCCCGACACTCATGGTGGTGAAGAAAATCAGCACTGCATCGGTCTTGGAAATATGCGCCTCACTGGTCACCAAAAGCGTCGCGCCATAGAGCGCTGCGCCCAGAAAAGCAGGCCTTCGCCCAATCAAGACAATCCCGCACCAGAACACGGCCAGCGTTGAAAGCGCCGCACCAATCCAGCTTGGCACGCGATAGGTCCAGATTTCGAGCTTGTCCTCATCGCCTAAAACATGCGTCGCTCCGGCCTGTAACCAGTGAATACCTGCTGGCTTCTTGTTCCGGAACTCATCCTGATAACGGATCGTCAGATAATCACCCGTCTCGATGTATTGCTTGGAGGCTTGGGCGAACCGGCTCTCATCCCGATCAAGCGATGGCAGGCCAAAAACACCCGGTGCAGCCGCCGCAAAGGTGATCGTGAATAAAATGAACCAAGCCTTCCAGCCGGTCGAAAGTCGTTCGAGCAAATCCATGTTTTGCTCTTATCCCGCCACCGCCCTGTTGAACAGCACCACAATGCGTTCTAGCGTCATCAAAAGAGAAGACTTCGGGAGGAAAATCGTGGGCTGGTGGTTCAAGACTGATCTATGGAAACGTGTGATGCTCGGGCTTGTGCTTGGCCTAGCGGTCGGGCTGGGTCTGCGTTACGGCATGGGCGCGGAGGGCGCCAAATCGGCGGCAACCTATTTCAAGCCATTCGGCGATGCCTTCATGAACCTGATCAGGATGCTGGTTGTGCCTCTGATCTTTACGACGCTGGTCGCCGGAGTTTTGGCGATGGGGGATCCCAAGAAGCTTGGTAGTCTTGGGGCACGCACAATCGGCATTTACATGGTCACTACACTGTTTGCCGTCACAATCGGCTTGGTCGTGGGCACGATCATTCAGCCAGGCGGCGGATATGATCTATCCAATGTCGCCAGTGAAGACATAGCTGCCACAAAGGCTCGCCTTGAAGCTGGTGGCGCGCTTGTGGAGCGTACGGTCTTTGAACAGCTAACTGGAACAATACTCGCGATTATTCCTCCCAACCCAGTAGCCGCCATGGTGCAAGGAGATGTTCTGGCAATTATTTTCTTTGCCATTCTATTTGGTATCGGTGTCCTGATGTCAGGCGAAGCCGGTAAACCTGTTGCAGACTTTTTCGAAAGCGCATCCGAAGCCGTCCTGAAACTAACCCTCATGGTGATGGAAACAGCTCCATTTGGAGTCTTCGCTCTGATGGCATGGGTCATGGCTGATCAGGGACTTCAAGTCGTGATTTCCATGGGATGGATGACCCTTGCTCTGTACATTGCCTGTGCGATTCATATTGCAATTACGCATGGCGGACTTCTAAAGCTCATTGGCCGTCTACCTCTAATTCCATTCTTCCGAGGTGTAACAGACGCACAAGCTGTGGCCTTCTCAACGTCTTCAAGTAACGCAACATTGCCAATGACTATTAGCGTCGCTGAGACAAACCTTGGCATTCGCAAGACTGTTGCCGGTTCGGTCCTCCCACTAGGGGCCACGATTAATATGGATGGCACTGCACTTTATCAGGGCCTGATCGCCCTCTTTGCCGCGCAAGCCCTTGGGATTGATATCAGCTTAGGCATGTATGTGACCGTGGCACTTATGGCGACGCTTGTCTCAATTGGAACAGCAGGGATTCCTTCCGTCAGTTTGTTCCTTGCGACAACAACGCTGAGTGTCGTTGGGGCTACGCCGGATCAGATGGCGCTGATTCTGACCCCGCTTTTCGCTTTTGACCGACTACTGGACATGATGCGGACCGTCACGAACATTACCGGAGACCTTGCCGTTGCCTCGGTGGTCGCCAAGGCGGAGGGCGATCTTGATGAAGATGTCTACCGTGAGCAGGATAACCTGACCGCCCATATCGACGACCGGGAAAAAGCCTAAAGCACCGCGCGGACAATCTCGCCAATCATCTGTGCCTCAGCTGCGCGCGGTGACCCTGTGCGCCAGGCAATCCCGATGCGTCGCCCAATCATCGGCGTATCAAAGCGGCGCAAGGCGACATCCGCGCCGGAGGTAACCCCGGCTTCAGTCGCAATTTTTGGCAACAAAGACACACCAAGCCCGCCCGCAACCATATGCACCAGCGTTGGCAGGCTGGTCGCGGTCACATCTGCGCCACCGCGCTTCGAAGGCAAACGGCAAACCGATAGCGCATGATCGCGCAGGCAATGTCCGTCCTCCAAGAGCAGAACATCTTCCTCGACCAGATCAGACGCGCTCAGATGGTCTGCCCCTGCCAAAGCATGATCGGTGGGCGCGACCAAGAGAAACTCGTCCTCGCCAAGTTCCATCGTTTCAATACCGCTGGCCTCCCAAGGCAGGGCAATCAGCGCCGCATCAAGCTTCCGCGCGCGTAAGCCTTCCAATAGCCGCTCGGTCTGGTCTTCTCGCAGGTACAGTTTCAATTCCGGATGCGACTGGCGCAGGGCTTTCAGGGTTCGAGGCAACAGGAAAGGCGCAATGGTGGGGATCGCCCCTAAACGGAAGGGGCCAGACAAAGGCGCACCAGCCTGTCGCGCGGCCGAAACCATATCCGCTGTGTCGGACAGGATGGCTCTTGCCCGCTCAACGGCGGCCGCACCGGCCCGGGTCAAAGATGCCCCGCGCGATTCCCGCTCAACCAGCTGAACGCCCAGTAAAGCTTCGGTTTCCTTAATCGCAGACGACAAGGTCGGCTGGGTCACATGGCAGGCATCGGCAGCTTTTGAGAACGATCCCTCATCGGCAATCGCGCATAGGAATTCGAGCTGTCTCAGGGTCGGTAAATGCATAAAAAATATCTATACTAAGGGTTCAAAAACTCAATTTGCGGCACCGCACAATTCGCGCCATACGCTGGCTTAGAGCAAAAGCTCTCTAAAGACTTCTATAACCTCCCAGAAAGGATGCACCATGCTCGGAATTGGTGACAAAATGCCCGACTTCAAAATCACGGGTGTCAAACCGAAATTCATGCAACACGAAGAGAATGGCGAAAGCGCGTTTGAGACGCTGACCCAGGACAGCTTTGAGGGCAAGTGGAAGGTCATCTTCTTCTACCCAAAAGACTTCACCTTCGTTTGCCCAACCGAAATCGCAGAATTCGCTCGCCTTGGCGAAGAATTCGATGATCGTGACGCTGTTGTTCTTGGTGGATCAACTGATAATGAGTTCACAAAGCTCGCCTGGCGCCGTGATCACGAAGATTTGAAAGAACTGCCAATCTGGCAATTTGCCGACACAAATGGCTCTCTGGTTGATGGCCTCGGTGTGCGCAATGCTGCTGAAGGTGTTGCCTATCGCGCGACATACGTGGTCGATCCACACAATGAAATTCAGCACGTTTACGTCACGAACCTGAACGTTGGCCGCAACCCACAGGACACCCTGCGCGTGCTTGACGCCTTGCAAACTGATGAGCTTTGCCCATGTAACCGTCCAGTAGGCGGCGACACTCTGTAAAAGAGGCGTCTCTCTTACAAAAAACGCATCTGGCGGCAATTGATCCCCCCTCAAGCCCCGTCGCCAGAGATGCGCAGCCCTGGCAGATCTCCTCCCTCCCCCCTTAAAGATCTGCCGGGGCTATTTTCTTTCCCAAATGTCCATTCTGCCTGCTACCGATAAAGGAGCCGCGCCCATGTCTATTGCCGATCTGAAATCCGCCCTGCCTGACTATGCCAAGGATCTGAAACTCAACCTTGGGTCCCTGATGAATGAAACCATTCTCAGCGAGCAACAAAAGTATGGTTGCGCGCTGGCTTGCGCCTATGCGGTTGGCACAGCAGATATCGTTAAAGGCATTAGCGGGGAAGTCGCAGACAAGCTTAGCCCTGAAGCAACAAAAGCCGCCAAGGCGGCTGCGGCCATTATGGGCATGAACAATATCTATTACCGCTCGGTACACCTGATGAAGGCAGACGTTTATGGCACGCTTCCAGCCAAGCTGCGCATGAACGTTATTGGAGCGCCCGGCATCGAGAAAGCCGATTTTGAGCTTTACTCCATGGCGGTGTCTGCCGTGAATGGCTGTGGCATGTGCCTGGATGCGCATGAAGCGGAGCTGCGCAAGCATGGTCTGACCAGCGAACAGATTCAGACCAGCCTGCGCATTGCCGCGGTGATCAACGCCGTTGCCCGCGTGCTTCAGGCCGAGAGCGTCATCTAAAAGTTTTACTTGAAACCCTGCGCGGCGCTGTCACATTCGAACTATGGACCTGACCGCACCTGGCCTCAGCAATTCTGTGATCAGCCTCGAACCTTTGAGCGAGGCACATCGCGAGGCCCTGCGCGCCACAGATGCGGTTGCGCATATGTGGATTTCCATGCCCGCTATTCAGCGCGGTGCCGGGTTTGACGTTTACTTCGATTACATGCTGCGCTGCGCGAAAGACGGCACTGATTACGCGCTCGCCATCCTTGATCCGCGTGACAATGATCGCTTTGTCGGGGTCACCGCATTCCTTGGGCCCAGTCGCATTCATCGCCGCGTCGGCATTGGCTATACATGGATTGAAGAAAGCCTGCGCGGTAAGGGCGTTTATGATGCGATCAAGCTACTCATGATCCAGCGCGCGATAAAATGGGGCGCCAAGCGGATCGAATGGCTGATCGAAGCCCCCAACACGCACGCGATTGAATCGATCGAACGGCGCGGCGCGGTCCGTGAGGGTGTCCTGCGCCAGTATCACAAGCTCGCCGATGGCACCTGGGTCGACGTTGTCGTCCTGTCCCTGCTGCGCGATGAAGCCAATGCAACCATTGAACGGCTGGAAGAGGCCCTCGCCACAGCCCGGACTTGATTTCCTGAACCACCCGTGCTTTAGGCCCCTGCAAATCAGCGCAATTAGACACAGCGCGCGTTGACCGGGACTGGAGCCCGGCGATGTCCCCCACTCGGCGAGGTTTCGCTCAGTGGGGCGCTACTGCTTTGTGTTGATGGTTTGAGCGCCTATCTTGCCCTTATGCGAGATTGGCAAAAGGAGAGACGCGATGTTTGACGCGCTAACGGACCGCCTTGGCGGGGTATTTGACGGATTGCTCGGGCGCGGTGCGCTGTCAGAGAAAGACGTTACCGCTGCGCTGCGCGAAATTCGCGTGGCCCTGCTTGAGGCCGACGTTGCCCTTCCGGTCGTCAAAGACTTCATCTCCAGCATCAAAGATAAAGCGGTTGGCGAAGAGGTTATCCGCTCGGTCAAACCCGGCCAGCAAGTCGTTAAAATCGTCCATGATGGTCTGGTCGACCTGCTTGGCGGGGAAGACATTGAGACCGGTCTGCGCGTTGATAATCCGCCCGCCGTGATCATGATGGCGGGTCTGCAAGGCTCTGGTAAAACCACCACGACCGCCAAGATCGCCATGCGTCTGGCCAAGCGTGACAAGAAAAAAGTCCTGCTCGCCTCGCTCGACACGCGCCGCCCCGCTGCGATGGAACAGCTCGCCATCCTTGCGACCCAAGTCGGTGAAGGCGTCTCCTCCCTGCCGATTATCAAGGATCAAAGCCCGGCAGAGATTGCCCGCCGCGCGCTGCAAGCCGCCAAGCTCGGTGGCCATGATGTCCTCTTCCTCGATACTGCGGGCCGGACCAGCATTGATGAACAGATGATGGCCGAGGCGTCGGAGATTGCGAAAATCGCAAATCCGAACGAGACGCTTCTGGTTGCTGACTCTCTGACGGGTCAGGACGCGGTTGAAACAGCCAAACGCTTCCATGAGCGTCTGCCGCTGACCGGCCTTGTCCTCACCCGGATGGATGGTGACGGACGCGGTGGTGCCGCGCTTTCCATGCGCGCGGTTACCGGGCTGCCAATCAAATTCCTCGGCACGGGTGAAAAGCTTGATGGTCTTGATGCCTTTGACGCCAAACGCCTTGCGGGCCGTATCCTTGGTCAGGGTGACATCGTTTCACTGGTTGAAAAGGCCGGTGACCAGATGGACACCGAAAAAGCCGAGAAGATGGCCAAGAAAATGGCCAAGGGTCAGTTTGACCTCGATGATCTCGCCCAGCAGCTGCAACAGATGCAGAAAATGGGCGGCCTCGGCGGCATCATGGGCATGTTGCCCGGTGCCAAGAAAGCCAAAGCCGCGCTCGACGCGTCCGGCATGGATGACAAAGTCCTGAAACGTCAGGAGGCGATCATCTCCTCCATGACCAAGAAAGAGCGCGCCAAACCTGCCCTTCTCAATGCCTCCCGCCGCAAGCGCATCGCCGCGGGCGCGGGCGTTGAAGTGTCCGACGTCAACAAGGTGCTGAAAATGCACAAGCAGATGGCGGGCATGATGAAGAAAATGTCCAAAGGCGGCATGAAGGGCATGATGAATATGATGGGCCAGGCCGGGGTGAACCCCGCCGACATCGCCAAAATGGGCAAAGGCGCTGCCCTCCCACCGGGCATGCCCGGCGGTATGCCAAACATTCCGGGCCTTGGGGGGAAGAAGTGATGGAATCTACTCCAACCCTAGTGCAGTACTTAACGCTAACGGCCGCTGTAATAGCAGCTGTCGCTACACTATTAAATTATGCTCAGACTGGTTGGCATAAAGTAGCGACAAACAGGATCGATTGGATCGAGAGGCTAAGGTCGCGAATTACCGATGTCGTGACACTAATGGTGAAGTTGGAGCATTCCAAAAGCGATACATATCCAGATGGTGATCCCAAAGTTGGCCGTGAACTCTATCAATCAGTGATTTACGTTACTCTACTCCTAAATCCCAAAGAGCATAAAGAGCTCTTAGAAGTCCTTCATCAAGTTGCAGAAATCGATGAGCCCATGCCGAGTAGGCAGGCCTCAGCTATGGATCTGGTTTGGAGAACACAACTGGTTCTTCGGCATGAATGGCTCAAGTCTAAAGCTGAATTGAAAAACTGGTGGAAAAGAAAGCCAAAGTTTTTGTCGCGATCGTGGCATCAAGAGGCTTGGGCACTAGCAAATGAAATCGAGGGGAAGAAGTAGATGACCTCCCCACTCGACCAACTCGAACAATACCGCACTAGCATCGACAATCTCGATGCCATCCTGCTGCATACGCTCGCCGAGCGCTTCAAGGTCACGCAGGCCGTCGGCAAACTGAAAGCCGAAAACGATATGCCGCCCGCCGACAAGGCGCGTGAGGCGCGACAGATTGAGCGCCTGCGCAGCCTTGCAACGACCAGTGGCCTCGACCCGGTCTTTGCCGAAAAATTTCTGAATTTCATCGTGGCGGAAGTCATCCGTCACCACGAAAAAATCCGGGAGGATCAAGAATGATCTTCTCACCCCGCACCCCGAAATTCCCTCGTCTTGCCAATCACGAGCAAGGCGAAGGCGCAGGGGCCGCTGGCTCTGCCAGCGCGCAGCCCCGAGCAAAAAATTTGAAGACGCCGAACACCTAGGAGATACCCATGGCCCTCAAAATCAGACTCGCCCGCGGCGGGTCAAAAAAACGCCCTTTCTACTCTGTTGTTGTTGCTGACAGCCGCATGCCTCGCGACGGTCGCTTCATTGAAAAGATCGGCACCTATGATCCACGCCAGCCAAAAGACAGCGAAAACCGCGTCAAGATTGATGGCGTAAAGGCTGCTGACTGGATCAAGAAAGGCGCCAAGCCAACCGATCGTGTGGCCCGCTTCCTTAGCCAGATGACCAATGAAGGCGAGAAAGCCCCGATTTACGCTTGGGAGCACGGCAACAACCCACAAAAAGGTGAGCCAGGCACAAAAGCCAAAGAGCGCGCTGAAGAAAAAGCTGAAAAAGAAGCGGCCCGCAAGGAAGCTGAAAAAGAAGCCAAAGCTGCTGCAAAGGCTGAAAAAGAGGCTGCGAAAGCGGAAAAAGAAGCCGCTGCTGCTGAGGAAGCAGAAGCCCCAGCCGAAGAAGCGGCTGCTGAAGAAGAGAAAACCGAAGAGTAAATTCCTCTTCAGTCTGATATTAAAAAGCCCGCACCAATCGTGCGGGCTTTTTCTTTACCTGTAGCGGCATGATCAGCTCATGAAGCCAAGATCAGCCCCGTTGAAATTGCCAAGGTTTGGCAGGGCCATATTCAGCGCCGCTGTATCCAAGCCGAACCAACGACCCAGCGTTGCCGCATATTGCTCAACCGAAGTGGTTGGGATCAGACGCCCCCGGCTCGGCGTATAGAATTCAGAGTCCGGTTCAGCGCTTGGAATATCGCCGTAAATCCGGTTTCCGGCGACCCTGCCCCCGGCAATAAAGTGGTGCGCGCCCCAACCATGATCGGTGCCATCCCCATTATCGATCAGGGTGCGCCCGAAATCTGACATCGTAAAGACAGCCACATTGTTCCATTGATTGATCTCATCCATCGCCGCTTTGAATGATGTGATCGCTGCGGCCAGTGTCGCATGTAGCCCGCCAATCGCATTGGCTTGGGCGTTATGGGTATCATAGCCACCCGTGGTCACATAGAAAATCTGGCGCGGCGCATTCAGATAAGACTGAATCTTGATCGTCTCAGCCACAGACCGCAATTGCCGACTAAGAGAGTCATCGCCAAACGGTGCCGCAAATGGCCCCTCATTCTCTCTGGCTGTCAGCAGGCGTTCGGCTGTCTCAACCGCGCGGCCATTCGAATTACGAATATCCTGCGCATAGATGTTGCGATCATTGAAGCTCTGCCCAGCCAGAAAATCACGTATCCGCTGGCGTGCCTCATCATCGCCGCTTGTGCCGCCAAGATAATAGCGGCGGCTCAGCAGGTAGGGCTCTGCTGCCCCTGATGATGTAACCCGATAGGGGCGGGCATTATCCCCGGACAGGAAGACATCGTTGGAGCCAGTGGAAATGGCTGCAAAGGCCGGATCAGAGCTTGGCGCAGCCGCGAGTGCCGCATCGGCGAAACGTCCACCCCATCCGAGACGTCGGCCTTCAACCCCAAACGACATCCACGTCGATTGCTGGTCATTGTGAGAGAACAAGCGCGGTGGCAACAGGGCGGTTCCATTGTCATAGGAGGCCCGCGTTGTCGGTTCGATCAACGGCCCGACATTACCCAGAATGGCCAAATCACCGCTATCAAACAGGGTCTTCAGCGGCGCAAGTTCGGGCGGCAGCGCCATTTGACGTCCGCCAAGGCTGCCTGCATTGGCCGGATTAAGCTGTAGCAGATTGGCGCGGTTTCGGGTCGAGCCAGCATCGGTGTAATTATAGGCTCCAAGCAAGCCCTCACGCGCCTGCACAAGCTGATTATAAGACGCCTGATCATACGGCAGCACCGTATCGGCATGGTCCATCCCCCCCTTCAGGAAGACACAGACCATCGCCTTGTAGCCACTCGTATCCGTCGCGGCCCAGGCTTTGGCCGCCGACAGGCTGGACAGTGCTCCAACACTGGAGGCAAACCCAAGTGCACCTGTACCCGAGAGGAAGCGTCTACGTGAAATGTAAGCCATGCGCGTGCTCTCCCATTACCAGGTGACTGCGAATGCAGGTGAGTTCAGGACCAGGGCGACCGCCGTCTGAACAATTTGCAGCTTGTCGGTCTGCTCTCTTTCAGGCGTGCTGGTATTAATCGGCAAAGGCTCCAGAACGAAAACGATCGCATCGCGCTCTTCAGCAGACATACGCCCCCCCGTCAGAAGGTCATCAAGATGACCGACAAGTGCTGGCAGGTCCTCAACCAGAAGCAGCTCATCTGAGTAGTCCGGCAGGAACGTTTGCAGGGAATTGTCGCGCTGCCCGGTTCGGTCAAAAGCATAGTCGGTCATGAAATTAAAATAACCGATCGCCGAACTATCATTGACGATTTGCAGCTCTGGCGCGGTAAGCTCAGCTTCACCGCTCAATGTCCCCGGCGCGATATAGCCAGGCCGATAATAATTAAAGACAGAGGGCGCGCGGAACGGATGCTGGCCAAGCCCGCTCACAGGATCAGAGGTCGATCTCAAACGATGCTCATTCGCCGAATTGATATTCTGAACGTCGAAGGCGCGTACCCAGTGCATGAACCGCAAGATCGGTTCGCGGATCTTGCCTGTTTCAAGCAAACCCGGCGCCGTCGAGGTCGGCGCAAAAACGGTCTCGTCCAGTAAAACAGCAGCCAAGGTCGCCTGCAGGTCACCGCGACCTGTGCTCCCAAACCGCCGCCCATTCGGGCCCACAAAGCTTCCGCTTTCAAAAGCATTGGCCACGCGCTGCACATAGGCGGGATCAGGGTTGGAGGCCGTAAAGCGCTGAATCAACTGGCGCGCAAAGAAGGGCGCAACATTTGGATGCTCAAAGATGGCATCGAGCGCCCGATCAATGCTGTCTTCGCCCAGCGTTCCGGCTGGTATCGTCGTTCCGAGAAACGTTTTTTCCAGAGGTGAATGCTGATCCTCAAACATCACCAGAGGATGGTAATCAGCATCCTCGTCAGCGCGATAGAAGTTCGTGCCCTTCTGCGTCAGCCCTGTGAAGACACGCGCGAGGCCAACAATATCATCATTGTCATACGTCTCGATCTGCTCACCCTGCCCATTCAAGCGGGGGCTACCATCCATATTCAGTTCGACAACGCCTATAGAGAAGAGCTGCAGGATTTCACGGGCATAGTTCTCATCGGGCATCCGCCCGGTTCGCTCGTCCCCCTTGCGATTGCGCAGATAGGTCAGCCAGGATGCCATCGCTGGCGAATAGGTCACCTCCTCGAGCAAGTCGCGATAATTGCCAAAGGCATTGCGGATCAGAGCATCCTGATAATAGGCCCGGCGGGTTTGCTTCGATTGATCGGTGATATCGGAGTAAACAAAAATCTGGGAGAGCGCGAAGGCCATACGCTGGCGCAGCTCGTCATCAGACGTGATCAAATGATCCCAATACAGATAGGTCGTGGCATTGAACGGAATGTTGCCATTCGATTCCCGCGGAAGCGCCAGAACGTCCTGCAAAGTATAGCTTGCCGGCTTGGCAAACTCAGCAGCGATCCAGTCTTCAGCTTGCGTACTCTGCAAAGCCTCTATCTCTGTCTGTGATCCACCCCAGGCTGCTTGCGCCAGGAATTTGACGGCTTCGGCTTCTGTATCAATCAGGGCTACAGTCGAAACCGGAGGCGGCGGAGGGGGTGGCGGAGCAGGCGCGACGGGTGGCCCGGAAGCGTCGCTGTCGCCGCCACCTGAACATGCCGCCAGAGCTGCACCCAAAATCAAGGCCATAAAGCCTGTCGAAATGGGGTTTGTCTTTAAAATGCCCGCCATTCTATGAGCCTCACTCACACCTCGACCTGTTTTAACGTCAGATCGTCCTAAAAAGACGTTATCCAGAAGCGTGAAATAGAATAGTGATTTCCAGGCAATGTTAACCATAAACTCGCGGGGGTTGAATGATCCTGAGAAGCACTGGAGCCCAACCCTTATCGCTACCCCAAAATCGCCGAGCGCTGGATCAGGTCAGATGCGCTTAACCGGCGCGCCAAGTCCTGCAAGCGTGGCCAGCCGCCCTCAACCAGCTCATAGAAATTGGCGTGATCCCAGAGGCTTATAAAGTGAAAGTCCAGATAGGTCGGCGTATCTGGCGAGAACAAATCGGGCTGCTCTTCGCACCAATCGAGCACATTTGAGATCACGCGACGCGCTTTCTCAAAATAGGCTGCAGTCCTTGTCTCCAAGCCTGTTCGTTCAGCCAGAACCAGTCGCACTTCAGCGGCCATGGCCCCGTTTAACACTGCGCGCGCGTTCAAATGCTCAATTTGCGTTGTGAGGACCTTATACTGATCGGCGCTGTCATATGTCCGAACCAGATAAGCGGCGATATGATCAGACTCGATCAGTTGCACACCCCCATCACGCAAAACAGGCACACTCATAAGAGGGTTATTCGAGAAAACTTCAGGATCAGCATCGGCAACATTGCCAATATCAACCAGTGTGTAATCGTGCCCCAGATGATCAAGCAAAAGCCTGACTTTTCGTGTAAAGTGTGAGCGAGCGGTACCATAGAGCTGCATGGCTTAGGCCTCTAGGGTTTCTGCATGGTCCAAGGCATCTTCAAGTCGATCATCTCCCCAAAACAGCTCTTCCCCAGCGATAAAGCTCGGCGCACCAAACAGACCCAAAGCGACCGCTTGTTCCGTCTGAGCCCGCAATGCAGCCTTATTGGTATCGGCATTTGCCTGCTCAACCTCTTCCTCATGCGCACCCGCTTGCAAAGCCAGCTTCGCGACAAATGCGCGATCACTGATATTGTGACCATCAGCAAATTGCGCCGTAAAGACAGACTTGCAGAATGCTCGCCCCCAGCTTTGCTCCAGGCCAATAATCGCCAGGCGCGCGGCGGCTAGTCCGTTCTGCGGGAAAGCGTCCTTACTATCCGGGTCCGGGCGCTTGAACGGCAGACCATATTTCGTGGCTCGGCGCTCCATATCCCGCCACATATACCGACCCTTGCTCGGATAGATGTTGAAGGGTGAGGTGCTCCAGCCTTGCGCCGCAAAGATCGGCCCCAAAAGGAATGGCTTCCATATGACCTCTACCCCGTGCTGATCTGCTAGGGTCTCGATCCGCATGATACTCAAATACGAGTATGTAGAGCCAAACTCGAACCAGAAATCCAGATTCTTCGCCATGCCAAACCCCCAATTCCAAGGAACGATACACGAGAGCTCGCATTTTGAAACTGCAAACGCGGTTTAGAATTTGATCAAGCCTGAGCCTCTCGCGCAACGTCAGCCTTGCCGTTGCGCCCCATGTGCGCTTTCTCTCCTTCCATATCCCTTAGAGATACCCTGGAGGAACCCGCCATGCCCGTTATGTCTTTCCTGACGACCTGTATTTTCGACCATGGCGCAGTGCAACGCCTGCCTTCTGTCCTCAAACAATCCGGCGCTTCCCGCCCGATGATTGTAACCGACGCTGGGATCAAAGCGGTCGGGCTGCTTGATACCATTTTAGGGGCATTGGGCTCGGAACCCGCAGCAGTTTTTGCCGACACACAAGCCAACCCAACGGAAACTCAGGCAAAACAAGTCACTGAAATATATAAGGAAAGTGGCGCGGACAGCCTGATCGCGCTAGGCGGAGGTTCCTCCATGGACCTCGCTAAAGCTGTCGGACTGCTCGCCACACATGACGGAACACTGGAGAAATATGCCGCACGAACAGGCGGCGCGAAATATATCGGCAAAATCCCGCCCCTTGTAGCAATCCCGACCACAGCGGGCACCGGTTCAGAAGTCTCCGTGGGTCTGATCAACACGCTTGAGAATGGCTTCAAGGAAACGATCGTTTCGCCAAACCTGATCCCGTCTACAGCGATTTGCGACCCTGATCTGACGCTTGGTCTTCCGGCTGGATTGACCGCTGCGACTGGGATGGACGCGGTTACTCACTGTATTGAAGCCTTCCTTGTGCCGAGCGAAAATCCGCCATGCGATGGTATCGCTTTGGATGGTCTGACCCGCGCAATTGGCATGGGCGCTTTGGAGCGCGCGGTCGCGGATGGTAGCGACAAGGACGCACGCTGGAACATGATGATGGCGAGCTATGAAGGCGCGCTGGCTTTCGTCAAAGGGCTCGGCTCTGTCCACGCTCTATCCCACGCTGCGGGACGTTTGCATGAGAAGAAGCTGCATCATGGCACCCTGAATGCGATCTTCCTTCCCCATCTTCTCCGCTTCAATGAAGAGGCCGCACCACACAAGTATGAGCGTTTGCGGTTTGCTATGGGGCTGAAAGATAATGAGAATATCGGCGACGCCATTGAGGCCCTGAACGCCCGTATCGGTATTCCATCAGACCTCAAATCCATCGGATTGGAGATGTCAGACGGTCCCGGCATTGTTGAGAATGCCCTGCTTGACCTCGCCCACCGCGGCAATGCCAAGCCCGCCACACAAGCCGACTATGAGGCGATTTACGAAACGGCGCTTGGCTAAATCAGGTCAGCCACGGCGGCATCCGAATATGCCCCCCAAGGTGGCATCGGGCCCATTAAGCTGTCTGCAAGCGATACATCCAGAATAAGCCCGCGTGGTCGGCGTGCTGGGGTTGGAAACGCGTCTGCCCCAACCCGGGATAAGGCGGGTGCAGGCCCGCCCAGTCGAGCGCTTTCAGTAAAAATTCGGTTCGCCCAATCATAACGACTGGCAGGGTTAGGCGGCCCAAGATGGAGTAGGGGTGGAACGGGTTCAGAGCCAGCGATCATGAGATCGGCAAGCTTAACGAGGTGGTCGGCCAATGCGGAAACTGACGTTGGTCGCCCCCATTCATCATCGACGATGGAAAGGCTGTCACGCCCTTTCGCGACCTTTAGCATTTTCCCAATGAAGGTCTCTGACCCCTTATCAAACAGCCATGCAACCCGCGCGATCACATTGCCATCGCGCCTTACCTGATGCTCACCCTCCAGCTTGGAAGCGCCATAGACTGAAAGCGGATTTGGAGCCTCGTCCTCGCGCTTGGGCGCCGCTGGATCAGCATCACCAAAAACACAGTCCGTGGAAATGTGCAGCACCGGAATGTTTGCGGCCTGACAGGCATCTGCCAGCCAGCCAGCCCCATCACCATTGATCGCATAGGCCTGCTTGGTCTCTGTTTCGGCCTGATCAACAGCTGTGTAAGCAGCAGCATTGATCACCAGCTGCGGTTGCACATCGTCCAAGCGCCGGGCGATGCTTTCAGTATCGAGGATATTCAGCTCACTCCGACCGGAAACGCGACACCCTCTGGCCGCCAAAGCTGTACCCAGACGCCCTTGTCCGCCTGTTACAAGGATGCGCGATGTATCCACCATTATGCGACCTCAAATGGGCTATCGAGATCAGCAAGCCCCGGCCAGTTAAAGTCTCGGCCCGCCATGATGACATCATCCGGTTTTGGCCACTCGATCCCGGCCTGAACATCGGCCCAGAACAGGCCGCCTTCAGCTTCTGGCGCGTATGGCGCGTTTACCTTGTAAGCAACCTGACAGTCTGTTTTCAGGGTCTGATAGCCGTGAGCGAACCCTTCAGGGACCAATAATTGCTCCCCGCCCTTAGCGGTCAAAATCGCAGACACGGATTGCCCATAAGTCGGCGAGCCTTTGCGAATATCGACCGCAACATCGAAAATCTCGCCGCGCAAGCACCGCACAAGCTTTGCCTGTGCTTTGGGTGGGGCCTGAAAATGCAGTCCGCGCAAAGTGCCGGGCGCAGCGGAGAAGGCCTCATTATCCTGCACCCATTGAATATCTGGCAAGCCAGCAGCCTGCCAATCAGCGACATTCCAGGTCTCACAAAACCAGCCCCGGTCATCCCCATGACGGGTAGGTACAATCAGGGCCGGGCCCTCAACTTCAAAGCGCGTAACGGTCAGTTTTCCCATGCCGTCCCGGTGCGCGATCCGCCTTAAGAAGTCAAGCGAGGCAAAGCCGATAATTGATGCGGTCTAATCTTGCGGCGGGCTTATAGTCCAAAATGGCTTCTCCCCCGATCGCTTTTAGAAAAGCTGTTGTCCGCTCTGTATCAGACGCGCTCATTCCGGAGAGGACATCCAGAGCGGCTTGCAATCGCCAAAGCGGGAAGCTGCGCGCTATACACTGGCCTTTCACTCCCCCTGTTTCAAACGGGATCATGTCAAACCCGCGTGGAACCGCATCTCCCGATTTTGCGCTGGACGCCCAAGCGCCAAGAAGATCATTGGTTGCAAACAAGGTCGGCAGCTGTTCCGCCATTTGTACCTTTAAAATTGGCAACAGCGTTTTTGGAAGATCATCCCCATCAAGGAGAACCCCCTCTTTCCCCTGTCCGGCAATCACGCGCTCGACCCAATCAGCAACACGCGGGGCAGTCCGCTTCATATGCGCGCCTGTATACTTATCGCGGTATTGATGCGCGTAGAGTGGCCCGATCAGCGCAAAGTCTGCAAAGCTGGCGCGGGTGCCAAGCGCGTATGGCAGGTTTTCAAGGTGAGCAGAAAAGTCAGCCAGAAATTGCTCATAGGCCCGTTCGACACCCGGTGCTGTATCCTCTGTGATTCCGAGCATAGGCACAAACCCCCGGAAACGAGAGCCAACAGCTTTACCGGCTTCATACTGTTGCTCCAGCGTTCCGTCCGGCGCAGCGTTTTTGCCAAACTCGCCATAAATCCAGTCTTCATTATGGTTCCAGCGATAGTGCATGGCGGGAAGGGTCAGCCATTCATCAGCGAAGAGTTGGATCAGAAGGGAGGCAAAGCGCTGTAAGGACCCTTCTGGCATAACGCCCAATCCGGACCTCGCCGCCTCATAGTGATCAATAATGTCGGCAGTATCCTGAACATATTCGCCTGCGGCTGTTTTCAGAACAGGAATAACCGGCCAGCCAATATGCGCGATGATCTCATCTTTCATGACCTGAGGCGTTGGAGCAATCTCCTCAAAGTCTATTCCTTTCCAGCGCATGTAAGCGCGAGCTTTGCCGGAAAAATAGCTCATATCCGAGCCAAACAGCGTATCGCGGACCATCTCAATCTCCCTTAAGTACGGATCACGCTAAGCTGCTCTTGGCCCGCAATCCAGTCACAGAACCGCGATGGCGATATTTCGTTAACCAAAATCCGTTCATGGCTGTCACAACTGTAGAGCATACAGCGGTGCGTCACGTTTCCGCCTGATTCTCTGCACATATCACTGAGGTGACACGAAAGTGCATCTCTTGCACGGACAGAACAGGACGGACGGACATGGAAGCTGAAGCGCTTGACCAGGTAGCCCATGAGAGCACCTTTTCATTGATCGGATTGCTGATGGAGGCCGATCTTGTCGTCAAGATTGTGCTGATCATGTTGCTGTTTGCCTCCATCTGGTCCTGGGCCGTGATCATCGAGAAGTATTTCAGCGTCGGTAAGGCCCGTAAAAAGGCTGAAGAGTTTGAAGAGGCTTTCTGGTCAGGGCGGTCCGATGATTTTGAGCTGCGCCCCGGTCAAAGCCCGGATAGCGCTGGCGGGCGGATGTTTGCCTCAATCTCCCGCGAATGGCGCGATGCAAAAACGATTGGCCTTGCCGGGCATAGCGCCATGGTTGATCGCGCCGCCAGAGCCATGCGCGCAAGTGTAGACCGTGAAGTTGGTCGCATCAGCCACGGTCTTGGTGTGCTGGCGACAATTGGCTCTGCTTCCGTGTTTATCGGTCTTTTCGGAACGGTTTGGGGCATCATGAATGCCTTCCTCAACATCGCTGAGAAACAAGACACATCCCTTGCCAATGTTGCCGGACCGATTGCCGAAGCCCTCTTCGCGACAGGGCTCGGTCTGGTTGCCGCCATCCCGGCAGTTATTTTCTACAACAAGTTCACGGGCGACCTGAACCGCTATGCCGATGCCCTTGATAGCTTTGCGCAGGACCTTCTGGTTCGTCTCTCGCGTCGTGCCTCTTCTGACGGAGGAAAATAAAACATGGGTATGCAGATGGACTCCGGCGGTGCAGGTCGCGGCCGCCGCAGCATGAATGCGGAAATCAATGTGACGCCGCTGGTTGATGTCATGCTGGTGCTGTTGATCGTATTTATGATTACGGCGCCTCTGTTAACCACTGGCGTCGATGTCGCTCTACCAAACTCAAGCGCCCAGAACCTGCCTGCCCCACAATCAACACCCTTATCTGTCAGTGTTGATGCCGATGGCAAAGTCTACATCCAGGAAACCGAAACCCCGATTGAGGAGCTCACATCCAAGCTCTACGCAATCACGGGCGAGGGCTATGAAGAGCGCATTTTCCTGCGCGGGGATGAGAATGTCGACTATGGCCGGATCATGGAGGTCATGACCCGTATGCAGAAAGCTGGCTTCCGTAATATCGCAATGGTCACCGATCCACAGGCCCAGATCAGAGGGGCGCAATAGACTGATGCTCCGTGGCCTGCCAGCCTCTATAGCGTTTCACGCCGCCGTTCTCGGCGCGGGCTATGTCGCATGGCCATATGTCTCAAATACGGAAGGCCGGGAAAGCGAACTGGTTATTGTGCCGATCGAACTGATTGAGCTCGGCGAAATCAATAATATTGTTCCGGTCATCGAACCTGAGCCTGAAACCCCACCCGAAGACGAAGAGCCCGCTGCCGAAGAGGAAGAGGCCCCTGAACCTGAGGATGAAGAGCCTCTGCCAGAAGAAGAAGTCGACGAGACCCTGCCTGAAGATGAGATTGAACAAACGCAAGAAAGTGCTCCACCAGAGGCAACGGAGCCAGAGGACGTAGTACCAGATCTGACCCCTGATCCAGTTACAGAACCAGAGGATGAAGAGCCTGAGCCCGAACCAGAACCCAAAGCCCCTGTCCAGCGCCAGAACAGTGACTTTGATGATTTTCTGAATCAAGCTGACAGCACATTCCAGTCTGAGCGCGAAACACGCAGAAAGCGCCCGGAACCTAAACCGCAACCTAAACCGCTTCTTGAAGATACGCCGCCACAGCCGCAAACCCCACGCCGCGGGGCCGGGGAGCGCACTGCCAATACAGCGCGATTGGAAGCCTTGCTCTACAGCTATGTGCGACCTTGTTGGACAGGGGTTGATGATCTGCCAAATCCAGAAAACCTGAATGTCCGCATGAGCGCAGAACTCGACGAGAATGGGAATTTGAGCAATCTGCGACTGGTCGAACCCACAAGACGCCCGGTTGGCCGTCAACCGATGGGGATTGCGGTAGACCGCGCCCTTCGCGCGGTTCGCAAGTGCGCCCCTTACAAACTACCGCGTGACGACTATAGCGAATGGCGCGATATCAAGATCAATCTTGGCCCGGCCTTTGCGCCGGACTGAGCCGAACAGGACGAGGAGACCTGACATGTTCAAACGCCTTCTGAGTGCACTGGCCCTGGGACTCTCTGTCCTGATGCCAACCGCGATGGCCCAGCTCGAAGTCAATATTGGCAGCGGAAACTTCCAACCCACACCGATTGCCATTCCGGATTTTGAAGCCGTTGGCGTTGATCCAGAAATAGCCCGTCAGATCAGCGAAGTCGTTCGCAATGATCTTGAATCAACTGGTCTGTTTGTCGTCACCCCAGAAAGTGCGCACATTCAAAAAGACCTGGATATTGAAGTTGCCCCGCGTTTTGCGGACTGGAAGATTATTAAAACCGATGCTCTGGCGATCGGCACCGTCGAACAGATTACACGCGATGGAACGGTTTTCCTGCGCGGTTCGGTACGCCTATGGGATGTTTTTGGTGAAGAGCTGATGCGCCTTGATGGCCAACCCGGCAAACGCTTCCGGACTGAGCCGCAGGACTGGCGCCGGATCGCGCACAAAATCTCTGATGCCATCTATACCCGCCTGACCGGGGAAAGCGGGTATTTCGACACCCGTATCGTCTATATCGCTGAGACCGGACCCAAAAACCAGCGTGTGAAGCGCCTCGCCATTATGGATGCTGATGGCGCCAATAACCAATATCTGACCAGCGGACGTTTTACCGTGCTGACCCCACGGTTCAGCCCGGAAGCCCAACAGATTACCTACATGTCCTATGAAGGCGGCATGCCACGCGTTTATCTCTATGATCTTAAACGCGGCCGTCAGGAGGTGCTCGGGAACTTTACCTCGATGACCTTTGCGCCACGCTTTTCGCGTGACGGACGTTCGGTCCTGCTGACACAGGCCGAGAATGGCAATTCAGAAGTCTACATCATGGATCTTGTCACCCGCCAGACACGCCGCCTGACTAACCATCCAGCCATTGATACTTCACCATCCATGTCGCCGGACGGTCAGCAAATTGTCTTCAACTCTGATCGCGGTGGCAGCCCGCAGCTTTATATCATGAATACCGATGGCAGCCCCCGCTCCTGTCCCTCGGGTGGTCGCGACGTGGCCTGTCGCATCACATTTGGCCAGGGCCGTTATTCTACCCCGGTCTGGAGCCCCCGCGGCGATTTGATTGCCTTTACCAAGCAAACTCGTGGTAAATTTCATATCGGTGTGATTGGCATCGACGGCGATGGTGAACGTCTATTGACCGAATCCTACCTCGATGAAGGCCCGGATTGGTCCCCGAATGGACGGGTCATTACCTTCTTCCGGGAGAGCGGGCCAGGTGTACCGCCAAAGCTGATGTCGGTTGACCTGACAGGGCGCAATCTACGTAACCTGCCAACCCCAACAGATGCTTCTGATCCAGCCTGGTCACCGCTTTTGCAATAGGCCCCGTAACACCCTTACGGCGATTTCATGCTCTAAACACCCGTTTTCTGTTCGAAGCAGGCGCTTATGTGCGATTCTCGCTACAGGTGACATACAGTTGACAAAATCCCCGCTTAATGCCCCGATAAGTCTGCAAGCAAGGAGTAGATAATGCGTCGCCTTATGATTCCGGCCGCCTTGGCCACATCACTGGTTGTTGTTGGATGTGCCTCAACACCAGAACCTGTCGAGCCCGCTGTTGTAGAAACCCCCCCTGTTGAAGATACAACACCTGTTGTCGCGCCAGTTGAAGAAGTCATTGAAGAACCAACACGCGAAATTGATTCAGGCCCACTCAAGGGCTCACTTGAGGATTTCCAGGTGAATGTCGGCGACCGCGTTTACTTCGACCTTGATCAGTATCGTCTGGATGATGACGATCAGAACATTCTGCAACGTCAGGCCGCCTGGCTACAGTCTTATCCAGATGTCACTATTCTGGTCGCTGGCAACTGCGATGAGCGCGGGACCCGCGAGTACAACCTCGCCCTTGGTGAGCGTCGCGCCTCTATCGTGAAGAATTATCTGGTTAGCCTTGGCGTTGATCCGGCCCGTATCCAAACCGTATCTTACGGCAAGGAACGCCCGATTGCGCTTGGCGCCAATGAAGCATCATGGGCACAGAATCGTAATGGTTTCACCCAAATCCTGTCTGGCGCAACCAGCTAGTCGCCTACAGGCATAACTGCACACAACGGTCGGGACGCCACATTTTGGCCCCGACCGTTTCTTATTGCAGACTAAACACATTCTGTTCCGGAGACCGTCTATGTTCCGTGTCCTTGTTCTGTCCTTTCTTGCGCTCTCGCTTGGCGCGACACTCCTGAGTGCAGAGGCCCAACGGGTTAAACGCGAGGAGTTTGAGACAACGATACAGGAGTTGCGAAACGCCGATGTGGATGGCCGCGCGGCAACGGCGAATGTCGGGTCGCAAATTACAGACCTTAAGGCGGACAATGCTGCCCTGAACGGCAAGGTCGAAACTCTGGAATTTCTGCTGTCGCAGTCACGCGAGCAGGTGAATCAGATGCAGGCCGATGATGCGGAACTCGCTCAGCTTATCGATCGCCTCGAAAAGCGCCTATCCTCTCAAGACGCTAAAATCCGCTCACTTGAGGCACAGATGCGTCAGGCCGCAACCGTCGCCCAACCCTTCGCCGCGACTGGGGCAGGTGAAACACAGAACTCAGCTCCCACGACAGAAACAACTGGAAACCGTCCGCAATCCCTTACCCCTCAAGCCGCATCAGAAACAACTACAGCACCCGCGCAAGTTACCGGACAGCCAACCCGCATCGTCCGCACAACCACAACGACGAGAGATCAGCTAGCCGGGGAAAATGCCTTGCCACAGGGCACCCTTGGGACTGTCTCAGCCAGCAGTCTGCCCGGCGAAGCAGGCCCGCTCTTTGCCGAAGCGAAGAACCGGCTTCTACGCTTTGACTATACCGGGGCAGAGTTGGCTTTCAGGGCCTTCCTTGAGGATTTCGGCGATGACCCGCAAGCTGGGGAAGCGCAGTATTGGCTCGCTGAAGCGCTTTATCAAAAGGAAGCTTATGCAGAATCCGGACAGGCCTACACCGATATGATCCGCGCCTATCCGGATGATCCACGCGCGCCTGAAGCCCTGGCGAAACTTGCCCGGGCGATGCGTCTGGTGGGTGACACAGACCGGGCCTGCAATGCGCTCGATCTCCTGCCACAGCGCTACCCGAATGCCTCAGGCTTGACCAAGAATCTGGCGGCGGGTGAACGCGTTCGTTCCGGCTGTGACAGCTAAATCCGACGTAGACTTACGCCCCTTGGGGCTGGACCTTATCGTAACGCCCCAAAGCATTGCTATTGCCGTCTCTGGAGGTGGTGACAGTCTATGCCTACTGCATCTCTGTCAGAACTGGGCCAGTAGAGCAGGGCACAACTTGCACGTTTTCACTGTAGATCATGGCCTGCGCTGCGAAAGCGCCGATGAGGCCAAATGGGTCGCTCGGCAATGCCAAAAGCTGTCTCTGCCTCATCATACTCTGATCTGGAAGCATCCTCGGCCATCACAGGCAGCCGCGCGGCAGGCCCGCCATCGCCTTCTGGCAAAAGCTTGCCAAGGGATCGGTAGTAGATGGCTTCTGCTTGGCCATACGCTGGATGATGTCGCCGAAACCATAGCCATGAGAGCCACACGGGGTGTTGCCCCCGAGAAGCAAGCCGGACCGATGCCTGTATCGGTTAGTCCGGTCTGGCCCGAAGGCCATAACCTTACGCTCTTACGCCCTCTGCTCCTGCAACAACGAGACACAATCAGAGCGTGGCTGAAAGCCAAGGCTATCGAGTGGATTGACGACCCTTCAAATCAAGACCCATCATATGAGCGGGTGCGCCAAAGACAGGTTTTGAAAACCCGTGAAGATGGACCATCCCGCGATCCTGTTTCTGCATTGCAGCAGCGCCTTCATGCGACGGTGCCGCTCATTTCTGATCTGAGAATGATTGCTCAGAACGTTGACCCATTTGGCCTGGTGAGCCTGCCGAGTGATTTCATAGATAATCAAATGGATGCACTGCTCTCCCTGGTTATCCCCGCCGCAGCTGGTCATGACAGACCGCCCCGGGCAACCGACCGCAACGCTCTGATCAAAGCTTTGAAAACAGCCCAAACCGGACAACGCTTTACGCTTGGTGGCGCGTGGTTAGAGCGCAAGTCTGACTATATTCTGGTCGGACGGGAACCAGGCCCCGTCCCGGTAGACTATCGCGGGGTACTTTGGGATGGTCGGTTTGAAGCGACAAGCGCCCCAGCTCTGCCGCGTGAAACCGCCCCTTTTCTGGTCCGACATGCCGTACCCCCAGATCGAAACTGGCGCTGTGTCGTGGCGGATCGCCTTAAAACTGATGCCGACATGATCGAAATGAATCAGGGGCTGCTCACCACACCCCACGCATCAGGCCAGCCTTGAGATAACCCCCGAGGGTTGGTGCAAAATACTGGTTTGAGGGCAAATCGACCGCGTAAGGGACCAAATGCCGGGTCTTGGCGGCAATGCGCCAAATATAGGTGTGGAAATTATCCGCCGGGTCTGCACGCACACGCGCCTGATACAAAATGCCTCCCGTATCGACGCCCTGGTCAATCAGATGAACCGTAGCTCCAAAGTGTTCGGGTTCACCATTTGCCAGAGCGAAGTATCCCCCAAACATGCCACGATAGGCCGGATTGATCCCGGAATGGTAATTGATAAAGGGAGCCTCCACCGCGCTGAGCGTCTTAGTTCCGATCATCCTAGCGGACACCACGAAAACAACCTTTGGATTTAATCTGGAGAGCTGTGTCCGAGTTTCTTTGTGATTGACGGAAGGGACTTCCAAAATGACCTGATCTCGTGCTGGCTCTGGCTTTAGAGTCTCTTGTTCAATCATCTCGGCGATGACTTGCCCTGATCCGCGCTTCATGAGTTTGATCGGTAACCGCGCAGCCATCATGCTCGCAACCTGCAAAGGCCCAAGCAGCCGCAATCGCCGCCGCCAGAAAATGGATGCAGGCTCAGCTTCCTCCCGGATGACCGGGAATGCCCCAAAATGCTGACGCAAGGCATTGATGGTAATCCAGGCATGCGGCCCACCCGCTGTCAGGGCAACGATATCTGTGCGCATTGATCGCTCCATCATACTTCACAGACAAAGCTGCAAGGCTGATGCCGCAACATGAAAAAGGCGGCTTTTGGAACCGCCTTTCTGATCACAGTTTCGTGAGCTGCTTAAGAAACCAGCTTAATGGCAACCACATGGGCGAGGCCGCTTATGGTGCTTTCCACCACCGCCACCACCTTTGTGCCGGAAAGTGAAATGCGACGCCGCATGGCTAAGCACACCAGAATAGCGTTTGCCGCCACCAATGATAATCGTTCCACCACCACCGTAGAACTCAGTGCCAACACCAGCCCCGACACCACCCGTAAAGGCCCCCATATCAAGCTTGATCTCCTGACTGGCTGTAACCGTTCGTGTCGCAACAGCACGACGTGTCACTGTCGGGGTATGCGTCCGCGTATAGGTTCGAGTTGAGGTTGTGCGGGTCACAGGTGCAGCGTGATACTTAGGTGCTGGGGCATGGGTGAAGCGCGCTGGCGGAACCGGGCAGCTCCACTTATGCCCCTCGACCAACACACAGCCAGGTTCCGGCGGTGTCATATTGTGTGCTTTCAGGGGTGTTGGGCCACGATTAACCTTCTGTCCTGAAATACCGTCGGCAAAAGATGGGGCTGCAAAGAGGGTCAAAACTGCGATCAATGCTGTGATCTTGTTCCATAGTGACATGGTTTTCGCCTCCTGAGCGAATTAAGTCTTATCCAGTGATGACGTCGCAAGCACTGGGCCAGTCCTTAGTAAAGACGACAGACCAGATGTTTGCAAACGCCTTAACCTAATGGGCGAGTGCCATTCGCGCGGCAGGCGCAAGTCAGGATGTCAGGGCTTCAGTTTCTGAGTCTTATTCGACCCGATCACCTCTATACCCTCATGCCCCATAAAGTGGGTAACATCTAACGTCGCGGTATAGGGTCCAGCTGCTGGCAAGCCGATCCCGGTTTGAATACCAAGCACCTCTATGCTCCAGAAATCAGGTTTCTGGACATAGATGAGTGGAACAAGGCTGACTTCCATTGTGATGTAAGGTTTCATGCCATTTACGATCAGCATGTAAGTTTCGTTGACGATGCCTGGTCGTAACTCAGCATTGTCAAAACTTATGATTCGTGCGCCCTTTGATTGAGGCAGATCCCGAAGATCATTGAGTGCATTATACATTTTTAGCGTCCTCCCCTATTGAGGAGTTAACTATACTTCAATTTCGGGTAAATTTCGAATCCTAGAAATCGAACGCGCGGCCATCACGCTCCCAATCACCATAGCGGACCGGTTCTTTCTTCTTCGGTCCACCTTTTTCCTGCGCCCGCGCCTCTTCAAGATCGCGCTCTTTAGCCTCAAACGTAGCGCGGCGCTCAGCCGCTTCAGCTAAAGCGCGCTGCGCGGCAGGAGATAGCTCTTTCTTTGTGACATTCTGGTCATCTGACATGCTCAGGACTCCCACTGGCGTTAACGCTTCTATATATCTCAATCACTAAGATTAAGGTTTGCCAGCCGTCTATCAAGGAGTGCGCCTCATGGGCACCACCAAGACTTTTATTCTGCTCGCTGCCATGACGGCTTTGTTCATGGCCGTCGGCTTCGTAGTCGGGGGCACGATGGGTATGGGGATTGCCTTTATTGTTGCCGCCGGGATCAACTTCTTTTCCTATTGGAATGCGGATAAAATTGTCCTGAAAATGCAAGGCGCACGGCAGGTCGATGAGAGCGATGCCAGCCCAATGATCCGAACCTTTGTCGGCGACACAAAAGCCCTTGCTCGCTCCGCAAACATGCCGGAGCCAAAAATCTACATTATCGACACCCAGCAACCCAATGCCTTTGCGACGGGCCGAAACCCTGACAATGCCGCTGTGGCTGCCACATCAGGCCTACTGAACATGCTCAGCCGCGAGGAAACCGCAGGCGTTATGGCCCATGAGCTTGCCCATGTCCAAAATCGCGACACGCTGACCATGACGATTACGGCAACCATTGCAGGCGCCATCGGCATGCTGGCGAATTTCGCGCTCTTCTTCAGTAATCGCGAGCGGGGCGGCATCATTGCAGGGCTATTGATCATGATTTTTGCCCCTATGGCGGCGGGCCTTGTCCAAATGGCGATCAGCCGCTCGCGTGAATATGAAGCTGATAAACGGGGTGCAGAAATTTGCGGCAATCCTCTATGGCTTGCCTCGGCGCTGGAAAAGATTGATCGAGGCGCAAGAGCAACGATTAACCGCCGCGCAGAGGAAAACCCCGCAATGGCGCATATGTACATTATGAACCCCCTCGCCGGGCGAAAAGGTGATAGTCTCTTTTCAACCCATCCGGGCACAGCCAACCGGATTGAAGCGCTGGTTCGCCTTGCCGAAGACATGGGGCAGGGCAGAATGAGCCCGCCACTGGAAGACCCCCGTCCAACTGGACCTTGGGGGTGAGCGGGGCAAAGGCGAGACTGGCCGCCGCAGACCTGTTAATTCGCGTCCTTGATGAAAAGCGCCTGCTGGATGAAGCGCTTACCAGCAGCGAACTCTATGATGACCTAACCGGCCCAGATCGTGGCTTCTCCCGTGCCATGACCAGTGCGGTTTTGCGCCAGCTTGGCCGCCTTGATGCTGGGTTGGCCCCTTTTCTGGAGCGGCCAATTGAAACCGCAACACCGCCAGCACGCGCCCTTCTACGACTTGGCGCCGCTCAAGCCTGGCTATTGGAAACCCCGGACCATGCTGTGGTCAGCGAAACGGTTGCTGCTGCAAAACAATGGCCGCGCGCCCAACGTGCAACTGGGTTCTTGAACGCGGTTTTGCGCAAAGTGGTAAGTGACCGAAGCGCCTTCGATGCCGCCCCGATTGAAGCCATATGGCCAGAGTGGCTACGACAGAATTTGATCTCCGGGTTGGGTGCCCGTGCAACCCTAGCCCTGGCACAGGCACAGACCGAAACGCCAGACCTCTATCTGATCCCTAAGGACGGCAACGCCGAAGCTCTGGCTCAGCGCGTCGATGGTCAGGCTGTCGCCTCTTACGCGGTGCAAATCGACCACACCCGGACCGTGCAGGATTTGCCCGGCTATGAAGAAGGGGACTGGTGGGTGCAGGATATCGCGGCTGCCCTACCTGCCCTTTTGCTAAACGCTCAAGCAGGCGAAACCGTCCTTGATTTTTGCGCCGCACCCGGCGGCAAAACGATGCAGCTGGCCGCTACTGGGGCAAATGTCACTGCAATTGACCGTTCCAAACCACGCCTAAAGCGGCTCAAGCAGAATCTCTGGCGCACCGGATTTCATGGAAAAATTGAAACCGTTCTAAGCGATGCAACGAACTGGACGCCGCCAGCCCCAGTCGACAAAATCCTGATTGACGCTCCATGCTCAGCCTTTGGTACGCTGCGCCGTCACCCGGAAGGGGCCTTCATCAAGTCCGCCGAAGATATCGCCGGCTTCCCGAATATTCAGATGCGTTTGCTGAAACATGCAGCCAAGAATCTGAAACCTGGTGGCAGTCTGGTTTATTGTGTCTGTTCCCCCCGCCCAGAAGAAGGCAGCGCCAATATCGATCAAGCTCTAGGCGAGTTACCCTTGCAGAGGTCGCCCATCACAGAGGAAGAGGCTGGCGTCTTTAAGGGCTCGCTGACATCTCATGGAGATTTACTCACATTGCCAGGGAATAATCTGCGCCATGATGCGTTCTACATTTGCCGACTGACTCGCAAAACCTGACGATCTTTTCATGAAGACTGGGTCGATTGGCCGTAAAAACGCCTTATCAGGTTCATTTAGAGTTCAGCCAAGTTGGCGAGAATGCACAGCGTCCATTCGTGCAAAGGAGCACATATTATGACAAATACGATTTCTGTGACCAAGCCCGGTAACAAGATGATGGCCGGCATCTTTGCAGCCATGACCTTGGCCGTAACCGGCTGTGCCGCGACCAATAGCGGCTCAGTGGTGAGTTCTTCTTCGACCGGCTACTCAATGACCGTGCGCGAAGGTACCGTGGTTTCCATCCGTGACGTTACGATCCGCCCGGACCGCTCAATCATTGGCACCGCAACAGGTGCCGTCCTTGGCGGACTTGCTGGATCTGAGCTTGGTGGTGGCGACAAAGCCCAAACCGCTGGCGCCATCGGTGGCGCTGTTCTTGGTGGGATCGCCGGAAACATGCTCGGCAAAAACCTTGGCACACAGCAAGGTCAGGCGATTACCGTTGACTTTGGTGGTCAGGATGGTCTGCGCGCTTATGTCCAGCCGCTTGATTATCAGTTCCAGCCGGGTCAGCCCGTCTTTGTGGAATTCCGCGAAGATGGTGCCTATGTGGTGCCGCGGCCAGCCCCGCGTTACTAATCCCCTTGCATATGCACCCTCTACCGCCGTCAGCCTTGTGCTGACGGCGGTTTAGTTTTAGGCGTCAATCATGTCTGATATCGTGATTTCGCCCTCCATCCTGTCAGCCGATTTTGCAGAACTCGGGGAAGAAATTCGCCGAATAGATAAGGCTGGAGCAGATTGGATCCATGTTGATGTCATGGATGGGCATTTCGTGCCAAACCTGACATTCGGGCCGCCAATTATCAAAAAGCTGCGCCCACACACAGACAAGCCGTTTGACGTACACTTAATGATCGCCCCGGTTGATCCCTACATTGATGCTTTTGCCGATGCCGGCGCCAATATTCTCACCGTTCATCCTGAAGCTGGACCACATCTGCATCGCACCATCCAATCCATTCGCGCTAAAGGCATGAAGCCCGGCATTGCCCTGAACCCGGGAACACCTGCCGAAATTATCGATCCCTTGATCGATGATATCGACCTCATTCTGGTGATGTCGGTTAATCCGGGCTTTGGTGGACAGAGTTTCATTGATAGTCAGCTTCGCAAGATCGAGAAGCTCCGAAAGCGCATTGATGAAACAGGTCGCGATATCATCCTGGAGGTGGACGGTGGTCTGAACACTGAAACAGCGCCAAAAGCCATTTCAGCTGGTGTAACCGCTATTGTCGCGGGGTCTGCTGTTTTTAAAGGTGGTCCCGACCACTACGCTGACAATATCGCCGCCCTTCGTCCCTAGTAGAGTTTTTGCACGTTACCTGAATGACTGAGACAGTCCTGCCGCCGCCAACAGAGCCAAGACGCAGCGATGAAGATGACATCGCTCTTTGGGCGCGTTTCCGCGGCAAGACGGGTGAAGATGCCAAAGCTTCCGCAGGCCATCGCCTGAAGATTGCTGGCACCAAGCCAGAGGGTTTTGGCCTTTACCCTAGACCTGTAAACCCGCCCGACCCCTTGCGCGGTGAGCGTCTACTCATGGGTATTTGGCGCATCGGGATGGATCGTATGGTCTTGCCGGACGGCTCCGCACCGTGGACAGAACAGATGCCGTCTCGCCACTATTCCGACCGCGTGCACCGCTTCGACTGGCTCGCAGACCTGTTTTCGCAGGGAGACGTGGGCGCTGACCGGGCCCGTCTTTTGGTCGATGACTGGATTGAGAATTTTGGCCGCTTTGATGGCTTTTCCTGGCGTTCATCCTGTACAGCCGATCGCGCCTGGAGCTGGATTTGCTGTGGCGCCGCCCTTTTTGAAGAAGGCGATGATGCCGCGATTGATGCGCGTCTCGATACCCTTAATCGACAAATCCGACATGTTGCCGCCCTGGTTGACTCTGATCGTGACCCGATCGGCGTTTTCCGCAGCGCTGTTCTCTCTATGGCTTGGGCGATTTGTGTCGGTCGCGGTAAAGAGCTTGATGAAGCCATAGGACGGCTGGAATCTGTTTGCACGGCCCAGTTCTTCCCAGATGGTGGTCATGTCTCACGCTCTCCGGCGCGCACAGCTCGCTGCCTATCGGATCTCATGGTTCTTGAGGACTTGCTCATCCGCAGTGATCGGCCAGTACCAGACTATCTTGAGAAATGGATCAACCGCGCAGGTGGCATGGTCGCCTTTTTCCGCGCAAGAGACGGCGCCCTGCCGCCTTTTCATGATGGTGATGAGCGCCGTGTCGAAGAAATTGATGCAATTATCACCCGGCTGAAGACCGCGCCGCGGCAATTCAGCATCGCCCCGAAATCTGGTTACCAGAAACTCCAGAAAGGCGAGACGTGTCTTTATCTTGATGCTGGAGCTGGCCCTGAACGTCCCTATGGCGACAAGGCGCATGCAGGCTCGCTGAGTTTTGAACTGCATGATCGTGATGCTCGGATTATAACCTCTTGCGGCAACAGCCCCGAAACAGATCTCGACTGGCAAGCTGCCGTCCGGCGTACCAGCGCGCATTCAACCCTGGTCGTCAGAAGCGAAGACTCTTCTCGGTTCATCAAGAATGATGATAGTGACCTGCTCTATCCAGAGGGGCCTGACGGCATATCGGCCAAGCGTTTAGAAGAAGCTGATGAGATTTGGCTCGACGCACAGCACAGTGGCTATAAGCGTATCTTTGGCTTGCTGCACCGCCGCCGCCTTTTCATGTCTGGCGATGGCTGCCGCCTGACGGGTGAAGATTCTCTCTCCAGACCTGTTTCAGCTGGTCTTGGTGAAGATGAGACCGCTATTGAGTTTGATATCCGCTTTCATCTTCATCCCACGATTACTGCCATGACCTCTGGAGATGCGATTATCCTGCGCAGTGAGTATGGGCCGGTCTGGCGTTTCAAAACAACCCACGCCAAAGCTCGTCTGGAACCAACGGTCTATCTGGGCCGCGGTATCGTTGAAAAGAGTGAGCAGATTGTGCTCACAGGTCAGGCTGACCCAAACGGAGACGGCACCAACCCGCCAAATTGTGTGCGTTGGGTCTTCCTGAAGGATACATCTCGATGACCCCGCGTGGAGAAGCCCGTAGGGCCATCATTCTGACCCTTGGCTTTGATGTCACCATGGCCTTCATCGCCATGATGCTCGCGTTGATTGTGCCATGGACGATGACGGACGGGTGGCCCACTCAGCCCTATGCTTTGGCTATTGGCGTGTCATTAGTTTTCAGTCTTTGTGGGCTGGCCTCCTTGATCCTACTGGATGTGCATAAACAGGTCTGGCGCCACGCCGGATGGCCGGATGCGATCCGGATTGTTCAGGTCGTTTTGTTGACCGCTCTGGTCTTTCTGCCGATCATATTCTTGTGGAATCGCTTGTCTGGAATCCCCAGAAGCAGCCTATTATTTGCGACTGCTATATGGCTGTTCTTGCTGTTTTCCGGTCGCATGATTGCCCTTTCACGTTCCACGCATAGGCCGTTTCAAATCTTCACGCCTGTGCGCGCAGACGCTCCCCTCGTTGTTATGGTTGCTTCCAGTACAGAGGCTGCGGAAGTTCTTCGGGATTTTCAAAAGAATGGTAAAGGAGCTCCAGTTCGTATCCTTGGCCTGATTGAAACAACGGGGGCAGACTCCGGGCGTGCTATTCGCGGTGTGCCTGTTCTTGGCGGTCTGGATGATCTTGCAAACGTATTGGATATCTTGGGCGTTCGTTATGAGAAAACACCTTGGGTGGCTGTTGCGGGGTCGCTGCGCAAAAAACTTGCGACAACCCAAATCCTCGAAATTGCGGCCACCCGAAAAACGTCCGTTATGGCTTTGGGCGCGGGCAAAGAAGGGTTGCACCTGCTGCCTGCACGCCCCGCTGACCTTTTATCACGCCGGGTACGCAAACTTGACCCAACCCCTGTTCAGGAAACCCTGTCGGGGCAATCAGTCTTCATCACGGGCGCAGGCGGAACAATTGGCTCCGAGCTTTCAAGGCAATGCCAGGCGCTGGGTGTGGAATGCATGACCCTGTTTGAGGGTAGCGAGTACAATCTCTATAATATCGACCTCGAACTGCGCGAAACAGGCGCGCCAGCGAAACTAACCGCACAGCTTGGCAATGTTCGTGATCTGACACTTCTCAAGAACGCCATGAAAACGACAAGTCCAGACACCGTTATTCATGCCGCAGCATTGAAACACGTTCCGCTAATGGAAGAGAATCCATGTGAGGCCATCCTGACCAATGTTGGCGGCGCGATTAATGCCATTGATGCTGCGATTGCTGCGAAAGCCTCCCGCTTCGTCTTCATATCAACCGACAAAGCGGTTGATCCGGACAATGTTATGGGAGCCACCAAGAGGCTAGCAGAGTTAGCCATCGCGTATCGTGCCCGTGATCGCGATATTGCTGTTGCCATGGTCCGATTTGGTAATGTTCTAGGGTCGTCTGGCTCTGTTGTTCCCCTATTTGAGCGCCAGATCAGCAATGATGGGCCTGTAACGCTGACGCATGAAGAGGTCACGCGTTACTTCATGACCGTGGAAGAGGCTTCCAGCCTCGTTCTACAGGCCACCGCGCATCAGACAGAAAAAGGCGATGCAGGCCTGTTTGTACTGGATATGGGTAAGCCAATTCGTATTAAATCTCTGGCCGAATCGATGATCCGCATGAAGGGCATGGTTCCGGATGTCGACATCATGATCAAAACAACTGGGCTAAGACCAGGCGAAAAGCTTCATGAGGCGTTGACCTATCCGCATGAACGCCTGGAACCGACGGGCATTGACGGCCTACGCGCCATCCGCCCCCAGGATCGTCTGATGGAGCCAGAAGACTTCTGGACTTTGGTTGAGAGCCTTCTGCATCAAGCAGAAAAGCGCGATACCAAAGCCGCCCTGCAAACCCTGTCCAGGCTTGTTCCCGCGTATCGCCCACCACAGGATTGAAATGCAAGCCGTTGACGCGTCTGTCCGTCATGATAGGGCGGTGCCAACATCCATTGCATCCGCAGGCTACTTCCATGACCCAGACCCGCATTCGCCGCGCCCTGATCTCTGTTTCTGACAAGGAGGGGCTGGTTGAGCGGGCGGAGCGACTGGTCGCTCATGGTGTCGATCTGGTTTCAACCGGGGGAACCGCGCGCACACTCAAAGAAGCCGGACTTGCTGTAAAAGACGTTGCAGACCTGACCGGTTATCCTGAAATGATGGATGGCCGCGTAAAAACGCTCCATCCGGCGGTTCATGGTGGCTTGCTCTATTTGCGCGATAATGACAGCCACAAGGCCGATGCCGACCGTCATGGCATTGAAGCCATCGATCTCGTCTACATCAATCTCTATCCGTTCGAGGCGACTGTTGCTTCCGGGGCAGGGTTTGAGGATTGCATCGAGAATATCGACATTGGTGGCCCTGCCATGCTGCGCGCAGCAGCGAAAAATGGGGATAGCGTCAGCGTCTGCACAGATGGCGGCGATCTTGATCGTGCATTAGCGGAAATGGACAAAACTGGCGGTCATGTCAGCCGTGACACTTCCCGCCGTTTGGCCGCAAAAACCTATGCCCGCACCGCCGCTTATGATGCTGCCATCAGCAACTGGTATGCGCGCCAACTGGATGAGAGTGCACCAGACTGGTTCGCGATGGGTGGAAAGCTGAACGAAGCCCTGCGCTATGGGGAGAACCCGCATCAAAAGGCGGCTTTCTACACAACAGGTGAAGCCAGACCAGGCGTCGCGACTGCCGAGCAGGTTCAGGGTAAAGCGCTTTCTTATAACAACATCAACGATACAGATGCGGCTTATGAATTGATCGGTGAGCTGGGAGACGAAACCCCGGCCGTTGCCATCATCAAACACGCCAATCCCTGCGGTGTCGCCCTGGGAAACAGCATTATTGAAGCTTATCGCGAGGCGCTCGCCTGCGACTCAACATCTGCCTTTGGTGGTATCGTCGCCCTGAACCGCCCGCTTGATGCGGCAACCGCTGAGGAAATCACGTCCATCTTCACTGAAGTCGTGATTGCGCCGGGCGCTGATGAGGCTGCAAAAGCTGTGTTTGCCAAGAAGAAGAACCTGCGGCTTCTGCTCACAGATGGCCTGCCAGACCCAGCTGCGACTGGTACATTCATGAAAACCGTTGCTGGTGGCCTTCTCGTGCAGGACCGCGATGCTGGCCGGATCACGAAGGACGATCTGAAAGTCGTTACCAAGATTGCGCCAACAGAGGCACAATTGGATGATCTCCTCTTCGCCTGGCGCGTCGCCAAGCACGTGAAATCCAACACAATTGTCTATGCCAAGGATCGCGCCACTGTCGGCATTGGCGCAGGCCAGATGAGTCGGATCGACAGTGCCCGCATTGCCGCCCGGAAAGCCGAGGATGCCAAAGAGAAAGAAGGGTTTGAAACCTTGCGCACCACCGGATGTGTTGCTGCGTCTGATGCGTTCTTCCCCTTCCCGGATGGTATGCTGGCCGCTGCGGCCGCCGGGGCAAGCGCAATCATCCAGCCAGGCGGCTCAATCCGTGATGATGATGTGATCGCCGCCGCTGACGAGGCGGGTCTCGCAATGGTCCTGACGGGCATGCGCCACTTCCGCCATTAGAGCAGTAAACACGAATGAAAAAGCCGGAGCGCTTTACACGCTCCGGCTTTTCTATGTTTGGATTTAAGAGAAGGGAGCAGACTATTCCTCAGTCTTCTCTTTCTTGATCTTTTTCATGCCAAGCTTCTCTTCAAGCCCAAGATCAAACTCCGGCATCGGATCATCACGGCTCGCATCAACACCCAGATAAGTGTCCATCCAGCGCATCAGACGGTAGGAATAATCCAGACGGGCAGCAGCCTTACGGTTCCCGTGACCTTCGCCGGGATAGAAGACGAGACGAACCGGCGTATCGGTGCGCACCTTCATGGAGCGGTAAAGCTCCATAGATTGGCTTGGGTGCACGCGTGTGTCCTCCTCGCCATGCATGATCAGGGTCGGGGTTGTTGACTTGCCAGCATGGAAGAGCGGCGAGCGCTTCAATAGCTCCATCCAATGACCATCATTGTCATCCCATGGCCATTTCAGAGAGTGTACGAGATACATCTCATTTGGAATATCGCTCGTACCGAATTTGGAGATCTGGTTGGAAATCCCAACAAAGGCTACAGACGCCGCAAAGTGCTCTGTCAGGGCCGTTGCGCCCCACATTGAGGCATAGCCCCCATAGGAGCCGCCGGTAATCCCGACACGGGCCTCATCAACAAAGCCAGAAGCGGTCAATGCTTCTACGCCATCGACCAGATCGTTGAATTCAGCACCGGCATAGTCATTCTGATGCTCTTTCGCGAAGGCTACGCCGCGCCCGGTAGAGCCCCGGTAGTTTGGATAGAAAACAGCATAGCCATCGCCTGCACCAAACTGGCCAGCCATGGAGTAGGCAGTAAGCCAACCATCAGAATAGTGTGCTTCCGGACCACCATGAACGGTGACAATCATCGGCCAGCCCAATTCTGGCGCATCTCCATTAGGCGTAATCAGAAGCCCTTCAATCTCACGTCCATCGCGGGCCTTATAAACAAAGGTCGTTTGCTCAGCGAGCGTGATCTCATCTAGCCACGCATTGTGATTTGAGAGCTTGAAGCTTTGTCCTTGGTCCTGCTTGAATACTTCGCGTGGATGCGCGGGACTATCGGCTGTGAAATAAACATCACCGTAGCCGCCAACCTCGACATTACGCACAACGATATCATCAGGGGTCAGGAAAGTGTGAATCTCTTTGCCACGCGTATTGTAGGCCACCATGGCTGACTCAACACCGCGATGCGCGTTCGTCAGGATCAGGCTATTATCGAGCCACTCAATATCCTGAATGTGCTGCTCGGCGTCGAAGGTGAGCTGGCGGAAGCTGCCATCACTCACCTTGGCAACCATCAAGACACCATCGGAGGTATCGTGGATATCTGTGCCGCCCATGAAGGCAATGGACTCACCATCCGGTGAAATCCGAAAACTGCCCAGCTTGCCTGGATTGTCGACACTGGCGGTTTCCTCACCCGTCGCAGTATCAATCACGTGCAGACGGCTTTTCATGAGCAAGTCATCGACATGAGGGGTTGGCGCTGCAGAAATCACAAGGAAAGATCCGTCCGGGGCAAGCTCTAATGCATTCACATCCACGCCTTCGAAGAGCTTCTCAGCCTTGGCGTCCTCATCGCCCAGAGAAACGCGCCAGACGCTCGCCATGTCGACATTCTCTTCATAAGCGTAGGCTTTGAAGCCTTTTTCCCTTAGAGCCTCGTCACTTTCATCTTTTTCGGTCGCGAGGAAGTAAAGTGTCCCACCATCAGGAGAAATGGCATAGTCGCCAATAGGCTTCTCATGTTCGAAAACCTTTCGCGCCTCACCACCGCTCATCGATATAGCGTACAATGAAACAGCCTTGTCTCCGTCTCGCTTTGAGCGGAAGTGCAACGCATCGCCAGTTGGGGAGAATTGCAGATTGGATTTTGGACCCTCACCGCCAATGAACAGAATGGGATCCCCGCCATCGCGCATCACATAAACATGGCTATCAGCACTGCCATCCTTATCGCCAGCGAGTAGGTCGCGTTGTACCGAAACAGTATAAGCGACAGCCGTTCCATCGTTTGAAACAGTCAAATTGCCAGCGTTCTGGATTTTAGAAACATCTTCAATTTCCATTGGGCGTGCTATTGCGGGCAGTGTTGCCAGCGCCGCCACAGAAACAAGAGTCGCTAGACGATACGTCATTCGCATTCTGGGTCTCCATTCAGTCATTTTGGGTGCGTCCGTGTTTCCCTTTGCGCACCTGATAATTCTCCATCTACGCGAGTATGGTTGAAACGGAAAGCTTATTGACTGCGGTGGATCGTCTTGACATTCGGCGTGTGTTCGCTCACCCGCCACGCCATGATTATTGCAATCGATGGAACGCTCGCCTCGGGAAAGGGGACAATCGCCAAGCGGCTCTCGGCCTGGTACGGCCTACCGCATATGGATACCGGACGCTTATACCGCGCCACTGGAGTCGCGGCCAAGCATCAGGGTGTAAGCTTTGAGGATGCTGATACCCTTGCGGACGTCGCCCGAAGTCTTGATCTAAACGATTACACTGAAGAAGAGCTACGCACCGCAGGCGCTGGGCAAGCCGCCTCGAAAGTCGCCGCTATTCCCCAAGTGCGAGCTGCTCTGCTCGAATTACAACGCGCTTTTGCCAATCAGGCCAAGGGGGCTGTTCTGGATGGCCGCGATATAGGCACAGTCGTCTGCCCAAATGCGGATGTAAAACTATGGGTGGATGCCTCTGTTGAGGCGCGCGCCGAACGCCGCTTGAAAGAACTCACCTCCAAAGGTGACACCCTGTCACTTTCGGAAATGATCGCTCAACTGAAAGAGCGAGATACACGCGACAAAACCCGCAAGGATGCCCCCATGGTCGCGGCAGCAGATGCCGTCTTGATTGATACCACTCATCTGACTATAGACGCGGCTGTGGATAAAGCACGGGACGCGGTTGAGGCCGCTATCGCCCGCAACAGCTAAGCGTTCTGGCCTCAAGGCCAAATCCCAAGCGCTTACCAAGCTTATCCCTGATATGCAGGAACGGCTGACCAGACGCATAGGGCTTCTGGCAGTGAACCCCGTTTTCCTGTGTCACCGGAGACCCCATGACTGATTCAATGAACCCTTCGACGGATGATTTTGCATCCATGTTCGAAGAAAGCGCTGGCGCAGCAACCCTTCAAGAGGGCCGCGTTGTTCCAGCCACAGTAATCTCTAATAATGGCGATTACCTGACCCTCGACGTTGGCCTGAAAACCGAAGGCCGCATCCCTCTGAAAGAATTCCTGCTTGAGGAAAAACAGCCTGAGCCAGGCGATATTGTTGAAGTTTACCTCGACCGTATTGAAAACCTGATGGGTGAAGCTGTTCTCTCGCGCGACAAAGCCCGCCGCGAAGAAAGCTGGATCACACTGGAAGACAGCTACAACAAGGAAGAGCCTGTTAAAGGCGCGATTGTTGGCCGCGTTAAAGGTGGTTTCACAGTCGACCTTGGTGGCGTCAATGCCTTCCTGCCAGGTTCGCAAGTCGATATTCGCCCCGTCCGCGACGTTGGCCCACTGATGAACGAAGTACAGCCATTCGCGATCCTGAAAATGGACCGTGTTCGTGGTAATGTCGTTGTTTCCCGTCGTGCGATCCTCGAAGAAAGCCGTGCCGAGCAGCGCGCTGAGATCGTTGGCGACATGAGCGAAGGCGATACCCGTGAAGGCGTCGTCAAGAACATCACTGATTACGGTGCGTTCGTTGACCTTGGCGGTATTGATGGCCTGCTGCATGTCACAGACATGAGCTGGAAGCGCGTTAATCACCCAAGCCAGGTTGTGAATGTTGGCGACACAGTCAAAGTTCAGATCATCAAGATCAACCCAGACACCCAGCGTATCTCTCTCGGCATGAAGCAGCTTGAGAGCGATCCATGGGATGATATCGAAGCCAAGTACACAATCGGCACTCGTATGTCTGGTCAGGTCACAAACATCACCGATTACGGTGCGTTTGTTGAGCTCGAAGATGGTGTTGAAGGCCTGATCCACGTTTCTGAAATGAGCTGGACCAAGAAGAACGTTCACCCGGGCAAAATCGTTTCTACATCTCAGGAAGTCCTCGTTGAGGTTCTGGATGTCGACAGCGACAAGCGCCGCATTTCACTTGGCCTCAAGCAGACTCAGGACAATCCATGGTCTGCCTTCATGGCCGAGCATCCAGTTGGGACTGACATTGAAGGCGAAGTTCGTGGCATCACGGAATTCGGCCTGTTTGTTGGCCTTGGACCAGACCTCGATGGCATGGTTCACATCAACGACATCTCCTGGGATCAGTCTGGCGAAGAAGCCATCCAGAACTACAATAAGGGCGACACGGTTACCGCGCGCGTTCTTGACGTGGACATGGAAAAAGAGCGGATCTCTCTCGGGATCAAACAGGTTGGCGGCGACCCAATCGCTGACAATGCCAGCGTCAAGCGCGGCGCGATTGTGACCTGTACCGTTACAGAGATCACAACGGGCGGTATCGAAGTTGAGTTCGGTGAGCCACCAGTCAAGAGCTTCATCCGTCGCTCTGACTTGTCTCGTGATCGCGCCGAGCAACGCCCAGAGCGCTTTGCTGTTGGCGATAAAGTCGATGCGAAAGTCACACAGGTTGATCGCTCATCCCGCCGTATTGGTGTCTCTATCAAAGCGCTGGAAATCTCCGAGGAGCAAGAGGCCGTCGCACAGTACGGCTCTGCCGACAGTGGTGCTTCTCTCGGCGATATTCTGGGCGAGGCCCTTAAGGGTAACGACTAAACCAACCGGATCTGGCCAAATGAATCGGCCAGAATCTTTTAAATCTGCGGCGGAGGCTCTGGTCTCCGCCGCTTTTTTCGTTTAGGATCAAACACATGCTTAGGTCTGAACTCATTACGCGGCTGGCCGAAGAATATCCGGATTTACGTCCGGACGATCTTGAGCGGGTCGTATCCACAGTTCTGGAAGAAATTGGCGATGCCTTGGCCCGTGGTGACCGGGTGGAACTTCGCGGTTTTGGTGCTTTTTCTATCCGTCACCGTGAAGCGCGCAAGGGACGCAATCCGCGAACCGGTGAATCGGTTCAGGTTGAAGCAAAGTCTGTCCCCTTCTTCCGGCCCGGTAAAGAATTACGCGCTCGCGTGAATGGTGGGGAAGATCCTGAGTCCCGGTAACACTGCGCTCAGCTATGCAGGACTGATTGACCGAAAACTAGAATTATAACACTATTTGCATACAGGCGAAGCGGCCTGTTTTGCATAAGGGGTGCTCAAATGCTCAAAGAATTCAAAGAGTTTGCCATGAAAGGCAACCTGGTCGACATGGCGGTTGGCTTCGTCATGGGCGGTGCGTTCGCCACGGTTGTGACCGCGTTTATCCAGGGTGTTTTCCTGCCCGCACTTAGCCCGGTTCTTGGTGGACTGGACTTTGGCAGCTGGAAATATGTCATGACACCAGAAGTTCTGGGACCTGACGGAGCTGTCGTAACTCAAGAAGTTGCGATCAAGATCGGCGAGTTTATCTCTGCGACCATCTCCTTCATCATTGTCGCCTTTGTCATGTTCCTGATCATTAAGGGCATGAATAATATGAAGAAAAAAGAGGAAGAGGCTCCGGCAGAGCCACCCGCTCCACCACGTCAGGAAGTGCTGCTTGAAGAAATTCGCAACCTGCTGGCTAAACAGTCGTAAATGCTTAACGAACGGGTGCTAGATCACCGATCGTAGAGTTTTGTAGAGTTTGAAGAGGGCGGTCATTTGACCGCCTTTTTCTATTTGTTTTCAAAGCTTTCTCAAGAACACGTACCATGCACCGCCGCCGCCATGGCGGGCATGAGCTGGTGCATAACCACTGATCAGGCTGCGGGCCTGAGGCATCTCAATCCAATGCAGGAAATTACGGCGCAGGACCCCATCTCCAGATCGCCCTTTTCCTGTAATGATAATCACACATTGCGCGCCGTTCTGGCGCTGCCGGGACAGGAATTGCGGTAAGCGCCGCCAGGCTTCATCCTGGGTCATGCCGTGCAAATCAAAAGACGCAGAAACCGCCTGTTTGCCACGGCGAATACGGCGCTCATTTTCGCGATTCTGTACCGGGGCCGGAAGGCGCTTCAGGGGTGATCGCGGGGATACGGAAGGAGACATAGGGGAGCTGCCCGGGACATCCGGCATGGCCACGCGCGGTGAACGCTTGCCATCAAGGCGGCGAACATGCCGGGATGCCGCTTCCCAAGCGCGGCGTTCCTGATCTGTCAGCTTTCGATCCGTCATGGCGCTGATCTATGGTAGCGAAGCCTCATCGCCAAGGTGCGATGGCAGAGCCGCAACAGTATTCTCACCGCGCAAACGCTGAGCAACCGCGCGCGGGAGCAGAATCCACATCCGCCCTGACGTGTTCACAGTGTCGGCGCGCGCGCCCGCTTCTGCCCCTGTTCCGAAGTAAATATCCCCGCGGACCGACCCCTTGATCGCGCCACCTGTATCCTGCGCAACGAGAAGGCCGGACCATGGTCCACCAAGGCCCGGCGCGCTGGTCTGAACAAATAAGGGCGTACCCAAAGCATGGAAAGCCGGATCAACGGCGAGAGACCCCAGAGGCGTTAGCGGAACACCAAGAGAGCCATTTGGCCCCAATGTTGGATCGCCTTCAGGTAAAGTCGCGAAGAAGATGTAGCGGGGGTTGGCATTCATCGCTTCACGAACGCGCCTTTCAGGCGCGCGCGCCATCCATGCCTTGATCCCGGTCATGCTTGCTTGCCCGCGACTGATCCAACGTTTGCTCATGAGCCAGTTGGCGGTCGACTTGAATGTGTGCCCATTATTCGCCGCATAGACTGCGCGGATGGTTCGCCCGTCGGCAAGTGTCAGACGACCAGAACCCTGAATTTGCAGGAAAAATAGGTCGCCGGGCCGCATATAGGCGAGCACCTGCCCGGTTGGACGACGCGTGATCTCATCCCGTTTTGGGTAAGGTTTTAAACGGCCAGACCGTTGACGCTGATAGACTTGGCCGCCCTGAACAATGAGGTCAGAAGGCTTGGCGAGGACGGGTTCGGTAAATGGCCCTTGCGGGTAGAGGCGGGCCTCATATTCAGGTTCAAAATAGCCTGTAAAGCGCGTTTCGCCTGTATTCGATTGAACTTCCACCGGAACAAACAGGGCCTGAAGCACCGCCTTGGCGCTACTCGCATCACCAATTACGGAAAGTGCTTCACAGGCCGGAAGCCAGTCCGAAACACGCCCCGCCCAAACCTGACGCGTCGATATAAAAGCCGCTGGCCCCTTTGCTGCGAAGCTCGTACAGGATCGACGCAGCGCATTGAGACCCGGAGCCAGCTCCGCATTATCCCAACCCGGCAACATGTCATAAGCCAGCGGTCTCGGTGGCACCTGCCAGCGCGGCTCCAGAACAGGCTCAACCGGAGCAATTGGTTGTGGTGCTTGTGGGGGCGGGCTCGATGTTTGACAGCCCGCCAAAACAAAGCTGGCCATCATAAGAGTCGTAATCCACCGAATCATATCGGCAGATTGCCTCCTCCCCTTCCAGAGCTCAAGTGACAATACAATTACGGTGTATCCACGTCGTCCAGAATCCAGTTTGGATCATTTGAGTCAACCGAACGCATGAACGTCCAGAATTCGTCGGAACGGCTCGTGGTTTCGCCATCGCCCAACTCAGCCTGAAACTCAACAGTCACCCGCGCAATGCGTGCATCATCCAAGGATGCTTCGGTAATCTCCGCACTACGCAGACGAAGCAGCTCAAAGGCTGGTGAATTGTTCGCTTCGCGCTCAGCGATCGCCGCATCCCAAGCCTCATAGACATCTGTATCGAGCATTGGCTTGAGGGCATCACGGTCGCCGCGGGCAAAAGCCCCAACAATGATTTCGTAAGCCCCTTTTGCCCCTTGTACGAACGTACGCGGGTTGAAGCTCTGGTCCGCCTCGTAAATGGCCTCAAGGCCAGAAGCCGCTGGTCCAGTAAAGCTTGGCCTTAGATCAGTCACATTATCTGTCGGTTTTTCCGTCGGTGCTTGTGGCATTGGTTCAGCCTGTGGCCCGCGGGGTCGACCTTCCGGTGGCCCCTGATCCTGACCCAAAGTGACGTAAAGCCGCCAACCGATAAAAATAGCGATGCCCGCAAGGAGCAGGACTTCAATCATGGCTTGGGACATAGGTACCTTCTTAAAATACGATCTCTGCTTCATATAGTGCAGAAGCGCAGAGTGCCACCCACCGTTGCGCGCCTAATTACTGCATGTTAGGCGCATGGCTTCCGAACAGTGAGAGTATACATGACCGACACACCTGACATGGCCACACAGCCAAACGCCCAACCCGCAGCACAGGCTGGACCTGCCATCCGCGTCCTTGGCCAATACATCAAGGACCTGTCCTTTGAGAATCCGGGTGTCTCGGTTCAGGAACAACCAAACATTGATCTTGGCATCGATGTTGGCGCAACGCCAAAAGGCGATGACGGAACTTTCGAAGTCACACTTAAGTTGAATGCCCGCGCAGGCACAAAGGATCAGACCCTTTTCCTGATCGAGCTGGATTATGCCGGACAGTTCCAGCTGTCTGGTTTCCCGCAGAATGAAATGGAGCCGATCCTGCTGATCGAATGCCCACGCATCCTGTTCCCATTTGCTCGTCGCATTCTATCGGACATTTCTGCGGAGGGTGGTTTCCCGCCGCTGCGTGTTGATCCTGTGGACTTTGCAGGCCTTTATCAGGCGCAGAAACAACGCGCTGCCGCCGCAGCAGCTGAGCAGGCCGCAGCACCGGCTACCCCTCAGTCGTAGCGAGACCAGAGCGGGTTTTCGCCCAGCGTTTCAATAAACGCAGTGTGGGCGGCGCGCTCTTCGTCTATGACAGGCACAGATCGAGAGACCGGGCGCTGGGCAGCTGGCGCCCGGTTTTCTATATCCGCCGCAGTTGTGCCGCCAAAATCAAAGGCGCGCGCACGGCCCCCAAGCAGCTCGAGATAAACCTCTCCCAAAAGCAGGCTATCGAGCAAAGCACCGTGATAGGTCCGCGATTCCAAGCTGATCTCGAACCGCTTACACAGCGCATCAAGGCTCGCTGGCGCACCGGGATAGCGTTTGCGGGCGATCGCAACTGTATCGACCCAGCGAATTTCCGGGATGGGCGAACGGCCACAACGCTCAAGCTCCATATTCAGGAAGCCGCGGTCAAAACTCGCATTGTGCGCAACAATCGTGGAATTGCCGACAAAATCGAGAAAGGCATCGACAATGGACGGGTCCTCAAAGGGCGGCTTATCCTGCAGGTCATCATCGGTAATCCCGGTAATCCGGATCGTGGCCTCCGAGACGGCGCGGCCCGGATTGATATAGGTCTGAAATGTCTTGCCCGTCGGGATATGGTTGATCATCTCAACCGCGCCAAGCTCGATGATGCGATCATCCTGATCCCAGTTCAGACCTGTCGTCTCCGTATCAAAGGCGATCTCTCGGATCTGATCCGTCATGGCGTTTCCGTTGCTAGCTCAGTCATCAGGGCGATGATGGCCTCAACATGTGATTCTGTGAAGCTCAAACCGAAGGCTGTACTGATCACAAAATCGGCTTTTGCGCGTTTATCCGCATCGGACATCTGTTTTGCGAGGATCGTTTCGAACTCGGCCTCGTCCATGGCGCCACGAGAGAGGACACGCTCACGCTGCACACTGGCAGGTGCCGTCACCACGGCGACATAGTCACAGCGTTGATCACCCCCTGTTTCGTACAGAAGCGGAATGTCCAGCACAACGAAGAGAGCTTTTGCTTCCAGAGCTGATTGACGGAAAGCCAATTGTGTTTGACCGACCAAGGGATGCACGATGGCTTCAAGATCGGACATGGCCTCGGGCTTTCCGACCACGAGGTCGCGCAAAATCGCACGATCAATCCCACCATTCTTATGGGCTTCCGGAAATCTTTCGGACAAAGGTCCGACTGCAGCCCCTCCCGCCTCATAGAGTTCATGCACCGCTGCATCGGCGTCATAGACAAGGATATTCCGCTCACGGAACATATTGGCTGTCGTCGATTTTCCCATGCCAATAGAACCGGTCAAACCAAGGACAATCATGTCAGCGTCTCCACGAGTTTACGGCAACGTTTCAGTATTTCATCCGTAGGCGGATATTCATCAAACCAAGTCTCAAAGCTCAATGCGGCTTGGGCGATAAGCATGCCTAAACCGTCAAGCGTTTGCCATCCGTGCTGTGTAGCAAAATCAAGCTGTTTCGAGGCAGCCTTGCCGTAAGAAATATCTACGAAGAACCGATTCTGGCCTTTCGGAAGCTCCAGAATATTACCACTATGTCCGGCGCTAACCGTATTGATCACCAGATCTAAGGTATCAATTATCTGCGCCAGAGCATCTATTGATCCGTATACAGATTTACTGCCCGTTAGATCGGCTGATAAAACTTTGGCGCGGGCTTCTGTACGGTTCAGGATCGTTGGATAGATGCCTTTGGAGACCAATGCATAAACCACAGCTCGCGCTGCACCACCCGCGCCAATCACAAGGGTTTTGGGTCGGGCCTGCAAATCAACGCCGCCCCATTCCAGGGAATCGAGAAAGCCCTGAGCATCTGTATTGTGCCCCGCCCATTCGGTTTCATCTATCGGCGTTAGCGTGTTCACGGCCCCGATTTTCTGTGCGGCGTCGGTTAGATTTCTACAGGCCGCAAAAGCTGAAAGCTTGTGGGGTAGGGTGACATTGAATCCGGCGCATGACTTCTGCCGCAATGCGGCCAGAGCCGGCTCAAAATCTTCAGCCGCAATCTGGATGGCTTCATACGTCGCATCAAAGCCAGCCTCCCGAATCCAGTGATTATGAATCACAGGTGACAAGGAATGTGCGACCGGATCGCCAATAACGCCCAAAAGCTTTGTCATGTGATCAGCAGTCCGCGTGTTCGGAAATAATCAAGCAAAGGCAAAAGCGGTAAACCAAGGATCGAAAAGAAATCGCCTTCAATCTTAGTGAACAATTGCGCGCCGCGCCCTTCAAGTTGATAGGCTCCGACTGTGGATAAGAGGGCATCACCACACTGAGCGACATAATTCTCGATAAAATCTTCACTCAGCGGTCGAACTGTCAGTTTTGGACGAGCCAAATGGCGCCAGATCGGTTGTCCGTTCTCTGCAATCAGAATGGCAGTTTCGAGTGTATGCGTTTTACCCGAAAGCTTGCGCAAATGGTCTTTGGCCGCCTCAAGCGTTGGCGGCTTATCAAACCCTTCCCCTTCAAGGCTAAGCATTTGATCCCCTGCGATCACCAGGCCAGGTTCAACAGAAGAGACTTTTATCGCCTTCATCTCTGCCAGATGCATGGCCTGATCCCGAATGCTGACGCCGCGCGCCCGCATATTCTGCTTCAGCGCATCCTCATCAACATTCGGTTTGATCGATATGGCCTGAACCCCGGCGCTTTCCAAAACCTGTCGCCGTGACGCGCTGCCAGAAGCCAGAATGATCTGTGTTTGTGTCATGACCAGCCCCGGCGCTCGTTCAATTTATTCAGGATCGCAGCCGCGGTTTCCTCAACACTGCGGCGCGAAACATCAATCACTGGCCACTTATTGCGCTGAAACAGGCGCGCAGCCTCCGTGACTTCTGCGCGAACAGCTTCCTGGTCAACATAATCGGTCACACCATCGGCTTTCATAGAGCGAAGCCGGTTCCCACGGATTTGCAGAAGACGATCAATGCTGATTTTCAAACCAATAATCATCGGGCTTTTCAATTCAAACAATTGGGGGGGCGGGGGAACGCCCGGCACAAGCGGGATATTTCCAGCTTTAACGCCCCGATTGGCGAGATAGACACAGGTTGGTGTCTTTGAGGTTCGACTGACCCCAAGGATCACGACATCAGCATCCTCAAGACCGCTGACATTTTGTCCATCATCATGGGCGAGCGCAAAATCAATCGCGGAAATGCGCTGGAAATAATCCTCGGTCAGAGCGTGTTGCCCCGCGACGCGTTCCGTAGCGGCGAGGCCCAGATGGCGTGAAAGCATATGGATTGAGGCATCCAGAACCGGAAGCGTTTGAATCCCGCGCTGGCGGCAAAACTGCTCGAGCTTACGACGTAAAGTTTCGTCAGAAATTGTATACCAAACGACACCGGGGGCTGCTTCAATCTCGGCCATGACTCGTTCAAGCTGCCTATCTGAGCGCACAAGATAGTAATTGTGTTCCAGTGGAATTGTGCGATCAAACTGAGCCACAGCCGCCCGCATCACCGCATTCAGTGTCTCCCCAGTGGAATCAGAGACAAGGTGCACATTGAAATAGATTGCTGGCCGGGACTGCGATGAAACATTCATAGAGCTGCTTTGCCCTGCCTGCCCATTTTGGACAAGCCATGTGGATGACTGTGGATAAGTGAATTTGCCGTTTTAACCCCGAAAAATACCCACAAGTTCAAGAATCTGACTCCAAATGATCCGCTCGCGTTCCTCTGGAGTCAGATTCACGTTGTTAACACTTTATTTACCAATGATTCAGTTGGTTAACACATTGTTAACTATTGGAAAGCCTGTGCAAAGGCTGTGGACAGGTCTGGACAAATCATTTGTCGCATAGTTTTCCACCCAATCCCTCTGCTTAATAATAATGATTCCATCAAAAATGATGTCTGGGATTTGGAGAGCACTATGCCGCAACTGACGCAAAGCCGTTTTATAGACACGCTCTCTGGGCAAATTTCACGTCCAGTTCCTATCTGGATGATGAGACAAGCGGGGCGTCATCTCCCAGAATATCTGGAGCTTCGCGCTCAGGCAAAAGACTTTCTGGACTTTTGCTATTCCCCTTCAATGGCAGCAGAAGCCACCCTTCAGCCGATCCGCCGCTATGGCATGGACGCAGCGATCTTGTTTGCAGATATTTTGTTGATCCTGGATGTCCTCGGCCTGGATGTGAAGTTTGAAAAGGGTGTTGGCCCTATCGTACAAAAGGTCGAAACGGCTGATGACCTTAAAACTGTTACGATTGAAAAGGCGGTTCAAAGGCTTTCACCCGTCTATGAAACGGTTGATCGGGTTCGGGGCAGTCTCGACAGTGATAAGGCTCTGATTGGTTTTTGTGGCGCGCCTTGGACCGTGGCGCTTTACGCCATTGAAGGACGCGGGGGCACGGATAAGAGCCAGGCTCGGATTTGGGCATATCAGAAACCCGATACGTTGCAGGACTTGCTCAATGTGCTGATCGAAGCGAGTGCCCATTACCTTAAGGCGCAGGTGGATGCTGGCGCAAACGCGCTGATGATTTTTGAATCCTGGGCGGAAGGCTTGCCGAGTAATTTGATGGATTCTTTGGTCATAGGTCCGAATGCGAGACTGGTCGCCCGCCTGCGTGAGCTGGGTGTGACGGTTCCGGTGATCGGCTTCCCGCGTGGCGGGGCAACCAAGCTGCCCGATTATGTGAAATCAGTCCCGATTAATGGGGTTGGTCTCGATACTGCCGTCGATCCAGCCTTTGTGAATGAGACTTTGCCAAAGGATATCGCGGTACAGGGGCATCTTGATCCGCTATTGCTGATTGCTGGCGGAAAGATGATGGAAGACCGCGTGGTTGAAATCCTCGAAGCCTATCGGGATCGCCCGCATGTCTTTAATCTCGGTCATGGCGTTACCCCACAAGCGTCAATTGCCAATGTTGAGCGAGTCGTGCAGATCATTCGTGAATGGTCTTAGGGGCTGAAGGACAAGGTTGATGGTTGGCGATCCGTATTTCTGGCTGAAAGCTGTGCATCTGATTTTCATGGTCGCCTTCATTGCGGCGATGGTGATTTATCCGCGCTACAAGCTTCATCAGCTAAAGTCTGCGCCAGGTGAACCCTTGTTTGAGACGATGAAGGATGCCTCGGCGATGTTGCGCAAGATCATCCTCAATCCGTCAATTGTTATTTTGTGGCTCGCCGGACTTGGGATGATCGCTCTACAGCCTTCTGTTATTACAGGGCCGGGTGCAGGGTGGCTGCATTTGAAACTGGTTTTGGTCCTCGGACTGAGCGGTTTGCATGGCTATTTCATCTCAATCGGAAAGAAAATTGATAAGGGCATGGAGATTAGTCCGCGTGCTCTGAAGATGCTTAATGAGTTACCATTCATTCTGATGATTTTTGTGATTTTGCTCGCGGTGTTGCGACCCTTCTAAAGCTTAAAGCTATTGCCTCTTGACCTTTTGGCTCGCTCAGCACATCTAGAGTTAAAGCCGTAAGGCAATAGGTGCGTCCGCACCGCTTTCTTCTTATAAAAATTCGGAAACCAGATCCCATGGCGGACACTGATGTAGAGATCGACCTGCCGTCGCAGGTTTATATCGGCGAACTTAAAGCAAAATCACCAACCGAGCTTTTGGCCTATGCTGAAATGCTGGAAGTTGAAAATGCATCCTCCCTGCGAACGCAGGATATGCTATTTGCGATCCTGAAGGAGCTTGCCGAACAGGAAGTCAGTATTATTGGCCGCGGTGTTCTGGAAGTCCTTCAGGATGGTTTTGGTTTCCTCCGCTCACCTGAGTCAAATTATCTCGCTGGGCCTGACGATATCTATGTCAGCCCGGAAGTTTTGAAGAAAGCGGGTCTGAAAACTGGCGATACAGTCGAAGGCGCGATTGCCGAGCCGGGTGAAAATGAGCGCTATTTTGCTCTGACCGATGTTTCTTCGATCAATTTCGAAGACCCCGAGAAGGCGCGCCAGAAAGTTCATTTCGATAACCTTACACCGCTCTACCCAGAAGAGCGTCTGGTTATGGAAGGACGCGATCCGACCAAGAAAGACCGGTCAGGCCGCGTCATCGATATCGTTTCTCCGATTGGTAAGGGCCAGCGCGCCTTGATTGTGGCACCGCCGCGCACCGGTAAGACTGTTCTGCTGCAGAATATTGCCGCTTCGATCGAAGAAAATCATCCCGAATGCTACCTTCTCGTTCTGCTGATTGATGAGCGCCCGGAAGAGGTGACAGATATGAAACGCTCGGTGAAAGGTGAGGTTATTTCCTCAACCTTTGATGAGCCATCGACCCGTCACGTTGCTGTGGCTGAGATGGTGATTGAGAAAGCCAAGCGCCTGGTCGAACATGGCCGCGATGTCGTCATCCTGCTCGACTCGATTACACGTCTGGGCCGCGCCTATAACACGACTGTCCCAAGCTCGGGTAAAGTCCTGACTGGGGGTGTTGATGCCAATGCTCTACAGCGTCCAAAACGTTTCTTCGGTGCGGCGCGAAATGTTGAAGGTGGTGGATCGCTCACAATCATCGCAACCGCACTGATTGATACAGGTTCGCGGATGGATGAAGTGATCTTTGAAGAGTTTAAGGGCACCGGTAACTCTGAAATTGTTCTGGACCGTAAAGTTGCAGATAAGCGGACTTTCCCAGCCATGGACATCATGAAGTCAGGGACCCGGAAAGAAGAACTCATCACAGATAAAGCGCAGCTTCAGAAAATTTATGTCCTGCGCCGTATCCTGAACCCGATGGGTACCGCGGATGCGATCGACTTCCTGCTTGATAAGCTGAAGCAAACCAAGACGAACGATGAATTCTTCGAAGCGATGAAGAACTAAGCGGAGAATCTGCGATGGCGGAGAACGCCAGCCAGGATACAATTTGCGCACTTGCCTCAGGGCCGCCTCCAGCGGCCCTTTGTGTTATTCGGCTTTCAGGTCCGCAGACGATTGCGATCGCTGAATCATGTCTCAAGGAGGGGTGTCCTGATGCGGGTGAGTCTCGCCTTTCTACAATGATTGCTACAGATGGGGCGATTATTGATAAATGTGTCACGACGTTCTTTGCGAACCCAAAAAGCTATACAGGCGAAGATGTTGTCGAATTCTCCGTTCATGGCGGCGCGTATATTGTTCAAAGAGTGCTTGAGCGTCTGACAGAACTCGGCGCGAGACTGGCAGAACCTGGCGAGTTTACGCGTCGCGCCTTTGAGTCCGGAAAGCTTGATCTGACCCAAGCCGAGGCGGTTGCAGATTTAATCGATGCTGAATCTGCCGCGCAGCACCACAATGCGATGGCACAATTGGGCGGGAGCCTCAGTGGCATTTATGAAGGCTGGCACAAGAAGCTCGCAAAGACACTCGCCTCCATGGAAATCTATATCGACTTTCCAGACGAGGGCGATATTGGGGATGAGGTGACCGAACCAGCCCTAGAGGCAATCGCAACACTTAAAACCGAGTTTCAGAAAGCTCTCGATGAAAGTGATGGCGCAGAGCGAGTGCGCGATGGATTTCTCGTTGCGATTATGGGCCCGCCAAATGCTGGGAAGTCGTCCTTGCTCAACGCGATTGCTGGGCGAGATGCTGCGATTGTTACAGAAATCGCTGGAACGACGCGGGACTTTGTCGAAGTCCGAAAAGTGATCGGACCTTATCTTGTGCTCTTTTCAGATACAGCGGGTCTACGGGAAACGGATGATATTGTTGAGGCGGAAGGGATCCGGCGGACAAGAGCACGAGGCCGGGAGGCCGATTTGCGCATCTGGCTCTCACCATTAGATGAGACTGACTTTGAGGGGGTAGAGACTTCTGATCAGGATATTCTGGTCACCTCCAAGATTGATCTTGGCCAGCCACAAAATGTTTCACGTGAAACATTTCAGCTCTCAGTCAAGACGGGAGAAGGTCTCAAAGAATTACTGGGTGAGATCGAAAACCGACTGGTCCGATTGGCCAAACCACAGGTCTCACCAGGCCTGACCCAACTTCGGCATCGTCGAGCGATTGAATCTGCTCTGCAACATTTGAACTCGGCCGAAATGGCTTTGAGAAATGGAATTGGATTTGAGCTTGCAGCAGAGGATATGCGTCTTTCTGCTCGCTCCATCGAGTCTTTAACAGGCCATCTCGATGTCGAGCATGTGCTGGACTCTATCTTTTCTGACTTTTGTATCGGAAAATAGAGCTTACATCAGGCGCAGATTTCCAGAGGGATAATCATGGCATATGATTTTGAGGTCATCGTTATCGGTGGTGGGCATGCGGGCTGCGAAGCTGCAGCAGCCGCTGCGCGTGCAGGTGCACAGACGGCTTTGATCACACATCGCGCCGATACGATTGGCGAAATGTCGTGCAACCCGGCCATTGGCGGTTTGGGGAAGGGGCACCTTGTTCGCGAAATTGATGCGCTGGATGGTTTGATGGGCCGTATTGCCGACCAGTCAGGGATACAGTTTCGCCTGCTAAACCGATCGAAAGGTCCTGCTGTTCGTGGGCCCCGCGCACAAATCGATCGCAGCCTCTATCGGACACATATGCAGGCCGCAATTGCCGAACAGGAAAACCTGACCGTTCTGGAAGATGGTGTAGAAGATCTGGTCTTATCGGGGCAGACCGTCACTGGCGTGGTCGGTGCCAGCGGTCAGACCTACTTGGCCAAAGCTGTTGTCGTCACAACAGGAACCTTCCTCAAAGGGATCATCCACCGGGGGGAAGAGCGTATCCCAGCGGGACGTCTTGGTGAGAAACCCGCGATAGGTCTTTCTGATCGTCTATACGGTCTGGGCCTGCCAATGGGGCGTTTGAAGACGGGAACACCGGCGCGTCTTGATGGCCGCACGATTGACTGGGATCGTCTCGAGATGCAGCCGGCCGATGAAGAGCCTGTTCCCTTCTCCGATCTCACCGGCCGCATTGAGGTCCCGCAAGTCGCCTGCGGGATCACTTATACGAATAAACATGTCCATGACCTCATCGCGAAGAATATTGAACAGTCCGCGGTTTACTCTGGCGCGATTGCAGGGCGAGGTCCGCGCTATTGTCCATCCATCGAAGACAAGGTGCATCGCTTCGCCGATCGGGACAGGCATCAAATCTTCCTGGAACCAGAGGGTTTGGATGATCATACCGTCTATCCAAACGGTATTTCGACCTCGCTTCCGGCCGATTTGCAGAACGCGTTTATCCGAGAGATTGAGGGCTTGGATAAGGTAAACATCCTCGAACACGGCTATGCGATCGAATATGATTATGTTGACCCGCGCGCACTGGGGCGGGATCTACAGTTACAGGCTTTGAATGGTGTTTATCTCGCCGGACAGATCAATGGGACGACGGGCTATGAAGAGGCGGGCGCTCAAGGTCTAATGGCGGGTCTGAATGCGGCGCGTTTTGCTCAAGGCATGGATCGCGTGACGATATCACGAGATCAGGGCTATATCGGCGTGCTCATCGATGACCTTGTCACGCGGGGTGTGACAGAACCCTATCGCATGTTCACATCGCGCGCCGAGTATCGCTTGAGCCTGCGCTCTGATAATTCCGACCAACGCCTCACACCCATGGGTATAGAGTGGGGCATTGTCGGAGAGAAGCGCGCTGAGATGTTTCACGTGAAACACTCAAAACTGAATGCCGCGCGTGAAGCCTTTCAGGGTGTGAAGATGACGCCTTCTGAGGCAAGGACGCATGGCTGGGTGATTAATCAGGATGGCACTCGCCGGAGTGCCTGGGACTACCTGGCTTACCCGGATATTGATATGGGTATGGTCTTGAAGGCTTTTCCAGAATTGCAGGGCATAGATGGTAAGACCCTCACCCAAGTCGATATTGAGGCATCGTACGCCAATTATATCGAGCGTCAGGCCCAGGACATTCAGGCCTTGAGGCGCGATGAAGCGCTACGCATCCCGGTTGGGTTTGATTATGCCTCTGTTGGTGGTCTTTCGAATGAGGTCCGCTCAAAGTTAGAGGCGGTCAAACCCGAGACGATTGGTCAGGCTTCTCGTGTAGAAGGAGTCACACCCGGCGCGCTTACAGCCCTACTCGCATATGTAAAACGCTCAGGGCGAAGAAAAAGCGCATGATGGACCAGGATGGATTTGGACCGGATGATATTCTGGCCAGTGGCGATGTTTCACGTGAAACAATTGAGCGTCTTGAGGTCGTGATCGCGTGTCTCCACGAGTGGCGTGAGAAGATCAATCTGATCGGGCCTGCAGAGGCCGCGCGTATCTGGCGTCGGCATGTTCTCGACTGTGTGCAGCTCCTGCCACATGTGAACCTATCCAAGACCGTGCTCGACCTTGGATCTGGTGCAGGCTTTCCAGGATTGGTTATGGCAGCCGCGGCTGTGGAGACAGGTGGAACGGTCATCATGGTGGAGTCTGTGGGAAAAAAATGCGCTTTCCTGAGAGAGGCGATTGCGCGCGCAGACCTTCCGGCAAAAGTGCTCAATCAACGGGTTGAGACGACGCAGATCGATGATGTTTCAACGGTCACGGCGCGGGCTTTTGCGCCCCTACCAAAGCTGCTCGATTATGCATCGCCATGGCTTGAAAATGGTGCGATTGGTGTTTTTCCAAAGGGAAGACGCTGGGAAGAGGAATTGACGGAAGCGGCGGATTGCTGGACATTCGCGCATGAGGTGATTCCGAGTCGTACCGGGGATGGAGTCATTCTCAAGATTCAGGAGATCGCCCGTGGGGTTTGAGAAGACACGCATACTCGCCGTAGCCAACCAAAAAGGTGGCGTTGGAAAGACAACAACCGCGATTAATCTAGGCACTGCGCTGGCTGCGGTTGGCCGGAATGTTCTGGTGATCGATTTCGATGCGCAGGGCAATGCCTCGACGGGTCTTGGGATTACGCGTCCGGAACGTCAGATGACCAGCTATGACATCGTGGTTGATGCGACACCGCTTGAAGAGGCGATCCTGGAGACACTGGTACCACGTCTGCACATTGTTCCAGGTGACGAGAATCTGGCTGGTGTTGAGATGGAGCTTGCGGACGATCCGCGCCGCTCTTACCGCCTGCGAGATGCTGTACGGTCTTACGCGAACCGGGCTGCTGAATCCGGTTTGACCCAGTATGACTATATCCTGATCGACTGTCCGCCATCTCTATCGTCACTGACCATCAACGCGATGACAGCCGCGCATTCTTTGCTTGTGCCGCTGCAATGTGAGTTTCTGGCGCTTGAGGGTTTGAGCCAATTGCTTCGTACGGTTGAGGTGGTTCGCAATGGTTTGAACCCTGAGCTGGATATTCAGGGCGTCGTCCTGACCATGTATGATCGACGCAATAACCTGTCAGATCAGGTGGCTGATGAGGTGCGCGCGGTTCTTGGTACGAAAGTTTACAACACTGTGATCCCGCGCAATGTACGTTTGTCCGAAGCGCCAAGTTTCGGGAAGCCAGCCTTGTTGTACGATTATCGGTGCCCGGGCAGTGAAGCCTATATTCGTCTGGCTTCTGAACTGCTTCAGCGCGAACGTAGCCGCAGATAGGTCCGTTTATGGCTGGTGAAAGCAAGTCAAAACCAAAGCGTCTTGGAAAAGGTCTGTCCGCCCTGCTGGGTGAGGTGGATGGCGTTGGCTATGGCGATGACGTAGAAACCGTTGAAGTTTCGAAAAATACAATAAAAATCAAAGATATACGTCCTAATCCGGCACAGCCGCGACGGACATTCTCTGACGAAGAATTGGCCGAACTCGCCGAATCCATTCGTCAACGCGGTGTCTTGCAACCAATTCTGGTCAGACCCGATCCAGATGCCCCAAATCGGTATCAGATTATTGCGGGTGAGCGTCGCTGGCGCGCGGCGAAACAGGCTGGGCTGGAGGATATGCCGGCGGTCATTCGCGATAGTGATGATCTTGAGCTGCTTGAAATCGGCATCATTGAAAATGTTCAGCGTGAAAACCTGAACCCAATTGAGGAAGCCGAAGCCTATGGCGCGTTGATGCAGCGCTTTGGTCGGACACAGGATAATCTCGCTGAGAGTGTTGGCAAAAGTCGAGCGCATATTGCGAATACAGTCCGCCTGCTGAATTTACCGGAACGCGCACGCGAGCATTTGCGCCATGGTCGCATCAGTGCGGGTTTAGCCAGAGCGGCCCTCGGCGCACCTGATCCAGGACCACTGATTGACCTGGCGATTTCGAAGAACCTGACCGTGCGCGATGTAGAGGCTCACGCGAAACGCCTGCGCGATGGCGGATCGCTCGATACTGTTGCCAGCAAGGTTGAGGCGGCTATCCCGGACGTTGATACGGCAGCCTTGCAAGACAATTTATCTCGTGTTCTTGGTCTCGATGTTGAGATTAAGCACAAGGCCAAAGGCGGCGACCTGCGAATTAAGTATCGCGATCTCGAACAGCTCGATGCGCTCTGCCGCAAGCTCACAGCCAAACGCTGATTGCCCTGTCATTTGTACGACCCATATAGATTCCAGCTTAGTATGGGACGTGATTATGGCTAAAGATCTTGCAGCTTTGATGGATGAGGCCCGTCAGCGGGGCTTTCCGCATGATATTTTCTTTGCAACCGGGTGTTTTCGCTGCGAGGCGACCGGGGAGTTTTTGAACGCCCGGGACACGAAGATCATTGATACGCTATCGGTTGCGGCGGGCTCTGATCCTGGCGATGATGCCACGATTTATTTGCTCGAAGCACCCAGCGGGACGCGCGGCTTTCTCATCGTACCCATGTCCGCGCACACCGATCCGAATAAGGTCGATCTGCTCGATGACTTGAAGGCCGTCTAGGTTATCTGGAAGAGTTGGAGCGGGTACACGGAATCGAACCGAGATCGATAGCTTGGAAGGCTACTGCATTACCATTATGCTATACCCGCTCATTGTCTGCGACATAGCACAGTTCCGGCAGGTGGTGGAGGGGACAGGATTCGAACCTGTGTACGCTATGCGGGCAGATTTACAGTCTGCTGCCTTTAACCACTCGGCCACCCCTCCAGGTCGCCTGCACAGCACCATTTGACGCCGCTGCATCCTGCAGTCAAAAGGGGCAAAACTGCCACTCGCCAACTACTGGAAAACGGCCTTATAATGAGCAAGTCCCGACCGCGCAACCGTCCTGAATCAGCAAATCGTCGCTCTCGTGGCGGTGGCTCGGTTGATAAAGGCAATTGGCTATGGGGACAGCACGCCGTTGAGGCCGCCATGGCCAATCCGCGGCGCAAGATCAAACACGTCTTGGCGAGCCGAAATGCACTTGAGCGGCTGGCGAAGAAACCCCGGGATTATGAGGATATAGCGCCAGCAGATTTGTCTGAGCGATTGCCAGCTGGTGCAGTCCATCAGGGTATTGCGATTGAGGTGGAGCCTCTGCCTTCGACGCATTTGGAAGACGTGATCGCCTCGGGTGCAGATCGTCTGGTTGTGCTTGATCAGGTAACAGACCCTCATAATCTTGGCGCGATTTTCCGATCCGCCGCGGCTTTTGGGTTTAAGGGCGTCGTCTTGCAGTCGCGCAATACACCGCCAATCACGGGCGTGGTGGCCAAAAGTGCGGCTGGAGCGATCGAAACGGTCGCTGAATGCCGCGTGGTGAATATTGCACGGACGCTCGACCAATTGTCGGAAGCGGGGTTTCATACGGTGGGCCTTGCCGGGGAAGGACGGGCCCTCATTGATCAGGCGGTCCAGAACGCCAGCAAAGTCGCAATCGTCATGGGCGCAGAGGGATCAGGTTTGCGACCCGGTGTTGCCAAAGCCTGCGCCGAGTTGGCGCGTATTCCAATTGAGTCAGAGATGGAGAGTCTGAACGTCTCGAATGCAGCGGCGATCGCCTTTTACGAAGTTTCTCGCGCAATTACGCAAACGTCCTGATTGTACGAACGGCAGAGTGTGTTTCCTTCGGGCATAAATCATCCGAGGATAAAGACATGGGAAATCTAACAGTCGATCCGCTCGCAATTGCTGCCTTGGTAGGCTTTGGAAGCCTTCTGGCGATCAGTATCGGTATTTCTGTATGGATGTACAAGAAAGCCGGTAAATCTGCTGGCGAGCAGTAGAGCGCTATAGTTTAACCGCCCCAACGTCACCCTTGACGAGTAAGGGTGGTTTCGTCCTCCTGTTTGAAAACAGATAGGAGGACGTCATGGCAGATTTATCAGGAAAAGTGGCCGTCATTACTGGCGCAGCCAGCGGTATTGGCTTGGCCGGGGTCGAGGTTTTTGTTGAGGCCGGTGCGAAAGTTATCGCGGCTGACTTACAGGACGATAAGGGCAAGGCGCTGGAGGCCCGGTTTGGGGCCGAGAATGTGGCCTACCGGACATGCAATGTGACCGACAATGATGCGCTCAAAGCGCTGATGCAATCGGCGGTCGATACGTTTGGTGGCCTTGATATCCTTTGGAATAATGCGGGCAGTGGAGGTACGCCAACCGGGGTCGAGGACCTCGATCTTGCGGGCTATGACATGACGATGGACCTGTTGTTGAAATCGGTCTTTGCCGGAACACATTTCGCGGTGCCGCATATGGTTGCGCGTGGTGGTGGCAGTGTGGTGAACACGTCTTCCATCTCTGCCGTCTGCGCGGGATATGCGCCGATCACCTACTCGGTCGCCAAGAAGGCTGTTGCGCATTTTTCTAAACTGGCGGCAGCGGAGCTCTCCAAGCACCAAATTCGCGTCAATGCGATCCTGCCGGGCTTTATTGCGACGTCCATCTTTGGCGCATCGCTTGGGTTACCGCGGGAGCAGGCTGATCAAATGGCCGAAATGGTCGCCCAGAATGGTGGAGCCATGCAGCCAATTGGCCGGATTGGTAAAGGTACAGACATTGCCCAGATGGCAGCGTTCCTGGCCTCGGATGAAGCTGGTTTCGTTACGGGGGGTGAGTTCCTGGTCGATGGCGGGATGACGGTTGGACCACGCCATAGCTGGAATGAAAGTGAAGGTGGACCACTCCTCGATGCGCTCGGGATCACACCAGAGCAGGCCGAGGCCATGGCCGCAGTGATGAAGCTCGACTAAGCCGCAGCGATAGACCGGGTCAGGGTGATCAGGTTTTTTCGGACCTGATCATCACGGATTTTCAGGATCAGACCACTGATCGCGGTCGCATCCGCTAAACGGTCGGACGCCATCGTTTCAGCATCGGTGAAGGCCGCTTGATCTTCTGCCATGCCCGCTGCTTTCTGGTCTGTCCGGGCGTTCGGGATCAGTATGGCGATATGTTTTTGCTCTGGCAGCAGATCTGTAATGGCCACGCCATAATACTGTGCCAGCACATAGAGATGATCGAGCGTGATCTGATTGGTGGCCTTCTCATAGTTTGAGTAAGTCTGATGCGATTTGCCAATCAGCTTTGCGACATCGGCCTGATTGAGATGATTCTGTTCGCGTAAGGCGCGCAGCCGATTGCCGATATGGTCGTATATTGTATCTTTTGGAGAAAGCTCGGACACATCAGAATTCCACGATTACCAGAATTCTTGAATCGTCGGAATCGCCTCTACCCTTCAAGCAATCAGAAGTGGAGTAGCGCCTTTTTAAAGGGCCTCGTTCAAACCGGGTAAGGCTTCAACCTCTGATAAAAGCGCATCAAGCGTCAAAGCTGAGGCCAGTTCGCGGCCTCGCTCATCAAATAAACTGTATCCCTGACTAGCCTTCCGTAACGGGAATTTGCGCCAATGGGCACGGGTGCGATAGATGATCACTTCCTTAGGCTCTTCTCCGCAGGCCGACCATCCGGTCCAGACATGATCGGGTGGAATGCTGCGCCATAAGCGGTCTATGGCGGTCAGATCATCAGCGGAGAAAAGGGTCATGGATCAAGACAGTCAGGCATCCGGTAACCAAAAGGTTAATTCTGGTGGCCTGTCTGGCAACCTGCAGGGCGCTTTCCTGCTGATGTTGTCTGGGGTTGGCTTCACGATCTATCTCCTGATCAACAAGCTGATCTCCGATGAGGTGCACTGGATTGTGCTGTCTTTCTGGCGCGCCGTTTTCGGCATGGGCCTCGCCCTGCCCTTCCTGATGCGCCGCGGTCTTGGTTCGCTCAAGACCAAGCAGTTTCATCTGGTTTTCTTACGGAGTGTGTTTGGGACGCTGGGGATGACGCTGGCAATCTTTGCCGTATCCGATGCCTTTGAGCTGACGCTCGCGCAATTCAACGCGATCAGTTTTACCCGGCCCTTATTTGTAACCCTGCTTGCAGCCGTCATCTTGCGGGAAACCGTGGGTTTGCATCGCTGGGGGGCCGTTTTTGTCGGATTTCTGGGGGTTCTCGTCATGGTCGTGCCGGGTGTTTTCACGTTCTGGCGACCTGAGGCGTTAAACGGGTTGGGTCTGGATGGCGGTAGTTTCGTGGCCCTGATAAGCGCCTTCTCGCTCGCCGGAGCCATTGTGCTGGTGAAGTTTCTAAGCGCCGAACTCTCGCCCATTGCGCTTCTCTTCTATGCCAACCTCTTATCGACAATTTTGCTCTTACCGCTCGCGCTTTGGGTCGGGGCACCAATCTCTCTGGAGAATTGGGGATGGATTGCCCTGATGGGGATCGTCGGGTTCGGCGCGCAATTCTGCTATATTGCCGCGATGAGTGTGGGGGAGGCGTCCTTCATCTCGCCTGTCGATTATCTTCGCTTGCCCATGTCGAGTGTCGCGGATTTCCTGGTCTTCAGAATGGTTCCCGGCGTGAATGTCTGGATCGGCGCGGTCATTATTGTCGTTTCAACACTTTATATCGGCCTTCGTGAACGAGTGAGGGGCAGACAATCGTCTTAGCCCTTGTGAATAGGTACACTCTCATTCATCATTCATGAAAAAGGGAGGCCCCTATGACCAAAGTGCTCGTAACCGGTGCGACCGGGTTTATTGCATCACACACAATCCTGGCTCTGATCGAAAAAGGGTATGAGGTGCGTGGTACCGCCCGCTCCGCGAATAAGGCCGCGCGGCTGAATGCGATCCTGAGTGACTATGCAGGCAAAGCCATAGAGATTGAATTGGTGAGCGCTGATCTGACCAGTGATGATGGCTGGAGCGAAGCGATGGAGGGGGTCACCTATTTACAGCATCTCGCCTCGCCCATCCCGAACAATCTTCCCAAAGACGCTAATGAGCTGATCATTCCGGCGCGGGATGGCGCGCTACGGGCGCTAAAGGCAGCGAAGGCCGCTGGGGTGAAACGCGCTGTGATGACATCATCCATGGCGGCGATTGCCTATGGCTGGGGTGACAAGCGGCCAGACATTCTGGACGAGACCCATTGGTCCAATCCGGATAATATCAAGGACAATACCGCCTATACCCGGTCCAAAGCCATCGCAGAAAAAGCCGCCTGGGATTATGTGAACGGCGAAGGCGCTGGACTGGAACTCGCGACAATCAATCCGGTTGCTGTACTGGGCCCAGCCATGAGCGGCGATGTTTCAGCCTCTCTGGAGCTGGTGACGCAGGCGATGCAGAATAAAGTGCCAGCTTATCCAAAACTCACGTTCGGCATTGTCGATGTTCGGGATGTGGCTAAGGCACATGTCGAGGCAATGGAGCGGCCAGCGGCTGCAGGGGAACGCTTTCTGGTTGGCAATGAAGTCCTTAGCTTCTCAGAAATTGGTGATATTCTCCGTGAAGCCTTTCCGGATCGAAAATTGCCCAAGGGCGAGTTACCGAACTGGCTGGTGCGGATGATGGTTCCTTTGAACCCGACCCTGAAACAGATCCTGCCTGAACTCGGGAAACGTCGCGCTTATACTAATGCCAAGGCGCGGGAACAGCTTGGGATTGATTTCATCCCGGCCAAAGATGCGATCATTGCCAGTGCGCAAACGCTAGTTGACCTGGGCGAGTTGTAACACTGGGATAGGCGGCGGCTCGTTCTCGCGCTAAACCGCGCGCATGAGTTTTCGAGCCTCCTTCATTACCCTTTATCCAGAAGCCTTTCCTGGGCCGCTGGGCGTTTCCATTCTGGATCGCGCCCGTGAAGACGGACTATGGTCACTCGATCTGGTCGAGTTGCGGGACTTTGGCTTGGGCAAACACCGGCAGGTTGATGAAAAACCGGCAGGCGGCGGCGCGGGTCTGGTTCTGCGCCCGGATGTGGCTGCTGCCGCGATAGACAGCCTGCCTAAGGATAATCGACCGATCATCTATCCAAGCCCTCGCGGTGTGCCGTTCTCGCAGGAAATTGCGCAGAACTGGACCTCAGGCGAAGGTATTGTTTTCTTTTGTGGTCGGTTTGAGGGGCTGGATGAGCGTGTAATTGAAGCGCGCAATATGATTGAAGTCTCGCTTGGCGATTATGTGCTGGCTGGGGGTGAAGTGGCGGCCATGGCGATGCTTGAGGCAACGCTCCGCCTGATGCCGGGCGTGGCGGGTAACCATGCCTCGGTCGAGGATGAAAGTTTCTCCGGGGGCTTGCTTGAATATCCACAATATACTCTGCCGAGATTATGGGAGGGACGTGAAACGCCATCGGTTTTGACCTCAGGCGATCATAAACGTGTTGACGAGTGGAGGAATCAGCAGAGCAAGGCATTGACAAAAGCCCGCCGTCCCGATTTATGGGCCGCTTTCCCTCATGGGCCAGAATTACGAGCGTCGGAGACGGACGATGAACATGATTGAGCAGCTTGAAGCTGAAGAAGTTGCCCGCGTAACCGCTGGCAAAAATATCCCAGAATTTTCGCCAGGCGATACGCTGTCTGTAAACGTGCGTATTACAGAAGGTGATCGTGAGCGTGTTCAGCGCTATGAAGGCGTTTGTATCGCCCGCGCTGGCAAAGGCATCAATGAGAACTTCACCGTTCGCAAGATTTCCTTCGGCGAAGGCGTTGAGCGTGTGTTCCCGGTTGTTTCACCAATGATCGAGAGCATCGAAGTGAAGCGTAAAGGCCGCGTTCGCCGCGCCAAGCTTTACTATCTGCGTGATCGTCGCGGTAAGTCTGCACGTATTGCTGAGCGTACAACCGGTCACGGTATGGAAGTCACTGAGATCACGACTTCTAAAACTGAGCTGCGCCGTCAGCGTGATGCTGCAAAAGTGGCCCGCCGCGAAGAAGCTGCGGTTCAACGTGAAGCTGCTGCAAAAGCCAAAGCCGCTGAGGAAGCTGCAGCAGCCGCTGCTGCCGAGGCAGAGGCTACAGAAGGTAACGAGGAAGCATAGGCTTTCATACTTCTTGAACTAATTGAATAAGCCCGGCTATTTTAGCCGGGTTTTTTGTGTCTCATTTTGCGACAAACCTAGACAGAGCCTGTGCCACAAAAGGTTAATCGCTGCGGCCTGTGACTTGCACTGCCTATGTGAGGCGTGGCGCAGAATGCCTGTAAGTACGGGAAATATCCCTTAAAATCGGGTTAATTGACAGAAATAGCAGTTAAAAACTCGCGCCCGACGGGAATCCCGTTGGCCGCTACTGATTCATTACATATACGAAATAATAGGCGCGGAATTTGCGTCGTCGTATCTCGTCGTCCCGAAATGGCTCGGGATGCAGAACACGACAGTAACCAATGCCGCTTGCGGTATACAAAGGGGAAGATGGAAAATGACATTTAAGAAGAACATCCTGATCGGTGTTGTGGCCGCGGCCGCGATTCCGACTATGGCTTTCGCTGATGGCGATGGAAAAAGCTGGGACGGTCAGGTTGCGGGCGATCGCTATGTAGCGAGTGGGGCTGCAACATCTGAGCGTATTCTGACAGACGCAGAAATTCGTGACATCATTTCACGCTCTGGCGCGCCTGCCGGTTCAACAGACGTTCGCTATGTTGGCGGGTCTGAGACCGCTGTTGAAACAGAATATTGTTGTGGCGGTACTGAAGAGCGTTATGAAGAGCGCACCGAGCTTCAGGAAACAACTGAGTATATCGAAGCCGTGACTGAGCGTAATCTGATTCAGCCGGTTCAACGCACTCTGATCCAGCCGATCACACGTGAAGTTCTGCAGCCACGGAACGAAGACCTCACAGAAGACATGGTTTTCGAAACCAACCGTCTGCCTGTTCGTATCGACCGTGACGCTGTGCCAACTGTTGAGACACAGTATGTCCCACAGGTTGAAGAGAACTATCGCGAAGAGACATCTGAAACCTACTTTGATGTTGTTACGCAGCGCGACGTGATCCAGCCGATCGAGCGCACAACGGTTGTTCCTGTTCAGCGTCGTATTACGCGCCCACGCACAGAGACAATTACTGCTGAGCCACGTTATGAAACACGCACTGCACCAACGCAGCGCAACTCAATCATCGTTCCAAACACGATTGAGACTGTTTCTGAGCAACTGACAGAAATGACCGAAGAGCGTTACACTGAAGTTGCGGTGCCTTATGTTGCAACCCGTAACATCTATCAGCCAAGAACCATCACAACGATCCAGCCGATTGAGCGTCAGATCCTGCGCGCCCAAACTGAAGAGATTGTTGAAGATACAATCTATGAAGAAGTTCGCCTCGACCCACGTATCGAGCGTGACCCAACACCACAGATTGTTGAAAACGTGATTCCACAGGTTACAGAGCGCACAGTTCTGGAAGTTGAAGATGTATACGTTGACCAGGTCACGCGTACGATCATCCAGCCTGTTGTTGTCACAACAGTTCAGCCGGTCATCAATGAGGTTCTTCAGGGCCGCGTAGAGACAGAAACTCTGCCAACACGCTATGAAGAAAGCACACTGGCCAGCATCACTGAGTCCGTGATGGTTCCACAAACTCAGGTGAACTACATCCCGCAGGTCACAGAGGCGTTCAACGAAGAGTACTCCGAGAGCTACTTCGATGCCGTGACCAAGCGCATTGTATATCAGCCGAAAGTGGTTACCCGCGTTCAGCCTGTGATCATCGAACGTGTCCGTGGTCGTACAGAAACTGTAACGAACCCAACACGTTACGAAACAGTTCGTGCAAGCCTGGTCGTTCTGAACCTCGGCGCACCGTGTAACTGTAACTAAGATGAGATTTAGAGGGCGGGCTTTGCTTGCCCTCTAATCCACCTGACCCGACGATTTTCTTCATTTTTCGTCGGGATCCCCGGGAAGACGCTGTGGTGACACGGCGTCTTTTCGTGGTTGTGGCAAAATGTGCCTTTATATGGCTAAAATGATTGCCAGCGACGCACGTCCGTGGTGTTTTCCGGCCAGTTGATGAGGAAATCATGCCCGGACTAACGCTGTACGATAAAATCTGGAATGCCCACCACGTTTCAACCGATGAAGCGACGGGAGAATCCCTGCTTTATATTGACTTGCATCTGATCCATGAGGTGACGACACCGCAGGCTTTTGCAGGGCTGAAGTCTGCTGGTCGCAGGGTTCGGCGCCCGGATCTGACTTTGGCGGTTGCAGATCACAATACCCCGACTGAGGGACAGGCTCTTGGGCTGGATGGGGTTCGCGATGAAGCGGCGCGGATGCAGCTTCAGGCGCTTAGTCGCAATGTTGCCGAACATGGCATCGAGTTTTTCCCTATGGGTGATTTGCGCAATGGGATTGTTCACGTGGTTGGCCCTGAACAAGGGCGCACCCAGCCCGGCATGACAATTGTTTGCGGCGATAGTCATACCTCAACGCATGGCGCATTTGGCGCTTTGGCGCATGGCATCGGGACCAGCGAAGTTGAGCATGTTCTGGCGACACAAACTCTGCGGGCGCGTAAAATGAAGAATATGGCGATTGAGGTGCGCGGTATCTTGCCTGACGGCGTTACCGCTAAGGATCTGGCTCTGCATCTGATCGCTGAGATTGGGACGGCGGGCGGCACGGGTTGCGTCATGGAGTTTCGCGGGGAAGCCATCCGCGCCCTGTCTATGGAAGGACGAATGACGCTTTGCAATCTGTCGATTGAAGGCGGTGCCCGTGCCGGTCTGATTGCCCCAGATGAGACAACCCTTTCTTATATGAAAGGCCGCCCATCAGCGCCCAAAGCCGGGGCTTGGGAACTGGCGGAGCAGCATTGGCGCACGCTATTTTCTGATGATGATGCGCATTGGGATCATATCATCGAAATTGATGCGACAAAGATTGAGCCGACTGTGACCTGGGGGACCAGCCCGGAACAGGCGATTCCGCTTTCCGGGAATATCCCAGACCCGGCCAAGATTGATGATCCGATCAAGAAAGGTGCGGCGGAACGTGCGCTGTCCTATATGGATTTGCAGCCTGGCGCCCCTCTTGCGGGTACGCCTATCCAGCGCGTCTTTATTGGCTCCTGTACCAATTCGCGGATCGAGGATTTGCGCGCTGCGGCGGCGATTGCCGAGGGTAAGACCGTAGCAGATGGTGTTCGGGCCATGGTCGTACCGGGCTCAGGTCTGGTGCGGGCACAAGCCGAAAGTGAGGGGCTGGATCAAGTTTTCCGCGCCGCTGGCTTTGAGTGGCGGGAGCCCGGTTGCTCAATGTGTCTGGGGATGAACCCGGATATTCTCAGCCCCGGCGAGCGCTGCGCCTCAACCTCCAACCGTAATTTTGAAGGCCGCCAAGGCCGGGGTGGGCGCACCCACCTGATGAGCCCTGCCCTTGCGGCCCGCGCGGCTGTCACTGGAGTAATCGGCGGATGATCACGGCGCTGGACCATATTGTCTTGCTGTGCCCCGATATCGATGAGGGGATTGAATGCTATGGCAAGCTGTTTGGGGCCGGCCCGGTTTGGCGCGCGGTTGGTGAGGGCAGTCAGACTGCAGTTTTTGATGCCGGGAATACCGCGCTTGAACTGATGGCACCGCATGGCGAAGGCGCCGTTGCTGAAAAGTTGCGGGCGATGACGAAGGATGGGCCGCGCCTTACCAGTCTTGCCTATCGCTCCGACGCGATAGGTGATGATCATTACGCCCTCGGCCGACGCGGTTTAGCGCCTTCCGAGGTTACGGATGGTGCAAGTGAAGACCTTACGACCGGGCAAAAGCGTTCCTGGAAGCGGTTTCGGTTGCCCGATCAGCATATGGCGGGGATAAAGAGTTTCGTTTTGGAACTAACAGAGGGCAACCTGCCACCCGGCGCCTCTGAATCCGGTGCGATTACCGCTCTGGATCACATTGTGATCAATACGCCAAACCCTGAACGGGCTGTTGCGACCTATGGCGCGCGTTTAGGGTTACGGTTTGCTCTGGATCGTCTGGCCGAGCAGTGGAAAACGCGGTTCCTGTTCTTCCGGCTTGGGGGCCTGACCCTCGAGATTATTCACAGGCTCGATCAAGATCATAATCCTGATGACCATGATAACCTTTGGGGCATTACGTGGGCGGTTGAAGAGCTTGAGGTTGCCCACGCGCGACTTGGCGCTGCAGGTCTCAATATCAGTGAAATCCGGCAGGGGCGAAAAGCGGGCAGTCGTGTGTTTACAGTGCGCGATGGAACCCTGAACGTCCCAACCCTGTTCATACAGCATGACAAGAAGTAAGGCATAGCCATGAAAGCGTTTACGACCCTGCGCACAACTGCGGCCCCCTTGATTGATGGGGGCAAGCTCATGGCGAATGTCGACACGGACATGATTATCCCGAAACAGTTCCTGAAGACGACCGAACGTGTTGGTTTGTCCGAAGGCTTGTTTCACGAATTGAAGACCTTGGCGGATGGCTCCCCTAACCCGGATTTCGTCCTGAACAAGCCCGCTTACAAAAGCGCAGGTGTCCTGATTGCTGGTGATAATTTTGGCTGTGGTTCCTCGCGTGAACATGCGCCCTGGGCCCTTTTGGACCAAGGGATTACCTGCGTGATTGCGCCGAGTTTTGCTGACATTTTCTATAATAATTGCGGCAATAATGGCATTCTTGCGCTGACCTTACCGCAAGAGGCTTGTGACGTACTGGCGGGGCAAGCGGGGGGCGGTAACTCAGTGTTTGAAATCGACCTTGAGCGTCAGCTGGTCATCGGTCCGGACGGGGCAGAGCACCATTTTGACTATGATGAAGGGCGCAAGGAAAAACTCCTGAAGGGGCTTGATAATATCGGCCTGAGCCTGCAGCAGGATTCGGCGATTTCATCATTTGAGGCGCAGCGTAAGTTAGCCACACCATGGTTGGAGAAAGCCTGATGAGACGATTGATCACCATAGTTGCAGTGGTATCCACGCTTGGCCTGACGGGCTGTGCGATGGATGTTTTGAACACCAAACCTGAAGTGCGCGGCCTGGAAGGGGCGGCTCCTGTGCAAACACTGAATAATCCGGCAACTGGCACAGACATTACCTTGCGCCCAGGTGGGCAGGTTCACATCAACCTCGAAGCGAATGCGACGACCGGATATTTCTGGACGATCACGTCACTCGATGAGACGAAAGTCAAAACCGTCTCTGAAGACTATGTCGCCGATCCGGCACCCGAAGGCCTTGTCGGGGGTGGCGGAACCATGATGTTCGTTTTTGAGGGTATCGCAAAGGGTCGTTCCGATTTGGAACTTTCATATCAAAGATCCCCGCAAGATGTCGCGGAAACCCTGAAATTCAAGATTAAGGTCGTAGAATGAGCCAATCCATCCTCCTTTTGCCCGGTGATGGCATTGGTCCAGAAGTTATTGAGCAGGCGGTTCGTGTCCTGAATGTGGTGGCTGATGATATTACGACACAGTCCAGCCTTGTCGGGGGTGCCTCTATCGATACGCATGGTGTGCCTTTAAGCGATGACACGCTGGAACTGGCCAAAGCCAGCGATGCAGTTTTGCTTGGCGCAGTTGGCGGTCCGAAATGGGTTGATGCTGCGCGGCATTTGCGCCCCGAAATGGGGCTGTTGCAGCTTCGTAAAGGCCTTGATGTGTTTGCAAATCTGCGCCCGGCCTACTGTTTCCCGGCTCTGGTCGACGCCTCGAGCCTGAAACGGGAGGTGATTGAAGGCCTTGATCTGATGATCGTGCGCGAGTTGACCTCCGGGGTGTATTTTGGCGAACCGCGCGGGATTGAAACCAATGCCGATGGTGTGCGCTTTGGCTATGAAACCTCGCGCTATACCCAGCCGGAGATTGAACGTGTCGCCCGTGTCGCGTTTGAGATTGCCCGCGGTCGCGGCGGTGAGGTTTGCTCGGTTGAGAAATCCAATGTCATGGAAAGCGGCCTGTTCTGGCGCGAGATTGTCACTGCTCTGCACGCTGCGGAGGGCGATGGTGTAAAACTCAGCCATCTTTATGCCGACGCCTGTGCCATGGAATTGGTACGCGCCCCGAAACAGTTTGATGTTATCTTGGCCGGGAACCTGTTCGGCGATGTGCTTTCGGATGAAGCGGCCATGCTAACCGGCTCTATTGGCATGTTGCCGAGCGCAAGCTTGGGTATTGATGGCACACCGGGCCTGTATGAGCCTGTGCATGGCTCTGCGCCGGATATTGCCGGTCAGGGTCTTGCTAATCCGTGCGCGGCTATCCTGTCTCTGGAGATGGCGTTGCGCTGGTCACTTGGCCGGGCTGATGCGGCGGACCGCGTTCTGAAAGCGGTTGGTGAAGCTCTTAATGCGGGCGCCCGGACCCGTGACCTTGGCGGCAGCCTGAGTACACAAGAGATGGGTGACGCCGTGATCGCAGCGCTGTAGAAACGCGAAAAAGTTTAGGAGTGCCTCATGAGTGACCAGATGCCAGATCGGCTAAGCCTTGATCCATCCAGCCCTTTTCATGACGCCGCTGTGCTTGAGCGGGGCGTCGGTATCAAGTTTAACGGCCAGGAAAAGACCAATGTGGTCGAGTATTGTATCTCTGAAGGCTGGATCAAGGTTGCTGCGGGTAAGGCGGTTGATCGCAAAGGTCAGCCTTTGACCATGAAGCTGAAAGGCACGGTTGAGCCTTATCTCGAAAGCTAAGTCACCCGTTTTTCCGGGGGTGGGTTTTCCGCCTCCAGCTCTTCAACCTTGTCTTCAAGTTTCTTGAGCTGGCGCTCGCGCAGTTCGTCACTAAATGCGCTGGCGAATACACCGGCGGGCAAGGCAACCACACCAATCCCAGCCAGTGCGATCATGGATGCAAAGAAACGCCCCAAAGGTGTGACGGGGAAAACATCCCCATAGCCAACGGTTGTCAGGGTCGCGATCGCCCACCAGATGGCGCGCGGTATGGAGTTAAAGCTTTCCTGCTGCTCTCCGCCGATGCCCTCAATGAAGTAGAGCGCGACGGCGGAAATATAGACCAGAGCCAGCGCCATCGCGAGCGTGGTCAGGAGTTGACTACCAGAGCGTTTCAAAGCGGAACCTAGTATGTCAAAAGCTGGGACAAACCGGGCAATCTTGATCAGGCGGAACAGCCGTAAGACCCGTAAAGCCACTGCCGAAATGCCCCCACCGAAAACCATGACAAGCAATTCGGGTAAGAAAGCCAACAAATCAGCAATCGAATAGAACTGCCGAATATAGCGTATTCGCCCACGGAATCCGGCATATTTCGGGTTCACACCAGCCACCCAGACACGCATCAAATATTCAATCGCAAAAACGATAACGACGGCGATATTGAAAATCGCAATGGCTCTGGCCCAGTTCGGGTCATTCGTAATAGTTTCTTCGGTTTCCAGCGCCAGAAACAGGAAGCTGACAAGGACCAGCGCGATAATGAACCAATTGGTCCAGGAAATCCCTTTCTCTCGGGCTTCTGGAACCATTTCCCGGTAAAGTGCGCGCTGTATTCCCATCATGAGCGCCCCTCCCAAAGACGCTTTAGCCTCTTAGCACACCCCCGGTCGCCTTGGCGACGGCCTTGATAATCTTGTCGGAAATCGCTTCGATATCCTTATCTTTCAGGGCCTCGCCTTTGGGCTGCAGGGTCACTTCAATCGCGACGGACTTGTGGCCCTCTTCAATACCAGTCCCCTGATAGACATCGAACACAGTCGTGTCTGTGATGAGGGTCTTATCGGCCCCTTTCGCGGCTTTGACGATGGCGCCAGCGGCAATATCCTCAGTGACCACGAAGGCAAAATCGCGGTGGATTGGCGTCAGGTCCGCCTTGTCCAGAACCGCTTTGGTTTTGGTGGCTTTGGCCTTCATTTGCGGTAGGGCGTTGAGGTTCAGCTCAAAACCATAAGCCGGACCATCAACACCAATCTGCTTCAGGACACCCGGATGCAGCGCGCCGAAATGGGCAATGGTGACCTTTGGGCCAAGTTTCAGACAGGCAGATTGCCCCGGATGCCAGTGCTTTTGACGTGGCCCCTCAATCTGGAAGCGCTCAGGCGGTTGGCCAAGCGCTTCGAGGACGGCGAATAGGTCCGCTTTTGCGGCATAAGCGTCATAACTTTCACTGCCTTGCCAGTGCCTTGTCTTGGCGGGGCGCACCAGAGCGCTGACTACTGTGCGTTGATCCTTGGGACCATCATTGAGGTAGATTGGGCCGGCTTCGAACAGGCGTAGCTCGCGCTCACCATTGTCGGCGCCTTTCTGGGCAGCTGTGGCCAGATTGGCCAGAACGCTTGGGCGCATCTGATTGAGTTCGCTGGCGACGGGATTTGCGACCGTCAGGACACCTTCACCCCCGCCAAACAATTTGGCTTGGGCTTTGGGCATGAAGCTCCAGGTAACAGCTTCAAGGAAGCCGCGTGAAGCCAGTGTGCGACGAGCCGTGCGCACACGATCCTGTAGAGCTGTTGTCACGACTCGTTTGCTAGTCTCTGGTGCCGGCAGGGAGAGTGTCGGCAGGGCGTCATAGCCTTCAAGCCGGGCAATTTCTTCAACGATGTCGGCAGATTGCTCCATGTCGAAGCGCCAGCTTGGCGCGTCGAGAAGCCAGGTTTCGCCAGTATCCTCAATTGCGAAGCCCAACGTCTTCAGCGTTTTCTTCATTGCTGCGGATTTCAGCTCCAGACCCGTCAGGCGGGCAACATCACGCTTATGGAACTCTACCTTGTCCTCTGTACGTGGGGCTTCGCCAGCAAGATTGGCTTTGGAGGCTGTCCCCCCGCCATATTCGAGGATCAGTTTCAGGGCGAGATTTAGCCCTTCCAGACAGGACTGAGGGTCAACGCCACGCTCGAAGCGATACCGCGCATCCGAAATGATCCCAGTCACCCGGCCAGTCTTGGCTGTGCGCAATGGATCGAACCAGGCGCTTTCAATGAACACGTTGACGGTTTCATCCGTAACCGCGGTGCTCTCACCGCCCATCACGCCGCCAAGACCTATCACGCCGCTATCATCGGCGATGACGCACATGTCCGCGGTGATGTCATAGGTCTTGCCATCAAGGGCCTCGAGTGTCTCGCCTTGCTCACCCAGACGCGCGCGAACAGGCCCTTTCAGCTTGTCTGCATCATAGACGTGCAGCGGCCGGGCACGGTCGATAGAGATATAATTGGTGATATCAACCAGCAGGGATTTCGGTGTAATGCCAATGGCTTTCAGCCGCGCCTGCATCCAGTCCGGTGAGGGGCCATTCTTGACGCCTTTGACCAGAGCGCCAGCAAAAACCGGACAAGCGTCCGGGGCATCAAGCTTAATCTCGACGGGACAATCGTAGCCGCCTGAGACTTTCTTGACACTATCGTCCAGAAACAGACCAGCCCCTGCCGCCGCGAGGTCACGGGCAATACCTTTAACGCCCAGCCAGTCTGGGCGATTGGGCGTCACTTCAAAGTCAATCACCGGATCATCGAGGCCTAGGGCCTGCGCGGCTGGCGTGCCTAGCGGGATAGAGGCGTCGAGATCAGCAATGCCATCATGGTCTTCGCCCGCATTCAGCTCTTTGGTCGAGCACATCATGCCAGAGCTTTCGACACCGCGGATTTTGCGAGGTTTCTTGTCGAGGCTGAAATCAAGCCCCGGAATATAGGTCCCCAGTGGGGCATAGATGGCGGTCATCCCGGCCCGCGCATTTGGTGCACCACAAACAATTTGTTTTTCGCCATCCACAGTCTCAACCGTACAGATGCGCAACTTGTCCGCATCCGGGTGCGGTTCGGCGGTTTTCACCTTGGCAACCGTAAAGGCCGCAAGGTCTTCTGCCGGATTATCGACATGCTCAACTTCCAGGCCCGCTTTCAGCATGAAGCCCAGAATCTCATCGAGTGAGGCAGATGTTGAGAGATAGTCTTTCAACCAGGACAGTGGGTACTTCATTGGGAGGCCTCGTCAGGAATGGCAGCGGCTGGTGTGATCCCAGTGGTGCCGAATTGTTCGAATATATCTGTGGTGCCTTCAGGGCAGGACTTGGTTGGGATCGCCCGGGACTGGTTCATACTGGTCAGCCAGCATTTCTGGAAGACGGAGCAATAGCATACTTCCAGATCAACCTCGCTCCAGGCAAGGGTCACCGCAGTCAGCTCTGCGTCCGTGATCTCATCTGGCCGCCAATCGAGCCGTAGTGGATCAACCTGTTTACCCGGGGCGACGGCGCCGCCGACAATCCCAGTCCATGATATTTGATACCCCTCTGGCAGCGTGCCGCGATAGGGTTCCAGAGATGTGATGGGCTGGCCATTGGCGCTGGCTGAGAGGGATTCGATCAGGGCGGGTCCAACCCCGCTATTCTCAAGCCGGATTCCGATCGCAACATTTTCATCGCGTCGTGAGACAAAGCCATCGACCTGCAGAACAGGATAGACCATGCCATCCTGCTGCGCACGCATTACGCGGCTTTGATCCCACGCCACCCAGATCGCAATGATCGAGCTGACGAGCGCGCAGACGGCGACCAGAAATTCGACTTTATTGCCGTTTCCCATGGCTCGCTCTCTAGCTTAAGCCCCCGCTGACGCTTGGGGTCAGCCAGGGTTTAAATCCATAGTGACGGGTCCAGGCCGCGTCTGCTTCAAAATATGGGCGCAGGTCCGGCATGCCGTATTTCAGCATGGCAAGACGGTCGATCCCCATACCAAAGGCAAAGCCCTGATACTCGTCCGGGTCGATCCCGCAATTGCGCAGCACGTTTGGGTGAACCATGCCGGAGCCGAGGATTTCCATCCAGCTATCCCCTGCCCCGATCTTAATCGTCTGGCCGTCCTTGGTATATTTCACATCCATCTCAGCGCTTGGCTCTGTAAACGGGAAGAAGTGTGGGCGGAACCGCGCCTCGACATCATCGACCTCAAAGAAGGCTTTGACGAAATCAATCAGGCAGCCTTTCAGGTGCCCCATATGGATACCCTTTTCGATCACCAGACCTTCAACCTGATGGAACATCGGGGTGTGTGTGGCATCCCAGTCATTGCGATAGACGCGGCCCGGCGCGATGATGCGAATAGGCGGCTTGCCATTCGTCATTGTGCGGATCTGGACCGGAGACGTATGTGTGCGCAGCACCTTGGGTGCCCCGCCCTCAGGCGCTTCCATGAAGAAGGTATCATGGGTCTCGCGGGCCGGGTGGCCTTCCGGGAAGTTCAGCGCGGTAAAATTGTGCCAGTCATCTTCAATGTCCGGGCCTTCAGCGACAGAGAAACCCATATCACCGAAGATCGCAGCAACTTCTTCAAACACTTGCATGACCGGGTGCAGCGCGCCGACATGCTCGGGGCGCGGTGGCAGGGTCATGTCGAGCGTTTCAGTCGCAAGTTGCGCCTCTAGCGCAGCCGCTTCCAGCGCGCCTTTGCGGATCTCCACGGCTTCAGCCACGCGGTTTTTCAGTGCGTTCAGCTTGGGACCCATTTCCTGACGCTCTTCAGGACTCATACGTCCAAGCGTTTTCATCAGGCCAGAGACACGGCCCTTCTTGCCCAGTTCTGCCACCCGTACAGCGTCGAGCGCAGCCAGGTCGCCTGCGGCATCAATCGCCTTTAGCGCTTCGGATTCGATGGTGTTTATGTCGGACATGAAAAAGCCCCGTCAGTCTTTAAGGACGAACGGGGCCATTTCCGACCCCGCTCAAGGCGGTTCGGATAGCGGAGAAAAGCGCTGGTGTGAACCGGGTTTTAAGCCAGGGCCGCCTTTGCCTTCTCCACAAGGGCGCCAAAAGCTTCTGGTTCGCGGATGGCCAGATCAGACATAACCTTGCGGTCCATCTCGATCCCAGCTTTGCTGAGGCCACCAATGAAGCGTGAATAGGTCATGCCTTCGTCATGCTCGCGGACAGCGGCGTTGATACGCTGGATCCACAGGCTGCGGAAGGTGCGCTTTTTGACCTTACGGCCAACATAGGCGTACTGGCCGGCTTTCCAGACAGCGTCGTGTGCTGTGCGGAATGTATTCTTGCGGCGGCCGCGATAGCCTTTAGCGGCTTTGATGATTTTCTTGTGGCGGGCGTGCGCCGGGACTTTGTTACGTGAACGGGCCATAATCGAGGCTCCTTACTTCAAATTCGGTTCAAACAGGGCTTATTTCAGGCCGTTCGGCAGAAACTTCTTGATGACACGCTGGGTGTCAGCTTTGGCGACAACTTCAGTGCCGCGGTTCTGGCGAATATACTTGCCATTGTGGCTGATCAGGCGGTGACGCTTACCGGCAACACCGTGCTTGAGTTTACCACTAGCCGTAATTTTGAACCGCTTTGCAGCGGCCTTTTTGGTCTTCATCTTCGGCATTTCGATCTCCTGTAGAGCGCTAAGGCCCTGATTTGATGCTATTTTGAGTGCTTAAGGCATGCCGTTTTCGGCCCAAGCACTGCGGAAGCGCGGGTTAAAGCGCAAACAGGGGAGAGAATCAAGCTGAGTCTTCAGCAAGCCTTTGGACGATCTCGATTCCAGCTTTTTCGTATCTTTCCCAAGGCTCAAGAAAACTAGGAGCATCTCTATCGATTTGACTCAACTCTGTATGCTCAGTCTCCGTGACGACAATAATAGGAAGCCTTGCAAGCTTTTGGTATAATTGATCGTAACCAAAACCTGTATTATTTGAGATAAAGCTCCATTGTGCCGCTATAGGGAATGGGTGCTCAGCTTCAAACTTGGCGTTTGGAGAACCTATTAATGCCAGAGCATCTTTTGAGTATAGACTAGCGTGACGTTTAACAGTGTTCATTTTAGAATAATAACGGCCGCATGTCGCATAACGCGATACAACTCTAAGCAAGTAATTGCCGCCACGGCATATTACTCCTGACGCCTCATTCAGTATCAGCAAAGCCTTAAGCTTACTTATAATAATGTCTTGCTCAGTATCCGAAAACTTGTCCAGCTTCCCGAACTGATTCTGATATTCAACTAGAGAGACAATCATTTCACGGGTGACATCACCATGGTCATCTGGCGGCCTTCAAGCTTTGGTTCCAGCTCGATTTTCATGTCGTCTTCAAAGTCGGTTTTGACCTTGTTGAGTAGCTCCATACCGAGGTGCTGGTGAGCCATTTCACGACCGCGGAATCGCAGTGTAATCTTCACCTTGTCGCCCTTTTCGAAGAACTCGCGGATCTTCTTGGCTTTGACCATATAGTCATGGTTATCAATGTTGGGGCGGAACTTGATCTCTTTCAGTTCCTGCGTCTTCTGTTTCTTCTTGGCGGCAGCTTTCTTCTTCTGCGCCTCAAAGCGCATCTTGCCATAGTCGACAATCTTGCAGACCGGGATCTCTTGATTTGGGGAAACTTCAACAAGGTCCATTCCGGCTTCGCGGGCAGCATCCAGAGCTGCATCGATAGGCATCTCGCCCTGTTTCTCACCATTTTCGTCAATCAGAAGAACGCGGGAGGCGCGAATATCGCGATTGGTGCGGGGGCCGGTTGGTTTGGCGCGCTCGGGGCGGCCGTGTGGTCTACGTGCTATGGCTGGTCTCCTATAGTTGCCAATATTGCTTAGGCTAATATGCCTGCTTCGGCGGGGAAATTCAACTTATTCTCCCAGACCGAGCAGGCGGGCATAGACGTTAAGCGTCGCCGTTTGAAGCTGTTTTTTGCTGAAACGGCTCAGAACATGCTGCCGACCGGCTTTTCCCATGGCTGCACGGGCTTCTGGCGGCAGATGAATGAGGGTGCGGATCGCTGCGGCAAGCGCAGTCGCAGAGCCGGGCGCCGCGCGCGTTCCGGTTTGGCCTTCAACAATGATTTCGCGTTGTCCGCCATGATCGGCAACGATCACAGGCTTACCCATGGCTGAGGCTTCAGCAGCGACGCGGCCAAAGGCTTCAGGGCGTTTTGAAGGGGCCAGCACAATATCGGCGAGGGTATAGGCGGCGGGCATATCCTCGCAATGCCCGACAATGGAGACACAACCCGAAAGGCCATGCTGGTCAATCGCGTGGCTTAGTTCGTCTACATATTTCGTGCGGCCCTGATCATCGCCGGGCAGGATTAAGTGCAGGCGCGAGCGCTCTTCACCATCAAGATGCGCCAAAGCTTCAATCGCGACCCCCTGCCCTTTCCAGTCTGTCAGGCGTCCGGGCAAGACCAACCTCAAACGGTTATCCTCAATCGCGATACCCCAGCTTTCGCGCAGGATGGCAAGGCGCGCATCTGTCACCTTGGCGGGGTCAAACGTGTTGAAATCAACCCCGCGCGGAATGGTGACGAGCTTTTCCGCTGGGAGGCCATGAACACTGGCGACATGGGCGGCGGTCCATTCGGAATTGGCGATGACAAGATCGCCTTTAGCCATCACGGAATTATACTTGCGTTTCAGACCCGCTGTGCCGCTATAGGCGCCGTGATAGGTGGTGGCGAAGGGCGTGCTGGTCCGACGTGCAGCGATAAGGGCGCTCCAGGCCGGGGCGCGGGAGCGGGCATGGACCAGGCTAACACCCTGTTCTGAAATAATTTTCTGAAGTCGCGCCGAATTGGCGCGGATGACAAATGGGTTCTTTGAGGCCGCATTCATGGTGATCAGCTCACCGCCAGCCTCTGCAAGCGCAGGTTCGAGCCGCCCGCCAGCGCTTACGACCAATGCTCGCCCGCCTGCGCCTGTAATGGCTTCAGCCATTTCAACGGTCGTGCGCTCGGCTCCACCTGCCGCAAGATCGGGGATGACTTGCAGAATGGTCTTGTCGGAAAGGTCGGGCCAGTTGTCGCTCATCGGTCTATTTGGCGGGTTTTGTGAGGCGACGAAAGGGGGAAATGTGGGTCATCAGGGGTTGATCAAAGGGGTATGACAGGGACATTTGCGGGTATGACTGAATACTTTACCAGCCCGCAGGGCCGCCGCCTTGCCTATCGCTATACCCCGCCGGTTCATGGCCCGACTTTTGTCTGGTTATCGGGGTTCAAATCCGACATGAGCGGGTCAAAAGTCACCCGGCTGGAGGCCTGGGCGATTGGGGCAGGGCATGGCTTCCTCGCCTTTGATTATTCCGGGCATGGGCTATCGGATGGCGATTTTGCCGACGGCACGATCTCGGCTTGGCGTGAAGACGCGTTGGCTGCAATTGAGGCGCATACGGACGGGGCACTGGTTCTGGTCGGGTCCAGCATGGGCGGCTGGATGGCCCTGCTGGCCGCGCTGGCGTTGGAAGAGCGAGTAAAGGCGATGACCCTGATCGCGCCTGCCCCGGACTTTACGCAAAAGCTGATGTGGCCAGAGTTTAATGCTGATCAGCAAGCGGAGATTATGGACAAGGGCTTCACCTTGCGCCCTTCGGACTATGGCGAACCGTACACGATTACGCGTAATCTGATTGAAGACGGTGAGAAGTGGAGTCTGCTCGATGGTCCGATCATGGTGGATTTCCCGATCCGGGTTTTACAAGGCATGGAAGACCCGGATGTCCCGTGGCAACATGCGCTGAAGCTTGTCGATGCGCTTGGTGGCGGCGATGTAATCTTGCATCTCATCAAGGACGGCGATCATCGCCTGTCGCGCGAAGAGGATATTCAACGTTTGATCGGGGTTTGCGGGGAGCTTGCGTCCACTTAAGGCGCAAAGGGTGGGACATGGCAGAGAAAAAGTACTGGTATCGGAATAAGGCTCGCGGTTTGGGAGTGAAAATAGTTCCAGCGAACGCAACAGGCTTTATTGTTTTCATATTTAACTTAGCAGCAATTCTGATAGGGATTTACTCTGTAGGTGGCGTTGCAGATATATTGCCGCCCTACCTCGGAGCCATACTGGCACTAATCGGCCTAGGCCTCTTCATCTACAGCCTGATGTTTAAGACGGACTATTCTTCCGAAGACTGATCTGGGCCTTGTATAATTTAGTCGAAGTCAAAGTTCGCGCCTCCTGCCAAAACGTGACACAGACTTTAGGTGAAATCTGCCTGACCTCCCGGTAAACATTATACAAACGGCCTCTTCACACCAAGGCGTCACATCCCTATTTATGCAAAAGCGTGATAGGCACTATGCGCTAAACAGGGAAAGACGCCGCCGATGGTCGGGGCTATAGCTTCCCATGACGACTTTGGATCGGATGCCGCATGTGGCGGGTTCGTGAAAAAGAAGGAGGACAAAAACGATGGCCAATAAAGCCGCAAGCCGCGCGCTCGCCCTTAGCCCAGAGCAGGGTTTGAGCCGCTATCTCTCAGAAATTCGCAAATTCCCAATGCTCGCCAAGGATGAGGAATTTATGCTCGCCAAGCGCTGGCAGGAGCATGAAGACTCCGAAGCTGCCGAGAAAATGGTGACCTCGCACCTGCGTCTCGTGGCCAAGATCGCCATGGGTTATCGCGGCTATGGCCTGCCCATGGCTGAGGTCATTTCAGAAGGCAATGTCGGGCTGATGCAGTCGGTCAAGAAGTTTGACCCGGATAAAGGCTTCCGCCTCGCGACCTATGCGATGTGGTGGATCCGCGCGTCTATTCAGGAATATATCCTGCGCAGCTGGAGCCTGGTTAAGCTCGGCACCACGGCGGCGCAAAAGAAACTGTTCTTCAACCTGCGCCGGATGAAGGGTGAGATTGATGCGCTCGATAATGCGCAGCTTAACCCTGATCAGGTCAAGCAGATTGCGACCAAGCTGAACGTTCCGGAGAAGGATGTGATTTCCATGAATGGCCGGATGAGTGGTTCGGATGCGTCCCTGAATGCGCCAATGGGCGCTGAGGGCGACATGGAATGGATGGACTGGCTGGAGGATGAAGACTCCAATCAGGCGCAGGAGTTTGCGGATAATCAGGAATTTGATGCCCGTATGGAGCTGCTGCAAACCGCCATGGCTGACCTGTCAGAGCGTGAACAGCATATCCTGCAGGAGCGCCGCCTGACCGACGAGCCAAAGACGCTCGAAGAGCTGTCAGAGGTCTATAATGTCAGCCGCGAACGTATCCGCCAAATCGAAGTGCGCGCATTTGAGAAGCTGCAAAAAGCCATGCAAAAAATGGCCAAGGAACAAGGCCTCCCGATGGGAAATTAGGTCTAAAAAACCTTATTGGGGATCAGGCTTTGCACATAAGGTTTATGAAGGGTCTTTTAGGACAATTTTTGGCTTTGGCTTGAATTGGACTGACCCTTCAGGGACCTTGGCGGCGAGATCATCTACATGAAGGTTTAGGTAGGTGATAAGCCAGCTTTCACTTTCCAATTCCCATTCGATACTCATGTGACCCTTTGTTCTTGAGTATTCTAGTGGAAGCGTACACCGAGATAAAGCCTTAACTTTTGGCTGTTTCGGCTTTCTATTCACTGCACAAACAGCAATATCGGTGCGCTCTGGAAGACCGTAGGATTCGATAACTCTGAATACGGGTGCCATGCTGTCTTCAGACATATTTAGCTTAGGGTGTACTCGAGTAGGAATAATCGTTCCGCTTTGCAGGAATTTGAGTGTGATTGTCGCGTCTAACTCTCGTTCTTGTATTTGAGCAAACCTCTGTTCTGATGACAGCTCACTATCGCTAGTGGCGCAGCTACTTAGGAGTGAGAATATAACAAATATAAAACCGAGCTTATATATAAGTGTCTGCAAGCGCATCAATATCGTCCCCTCAACAGGTTAGACTTCTTGAACATCTTCTCGATCGAATCAAGCGAAGATCCACGGATCGCCCCTTTTGTCTCTATCCGTGAGCGCGATCTGACCGGGCGGGCCGATGGTCGGTTTATTGTCGAGGGTAAGGTGACCCTTGGTATCCTCTTGGAGCGTTCCCGGTTTGCGATTGAAAGCCTGTTCCTGTGTAAGACCCGGTTGCAGCCGCTAGCGGACTTGCTTGCAAAAGTTCCCGCCAATGTCCCGATCTATGTCGCACCACAGGCGCTGATGGATGAGGTCGCCGGGTTTAATGTTCATCGCGGGATTCTGGCTTGTGCCCGCAAGGGGGACGGGCTGTCCCTGAACGATGTTGTGGGTCCGCAAACGCTGCTTGTGCTCAACCAGACCTCCAATCATGACAATGTTGGTGCCGCCTTTCGCAATGCGGCAGCATTTGGTGTAGGCGGCGTTATCTTGGATCAGCAAAGCTGTGACCCCCTATATCGCAAGGCGATCCGGGTTTCGGCGGGGACCAGCCTCTGGCTGCCTTACCATCATGGCGGGACCGGTCTGGCGCAGATCGAGGCACTAAAATCAGCAGGGTATACGATCTGGGCGATGACGCCGCGCGCCGATGCAGCACCCCTGAAAAGCCTGCCTGTGCCAGACAAGCTTGCCATCTTGCTTGGTGCGGAGGGGCCGGGCCTACCCGATCTGATGATTGCTGCGGCAACTGCGGTTCGAATCCCAATGGCGACAGGCTTTGACAGCGTCAACGTCGCCACAGCCGGCGCGATTGCACTTTCTTATGTGTTCAATGCCCGCCAAATGAGCTAAGCAGCCGCCCGGAGAGTAGAGTAAGGGTGAGCTCATGCGCGTTATCGTTACCGGGGGATACGGGTTCATTGGGTCAGCGGTTATTCGCCAATTGGTGAAGGCTGGGCACGATGTCTGGAATGTCGACAAGCAGACCTATGCGGCAAATGCCGATGCGCTTGAGGGCGCGAAGGTTACCAATGCTCATACCTGCATAACCGATCAGGAAGCGATTAAGGCCGTATTTGGGGCCGCGCGTCCTGATGCCGTGTTGCACTTGGCGGCAGAGACGCATGTTGACCGTTCGATTGACGGCCCTGCAACATTCCTGAAGACCAATATTGATGGCACGTTTGCGCTTCTGGAAGCGGCGCTCGAATGGTGGACAAGTGTTGGAAAGCCGGAAGCTTTCCGTTTTGTGCATGTCTCAACTGACGAGGTTTTTGGCGATCTCGGCCCGGAAGACCCAGCATTTGATGCAGACACGCCCTATCGCCCTTCATCGCCTTATTCAGCTAGTAAAGCCGCCAGTGATCATCTGGCTCGCGCCTGGCAGCGAACCTACGGTCTGCCTGTTGTCGTGACCAATTGCTCGAATAATTACGGACCTTGGCAGAATGCTGAGAAACTGATCCCGACGGTTATTCGTAAGGCTCTGTCTGGGGCCGATATTCCAATCTATGGCCGCGGCGAAAATGTCCGTGACTGGCTCTATGTGGAGGATCATGCGCGCGGCTTGATCAAGGCGACCGGGGCTGAGGCGGGGTCGACGCTGCTATTCGGCGGCCGGGCAGAGCTCGCCAATATCGATCTTGTGCGGGAGATTTGTACGCTGCTCGATCGCAAGCGCCCGTCCAACCACCCTTATGCCGATCAGATCGCCTTTGTTACGGATCGCCCTGGGCATGATCGGCGCTATGCCGTCGACCCCTCCAGTGCGGAATCAGCCCTTGGCTGGACGCAGAAACACACCTTGCTACAGGGCTTGGAAGCGACGGTTGATTGGTATCTGGAAAACTTGCCGAACGACGCTGACAGCGATGATCGGCTGGGCTTGGGTCGCAAGGCCTAAGACAAATCTAGCTTATTTGGCGTTGCCCCAGACACGGAGCGGGTCAAAAGCGCCGGTTTCGGCAGCGCGCTGTAGCTCCTGCAATTGCAGGCTGACAGGGCTTTTCGTGTCTTTCGGGCCATTGCCGTAAATCGCAGAATCGAGACGGCAAATCCGCTCGTATAGATTCTCAGAGCGCTCAACTAGATCAAGGAAAAGGTCGGGGAGCCCGCGCCCGCGCTGCGCACTGGCATCAAGCGGTGGATCATCGCGGCGAATGCGATACTTGTCCAAAGCCGCATCAGAGCGCTTCATGTCCCGGTCCTGAACCGCTTTCTGCATAACCAGCCAGCTCGCGGCTTGCATCAGACGCGTCGTCAGCTCCATGCTCCATGCGGCATAGGTCAGTGAAGCTTCGCGTGGCAAGGTTTGCGACAGTTTCCGCCCTGGGCCGTCCAGATAGGCAGCGGTTTCTTCAACCAGAGCCATGCCATCGGTAAAGACTTTCTCGAACACTTTGCCTTCGGTGAAGGTCAGGTCCGGGCCGTCAGATTGCCGAATATGGGTAGGATTGGCCATTACGTCGCCTGCTTATTTCGTCTTGGTCCCAACATTAGGCTTAGACCCCTTCGAAGACCTTAATCATTACCACCAAAAAGTGCGTCCGCTGCAGATTTATGCGCAGATTTTCGATTGAGCTCAGCCTCACATGCCGCAATCTCTGCCCTTAATTCTTCGATCCGCTGGTTCAGTTCGTCAACCGACAAACGCTCCAGATCGACGGGTTTTTCTGGGATTGGCTCTTCTTCATTCAGCATTTTGGGGCTCGCTCACTTTTGATGTGGACACCACGCCACTAGCAAGCCCAAAGTGCCACAAAAGATCAAGATAAAGATAGGGTTCTTATGAGCGACATGATGCAAGCTGTGGTGGTCACTGAGGGAGAGCCCCTCAGTCTTGGGCAGGTTCCAAAACCAGATTGCGGGCCAAATGAGGTTTTGGTCAAAGTGGTCACGGCGGGCTTGAACCGTGCTGATCTGGTCCAGCGGGCCGGGCGCTATCCGCCACCTCCTGGGGCATCACAGATTATGGGGCTGGAGATTTCCGGCGAGATTGTTGCGCTTGGCACAGAGGTTAGCGGGTGGAGCGTTGGTGATCGCGTTTGCGCGCTCCTCGCGGGTGGCGGATATGCAGAATATGCCGCTGTCGATGCCGGCTCCTTGCTGCCAATCCCTGATAATCTCTCCTTTGATGAGGCGGGCGCGCTGCCGGAAGTGATGCTGACAGTGTGGGCGAACGTGTTCGTGCGCTGTGGCTTGCAGGCCGGGGAGATCCTGCTGGTGCATGGGGGAACCTCCGGCATTGGCACGATGGCGATCCAGATGGCCAAGCATATTGGCGCTGGAAAGATCATCGTAACCGCGGGGTCCGACGATAAGTGCGCGGCGGCCAAGGCGCTCGGCGCCGATGTCGCGATCAATTATCGCGAGCAAGACTTTGAAGCGATTGTCCGTGAAGAAGGCGGCGCCGATGTCATCCTGGATATGGTTGGCGGCGATTATGTGCAGAAGAATATCTCGGTCGCCAAAGTGAATGGGCGCATCTGTAACATCGCCTATATGAATGGCCCGCAGGTCAATGTGAACCTCCTGCCATTGATGCTAAAGCGATTGATTTTGACCGGAACAACCCTGCGGGCCCGCCCGGTTGAAGAGAAAGCCGAGTTGCGTAAGGCGGTGGAGGAGACGTTCTGGCCAGCCGTGGCGGTGGGAACCATTAAGCCTGTGATCGATACGATTTATCCCTTCGAAAAGGCTGAAGAAGCCCAGGCGCATATGGCCAAAGGTGGGCATATCGGCAAAATCCTGCTCAGCCGAACCGTATCGTAAGGCTAGTCAGAGCGCCGAGAAACGTTTATGTCTCTATAGGTTAGGACAATTTCTGCTCTGAGACCCTGACCGCCCGGCCTGAAGTGCCGGGCGGAAGCGTTTCTGGGGCACGTTTCAAGGAGGCTGCCATGGCCGATATTTTGATGCCGAAAGCCACAGCTGTCTGGCTGATCGACAATACAACGCTGAGCTTTGACCAGATCGCGGACCTGTGCGGCCTGCACCATCTGGAAGTCAAAGGTATTGCCGATGGCGACGTTGCCGAGAATATGCGCGGCGTTGATCCGATCTCTGGTGGTGAGCTGACCCGTGAAGAAATTCAAAAGGGTGAGGAAGATCCAGATTATCGCCTGAAAACCGCGCCATCTAAAATTGCGCACATCCCGCAGCCCAAGCGTAAGGGCGCGCGTTACACCCCTGTTGCCCGCCGCGGTGACAAACCGGATGCGATTGCCTGGTTTATTCGTAATCACCCAGAGGTGACCGACGCCCAGATCGGGAAACTGATCGGCACAACCAAGGCGACCATCACCAATGTTCGCGACAAGACCCATTGGAACAGCCAGAATATTCGCCCGGTTGATCCGGTAACGCTTGGCCTGTGCTCTCAGATCGAGCTGGATGAGGTGATTGCGAAAGCGTCTGACCGTCGCCGCAAAATGGATGCAGAACGCGCTGCCGCCACAGAAGGCCCGGGCCTTGCGCCAGCCGAAGCCGTTGAGACACCGGAAGCCCCGGTTGCGGAAGAGACTGCACCTTCAGAAGACCGTGAGCTGTCGGCTGACGATATCTTCTCTAATTTCAAGAACTGATCAGAACGAGATCAAATCAAAACGGTCATAATCGGCAACGCTCATGGTGCCGAAGACGTTCTGCTCTATCAGGCCGCGGCGCAGGGCTTGCTCAAGGTTGACGCCGAGGGCGAGATCCTCTGCCGCAACGATGACGACGCGCCGCTGGGTTGGGCGATCTCCGGCGCGGTCCCCGCGATGTTGACCAAGGCTTAGCGCGTACATGATCGGTGCACGCTCAGTTGTGCAATCAGGGCGATACGAGGTCAGGGCATTCGCCACGATCTCACCGCGTTCACGGGCAAGGCGATGATTAACAGCTCTTGGGCCGCCCTGAGAGGCTGTGCCGACGCTGAGGACGGCCTTGGCGCTGCAGAACCGTTGGAAGAATTGTGGTGTGCGCAGGATTTCATTGAACATGATTGGCTGATCATCATTCAAAACCTGGCGATTGGAGCCATTCGCCCACGTATAATCGTCATGCAGGACATAAAGACGGAAATCCGCCGTCAGCCCGGCATCATCAGTGCCCTCAAATGGTTTGCTTTCGCCCCATGTGCCGTTGTCGATGGGCGTTAGCTGTTCACCGCATGCGGCGCGCTCGCCAAGCATCATCTGGTCCCACATCGCCGAGATCGCATAGGATGGGTCATCAGGGCGAATGGCGTTTTCATCCCCATCGCTTGTGCAGATGATTTTGCCCGTCCCGCGCTCGGTGCCGAATGTATCCGGATGGGATTGCGCGGCAGCCGTCATGGCAAGGCTTGCCCAAAGCGCGCCTGAAACTGCGTGAGCGACATGACGATAAAACATGGTGAGATGACCCCTACTTCCGCGGTCAGCCCTAGGCTGATTGAGGCTTTCGCGCAATATCGCGTCTGCGGCTTGCCAAGCAGGGCGGGGTTGGCTTCCATATGGGTAGGGAGGTTCGAATGAGAACATTTGATGAGATTGTCGATCTGGCCGCGCAACATCATGGTGATCGCGCACAGGTTTTGCAGAAGATTGGCAATGAGCACGCGCGATCTGATCTGACTGCGGTGAGTGATGCTGAATATCTATCTCAGATGACGCAAGCCGTCTTCAGTGCCGGGTTCAATTGGAGGGTCATTCAGAATAAATGGCCCGGTTTTGAGACCGCCTTTGCTGGGTTTGACCCCCACCGGGTCGCGTTCTTTTCGGACGAGGATATGGATCGCTTGCTCTCGGATAAGGGCATTGTGCGCAATGGTCAAAAGATCAAAGCAACGCTTGAGAATGCCCGATTCATCGTCGAGACCAAGAAAGAGCATGGCAGCTTTGGTGCGTTTCTGGCGCAATGGCCTGTCGGCGATCAGGCAGGCTTGCTTGCGCATATGGCCAAGCATGGGTCACGCCTTGGTGGGGCAACGGCGCAGTATTTTCTGCGCTTCTCTGGCTATGATGCCTGGATCACGTCTAGGGATGTTTGCGCGGCTCTGGTACGTGAAGGCGTTCTGGATAAGCCGACCGCGACCAGCAAAACTGCGATGAAAAAAGTCGATGAGGCGATTTCTGCTTTGAGCCAGCAGGGCGGTGTTTCGCGCGCATCGGTTTCACGTTTACTGGCCCTGAGTGTTGGTTAGAAGGGTGCCCAATCCTCAGACAAATAAAATCCTCAGACAAATAAGAAGAGGCGCTGACCTTGCGATCAGCGCCTCCTTGGTTTCAATTCCGAATCACAGTAACAAGTTCTTGTGACAGTTCTCATTCGTGATCGGTTTTGATCCCTCGAAACTTCCCGTTCTGCTTTCGCAGTTTTGTTAAGCTTCAACCGTCCAGTTCGCTTTTCAGCGCTCTTTTTGGTCCTGCGTTTCGGCTCGTTCTCCGGTCGCAGATACAGTCCCACCTTACTCACCTAGTCTGAGCAAGACAGACGTCGCGTTGCCTATTCCCCTCATCTCCGCCTGATCTTTTGACGCGACTGTTTCCAGTCTTTGTCTCGTGATCCGGTTTCGTCCGGGCGCGACGTGCTTCCCGCTGTTTTCCCCGGTGGCTGCCGAGGTCCGCTGCGGACAGGTTCAGAATGACTCAGATCGAAAAAGAGTCGAGGGACGAATCGAAAATTATGGTTAATAAGGGTTAATTTTCCACAGAAACGCGAATTCTGTGGATAGAATCCGGATTTTGTTCCGCTTCCGATCCGAATTTTGATGTTTTTAGTCTCCATCCATGCGCAAGGCGGCGACGAAAGCCTCCTGCGGGATCTCGACCTTGCCGAACTGGCGCATGCGCTGCTTCCCCTTTTTCTGCTTCTCCAGCAGCTTTTTCTTTCGGGTCGCGTCACCACCATAACATTTCGCGGTCACATCCTTGCGCAAGGCAGAGATGGTTTCGCGGGCAATAATCCGTCCACCAATCGCCGCCTGAACCGGGATTTTAAACATCTGGCGTGGGATCAGGTCTTTCAGGCGCTCGCACATCTGACGGCCCCGGCTTTCAGCGCGATCACGGTGAACCAGCATAGCCAGAGCATCAACAGGCTCGTCATTGACCAGAATATTCATCTTCACCAGGTTCTCGGCGCGGTGGCCGATAATCTCATAGTCAAAGCTCGCATAGCCGCGCGAAATCGACTTCAGACGATCATAGAAGTCGAAGACGACCTCGTTGAGCGGCAACTCATACTGCACCATGGCGCGATCACCGACATAGGAAAGCTCGGTCTGAATCCCGCGGCGGTCCTGACAGAGTTTCAGGATCGAGCCGAGATACTCATCCGGGGTGTAGATCGTCGCCTTGATCCAGGGCTCGCGGACCTCAGCCACATTGACGACATCCGGCATATCCGCCGGATTATGCAGTTCAATCTCTGAACCATCCGTCATCGTCATCTCATAGACCACGCTTGGCGCGGTCGCGATCAGGTCGAGGTCAAACTCGCGGCTGAGGCGTTCTTGAATGATTTCGAGGTGGAGCAGACCGAGGAAGCCACAGCGGAAACCCATGCCGAGCGCGGCGCTGGTTTCCATTTCCCAAGTGAAGCTCGCATCATTCAGGCGCAGCTTACCCATCGCGGTACGCAATTCTTCAAAATCACCTGCATCCATCGGGAACAGGCCACAGAACACAACTGGCTGAACATCCTTATAGCCCGGCAACGCTTCGTCCGTGCCGCCTTTTTCGGTCGTGATCGTATCCCCGATCGCACAGTCGGCGACTTCTTTGATCGAGGCGACAAAGAAGCCAACCTCACCCGGGCCTAACTCATCAGTATCGGTCGGCTTGGGCCGGAAAGTGCCAACGCGATCCAGCTCATAGGTCGCGCCGGTCTTCATCATTTTGATTTTCTGCTTCTTGCGCATCACCCCGTCAAAGACGCGGACGATAACAACCACGCCCAGATAGGGGTCGTAATAGGCATCAACCAGAGACGCTTTGAGCGGCCTGTCCGTCTCGCCTGTTGGCGGGGCAGGCAGGCGTGTGACGATGGCTTCGAGCACATCCTCAATGCCAAGGCCGGTTTTGGCAGAGATTTCAACTGCGTCAGACGCATCAAGGCCGATTACGTCTTCAATCTGTTGTTTTACAGCCGGAACATCAGCGGCTGGAAGGTCAATCTTATTCAGAACTGGGACAATCTCGTGATCCTGTTCAATCGCCTGATAAACATTGGCAAGGGTCTGGGCCTCAACGCCCTGAGAGGCATCGACGACGAGCAGTGAGCCTTCACAGGCAGCCAGACAGCGGGACACCTCATAGGAGAAGTCAACGTGCCCCGGCGTATCCATCAGGTTCAGCGCATAGGTTTCCCCATCGCGGGCCTTATAGTCGAGCCGCACGGTTTGCGCTTTGATGGTAATGCCGCGCTCTTTCTCGATATCCATCGAGTCGAGCACCTGATCAGACATTTCACGCTCGGTTAGCGTGCCTGTCTGCTGGATCAGGCGGTCGGCCAGAGTCGATTTCCCGTGGTCAATATGGGCCACGATTGAGAAATTACGGATCTTATCACGAGGTGTCATACAGGGGCATATAGCGAGGTCGGAAGCCGCCGCCTAGCAGATTGTGCTGCAACGCCGTATAGCGGGTGAAACATCACCATCGTGATGAGGAGGCGTGCCATGTTCAGGCTGTATAAACGCGATGAGAGCGGGCGGGTCATCGCCTATCATGAGGCCTGGGCTGAACCGCGCCGCCGCCGCATTGTCGAGCACTGGGGTGCCTTGGGGGATGCCGGGCAAACGGAGGTCCATCGTATCTGGTTCTTCCGCTCTCTGGAGCAGCAGTTTGAAGCGATTCTGGGACCAGCCCGCGATATTGGTTTCGAGGTCTTGGAGCCGGGGGACTATCAAACCCTGACCGTGGCCTATCCCGATGAAGCCGATTTCGATAGCGACGCTGCAGCAGACCGGATCAATGAAATCCTTGGCTGGACGGGGCTTGGCTATTGCGAAGATGATGATGACGAGAGCGATGAAATCATCATCACATGCCGGATCGTTGACTATGGCATGGCCAAAGAGGCCTTGATTGAGGCTTTGTCGGACTCTGAATTTGCAGGCTATACGCGTCTGGCTCAGGATTAAGTCATGCGCCTGTCATTGGATAGTATGGGCGCTTAGGGACCTCCATTACCTATTCTTACACAAGTTGAGCTTTGCGCCGCGTCTGATCTGTCGTAATCAGCGCCAATGGCCGACACCAACACACTCATCGATAATACGCCTGACAAGCAGGTTGGGATTACACCTGAAGGCTGGCTGACCGATAGCTGGTATCTGGGTGCGGCTTCGGCTGAGATAAAACCTGGCGCGCAGATCCGCCGGATCATGCTGGGTCAACCCTTGGTGATTGGCCGGAATGCTGCTGGTAAAGCCTTTGCCTTGCGCGATGTCTGTCCGCATCGCCTTGTACCCCTGAGTGCAGGCCGACAAGTGGAGACAGATGGGGAAACCACGCTGGAGTGCCCTTATCATGGCTGGCGTTTCGGGATGGATGGGGTGTGTAAACTGATGCCTAGCCTGACCGGGGATGAGCCCTATGATCCGAGCCGGGTGAAAGTGCGCCACTATCCTGTTCATGAGGCCAATGGCGCAATTTTCGTATTCATCGCGGATAATCCGCGCTTTGAGGGCGAGCCAGATGTACCGCCGCCCGATTTCGGGCCGCTGCCTGAAAAGCCCAAATTCGTCATTGAAGATACATTCAATGCGCACATGGATGATGCGGTTGTTGGCCTGATGGACCCGGCGCACGTGCCTTTTGTGCATAATCAATGGTGGTGGCGACCACCTTCTGTTGGCCTGAAACTGAAAGAAAAGCCTTTCGTGCCAGCTGAGCGGGGTTGGGCGATTGATCGCCACGCCCCAAGCTCAAACTCAAAGCTTTACCGCTGGGTCTTCGGCGACAATGTCGAGACAGAAATCCGATTCCAGCTTCCCGGCTTTCGCTGGGAGATCATTTCCAATGGCCGGGCGCGTTTTCTGACCCTGACTTGCCTGACGCCTGAAGCGCCAAAACTAACCCGGATCACTCAGTTTACATGGTGGACGGGGGCGCCCCTGCTGAATCTCGCCATTCCGGTTGCCAAGCCCATGGCGCGCAAATTCCTGCGTCAGGATGGGGATATGGTCGATCTGCAAAACCTTGGCATGGAGCACCAGAAGTCGATGCTTTGGATTGATGACATCGATATTCAGGCCAAGTGGTACCAGATGCTCAAAAAGGAATGGGCCGCCAGTCGAGCAGATGGCCGCCCCTTCGAGAACAAGGTGAAGGCTAAAACCCTGAAGTGGCGGAGCTAGTTCACCTCTCAGGGATTGTTGTCTCAACTTCGGATCATCCGACATCTCCTAGGCCGCATGCCGAAGATCAGAGCAAAGCCAATGGCGAAGAACCAGCGGAGGAAGCCAAACCCTTTATTGAAGCTCGGGCGTAGCTTGTTCTCGCCATTGCGCTGGAGATTGGCTTCAACTCACGTTCGAGCGTAAAACGGGGCTAACCCTCAATGTTTTTCGGGCTGGCCGCGAAAAGATGGATCAATAAAGCGATTGCCTATCGCGTTGGGACCGGAGCGTCGCCGCGATAATCATAGAAGCCGCGGCCAACTTTGCGTCCGACCCAGCCGGCCTCGACATATTTCACGAGCAGTGGGCATGGGCGATACTTGGTATCGGCAAGGCCATCATGGAGCACTTGCATAATCGACAGGCAGGTATCGAGACCAATGAAATCGGCCAGCGTGAGTGGCCCCATCGGATGGTTCGCGCCCAGCTTCATCGCTGTATCAATGCTTTCAACTGTTCCAACACCCTCATACAGGGCATAGACGGCCTCATTGATCATCGGGACCAGAATACGGTTCACGATAAAGGCCGGATAATCTTCAGCATTGGTCGTGGTTTTGCCCAGGCGGCTGGAGAATTCCAGCGCCATGTCATAGGTTTCCTGATCAGTGGCGAGACCGCGAATGATTTCCATTAGCTTCATCAGCGGCACCGGGTTCATGAAGTGCAGGCCGATGAATTTTTCCGGGCGATCAGTTGTGGACGCGAGTCGGGTCACCGAAATGGAACTGGTATTGGTCGCCAGATAAGTGCGCTCCGGGACAACATTACAAAGCGCGGAAAAGATCTTTTCCTTGATCTCACGCTGCTCGGTCGCGGCTTCAATGGCAAGATCGGCTTCGGCAAACGGGCTCAGGCTGGTCGCCGTTTTGATACGGCCGAGCGCTGTTTGCATATCCTCATGCGTGATCAGTTCCCGTGAAACCTGGCGCACCATGTTTTTTTCGATGGTCGCAACCCCCTTCTCCAGGGCCTCTTGCGAAATATCATTTAGAAGTACGTCATACCCGGCCAGCGCACAAACATGTGCGATACCGTTTCCCATTTGCCCTGCGCCCACCACACCGATTGTTTTGATGCTTGTCATTTGGGCCTCCTGGACCACGTCTTTACTCTATCGCCATAGCTTGCTTGTGCACCGCGGCAAAGCAAGCCCTGACTTTGGTGTATCTTTTGTCTGCGCGTATGTGTCGCGGACTTGCAACAGATAGTTTAGCCCATCGCAGACCTGATTTCATCGGCCAGGTCAAGACGTTCCCAGCTGAAACCGCCATCGGCTTCTGGCGTACGCCCAAAATGACCATAAGCGGCGGTGCGGGCATAGATTGGGCGATTAAGGCCAAGCTTGGTGCGAATTCCACGTGGGCTAAGGTCCATAACCTGCATAAGGACCTGTTCCAGTTTACGTTCGTCAGTGCCGCCGGTGTCATGCAAGTTTACATTGATAGATAAGGGCCGAGCAACGCCAATGGCATAGCTTACCTGTAGAGTGCAGCGCTCGGCTAGGCCTGCAGCAATCACATTCTTAGCGAGATAGCGGCAGGCATAAGCGGCGGACCGATCAACTTTAGTTGGGTCTTTCCCGCTGAAGGCCCCGCCGCCATGTGGGGCAGCGCCACCATAAGTATCAACGATGATTTTACGCCCCGTCAGACCTGCATCGCCATCCGGGCCACCAATCACGAATTTTCCTGTTGGATTGACGTAAAACTTGTCTTCGCTTGGAAACCACCCCTCTGGTAGAACATCCTTAACGACTGGGCGCACCAGTTCGCGAATATGTTCGGCGCTTAGGCCATCTGTATGCTGCGTCGAAACAACCACCGTGTCGACATCCACCGGCTTGCCATTGGAATAGCGCAGCGTAACCTGGCTTTTGGCATCCGGCAGAAACTCGGGGCGCTGACCCGAGTGCCGCAGGTCGGCCATGCGCTTCAGGATCTGGTGTGCATAGACCAGCGTGGCCGGCATAAGTTCCGGGGTTTCAGCGCTGGCATAGCCAAACATGATCCCCTGATCGCCAGCTCCTTCCTCAACATAGGTTCCGGTTCCGGCATCAACGCCGGCAGCAATGTCAGCGGATTGTTCATGTAGCCAGTTATCGAGGTTGAGATTTTGCCAGTGAAAGCCATCCTGCTCATAGCCGATCGACTTTACTGCATCGCGGACAGTTGTCTCAATCTGGTCGACCGGGATGTTGGGTCCACGCATCTCGCCGAGCAAAGCCACGCGATTGGTTGTGGTTGCCGTTTCACAGGCTGCACGAACTTGTGCGACATCAAATCCAGAAGCTTCCGCCTCGCGAAAATACAGATCGACAATCTCATCAGAGATGCGGTCGCAGACCTTGTCCGGATGGCCTTCGGAAACGCTCTCGCTTGTAAACAGAAAATCAGACGGCGTCACAAGCGCACCTCCTTCATAAATCAACTCATAGGGGTTGTAGACCGGTGAGGCTTATCGCAAAGAGCTTTAACTGTCTGTGCCTTTTTGAGCACTCGCTGCCGCCGCCTGAATCGTCGCCAAAAGCGTCTTGCGCAGATCTGCATCGCCGATCTTTTGAAAGGCTGAAACCAGTTCAATCGCTTCCATATCCATGACAGGAAGAATGGGCGGGGCCTCAGATTCTGCAACGGCCATTGACGGCCCTTCGAGCATCTCGCTTACACCCTCAAAGAAGTAAGTGATTGGGACACCCAGCACACTGGCCATATTGAACAAACGGCCAGCGGAAACCCGGTTCACGCCCTTCTCGTATTTCTGAACCTGCTGGAAGGTCAGGCCCAGCTTTTCGCCAAGCTGCTCTTGAGTGAGTTTCAGATCACGGCGGCGCAAGCGCATCCGCATACCGACAATACGGTCAACATCATTAGGGAGTTTATTCTCGGACATAAGGTACGTTTACGGTTCAATCAGAAGTTAGGTGTGCTTAACGACGCCAGCAGGCAAACGCAAGAATGAGGCAGACAACGAGCGATAACCAATAAAATGTGCCACCAAAGCGTTGATACGGGGTGCGGTCCAGTTTTGCAGGAAGGGCTGTACGGACAACGGAAGAGCGCCAACCCGCCGGATCACCGGCCACCGGGTTCCCTCTTGCCAGTTCACGCCCATAACCATCAATCATGGCTGTTGTCCCTCGCGTGGCGACGCGGGCCATTGGCAGGCCGGATTCGATCGCGCGATAGCGGTTTTGATTATAGTGCTGGGCAGGGCCCATACCGCCGCCAAACCAGGCATCATTAGAAACAACGACAATCCATTCGGCATTTTCCGGGCGTGGGTCTGCCTTTCGCAGCATTTCCGGGAACAGTCCTTCATAGCAAATGAGCGGAATGAAAGCCGGTAGGGTTTCCGGATATAGAACAGTCGGCCCAGCACCAGGGGTGAAACCACTGCGTGCCATGCGCTGGATGGCGGAGGGCAGGATACCGGAAATGCTTTCGCCGAACGGGACAATGCGAGTTGCTGCCAGCTCACCAAAGGGTACTAGACGGTGTTTGTCATAGAGGGCCACAAGCTCTGTGCTGAGGGCCCCGGTCTGGAAGACGGCTACACTATTATAGTAATTGGCCGCGCCGCTGGTCGTGGACACACGCGGGGTTCCTGTGATCAGAGTTCGGGGACCCAGGAAACCGGAGATCTGATCCAGCGCCACAGTGTCCTGCAGCAGATAGCTTGGCAGCGCGCCCTCCGGCCAGATCAGGATATCGCCGGGTTCGCTCGGGATTTCACGTAGGAATTCGGAATAGCGGGCAAGGACTTGCTGAGGGTTTTCAAACTTTTCAGCCTGTGGGACACCAGCATCGATCAGGATCACGCTGCGTTCCGTCAGTTCGGTATCAGTGGCCAGCCGCTGTGACCCCCAGGCCCAGCCAAAGGCTAGCAGCGCGATGGCAAGAACACTTGGCACCGCCCGAAGCAGAACCCCTTTCTGCGCGCGCGTATCTACGAGTGTGGCGGGCGCGGCCATGATGAGCAGTGTGACAAGCGTGAGCCAATAAACCCCGCCCAGTGAGGCAGCCTGTGACAGTGGCGCGCCCGGTGTCCAGGTCGTCCCGGCAAGATTCCAGGGAAAACCACCAAACAGATGTCCACGCGCCAGTTCGGCCAGCCCCATGAACAAGGCAAAGATAAACACGCGGGATGGGGAGGAAGACCAGAAAGCCCCGCCAAGGGCGCAGGCCGCGCCCCAGATCAGCGCCATGCCACCTGGCAAGGCAATCAGCGGCATCCAGAGGAATATCGCGTGGCGTTCAGGTTCAACCAGAAACGGTTGTGCCGTCCAGTACATGCCAACCAAAAAGAAACCAAACCCAAAGGCCCAACCACGGGCAAACATGGATCGTCCCCAACGCTTGTGGCCGCGCGCGCCATCCAGCATCCAGACCAAGCCAATGAATGCTATCGCGAGCGTTGGTGACAGGTGAAATGGTGCAAAGCCGAGTGCAGCAAAAGCGCCAAGCAGGGCTGCGAACAACATCCCGGTCAGGCCACCGGTTCGGGCCACCGCCTCATACAGGCTGGTGAGCGGGCCAAATCCGTGACTGATCCTGGCTTCGCTCATGACGCCGTCTCCGGCGTGACGGGTTTGCTGCGCACAATAAGGCGCTGAATCTTACGGGAATCAGCTTCCAGAATTTCGATATCTGCCCCGGACGGATGGCGCAGCACTTCACTGCGCAAGGGTATCCGCCCAGCAAGGGCAAAGGCCACGCCGCCGAGCGTGTCGACCTCATGATCTTCAATCGCAAGGTCAAGCTGTGTCTCTTCCTTGAAGTCATCAACTTCCATGCGGGCGTCGACTTCCCAGGCAAGGCGCCCACGGCGGACCAGCATGGCGATATCCTCATCATGCTCGTCTTCGATATCGCCAACGATCTCTTCAACCAGATCTTCGAGGCTGACCAGACCATCTGTGCCCCCATATTCATCCACGACAAGCGCGAGATGAATGCGCGTACTCTGCATCTTCAACAGCAAGTCCTGCAGAGACATGCTGGGCGGTACGAACAGGATATCTCGATGCAGACGCTTCAGTGGCGCGTTCTCACCGTCTGAGGCCGTTTCATTACTCTGCCGGGCAATGTCCCCAACGACGTCCTTGATATGGATCAGGCCAACCGGATCATCGAGTGTCTCGCGATAGACCGGCAGGCGTGAGTGGGCCTCATCTGCCAGAATTTTAAGAAGCTCATCAAACGGGGTTTCGATGTCCACGGCGACGATCTCAGCTCGTGGGATCATCACATCGGAGACCTTCAGGCTCTGAAACTCTGCCACCCGCAAACGCATTTCGCGCTGCTCGGCGGTGGCGGGTTGTTGATCCGCAGGTTCGGAAGGATTTTTTGGCTTGCGCCGGAAAAGGCCAAAGAGGCCGCGGGAATCATCTGACATGGCTCGGTTTAGAGTCGTCCTTTGAACGCGAGAATCGCTTAATACGTGTATGGATCAGGCCACCCCAATGAGGCAAGCGCTGTAACCTCAAGAGCCTCCATTTTTACCGCTTCTGTGTCTTCCATGTGGTCGTGTCCAATTAAGTGAAGGTAACCATGGATCAGGAGGTGGGAGAGATGCTGGTCGAGCGGGATGGATTTCTCATCGGCATCATGCTGGCAGGTTTGCAGGGCAATCGCGATGTCACCCAGCAATGGGCGATCCATCTCATCGGCTGGGAAGGATAGAACATCGGTGGCTTTATCTTTGCCGCGCCAGTCGCGATTTAGAATCTGAATGGCCTCATTATTGGTGAGCAAAAGGCTAACCTCACCAGCAATGCCGCCTGCGTCCGCCCCAGCATTGAGTGCTTTCAGGCAGATCGCTTCAAGGTTCGGAAAAGCCTGCGCCCAACCTTCTTCATCGACACGCATGTCCAGATCGATCATGCGTCTTTCGCTTTCTTCGCATCGGCATCGTAAGCTTTGATGATGCGGCTGACGAGGGCATGGCGGCGCACATCACGGGCCGTGAAGGTCACTTGCCCGACGCCCTCAACACCTTTCAGAATAGAAAGCGCATGAGCAAGGCCGGATTGGGTTTTGGGCGGCAGGTCGACCTGTCCCGGATCGCCCGTGACAACCATACGGCTGTCGCGGCCAAGCCGGGTCAGCACCATTTTCATCTGCGCCACGGTTGCATTCTGCGCTTCATCCATAATCACGAAAGCGTTCTTAAGCGTTCGCCCCCGCATAAAGGCGAGCGGGGCAACCTCGATAATCTTCTTTTCCCGCAGTCGCGTGGCTTGATCGAGGCCGAGGGTTTCTTCGAGCGCGTCCCAGATCGGGCGCAGATAAGGCTCGACCTTTTCTTCAAGGTCGCCGGGTAGGAAGCCGAGATTCTCGCCAGCCTCAACCGCAGGGCGGGTAATGATCAGCTTCGCGGCGCGTTTATTCTTTAGCGCGGCTGCGCCTGCAGCAACGGCCAGAAATGTCTTGCCGGTTCCTGCAGGGCCAACGCCGAAAATGAGGTCATTCTTGGCTCCGGTCAGCAGGTCGAGATACTTTCCCTGTGCGCTTGTCTGTGCCTTGATTGGCACTTTCAGGCCCGTCAGTGTCTGATAGGTCTGGCTTGGCGTACGCGCCTGTTCCAGTGCGCCTTCGAGGGCTGGAATGCCAGCCTCCGGGTTCTTGGCCAGCACGGCTTCAAATACAGACAGAGCCAGCACAGCGGTGCTGACCGCCTCGGTTGAGCCATCAAGCCTGATACCGCCACCCTGACTTTCCGCCTTGAGGTCACCCTCACTGAGCTCCCCCTCAAGATAGAGGAGATTCATATGGTTTGGGCCGCAAATAACGGGCAGTAGAGAGGGGTCGTTTGGGGTCCAATCCTGACTCAAGCGGGCACCCCATCAGCCATTTGTGGCAGTTTTCCAGACAGGGAGTTCAGGCTTGAGCCAACGATCTCAATATCGATGATCTGGCCGGACAGGTCTTCGGCCCCATCAAAGTGAACCGCCTGCAGCCATGGCGAGCGGCCATGCATCTGCCCGGCATTCCGGCCCTTTCCGGTAACCAGCACAGGCACAGTCTGACCGACTTTTGAGGCGTTGAACGCGGTTTGCTGTTCGCGCAACAGCGCCTGTAGCGCTTGCAGGCGTTCGTTTTTCACGTCTTCTGGCACTTGCCCAAACATTTCAGCGGCTGGCGTGCCGGGGCGTTCTGAATACTTGAACGAATAGGCAATGCAGTAGCCAACCTCGCGGACGAGATCCATCGTGTCCTCAAAATCCTTATCGGACTCACCAGGGAAGCCAACGATGAAATCTGAAGCCAAGCCAATATCCGGGCGGGCCTCTTTCACGCGGCGCATGATGTCGAGATAATGCTCACGCGTATGACCGCGATTCATCGCCTGCAGGATGCGGTTTGAGCCTGATTGCACCGGCAAGTGCAGGAAAGGCATAAGCTCCGGCGTATCGGCGTGGGCGGCGATCAGGTCATCATCCATGTCGCGCGGATGGCTGGTCGTGTAGCGAATGCGGTCAAAGCCGCCAATCTTGGCAACATGGCGTACCAGTTGGCCAAGCGTCCACTCGCCGCCACCTTCGATTGCCGGGCCTGCGCCATGATAGGCGTTGACGTTCTGGCCCAGCAGTTGAACTTCGCGCACGCCTTGGCTGGCGAGCGATCTCGCCTCAACCATGATCTCGTCAACAGAGCGGGAGATTTCCGCCCCGCGCGTATAAGGCACAACGCAGAACGTACAGAATTTATCGCACCCTTCCTGCACCGACAGGTAAGCGACTGGTCCATCGACCGAGCGAGCCTTGGGCAGAGCGTCGAACTTTTCCTGTGTGTCGAACTCGGTTTCCAGGCGCTCTCCGGTCGAGCGATGCACGCGAGCAATCATCTCGGGCAGTTTGTGATAGGCTTGCGGCCCAAGCACCAGATCAACCGCGGGCTGGCGCCGCATGATCTCTGCGCCTTCGGCCTGAGCGACGCAGCCTGCAACCGCAATCGTCATTTTGCCGCCTTGAGCCTCTTTCAATTTCTTGATCTGGCCCAGCTCGGAATAGACTTTCTCGGTGGCTTTTTCGCGGATGTGGCAGGTGTTCAGCACGACCAGATCGGCGCCCTCGGCAGCATCTGTCGGGGCATAGCCAATCGGCGCGAGCACATCCTTCATGCGCTCGCTATCATATACATTCATCTGGCAGCCATAGGTCTTGATGAAGACCGATTTGGTCGCCTTGGGTGCAGGTGTGTCAGTCATCCGGCGGCTTATGGCTCAAAAGCGCTAAAAAAGCCAGATTGAATGGCAATGAATGCCTGTCAGATTAAGCAATAATGCGGATGAGCCCGACGAGCAGTTCAAATGCCACAATTGCAACAGCAACCGCTATCAGTTTGCCTGTGCCGCTTTGCAACTTCTTTCTGTCCACTAGCGGGCGGTGAAAGGCTTCCATCATCGCCCTATTTTCGCTGGTAATGTGCATGACATAACCTTTCTTTATAGGGGTTCATAAAAATGTCATATAACACTGCGGACTAAGTAATGCAACTATTTCGGTGCATTATTAATCCATAACCGGACTATATATAATCTGCATAGGGATAAAATCCATACGTTGGCATCAGGTTACTGGGCCAAACGTTTCTTCGTCATCCCGATATGCGGCTTGGCATTTGCGGGGTCTTCAGGCCAGTCATGCTTGGGGTAACGTCCGCGCATATCCTTGGCCATATCTGTATATCCACCGCGCCAGAAGCCGGGCAGATCGCGCGTTGTGGCCACGGGTTTCCCGCCCGGTGAGAGCATCTGAACCGTCACGGGTAACCGTCCCTCGGCGAGCGCGATATGCGCTTGTGCACCATAAAGCTCCTGCACCTTGCATTCGATCAGCGGCGCGCGTTCATCCAGCCAGTCAATCCTGGCTTTGCGTCCGACAGGTAACGCGACAGTTGCGGGTGCCAGTCGATCCACGTCCTGCGACAGGGGCCAGCCAAGACTTGCTTTCAACGCGTCCGTAATGCGCGCAGGCAAGGGCATCTCGAAGCTGCCAGTCCCAAGGGCCGGGCCAAGCCATTCAGCGACCGTTTCCTGTAACTCTTGAACGGACAGGCTCGGCCAGTCTTCACCATGCGTCGCTCGCAAAGCGCTAACCCGCGCGACAAAGCTGGCGATAGCGTCTTGCAAACCAGTAGGGGCGAAACCTTCAGCCTCAAGGTGGGCGAGAAACGCTTTGCGGGCACTGTCCCCAGAAGGTTTGGGCAGTGGGGTCTCAGACAGGATGATCGCGCCCATGGCTTTGACCTTGCGCGCCCGGAAACTTCCTTTGGCAGGATCAAACTCGGCCTCTTCACGTGTCTCAGGGGGAGAGGCCGCAAGGGCATCACTCTCACTGAGGGCCGCAGCCAGTGTAATCCGTGCGCCCTTTGCTGCGCCGACCAGTTCGACTACGCTCAACCATTCGGATTTGGCGAGCGGGGAGGTTTCCTCCACCTGCCCTGCCCGCCCGGACGCCAGAACATAGGTTGCGTTGGTGCCGGGGCGTTTGCGGGCGATCATGTCCGGCCAGCCGCGCGCCAGAATGGTGGCGGCTTTACCCTTTGGCGCGGCGCCCTGCCCCCATTGCTCCGCTTGTCGACGCAAAGCTTTGGCGCGCGGGCTATTCTCGCGCTCAAACCCTGCAAGGCGTGCCGTGAGGTCTTCGGTGTTCCCACCTACCCCGCGTTCTCCAGCCAAGGCGGCAATTCGTGCGGCGAGCGCTTTCTCGCCGGGCTCATCCGTGCCGACAATTAGCGCGGAAAGGCGCGGTGGAAGTGGTAGCCGCGCCATCGCCTTGCCCTTAGCGGTCAAAGCACCATCCGGGGTCAGCGCTTCAAGCTGTTTCAGAAGTCTCTGCGCTGACTTCAACCGCCCGCTCGGCGGAACATCCAGCCAATTCAGCCCTAGAGGGTCACTCTCGCCCCATTCAGCAAGGGTCAGGACAAGGCCTGAGAGATCCGCAGCCAATATTTCCGGGCGCGGCGCGGCGACAAGGCCTCGTGTTTCTGCCTCATCCCAGAGGCGATAGCAGGTTCCCGGGCCCAAGCGTCCTGCCCTGCCCCGCCTTTGGTTAACATTGGCGCGCGCGGCCCGCAGCGTGACCAACCGCGTCTGTCCATTCGGATCGGTTTCCGGCACGCGGGCTAAACCGCTATCAACGACGACGGAGACGCCCTCAATCGTCAGCGCTGACTCGGCAATATCAGTGGCCAGCACGACTTTGCGTTGCCCCTTTGCGGGTGGGGAGACAGCCTGATCCTGTTCGCGCGGGCTAAGGGCGCCAAACAGAGGCGCGATCAAAGTGTCTGTCGGTAAGCTCAGTCGCTCGGCTACTCTGCGGATTTCGCCAGCGCCGGGCAGGAAGGCCAGTATAGAGCCATCTGTTTCGCGATGCGCCTTGGTAATCGCGGCGGCCATCTGGTCTTCAATGCGGTCGCGATTACGTCCGAGGTAACGGGTTTCAACCGGATATTGCCGCCCTTCGCTTTCGATCACGGGCGCATCAAGCTTGGAGGCCATGCTTGCTGTATCCAAAGTTGCCGACATGGCCAGAATATGCAGGTCTTCGCGTAGGGCCTCCTGAACCTCCAGCGCCAGCGCAAGGCCAAGGTCGGCATTCAGGCCGCGCTCATGGATCTCATCAAAGATCACGACGCTCACTCCGGATAGCTCCGGATCAGCCAGCAGCCGACGCGTGAACAGGCCATCGGTGATGACTTCCACAACCGTATCCTTGCTGACGCGGCGATCAATCCGTGTGGAGAGACCAATCCGCCCGCCGACTTTTTCGCCAAGCGTTGCCGCCATACGTTCGGCGGCCATCCGCGCCGCGATCCGGCGCGGTTCGAGCATCACGACTTTGCCGGGCAGCGCCTCAAACCCCTTGATCAAACCGCTAAGCGCCAGCGGCACCCGCGTGGTCTTGCCCGCACCGGGCGGGGCGCCAAGGATCAAGCGCTGGCGGGCTTTCAGCGTTGCAGCGATCTCTGACAGCAGGGGTTCAATCGGCAGAGTTGTCATCTCTGGCAGTCATGGCGGTAACGCTACGGTTTCGCAATCGCTCGTTTTCGCTTATGGCAGCGCAGGAGTGAGCTTTAAGAGGTTCGGCGATGAGCAGCGCTGTAGAGTTTTCCATCTGTGTGCCCATGCACAATGAGTCCGGCAATGCCGAGGGCTTGATCACTGAAATTGCCGCCGCTCTGGATGGCCGGTCCTATGAAATGGTGATCGTGGACGATGCCTCGACCGATGATACGCGCGCCGTTTTGGTCGGCCTCAAAGAAAAATTCCCGGCGCTGCGCGTGCTCTCGCATCGTGGTAATGCTGGCCAATCGCGTGCTCTGCGCACAGCGATTCAGAATGCGCGCGGCCGCGTGATCGGAACGCTGGATGGCGATGGCCAGAATGATCCCGCAGACCTGCCTGATCTTTACCGCGCCCTGACCCGCGCAGACGCACCTGAGGGTCTGAAAATGGTGATGGGCCGCCGGGCCAGTCGCAAGGACACCGCATGGAAGAAATTCGGCTCTCGCTTTGCCAACAATTTCCGTAAGCGTCTGCTCAAGGATGACTGTGATGATAGCGGTTGCGGCATTAAAGTGATGACCCGCGAGGCGTTTTTGTCTCTACCCTATTTCGATCATATGCACCGCTATATGCCGGCGCTGATGAATGCCGAAGGCTACACGGTTGAGTTTATGGATGTGAACCACCGTGAACGTGGGGCCGGGGTATCCAAGTACAATAACTTTGGCCGTCTATGGGCGGCGGTTTCGGACCTGCGCGGCGTGATGTGGCTGATCAAACGTCGCCGTAATCCCGGTGGCACCGACGAGCTTTAGCGCCCTCCCGCACTCCATGTCTTTGCATTGTCACGCTTAAGCGCTAACCATATGGGTGTTAGGAGGCGTTTATGGCGACAGGTCCGATCTTTCCGGCAGCCGCTGCAGCACGCCTCGAAGACAGAAAACTGCGCGAAGCTCGTAACCGAGGTAAGCGCCCGCAAAAAAGGGGTCGACTGATGCGGCTTTTGTTAAGTGCCTTCCCATTGTTTGTTATTCCGGTTGGGATTTACTGCCTGATGGCGTTCACCACTTCGGGTGATCCTGTTGCGATCCCTGGCCTTGGTGAAGGTGTCTTCCTGACGGAAAAGGGCTCTCCCTTGCTGGCAATCCTGAGCGAGCGTTTCTTTGCGATCCCGATGATTGGCGGCGATATTGAGTGGGTGATGACCAAGGGCGATGCGCTTCTGGTTCTGTCGATTGCCGTCCTGTTCATGGAAATCCTGAAATCGACCAGTACAGGCACCGCGACCATTATGAATCACGCTGCCAGCATGCTCGTCTTCATTGGCTGTCTGATGCTGTTCCTGCTGCATTCCAATTTTGCAACATCGGTCTTCTTCATCATTACCGTTATGGCTCTGTTGGACGTACTGGCCGGTGTTGTTGTGACGATCGTGTCAGCCCGCCGCGACTTTGGCGTTGGTGACGGGTTTGCAGGTTAGGGGAAAGGTTTCCGTCTGTCTTAGACCACCTGCTCCCCCTGCCCAACCACCCCAAGGGTAACCTCTGCGGGCGGTTGGGCAGAGGAAGCGGGTTGGATGGAACCTTAAGTCTTACCCCCTAACCTGTCACCAATCCGGCAAGATAGATGTAGATCGGAATGCCCAGGATCACGTTGAACGGGAACGTCACCCCAAGGCTGAGCGTCAGATAGATGGACGGCTTGGCTTGGGGCAGGGCGAGACGCATGGCGGCAGGAACCGCAATGTATGAGGCAGAGGCTGCCAGCGTGATGAGCAGCGCCGCATCGCCATGATTGATCGGCAGGACGGTACAGAATCCGGCCGTGATCAGCGCGGAGATCAGCGGCATATAGAGGCCAAAGCCAACGGTGCCTGGCCCAAGCGAGCGCCAACCATTGCGTAGACCGCGTCCAGCCGACAGGCCCATGTCCAGCAGGAAGAGACAGAGCACGCCCTGGAACGGATCAACGAAGAAAGGGGAGACTTTGGCCATACCCGCTTCGCCAGTAATCCAGCCAATGAGTAGCGCGCCGACCAGCACGACCACAGAGGCGTTCAGAGCGACTTCACGAACCAGTTCACCCCGTTCAGAGCCAGCAACGGCAACGTCTGACTTCTTGCGGCCGCGCATGAATAGGATGAGGGCCGAGATGATTGCCGGGGTTTCCATCAGCGCTGCAACGGCGACAAGGTGGCCCGAACTATCAAGGCCGGACAGCTTCACTGCCTCGGTTGCGGCCACAAAGGTTACGATGGAGATCGAGCCATAATGCGCAGAGACTGCCGCAGCATCGACGCGATCAAGCTTGGTGGTTACACGTAAGAGCGCGAAGGCGATCAAGGGCAACATGAAGGACAGGATGATCCCGGCGAGGAAGACCAGCCCAATCTCCAGCGTGATCGGGTTTTTCGCCATCTCGACGCCGCCTTTCAGGCCAATTGCCATCATCAGATAGATGGCCAGACCTTTGGCAAAGGCTTCGGGAACACTCATCTGGGATCGCAAAAGAGCAGCAACCATGCCGAGAAGGAAAAACAGGATAATCGGCGAAAGCAGCGTCGAAATTGCAACGTCCATGGATGGTGCCCTTTATGTTTGCGCAGCAGGTAGCACGTATCCGGACGGTTACAACCTCGGGCTGATTGTTAGATATAATCAAATGGATAGTTATTTGCTATCGAAATGGGCGCCTATGATAGCACTAAACTGCTGTTACAAAAGTGCTGATCACTTTCTTCAATCCGGCCTTCTCAAACGCAACGCTGAGCTTTGTGCCATTGGCGTCCATGATTTTGCCATAGCCGAATTTTTCGTGGAACACGCGCTGGCCGAGCTTGAAGCCCGATTGCCCGGTTTCGCTGGCGACCAATTTGGCTTTGCCTTCAATGACGGGGCCGCTGTCATAGCGCCCGGCATTCTCTTTCAGGCGTTTCCAGCCCGGTGAGGTATAGCTTGACCGCTCGCCGAGGTCCTGAACGCTGCCGGTAAAGCCATCCTCGCTGCCGGGCAGGCTGGAATAACCGGTTTCGGCCTCCGCCTCGACATGCTCATACGGTAGCTCATCGACAAAGCGGCTCGGCAATACCGATTGCCAACGGCCAAAAATCTGGCGATTGGCGACAAAGCTTATCCGGCATTCTTCGCGCGCTCGCGTGATCCCGACATAGGCAAGGCGGCGCTCTTCCTCGAGGCCTTTCATGCCGCTCTCATCAAGGCTGCGGCGAGATGGGAAGACCTCTTCCTCCCAGCCGGGTAGGAAGACGAGCGGCCATTCGAGGCCCTTTGCCCCGTGAAGGGTCAGGATCTGGACTTCATCGCCATTGGCCCCGCCCCCGACATCCATGACCAGTTCAACATGTTCCAGAAACGCAGCGAGGCTGTCGAAGGCATCCATCGCATTGATCAGCTCTTTCAGGTTGTCGAGCCGGGTCTGCGCCTGCGGTGAGCGATCCTTTTGCAGCATGTCGGTATAGCCGCTCTCATCGAGAATGACCTGCGCCAGCTCAGTATGCTTCATGCCGTTATTGTGGCGATCACGCCAGAGATTGATCTGGTCGATAAAGGCGGTCAGCCCGCGTTTGCCGGGGCCTTTAATCTCATCGGTTTGCAAGACCATCGGGGTCAGCGTGAACAGGCTGCGGCCATCATCACGGGCATAGCGTTGCAGCTTTTGCAGGGTCGTATTGCCGACCCCGCGCTTGGGCTGGTTAACAACGCGCTCAAAGGCGAGGTCATCATCGGTCGATCGGATCAGGCGCAGATAGGCCATCGCATCGCGGATTTCGGCACGTTCGAAGAAACGCGGGCCGCCAATCACGCGATAGGGAATGCCCAGAATGATCAGCCGCTCTTCAAACAGGCGCATCTGCCATGAGGCGCGGACCAGAATGGCGCAATCCTCGTAGGAGCGTTTACCGCCCTTGCCGACGTAAGCTTCAATCTCATCACAGACCATACGGGCTTCAGCTTCGCCATCCCACAGGCCGCGGACCTGAACCTTCTTGGCGTCCGGATCACCTGCCCAGTCACCCCCAACAAACAGCGTCTTGCCGAGGCGGCCTTTATTATTGGCGATGACGGAAGAGGCGCAGGCGAGGATTGGCTCTGTCGAGCGATAATTGCGTTCCAGCCGCACGGTCTTTGCGCCGGGAAAATCCTTCTCAAAGCGCAGAATGTTGTCCACTTCCGCCCCGCGCCAGCCATAGATGGATTGGTCATCATCCCCAACGCAGCAAATATTGGAACTGCCCTCTTTCCCATTATTTTGGGCAAGCAGGCGCAGCCATAGATATTGGGCGACATTGGTATCCTGATACTCGTCGACGAGGATGTATTTGAATTTCCTGTGAAAGTCGGCGAGCAGGTCCGGGTTCTTCTGGAAGATTGTGATATTATGGATCAGAAGATCCCCAAAATCACAGGCATTCAGGACTTTCAGGCGGGACTGGTAAATCTCATAACACTTGATGCCTTTGCCATCGGCAAACTGATAGGCCTCATCGCCCGGCACTTTATCAGGCAAAAGCGCCCGGTTTTTCCAGCCATCAATCAAGCCTGCCAGAAAGCGCGGGGTCCAGCGTTTGGGATCAATATTCTCCGCCTCGATGATCTGCTTGCAAAGGCGAACCTGATCATCGGTGTCGATAATCGTGAAACTGGATTTCAGGCCCGCTAGTTCGGCATGTCGCCGCAGGATTTGCGCGCTGATGGAGTGAAATGTGCCAAGCCAGCGCAGACCTTCCCCGGCCTCGCCTGTTAACTTCAAGGCGCGTTCGCGCATCTCCCGCGCGGCTTTATTGGTAAAAGTCACAGTCAGGGTCTGGCTCGGATAAGCAAGGCCAGAGGCAATGATGTGCGCAAGCCGTGTCGTAAGTACGCGCGTCTTACCCGTTCCCGCCCCGGCCAGCACCAGAAGCGGGCCTTCCGTGGTCAAGACCGCATCGCGCTGCTCAGGGTTCAGACCCTCCAGATAGTCGGCTTCAGATGTCGCTGTGGGCGCACGCGCAGCAGCCATTTCACTGATTGAGAGGCGATTCGGATTCGTCATACCCGTGAATATAGCGGGAACGTATGACAATTGGCAGGGGCGGTATGCCTTCCATTCTGATTGAAAGCTCTATAAGCCGCTTTCTTCCAGACAGGAGAGGGCTTCCAGCGAAATGGCCAACCGCTTCGCCGCATTCCAGCATTTTTCGTATCGCCGATATTTCTTCGCGCGGTTCGGGGGCTCGCTGGCGGGAAATGTGATTGCGGTCACTGTGGCCTGGCAGGTCTATGCCGAGACAGGAAATCCGCTCTATCTTGGTTGGATAGGGCTCGTGCAATTCCTGCCTTCTCTGCTTCTGGTTCTGGTGACGGGCCTGGCCGCTGATCGATTTGGACGCCGGGTCATTATGGGCCTCTCTATTTTCCTGCAAATGGCCTGTGCGCTTGCCCTGTTACTGATCACGGCGCTGGGGCAGTTCAATGTTATACTGGTTCTTGGCGTCGTCACTGTGACCGGTATTGCCCGGGCTTTTTATGCGCCAGCGGCAAACTCACTTGTGGTCAACCTTGTGCCGCGTGAGGATTTTCCCAATGCGGTGAGTTGGAATGCTTCTTCATGGCAGGTGGCAACCATCCTTGGGCCATCGCTCGGCGGTGTCCTGTCGGCAGTCGCGCTAAATCTTTCTTATGGGTTCGCGGCCTTCATTTCGCTCTCTACCGCTGTTCTGATTTTCACCATTCCAAAGCCGGAACAGGCTCGCGGGGCCACCAAAACGGATCTGGCGACCCTGCTTGGTGGTTTCAAATATATCTGGAAGACCAAGATTGTACTCGGCGCGATCTCGCTGGACTTATTTGCCGTCCTGCTTGGCGGGGCGGTGGCTTTGTTGCCGGTTTATGCCAAGGACATTCTGCAAATTGGCGAGGCGGGCTATGGTGTATTGCGCGCAGCGCCGAGTGTGGGCGCGGTTCTTATGATCTTTGTCATCACCAGTGTTGAGATCAAACGCCATGCCGGCTTGATCCTGTTTGTCTTCACCGCCCTGTTCGGGTTGATGCATATTGTGTTCGGCTATTCAGAGATTGTCTGGTTGTCCGTCTTGGCGCTCGTGCTGATTGGCGCCTTCGATATGATCTCGGTCTATGTTCGCGAGACGCTCATGCAGCTTTGGACCCCGGATGAGGTGCGCGGACGGGTGAATGCTGTAAACTCCATCTTCATCGGGGCCTCGAACCAGATTGGCGAAGCGCGGGCGGGTTTCATGGCCGCGCGCTGGGGCACGGTCTTCACTGTGGTTGCAGGTGGCTATCTCGCCATCGGGGTTACCGCGCTCTGGGCAGCGATGTTCCCGGAGCTGCGCAAGGTGCAGGACATTCAGTCTGGCGTTGATCCTGACAAACCTGCTTAAGTGGCATCTGCGCAACTTCTGCAAGAGTTAAGGGAAACCCCTCTTTAGTGCCGGGCCGACATGTGTTAACGCCAAGTTTGTAAGCAACTCGTGGAGCCTAAACCCTGCCCGCCCAAATAACAGAGCCAAACAAGGCGCAATCCGTTTCTATCGAAGATATTCGCGCCCTTTCCGATACGCTCATTGCTTCGCTCGAAGATGACAAAGCAGAAGATCTGACTGTCATTGACCTTACCGAAAAATCCTCGATCGCTGATGTGATGATTATCGCATCGGGTCGGTCTGGGCGTCATGTCGGCGCGCTGGCTGATCACCTGGCGCAAAAGGTCAAGGATCGCACGGGCCAATCACCGAAGCTTGAGGGCCTGCCAAACGCAGACTGGGTTCTGATTGATCTGGGGGACATCATCGTCCACCTGTTCCGCCCTGAAGTGCGCGCATTCTATAATCTTGAGAAGATTTGGGGCGATGACAGCTCCGGACATCGCGAGCCGCGTCACTAGTTTTTCATGCATGTAAGCCTGATCACCGTCGGCAAGCTGAAGCGCGGGCCGGAAAAAGAGCTGGCTGATGACTATGCCGACCGCTTCGCCAAGACGGGCGCAGGCCTGGGTTTTCGATCCTTTAAACTGATCGAGGTTGCGAGCGGCGGGGGGCTTGATGCCGAAGGGGAGCGGATTGCGGCTAAAGTGCCAGCAGGCACTGCGGTTATCCGGCTTGATGAGTTTGGGCCGCAGCTCACATCCAAAGCGCTCTCCAAAGATCTCGCCAAACGGCGAGATTCGGGCTTGCCGCACCTTTGCTTTCTGATCGGCGGCGCTGAAGGCTATAGTGATGCTATTCGCGCGGCCTATCCTGAAACTTTGGCACTCGGGCCACAGACCTGGCCGCATCGTCTGGTGCGTGTGATGATTTGCGAGCAGCTATATCGGGCTGCCAGTCTTCTGGCTGGGACACCTTACCACAAAGCTTAATCTTGCCATTGACCGCGTGCGCCTGTGCGGGCACTCCATCTTGAAAAGATATGGAGGATTGCATGGCTGAAACTGTAAAGGATCTTGCGGGGCGCAAGGCGTTGGTAACCGGATCGGCGACAGGGCTTGGACGATCCATTGCGGTCATGCTGGCAGAGCGCGGGGCAGATGTGATCGTCAATTGTACGCGTTCTATTGCCGATGCCGAGGAGACCGTGCGGCTCTGTAATGAGCTGGGCGCGCAGACGCAGTTAGTTGCGGCGGATGTTTCCACCGATGAAGGGTGCGCCAAGCTGGCTGAGGCCGCAGGGCATTGGGGGCATCTGGATATTGTTGTCAATAATGCCGGGATCACTCGCCATGCACGCGACCACTCCGACCTTGATGCGCTATCCCGCGAGGATTTCCTCGATACCTATGCGGTAAACGTTGCTGGTCCTTTCCTGCTGATGCAGGCGTGTAAACCCCTTCTGGTCAAAGCCTATGAGACGACGGGGCGAGCGAGCGCTGTTTTGAACGTCTCCTCGATTGCCGGGGTGACCGGGATTGGGTCTTCGGTGGCCTATGCGGCAACCAAGGGCGCGCTCAACACAATGACCCTCTCTCTTGCGCGAGCCCTTGCGCCCGCGATCCGTGTGAATGCTGTTTGTCCAGGTTTTATTGGAACCCGCTGGTTCAAGGATGAGATGGATGAAGCCAGTTATGCCCGCCTCGAAGAGGGCGTGGCCAAGTCCGTGCCTTTGAATGTAGCAAGCGGTCCTGAGGATATCGCGGCTTCAGCCATTTTCTTCCTGACGGATGCCTCGCGGCACGTGACGGGGGAAACCCTGCTTGTCGATGCCGGTATGCACCTTGGATATGCGCCGCTCGCAGCGCGGTAAAGGGTATATCTTTTCTGGACGCGACTTCATTCCGGGCGAATTTGCATCAATTTGCTCGATTATCGTGCTGCGGCGCAAAAAAACCTGCTCTTCCGCGTCTCTAATTGGCTAAATATGAGGCGAACGGCTCCTTTGCATCCATCAAGTTCAATCGTTTGGAAGGAGCGGACTGATGGGCAAAATAGTTTCAAGAGCTTTGGTTCTGGCAGCAATGGCTGGTGCATTTACAACCCCAACTGTGATGGCGGAAGGCGAGTATAGCGCGAATATTGGTATCGCCTCGGAATATGTCTGGCGTGGGGTATCGCAAAGTGATGAAGACTTGGCGATCTGGGGTGGCGTTGATTATGCCAATGAGTATTTCTACCTCGGCACATGGGCAGCCAATGTTGACTTCGGGCCTGGGTCAGATGCGACATTTGAGTGGGATGTTTATGGGGGCTTTAGCGATACGCTTGAAAGCGGCCTGACCTGGGATGTGGGTGTTATTGCTTACTTCTATCCGGACGCTGACGGTGAGGATCTCGACTTTTATGAGGTCTATGGCGGACTTGGTTTTGGCCTGACCGAGGCTCTTGAAGTCGGCGGCTATGTTTACTTCGATCCTGACAATGAGAACACTTACGTTGAGGGTACAGCAGGTTATGCCTTTAACGATAGTTTCGGCGCTGACGTGTCTTTGGGTAGCTATAGCTTCGATGGCGGCGATGATTATGTGAACTGGTCTGTTGGTGGCACTTACTCTGCTGCCGGGCTCGATTTTGACCTGCGTTACTGGGACACAGACATTGAGGGTCCAGGTGGTGCCGAAGTTGATGGCAGCGAGGAACGCATTGTCTTCAGTGTGACAAAATCCTTTGGCTAGCATGGCCTTTTAAGAGATCCCGCCCGCGCCCTCCTGTCTGGGCGGGTCTGACTGGCCGCTGCTCTCCCTTTGGAGCAGCGGCCTTTTCTATTTGCGAAACAGGCCAATATAATCGGCTGAGGAAGAGGAGTAGCGCATGGCTGATGGTGGAATGACCGTGATTGAAGCATTGACGCCGGCAATGGTGCTGCTTGGTGTGGGTGGTGCATCGGCAATTGCGTCCAAGGCGCTAAAGCTAAGCCCGATTGTGGGGTATCTGGCGGCGGGTGTCCTGATTGGGCCTTATGCATTTGGCGTGGTTGAAGAAAACGCGACAACCCATTTGCTCGCCGAGCTCGGGGTTGTGTTCCTTCTGTTTGATATTGGCATGCATATCTCGGCGCGAGAGATGCGCGAGAGTGGGCGCGATATGATCGGGCTTGCGCCTGCGCATATGGTGCTCTCGGCAGTGCCCTTCACAATTATTCTGGGGCTTCTGGGGTTAAGCTGGCCTGCTGCGATTGCCATTGGGATATCGCTGGCTCTGTCATCGACAGCTGTGGTGTCGCGGGTGATCTCTGACAAGGGGATTAATTCCTGCCCGGTGGGCAAATCAGCCATCCATGTCCTGATCTTTCAGGATATTGTCGCGATCTTCCTGCTTATCTTTGCGGCTTCTCTCGGCAGTGAGGGTGGCAATCTGATGATGACCATGGCTGTGGCCGCGGGTTATGCATTCATCGCTTTCACGGCGGCCATTCTGGCTGGGCGTTACTTGATGAGTCCATTTTTGCGCTTGCTGGCCTCAACCCGAAATCAGGAAGCGTTTACAGCGGCTACTCTCTTCCTGGTTCTTGGCGCGGCTGCCGGGACCTATGCGCTGGGGCTGTCTTTAACGCTGGGTGCCTTTCTTGCTGGTCTGGCGGTATCGGGCACGGCTTTCCGCCACCAGATTCAGACCGAGACCGGGCCATTCCGAGGCCTGTTACTCTCCTTCTTCTTCATGTCTGTAGGCTTGATGCTGGATGTCCCGGCCATGCTCGCCAATTGGCCGCTCGTCATTGCAACAGCAGTCGGAATTTTGCTGCTCAAAACGGCACTTGGCGCTACTGCCAGCCTGCTGAATGGGCACACATTGCCGCGTTCAAGTCAGATTGGTTTCCTGCTCGCGCAGGGGTCTGAATTCACGCTCGTTGTGCTATCGATCCTGGTCGCGACAACCAATATTGTGCCTCCGGTATTTGAAACGGTTCTGGTCGCGTCGGTGGCCTTGTCTCTCGCGATTGCGCCGGTTTGGGCTGATTTGGGCATGAAAATCGCGCGCAAACTGGTTCAGCGCAAAGATACAGCGACAGCTGCGCCCGAGACCAACCCGGACGAAGGTGGCAAGATTGTCGTGTTTGGTATGACGGATGAAGGGCGCCTAGCTGCGGATGCGCTGCGCGATACAGGCATCGAGTTTGTCGCCATTGATAATGACCCGGATCGCTTTGTCGCTGCCGCGGCTGATGGCTATGAGGTGATGTTTGGCAATCCGGCTAATCTCAACCTGTTTACCGCAATTGCCGGAAATAATGCGACGGCCGTGGTTGTGGGCGCACCAAATTATCAGATCGCCAAGGACCTGACGCCAACCGTGCAGCGTGATTTCCCCAACACGGCGCGCTTTGCCAGCTTGCCACAGGTCGCGGAACGCGATCGTTTTCGTGAATTGGGCTTCCGGGCTTGGACGTCAACGACAACGCCAGCGGGGATCGAAATGGCCGTCGATCTGCTGCGCCATCTTTCAGTGGCGGAAGCCGAGATATCCAATTGGCTCAAAACGGTTGCGGAGCGATACGACATTGCCGACCGCTCCGCTGATATTGTTGAACTGGTTGTGGTTAAGCAGCAGGAAGCCGCTTAGTCTTTAACCGGCAATCTTGCGAACATAGTCATAGTCCGCTTTGCGCTTTTCGCGCTTCTTGGTTGGCTGGAAAGCCACTTTCGCGTGCTCGGCGCAGTATGGGCCGCACGTTGATTTGCGGCCACAGAAGGCAAACTTTGGATCGGCCGGGTCACCGATTGGCCACTTACACATGCTATCGCGCAGGGTCAGAATAGTTGCGGCTTCGCCATCGGACAGGGGCTGTGGAGGCAAGGCAACCATTGCCGCCTTCTCAGCGGTTTTGACGGCCTTGTCATCTTCCGCCACGACGGTCTTCGGCATGGTGACGCTGCCATCGGGCTGCAGGCGCGGCTTTGGCCGGGCTAGGCGAGGGGGGCGTTTAACGGGGCGAGATGGTGTTGCGCGACCAGAAAGGCCGAGACGATGGACTTTGCCGATCACAGCATTGCGGGTCACACCGCCGAGTTCCTTGGCGATCTGGCTGGCGGAATGCCCCTCCGCCCATAGTTTTTTGAGCACTTCTACACGGTCTTCTGTCCAGGCCATTTGCCCCGCCTCCTTCTTACCCCTAAATGTTGATCTGCGGACAACCTCTCGTCTTCCGCCGATACTAGATTTTGTATCAGAAGCGAAATGACACCGCAATATACGGTTAAGTACTTCTCCACAGGTGATTCGCGACACACAAGATATTGTGTCACCTGTGGATAACTTTGAGCGGTGTTGAGTAACAGTATTACCAATCTGTAACTACACATGTAACATGTTAACGCGTTACGGGTGTAGCACGCTCTATTCAGGGGGCGTTGAATTAGTCTCCAAGGAGGACACTTCAATGAAAATCAAATTTACAGCCGCACTTGTTGGTTTTGTTTCAGCCGGTGCTTTCGCAGTCGCAAATGCTGGTTCACCAGCTGACTACTTTAACAAGATTGACGCCAATGCTGATGGTGCAATCACAGAAGCTGAGTATGTCGCCTATAAAACGGCTGATGGGAAATACACAGCCGAAAAAGCGTCTAAGAAGTTTGCTAAATACGCAGGTGACGACGCCCAGATTTCTATGGCGGAGTTCGAGGCCGCTATGAAGAAATCGAAATCCAAAAAGAGCGGTGAGAAGAAAAAAGAGCGTTCCAGCTAAACGCCGAAATTCCCGTTCGGAGAAGCGCCCGCCAGTGTAGCGGGCGCTTTTTTGTAAGCGCTTTGATAAGCCATATATGCAGGGTTTAGAGATTGGGTATCGCCAAATGCTCCAAGCCTGATTACATGCAGCGCTATGTCAGACACACATACTATGCCGACCGCCCCCGAACATCGTACACCTCCCAAACCACGCACTTATGGCGCGATTAACTGGCTTGGGCTCTGGACACTCTATAAGCGCGAGGTCGGGCGGTTCCTGAAAGTCTGGATGCAGACCTTGTTTGCTCCGGTTGTTACGACGCTCTTGTTTATGACCGTGTTTAAGCTGGCTTTTGGCAATCGTGGCGAGCTGACCGGGGATTTCGCTGGCCTCAACTATAATGATTTCTTGGCACCGGGTCTGGTTGTGATGAGCGTTCTGCAGAACGCGTTCCAGAACTCGTCTTCATCCCTGACCATCGCCAAGGTTCAGGGCAGTCAGGTGGACTTCCTGATGCCACCTCTATCGCCATTGGAGCTGACGATTGGCTTTATCTTTGGCGCTGTCACACGCGGGGTTATGGTGGGTGTGATCAGCGCTGTGGCGATTCACTTTAGCGGCCTCGCGGATTTGAGCGTTGCGCATTGGGGGCCAATCATCTGGTTCGCCTTGATGGCAGCAATCTTCCTTGCGGCGCTTGGCGCAATGGGCGGGATCTGGGCGGACAAGTTCGACCATCTGGCCGCTGTAACAAACTTCGTAATTGTACCGCTAACCTTCTTGTCGGGCACGTTTTACGACATCAACGTTCTGGTTGAGCCGTTCCAGACTCTTGCTCATTTTGACCCGATCTTCTTCCTGATTGATGGCTTCCGCTACGGCTTTGTCGATGCAGCAAACTCTGACCTTATGCTTGGCGCAGCAGTCAGTGCAGGTTCGGCTTTTGCAGCGAGCTTCGGTGTATGGTGGATGCTGAAATCTGGCTACAAGCTTAAAGCCTAAGAGCAAACGGTGGCTGAGCTTCCAATTCTGACCATGACAGATGTCCGGCTCGCCTTTGGGGGCAAGCCGCTGTTTGAGGGGGTAACCTTTACCCTTGCCAAAGGCGAGCGCGCAGCTCTGGTTGGACGCAATGGTGCCGGAAAATCAACTCTGATGCGCCTGATCACAGGGCGGTTTGAGCCCGATAGTGGCGAGCTATGGATCCATCCGGGCACGGTGGTGACAACGGTTGAACAGGAACCGGACCTGACCGCCTATGAGACTGTTCTCGATTATGCCGGGGATGGTACAGAAGAGCTCTGGCGGGCTGAGGCAGAGCTGGGGCATTTCGGCGTTGACCCAACGGCTGATCCGAAAACGCTTTCCGGCGGGCAGGCGCGACGTGCGGCCCTCGCCAAAGCTTTTGCGCAAGACCCTGATGTCCTGCTATTGGACGAGCCGACCAACCACCTTGATGTTCCCATGATTGAGACTTTGGAAGAGCGCTTGCGCGGCTTCCGGGGTGCGGTCCTGCTCGTCAGTCACGACCGCCGCTTCATGGAGAATATCACCACCAATACGCTCTGGCTGCGTGATGGTATCGTGCGCAAAAGCCCGCGGGGGTTTGCCCATTTCGATAGCTGGGCCGAAGAGGTTGAGGCCGCTGAGCTGAAACATCTCGATAAGCTGAAAACCCAGATGAAAGCGGAAAACCGCTGGCTGGCGCGCGGCGTAACGGGGCGACGGGCGCGCAATATGGGACGTCTGCGCAAGCTGCAGGCCATGCGTGCCGAACAATCAGAAGCGAAATCTGTTCTAAAAGCCGGGCAGGCCAAAGCGGATATGTCCGTTGAAACGGGCAGCAATCAGTCCCGCAAGGTTCTGGAGGTCTATGGTCTTTCCAAATCCTTTGGGGGTTTGAAGATTGTTGAGGATTTATCCCTTCGCATTCTGCGGGGCGACCGGATTGGCTTGATCGGCCCGAATGGGGTGGGCAAAACGACCCTCCTCAAACTGATGCTGGATCAAATTCCGCGTGATGCGGGAAATGTGAAGCTCAACCCATCCCTCACCGTGACCTACCTCGACCAGACCCGCGATACTCTGAAACCGACAGATACGTTGTGGGAAGCGCTTGCCCCGCTTGGCGGTGACAGCATCACGGTTCAAGGCAAACAGCGCCATGTCGCTGCTTACGCCAAGGACTTCCTGTTCAAGCCGGAACAATTGCGCCAGCCGGTCGGTGCCTTGTCGGGTGGAGAGCGGAACCGCCTCACGCTTGCGATTGCGCTCGCCAAAGCGACGGACCTCCTGATCCTCGATGAGCCGACCAATGATCTCGACATGCAGACGCTTGAGCTGCTCGAAGACATGCTGCTCAATTTCGAGGGAACGCTTATTCTGGTCAGCCACGACCGGGCCTTTCTTGATGCGACGGTCACCTCCTGCCTGGCCCCACTTGGGGATGGCAAGTGGATCGAAACCGCGGGCGGTTGGAGTGACGCTCAAATGCAAATCCCGGGCGTAAAAGGGCAGGCGGCTAAAGCTACAGATAAGCCTAAAGCGGCTACAAAGCCCCAATCTGCACCCAAGAAACAGACCAAGCTTTCCTTTAAGGACCAGCACCGCCTCAAAGAAGTCGAAGAAGCCATGCCGCGGCTAAGCGGCGAAATTGAAGCGCTCGAAAGCAAACTCGCTGATCCAAACCTTTTCACCAGGGATCCGGAAGCCTTTAACCAGATCAATGCAGCCCTGGAAAAAGCCCGCGAAGACCTCGAGCAGGCTGAAATGGACTGGATGGAAATCGAAGAAAAGAAAGAGGCTCTGGGCGCATCCTAAAAACTCACCTCGATTGCGCTGCCAGGTGCGCTGAGGGCGAGGGCGGTCAGCATGTCTTCTCGCGCAATCGCGATACAGCCCTCGGTGGGCCGATAATCTTCATGGGCGAGATGGAAGAAGATGGCGCTGCCAAGCCCCGGCACGGGCGGGTTATCATTGTGGCCAAGCTCAACAATCAGGTCATAGACATGATCCTCGCGCCAGAGCGTCTCATGGCTCGCGGCAAAGGGCAGGGTGACGGGGCGGTTGTACAGGGCATGATCTGGCGCATCGCACCAGCCATCGGTTTCACGCAGAGGCACAACAGGCAGGCCCGTTTTCGGTCGCACGAGGCGATCCGGGCGATAAAAGACGCGTTTCATCGCCCATGTGCCAAGCGGGGTCGCGCCATCGCCTTCCCGTTTCAGGTTCGCACCGACAATCCCGCCCTTGCCCAGCGCGCAGCGGCAGGTGAGTCCTTCTCCTGAAAACTTCCCGCGCGCTGTTGCTGTAAAGAAGGATGCAGTCACGCTGTGCTCTCCTGTTTGTGATTTTGTCTGATAACGTGTGTAATGATTTACCAAGGCCTTGTCTCTAAGTCAGGCCACAGGAATTTTGGGAGACACAGATGGCCGCAGCGAAAACAGTTCTCTTGGTGGATGATGACAATGAGTTGCGCGAAGCGCTGGCTGAGCAGTTCGAGCTGTATGATGGCTTTTCGATCCTGCAGGCCGAGAATGCGACGCAAGGCGTGAAGCTCGCGACGACTGAACGGGTCGATATCATTCTGCTTGATGTTGATATGCCGGACATGGATGGCCGCGAAGCCTGCAAACTGATGCGCTCAAAGGATGTCAGCGTGCCAATCATTATGCTGACCGCGCAGGATGGCGATGCCGATACAATTCTGGGCCTCGACAGTGGCGCGAATGACTATGTCACCAAGCCATTCAAATTTGCCGTCTTGTTGGCGCGGGTGCGTGCGCATCTTCGCAGCTTTGAACAAAGTGAAGATGCAACGTTCGATATTGGCCCATACACGTTCCGCCCAAGCCAGAAACTGCTGCTGACATCGGATGATAAGAAAATCCGGCTAACGGAAAAAGAGACCAATATCCTGAAGTATCTCTATCGCGCAGGCGGTAAGTCCGTAGCCCGCGATGAACTGCTGTCAGAGGTCTGGGGCTATAATGCAGCGGTGACTACGCATACGCTGGAAACCCACATCTATCGCCTGCGCCAGAAGATTGAGCCGGACCCAAGCGTTGCGCGTTTGTTGATGACCGAAGCAGGCGGTTACCGCCTCGCGCACTAGCGCTTCAGGAAAGCAGTCAAAAAGAAACCGCCTCCCTGATCGTTCAGAGAGGCGGTTTCTTTTTTATCTTAAGCTGCTTGCCTAGACCTTCTGGCCAGAGGCGGCGAGCGAGCCGTGACAATGCTTGTACTTTTTGCCGGAGCCGCATGGGCAGGGTGCGTTACGCGGTGTGTTTGCCCAGCTCTCTTCCGCCTGTGCGACCATAGAATGTGGCGCCTGCTCAGCGATTTCCTGAGGTGTGTTATCACGCTCATTCTTGCCCGTGTCCGGATCAAGGCTGGTCTCAAACATCTGTGGGGCAGGGGCTGCGGGTTGCTGGGGTGTACTGGCTGGAACGGCTTGTGGTTGCGGCGGCTGAATGTCCGCGTTCATGAGCCAGCGAGTTACCTCACTGCGCAGATCAGCCAGCATGTCATAGAACAGTTTGAAGGCTTCTTCCTTGAACTCGTTCAGTGGGTTGCGCTGACCGTATGAACGCAGGTGAATCACCGAGCGGAGCTGGTCAATCTGTTGCAGGTGCTGGCGCCAGCGGCCATCCATGACCTGAAGCAGGATCTGCTTTTCGACATAGCGGAAGGCATCCGGCCCGCTCTTGGAAACCTTGGCCTCGTAGGCGGCATTAGCGGCTTCCCTGACGCGTTCAGCAATCTCGGCATTGGCCACACCTTCTTCGCCAGCCCAATCCGCGAGTGGCAGCTCAAGACCCAGCATCTCGCGGACCTTTTCGGTCATACCGGTCACGTCCCACTGCTCAGCATAGGCTTTTTCCGGCATGTGCAGGTCAACCATATCTTCGATCACCTGCTCGCGCATTTCCTCAATCTCGTCGAGGACGCTGGCGGCATGCATGAAGTCTTTGCGCTGTTCAAAGATCACCTTGCGCTGATCATTGATTACATCATCATATTGCAGGACGTTCTTACGGATCTCGAAGTTGCGTTGTTCGATCTTCTTCTGAGAGGTCTCGATCGCCTTGTTCATCCAGGGGTGCGTGATTCCCTCGTCTTCCTTGATGCCGAGGCCCTTCATGATCGAGTTCAGGCGTTCGGCGGCGAAGACGCGCATCAGGTCATCTTCAACCGAAATGAAGAACTTGGAGCGACCCGGGTCCCCCTGCCGGCCTGTCCGGCCACGTAGCTGGTTATCAATTCGGCGGCTCTCGTGACGTTCAGTGCCAAGAACATAGAGACCACCGGCAGCCAGGGCTTTCTTCTTGGCGGCCTCGATCTCAGCCTTGATCTGATCGCGCATGACGGCCAATTCGCCTTCAGTCGGCTCTTTGCCTGTCTTGGCCTTGTGGGCTTCAACCGCCTCTTCCAGGCGCATATCGAGATTACCACCCAGCTGAATGTCGGTTCCGCGGCCCGCCATATTGGTCGCAACGGTAATCGCACCTGGGACACCCGCATTGGCAACGATCTGAGCTTCCTGTTCATGGTGACGGGCGTTCAGCACTTTGTGTGGAATTTTCGCGGCGGTCAGATAGGTTGAGACAATCTCGGATTTCTCAATCGATGCGGTTCCGAGCAGGACAGGCTGGCCCTTGGTCCGTGCGGCGCGCACTTCCTCGACAATCTCTTTATATTTCGCAGAGGCGAGACGGTAGACCACATCATCATCGTCAATCCGCTGGATCGGGCGGTTGGTCGGCAGCTCAAAGGTTTGCAGTTTGTAGATGTCATCAAACTCGCCAGCTTCGGTCATCGCTGTACCGGTCATGCCGCCGAGTTTTTCGTAAAGACGGAAATAGTTCTGGAATGTGATCGACGCCAGCGTCTGGTTCTCTGGCTTGATATCGACATTCTCTTTCGCTTCGATTGCCTGATGCAGACCCTCTGATAGGCGACGGCCATCCATCATGCGGCCTGTGAACTCATCGATCAGCATCACCTGCTCGTCTTTGACGATATAATCCTTATCGCGGTGGAAGAGCTTGTGAGCTTTCAGGGCTTGGTTGGAGTGGTGCACGATGGTGACATTGGCCGGGTCCCAAAGGGAGCCTTCCATCAACCCTTCCTTGGCCAGAAGGTCTTCCATCATTTCCAGACCTTCTTCGGTGAAGACGACAGATTTCATCTTCTCATCAAGGTCGATATGCTCTTCATCATTGAGGAGTGGGATTAACTTGTCGATTGTGCGGTAAAGCTCAGATCGATCATCGGTTGGGCCAGAAATAATCAGCGGTGTTCGCGCTTCGTCGATCAGGATGGAATCCACCTCGTCAACAATCGCATAGGCGTGGCTACGCTGGACCATTTGGTCCAGTGAGTACTTCATATTATCGCGCAGATAGTCGAAGCCGTATTCGTTATTGGTGCCGTATGTGATGTCACAGGCGTAGGCGGCGCGGCGCTCTTCATCCTTCAGGCCCTGAACGATCACACCAGTGCTCATGCCGAGGAAGCCATAAAGTTGGCCCATCCACTCAGCGTCGCGTGAGGCAAGATAGTCGTTTACGGTAACGACGTGCACGCCTTCGCCGGCAAGGGCGTTGAGATAAACTGGCAAGGTTGCGACCAGAGTCTTACCTTCACCGGTGCGCATTTCGGCGATTGCGCCATTATGCAGGATCATCCCGCCAATCATCTGCACATCAAAGTGGCGCATGCCCAGGGCGCGTTTCGAGGCCTCGCGAACAACCGCAAAGGCTTCTTCCAGAAGACTGTCGAGGGTTGCGCCTTCACTTAGGCGGCGTCTGAATTCAGCGGTTTTGCCTTTAAGCGCTTCGTCTGAGAGCGCTTCGATCTGCGGCTCCAGGGCGTTAATCTTGTTGACGCGGCGGCGCATTGGCTTGAGCAGGCGATCATTTGCCGAACCAAAAATTTTCTGGGCGAGATTTAGCATGGGAATAGATTAACCACTCAATCTGTCTTCTATCATGTCGCCCCATAAACGAAAAACATGAACGGGGCGTGTGTATTGACGGTATTGGCAACTCGCCTCTCGACCGCACTCTGGGTTGGACTTAAGAACGGCTAGAAAGCGTGTCAATCAATCCAATGTCGCAAGGGACCTGATCAGATGCAGTCAACGGCCATGAAGTCATTCATTTTCGCCGCCATAATGGCCCCTTTTGTGCTCAGCGCCTGCGACCAGCAGCAGAGCACGCTCTCCAGTGCGCGCCAGGTTGATGCCGCCACCGCAGCTTTGGTGAATAGCGAACCGATCTACATTAGCGATGTTGAACTTGAGGCGGCGGCTCAAGGTAAGATTGAACCGGGTGAGGCTTTTGGGCCTGAACATCCAGACTTCCAGCAGGTGCTTGATGAGTTGATTGACCAACGCCTGCTTTCTCAGGAAGCGCTTCGCCGCGGGCTTGATCAGAGCACCCCGGCCCGTCGACGGCTTGAAGCGGCGCGCGAGCGGATATTAGGGAATATTCTCGTTGAGAACCTCGTCGCCAATGAAGTCACGGATAGTGCCATTGATGCGATGTACGCGGAACAGGTGCGCTTGCAGCAACTCGATGATGAAGTGCGCTTGCGCCACATCCTTCTGGAAACAGAGGACGAGGCCAATGAAGTGCTTGGTTTATTGGAAGGTGGCGCGGACTTTACTCAGCTTGCCTTTGATCGTTCGGATGATATCCGCACGCGTCTGGATGGCGGGTCGTTCGGCTGGGTCGCGCCAAATGAGATGATTGAGCCATTCCCGACTGAGATTGGTGATACAGAGACGGGCAGTCTGGGCGGGCCATTTGAATCTGAGCAGGGCTGGCATGTTATCAAAATCGATGAGCGCCGCACCCGGCCCCCAAAAACCAAGGAAGAGATGCGTCCAGAGATTATCACATTCCTGACCTTTACAGAGATCAGTGAAATCCTGCGCGATTTACGTGCAGACGCAAACATTCAGCAACGCGGTCTTGCAACAGCGCCGCTTGAGGCCCCTGAAACCCCGGCAGAAGAGCCAGCCCAATGAACTTGAAACCATCTCCTTTCGCGCCCAGCCAATTTCCTGACTTGCCCGCAGTCAAAGGTGTGCAGGCGGCTACGGCTTCTCGAGGCTTCTATGCGGGTCGCGGTTTGGAACGGGATGATGTTTTTCTGTTTGCCTTTCCAGAAGGGACAAGCTGTGCCGGGGTGTTTACCCGGTCCAGCACCGCTTCCGCTGATGTGCTCTGGTGCCGGGAAGCATTGGAAGCTGGGCATGGCGCGGCGCGTGGGCTGGTCGTGAATTCCGGCAACTCAAACGCTTTTACTGGGCCTAAGGGGAGCGAAAAGAATGACCATACGCTTGCCGCGATGGTGCAGGCTTTATCGAGTCCTAAAGAGCAATGCTTTCTCGCTGCAACGGGCGTGATCGGGGAGCCTTTGCCTGATCCGAATTATGTTGGGTCCATAGTGCCAGACATGGCTGCCCGTCTTGCTGCTCCGGATTGGTTGGCCTGCGCCAAAGCTTTCATGACGACAGACACCTATCCAAAAGGTGGCGCAGAGTCGTGTGAGATTGATGGTATGCCGGTTCAGTTGGCGGGTATTGCCAAGGGCTCTGGCATGATCGCGCCGAACATGGCGACGATGTTGGCCTACATCTTTACTGATGCTGCGATTGCATCACCCGTTCTTGATCAGGTGCTGCGCGAAGCCGTCAATAACAGCTTTAACGCGATTACGGTCGATAGCGATACCTCAACCTCTGATACGGTGATGGTGTTTGCGACGGGTGCGTCTGGCGCGCCGATGATTACGGATCGGACCGATGAGCGGTTGATCCCGTTTATCGCGGCCTTGAGCGACCTTTGTCTCAACCTCGCTCTACAAATCGTCAAGGATGGGGAGGGCGCGAGTAAGTTCGTAACGATCAGGGTCGAGGGCGCCAGCCATCGCGATGTCGCCAGACAGTTGGCTAGCGATGTGGCCAATTCGCCTTTGGTGAAAACGGCTTTGGCGGCGGGTGATGCCAATTGGGGTCGGGTCATCATGGCGCTAGGCAAGTCCGGCCTCCCTCTGGACCAAACCGATCTGACGGTCTGGTTTGGCGATGTGCTTGTCGCTGAGCGAGGGGGACGCGCAGAGAGCTATGATGAAGCCGCTGCAAGCGCAGTTTGCGCGCAGCCTGAAATTGAGATTCGCATCCGTGTTGGCGTTGGCGCGGGTTATGCGACCATCTACACCTGCGATCTGACCCATGCCTATGTCGACATTAACGGAGCCTATCGGACATGACCAAGCTGGTTCTGGTGGTCGCTGCCGCGCTGTTCAATGAGCGCGGCGAGGTTTTGCTGGCGCAACGTCCCGAAGGGAAATCTATGGCGGGGCTCTGGGAGTTTCCCGGCGGCAAAATAGAAGCCGGAGAAACGCCGGAAATCGCTCTGGCGCGTGAATTAAATGAAGAATTGGGCATCGTCTGTAAACCAGAAGACTTCCAATCGATCACATTTGTCAGTCATTCTTACGAGGATTTTCACCTTTTAATGCCACTTTTTGGCCTGAAAGAATGGAGGGGTGAACTGAGGTCGATTGAAGGACAAGTCTTGGAATGGGTCAATATTGACCGCCTGCATGACTATCCCGCGCCGGCTGCGGACATCCCGATCTTTAACGAACTGATCGCACGGAAGCACCATGCTGAAACGTCTGAAAAAGCTAGGGACTGCCTTTGAAGCGGATGAATCTGGGGCAACGGCAATTGAGTATGGGCTGATCATGGCGTTGATGACTTTAGCTATCCTTGGTGCGATTGCGGCGACAGGCTCTTCTACTAAGGATAACTGGGACGGCGTAGCTGATGAGGTCTCAGGGGCCATGCAGGACGCAAGATCCTAAGCTAACGCGGCGTCGCGGCTTGACCTCTATACAATCCTGAAGACCCTGGCCTGATCTACAGGAGGGTTGCTTCATGACCTCACCAAAGCCGTTTACGATTGCTGTGCCAGAAAAAAAGCTACAGGCGATCCATGACCGCGTGGCGGATTATCAGTGGTTTGATGCGCCTGCAGGAACGCCCGAATGGGCCTTTGGTATGTCCACGCCGGTTCTGAAAGACATCCAGAACTATTGGCTCAATGAATATAACTGGCGGGCGCAAGAGGTGCTACTCAATCAGTATCCCCAGTTTGTTGCTGAGGTTGATGGGTTACCGATCCATTTCCTTCATGTGGTTGGTGAAGCGGGTGGTAAACGACCCCTTTTACTCACGCATGGCTGGCCGGGATCAGTGTTTGAGTTCTGGGAAGCGATTGGCCCGCTTGCTTATCCGAGCCAGCATGGCGGTAAGCCAGAAGAGGCCTTTGATCTGATCATCCCATCTCTGCCCGGCTATGGGTTTTCCGGAAAACCTGCCGCTCCAATCGGACAGCGCGCCACGGCAAAGCTCTGGAACAGCTTGATGCAGAACGTGCTTGGTTATGATCGCTATCTCGCTCAGGGTGGGGATTGGGGCAGCATGGTCACGTCATGGCTTGGCTATGATCATGGCAGCCATAATGGCAAAGGCGGCTGTGAGGCGATCCATCTGAATATGATTGGTTTGCGCCCCACCCCGGCAACACCTCAGAGCGAAGCTGAAATCGCGTGGTTGAAACGCACGCAAGCGGCAATGCAGGCAGAGGGCAGCTATTTCATGCAGCAAGCGACGAAGCCGCAAACCCTGGCTATGGCGCTGATGGATTCCCCGATGGGTACAGCGGCCTGGATTCTGGAAAAGTTTCATGGCTGGTCGGATTTGCGCGATGGCGATTTTCTGAGCGTCTATACGCGTGACCAATTGCTGACCAATGTCATGATCTATCTGGTCAATGATGCGATTGCGACCTCGGTCTGGTATTATGCGGCTTTCTTTATGGAGGGTGGCCCTGCCCTGCCAGAAGGCGCGCGGTGCGAAACGCCGACTGGCTTTGCCAACTTTCCGGGCGAGACCGTCTATTCGCCACCCCCGCGCAGCTGGTGTGACCGCGCTTACAATATCACGCATTGGAGTGAGATGGATCGCGGTGGCCATTTCGCGGCTATGGAAGTCCCGGACTTGTTTGTTCAGGATATCCGCCAATGGGCGAGAGGCTTGGGCTAGCGATCAACCGGAATATTCGCGGCCGCAAGCTGATTGGCGAGCGCCTGTCCTGTCTCCGCATAGGTTTTTTCCGCAGCAACCGCCTCGTTCGAGCACGCCCGATGCTCGCTTTGCCCGGAAGAAAACCCGGCATTGAAGCCATTGACCATAGAGCTGCGTAAACCCCCGCCATAGGGCGCTTCCAGCTCAAGCAGTCGCAACATATAGCTGCGCCAATACTGATCATTGCGACCATTGCACAAGACACGGATCGAATGAGCCTTGCCGAGGGTTTCAGACAGGCTGATCACATCGCGGAAATAATCCTGACTCCGGACAAAGGGCTGGTCCAACTGGGCTGGCGCTGGCAAAACAAGCACAAGATAAGCCGATGCGGCCATTAAGGCTGTGCGACAGGGGCCCGCCAAATGAAACACCTTTTGGTTCATGCCAAAACCTTTACTCGTATCGAGCGCGAGCTTCTCGCCTTTCGTGATCATGTTTCACCCATAGTTATGGATGATGAAGGAGACCTGAAGCATCCTTGGGGCAAGAGTGAGGCAGAGAGCTTAATTCTGTATGGCACCCAGGACGCGTATTTCAGTCCGGCAGCTCCCGCCTTTTTTCAAGCTGCATTTGCAAGCCCTGTGATTGCGTGGTTCCAATCCAGCGCCGCCGGAATAGAGCACCCCATATTGCAGGCGCTGGGCAAGCAATCAGACCTGTACACGAGCAGCCATGAACAATCGGATGCGATTGCTGAATGGGCGTTATGGGCGGGACTGGACCACTTTCAGGCGGGACCTGCCCGCCGTGCCGCACAATCAGCTCAGGATTGGGCGCGCTTAGGGTTCCGCGAATTGTGTGAAACCCACTGGCTAATTGTCGGCTATGGAAGCATCGGGCAGGCAGCGGGTCGCAAACTGAAAGCTTTAGGCGCTGAGGTGACAGGCGTTCGCCGTAGCGTCGGGAGCCATACAGCCGCAGACACTATGATCACACCAGATGAAGTAAGTCATGCATTGCCACAGGTAGACGCCGTTCTTTTGGCGCTGCCGCATACACCTGAAACAGAAGGCTTCGCGGATGCGGCCTTCTTTGCGGCGATGCAACCGGGCTCGCTTTTCCTGAATGTCGGGCGCGGGGCTTTGGTCGATGAGGCCGCTTTACTTGAAGGCTTGGACCAAGGCCGTCCTGGCCACGCGACTCTGGACGTTTTCAAAACAGAGCCATTGCCTCAAGACAGCGCCTTCTGGACCCACCCTTCGGTTACGATGACAGCCCACATTGCTGCTCTAACCGACGCCTCGAAGGTGCGCACAGACCGGCTATTCCTGAGAAACCTGGACGCTTATCTAAACGGACAGGCTATGCAAAATGTCATGCCAAAGAGCGAATTTGCCTGATTTTCAATTGCGTGAGACACTCCTGTGAGGAGGATATCATGGCCCTGTTGAGGCATTTCATTTTTGGACTCTTTGTAAGCTTGCTTCTGGCCGTCAATACGGTTGCACTTGCCGATCAACCCACAGGCAAGCTGACCTTGCCTTTATCCCTGGATGAAGATCGGTTGACCTTGCAGATTCGCATCGCTGGAAGAGCGGTTGATGCAACGCTTGATAGTGCCGCGACATTTCCAATGATTGATAGTTTTCTGGTGAGCGCGACTGAAGCAGAGCGCCTTGATGAATCTGTTGATATTCTGGGCATTGGCGGGGTGCGCACGTTTCAAGTTGCACGGGCTGGGCCTGTCCAGATCGAGGCTTTGCGACAGGATAGAATCCTTGCCGCGATCAATGCTCAGGCAAACCAGCCCGGTCACCGCACGATCATTCCGGTCAATATGTTGCCGGGTCGGACCATTGATTTCCAATTCGATCGAAATCGGGTTGAAGCCTATAGCGCCGAACCGGATCGCAAGGATCGCAGTGTACGCTCAATTATGGCTTATACGCTGTTGCAGGGTGTGCCATTCGTGCCTGTAAAGGTGAATGGTGTTGAGGGTTTGGCTCTGGTCGATACTGGTTCGGATGTCACTTATCTGAATTCAGCCTTCGCCAAGGCAGCAGGCGCGAGTTTCTTGCCGGATCGAACAATGGAGCTTTATGGCACCGGTCCGGATAGCAGTCCTATTCGCGTCATGCGGGCCAATCGGTTTGATATTGGTCATCACCGCAAGCAGGACTTTGAGATTCTCAGCGCAGATTCGGCGGTGTTTGGTTATGTCGGGCGCAGTGATCAGCCGACCATGGTGCTAGGTATGGATTATCTCAAACATTTCCGCTTGCAGATTGACCGCGAGAAACAGGAAATGATTTTCGGGCGCAAAGAAAGCAAATCTGCCGGGCGGCGCTATCACATCTCCCCTATGTCTGGCCGGATTAAACGGCGAGAGTAAACAATAAAAATCGCCTGATCCTGTTGCTTTCCGTATGGGCAGAGACCGAACGTGCGCTCAAATAATCTGATACGGGAGATACTTTATGGCTTACGCCCCTTTTGATCTTAGCGGCAAGGTCGCGCTTGTGACCGGTGGAAATCGCGGCATTGGGCTTGGCATGGCGCGTGCGATGGCCGCCAGCAATGCCAGCCTGGCCATCTGGGGGCGCAAGGATGCTGCCAATCAGGCCGCCGTTGAGGAATTGTCGAAGCTTGGCAGCGGTGAGGTAAAAGCCTGGTCAGTCGATGTTGCTGATGAGCAGGCCGTGGTTGAGGCGACAGCCGATACAATTGCCAGCATGGGGCGGATCGATTCCTGTTTTGCCAATGCTGGGGTTGGCTTCGGTGCGCCAAGCTTCTCTGAGATGACCACAGAAATCTGGCGCAAGAATATGGCCGTGAACATGGAAGGCGCTTTCTGGACGATGCGAGAGAGTGTCAAGCATATGGTTGATCGCGCCAAGGCGGGTGATCCGGGTGGATCGGTTGTTGGTGTGGCCTCGCTGGCGGGCATTGAGGGCGCAGCGCGGAATCAGGCTTACTCAGCCACCAAAGGCGGTCTGACCGCGATGATCCGCGGCATCGCGGTTGAGCATGGTCGGTATGGCATTCGCGCCAATTCCATTCTGCCGGGCTGGATCGCCACAGACATGACCGATGCTGCGCAAGGATCTGATGTGTTTACCACCAAGGTGATCTCGCGGGTTCCAATCCGCCGCTGGGGAGAGCCTGACGATTTTGGTGGTATGGCTGTCTATCTTGCCAGTGATGCCTCCAAATACCATTCTGGCACGACACTGATCATTGATGGCGGTTACGCGGTTTTCTAAACCTGTGCCCAGAGGCCTCAAAAAAAGCCCCGCTGGTCCGATCCAGCGGGGCTTTTGCGATTTAAACCGTAAAGGGCTTACTGACCGTCAGTCGCCTCTTTCAGCTCTTCTTCGGCTTCTTCCATCATTGCTTCGCCAGCTTCAACAGCGTCGGCAACTGCGCCATCAACAGCATCTGCAGCGTCAGAGGCCATTTCAGAAGCAGCGTCTACGGCGTCTTCAGCAACTTCTGTCGCTGCATCAACGGCATCGCCTGCGGCTTCAGTCGTAGCGTCAGCCGCTTCTTCTGTCGCTTCAGCGGCGGCATCAACAACTTCCTCAGTGGCTTCAGCAGCATCACCTGCAGCTTCTTCAACAGCAGCAGCGGCATCAGTGGCCGCATCGGCTGGTGTTTCAGTTGTTTCGTCAGCTGCACCACAGGCTGTCAGGCCCGCAACAGCAAGGGCAGCAGCCCAAAGCTTCATATTCATCATTCCCTATTTCCCCTCTACTCCAAAGGTATACCGATCATTCGGCACAGGCCTTTTACGCTATTTTCCGTATATACAACATACCCGAACGGCAGAGGGCCTTTTTTGGCGGGGTTGCCGTGGCGAAACGGCTTGTCTGATGACCTGTTTGCCTATGTTCTGTGCACAACACTTGATATTGGAGCAAGCTCATGGGTCTGCATACACCGCTTTGTGATTTTCTGAACATCCAACACCCGATCATGCTCGCCGGTATGGGCGGGGTTTCCTATGCCGAGGTCTGCGCCGCGATGAGCAATGCGGGCGGCTATGGCGTTTTGGGCATGGCAGGCACCAGCCCTGATTTCATTGCTGATCAGATGGCCAAGGTGAAAGAGCTGACGGATAAGCCTTTTGGGGTCGATCTGTTGGCCGCTGATCCGCGCAGCCTTGAGGCGAGCGTTGAGGTGATCATTGCGGGCGGCGCTGACAGTTTTGTTGCGGGTCTTGGGGTCCCGATGCCAATCATGAAGAAGCTCAAGGATGCAGGCGTAAAGGTCATGGTCGTTGGCGGTGCTGTAAAGCATGCCATCAAGGCCGAGCAGGCCGGCTGTGACGCGGTTATCCTGCAAGGCGGCGAGGGCGGCGGCCATACCGGGCTGGTCGGAACCCTGCCTCTGGTCGCACAAGCCGTTGAAGCCGTGAACATTCCAGTTGTTGCCGCGGGTGGCATTTATGATGGCCGGGGCCTTGCTGCGGCGCTTAGCCTTGGTGCGGTCGGCGTCTGGATGGGCACACGCTTCATTGCGTCAGAAGAAGCCCATGCCGCGCAAAGCTACAAGGACACTGTGGTTGGCGCTGGCGATACCGATACGACCCGCACACGCTGCTATTCTGGTAAGCCAATGCGCTGTCGCACAAATGACTATATCAAGGATTGGGAATCGCGCCCGGACGACATTCAGGCTTTCCCGATGCAGGCCATGCATTCCGTTCAGACCGATGTGATTGGCGGTATTGGCGGGGTTACCGACGAAGCGCGCCTTGATCCAACAAAATCCTGTTTCGCCATGGGCCAGTCAGCCGGTGGGGTGAAAGACATTCTGCCTGTCGCTGAGATTGTGAACCGGATCATGAGCGAAGCCGAAGACAGCATCACGCGTGTCTCGGCCCTGCGGACCAGCGTCACGGCCTAAAACTCAAAACATACTACAGATACAAAAAGGGCGGCCTCAAACGGGCCGCCCTTTCATTTTCGGTGAGCTGCAAGCCCTAGTCTTCCGACTTCGGGAACAGGCGTTCATAGAGATAGGTGAACTCCAGTGCAGACCGCTTGGCACGCTCTTTCTGGTTCGCTGCGGCTGAATGGCCACCATCAATGTTCTCGTAATACAGGAATGGCTTGCCTGCATCTTCGAACAGTTTCGCCATCTTGCGGGCATGGCCGGGATGCACGCGGTCATCCTTGGTTGAAGTCACAAAGAATGGCGTTGGATAGGCCGCATCGGCATCAAAGTTCTGATAAGGCGAGATGGTTTCCAGGAAGGCGCGCTCCTCTGGAATATCCGGATTGCCATACTCATCGACCCATGACGCGCCTGCCAGGAGCTTATGATAGCGCAGCATATCGAGCAGCGGCACCTGAATGACGACAGCGTTCCAGAGGTCCGGACGCTGGGTAATCATCACACCCATCAGCAGGCCGCCATTTGAGCCGCCCATAATGCCGAGATGGTCCGGCTTGGTCACACCCATGTCGATCAGCTTTTCACCAACCGCGATAAAATCATCATAGATGCGCTGGCGATCCCCTTTCAGGCCAGCCTGGTGCCATGCTGGACCAAACTCACCACCGCCGCGGATATTGGCAAGGACATAGACGCCGCCACGCTCTAGCCACATCCGGCCAACGCCGCCGCTATAGCTTGGGCGCATGGAGACCTCGAAGCCGCCATAGCCATAAAGCAAGGTTGGGGATGAGCCATCCAGTGTGATGCCTTCGCGATGAATGACGAAGAATGGGATCTTGGTGCCATCCTTAGAGGTCGCCTCTTTCTGATGGACAACCAGACCTTCAGCATCGAACTTTTCAGGCAATGACTTCAGCGGTGCTGTCTCATTCGCATCAATGTCATAGCTGAGCAGGCTGTCCGGGGTCAGGAAGCCCTCATAATTCAGGAAAACCGCTTCTTCATCCTTATCGGCAAAGGCAATGCCCGCCTGGCCTGTTCCTGGCAAAGGAATATCACTTGTGGTCCAGCCATCTTCGCCAGGTTCAAGACGCAGGATTTTGCCAGCAACATTATCGTTGATTGACAGCAAAGCTGCACCTTTGGCGATTGAAACGCCATTCACAGCCTGACGCTCATTAGCGCGGAAGACGAGTTCAACCGGAGGCAGTTCTTTCGTGTCGAGGAATTGCTGTAGGTTGAAGGCAACCAGATCACCGGTTTTGAAATCCTGATCCTGAACGCTCCAGTCTTCCTGTAGGGTGACAAACTGGTGGCCTTTATAATCACCGCCTAGGCTCGATTTTGCAGGGACCGGGAATTGCACCGGCTCGCCATCTGAGAGCAGCCAGTACTTGCTGGTAAAAAATGTATCGGCTTCAACTGCGCCATAAATCATAGTGCCATCGTCAAGCTCACTCGACCAAGGCCAGACACCGACATCAGTTTTATCGCCAGCATAAAGTTCAGCCGCCTCTTCCAGTGCTTCGCCACGCTTCCACAGGCGAACAGAAGATGGATAGCCGGACTCGGTCAGGGTGGCGCCATCGCCGCCCCAATCTGTGCCGACGAGAACGGTGTCATGGTCCACCCATGCAACGGACTGTTTGGCTTCCGGTGTTTCAAACCCACCTTCGACAAAGGCTTTGGCGTCAAGATCGAACTCGCGATTGACCACGGCGTCTTTGCCGCCATCGGACAGGGCAACAAAACAGAGTGTTTTCTCCGCGCCATCAGGTTTGAAGCAATTCGAGCCTTTAAAGACCCAGTTCTTCTCTTCCTCATCGGCAAGCTTGTCGAAATCCAGAACAGTTTCCCATTCAGGGTCTTCCGTCTTGTAGCTTTCAAGGGTCGTACGACGCCACAGGCCGCGAACATTTTCAGCGTCCTGCCAGAAATTGTAGACGAGGCCATCGCGCACCCGACCATACGGGATACGGTCTTCGCTGGTGGCAAGGTCCATCGCCTTGGCGAGGTTATCCTCATATAGCGGATGACCCTGAATATCGGCGAGAGACCGCTCATTCTGGGCATTGACCCAGGCGAGCGCTTCGTCGCCCTCAACCTCTTCCATCCAGAGATAAGGATCACTTGCGGCTTCGGTGGTTTCTGTCACTTCAGGTCCTGTTGGTTTTTCAGCCGTCGCGGGCAAGCTGCAGACGGATGCCAGCAGGGCCGCTGCGAAAGCGGTCGTGGTAAGACGCATTGCGTTTTCTCCCTTGCGAAAGCGCTATGGTTAAAGTCATCAATTGCCAACCACAAGAGATACCGTGGCATGATGACGCGAAATATTCTGATTTTGTGCACGGGTATTTCTTCGTGACAGCCCGCTGCAGTTCAGAGTTTGCAAGAACGCTAGGTTGCAGACCCGGTTGACTGTCGCTCAATCAATTCAAACGCAAAGACTTCTTCGAGGGGGGCATCTTCTTCAGGTGTCATGAGGCGCTCAGCGGCGCGCCGCGCCATGTCGGCGACGGGTTGGCGGATCGTGGTTAAGGCGGGCCAGACCGCAGAGGCAAGCCGCGTATCGTCAAACCCTGCAATAGAGATATCCGCTGGAATGCTCAGACCAGCCGCCATGATTGCGGTCATGGCCCCAACCGCCATGTCATCATTGGCCGCGAAGATCGCGGTCGGTCGCTGCGAGGTTTCCAGCAAAGCTTTCGCGCCTTCCAGCCCTGATCTAAGCGAGTAGTCGCCTTCAACGATCAGCTTCGGATCGATTTTCAAATCCGCGTCATTCAAGGCATCAAGATAGCCTTCGCGCCGCGCGGTTGCCGCATTATGACCCTTTGGCCCAGTGATCAGGCCAATCCGTTTATGCCCCAGTGTGATCAGGTGGCGCACCATTTCCATCGCCGCTTGACGGTCATCAAGGCGCATGACGGGCGCATCTTCAGGTTGGCGTGATGGTGACAGGCTCGCATACCGGGTCTCATTGTCCTGCAACAGTTTCAGAACCTGCGGATCGTCACAGAGCGGCGGGGTCAGTACAACGCCATCGGCGCGTGAGGTCATCAGGAATTGTTGTAGTCGGTCCAGAAAATCGGGTGCTGAACGGTCCACTGGCTCAGGCAAGAGAAAATACCCCTTGGCGCGACAGGCTTCATAAATCCCGGCATTCACGGCCGAGACATATTCCGGCACTGGATTATCGTGCAGATGGGCGATCAGGAAGGATTTCGCCCCGGCAAGGCTGCGCGCTGCGGGATTTGGTCGATACCCCAAGTCCCGCGCGGCCTTCATCACCAACTCGCGCTTGGAGGCGCGAACATTAGGCTCATTATTCATAACGCGAGAGACGGTCTTCGCCGAAACGCCTGCCTTGTCGGCCACATCATCTATTGTGATCGCGCGCGGCGGGCGGGTTAATCCCATGAGGTAAATCTCCTAGCGGTGATATTTGCGCATTTCAGATTAAAGCGCAATCTATCCGTGTGCGGTTGAATAGGTGGGCGGCTTAGAGGAGATCATCCCGGCCAATCGCTTTGAGGTGAGCATGAAGCACACGCACGTCCTGAGCTTTCTCACGGGGGACAATCAGGATGGAGTCAGGTGTATCGACGACCACCAGATCCTCGCATCCAACCATGGTCACTGTCCGACCGCCTTCTGAAAGCACCAGATTGCCGCGCGACTGCTCGATGACTGCCCGGCCACGTATGGCATTGTCTGCAATATCCTTATCGGCCTGTTCATGCAGCGAGGCGAAACTGCCAATGTCGCTCCAGCGCATATCTACGGGAACAACGGCGGCGCGGTCGGTTTCCTGCATGACAGCATAGTCGATGCTGTCACCCTGTATCGGTGTCCACGCCTCGACCCCGGGGGAGAGCAAGTGCTTTCCGGTCTCGGTGCGGCTTTGCCATGCGGCCTCGCACTGCTGCGCCATATCAGGACGGAACTGCGCCAAGGCGTCCAGATACGCCCATGCGGGCAGCAGGAACATGCCGGAATTCCACAGTGCACCCTCCTTGATAAGGGCCTCAGCGCGGGTCTCATTCGGTTTTTCAGTAAAGCTGCTAACGGCGTAACCGCTCGATAAAGCTTCACCGAGGCGGATATAGCCATACCCGGTTTCAAGCCGATCCGGCTTGATGCCAAACGTCACCAGATATCCCGCTTTTGCGAGCGTCACCCCTTGCTCAATCGCAGCATGAAAGGCGAGGAGGTCACCAATATCATGGTCTGAGGGGGAGATCAGGATCAGTGCATCTTCCCCTTCCTGTTCAATCGCAAAATGTGCGGCGAGGGCTATGGCGGGTGCTGTATTTTTGCCCTCAGGCTCAGTGATTACCCAGCCATCGCTATCATCACTGACCATCATGGCCCCGCGCACAAGAGCGGCATGGGCTTCTGCGCAAATCACCAGCGGGGCGGCAATGTCGGCACCTTCTAGCGTTTCAGGGGTTCGCGCCAGCGTTTCAACCAGCATTGGACGCTCGGTTGTCAGCTTCTGGAATGGCTTGGGACTGGCCTTTCGGCTCAGCGGCCAGAGACGTGAGCCAATGCCGCCGCACAGGACCACAGGAACAAGTGTGGGAAATCGCATTTTTAAACTCTAACGTGTATTCGCTAGAATTGGAAATAGACAAAAGGGGCCGCTTCGAGCGGGTAAAGCGCGAGGATAAAGCCGGCTGTCATGCCTAAGCCACTCCAGTAAAAAACAGGTCTGCGCCAAAGGGGGAGCTGCGTAATCTGCTTGAGCAGGCCTCGTCCCAATGCGGCATCCAATGCAATAAGCGGCAAGACCAACCAGACCAGCGGGCTAAGCGTTAAGCTGCCACCATCCCGCAGGCCAAGGAAAGCACTCCAGACCGTTACTGTGTCACCAAAGCTTTCCGCGCGAAACGGTACCCAGGTCAGCAGAACAAAAAGCTGTGTCGCGAGCAGGCCAAGCCCAAAACCAAGCGCGCGTTTGCCTTTAAACAGCGCGCGATGGACTGCCAGCGCTGCGCCATGCATCGCGCCCCAGGCCACAAAGGTCCAGGCCGCACCATGCCAGAGACCGCCGAGCACCATCGTCACCATAAGGTTGCGATAGGTTTTGCCCTCGCCATGTCGGTTCCCGCCAAGCGGAATATAGAGATAGTCCCTCAGCCAGCTCGACAGGGAGATATGCCAGCGCCGCCAGAAATCATCGATGGCCGGGCTGGAATACGGATAGTCGAAGTTCTTCGGGATGTAATAGCCAAACCAGCGCGCAACCCCGATTGCCATCAGTGAATAGCCCGCAAAATCGAAATAGATCAGACCACCAAAGGCAAGCGTTGCCCCGATCAGGGCAAGGTTAGACCATTTCGCAAGGTCGGTATCGCCCATAACCGAGGCGTCACCATAAACGGGGTCTACGAATTGCGCGAGATTGTCCGCAATCCCGGCCTTGTAGGCAAAGCCCAAAGCAAAAGCGCGTAATCCGGCAAAGAAGAGCGCGCCGGTAAACGCCTTGCTTCGCTCCATTTGCGGGAAGAAGCTGGCAGCGCGAACAATCGGTCCGGCGACGAGCTGTGGGAAGAAAGCGATGTAGAGCGCGACCCGGCGCAACCTGTGCTCAGGGGCAAGGTCACCGCGGGCGACATCGACAATGTAGGAAATCGCCTGAAACACATAAAAACTGATCCCGACGGGCAAAAGGATATTCAGGACGGTCCAACCCGGATCAATCCCGACAGAGGCAAGCGCCATTGCAGCGCTATCGGCAAAGAAGCCGAAATACTTGAAGATAGCGATGACGAGCAGGTTTGCACTGATCCCAAAGATAAGCGCGCGGCGTCTATTCTTGTCGCCAATGGGGCGTGCCGCGGCAAACCGGGCAACAGCCCAGCTGACCAGAATGACAAACCCGATCAGCCCCAGAAAACGCCAATCCCACCAGCCATAGAAAACGGCGCTGGCGACAAGGAGGAGGCTTAGCCGGGCTTCCTTGCCCTTGATCAGCCAGTAACCGCTGAAGACAATTGCCAGGAAAGCGAAAAAGATCGCGTCGGTAAAAATCATTGCGCGACCTCCGAGGCGGCCGTCGCATGCGTTGGTGCAGTCAATGCCCCGCTATCGATCAGTTCGCCAGCGAGCCAGCGCGTATAAATTGCGGCGCCATCATCAAGCAAATGCTCCGGATCAAACCAGAGTGGTTCTGTGAGTAGCTCCAGCAATTCCGGGTCGTTTGGATCAATGCAAGGAAAAGCAGCCAGTTCATCGGCGCACAGTGCGGCAACATACATGCGGTGCTCAGGTGAAATCACCGGGGGCTGATAGTATCCGACGGTCTGAACGCCAGTGGTGAGTAGACGATCGCGCATAATCGTACGGTAAGAGCGTACCCATTGCGGGGCCGTCCAATCGGTTACAGGCAGGATGTTATTTGCGTCCGCAGGCTCACTCTCCTGACGGGGTTCATCCTGAGGGTCATATGAGAGCAATGTTCCGGCGGCGTCAGGTCTCTCCCCACGCCCGATCAGGCCGATATTGAAAAAGTTCAAAGCCGCGTGCAGGCCGAGAAACCCAGCATCCTTGATGCATCCTGCTTTACCTTCACAGGCCCCGCCGACAATGCCAAACCCTGTCCAGGCGCTGGTTTTGAGATCAAATTGCTCAATCGCACGGGCATTGAACTTGGAATTGCCAAACATGAACGCCGCGCGATGATCAAAGGGTTTTGCAACCTCGACAAAGACCACTTCAGGAACGCGCTCGGATAGCTTGATGAATTGCTGGAGGTGGCTGTCCCGCTCAATCAAAGAGGCGGCCTCAATCGACAGGTTGATCGCGCGATAGCGATAACCGGCCTCGTTCAATGCGATGGTCAGGCGCTCCGGATCAAGGCCATTGCGGGAATAGCTGGCCCCGGTGAAAACGATCAGAGGACGATCGTCCTGTTTGGCTTCAGCGACAGCGGCATTAACGATTTTGTCAAAATCAGTGGTGCGCCCAATCCCGCTGGCATTAACCGTGGTTTTAACCGCCACCACGGCGAATAAAAGACCACACACAAAGGCGGCAATCGCCCCTAAGCGCCCGCCGACCACTGGCAGTTTCAAACTATGCACCCCGATCAGAACCAGACCGGCGCAAGCAAACAAGCTCCAGTGCATTTAACAGCCTCCCTGGCCTGATCCGCACGGGAACAGGCTGACATACCCCGTCATTATGAAGGTAAACGTCTTGCGATTTCGCGAAGATCACTGCGCAGATTGCAGGGAATGTCTTGGGTTATCCGTCAGATTTGAACGGCTCAAACACGCTCATCGGGATGTCGGGCTTGAGGTTGAAGTTCAGGATACAGCGATAGCGATGCTCAACGGGCGATGAAGAAGCATGCTCAATCTGCCCGTCAAAGATGACCGCGCGACCTTTCTTTGGCTTCACGCGATGCGCAATCGTCTCGCCGTCATAAAGGTGGGTCTCGCCATCAACCGTGTTCACATAATAGATCATGACCAGATGCGGCGCTGTATCATCGATATGGCGTGGGTTCACTTGCGCAGTCTTTTCCCGACCCAAAATGTTTGCTTTGGCGCGGATGATCGCGGTATTGGGCAGCTTGAGGCGCTGGATTATCGCTTGTGGGACCGTCGCCCATTTCGAGGCAATCCGCTCATCCTGAATGAAGCCGTGAACAAATTGTGGGGCATCATCTTCTTGGGTCGTTTCGTCCGTGGCATTCGTGTTTGGATACATGAACCAAGGGAATTGCGGGCCCATCAGGACGCGCTCAATCTCATCTTCCATGTCACTGGGCATGAAGTTTTCGACAATGATCGGTTCCATCGGCGTCCCTGACCTGTTGAGCTATTAGTTGCAAAAACATCTTTTGCACTCTGTTGCCAAGTATGCCATAGCGGCTGCGGGCCAGCCTGCCCCAACGCAGGCCAGCCTATCTGTAAGGATAGGAGTACAAACAGATGACTGATGTCGCCAAACCCGGCGCACGCCCCGCGTGCCCGCATTTTAGTTCCGGTCCGACGGCAAAGCGCCCGGGCTTCTCTCTCGATCAACTTAAAGGTTTTGCGCAGGGCCGCTCGCACCGTTCTGCTTTGGCCAAGTCCAAGCTGAAACAGGCTATCGAGCGCACCAAAACCATTCTCAACCTGCCAAAGGATTATCGTGTCGCCATTGTGCCAGCGTCTGATACGGGTGCTGTAGAAATGTGCATGTGGTCCATGCTGGGCCAGCGCGCGACGGATATCTTTGCCTGGGAAAGCTTCGGCAAGGATTGGGTCACGGATGCGGTGAATGAGCTGAAACTGCCAGACTGCAATATCCACACAGGCGACTATGGCGTCCTGCCGCCGTTTGAGAAAGCGCGCGATGACGCCGATATCGTTTTCACCTGGAACGGCACCACATCCGGCGTGCGTATTCCGAATGCGGACTGGATTGCCGATAACCCCGATCGCGTCGTGATCTGTGATGCGACGTCTTCTGTTTTTGCGCAGGACATGGCGTGGGAAAAACTCGATGTGATCACGTATAGCTGGCAGAAAGTGCTCGGCGGTGAGGCTGCTCATGGCATGCTGATCCTTAGCCCGCGCGCAGTTGCCCGCCTTGAGAGCTACAAGCCAGACCGCCCACTGCCAAAACTCTTCCGCATGACCAAAGGCGGCAAGCTGAACGAGGCGCTGTTTGAGGGCGCGACGATCAATACTCCATCCATGCTGTGTGTGGAGGATTATCTTGCCGCGCTTGATTGGGCCGAGGAGGTTGGCGGCTATCAGGCTTTGAAAGCGCGTTCTGATCGCTCCCTTCAAATCCTGACAGATTGGGTCGCCAAGACCGACTGGGTTGAATTCCTCTGTGAGGATGAAAGCGTTCGCTCGAATTCCGGTGTCACATTCAAGCTGGTTGAGCCGCGCTTTGCCAAGCTCGATGAGGCGGGTCAGCGTGATTTCCTCAAGCGGATGATGAAGCGCCTGGAAGTCGAGGACGCAGCCTTTGATGCCAATGGCTATGGCAAAGCCCCTCCAGGACTGCGGATCTGGTGCGGTGCAACGGTTGAGCCCGACGATGTCGCTAAGCTGACGCCGTGGCTCGATTGGGCCTTTGCCGCTGAACTGGCCGCGCTTTAGCGCGCCAAGACCTTCTCTTTCTCTTAGGAATGAACCTATGCCTAAAGTCCTTATTGGCGACACGCTCGCCCCTGCCGCGGTTGAAATTTTCCATAATCGCGGCATTGAAACGGAAACCGCTGTCGGCCTCAATACAGAGGAACTGATTGCCAAAATCCCTGAATTTGACGGTCTTGTTGTTCGCTCGGCCTGTAAGCCGAATGCCGATGTCATTGCGGCGGCTTCAAACCTCAAAGTCATCGGCCGCGCCGGGATTGGCGTCGATAATATTGATATTAAAGCTGCGACCGCCAAAGGCGTTGTTGTGATGAACACGCCTTTCGGAAATGCTGTCACAACGGCGGAGCATGCGATTGCCATGATGTTCGCCGCGGCCCGCCAGATCCCTGCTGCTAATACCGGAACCCAATCTGGCGCATGGCCGAAGAAAGCCTTCATGGGCACAGAGCTGTCCTATAAGACGCTCGGCTTGATTGGCTGTGGCAATATTGGCGCGCGCGTTGCGGAACGGGCCAAAGGCTTGCAAATGAAAGTGCTCGCCTATGATCCGTTCCTGACAGAGGAACGGGCGGTTGAACTCGGTGTTGAAAAAGCTGCTGACCTCGAAGCCATGCTGGCCCGGGCTGATGTGATCACGCTGCACACGCCGCTAACCGATGCGACTCGCAACATTCTGTCTGCCGATGCCATCGCCAAAACCAAGAAAGGTGTGATCATCGTCAATTGTGCGCGCGGTGGCCTCATTGATGAGGGCGCTCTGCGTGCTGCGCTGGATAATGGCCATGTTGCTGCAGCGGCGCTTGATGTGTTCGCAACCGAGCCAGCCAAAGAGAATGTCCTGTTTGGCGCGCCGAACTTCATTGCTACGCCACACCTCGGCGCGGCTACGACTGAAGCGCAGGAAAATGTCGCCCTGCAAGTTGCCGAGCAGATGAGTGATTACCTCCTGAGCGGGGCGGTCACCAATGCGCTGAACATGCCATCCATTACGGCTGATGAGGCGCCGCGCCTGAAACCATTTGCGGCGCTCGCTGAGAAGCTCGGCTCCTTCGCCGGGCAGATCAGCGACTATGGCTTTGAAGAAGTCGTCATCGAGTATGAGGGCGAAGTAACGGAGCTCAATCGCAAACCGCTCACAGCCGCGGCGCTTGCCGGTCTGCTGCGGGCATCGCGCGGAGATGTAAACATGGTCTCTGCCCCGGCTATTCTCGCTGATACCGGCGTCAAGCTGTCTGAGACCAAGACGGAGGACAGCCCGGTCTATGACAGCCTGATCCGTATCAAGGTTCTGACCAAGCGGACAGAGAATGACCCAAATCCGGGTTGGCGCTCCCTCGCTGGAACCCTGATTGCCGGGCAGCCGCGTATTGTTGAGGTCAAAGGCATGGCGCTGGAGGGCGATTTCAGCCCGGTCACACTGTACGTCAATAATCTCGACAAGCCGGGCTTTATCGGCGGGCTTGGTGTTATGCTGGGTGAAGCCGGAATTAACATTGCGACCTTCCACCTTGGCCGTACCGATGCCGGGGGTGAGGCGATCGCCCTGATCGGTGTTGATAGTGTGCCATCCCCGGAGCTGGTCGATCAGCTCCGCGCTATGGAACAGGTGCGCTATGCCAAGGCACTAACCTTCTAAAACCGATAGGGCCGGGGCGGTGCATAAGTGCTCCGGCCTTACGTATGTTTTCGGATTGATTGCATGCCTGTTTGGCGCTGTGTGGCTGACCGATAAGAGGTGATCCGATATGAGCTATCGTGTGCGTAGCGCCGCAGAAAGGCGCACTGAAATTCAGGCCCGCGCGACTGCGATGGGGATTGATGAGGCGTTTATTTCAACCCTGGTCGACACGTTCTATGAGCGGGTGCGCGCAGATGCCCGTCTCGGCCCGATCTTTACAGGCGCTATTGAGGATTGGGATGAGCATTTGCCGAAAATGAAGGCGTTTTGGTCTTCTGTCACGCTGAATACGGGGAAGTATAATGGGCGGCCAGTCCCGGCGCATACAAAGCTGACAAATGTTGACCCGGATGACTTTCAGGCCTGGCTGTCCTTATTCAAGCAAACGCTCACCGATATTGCCCCTTCAACTGAAGCTGTTAGCTATTTCATGGAGCGTGCGGAAAGGATTGCAAAGAGTTTGCAGTTTGCAATGTTTAGCCTGCCGAGCCTGAATACAGATATCCACACTTAAATTCCCGACTCGACTCTTTACGAGAATCGCAAATCGGATTCTGATTCGCTTATCGAACGAAAAGGTAAGCGACGATGGCAATGACACAGCGGCAGGCTCTCGAAATTTGGCGCAAGGCTCTGACAGCCTATGTGCGCTCGGACGAGAGCGATATGACCGCCCGGCAAAAGACCGTGATGCTGACGGTTGCCCTGACGCCTGGTCCGCATACCGTCCGCGCATTGGCCGCGCAGCTAAACATTGCCAAGCCAGCCATCACGCGCGCGCTCGACGTGCTTGAAAAGAACCATTTCATCAAGCGTATCCCGGATCAGAATGACCTGCGCAGCGTGCATATTGAGCGCACGGTTGAGGGCATGGCGTGGCTGCGTAATTTCGGTAGCCTTATTCTCGCCGCAGAAGCTGGCGAAATTGCCGGTGCACAAATGGATGAACACGGGCGGGCCGTCGCCTAGAGCAGATTCATAGCAAATGCCGAGCATTTGCGTATGGAATATCTGCGCTTAAACAAAGACTCAAAGCGGCTCTGCTGAGCATGCGCGAAGACAGCCGCTTTAGAGAGGTGACTGAATGCCGTCTAAAGCCGATCAGCGTTTAACCCTTCCAGACGGTGGGCAATCCCTGCCCGTGCAGGTCAGCGCAGGTGTTGCAGCCCTACGCCAATCGCCAGCGGCAGATGCAGAAATGGTCAGCCAGCTCCTGCATGGCGAGACTGTCCATCTCCATCATGAGGACGGTGAGTTCGGCCTCGTGCAAAGCCAGAGCGATCATTATGTCGGCTGGGTGTTGATGGCAGCTCTTTCCGCGCCTGTTCTTGAGATCACACATCGTATCTCAGTCCCGCGTCTGCATGTCTATGCCGCACCATCGATCCGCGCAGCGCCACATTTTGTGCTCGGCACAGGAGCAAGGCTGGTTGGAACAGGGGAACGTGAAGGGCGTTACCTGAAGTGCGAGCGGGCAGGGTGGGTGCGTGAGGATTTGCTCTCGCCCATCGCAACGCTGGAAACCGATCCCGCAGCTGTGGCGGAGCGGTTTATGGGGACGCCCTATCTCTGGGGTGGCCGGGATTGTCTCGGCATAGATTGCTCGGGCCTGATCCAGATTGCCTATGATGCTTGCGGAATTGCCTGCCCGCGCGATAGCGACATGCAGTTCAACTGGTTTGGAACAGCAATCGAAGACTGGGATACGCCGGGCCGTTTACAGCGCAATGATCTCGTTTTCTGGAAGGGCCATGTCGGCATCATGCTGGATGCTGAAACGCTGCTACATGCCAATGCCAATCATATGGCCGTTGCGGCTGAGCCCCTGACCCAGGCGATAGAGCGCATCGCAAAAACATACGGCGAGCCCATAGGGGCCCGCCGCATTGATCTTGCTTCAAGTGTTGGCGTTACGCCAGACTGGCTTACTCGCCAGTAGCGTCTTCCAGAGCTGCTTCAGCGGCGTCAGTGGCTTCCTCGACGGCGGCTTCGCCTTCGTCAGCGGCAGCTTCAATGGCATCTTCCAGAGTAGCTTCAGCTTCAGTCGCTGCATCTTCGGCTGCCTCAACAGCACCTTCAACGATGTCGCCTGCTGTATCGGCGTCCATAACGTCACCATCTACCGTGGCTTCGTCACCGGCTGCTGCCTCAGTCACACCTTCAGCAACAGCCTCAGCTTCTGCCTCTTCGGCCACTGCAGGGAGTGGTTCTGGCATTGGCGGGGTTTTGGTGCTGTACTCGGCCAGATAAACGAGGACATTAGCGCGCTCATCATCACGCTTTAGGCCTGCAAACGCCATGCTGGTGCCGCGGGCATAACGCGATGGATTCTCAAGCCAGGCATCCATACGCTCCCAGCTCCAGTCGCCTTCAGTCGCGTCAAGAGCACCAGAATAATTGAACTCTGCCAGGTGCTGCTTGGCTGCGCCCATTGTATCGTAAAGGTTCGGGCCAGTTCCGTTAGCACCGCCTTGTTCAATCGTGTGGCATGAGGCGCATTTCGCTTTGAAGCTTCTTTCACCGCGAGAGATGTCTGCGCTAGCGAGCAGCAATCCAAGGTCATAGACCTCCTCAATCACTTCGGCACCGGAGCCGCCAGTTTCAGCAATATTGACACGATAGGCGAATTTTTTCTCCGCCCACTCGTTTGCTGATTCGTACTCTTCACCATAGTGACCGCCGCCTTCGCCATGGAAGACCATAGCGGTCAGTTCCCGCAGACCCATTACTATAAGCACCACTGCGAGAAGTGCGCCGAAAATCTTGTTGAACCCGAGTTCGCCCATGGGGTGGTCCTCTGAATTAGTCGTCTTGCGCCCGCCTTCTGGCACGCTATTCCTTGCCAATCAATATAGACACATGTGTCAGATCGCGCGCGCCCTCTATCAGCGGCGAAACGGCGCACTGTCCATAAGTAGAATCCGAGAGGGTCAAGATGACGCCGATCACGATTATCCCGGCGCGTATGGCGTCGACCCGGTTGCCTGGAAAACCGCTTGCCGACATTCATGGAAAGCCGATGATTGTTCGGGTTTGCGAGCGCGCTGCGCTTTCAGACATGGGGCCTGTTCTGGTCGCAGCGGCTGAGAATGAGGTTGCAGAAGCCGTCCGCGCGGCGGGCTATGAGGCGGTTTTGACCGACCCTGACCTGCCATCCGGTTCAGATCGCGTCTGGGCGGCCTTGCAGGCTTTTGACTCAGCCGGAGCCTATGACATGGTCATCAACTTGCAGGGCGATATGCCAACAATCGACCCAGCCGCGCTCAGTGCGCTGGCCCCGGCGCTGTCTTCCGGGGCCGATATTGCCACCCTGACAGCCGCGATAACCGATGAAGCTGAACGCGATGACCCGAATGTGGTGAAGGTCGCTTTGGCTCAGAACAAACGCGCCCTGTATTTTAGCAGGGCCGCGATCCCGCATGGCGAGGGACCATTATTCCACCATATCGGCGTTTATGCGTATCGTCGTGCGGCGCTGACCCAGTTTGTGGAACTTCCGCCCAGCCCGCTAGAGCAAAGAGAAAAACTTGAGCAGCTACGGGCGCTTGAGGCTGGGATGCAGATTGATTGCGCCCTGCTTGACGGTGAACCCCCAAATGGTGTGGATACGCCCGCTGACCTTGAGGCAGCGCGGAATTGGTACAGTCAGAAAGGCCTGACATGAGCGGGAACGGAAAAGTCATTGCCTATCAGGGCGAGCGTGGGGCGAACTCGCACATTGCCTGTAAGGACGTGTATCCGGATTTTGAAGCCATGCCGTGCCGCACGTTTGAGGATGTCTTCGCGGCGGTGGAATCCGGCGAGGCGCAGCTCGCGATGATTCCGGTTGAAAACACGATTGCCGGACGCGTCGGGGACATTCACCACCTGTTGCCGGGATCCAGCCTGCACATGATCGGTGAGCATTTCATGCGCATCAAGTTTCAGCTCATGGCGCTACCGGGCACCAAGATTGATGAGATTGAGCAGGCTTATTCGCACGTCATGGCCCTTGGCCAGTGCCGTAACTTCCTGCGCGATCGAAACATTACGGCTGTTACGGCGGCGGACACGGCTGGTGCTGCGCGTTTTGTGGCAGGGCAGGGCGATGCGAAAGCCGCTGCGATTGCGCCTTCTCTGGCGGCGGAAGAATATGGTTTGGAAATCCTCGCCCATGACATTGAGGACGCCCAGCACAATACGACCCGGTTCGTGATTATGGCGCCTGAACCGATTGATCTGGCTGCTAGCGATGGCAAGGCGGTCACGGCTTTCCTGTTTCAGGTTCGCAACATTCCCTCTGCGCTCTACAAGGCGCTTGGTGGCTTTGCCACAAATGGCGTCAACATGACCAAGCTTGAGAGCTATCAGATTGAGGGCTCGTTCAACGCGTCGCAATTCTATGCCGAGATTGAAGGCCATCCGGATGAGCGCCCGGTGCAACTGGCCTTGGAGGAGCTTGGTTTCTTTTCTTCCAGCATCAAATTGCTAGGTGTGTATCCCGCGCACCCGGCGCGTGAACGGTTTGGCTAAAACCCTCGCCTTTACCCCTGCGTAAGTCTTGCCTTGCGGTTCTGATCAGGCATCTTTTCTCCAAAGATAAAAATTGGAGGAAACAAGGATGTCCGGGAAGCACGTCATCATTATCGGGGCCGGTCTGGGTGGCCTTTGCGCAGCGATCAAATTGCAGGAAGCCGGACACAGTTTTCAGGTCGTTGAAAAGATGGACCGCGTTGGCGGGACATGGGCGCAGAACACTTATCCGGGTGTCGCCTGTGATGTTCCGGTCGCGCTTTACCAGTTCAGCTTTGCCCAGAGCGTCAACTGGTCCCGCGCCTATCCGCAGGGAGCTGAAATTCAGGCCTATGCCGAAGAGATTACTGACCGTTACCAGCTCCGCCCGAATATCCGTCTGTCTGATGAGGCCGTTTCTGCGGTCTGGGATGAGGCCGCCAAGCAATGGACAGTTACGACGGCTAGCGGTGAGACTTATACTGGCGATGCGGTCGTCGGCGCGCTCGGTCAGCTCAATCGCCCAAACTGGCCTGCGATTGCCGGTAAAGACGATTTTCAGGGCGCAATTACCCATTCTGCCGACTGGGATCATGCCATCGATCTGAAAGGCAAACGTGTCGGCATGATTGGCTCGGCTGCGAGTGCCATTCAGGTTATTCCTGAAGTGGCCAAAGAGGCGGGGCACCTCACCGTCTTCCAACGTAGTCCTAATTGGGTCATCCCGCGCCGCGATATTCCAATGTCGCAGGAAGAGGGCACGCTGCTGATGACCAATCCGGAACTCGCGATGAAACTCGGCGCGATGAACCGGGAGATTATCTATGAGCAGGCTGATGAGTTCTTCTGGCAGGCGTTTAAGTGGACCCCGGAAGGCCGCGCCGCCTATCACCGCGTTGCGACCAATCACCTAGAAGAGCAGGTGCCAGATGCGACCCTGCGGGCAAAGCTGACACCGGACTATCCAATCGGGTGCCGGCGTATCCTGATCTCAGACGATTACTTCCCGGCCCTCTGTCAGGACAATGTCACCCTCGAGACCGATGGCATTGACCATATCAACGCCTCCGGCATCAAGACCGCCTCTGGCACCCAGCATGATCTTGATGTGATCGCCTTTGCCACCGGTTTTGAAACGACGGGCTGGCGCTGGTCGGTGGATGTGCAGGGCCGTAATGGCCAGCATCTCAATGCGGTTTGGAAAGATTATCCCGAAGCCTATCTCGGCATCACAGTGGCTGACTTCCCGAACCTGTTCGTCCTGTACGGTCCGAACACCAATCTTGGCCACAACTCCATCACCTTCATGCTGGAGCGGCAGGTCGAGTATACGATCAAGGCACTTGATGGCCTAAGCAAGGCAGGGGCCAAGGCAATGGTGCCCACCAAGGCGGCGCAGGACCGTTTTAACGCTGAGGTGCAGGCTGATCTCAACAAGACCGTCTGGGCCGATCCTGCGTGTAATTCCTGGTACAAGAATGAGCACGGCAAGATCACTCAGAACTGGTCCTCAAACACCCGCGATTATGCCAAAGCCGTCGCCGAGGTGAAGCTGGAGGATTATGAACTGGTTTAAACACACCAAGACTTGTTAAAGTGCATCATGGTCTTGGCCCAAATGCGGTCTTGCCCGTTTCCAGTACCCGGCGCGCATGGTGGACGAAATCAACCAGCAGGGGCCGTGTATCGCGCGGATCGATAATCTCTTCAGCGTAAAAGCTTTCCGCCGTTCGGAATGGCGACCGGATAGCGTCAAACTTCTTGTAGAGCTGTTTCAGCAGCGCTTCGGGATCTTCAGCTTCAGAAAGCTCCTTACGGAACGCAGCCTCAATTCCGCCCGCCATAGGCAGGCTGCCCCAGTCGCCACTTGGCCAGCAATAGCGCCACTTGGCTTTGCTGGGGTTGAACATGGCACTGCCCGCTAGGCCATAGGCCTTGCGGATCACCACGGCGCAGACCGGAACGGTGGCCTGATACACCGCTGCCATGGCGCGCACGCCCTTGCGGGTAACCCCCTCCGTCTCATGCTTCACGCCAACGGCAAAGCCCGGACAGTCCACGAAGTGCACAACCGGAAGATGGAACTCCGAACACAGGTCCATATGCCGAACCACTTTGTCGCAGACATCCGCCGTCCATGCGCCATCAAGGAAGAATGGGTCGCCCGCCAGTACCCCGACCGGATGACCATCAATCCGCGCAAAGCCGGTGACAATCCCGCGCCCCCACAAACGGCCAATCTCAAAGAAGCTGTCCTTATCAACAGCCGCCTCGACAATCTTGCGTGGCATATAAGGCGTTTTGCCATCCGTCGGGACGATGGAGATCAAGTCCTCTTCCCGGCGGTTTGGATCATCCTTGGTCGCTTCAATCGGTGGCAGATCATGCACACTGGATGGCAGGTAGGACAGGAACCGTCGCGCCATTTCAAACGCTTCGGCTTCGGTCTCGACGACATCATCCACAGTGCCATTACGGGCCTGGATCTCCCAGCCGCCAAGCTCTTCCTTGGTGACATCTTCGCCCAACGCACGGCTAACCGGTGGCCCGGCCACAAAGACTTGCGAGAGTTCCTTGACCATGACCGAGTAATGGCTCGCAGCGACGCGCCCTGCGCCCATGCCAGCACAGGGGCCAAGTGCCAGAGACACGAATGGCACCTCACCAAGGCCGGATACGATAAACTCCCAGCCCGGTGTTTCGGGAATATAGGTGCGCGGGTCAGCCTCCAGCATTTTGACCGAGCCGCCACCACCTGTGCCATCAATAAGCTGTACCAGCGGCATGCGGTATTCCTGCGCTTGCTTAATCGCCTGAACCATTTTTTGCCAGATCGCAGCGTCGGCCGCCCCGCCCCGCACTGTGAAATCATCACCGAGCAAAACCGCCGGTCGTCCATTCAGTGTCGCGCGCCCGGTAACCGAGTTCGACGCCATAAACGTCTCGAGCTCATCATCGAGTGTATAGGTGGCTTTTCCGGCAATCTTCCCGATCTCATGGAAGCTCCCGGGGTCCGCCAGAAACGCCACGCGCTCCCGAACGGTAAGCTTGCCACGTGAGCGTTGACGCGACACCGGTTCCTCGCCGCCCATATTCTCGGCGAGGCGTTCACGTTTGCGCAATTCTTCAATCGATTTTTCCCAAGACATGGGGCCCACTTGAGGCCTTTCCGCAGCGTCGGGTCAAGTCATACCCTTGCGCGTGTGCGATGGGCCTGCTTTATCTTCGCTAAGCGCATAATTTCAGGGAGACTTCCATGACGCTAGAAGAACTCACATCCAAGGCCGCTGCTGCTGTGACTGCAGGCGGCGACTTCTCCAAGAAGGTCAAGTTTGACTTTGGTGATGTCGGCAAGCTGTTCATCGATGGGGCTGCAGGCAACGTCGACAATTCTGACAGCGAAGCAGACGCAACTGTGAAAGTTGACTGGGAAGACTTCCAGAAGCTGGCTGCCGGTCAAATGGATCCAACCATGGCCTTCATGCAAGGCAAGCTGAAAGTCCTCGGCGACATGTCTGTTGCCATGCAGCTGCAGGGCCTGATGAGCAAGTTCTCATAAGCCTGACGTGATCTAAGACTATGAAAGCCCTGCGTCCGCGCTTTGCGGGGCAGGGCTTTTTTGTGGAGTATACCCTGCATGACTGATACAGCCGTCCGCCAGATTATCGATATTGAGGGCAACCCCCGCCCCGAGGGCGCAAGGATTGTCTGGTTCGAGGGCGTCGGCGGGCGACGTTTGCGGGCCTGTATGGCGCCGGCTACGGTCGAAACACCACGGGGAACCTGTCTTGTCTGTCCAGGGCGGACAGAGTTCATCGAGAAATATTTCGAAGTTGCCCGCGAGCTTCAGGATAAGGGTTTTGCTGTTCTGATCCTCGATTGGCCGGGACAAGGCCTGTCCGAACGCCTGCTCGATGACCCGCAAAAGGGGCATATTGATCGGTTCGAGACCTTTATGGGCGCGCTAAGCAATGGTCTTGGCGCGTTTGAGGAACTGCCACGCCCTTATGTGTCTCTTGCCCATTCCATGGGCGGGGCCATTGCCCTTGCAGCGATTGGCCAGAAGCTGGTTGAGGTGAAAGCTGCCGCCTTCTGCGCACCGATGTGGGGCCTGCCGCTGGGCCGGGTTCAGCGTTATTTCATCTGGGCGATGCGCGTGATGGGCCGTTCCAATGACTTTGCCATGAAGCCGGGGCCGCCGGAGCGGTTTGAAGAAAACCTCGTCACCCATGATGAGGGGCGGTGGATGGTCAACAAGACCCTGACCGATACGGCGCCGGAGCTTTCCCTTGGACCGGTCACATGGGGCTGGCTTGGCGCATCCCTGGATATTTTCGAGCGCATCAGCGCGCCAGCAACGCTGTCTTCCATCGACATTCCGGTCTTTGTCGCCAGCGCCGCAGAGGAAAAGCTGGTCGATAATCGCGCGCATGCACAAGTTGCGGGCCTATTGCCAGATTGCGAACACATCACGGTCGAGGATGCGATGCATGAAATCCTGATGGAAAAGGATGATAAACGCGCAGAGTTCTGGGCTGGTTTTGACCGCATGCTGGCGCGTGCGGGTGTCTAGCGTTTAGCTCTAACTATTCCGCTTTAAATCCAGCATCCTTGTGCGCCCCATCACAAAACGGCTTGTTCGCAGACTGCCCACATCGGCAGAGATAGGCCTTGCGTCCCGTCCATGCCTTCCGGCCAGAACCCGCGCGCAAAGTGAAATTGCCGGACACTTCCAGAGGCCCATCCGGAATCCGTTTGATCGTCAATGGACCACCGGCCTCGATACTGTCCAAACCTGTTTCGCCAATCGCGCCAGCGTCCCTGAAACCTGCATCCTGATGTGAGTTGTCACAGAAAGGCTTATTCTTGGACGCTCCGCATCGGCACAGGGCGGCGCGGCGCGAAACACTGTGCATGTCCGGGGCAGCCCCATCCAGGCTCAGGTCACCCGAAATGTAGAGCGGGCCATCATTGGCGACCAAAACTTCGTTTTCGGAGGGGGCATCTTCGGTGAGTAGCGCGCCATCGGCCGCCTTCAGAGATAAGGCGCCGGTTGGGCATCGCCCGATGACTTCTGCAGCGTCTGCCTGACTGGCGATATCTGGTGTGCACCACGGATCACGGCCACCCATAAATAATTCCCCCTTGGCGCGCCCACATTCCCCAGCATGGATGCATAACCGACGATCCCAAGTTACAGTCTGTGTGTCACCTGTGTACTCAAAGATTGTAGTCTTGGGCATCGCAATGCTCCTTGTTGAAAGTGGGCGCTCCTGAAAGGGTTAGTGGGCGTTCGGTGCCGACTGCAGCTGGATATAATTCTGAATGCCCGTGCGCTCGATCAGGTCGAACTGGGTCTCGATATAATCGAGATGCTCTTCCTCATTCTCGAGGATTTTGCCGAACAGGTCGCGGCTGACATAGTCGCGAATGCTCTCACAATGCGCCATGGCATCGCGCAGTAGCGGGATGGCATCATTTTCCAGCGCCAGATCGCATTTCAGGATTTCTTCGACACTCTCACCAATTCGCAGTTTTCCAAGATCCTGCAGGTTTGGCAGGCCGCCAAGGAAGAGAATGCGCTCAATCAGCCAATCGGCATGATTCATTTCTTCGATGGATTCCTTGTACTCATACTCAGCCAGAATGCTGATCCCCCAATCCTTCAGCATCCGCGAATGCAGAAAGTATTGATTGATCGCGGTCAGTTCATTCTTCAGCGCGAGGTTGAGAAATTCAATTGTTTTTGGATCGCCTTTCATGGCCCTGTCTCCGTATAATTACTTACCTCACCTAAATAGGGCGCTAGCGCGTAAAATCAAGAAAAAATACAATAAAAACAATTGACTATGATAGTGCGAAGCATTTGCAGCGCTATTGAGAGGCATTTGCTTTGCCTTGCCTCGCACAAACCCCTGCAGCCGAACCGCATTAGCGGGTTTTTTTGTTTGGCCCTGCGCTGCAGCAGGGCAAGCAGGTCTCGTATCGGCGCTTTGCGCCTCACATAGACCAAGCTCAAGGCTGTTTTGTATTCGGCACCTCCAGTTTCTATGGAGAGAGTGAGAGCCCTCAGCTTGGTTCATGCGCCGCAGGCGCGGAACCTGCTTCGTGCTGCTGGCCCGCAGGGCCTCAGGGCAGCACAAAACTCAAGACACACGCAATCCCGCCACAGGGCTTCCCCTTGGCGATATACAGGACCGAGGCGCGCTCAGGGTGAACGCGATTGACGGCTTGCCTCACGACAAGCGATAGCGCCCAGCCTGAGCGCGCCCGCAGAGGTGCGTTTTCGGTTGTTTCCCATGCGGCTTTCGCCGCCACAGGTCCGGGCTTTAGCGCTTTGTGGGGCTGAGATCGCTCACCCCCGCGCGCCATAACCACCCGACTGTTCCGCAAGACCGGGTACGGACCCGAAGCCAGCAGACACAGACCACCGCTCTCGCCACTCATTCCCAGCCGCTCTAGAAAGGCCCTGTCACAGAGGGGAGATGGCAAGGATTATACGCGCAGGGATAAGGGGTGGGATAGATTGCTGAGCACAGCCCTCAACACGCTTTGCACGGCTTGACCGTGCAATCCATCTCCTCTGGGTTCGACCGGGATAAGGCGTGGCAATGGCCCCTTACCTTTAAAGAGGCAGCAGGAGATGGCTCCCACGGTCGCGCTGCGCACGCCATGGGAAGCGGAAAGAATGGGCGTTACGGTCTGAGCAAGCTCAGCTGGGAGGGAGGGATTAAAGAGCAAAGGAGAGGCCGCCCTCTCAATACCCCCCCCACGGTCACGCTTAGCGTGCCGTGGAGAGCGAGAGTGTGGTTGCGGTTTATCGCAGAGCCACCTTCTCCACTGTGGCCTGACCTATTCGGGGAAGAACAAGTCCCCAAACGCTCGAAGGTCTCGTTTGACATTCAGGCATATGCGGCTGTCTGCGCACCGGGAAACCCCCAGTTCTGAGAGATAGGCTTCGCGTGTCGCGACAATATTGATCCCGAAGGCTTCGTCGGCATACCCTGATCCACAAACGGAGCGTCCTGTCTGCTCGGCCAGTTCAATGGCTTCACGGGCTTCAGGCATAAAGAGTGGGACCCGTTTGCCACCGGAATGAACACAACGCGCCATATAGCCCAGCCAGTCGCCATGCTCGCGGGCGATTGCGCGATACTCTTCCAGGAAAGTCTCATCCGTCATGGTCAAGTCGCTTGTCTGCAAATAAAACACACGAGAAGAATCTGTCCCGGATGTTTTTTGGCTTGGTTTGGAGAGCAGTCTTTTCTGACCATTAAAGGCAGCATCATTCAGCGTGCTATTGGCATTGGCCGACCCGGCCTGAAACTCCGCCAGCCAGGTCTGAAGCGCTTCAGGGAACAAGGTGTTATAGGCTGCATCGCGTCCTGCAACGCCAACATAGGCTTCACGGGCACTGGTTGTGCTCGCAATCGTGCTCATGATGTAGAAGCCAGCCAGGTTGGCTGCGAGGAAGCCCAGGAACAGGGATGTCGTGATCTTCCAGTGCAGGAAGATCATGGAGATAATTGAGCTGATTAGCAGGCCACCAATCAGATAAGAAAGCCATTGATAGTCTGTTCCAAACAGGCCGCGCATCGGGCCAAAAAAGAAACCGAGAACAACGATCAGAAAAGCCAGTCTGACAAGATTTGGAACAAAACCGTTGCCTAGAAGCGTGTTATGCGAACTCATGGAAAGTGCCCCTGTTTATCTCTCATGATTATGTGGATTGAAGCTGAATGCCACATAAACAAAACAGGAGCGCGTGCAAGTTTTTGTGATTATTTGTAAGTATTAATCCGAAATATATTAAATTTTTATTTTATGATTAATCCTTGCGCAATGTGCGTAACTAAAATCCTAAGATAATCTTGAATAATTTGTGCGGATTACAGGTTTTTTTTGATTAGTCGCCGCGAATGTCTGCGCCTAGGGCCGCCATATGCGCCTTGAAGTCAGGATAGCTGGTGGCGATCATCGCAGCATCATCGATGCGAACAGGCTGCTGCGCAGCGGTGCCCATGATCAGGGCGCTCATGGCGATGCGGTGATCATGGTGGGTTTCAACCAGGCCGCCACCAGGGATCGCGCCATTACACCCCTGAACCAGAAAACCATCAGGGCGTTCCTCGATCTCAACGCCGTTGACGCGCAGCATGTTGACGACGGCGCTGATCCGGTCGCTTTCTTTAACACGCAGTTCTTCTGCGCCGCTGACCAGTGTTTCGCCGCTCGCATGGGCAGCGAGCACGGCGAGGATGGGAAACTCGTCAATCATGCTGGGGACGAGTTCTGTCGGCACGTTTATGCCTTTCAGGGCGGCACTTTCAAAGCTCATATCAATCAGGCGCTCACCAGCGGCATCGCCTTGCTCTTCTGCTCCAACTGGAGCGCCCATGAGGGCAGCGGCGCGGAAGAAGCCGTCTCTTGTCTCGTTTGACATGACCCCTTCGATCAGAACACCGCCACGGGGTGAGAGCATGGCCGCAGCAGCAAGGAAGGCAACTGATGAAGGGTCGCCCGGCACGCGCGTATCAATCGCGTGGAGGTGCTGGCCGCCTTGAATGGAAACGCGGGCACCAGCCCCCTTCTTCTCAACACCAACCTCAGCGCCAAAGCCGCGCAGCATCCGCTCGCTATGGTCGCGGGTGATCCGGCTTTCCTCGATAACTGTTTCACCCTGCGCGTTCAGGCCCGCCAGTAGTAGGCAGGATTTGACCTGCGCCGAAGCATGGGGAGGGGTGTAAGTTATGGCAGAGAGGTCATCGCGGCCCTGCAGGGTCAGCGGCAGGGTCTTGCCTTCGCTTGCTTCATAGGTCGCGCCCATTTGCGCCAATGGATCAAGCACCCGGCCCATCGGGCGACCCGACAGGCTTTCATCGCCAATAAACCGCGCCTGGATCGGATACCCGGCAACAACGCCCATCATCAGACGTGAGCCTGTACCGGAATTGCCGAAATCGAGATCCTGGGATGGGGACCGCAAACCGGAAGCGCCAACGCCGCGGACTTGCCAATGGCCTTCGCCCAGGCGCTCTACCTGTGCGCCAAGGGCGGCCATCACTTTCCCTGTATTCAGGACGTCCTCGCCCTCCAGCAGGCCGGAAATCTCTGTCACACCCTCTGCCAGGCCGCCAAGGATCAGCGCGCGATGCGAGCAGGATTTGTCGGCCGGCGCGCGTAAAGTGCCAGTGATTGAGGAAACGGGGTGGGAGGTCCAAACCAAGATGTGGCTCCTGACTGCACTAAATCATGGAAAAGCGCTTTGACAGGGCGTGACGTTTCTGGCAAGCGCGCGAACAATCAAAGATACAGATAGGGAAGCTCAAAGCATGGCTGATCCGGAACTTGGCGCCAAACAGGTTTGCCCGAATTGTGAAGCAAAATTCTATGATCTGAATAAGCGCCCGGCCGTTTGTCCGAAGTGCGCGCACTCATTTGACCCGGCAGACGAAACTGTCGTGGCAACCAAAACCAAGGTTCGCGCTCAAGCTGCTGAGAAGGCCGTCCCAACCGATGAGGAAGAGGACGAAGACGAGGAAGACGCCAAAGCCGCAGTCGTTGATGACGAAGAGGATGATGGCGAAGAGACTGCCAGGGAGCTTGGCGGCGACGAAGATGAGGTTGCGCTCGAACTGTCTGACTCTGATGACGATGATGATGCCCCTGGCAAGGTCCCGGCGGGTTTCAACGAAGACGGCGTCGATGACGATGATGATGACGAGGATGACATCAATATCGATGACGAGTTCGACCTCGACGATGATATCGACATTGATGACGATGATAACGAACTCGGTGAGCCTGATGCCGATGATCTTGATGAAGATGAGAAATAGGGCTTGATTGATCGGGCGGGAAATTCTATCCCGCCCTTTCCCAGAATAATGGGGCCATAGCTCAGTTGGGAGAGCGCTTGCATGGCATGCAAGAGGTCGGCGGTTCGATTCCGCCTGGCTCCACCAAACTTCAATCAGTTGCCCTCAATGCTCATGAAATACTGGCAGGCATTGCTGACCCGCGGTTTGAGAATACCTCTAAAGGGGAAACCGATCATGGGGCCTGTTTGATGAGTCACAAAGCACTGACCAAGACTCTAAAAGATAACGCGTTGAAAATGACGGAAAAGTCATTCTCTCCGTATTCAAACTTCCAGGTTGGGGCGTCTTTATGCTCTGACTCAGATCGCATCTTCAATGGCTGCAATGTTGAGAATCTGGCTTTCCCGGTTGGGACATGTGCGGAGGAGGCGGCAATTGCTGCAATGATTTCAGCTGGTGAGCACAAGATCAAAGAGATTGTTATTGTCGCCAGCAAGGACGGAAAAGAGGTGCCCTGTTCGCCATGCGGCGCCTGTCGGCAGCGTATCGCACAATTCAGTGACAAAGATACGCTGATCCGTTTTGTTGATGCCTCTGGAACAATGGTTGCCCAGACAATATCTGAGCTGCTGCCGCATAGCTTTTCATTTGAATGATGAGAGTGGCTATCGCTGGCCTCTAGTCTTTTGCGGCGCCGATAATGGTATTGGCGATCAGGCCCCCGGCGATTGCGCCAACGGGTCCGCCGAGCGTGCCACCAACCGCGCTCCATGCGGCATTGACAGCCGTTTCCCCGGTCACCTTCACGGCCTTGCTGTTGCCCTCACTGCCCCAGTTTTCAGAATTGTCCGGTTCATTCCCGGCAGCCATTCTTCCAATATTATAGAACGTTCTTCCGCGCATGCGCTTCGTCTCCCTGTTCAATTGAGTGTGGCCCCAGCCGAATACAGTTAACCACTCAAAAGCGGCGGTTTTGAGGCCCTGCGATGAGCTGGAGCGCGCATGGTCATTACTGGAAGCCATAATGCTCTAGCGGTGCTCCGGCGCGGTATCCTTAGGCTCAGGCTTGGCTGATGATGTCTGTCTGCCGGTCTTTTCTTATTGAGTCCGTTTTTTCCAATACGAACCCAGTCGCCCTCCGTTAGATGCTTTCAGACTTCAACAAAGGTGAAAGCAGACATGATGAAGAGAGTCCTGATTGGTTTGGCGTATAGCTGTGCGATTGCGGGGTGTGCGACGGCGCAGGAAGAGATTCCGATGCAGGCAGAGCACTTCGACCTGTCTCAAGCAAAAGGTGCAGAGTTTAAGACGGTTCGCGGGCGTGAGGCTTTATGCTTCGAGGGTGGTGTTGCTCTGGTAAAAGGCCGCGACCTGCCCAATGGCACGATTATGGTGGACGCTGAGAACACTTCAAAGCGCTACTTCGCGAATGTGATTTTCAGGGCTGAGGATGCAAAAACGCATGAGGCGGCCTATCTGCGGATGCATAAAAGCCGTCAGCTTGATGCCATGCAGTATAATGTGCATTTGAATACGGAATCGAACTGGCAGCTTTTTGGTGATCATCAGAGACCAGCCGATTTTGGAGACGGTGACTGGGTCAGTCTGGAGGTTGCCTTTGCCGGTGATAAGGCGCGGTTTGCAGCGGAAAGTTCAGCCGGGTCATACGTGTTACCTGTCGGGGACCTGACCCTTGACGAGACGGGTACAGGGTTTGGTTTAAGGGCACTTTTCCCGGCCTGTTTTTCCAATTTTCGGATCAGTTCGGATACACCTGACCTGAGCGATGTGCCGACAAGTGTATATGAGATCAGTGCCGGGACGATCATGGATTGGCAATTGTCGCCAGTCGCGGGGTTCGAAGGCTTTGCAGAGACGGCTCGTGTCGATGCAGAGTGGGAAACGGTTCAAAGCGAAGCGAATGGGACGCTTCTGATCTCAAGGTATCGTACCAAGCTTGGTGGTGGGAACTTTGAGGCCAATGCGCTTGATCTCGTTTATGCGGGCGCGCGCATTCATTCTGACCGTGCGCGCACTGTGGCGATGAATTTTGATGTTTCGGACATGGGGCGGCTCTACCTGAACGGGAAGCCACTGGTTGAGCTGAACAATTCCTTCCGGGCCAAGGGTAATGCTTTGTTCCGGGGAGACTTTAATGTTTCGACTCAAACCGTGATGTTGGCGCTTCAGCCGGGCATGAACGAGTTGGTGTTTGCGGTGGCAGAGCGCGCGAATGGTTGGGGCCTTGCCGCAGAAATCACCGATATGACCGGCCTGGAATTCCGGTAATCAGGCTCGCAGCAGTGTGAGAAGACGGCTCACGGGCTGGCCCTTCGCATCTGATGTAAGGATGAGAAGCGCTGGCCCGTGAGTTTCCGAACATCTTCGGTCAGGTGCGATTGATCGAAGTAACCAAACTCATGAGCAAGGCCGCTCCAGTCTGGATGTTGCATTTCGTCGGCGCAGAACAGGACAGATTTCAGGCGGATCAGGCGGGCATATTTCTTGGGTGAGAGGGTCAGTTCCGATTTAAAGTTTCGGCGCAAGGCGCGATCGGAAATGTCGAGCTTGTCGGCAATCCTGCCTATATCCATCATGCCATGCGAGGCGCGAATGAAGCTTGCCGCAGCATGGGTTGTGTCTGAAACGCTCCGACAGGTCGAAGCGTTCAGGGCAATGCCTTCAAGCAGGGCCCTGGCCACGCAGTCCTGCGATTTACCCATCTCTGCCGCTCTTATTACGGCGTCAAAGCCCGGCAGGTGTTGCCCATCAATGTCCTGATCAGAGATATCAGACAGGGGTAGGTCCAGAAGGTTCGCAACGGTTTCGGGCCACAGGCGGGCGGCGATGATCTCCGTGCCAGGCTCTGGGGTATGCGGGCGCGCCTTTGTGATCGGGCCGAAAACCATAAGCTGGACATCTTTAAGCGTCTGGTCAGACGGGTTCCACTTACGCACAATGGCAAGACAGGCTTTCCATTGCGGGATCAGGATTTGCGATGTCAGCGTCATATCAGGACCGCCATAGATCCAGATTTCGTCGACAAATTCAGACAAAAACCCGTTCACGCCAGTCCACTTATATTCCTCAAGCGGATCGGTTTTAAAGGATGTGTTGCGGGCCTGAAGGGTCATGAGCCCCCTTCTAACGCATAATCAGCCTGTGGCACATACTGGCTTTGGCGGTGTTTGCTTGTGAAGCTCTCATAGAGGTGGAACGTGTCGGCCAGAAAGGGATTAGAGCGCAGGGTTTGAAAGGTTTCACTCCAGTGGCGGACCATATCGAGCGGGGTATCCTTGCAATAGGCGAGCGTAATGTGCGGTTTGAACGGGCGGTCCTCTAGTTTCAGGCCGAGCGTGCGGGCTATCTTTCGGCAATCCTTGGCAAGGGCGGTCAGGGCCGGATTTTCTGCGATCAGCGCGTGCAGATTGTGCGGGGCTTTGCGCCCGAACCAGCCGACCCCGCTGAGTTCCAGTTCCAGCGGTTCACACCTGATTGCTTCAAGGCGGTTGGCGATTTCTTCGGCTGTGTCGTGGTGCACTTCGCCATAGAAATGCAGCGTTATGTGCAGGTGATCGCGCTGACGCCAGCGCGCGCCGGGCAAGTCCTCGCTGAGCCCCAACACGCGTTCAGCGATCAGGTCCGGCACAGGCAGAGCAGCAAACAGGCGGTGCATTGAGATCTTCCCCTAGAACTAAAAAAGGCCCGGTGGCTTTCGCTCCGGGCCTTTGAAAACCGTAAATTGGGCCGTTTAACCTGCCAGGTCGTCCAGCTTGCCGAAATGCTCAGCCAGCAGGTAGTAGAAGGTCACGCGGCCTTTATTGCCACCTTCGGGTTTCAGGACTTCGCAGATTTTTCCAATCGCGGCATCCAGATCGTCATTTGACTGGGCCAGGCCCAGCTTGCCGCGGCACCATTTCTCCCGCACGCGCTGGAGTTCAGTCTCGTCAGAGCAAGAGACCAGTGAGCTATCGCGGTTGCGTAGCGCGATGCCGAGATGGCCCACGATTTTTTCTGCAGCGGCCTGATTATAGCCCTTGGCGTATTTCTTGATGTTGTCTTCGTATTTTGAGGCGTCAGCCATTTGAATTTCCCCTTTGTTTAAAACTGCCTTGTGTAAAGAATCATGCAGTCTGCGTGAAATTGCCGCGTTCCTCTTGAGAAGTCAAATCTTGCGCCCTTAAAGGCGTTACGGGCAGGGGCTTGGCTGGTCGGCGTGACGGGCATTCACCGCCTCTTCCAACTCCTCGGTCCAGGTCAGGTCAAAGGCATCAATACAAGTCTTCAACTGGTCCATACTGGTCGCGCCAATAATGGTTGAAGCCATGAAATGACGCGTGTCGCAGAATTTGATTGCTAGCTGTGCCGGGTCGAGCCCGTGCTGGTCTGCCAGTTCCAGATAGCTTTCAATCGCGCGCAGGCCTTGCGGGCTTTCATAGCGCTGCAGGCGGTCAAACAACTGTTTTCGAGAGCCTTCAGGCAGGGCGCCATTGCGATACTTGCCCGTCAGATAACCCTGGCCGAGGGGTGAATAGGCGAGCAGGCCGACATCTTCGCGCACGCAAACCTCTTCAAGGCCTTCTTCAAAACCGCGATTGACGAGATTATAGGCATTCTGGATCGAGGCCATACGCGGCAGGTCACGCGCTTCGCTTTCGGCGAGGAAACGCATCACCCCATATGGGGTTTCATTCGAAACGCCGATATGGCGGATGCGTCCGGCTTTTACATGGCTATCGAGGTGGGCGAGGATGTCCTCAAACTTCTCATAGGGGTAGCCATAGGATTTCGGATCCATCTTGTCGCCAAACAGCGCGACCGGGCGATCAGGCCAATGCAACTGATAAAGATCGACATAATCGGTTTGCAGGCGTTTCAGGCTCTTTTCGACGGCTTCATCAATCTGCGCCTTGGTGTGGCGGGTCCACTCTACCTCAGCATCACGGGTCCAGAGCATTTTGGAGAGCCCGGCAATCTTTGTGGCGAGGATAACGTCCTGTCGACGCCCCGTCTTGGCAAACCAGGTGCCGATAATCCGCTCGGTTGAACCTTGCGTTTCCGCTTGTGGCGGAATGGAATACATCTCGGCGGTATCCCAGAAGTTCACCCCGCGTTCGAGCGCATAATCCATTTGGGCGTGGCCTTCGGCCTCCGTATTCTGTTGGCCCCAGGTCATGGTGCCAAGGCAGCAGGAACTGACCTTCAGGTCGGTGCGCCCAAGGGTGCGATACTCAATTGTCATAGGGGTTTCCTCTTGTCCTGATCAGCTTAGACGATACGAAGCCGCTTCCTGTCTGGCCAGCGGCTTTTTCTTGAAAAGCGATAAATTATATCGCATATAAGACGCAATCTGCATGAGACCATGCAGCCTTTGAAAGAGGAAGATATGAACGATTATAACTCATCTATCGCCCGCGGCAGGACGATGGATGCCAGCGTGGATGCTGGCCTCCGCACGTTTATGCTGGGGGTTTACACCAAGCTGACAATCGGCATCGCGATAGCGGGCGTTCTGGCCTTTGCGGCCGGGACATTTGAGCCGTTGACCGCGCTGATCTTTGGCACACCGCTTTATTATGTTGTCGCTTTTGGTCCGATCGCGATCATTTTTGGCTCTATGTTCTTCATGAAGAACCCAAGCCCGGTAGGATCGGCGATCCTGTATTGGGCGCTGGTTGGCCTGATCGGCCTTGGTATGGGCGTCTACTTTATGATGGCCAAAACAGGTATGACGACGACAACGGCTGGCGGTATTTCGCAGGCGTTGAATTACGGCACGATCGCCAAGGCCTTCTTCATCACCGCGTCAGCCTTTGCGGCGCTATCGCTCTGGGGGTACACAACCAAGAAAGACCTGAGTGCGATTGGCAGCTTTGCGATCATGGCGCTTTGGGCCTTGGTTGCCGTTTCAATTGTCTACATGATCCTGCCAGCGCTTAACATTCTTGAGGCGTCTTCCGGTATGGAGTGGATGATTTCTGGCGGTTTTGCCCTGCTCTCAGCGGTGCTGGTGGCGTGGCAGACTCAAGAGTTGAAAGAAGGCTATTACCAGTTTGCTGGCAATGAGCGCGGCATGGCCGTGATGACCAATTGGGGCGCGCTGAACTTCTTCATCATGTTCGTGAACATGTTCCGCTTTGTCCTGATGCTGCTCGCCTCACGCGAATAGCGACGGACAATATATGAATTAGGAAGCCCCGGACCTGATGGTCTGGGGCTTTTTGTTTGACCTCTGCTTGTCTGCGCGCTTTAAGAACATGTGCGGAACATGCGGGAGGTCTTGATGCGAACAATGCTGGACGTGAGAGATCCTCTGAGCCCTGATGCGGCGCAGATTGCCAACGGGGTGCTGCGCCTGATGGGGGATCATGGCTTTGCCGGGGTGACGGAAATGACGCTGGCCAATGGGCGGCGTGCCGATGTCGCCGCTGTGGGCGCGGGCGGGGAAATCACCATTGTCGAGATCAAGTCCAGCCTGAATGACTTTCGCACCGATCAGAAATGGCCGGAATATCGGCCCTTCTGTGATCGGTTTTACTTCGCCGTCGGGCATGATTTTCCAAGGGACGTGATCCCCGAAGAGGTTGGCCTGATTATCGCGGATGGGTTTGGCGGGGCGATCCTGCGTGAGGCCCCGCTGGAGAAACTGGTCGCGGCACGGCGCAAGGCAATGACCTTGCGCTTTGCTCGGCTAGCAGCAGCCCGCCTATGCGCCGTTCAGGCGTGAGGCGAGCGCCTTGGCCATACGTGGCCCAAGTTCGGGCCCTTCTATCGGATAGAGATAGGGTTCGATCAACTCCAGCTCCATCAGAAGCAGGCCGCCATCCTCGCCGCGCAGCATATCGACACGTGCATAAAGGGGCATTTCGTCCAGTGTGTGAAGCACAGCTGTGGCAGCCGCGAGGTCGTCAGAAGATGGCGTGATGGCTTCCTCGACCCCGCCATAGGTGGACTGAATGCGGTAATCCCCGGCCTTGGCGCGTTTGATCAGGGCGTGGGACAGCTCGCCATCAATGAAAATAAAGCTTAGCTCGCCTTCCTCAACGATTTTGGAAAGGAAGGGCTGAACCATCATCGGATAGGGCATGGGTGGAATGGCATCTCCCGGCTTGAGGCGGTGCTGACCCGCAGCCCCCGCGCCGACCTGCCGCTTGAAGACCAGATCCGTGCTGCCAAGGGTGTTAAAGGCGGCGTTTGCTGTGGCCTCATCGACCTGATCGAGCCACAGCGTCGGGATGAGGCGTGCGCCTTTGGCCTCAAGATCGCGCAGATAGGCTTTGTGGCTGTTCCATTTGACCAGTGCGGCTGGGTTATACAGCGGCGTCACAGCCTCAATCTGATCAAGGATTTCGAGGAATTCGGCCTGATGGTCCCAATAATCCCATGTCGTGCCGATCATCACCGCATCATAGCTCGCCCAATCCTGCGCAGTGTCTGCCCAATCAACATCATGCAGGCTTATGTCATGCTCGGCGAATGGGCCGCGCAGGGCATCCATCATGTGATCATGTTCAAACGCATCATCGCGGCGGATCGGTGAACCGGGCAAGGTTACCTTGGAGGACAGGTACGCAATCTTTTTCATGGGCTGCGCTGTAACCGCGCTGGGGCGTTGCGTCCAGCCGTCCTGTCTGGCAATGACCGCGCTGAACTGATGCAGGACCTGCTTATGACAAATCCCCGCTATGATGTTGTTGGCCTTGGCAACGCGATTGTCGATGTGATCTCTCAAACCAGCGATGCCTTTCTGACCGAGCATGGCATCAACAAGAATGCGATGAACCTGATCGAAGAAGATCGCGCGGATATGCTGACACAGGCGTCTGTCAATGCGCTGGAAACCTCTGGCGGTTCCGGCGCGAACACGATTGCGGGTATCGCAAGTCTCGGCGGAACCGCCGCTTACATTGGCAAAGTGGCCGATGATCGGCTCGGCAAAGTGTTCCGGGAAGACATGGGCAAGATCGGCGTCCCCTTTGAGACGGAGCCGCTCGTTGATGGCCCTGCAACGGCGCGCTCAATCATTTTCGTGACGGATGATGGCGCGCGCAGCATGAATACGTTTCTGGGCGCTTCGGTTGAGTTTGCGCCTTCGGATGTGGACGAGGGGACCGTGAAAGCCGGACAGATCCTGTACCTGGAAGGCTATCTGTTCGACAAGCCGGTTGCGAAGGCGGCCTTTGTGCATGCGGCTGAGATTGCCCACGCGGCCGGACGGAAAGTGGCGCTGACCCTATCAGACATGTTCTGTGTTGATCGTCACCGTGAGAGCTTCCGCCAATTGATCCGTACGCAAGTGGATATCCTGTTTGCGAATGAGGAAGAGCTGCTCAGTCTTTATGAAACGCGCGATTTTGATGCCGCGATGGATCTTCTGCGTGCTGACACTGGTCTTGCGGCGGTTACGCGGTCGGAAAAGGGTTCTGTCGTGATTGGCGATGGTGAGCCGATTGTCGTGCCAGCTGAGCCGGTTGAGCGCGTGGTCGATACGACCGGGGCAGGGGACCAGTATGCCGCTGGCTTCCTGTATGGTGTGGCCAAGGATTTGCCGCTAGCCATGTGTGCCAAGCTCGGCCATCTCGCAGCCGGAGAGGTGATTTCCCACTACGGGCCACGACCGGAAGTCTCGTTGAAAACTCTGGCCGAGGCTGCTGGGATCAGCGTTTAAGGGCGTGCCAGCTCAATGCTGATCGGTGCGTGATCGCTGGGCTTCCAGCCGCCCCGATAGGCCAAGTGTACGCGATAGCTGTCCATATTGGTAAGGCCAGTGGCTTCATCATTGGTCCAGATATGGTCAAGGCGGCGCCCTTTATTGCTGGCCGCCCAATCGCGGGCGCGATAGCTCCACCAGGAATAGAGACGCTGATCATCTTCATGAATATGCCGGGCAAGGTCAGTAAATCCTGCCGCCTCTCGTGCACCTTCCAGCCCCTCGGTTTCAACCGGGGTGTGCGAGACGATTTTCAGAAGCTGTTTGTGCGACCAGACATCGCTCGGATGAGGCGCGATGTTGAGATCGCCGACCAGAACGCGGGGTGTGCCATCCAGGCTGGAATATTCATTGCCGAGCCGCTGTACGAAATCGAGTTTGTGGGCAAATTTCTCATTTGCGTCCGGGTCGGGCGTATCCCCGCCCGCAGGCAGGTAGATATTGTGAACCTCAACCCCAGCGACTTTTACAGCCTGAACGCGGGCATGTTCCTCCCGGCAAAGGTCGGGGGCCTCGAGAATTTCAAGCGGTTCGCGGGACGCAATCGCAACGCCATGATGGCCGCCGCGCTGCCCATTCACAGCGAGATATGGCAGCCCCATCTGCTTAAAGGCTTTCTCCGGAAACTCGGCATTCTGGCATTTGATTTCCTGCAGACAGATCACATCAGGATTATGCTCAGCCATGAAACGCTCAACATTCGGGGCACGCAGGCGCACAGAGTTGATGTTCCATGAGACGATTTTCAGGGGTGATTTAGAAGCCATGGCTTTGGCTTAAACGGCGCTGGAAAGGGCTTCAAGTCGCTGTTTCAGGGCAGGGGGCATGAAGGGGGCAAAGCGCTGCCACTTTTCCGGCGGGGTTGGCCGGATCGGTTGGCGCACTTGTCCGGCACTGAAGGTGGGGACAGCGGCGTTGCGGTTTTCCGGGGAGAGGGTGGCCGGGTTGAAGTCGATCCCGGCGAGGTTTGCCAGAGTCTTACCAACCGCTTCAGGCGCGGCACAGAAAGCATCAAAATCGACTGTCTCAACTTCAAAACCAGCTTCGGCATAGAGGGTCATGATCTCGGCGCGAGCTTCCAGCATGGTGGTGATGCCATCCAGAGAGGTGGATTCCGGGAAGGCCGGTGGAAACTCATGCAGGAACATGGACAGGGCGACATCCTGCGGTCGACGGATGACATTGATGAAGACGCTATTGGGGTGAATAGCGGCGACCAGTGGCGCGACAAAGGCATTGTGAGTGGTCTTGTCGATCAGGGTTGGGGCTGTGCGCCCGGCGCGCTGAAGACCAGAGAGATCGGCGGCTTGCAGGCGCTGTAGATGGTCTGCGGGCGGTGCCTGATCTGGATTGTCCGTCAATTGATGTAGGTAGGGCAGCAAGGCCCCGCGCTCTGCGGAGCTGTCGACGTCTTTGTGAGCCGACAGTATAGATTGGAGCAGGGAGCTGCCCGTTCGGGGCGCGCCGATAAGATAAACATGACACTGATCATGTGCGGGCGCGGCTTGAAGCGATTTGACTCGGCCCAGGGCGGCTTTTGTGCGCGATGTGAGCAAGGTCTTGAGCTGATCAGTGGTCAGGGCGTGCCGTGCTTGCTGCGCAGCTATTGTATTGGCCTCAGTGGCTAGCGCCCAGCTGCGCTGATAGTCGCCCTGTCGGTCAAAATAGCGTGCGAGCGGGAAGAGCAGGCCAGTCTTTTCGGGTGCGGCATCCGGCAAGCGATTGGCCAAAGCGTTTGCGTGATCGATTACCTTGTCGCCCAAATCCCGATCATGGGTAATGCGCAGAGCCAAAAGGCCAGGATGACCTGGTTCGGCTTTCTGTGCTGCGTCGAGGAGAGTGAGCGCCTCAGCCTGTTTACCCTGCCAGGTTAGCAAGCGTGTACCAGAAATGGCGACGCGCGGGTCACTTTCACCAGCCGGGCGCAAACGATCTAAAGCGGCTCCAGCGCGATCAAACTCCAGCAGGTCCAGCGCGACTTGCAGGGTCATCAAGTCTGTCTGCGGGTTTGGGCCGCCAAGGGTGATAATCAGCGCCTGCAAGGCATCGTCAGCCCCATAAAGGTCACCGCGCGACCAGCATGTGGCAGCGCGGTGTAAAAGACTTTGTGCTGTTTCGCTCATCCAGCGGGCTTAGCCGCGCAGGCTCTATTCCTCAAGCGGGGTGAAGGAGAGTTTTCCGGCTTGCAGGGTGACTTTACCAATATCATCCGTATCGGCTTCGATACGCACAGGCACGGTTGCGCCATTTGGAAGCGGGGCGAGCCAGAGGCGTAGTGGACCTGATATCCCGGTCAGTGTGTCCTTATTGGCTTCACCTTCCTTATAGCCCGCAACCTTGTCCATTGTGATATGGCATTCATACGCCTCACCGCGCCAAGCCTCGGATTTAACGTTTTTCATGCCCTTATACTCAAGGTGCAGGTGGGTGAGCTGGCGGCCGTCAAAGATTTTCATCGGGCCACCACACGGGCGAGTTTCAAGGTCGCGCGGCTCCAGAGCATAGGAGATCAGCGCGGTTAGCGGGTCTTTGGCGTCGAGGACTTGTTCCGTTGTGGCCGGGGGCTCGCCAAGATTTCCGAAAGTCGGGTTGGCAACCATGGAAAACTCATCGCCGAGATATTTGACATCGACCCGGCGGTTTTTCTTGCCATCCTTGTTCTGAGACACATAGGCATAGGTGTCGAGGCCATTGAGGTTTGTGTAGCCTGAGGCAGCCAGTTCCATGTCATAATTCACCAGAATATCGGCAAGGCCCGTCGTCTTCACGTTCGACTTGATCTTGTAGTTTTCCGGACGCAGGTCGACCTGAAACCAGGCCTTGCCCGTGATTGGCAGGATTAACAGCCAGGCATTGGCCTTGATCTCATACTCCATGCGCATCGGCTGGCCTGCCTCGATACTGGCCATGAAGTCAGCGCGCGGTGTGTCGCCATTATCTGCGGCCGAGAGGCCAGACAGGCCACCGAGGGTCAGCGCGCCCGCTGCGAGGGGGAGGAGCCAGTGCTTCATCTTCTATCTCCTGACAGAGCTTTGTTATTCTGCCGCTTTATCAGAGTCTTGTAAAAGCAAACCTGAACAGCTTTGCCTATCTTTTGACGTGATTAAATCGGGTTCACGTCGTAATTCAGCAAACGAGTCACTCGCATGGTTGACGCCCTGCCAGTCAGACAGTAATAGCCGCGCTTTGGTTTTACTCTAAAGATAAAAGGCGAGCGACCCATGTCCCGCGTATGTGAACTCTCTGGCGTTGGTCCTATGGTCGGACACCATGTCAGCCACTCGAATATCAAGTCCAAGCGTCGCTTTATGCCGAACCTTGTAAAGGTTACGCTGGCGTCTGAAACCCTCGGACAGCGTTTCCCGCTGCGGATTGCGGCAAAGACCCTGCGCACGGTTGATAAGCTCGGTGGTCTCGATCAGTACCTCGCCAAGGCTAAGGACGACACGCTCTCGACCAAGGCGCTGAAGATCAAGCGCTCTATCGCTAAGAAAGCGGCTGGCGCTGACGAATAGTCGTCAAGGCAAGCAAGATTTTAGAAACGCGCTCCACACGGGGCGCGTTTTTGTTTGCGCGGATCACATGGGCTGCGTTAAACCTGTGCCATAGCATGGGAGTGGTAGATGAAATCGATCTTGGGTGGACTGGCTGGCGTTTTGTTGCTGGCAGCTTGTGGGGGTGAGCCTTCATCGCAGAATGAAACAGAAATACCTGCCATCAGCCCCACGCCAAGCGTGACGATCTACACGGGTGGGACAATCTATACCGGGGTTGGTCTGGAAACGGTTGAGGCGGTAACCGTTGGCGCGGATGGCCGGATTATCGCGACGTCCCCACCCGCCTCTCAGGATTGGGACGAGGGTGAGGTTGAGCTGATCGACCTTAAAGGCGCGGTGATGTTTCCGGGCTTTGTTGATGGTCATGCGCACCTGATCGGGATTGGCGAGCGGGAGCTGACGCTGGACCTTGCAGGCACCGCCTCGATTGGTGAGCTGGTTACCCGGATTGAAGCGGAAGTCTCTGACCTGCCCGCTGAGCGTATTCTGGTTGGGCGCGGCTGGATCGAGACGGGCTGGCCAGAGGGCCGTATGCCAAGCGCCAGCGATCTGGACGCGGTCAGCCCGGATAATCCGGTCATTCTGGTGCGCGCCGATGGCCATGCGCTGGTCGCCAACAGTGCGGCTCTGGCGGCTGCCGGAATTAGCGATGAAACTGCCGACGTGTCGGGCGGCAAGATTGAACGGGACGCTGATGGAAAAGCGACGGGTATCCTGATTGATAATTCGATGGGTCAGGTCCTGGCGCTGGTGTCTGAACCAACGGAGGGTCAGATTGCCGAACGGTTTGTCGTCGGGGCTGCCGAATATGTCTCCCGTGGGTGGAGCGGGGTGCATAATATGAGCGTCGCACCGGGCCATGCGGCCCTTCTGGAACGGCTCGACCTTGAAGATCGTATGCCGCTGCGGCTGCACAATGCCTATGACCGCGAAGGCTTTGCGATTGCCGCAGGGCGCGCGCATGAAACCCCGACCATCACCAATCGCGCGGTGAAGGTCTATATGGATGGCGCGCTCGGCTCGCGTGGGGCTTTGTTGATTTCGCCTTACAGCGATCGCCCGGGCACAAGCGGCCTGTCGCTTATGGAACCAGAAGCGCTTGGCAGCTTAATGGCAGAAGCTGAAGATAATGATGTTCAACTCGCCATTCATGCCATTGGTGATCTGGCCAATCGGCGCATCTTGGATGAGTTTGCCAACCAGAAAAGGCTCAGCCAACTAGTGATCCCAGAAAGCGGCGAAAGAGACTACACAAACAATCGTTGGCGGATTGAGCATACACAGGTGCTGCACCCGGATGATATTGCGCGGGTTGGTGCGCTCGGCCTGATCGCCTCGATGCAACCCAGCCATGCGATTGGTGATCTTAAGTTTGCCCCTGACCGTTTGGGGATTGATCGACTGGCCGGGGCCTATGCCTGGCAGAGCCTGTTGGAGACAGGTGCGATCATCGTTGGCGGGTCTGATGCTCCGGTTGAGGTTGGGACGCCGCAGATTGAGTTTTATGCCGCTGTTGCGCGCAAGGATCTGGAAGGGTTCAGCGCAGAAGGTTGGCATCCTGAAGAGGCGCTGTCGCGCGAGCAAGCGCTTGCCTTATTCACCTCAGCCCCTGCCTACGCCGCCTTCATGGAAGATGACCTCGGCACGATTGAGGTTGGCAAACTTGCCGATTTCGCCGTGTTCGATCGTGACCTGATGACTGTGCCAGAAGCTGAAATTCTCGATGCGGAAGTGATGATGACCGTCGTGCATGGCGAGGTCGTTTTCAAAGCTCTGTAATCGCCCGGCTTGCAGTGTGGTCAGGTTTGGGTAAGACGCACGGCTTAAACTCTCTGCACGTTTGATTTTACAGGCCAGACTATGACCATTCGTCTTTATGATAGCGCCGCGCGTGAAAAGCGCGTCTTCATCCCTCAGGATCCATCCCGGGTGACGATGTATGTCTGTGGGCCGACCGTCTATAATCGTGCGCATATCGGGAATTTCCGGCCCGTCATGGTGTTTGACACGCTGTTTCGCCTGCTGCGGACCACTTATGGCGAGGATGCGGTCATCTATGCCCGCAATGTCACCGATATTGAGGACAAGATTATCGCGGCCTCTCAGGAGACCGGGGAGTCGATAGAGGCGATCACGCAGAAATATGCCGCGATCTATGCTGAGGATGCTGCGGCGGTGAATGCCCTAGCCCCAACCATCGTGCCGTGGGCGACCGAGCATGTTGGCGAGATGCTGGACATTATCGAAGCGCTGGAGCGCAAGGGCTATGCCTATGCGACCGATGCGGGCGTGTTCTTCAACGTGCCGCAGATGAGCGATTATGGTCGCCTGTCCGGGCGCAAGCTTGAGGATAATGAAGCCGGCGCGCGGGTTGAGGTCGACCTTGGCAAGCGCAATCCGGCTGATTTTGCCCTATGGAAGTTTGCCAAGCCGGGTGAGCCGGAAGATGCGACCTGGGACAGCAAGTGGGGCAAAGGGCGCCCGGGCTGGCACATTGAGTGTTCGGCCATGGCGGCCAAGCATCTGGGTAAGACGATCGACATTCATGGCGGCGGGATCGACCTGCAATTCCCGCATCACGAGAATGAAATCGCGCAGAGCGAGTGCGCCCACGGCCAGACCATGGCGAACTATTGGATGCATAATGGCTTCCTCGATATGGCTGGCGAAAAAATGTCGAAATCGCTCGGCAATGTCGTTCTGCTGAATGATCTGCTTGAGGATTGGGATGGGGAAGTGATCCGCTTTGCCATGCTGAGCGGGCATTATCGCGCGCCGCTGGACTGGACGGGTGACTTGCTGGAACAGGCCAAAACGACATTGGGCCGGGTCTATGGCGCGCTGCGCCGGGTCTGGGACTATGAGGGCGGCAAGGCGCGAGATAAAGGTGTGCTCAAGGCATTGCAAGATGACCTCAATACGCCGATTGCGCTGGCGGAACTGTCCAGGCTGGCGGGCGAGGCCAATGGGGCTGCCGATCGCAAGGACGAGGCCGGCATGGCAGAAGCACGTGCCAATCTGCTCGCGGCAGGGAGGTTACTCGGCTTGCTGACCAAAACTCCAGCACAATGGGAACAGGGCGGTGATAGCGATGAGAATGCCCGGATTGATGCCTTGGTAGCGGCGCGTGACGCGGCGCGCGCCAATAAGGATTGGGCCGAAGCTGACCGTTTGCGCGATGTCCTGAAAGCTGAAGGCATTGAGATCATGGACGGGGCGGGCGGCGCGACCTGGCGGCGGGTCTAAACGAACTGTTTAGCCCCCCTTCTTGCCTATTCGACAAATAAGTTCCAAAAAGGAACCATAGGTTGGATATCTGGAAGGACGACATCATGAAACCCGTTTGTCTTGTGATCGGCGCTGGTGCCGGCATCGGTGGCACAGTCGGCGCGAAGTTTGCACGCGAGGGCTATCATGCCGTGCTGTGTCGGCGCAGCGATGAGGACGGCCTCAATAAGCTCGTTGAAGGCATTAGGAGCGAAGGCGGTGAGGCAACCGGCTTCCTGATGAATGCGCTGGATGAGAGCTCAATTGAAGACCGTGTTGCTCATGTTGAGAAAGAGATCGGGCCGATTGAGGTCGTGATCTATAATCTCGGGGCGCAGATTGGCGATCGCACGCTGGCGGACACGTCTTACAAGGCTTTCGAAATGGGTTGGCGGTTGGCCACATTTGGCCTGTTTCGTCTCGCCAAAACGGTCACGCCATACATGGAGGAGCGCGGCGGCGGTAAAATCCTTGTCACCTCGGCAACCGCCTCTGTACGCGGCAATGCCGGGCAACACTCCCATGCTGCAGCGATGGGCGGACGCCGCCTGCTGTGCCAGACGCTGAATGCGCAATTTGCCTCTAAGGGGATCCATGTGGCCCATATTATTGTCGACGGCGCCGTGGATGCGCCCGATACGCTGGGCAAGATGCTCGGGCCAGAGCTGTTCCAGAAGCTGCGGGACACGCGTGGGGCGCAGGATGGATTGCTTCAACCGGAAAAGATGGCAGAAACATACTATCACATTGCCCAGCAGCATCGATCGGTATGGACCCATGAACTTGACCTACGCTCTTACTCAGACACAGCCTGGTGGAACCACGACTAGCTGGACGGCCGGGATCAAAGCAGCGTTTCTGCTTCTGGCGGCTGCGGTTTTGGTCGCCTGTCAGAGTGCGCCGCAGCCAGAAGGCGGTGTGATCTATCTGGTGCGTCATGCCGAGAAGGTAACCGATGGCGGGGCGATGGTTGTTGATGATCCAAAGGACCCGCCATTGACCGCAGCAGGCGCTGTGCGAGCTGAAACGCTGGCCGTGCTGTTGGGGGAGGCCGGGATCACGCAGGTCTGGTCAACGGACTATATCCGGACACGCGATACGGCAGCGCCACTGGCCAAGGCCCTTGGCCTTGAGATCAGCTTGTATGACCCGCGTGATCTTACAGGCTTTGCAGAGATCCTAAAAGCGCAATCGGGTGAGATGGCTGTCGTCGTCGGGCACTCGAACACGACGCCCACCCTTGTTGAGGCGCTTGGCGGGGATGGTGGGTCACCGATTGATGAGGCCGCTGAATATGATCGCCTATACGTCGTCGACCTGCGCGCAGGGACGAGCGAGATCCGGCGCTATGGCGCGCTGTATAGAAGCGGTATGGGCGCGGATTGAAGCCTATTCCGTGCAGGGACCGACCCGGCTGGCAATCACCTTCATTTTGGCATCCATCAAGCCGGCTGTGCCAGCATCCAGTTTGATGTCGCCATCCATCGAGAAGCCAGTTGTCTGATGAGTCATGACGATAGAGGCCGCTGAGAGCGCCTGATCCGGACAAACCATATCGAAAGATACCGTGTTTGCTGTCTGGGTAACATTTGAGGAGGTGCATTCTGCCCCGCCAGCAAACTCCTGCGCGAGATCTGTTGGCTCGAGTCTGGTTTCCCAGGGCTGCATACAGGAAGACTCGGACTCCACAATCGGATCGATTGGCAGGTCGGGTACGGTCATGGTGATCGTGTAGGTCCATTCTCCTGTTTCGAACTCAACCGGTTCAGCAGAGGCGGTCCCCATCAAGCCACCCAGTATCAAAACAGCACTCAGATATTTATATTTCATAGGGGCCTCCTTTGGGTCCGATCCAGTTTGCCTATAAAATGTCTGTTCGCATACCCCTTGCGGGGCATATCCCGGCTTTTGATGGACACGGCGCTGGTTTGAGGGCAGGGGTGAGAGATGGAAAACGTTCACAATCTGCAATCTCTGCTGAAATCCTTGTGCACACAGACCACGGGTGAAACCGTTTCGGTTGGAGACTTGCTGAATGCTGTTGGGCGGCGCTCTTATGGTCCGGTGATCCTGTTGCTTGGCTTTATTGCGATTAGCCCGCTGACCCTTGTGCCGGGGGCAAACTCTCTGGTTGCCGTGGTCATCCTGATTTTTGCGCTGCAGATGGTGATCGGGCGGGCCTATCCATGGTTGCCGAAAAAGGCATTGGAATTTTCCTTTCCACGGAAACACTTGCTGGCCGGAGCTGAAGCGCTCGACAAGCATGCCCATACGGTCGATCAGTTGCTCAAACCGCGCTTCACGTTTTTAACGCGTGCGCCGTTTGTGCAGCTTGTTGCGCTCGCGCTGGTTGGGGCGGCTCTGGTGACGATCCCGCTTTCTTTCATTCCGCTGGGGCCTGTTCTGCCGAGCCTGACCGTGTTGCTGTTTGGTCTCGCGATTACGGCGCGGGATGGGTTTTTGCTGGTTTTGGCGGGCGCGACATTGGTCGGCGCGGTTCTGCTGATGATCCGGGCGTGGTCTGTTCTACCGTTCGTGTAAGCTTGATTTTATCGCTTTAAACGCCGACATCATCGCCATGGCTGATCTTTACCACAATCGTATTCTCGAACTGGCCGCAGATATCCCGCATCTGGGACATCTGGATGAGGCGCATGGCTCTGCGACCAAGCTGGCGCGGATTTGCGGATCAACGGTTCGGGTGGATGTCACCCTGTCAGAGGATGGTCAGACAGTGACGGCGATTGCGGTTGATCCAAAAGCCTGCGCACTTGGTCAGGCGGCCACAGCGATCCTTGCCGAACATGCCGTTGGAGCCAGCGTCGAAGATATCCGCGTGGCGCGCGATGGTCTGCATGCGATGCTCAAGGACGGGGCTGAACCGCCACGTGGGGCGTTCTGGGAATTGCGCCATCTTGAAGGGGTGCGCGATTATCCCCCGCGCCATGCCTCCACCATGTTAGCGTTTGAGGCGGTTCTGGAAGCCATTGAAGCGGCGCGTGAAGCGCTTGGTCTGGAAGCCGTTGCCTCTTAAGGGGTTGCGTCAGCGACCAGTTCAGGTTTGGGGAGCGGGGCTGTCAGGGCTGTGCGAAGCGCGGCTGTGGCGATTTCAGCCTCGGCCAGATACCAGGCCAGCGTTGCCGGGTGATCGCTGAGCAGGCCGCCTGTGCCCCCTGCTGGATTGCTGATCATGAGGGGATTGAAAGCGGCAGCGCGCCGCCAGGCTTTCAGGGCCGTATCACGGGCCTCTGCGGCTTCGCGCGTGGCGACCAGTTCAGGTTGGGCCAACAGGGTTGCGTTAAGTAGTTCTGCGGCGGCTTGCGCATGGGCGCGAGCCACATATACGGCCTCAATATCAGCGCGGGAGGCTGGCCAGCCATCGGCCATTTCGGCTTGCGTACGCAGGGCTGCCTGATTGTCAGCCGCCCATGCTGTGAACAGGTCAAGTTCCTGGGTCAGCGGCTCAAGCCCTGCCGGGGCGGCCGCCAGACCACGGGACAGGCGACCTTCATACCGCAGCAGCGCTTCAGCGGCGGCATGCATGCGTGGCCCGGTTTCGGTATCGCTGGCCGGGGCGAGCAGACGACCAGCCGCCATCAGGTCCGCATCCGGGGCGAGGGCGGCAGGTCGGACATTTTGGGCGGTTAGTAACATATAATCTGACAGGGCTGAGCCAAGGCCCTCCTGCCAGGCCGGAAGCGCATTCAAGCGCGCCTGTGGATGCCAGAACGGGCGATCAATGGCCCAGCCTGGCCCAGTGACTTCCCGGCCAATCAGGGTCAGTGCAGTGCCCGCCTGCGGGGAGGTCCAGGCAGCTTCAGCGGCGAGCGTGATCGGCGCGCTGTTCACCTTATGGGAGAGAACCACCATCAATGGATAGCCACCGAGCAGCGCGAAAATGATGGACAGCCGGGTGAGAAAGATCATCCGTTGCCAGAGGTTGGAGGCTTTCTGCATCAACGGGCTGGGCTCAGCGTCTTCGAGATAGGCGACAGGCAGGCCAGAGCCGAGCAGGGTGACCACCGCTTCACGATCATTGTCCGGAACCGGCATGTTGGCTGTTTCAGCATATGCAGGATGGACTTTTTGGAGCGCTGTCATGGGAGGCCTGTTCTGTTTTTCGCATCTAGGCGCGAGAATTGACGCGTTAGCAAGTTATTAACATTTAAAAAAAGGCAAGAACGGGGCCAACTGCTGTATTTTATGCAGTTGCGGATGCGTAATGAATAAGGAAAAGGCCTTATTGGTTACTCAATGATTTCAAAATCGTCTGGAATTGTTGGGATCGACGCGATGGAAATCGAATCATCAATCACTTCCTCACCGCGCCCGGATTCGCGGCGCGCATAAGCTTCGACCAAAGACATGTAAGGCGGGGCGTGGGTATAGCTTGCCGCTTCTGTTGGGACTTTGATTTCGAAATGCAGGTGGAAGGTCGTCGGTGTGCCGCCAAAATCGTTTGAGATATAGCCAAGGGTCTGGCCTTCGGTGACGGTATCGAGTTCTGCGATTTCGAGCCGAGCCATATTCAGGTGGATATAATTGTAGAGGATACCGCTATCGCCGCGCAGGCGAACCCAGTACGGGCCGATATACTCAATCAGGCCGGGTTCGACCGCGACAGCCTCATACAGTGTACGATCTGCGGGGGAGACACGGCGGAGCTCATTGCAGCCCTCAGGCGTGCCGACGCGAATATCCTGTCCCTGATGGACTTTATTTGTCGGGCAGAGTGGCGTGTTGCGGGTTCTGGAGCGTTTCTCACAGAAATTGTCCTGCCAGGGATAGTCGTAATTGCGCGGATCACATTGGTCCCCGCCGCCAATGCCGCCACCAAAGCGCCAGACCATGGATTGCAGATAGGCCGGGGCATCCTTGACCGGGAAGGTAATATCCGGGGCATAAACGGTTGTGTTCGTCGTTCCGGTTCCGGAACCGGGGATCAGGTCGCCAGCCGGGCGATACTGGAATTTGATCGGGAGGGGTTCGGGTTCCGGCTCTGGGGCTGGGGGCGTTGGGTCGGGATCTGGGGTGGGCTGCTCAGGGTCCGGCTCCGGAGTTGGGTTGACAGGGTCAGGTTCAGGATCGGCCGGACCCGGATCAGGATCTGGTTCGGTAATCTCAATAGGCGGCGTTGGATCGGGTTCGCCTTCATTATACGGGTCAGTGACCGGCTCACTCGGCGGTGGCGGACCCGGTGCACCCGGCGGGGTCGGTTCAATGTCACGGCGGCCATCGCCGGGATAGCGGATCAGGTCGCCACAAGCGGTCAGGCCCAGCAGCAGACCCGCGATAAGAACCCCTTCTATCCGTCGCATCTATCGTGTCCCCGCAATCAACATATCTTCAATCACCAGCATGGCTTCTTCCTCGGTGACGCAAGCGCCTTTGATAGCCGTTGCTGGGTCCTTACAGGCAAATTCCACCAGATAGGACGCGCCATAGCGTTTGAAGCTGACCTGTGCCCCGGTCATGGTCTCCTCAAAGCGCGCACTGCCTTCTTCCATCTGTGCTGCGCCGGGCGGGGTTGGGCCGATCCGATCCGTGCCATTGATCAGCATGTCATAGGTCTCCCCCTTGATGACGGCGAAATACCCATCGTTGAGTGGGCGGAATTGAAGACCATCAGGGCCAGAGGCGGCAGAAACAGCATTGCCCGGTAACAGGACCGGAACAGGCGTGGCATCAGAACCGCTGGCAATCTCAACCCTGGCATCAGGGTTTTCAGCTTGCGCGGCGGCGTAATCAGCGCGGGCTGAGTTCCAGTCTATCGTGGCCCGGCGGGGTTCTGGATCTGCATCAATGGGGTCAGCAGGCGGTCGCTCAGGCGCCGGACCGGGCTGTTCTTCTGGAGGCGGCAATTCGGCTTTCTGGCCTGGGCTTCTTACCAAAGGCTCACAAGCCCCCAGAGCCAGAATGGCCGTGGCTATCACACATGCTCGGATCATTGTGTTTCCCTCTTTCGACCTGGCAGCGCCATCACATCGCGTTCGGCATAGGCCAGATTGCTCATCGCCTGTATGTCTTGCAGGACGGCGTCGGCCTCGCGCGGGCTGTCCTTTGGCAGGCCGAGGATCAGTTCCCCGGAATAGCTGGCACGGATCAGCTTGAGATCCTTGAGCGCCGGGCGATTGCTGGCCCAGTCCTGATAGGTAGCATGTGCATAGGCGGCATCCTTGCGGAAGGTTTTGCCGACCGGGTCTAGCGCTGGATCAGCGTCAAAGCGAACGATGAAAACCGCCTTCATATCGGCCTCTGAGACCGCGTGTACCGGGAGGGCCACTGGCGTGTGACTGCTCGCCGGTTGGGCCATGGCCGGGAGCCAGCTCATCGCCCCGGGCATCCGATCCGCCAGAGTCATGCACCCGGTCAGGGCCAGCATACAGAGCAGGCCGAGAAGGCCGAGTTGGCCGCCATAATGGGGTTTTGGAGGCGTGTAATGCGCCATAAGCTAGGATCCCTTCCGATCTAGTCTTCGCTCAAGTTTACGCCAGCGAGGTTTAGCAGGCCAGCCCCGCACGGGCGCAGGCAAAGATTCTCATCGGCCTCTGTGGGCACGGCGCCGGGATAATTGATGCACTCACCGATGCACTGGACCTCTGCTACCGGGGTCAGGCCCGCCATCAATGTATCGAATAATTCCAGCCGGGTCTGGTCCGGTCTCTTGGCCTTGATCAGGGCGAGCGCCGCAGAAACATGTGGGGCGGCCATGCTGGTGCCTTCCTCATAGGAATAATAGCACTGCGCCACGGCGCTGCCGCTGACCGGGTCGAGGCAATTTTCCGAAAGCTTGGTTGAGAGTACCCCGTCCGGGTTGCCATCGCCATTATCATCGCGGCTGAGATCACCGCCGGGCGCGATCAGGTCCACGGCGCTGCCATAATTGGAGTAAGGCGCGAGATAGCCGCGCGCATCACCGCTGGCGACCGTGATCACATTCTGGCAACTCGCGGGCGCGAAGAATTGTGTTGGGATACGGTTATTTCCAGCTGCGGCAACGACTGTGACGCCCTCGGCGGTCACGGCATTGATCGCGTCTTGCATGGAAGCTGGACAGGTTTTGAACAAGCCGAAAGACAGGTTGATGATATGGGCGGGATTGTCGTTCCAGACCTCATTTCCCAGCGCGTCAAACTCAGGAATGATCCCGGCGGCCCAGCGGATCGCATCATTGATGTCTGAGAGGCGCCCACCGCATTTGCCGAGCGCACGGACCGGGACAAGTTTGACATTCCACGCCCCGCCCGCAACGCCTTGTCCATTATCGGTCAGGCCAGCGCCAATCGTTCCGGCGACGTGCGTACCGTGCCAGGAGTTTTCCATACGGCCTTTTTCAGGGCAAATGTCGCCGGGGTCGGTAGCGTCGCCATCGCGGCTATCGCCATCATTCCCGACATCTGGGTCGGTGACCATATCCCAACCCGCCACGAGGTTTGGTGAGTTCTTGATATCCGGGTGGCTGTAATCAAGCCCTGTATCAATCACAGCCACGACGACTTCCGGGGCGCCTTGCACAGCCTCACGCGTCCAGAAATCAACAAAGCCCGCCCCGCCTGGGCTGTCACTCTGGTTCTGGTAATGCCATTGCAGGGAGAAGAGCGGGTCATTCGGGGTGATGGCCACAGGGGTGACGGGTGTATCCGGACGGCGGATCATCTGGTGTTCGAAAATATAGTCTTTCTCGACATATTCGAACTCACCTGAGGCCTGCAGGTCTTCAATAACGCAATCCATCGCCATGATGGCGCTGGCGGTGCCATCGGCAATCGCGCCTTGATCACAGACAGTTTCCTCAGCCTCAATCGCGGACAGTTGGCGTGGGCTGAACTCGCCCGTGAACTGCGTTGGCTTCATCGCGTCGGCGCCAATCTCAATCACCATCTGGCCTGAGCGTGAGCGCTGGATACTGGCGGCGACACCATACTTGCGTGCCGTTTCAATCATCCGGTCTTCGGCTTGTAATTGTCGCTCTAAAGCGTCCTGGCGCATGGTGATCGCGCGCTGAGCCACCTGTGGTTTAAGTTGCGGGAGCTTGTCATAGCGCTCTTGCTGGGTTTCTACGCGTTTGACCTGTAACTCATCAATAGATGAACCATCAGGGTTGCGGCGCAATCGATCGCGCAGAGGCGCGCGCGGCAGATTTGGGCCAGGTTCCAGAATGGCTTTGGGTGGCGCTTCTACGCGTGGATCAATAACGGTCACACGTTTACGGTTCAAAGCTTGTGGGCGTTCAATCCGTTCAATGATTTCCGGACTCACTTCAGCCTCTGCCATGGTGGCCTCATCGAGGATAACGATACGGCTTTCGGCCTCCTCATCAATGACGATTTCCATGGCCATTTCCGGGGCCGCCATCACCTCAGCCATGGCCACAGGCGGTGGTAGATCACGCGGTTTGGCAACAATTGAGCCAATGGCAAAGCGGCGTTCCCCGGTTGTGGGAAGGGTCGGCAAAAAGGTCGGTTGAAGCTTGCCAGCAAAAGCGCGACCCTCAACGCTGGCACGCTTAAGTGCGTCCCTCGGATCAGAAGGGCGGGCATCCTTTCCGGTGATCTGGTCAATTACAGCTTGTCCAAGCTGCCCGGCGCGATCAACGCGTTCTTCAGGCTGATCACAGGCCGCCAGCGCAAATCCCCCGATCAGTACAAGGCTGAGTGTTTTGAAGCCCGCTCTAACCGTCATCACCGTCTCCCTGATCGCTGTGACTGTATAGGTTAACCATATGTCAAACGTGTGGCAGGGAGTCCGTCAACTCAAATCTGGTTCGAGCCGACCGAGGGCGCGACCCACGACAATACCTGCATCAGCAATGGCATCGCGAGCGGGTTTCGAGATCGCTGTCATGTTCATAAAGCCATGCACCATGCCGGAATGCTCGCGAATGGTTACCGGAACACCATGCGCCGCGAGCTTTGCTGCATAGGCTTTGCCTTCATCTTTCAGAGGGTCCCAGCCGCATAGCACGAAGTGTGCGGGTGGCAGGCCTGCGAAGTCATCATCCTCGGCAAAAAGTGGCGAGACTCGCGGGTCCATCCGGTCGACCTCATCGGCGATATAGCTGTCCCGGAAATAGTCGAACAGATTGGGCGAGATGAAGAACCCGCCTTCCTGGAAACTCATTTTCTTGGTGCGGATGTCGACAAATTGCACCAGCGGATACAGCAACAACTGATAGGCGGGCATTGGGCCGCCCGTACGGTTCATTTCCTGCGCAATATAGGCGGCAAGATTTCCGCCTGCACTGTCCCCGGCAACGGCAATGCGATCTGGATCGAAGCCGAGAATATCCCCGCGTGTCGTTGCCCAGCGCCATGCGGCGGCGGCATCCTCATGCGCGGTTGGAAACTTGTTTTCCGGGGCGAGGCGATACTCAATCGACAGAACCCGGCAGCGTGAGGAAGCAGCCAGACGACGGCAGATCACGTCATGGCTATCAATATCGCCAAGCACAAAGCCGCCGCCATGAAAGAACAGGATGGCTGGCGCAGGGCCGACCCCTGCGGCAAGCGGAGCGTAATAACGGGCTTTAAGTGGGCCATCCGCGCCGTCGACGATCAGGTTGGAAATCTCCGCCAGCTCTGGCACATCGCTCTCAACCGAACGGCTGGCTTTGTAGAATGCCTGGCGCAACCCTTCGGTCGAGCCTTTCCAGTCCATCGTCGTGAAGTCTGGCAGTTTCATTTTGTCCATGAAGCTGCGCATTGTGTCATTGAAGGCCATGTCTGAACTCTTGCCCCGTTCGTCGGTTAAGGGAAAGGTGATTTATCGCCCGAATGTGGCGAATGGGAGGAAGATATGAAAACCGTTGACGTCTTTTGGTCGTTTCGCTCGCCGTATTCTTATCTGGCGACGAAGCGGTTGCGGGCTTTGTCGGATAAGTGGGATGTGCGGGTGCGCCCGCGCCCGGTCTATCCTCTGGCGATCCGGACACCGGACTTTTTCGCCGGGATCAGGCCGCAATGGGTGCCCTATCTGATGAGTGATGTGGTGCGCCTGTCGCAATATCTCGGCTTGTCTCTGGGGCCACTAAACCCTGATCCGGTGACGATGAACATGATGACGCGAGAGATTGCTGATGAACAGCCGCATATTCATCGCCTGACCCGCCTGGGCATCCTGGCTTGTGAGGTTAGCGACCAAGCGGGCTGGGCCTTCATGGATGAAGTTTCCTCTGTCATCTGGTCTGGGCAGGCCTGGACAGAAGGCAACGTGCTGGCCGATGCAGTGGCGCGCGCCGGGCTGGAGCTGCGGGAGTTGGATGCCCGTCAGGACAGTGAATCCGAGCGCTTAACCAAAGTGATTGAGGCAAACCAGACCGAGCAGGATAAGTATCATTGGGGCGTCCCCCTAATGGTGCTTGAGCAGGAAGCTTTCTTTGGTCAGGACCGCATCGATCTTTTGGAGTGGCGGTTGGAGCAAGCCGGTGTCAAACGCCGATAGCTAGTCCAGAAAGAAATAGTCATTGACCCGCCACAGCACGTAAGGGGTGTTGCCGTGGAAGAGTTCGGGCAGCAGGTCGCCCCAAATGACCCCGCGCACCTGTTCGGGCAGAGATCCGGAGACTTGCGCCGCCGCAAGGCCAAGCTCACAAACATCAATCCCGGAAATCGCTTCCTGCATCTGCGCATAGCCTTGTCCCTCGGCTTGCGAGAAGGCTGCGATTTGCAGGCCCAGCGTCCAGTCATTTGAACCCAAAGCCAGCCCTGTTTGTTGCAGCCAGCGTTTGTCAAAGGCGCTGGGGCCGGGGCGGCGGACCGGGGCTTCTCGTGCTGCCTGAACCGCATCGAGATAAAGTTCACCGAACCGCATCGCCCAATTATAGCTTTCACTGCCATAGGGATAGCGCGCGAGCAGGTCCGGGATCAGCGCGTCTTCGTTGAATTCAAGGAATTCAGCGATACGCGGGCCGTTGCACCATGTTGAGTTTTCCCGGCGCAGGCGGGTAAGCGCGGTGGCACTATGGGCGATGAGCTTGTCATAATGCTCGGTTGGGGCCTGTTTGAACTCAAAGGCGCCGCGTTTCAGCTCGGTCAGAATGGAGCGTAGGACGAGTTCTGCAAGGGCATCTGCTTCCTTGCCATTGGCGATCATCGCGGTGGCTTCGGCGTCCAATGTTGTCGCGGTTCCGGGAGAAACTGTCTGTAAGAGGGTGAGATAGGCTTGCGTGGCCGCGTCGTTCAACGCTTCATTCAGGGAGCCGGCCTGTATGCTGGCTTGTGTCGGTTCAACCTTCGACAAGCTGCCCGGCCGCCAGATCAGTATCAGGGCAATCGCCGAGATGATGGCGAGAATGATCAGGCCCGTTCGCAAACCTACAGTTTTGGAACGGACCCCTGTCATAATTAAAGCTGCACCACGCCGGGGCCGACCTCGGCAGTGAACAGGCGCGCGACATCATTTGCGCGGCGATCCTGGGTCAGGCGCTGGTTGACATAGCCCTTGTCGGTAATCTCCCCGGCATCAATGCTGGGCGGCTCCGTCATGACCAGAAAGCGTTTGATCCGGCGCGAGGAGCCAGGCTCAGCGGCATTGAACGCGCTAATTTTGGCGGCAAGATCTTTAACATAGGCCATGCCTGCCGCGGCCTGATCACCGTTTGCCTCAGCCATATAGTTTTCAAACGCGGCTGGAGACGGCCAGACCATAGCGCCGATATAGTTCTTGTCCTGACCACAGATGATTGCGTCAAAGACCAGCGGGCTGCAGGCCGCAACCAAATCCGGGCGCAGCGTCCCGACACTAACCCAGGTGCCGGATGACAGCTTAAAATCCTCTCCGACGCGGCCATCGAAGATGATACCTTTATTCGGATCGTTCTCATCGACAAAGATCGCTGCATCGCCGAGGCAGTAATAACCTTCTTCATCAAACACTTCGGCATTCTTGTCCGGCAAGTCGCGATAGCCCGGCATGACGGTTGGGCCTTGGACGCGGACCTCCAGTTTGCCGCCAGTTGGGACCAGTTTCAGGGTGAGACCCGGCAAAGGCAGGCCGATCAGGCCGACCCGCTCGACCTCCCAATGCACAACCGTAATACCCTGCGTCTCCGTTGCGCCATACATGGTAATGATGGGAATGCGTCGCCCGGTTGCTTTGATGGCGAGGGCTTGTAGCCGATCATACAAGTCATCGGAAAGGGTCGCGCCACCATAGGCGATCTGCCGCATATTCTCGAAGAAAGCGTGCATCAGGCTTTCATCTTCTTCCATCGCCTCGGCCAGCATGGCCAGCGCAATTGGCGCGGTGCCGAAGGTTGACGGCTTGGCATCGCGGACATTGCGGATGGTTTCATGGAAGAGGGCCGGGGTTGGCTTGCCGCCATCGATCCAGAAGGTTGCGCCATTCCACAATGCGCCATTGAAGTTCACATTTGAGCCGGAAATATGGTTCCATGGCAGCCAGTCGAGGAAATTGTCGACCTTGTCCGGGTCATAGTCGGGATCACGGGCATTGTCCCGCAGACCTTCCTGCCCGGCGATCATCGCGCACATTGCCCCTTGCGTTGTCGGGACGGGTTTCGGCATGCCCGTTGAGCCAGACGTGAAGAGATATTTACCGATGCTATCATCGGTGAGGGTGTTCATCGCCTCTGCGACAGCGGGCGTGACAGGGGTCTGCAGCAGCGCCGCATAGTCGGCGATGTCTCGCCCGGAGCCTTCCACCGCAATGACGGTACAGCCATGGTCACCAAGGGCGGCGAGCGCTGGCTCAAACGGGGTGAGGTGCTGGGCAAAGATGACCTTGGGCCGCACCGCATTGAAACAGTGTTTCAGCTTGGCAAAATCGGACGACATCAGAGAGTAGGGGACTGAAATCGGGGCTGCGGGCGCGCCAATCGTCATCGCGGCCATCATCGCAATCGCGCTTTCAATCGAATTGCCTGACAGGATCATCACCGGGGCGTCCGGACCCGCGCCCATATTAAGGAAAGCTTGCGCGAGGGCGTCGCTCATCGCTTTGCCCTGGCCGTAAGTGATTTCTTCCCATTCATCGGTTTGGGCGTTGCGTTGCTTCAGCCATGGCCGGTCCGGGTGCATTTCGGCGCGGGTGTCCAGAGCATGCGGCACGGTGCGCGGGCGATCACCGGGCGCATGACGCTGGCTCAGGTAAACAGTGCCGTCTGGCTTTCGGACACAATCAATATCCGGTAATTTCTGCGCAAGCGGCCTGAATGGCGGTAGCGGGCTCCCGTCAGCCATATCTGTTTCTCCCTGAATTTTCTTATTCTTTGGGGCTCAGACTAAAGCTGTCGCGAGGGCAGACAAGTAGATTCGAATTTAGGCTGCTTTCAATCAGATATCGAAGCCATCCATATGCTCGGCAAAGAATTCTTCGTCCTCGTAAAACCAGTCGACATCAAATTCAGGTTGCGGCGGCGGTTTTTGCAGGGAGACGACATTATCGGCCATGAAGCCGTCCTTTTGAGGGGCGGCTCGCTTTGGCGCAGAGGTGTCGTCCTGATCCGACATCGTTAGCTGACGCGGCGGTCGTGTCCGGCCCAATAGGGCTCCCGCAAATCCTTGCGCAGGATTTTACCCGACGGGTTGCGCGGCATAACCTCAATCGTATCGACGGTTTTCGGGCATTTATAGCCTGCAATCCGCTCGCGCGCCCATGCGATCACGCTATCCGCGCTTGGATTGGTGCCCTCTTTGGGAACGATGATGGCTTTGACGGCCTCACCCCATTTTTCGTCTGGAACGCCAATCACGGCGACATCAGCAATATCCGGGTGCCCGAAGATGGCGTTTTCGACCTCTGCTGGATACACATTCTCCCCGCCTGAAACGATCATGTCTTTCACGCGGTCATGGATGTAGAGGAAGCCGTCCTCATCGAAATAACCAGCATCGCCGGTATAGAAGAAACCATCCTTGATGCTCTCTTCAGTCGCTTCGGGGCGGTTCCAGTAGCCTTTCATGATGAAGCCGGACTTGATCACGATTTCACCGACCTCTCCTGTCGGAACCGGATTACCCTCACCATCAACACAGCGCACAACGGCTGTCGGCCACGGCACCCCGCAGGAGCGTAGCTTGCCCCAGGCCGGGTCATGCGCTTCAGGCGGCAGGAAAGTGCCTGCGCCAACTGTCTCGGTCAGGCCATAGAGCTGGGTAAAGCGCGCGCCCATGACCTCGACGGCGGTTCGTAGCAGGTCTTCAGTAATCGGGCTGGCGCCATAGAAAACCTGTTTCAGGCTGGAATAATCACGGTTCTTGAAAGTTGGATGCTGGGTCAGGATCAGGATGACTGCGGGGACCCAGAAGGCGTGAACGATGTTCTGGCTCTCAATCAGGTCAAGGATGGCGGTCGGATCAATCTCCGGGAGGACAACGGTTTTCGCGCCCTGTGCGGTTGCAAGGATGCCAACATTGACGCCCGCAACGTGGAAAAGCGGCATGGCGTTCATCACCGCTTCGCCCGCGCCATAGCTCGACCATTCCAGAATGCTGGCTTGCTCAAAATAATCCCGGTAATTGCCATTGGTCAGCATGACGCCCTTGGGCAAGCCTGTTGTACCCGAGGTATAGAGCTGGATGACATCATCATTTTCGAAGGTTTCCAGCGCCGGGTCGGTATCGTCCTGCGCGTCGCGCCACTGCGTATATTCCGACCAGCCCTCGCGTGTGCCTTCAACCGTGATGATATGCTGCAGATGCGGGCATTCATCCTTGATGGCCTCAATCATGTCGAACCATTCAGGCCCCACGAACAGGACTTTGACCTGTGCATCCGACAGGATGAATTGAACCTCAGGAGCGGCGAGCCGGGTGTTCACACCATTCATCACCGCGCGGATTTTCGCGCAGCCGAACATTTGCTCATAGTAAACGGCGGTATTCTTCGCGAGATAACCAACCCGCTGGTCAGGACCAACGCCCAGAGCGCTCAGGCCGTTCGCGACTTGCGAAGAGCGTTTGTGGAGATCGGTAAAACTGGTTTCCTCTCCCTTATACCAGAACGCAATCTCATCACCGCGGATTTTAGCCTGATGGCCCGGAATATCGGCCACGTGCGGCATCGCTTTCACGTCCAGCATCGTCTCACTCCCAAGTGTTGTTAGGGCGGCTAATCCGCCTCTTCAGTCCAGCAAGCTAGGCAAAACGTACCAAACGTCTAGGGATAGCGGCGTCGAAACAGAACATTTTTGCATGCAGGATTGATATTATGACACAAGGCTTCTCTACCCGCGCGCTTCACGCCGGGGCTGCGCCAGATCCCGTGACCGGCTCACGCGCTCAACCCATTCACCAGACCACCAGCTTTGTCTTCAAGGATGCCGAGCATGCCTCAAAGCTGTTCGCGCTGCAGGAATTTGGCAACATCTATACTCGTCTTGGCAACCCGACGACGGGGGCGCTGGAGGAGCGGATTGCCAATCTTGAGGGCGGCACGATGGGCGTTGCCACAGCCTCAGGCCATGCCGCGCAATTGCTGGCCTTCCATGTCCTGATGGAGCCGGGCACCAAAATCGTGGCGGCCAAACAGCTTTATGGCGGGTCGATCAACCAGCTTGGCCATGCGTTCAAGAAGTTTGGCTGGCGTGTGGAATTCGTCGACATCAATGATGGTGCCGCGGTTGAGGCGGCGATGGATGACACTGTGCGCGTGATCTTCTCTGAAAGCCTCGCCAATCCGGGTGGTGTCGTCACGGACATGGCGCAGGTTGCTGCGATCGCGAAGAAGCATGGTGTCGTCTACATGGTCGATAATACAATGGCTTCGCCTTATCTCTGCCAGCCGCTGCAGCATGGCGCGAACATTGTGGTGAACTCGCTAACCAAGTTTATTGGTGGGCATGGCAATTCGATTGGTGGCATGCTGGTTGATGGTGGGAATTTCGACTGGAAAGCTCATGCCGACAAGTATCCGACCATGGCGACACCGCAGGCCTATTATAATGATCTGAACTTTGCCGAAGGCTTTGGTGCGCTGCCGCTTGGCCCGGATGGCGCGGCGGTGGATATTGCTTTTGCGATTGCGGCGCGGGCGTTCAGCCTGCGTGACCTTGGCCCGGCACTCTCGCCATTTAACGCGTTCATGATCTTGACCGGGTGTGAAACCCTCCCTCTGCGCATGGATAAGCATTGCGCCAATGCGACTGCGGTAGCCGAATATCTGAGTGGGCATGAGAAAGTCAGCTGGGTTCAGTATGCGGGCCTAGCCGGGGATAAGTATCACGCGCTGGCGCAGACCTATTGTCCGAAAGGGGCTGGGGCGGTTTTCACCTTTGGCCTGAAGGGTGGACATGAGGCCGGGGTGAAACTGGTCGAGCATGTGAAGCTGTTCAGCCATCTGGCGAACATTGGCGATACGCGCTCGCTGATCATTCACCCGAGCTCAACCACCCATAGCCAGCTTTCAGATGCGCAGAAAACCGCTGCCGGGGCCGCGCCCGACACGGTGCGCCTGTCAGTTGGGATTGAAGATGCCGCTGATATTATCGCCGATCTTCAGCAGGCTTTGGCAGTGATTTAGAAAAAAATCGCGAGGGCGTGTCGATTTTGCTAAAGCTCGTTCGTCTGGGTTGTGAAGGTTCACTCCTGAGCCCTCACAATCTTTAGGAGCACAACATGCAATATATCTGTCTAATCTATTCCGAAGAGCATCGCGAACCCCAGCCAGGCACAGCAGAGTTCAGCACCTACATGCAGGGTTTCGCTGACTTCACAAAGCGCGTTCAGGATGATGGCGTCTTTGTTGGCGGCGAGGCGTTACAGCCTGCCGTAACTGCCAGCACGGTCACACGGGAAAACGGTAAAGTTGAAACCATGGATGGCCCGTTCGCCGAAACCAAGGAACAGCTTGGCGGTTTCTACCTGCTGGACTGCAAGGATCTGGATGAGGCGCTGAACTATGCTGCCATGATCCCAACCACCAAGCATGGCCGGGTCGAGGTTCGCCCGATCATGATTTACGAATAGACGATCATGCTGCCCCCACTCACACTCGACCAAACGATTGAGACAATCGTGCGGGAGGAGTGGGGGCGCATTCTCGCCAGCCTCACCCAATCGGTTGGCGATCTGCAATTGGCCGAGGATAGCTTGCAGGATGCGGTAGAAGTCGCGCTGCAAAAATGGTCAGAGCAGGGCCTGCCTGCATCACCTGCAGCCTGGTTGATCACGACGGCGCGCCGCAGGGCTGTTGATCGCCTGCGCCGGGCTCAGACTTTCGCCAAGAAGCAGCCTGACCTGTCATATCTCCTTGATCTGGAACGACCCGATGACATCGAATGCGATCTGGATGTGGTTCCTGACAAACGGCTGGAAATGATCTTCACCTGCTGTCACCCAGCGCTGGAGGAAAAGACCCGGATTGCTCTGACCTTGCGGACTATAGGCGGGTTGACGACCGAGGAGATTGCCCATGCTTTCCTCGATAAACCGGGCGCCATGGCCCAGCGCCTTGTTCGCGCCAAAAAGAAAATCCGACTGGCCAATATCCCTTATGAAGTCCCCAGCGCTGATCTATTGCCAGAGCGTCTGCGCGGTGTTCTGGCGGTTATTTATCTGATCTTCAATGAGGGCTATGCGGCAACATCGGGTGTGGCCCTTACGCGTGTCGACTTGATCAAGGAGGCTATTCGCCTCGCTCGAATTATGCGGGACTTGCTGCCGAAGGAGACAGAGGTTTCAGGGCTTCTGGCGTTGATGCTGTTGCATGAGTCAAGACGTTTGGCGCGGACAGGCCCAGACGGGGCAATGATTGCTCTTGAAGATCAGAACAGAGGCCTGTGGGACAGGCAAATGATCCTTGAGGGCACAAGCCTCATTCAGGATACTCTGCGTCAGCAAAGGGTTGGCCCGTATCAGTTGCAGGCCGCGATCAGTGCCCTACATGTTGAGGCGGAATGCTGGGAGGTAACGGATTGGCCTCAAATCGCCTCGCTTTACAGCCTGCTCTACACCCTCCAGCCATCTCTTGTTGTGCGGATCAATCAGGCCATGGCGCTGTCTTATGCAAACTCGATTGAAGTGGCTTTGGACATGCTGGACGCGGCTGCGAATGAGCATGACCTGAGCGGGTACAGAGCCTTTCATCTGGCCAAGGCGGATTTGCTATCGCGCGCTGGACGGCCTGATGAAGCAAAACCTTGTTTGGAAGCCGGGTTGGCGCTTGCGGAAAATGATGTTGAACGAGATTTCCTGACCAGGAAATTGGCAAACTTGGGTGAATAGATCGCCTTAGACAATCTTGCCCCTTCCCTTCCCTAACAAATCCCGCAAAATGCACTAAACTTGTCTGGGGAGGCATAAACCATGGCGAACGCACAAAGCATTATTCTGCACCAGTTTGAGCGCTCGCCCTTTTCAGAGAAAATTCGTCTTGCCCTGCGCATGAAGAATCTCGCTTGGTCCGCGGTGGAAATCCCGTCCATCATGCCCAAGCCAGACCTTATCCCGCTGACGGGCGGGTATCGGCGCACCCCGGTGATGCAGATTGGCGCAGATATTTACTGTGACACGCAATTGATGCTGCCGGAGCTGGAGCGTCGGTTTCAGCTGCCCGCGCTTGACCTGCCAGGGCATGAGGGGCTGGCGAAAATGGTCGGGGCCTGGGTCGATACGAAATGGTTCCAGACTTCAGTGGGCGTGATCTTTGGCGAAGTTGGCGACAAGATGCCGAAAGAATTCATCGAGGATCGCACGAAAATGTCGGGTCGTCCTTTTGATGTTGACGCAATGAAAGCAGCTGCACCGATCCTCCGCGATCAATGGCGCACACAGCTCATGTGGATTGAAGAGCGGCTTGATGGTGGCCGTCATGCCGGGACCGGAGATTGGCTGGTCGGGACCAAGCCGGGCCTGATCGATGTGCATGCCTTTATGAACCCATGGTTCGTAGAGAAGAATGTGCCAGATTTTCTCGAACGCTGCTTTGAGGATGCCCCGCTGACGCGCAGTTGGTATGGGCGCCTAAAGGATTTCAGAGGTCAGGCCCCTGAAGAGATTAGCGGGCAAGATGCAATTGATGTCGCTCATAGTGCGGCGCCACGTCTGAAACCGGCCTCAACCGCCCATGATTTGCGCGATTTTGAACCTGGTGAGCGTGTTGCAATTGCGCCGGATGACTATGCAAAGGATTGGGTTGAGGGTGATCTGGTGATCGCCAATGCTGAGCGAGTGATCATTGCCCGGCAGGATGACCGCGCCGATAATCTGCATGTCCATTTTCCGCGTGTGGGCTATGTCCTGCGCCGGGTTTGAAGTATAAACAACGCTTCCTTAACGCGCGCGTTTTACATTTTAGGCTAGCCTGTTTTTCGGGAGCCTGTTTCATGCGTGCCATCATTCTTGTGCTTAGCGCTTTGTTTTTCATGGGTGCTGTGGCGAATGCCCAGACCAGCGTGGTGAAAGCAGGCAATGTTGTCCCGGTCAGCGAACGGTTGCCTGGGCATGAAGCGGATACATATCGGTTTGGTATTGCTTATAAAAGCATGCGTGGCACAACGCCGGGTCAGTGTGAAGCCGCCTGTAATGGTGATCAAAACTGCGCGGCATGGAGCCTTGTGCCCGCAACTTTTCAGATGGGACCGCGCTGTGAATTGAAGCGTAACATTGGGGCTCAAGAATACCGCCCCGGCGCGGTCTCTGGTGTCGCTACGAAGTATCATCCGCGTCCGAAGACACCGCAGAACGCCTATGCCCGACCTGCTCCTGCACCTGCTCCTGCGTCAGCCCTTCGGCGCGCGCCAGCCGTGAGCACGCCGCCTGCGCCACGCCCCAAGCCGGTTACGCTTCCTAAGCCTGCGCCAAAACCGGTTGCGCCGCCAAAGCCGAACCCGAAATCCGTGACGGTTCCTGCCCCAGCGCCAAAACCAATTGCCAGCCCACAACCGAGCCCCAAGCCCGTTACGCGTCCGGTTGCACCGCCACAACAGCCTGTGCAAGTGGCTCCGGCCCCTCGCCCGCATCCTGCGCCAACGCGTCTGACGCGTCCAACCCAGCCCGTGGTACAGCCACAGCCTCGGTCTTCCCAAGGGTTAGAAGGTGGCCCGGTTAAGGTCTATCGCGCGCCAAGTCCTGCGCCTGCCCCTGTTGCGACGCGGCCCACACCAACGCCTGCACCGCGTCCAGCCCCGGCACCCCTGCCGATTACGCGACAGCCGCAACCTCGCCCTCAGCCGGTTGCCCCAAAGCCTGCGCCGCAGCCAGAGCGCCCAAAGCAGTTTGAGATGCAGCCATCAGCGGCTCAAGCGCCTCAGCCTGCTCCGCAACCTGCGCCAGTATCGCAACCAGAACCGATCACGATCGACCCGGATGTTGCGAGCGGGGGTGTTGCAACCGATCCTCCCGCCCCGATTTCACAACGCCGACGTGTGCCTTGGAATCAGCGGACCGGGAATGAACCAAGTTACTCGGTCGGCGACACGGACTTTGTCCCAGGCGATGAGCAGGCGACAGCTGGCTTCCTTGGTGGTGTGCCGGACGAAGACGAATAGACCTTGAAAGCTTCGGGGTGGAGCAACATTTGTCTCTCAAGAAGAGACAAAGGCGATCTGCAATGTTTATCCAGACCGAACCGACCCCAAACCCGGAAACGCTGAAGTTTCTGCCGGGCCAACCCGTGACAGGGGATACAGGTCCATATGACTTTGCCAGCCTTGATGAAGCCGGGACCAGCCCGCTGGCGCAGACTCTGTTTGATGTTGCCGGGGTCACGCGGGTCTTCCTTGGCGCAGATTTCATTTCCCTGACCAAGGATGCGGACAGCGACTGGAAACATGTGCGTCCGATGGCGCTTGCCGCGATCATGGATCATTTCGTTGCTGGCCTTCCGGTTATGGCAACAGGCGGCGCGGCGATGCCACAGGTTGAGGAAGGCGGGTCTGCTGATGATTATGAGGGCGATACCGCAGAGATTGTCAGCGAGATTATCGAGCTGATTGAAACCCGCGTTCGCCCAGCCGTGGCGCAGGATGGTGGCGACATTATCTTCCATCGGTTTGAACCTGAGAGCGGGATTGTCCACCTCTCCATGCGCGGTGCCTGTGCGGGCTGTCCATCGTCCACGATGACGCTGAAATCCGGCATTGAGAATATGCTGCGGGCCTATGTGCCTGAGGTCACGGCTGTTGAGGCTGCTCTTTAGGCATTGATGGCGGTTTCATAGGCTTCGCTGGCCTCCAGCCAATCCATTTCGGCTTGCTCAATGGTGGCGGTTAACTCGCCGCGTTTGACCATTAAAGCTTGCATCTGGTCTGAAGATTGGTCGGGCTGGGCAAGACTCTCATCGACCTTTTTAAGCGCTGCGGTGGCTTTGGTCAGGCGCTTTTCAGCATCTTCGGCCTTGCGCTTCAGGGGCGAAGCGGCCTTGCGCTTTTCCGAAGCCAGGCGGCGCTGTTCAGCCTTGTCGACCTTGGCGACTGGTTTGGTTTCAACGGCTGCGGTTTTGGGTTTGGTTGCCGGGTCGGGTTTCTCGCGATCGGCCTGCAGGACAAGCTTGCGATAGTCGGCAAGGTCGCCAGCATAGGGCTTGGCGGCCCCATCTTTGACGAGCCAGAGCTGATCGGCGGTCGCCTCGGCCAGAAACACATCGTGGGTGATTAGCAGGACGGCGCCTTTGAAGTCGTTCAGGGCATAGATCAGCGCTTCACGGCTATCGATATCGAGGTGAGAGGTTGGCTCGTCGAGGATAAGGATGTTTGGCTTTTCCATCGCCATCAGGCCAAGCAAGAGCCGGACTTTTTCACCGCCGGACAGTTTCTCAATCTTGGTATCGACCTTTTCATGAGAAAAGCCCATCGCGGCGGCGACGGCGCGCTGCTGGGCAACTTTTGTATCACTCGGCAGAGCACGGCGGACATGGTCAAGCACGGTTTCACCCATGGTCAGCTCGTCCATCTGGTCCTGACTGAAATAGCCAATGCGGATGGCCTTGGGGACTTTGCGTGTTCCGGCCATCAGCGGCAGGCGCTCAGCGATGGATTTGACCAGTGTGGTCTTGCCTTGTCCATTGGTGCCGATGATGGCGATCCGGTCATCGGGATCAAGGCGCAGGTCAACCTTGCGGAGGATGTCGGCACCCTCACCATAACCGAGCACGGCGTCTTCGAGCACGAGCATGGGCGGGCTGAGCTTCTCTTCCCCGGACGGGAAGGTGAACGGGACGGTGCGTTCCGCCAGCGGGATGGAGATATCCTGCATCTTTTCCAGCATTTTAACGCGGGATTGGGCTTGCCGCGCCTTCGAGGCCTTGGCGCGGAAGCGGTCAACGAAGGCTTGCAAGTGGGCCTTTTCAGCATCCTGTTTGGCGCGTTGGGATTCCAATTGCGCGACGCGTTCTGCCCGCAGCCGCAACCAGGCATCATAGCCGCCTGCACAAAGCGTGAGTTTCAAATGCTCCAGCGCCATCGTGTGGGTAACACAGCGATTGAGCAGCTCGCGGTCATGGCTGACAATGATGACGGTATGCGGATATTTTTTCAGATATCCCTCTAGCCACGCCGCACCCTCAAGATCGAGATAGTTGGTTGGCTCGTCGAGGAGGAGCAGATCAGGCTGTGAAAACAGCACCCCGGCAATTGCCGCGCGCATTCGCCAGCCGCCGGAAAACTCTTTCGTCTTGCGGGCGAGGTCAGCATGTTTGAAGCCAAGGCCCATCAGGACTTCAGCCGCGCGCGCCTCGGCTGACCAGGCATCAATATCCACCAGCCGCATATGGATTTCGGCAATCCGGTCCGGATCGGTTGCGGTCTCGGATTCCTGTATCAGGGCATGGCGCTCAGTATCGGCGGCGAGAACCACCTCAAGGATCGTCTCATCGGTTGGCGCGACTTCCTGCGCGACCCAGCCAAGCTTGGCCCCCTGGCTCAGGCGAATGGCGCTTTGAGCGGTTGGGTTTTCAACCTCTTCACGGATGAGGCGCAGCAGGGTGGACTTGCCTGTGCCATTGCGCCCGACCAGCCCGACTTTCCAGCCAGACGCAATCTGCGCGCTCGCCCCATCAAACAGAGGGCGCGCTTCAATCCGGTAATCGAGGTCAGAAATCGTCAGCATGGCGGCGGTTTAGCCAAGCCGCGGCGCAAGGCAAGGGCTGCTGGCCGCTTGACTTCCGTTAAGCCGCTGCGCGATGGCGACGCGGTGAACGCTATTCTCCTCCCTCTCGCGCTGTGTCTGTTGTCGGCCATTACTGTGGCGGCGACGAATATGTTTGTGAAGCGGGGCGGGGATGTCCTGTCGGCGCGGATGATTGTGTCGATTGCAATGGCGCTCAGCGTCTTGCCGTTCGCGCCTTTCGTGCCCTTGCCGACAGGGCCGCTCTGGGGCGCGCTGGCTTTGTCGGTTATCGTCCATTGGGGGTATCAGTTTGCGATGATCCGCGCTCTGCATCGCGGGGATCTGTCGCTGGTCTTTCCAGTAATGCGCGGGTTGGCCCCGCTCTTGGCAGCGTTGTTGGCATTGATGACCTTGCGCGAAAATCCGGGCATCTGGGGTTGGATTGGCCTGATCATGGCGACCTGTTCGATTATTGTCTTTGCCCTGCCGGAGAAGCGCGCTGATGGCACTGGCCTGCCTAAACGCGATGCTCTGATTTGGGCCGGGCTGACCGCGGTTGGGATTGCCGCCTATTCCGTGGTGGATGCGCGCGGGGTGCGCATGGCGGATAATCCGATGACCTTTGTCGTCTGGCTATTCCTGTTTGACTGGATTGGGATCACGGCGGCGATGCTGTTTGTGCGCCGGGGCAATATCTGGAGTGGGGTGCGGCCCCAGATTATTGGTGGGACGATTGGCGGCTTTCTTGGCACAATCAGTTATGGCGCAGCGCTATTGGCCATGTCTCTGGCTGATGTCGCCTATGTCACCGCGATCCGCGAGACCTCCGTTGTCTTTGCCGCGATCATGGGGGCTGTGTTTCTGAAAGAATCCTTTGGCCGACGCCGGATTGTTGCCGCAGCTGTACTTGCCGTGGGTCTCTTGATGCTTCAAATCGGGGCTTAACGCGCCCTTGGCATATCCTGTGCTAGGCGGTTCCTCATGAAATTGTTGCGCCATCTTGCAGGCTATTTGCCCGTGAAACTTGCCAGTGCGATTGCGTCCTTCGGGGGCGTTTATGTGTTTACGCGCCTGCTCGATGCGGACGAGTATGGGCGCTATGCTCTGATGGTATCGGCCATGGCGCTGATCCATACACTCAGCCTGACCCCGGCAGAGGCCGCGGCCTATCGCTTTGCCGGGAAAGCCGGGGCGCAGGGGCGGTTGCCAGACCATTTCCGCACGGCGGTCTCGCTGACCTTGCGATCCCTTATTGTGACGGTCGTTTTGTTGGTCGCGCTTGGCGCGGCTTTGGGGCGTCTGTCGGACTATCTGGCCATTTTGCCCTGGATTGCGGTCCTGATGCCGATCAACACGACACTGCAAATGACGCTGGAGGCGCACAAGGCGAGCCAGCAGGTTAGGCGCTATGCCCTTGTTGAGACCACCCGCCTGTTTGGTGGGTTCATTCTTGGTGCCCTGATTGCCTGGAAAAGCGGGATGGGCGCGGCCAGTCCTTTCATCGGCATGGTGGTCATTGGTGCGATCCTGATTGCGCCTCAGGGGGCCTGGCTGGCAGGGCAGATCAAAGGCGGGCAAACAAGCCAAAGCCAGCGCCGGGCCTATCTCGCCTATGGCGTACCGATTGCGGCGGCTTTGGTGCTGGATCTTATTCTCAGCGCCGCGGACCGCTTGCTGATCGCGCTATTTCTCGGAGAAGCCGCGGTTGGCGAGTATGCCGCTGGTTATGGCGTGGCGGACAAGACGGTTCTCCTGCTTTGCGCGTGGACGGCGATGGCGGGATCGCCCTTGGTGATGGCAGCCTATGAACGCGCTGGCAAAGATGCGGCGCGAGATGAAGCGCGCGGTTTGATCACGACCATGTTGCTGATCGGCATACCAGCCGCGACAGGTCTGGCACTGGTTGCTCAGCCACTGGCCGAAGCAATGATTGGTGAAGACGTGCGCGATGGAGCGATGGCTATCATTCCATGGATTGCTTTTGCCGGGCTGCTCAATGGCTTGCTGATCCATTATTTTTCCGAAGCCTTCCAGCTGGCGCACAAGACAGCGGAACGGGCTGTGCTGATGTTGGTGCCAGCAGGGGTGAATGTTGTGCTGAATCTGATCCTGATCCCGCAATTTGGGCTAATGGGAGCCGTGGCCGCCACGGTTATCAGTTATGCACTCGGGATTGTAGTTTTAGGGCTACGAGGACAAAGACATGTTGCCCTCCCACTGCCGCTTTTGGAGGTGCTGAAAGTCTCACTCGCTGCGCTTGCTATGTGGCCAGTGATTGCCATCCTGCCGGATTGGGGCAGCTGGCCGGAACTGTTCGTAAAGGCAGCCTGTGGCGGGATGACTTATGCAATCATGGCGTTTCTGCTTGACGCGGGCGGGGCACGCGGTTTTGTGCTGGAGAAACTCAAATCCAGAGCGGGACGCGCTGCGTAAACTATATCATGAGCGATACACAAAACGATCTCGGTACCGCAGCCGATAAGGCGAACCAGATTTGGGGCGACCTTGTCCCGGTTATGGCTTTTGTCATTATCTATAATGGTATGCGGTTTCTGGCCCCGGAGACTGGCTTCTTCAGCGCCAAGACGGCGCTTTTCTGGGCGACCGGCGCGCTGATTGCGATTACCGCTTTTGTGATTGGACAGAAGCTGATTACACGCCAGCCCATCCCGCTTTTCCTGATCGTCTCGTCCGTCATCGTTGGCTTCTTTGGTACGCTGGGCATTCTCGCGCAGAATGAAGCGTTTCTATACGTCAAAGTGACCATCCAGCAGCTTTTCCTCGCCAGTCTGATCTTCCTGCCCATGCTGTTTGGCCTGAATATCTGGCGGGAAATGTTCAAGTCCGTCTTTGATCTGCCTGATCATGCATGGACCGTGCTGTCCATTCGCTGGGGCCTGTTCTTTATCGCCATGGCCTTCTGGAATGAGTATCTGTGGCGCATGTATGCGCCGATTGCAGAACAATGTTTGCCAATCTTCGGTGTGCAGGCCGCACCCTGCGAAGCCTATTCCTTTGCCGGCCTGAGCTTTGGCGAGAAGGATGCACAGGGGATTTGGGCGAACTGGAAGCTCGGCAATATGGTCATCACCTTCATCTTTGGGGCGCTGAACGTGCCTTACACGCTGAAGCATTTGCGCCAGCCTGAAGAGGAAGCGGCCTAACGGGTCAGGGCATCTGTCCCTTCTGGATTGGCGAAAGGCGCGAAATTGTCCTGATCACGCGTCGCCGCATAATCAGTAAGCGCCCAAACGACGGTTGGAAACGCCAATTCCGACCACGGAATATCCTTCCATTCGAACAGGCCTGACTCCTCGCTCTCTGGCCCAATGCCATAACCGCCAATCAGTTTAGCGCGGAACATGACCTGCACTTGCCCGATGCGTGGTACTGAATAGACGGCCAGCACGCGATCAATTTCAATCTTTGCTTCGGCTTCCTCAAAAGCTTCTCTGGCAGCGGCCTCTTCGACGCTTTCGCCAAGTTCCATAAAGCCTGCCGGAAGCGTCCAGAAGCCTTTGCGCGGCTCAATCGCGCGCTTGCAGAGTAGGACTTTGCCATCCTGCACAATCACTGCACCGGCAACGATTTTGGGGTTCTGATAGTCAACGAAATCACAGCTCTGACAGACCCTGCGCTCACGATCATCCCCATGCGGAATTTCAAGTTTGAAGTCAGCTTGCTGTTTTACTGTCATTATTTTGTAAGGCTCTCGCTTTAAAAGGGAATCAAATTGATCTGCATACGGCGCACTGTAAGTGTATAAGGCGTCAGACAGACACAACTAGGGCCGTGCAAATGGGCAAGCAAGACTATAAGCCGGATTTCAGCTTGGGGCGCTCTGCCACGCATTTACTGCACCGGGCCCAGCAAATGGCGGTCAACCTGTCTGCCGAGGCGCTCGCCAAGAAGGGTCTGACCATTCGTCAGTTTGCTGTGCTGGCTGCTCTGCATGAGGAAGACGGCCAGAGCCAGTCGAGCCTTGTCGATATGACGGGCATCGATCGCTCTACGTTGGCGGACATGGTTGCGCGAATGGAAAAAAGCGGTCTGGTGGCTCGCGTCACATCCAAGGAAGATGCCCGCGCCAAGGCTGTCTCGCTGACAGAAGCGGGTGAAGAAGCCTATCAGAACGCCGTGCCAACGGTTGAAGAAGCCGATGAAATCCTGATCGAGGATTTGCGCAAATCGCGCCGGGCCAGCCTGATTGAATCGCTCGCCGTCATCAGCGGCCTTGAAGTCGAGGAAGAAGAAGACGAAGGCGAGATCAAGAAGCGCAAAAAAGCGATGAAAAAGAAAAAGAAGAAAAAGCGCGCGAAATAGCGGCCTAGCCGTCAAGCGCGGCCTTTAAATCTCCGATATTATCTTCATCGATAATCCCGCGAATGTGCAGGATAATCTTGCCTTCACGGTCGATCACGAAAGTCTCCGGAACGCCGGTGAGGCCAAATTCCAGACCGCCCTGCCCATCGCGATCCGTCCCGATCTCCGTATACGGATCGCCGAGTTCATCCAGGAACGCTTTCGTCGCTGCGTCCTGATCCTTGTAGGCGAGGCCATAAAGCTGGTCGGGATAGTCTTGCGCCAGCTCGGTCAGCATAGGGTGCTCCACCCGGCAAGGCGCGCACCATGAGGCAAACAGGTTAACCGCGATCGGCTTGTCGCCCGGAGGCGGGGCGAAACTGAAGCTCCCTTCCGCCATGAAACGGGGAAATTCGCGATCCGGGGCGAGGCGTACCACTGTGCCCTCATCGGCTTTTTCGAAGGTCTTCTTTTCCGGATTGTAGAGCTGCAGCGCAGTAATCCCGCCAATCGCGAGTAAGGCAGCAAGCGGAAGAGCGGCCATCCAACGCTTCATCAGTTATCCCCTTCGCGCATCCGTTCAAGTCGGGCTTTATTGAGCCGGGTGCGGATCGTGACATAGACACCCAGAACAATCGGTAAGGCGACGCCCATACTAATGATGGACCAGAGAAAAGCGGCATTATCATCCATTGGCATGGTCATGATGATCAATCTCCCGCCAGTCGCCGCGCCATCAAGGCATCGGCCTGTTGCCCGAACACTTCGGCGCGCATCAGGGTCAGGGTGAGCGCAGCCACAATCAGGCCCTGTCCGACAAAGCCGATCAGCAGAGGCTGGAGGTAGATCCAGTCCATGGCCGGGCCCTCAGCGCGGATGACACTTGGCCCCTGATGGATGCTGGCCCAGATATCAACTGAGACGCGGATCAGGGGAACGTTGATGATGCCGACCATGGCGAGGATGGCGCCGGCGCGAGCCGCTTTCTGCCGTGTCTCAAGCGCCGCGCGCAGGGCCATATAGCCAAGGAAGAGGAAGAAGAGGACAAGCACGCTCATCATACGCGGATCATCCCACAGCCACCATGTGCCCCAGGTTGGCTTGCCCCAGATGCTGCCCGTGGCAAGGCAAAGTGCGGTATAGGCAGCCCCGATAGGGGCGATGGCACGCGCGGCAATATCGGCCAGCTCATGCCGCCAGATGAACCAGACAAAGCTTGCTACTGCGAGGCCGACATAGAGGCCCATACAGAGCCAGGCACTCGGCACATGAATGAACAGGGCGCGGAAAATATGCCCGCCCTGAACCTCGTCAGTTGGAACGATAAACAGGCCCTGCCACAGGCCATAGGCGAACAGGAGTGCGCCAATGGCGGCTGAAATCGGAATGGCCCATTTGGAAAAGGCCATAAAACGGTGCGGATTAGCGAGAATGGACCACATGTTTTTTGCTTACCCTGCTGTTAGTCCGCCGCCAAGCGTAAAGCCGCGCCCATCGCAGCGGGTGCGACACCCAGGGCAAACAGGCCAGAGGCGGCGAGCAAGAGGCCCGGCGTACTGTCTAAACCGTCCTGAAGAGCGAGCGTTCCAAAAATCACGGTCGGCAAATAGAAGGGCAGCGCGATGAGCGCTATAAGTAAACCTCCGCGGGCGACACTCGCCGAAAGCGCTGCGGCGACCCCGCCCCAGAGGAAAAAGGTCAGCCCGCCAAGGCCGTAAGCAATCATGGCCGGGAGTGTCTGGTTGGCGGGTACTTCCAGCATCAAGCCAAGGAGCGGGGACAGCAAAACCAGTGGTAAGCCAGAAACCAGCCAATGCGCGAGCGCTTTGGAGAGCGCGATCAGGGAAATCGAAGCCTCTTCCTGAACCCAGAGGTCCAGCGCGCCGTCCTGAAGATCGGCTTGAAACACCCGCTCCAGCGTTACGAAAGACGCAAGTGCGAGCGCGAGCCACAAGATGCCGGGGCCAATCCGGGCGAGAATTTCAGTCTCTGAGCCAAGCGTGAAAGGCACAAGTACGGCTGTGCCTGCAAAAAAACCGAGCGGCAGCAAGGCACCAGCCCCACTCGCCCAAGCTTCTGAGAAAGCCTGCCGGAAGGCTGAAGAGAGGGGGGCGGCGCTGCTCACAGCACCACCTCCCGACTTGCCTCAATCGGGGCGGAGCCATGCAGGGCGGCGATGACGGCACCGCCTGCTCTGCGGTGAGAGGTTACCATATCGGCAAGCAGAGCCTGTCCATCTGTATCAAGCGCGTTGAATGGCTCGTCCAGGAGCCAGACTTTGCGATCAGACAGCAGCAGTCGCCCAAGCGCGGTGCGGCGCTTCTGCCCGGCGGACAGCATACGGGTGGGCACATCAGCGGGCCGGGTCATCGCCATTTTGGCAAGGATAGCTTCAATATCGGCATCACTGCCCCAGACCTTGGCCCAATGCTGTAAATGACTGCGCGGGGTTTCATGGGGTTTCAGGCCATTGGTATGGCCAATCCAGTGATGACGGCAGGTGCGTGTGACCTTGCCGGACTGGGGTTCGCTGAGGCCCGCAAGCTGGCGTAATAGCGTGGTTTTTCCCGTGCCATTCTTGCCGCGCAGGAAGACCGCTTCCCCGCCCTGCACCTCTATTGAGAGGTCGCGGAACAGGATACGCTCACCGCGGACAGCGCCCAAAGCGTCGCCAATAATCAGCTTATCCCCGCTCAAACCACTGCCTCTCGTCCAAAAGCCGCATACCCGTGCGATTGCGCTTCCCCCTTACCCGGTATAGGAAGCGGGCAAAACCCATACATATGCAGCAGAGAGGTCCGAATACCCATGCCTTCCCTCGACAGTTTCAAGGCCCGCAAGACGCTTACCGTAAACGGTAAGGATTACACTTACTACTCCCTCGATGCCGCAGCCGAAAATGGCCTCGGTGATGTCTCCAAACTGCCGGCATCCCTGAAAGTGCTGCTGGAAAACATGCTGCGCAATGAAGACGGTACCAGCGTGACCAAGGCTGATATCGAGGCCTTCAAGACCTGGATCGACAATGGCGGGAAGGTCACTCACGAGATCGCCTATCGCCCGGCCCGCGTACTGATGCAGGACTTTACCGGTGTTCCGGCTGTGGTTGACCTTGCTGCGATGCGCGATGCCGCGCAAAAGCTCGGCGCAAACGCCGAGGCGATCAACCCGCAGGTTCCGGTTGATCTGGTCATTGACCACTCTGTCATGGTTGACAGTTTTGCTGGTCCGGACAGCTTCAAGAAAAATGTTGAGATCGAATATCAGCGCAATCAGGAGCGCTATGAGTTCCTGCGCTGGGGCTCAACCGCGTTCAAGAATTTCCGCGTTGTCCCGCCCGGCACAGGTATCTGTCACCAGGTGAACCTTGAATATCTTGGCCAGACGGTCTGGACCAAGGAAGAGAATGGCGAAACCGTCGCTTATCCGGACACTTGTGTTGGTACAGACTCTCACACAACCATGATTAACGGCCTGTCCGTGCTCGGTTGGGGTGTTGGCGGGATTGAGGCCGAAGCCGCGATGCTTGGTCAGCCTGTTTCCATGCTGATCCCGGAAGTCATCGGCTTCAAACTGACGGGTAAGCTGCCAGAAGGCGCAACGGCGACGGACCTTGTCCTGACCGTGACGAAAATGATGCGCGATTTCGGTGTGGTTGGGAAATTCACCGAGTTCTTCGGCCCTGGCCTGGCTAACCTGACACTGGAAGATCAGGCGACGCTTTCAAACATGTCGCCAGAGTTTGGCTCAACCTGTGCCTTCTTCCCTGTCGATGGCGACACATTGCGTTATCTGCAGAATACAGGCCGTGATGCGGACCGTCTTGAGCTGGTTGAAGCTTATGCCAAAGCCCAGGGCTATTGGGGTCCAGAGATGGCTGAGCCGGTCTTCACCAACACGATTGAGCTCGATCTTTCGACTGTTGTGCCAAGCATTTCCGGTCCGAAACGCCCGCAGGACCAGGTGCTGCTCTCAGAGGCTGACACCAAGTTTGCCGAAGCGATGGTCAAGGAATTTGGCAAAGCAGCTGACGCGGCTGAGCCTATCGCCGTTAACGGCGAAGACTATACCGTTACACATGGCGATGTATTCATCGCGGCGATTACCTCTTGTACCAATACGTCTAATCCAAGCGTGCTGATTGCAGCGGGTCTGGTGGCGCGTAAGGCTGCTGCACTTGGCCTGAATCGCAAGCCTTGGGTCAAGACATCGCTGGCTCCGGGATCACAGGTTGTGACCGACTATCTCGATAAAGCGAACCTGACAGATGACCTCAATGCGTTGGGCTTCAACCTGGTTGGATATGGCTGTACGACTTGTATCGGCAACTCGGGTCCACTTGATCCAGATCTCGCTCAAGCGATTGCCGATGGCGACCTGGTGTCGTGTTCTGTGCTCTCTGGAAACCGTAACTTCGAAGGCCGGATTGGCCCGGATATCAAGGCGAACTATCTCGCCTCGCCGCCGCTCGTGGTCGCCTATGCGATTGCTGGCACTCTGCGCACCAACATCACGACTGAGCCATTGGGTCAGGACAAGGATGGCAACGACGTCTACCTGAAGGATATCTGGCCAAGCAGCCATGAGATCGCCGAGATCATGGCGGAGTGCGTGACGCCACAAATGTTCTCAGACCGCTATTCAGACGTCTTCAAGGGCGATGAGCACTGGCAGGGGATCGAAGTCTCCGGTGGTCAGACCTATGGCTGGCCAATGGGGTCCACCTATGTTCAGAACCCGCCTTACTTTGAAGGTATGGGCCTTAGCCCGGAAGCACCATCTGATGTGCACCATGCGCGTGTTCTGGCGCTGTTTGGCGACTCGATCACAACCGACCACATTTCTCCGGCCGGTTCGATCAAGGCCTCCAGCCCTGCAGGTGAGTATCTGCAAAGCAATCAGGTCAATGTCGTCGACTTTAACTCTTACGGCTCGCGCCGTGGGAACCATGAAGTCATGATGCGCGGCACGTTCGCGAATATTCGCATCAAGAACCAGATGGTTCCGGGTGTTGAGGGCGGTGTTACTGTGCATCACCCATCGGGTGACCAGATGGCCATCTATGATGCCGCGATGCGGTATCAGGAGCAGAATGTCCCGCTCGTTGTGTTTGCCGGACATCTCTATGGTAACGGCTCATCGCGCGACTGGGCTGCGAAGGGGACGATCCTGCTTGGCGTTAAAGCCGTGATCGCCGGATCGTTCGAGCGTATTCACCGCTCTAACCTGATCGGTATGGGCGTCCTGCCGCTTGAGTTTGAAGAGGGCACAAGCTGGGAAAGCCTCGGCCTGAAAGGCGACGAGCAGGTCACGATTGAGGGTATCAACGACATCAAGCCACGTCAGAAAGTCGAAGTGAAAATCGTCCGCGCGGACAATACATCGATCACGGCGAACACGGTTGTGCGGATCGATACTGACAATGAGCTCGACTATTATCGCAATGGCGGCATCCTGCACTATGTGCTGCGCAACCTTGCGAACGACGCCGCATAAAACAGTTCTAACGAACTCGTGAGTCCCAAAAGGGCGGGGAAAGGGTTATGTATCGCGCATGATCCGTTTCCTCGCCCTTTTTGTATCTCTACTTACCCTGTCTGCGCCTGCTGTTTTTGCGGAAACAGAAGAGTCAAAGCCGGTTCTGGTGGAACTGTTCGCCAATCAGAATTGCGCGGCCTGTCCGCAGGCCCACAAGACAATGCGAGAGGTTGAAGCGAGCCGGGATGATGTTCTGATCCTGACCTGGATTGTCGATTATTGGGATTATCTGGGAGAGCCAGACCCGATGGCGATGCCAGAATCGAAGGAGCGTCAGGCGAGCTATGCCGAGCAGATGGGCCTGCGCGCGCCCTACACCCCGCAAAGCATATATAATGGCGTCAAGGAATGCCCCGGCCCGCGCAAACGGCAGGTTGTGAAGAATATCGAGAAACTATCTAAGGCTCCGACACACCCTCTGCTGCTTAGTGAGGCGGCTGGGCGTATCTCTGTGTCTGGCGAGGCGGAAGGCGCATATCACCTGGTTGAGGTACATTATGCCAGCCCTGAGGCGCACGATACAGACATGGTCAATCCGGTGATGTCGATGCGTGTGCTGGATAGTATGGCGGACGCCCCACATGCCTGTATCCGCTATTGTGTGATCTTGCTGCAATCGCCCGAGACCGGAGAGATTGCCGCGTTCTGGCAGCCAGAGACATAAATTGAAACAAGTGCTGCAAACCTCCTGAAACCGTTTTGCGTTATGCCACCGGGATGGACGCTGGCACTGCAGATCCCACAATTGTCATTCTGGCGGCGGCTTTGGTTGGGCTGCTGGCGGGTGTCGCGGCTATTCTAAGCCTGCCAAAAACTCAGCCAGCGTTGCGGATCGGTGTGGCGATGGCGGCGCTCTTGCTGCTGATCAGCGATGGGATGGGGCATCAGATCGTGCCGTTTGGGTTTGGGCTTGATCCGGAGACGATGGATGAGCCTTTGTCGATCTCCAGTCTTTTTGCCCCGCGCATCGCTTATCTGAGCTTTCTGATGGGCATGATCAGTGCCGGGATTAGTCGGCGCGTGCAAACCATGGCTGGCCTGGTTGTGATCACGGCCATGCTGTTCGGGCCGATGTATCTAAGTGGCTCGACACAGGCGACCCTGTGGGGCGTTTATCAGACTAGCTAAGCGCCAGGCCGCCCATTTCAGGGGCCGCGTCTGGTGCTTGTGAGACCTCTGGCGCAAAGCTGATCAGGGTCGTGCCATCACCGCCGCGGGCTTCGCGGTTTGGACCAATCAGGACCAGCGAGCCATCCGGGCGGATTTCAGCGACGATATCGGCTTGCGGGCGATCTTCGCGGAATTGCTCCAGCGTATATTTGTCGGTCAGGCCAGTGCGCGAGAATGTCCAGCCGCGATACTGGTCGCGGACAAGCCCATCATAGGTCCGGCCTCTGCGGATCAGCGTGCGGCCACGAGCGTTCAGGCTGGCAACTTTCTCATCGCTTTCCTCGGCTTCACTCAATGAGAGTTGATGAACCATATGGCGGCCAAGTTCCGGGGCAAAATGGCTGCAAACGAGCGAGTTGTAGCTGTCATTGGTGGAGAGGGCTGCAACGGCTGAGAAGCGGGCATGGTCGAGCTTGATCTCGGCATCTTCGGAGAGCACCTCGCCAAGGAAAACATCGAGGCCTGCCTCGCGGGCCGGGCGCAGGCGGCGGTAAGAACTGTCCGCAATAATCACATCCACCTTGCTGGCCTGTAACGCTTTGGTGAATTCCAGGCTCCACGCATTGGCCCCGACAATCAGGACGCCGGGGCGTTCACGACGCGCGAGACCGAGCGCGCGGGCCAGTGGCCCAATCGTGAAACCATGCAGAACGACCGTGGTGAACACCATGGCAAAGGCGAGGGGTGCAATCTGGTCAGCGCCTTCAAAGTCAAATCGGCCGACACGATCGAGATCGATCAACAGCGAACCAAACAGGCCCGACACGGCCACAGCGACAATCCCGCGCGGGGCAATCCAGCCCAGCAACAGCGCTTCATTGCGCTCCAGCGTTCCTGCCGTGGAAATCCAGACAGAAAGCGGGCGCACGATGAACAACATGCAGATCAGGAACAACAACGTGTTCATATTGATCGCTGAGCCGATGATTTGTGGGGTCAGGTCTGCGGTCAACATGACGAAGACGCCGGAGACAAGCAGAACCGCAATGTCTTCTTTGAACTTGCGCAGCTCAGTCAGGCCCGCCAGTTTGGAATTGCCGAGCATCATGCCGTAGGCGGTGACCGCAACCAGGCCAATCTCGCGCTCGACCAGTTCAGCCAGCGCATAGCAGAGAATGATCGAACCAAGGATCAGCGGGGCTTTGAGATATTCCGGGGCCCAGCCATTGCGGAAGGCACGGATCATGATCCAGCCGAAAATGATCCCCAGAATGATCCCTTCCACGGCGGCGAAGATGATCCAGGCAGCGGCGGCAACCGTGTTATCGCCTTGCGACGCGACGCGGACAATTTCGAACGCGGCAACGGCAAACAGCGCGCCGATCGGGTCGTTGACGATGCCTTCCCATTTCAGGAATTGTGCAGGACGTCCGCCCAGCTTTGACTGGCGCAAAAGCGGCATGATGACGGTCGGCCCGGTCACCACCATAACCCCGGCAAATACAACAGCGCTCGCCCAATCGAGGCCAGCCGCATAGCGGGCTGCGAATGTACCCAGAACCCAGGCGAGAGGGCCACCAACGAAGATCATCCTTCGCACCGGCTTGCCGGCCTCGCGCAGGTTTTCAAACTTCAGAACCAGCCCACCTTCGAACAGAATGACTGCCACGGCGAGTGAGACAATCGGGCGGAATACATCGCCAAAGGATTCTGATGGATTGAGGAGAGGGTCCCCGAAAAGCACCGACCAGAGCGGGCCAACAGCCAGTCCGGCCAGGGACATCAGAACAATGGCGGGGGCCTGCAGACGCCAGGCGAGCCATTGAGCGCCGAGACCGAGTGTGCCGATCAAGGCACACGCGACAATCACATCCCCACCGGCGCCGCCCGCCAAGAGTATTCCAAGATCCATGCTGAGCCCGCTATGGCGACCTGAATCAGGCCATCACCTCATCTCGCGCATCATCGCGTGAAAAGTCAAAGCCAATTTCCCGTCGCCCGTAATCCCCGGCTTCATAGCGTTCAATTTGTGTGCCGAACCAGTCGATCACGTGATCATAGATATGATCATAAAACGGTTCGGGGTCATTATCCTTAAGCGGGATCGACAATTCATAGTCCGCGCCGCCTGCAATCCGAGCGATGAAAGTGTCGCCAATTTTCTGGCACTCCATCGTGACGCGCATCCAGTCTGTGCCTTTGGAGACGCGCACGGCCAGACCAAACATGATTGGGCCTAGGGGGCGGAAGCCTTTGGGCGGAACGGAGAAGGCCTTGTCGCCATAATCCTTGGCTTCGAAGGCGCCTGCAGGCGGGACAAGACGGACACAAACCCCATCATAAGAGCCAATATAGGCACACAGGCCCTCGCGCAGCTCTTCAGCCAGACGGCGGACACGATCATAGTTTTCAGCGGCCAGCGCCTGATAATGGTCGACTTTTTTGATCAGGTCTTCAAAGCGGGACATGCCTAAGCCTCCGGTGCTGTCCAATTCCTCTATAAGTTAGGGCAGGCAAGGATCAGAGACCAGCGCTCTTATGCGAATCCTTGCAATCAAGCCGCTCTGCGCGCGGCAAAGCGGGCCTCTGAGAGAGAGGTATCAAGCTCGCCAATGACAGGACGCAAGTGATGGGGCAGGCGATTGCGTGCAAGCTCAAGGCTCACCCGTGGTGCAAGTCCTTCGGCATGCCCAGAGAGGACATCGCGGATCGCATCGAGGTAGAGGGCTTCTTCCTCGATTATCTGGGTCAGACGCGCGGCGATTGGGCCAACGATGCCATAGGCGAGGAAGACGCCGAGGAATGTGCCGAGCAGGGCCGCTGCAATCATATCCCCAAGAATGGCCGGTTCTGAGTCGATAAAGCCCATCGTTTTGATGATGCCGAGCACGGCGGCGACGATGCCAAGGGCGGGCAGGGCATCAGCCAGCGTGTGTAGCGCATTGGCGGCGCGTTGGCGTTCTTCCACCATGCTGGCGACCTGTTCTTCCAGTTGCACCCGCAAGCGGGATTGCGCCGCCGGGTCCATCGCCATCATACGGAAGCCATCACAGATCAGATTTGTGGCTTCAGGGTCATTCAAAAGCGCAGGGTTTTGCTGAAACAGCGCAGAATCGTCCGGGGCCTCAATGTCCTGCTCAATCGCCACAACACCGCCGCGACGGGCACGACGAGAGAGTTCATGCAGGGTGACCAACAGGCTTTGATAATCGCGTCGGGACCATTTTGCCCCCCGCATCGCCCGCCCCATGCCGAGAACAGCCGCTTTGGCCACCTTTGGCGCGTTACCGATCATAAGGGTGGCGACTGCGGCCCCGCCAATCAGGGCCAGTTCAAACGGCAGGGCTGACAAGATCGCCTGTCCGCCGCTGACAAACAGCGCCCCAGCGATAATCGCGATAACAAGGACAAGCCCGGCAAGTTGTAGCATTCTCGAACGCTTTCGCTCTTTAAGTCTTGGCTCTTCTTGGCACAAAGAGCCTTTAAGAAGCATTGCACGCGCAGGATGAGAAATTCTTAATACGCCTTCCCGCCACTGGGGAATCCTGCGCCTCGACATTGTGGGCGGACAATCACGATGATAGAAAGCAGGTCTGCCAGAGAGGCCAGCTAAAAGGCATCCAGAGGGTAGGAAGGACGACGCAGCCGGTGATTAAAGGGGCCTAACACCCCGTTAAATCGGTTTCAGTATTGTGTTTATGCGAAGGAATTCGAGGAGTATCCGATGAAAAAGACAATTGTCGCCCTTGCGCTGAGTGGGGTTATAGCGGGCGGCGGCCATGCGCAAGGCCTGGCGGCTGCCGATGGCTACCGTGTGTGTGCCCCTGATGCGACCCAACAAGGGATTACTGTCGCGACGGAGGCTTGTGGCACTTTGCAGACCCCGGATTTTGCCAATCTAACGATTTCTTCTGAAGCCGAACGTCAAACGCATGAAGCGGCGCGTGAAGCGTTTCGCACCGATGTGGCAGCTTATGGCCAATGCATTACGCAATTGATCAATTCCTATCGCCGGCCGGGCGCGCCGGCTGACAGTAAAGTACCCGATCAGGCGGCTTGCGCGCATTCCTGGGCTCAGGATCAGGCGACCCAGGCTGTGCGCGATTATGGCAAGGCGTGTATCGATTATTCCAACCGCTCGATGATGGATGCGGCGCTGACCCCATATGATGGAGCGTGCTACCCGACCGCGACAGGATAGAAATTTGCTTGCTTTTTTGCCCATACGCGTCGATTGACGCGGCATGAGTAAAGAGACCTCGACTTCTGAAAAAGCTCCCCAGCCGAACCGCAGGGGGGCTTTTTTCTTACTCTTTTTCTCCCTGATGGCGATTGGCGCGGGCAATACAATGCTGATCGCGGCGGTGATCCCGCCTTTGACGCGAACGCTTGGCCTGCCCGATTGGATGGCCGGGGCGATCTTCTCTCTGTCTGCACTCTGCTGGTCTCTATCGTCCCCGTTCTGGGGCAAGCGGTCCAATAGTTGGGGCCGTCGCCGCGTCGCCTCGGCAGGATTAGCCGGATATGCGGTATCGATGCTGCTATTGTTGATCGCTGCTTGGGCGGCCTTGTCAGAGGTTCTGGTTGGGGCGTTTGCGATTTTTGCCTGTTTTGCGCTCTCGCGCACCGTCTTCGGTCTTGTTGGCTCAGGCTCAAGTCCAGCCGCGCAGGCCTATGTGGCTGACCGGACCGATCCGGATGAGCGTCAGTCAGAAATCGCTTTTGTCACATCCGGTTTTAGTCTGGGTACAATTATCGGGCCAGCTTTTGCGGCTGTTCTTGTGGCCAATTTCGGCTTGCTCAGCCCAATGCTGATCACTTCAGCTCTGGCGGCGACGATGTCGATCCTGCTCTGGAAATTTCTGCCGGAAAACCGGGAACCACGCGAGGATGGCGGTAAGATTGCGCCCATTCCCGGCGCGATAGGCTTATGGCGCTCTGCCAATGTGTTGCCGTTCCTTGCCTATGCGGTCAGCCTGTCACTCGTTACCGGTATCCTGACGCAGGTCTTCGTATTTGCTGTGATGGATAAGCTCGGCATTCCGCCGGATGAACCGGCGCGCGCGGCGCAATATACAGGGCCAGCCTTTATGGTCGGCGCGATGGCGGTGATGACCTCGCAGCTGGTGCTGATCCCCAAGCTGAAACTGCGCAATCGAACCTTGATGATTGTTGGTTGTATCCCGCTTTTGATGGGGGCGCTGATCCTGATCCCGGCACAGGATTTTGCGACGCTCATACTGGCGCAATTCTTCCTCGGCATCGGGCAGGGGCTCACGCGTCCGGGCTTTTCCAGCGGGGCCTCTCTGGCCGTCTCCCCGCAATTGCAGGGCAATGTTGCCGGACTGGTGATTTCAGCCAATGGGGCAGGCTATATCGTCACGCCGCTCTTTGGCCTCTTCCTGTATGAGTTTGTCGATCCCAGCCTGCCCTTCTGGCTCTGCGTGGGCTTGCTGATTGCAATGGCCGGGTTTGCCTATTTTGCGATCAAGCCAGGGGTTGGGGAAGCAGACTAACCCGAAGCCGCCGCAACCACTTGTGACAGCGCCTGCTGGGTTGGGAAACCATCGGCAGGGCTGATACCATTAGCGGACTGGAAACGCCGCAGCGCGCCTTTCGTGCCGCGTCCGGCAATGCCATCAACGGGTCCGGCATCAAAGCCAAGGCGATTCAGGGTATCCTGCAGGACCATGACATCGCGATTGCTGAGCAATTCAAGCTGTGTTGGCCATGGCGTGAGCGGGCCATGCTGTCCGGTTACCCCATTTGAGAGCAGGCCGACGGAGAAGGCATAACTGTCTGAGCGGTTATAGGTTTTGAACACGTCGAAATTCTTGAACAAGAGATATTTCGGCCCGGTCGCGCCGCTCGGCAGCCAAAGCTCTGCAAAGGTACCTTCATCCACGCCAAAGCCGCCACCCTGGATTGGTGAGAGCCCCTTGCTGAGCCAAGTGCTCATCCGGCGGTCTTGTCCATCGGCAAAGGCCCAGTCAAAGCCTGAAGGCGCGATCACTTCGATGCCCCAAGGCATGTCTTTCTGATAGCCTGAAACGCTCAGATAATTCGCCGCGGACATCAGCGCATCGGCTTCACTATTCCAAAGGTCTTTGCGGCCATCGCCGTCGCCATCGACAGCATAGGCAAGGAAAGTTGACGGCATGAACTGGGTCTGGCCCATTGCGCCTGCCCAGCCAGAGATGAGTTGGTCACGGCTGACTTCACCCTGCTCCTGCAATTTCATCAGGGCGGTGAGCTCGCGCTCGGCGAAACTCTTACGGCGGCCTTCAACCGCCATGTTGGCCAGCGTGTTAGGGGCATCAAATGAGCCGATATATGAACCAAGATTGGTTTCCATCGCCCAGATGGCGGTCAGGGCTTCACGGTCAACGCCATGTGTGGCTTCAATCCGATCAAAGGTCGCGGTGAGGTTGGCGAGTTTTTCTGCGCCACGGGTCTTCCGGCTGGTTGTGACGGCGGAGCCAACATAATCCCAGATCGGCTTGGCAAACTCCGCCTGATCGGCAATCCCTGTCTTTGCAATGCTGGCCTCCTCACTGAGATAAAGATCGAGTGGGCGGATGCTTGCCAGGGTTTCATAGACGACGATCGGGTCTCGCCCAGTCGAGACGGCGCGCGCGGCAAAATCATCGCGCCAGCTATCCATGCTGGCATTTCCGCTGGAGCTGAAAGGCGGCATGGAGGGAATGGTCGGCTGCGGCTCAATGTCTGGATCACTTGGCGTTATTGGCGGCGTGCCAACGGGGCCAGCCTCTTGCGGGGTCGCGGCGCAAGCGGCCAGAAACGCAGCGGCACTAACGAGACCGAGGCCAAGTCTTGCAAAACCAGATCCGGCAAAACCAAAAGTATAATCCGTCATGTTTCGTTCCCTTTGCAGCAAACCTGCCGTGAAATTGTTGACTCTGTGAGGTCGCCTGTGTATGTCCCGCGCTTTCGTGAAAACAGTAATAACGTCTGGGCAAAAGCCATGAAAGTGAAATCCTCGATCAAAGCACTCAAGTCGCGCCATCGTGACTGCAAGGTCGTGCGCCGCCGTGGCCGGACCTATGTCATCAACAAGACTGACCCACGCTTTAAAGCAAAGCAGGGTTAACTGCTTGATGAACGGGGCGACCTTATGAGCGCCCAAATCGTTCTTTTTGACCTTGGGAATGTGGTCGTCGAATGGCGGCCACTTTTGCTATATAGGCAAATGTTTGAGACAGACGCAGAAGCCGAATGGTTCTGCCGCGATGTCTGCAATATGGACTGGCACACCCATCATGACCGCGGTGTTACGATGGATGACAATGCCAACTCCCTGATTGCCCAATACCCACAATATGAAACCCATATCCGTGCATGGAAGACGCGGTGGTTTGACATGTTTGATGGCTATGTAAGTGGGACACCGGAAATCATGGCGCGGCTGGAAGAGCGACAGGTGCCCCTCTATGGCCTGACCAATATGCCAGCGGAAGTCGCTCAGGCGACCTTTGACCGCTTTCCGATGATGAGAATTTTGCGCGACATTGTCGTGTCTGGCGTGGAGAAGGTCGTGAAGCCGGATCCACGTATCTATGAAATCGTGCTGGAACGTATGGGTAATCCTGATCCGGGCGATGTTTTCTTTATCGATGATAGCGAGAAAAATGTGCTGGCCGCGCGGGAGATGGGCTTGCAGGCACACCACTTTACCGGGGCGAAAGACCTTGAGCAGGCGCTCAAGCTGCAAGGCTTGCTCTAGTCCTCTTGTCGAACGCGTTTGAGACGCCATACTCATAAATATGTTCAAAACGCTCGCTTTTGCCGGCCTCCTCATGGTCTCCAGCCCTGACTTTGGGCCATCAGACCAGATGTTTGAGGATTTGCGGACTACTGAAAATGAGGATGAAGCCAATGCCACGGCCATGGATATCTGGGCGGCCTGGATGGAAAGTGGCTCTGATGCGGCTGATCTGGTGATGCAGCGCGCGGTTAATGCACAGGCCCGAGGCGATCTTGAGCTTGCCCATACGCTCTATGACCGCGTGATCGCGATCCAGCCGGGCTATGCCGAAGCGTGGAACCGACGCGCGACGGTCTTTCTAGCGCGTGAGAATTATGCCGAAGCCCTGCGGGATGTGAATGAAGCGCTAAAGCTTGAGCCTCGCCATTTCGGGGCCTGGGGCGGCCTTGGCGCGGTGCTCGAGACGCTGGGCGCGAAAGAAGAAGCCCTTGAGGCTTATGAGAAAGCCTTAACAATCTATCCGCTTTTCCCGCGTGCTCGGTCGGCTGTGGCGCGTTTGAATAAAGAGCTTGAAGGGCGACCTGTTTGAGAATGCTGATTCTGTTCATGACCTTGCTCACGGGGGGTGTGCTGACGGCCTGTGTCCATAGTGTGGTCTATACCAACCGGGTGGAGGCGAAATACCCGCCAACCGGACAGATGGTCGATGTCGATGGCCCGGATGTTCATGTGATGACGGCAGGGCAGGCTGGCCCAGTTGTGATGATGATCCATGGTGCCTCGGCAAATGCCTATGAATATAGCTACACGCTCGCGCCACGCTTGTCGGATGAACACCGTATCCTGATGGCGGACCGCCCGGGCCATGGCTATTCGGACCGTCCGGAGGATGGCGAAAGCCTCGGCGTACAGGCGGGCCTGATCGCGGGCGCACTGGAGGCCTTGGCCCCGGGCGAGAAGGCGGTGATCGTTGGTCACTCTTTTGGCGGGGCGGTGGCATTGCGGATTGCGCTGGATCATCCTGAAAAGGTCAAGGCGCTGGTCCTGCTGGCTCCGGTAAGCCATGACTGGGGCGGTGGCGGGGAAGCCTGGTACAATCGCTATGCGGGCTCGCCTCTGCTGGGGCCGGTCTTCTCACAGCTCGTCCCGGTTATGGGACCTGCGCAGGTGAAAAGCGGCGTCGATAGCGTCTTCTCGCCAAAGCCTGCACCGGACGGCTATTATGAAAGCTCAGCGATTGGCCTGTTATTCCGCCCACCTGTGTTCCGGGCAAATGCTGAGGACGTAAATGCGCTGCGCAGCGAAATGGCGGCCCAACAGGAACGCTACCCGCAGATCAAAGTTCCGGTCGTGGTCTTTTCAGGTGCGCTGGACACCGTGATCAGTCCGCCTTTGCATGTTGGCAAGCTGAAGCATCAGATTGATGGCTTGCAAATGGTCCGCCTGCCAAATGGCGGGCACATGCCCCATCATGCTTATGGCGCTGAAGTCGCAGACGCGATTGCGCGTCTGGCGGCTGGTGAGCCAGTTAGCGCGGCGGACCTGGAAGCAGCCGCTCAGGCCAGAGACACGGGCTAATCGTGCCGTCTGCCCCAAATTCAGTATCCGGGTTTGCCAGATAGGCCGTCAGGCTGGTTTCAGCAGCCAGCCTTGTCTCCTCAAGAGAGAGTGCTTTGTCCGTGCGAGCCAGCAGGCGCCGCCCGCGACAGCGATAAAGATCAATGTGGCGCAGCGGTTTTGCCTCAGGGCCGGCGCGTAGGCGATGAAAGGCTGTTATCTGCCGATCTGCCCCCAGGGTTACAGTTGCGGGCCAACCTCCATCATGCGGGACGGCGACAAAGGCCATACGGAAGTCGCCATCATGTTCACCGGCCTGATAGGTGAGGCGATAGACGCGCCCCCCAGGCACCGTGGCTTTGTCCAGCGTGACAGCGCGATTGCGTTTGACCTTGCGGCTCCAGCTTTCAATCATGTCGTCCCGAACTGCCCAGGCCTCATCATGCTCGCCTGCAGCCAGCAGGGTGGCGGCATAGTAGAACTGGGCCTGTAAGGTGGGCAGGGGTAGGGCCTCCCCAAAATGGCTTAGCGCGCGATCTGCATCATCCAGATCAACAGCAGCCATCGCGGCGATTCTGCGCGCTTCCCGGGTTTCGGGGCGGCCCGGGCAAGCGTTGAGAAAGCCCTCCGTTACCCGCAGAACATAGGCTGGGCTCGCTTCTTCGCTGGGTTGGGTCAATTGTGTCTGCCAGGCGGCGACATCCTGCAAACCGCAATCGACTTCTTGGCCAACTGCAAACGGATCCCCGTAGAGGCCGATAAAGGTCGTGATAATCGAGGTCAGAACGGCCAAAGCCCAGCGACCAAGTGTTTTGATTAATGAAAGATTAAAGCTCATCCTTTGCGGGCTTGCAAAGCATGTGCCTGATTTAGCCGAGAAAGACCCGCTCAAACGTCCAGAACGCGCCAATCAAGCCAATCAATATGCAGGCCGGAATGGCGATCATTCTACGATAGCTCATATGGCTCAGCTGCCGCGATATGGGCCAAAGCAGCAGGGCAGCGGCACCAACGACCGTCAATTGGCCAATCTCGACCCCGACATTAAAGCCCACAAGCGCGCTCCAGAACTGGCCTTCAGGCAGGCCCAGAGAGCCAAAGAACCCGGCAAAGCCCATGCCGTGGATCAGGCCAAAGATGATTACAACCAAGGGGCGCCAGCGCTGCATGTCCTTAAACAGGACATTTTCAAACGCGACGAGGGCAATGGTTAGCGCGATCAGCGGTTCGACGATGCTGGCGGGGGGCGATATCACTCCGGTCGCCGCCATCATCAGGGTGAGCGTATGGGCGACGGTGAAGGCCGAAATCTGGATCAGCAGCGCGCGCCAGCCGGCCGCCGTAAAGAACAGGGCGAGCACGAACAGGATATGATCAAGCCCGGTTGGCAAGATGTGTTGCACCCCGATCTTGATGTATAGCCCGAACGTTTCATGCAGCGGGCGGTCAAAGTCGATGGTCTGGGTTGTGGTAAAGCGGCTTTCCCCGCTGCGGGGTGTGGCGGAGCGATCCATCTCCTGCAAAGCGCGGCACAGCGCTGGATCCATGCCGCCATCCATCGTGCAGAACTCATCCTCGGGATGGGCCTGTGCGGGTGTTGACTGTAAAGCGAAAATTGCCAGCGCAAGCGCCAGAACGCAGACCCACAGTTTAATGGGTGTGGTCATGGCCATGGCGGAAGTCAGGGCTGTGCGTGTCGTGAACATGGCCAGCATGACTATGATCATGTCCGGCAATCGGCAACAGCATGAGTGTAACGGCGATTGCGACCCCGGTGGTCAGCGCGCTGAGACCCCGCACCGGGGGCGTATCGCGCAAAGGGGCCATCAAAGGCCCGGTCGCGACAAACAATAGGAGGCCAGCCGAGAAGGCAAAGAGCTGCCCCAGAACGGCTTCCCCAAAGCTGAACATGAACGGGCCACTGACCACAACACCCATCGGGGTTGTTGCCGCTGCTGCCAGGAAAGCCCAGAAGAATGCCCCGCGATTGCTGACACCGTGACGCCTGAGGATCGCAAAGGCGATAACCCCTTCCGGGAATTCGTGCAGGATCAGTCCTAAAGCCGCGAAGACGCCAGAGGCAAAGTCAGCGGCAAATGTAATAGAGTAAACAATGCCATCAATGAAGGAGTGTGCAGCGATGGCAAGGATAGGCGTAATCGCCTCTGCCGGAATGGTGGAATCCGGCTTCTCCGGAAACAGGACCCGTATGGAAAAGTTCAGCACCAGACCACCAAAGAACCCTGTGGCGATCCAGATCGGCGCTGTATCTGCAAGAGCAAAGGCTTTTGGCATGATGTGTAGGAAGGTCATCGTGCACAACATGCCCGCTGCCGCGAGGCCAAACAGGCCCGCATAGCGCGCGCTCCAGTCACCCCGAAGGGCGACCACAAGCAGGCCAATTGTCGTAACAAAAGCCGCAATCAAGCCAAAGAAAAGGGGGGCCTGTATGGCTGACCACATGGTTGATTGCGCTCCTGTCATGCAAGTGGCCAAGTCGCTTACGGTATGCAACAACGAACATCGACCAATATGGCGATGTTATAGTGTCGCATTTTCTAAATTGCGACCTATTTTTATCAGGCCATGATCAAACCTTTCAGAGGATATCCAAGAAGATGCGTTTGAATTTTCCAACTGTTCTGGCTGTCAGCGGTTTTGCGCTGGCCGGTCTTGTTGCCTGTAGCCCGTCTGAAGACGCACCAGCAGAGACTATCGAGGCGGATGTGCCGCCGATTGAGGTCGCAAGCGAAGCCGAAGATGTGTCCGTGTCCGAACCTATTGAATCTGAGGCAGCATCGGTCGCAGAAGTCGCGACGGACGCTGAAGATGATCATGACCATGCCGATGAGGCTCATGACGAGCATGATCATAAGGATGATCACGACCATGCGGACGAGGATTCTCATGATCATCACGACCACGATCACGGCGTTGGTGAGGCCCATGTCCACGGCGCCGGGGAAATGGCGATTGTTCTGGATGGCGCAACTCTGACAGTATCTTTCGAGTCTCCGCTGGCCAGCTTTGCCAGTTTCGAGCATGAGCCGAAAACCCCTGAGCAGGAAGCAGAACTGCAAGCGGTCAATACCGCCCTCATGCAGCCATCAAGCATGATCACGCTGAATGATGAAGCCGGATGCGCTTCAACATCTCAGGGCGTATCGTTCCGCCATTCCGGCGACCATGGCTCAATCATGGTCGACTATGCCTTTGAGTGCGCTTCCGCCGGTGACTTGAGCGCTGTAGATTTGAACGTCTTTGCGGCCTATCCGGCGCTCGAGACGGTTGATGTCGTCTTCCTGAACGGGGCCGACCAAACCGCTAAAACCCTGTCTGCGAGCGATGCTCGCCTGTCGTTGAACTAGGTTTCCGGGGAGGCGCGCGTGACCGATCCGGTCATTGATATTGCCCGGCTGAGATTTGCTTGGCCAGGGCAACCACTTTTGCTGAATGTCGAGGCGTTTACCGTCACCGCAGGGGAGCGGGTCTTTCTGCGGGGGCCAAGTGGTTCGGGAAAGTCGACTTTGCTGGGTTTGATTGCCGGGGTTCTGGAGCCACAGCATGGCACCCTTAAGGTTGCGGGGCAGGACCTGCCTAGCTTGTCAGGTCATCAACGTGACCAGATTCGGGCTGACCAACTTGGTGTGATTTTCCAGATGTTCAACCTCGTCCCGTATCTGTCCCTATTGCAGAATGCCATGCTGCCTTGCCGGTTCTCAAAACGGCGACTGGCCGTGACCAAACAGGCTGGTGGTCCGGAGGTTGAAGCCCGGCGCCTGCTGGCTCGGCTCGGGATTGAGGGCGAAGAGATGCTCAAGCGCCCGGTGACGGATCTCTCAGTCGGTCAGCAGCAACGCGTAGCTGCAGCCCGCGCTCTGATTGGCGGGCCAAGCCTGATTATTGCTGATGAGCCGACCTCGGCGCTGGATGCGGATTCCCGCGATCGGTTTATTGAACTGCTCAGCGAAGAAGCCAGTCATAGTGGCGCGGCCATGTTGTTCGTCAGCCATGATGCTGGTCTTGCCCCGCTCTTTGATCGCGCGGTTGATCTGATGGAGTTGAATGCGGCGCACAGGGAGGTCGCGTAATGGGGGTTTCGATCCTGTCTCTGGCTTGGCGCAGCCTGATGAATCGCAAGGTCTCGGCGATCCTGACCATTGTGGCGATTGCCCTTTCCGTGGCGCTGTTCCTGGGCGTCGACAAGACCCGTAAGGCGGCGCGGGCTGGATTCGACAATACGATTTCAGGGACCGACCTGATTGTCGGTGCGCCTTCGGGCCAAATCAATCTGTTGCTCTATTCCGTTTTCCGTATCGGCAATGCAACCGCAGAGATTTCATGGGATGCGTTTGAAGACCTGCAGGCCCGCGAAGATATTGCATGGGCGGTGCCAATCTCGCTGGGTGATAGCCATCGCGGGTATCGTGTCATGGGCACCAGCACAGCGTATTTTGATCACTATAAGTATGGCAAACAACAATCCCTGACGCTTCGCGAGGGGGAGCGCTTTGATGATGTCTTCGATGCCGTCATTGGTGCGGAGGTCGCACGCGAACTGAATTACAGTGTGGGTACACCGCTGGTTCTGACTCATGGTTTGGGCCAGGGCGGCCTGAGCGATCATGACAATCGCCCTTTCCGTGTCGTTGGGGTGCTCGCGCCAACCGGAACCCCGGTTGATCGGACCATCCATGTTCCGGTTGAAGGGATTACGGCCATTCATGTCGGTTGGGAGACCGGGGCACGTAACCCGCTGGCTGATACAATCTCTGAGGAGATGATCCGCACCTTTGATCTAACGCCGAAGACCGTGACGGCGGCTTATATTGGCCTGAAAAGCCGCGGCAGTATTCTGCGGACTCGGCGCGCGATCAATACCAATCGCAGTGAACCCTTATTGGCGATTATTCCGGGGCAGGCCTTGTCCGAGCTATGGGAGACTGTGGGTGCGGTTGAACGTATCCTGCTCGCTATTTCGGCCTTTGTTGTGGCGGTTGGGCTGGTCTCAATTCTAACCAGTATTCTCTCCAGCCTGAATGAGCGGCGGCGGGAAATGTCGATCCTGCGGGCGACGGGCGCGAAGCCCGGGCATATTTTTACCCTACTGGTGGCAGAGGCCGTTTTCCTTGGCCTGATTGGGGCTATTGCTGGCGTGGTTCTGGTTCAGGGGCTGATCTTTGCGGCCGCGCCGGTTCTGTCTGCGCAGTATGGGATTGCCCTTATGGGCACGGCGCCGGGCTTAACCGATGCTATTACAATTGGCGTGGTTGGGCTTGCAGCTTTCCTGCTGGGGATTATGCCAGCTCTAACGGCGCTAAGGCGTTCTCTGGCAGATGGTTTGACCGTTCGGGTCTAGTATGACCTTTTGTGACTGGCAGGGACGCCATGAAGGGACTAGATGAGTAGAATGATGAGACCAATTATCCTTGCCGGACTGTTCGCGGTAGCCGCGTGTGGCGGCGTCGAGACCGATACGCCTGCAGCGGCGCAGACCGCCCCGGCATCAACAGCCGCGGCTGAGACAAGTACCCAGCCGCAGGTCGGTGACCGTATTCCGCAGCCGGCACGCGCCAACCGCTCAACCGCGTCCAATCGTCTGGCTACGGCCGGGGCGGCTGAGATTAGCCGCGACCTGAGCGCCTATCGCGAACTGGGCTGGGAGGAGCTGATGCCACCGGGCGAGGAAGAGCGCCTTGCACAAATTTATCAGCAGCAAATGGCGATGCTGTATTCCAGCCCGATTGCAGAAGGGTCGGCGGCCGATGCCATGGTGCAGATCGGGACCTTCAACACGGTCAAAGAGTTGAACGAGACCAAGATTCGTATTCCGGGCTACACCGTTCCATTCGAGTATGGCTCAAACGCGATGATCAGCGAGTTTCTGCTCGTCCCGTATTATGGAGCTTGCATTCACGCCCCGCCACCGCCCCCGAACCAGACGATTTTTGTGATGGCGGATGAGCCAATCAAATTGCGGGACCTGGCTCAGGCGGTCTGGATCAATGGTACGATCTATACCCAGACCCAGGAATCAGAACTCGCCGACGCGGCCTACACGATCAAAGTGGATTCGGTTGAGGTTTACGAATACTAGCAAGGCTGACAGGGCCGTGCGTATCTGTCCCTTCGCAGAACCGCGCTTGTAGTCTATCTAGGACCACAAGGTTGATTGAGAGGCTCTTCTGAATGGCGACGCTCCTGTCCTATGGTTTTTACATCGCGCTGGCCGCGCTGATTGTTGTGCTTGTGCTTGGCTTGATAAACATCACGCGCCCCAGCAGTGAGGAACAATCCAGCCGCTCCAATAAATTGATGCGCCTGCGCGTGATTATTCAATTTGTGGTGATCGCAATTCTGGTCCTGCTCGGGATCGTGTTGGGCTCGATCAAACTCTTCTAAGGGGCACCATAATGGTCAAGCTCGACAAGATTTACACCAAGACTGGAGATAAAGGGAAAACCCGTCTATCGACCGGGGAGCCGGTCGATAAGTGGCATCCGCGGGTAACATCCTATGGTACGGTTGATGAGGTTAATGCGGCGCTGGGCGTTGCGGCGCTGCACACCGATGGCGATATGCTGGCCGCGATCCGCCGGATCCAGAACGACTTGTTTGATCTTGGCGCTGACCTTGCCACCCCGGATCGCGGCAAGGAACTGTCATGGGAACCGCTTCGGATCGTGGCGTCTCAGGTGGAGCGGCTTGAGGCTGAGATTGATGTGATGAATGCCGATATTGCACCGCTGGACAGCTTTATCCTGCCGGGCGGCTCGCCGCTTGCCGCGCACCTGCACGTCGCGCGAACCCTGTGTCGCCGGGCTGAGCGCCAGATTGCCGAACTGTTCGGAATGGAAGACGAAATCGTCAGCCCTGAAGCGCTCGCCTATGCCAACCGTCTGTCGGACTGGCTGTTTGTTGCCGGGCGTGTGGCCAATAATAATGGTGTTGATGACGTCAAATGGGTACCCGGCGCGAACCGTTAGGAGGTTGCGCTAACCCGCGGCTTGCTGAGCGCGCTCCAGACCAGATAGAGGCCCCCCAGCCACATTGGCATGGATAGCAGCTGGCCCATGGTCAGCCAGTCTGGCATCACGCCCCATGTGAAACTGTCCGGCTCGCGGAACTGTTCGGCAATGCTGCGACCCACCCCATACATCAGCAGGAACAGACCCGCAATCAGGCCGGGACGCTGCAGCGCCCGGAAACGCCAGACCAGAATTGCAGTTACGATGACCGGGATCAGACCCTCAAGAACCGCCTCATAAACCTGGCTGGGATAGCGCGCGACTTCGCTGCCATTATAGACCCACTCGCCCGTGTTCCAGTTGTAGGCGGGTGGCGTTGAACCGGGGACGCGCCCTTCGGGAAAGACCATGCCCCAGCTCTCATGGTCCGGAGAGACCGGGCGGCCATAGAGCTCTGCATTGATGAAATTGGCGATGCGGACAAAGAAAATCCCGAACCCTGCCGTGACCCCGCCAATATCAGCGATCGAGAGCAGTTTCAGCTTATGCTTGCGGGCGACATAGGTGACGGCGAGGGCCACACCGGCCATGCCGCCATGAAAGCTCATCCCGCCCTCCCAGATGCGTAACAGGCTCATTGGGTCGCGCTCGATGGCATCCCACTGAAACGGGATCTGGTAGAAAAACACATAGCCCAGACGCCCCCCAAGGATGACGCCCAGCGTTGCCCAGAAGAGCAGGTCGTCAATCCCTTCGCGCGTGGTCGGGGCCTCGCCGCCCCACATCTTGGGTCGCTCAATTAAGGCCAGCGCATAACGCCACGCGATGAGCAGACCCGCAATATAGCCGAGCGCATACCAGCGGATCGGGAATTTGCCGAGGCCGAGGAAACCGAGGTCCAACTGGAACAAAGCCGGGCTCCATTCCGGGAAGCTCATGGCAGATACGGCAAGTAAACTCATGCGACGGTCTTCCCTCTTCGGACTTTGTGTCCCATCTGATAGATCAGATATGCAACATGTTTAAGACCCGCGAAGGAGTAGCGCCATGGTCGCAAAGAATCCACTGCTAGATGATCTGGCGGGTCTGATGACCGGTGCAATGGGCGTGGCCCGCACCGCCGGGGAAGAGGTCAAGACGATGGGCCAGTCGCGCATTCGCGAGGCGATTGCCGATATGGATCTTGCCACTCGTGAAGAGGTTGAAGTGCTTAAAGCCATCGCGGTTCAGGCCCTGGAGCGCGTCGAGGCGCTTGAGGCCCGTCTTGAAAAGCTGGAAGAATAAAGATCAGGTCGGACTCAATCGAAGCAAAGCCCGACCTGTTTTTACCCCTAGCTGGATGTTGGGGTCCGGGGTTTGATCTGGAAGAATTCGAAGCCGCTCACACCGGTTCCAAAATACTTTGAATATTGCTTGTAGAAATCATTTTGCGTGAAGGTCGCGATGGCTGAAGGGTCGTCCCACTCGACCAGTGTAACCTGCACGTCTTTTGTATATTGCTTGCCATGCGATTCCACGGATGGGTTGATCATGCGATAGATGAACCGTCCGCCAATCTCATTCAGCCCCGGCTCAATCCCGCGCATATAAGTGTTATAGTCTTCAGGGGATTCGGGTGTGATTTCAGCCACCGCCAGTGTGTAGGCTTTTTCAGGGCTAAAGCTGAAGGAGAGGGGTTGCTCGAGCGTGCCGGTAAAAATCGCTAACTCTTCCCAGGCTTGCGGGCGAAGGGCCTTGATCTGTGGCCAGTTGGGATCAGCCGCCAGTCCAGCCTCAGAGGCAGCATCCGGGTATGAGAAGATCGCGACCGCATCGCGCTTGGTCGTGCCGACAAGTTTGGCAGGTACGCTGAGGTCTAGCACGCGCTGGAGACCATAGCCGCTGGCGAGGGGGAAAGCCCGAGTATAGTATTCTTGCCGGGCCTCTTTGGCGGCCTCAGATGTTTTCGAGTTGATCAGGATGTATGAAAGTACCTGTCCCTTCTCAAGCGCCACGGGAACGGGCTTGAGAGTCTCTGCTTCGGTCTCAGCCATGACCGCTTCTGGCAGGGCTCCAGTGGCACATCCGGTGATGCTGAATGTCAGAGCGATTGCGGCGGGAAGATATTTAAAACGCATATGGTGCGGCCTCCAAGGATATATGGAACCCATATAATTGGTGCGTTTTCGACCTGTCTTGGATTGATTCAGAAGTTTTATGGTGCGAAATTGCACCAATGATTTGGGATGATTATCGGATAATTCTGGCCCTGCATCGCAAGGGTAGCCTGCGCGCGGCGGCAAAATCACTGGGCGTGAACCACTCAACAGTGTCCCGTCGTCTCGCGGCTTTGGACCCGGATATTTTTGAGAAAGCACAGGGCGGTTATCGGATTACGTCGACAAAGGGACAGGCCTTGCTGGAAGCAGCGCAGGCCATGGAAACAGCAATCCTCTCGGCTGAGCGGAAAGCGCGGGCGGGACTAGAACAGGTTGCCGGGCATGTGACCTTATCGATTCCTGATGCCTTCGGACAGTTCCTGTTGCTCGATGACTTCATGCGCTTTCGAGCAGCACATCCAGACATCAAGCTTACGATCAAGACGAGTTACGGCTTTGCTGATCTTGATCGATCTGAAGCCGACATTGCAGTTCGGGTGACGCAGAACCCGCCTGATCACTTGGTCGGACGGCGCCTGTTTCCGTATTATGTCGCGCATTATGCTCGTGTTGATTATCTTGAAAACACGCGCTCAGAAGACCGTGTTTGGATCACCCTATCAGAGGGGGACAAGACCCCGGACTGGATTGCCAGATCGCCCTTTCCAGATGCGCCTGTCGGCCTTGCCATGGAGGATGCCACCATGCGCCATCGCGCAGCAGCAGCGGGCTATGGGATGATTAGTGGGGCTTGTTACATGGACGACCCTAATCCGGCTTTGGTGCGACTGCCCGGTACAGTGCCGCAGCCACGGCAGGATATCTGGGTGCTGACCCATCCTGACCTGCGCGAAACGCCCAGGATCAAATTGGTCATGGGATTTCTGGCAAAGGCCATTGCAGGCAAACGTGATCTGATCGAAGGGCGCTGCCCGTAAGTTGCGAAATAGAACAGCTCGGACGTATGTAAACTGTAATTTAACCAAGACTCTTGCGCGCAGACTCGTCCATGTTAGCCTCAACTCCCGTGGCCTGACGCCACACTGATTCGGAAGGGGGATCATATGAGCCTGTCTCTGAGCCAATCCCAGGAACATGAAGTCGATGCGTTGGAGCTTGTCGAAAGCTGCCTGACTGAAGCGGGTTGGGACTTCCAGCGCGATGAAGACGATATCAGCTTGCAATGCATTGCCGCGACCCGTTGGGGCGATATGGGCGCCTTATTTGCCAATCGGCATGAACCGCCTGCTTTGCACTTTTCAATCACGCTGGATGTGAAACCGAGTGCCTCGCGCCGGGCCCAGATTGCGGAACTGGTGATGATGGCGAATGAGCGTCTATGGCTTGGACACTTTGATTATTGGGCCGATGAGCAGGTGATTATTTTCCGTCACGCGCTGCCCATGCTGGATCGCGCTGAACCTGATGCCGGGGAAGTCCGCGCCGTTCTGGCCGCTGGGCTGGATGCCGCAAATATGTTCGTGCCGGCGTTCAACTTTGTGATCTGGGCGGGCAAGTCCCCCCAGGAAGCCATGGAAGCGGCAATGTTTGAAACCGCAGGTGAGGCCTGATCACTAGGGCTTTAAATCATGCAGCAGAGAACCTCCGTCTCATTTGAGCGGAGGTTTTCTTGTCTTAGGCAACTTTCACCATCAGGGCGCTTTCGGGCAATTCCTCGGCAAAGCAGCGCTGATACATTTCGGCGACCAATGGGCGCTCCAACTCGTCACACTTGTTGAGGAAGGTCATACGGAAAGCATGGCCGAGATCGCCAAAGATGGCGAAGTTTTCGGCCCATGTGATGACGGTCCGCGGGCTCATCACGGTGGACAGGTCGCCATTCATGAACGCATTCCGTGTCAGATCCGCGAGGGTGACCATTTTGGAGAGCGTGTCCTTGTCAATATCGCCAGCCTTGGTCGCGACAATCTCAACCTCAGCGTCATGCTCAAGATAGTTCAGCGTGGTCACAATGCTCCAGCGGTCCATCTGGCCCTGATTGAGCTGTTGAGTGCCATGATAAAGACCGGTCGTATCACCAAGACCGACCGTGTTGGTTGTCGCAAACAGGCGGAAGCTTGGGTTGGGCGCGATCACCCGGTTCTGGTCGAGCAGGGTCAGTTTGCCGCTTGCTTCAAGAATCCGCTGGATCACGAACATCACATCCGGGCGTCCGGCATCATATTCGTCAAACGTAATCGCGACGGGGCGTTGCAGGGCCCAGGGCAGGATCCCTTCACGAAACTCGGTAATCTGAACGCCGTCTTTCAGGACAATGGCATCTTTCCCAACCATATCGATCCGGCTGACATGGCTATCGAGATTGACCCGCACCATTGGCCAGTTCAGACGTGCAGCGACCTGTTCAATATGGGTGGATTTCCCCGTGCCGTGATAGCCCTGAACCATGACCCGACGATTGTGCTCAAACCCGGCGAGCAGGGCGATCGTTGTTTGCGGATCAAAGCGGTAGCTCTCATCAATCTCCGGCACATACTCTGTGCGATCCTTGAAGCCGTGAACGACCATATCCGTGTCGAGGCCGAACACCTCGCGGACATTGATTTCTTCCGTTGGTTCAAGGCCCTGGAGGGCGTCACTGTCGCTCATCACGGTCATGCGGAAACTCTCTCATCACATCTTGCGTCATGTGACCTATCACACTCTACGCCTGCGCCAAGTGTGACACTGGGGAAGCTGTGTTTTGCCAAGCGCTTTTTCACCACATAGTTAACTGACTGGATCAGATTTTCTGTCTGCAGAAAGCCTAATTTAGAACCCCTCAGGGTATGATGCTTTTCATGTTTAAGAGGGCAGCACGATTTCTGGGGTTTGGTCCCTTGCTGGAGCAAGAGATACAGGATGCCTCGCACTATAGCTCGGTGGAGATCCGGCGTGTGCGCATGCTGGTGATTTGCCGACTCGCGCTGTTCATGATCGCGATTGTCGGAACCTTTCAGTTGCTGGTGATTGGCTTGAGCCTGACTGGGTTGATCAATGCGGCGGTTACTGTGGCCTTATTCGTGTTGGTTCTCATTGGCTACTTCGCTGCAAAAACCGAAGAGGGGTTCTTGAGGTGGGGTCCGATCCTGCTTGGGTTGTTCTCCGCTGGCCTGTGGCTCGAAGCGCTTCTGACCGGGGGCATGTTTAGCCCGACCGTGCCCTTGCTTGTTGGTATTCCGGTTTCGGCCGCCATGCTCCTGCCTTTGCGTGGGGCGGTACTCGTCACGGTCGCCAATATTGCGGCCTTAACGACATTGACCGCGATTACGCCAATGTTTGGTGTGTTGCAGTCTGCAACGGTTTCAGGGACGATTTACGCTGAAGCGATCCTGGTTAATTCTGTGGCGGGCATGTCCATGGTCGGCGTGTGTGCTGTGATCATGGCCTGGCAAGCCGAGCGCGCGCAGGGTCAAATGCATGACATGATTGAGCAAGCCTCACACATGGCGACCCATGATCAGCTCAGCGGTTTGGGCAATCGCAACCGACTGCAGCAATGGTTCCAGCAGGTTGATACCGAAAAGGATCGTTTTGACTTGCTCTTGATCGATCTGGACGGCTTCAAGGCGATTAACGATACCTATGGCCATAATGCCGGGGATTATCTGATTAAGGCAGTTTCGGCGCGTCTTAAGGAAGTCTGTGAAGACGATGATCTGCTAATTCGCCTTGGGGGTGATGAATTCCTGGTTGTCGCTAAATCCGGTGAAGCGACGGCAGACAAGATGAATGAGTATGGGGCCCGGCTCATCGAAATTCTCAGCCGCCCTTATCCCACCAGCGACTGCATCTTGCGGATCAGCGCATCCATCGGACATGCGCGGTTCCCGGACAATGGCAAGACACCGAGCCAGACGCTCAGCATGGCGGACAAGGCGCTATATGTGGCCAAGGGGGCTGGAAAGCGCCTTTGTGTGACGTATGGAAAGACCCCTTTGCGGATCAAAGACCGGCTGCATGTGATGCGAAAAGAGTCAGCTTAATCCCGATTTTTTCTCATCCATTTGAAGGGACGCCACGTAAACGGTACTGGAAACGTTACGATTTAGGCCCTATGTTTCTGCTCACGCCCTGAGGGTATAACTCCGGGCGGGCGTTAAGTCCGGTTCTTCCTTGCCTTGAATGGTGCTTTGAGACTGATCCCGGCTCGACCTCCGTCCCTCAGAACTAAGGATAACATTATGGCCATGGATGCCATCACACCGAAAGACGAGATTTTGCACGCTGACCCCATAGACCGCCCCAGCATGGATGAAGCTATGGAGGCGGTTCGTACGCTGATTGCATGGGCTGGCGATGATCCAAAACGTGAAGGCCTGATCGATACGCCAAAACGCGTCGTCAAAGCTTATAAGGAATGGTTTTCTGGCTATCAGGAAGACCCTGTAAAATACCTGTCGCGCACGTTTGATGATGTGCAGGGCTATGATGATATCGTCATGCTCAAGAATATTGATGTTGAGAGTCATTGTGAACACCATATGGCCCCATTCCTGGGCAAGGCCTTCGTCGCCTATATGCCGACACGCGCGGTCGTCGGGATTTCGAAGCTCGCGCGCGTGGTTGAGATTTTCTCCAAGCGTCTGCAAACGCAGGAAACTATGACAGCGCAGATCTGTGATGCGATTACTGAAAGCCTCGCGCCAATGGGTGTGGCGGTCCTGATTGATGCAGAACATCAGTGCATGTCGACTCGCGGTGTCCACCACAAGGATGTCACGACGATTACGACCCAGTTCACGGGCGTGTTCAAAACCGACAAGGATTTGCGCAACCGCTTCCTGCGCCTGACAGAGCAATAGGCTCAGAGCTGAGTTGTCAGGGCTGTACTGGCCCGTTAACCATTATCGCCGTCGCCCTATATCAGGGCGGCGGCGAATTGGTTTTGGGAGGTAACTCATGAAGAGATTTTTGACAGCAGCATTTGTCGCAGGATTATGCGCAGCACCGGCTTTGGCGGGAACGATGACTTTGTCATTTGCCAATGAGGATGGTGAAACACAGGTTTGGACCTTGAATGATGCGGACGGCACGGCAACCAGTGGTGAGTTGACGGTCCCGTACACGTGGAATGAAGAGACACGTGAGCTCTGTGCCAAGACTGATGATGGGGACCTATGTGCAACCATCGAGGACACAGGCAAAGAGCCCGAGGTTGGTGGCACAGCCACTTATACGACGAGTACCGGTGAATCTGGTACAGTGACAATCATGGCTATGAGCGAATAGCTCAGGCACAACGAAACCCGCAGAAGCTCCGATCCCAAAGATCGGGGCTTTCTTGACTCTGCCTGCTTCTCATATATTGTTTATCAATAAATCTCAGGAGGAGGCTTCCCCATGCATGCAGATATCGTTCGCCTTGGCCTTTATCAGGTGGACCTGAAAATCGTGGATGGGGATCGCATGCATGTTCTGCAGTGGCGGCGTCGGTTCACACATGATGAGATTTTGCTGGATGGCAAAACCCAGGCCACCTCTTATGGCCTTTTCGGTCGTGAAAAAGTCTATGGCCTGATCTTTGGGCGCGATGAAGATGGCAAGGGTGGTGAACGCGTCATGTTCATTATCGACCCGGCCAATGCGGATCGTTGGGGCGGAATGGATCATCGCCTCGCGGGTGTCCGCCTTGAAACGGCCAATGGTCCCCTCGTGGCTTATGGCAGCCTTGACCCTAAGGAGCTGCAAAAGCCCTCAAACTTCTCGGACTGGATGAAAAAGTCGATGGGTATGGATTGGGGCAATTAGGCCCGCGCTTCCAGATTTCAGTATTCAGAAAAAGTGAAAGGGCGGGGGCACGACACCCCGCCCTTCCCTGCACGCTCTCTATTGGGGTAGATCAACGCGCAGAAACCAGTGGACCTTTCAGCGTGTACAGATCGCCATCGGTCTCAACCAGAACGTCAAGCTCTGCCATATCGACACCGGCCAGACGCCGTGCAGCAATGCGGCTGCCGCTGCCTTTGGCCAGTAACTCACCAGAGGCTTGATTGGTAAGACCCCAGGCGAGCGTTTCGCTTGAGCGATCAAGCAGGTCAGGGCGCATAGCGGCAAAACCGGCAAGCTTCAAGGGCAGAGGCTCAGAAAGCTCACCACTGACTTCCGCGAAAACGACCGTCACATGCATACTGTCTTCACTGCGGATCATGCCAAAGCCAACATGTGTGAAGGCCTCATTCATGATGTTGGCATCATTCTGGGGGTCTTCAATCATAAGAACGAAAACATCCCCAGCATCGGCGCCTAAGCCTGTTTGGAGAACGGCTGCGCCGCTCGATGCGATCAAAACCGTGCGATCGAAAGCTCTGGCACGGAACATATGATCGCGACCTTCAGGGTCGGTGTGCGCGGCATACTCGCGTTCAGCCATGTCCAGAGAATGAGCCCGGGCGGCTTTGGTCAGACCGTCACGCAGAGCAAGCTCAGTGAGACCGGCATCTGTCCGCGCTTTGTTGATGCGCTCAAGCAGCTCGGTCTCATAGCTCGCCATAAATGTTTCAGCGCCTGCCAGGCAGGCTTCGGCTTCAGCCACAAAACTGGAAAGCCCGATTTCATAGCCATCGGTTGGGGTGCAGGGCGTTACGGTTTGTGCCGCTGCTGTGAAAGCGAATCCACCGGCGGCCGCAAGAGCCAGCAGCGAGATGGATTTTGTCGTGTCATATTTCTGTAACATAACTGTTACATACTGCGCATGACAGTTTTGTGTCAATAAATAAAGTCAGAACTCGGACGGTATTCGGTCCAGACTCGGATGTTGCGATGCAAAAAGGCCGCCCCAACGGGACGGCCTTTCATGAAAATAGAGCTTTAGGAGAGGATTAGTCCTCTTCAGGTGTAACCTCTTTGCCGGTTTCCTGATCGATATTCTTCATCGACAGGCGAACCTTACCGCGATCATCAAAGCCCATCAGCTTGACGTATACGGCCTGACCTTCAGATACGACGTCTTTCGGGTGGCCGATCCGCTCATTTGCCATTTGGGAGACATGGACCAAGCCATCTTTCGGGCCAAAGAAGTTTACGAACGCCCCGAAGTCTTTGATCGAAACGACTTTACCTTCGTAAATCTCACCGACTTCAGGCTCGGCAACAATCTCTTTGATCATCTTCAGCGCGACATCAATGCTGGCGCGATCGGTGGCAGAGACCTGCACCGTGCCATCGTCATCAATGTTCACCTTGGCACCGGACTCGTCGACAATGCCGCGAATGACCTTGCCGCCAGACCCGATCACGTCGCGGATCTTGTCTTCTGGAACCTTGATGATTTCCATTTGCGGGGCGTTGTCAGCCAGTTGCTCACGAACCGTATCCAGCCCTTTGGCCATTTCACCGAGGATGTGAGCGCGGCCGCCTTTGGCCTGCTCCAGTGCGGTTTCCATGATCTCTTTGGTGATCCCGGCAATCTTGATGTCCATTTGCAGGGACGTCAGACCTTTATCAGTGCCAGCCACTTTGAAGTCCATGTCACCGAGATGGTCTTCATCACCGAGGATGTCAGAGAGGACCGCAATGCCTTCTTCATCCTTGATCAGGCCCATCGCAATACCGGAGACCGGACGCTTCAGCGGCACACCGGCATCCATCATCGCCAGAGAACAGCCACAAACCGTTGCCATGGAAGAGGAACCGTTAGACTCGGTAATCTCAGACACCATGCGGATCGTGTATGGGAAGTCTTCATGCTCTGGCAGAACGGCGCGAAGCGCACGCCAGGCGAGCTTACCATGACCGGTTTCACGGCGGCTGGTGCCACCCATGCGGCCGGTTTCACCAACAGAGTATGGCGGGAAGTTATAGTGAAGCAGGAACTTCTCTTTCTTCGTGCCATCCAGGCCGTCAATGAATTGCTCATCGTCAGACGTGCCGAGTGTAGCCACACAGATGGCCTGTGTCTCACCACGTGTGAACAGTGCAGAACCATGCGTGCGGGGCAGGAAGCCAGCCTCCGCAAGGATTGGGCGAACGTCAGCAAGACCACGACCGTCAATACGCTTGCCGGTGCGGATGATGTCGCCGCGAACGACTTTGGCTTCCGCTTTCTTAAACGCTGCAGAGAAGACATTGGCGTCCATGCCATCTTCATTCTCTTCAGTCGCAACCAGTTCAGCGGCTGCTTTTTCGCGCGCTTCACCAACCGCCGCCTGACGGTCCAGCTTTTCAGTGATGGAGTAAGCTTTGGAGAGGTCAGCGCCAACCAGGTTTTGAATGGCGGACAGCTCTTCAGAGAGGTCCTCGGCTTCAAACTCGAATGGCTCTTTAGCGGCCGCTTCAGCCAGTTTAATGATCGCATCGATCACAGGCTGCATGGCTTCGTGTCCGGCCATTACTGCGCCGAGCATGACATCTTCAGAAAGCTCTTTGGCTTCTGATTCAACCATCATCACCGCGTCGCTTGTGCCGGCAACAACCAGATCAAGCTCAGACTCTTCGAGCTCATCAACGGTTGGGTTGATGACATAGTTACCGTCTTTATAGCCAACGCGCGCGGCGCCGATTGGGCCCATGAATGGCGCACCAGACAGGACGAGTGCAGCAGACGCACCAATCATGCCCAGTACGTCTGGATCGTTTTCAAGGTCGTAAGATACAGCGGTCAGGACAACCTGAACTTCGTTCTTGAAACCATCGACGAAAAGCGGGCGGATTGGGCGGTCGATCAGGCGAGACGTCAGAGTCTCTTTTTCTGTCGGGCGCCCTTCGCGCTTGAAGAAACCGCCAGGGATGCGGCCAGACGCGTAGTATTTTTCCATATAGTTGACCGTCAGCGGGAAGAAGTCCTGTCCCGGCTTCGCAGATTTTGCGAATGTTGCGGTCGCCAGCAGCGTTGTTTCACCATAGGTGATCATAACAGCGCCATCGGCTTGGCGAGCCACCTGGCCCGTTTCGATTTTTAGTGTCCGGCCGGCCCATTCCAGCGAGACTGAGTGCTTATCAAACATACGTTTTATCTTTCATGTACATACGAAAAAGCCCGCCTGATCCCCATGATCGGCGGGCTTGTTTGAGGAGCCTAGCGGCGAATGCCAAGCTCTTTAATAAGAGCCTGGTAACGGCTCTCTTCTTTCCTCTTCACATAATCGAGGAGTTTCCGGCGCGTGGCCACCATGGCCAGAAGTCCGCGACGGGAGTGATTGTCTTTTTTATTGTCCTGGAAGTGTCCAGTCAGGTTATTGATGCGTTCCGTAAGGATCGCGACCTGGACTTCAGGGGAACCCGTGTCACCTTCGGTGCGGGCAAATTTCTTGATCAGTTCAGCTTTACGCTCTGCAGTGATCGACATCAGCAATGGTCTTTCAATAGCGCCAGAATGGCGGTTGGTTTTTGGCCCGTTTTGAGCCGCTCTGTTTGGGGAGGGCGATTTGCCATTCAGCCGTGCCGGGATGTCGTCCAGTCAGGCTAGGGGCAAAGCGTGTCTCGCCAAGGCGCGCATATGGCACTTTTGGGGTGTTTTGAAAAGCCCTGTAGGCAGTCCGACTCTTTTGTTTGCGATTCATCAATAAGTAAAAACTTTCTCCTAAACAGCCCCTTATGGGGACGTACCAACTGATACACTTAAATGTTGTCCGACCACTCGGCGCATTCTCAATCGAGCGCGAAGAAGCAAAATACTTCTTTTCGCAATTACCAACCATTTTTGCCGATGCTCGGGAGGCCGAAGGGCCGCGCTGGCATAATCACGGCATCCGGCTGGCCGATGGGAACTATCTTGACCTGCCCAAGATTTTCCAGCTGCGCACAGAAGCGGACGAGAATCCGCACATCATGACGATGGCTGGATGGGAGAGCGCCAAGGCGTTGCATCGCTTCAGCTATCGCATGCGCTCGCATGCCGACGGCATGAAGCAGCTCCGCCACTGGGTCGATCGCTCGGAAGGGGCGACCATGGTGATGTTCTGGGCAGAGCGCGGCAAGCGCGTTGCGCTAGAAGAGGCTTGGGACCGTTTGCAGAAATTACGCAGCGACGGTCCGACGCCAGAAGCCTTCAGCCTGCAACAGCGCTTTGATGCGCCTGACGCGGGATGTTCACAAGCGGCTTAACCGCGCTCAAACGGATCGCGCATCAGGATCACATCTTCGCGTTCCGGAGAGGTTGAAACCAGTGCGCAGGGCTTGCCAACCAGCTCTTCGAGACGGCGGACATATTTCACGGCCTCTGCGGGCAGGTCATTCCAGCTACGTGCGCCGCGGGTTGAGCCACTCCAGCCCGGCATGGTCTCATAGATCGGTTTCACGCGCGCCTGCGCTGCGGCCGTTGCGGGCAGGTAATCCAGCATTTCACCATCAATCTCGTAGGCCGTGCAGACCTTGATCTCACTCATCCCATCAAGAACATCGAGTTTTGTCAGGGCGAGACCATCGACCCCGGACACCGCGCAAGCTTGGCGCACCATAACCGCATCAAACCAGCCGCAGCGACGCGCACGGCCTGTCACCGTACCGAACTCATGGCCACGCTCGCCCAGGCCCTGACCAACTTTATCAAACAGCTCGGTTGGGAAGGGGCCTGCGCCAACCCGCGTGGTGTAGGCTTTGGCAAGGCCGAGCACATAGCTGACCGCGCGAGGGCCAAGGCCTGTCCCGGCAGCGGCTTGGCCTGAGACGACATTTGAAGAGGTCACGAATGGATAGGTGCCGTGATCAACATCCAGCATAACGCCCTGCGCGCCTTCAAACAGGATGCGGCGGCCTAGCTTTTCGCTCTCCCCAAGGATTTTCCAGGCCGGGCCAGCATAGGCCAGGACGCGTGGCGCGATTTCCAGCAATTGGGCTTTCAGAGCGGCGGCATCCGGGGCTTCAAGGCCAAGCCCGGTCCGTAGGGGCGTATGATGAGCGATCAGGCGTTCAAGCTTCTGATCCAGCGCAGCTTCATCAGCCAGATCTGCGACCCGGATCGCACGGCGGCCAACCTTGTCTTCATAGGCCGGGCCGATGCCGCGCTTTGTGGTGCCGATTTTCGCGCCATCGCTGGCTGCGCCTTCGCGGGCGCCATCCAGATCCTTATGCCAGGGCAGGATCAGACAGGCCGTTTCAGCCAGCAGCAGGTCATCCGGGGTCAGCGTAATGCCCCCTTCGGCCATCTTGTCGATTTCGGACAGAAGCTGCCAGGGATCAACGACAACGCCATTGCCAATGACGGAAAGCTTGCCGCCACGCACAACGCCAGAAGGCAGGAGGTTGAGTTTATAGGTCTGGCCATCAATCACCAGCGTGTGGCCAGCATTATGCCCGCCCTGGAACCGTGCAATGACATCAGCGCGATGGGACAGCCAGTCCACAATCTTGCCTTTACCCTCATCGCCCCATTGGGCGCCAACAACGACTACACCTGCCATGTCCGATGTCCTTATATAGCCGCCTGTCTCAGACAGTGTTTGAGGTGATTTTGCAAGGGGGTGAAACGCCCTATTCTGCCGTTTTCGGACAATTTGAGGACTTACACTGCCTTGGGCCGACTTATCTCGGGCTCGTTTAGTGAAAGATGGCTGGCTTCTTCTCAAAGAAACGCTTCTCGGCGCGGGCGATTGGGGCCTGCATTTTCGAGGGTGCCATACTGTAGGTCTCACGTCTCAGGAATTGCATCAGGACATCGCGTTTGCCCGCGGCTGAGAGCTGCTCAGCGCTTAGGGTTTCCCCGATATGGACAGGCATGGCTGTCCCAATCCGCCGTTTCACTTCCCTGAAAACGAGGGCCAGTCGGAGCTCGATGGCCATATGGCTCGCCCATTGAAAGAGACGGGAGTTCTGGCCCTCAAAAAAGATCGGCGTGACGCTCGCTCCGCTTTTGGTGATCAGCTTAGCGGTAAACGGTTTCCATGTGTCATCCACAGCGGCTTTGGCGAAAGGGGTTGGCGAGGTCGATACTCCGCCCGAAGGGAAAACAATAATGCATTCGCCATTGGCAAGGCGCTCAAGGCTTTCCGCTCGCGTTGCGATATTGGTGGCTTGAGCCTCTCGCGTGCCTGCAAAGTCGATTGGCAGCAGCCAGTCGCGGGCTTCAGGCGCGCCATCGAGCACAGCATTGGTCAGGACTTTGAAGTCGGTGCGGCGCAAGGAGATCAGCCAGCTGATCATCAGGCCATCCAGAACGCCGAAGGGATGATTGGCAACGACAACAAGAGGCCCTGTATCCGGGATTTGGGCAAGGCGCGCTGAATTGAACTGCACGTCCAGTTCAAGCAGCTTCACTGCCGCGGCAAAAAACGGTTCATGGGCGAGGTCAGCGCGATAGATCTCATAGAGATGCTGTAGCTTTTGTTGCCCGGAGAGGCGCTCTATTGCCCGCACAACCCCGCGTTTCAGCGGATGGTCAAAATAGGCTGCATAAGAGAGCTGCGGCGCCTCGTTCATGGATCAGATGTGCGGCGATTTCCCTGTCCTGACAAGGAAAGGCCTCAGTCCTTCATCAAGCCAGCGGCTTTGAGAGTCTTCCCGGCACGGATGACGCGGGCAAGCTTGTCTTCTGAGGAGCGGTCACCGCTATTGCTGTCCGGGTGGAAGCGGCGGACATAATCGGCATAGCGTGCACGGATCTCGGCAGGCTTGGCTGTTGGCTCCAGATCAAGCTCTGACAGCGCGCGCGCGGCAACCCCGGTTGCGCCACGCGCGGCGCGGCGTTCGGCGCGGTCGGCTTCGCTATTGCCGAAGAATTCAGAGCCGCGATAGGTGCGTGGGTCGTGCGCTTTGCCTGACTTCGCCCCGCCCATTGGTCCAGACCCCATCTTCCAGGTTTGTTTGAAGCCGTAACGCGCATTCTCGTTGAAATCTTTGAGCTGCTCTTCAGTCATCGTATCGAAGAAGTTGAAGCTGCGATTATACTCCGCCGCGTGGCGTTTGCAGAACCAATGCTTGCCATCGCCAAACTGCATCGGCGCAGGGTGCTCACCCGCAAGGTCGCACCCTTTATGCTCGCAAACACGGGTCTCCTGCGCTTTTTCACGAGACTTCTCGTCAGCAGGCGGTTTCACCCTTATATCGGTGAACTTGGGTCGGTAATTATAATCTTTAGCCATCGGGCGCGCAATGTAGTGTGTTCGGATCAAAGAGGCCAGCACGAATGACAAGAGCACAAAGAATTGAACACTTATTGACGCAGGCCCTATCGCCTGCGGCGCTCGAAATCATCGATGATAGCAGCAAGCATGCCGGTCATGCCGGGGCGCGGCCTGAGGGTGAGACCCACTATACCGTGCGCATTCAAGCGGCCGCTTTTGAGGGGCTGAGCCGCGTGGCGATGCAGCGGGCAGTCCTCGATGCCCTGAAACCCGAATTTGAGAGCGGGCTGCATGCTTTATCCATCAAAGCCTCAACGATCTAACAGCTTTTGAGAAGCTTTGGTTAAGCCAGATCGGATAGGTTATCTCCAAGCGGAGACCATCATGACCCGGAATAACCCCCTTCTGAAAGACCAGGATGCCACCGTGCGCATTGCGGCCACGCCGGACCAGACGTGGGCCTTTGACGCCGATTATTTGTATCAGCGTCTGGAAATGTTGCGCCCGGTTGGCCGTCATTATGTGCGCCAGATTCAGTTCCTTGATCTCCTGTCTGATATTCTGCTGGTCGCGGGGGTCTTGTCAGCTTTCTTCGTTGCGTGGTGGACGGTTTTTCCGCTTGTCGGTGTGGCCTGCGCGCAGCGGTATTCGAACCGCCGCCGGGCGGGTGAATTAGCCGCGCGGGCGGCACAGGAATCTACCGATATCTTCCTGTATCTTTATAATTCCGGGGTTCTGTCGGTTGAGCAGACGGCTCCTAACCGTCGCCGCGCATAGGGCGGGGGATGCCGTCCTCGGTGGCGCTGGCCTTGCGCGCCAGCATACGCCGGATCGGGCCAATACCGTCAGCGGCCATCAGGCCCAGCGTTCGGATCGGCTTGGCCAGCATGGAATCGTTTGAGAAGAGGCGATCAATCCCGTCGAGCATCAGCGCTGAGCCGTGGCCATCGAAATGGCGGGCCTGCGAATAAAGCTCCAAAACCGATGGGGCGCCAATATCAAGGCCGACATGCAGGGCATCCTCAACCACTTCGATCAGCGCCCCGACATCGCGCAGGCCCTGATTGAGGCCCTGACCCGCAAGGGGGTTCACGCGTCGCACGGCATCTCCAACCAGAGCTGTGCGTGGCCCGGTGAGTGCTTCGGCCAACTGCAGGATCAGCGGATAGCTTCCGGCTTCTTCCTCAAGCTCCATATGTCCGGCAAAATCGGCAAAGCGAGCATTGACCTCAGCCTCAGCCGCTTCTTTGCCTAACGCTACAAGCGCCTCTGCTGCGCCGCGTTTCATATACCAGGCAAGATTGGCCCGGTCGCCAAGCAAAGGCAGGGTCGCAAAAGGCCCTTCGGGTGTGAACAATTGCCGGGCAATGCCGTCATGCGGGCGATCCAGTTTCACATTCGCCGTGAAAACGGATTTCTGATAGTCCCGCCCTTCTGTGCCAATGCCAAGTGCATTGCGAACAGGTGAGTTCATACCGTCACAGCCGACCAGCAGGCGGGTTTCAATTACGCTGCCATCGCCAAGTGTGACCTTAACCGATCCGGGACCAGACTCCATCCCAGCAAAGAAAGCGTGTTGGCGCCAGTCAAGGTTATCTTGCTCGCCAAGGCGTTGGTCGAGAATCTCCTGAAGCGGTTCTGCCATAACCATATAGCCGAGCGGCTCATCACTCTGCCCGAGGTCTTCATCGCGGAACAGGACAGAGGCGGCTCCAAAAATATGAGTACCACCATCGGTTGCTTCCAAACCATGCAGAGGTTGGCTGGTTTCAAGCAGGGCCTCTGTTGCCCCAACCGATTTCAGCAAGCGCCAGCTCCCCGTGACGACAGCATAATTGCGCCAGTCCCGGCGTTTCTCGGCGTTTGGATCGCGGGCATCGATCAAAACAGTATCCAGACCCAGCTGCGCCAGACCCAGGGCCAGTGTGGCGCCCGCAGCGCCCGCGCCAATAATGACGACGTCTCGGATGCTTTCTGTCATGGCGGGAACGATACTCTGCGCCTCTGAAACAATCCATGCCTGACATACAAGTGGGCGTTTGCGTCGCAGTGTGCACGATTTTTGATCACTCGGATTGCCGCAGTGCAGCAATCACTTGTTAAGACTGGCGCGATCTTGGGCAGGCCCGCTTAGCTGTGTTCGTCAACAACTTAAGCTGCGGGAGATACGGGCATGCAAAATTGGATGAAGAGGGCAGTGCGGGGAGCGAGTTTGCTTCCGGTTGCCGTAATGGCGGGGGCTTTGGCTTTCGCGCAGGAAGAGGCACCGAGTGCCAGCGCCGTCAGCGCCTATGTCGACAGCTCCTATCTGTTCCTGATTGGTGGCCTGATCGTAATGTTCATGGCGGCGGGTTTCCTCTGTCTTGAGGCGGGCCTTGTGCGGTCAAAGAATGCTTCCATGCAGTCTCTTAAGAATGTCGCCCTGTTCTCCGTCGCGGGTCTGATGTTCTGGCTGGTTGGTTATAACATGGCCTATCCGGGCACCACGATCCTGAATGGTTTGTTCGGTGTTCCAGACTTTATCTGGGCCGGTGAAGAGAGTCTCGATACCGGTTATGCCGCGCATTCGGACTGGTTCTTCCAGATGGTGTTTGTTGCGACAGCGGCCTCTATCGTTTCAGGAACTGTGGCTGAGCGTGTGAAGCTTTGGCCATTCCTGATCTTTGTGGCGGTTCTGACAGCCTTTATCTACCCAATCGTTGCGAGCTGGGAGTGGGGCGGTGGCTACCTCGATACTGTATGGGGCTTCTCTGACTTTGCGGGGTCTACCCTTGTGCACTCAACAGGCGGCTGGGCTGCGCTGGTCGGTGCCATCATCATCGGGCCACGTGCCGGCAAGTACTTCGGTGAGAAAGTAAACCCGATGCCGGGATCCAATATCCCGCTGGCTGCGCTGGGTACCTTTATCCTGTGGTTTGGCTGGTTCGGCTTTAACGGCGCGTCACAGCTTGCTGCTGGTACATTCGACGACATCAACGCTGTTGCGAAAATCTTTGCCAATACGAATATGGCCGCTGTTGGTGGTGTTCTGGCCGCTATGATCCTGACAGCTGTGCTGTATAAAGGGAAAGTCGATCCAACGATGGCCTTTAACGGCGCGATTGGTGGTCTGGTTTCGATCACGGCTGAGCCGCTGGCGCCAAGCATGGGTGCATCCGTTGCTATCGGCGCAATTGGTGGTGTTCTGGTTGTTCTCACCGTGCCATTGCTCGACAAGCTGAAAATTGACGATGTTGTCGGTGCGATCCCAGCCCACCTCGTCTGCGGCATCTGGGGCACCATGATCGTTGCTGCCACAGGCGATGCAACCTTCATAGGGCAGCTCGTGGGTGTTGTTCTGACTGGTGTGTTTGTCTGTGCTGCCTCAGCGGTTGTCTGGCTCGCTCTGAAGTTCACACTCGGCGTTCGCGTCAGCGAAGAGCATGAGCAGCTCGGCCTCGACCGCGCAGATACGGGCGTCGAAGCCTATCCGGAGTTTGCCTCCTAAATCTCGAATTGCTCGCGCCGGACCTCCTGTTCCGGCGCGAGCGACCAGTACGCCTTCGAATTTCGCGGAGGCGTTTCCTCCCGACTAGCCCCGGCCCCACAAAGGGTCGGGGCCTTTTTTTCTTCACAATCGCCTGTTGTGTTAGCGCCGTCTTAAGCCCGGTCTGTCAGTTTTATTGAAAACTCAGCCCGATAAAGAAGCGGAGACAGGGTCATGGCGACACGGACAGCAGAACTGGATGCTGCAGATATGCGCGAAGCATCAGACCCGGTTTGGAGAATTGTCACTGGCGCTGGGGCGTTTGCTGCTGGCGTGTTTATTTGCGGCAGTGTTGGCTCCTATGATGTCGCCGACCCAAGCTGGAACGCGGCGACAGACCAGAGCGTGAATAACCTGTTCGGTGCTGGCGGCGCAGTATTTGCTGATCTTGCGCGCCAGCTATTGGGTTGGTCATCCTGGATTGCAGGGTTTGCCTTGATGTTGGGCGGTGCGATGCGCGCTGTGTTAATCGGAACGCCGCGTATCTATCGCTGGATGCTGGGCGCGCTGGTCGTGCCTTTCTCTGCAGCCTGTTTCGCGGCCTGGCCCGTGCCAGCCAGTTGGCCCTTACGCTCGGGCCTTGGGGGCATGGTCGGCGATGGCTTGCATGACCTCACCGTGATGCCGTTCAAGGCCCTGCTCTTGCCAATGCCGAGTTTGCTTTCAGCTTTGGTTCTCGGCGCGTTTGCGCTCTTCTGTGCCTTCCGCGCGCTTGGCTTCCGGCGCACTGATGCACGTTTGTTACAGGAAGCGGCTGCTGTGTCTGGTAGCAAGGCGGCCCGCCGCGCGAGAGGCGTTACGGGTTGGCTCGGTGGCCTGTTTGGTGGCCGCAGGCAGGCTGATGGGCCAGAGGGCATGCGCCCGGCTGACTTCTTCCGTCACAATGGGGATGATAGCGAAGACGCAACGATTATTGAGCGTGCGGCCTCAGCAGAGAGTTATGATGAGGCTGAAGAGATTGTGCCACCGTCA